>CAVSNM010000001.1:0-298624 GCA_963729355.1 uncultured Acidobacteriaceae bacterium
ACCCCCCGCAACCAAAACCCTCCGCGATTCCTTCCTGCAAGTCTCCCGGATTCTTAAAGTTGCGAGTCGGGCCGTGTGCATGGATTTTCTAGTTCAGCGCCGTGTTCTTGTTCCATGTTCCAAAACGTGGAACAACGTGGAACAGTTCGCCGTAGATCGCCTGTTCTAATGCGAGCGCAGCACTTCGATCTGCTTCAACCGACGTATGCGTGTAAACGTCTGCCGTGGTGCTCAAGTTGGAATGTCCGAGCAATTTCTGTACGAGCTTCAAATTGCCGGTTCTCTGGTTGACGATGGTCGCCGCCGAATGCCGGAACGTGTGGAAGCCGGCGGCGCGGCAACTTCGACCAATGCCGAGACGATCAAGCGTTGGATACAACACATCTCGCCTCAGCACGTCTGGATTAAGCGGTGAACCATCTGCTTTGCAAAATACGAACTGGTCCGGGCCGCCGTGGGTTGCGTTCTGCTTTTGGATCGTAAGGGCCGCCAAAAGCGACGGCCCAAAGTAGATCACTCGGACGCTGCCATCGGTCTTGGGTTGGACCAGCTGGCCCTCCCAGAGAGCTTGCTTGATCTCCAGTTTCTGCGACACGAGGTCGATATGCTTCCACTGGAGTCCTAACAGTTCCCCGAGCCTAGCTCCGGTCAGCATCGCACATTGAAAAAGGCTGCGATACCTGTCGGGAACAGCTTCCACAATTAGCTTCAACTGATCGGCGCTCCACACCGGCTTCTCCGCGCGGCTAACCCGCGGTTTGTGTTTGTCGCGAACAGGTGACCTCGTAATCAGATCATTGTCCACGGCAAGTGAAAAGATGCTCTGAAGTAGACCCACCAAGTTGCGGACAGTTTTCAGAGAGAGACCACTCTTCAATCGGGACTGCAGAAGAGTCTCGATGTGGAGTGGCGAAACGTCAGCGATTCGCAGTGGTCCAAGCTTCGGCAAAACGTGAAGCTTCAGACCACACTCATACGATCGCTTAGTGGACGGTTTCACCTGCATACGTTCCAGGTACGGCCTCCAGTAGGCATCGACGAGATTCTGCACCGTGAGATCGACGGTTTCGACCGGGCGGTTTTCCGATTCCCTGATTCGTTGGTCCAAGATCGTTCTGGCGGCTTTCTTTCCTGAAAGCCCTTGGAGGGTCTCGGATTTGTGGACCCACTTCCCCTCTGAAGTACGCAGGCGGTAGCGGATTCTGAATATCAAACCCCTTCGGGTTCGGATCGGTTCTGATAAATATCCTTGTTGGTACGAACGACGAGTCAATGTTTTTTCTCCTTTCGTTTCGACCCGTCTTTGCCTCTCGTAATGTAGAGCTTCGCGCCTTTGCGGAAGATTTCGGCTACGGTTTCCCCGAGGCGGCGGGAAGCGGACTCCAATTCCGCGATCTCGCCAGGCGTGAGCCGCAAGGGAAAGAGCCTGCTGCGCCGCTGAGCTTCCGGTTTGGGTGGTCGCCCCATGCACATGGTATTTGTATATACATTTACTCTAGGCAGTCAAGTCGTTTCTGTGTAAAATCCTCCTCAAAGCCATCCCTTAGGGACTTGGGATCAATGGGCACTGGAAGAAGGCAGCATCTTATCGTCTGACTGTGGGCGCCTAATCCCGTCATGATTAGAAATCAGTTGGCCAAGGCAGCAATTGACTGACTGCACCAGCTCTCACCCGCTTGCTGCATCAATCTCTCGTTACAGATTCAGTAATTGTAAAAAAAAACATCGGTTTGTCTCTTGGTCGCGTTTTGTTCGCGCTCTTTGCGCTCACGCCTTCGCATGCAGCTCACGTCGTGGGTTCGGAAACCAGATTCCCAAGGTCCTCTAAACTTACAGACTCCTGCCATTTCTAACCCATTTGGGTGAATAAAATGCGAGCGCCCTGGACCGCGACGTGGGATTTTGCTGAACGGAAGCGCGCCAGCAACCTTAATTTCGGATAAAGCCGAATATTCCTAAACTGTCACGGTATACTCTTCGGCGGAAGGTTCAACAAGCCGGCAATCCGGGGGACTGTCCGCCTTGATTCCAGCGACTGGAGGCGGGTCTCTCGATGACGGGCACGGCTAAGCGAATTTGTGGATGGACGGCACTCCTTTTATTTGCCCTAGCGGGGATAGGCTGTGGGGGCGGGAATTCAACTTCTTCCGTAGCCTCAGGTGTTCCGCCGACTCCTGCCCCCCAGATCATGCTGTCGCGCATTTCTCCGTCACGAGTAACCGTGGGAGTGCCGATAGGGATACTCATTCTATCTGGTCAAAACTTCACTTCAGGATCAATGGCACTGCTCGACGGCGTTGTGATTAATAGCGTCGTCAGAAGCAGCACGGAGATTGACGCTACGCTTGACACATCCCTAACACTAACAGCAGCAAATCATACGGTGCAGGTGCAAGACGGGCACGGAAACTCTCCGGTCTTAACATTCTCGGTCTACCAACCTTCCGCTGGTCCCCAGGAATTTCTGGCTCAAGCAAGCACTTATGTGGGATTTGAAACCGGTCCTTCCAGCGCGGTTCTCGCGGATTTCAATGGAGACGGCTTGGATGACCTTGTTCTGGGTGCGATTTCCGATCAGACACTCTACATTTTATACGGGCAGGCTAACGGTTCTTTTTCTTCCGGGAAATCCATCGCATTCACTGCTTCCGGTCAAATAGAGGGCCTTGCAGCTGGCGACGTCAATGGTGATGGGCATCCTGATCTCGTCGTGCTAACCATGGACTCTGGCAACACAATTACTCGCGTGACGACTCTTTTGAATGATGGGAAGGGCAACTTTCAGCCATCCACTTCGACCACATTTCCTACCCTATCTATCGCACAGCCGGTGCTTGCAGACTTTCGCGGAGTCGGCAGGCTGGATCTAGTTGTTGGGTCGTCGTCGGCGAGTGGGGAGTTGCTTTTGTTTCCGGGCAACGGCGATGGGAGTTTTGATGTTCCCGTGGGGCTGGGCCTTGCCGGGCTTAACTGCATAAAAGTTGAGGTGGCCGACTTCAATAACGACGGACTGCCGGACTTGGTTTACCAGGGGGTTACGCAAACCGCAAATCAAGTTCGAATATTGCTGAATCGGGGTAACAGCGTATTTGTGGACACCCAACCACCTGCTTTGGCTGGTGTCATCGGTCCTTTCGCAGTGGCAGATTTTAACAATGACCACAAGGCCGATCTTGTTCTTTTTCAGGGACCGGCTCCCTCTTCTTCAGCTGTGGTGATGTTCGGCCAGGGAGATGGAACATTTCTTCCGGGGCCCAGCTTTTCGATGGCCTCTATTGGAAATCCTACCCTGCTCATCGCGGGTGACCTCGACGGTGACGGAAATGTCGACCTCGTCACGAACACCGGGGTCAATGGCCCTGACCAGACTGCTGTCTTTTGGGGGGATGGAACAGGCAACTTCTCGTTGCAGTGGGTGACGGCGGAAAGCAGTCATCATCCACTTATAGGCGATATAAATGGAGATGGCATTCCTGACTTGGTGCAACCTGCACCTTTTTATTTTGCCGGAGTGACCTTGGGTCGGCGCGACCGCAGACTCCTGTCGCCGGCAGTGGTGCTACCTGATGCTCCGAGCAGTCTATCCGCGGGTGACGTACTCGGAGACGGTTTCCAGTCGCTGCTGGTTAGTGGCAACATAATTAATTCCGTCGAATTTCCTGGCGCCATCTATCACATACAAGCCGACGGCAGTTTTAAGAAAATCGGATCTACGCCGCCGACAGTAGGCGTGTTGGCGGATCTTGATGGAGACGGTATCGCTGACCTGATCGGCTTCTTGGGAGACAATCTTGCGGTCTGGAAAGGCGATGGAACGGGTGACTACAGTTCTTTGACGCCCATATTCGAATTTCCGCTAAACGGGATAACGAACACGGATATCGTAATTCGCGACATGGATCATGACGGGATTCCGGACATAGTTATTAGTGGAACGATTTTATACGGTCAAGGAGGAATGAAATTTACCCCTGTGATACTCCCCGCTGGAATCAATGAAGGCTTTGCCATAGGCGATTTCGATGGTGACGGCAACCTCAACGTCGCTACTTCTATTGGCATTATGTTTGGCATGGGAAACCGGGCATTCACGGCGCTCACTGGCTCGGTACCTGCGTTTACCCAAGACCCGTATCGTGCGAATTGGGTGGTTGCGGATGTGAATGGCGATGGCAAGGATGACCTGGTCTTTGCCGATGGGTCATTCATCGAGATAGCTCTTGGCACAGGTCGTGCAGGCATTGTCATCGACCAGGTGCTCGATGACGGAGATATTGTGGGATTTCTGGGCATCGCAGATTTCAACGGCGATGGCCGGTTGGACATAGTCTCGACCACGCTGTTCGCGGAAGATGCGGTTCTTTTCACCAACGACGGGAAAGGAGCTTATCTGGTTTCGGCCTGCGGTATCGGGGCGCAAACATACTATGGACTCGTCGCCGATCTAAACCGCGACGGCAAGCCGGATCTCGCCATTTTTAATTTTCCTCTCGACTTCAGGCCATTTAACGTGGTGATTGCACTTCATCAATGACAGCTATCATCAGTCTTTTTCTCCATTAAAGCCGTGAAAGAAGGAACAATCTCTGTAGCTGTCGCGTGAAAGGTGGGCCAGTCCTCATTCCTGGCTCTGGGACGCAAAACGGAAGCTACTCTACTCGCGCCCCGTGACTCAGCCCTTCTGAATAGGCAAGAAGGTCACCTTGCCAACATGACCATCTGAGCCGACCTCAAGCTGCGCCCGTAGGGGAGCGCCGCCACAGTTTTCAGCGGAAGGAGATGATAAGACGATCCACTCCACGAGATAGCCGCTGCCGTGAGGGACAGCCCTTTGCTGGAACGAAAGCGCGGCGTACAGCGGCTCCGCATGCTTCCACCAGGCTGTAAACGCTTTTTCGCCGACGTTCGAACGACTTCGCCCCACTTTGGCATTGCCGCTCTGCCGCTTGCTTGAGTTCAATAAGTCTTAAAATTGGAGTTAACCTCTCGTGATTTTCCGGATTCACCTCTCGGTAGAGGTCTGCGACGGATTCTGCCTGGTCCGGGCTGGTCACCTGCACCTTCAGCTCCGTCATCAGTCTGTCGAACTCGGTTAAAGACTCTCCGCGCCCAAAGCCGTGTATGCGGTAGGCGCTCGCATCCCTTGGGTTGACCACGACGATGAACAGGGGATCGACATCGGTCCAAGTATGGTAAACAACAGCGTTCTCTCTAAGCTCCACCCCTTCCGGGCTAACTTTGTAGATGAAGGTTAAACCAGCCTGCCCGCCCACGGCGACTCCCAACTTCTGTTCCAACTCCTCGTCCCTCTGGATGCCGAGGAACTGATCAGGTCTGAAATGCACTGTGGAATGCAGTTCTGAGCGAGCGATATTGCTCGCCTGCTGGCGCGCGGCTTGCTCGCTCAACTGTGCGTTTACTGGCACGACAAGCACTGACAGCACCACCAAGCCGAAGGTCGTTGAGCATAGTCGTCGGAACTTCAATGGGCATCCTCCTCTCTCTTCCGGTCTTTTTCGATCTGTTTTACCGCCTTTTTGATTTCGGGGCCGTAAGCCTTTTGTGCCGCATTCGCGCGTTGCTCCCCCGGCCTCTTATCGTGATCGTTAGGAAAGGCCTTCTTCTCAGCAGCTGCATCTTTTCCAAACTTAGTGGGGTTCGCTCTAGCCTCTCCCGCGTGGACACTTTCGTGAACCATTACCCCCGGCGTGTCACCCTTACTAGTTCTATCATCGATAGTGATGGTCGTAGAACCCGAAATCTGCGGTGCGCTCGTAACGCCGTTATCCGTGAAAGTCGTCACTTGCAGGCCTGAGGCATCGGTGTTGCCCTGTACAGTTGATGTTGTCGTCGTTCCGTCGGGATTCTTTGTTACTGTGTCGTCCTTGCTCAGATCGCCGCTCTGGATAATGAGATTTGGGTTGTCTTTACCGACATAACCAGAGAAGTTGCCGCTCGTGTGGGGATCATCGAGGATCGCTTGCACAGAGTCATGCACCAACTGGGCGTTCTGGAGTCCGGCGGCGTATATGATGTCGTGGCCGTCGTCATCTATCAAAGACAGAGGTTTATTGACTACGTAGCTGTAGAGATTGAGCGATTGCGGATTGCCAAAGTTCGCATACGGCACAGTGATCGGCTTGGCTGCCCAGTCCGGCGTCATGAACCGTGCGAGGTTGCTTGTGTAGTACCTTGCCCCGAACTCGTCTAAACCTGACTCTGCATCCCGCTCCTTGCCGGTGAACTTATAGCGGTTTGAATCACTACCGCTGACCGCGATCTCTCCGCCGTAGGGATAGTAGTCGGACTCTTCCAGCGGCGGCATTGTGCCGGTGTTATTTGTGATCACGCTGGCCGAGCCCAGATTATCGGAGAAGTAATACTTTACCGTCGGGGTTCCCGGCACATCCCGGCGCGCGACTCGCTTGCCGTTGAAGTATATGTATTCCGCGTAAGTCGTCCCCGACAGGTTAGTCTCGGAGAGCGTGTCGCTACCCGTGCCCGTCCAGTAGAGCAGGGCACTCGACTTCTTCACCCGCTTCCCGTCACCGTCGTACGTGTAGATCACCCCTGAGGTGGCAAACAGCCGGTTCTCGGCATCGTAGGTGTAGCTGACCCCGCCGTTCGACGTCATGTTGCCTGCCTGATCGTAGCCAAATCCGGTAAGTTGGTTGTTAGTGAGCGCCGCCTGGCTCAAAGCTTCGTAATTGTTTTTGCCAGCCACCGGCCCTCGACCGGTCAGATTTCCCCAGGCATCAATCGTGAACGCCTCTCCCCAGTTCGGTCCCGCCGAGCTGGCTTGCTGGATTCGGTTCAGCCCATCGTAAGTAAAGTTCTGCGTCCGATTGCCATCGCGGTTGTTGACGATCTGGAAGACGTTCCCGTTGTCGCCCGCTCCGAGATGGAAGTTGTAACTCAAGCTCAGAATCGTCGCTGTGCCTGTTGCGGCGGAAAGCGTACTCGGCTGCAAGCGGCTGTTGTATGTGTTGGTCGTAGTGATCGGCGTCGCGTCCTGAGTCATGCTGGTCAGCCCGCCGAATGGAGCATAGTGCGCGTTCTGCACGTAGTTGATGCCGCTCGCCGTGTCCTGCGCGGCAAGCATTCGCCCCGCTCCTCCCGGAGTGTAAGTAATGACCTTCCCCGACTTGGGGTAGGTCAGCGTCGCCATAGACCCATCGAGGTTGTAGGTGTATTTAATCGTGTTGGTAATCGCAGAAAAGCCCAGCATGGTGCGCTTCTCAATCAGCGTCCTGCCCATCGAGTCATGGCTCCAAGAAGTGGCTCCCGAAGCGTCGCACATTGCCGTACGCCGCCCTTTGGCATTGCCGTCGGTCTGCGCCGGAGGCACCGTGGTGCAGCCGCTGAGCGCCGTGCCGTCGTAACCGTACTGCACCGTCGCGGTCTGGCCGTCATTGTAGCTTTTCTGCGTCAGCCGGTTGAGGGCATCGTAGGCCATGGTTGTGGTGAAGCCGCGAGCATCCAGCTTAGTGGCCAGATTACCGTTGTTGTCGTATGTATAAGCGATACCGCCGGATTCCGGATTGCTGGCGCTCACCAGCCGCGAGAGTGAGTCATAGGTGAATGTCCGCGTGCGCCACTGGCTCGAATCCGTAGGCTGATCGCCCTTCTGGTCTACCTGTTTCAGATTGTTTAGCGTGTCATACGTGTACAAGGTCACATACGGCGAGGAAAGTCCACCGCCGGCGCCCCCGGTCAAGTTTGGTCCGGAAACCGAGATGGTGAACGAAGGTTGCGAAAACGTCCCCGGCTGGCTGGTTGAGGAACCTGCTGACAGGGGATAGTCGCTGTTGAGGCCGCCCTGTTTGGCGACCAAGGTTATTTGCGTACCCGACACGGAAGCTCCGACTGGCGAAGACCCATATGTATTGAAGTAGTTCGCGATGGCACTGGCCACCGAGCTGGAGGTGCTGTTCTGGTCATAATTCATTGGGGCCTGGAAGCCATTTACGGTGACCCAGGCGGAACCGGTGTCATAGGTGGTTGTGCCGGTGGTGCCGCCCGTTAGATTTGGGCCCGACGGCGAGGCGGGAAACGATGTTCCGCTAAAGTACTGCGTCTGCGTGGTCACCGATGTCGCGGAAAGCGAATAGTTCGTGGAAGCTCCCGAGGTCTTGGCGGTGATCGTGATTAAACCGGCGCTCGAGGTGGCATTGACATTGGCGGCTGAGGTAGTCAGCCCAGATGCCAGAGTGCTAGCCAAAGTTGTCGGCGTGGTTCCGCTGTTCTGCTGGCCGCTCGAGTCGCAACCGCCGCCGTAAGTAGTAGAGACCTGGACGCCGTTGACTGTGATAGAGATGGTGCCGTTATCAGGAATCCAAGTGCCACCGCCCATTGGCGGCTGGAACCAGAAACATCTGAGAGTCCCTGAGATGCTGACAGTGCCCGTGCCGGGAGACCCACTGGTCGTCACAGATTGTTCGCTACCGGCTGAGGTAGCTGAGCCGGTGCCAGCCACCGTTTGTACGATCGTGGGCTCATCCACTTCGACAAGGCGTCCCAGGCCGTCAGTAAGAGATCGCCGCTGATTTCCAGCTTCGTCCGTGACCGTGACCGAATTGCCGGAATAGCTGGTAGAAACGGTTGAATTGTCTGGCTGAATAACCGACGTGGTCCTGTTCAGCCCGTCGTAGACGGATGTGGTTGTGCCATCGGTTGAGGATGACGCCGCACGATGCGGATTGGAGCGGGTCGAAACCCTTCCAAGCCCGTCATAAGCTGTGTCGGTGTACGTCAGTCCATCAGGGTCGGTTTGAAGTTGTGTCTGCACAACCTGCCCGAGTCCATCCGCCAGACTCTGCGTCACAATATTCACGGAACTGGCGATCACGGCTGTTGTCGCCGTTTCGCTGAGTTGTGGATTGCTGCTTGTGCACCCGGTGCCGCCGTCGCTGTAGCAGTTCGCAACTTGGCCACCATCCGGATACTGAGTAAGAGTCGGGCGTGACATTGAGTCGTACGAGAAAGTTGTCGCCTTTCCGTTAAGGTCAGTCTCGGAAGCCACCGTGCCGGAGCAGGAGTTGTACTTTCGGGTGCTGAACTGAGCTAATGCGTTCGTGATTTTCGTCGCGTACGCTGCCCCGTTCCCGCCCGTCGGCAGGCACGTCCTGTTACTCCAGCTATCTGCGTAGCTGAACCCGGTAATGTTGCCTTTTGGATCGGTGGTGCTTACGACGTTTCCGGCATCGTCGTACGTATTCGCGGTGGAGAGCCAGCTATTATTGGTGTTGAGCCAATGTTTCGTGGCGGTAAGACTTCCGCGGGTGGTGACCAGCGGAGAGGCACTGACCAGATACGCTGAGTCATGCTGGACGGCGCCGCTGGGCTGCATCGCTGTGCTGTAATTGTCGTATTCATACGTAGTCTGCGCTACCACATTGTTGGCGCCGTCGCTGACAACATCGCTGGCCTTCCGGTTCAATATGTGGACCGCCGTGGAAGTGTAGTCAATTCCGTTGACAGGATTCACATGCAACCAGGTGGTTGCGGTCTGTCTCAACAGCGCACCCGGTTGGCCGGGGGCAGAGTCGTATTCCCTCTTCGCCGTGACGTTCGCGGTGGTGGCACCATAATTCGTCTGATAAGCGTAAACCGTATATGGATCATTACGGTCCCATTGGGTCATCGACACCGACCCGTCATCCAGGGTCACCTTCTGTTGCGACGGACCAATGCCGCATGCGCCATATGACGTATCGATCGTTCTTAGCAGCGTGGAAGCGCCAGAATTCAGCTTTCGCTGCGTCTCAAATGCGCCTTCCAACGTGGCCGTGAATGCGTAGGTCGACACGTCGTTGCTAGGACTGGTCAACTGCGTCGCTGAATTCGACGGGGGATTACTGGTAAGAGCCGTGGGAAAGATAACAGTGTTATCTTCGGGCACCGATACACAAAAGCCGGGCTGCCCATTCCCGTCCAGATGAGCTCGCGAGTTGTAGTCTCGGCACACGTGTTTACCGACAACTTCTCTAACATCGAGCCCGACGGGATTTGCAAGGAAATAGTTGTAGTCGTACCGAGTATATCCACCCGACGGATAGATGATCTTGGTTAGCTCTAGGTAGTTGTTGTATTGGAAATCGTACCTGTCACCGTTGGGGTACGTGATTGATGTCAGGACTGACGGGTTTGTCGCATTGGGATCGGTTGCGCTGCTCCAATGAAAATGGGGAGCGACGGTCAATGAAGTGTTCGTAAGGGTAACGGTCTGCGAAACACCGCTAGAATCTTTGTAGGTGACTCCAGTGCTTTGTCGCCCCAAGGTGTCGGTGATCGACGTGTAATACGTGATGGTATTGCCGTTGGCATCCTCATCTCTCACCGTCCCATTTGCATCAAACCAGATAGTGTTTCCGTCTTCCAAGACGACGTGTGGCGTTGGGGTTAGGGACAGGTACGCGAAAGCGTTAACACATCCCCCACCTCTCGCGGCGTTAGGATCGACCGAAGATCCGCTCGACTGATTGTATTGAGGGGCGGGTACGGAACCGCCGCCGCTGAGATTTTGGATGCAATTGGCGTAAACCGGAAAATAGAGCTTGCGGCCATCCCCCAAGGTTAGTCGATAATTGCCGCTGCAAGTATATTGGCCGTTGCTAATTCCGGGGGGCTGCGCGTTGGTGTCGAACGTCAAGCTGGGAATACTATTGGTCCAGTTGAGGTTTTGCACCCAGAAGTAGTGCGTCACTCCATTACCATCGACGAGGGTATTTCCCCACCAAACTTGGCTGTTGTAGCTCAAACTATAGATAAAGTCATGGCCATTTCTTCCGGGCAGGCTGATCAAAGGAATCTGGAAGTGCAGGTTTCCATTCGACAGGTTAACGCCTTCCTGACCTTGCAGGTGGGTCTGAAACGGAACCGCACCATATTGGTAGCTCGGGTCGTATCCCTGCCCAAAGGCGCAGCTAACTGCGAGGGCTACAAAAAAGAAGAAACCTGCAACACGCGAGCGATGGATCCGCATCAGCCTTCTCCTTTGGCGAGTTGAGTTCGATTGAAATCCGGATGCTATGTTCAGCGGGGCCCCTGCAGGATGCGGGACTCTCTTCGAGAAAGCAACAGCACTGTTCACGGCGGTCCTCCGATTTAACGGGAATGTTTGGCTACTCATCCCGCTGAAACTTTTACCCGAACTTATTGGGGGCCCGACTGCAGTACGACAGGTGTGTTGCTAAATAGAGTAGGTCGCGCAAACTCTACACGGAGAATTCTCGCGTTGCAATAAAAAAATGCCTGAAACCGTGAAAAGGTCGGGATCGCTAGTTGTTTCTGCCGCAATTAAGTTGCGAGTCGGGCCGTGTGCATGGATTTTCTAGTTCAGCGCCGTGTTCTTGTTCCATGTTCCAAAACGTGGAACAACGTGGAACAGTTCGCCGTAGATCGCCTGTTCTAATGCGAGCGCAGCACTTCGATCTGCTTCAACCGACGTATGCGTGTAAACGTCTGCCGTGGTGCTCAAGTTGGAATGTCCGAGCAATTTCTGTACGAGCTTCAAATTGCCGGTTCTCTGGTTGACGATGGTCGCCGCCGAATGCCGGAACGTGTGGAAGCCGGCGGCGCGGCAACTTCGACCAATGCCGAGACGATCAAGCGTTGGATACAACACATCTCGCCTCAGCACGTCTGGATTAAGCGGTGAACCATCTGCTTTGCAAAATACGAACTGGTCCGGGCCGCCGTGGGTTGCGTTCTGCTTTTGGATCGTAAGGGCCGCCAAAAGCGACGGCCCAAAGTAGATCACTCGGACGCTGCCATCGGTCTTGGGTTGGACCAGCTGGCCCTCCCAGAGAGCTTGCTTGATCTCCAGTTTCTGCGACACGAGGTCGATATGCTTCCACTGGAGTCCTAACAGTTCCCCGAGCCTAGCTCCGGTCAGCATCGCACATTGAAAAAGGCTGCGATACCTGTCGGGAACAGCTTCCACAATTAGCTTCAACTGATCGGCGCTCCACACCGGCTTCTCCGCGCGGCTAACCCGCGGTTTGTGTTTGTCGCGAACAGGTGACCTCGTAATCAGATCATTGTCCACGGCAAGTGAAAAGATGCTCTGAAGCAAACCCACCAAATTACGAACAGTTTTCAGAGATGATCCGCCTTCCAGTCGCGATTGCAATAGCCGCTCGATGTGTAGCGGAGACACATCGGCTATTCGCATTGAGCCGAGAGCAGGCAGGATATGCACTCTCAGTTCGCAGTCGTACGAACGCTTCGTAGAGGGCTTTATTTGCTTGCGCTCCAGGTACGGTCTCCACAGTGCATCCACGAGGTGCTGAACCGTGAAATCCACCGTCTCCACGGGCCGATTCTGGGACTCGCGGATTCTCTCATCCAGAACTGCTCTGGCAGCTTTCTTGCCTAAGACATTTTCGAGTGTTTCGGATTTATGCATCCACTTGCCGTCCGCAGTACGCAAACGGTATCGGATGCGATAAACCAAACCACGACGGGTTCGGATTGGATCAGAAACGTATCCTTGTTGGTACGATTGACGACGCGGCTTTTTGTTCCCTACTTGTTCCATGTGTGTTCTAACCCCGCTAATCTATTGGCCTTGGCGAAGGTCGTTGGGCTGCGACCCCAACGTCGAGTCTATCCATCTGACGGTCGGAACTTGGAGTAAGTCGGCTAAGGACGCGCTCCCAGGAAAACCTCAGGTATTTCCCCAACCTTAGGGCACCCAACTCATCCGCGTGGCCATAAATCCAACTGGCCTTGACCCGAAGACGCTTTGCCAATTCCTCTACGGTCAGTAGGTCGCTTTCAAACTCGGCTCTCATCCTGATCAGCTCCTTTGTCCCAACTCCGATTCCCTTTCCGCCAGCCAAAAATACGCAAAGGATTAGGAATCCGACGTGGCGGCACTCTTTTAGCGACGTATCGTAGCCAGTCCTGTCCGCTCGTTCTTCTTAAAACCAGAAAAACCACAAAACCGATTATTCATTTTGGCTGCCGGTTTCGACCCATTCGGATGTGAACGGATGAATAAATCGCGTGTACTCCCCGACGGCTGGGATTTTCGCGAGCACTTCTTCAGGCGACGGTATGAATCGCGGTTGCGGAGATGGCAAGAACAGTTTCTTGTTGGCCCTTTCAGGCGCGTTCGCTTGGAAGATAGCCCCGCAGTCTGCTGCATTTCGAATTTTTGCGTAAGCCTTATGGATCGAAATTCCTAGCTCACTCGCAAGTTCCCCCGCTCCGACAGCAATCCCCTTTTTGCCCTTAGCTAGTTTTTCGATAGTCTGACGTGTGTTCATAGTGTCATCGGCTCCACGGTGGAGGCTTTCTTCAAATGCTGGTTCAAAAATGATTTCCGCTACGCAGAAGTCCTCAAATTCAATTTCGATCATGCCTCTTCTTGTGACGTCAGGCTCCCGGTGTTTCTGGAATGATCGAAGAAGCGCGATAACTTTCGTCGCGGTGACAAACGAGTGAAAGTAACGACGCACTCGGACATTTCCGCCGTAGACCATGTGCGCAATTTCTTCGAACCATTTCGGCAGGACAATTGGCAGCTTCGACCGATCCTGCAGTAATCGGTGCACTTCGTGCCTTATGCGCAGGTCTTGTTCACTAAGAGGATTTGAATCCGAGACAGAGGCAACGGCGACGACTATCCGCTTTGTCTGGGCTTCAGTGTCGTCGATCCAAAGTGACAAATTTCGAGTTTCGTCATCGACTTCAAGCAAATTCTGAGTGGTCGTCGAAATCGAGCAGATGGGCCCCTCGGCCACAAATGTCTTTGTACTGGAGGTTCCTCCTTCTCTAACAGTGACATTTCGAATCAAGCGGTTTTCGCTGATTAGCAGCCGGGCGGGGTGTACTGCGCCTGAAGCTTCGTTTCTCTCTTGGAGATAAACAATTCTGTTTCTGAAATCGTCACCTGAGTAATTCCACGCTAGGGTTGAGCTGCTCGTCAGCTCCCGGACCGAGTCCTTCGGAAACAAACGAAGGCACGTCTTCACTACGTGGTTTTTGCCGGAAGAGCTGCATCCCTTGACGATGATGTTGATGGGCTTCTCAAATAATCTTGAAATTCCGGCAATCAGCAGGATCGCAGAATTTCGCTCCTCTCCAACGAGGCCGTCACGTTTCAGGTCATCGAAATAACAACCGAAAAAATCCGGATTTTGGAGTAGCTTGAGGGCCTCGTTTGTGAGTTCCTGTTGTTCAACTTTCTTCTCTTCATGGTTTGATGGTTTTTGGACTTTAGCCATTGCGTCGCCGTTACCAATTAATTGACGACGGACAACCTTCTTGTTTCCCGCTGAAGGTCTAAGACCACTTGCGCTTCGATCGTGTTGGGGCATTTCCGCTTCTTCTCCTCTGGATTCGTAAGTTGCTTTTGTGCCAGTCTCGTGCTCTGATTCACAGCCTAGCTCTCACCCGGTAGGAAACAACTACTCATTCTTGGAGGAATTTGAGGGGTGGAAATGATGATCTCGTTGCCGGAGTTCCTAGCTAAATGGAGACAACAGTTGAGTAGCAGGAATCAATTGGGGCGATATTGGGAAGGCCAAAAGGCGGTCGCTGAATTGAAGCGTTGCAATTACCTAAATAGGGCGCAACTTATCGAAATGGTGGATGGAGACAAAGAAGGTGAGAATCATTATCTTGCAAAGAAGGCGATCGGCTACGTATGCGCGGAGCTGAAGCATTATCTGCGCCATATTAATAACGTGAGGAAAACCTTGGAGCGTGAGAATGCGGTCAAGACGGACCTCGCAAAACTGAGTAAGGTCTGGAAGCCGAGAGCGGAAAGCATGAAATCGGAATCACCGCTTGTAGCTTTGGCGCTGGCCGAGTTTGTGAAAAGGATTGAGGGAACAATCAGCGTAATTAGGCATTATCAGAGCGAGCGTTGGCGTTTTTTTGACGACATATCATTCGGCGAGGAAGAAAGCTTGTCTGAAGATGAGTTTGTATATTATGACGGCCCGTCCGCAGCGATCGAAGAACGTGAAGAAGAAATCCCGTCCGCAGCGACCGAAGAACGTGAAGAAGAAATCCCGTCCGAAGCGACAGAAGAAGATGAAGAAGAAAGCCCGTCACTGACGCAAGAACGTGAATTGGATGGGCGATTTCAATTGCGCTTAGCGGTAAGACTGCGCTGGATGCTGCCGCTACGAGTGAATTCTTACAGGCCCGACATTCCTGACACTCCCGGCATTTCTTTGCGCACGATCGCTAGGCTGATCGTTTTATTCTTGGTTTGCGCGGACCTTGCCGATCATAACTGGGATCACGTCAAACTTAAGCACAATGGCAGGAAAGTCACGGTTGGTTCGGTTCTACAGCAATTGCGACGCTCACGTCTAAAGTGACTTTGTTCGCCAGCCGCGTCGAAAGCTGTTTTAAACATCCTGCCAGATGGGCATAACGACAACCTCCCGTGACAACTGGCGCAAAATCGCTATTGTACTCATTGGTGTTCTGAGCGCTATGGCCTGTTCTCGACGGGGGAATGTACACTTTCTTTGCCATGAATATCGCGCTTATCGTTTTGGCCGCAATTATTGAACTGTCCATGCAGCCAACGAAAATGCCGGAACTCTCTGGGGCTACCAAAAGCAAAAGTGCCCAGATCGGTAATCAGGCAGATAGAACTGAGCAAAATGATAAAGCCACCGAAGATATAGCATCGGACGCTAAGCAGTTACAGACCGTATCCGCCACCCAGTCCACAAAAGCAACCGATGACAACGCACAGATACAAGGGAAGCTCGTAACATTCACGGGACTCTTAGTAGTGGTGGGTTTCTTGCAATTTTGTGCGCTCGTAGGGCAGGTCATCATCTACTGCCGTCAGGCGAAGATTATGACGCGTCAAGCTCACACGATGAAGGGACAGCGTGTTGAAATGGCGGCGCAACGTAGTGTTATGGGCGAACAACTCACAACAATGCAGGGTCAAGTTGCCGAAATGGCGGAACAAACAAAGGTCCTTAAAGGCTCTGTCGAAGCCGCAAATAAGAACGCCGATGCTGCTCGTCAAGCTGTTGATATTGTTATCAGCAAAGAGCGGGCGAGAATCAAGGTCAAAGAACCAAAAAGGCCAGAAAAGCTCTCACCCGGTCCCGGTATGACACACGTGATCTTTGAGGTCGCGCTGGAAGGAGTGACGCTTCCAACCATTACACATTCGGGAGCCATAGCCTGCTTGAGCGATTCCACCGAGCCACCGGATGAATCTCAGTTTTCTTTCGTGGCTAACATATGGAACCTGAACACTATCAGTCTCGAAAATCGCGTGATTGAATCTAGGGTATTTCTTTCCCCAAACTTTGCTATTACTCAACCTGAGATTGACGGACTGTATAAAGGAACGAAATTCATACACTTCTGGGGGTCGATTAAATATCGAGATGTCTTTTACGACGTTATCCCCAAAGAGAGAGTCACTTCCTTTCGATACTTTTTCGGGTATTCTCAGCTTAAAGCGCTGCAAGGAGACGAACCCTTCGGTGTTTGGGTTCCCTGTGGCCCACCAGAGGATAATAGCCAGTCCTAAAAACCAAATTAGGACACCACCGTCGGCCAACGGCGCACGCAACCGCACCGAGCACGACAGTGGACCGCATCCGACCAACGCCAAAGCGAGGAAATGAACAAAGCTACTTCGCCGATTATGAAAAGATCGATCTATTGACACTCGCCGTCCCGCTCCCGTATCCCGTACCAAAAGGACGGCTGCCCGTCACGTTTCGTGCGTAGTGACTCGCAGGCGTACTATTCCCCTGTCCGCTTGTGAGGGTCCGTATGCCTCTTAAGCCTCGCCGCGAAACTCCTATCGAGCGCATCTACCGCGAAGTCACCGGCAACAACATGCCCGCCGTAGTGAAACGCGAACTTCTCCCCAAGCGAACACCACGCGGCAGCGGATGGAGTCGCCCGTGGGTCGAAACGATAACACTAGGCGACGAGTGGATTAAAACACTTGCCGATGGCAGAAGAGTGAAATTCACCAACCAAGAACTGCAAGACGACTGGGTATTTATCACCGCTCAGGTTGAGCGCAACAAAATCGTTTATTCAATCGTATTGACCGATGCAAAAGACTCGCTTAGTCGTGAAGAGGTTGAAAGTCAGTTCGAGGGCGAACTTTGCAAGAACTCGCTCAAACCTAATTGATAGGGATGTCTGCCGCCGTATGCGGTGTCTTCCTCTATAAGTTGCGGTCAATGCGGCTACTGCTAGAAAGGAGGACAACCATGAAATTGCTGGCTGTTCTGGGCTGTTTACTGAGCCTTTCTTCCGCCTTCGCGACGGTGACCGTTCCTATTGCCGACCATTCGCCGTCCGGTTGTCCCCTCGCAAATAGTGGGACAGTGACAGTTGTGGAACGACTCGATTCCAACAAGTCGCCGTGGGAAGGAATCACGGGAGAATGGGAGGCGAGGAATAACTCCGGAAAACCGATCATCGCGACGGTGACCACCGTCCGTGTCCATTACAGCAATGGTGTACGCGGCATGCTGGTGAGTGTCGAGGATTTCTTCTGGAACCCTGATCTACCCGTTGACAAAGTGCCCACGTCCGTCAATTCCCTCACCAAAGGCGTTCAGTTGACGGAAGGGCCAATTTCAGAGTCGGCAACAGCCGAGTCGTTGCGGCCCCAAGCGTCGAGGTCGTGGTCGACTGGGTGCAGTTTGTCGATGGCACAACTTGGGGTGACGATCAAAACCCGGACGTACGGGATTACGTGCTCTCGCGACGAAGGGCTGTCGACACGATGCGATGACTCGCCAACGTTTACGACACCCAAGGTCCGGCTCAGTTCGCGCAGGAGGTCGATCAACTAAAATCGGGCAGCTATGCATGTCACCTCCGTATGCTCCTCGATCAGCAAGGGGGAAATCCCCAATTGGTGATCGAGAAACTACGCATGCATTTGCAGGTTGCCAACGGGCGGGCCGGACTCCTGTGACGCGCTGACAGATAACGGCGGTGGCCCAACGGGCCACGCTCGGCTAGGCTCACCTTGCTCCCGGTGCTTGACGCGTGGAATCAAGTCTGTGGTAGAATAACCACACTATACAACGGGTTCCGCATACTGCAGGTGCTACCCGAGAATGCTGCCTTCTCCAGTACGCCTAGGTTATCAACAACTTGTAACCATACTCCTACCGCTTCGTACCGTATGAACGCTTCCTCGGGCGAGCCCGGCCAAGCCAAAAACTCCGGTCAATGAGCACTGTTTTCCGATTGACCACTCTTGGAGAGAAAAATCCCGAGAACTCGATGCCCGGAATTCTTGTTTGAATTCTTGTCGGTTGTATAAAGGAGTCGATCAACGATTTCTGCTACTGTCTCGATCTCGCTTTCCTTCTGCGCCCTGTCGCATAACTCACGGAGAACTTCTGCCATCTCTGATTGCATAGGGTCACTTGCTCCATGCACAAGTCTGTCATGATCAGTGCCACACGCTTCGACAAATCTGGCGGAAATAAGCTTCCCCAGCGGCTGACGGTGCCAGAACGGAACAGTTGCAGTACCTGCGCCAGATTGGGACGTGACCAATCTAGGTGGATTGCCTCAATGGTCACTGTTGCTCAGAAGCAATTCCGAGTGCGGGATAGCTTGGCCCCTATGATGCAACTCCAGTCGCATGGCGAAGAGGAAACTCGGCAGCGATTCTTAAGAGACTTCCACCGAGGAATGACGCAAGAAGAGCGCCGCTGTTTGTTATTGGCGGATAAATATTGGAGCGGCTATCTACTGGGAATAGGGAAACTCCAACAGCACTCGAAACCCATCTCAAAAACCAGGTCGCGTTTTTAGTACAGCACATCCATCGAGATGGCGGCGTAACTGTTGCGTTCACATCCCGCTCCCAACCCAACTAACTGAACGTGCGCACCAATATTCCATTGCAAGGATCTCCGAGGGGGTCGACAATTTTTCCCTCACGGTATAACCCCATCAAGTAAGAGACTCTTCTGAATCGAGTCCTTAGACTTACTTTTCCTTTTCGCGAAATTCTTATACAGACGCTTTGACCCTCAGTTAGAAATCCCTGTCAAAAGGGGACTCCTCGGACCCCCGCGAACGTTGGGATTTATTTGCCGGGTGCTGGCGTTAGGAAAGTGTAGTTTGCTAAGGCGGGAGGGTTAAGGCACTTTTGTCGCGTTTCTAACAAGTGGCCTAGTTTGTTTTTTTTATTTTCTATAGGAAGTTTGAATAAGCCCAGCCGCGTCACTAAATTGTCGGACCCGGGATTCGCGGCATACGGACTGTCACTCGCGTACCCTTTTCCAACATGCTTTGGATCATGACTTTCCCGCCAGCATGATTGACCACGTTTCGAACCGTGGTTAACCCGACACCAGTTCCCTGATTGGGCGCTTTGGTCGTGAAGAACGGCTTAAAGACCTGCGTCAAGATGTTTTTGTCCATACCAACACCCGTGTCTGTAACCGCAAGGTCCACCCAATCGGTGGGCTCACCTTTCTTAGAGGATTTATGAGCCCGGCTGGTGACGTTCCGCGTGGATATGGTGATGCTGCCTCCCATCGGCATGGCGTCGCGTGCATTGGAAACTAGATTTAGAATGATCTGCCGCGCCCGATTGATGTCAATCTTCACATAGCCAAGCATTTCGGCGAGTCTGGTTTTTATTTCGATAGTCTCTCCTACCCAATGGGTTAGGAAACTGCTTGTGTCCGAAACTGCTTGATTCCATGACAGTGGAGCAACCGCCACTTCTTCGAAGAAAGGACTCGTCAGTTCTTTGACAAGTGACCTTCCTCCCTCACCCGCCGTGCGGACTGCTTCAGCATGGCGGCGCAACCGGGAATTGGGTTCGAGCCCAGAAATCAGCAAGTCGTTATAGAGCAATATGGTCGTTAGTAGATTGCCAAAATTATGAGCAATCTCAGAGGAGACCAGTCGCATTGCTTCGGTCGCTTTCAGTTCTGGCAGCGAAGTGTCGCGACTGTTCAATTGCTGAATTGTGGGGGCGCAAATAACCTCGAAGATGCTCTTTTTGGACTGCAAGTGGAGGCGAGATGTCGCGATTTGTTTTTGGTTATTGGTAGAACTCGAAACTGTTCGTAACTGGTCCAGACGTGATGGACCTTGGGGAAGCAAGTCTGTCAGCAATCGGCCTCGAAGATTGGTGTGGTGTGCCAATCCCATCTCTTTTCCAAATGCGCAATTCGCATAAAGAACTCGCCCATTTTCCGACACAACGAGACTTTGCGCGCAGGCGTCGAGCGCCTTCAAGAGTCTTACTGGCTCGAAAGGTTCTTCCGTTGTCTGGACCTTTGCCCTAGCACCCACTCTATCTATCCTTATTTACAGAGTTTGGGACAATTGTTTTAGACGCTGAACTTCCAATAATGCGGTTTTCAGCCTAGGAATTGTCGTTAACACTACTTCTCGGCAGCCGACCGGGTCTTCCAAATTCCATTTATAGAGATAGAGAAGCACCATTTGTACGTCGGTTAGAAGTTCGTTCTTCAATTTAGTCGTTGGTTTGACTCTGCTAACGGAACCAAAAGCGAGCAGGTTTAACACTACAAAATGAGGGTCCAAAGTGTAACTGAGGCCAGAAATGATTAACTCAATCAACAGGAACGAGTTTGCAAGAATCAATATAGAGTTGGTTCTAGTATCTAACCAGTGAACGATGTCTTTTCTGCAGGACCCAAACTCCGGATGCATATTTTCACCTTCGTTGATGATCCATTTTGGGTCGAGATGGCGGATGAACGAGCACAGCAGCCGGGACCTGCGCAACACCCTATTCCTGTACTTTGCGCAGTTCACCAATTCCCAGAAGTCAGAGGCGAACCCCATTGCCAGGAGAAAGAGAACCGTTTCGGGCACTAGTTTCTGCAGTATCGTGTACGCTCCATCAGCTTTCCAAGGATGCAGTATCCCCTGAACTCCTGTCTGTGACAAACAACCATCGATCTTATGTGGAAAACGTTGGCAACATCGCGACACTGCGCGGGAAGGATGCTCGATCATGTGGCCGAGGTTACAGACGACAACCGTGGACTGCGGATAGTCTTGATCCAAAAAAACTCAAAATAGTGCCCACGATTTCATGAGCGGTACCTGGAGTGATTAGAACGTCAACACGGCGTTGGCTTTGCCAGCAGAGCAGACAATCGCCGATCATTCGTCCGGGTGCTTTCTATTTTTTTCGGTCCGACGATCCTAGTACCGCTTCTTCTTTAGGTGTGGCGCGTTGGGTCCGCGCAGTTGAAACCACAATGCGAGCAGCTGGAGAGAAATTTGAATGAAACAATGGCCGCCGAGCCTCAAAATAATAAAGAAGCACTCTTGTCGTCCCCGATGGGTTCGTGTTGAACGCTCAAGGTCCCAGTCCAGGCATCAATCGTATATTTTCCACGTAGCACCAAGGGCGCAACCGATGTCGTTGTCTGTGGTGGTGCAGCTTGTGGGAGTATCCGCGAAAGATTGGTTAAGCTTGGGCTGAATCGTGGCAGAGTGAGGTTAGGTATCTGTTTAGAATGTTTCGCAAGCTGCAAGGACAGTGAGGAAGTTGAGTCCGCTCCATTCGAATACCCGGCTCTCTCTACAAAAGCGAGGGTAGTCTTCCAATTGTCCACGGTTGTAACTGAAGAGCGGTAAGTGCTAGAGTTTTCAAAATTGTCAATTCCAGATCGGTCAACTGATCTTTGTTTCGAAGGTGAGTCCCCAACCGCACCTGATTCCCTCATCGCCATGTTGGCTATCTCATGGGCGAGCAGGACCGGAATGATAGATTCATCAGGTAGTATGTTAAGCAGGCCACGACTGAGAACGATAGTGTTGCCGGTACTGAAGATTTCAATAGGCGTGGTTAGAAGTACCCGGCACTCGACTTCCGGCAAATTAATCCCGTTGGCGTCCACAATTCGGCGAGCAATGGCGGTTAGCGTTCGCTCCATCGAGCCTGGGCGAGCCAAGACCCTATCCGTTTCCAGACGGACGATCTCGTCAGGCTTATGATCCCAGATCATCTCATCGTTTGTCGGATGGAAATCCTGGTAACCCCAAATGAAGATGTGGCCCCGGTAACGGATGTCAGTCTCCGCATCCCTGTCAATTTGCCGCCAGGTTCGGGTCTCATCAAAATATGAGTACGAAGGCAGCCAGCTGCCCGGTGCGACTTCTGTCCGCACGCTGTCGAAGCTAAGGTATATGGGGAATGTGCCACCGCCAACAATACGCCTTAGCAACTTTGGAGACCGTGGTGGGGTAAATGTTCCCTTAATCCGAACTATTTTTAGAGCCGAGGTCTCGACCCAAATTTGTCCTTCGAATTGCCCTTGGAGATGGGGCATTTTAGGAATTACGGAAAATACTAGGCATATCCTGCCACTCCAAGTATCGTTTTGAAGGTAACGAAGCCGATATGTGTCAGCGTCAAAAGCTTCGAGGTCTACGAAGAGCATATCGAGGAATCCATCAGGATTTTGTTCCCACCTTTCACCGTTGTTGACCTGCACCTTTCTGCTTTCTCGCGTTCCTCCGAAGAGGAAAGTCTGGTATCCTCGCCGACCTCCACCTGCCGGTTTATATCCGCGTGCAAAGTCAACCTTGCTAAGGAAATATGCGTCGTCGATGGGGCTCTGATCTTTGGTAGATGGCCAAAGGCTCTGGAAGTAGGTTTCGAGCAATGGACTCGTGTTTCGAATTCCGGCAATCATCTCTCGTTCACCTGCAAAAATACGTCTTGTGAGTTGTTCTTGTGTACGGCTAGCGAACTCAATTTTGGGAGATGATCTGCCTTCGCCCTCCTGGCATCGGGAAAAGGGTGCAAGGATAAATATTAGAAGCGCTAGGAGCGCCTGTGTTTTCATTTTGGCATATCCCCTTTCGTCCTGCTTCGACTTTAGATTTAATGCGCGTTAGCCACTGCCCCGACAGTGTGGACCCCAATAAGGGTGAGCGGGTATACCTTCCACCAGTCACGGCTCGGAGATTGACGCTTGTAGTGGTAGCTGAGGTATACCGAGAGGGAGGTTAGCGGTACGGCAAGCGCATACATCCTCCCTCTCGTCGGATGATCTCCCAGTATTGGGTTGACTTCAGTGCAACGGGGCGAACTGACGCAGCTTAGCGTCGTTTCAGCGTCCGCGACGGCTGCAATTACTTGCAATGCGTTAAGCAAAAGGAACTGGCTGTCAATTGTTTTCGGCTTTTTGTGGGACTCGATCGCAATATCCCTCACGTAAAGGGTTGAGTCATGTGATTGCGAAACAGAATCATCGACTTTCGTCGCTGCATTACTTTGGGATGGGGCGTTTGGCAACTCTGTAGGTGCCGAATCGGCTTGCAGGTCCTGTGGGCTTGTTTTTGATAATCCTGTTGGTTTGGACTCAACGTCGCTCTGTCGCGTGATGGAACTTGTGCGCGAGTCCGGTCCGCGATCGTCGTCCAATTGTGCCAAAGCGTGCCGGGAGCATAGAGCGAGCAACAACAGACAAGTACTACGAAGAATCATAAAAACCTCTCACCTTTGATCGCCGCTTGCACGGTCTACCAACTCATCGGCAAGCAAATGTCCAAACGTGAGGGCTTAGGCGGGTCGCAGAAAATAGGATGGTTGCAACCTCTGGTCAGGCGAGTTGCGGTTCTCCCGGGAACTGTCCATTGACGTGGTAGCGGCACAGTTGCCGGAATCTCGTCAGCGGCAAACCAAAGTGCAACGTGCATTTTAAAAACGTGGAAGATGTTCTCTCGGGGCGACGCCCCTTTCAATTCGATTGGAGTTCGAGGCTTGTTGCCATGCGCAAAGTACGTTTACCAGCCGGGGAAGCGTTCGTTAGAATCTCCATCCGACCATGAAATCTAAAAATGCCGCCGTTGATCTCTGTCCTGTTTGCCGCGCAGTTAGCTTTCGATCCGTGGGGTCGGTGACAGTAGTATGAAATTCATACGCCCCCAAAGTTTCCCGAAACAAGAAGTGACTCTTTGATCTTGGTGAAGGAATCCAAAGTGCAAATTCTGGTCCCTGAACGCCATTGATCTTATCTGAACCTTTAGTTATGTATAGAACCTGCCAGCGGCAACTCCAACTATTCGCGAAATGGTCGCCCCCCGCACCGAGCGTGGGCCGCCAGCCTTTTTTGGTGTAATTCGTAGTGGCCGTTTCGCTCCATTGTGCACCGCCACCGAAATACAGACCTTTGTGCCATGGGTAGAAAAGTCTGCCTTGAAGAAAGCGCTCATGTCCCTTGTTATTGTTCAAAGTACCATCGTTTGATTTTTTGGCGTTCATATAGAATGCCTCGAAATCGCCTAACAACCTGTTGGAGTTAAGTAATAGCCCTCCGCCAAGATTTGTAGCGAGAGTTTGATAGCCATTTCCTACAAAAGATGGTCCACCGTAAACAAACGGGTGTGGAATCCAGGATGGCGAAGCTTGCGTTAGTGAGGCTTCTTGGGCGGTGCAGGTTCCTGCTATCGAAAAAGCACACAATATAATTAAGAGTTTCACTAGATGGCTCCTCCATCAATTTCATCGGCACGGTTTGCCCTAAACTGAGGAGCCATGCACCACAATTCAGACCTTCGTGGGTCGTAAAAGGCAAAGTGCCAAATTGGGAAAAAGTCTGAAGTTTTACAAAATCGGGGAGACAAGCATTAGGAGCCAATACTAGAATCGAGACTTCCTATGGCACACCTTCTGAAAATGGAGTTCTTGCTCCTACAGTACGCGCCCAATGCCGTGACAGAGGAAGCCGTTAACATCGGGATCCTGGTTCTTAGTGAGGAGGCTGTGGATATCCGTTTCAGACAGGATTGGGATATTCTTTCGCGATTTGACCCTCACGTGGATTTGGAGATGTTAGACGCAATTCGGCGGGACATCGAAATGAAATTGCATTCATCGGAGCGGGAAGACAGGTTAGAAATAATTGAAACCTCGTTTTCCAATACTATTCGGTGTTCAGGTCGCGGGCAGTTGTTGTGCGAGAATCCAGCAACAGAAATTGATCGGCTCGTTAGAATGTACCTGTAACGGTTGGACGTGGCCCGGATTTACAAAGCAGTTTTCCAATTAGGAAAAGGTTCCCGACTTGAGGTGCGGCATCCGGTAATGAGGTCACGCACTTTCCCCCGCCGTGCAACCAGAGTGTGAACCAAATCTTCCATTGAATGCCATTCGCTGTAATACCACTCCGGCGGGACGGTTCCGGCAGCCAGCCAAATCGATTCTTCTGGCATTTCTTCAATACACGATAGCCATGGTTCGAACGACTCCCACTTCGAAACATGGGAGTAAACTCCGTTTTCAGGAAACAGACCCTTAAACGGAGAATCGAAGAAAGTCCAATGCTCTGCGTTGAAGCAATAACCTTGATCGATGAACGTGGCTGTGTATTTCTTTTGTCGCATTCTTCGCCAGACAGCTGCTTGCCGGTCATCTAAATTACTTGTCCACTTGTCGAACGCCAAGATTCCGGCGAATGATTCAAGGTTGCGGACCTGCCCCAGCATGGATTCTGGTAGATAGTCGAAAACTTGCCCGTCCCAAGGACAAGGTGAGATTACGTATCGCGCTCCGAACTGCAATCCCGATTCGCATGGAACAGCGTGGTTTTGCAGCATTATTTTTAAATCGGGTGTTGCCCTTACGAGCCATTCGCTCACATTCACTACTGCAACACTCGGAACCGGCAACCCCGCAAAACTGGCTAGCAACGTCGCTAACATTTCATTGGCCAACACCTTCAGATGTTGTGGATTGTTTTTGAACTTGACCACGTAGAAATTCCCGTCGGAGCAGCGAAAAAGATGCGCTTGCGCTCCTCCTCGCATTCTCCTGACATGCTGAACGGCTTGGACGCTCGGGACATCTATTCTGTTTTCGTTGAGTGACTGCGCTCGACCTGATTGCGCCCCAGCGTTAAATACTAATTCTGGGATGGCCTCTCGGGAGTCGCGCTGTGCGATCCTCCCGTCAAAAAGGCCACCGACAACAGCTGCTGCGGACGCTTGGAGAACGAATTCCAGAAGCTCTCTCCGAGTCACATCTTGCGCAGCTTTAACGGATGTGGGCGGACCAGTCTTTGCAGAAGTGAAGCCAGAGGCGCGTCCCTCTTGGTCGTTGAATATCGGCACTAGTTTCTCCTCGCGGTTAATAAGTCACGAATATTTGCGTCTAGCCGTCCAGACCCTATTTGTTGCGTGAGTTGCAGATGGGGTTCGTCACTGGCACGCTAACTAGGGCGTGTCTAAAGTAATTTCAGAAGGCCTATTTGGAATGTGATAGGTAAACGCGAACGTTAATAAATTTTCGAATCGAATCCGAATCGGGAAGTCTTGGCGAGGATCAAAACACTAACGCATCTTTTTTTTGCTGTCGAACATCAGCAGGCCCACCAAGCAGTTGGTGCAGCAAGTCTTGGTACTCCGACTACTCTAGCCGCACGAGACTCGGGACCGATTGCAAGCGATCCCTTTCGCAACCTCGTAAAATTGCGACAGGTTTTCCAAATGCACCCCCAATGAGAGCCATGGATCATTTTCGCGCAGTCTATAATGCGATGGCCGGCCTATGGAAGGAAGGACGTATAAGCTATGAAAGTCATCATTTGCAGTGTTGAGTCTACAGAGCAGAGTTACGTTTTCTCTTTCATTCTTGGCAGGAATTAGTTGCCAGCGAAGGTTTCTAAGCGGCGTATGTACAGTTCGGCAAAACAGCACGGAGATTGGCAAGGAACCATCCATATAGACGTTGACTCTGCGCGAATCCGAGAATCGGCAAATTGATAAGTTCCTGGGAAACATCTTTAACAATTTCTCGATTAGTTCATCGCGCAAACGCTTTGTTCGCTTGTTCGTAGCCGAAGCTTGGATGTCTTTTTCGCGGCAAGTGTATCCAATAAGTTGGTATGCGTGAAGCAAGCTCCCAAAGTGGTTTACAATCGCGCTTGAGCAGGGCATTCCTGGTGTATGGTCTATTAGTTCTTGTGAAAGGTGTCCCTTTTTTTCAAGAAGGCATCGGAGTTTGTCTAAAATATTACTGTCTGGCCAATTCCTTTCTGCGCCACGCATCTTCAGCGCGTCCTGTACACGCATAAAACTCTTATGGCTAATAATCGGCCGAAATGCCGCCCTTGTTCTAATCCAATGCTCAGGATCGAGATGAACGGTGGGACGCTTCAGCTTTTGACAGGTCTTGTTCCAAACGAGAGATCCCGTGTACGCAGTATTCGTGAGAATGTTACGTATCGTACTTATATTCCATCGTCTCCCACGGTGCTTATGACCCAATTCGTTCAATTTGCGGGTGATCTCGCTGCATCCCATTCGTCCTCGCAGTGCCATACGGTACATGCGTTGGACCAATTCGATTTCTTTCCGTGGCCCTCGCACTAATATCACACGACTAGTACTGCGATTCTTCTGCTCACCCGATTCCAAAATCTGACTTCGCTTCGTGCCGGTTGAAATCATTTTTCGTCGCAGCCCGAACGCAGGTTGTCCGTTAACCCAAAACCCTTGAAGCGTGAGTTGCCTTTTAACTTCAAAAATTCCAATGCCCAATTCTCGGCTGAACTCTGCGGCCATCGTTCTCTTGAGTGTCTTCAAAATCGAACTTGAAGTCGTTTCGTCATTTCCGAACGCCTCGGCGCAATAATGAACTTCTTTATTGTTGGTTCGGCATAGGAACTCGTAGCAAGCGGCCTCATCGGTGTCCTGAAACCTGCCCCAGCGGCTGATGTCATAAACTAAGATCGCTTGATAAGAGGCGCTCCCGGACAGAACATCTGTCAGCAGGTGTTGGAGGCCGGATCTTTTATTCAGGGTTAGCCCACTTTTTGCCGCGTCCGAATAGGTTCGAATGATTTCGAATCCGTGAGCGCCTGCGTAGTCTCGGATCAATGAAGCCTGATTTTGTAGCGAATATTGTTGGTGTTCAGTCGACATTCTTAAGTATTCCGCGGCGGCGATTGGCGATGGCTTATCCTTCTGTTCTCCATTCTGCTTATGCCGCTGATAAGGTAGCGGTGGGTATCGCGGACTTTTAGTTTCATACTTTTTCATCACTTCTATTCCCTGCGTTTTTCCACGCGGACGGGGTTCTGACAACTTATGCCATCTGCAAGTCCGTAGAGATCACCGAGGTCGGACAATCGCGACCCAGCTGCGAACAACGGATCGTTCGGCTTGAGGCTGAAATCCTGCATTTCCGTCTCGATGTGAGGTAAGAGATAGTATTCGTGAAAATCGGTATTCGTTTCATTAAGGAGGCAAACTAATGTCGAATCCTCCCCCATAATGGGTTTTCCGCAGTAGAACCGCCATCGGACGCCACCTTTGACTGTTAGCCTCCTCCTACAAATTCTGATGGAAACCTTCTTGCCGGAGCTCAAGCTCAGAATCGTGCGCATATTTTGTGGCAGGTACGATACGGTGAATAGCCCTGGAAAAAGATCTCTGAGTGTCTTGATTAAGCGATCGCGCAAAAGAAGGGTCCTTTTCGTCTGGTCGGTCTTGTAAAAAGCACCTGTTCTTCCCCCATAATTCAGCAGTTCATAGAGGTGCCGAAAGCCTCCGAAACGGCGGTAGATAGTCGCGATACATGGCATTCCTGGGGTCGCTTTGATAATCCCCCCAGTGAGAGTTTTCCTTTCGGCGAGTAAGTCCTTCAATTTGTGAAGCATCTCTGAGTCGGTCCATCGCGCAAGCCTTGGGAGGATCTTCTGCACTTGATTGAAAGTGTCGGGGTCAACAATAGGAGCAAAAGCAAGTGAGTTAACGACCCACTCCTCCTTTGGCACGGCTACACAAGGACCATCCAGTTTTTTTGAGGTTCTGTTCCACACATTGGAACCCATGTACTTTGGATTCCGCAGAATCTCGTCTACCGCATAAGGGGGCCACTCATTCCCATCACGGAACCGTATATGTTGATTGTTTAATTCGTGCGCGATCTGGGTCGCGCCTTTATGTTCAAGAGCCATTGCATAAATTGAACGAATGCATTTAACTTCAGCTTGGGATCCCGGAATCAGAACAACGCGATCTGTTAAGAGGCTCTTATACTCGCCCCCTCTTAAAATCGCTTTTCGCTTTCCGTCCAAGGAAACAGCCAGCCGGCGCAATCCATAGCCAGCCGCAGCACCTACTCTGAATCCAAGCTGAGCCAAGCGTTTCTGCCCCCTGAAGCACTTAACCGATAGATCACGGCTATACTCTGCCGCCATGTTTCTTTTCAGAGCCTTAAGAACTGAATTCGATAGGGAAAGATCGTTCTGGAATGCTTCAGCGCAATAGAGCACCGGTATACCCGATTGCTTGCACAAGAACTCGTAATAGGCCCCCTCGTCCGGATCCTGAAATCGACCCCAGCGACTTACGTCGTGCACTAATATCGCTTTGTAGGTCGCTTTCCGAGTTATCACGTCTTGCAGTAACTCGTTTAAGCCGTCCCGGTGTTTTAGTACGACACCACTCTTGCCGGGGTCTATATAGGTCTTGGTTACGAGGTAGCCGTGTCGCTGTGCGTATTTTGCAATTGACGAGATCTGCAGCGGCCTTGAACATTTCTGATCATCAGTGGACATGCGCAGATACTGCGCGGCAGGAGTCAACGTGTCGGAGGTGGCCATCTAGACCTTCGTCATTCACATTCGGTCAATTTTTGTGTCTTCCAGTTCAAAGCGCGATTCGGATTGCGATTTTCGAGAATTGAGTCAACTCAGATAAGGATGATTCGGAAATCCAAAATCTCGTGGTTTGCGGCTCCGTGCGACCTCCGCATCTAACGCTGCGTTAACGACAGCAAGCAGCTTCAAGAGGCGAGGCACATCGTGGTCTCTGGCCGCAACCTCACATTCTTCGATCCATAGAAGCATTTGTTCTGTTGGTGTCAAGGTCGATACCTTCGGTCCCAAGAACAGGAGCCTTCTTCCCCCATCAGAATGCACAATAAAATGTGCAGTAGCCGGAATATAGCACTGTGGCACGAATAGTGACAATGAATTATTCATGAAAATCGCGTGATTTCCACAGCGAAAATGCCCTAAGTGTACGGGTCGGGCTTATCGAAGAATAGCCCTCCGATTCGCCGGGGCGCCCACGGAGGGCTAAAAGAAAAGCATGACGCTTTTTCAGCACATGAATTCTTAGGTGGAAGAAACTTTGATCCTTTTATAGTGCGCAGACAATTACACTAACGTGCAGAACCCTAGCTCGTACGTGCGGGCAGACATCTTCACGAGAATTAAAGCCAGCGGATAAAGCTTTTCTCGTTTCCCTTTTTTGTTTTCGCAACTTTAAGATCGATGGTTCCGGCATAACTTGTGCGCTGTCCACACTGAAACTCCGAAATCCTTGGCGAGCATTCTGAACGGGGTTTTGCAGCGAGCTCGTTGCCGTCTCAATTCCTTAATTTCTTTTCGTGACAATACGAGCGTATTGGCGCGCCAAGTCTGTCTGCCCGTCTGTCAGGTAAGCGTCGGCAAGGTTGAAGTGTGCGTCGGCGGAGTCCGGGTATGCCAGAAGGTTGAGCTTGAAGATCTCGATTGCCGTCTTCATCTCCATCGTGGCTTGGCGCAGATGCCCGGCTTGCTTGTCTGTTTCGGCTTGGCGCGAAAAGCCCGAGCCGATGATGTCCAGGCTGACCTCCGGGAATAACTGCGCCTTCGGATCGCGCTTCCGCGCTTTCATCAATTGCTGCGTCACTTGGACGGCTCCGTCGGGCGCCGCCAACTGATTGAGCACTCCGGCTGCGGCCAGCGGATCGACCGGGGCGTGCCCTGGAGTTTTGATGAGTGTCGTGACAAACCAGTGGACGATGACGCCCGGCAGATCCGGATGAGTCGCAAATAGATCGGTGCCGTGGCTGCCCGTTGCGGCAACTTTGTTGGGATCGCTGGTCTCATACCAGAGCCAGGGAGCGTCCTCCGCAGCGGAATAATGGATCAGCTTCCTCATGGGACTCGATGCTCGGGCGTAGAGCCACATCATGGTTTCGACGGTCGGAGGATATTCATCCGTGTCGGCAATGACGAAGAGTTCTGGCAACTGCGAAGCTTCGTGGAGAAACTCGACGCCTGGAGGGAAGGAATCGCCAGACAGCATGATGAGGGATTTTATGCCGGCGGGATGCAGCCGGGCGATCTCTAGGGCATAGATAACGCCGTAGCTGCCGGCGCCTGCCAAGCCAATGACGTCGCGCTGCACGCCGGGCTGAGAGATCAGAAACTGGAAACAAGTTTCCATGTCGGCGGGCGTTTTCTCGATAGCGTCTTCGCGCCTACCGCCGCTTTCGCCGTGGCCGCGGCCGTCGACCGCGAGCGTGTTGATTCCAGCGGCCGCCAACTGGCGTGCCATGTCGTCCCAGGAGCTACGTGTGCGGTTGCTTTGATGGAAAAGCAACACGCCCGGGCCCGGCTTCCCGGCGGGGAAATACGTTCCCTTCAGTAGCGTGCCGTCAGTAGACTTCAGGTCAACGGCATGCGGAGCCGCAGGCTGTGATTGTTGCGCTTGTTCCCGCCGCGAGTCAGGCGGCACCAGGTTGTTCGCGCGGTAGTACACCACAAGCTGGCCATAGTGCTCCCCGCTGTGCTCGATGGCGAACGTCCAGATGGCGGAGTTGTGCGCCAGCCTGTTTCCAAAGAATTTCGATGTCTTGTCCAGCCCCGCGTCGCCCTGCTGTTGAATCACTTGCGCTCCGTCCGTGACGGCTTCCTGCACGAACCTGACGACGTCGGCCTTCGTCTTGAAAAGGTCACGCGAAGGATTGTCGCCTTCGCCGAAGTCGGGCCCGAAGTTTGATCCGGAAACCCTGCGTATCAGAACGAAATCCAGCGCGGCGGCGTGGAGAAGATTCAGGGCAAAGGTGCGCTGGTCCTTCTGCACCTTGAAGTCGTACTTGTCTTCGGGAAAATCCTCGGCCATAGCGACGAGTTTGTTTCCGATGGCGTTCCACATCTCCAGCATCTCGTCGGCTCGGGAGCGCGCCGGACTCGGAGCTTGATTCTGCGTTTGGGCCTGACTGTAGAGACTGGTTCCGGCGGCAGCCAGCAGAGTGAGCACAACCACCACGAACGAGGACCGCTTCGAAGATCGTTTCATCGTGGATTTCTCCTTTGGATTGAGCGGTAGGGTGTTCCCAGCACAGCGTGCACTTCAATGTGACGCAAGTTCACTCGTGACCACTTGGCCGTCTTTCATCACGAATCGAACGCGTTCTAATTCCGTGATATCCGCGATTGGGTCTCCCGCAACGGCGACGAGATCAGCAGTACGGCCTTCGGGAAACTGCTACTTCACGGTGAACCGCGCCGACGCCGTCACATTCTCCCATTCCACGAGCAGTTTTCCCTTGGCGCCGCCAGCGCCCGACAGCGTGATCTTGAGGGTTTCGACTGGAGATGACGGCTTGCCCATGGTGAGCGAAGCGCGGCCCAGTTCGGTGGCCGGATCATCCGTGGTCGCGCCCTCGCGAATGCCGTCCGGTGAGACCCCCACGCCCCAGATGTGGCGGCCGCCGGCCATCAGGGCTTTGTTGACGATCAGCTTCCACTGGCCGTTGTCGAGGTCGGCGTACAGGGTATAGTCGCCCTTGGGAATGGCGAGGCCATTCAGGTCGAGGTCGGCGTCGGTGTGCAGAACAGTGGCGTAATCGGCGCCCAGACGCCATACCTTGCCATACGGCTCGAGCGCGCCGCCGCCGCCGAAAATCTGGCGACCCCTGACGGAGGGGGCGTGGTAGTAGATCCAAATGTTCTTGCCGTTGACGGTGACGCTGGTTTCGGCGCCCGGACTGAGGGTATTCTTGGTGGCCAGCTCTTCCTTCTTCACCCGGGCGACGGCCAGCATCATGCCGCTTAACAAAAGAGCACTCAACAGGATTCGTTTCATTTCCGATGTCGTTCTTTTCTGTATGGAGTATGATGCCGTAGTTTTTTCATTTCAGTGCGCAGCGAAATCATTTTTGACCACCTCTCCATTCTTCATGACGAACCGGACCCGCTCGAGTTCGGTGATATCAGTGACCGGGTCACCCGCGACGGCAACCAGATCAGCGAATTTTCCTGGCTCGATGGCGCCAACCTTGTCTTGCCAGCCGAGCATCTCGGCGGCGTTGACCGTAACGGCGCGAATCACATCAAGGGCCGGCATTCCGGCCTGCCGCAGATTACCGAAGGTCACAGTGCTCGATTGTCCGCGCGTCTTTCCCGGGTAGAACCAGCACATGTCCGATCCAGCGGCAAACTTCACGCCCGACTTCAACACTCGCTGCACCAACTGGTCGTAACGCTGCTTGCTGCGTGCCGCGGAACTTAATCGTTCAGCGCGGGCGGCGGGCGGGATCACGATGACTGGCTCGGCGAACTTCAGGTAGCCGCCGCCGTAAAACGTCGGAGTCAGGTCAAGATAGATGCCCTTATCACGCATCTGTTTCAGCTGCTCGTCGGTCACTTCGTTGCCATGCTCGATGGAATCGGCACCGGCATCGATCGCAGTCTGTATGGAGGTCTTGTCGATGGCGTGGACGGCGACTTTTAGATGATTGCGGTGCGCTTCTTCGATCGCCGCCGCCAGTTCAGGGACGGTAAGGTTCTCCTCGGCTGTGACCTTGATGACATCCACGTTGTGGAAGACATTCTGCCTGACCGCCTGCCGCGCCTGGTCGGCGCTATCAAACAACAGGAATTCCTGTTGAAGGATGCTGTCGGCAAGCGCTGGATTGAGGTTGTGAACATACGTTTCACCATGCGTCTCCAACTTGCGGCCGGCAGCGAGGATCCTGGGACCGGGGACGCGGCCTGCGTTGATGGCGTCGCGCAGTTCGGTATCGCCATCAATTCCGGAGTGTCCAAGATTGCGGACCGTAGTGATACCGCTCTCCAGGTCTTCGCGCGCCATTTGTGCGCCGAGCAAAGTGCGTTTGCTCGGCGACTCGACGATGGACAGCAACAGTTCCGGAGCAAACAGACCATTGGAATGGCGATCCTGCTCTACTTCGGGCAGGACAACGATGTCCATAAACAAGTGCGTATGGCCATCAATCAAGCCGGGCAGCAAAGTGGCACTGCCAAGATCGATGATTTTGACTCCGGCCGGCGAGGCGGCCTGCACCTGCACGGGCGGACCGACTTCCTTGATCTTGCCCTCTTCAATCAACACCGCTGCCGGCAAAAGGACATTCCCAGTCCGCGGATCGAGCAATCGGCCCGCTTTGATCAGAGTCACAGGAACTGCAGATTGGGCGGACGTTTGCACAGCCGAAACCACGGACACCAGCCCTAAAAAGAACGAGATGCCCAGCTTTTGCATCCGATTAGACGCTCCTGAGCGACGAACTCAAACGGCTGCGCCGTAGAGATTCGCTCCCACTTGTCTACTACATACTACATTTATTCTACTACAGAATCCGTATCAATCAATTGGACGCACTTAGCGGCAGGAAGTGAGCACTTCGCCGTGGTTATCTTTTCAGGACGAAACAGCAGGCTGTATGTGCGACGGTTTGAAAGACCCCGCCGGCGATGACAGCTCCAAACAGGAATGTCACTAGGAGGCTTGCTGCACGGTAGGAGGTTTGTGCTGGCTCGGCCAGGCGTGCCAGGCGATAGCTCAGATGCGATGAGGCTGTTGCTTGCAGAATTCCCGTTTGCTCGCAAACCGCAAGCTTCGCGAGCGCTGAAACCAGCGCTGGCCCATGGGAACGCCTGACCACAGATTCATCGCAGGAGAGTTCGCGATAGAGCGCAATCCGCGCTCCAGCGAGCCAGATGAGCGGATGGAACCACAAGACGCACAAGGAAACCTCATAAAGTAAACGGATTAAATTATCACGCCGTCTTGCATGGGCCAGTTCGTGAATCAGGACAGCGCGGAATTCATGTTGACTCAGCAGACGATCGATGCCGGTCGGAAGCAGGATGCGAGGGGAAAGGACTCCCCGCACTGCGGGACTCGGATGGCTGTCGCCAAAGCTCACAGGAATGCCGTCGCTTACGAAATTGGACGTGTCGCCGCGAACGTTCAGACCGTCCTGCACTTTCGCCTCGCGACGCTCTTTGCGTATGCGCGAGATCAATCGCATAAGCATAGAGAAGGCCCCGGTCATCCATATAGCTCCGAGGATCACGGCCGTCCGGCCTTGTGTCATGTCCCATACGGGATCGCCAATAGCACCGAGCGGCCTAGCCCACGCCAAGTGCGGCGCCCAAAGCCTATCGATGAGTGCTCCTGAAGGGACAATGAAATTGAATGCGGTTGCAATCCAGATCCAATATTTGGTGGTGGCGCTTGCGCGCAGGAATGATGTCAGCACCCACGCCGCCGAGGCGACAATCGAGGCAAACAGCAGGTGGACGCTTAAGAAGTACATCGCGCGTGCGATATGCTCATGCACGTTTGCCTCCGCGGGTGCGGCCATTTTTATCATTGCGCGCCGCACTCTGCAGCGCCTTCAGGTCTCGTAAGGTAAGGGCGCCATTTTCCAGCAGATTAGAGACGAGTAGTCGCGGCGAGCCGCCGAACAGATCGAGCAAATCCCGTACCAGCCGCCTGCGGTGTTGGCTTTGGTCGAGGGCCGGCTGGAAGAGCTGTGCATTGCCGATCTTCTTTACTTTTCGCAATGCGCCCTTCTCCTCAAGCCGATAGACGAGCGTTTGCACTGTGGTGTAAGCGACACGTTCGTCCTCAGGGAGACTTTCAAGGACCTCGCGCACAGACGCAGTGCCCAGTTTCCAGTATTGTTCCAAGATTCTAGTTTCAGCTTTTGAAAGACGCCGCCCGCTCATAATCTCCTACCCATTCCGGCAATACTACTACAAGTAACGGCACATGGCATGATTCTTCTTCGGGATCCTTCGGTACCTCTAAACGCTCCGTGGTCACAAAGGCAATTCGTGCATTGTCGCCTACACGCAAGTAACGGCCACACCTATGACCTTGCACGCTGGCTATGCTGCGAGCTGGATAGTTCCAACCTAATAGGCAGCACTAAACAATTCGGATAGTTGCAACCCCCCGCAACCAAATCAAATCAATTCGCTGCAGCCTTTCCGTAAAATCCCATCGGCTCACACTGCTAAAGTTGCCGAACAAACTGCCCGTTGCAGCGCGTTTCGGTTCGCTCATAGGGTGATTGAGATCAACCCGCCAGCGCTGATGGGGGTCCTAAAATGTTTTTGTTCCTGTACGTCAAGCCTTCAATTGTTCGCAGTGAAATTCACCAAGATTTAATCTTGCTGTAATCCCATCGTCATCGATTACCGGATACCCTCAGTAGCTTCGAAGATTCGCGTGCAGGCAGTCACACGGGATTCTTAGATCTTCAGCCCGAAGATTGGCACCCAATTGGTCACGCGTGGACAAATATCCTCACTCTCTCTACACGTGTGCGTGAAGTTGTGATCAGGGAGGGTTGAGGCAATCCCACAAAGGAGACTCCTGTCTATGAAGGCCGTCACCGCTCCTCTCTTATCCGCGTTGTTCCTGACGTCGTTATTGGTTTCCACTGCCTGTGGCGGTGGTAGCGCCAGCAGTAACAGCAACGCTTCGGTTACTCCGATCACTGGCAACTGGCAGATGATTCTTCAAGAAACCGGCAAGATGACTTCCTCCGGGACGGTGTCTGGATTTCTCGGGGGGACCAACGACGCGGTCACCGGCAGCGCAGCCTATACGGCCACTACATGCGCCGGCATCGGGACGGTCACTGGATCGGTGAACGGGAGCAATGTGATTCTCTCGGTAAGTCCAACTGGACTAAACATCAGCTTGACTGGGACCCTGAGCTCAGACCGGTCAAGCATGAGCGGAGACTACATACTGCTGGCGTCAGGATGCGGTAAGCCACAGACCGGCACCTGGACGGGTAATCTGGTGCAGTCCATGACTGGGAATTTGACTGGAAGCTTGACATCGAACAGCACTGGAAACCCTGTGTATCCCGTTACAGCCATGATCAACCAGGGAAACGGCGCAGGATCGAGCAGTGCGTCCCTTACAGGGACTTTCACAGCAGGGTCTACGGGTTCCACTTGCTTCCCCCCTGGCACAGCCGTGAATATTTCTGGCCTGATCAGTGGCCAGAGCGTCGTAATCGGCCTTGCGGATTCAGCGGGTGACCCGCTGGGACAGATAACCGGAGCGTGGCCGAATCTCGACTCAACGGCAACACCCCCCGTTACCAAGCCGTCGCTGACTGGAACTTATAAGATCGTGGCCCAAGGTCCTAGAGGCACACCTTGCAGCAGGGGTGATTCGGGCACAGTCTGCCTTGCCCCGGACGCAACCGCTTGTCAGGCTCCTACCCCCTGAACTGGCGAGCGGTAAGGCTAACTCAATCGCCGCTGATTTCTTCGGCCGAGAGCCCACAAGCTCGGTGGGATGGCGTTTTCCTGTCGCTACTCAGGATTAACGCATCTCCAATCTGCATCTAGGTGCCCGTGCCCGACAGGGGAACGATCTGCGGGCTGTCGCCACCGTTATCGGTGATGCTGAGCGTACCGGAGCGCTGCCCTGATCCGGGAGAAAAGGTAATATTGATTGTGCACTTACCTTCGGGTGGCAAGCCAACTGGGAGGTTGGTGCAGTTGTCCATCTCTGTAAAATCCCCCGCGTTCGCACCCTGAATCGTAATTTGAGAAATTACGAGTGGATTCACCGTGTTGGTATTGGTCAATGTGATCATACTTGGGGCACTCGCGGTTCCGACGGTTTGGCTTCCGAAGTCGATGCTGGTCTGGGAGAGAGTGACGACACTGCCTGGCGTCGGGAAAAACTGCACCGAACCTCCCGCAACATTTGGATTAAAATCCGCATCTGGAATTGCCACACCGACGGGCAAGAGCCCGAGAGTTGTGCCGCTGAAAATGACTTTCGGGCTAATCTTGGCCATCCAGTTCTGGTTTGCGCTTGGGTTTCCGTCCACCAGGACGACATAGTTCTTCTTGTCAACCACGCTATTAAACGTTGCAATCGCGTTGGGATCGGTGCCGTTCATGAAAGGCACGGTGTCGGGGGTAACGGGCATGGGCCCATATCCATACTGAGTGTTGTTAGGGAATGGCGGATTGGCACCCGGCGGCGCTGGGACCTCGAAGCCGATGCAATTTCCCGAGGTCCGGCTCAAGAAGTAGGTACGGGAAGCGAGCGTAGGATCGACGGTCGGTGATACGCCACTTGCAACCATGTTAAAACCGCCAACTTGGCCAAGGCAAAGGCCGAGATTCGAGAACAACGAGGACGCCGGACTTTGCGGAACCGTCAGATCGATTAGCAACTGATTGTTGGCTCCGCCATCGACAATGGCGCTGAAGTTTGTAGATGGGTCGATCGTCGCCGCATTCGGAGCAGTCAGCCCAAATGACGAGGTTGTGAGCAGGTTACCGGTAATGGCATTACCCGTAACGTTCAGGTTCACAATCTGTACTTCGCTGGGGCAACTCGGATCTGGTTGAGAAGTTCGGCCCGGATTAGGGCTCAGGAGGTAAGGCGCTGCGACAGCTGGATTGATGGAGAAACTCGGGGCCGGACAGACTCCCGGTGCGAGAGCAGTAAATGTGCCGGCAGTTAGATCCATCGTGTAGTAGCCGCTGGCCGTGCTCAGCAATAGGATATCGTTCTGAAGCGCGCCGCTCGTGGGGTAGACCAGAGCCGCGCAAATCACGCATGTGATCCCGTTGAAACTGACGGTTTGTGTTGTCGGCACCGGCGCGGCGAAGGTGGCAACTATAGTGTTGCTCGCTGGGTCGGTAGGGTCATTGCTGGCGTCGACAATCTGTACCTGATTCGAACTGTAGCTGATTACTGCCGCTTTCATGGTGTTCGCACTCACCGCAGTGGCATTGGGCACGAACCCTGACGGCATGGGGATCGATGCGATCACAGCCGCAGGAACTGGCAGCACGCTCGAGAACTGATCGGCGTCCAGATTCACCACTTGCACGACGTACGCCCCCTGTACCATGCTCTGCGAGCGGGGCTGATACGCCACGTCGATTTCTCTGCTGCCAGAAGGAACAACTGAAATGCCAGTCGTGCTCGACGTAAAGCCATTGGCATTCACGATAAGCTGGAGCAGCCCCACCGTAGATCCCACGCTAGCAGTGACAACGCCCGAGCCTAGATTCATGCCGCTGACAGTTCCGGCGGAAGCCCCGGATGAAATTACGGCAAGGGAATTCGTGTTCTTGACTCCGGGGGCTGGCGATACGCTCCAAGTCACTTGCTCAGTCAGGTTCTGCTGAGTGCCGTCACTGTAGACTCCCGTGGCAGTGAGCTGACGGACTCCCGCCAGCGGAAGCAGCGGCGTGGTGGGGCTTAGCTTAATGGCTTGCAACGTTGCGCTAGGGGCGGGAAAGACACCGACGGGAGGGGAGCCGCCGCAACCTTGCAGCAAAGTAATCGCCGCCACAGCCATCAGGATTTTAGTCAAAGCTCCTTGCCTCAATTTGAAAGGCTTGCTCTCGGACTCCTGCATCGGTTCTCCCTAAAGGTTCTAAGTGTGCTTCGGATTCTGTAATCCAGAAGTCATTGTTGCGTTTCCTTCGGCTGAACTGAGGAGTCCTGCGAACGCGAATCTCCAGCGGCACTATACTGCTTTTGCGCCGGGCCAGGCGGCAAATGCTGCTTAATCCAGTCGAAGCCCGCTCCGCCTGCGACTGCGGCGACAAAAGCTTTGTGGTCCTCATATATAACCAACTGCACGTTTGGAGGAGCGGCCGCCTCAATCTTCTGCCGGGCTTCGGTGGGCGTTACCGTTACCGTCTTCACCTCCTGCAACCGCACTTTTTGCGTCTTCAGTTCGGGAAGCCACTTTAGAGGGTCCAGTGGCGCAACGCCAGCCAAAAACTCGGGCTTGAGCATTCCGGGGCGCTCTTTTTCCGGGATCAACGTGGACTTCGCCATCCAATCCGGCCAGTCGCCCCACGGGTCCAGTAGATCCAACGTCTTAATCCGTGGATCCACGGCAGCGGCCAGGATGGCGATGGTTGCGCCCGATCCGTCGCCGAACATTCCTACGCGGTCGATATCCAGATCATTTCGCGTCGACAGATAGTTAAGTATCAACTGCACGTCATGAGCCGAGGTCGCCAGCGACTCTCGCAGTTCGCTCACGAACCATTCTTTCATCGGACGACTGCCGTCATAACGCCGGGCAGTAAGAGCGGATGGGAACCCGACTGCGGCGAAGCCGTTCTTGGTGAGAAACCGGCAAAAATCATTGTTCAGAAAGCGGCCCGTTTCAAACGGGTAGCTGTAGAGGTAAAGAATCACGTGTGGCTTAACCACGCTGGCAGGCTTGATGATGTAGAGGTCGACTGGGTCGCCAGGCCGCCATTCCACGCGGGTCAGTTCGCGGGTGAAACTGGGATCATTCCTATCGATCTGTCCTACGATCGCATCTTTCACCTTTAACTCGCTGCCCTTGAGCGAGGGAGTGGACCAATCCTCGATGACCTTGGGCTTTAGGGCGTCACTAGAAACGTCGGCGTGGTCGGACTTGCCTGGTGTAGCGGCTGACGGAACATCGGGTCGGGGTTGGTTGACTGCGGAAGCCGGACCCTGCGCCCATACGCTCCCTGCTGCGCCAAACGCCATAACCATTACCAACACGACTCTCCAAATTGCTTTTTCGATTGCAGACATCTTCATTGACTCCTGTGCGGTTTCTGGTGCTTCCCCTAAATCGAAAATTGAGGCAGACTGCTCATAAAGCCAGTCTGCCCCAGGATTTACGTTCAACCTTAAGTTAAAGCCAGCTCCTCCAGCAAGCTAGCGGATTACGCCGGTTTGGCTGGTTGCGCTGCCGGTTAGGCCAGGAGCCGTTGCAGTTTGAGTTACGTTGTAGTTGTAATCGCCACCGCTAGTGACGGGCGACGGGCATGGCGTCACCTTTATCGAGACGGTGCTTGTTACTGACTTAACGAGGAACGGACCATTGGTCGGGTTCGCGTTGCCGCCCACCGGAGTGAACGTGATGTACTGGCCTACCCAGCTAGGCAAGGCAATGCCGACAGCCGGGAATTTCGCACCCGCGTCCCAAGCCACGATACTGGCGCTTGCCGTGCAGGTTGAAACCAAATCAACCACGCCAGTGGTCACTTGACCTTGGTTCGGTCCTACGATGACGCCACCCTCGTCACCACCAGCTTCAGCTCCGCCGCCCAGCGCATTCCCGCTATCCTGGGCATTCGCCGCAGTCGCACTCCCGTTGTTGGGAAGCACGTATTCACCAGCGTCGCACGGCTCCTCCAGCGTACTGCATCGTATGAAGTGTGTACGGTAAACCGACAGGCCGTCAGTTGCGCCCGTCGTGGAGAATGGAACAAAGTCGGCGACTGTACTGTCGACCTGATCCTGCGAGGCTTGCGCCAGGTGGGCGGGACCAAAGGCGTCGCCGTGGTCATTGGCGTCCTCAACGACCCAGCGATAGAGCGACCATACTTGATAGGTGCCGTTGCGGAGAGTTGGGAAGGAGGTTCCATTCCAAACCGCAGGATCGGCCTGTGTGCAAGGGCCAGGGCAGTTTGGAGGAGTCTGGGCTGCGTTGTGCAGAGGCGAAGTTCCGAAAGGATCTACGCCGTCCACTGTCAAGTATTGGTATTTGAGATTGCCAGCGTACTTCGCCATGTTGGCAAAGCCGAAGAACTGGTAGCCCAGTCCAAAGGCGGTGTTTTTTACGAAATCACGCGATTCACCGGTGCCGATGACGCGGGATCGGCTGCCGCCGCTCGCGCAGGCCAAGCCCGAAAGTGGGTTATTGGCGCCAACGCCCTTTTCCTGCGAGTCAGAGGTGTTTCCGGCCGTGCGGAAAACATTGAATTCAGTCGTATTCATGGTCCCTGAGAGGGGCTCACGAAGGGCAAGAAAAATGTTGTTGCCAGTTCCGGCGGGTGTCAGAGCCGGGTTGGTGTCAGTGCAAGCAGTCGTGCCGTCGAACAGTTTCGCCGCTAGATAATGTCCAACGTCAGTTGCGCCGTCGCCTTTAACGCCAGTCACCAGGTTCAAGTCTTTGCCATTGTCGACGTTGTTATTGTTAAACACGAATATGATCGGCGACGCGCCGACTGGAACCGTGACCATATTGCGAACCGTAACGCCCGAGAGTGGATCGGTTCCGCCGCCGAGAGCGAAGGCCACTGGAGTTGCGGTCGAGCCCGTGCCCTGGCTCGTCTTGATCGGGGCTCCGACGCACTCATCGGGGTCGCCTCTATTGACGGCACCGCAAGAGTCTTCAATCCCGTAACCAAGGCCTGCAAGAGTTGAAGCGTTGAGGGCAGCGAGAGATCGGGCGGTGGCAAACAGCGCGTCCTCTGGACGGATGTCGGTCAGGCCCACGTTAACATGTAGATCGTTGATGCCATTTATGTCCGTGCCGATGGCTTTCGGTATGTTGGTGGCTCCGCCAGCCTGGATCGAGACATCGAGGTTGCCATCAGGCCAGAGAGTCTGTGGGCTGATGTTGTTGCCGGGAGCAGCGGGAATAACGTCTACAGCAACGCCGTTGTGGGTAGCATCAATTGCTGCGAGAAATGCGCGTACGCCGACGGTGGAGTCAACGCTAGCGTCAGCCCAAATGTCCGTAATTGCGGTGTTGCCGATTCCATCGCAATTGGCCAGCCAAACTATCCACATGTTCGCTGGTTCTTTCGGGATTGCGGGTGAGTTGCCATTTGAGCGGGTGTCGACGAGAAGTCCAGCGTTATTGGCCGTCCAGTGAAACGAGCATTGACCGGTGCCTGAGGCTATAGTTTTGGCGAACTTGTCGGCACCGATTGCCGAAGTGAGGTATTGTGCCGAAGATCCGGCGCCCAGAACGTGCACAGTGCAACCTGGAACGCCAATGCACGCTTGCGATTGCGCTTGGGCCGCGGGAACCACAGCTACGATCGCGGCAACTACCAGCGCCGCGAAGAGAAATTTAATTCTTGTCATTTTTATATCTCCTCTGAATTTTTCCTTAATAAATTTTTGGGGGTGGTTTGAGGACCAAATCGGCGCGGCATCCGCAAAAACAAGATCCTGCCCGCGCGAATTGTGGAACCCGTTTGTAATTTCAATCAGTCGAGATGGCAACAGGTTGGCCAACGTCTCAAACAGGCGTGTCAGCCGGGTGCAACTATGAAGGAAGACTGTTACGAGTGAATGACCGTAATGTAAATGCTCCGTGAATTTCTTCGAGCGTGACTCACCTGAAATGGTTAGCCCCAGAGCCCTGAATGAGATTGGCTGAGGAAAACTGCCGCGGCAGAATTCAACACTGGCTCGTTTGAACGCTGGACTTGAGAGCAATCCCCGCGTCGCGCCCGCAAAACAAAAAACAAAACAATGAACAGATTTTATCGCGGGAGGCTTCCGAGCGATGGTCGTAACACTAAATTAATGATTCAGTCACATCTCCGTAACACAAGCCGTGTAACTGTATTGGTTCCCGGCCGAACTTCGTATTCATCGTCTTGAGTTACTGAGGACCACTTGTAAAGAGGTATGGGCGGTGGTCTCTGCCGTGGTTTGCGCCTGCCGTCTACTCCCTTGGAGGGAAAGTTCAGTGAGGCTGATTCCGATCTGGATTTATATTTTTGTGCTGAACTTGGTTGGCGCCGGACAGATTGTCGGGCAGGATGCCAAGCCAGCCGCTCCTCCGTCCGCGCAGGAACAAAAATCAGCGATTACCGGTACGGTGAGCGACCAAGCTGGCGTTGGCGTCGGCGGCGCAACCGTTAAGGTGAGCAATAGTGCCGGCGTAAATCAGTTGGCGACTACTGATGATCAGGGTCTGTATGCCCTGACAGACCTTGCGGCAGGCACTTATAACGTGTCGGTTGTGGCGCGTGGCGCGAAGGTATTTGAAGCCAACATTGTTTTGAGTCCGGGGCAGGTGCTGACGTTGAGCGTCGCCGGCGCGCCGGTTGCACAAACCAACACTCTCGGACTGCCGCCTTCTCCTGAAGCTCCGCCCCCGGCGCCTGCGCCAGCGGCCGGAGCCGCACAACCTCCGGCGGCACCAGCGCCAACACCAACCCCCGCCCCAGAAGTGCAGGCTACTACCCCCGCCGCAACTGGGCGCGGAACCATCGGAGGTTCAGTTAACGACCAGACTGGCGCGGTTGTTCCTGGCGCCACGGTAAAGCTCACGAGCGCGACTGGCGCCTCCCAAACCGCAGTTACGGATGATAAAGGCACGTACTCATTCAAAGGACTGCCAGCCGGTTCCTATTCAGTGTCGGTTACCGCAAAAGGCTTCAAACCATTTCAGGCCGAGCACATCTCGCTGGCTGCCGGAATGGATCTTCCTCTCGATGCCGGATTGGAACCCCAGAGCCAGAAAGAAGAGGTCAACGTAACTGCAGGCGGAGCAGCACAGATCGAGACGGAAAACGCGGAGGTTTCCGGCACCATCACTCAAAAAGAGGTCTCTACTCTGCAACTGAATGGGCGCAACTTCACCCAATTGATCACTCTGACGCCTGGTGTAAGCAACCAGACCGGGCAGGACGAAGCCAAAGTCGGCGTGCAAGGTAGCGTAAAGTACAGCGTGAATGGCGGCCGCGTTGAGTACAACTCGTTTGAAGTCGATGGCAGCGACGTTTTGAATTCCGGGTTAAGCGGCGCGGAAAGCACGCTGGTCGTGTATCCCAGCATCGATGCAATTCAAGAAGTCAAAGTGCTGACTTCCAACTATGGCGCCCAGTATGGAAGAACCGCGTCCGGCACGGTTCAGGTGACCACGAAATCTGGAACCAAGCATTGGCACGGAAGCGGGTACGAATTCGTCCGAAATGAATTTTTCAACGCGCGCAACTACTTCGACCAGACTCCGGAAGCGCCTACCTATCGCAGAAATGATTTTGGTTATACATTGGGTGGACCTCTGTCGATTCCCGGACACTACAACCCAAATAAAGACAAGACCTTCATCTTTTTTTCCCAGGAGTTCCGTTACGAGCAGTCTCCTAACGAGCAGCGATCCGACTTCAACCACGCGGTACCCACGCTATCGGAGCGGCAAGGAAACTTCAGCGATGTCTGCCCGAACCCCAATAATCCGCAGGATGCCGGAAAAGTTTTTACTAACAATCCTTTATCTGGGATTTACCTCTTTCAGACGGCAAGCTTCCCCGATTGTCCCTACGTTCCTCTCGTCGGCGGGACTTCACCCGCCTTACGCCAATTGTTTGTTAAGCAGCTACCGAACGGGTCGTTTGTCTACAACGACATTGTGTCAGGCCAGGTCGGGTCTAACCATCTAAACCCCGGGCTGGACCCGAATGCTGTGGCCATCCTCAACCAGAACCTTATTCCGTTGCCCAACTCATTCACGGGCTGCAACTCGAGCCTGGTCGGTCAAATCGATCACACTACCGGGCTGCCGATCATGCCGTGTTACGACGCGGTGATTTCACTTCCTACGCACTGGCGCGAAGAACTTTTTAGAATAGATCAAAATTTTAGTCCTCAGCTGCGGGCCAGTTTCCGATATATCCACGATTCCTGGGACACGATCACCCCAACTCCGAATTGGGGGACGGTGAACAATACGTTTCCGACGGTGCAGAACAAATTCGTCGGACCCGGTACTGACGTAGTCGTAAGTCTTACTGAGACGTTCAGCCCAACTCTGTTGAACGAAGTCATCTTCAGTTACACCAACTCGCACATCACCCTGTCCAATGTTAACGGCCCCGGCGGGGCGAATTACACGCGCCCCGCCGGGCTGGGAAATCCGGCCGACGCAGGCATGTTGCCGTGCTCCCCGCCAATCCCCGGGAGTCTCGTTCCCCAGTGCCCCATGGGGTACGTGTTCAATAACGGCTTCGGCGGCAAAGTACCTGGTTTGGTCCTCGGCGGCAACAACCAGGAATATGGAGGAAGCGGGTTTACGGTTGACCCATCCTATATGCCGTGGGAACACACAAATCCCACCTATAACTTTCGCGACGATCTCAGCAAAGCGGTGGGGAAGCATACCCTCCACTTTGGAGTGCAGTACGTGCTGGCGCAAAAAAATGAAACCAATGGCGCTCTAGGCGCGGCTACAGGCGACACACAAGGCCTTTTCGCCGTCAGCAATGTCAATGGCGGCAACGCCACAACAGGTAACGCATTCGCGAACTTTCTCTACAATGACGGCTACTCAAACATCTATGGCGGCGGAAACGCCATTCAGAGCTACACACAAGATAGTACGCAACAGCGATACTATAACCACTATCAGATTGCCGAACCCTATGCGCAAGATGACTGGAGGGTGACGAAGCGTCTAACGGTCAACTTGGGTTTGCGTATTAGCTTGTTCGGAAATTACCAGGAAAAGTATCGTCAGGCTTACAACTGGGACCCGAGCGCGTTTAGCCAGTCCCTGGCTGCGCAAGCGAGGGTCGATCCCAGCACCGGACAGTTGCTGGATGCAACGACCGGGAAGCCCATTCCTCTCAATCTCAGCAATTTGGACCCGCGGATCATCAATGGAATCGTGCAATGCGGCACGCGAACAGTGCCCGCCGGCTGCGTCAAGGGACAGATCTTTAACCCCGCGCCGCGGGTCGGTTTCGCGTGGGATCCGCAGGGTAATGGGAAAACCTCAATTCGCGCCGGCTATGGCATCTTCTTTGAACACGGTACCGGCGACGAAGCTAATACCGGATCATTGGAAGGAAGTGCTCCACTCGTCTTAAGCCTTACTCAGCCACTGCCTGGGGGCTATGCCTGCATCGGAAATTTCGCTTCGAACTGCTTCCCCGGCGCTGGTACGACGCGCCCCGGAGCTTTCCCGATTAACATTACGGCGATTCCTCCCAACACCAAGTGGTCGTACTCGCAACAGTGGAGTCTGAGCGTGCAGCGCGAGCTCCCAAAGAATCTTGTGGCGACTTTCGCGTACGTGGGAAGCAAAGGCACACACCTAACGGTGGAGCGTCAACTCAATCAGATAACGCCGATTTCTCCACAGTTCAACCCGTATGCGATCCATGAACCGATCTTATCTACCGACTGCCAAAATCTAGGTTCCCAACTAAAACCCCAGTTCGCACTGCAGAATGGGACAATGATCACTTCCGAGAATCCAGCCATCATTAATATGCAAATCGCCTGCCAGGGCGCGCCTTTCCAAGCTCAGGTTGCTTTGACAAATATTTTTCGTCCATATCCAGGAATCGGCGAGATTTTCTCTCTGCAAAATGGGGCTGATTCGTCTTACAACGGCTTTCAGACCACGTTTCGGCGAACCAAGGGACCGTTAACGATGGGGGTTGCGTACTCCTTCAGCCACTCGATCGATGATTCCTCGGATCGAACCGATCCTACTTTCGTAAATTCGCTTAATTTGCGGACAAACAAGGCAAGCTCCGACTTCGACCAGCGGCATTTGTTGAACATCAGCTACATCTACACTCTTCCGAAGTTGAGTCAGGGATTTCGAAACCTGTTAAATTCCGGCGAGTCTGCAGAATCGGGTGGGGGACGGTTTACGCGACTGGTGGCGGATGGATGGCAGTGGTCAGGAATTACAACGTTTCAAACGGGGACCCCGTTCAGCGTGATCAATAACGCCGGAACCATCGGCGTCGGGGTTTTGGATAATGCGGGAGTGGCGAACGGAGTCGGAGCGGGATCTTATCCTGATTTAGCCGCCAATCCCGCTCCCGCGGCACTCACGTCAAATCCTGGCAGCTTTGGCCCCCTTCTTGGGAATCCCAATGAATTCGTCGCCCCTCGCGGCCTCACTTTTGGCAATGCCGGACGGAACTTCTTGAATAATCCAAGCCGCCTGAACTTCGACATGTCGCTGATAAAGCATTTTCCGATTCACGAAGGCAGTGAGGTAGAGTTTCGGGCAGAGGCATTTAACATCTTCAACCATACCCAGTTTCGTATTTACGATCCCAATTTTGGCAACACCGGCAGCAATAGCATCAGCTGCTATGGAGGTCCGAACTATTCGGCTGGCGCTTACTTCCCAGGGGGCACAGATTGCCTAACCGGCAATTCCTTCCTTCACCCAATAGATGCGCATCGCCCACGCACCGTCCAATTCGCGCTGAAGTATAGTTTCTAGCGGATGGGCGAAGAAAGCTAAAGCGACTGCGGCCAGAACAGTCAACGTCGTTTTTATCAGGTAGTTCGCAGTCCATTCCGGCAAAACCGGGAATTCGACTCGTGCCGTTGAAACAGACGGGAAGATCTCCTTTAGTTGAGCCGCGAGGGAAGCACACCCAGAAACTAAGTAAGATCTCTCCGTTAGAAGCCTATTGAAAGGTAAAAGCCGCTGTTGTGGCGTCATTAGTTATTTGCGCGCCGACGCTGTTAAGTAGTGCAGGGCAGGGCCCAACAAAACTGTTATTGACCAGAGTCTCAAGATTGAGACTGCCGGCAAGCATCGTCCCGTTGGGTCCCGACGAAGCCACAGCTGGAGAGGGTTGCGCTCCGACCGCCAAAGCTGGAACACCCAAAGTTCCGATCAGCGAGCCGTCGAATCCAAAAACCGACAGATAAACGTTAGAGCCGCTGATTGTGCCCGTCACCGAGATGGTGGTGAAGCACGGATAGGCTGCGGCGTTAATTGTTCCGGTTAATGTTGCATTGCTCGCGCCGATATTAGGGCTTTGCGTTATGTTGCCAGTTACTGGAATCGGGTCAGGCGGATTTTTATTGGTGAGGTCCATCATGTACGTCGAGCCGGAGAGCGTTCCGGTGAAGCTGCCGTTCAAGGGCGGAACTTGGAAAGCGGCCCAAGTTCCACTTGCGGCACTCCTCGTGCAACCCCCAGCCAAGCTTTGGTATGTGCCAGCCATCGATTTGCTGTCCGACGAGACGTTCCCTGTCAGGGTTAGAATCGATCCACTCTCGTTTACAGAGATGGAGATATTTTGGCCGCTAAGCGTTCCAGTCACCGGCCCGACGCCGGCGCAGTTGATGATAGTACCGCCAAACGACAGATTGGGCAGCACGAGACTCCCGGTTACTGCATTACTCGACTCCAGCAAGAAGCCAGAAAGCCCGAACTGGAGGGGGGAGCTCGGCGGCGTTACCGGAACTTCCTGGGTAAGAATTATTTGCCAGTTTCCGGCGAGTGGACCCTGGTTATTTGCATTTGGGCCAATGCTCGAACTGGAAGAAGACGCACTTCCCCCTCCGCAACTCGCCAGCATGGAAACCAGAAATATAAGCCACGCTGTGGACAGAACTCTCAAATTCTTCTCCAGTGAAACGATTATGGTGGATGGACCGGAACGCAAAGGCATCCACAAGAGCCGCCGATTGCCTTGCTATCAGGGGACAACAACGGTAGCGCCACTCCCGTTACACGAGCATTACGGCAGGGTTAAAATCGTGTGAATTCAAAACCAAAAGACCGGGACTTCATTAAGAAGCAAAAAGCGACCAACCTTGGAGTAGTTGGTCGCCCAACGAAAATGTTGCGAAGAGGAACCGCTCCCCGCCCTTCGGTGCTACAAAACGTCTTCTCGTCGCCGAGCCTCGCTAGGCAACGCAGCTGGGGACAATGTTCAGTCCATGGCTGATTAGGCTGCTTTGGTCATTGTCGTTTGGTTCTTCTTCGAACCACGGCGCTTTGCAATGATTCCCACCCCAACCAACCCCGTCCCGAAAAGGGCCAAGGTCCCGGGTTCAGGGGTAGTGCTACTATTTATGTCCGTGGTACCTCCCGCAAGCCTGATGGTCCCGCTGTTACTGCTATCGAATGGGTTCGGATTCGACACAGTAGTGAATGCGGTAAGTTGGGTTGTTACCGCCCCGTCAATGGGCACCCACGGCATTGTGTGCCCCCCCTCCTGCAAGAATGCGCTGGTGATTGTTGCGTTAAGGGTCCAACTGTTTGCACCTGAGGGCAATGTGTGTTCGGTCCACGTGCCGGAAGTGAACATCCCCTTAAAAACGAAGCCGCCAGGACCGGTATTTGCGGTCCCAGTAACTTTGAAACTGCACGTGTTACTCAAGGCAGTGCACCCAGCGCCAGCTCCGAAGGTGCCGCCGGTGGTTAGACTACCAACCAGGGCTCCCGTCGTAAATCTGACGCTTCCTAAGGGTGGCGTCGTCCCGCCGTAGTTGGCCAATCCGCTAACATTCATCAAGGTAGAGGAAACGCTAACTACTCCGTTTACCCCCGTCAACGTACCTCCATGGTTGGTGAACACCGTGTCCGCGAAAGCTGCTGCTGATATACACACCGTCACCACAAGGATTAGGGTCTTTGCCAATCTCATTGCGTCGTCTCCAAGGCATACCTTTTGGGCATGCTGATCGATTTGGTTGAGTTTGTCCGGGGCTTAAATTTGATATCCTTCAAGACCCGAATCGTATTTATGGATCGCTTGTCTCGGGGCTGAGACAGTTCCATTTTCACCTCGGGGCTGAGGTGAACCTTACAGCTCTACTCGCCAACAGCGAGTAACTAAACTTCCATCTTTTTTGGTGGCCCATTATGCTTGCCACAGTGCATCCCGTCAATAGCTAAATTAAATTTCTTTTCCACAGATGCACACCTCGCCCGACTGGTGCGGATTTCAGTGCTGGGACGCGAATCTCTTTCGTCGTACACGACCATCGAATGCGATTCCTGAAACTGGAAATGAGGCGACACACGCTGAGCAGTTGCAACGCTCATTCGAGTTGGGCCATGCAGCGACGGCGTCAAAACGATAGCCAACCCCGCGTATGGTTTTAAGATAGGTCGGATTTTCCGCGTCGGGTTCGATCTTGTTCCGAACTCGCCTGATGCAGGCATCAACGCTACGTGGATTTACAAACTGCATTTCGCCCCAGACCGCATCCAGCAGGACATCCCGCGTGAACACCTGTCCTCGATGCCGGGCAAGATAATCGACGAGCCGGAACTGCAACGTCGTGGTCGCCACTTCATCGCCGCGGACCGAAAGCTTCATCGCGGCATTGTCAATCACTATATCGGTAGTTTCACTGATCGGAATGGGCATTCGGCTTGCCAAACGGCGCAACAGGGCCTGTACCCGAGCAATCAATTCGCGATCAACTAACGGTTGGCTTATGCAATCGTCCGCTCCAGCTTCCATCGCCGCAATCCCGTCTTCTTCGGCGGCGCCTTCGATCACAAGAAGCACTGGGACCCGCGCCAAAGCTGCTTTCTCACGCACACTTCGGCAGAGTTCGAGGCCGCAATTCTGCGGCGAGGCCGCGATCAACATCAGCGACGGACGGGCAGCCAGCGCCACTTCGATCGCATTCTCCGGAGAGAACACGCGCACAAAATATCCCGCTTGCTCCAAATAGCGCACTGCAAGCCGACAAGTCGGGGAGGAAACCTCCACTACAAAAACGACCTTCGCCATAGATTGGATGCTCCTGAGCTTCCTGTTCGCAACTGCGGGCTATACCTGAGACCGCTTGTGCCATGCCGCACCAAGGCGCGAAAAGATGACGCGACGCAGGGTGACCCATGATTTTCCGCAGTCTAACTAATGCGCTCCTTCAAATTCTTATTTTGGCTGGAGTCTAGACTGATGGTCATTGCATTTCTGTGACTGCAAGATGAATACTTCGTTAATTCTAAAAGGCTCCGAACATTCTCTCTTGTTCACCTACCGATTTGGGCGGAGTGCGCAGCAGTTTGCATATTTGCGTTTTTCAAATCGAACGCGCCTCCGTGCTTAGGCGGGTATCAAAGATGAAACTTCGGTGAATATGCATTCCGGAACAGGCTCTTCCACAGGGAGCTCTGGTATGTTTTCAAGGAAGACTCCTGCTGTGCTGGGCTTGCGATGCATTCGTCCTCGTCGAGAGGGACACCAACTAACTTTAATATCAGCAATCCAGTTCCGAAAAAAAAAGAGGACACATCGCTGATGTACAAAACTTTTTTTGGATTGCGTGCCAACCCTTTCAACATGAATCCCGACCCACGTTATCTCTTTTTGACGCGTCACACCGAAGAAGCTCTAGCCTGCTTGATCTACGGCGTCGAGAGCCGAAAGGGGTTTGTTCTGCTGACTGGTGAAGTGGGAACGGGCAAAACCACTCTCCTCAACCAGCTTCTCGACCGACTACGGGAACAAAATATTCCTGCCGCGTTCGTCTTCAATCCGCGAATGAACGTACAGCAATTTCTGAACTACATTGTCGCGGACTTTGGCATAAGGAATGAGTCGCCATCCAAAGTCAAAAGAGATAAAGATGAGGTTTTGAGAGATTTGAACAACTGGCTTCTGGATCGCTACCGTTCCGGCCAAACCGCAGTTCTCATTGTGGACGAGGCGCAGAACCTTTCGGAAAAAGTGCTGGAAGAGATCCGGCTGCTGACGAATTTGGAGACATCCACCGAGAAGCTTCTGCAGGTTGTCCTGGTTGGCCAACCGGAGCTGGAGCAAAAGTTGAAACAGCCGAATTTGAGGCAGCTGCGGCAACGAATCAGTTTGTGGGCAAGAACGCACGCCCTCAGTTCCGAGGAGACGGAAGCATACGTCGCGGAAAGATTGCGCATCGCCGGCTCAAATGGGGAGAGGATCTTCGATTCCAGTGCGCTGCTCGAAATTCACCGCTTCTCGGGCGGTATACCCCGCATTGTGAATCTTATTTGTGAGCACTGCCTTGTGGCTGCTTTCGCGGATCACAAGAAGCAAGTTTCCAAGAACGTTGTCGAAGCGGTGGCCCGCGATTTCGATTTGAACGACACCGGACCCTCCAGCTTTAGCGCGGCAGCGGAGACACCTGCATTGTCAAAACCTGAACTTGTGGAAGCGTTGAAAACGGTAAGTAGTTGGTTGACGAATTTCGATAAGGACACCGCACTCGTCGGGAAATTGGACTCATGATACGGTTTTGCGCGAAGCGAAAAAGAAGCGCACGAGAATCACTCCAAACCCATTACTACACTCCGCCTTGCTCCGGTGAGAGCCGGTGGGACCGCGAGCCCCCAGAAAACCGGGTATAGATGGTCCGCCTGTTCAATGTGTATTATCCGATGCGCACGCTGGTCCTCGTGGCTGGCGAAGCATTGCTTGTCTGGACCTCCTTCGTGATTGGAACTGTCTTGCGTTTTCGCGAGGACAGTTATCTGGTGCTCAACTTCGAATATGGGTACCAGAAGATATTCTTCCTTACTGCGTGCGTGGTGTTGTTCTCACATTGGTTGGATCTGTACGACCCCGTGCATCTTAACGCCAGGGAACAGCTCTATTTCCGCGTGCCTCTGGTTCCAGGACTTCTCGCGTTAGTGATGGCGGTAATCGGACGCCTGTTTCCAACTCTGTTGCTGGGCAATCAGGCGCTCCTGCTGGGACTAATCATTCTAACTTTAGCGATGTTCGGGTGGCGGAGGTCTTACGCATGGTTGATTCTGCAACCGGTGTTCCGGGAGAGAGTTTATGTCCTGGGTACTGGAGAACGGGCTCAACGCTTGGTCAACGGACTGCGGGCGCGACCCGAACTAGGTTTTGAGGTCGCCGGATGGAGCGGCAATCTGGATGGAGCCGTTACGCGCGATTCCGTTGCGTCTCATTTGACAACTCTGATACAGGAACAAACTATCCACAGGATCATTGTAGCCATGCCGGACCGGCGCGGTAATATCCCGGTCAACCGGCTGCTTCAATTGCGCCTGCGTGGATTAAAAATTGAGGAGGCAACTTCCTGGCTCGAGAAAATGTCTGGAAAGATTGAGGTGGAACAACTCTATCCGAGTTGGCTACTTTTTGCGGATGGATTTCATTTTAGCGCGGGTTTTCTAATACTTCGGCGAATACTTTCCTTCCTGGCGGCTACTGTGCTCCTGCTGGTTGTCGTGCCTCTAATTCCACTTGTGATTCTGCTCATAAAGTTGGATTCCCCAGGTCCCATTCTTTACCGACAGAAGCGTGTCGGACGCGGCGGAGCGATATTTTATTGCCAGAAGTTTCGTTCCATGCAAGCGAATGCGGAAGCAAGCACCGGCGCTACGTGGGCCGCTGACGACGATCCTCGCATCACGCGCATAGGCAAATTTTTGCGCGCTTCGAGGCTCGATGAGATTCCACAGCTGTGGAACGTCATGAAAGGCGAGATGGCTTTCGTGGGCCCGCGCCCCGAACGGCCAGAGTTCGTGGACTGGCTGAGACAAGAGATTCCATACTACGCAGTTCGACACGCCGTGCCTCCGGGAATCACCGGTTGGGCACAGGTTCGCCACAAATACGGCAATACCCTGGAAGATGCCCGAGAAAAATTGCAATATGACCTTTACTACATCAAGAATATGTCGCTTGGTCTCGATCTGATGATCATGTTTCAAACCGTCAAAATCGTGCTGCTGGGGCGGGGAGCACGATGAGCCCTCGCGTAAATCACACTCCAATAAACGGTTGGAGATAACGGCCCACTATTGCTGCTAAGCTGTGCTTGTTCTGGGCTAACCGGTTAGTTGACGTTCAGGGTCGCTCCACTTTGGATAGCTGGGCTCTGTCCAAATGTAACGGTTATCGTCGACGCTCCCTTTCCCGTTCCGGTCGCCAAGCCATTGCTATCAACAACTGCCACGGCGGGATTGGAAGAACTCCATGCAACGCTCTTAGTTAAATCCTGAGTGGTTCCATCACTGAGAGTGCCAGTGGCGGTCAACTGATCAGAGCTGCCGGAAATAATGGTGAGGCTGTCGGCGTCGGTAATCGCTATCGACTTAAGTGTTGCGACAGTCAGAGGAAGCGTTGCAGTAACTCCACTGAAACTTGCGGTCACAGTTACGGAGCCCGCTGTCAGGCCCATAACCACTCCCGGCGCGCCTGGTGCGCTTCCGATGGTTGCCACTGTCTCGTCCGGTGCGGTGCTCCAAATTGCCGACGGGGTTAGGTACTGGGTGTTGCCGTCCGCGAAGGTCCCGATCGCCGTTAGCTGAATGGAGCTATTTGCTGCAAATGATTGCGCCGGAGCCGTGATCGTCATTGATTTCACCGGCTCAACCAACACGTTGGTTGTGACAGTGCTAACCGAAGAGCCTATGAGCAAGGAATTTGGAAGTATTGTCGCCGTGATGAACGCCGAACCAACACCTTCGCCTGTGACGATCCCAGTTTTACTACCGATAGAAGCGATTGTGCTGTCGGATGAACTCCACGTCAGGTCTCCGGTAATATCTCGCGTGCTCTGGTCGCTGAAGGTTCCAATCGCTGCGAGTTGCAGCGAGGATCCGGGTGCGGCCACGGGAGTTCCTGTGATCGCAAGTGAAGTCAGAGTGGCAGCTGTTACCGTGAGATCGGCGGGGCCAAAGATGAAGCCCAGCTGCGCCGGGCTAGTGGCGGTGATGTAACAGTTCCCGGCGGCTGTGCCGATTGCGGTATCAAGCGGACGGCCCATGCTTGCATTCGCACATGCTGGGCTCGCAGGTGTTGTCTTTGAGTTGGCCGACCAGGTGACTTGATTCGTCAGATCCTGAGTCGTCGAATCGCTAAAGGTGCCAAGGGCAGTGAACGAGACTTGCGTCCCGGGCGCGACTGAGGCCGTGGAAGGCGCAAGGGTAATCGATTGCAGCGAACGCACCGTTGGGTTAACTACGCCAAGATTGGTGGTACTCGTGAAACTACACAAAGTCCCACTGGTTGTGCCGGCGCATGTATCGGACGTGGACAAGGGAAACGTTACGGACGCCGCTATTGCGGTAGTGTTATAGTCCGCGGACTTGCTGGTGAACTTGCCCGGCCCGGCTAGTCCCGTCGTTTGTCCGATAGCGGCGACTTTTGTATCGGATGACGTCCATGTCGCCAGACTCGACAGATCGCGGGTGCTACCGTCATTGAAAAGGCCAATCGCTGCAAACTGCAACTTGGTACCTGCCGCAATCGATGACGAGCCGGGCTGAATCGCCACAGAAACCAGGTTGTCACCGTTCACAGTTAAAATTGGGTTCGGGTTCGCGGGTGTGCCGCTCGTGACTGCACCGAGTGTGGCGGAGATATTGGCTGAGCCCATGGTTCGTGCCGTAGCCAGCCCCGTCCCGGTCGTCACGGTGGCTACTGCTGGATTGTCAGAACTCCAAATGGCACTATTCGTGACATCGTGGCTGCTGCCGTCGCTGAAGGTCGCCGTTGCGGCGAACTGCTGCTGCGATCCGGAAGTAATGTCCGCTGTCGCGGGAGTCACAATGATGGACTGTACGTTGACAGCGGCAACCGTCAGCTGCGTCAAGTTGACGACGCTGCCAGAAGTAACGGTTATAACCGATACTCCTGGAGCCAGTGCGCGGACAAGACCTTTGGTCGGAGCGGAGTCGCTGACCGTCGAAACCGTGTTCGGCGTGGAATTCCACGAGACCTGCGAAGTTAGATCTTTGGTAGTGCCGTCGCTGTAAGTTCCCATAGCAGTGAACTGCTCTGTAGTGAACGGCGTGATCGAGGAGTTGCTGGGCAAGACGCTAATGGCTTTGAGCACCACTTGCCCCCCTGACGTGGGTGGTGTCCCGCCGCTATTGCTCGGAGCCGCACTGCCCCCGCCGCATCCGGCAAGCATTCCTAAGGCAAACAGACTCACGCACAGAACTGGCTTTCGCATAACCGCCTCGCGGAAAAATTAAGAAGTACCGTTTGTTCTTCTTCCCAGGAATAAGAAGAAGGAGGGATACAACGTGAGCAGTATAGGGTAGCCGGACGCGTTCAACGCAGGCCTGCATCAAAATTAATATGGCAGTAACAATCCCGTAACAAGAACAAGAACCACGGCGTGAAACGCTTTAGCCCGTGTTTAAGGAGAAGAGCGAGAGATACGAGATAAAAGATACGAGATAAAAGAAGAGTACATCCTTGGGTATGAAGCTCTTTTTGCGGCCATGCGCGAGAGCGGAATCTAAAATGCCGGATTTGGCTCCCGCATTACGCAGCCTTGTCGGCCGATCCTGTATTTTTGGCTGAGCCAACTTTCTTAGCGAGGATTGCGGACAACCGTTCCGCCCGTCTCATTTCGGACTGTCGCTCCTTGCGAATTTCCTGCGAATGCTGCTCGTGTTGGGGGTGCAATGTGGCTGGAAGTTTCATAATACCTCACTGCGGACAGCTTATCATTTTATCTACGGCTTGAGGAACGAGATCCTCGGGTTCCCATGATCGCACCTACGCCCAACCAGCCACTATCCAATCACTTGACGTTCTATCCCAAGTAAACTGACGGTTGGAGTTCACCTGAAATTCACTCGCAGCCGAAGGTCAACTTCCGATCCTGGTCTCGATCCCGGGTGGGACTTGACTAGACTCACGTCCCACCCTATATCCTTAGTGTTAATGCATCCCCATAGTTGTGCGTCTTTGTGCCGGTCTACCCTTCAATTGGGGAGTAACACAGTCCGTCTGGGGCGATTTGTTCTTTTTTTCGCGTTGTTGCCGCTGCCAGTTCCCGGCTTCGCGCAAACCCCGCCTGACGCCCAGCCTACAAAGACCCAGTCTGCGAAGCCCGCCGCTAAGGACGCATTCCAACAGCACTACGATGCTGCGCGGACTTTTCAGCTCAGCGGCGACCAGGATCGTGCTGCCTCCGAGTACCGTGCCTTTGTGGTAGGAGCTTTGCGAACCAGCGCCAAGGCTAACGTCGGCCTCGGCCAATCGGACAAAGCGGCGGCACTGTTCGAGGAGGCGCTGCATTTGTCGCCGGATGATCCGCAGACTCAGCTTGAATACGCGCAATTGCTTTATCGGCAGGGGAAGTTGCCTACTGCGCGGTCCATGGCGGAAGGAGTCCTTGTTTCGCTCCCTGATAATGCGCAGGGTCAGTCCCTTCTTGGACAAATTTTGTTTGCTCAGGGTGATTACAAGGGAGCTCGCGAGCATCTGGAACAGGCAGTCGTTGCCACGCCTGGTTTCGATCTTGCCTATTTATTAGGCATCACGTACGTCAAGCTGGGGGATTTCTCCCGCGCTGGGCTTGTGTTTGACGATATGGTCAATAGTTTTGGAGACACGGCGCAGATTCACATGATGTTCGGCCGTGCCTACAAAGAAGGAGACTGGGAAGCTCTGGACTATGCAATCCAAGAAATAAAAAAAGCCCTAGCCAAGGATGCCAGAGCGCCTCGCGCGCATTTTCTGCTGGCGCTGGCGTACATGGATCGTGACGGCGAGTCCGCTTTTGCTGAGACCGCCGCGGAGCTACAGGCCGAATTGAAGGTCAATCCTGACGACTCCCGCAGCCACTACTTGTTGGGATACATTGCGATGAAGCAGCACGATAACAAGGCTGCGGAAGCGGAACTACTGCGTGCCGAGCAACTCGACCCCAAGAATCCCGATCCGCTCATCTACCTCGGGCAGATATACGCTGACGCGGATCGCGACGGGGAAGCCGAAGCGATGCTGCGAAAGGCGCTCTCGCTTTCCGGTAGTTCCTCGACGGATTACCTGATAGGGCGGGCTCACTATGTATTGGGCCGTGTGCTCTTAAAGACGGGCAAGAAAGAAGAAGGCGAGAAAGAGCTGACAGCCTCGCAGACTTTCAGGGACCAGATGAACCGGCCGGACACCGTGCGAGACAAGAAGATCAAGAGTGATCCGGAATTAGCAAACGTCGCGCAGGGTACGGCGGTTGGCAAACCCGCTGCGGAGCCTGAAATTCCTCCCCAGGCCAAGGAGGAAGTTCAGGCCTACCTCGCTCAGCTCAAACCAGCGATTGCCGATGCCTACAATAATCTAGGCGTGATTCAGGCGGGCCGCAAAGAGTTCGCAACCGCGGCGGAATACTTTCAGAAGGCTGGTGAGTGGAATCCTTCGCTGGAGACCCTGGATCGTAATTGGGGGATGGCGGCGTTCTACGACAACAACTACAAAGATGCAGTTCCCCCGCTGACCCGGCAACTGCAAAAACAGCCCGACGATGTCCGAGTGAGAGCCGCGCTCGCGCTTAGTCTATTCATGGGACAAAATTTCAGCGGCACGTTGGACACTTTGAAGCCGATTCGAAGCGATGTCGACAGTGACCCCGGGCTCAGCTATGCCTTAGCCGTGTCCCTGGTAAAAACGGGCGACTATGATGAGGGCATGCGGCGGTTGAAGTCTCTGGAACAATCCAGCCCGAATTCTGCAGACATTCACATGCTGATGGGGTCGGCTTACGCTGACCAACATGAGTACGACACCGCGTTGCAGGAATACCGGAAATCTTTGGCGATCGATCCCAACCGTGAGCAAACTCACTACCTGACAGGATTGGCGCTGATTCACAATGGACAACCGAAGGATGCGGTTGAGGAGCTTCGCATCGCGCTGAAACTCGATCCGTCGGATGTTTCGGCGAAGTATCACCTGGCGTTTTCTCTGATCCAGACGCAGCAAAAAGAGGAAGGTCAATCGCTTCTGCGGCAAGTGATTCAACAGGATCCCAACCGGGCGGACGCTTACTATGAATTGGGCAAGATACAACTGGAGCAGGGCGATACCAAGGGCGCTGTCCAGAGTCTGGAGACTGGCACCAAAGTGAGCCCAAACGCTGACTACATTCATTACCAGCTGGCGATGGCTTATCGCCGGGAGTCACGAAGCGAAGACGCCGAGCGCGAAATTAAGCTTTATAAATCTCTGAAGAATCGCGAACGAGGTCGTGGGGATGCCCCGCAACCTGACTGACTGGCGGCTGCGTTTTCTGGCCGTCGCGATGGTTTCGTTTGCGACTCTTTTCTGCTGCGCGCAGAATTCTAATTCAGTGTCCAAAGCTGTCTCTCCGCTTTCGACCGCTAAGGCACAGCTGGAGAATGGTGATCTTGACTCCGGCGAAAAGACTTTGTGGAGCATCCTTTCTTCTGATCCAAACAACGAGTCCGCACTCACCATGCTGGGCGTCGTGCGTGCCCGGCAGCAACGTTACGCCGAGGCTGAGTCTCTTTTTCGGCGGGTTCTGCAACTCAATCCAAAGTCAGTCGTTGCGTCGAGATATTTAGCCAGCGCTCTCCTGGCAGAGGACAAGCCGGATGAAGCCGTCGGGCAGTATGAGCAGGCGATCCGGCTTGTTCCGCTGGATTCTGACTTGAAGATTGAGTTGTCGCGGTTATATCTTGAGCGCGGCAACTTCGCTGGAGCCTTGTCCACTCTCGATGCGATCAAGCCAGATCGCTTCCCACCTTCAGCTATTCCGCTCAAGGCCGCCAGCCTGCTGGGTGTGGGCCGGAAGTTAGATGCGGAGGGGTTGATCCAGCTGGTTAAGGGCTCTCCCAGCGCGGCCGTCGATCTTGCGGAAGTGTTCGTGGAGGCAAACGATGCCAATGCTGCGCTGAAGACGCTTAGCTTTCTCAACCCTCCACCCAGGACCGTTGCCGCCACTGTTTACTACTTGAAAGGGCGCGCACTTCGACAAAAGGGAGAAACATCGGCTGCGATGAGCAGCTTCCGCCAAGCTCTCGCGTCCGATCCCAAGTCAGTGGAGACGCTAATCGCGATGGCCGAGACATACGCGACAGAAAAGAAACACGCGGAAAGTTTCAAGATGCTGGAGAAGGCCCGTGCGCTAAATCCGGACTCCGCTGACGTACTGCGTCATCTGATTGTCGAAGCCATGCAGTCCGGGCAAAATGATAGCGCACTACAGTTCGCTCAAGACCTTCAGCGCAAGAGTTCCGAACTGGATGACCGGTACCTCGCCGCCAGTGTCATGCTCCAACAAAAACAGTACACACCCGCGGCGCACATTCTCGAAGACTACGTAGTGCAGCGTCCCCAGGACGCGAAGGCATTTCTTGGCTTGGGAATCGCGTACCTGAATCTTTTACGCTACCCGGAAGCCCGCCAAGCTCTGGAACGTTCAGTTCAAATCAATCCGGATCTAGCCGAGAGCCAGTATCAGCTGGGACTCCTGCTTGCTCAACAGGGAAACCGCGAGGACGCGATCAAATGTTGGGAGAAGGCTGTCCGGTTACAACCAAATCATGCCCTGGCTCAGTTCGGTTTGGGCACTATGTATCTTGAAGCGGGAGAATTGGAAAAGGCTCAAGGCGCATTTCTGCTTGCGTCGGCGGCTGATCCCTACAACATGAAGACCGAGTACGATCTGGCCCTGGTCCTGAACAAATTGGGGAAATCAGAAGAAGCCAAGCAACACTTCGAGCGCTATAAGAAAATGCAGGAAGAAGAGCACACCGCTAACGGCAATCCTCCGGTCACAACGCCTGATCATCCGTGAGTTTGTGGAATTAAATCAGTGGCGCGGCGCTTGTTCTACGGTGCGACCTGGTTTTGGAGTACCCGTTGACTTAGTCCGCGGTAATAATTCCGGAATCTCCGCCTACTTCGCGGCTGTCGCCTTGCCGCTGGCCAAGTTCGGGGCTGTGCTGTCCGCGAACGGCGTCTTCTGCTTTACGCCTTCTCCCTCGACAATTGTGTAGATAAAATCCGTGGGCAGATTCTTGATTACGTCTTTGGCCCCGCTGGGCCAGCTTACTTCGACGGTATCGATAACGTTCTGTTGCGCGAAGCCGAAATGGAGGCGCAGGTCGTTCTGTGAAAGATAGCTGCTGCCGGAGCGCACTTCGTTGAATTGCATAACGCCGCCGGTAGTAACCGTCACCCGCGCCCCAATAGCCGCTCTGTTGCTCTTCGTGCCAATCAACTTGAATAGCGCAGCATGGCCTGCATTTTGAGTGCGATTTATAAGAAGAGTGGGAGGATGGCCCACGTTGAGGAGCAAGATGTCGACTTTGCCATCGTTGTTCACATCACCAAAAGCCGCTCCCCGCCTCGATTCCAGAGGAAGCTTGTCGAGACCCGAAAGCGCGGTGACATCTTCGAAAGTTCGGTCGTGCAGGTTGCGGAACAACAAAACTGGCTGGCGGTATGGGACGCCGCCTTTCACCAGATCCATCTGGGGATACACGTGGCCGTTCGCAATGAAAATATCTTGCCAGCCTTGGTTATCCATATCGAAGAATTTCGTTCCCCAGCCTACAAGCGGGTAGGTCGGTTGAGCGATGTGGGAACTCCAGCTAATGTCGCTAAAACCCTGGGCGCCCTGATTCCAGAAAAGTAGATCCGGCTGCTCCGTGAACTCGGTGACGATAATGTCCAGTTTTCCGTCGTGATCGATGTCGCCAAAATCAACGCCCATCGATCCTTCCTCCTGTCCATCTCTACTGAGCGCTGCTCCCGAGAGCAGTCCGACTTCCTCAAAGCTACCGTCATGCTTGTTGTGGTAGAGGTAATTTGGGCCGGCATCGTTGGCAACGTACAGATCCGGCCAGCCGTCATTGTCGTAATCCGCCCAGACTCCCTGCATCCCAAAATAGTGGTTGGGATCATCGACCCCGGCCTTCTTGGATACATCTTCAAATGTGCCATCGCCTCGATTGCGAAAAAGAAAATCTGATTCTCCCGGCATTCCCCAAGGACCGCACTGCACGGGAATGCCGCGAAACTTGCATGTCTTATCGTCGCTCCCGAATACGGGGAGCTTATTGATGTCCACATAAACGTAACGTGGGACGAAGAGGTCGACAAAGCCATCGCGGTCGAAGTCTCCCCACGACGCCCCCGTACTAAAACCGCCGACCCGCACGCCGGCCTTTTCCGTGACGTCTTCGAACTTGCAGTTTCCCAGGTTTCGGTACAGAACATTTCCACCGTAGCCGGTTACGTAAATGTCCTGCCAGCCGTCATTGTCGAAGTCGGCGACAGCGATCCCCATTCCCCACCCTTTACGGGTGAGTCCTGCCTCTTTGGTGATGTCGCGAAATTTCAGATCACCTTCCTGATGGTAGAGGGTGATCATGGGGCTGCCGCCCTCGCGGTAGTGGTCCACCGAAGATCCGTTCACGGTAATGATGTCAAGCTTGCCGTCATTGTCGCAGTCGATGAAACCCACGCCACCGCTCATAGATTCCAATATGTATCGCTTTTCGGGTGTGGAATCGTGGGACACGGTCAAGCCCGCTTGTTGGCTGACGTCTTCGAAGCGCGGCACAGGCAACGTCTGATTCGAACTCTGCGCTAGACAAGAAACTGCGAGGAAAACCACTGCTAGGACGGTACGAATTGCACCCATGAGATTGATGTATTCTAGCAAAATGCGCATGGTCGGTTGTGTTCTGCTCGTTTTTGTGTGCAGCATGGCCATGAGTGCACAGAAAAAGCCTGCCGACAAAAGCGAAAAACTTCAGGTTGCGTCCACCATTCATTTTTCCGACATCACCGAGGCGTCTGGAATCAAATTCCAGCACCTAATTTCTCCGGATAAAAAATATCTGATTGAGTCGATGGCCGGCGGAGTACTGCTGCTTGACTATGACGGCGATGGATGGCTTGACATCTATTTCACCAATTCTCCCAGCGTTGATATGGCGCTTCACGGGCAGAAAGCGAAGAGCGCGCTTTACCACAACAATCATGATGGCACGTTCACTGATGTCACCGATAAGGCGGGGGTGGGCTACCCATGCTGGGCCATGGGTGGCGCGGTCGGTGACTACAATAATGATGGCTGGCCTGACATCCTTGTCACCTGCGAAGAGGGCATGGTGCTCTATCGTAATAACGGCGACAGCACATTTACTGATGTAACCAAAGAAGCACATTTGACAGACCCGCGTTGGTCAACTGGGGCTGCGTTTGGGGACTACGATGGGGATGGTTATGCCGACCTCATGGTGTCGCGATATGTGGAATTTGATCTCGATCATCTTCCGCAATTTGGTGTAGGCGCCACATGCCGTTTTCGCGGCATCCCGGTACAGTGCGGTCCGCGAGGAATGAGAGGTCTGGGAGATAGCCTTTTCCATAACAATGGGGATGGGACTTTCACCGACGTCGCCAACACAGCCGGCGTCAGCGATCCTCGCGGGTATTACGGACTCGGAGTTACCTGGAGCGACTTGAACGATGACGGCCGTCCCGACCTTTTTGTTGCCGACGACTCCACTCCAAATTATCTATATCGGAACGATGGCAACGGCCGATTCACCGATGTGAGCTACATCTCGGGCACAGCGGTTAGTGGCGATGGCGGCGAAATGGCCGGAATGGGCGTTGCGATCTGCGATTTCAACCATATCGGACGCTTCTCCATACACGTGACAAACTTCGAGGATCAGAGCAATTCCCTTTATCGCAACGATGGAAACATGACGTTCACCGATGTTTCGTCGGCCGCAGGCATTGGGCAGATCACCGTTCCTTACCTTGGGTGGGGCACGGGATGCGTCGACTTCGACAACGACGGCTGGCCTGATCTCTTCGTTGTTAACGGACATGTGTACCCGCAGGTCGACTCACTGCAAGCGGGAGCGAGATATCGGCAGCGAAAGCTGGTATTTCAGAACCAGAAAGACGGCACCTTCGCCGACGTAAGCAATTCGGTTGGCTCCGCCGTAACCGTTCCACAACCGAGCCGCGGCGCAGCGTTTGGCGATCTTTTCAACGATGGCCGAATCGATGTAGTAGTCGAAAACATCGATGGGTCGCCAATGATCCTTCGCAATGACAGCCCGAGTTCGAATCATTGGATCACCTTTCAGCTAGCCGGCACGCGCAGCAACCGGCTGGCTCTGGGCGCAAAAGTCCGAGTCGTTGCTGGTGATTTGTCTCAGATCGATGAAGTTCGCAGTGGAGGCAGCTATCTCTCTCAGAGTGACATGCGGCTGCACTTTGGACTGGGAGCCGCGGACAAGGTTGATCGAGTCGAGATTCGATGGCCTTCCGGAGCCACTCAGACGTTGCAGAACCTCGCGGCGGATCGTTTCTACGTTGTGAAAGAAGGCGAAGGCACCGTGAGCCAGGATAAGATTCGCCCCGACACGTCTAAGGCATCGCCCTCGCTCAGCGGACGCCGATAGTGAGAGTGCTTTTCCAAGCGTCGTTGCACACATTGGCTCGGCGTGATTGAATCTGTCAAAGTATCTGTGTATCGGGTCTCCAAATCGGTTGTACTTGCGGCGGTGGTCTTTTGCGCCGTTTACCCAAGACAATGGAGCCAAGCTTCGGCCCAAGCTTCCACCCAATCTTCAACACAGGCCCGCCCCGCCACCATCGGAGAACAGCAAGCGACCGAAGATCGTGTACGCAAGCCCGGATGGTGGCCGACAAAAGGTAGTTTCCCGCGGACTGATTTCGTAGGCGACGAGGTTTGCGCCGGATGTCATGCGGACATCTTCGCCTCGCAGAAGTCGACTTCGATGGCGCAAACTTCGGCGCGCGCTCCGAAGTCCGAACTTCTCGCCAAACATCCTCTCAATTACAAACTTGGCACCTATGCTTATCAGGCATCGGCAAATGGCCAGACAGCTACTTACTCCGTCACCGACGCCACGAGTTCATTTTCAGCCCCGCTGCAATGGGCATTCGGCATCCGCATGGGACAGTCTTATCTCTTCGAGAAGAACGGCGGCACTTACATGGCTCCGCTCACGTACTATCCCGAGGCCGCGGTATGGGATTTCACCGTCGATCAACCACACTCAGTTCCCGACTCTTTTGACAAAGCGGGAGGACGCCATCTTCTCGACAGTGAAGTCCGCGGATGCTTCAACTGCCACAACACCGCCGCCACTGCCAGCGACCACTTCGACCCCGAACATTCGAGGCCGGGGATCACGTGTGAGGCCTGCCACGGTCCCGCCGCGGATCACATCGCGGCTGCCAAGTCCGGCCTTGCGGACCAGGGGACGACGCTGATTCTCAACCCGCGTCAACTAAATCCGGTTGACTCTGTTGATTTTTGCGGCTCGTGCCACCGCACCTGGTGGGATGTCACGCTCAGCGGCGCGACTGGATTGAAATCGTTACGCTTTCCACCCTACCGGATCGAGAACAGCCGTTGTTGGGGAAAGGGAGATGCGCGCCTGACTTGCGTAGCGTGTCACGATCCTCATAAACCATTGGACCGCGAAGCGGCGGCGTACGACCAGCATTGCCTGAGTTGTCACGTAAATTCCGCGGGAGCAAAGCCTACTGCGGACCATCCCGGAGCAGCCTGTCCCACCGCCAAAAAGGATTGTGTCAGCTGTCACATGCCGAAATATCAGGTGGTTGATATTCCGGTGAAGTTCACGGATCACCAGATTCGGGTAGTGCGGCCTGATCAGCCAATCCCCGAATAACAGGCCCTATTTCGGCGGCGTCTGCTGCGTCGTGGTTTGGCTCATCCCGTCAGCTACCGCGTGCACTGGATCGCCTCGCATCCCTCGCGCTGCATTTTCGGTGGATGTATCCAGGTTCGAGTCTCGCGCCTTGTCTGCTTTCTCCCGCCAGAGCAGGTAAGTATGTTCCGCGTCGGCAACCTCATCCTTAGAAACATCATTGTCTGCGGCCACACCATCAATGTTGGGATCGTAGCTTTCTTCAAGATCACGCGCGGCATCCGGCCTTCCGTTTATGAAGTGATGGTAGAGGTTCTCCTCCATCTTTGCGTCGAGTTTTTTGGCCTCCGCCGCAATCTGCTTCCAGTCGGCGTGCTCCGCATTGGCGATCTCGCTCATCTTCTTGCCCGCTTTTAATTGGGCTGCGATGTCGTCCATCTTGGCGCCGCCCTTTACCAGCATGTGGGCTATAAACAGATCCCCATAACTTATGCCCATGGTTCTGCGTTCCATCACCAGGTCAGGGCGCTTCGCCTCAAGCGTGTCTGCCACCGTGATGCTGACGACGCGACGGCCCGTTGCGTCCGTAGACATCGCTGTAATTTTGCGCAGTTGTTTTTCTGCCTTCTGTTGATCATCGGCGAAGGCAGGAATCGCGATGGCGAAGGCGAGAAGGAGAATGAAGAAATGAGCAGGCCGGTTCATGAATTACCCCCAAAATCGTCGACTGGAATTCTAGCTTAAATTGTTACTCTGTCGTGCTGAAACTTTCAAACAATAAAATCGTCTCCGGTACGTTCCGAACTACCATTGTGACGAGGTCACGGAAGTTTCGCAGCAATCACGACCGGCACGTCGACTGTGCCAATCTTTTGCGAAGCCCGGTCTAGCACTCCCAGCCGCAAGTCGTAGGTTCCGGGCGGAAGCACAAGCTCCTGGTGCAGCGGGAGTCCTGTCTGCTGGAACGCCAGGTACTCTTTCGGCGGAAGCGAGGCGTCCATCGTGTTCGCAATCTGCCCGGCAATCTGTCCGTGTCCATCCAGCGCGACTGCCATGCAATCCAGAAGCGCGCGTTTACGATCATCCGTGGTGTCGGCGAAGTCCAGTCCGCTCAAGTCGATGCTGTAGTCGATTCGCAGTGCCTTGCTGGTGGCATCGGGAAGAAGCACCTTCGCCGTCACCAGAAGCATCGTGGATTGTGGCAATCCCGGCTGCATGGCCACCGCGAGCATTTGCGCTCCACTCTGTTTCACCGAATCTTCCGGATGAGGGTAATACCCGGGACGATAAGCTAGCTTCACAGACGGGCGATTCAGTTTGATCTCAACGTGCCGAAAGCTGTCGTCATTATTTTTCTCGGGCGTGTACGCCAAGGTGTAGTAATTAGAACCTTCTTCCAAGCTACGCGCGATCGAGCCTCGAACGTCGTTCTCGATGTAAAGGTGACCACCCGTTTGGTCGGCAAGTTCGAGCATTGAAGCACGCTCGTTGAAACGCTTACCTGACTGGCTGCTCAACATGTCAGTGTAGGCATCGCCGATTGGGGAATCGGTCATGGCCTCGCTTTGGTCCGCCCCTATTCCAATTTCAACTCCACCGGTCTGCAAGCCTCGAACGTCGATCGGGTAAATCGCGATCCGCGCTGTTGCCATCACAGTCGCCACCCTTCGAATTTCGTTTTCATAGCTGAAATTCGTGGCCAGATTGGACACTGGAGCCGCCTGTTGTGAAACCCTCGACTGGATGCTTATGAAAGTGTCATCGAAAGGCCGCAGCCGGATTTCGAACGATCCCGAAAGCCAGACTAGGTTCTTACGCCCAGGATATGCGGAAACTGCGCGGGCGATTGCTTCCATAGCTTCCAGCGTCATGGTAGTCCGCTGATCGGTGCGGATGCCCTCCTGGGTTGCTAAGGTGGCCGTGCGTTGCGCCGCGAACCCCGGAGCCGTCCCTGTATGTTCCGAGGCTACGGTCGTGTCACCTCCCAATGCTGCCCCTGGTGCCGCAAGCGGTACGTGCATCTGTGCGTACCGTGCGGTTTCTTCGATGAAGCCTTGGTCCTGCTGGAGCTGGGCTTGCGTGGTCAGCAGCGGAGAAGCTTGACGCATCACCTTTTCCGCCGTCTTCACCAGCGCTTCGGAGTCATCGGTGAACCCTTGCACTATCTGAAGGTGGGTCCCCAGAACGAACAGCGCAAGGTGTTTTCCCTTTGGCACTGTTTTTAGGAACTGCAACATCTGCTGGCGAGCATAAGCTTGATCGTTCGGAGGAGTATTGAGAAGGTCGAACAGAAAGATGCTGAGAGGGGTGTCCGCCGATGCCGGCGTCATGCGGTTGCTGAAAGTTCCTGCGGGAAGAGAATTCTGCGGCACCGCCGCGCCGCTCGTCGCAGAAGCAGAAGATGAATGCGCCTCAAAGACGCGGACTACTTGCGGCTTGCCATTTTCCAACAAAGTGAAATCGCCAGCCTTGAGGCCCTTCACGGGAGCGCCTTGGGCATCTGTGATCGAAACATCTATAACCACGAGTTGCGCATGGGCGTGAAACACAGGAGTGTTCGGAGGGATCCCAGTTGGTTGTTGTGCACCGGGCGGATCGGGAGCAGGAGATGGCATTGCGGCTGATGCCACGGTGGCGTTGGATACCACGGTGGCGGTGGGTACCACGTTGGTGGGAGTCGGCTCAGCCGCCGAAGCCTTAGCGACACCAACCCCAGTCCCGCCACCAGCGGGCGGCCTTTCCACCGCGGGCGCACCTTCCGCAGGAATCACAACCGGGATGTCAACTGTACCAATCTTTTGTGAAGCCCGGTCGAGCACTCCCAGCCGCAAATCGTAGGTTCCGGGCGGAAGTACAAGCTCCTGATGCAGCGGGAGTCCTGTTTGCAGCATGGCCTGGTACTGGTTCGGCGGAAGCGCGGCATCCATCGTGTTCGCAATCTGCCCCGCAATCTGTCCGCGTGCGTCGAGCGCGACCGCCATGCAATCTAGAAGCGCGCGCTTACGATTATCAGTCGTGTCTGTAAAGTCGAGTCCGTTCAAGTCAATGCTGTAGTCGATTCGGAGTGCCTTGCTCGTGGCATCGGGAGGAAGCAGTTTCGCCGTCACCACAAGCATGGTCGATTGCGGCAATCCCGGCTGCATCGCCGCCGCGAGCATGTGCGCTCCACTCTGTTTCAGGGATTCTTGCGAATGACTCGGGTAGTACCCGGGCCGATAAGCTAGCTTCGCCGACGGCCGATCCAGTTTGATCTCAACCCGCCGAAAACTCTGATTGTCACTTTTCTCCGGTGTGTACGCCAGCGTGTAGTAATTGGTGCCTTCTTCCAGGCTGCGCGCGATCGAGCCCCGAACGTCGTTATTGATGAAAACCCGGCCACCGGTCTGCTCGGCAATTTCGAGCATCGAGCTTCGGTCATCGGAACGAGATTGCGACTGATTCATTAATGTATGCGTAATGGAATCGTTATTTCCGGAGTCGACCATGGCCCGGCTCTGGTCCGTCCCCACACTTATATCAACGCCATCCGTTCGCAATCCCCGCACGTCGATCGGATAAACTGCGATCCTCGCGGTTGCCAACGCCTTTGTGGCAACCCGAATCGCATCCTCGTACCGCGTACTGTTGGTGAGATCAGATACTGGAGTAATAGCTTGGGTGGTGCGCGACTCCATGTTCAAAAAACTATTGTCCGAGGGACGCAATCGGACTTGAAACGAGCCGGAAAGCCACGCCAAATTTTTTCGCCCGGGATATGCGGAGACTGACCGCGCAATTACTTGGAGTGCCTCCAGAGTCGCGGTTATACGCTGCTCACTGCGAGTACCCTCCATCATCGCCCCTGTGTCCGTGCGTGCCCCCTCGAACCCCTGTACAGGCTTAGCGTCGGCCATCGCGGACAGGACCTGGGCTTGGAGAGCTGGTGGTACCTTATCAGGCAATTCATTTCTTGCTTCGCGACCAGTTTGGTCCACGAAGCCCTGATCCTGCTGTTGCTGGGCCTGCGTTGTCAGCAGCGGCGAAACATCCCGCATGACCTTCTCGGCCATCTTTACGAGCCCTTCGGAATCATCCGTGAACCCCTGGACCATCTGAAGCTGCCTGCCCAACACAAAAAGTGCCAAATGCTTCCCTCGCGGCATCGCCTTCAGGAACTGCAGCATCTGTGCGCGAGCGTAAGCTTGATCCTGCGGCGGAGTGTTTAGAAGGTCGAAGAGAAAGATGCTAAGAGGGGCGTCGGTTGCCGCTGCCATCCGGTTGCTGAAAGTGCCGGGTGGAAGAGAATTTTCCTGCGAGGCTGCACTCTCCGACTGAGGCCCATGTTCCTCAAACGAACGCACTACCTTCGGCTTGCCATTTTCCAGAATCGTAAAATCTTCGGCTTTCAATCCCTTAATCGGATCGCCTCGATCGTCGATGATCGAAACATCCATGAGAACGAGTTGCGCCTGGGCATGGAAAACTGGCGTGACGGGAGGAATCCCCGTGGGTTGCTGTGCAGTTGGCGATGGAACTGTAGCGGATGCCACGGTGGTGGGAGTCGCCGCCGAAGGCTGTCCAATGCCAGCTCCCGCGGTTGTCGGCGCGGGCTTCACCGGCGCAGCGGCGACCTCGGTCCCCGGCGGCGATGAGTGAGATGTGCCAAGATTGCTGTCGAGATAAAGCAGGTACACGCACAACTGGTTGTATGTCTGCTCGTAGATGTCCAGATCAAAGAACTTCCCGGACGAGAATCCCTGCCATGCGCCAGCTTGCCGCATCGCAGGAACCATGGAAAGCGGGGCGGACCGCAGCGCGATCGCGGGAACGTGCGCACGTTGGAACGCCGTTGCGTCCAACAGATACTCGTCTGGATTAAATACAGGTCTGTTGTTGATGAGCGGAGCGTCGACACTCCGCGCCGTAATTTCCATAGGGATGGAGCGCAGCCGTAACGTGTTCGAAGACAGAGCTAGCCAATTGGCCAGCATCAGATCCTCTTGAGCCAGCGCGTATACCGGAGGCGTTCGGCCTAAGTCCTCGAGACTGATCATTGCTCGGATTCCGCGGCGCTGCGAGTCGGTCAGCTGCTTTACATATTCAGAGGAGCCGCGAAGCCCGTGGTTGTGACCGGTGAAAGCGACGAACGTCAGCGAGAGCCTGTGTTGAACGGCGCCGACAGATTCTGCCAGCAAAGGAAGTAGCGCCAGTGTCGCCCATTGCGATTCGTCGGCTGTCCCGACCGCGTCGAAATCAATCGGTGCGCCGACCACAATCGTGCCCGGTTCCTTACCTGGAAGATTACACATCACGTTCGGAAGGTCTTGCCTGGGGATCGCCTGTTCGGAAAGATGTTCGCGGGTGCATCCCGCCGCCTCGAACTGCGCGCGCAATTTGTGGAGCCGCTCTAATCCCGTCCCAGGAGGAGTGTTCAGACGTTCTTCGACCACGCCGCGGTGGACCCGCAGGTAAACAATGTTGCCTCCGAAGCAGCAGGTGGAGAGTAGAGAAAACAGCAGAACTCGAAGGACACGCGGCATGACAGCACCTTCCGAGGAGACCACTGTAACACGATCCGTACCGGCCTGAACGCCTGTTTCGCGGCCCTTTTCGGCGCTCAGGCGCACCTAATTCTTGCTGTCCTCTACAGACCGGTTTCGATACAATTTGAAAAGATAGCCGTGCTGCCTAGAGAAGGTCTCAAGGAGGCCGCGGATGAGACGCTCTGCCTGCTTTTTACTTCTTGTCATCTTGGTCACGACTTCGGCAGCCTTCTCTGATGACCAGGAAAAAGCCGAGAAGCAAGCCCGGAAAATTACCGCCATGGCCACCGACAAAACTGGCCGGTGTATGGTGAGCATGAGCTTGGCGGACAAACTGAAGATTGGTCGCCCCGCGATGGTCGCCGATCGCCGCCAGATGGGCCTCGACTACGGTTCTTTCTTTGTGGCACAAGAACTGCTCGCCGGCGGGGCGCAGATGACGCAACTTATATCGCAACTGAGAGCGGGGAAAACGATCTGGCAAATCGGAGACCAACTGCATGCCAACTGGGGACAGATTGCCGCCGACGCCAAAAAGCAGAATGGCAAGATCGAAGACTACATTTACCGCCACTTTCTAAACAAAAAGAATACCGAAGCGGATCAACTGCGGGATCTTCAGGATAAGTACGACCCGCAGCTTGACGCTGTGCGCACCGATTTTATGGTGACTCCGCAGGAAATGGTCGACGCTCAAGCCCGGTACATCTTTTGGCGGGACCAAGCCGGAAAGGGACCAGGATCCGGGAGACACATGACCCCGGCAGAGGAACAGGCTGCTGACACAGATCAGGCGGAGGGCCACCATGGCGCGAACGGGATTGCTGCTCCCGCGGCCGGCGGTCTGCCGCCGAATTGATTTCCTGATTTCCCCGCCGGAGTTGATCGAAGTATTCAAGCCGTGAAAATTTTGCAACGCGCAACCCTGGTAATGCTACCCTTGTGCGCATCACACTCTCTATGAACTGGTTCCTGCGAATCCTCGTTTTCGTAGTGTTAGCTACCACCTGCATCGCCGACAGTATCGTTTACATGCGGGTCCACAGGCCGCTCATTGAGGAGCAACTGAAACTTGCTCCTGCCACTGAGCCGGACCGAATCAAAACCCTGCGCAGCCTTTTTCAAAAGGGAGGCTGCCCCCAGGTAATCGAGCAATCAGTCCCAAATCAGGATTTCCCTAACCTGATATGTATTCTCCCCGGTGACGAAGAAGGCACCATCGTGGTAGGCGCCTCTTCTGATTATGCGTCGCAGGACACAACCGCGCCCGGCGGGTGGAGCTCGTTAGCGATGTTGCCCCTGCTGACGGAATCGCTCAGCCTGGTGCCTCACCGCTTTACGCTCATGTTCATCTCCTTTACTGGACACGAAAACGGAATGAGCGGCGCATCATGGTATGTGAAACAGTTGAGCGACAACCAACGCAAGACGGTCCGGGCGATGATCGACTTGGACGATTTGGGCAAGACGCCTCCGGTATTCGTGCAGGCTCAGCCCGACAAAACCTTGGCCACCTGGCTGCAGGTTGCGTCACAGTCGCTGCACGTCGCTGCTCCTGCGCAGGTGGATGCCAGCATAGCCAACCTTGCCGATCAGCCTTTTCAACAAGAACATATCCCGGCGATATCGATGCAGTCGGCCTCGCCCGCCATGCTACCGGCCTTGCAACGGACCGGGGCGATACCTCAAGGAATCACGGGAACCGAGTTCAACGTAGACACTTACGATGACACGTACCGTCTGATGTGCGTTTACGTCTTATACCTTGATCGCAACCTGGGAAGACCGCTGATTGAACCTGGGATTTACTCGGGGAGGATTATCGATACCGCGGGGGTTTTCACAACCGGCACCGTCGATGTGTCGGTGAGGATCGATCGGTTCACCCCAACCGGCGAGCTAAACCGCTACGAGTCGATCCTCGCAAAAGGCGGTCAGGAGGCGCTGGCGGATGCGCTTGATGACGCAGAGGAGAAGGGCATTTTTCGCTTCGGACTCAGCGTCGGGTACGGCGTGAAGATTATTGCGTTGCAGAATTCCGGGAAGACGCCTTACATCCTGCTTGTGAGTCCCCGCGCTAGCGCGAGACAAAGCATGGGAGGAGGCTCACGCCGCTCAAGCGCGGTCGGCGCCGCGACCACGTCTAACAACTACCGGTTCACCGTCATCAAACTTACTCTGGACGGTAAGGGCAACGGCGATGGCGTGTATTACAACACCGCCAAGCTGAAGTTCAACAAGCAACATGAACTAGAAATTGAGGACTTTGGCTCCAAGCCGGATACTGTACAACACGTGCAGCTGGAGCAGTCGACTCTCCCAAGGACCATTCCGCCCCCAGTCGTCGCTGCTGCCGGCAAGGCACAGATCCCCGCCCAAACGGGGACTGCGTCTGTGCAGCCGCCAACTCAGCGGGATCTAACGACCGCGAATGTAACTCAGAGTGCGGGAACTGGAACCCTGCCAGGTACGACGACCCCGGCGACTCCTGCTCCGACATTTCACGCAAAGGCTCAGCTGGTACAGGTGGATATCGCGGTCACTGATCCTCATGGTCAACCGATTCGAGGATTGCAGCAATCGGACTTTACGGTTCTCGAGGACGGCAAGCCGCAAGAGATTCGCGCCTTCGATGCGCACGTCCCCTCCACAAACGAAGTCGCGTCTGCAACCACCGAATCCGCATCCCCGCCGCCTCTACCTCCTCACGTCTTCACCAACCGTGTGGTTGCGCACGTCGAAGATAACCTCAGCATCCTGATGCTGGACTTGTTGAACACTCCGGTCCCGGATCAGGCATACGCCCGAAAACAGACGATCGAATTCCTCAAGACGCTTCCCCGAGGCAAACGGATTGCGATGTTCGTGCTGTCCAAGAAACTAGTGATGGTGCAAGGATTCACCGACGATTCCGCAACGCTGGTGGCGGCGGCGGAGAAGGTGTTGAATGACCGCTCGTTCTTGCTTACGACCGAAGCTGACCGGCAATCATTCCAGGGATTCACGGATGAGATTGCTCGCAATGCGAACACGGTTGCCCTTGCCGCTGGCGCTCCCGCAGGTGCAATCAGCAGCGGCAATGTCGCCGATAGCCCGTTTGGCTTCGCCCAACAGCGCCAACAATCGAATGCCGTCACGGAAGCAGACCGTACTTCCGTACGGATAAACTTCACACTGGACGCTTTAACTGCGGTAGCGCGGTCGGTATCGGCTTATCCCGGACGCAAGAACTTGATATGGCTCTCCGGGACTTTTCCCGTGAGACTGAAGCCCACAGGGATCGACTTCTACCGGCTAAATAGGGCGCAATCGGTCGAGACCTCCACGGGGTTAGCTGATACGCCTGACTTCCAGGCCGCGATTCGAGTTATGACTACCGCGTTGGCCACCGCTCGCGTTGCAGTCTTTCCGATGGATGTGCGCGGATTGCAGGCCGGGGGAGTCGATCTGAGTGTGGGTGCCGCTGAAAGTGCGAGCTTCTCCAGCACAGATAATCCCACGGCGTACAAAGACAACTTGAACACGCAGTCTGAGACCCGCTTCCAGGAACGGAGCTCAATAAAGGAAGTAGCCGAACAGACTGGCGGAGAAGTTCTTGTGGGTAACGATGTGCGCCGCGCGATTGGTAAAGCGCTCGACGACAGTTCCACGTATTACACGCTTGCATACACACCGGCTGCAGATGATTCGAACACTCAGTTCCGGAAGATCGAAGTAAAGCTCAATCGCGGCGGAGTAAAATTGGCCTATCGTCCCGGATATTACCCCAACCCTACGCAGGACACTCCGGCTCAGTGGGCGCATCCGCTGATTGTCGCGATGCAGCCGGGAATGCCGGCATCCACGGTCATTCCACTGACGGTGGAAGTCCTGCCTCCGGACGGTAGCAACAAGAAGACAAGAATCAGCTACACGATTGACATTCGAGGCATCGATTTCACTGACACGCCGGAACATCGCAAGCGCGCGGTCATTGATTGCATCGCCGTAGCTTTCACCCAGGCAGGGATGCCAGCGGGACAGATCTCAAACGCCATGGATGCTACCTTAGGCCCCGCGGATTACGAGTCAGCTCAGCGAACAGGCCTTGTGGTCAAGCAGGAACTCGATCTTCCTCCCGGCCAATACAACCTGCGGATGGGCGTGATGGACCGGGGATCGCAGAAAATCGGCACGCTGGATGTGCCACTAACGGTCACTGCCACGAGCGCGGCGAAGTAGCAGCGCTATTCAGGGCACTGCTTCGAATCCAGGTGGGCCAGCCGCGAAGTCAAACTCGGAAGTGCATCGCGGGGCATTCGTTGCAACGAAGGAAAGTTTCGAATACATTGAGCATCCGCCACAGGTACTTGCATACCGTTGCGCTAGTTTGACGTTTCTTATGCGGTTTCTCTACGATCTTTTACTTTTAATCGTAATTTGCGCTTTTTGTGGCGCCCAACAACAGAATGCCGCGACGACAGCGCAGACTTCGCGCGTGAAGGTGCCCGAAAGTGTGGCTTCTGCGCTGTTAGTTCAAAAGACAGCCCCCACATACCCCAGCGCCGAGCGCAACGCTGGTATCCAGGGGACGGTGGTCCTCAAAGTTATCGTCACTGATGCCGGGGAGGTGAAAGAAGTGACCGTCAACTCTGGTGACCCAATTCTCGGGGCGTCTGCAGCTGAAGCCGTGGGGCACTGGAAATATAAGCCTTATACCGTGGAAGGTAAACCCGTGGAGATGGAAACAGAAGTCAGCATAAAATTCCATCTCAAGGAAGAAAAGCCGCCGTCTCCCGCAGTACTTCTCGGCACTTTCGACGAGAATGCCTATGTCAACACCTACTTCGATCTCTTCTACCCGCTTTCTCGGGACTGGGTAGGCGAGACTGAACTTATACGCAAGAAGTTTGTAGCCGAAAAATTCGGACCGGGAGTGTATGTATTGTTGGCTGCGGTACATATCCCCGAACACTCCGCCCCGCTCGAAGCCGATTCTTCGTTTGTCCTGTCCGCGATCGAAAGTATTTCGGGTTCGACTACCGAAAATTGCCAACGATACCTTGAAAACCTTGCCACTGACCTCGGCTCGAGCAAAGAAGCTCAGGAAAAAGGTAAGGTAGGAGAATTTACAGTAGCTGGACACGACTTCCGAAGTACAGATTTCAAGTTCCGCATTGATCCCAGGTTTGGCACGACTGTTTGTACGCAGGCGAAGTCTTATTTATTACAGTGGAATGTTAATGGTGTTTCTGAGAGCGCGGTGGAAAAAGCCGTTCGCACCATTAAGTCCCTAACAGCGCTTCCACCTTCTGTGGCACAGCAATCCCTTAGGCAGGACTCGACCGACGCACCCAAGTATGTCAGGATTTCATCTGAGACTTTCCAAAAGCTAAAACTCAGACAAACTGACCCTGTCTATCCGGAGGAGGCCCGCCGTGCCCAAATACACGGATCCGTGGATATCAGGGCGGTCATTAACAAGACCGGTGACGTTGAAGACTTAGAAGTCCTGGATGGCCCGATCGAACTGGTGGTATCAGCTGTCAACGCAGTGCGCCAATGGAAGTTTCGTCCCTACCTCATGGACGGCACGCCGGTAGAGGTCGAAGTTACGATAATAGTGGCCTATCACATGTCGTAGCGTTGGCAGGCTGGCCCACCTTTGTCGGATTTTGGTTTCTCAACATCATAACCAAACCGGCTGCCCCACTCGTCGCGATTTTCGACGGGTGGGGATCGGTGCTGATGGTGTCAGACGATTTCCCGCACTTGAGTTCGGCTTTCTGTGGCGCGTTCACCAGAAGGGTAAAGCTAAGGCATTGGAACTCTGTACCACAGAACCCAAGCTTTCGATGTGATCAATGAACGTGGGTTTGAAGTCCGTGGTACCCACCCGTCGAAAACCGCGATGAGTGGGGCAGCCTCTTCGGTTATGGTGTCGAGAAAATCAAAATCATGGTTTCCAGGGACTGGGTGGGTCGTCGTGTTCAAGGGCAAGCCAGAGGCCGAGACCACCCAGGGCTGCTACGCCGCCGAGTTTCATCAGTTCTGAGTTGAGTGGACCGCCGGTGCCAGCTGGAACCGCTCCCGCGTCCTTCTTGCGCTTTTCGTTTTTGCATCCATCAGACTCGTCGCGAGTAGTCTGATTGCCCTCGCGGAGGAGCGTGCCGGTTCGCGACGCAGCCGCCACTTCTTTCGGGGAACTCGAATCGAGCTGCCGGTCCAGCCGCACATCGTTTTTCTTGGCTGAGATTCCGATCGTGCCGTTCACATCGTTGACTTCGAATTGAGTCCATGCACTGGAGACGGGCACCACCGTGACGCATCTGACGTGAACAGCGATCCCATGCGATGTGGCGACGCTCACTGCGCCATGTTCAACCGAAAGAGTCTTGCCTTGAAATTCCACGAGCGATCCCGGAAGAATGATGACGCTCGTTCCAGTCGCGTTGAGATTCGCCACTGAATCAGCTTTAGTCTCGATGAGATCACCGGGAAAAATAGCCGAAGAATCCGGTATCGCTACGCCGTTGCGGAGCACCACGCCTTTGGTGAAAAGCATCGCCGATTCCGAATCGGCGGCAGACAGCGATGCCGGGGCGACCAGAACTAATATCCAGCAAACGACCTTTTGTAGCGATGCAATCCGCACTCTCACTCCAAAGGGCAAGAAGATTTACAAGCTATCGTATTCCGCGGCATCTCTGCGGTCAATTGAGTTCGATTTACGTCCAGGCACTTCACTTACTCGAATCCAGAACGGTTTTGACCAAGTCGGCTAGTTGCGTGGCTGTAAACTCGTTGCCTTCGAGATTGGCGACGAGATTGCCCCTTCGATCGATAACAGCTGTGTGGAGGGAGTGGATGAACAGCCCTTCGTCCGGAACGAAATTCACGCCGAACAGATCGCAGACTCGTTGCACATCAGGCGGGGCACCCGTTAGAAACCGCCACGTTTCGGGATCGGCTTTCCATGTCTGCGCGTAATTCTGAAGAACCTCGGGCTGATCGTGGACGGGGTCGAAGGTCACCGTCAGCAATACAAGATCGCGACCCAAGCGGTCGACATATTTCTTCTGGAGAACTCCGAAATTGTTCGACGAGCGAACGCAATATTCGGGGAGCACGCAGCGTGTGTAAACGAAGTTGAGCGCCACCACTTTACCGGCGAACTGGCTGAAATGAACTGTGCGCTTCTTCTGATCGATAAGCGTGAAGTCGGGAACTGTCTGGCCGACGGCAACCCGGCGCATCTTTCCAACCAGGTCCTCCTGGAATCCCTGAAGGCGGCGGTCCTTGGATGGCTCGCGCTCTGCGCTAGCGTAGCTGCGGACGCGGACATCCTCCGCATGAGAGGAGTCTTTGCCCACCACCAAAGTGAAGTCAATCAGGGCCCCGGGTCTTAGCTGGTCGAGTGATCTGGCATCCGGCACTGTGAAGGGCATGACCATGGCGTCCATGAAACCCTGAATCTCCTTGCACGAAACCACCATTGTCTTTCGCGGTCGATCGACACTCAGGACAAGGCCATTCACCGGGTAGCGCTGCTGGGCATGGACTCCTACGGAATACAACAGCAGAGCCGCGAGTAGAACCAAGCATATCCGATTCATAATTCTCGAGCGTGGCACAGTCGAAGCTACCTAATGTTTTGCGCTCCCCGTCGCGGCGGCTCTAGCAGTGGCCACTTTGGAAGTTGCGACGCGGGATTTTCCACCGAGCCGGACGCGGTGCCGTTCGAGCTTAGTGTATTCCTTCTCGAATTCCTTGATCTCGAGGAACTCATTCTTCCCGACATTGGAAAATGTCTGGCGAGTATTGGTCGCGGGCCACCAGATTTCCAGGTTCACCATGCTGGCACTTTTGCCGAGTCCAATGTGCTGTTGCAGCGGAGAAGCGCCGAACGAGCCTCCGCTTCCTACCGTGCGATAGATGAAGCGTTGCCCGACGCCTTGATTTTCCACGGTCACTTTGATCCGGGCGCCGATCGCTGCGCGGTTACTCTTTACTCCCACGAGGCGAACCGTAATCCAGTCATTGCCGTTGCCCGGATTTTCAAATAGCCGAATGGCGTGCCGGTCGCCCGGCACTGCGCCGCCGGTTTCAGCGACGATGTCTTCCTGGCCGTTGTTTTCGAGATCGGCAAAAGCGACTCCGTGTCCCTTATGTAGTTCCCCGGTTCCTGAAGAAGCGGTAACGTCGACAAACTTCTTGCCGCCCTGGTTGTGAAAGAGGACGTTGGGAAGAATGTCGCCGTACGGCGGGGTTCCTGTGCCGAGATAAAAATCCAGGAACCCGTCGTTATCGATGTCGCCGAAGTTCGCGCCCATCGGATCGAAAACTTTGTTGAGACCAACCTCGGCGGTCACGTCGCGAAAGGTTCCGTTTCCCTCATTGTGGTAGAGCTTGAGCGTCTCCACATTGGTTGGAAGACCGAGTTGGCTTCGCAGAACCTCTTCCGGCGACATGTAATAGCTGGTAACAAATAAGTCCGGGAATCCATCATTATCGTAGTCAAAAAACCAGGTCGCGAAACTCATCCAAGGCGCCTGCACTCCCGCCTGTTTGCCCACTTCGGTGAAAGTACGGTCGTGGTTGTTGTGATAGAGAAAATTTTCGCCGCCTAGATTGGAAACATACAAGTCCATGAAGCCGTCGTTGTCGTAATCAGCGGAGACGACGCCCTTGGAGAACGCGACTCGGTCGACTCCGGCGGAGTGCGCGATGTCTTCGAATGTGCCGTCGCCCTTGTTGTGGTACAAGCGGCTCGGGCCCTGCTCATTGCCTATGAAGAGATCGAGAAAACCGTCATTGTCGATGTCTGTCCAAACTGCGGTCTGGGACGCAATGGGCTCGGCAAGTCCTGCGCTCTCGGTGACGTCGGTGAATGTTCCGTCGCAATTGTTCCGCAATAGCGAAGGGCGCATGGGCGCTTGCCAGCCGCCTCGTAAAACGAAAATGTCGATGCAACCATCATTGTTGTAGTCGGTCTGAATCAGATTTAAGCCACCCAACTGATCGGACAGACCAGCCTGAGCTGCCCGATCGGTAAATGTGCCGTCACCATTGTTGTGGAAGTAGTGCAGGGGCTCGCATTGGTCATAGCTTGAAGTGACGATATCCAGCAAGCCGTTATTTTCGAAGTCATCGACAATGACACCGCCCGCCATGGAAAAAGAATTCAGACCGGCGGCCGGCGCGACATCCGTGAACCGTCCCACGTTTTCTTTAGAAGCGAACACCGACGGCGCGATCAAATACTTGCTGGGCACACTGGCCGGGTATTTTCCCATGTACATATAGGAGAGATTGAGAAGCCATTTCACTTCCAGGGTGTCGGGCTTTTTCTCGAGAAATCGCGTGAAGTACTGAATCGCCTTTTCTAAATCTTCAATATGCTGAACCCGGACAGGCTTGCTGGGTGGGAAGATGCAGCGGTCCGCAGGCTTTAAGTAAACTCCGTTCTCCATCTCCGACTTGTGCAGATACGCCGTGCCGAGAACTTCCTCCAACTCCGGCACCATCAGGGGCGCCTGAGACTTCGCCAATGTGTAGGCTTTGAGCCACTCTTCGATCGCTGGCTCCATTTCGCCCTGGTAGGCAAGCAGTTGCGCCCGCGAGTAGTGAACTCTTCCAAGTTGGTCTGGCCGAGTAGATGCGTAGCTGTCGGGATCGTTGGGATCAAGCAAGTGCCCGAGAAAGTCGACTGCCTCGGCGATGGTCTTTTTCCTCACCTCGCAAATGCTGCGCAAATCCTTGTCCCATCCCTCGGGTTTCGCCAACGACCGAAATGCGATTTCTACTTCGACCGCGCCGGAGACGTCAGGGGGGTATGTAATCTTCCCGCGGCCGGCAAGTGCGAGGATCCCCGTAGGCGTCATGCCTTGTCCGCTGCTGGCCACGGCCGCGCCTGCCTGACGTGCGCCGGCCGCGGGAGCAGGCGGTGAATTGCTAGAAGTCGCTCCGGAGCCCTCTACTTTCAATATCGCGAAGCCGGTTGAAATTTTGACGGGCCCCGCGAGTTGCCCCACACCGGCTTGTTTGATCGCATCCCTGAGATCCGTACGCAGTGCCTCTGGATCGAGTCGCCCCAAGGAGCCTCCATTGCTTGCGCTGGGATCGATGGACTTCTCTCGCGCCAGTGTCGCAAAATCCTCGCCCGCTTGTAGTCGCTTAAGGATTTGATCCGCTTCCGATTGGGATTCCACGACGATGATGCGGATTTCAGGAGCGACCTGGGAAGAGCCTTGACCTGCACTCTGCAACGGAACCATGAAAGAAGAAAGGAAGACGAGAATAAGCACCGCGCTCCAACGGCGATCGCTGATACCGTACAACTCACGCTTCAGGCGCGATGGTCTCATTTCCATGCCTTGCTGCCTTCGACGATGGTGATGTAGCGGTCTACGGGAAGGTTGGTGAAACGCTCCACACTGCCTCCCGGCTGGGGCCATTGCACATCCAGCCAGTCCAAATTTTTTCGTTTACCGAAACCCAGAACCATACGCGGATCGTGAGAGGACATGAAACTTCCGCCACCTACTTTCATGCGGTTCCGAGTGAGATCGCCCGCTTTGTAAGTTATTCGAGCTCCGATGGCATCGCGATTTGATTTGGTTCCGATGAGCTGCACGCCGAGCCAATGGTTCTCGTTGCCGATGTTATTGCGGAGCAGAATCGGTGCGCCATCGTTGACTGCCACTAACACATCGATTGCACCATCATTATTAAAGTCGCCGACCGCCATGCCTCGAGCCGAAAACGACTTGGCAAAAATCGGACCACTCTGCTCGCTGACGTTCTTGAATTTGCCTTCCGTATTGTGAAACAGCAGCAGAGGTTCGTGGTACTTCACCTGGCTGGAAAAATCTTCCACCAAGTCGTCGGGAAACCCGTTGACAAGAAACAGATCGAGATCTCCATCATTGTCGTAGTCAACGAATTTCATTCCCCAACCGCTCATCCATCGCGTTGCCATTCCAACCCCCAGGCGCATGGCCTGATCATCGAAGGTCCCATCGTGGTTGTTGCGGTACAGCGAGAAAATTTCCTCGTCTATGTTTGCGACGAAAAGGTCCATCCATCCGTCCTGGTCAAAGTCGGCGGAGTCCACGCCCATTCCAGAGCGTGCGCGCCCCTCAGCGCTGTAAGCAACGTCGGCTCGAAGACCAGCTTCTTCAAACCGTCCATCGCCGCGATTGATGAAGAGAAAATTTCCCACCGTGTCGTTGGCCACGAACAGGTCCATGCGGCCATCGTTGTTCACGTCGGTCGCGACTGCGCCCCATGCCTTCCCCAAGGAGTTGGCGATCCCCGACTCTTTGCTCACATCTGTAAAAGTTCCGTCTCCATTATTGTGGAACAACCAGCTCGGCATTGAACGAAAGATTCGGGGAATGCAGTAGTGATGTTTGCCGTCTGAGCTGACGCCGCATCCGGTGGCTTTATCGAACAAGGCATATTGTCCCACGAACAAATCCAGGCGCCCGTCGTTGTCGTAATCGAACCACACGGCACTCGACGCCCAGCCCTCGACGCCAACTCCAGCCTTCCCGGTGACGTTCCGTGAAGGCCCCATTTCCGTTGTTGCGATACAGAATGCTGCGGCCGTACTGGGTAACGAACATATCCGGGAAGCCGTCGTTATCGTAGTCGCCCACGGCTACTCCCATGCCATATCCCCCACCGACGACCCCAGCTTTTTCGGTGACCTCGGTGAAGGTACCGTCCCGGTTGTTTCGGTACAGCGCATTGCGCAGAGGCACGGTCGGCGTGAAGAAATCGCACTTGCCGCTGTTCACCAGATATATATCGAGCCATCCATCATTGTCGTAATCGAGGAAGGCACATCCCGGCCCCGAGGTTTCGGGAAGATACTTTTCGGAAGACTTGCCTGCTGTGTGCGTCCAGTGAATTCCGCTGGCAGAGGGAGGAATTTCCTCGAAGACGGGCAGCCCGTTGAGGGTTTGCCCCATAGCGCCACGCGACAGAGCACAAAATCCTATGCTACCGGCAAGCCCCTGAAGAAACCGGCGACGGGAAAATGCGGACGGCTGGGGGCGTATCGAACGCAACAGCATTGATTACTTTTTTATCATAGGCTCCGCAATTCAGGGACGCAGTGAGTCTCCGCAACTCGCGCGCTCGCCGCGATTGGTCTCATTTCCACTTACCAGTGCCTTCAACGATGGTGATGTAGCGGTCTACGGGAAGGTTGGTGAAACGCTCAAGAGTGCCTCCGGGCTGGGTCCATTGCACTTCCAACCAGTCCAAGGTTTTTCGTTTACCGAAACCCAGAAGCATACGCGGATCGTGAGAGGACATGAAGCTTCCGCCCCCGACTTTCATGCGGCTCCGCGTAAGGTCGCCCGCCTTATAGGTTATGCGAGCTCCGACCGCATCCCGATTTGATTTCGTCCCCACTAGCTGCACGCCAAGCCAGTGGTTCTCCTTGCCAATATTATTGCGGAGCAGAATCGGTGCGCCATCGTTGACTGCGACTAAGACATCGATACCACCATCATTGTTATAGTCACCGACCGCCATGCCTCGAGCCGAAAACGATTTCGAAAACACGGGACCGCTCTGCTCGCTGACGTTCTTGAATTTGCCTCCCGTATTGTGAAATAGCAGCAGAGGTTCGTGGTACTTCACCTGGCTGGAAAAATCCTCCACTAAGTCATCGGGGAATCCGTTAGCCAGAAGCAGATCAAGGTCTCCATCGTTGTTATAGTCGATGAATTTCATTCCCCAGCCGCTCATCCAGCGGGTTGCCATTCCAACTCCCAGCCGCATGGCCTGATCGTCGAAGGTCCCGTCGTGGTTATTCCGGTAAAGCGAGAAAATTTCCTCGTCTATGTTTGAGACAAAAAGGTCCATCCATCCATCCTGGTCAAAGTCGGCGGAGTCCACGCCCATTCCGGACCGGGAGCGCCCCTCAGCGCTGTAAGCTACGTCGGCCCGAAGACCAGCTTCTTCAAACCGTCCATCTCCGCGATTGATGAAGAGAAAATTCCCCACCGTGTCATTGGCGACGAACAGGTCCATGAGTCCGTCGTTATTCACGTCGGTCGCCACCGCTCCCCATGCTTTTCCTAAGTAGTCCCCGATCCCCGACTCTTTGCTTACATCAGTGAACGTTCCGTCTCCGTTGTTGTGGAACAACCAACTCGGCATGGGGCGGAAGACGCGCGGAATGCAGTAGTGATGTCTACCATCTGAACCGATACCGCAACCCGTGGTTTTGTCGAAACCGGCGAATTGTCCGACGAACAAATCCAGGCGGCCGTCGTTGTCGTAGTCGAACCACACAGCACTCGACGCCCAGCCGTGGACTCGCCCAAGACCGGCTCTCTCGGTGACATCGGTGAAAGTCCCATTTCCGTTGTTGCGATAGAGAATGCTGCGGCCGTATTGAGTGACGTACATATCCGGGAAGCCGTCGTTATCGAAGTCACCGACGGCCACTCCCATTCCAAAGCCTCCACCGCCGACCCCAGCTTTTTCGGTGACATCGGTGAAGGTACCATCCCGGTTATTCCGGTAGAGCGCATTGCTCATCGGCTGGGTTGGCGTGAAGAAACTGCACTTGCCACTGTTGACGAGATAGATATCGAGCCAACCGTCGTTGTCATAGTCCAGGAACGCGCAGCCCGGTCCGGTGGCCTCCGGCAGATACTTCTGCGAAGACCGGGCGGCGTTGTGGGTCCAGTGAATTCCGCTTACTGAGGGAGGAATTTCCTCGAAAACGGGCAGCCCGTTGAGGGTTTGCCCCAGAGCGCCACGCGCCAGAGCACAAAATCCAATGCTTCCCGCAAGCCCCTGAAGAAACTGGCGCCGAGAAAATGCGGACCGCTGGGGGCGATTGGAGCGCAACAGCATCGGCCATCCTTTTATCACAAATCTTTACAATTCATCACGCATCTTTACAGTCGTGGCTTGGCAATCGCGATCGAGACTCGCTGCGATCGTTGGCAATTGCAGGTGCAACCAAAGCGCACCGCCCGTTGGGTCGCGTGATACCATAACCCGCAAAGCGTTTGCGCTGAGTATGGTCGACGTGCCGGTGCCTAAAGTCTGTAGCCTTTCCTGTTTGCGATTTTCCGTTTTCTGTGTGGTCCTCTCTCTGTCGTTGAGCTTGGTGTCGGCCGCGACGCCCCAAACCTCCGGCACGTCACAAGGTTTCGAAAAGCTGGCCGCGAACGCCGTGTCCGCACGGGATGCAGGAAGGACTGACGAGGCCATTCGCGACTATCAGGCCGCCGTGCAACTTCGTCCGAGCTGGGATGAGGGCTGGTGGTACCTCGGAACCCTGCTCTATGACAATGATCATTTTGCCGAAGCAATCCCCGCACTTCACCGCGTCGTCGAACTTGACCCCAAGGTAGGTGCCGGGTGGGCGTTTCTTGGATTGTGTGAATTCGAAACGGGGGACTACCAAGACGCATTCGTTCACCTCCAGAGCGCCAAGGAATTGGGATTCGCAGACAGTCCGGATGTCGAGAAAGTCGCGCTTTATCATCTTGGACTGCTACTCAATCTTCACGGCGAGTTCGAACGAGCGACCGAACTATTGGTGCAATCGTTCGGACCGAACCAGTTTCCGGATCAGATTAAGACCGCGTTGGGACTGGCACTCCTGCGCGTTCCACTTTTACCCGTCCAGGTAGATCCAGCGAAGGACTCACTCGTCCATGCGGCAGGAGAAACAGCCGCGTTGCTCGCGAACCACGAAATGGATGCGGAATTGCGGAGCTTTGAACTAATGTTGCGGGATTATCCCGACACACCGTATCTACACTATGAGTACGGCGTGGCGCTCATTGCGGCTTCTCAGGTCGAAAAAGCTGAGACTCAGTTGCGCGAAGAAATCCGGATTGCACCTCACTCGGCGGTTGCTTATAAGGCCTTGGCGGTGGCTCTGCAGAGTCAGGGTAAATCCGAAGAGGCGGCAAAGGCTTCCCATGAAGCGTCCGAGCTAGCCAAGCAACCAACCGACGGCGACCCAGCCCAGATCACACGGTATGCGCTTCCTCGAGGCGCAGCAGTCGCCCGAAATTCGGCTAACAGTGCTCCGACAGACACATCTGGTTCCTCATCTACCGCGAGAGACTTCGAAGACAAGGCGCGGCTCGCGGAGGCGGCGCAACGAGACGGACGGATAGAAGAGGCGGCCCTCTTGTACCAAAGTGCGTTGGAACTCCACCCAGACTGGCAGGAAGGGTGGCGCCAGATGGGCACGCTCGCCTACATGCAGGGCCGATATCCAGAGGCTATCTCTGCGTTGCAGCAATCGGTGGCCCTCGAAGCCAAGCAGCCGGACACATGGACTTTGCTCGGTCTGAGCGAGTTCGAGACCAAAGATTACAAGAATTCGCTGATTCACCTGGAGCATGGCCGTGCCCTGGGATTTAGTGGAAACGCAGCTGCAGTCAGGGTCTCCCGCTACCATCTTGCGCTGCTGCTGAATCTCAACGGCAACTTTGACCGGGCAATCGCTCTACTGATACCGGAGGTCGACCCGGGCGCGTTATCAGAAGAGATTCAGTTTGCGATGGGGATCGCGTTACTAAGAATCCCATCCCTTCCCGACCAAGTGGATCCCACGATGCGCCCTCTCGTGCGCGAAGCTGGAGAAGCCGCGGTGTTGCTCTCCCAGAGCTACTACGACAAGGCCTTCCCCATTTTCGAAAAGATGGTGAAGGAACATCCCGCAACCCCATTTCTTCACTACGCCTACGGAGACGCTTTAGCCTCTGCCTCCCAATATGACGAAGCGCAGGTCCAGTTAAAAGAGGAGACTCGGCTGAATCCATCAAGCGAGATCGCCTATATCCGCCTGGCATCCATCGCGCTTCTGTTACACGACTCCGCCAGCGCGCTTGCCGACGCCAAGAAAGCAATCGCCCTCGCGCCTGAGTCCGCCGAGGCCCATTACGTACTGGGGCGTGCATTTTTGGAAGAAGGGGATGCTGCCGGAGCGATTCTCGAGCTTGAGGCTGCGCGCCGCGGCGTGCCGAACAGTCCGAAAGTGCATTTCAATCTCGCTCGAGCCTATACGCAGGCGAATCGCACGGCCGAGGCTCAACAGGAGCGTGCGGAGTTCGAGCGCCTCAACGCTCAGATGCCGGGGCAGTCTGGCTCGTATGGTGATCGAACCGCACGTGGTAGCGCGGCGGATGCGTCCGTGCAGCCGCTCCCAAAGTAACCGGTCTTCTACAGGCAAAGACGCTTGAATCTTCCGCTTGACACTTTTATTGCCATCAAAGTGAACATAATCATTTTTCTGCTTGACAACGTATTTCATGTTGCGGCCTAATAGCGCGCAGCCGAGGGGTAATCCTTTAATACTAGGCGGAGGATCAAAAATGCGTAGGTTCATCTGGCTATTGCTGGTCTGCTGTTTGTGCGCCGTGCTGCCGTTAGCAGCGCAAAAAGTTACGGGAATCATTTCAGGCGCCGTCACTGACTCCGCCGGAGCCGTCGTAAACGGCGCCGATGTCAGCGTGACTAACACCGCCACTGGCGAGGTGCGTACAGCCAAAACCAGCGATCAGGGTCAGTATTCGATCACCGACCTGGCCGCCGGCAACTACGACGTCAGCGTCAAGCAGACGAACTTCAAGGAGTACGTCAGCAAGGGAGTTCAGGTCTTCGTCTCCAGCACCACCACGGTGAATCCCGTGTTGAGTGTGGGTGCCGTTACGGAACAGATGACCGTCGAGGCCACTGCGGTCCAGGTCGAGACTGCCACCGGCACGGTCGGCAACGTGGTCGAAGGGAACCAGGTCCGGGAACTGCCTCTGAACGGGCGCAGCTTTGCTCAGCTCACTCAGTTGATGCCAGGCGTTTCCCCCGCCGCAAATTTTGACTCCAAGCACAAGGGCCTCGAGGCTGGTGTTGATTTCTCCGTGAACGGAAACAACACGACCGCCAACATCTTCTTGGTTGACGGTGTCAACAACAACGACATCGGATCTCAACGTACCATTCTTGTTTACCCCTCGATTGACGCTATTCAGGAGTTCAAGATCCTCCGGAATAGTTACGGTCCTGAGTATGGACAGGCGATGGGCGCAGTCATCAACATCGTCACCAAGAGCGGCACCAACCAGTTCCACGGCGGCGCGTTCTACTTCGGCCGCAACAGCGCCCTGAATGCGACCGACTACTTCAACAACTTGAACGGTGTACCCAAAGATGCGCTGCAGCGGAATGACTGGGGCTACAACATTGGCGGCCCGATTCTAAAAGACAAGTTGTTCTTCTTCTGGTCGGAAGAGTGGAACCACGAACTTCGCGGCAAATTGCGGAGTGCTAACGTACCGACAGCAGCCGAGCAGACGGGAGACTTTACGAACCTTCGCCCCGCCGCTTGCGAGAACCCGCCAACCATCGGCGGGGTTGTCCAAACCCACGTTCCTGCAGGTCAGATCTCACCCACTGGACAGCTGCTTGTTAATCTTTTTCCTCTGCCCAACGTGGCTAATCCTGTCAATTGTATAAATTGGGCAGTGTCGCTCAAAGCTCCGATTTACTGGCGGGAAGAAAATATTCGCATGGACTATCAACTCTCGAAGACTTGGAGCGTGATGGGCCGTTACACCCAGGACCACTGGAGCAATCCGTCCCCAAGCACGTTAGGTTACTGGGGCGACGACAGATACCCCTCCGTTGATCCTAATTGGACGCAGCCCGGCTACCAGGCGACTATAAAGATTACCAAGTTGCTGGGTAGCACTGCCGTTAACGACTTCCAGGTTTCGTATGCTGCCAATCGAATCACGGTGACAACTGGCGGAACGGACCCCGGCATAGTCCAACAAATCAACAATTCGTACCAATCGTACTTCCCACTCTCCGACAAATACAACGGAATTAACATGGGCTACCCCATCTTCTGGGGCGGCTTGGGAAACGGGGCCAATTCAGACACCCTCTGGAATATGGGCCCGTGGCACAACAACGAAGAACTCTACATTTTGAAAGATGACTTCTCGAAAGTCCACGGAGCCCATACATTTAAGGTCGGATTCCTGGCCAGCAACAACCGGAAGAACGAACTCTCCGGTGGCACATCCGGTGAGGCCCCCGCATACTGGGGTGTTAGCAGCGCAAACAACACCAATAATGGCACCTTCAACGCTTTGTGGAACCAGACTCAGTGGGGTTTCGGAGAGCCCGAAACCAACCCATTTGCTGAGACCCGGTGGCATGATTATGAATTCTACTTTGGAGATACTTGGAAGGTTAAGCGCAACATAACCTTCGAGTACGGAGCTCGCTACTCCTTCCTGCGCAATCCGTTCAGCCGCATCAACGCAATCTCGAGCTGGCAACGCAACCTGTACGTCCCGGGCGAGACCGGGGGAGCTTTAGCTTGTGACGGGCTGTTGGTTGTGCCGGGAACAAACCCGTGCACGAATTTGGGTTTTTCTGGCGGAGTACCCGGACCCAACCGCTCGCTTAAGAACAATAAGAATGACGCTATCGCTCCGAGGTTAGGTCTGGCATGGGATCCGAAGGGCGACGGTAAAATGTCGTTCCGTGCCGGAGTTGGTGAGTTCTACCAGCGCGAACGCATCAGCAATTACTTGTACTTGGCAACCAACTCACCGTTTTCGGTCTCGGCTGGAGGAACCCGTCCGCTGAGTGGTTCAGTACCGGCGGGTTCTCTAACCTCCTCCGCTTCTCCAAGTTGGGGAATGGATCCGAGTGCTGACCTGCCAAATACCTGGCAGTGGAACTTAACCTTTGAACGCGAACTCTCCCACGACAGCAAGCTGGAACTCGCCTATGTCGCAAATCGTGGCGGAAACATCTTGCGTTACTTCGACACAAACGCGGTCCTTCCCGGGAATCAGGTTGCCTTCGCCCTCAATAACAGTAATACCGAGCGATTCGCCCCTAGCTTCGGGACCATCAGCTACGCCCAATGGGGAGCGTTCTCGAACTATAACGCCCTCCAGGCGCTCTACCGGACACACATCAAGTCTCTGGATGCACAATTCGCTTATACCTGGTCGAAATCGCTGGCGGACACCGATATCACCAACAGTGGCAATACCAGCAGTACCGCCACGATAACTGACACTGCTAATACTCGGCTAGACTACGGTCCAACGACCATCAACCGGCCGAATATTTTCACTGGCAATCTAGTCTACGACCTTCCCACCCTGACCGGGAAAAGCGCTCCGATGCGTACGGCTCTCGGAGGCTGGGAGGCGGCGGCCATTTTGTCCTACGCAAGCGGCCCCAGCGAGTCGATCTTCGGTCTCAATGGAGGAGCCACGAACGCTCCTGGCGGCATTCAGGGAACCGGATACAACGCCAACCAGAAACCGAACCGTGTGCTTCAGGACTGTCGGGCGCACGGAGCTCCCAAGTACCAGTGGTACAATCCGGGGGCTTTCACCCTTGATAACTACCAACTCGGAACTTTTGGGAATTCATCCGTCGGCTCCTGCGAGGGCCCGGGACTTGCCAACACCGATTTCTCCGTCTATAAGAACTTCAAGGTCACCGAACGGGTGAACCTGCAGTTCAGGATGGAGTTCTACAACTTGTTCAACAAGGCGCAGTTCCGCGCTGATCAGATTAACACCCAGTTGGCGACTGGCGCGGTTGCCTGCACGGCCGGGGTAACTGATGCTGTATGCGCCGGACATGCCGTTAACACTGTAGGATGGAGTTTTGCAGGGAACGGCGGTTCCATTCCATCCATGGGTCAGCAGACCTTCGGCCAAGCTACCGGAGACCGAGGCCCACGTGAAATTCAATACGCTCTGAAGATCAACTTCTGATCTTCTTCGATCCAGGGTGGGACTTGACTCAAGTCAGGTCCCACCCAATTTTTTTGCCTCAAATACTTCCTGGCAACACTCTGATAAACTAACCCGACAGTTTCAGTGAGCTCATTTCAATCCGTAGATTCAACTTCCCTTCCCTGGACCGAAGTTTAAGTTTAGTCGCCAGCTTAACCGATGTATGTTGTACGACTCCGGCGCGATCCTATATCTGTCCAAGATAACTCCCCGTGTATCTCAAGAAAGAGTCCAAGTGACCTCAGTCACCTCCATTCTGAGTACCACGGTCAGGACCACGGATGAGCCATTGTGCGCAGTCGGAGGGTGGTGCAATCTGTGTAGAAATCTTGGATCGGAGGGGCGAGATGGATCAGTTCATTGGAAAGGTTGGTCCGAATACCAAGTTGCAAAACGTGGCTGAATATGGAGTCGTGCTCTCGGTACTTCTTGTTGCAGCAATCGCAATCCTGAGAGTCTGGGGCGTCATTCACTAAACGGATGTCGTGATTTCGCTCCAGCGTCGCGATGTGCTGGAAGCCGAACTTAGACTAGCCCAAGAGAGCGATCGTGTCGCGCTCGGGATGCTTGGAACCAGACTCAATTTGCGGTTATTCCGCTACCACGGTCCAACCTCCATCCGGATCAAACTCGCTCATGGCGGTTGCGGTCTCTTTTGTGGTCTTCCCCAAATCCTTCTGCAACAGAACTCCATCCTGATTGATGATGAACGTCATCACCCCTGAATTGCCGTAGTCAGCCGGATAAGCTACGAAGGCAAATCCCCCGACCATCTTCCCATCCACTAGATAGTCCTTGGCTCCGCCTGGGGCGTTACTGCCCTGCTTGGTCAGCATGCGGTAGTTGTAGCCATGGAAAGGTGCGTGGGCGTTCGGCTTGGCTGAATAGCCTTCGTCAGTTGCGAGCACAACTAGCGGACCGAGCGGGCTCTTAGGCTGACCTTCGGGGGCTTCCCAATACAACCCGTTTTGTTTTCCGGTGTCGCTAATAAATTTCAAAGCGAATTGCTTCCTGCCGCCATCGTGGACCTGAGAGTAATATTGCGCCTGCGCATCAGCGAGGGCCGCGCAAACGTCGATGGTTGCCAATTCATTCCGGCCAATGCGGCGCGCCAGGATCTCATCTTTTCCCGCGGCCGCGTCGAAGTACCACTGACCGGCGTCATTCTTTTTTAGCGGAATCGGGAAGGCAAAATTGTCAGCGCCGATCACTAGGACTTGGGCTCCATCCGGCATCTTGCGCCAGCGGTGCATCACCCCATAACCGGCGATATATGCGTCGACCGCAGTTTTGTCTTGCACTGCATCACCGGAGAGGATAATGTCCTTCGAGTCCGGACCGAAGATCGCCAATATTGCGTTTTGATCTCCAGACTTTGCAGCTTGAAGCAGACCATTGCCGGCGTCCTCGGGCGAAGCAAACGTCGCTGCCGAAGGCTTTTCTGACTTGTTGCACGCGGCGAACACGATCATCAAGGCGAGGACTATTAACGGGATCGTAAGGGCAATTTTGTCGGTTGAACGCGACAAACGTAAATCCTCCAAGCATTTCTACCGTAATATCTCCGCTACGCCACTACCGAAAGTGTCATCTGCGTCCGCCGCCCCAGCCGCCACCGCCACCCCTGCTATACGAACCACGAGCGCTCTCCGACCTGGATTCCCAGCCGCTTCCGCCTCCACCCCAGGCTGATGATCCGCTGCTCTTTTCCTGCCCTCCCCAGCCGCTGGAACTGCTTCTCTGCGCGCTTTGGCCCGAATAGCTTGAGCTGTTGTACTTCTGAGTATTGTTCGAGTTTCCGCTCCAGCCACTTCCAGTATTGCTATAGGTGTTGCCGTTCACTGCTGCATATTTGTTCCCGTTTGCGGTCTGACCTACCGCTCCGCTGTTGTACTTCCCGGACGCGCCATAAGCCGAAGCACCATTTGTGGCGTGCATCTGACCTGTCGTTCCCTGAGAGGTCGTTTGATGCTGGCCGTACGCAGTGTTACCGTTTTTCGAAACCGTCGAGGCCCCATAGCTGCCATAGGCGTTCGAACCTTGCACGCTCGAGCCAGAAGCCCCGGTTCTTGGGTTGTATGCTTGACCCGCACTTACACTGCCGTAGCCGTTCGAGACTGTGCCGCCACGCGCATACGTCCCAGTAGATGGGTTATAGCCATTGCTGGCGTGGGCGCTGCCATATGGTCCGTAGGCACTCGCGCTCGAGCCATAATATCCGCCGTGCCACGCGTTGTTCCCGTAGAAGTTGTTTTGCTGATACACCACGGCGCCGCCGTGCCAGCCGCAGTTCCAATTGTTGTATCCCCATCCGCAACAAGAGTTGTTGGAGATGATCAATGCGCCAACCGCGATGCCGGCGCCAAACGCAAGTATGCCGGTCGCGGCCACGGTGGAAGCACTATACCCTGGAGTCACGTAAGTGGTTCCGTAAATCACCGTCGGGTTATACTGCGGCACGTACACTATTTGCGGATTCGCCGACTGAATCACGATGGTTTGCGGCGATTGCTGTACGACGGTGATCTGCGAGCCTGATTTCAGATTGCCAGCAGCCTGTGCCTTTGCCCGCAACACCTGAATGGCCGACATCACTTCGGGGGCTTGGGTGTGATAGGCCTCTCCCAGCGAAGAGGTCCAGCTGAGGTTCTTCGCCATGTTGTCGAGCACGGAGGGAAATTGCGTGAGCGCCTTCACACTGGGATCCCACTGCTGCTTGTCAACGGCCTGCATCAGATTCTTGCCAGAAAGGTCCTTGTTCTGCTGAAGCCAGTAGTCAGCAATCGCTACCTGATCTGGAAAGGTCGCGCCTGCCAGAATCTGTGCTACTAAAGCATCGGGGTAGAGAGCTATCGGCGCAACGAGTGCCTGCAGTTCCTCGGCCGTCAACGGCGCCCCCTGTCCCGAATATCCGGTGGTCGGGGTTTCTTGACCTGCGACTTGCGAGGGCAAGGTACCGATGATCAGTAGGCAGGATAAGGTTATTGCCAAGAGCCGTTTCGTGAGAGTGCTGATCATCGGTTTTACTCCTCGCGACAAACACCCGCTACAAGTTCTACTTGGGCCACTGTTTGAACATTTTCGTGATGGCTTTCTGTACCAACTGTTGATTCTTATTGCCGTTGTTGTTCAGAGTGTCTTGAGCAATTCCGCGCCAGATCAAACTTTGATTCTTGGCGTCATAAAGGTCCACGACCAGAGTTCCCACGACATTCTGCTCCGGAGTGAGGGTGCCCATGCCGCCACCGAACCCTCGCATCCCCATCGCCGTATAGGAGGTCTGCTGTCTCAACCCGCCGTTGCCGGTGACAATCAAGTCCGGATTCTGGTTCTCCTGCACCTTCTGTAGCCCCTTGCCTTGAAGTGCAGTATCGACGTCCTGTTGCGCAACCTGCGCCAATATCGAATTCTGGACTTTATTAGCGTTGTCGGAAGCCCAGGCGTATGTGTGATATCCCGCGAAACTCTGGCTGTGGTTGTAGTTCACCGAAACTTGCTGTCCAACGGCGATCGTTGAAACCAAGCAAATGGCTAACACACCTAGCGCGAGTCTGGTTTTCATAAGCAAGTCCTTTATCCCAAAGATTAGATCACCGTATTCCCTGTCATCTTTCCGTCATGGGAAGGCGGGCAATTTACGACTCAAACTAGCGCGATGGGAGCAAGAGTTGAACTGTCGAAAATACCAGTGGGCGAATCGAAATAGTGTGAGCAGAAATTGTCCTAGCCCTCAAAATGTCCAGCCAAGGCTCGAAGTTGAGCCATAGTCGCTCTTCGGCAGGTTTTGGGGCGGCCGACTGTCGAAGTTGAGAAAGTAGCCAAACTTCCAGTCCAGGTCTTTGGCAATCCTAAATTTTAGAGAAGTGTTGAGATCGAACCGCACCCGCCCAAGATCTGTCAGGCTGGGATACGTGCGAGCATCGATGAGGATGTTCGTTGTCTTAAACCGGAAAAAATTTACCTCAGTTCCAAGGATCGCCTCCGCAGTGTCAGCTATTGGGTTCGTCGCTTCTGACGAATAGTGCTCACGGTTCCAAACAGCTCCACCGTACGCCGTCACAAAACTATGATTCGTGTTGCTGAAAATATGGCCGAACGCTCCGCCCAGCGTCGTGCGCAGGTCGAGTTGCTGCTCATTGCTTTGTAAGAATTCCGCCAGCCCCGCGGCGAAGTTGCGCGGTGACATTAGCTGCCTTGTGCCAGTCAGTCGCACATCATTGCGGAGATTCGAAACGTTACCCCCGCCGCTAAAATTGGACTCATAATCTGCAGCAGCCTGCCACTTCGCCCGCGTAAAAGCAACGTTGGAACCAAAGTTGTACTGGATGCGGTTTTGCTGTTTCGAGTAATTGAGCCCGATGTCTATTCCACCATGTAGATTTTGCAAGATACTGGTATCCGTCCGCCTAATGCCAACTACTTCCGTGCCGGAGAGTTGCGTGCGCGTGGAACCTTGTACTACGGACAGATTGAATTCCTTTGACGCGGGTTTTTCTTCTGCATTCTGCAGGGTGCCGGTATAGCGTTTTCCATCCTTGTTCGCAACCACGAAGCTTTGAGGGCTCACTACTGACGCGATCTTCGACCAATCCAACGGAATCTGCCCTTCCGAGTATTCAATCCTGACGTATAAATATCCCTTCTCAAGCTTAATAATCTCGCAGGTGATACGGTCGCCATTCTTGAACCAGATGACATCTGTCCTCGGTCGCGCGGAACAGATTCCGGTCAGCGTAAATAAAATGAAGAGTAATATCGGCAACGCGGAGACAGAAGAAAGCAGATGGCGATGGCGGACCCTCGTGTCTTTCATTTTTCCTCCCAGATGTTATGTACAAGGACTTGCCCAATACTTTGCTCACCCTGAAGTTCGTTACTGGCCGAGATGTGAAAGAGCGACGCGCAGCGGGGTGCTTGGGATCTCGATCAGTCCCCGATAAGGCGCATACATATCCAGGATCAGGAAGATCGCGCTGGAAACCGACAGCGCAGCGACGAAGAAGGCAACGGTGATGATTTGGTTGCGAGGGGCATAGAGGCCGAAACTAAGGAAGATCGCGGTAAGCCAGAAGACCAGGAGCAGGACCATGGGCTTCGAGACCGGGGCGGCGATTGTCTGTTCGTACATCAACCAGCGGGTTCGTCCGACAACAATGGATAGACTTAGTGCCTGCCCCTGAAGCCACCTTTGCCTGTCGTCTTTTGGCGACAGCGCTTGAATTTTGTCCAAGAGAACCTCTGCGCGGATGGGCGGTGCCATTTCGGGCGCTTGTTTGCGTTCGCTTGGCCAAACCTGATCTATGGTGCGAGCAACGGAGTCGCGCAGCAGATCACGTGCTTCCTTCGCCTCCGGCCCGTAAGCAGCCAGCATCCGGTCCAGCACGATGACTGTAGCGGACATCTCGGTCACCTGTGTATTCTGCGTCTCGTAGAAACCTTTTGCCGAATTCACCAGCAAGCCGAGAACAAGAGCAGACATCGTGGCAACCAGCCCCATCCCACGCCTAACGGAGTCTTGTGAGTCGAGCAGACGATCCTGGGGTAGGACGGCCCGGAGAAACGTGCCCAGCACCGCGCCTCCGAACACACACGCGAAAACGGTAGCGCTCATTCCGAACGAAATCATTGTTTTCATTCTTCCGCGAGGTCTCGCGGGCCGCTTGAACGGCGCCAAAAGACCCTTGATGGACATCTCTAGTACCGGCCCATTCCCTATTGCTTTGGAGGCGCCGGTTTTGGAATCCGCAACGTCCAGGAAAAACCGAAAACAATTGTGCGTCCCTTCGGACGAGCTTTGGCCGAATACTCGTCGTAGTACTTAAAGAAGAGATTCAAAGCCTTCGGCGGAAGAATGTAGTTCGCCTGAAAACCTATGGCATGAACGGAGTAGTATGGGACCAAGCTCGCCGCGACGGGAACCCCCGCTATCAAGTAATTGCCGCCGTTACTCGAAACCTGCCATTGGTCATATCCCACCAATCCGAGTTGGGCAAGTTGGCTGAAATCTTTCTTTACCGGAAGGATCTGTCCGATTCCCCACTCATCGGTGAAGGCCTGGCCCGGAGTTATTTTGCTGAGTTGACCCGATACCGGGCTGGCAACTGCCTTTTGTCCGTGGATTTCCCAATCGGTGGCAAGGTTTGCGGTCGTCGCCTGGTTCTTGGTGATGTAGAACGTGGTGCCCGAGGTGATGTTGTTGCCCCAATATCCTGAACCCACGTTGTCGCTCGCGCCTGCTGTGTATCGGCCAGTTGGGGCGGTAAAGCCGTAGCCTGCGACAAAGTCAACGCGCTTCTGAAAGTGCCAACCCATGTTTATCAGCTGGACATAAGTATCGGCAAGACCTGATCCGCCCCCGCTGAGATTGATCCCGGATGTATTGCCGGGCAAGAGAGGAGGTAAGGCAGCGACCAGCGAACCAGTCGCGTAATTTACAGCTATATAAGGCATGAAATACCCGCCCAGAATCTTGTGATGCGGAACGTAGACGAAAATGTTCTCGTCCACCCAGAATGAATAGGTCCCTGTAACATTCTGAAGAATGCGGTTTCCGTTAGAGTCATACAATTGGGTGGCAGAGTAGTTCAGGGCCAGGTTTTGATAAGTAATGCCGGGGTCAGGAATCACTCCGGCATTCAGACCAAACTGTCCCGGCACCCACTGCCCCTTTTGTTGCGCCACAGAGGGCAAGGCGAATACAAGGACGAAGCATGCGAAAGTTGAGATTGCGCTTTTGGTTTTCATTGGTTTTTTGATTTTCATTGCTTTTCTCAATTCGATCCCGTCAGCGAGCGGTAGTCCCCAATTCCTTCTTCGCGGTCACGTAACCAACGTGCACTTTCTCGATGGTCCCGTTGAACTTAAAAGGTGCCTTGTCACGGTAGTCAAGTGACACGGGCGAACCGAGGGCAATACCGATGTCGAGGCAGTCGTTGGCAGAAAACAAAAGCGGCGCGGATATCGGTACGGTGCCCGTCGCAACCACTTCCCCATCGGCCTTCATGGTGATGTTGAGCGGTCCCCCGGGCCTGGGCACGGCGTATGCCGTCTCGACTTCGATCTTCACCTTCCCCGCGGGGAGCTTTTGCTTGGCACGGATCTTCGTGCGTTGGATGATGAAGAGGTTGTACTCGTAGCAGAGAATGCCATCCTCCACGAAGCAGGTGAGGCCCCCGGAGTTAGCGCCCAGTTTGTAGAGCACCCCGTTGGCGTTGGCCGGAATGTCGGCGTCAATCGTGACGATATTGGGTTTGTTGCCGAGGGCTGGCGCGCAGAATTCCGGCATGCGGACCGTATCACCGGAGAAGGTCCACTCGGAGTATGGAGGGGAAATGCGCATCTCCGGGTGTAGCAACGGAACCCACAGACCACCGCCAATCGGAAGCGCCTTGTTCTTCGTGGCCTCGATGAGAAAGATCTCCTTCAATTGGGCCAGCTTCTCCGGCATTTTTGCAGCGAGATCATTCGCTTGGCTCCAGTCGTCCTCCAGGTTGTAGAGTTCCCACACGTCATTGTCCGGAGTCCACTCCTTAATTCCCGGGGGCAACCCAGGCACCCACGGTATACGGGGGCCCAAGGCGGAAGCAATCCAGCCATCGTGATAGATCGAGCGGCTGCCCATGATCTCGAAGTACTGGGTGAGCAACTGGCCCTTGGCTCTTGGGTCGCCGAAGGTGTAAGCAAAACTCACACCGTCGATCGGTTCCTGCGGAATGCCGTTTACGTCCAGCGGTGGTGTGATGCCCAGTACTTCGTAAATCGTTGGGACAAGGTCGTTGCAATGATGGAACTGTGGACGCGGCGTGGCGTCGGGTTTGATTTTCGCTGGCCACCTGACAGCCATCGGGTTTCGCGTTCCACCAAAATGCGACGCTAGAAGCTTGGTTCCTTTGTAGGGGGTACTGCCGGCCCACGCCCACCCTGCATGGTACTGGTTGTCGGCTAGTGGCGTGCCAAGCGCGTCAAGTCCGCCAACGTCATCAAGCGCCTTGATATGCTGCTTGACGGTGCTGGGAATGGCGTTTTGCGCGAGCAGTTCGCTGACGGTGCCGTTCTGTCCCTCCGCCGAGGAACCGTTGTCGCCCCAGACGTAGAAGATCAGAGTGTTGTCGCCATAACCGAGCTTGTCGATCTCGTCGATGACCCGGCCAGCCTGAACGTCCACGTGCTCGGCGTAACCGGCAGCCACTTCCATCAAGCGGCGCTGGAACGGCTTCTCGTCCTCGGGAATGCTCTCCCAGGACTGCATGGTTTCGTGTCGCGGAGTGAGCTGAGCAGTGGCGGGGATCCAGCCCTTCTGCTTGGCGCGCTTGAACACGCGCTCACGGTAGGCGTCCCAGCCGTCATCGAACTTACCCTTATATTTGTCGGCCCACTCCTTCATGATGTGATGAGGGCCATGGATCGCGCCGCTCGCCCAGTACATGTAGAACGGCTTATCCGGCTGGAAGGCCTTGTGCTTGTGCAGCCATCCGATGGCGTCGTCTGCCAGGTCTTCGCTGAGGTGGTAGCCCTGCTCCGGGCTCCTGGGCGGCACGACGGACGTAGTGTTCCGCACCAGGTTGGGCTCATACTGCGAGGCCTCACCGGCCAGAAATCCATAGAAATATTCGAAACCAACCTCAGTCGGCCAGTTGTAGAAGGGGCCGGCGGCGGTTGTTTCCTCGGCTGGCGTGTTGTGCCACTTTCCCCAGGCGGCGGTATTGTAACCGTAGTCTTTCAGTACCTCGGCTGCCAGGGCGCTGCTCTTGGGGATGTGGCCCGAATATCCGTCCCAGTCGTTCGCGAGCTCTGCGATCTGCCCGTTGCCGACGCGGTGATGATTCCGGCCGGTCAGCACGGATGCCCGTGTGGGCGAACACATGGCGGTAGTGTGGAAACGGTTGTACGAGATGCCCTCTTTGACGATGCGGTCCATTGTTCGGGTTTGGACTTCGCCGCCGAAGGTGGACGGCAGGCCTGGGCCTGCATCGTCAATCAGCACGATGAGGATGTTCGGAGAATCTGCGGGAAGCCGACGCGGCTCAATGCGCCTCTTATAGACCGATTCCTGCATCGTTCGTCCGGCAATGCTCGCCGACGGCGTAGGTGGAAAAGGCAGAGAATCCTGCTTGGTTGCTTTATCATCCGCGCTCATGGTCCCTCTCTAACTTCTTTTTCCGCAAGTTATCAGGGCCTGCCGCCTCAGCAAACTGTCAATAACGACAGTCCTTGACCAGAAACGCCTCACGCTTGTTCTCCTTTCCTCTTCCTCAACGCACTATTAGGCTGCGAGCGCTCTCTTCATGCGCAATTCGTCGACAGCCCTCTGTGCCTCCTCGCTGAGGTTGGATTTGCCGATCTGGATGATCACCTTGTTAATCTTGCCGGTAAACTTGTTATCACCCACCTTGTAGTCGTCGCTGACGGCGGTATAGAGGTTCTCGCCAACGTCCGTTGTTTCCGCGCCAAACGCGTTCGGATGAGTGTGCTCGATGCGTCCCGTCGCCACCTTTTCGCCGTTGACGAAGATCGTACCGTTACCTCCCGCGCCGGGCATGCCTCCGTCGTAAGCAAATTCGAAGCGTAACGTCACCCGGCCAGGCGGCAGGCGAGCTGGGCCAGCGATCTTGTAAGTCTCGCGACCGAGAAAGTTGTAGGCGAACCTGGGTGCGCCGTCCTTGACATAAAGACTCCAGCCGCCCATCTCCCCGCCCTGGGCGATGACCACCCCTTCAGCGCCCGCCTCAGGGATTTCGATGTCGGCAGTAACCACAAACGAGCGGTTCTTGATGTTGATGAAGCCATTCTCGGGTATTCCTTTCATTCCTTCGTAGACCGTCATCTCGGTGCGACCTTCCATCAGATCCGGACGGCCCGCCAGGGCGGCGTTGAAGCGTTCCCAGGCGCGGTCGTCGAGCGGAAGCACGTTGTACTTGACGGCCTCCTCCAGGAAAACTTTTTTTAGCTTTTCAAGCTTGTCGGGGTACTTCGTGGCAAGGTCATGCGCGCAACTGAAATCCTTCTCTACGTCGTAAAGCTCCCACTTGTCGTTTTCAAATGTAGCCCGCGCCTTAGCCTCCCACGGCGGGCGATGCACCGTGGTAGCGAACCAGCCGTCCTGGTAGATGCCCCGGTTGCCCGCCATCTCGAAGTATTGCGTGGTGTGGCGCGACTTGGCCTCGGCGTTATTAAGAGTGTCGAGCATGCTCACGCCTTCGATGGGTTTCTGCTTGACGCCATAGACGACGTCGGGCTCGGGCACACCTACTGCCTCCAATACAGTTGGGACAATGTCAATCATGTGGTACCACTGCGTACGCAGGCCGCCCTTCTGCTTGATGCCCTTCGGCCAATGGACCACGATGGGTTGGCAGATGCCTCCGTAAGAGGCCACCTGGTGGCCCCAGGCAAAGGGCGTGGCGCCGGCGAAGGCCCACCCATTGGGATACAAAATATGGGATTGGGGCCCGCCGAACTTGTCGAGGTTTTTCAGCGCTACGTCAAGCGGCTCTGGCAATCCATTGAATACGGACAGCTCATTGAACGCGCCGATGGGGCCGCCTTGGAAAACCGAGCCATTGTCACCGGTTATGTAGAAGACCAGCGTGTTATCCATCAGGTCCAGGTTTTTGATCGCGTCGAGAAACCGCCCGATTTCGTAGTCGGTCACCTCGGCAAAGGCGGCATAGATTTCCATGTACCTGGCGAAGACCTTTTTCTCATCGGCCGTCAAGTCGTCCCATTCCTGAATCCCAGCTGGCTTGGGGGCGGCTTCCGTGCCCGGGGGCACGACCCCCATTTTGATCTGGCGGGCCAGCGTTTCCTTCCGAACCTGGTCCCAGCCCTGGTCAAACTTGCCCTTGTATCGGTCCCGCCAGTTCTCGGGCACCTGGAACGGACCATGAGTGCCTATGGCGGAGTAGTAGACGAAAAATGGCTTGTTAGGGGCCAGCGAATGCTGGGATCGCACCCATTCGATGGCCTTGTCGGTGATGTCAGTGCTGGCGTAGTAATCGGGGTCGGGATGCATATCCACCCTGTTCATGTTGTCGTAAATGACCGGATGAAATAGGTCAGCCTCGCCAGCCATGAAGCCGTAGAACCTCTCAAACCCGCTATGCATGGGCCAGCGGTCGAACGGTCCGACAACGCTGGCTTCCCAAGGCCCCAGCTCGTGACATTTGCCGAACATGGCGGTGTTATAGCCGTTGAGCCGCAAGATCTCGGGCAGCATCGTAACGGTGGCGGGACGCATCGCGGTGTACCCCGGGAAAGCGGTGGCAATTTCCGAGATCACGCCGAAGTTTGCGCTATGGCTATTGCGGCCGGTAAGGCAAGCCACGCGGCTGGGCGAACACAACGGAGGAACTTTGAAATTGTTGTAGCGCAGCCCGGTCTCGGCCAATCGGTCCAGCGTCGGCATCTGGATAGGTCCTCCGAATGTCGACCCGTCGCCGAAGCCGAAGTTGTCGAGAAGGATGACCACCACGTTCGGCGCCCCTTTCGGCGCTTTCACCTGGAACCGTGGCGGGGCTTGTGCATTGTGCACATCAAGCTCGGTGATCGGCGGATACTGAGGCTCGGGGACGGGCAGCACGGTGCGGTCAACCGGAGCGTCCTGAACGCGAGAAGCGGTGGACACTGCTGGCGTTTTTTTTAGGTTCGGGTCATTCACTGACACGGTGATCTCCTTGTGATTCCAGTTACACTTGGTTTTTGGCTGACTGACGTTGTGCGCGAACCCGCGACTAGCAGTCAACATAAAGAAGTTACAGTGCCGTGGCCACTGTCATTCTTGACAGCTCCAAGATTGACTATCGTTTTTTTCGCTTAAGGACCTTTCCGATCTCCGGGGCAAACTCACCAATCCAATTGATGCCCACACCGACAAACACTTGCGTGATCGCCGCCTGATAGCCTTTCACTTCCCACCGAGGATGGCCCGGCTCCCAAGTACTCGCGATCGAAGCAGCGCTGAACGCTCCCAGGTAGGGCATCAGTTGAGGCCGCAACGACGTCTCCGTTCGATCGTAGGTCACGAAGTTTCGCACCATGGCATGGCGCGTACGCGGCCAAAAACCGTCGCATCGACAACGGTCGTAGCGGGGTTCCCATCCAGCAATGCCATTGCCCAGCGACGATACGGAATTCTGAATGATGAACTGAACTTGGCGATTGCCGAGCCTCTTCGCAAAGCCTTCGAAGCCATCTTCCCACCCGGCATCGTTGCCGGTGATCTGGTCATGCGTCGCAAACAGCAGGGTCTTGATGTAGATCCCTGGCGTCGTATAGGTCTGACGGAGGTACAGCTTCCAGCGCATCCGGGCGTCGAGAGACTCCAAGGGCACATCCTTCGGAACATACGAGCCGTAAAGCCAATTCACGTTGATCTGAGCCTGGGATTCGGCGCTCTTAGCCTGATCAGGCGGCGGAGATGCCTTCATCATTTCTGAGTCATTCGAAGGTTGCGCATCTTGGGAAAAGCTGAAAGCAGGAACTGAAATTGTCATTATGACAACTGCGATTGGAATGTGTAGAGGGTAACAATATCGCGAGCGTACAAAGCGGTGGAGAGTCGACCAACCGATCGTCGAGCTTGCCCGGATTGCATCCATAATACTGGGCCGCATCGCCGCGAGACTATTGGGGAGCTGGCGATGCGCCTTTCGAGTTGTAGCCTTGCAGAGGCAGCAGTTCTCAATGGCCGCCCCCATGGCGGCCAACACGAAGCGCGTTAGGGTAGCAACGGTATAAGCGAAGCAAGTTGTAGGTTAATCATTAAACTGAGACGGCTATCAACCTGGTAAAACTTCGCGGCGCGCTTGGCGCCCAGAGCCTTCTCGAAACGAGGGAAATACGTTTTTCGGAGAGCCTGGGTGTCGTCCTCGATGGATAGCATCCGCTGTGTGAGACTGCGGGCTGTGGCGTCGTCCATTGAGTCATAACTGGCAGCATAGTCTTTTATCAGGGCCTGTCTTTTGTCGCCAATTGCATGTTGGGCGGCTGCATAGTCCTTATAAACCGGCCAGAAGGCGGCAGCTTCCGTGGCGGTGAACTGCATGTTGTCGGTGATAATCTGGTTCTTCTGCGCCTGGATATCCTGGCGGAGCATTTGGATATCCGCGTCGGTCAAGGGCCTCGTCTCAACAACCATAGTTTGAGTTTGCGCCAGGGCGGAGGAAGAAAGAATGGCAACTGAAATCAGGACTGCGGCTACTAGAGTGGTTGCTTGGGCAAAGACGACTGCTCGTTTCATGTGTATTGCTCCTTTGATTCTGAATGTGCAAGATTAGAAAGAAACTTGAACCCCTGCCGTCGGTCCCTTTTGGGTCAAATGAACACCAATGCGTTTGCTGGAACTACTGTTGTTTACGACCATACGCGAGCCTAGTGCGTATCCAGCCAGCGCACTGAAGTGCCGGTTAATGGTCACGCCAAGACTATTCGAGGTAGAAATGAAATTGCCGTAGCCGAAGAAATACATGCCATAAATGTCCCCTTCAACAAAGACTCTTGGGGAATTGGTTAGGTAGAGACGATATTGAGGACCGGCAACCGGCAGCGGAACCAAGAACGATCCTTTGGCAGACTCCGCTACATTGGCGTTTCCGCCTTGCGCCGCAGCGTTAATAGTGCCCGTGGAGTCAAAGATGTTGGCTTGAATACCGAGTCCAAGGTGTCCGCGTTTTCGCCGAATAATGTCGTACTGATACCCTGCGGCGAAGATCAGTGTTTTGAGCTCGGAACTCACATTCAGTCCCGCCGTGAAGGGCTGGCCCTGGAAGGTAAAGTCTCGGGTGAGCGTCCTCTGCCGCGTTTGATCAAAGATACTGGCCGTAAAATAGATGTGGTTCTTGCGGGTAAATTTCCAATCCGCTTTGCCGCCGAAGGTTGAGTAACTGTTAAATCCAAGATCTTTTTGGATGTCGATCGTTCCATTGTCCGCGGAGCCCTGAAGCGTCCCAGAGGGGTTTGAATAGAACCAGTTTCCGGTGATTCTGAATTTGTAGGAGTCGAAATCCTCGTGCTCGGCAGCGCGCGCGTGGGTAACCACCGCAAGAATGGCGCACAAAGTTAGACTAAAAGTCAGGAAAACTCGACCGTACTTCTTATCCGAGTTTTGATGTGACATTTGCACCATCCTTGAAAAGTTTACGAAGATTGCCAGCTATAGCGAAGAACGGTGGCGGATTCGTCCGACGATTGGACTACGGCTTCAGAGGAGCCACAACTGTCACCTTTGACAGGGTTCGTTCGCTGTCACTCTTGCCAGTAGCAGGAGTGCCATGACGATCGTAAGTTCGCTGTATCAGCGAACTGAATCTGATCGAACGCCTTATGTAAGCCTTGCCTTATCCATACACCCTAGCAGCGGCGCTCATTCTGGCTGGCGTCTATGTCTTCGGCCACCGGTTGCGTACCAGATCGCATCAGCAATGGTGGGTTTCCATTGCTGCCGGGGTTTCTGTGGCTACGATCTTTATCGACCTCCTACCGGAAATCTCCGAGAGTCAAGCAAGATTCGCAGCTAGTCCCAACCGCCCCGCGGCGCTGTTTCCCGAGCGGGCCGTTTATCTCGCCCTCATGGCGGGATTCGTATTGTTCTACGGCTTCGAGTACATGGTGACAGAATCCGCGGAAGATAAACCGAGTAGCGTTTTCTTCTCGTTCCAAATCGCGGCCTTCGCCGGGTACAGCAGCCTTGTCGCCTATCTACTCGTTCACAACATCTGGAACGATGCTCGATCGTTGGCACTTTATGCAGCGGCGATGGCGTTTCATTTGCTTCTCGTAGACCACTCGCTTGCTAGTCAGCGTTCTCAGCTTTATAAGAGCCGAGGGCGATGGATACTTGCACTGGCCGTGATGGCAGGCTGGGCCGCCGGAATGCTTACGTCAATTCCAGAGCCGTGGTTGGCCAGAATCGCCGCATTTATTTCCGGAGGCGTCATTATGAACAGCTTGGTGGTTGAGTTACCCAAAGGACGTGGGGGACGCTTTTCGCTGTTTGCCCTGGCGGCCACAGCATATTCCGTCATGCTCATGATCATTTTGAAATGATAGACAACGCGTGAAGGCGCCCTTCTACAGTACCTTTGCTTGCTGCGATGCGTCGAATACCACCTGATCATGCCACCAGAGTTTTTCAAAGAAGGTGCGCGCCACGTCGAGGTTCGTTCTTCGGTGTGAGGATGACGGCGCTCTTTCGACAATGCCAGCGATATTTCGGACCCCATCAATCGCATCGAGCAACAGCTTTTCGCCTGTCCCTATTGGCAGGAACATATCTCTGTAAGTGTGAGTCTGGTTGATCAAAACACCAGCGGCCCCGGCAGGCAGCCGCTCTTGAACACAGATTGTGTCTGACATTCGAATGGGCACATAGTCAAGCCATGCATCACCAGTAAAGCTGACATCCTGCGTGTTGCTTTTTCTATCGCTTCGATACGCAATCACGCTGTGGCGAGCCATGGTCCCGCGAAATAGTTCAATTGCGGCGTATTGCTCCGGCAGGGAGAGACTTGCCATCTGTGCAGCCTGCGGGATTTTCGCGACCAGACCGCAGTGGACGCTGTAAGGCGCCTGTCTCATCCATCGGCCGAATCTCATTCCTGCCTTCTCAATAAATTCGAACAATTGCGGGACGGTATATGCGCGATCCTGCGGATGCAGCAGAGCGTCGGCGAGAGCTGCCTCACTCCGAAAGTCCGGGGCCTCTTTCAATATGGTTTCAAGCGGATGTCCGGGAGGCAACAGGCTGAGTGCCCGGATAAGGTCGGGAATCTCTGCATCGGTGGCGTGGATGCCCACGCGTCTGCAAAATTCTTGCAGCATGTAGATGCCTGCGCGTCCGTAGGGAGCGTACACCATGAGATGCATCGCGCCGTCCGGTTTGAGCACACTGCGGAGAGCGCTGAGGCCTGTGTCAGGGTCGGCGAGGTGATGGAGAACCCCGGTGCAAACGATCTGATCGAAACTCATCCCCAAGTCATTTACCTGTTCAACTGCAAGCTCGTGGACGTGAAGATTTTCGAGGTTGTATTTTCGTTTGAGGTATTCCGTATAGCGCACACTGGTTGAGCTACAGTCGATGCCGGTAACCTGAGCGTTCGGCCAACGCAATGCATGCTTCGCTGCTTGAGAGGTCCCGCATCCGGCGACGAGGATGGCTTGGTCTTCTTTATAGCTTTTAGCCGGCCAAAATAGATGGTAGTCAGCGCGGCGTCTCTCCCGGTCTTGCCACAGCCGCTGATATTTTTCCAGATTATCGATGGGCGGAGGATAGGGATAGCGATCGTAGAAATCCCGGACCTCCTTATCTACATCCAGCAATGGCGCGAGGTGTTCTGCTCGATGATCCATGACAGATTCCTCATTCCAACACTTTAGCGTTTTCCTCGTTGCCACCCTGGACAAGGCCAACAATCTTCACTGTCATAAGCTGCGGAAGTAATGCGGCGGCAATACCGGCATGCAACAAGACAGCGGGCCACAGCAGAACGCCACGGAACATGGTGGCGATGCCTGCCCACGCTAACAGGATAGCCACACCAAGATTGAAGATGAAAAGACCGAGCACGGCGCTGCGGTGGAAGCCTGTGGCTCTCGACGGCAGGCAAGCAACGCCCAACGCGAAAAGACCAATACCAGCAAAGCGCGCAAGCAGAATACCTACGCCCTCAATCGTGGCAGCGAACAGAAGATGGCAAGCCACATCACCCACGGTAAGCAAGGCAATTCCAACGACGATTTCCAGCCACGCTGCTGCGGTAACGACAAATTTTTGTAGCATCGCCATCTCCCCTCAATTCGGGTTGGTTCGAGGTCGATGACTAGCGCCTGCTCATTTCCCGGGACGCGTCACGAACTCGGATAAGGCATCGGAAGCCGATGTGATTCATGCTGGTGTCGACCATCTGCGGCTGACGTGCTGCTGGGCGGTAACGCAAGCAGTAGTTGGGCGCGCACAGGTGCGAGCCGCCTTTGACAACCTTGCGCGGAATACGGAACTGCGCCTGCGCGGCATCGTAACTCTTGTCTGGCGAGACAATCCGCGGATTGACTGCCGGGCCGCAGCAGGCCTGAACTACCTCGTCGGCGTGACGCGGGACAAACCAATCACACGTCCACTCCCAGACGTTGCCCGCCATGTCGTACAAACCGTAACCGTTCGGCGGGAAGGATCCGACAGGGGCAGTACCTTCGTAGCCATCTTCGACAAGGTTTTGCCAGGGAAACTCTCCCTGCCAACTGTTAGCCATCGCTTTGCCGCCAGGAGAATGCTCATCGCCCCAGGCATATTTCTTTCCATCAAGCCCACCACGAGCCGCAAACTCCCACTCCGCTTCGGTCGGCAATTCTTTCCCCGCCCAGCGCGCATAAGCTTCGGCGTCTTCGTAGGCAACGTGCACGACGGGGTATTGTGTGAGACCGTCGAGCGAGGATTCCGGCCCTAGCGGATGGCGCCAACTTGTTCCCGGCACCCAGGCCCACCAATTGGCATAATTGCGTAAGTCGACCGGGCCAGCGCTCTTTTGAAAGAGCATGGAACCGGACACCAGATTTTCTGGAGGGGCGCCAGGAAAGTCCGCAGGATTTAGCGGGCGCTCGGCTAGCGTTTTGTAGCTGGTCGCATCCACGAACCGCGCGAACTGTTCGTTAGTGACCTCGTAGCAATCTATCCAGAAGCAATCCACGCTGACTTCGTGAACTGGCTTCTCTTCTGGATAGAAGTCTTCCGAACCCATGCGGAACGTTCCGCCGGGAATCCTAGCCATCCCGGGATGGGGTGGGCTGTCCGGCGTCACGATCGCGTGTCGAGAGAGTTCATTCGCCATTTGCGATTCCATTTTAGCTGGCGAGAGATGCTCTGATTTCTTTTAAACGTCGCATCCAAAAATTCCCCGGCGGACGGTTATCCACCGGGGATTTTCCACGATTCGAAATAAGGAATCTTTCGATCCCATTTCGACAGTTCCTAATCTGCTGCCACAATTGCGTGCTCTTTTGTTTGCGCGCTCGCGGCTTCTTTTGCCTTGTTTGCCGCCATCGCCGGTCCTAATGACGCCATCACCGAGTCAAGATTAAATGACGCCGCCTTTTGGCGAGGCGGGTACTTGACGAAGTTCCCGATCTGAGCCGCCACGATTGCCTGGCATTGGTAAAGCAGCGGAGCATGATCGAACATCCAGTCCCAATAGATATTGGAATTGAAATCGGCACGCTCGAATGGATCGCGACGAAGGTTAAAGATATGCGGAACCCGCAACTTCACCAAGGGTTCAGCCCAAACGTTCATTTGAAATGCTCGCTGCTCTTCGAACACCAACTTCCAGTCGCCGGTCCGAACCGCCATGATGCCTCCATCGTCGCTGACGTAGAAGAAGTGATCCCTGGGACTCTCCTTCACCTCGCCGGTAAGGTAGGGCAGCAAATTGATTCCGTCGATGTGCACCTTGAACGTCTTATCCCCGACTTTGTAACCGTCCAACAGCTTCTGGTTTACATTCGGATCGCCAGCTGCCGCCAGCAACGTCGGCAACATGTCCTGGTGAGAGCAGATTCCGTTCAAGACCGAGCCAGCCTTGATCTTACCGGGCCAGCGGATGAACGACGGAACTCGCCAGGCGCCTTCCCAGTTCGTGTCTTTCTGACTGCGGAATGGGGTATTACCGGCGTCGGGCCAGGTATCGTTCTCGGGGCCGTTGTCGGTGGAATACATGACAATCGTATTGTTGGCGATTCCTAGTTGGTCGAGCTTATCGAGGATCTGGCCGATTTGCTCATCGTGGGTGACCATGCGATCGCTGTAGAGATCCTGGCCGCTTTTTCCAACGTTCTTTTCGGCGACATGGGTTCTGAAGTGCATAGCCGTCGAGTTGTACCAGCAGAAGAAGGGTTGGTTTGCTTTCGCCTGCTTCTCAATAAAGCCAAGAGCGGCGGAAGTGATCTCCTCATCGACGGTTTCCATGCGCTTCTTGGTCAAAGGACCGGTGTCCTTGAGCGTCTGCTTGCCTACCCGGCCCCAGCGGGGATCCGAGGTTGCGTCATCTTTGTCAGTCGCAAAGCTGTGCATCACGCCTCTCGGTCCAAAGGCCGCCTTGAACTTAGGATCCTTGGGATAGTCGGGAAGTTCAGGTTCTTCTTCGGCGTTCAGGTGATAAAGGTTGCCGAAGAACTCGTCGAATCCGTGCGCGGTCGGCAGGAATTCATTGCGATCGCCGAGATGGTTTTTGCCGAACTGACCTGTCGCGTAGCCGAGTGGCTTGAGCAATTCGGCAATGGTTGGATCTTCCGGTTGAAGCCCAAGAGTGGCGCCTGGCATTCCGACTTTGGTCAAACCCGTGCGGAGCGGGTTTTGGCCGGTGATGAACGCGGCGCGTCCGGCGGTGCAGCTCTGCTGGCCATACCAGTCTGTAAAGGTTGCGCCTTCGTTGGCGACGCGGTCAATGTTCGGGGTCCGGTAGCCCATCATGCCTCGGCTGTTGTGACTGATATTCCAAAAGCCGATGTCATCGCCCCAGAGGATCAGGATATTCGGTTGTTTTGTAGCCATGATTTATTCCTTCCTTATCATTGAATTTGGGTTGAGGTTGTCCGGCTCTGCCGGGGAGAATTTCATCGGAGGTCGAAATGCGCGATTGAGGTTCTCACTCGGCTCCTCCATGCGCGTTGCCGGACGATGCTAGCGATGAAACTTGTGGGTGCACGGGCGGCACATGCAGATTCAGAGGCGGGGCGTTGATCCCACTAAAAGGGGATTCCGGCTTTCGGTTGCCGTGACAGAAGCGGAACTTCTTTCCGCTTCCGCAGGGACACGGCACATACGGTCCGTTCTTCGCGTCTTCGGCCGCGATCATCGCCATGATTTCGGAACATGGGCGATTACGCTGGACCAGTTGGCCCATCATCCGCATCGCCGGTTGAGTGTGCTTGAAGAACAGGTACAGGCCGGAGCAAAGATAGTTCTGGCCCGGGTCGCCGTCGCTCGAGAGCGTGAATCGATCCTTAGGACAGCCTCCGTTACATAGTGGCCTGACCTCGCAACGCTGGCACTGCGCGGTTAAAGTGTCTCGCTTGTCATCGCCGAACTTGCGCTGTGCTGCCGACGCCACGAGTTGTACCAGTGGCGTCTCATGGATATTTCCCAGCTTGTAGCCCGGCTCGACGAAATGATCGCAGGAATAAACATCGCCGTTGTATTCGAGTGCCGGTCCGTATCCGCAGGTAGGGGCATGAATGCAGAGTAGATGGCGGCCGAAATAGGCTTCGAGCGTTACGTCGAACATCTGCACGAAGACCGTACCAACATCGTGGCGCACCCATTCCTCGAAAATGTCGACGAGGAAGCGGCCGTATTGTTCGCCGCCGACTGAGCGGTTCGTTACAAGGTCACCGGACTGTGTGTAGAGCAGACGGTTGCGGCCAGGCTGCTCGCTCCATCCCTGGTTGGCGATATCAATCGTCTCCGCGGAGGCGCGCTCGACAACGGGAATGAACTGCACCCATTTCGCGTCCATCTCGTCGCGGAAGAAACGGTAGACCGCGCGGCCGTGTTTTTCGTTGGCTGCGTTGACTGTACACAATATGTTGAAATCGACTCCGTGCTTGCGCAGCATTCGCCAGCCCTTCATCACCTTGTCGAATGTCCCACGTTTGCCGCGGTCGAGCCGGTACGTGTCGTGAATCTCGCGCGGGCCGTCGACACTCAAGCCCACCAGAAAATTATGTTCTTTAAAGAAGCTCGCACCACTCATCGTCGAGAAGAATGCCGTTGGTCTGAAATGTGTGTTGCACAACCTGTTCGGGACGGCGGTACTTTTCGACCAGCTCGATGGAGCGCCTGAAGAATTCCACTTTCATCAGCGTGGGCTCGCCACCCTGCCACGCCACAGTTACTTCGGGTGTGCGGTGGGCTTCCAGCAATTGGCGGATGTAGGCCTCGAGCGTCGCATCGGACATCCGGCTCTTTTCGTTCGGATACAACGCCTCTTTCGAGAGGAAGAAACAATAGGTGCAATCGATGTTGCAGGTGGATCCGCTCGGCTTCGCGAGAAGGTGAAAGGCAGGGGGTGAGTTGGCCTGCCAAGTTTCGTCAGTCATTAGATCCATTCGCGCACCATTGTGCAAAGGCAGCGAGGGCCGCCGCCAAACCTCAGGATGTTTCCAAGCCAAGAATAGGCCGCTGCGCTCTTAGCCTGGAACTGTCAAAAAGGACAGTTGGGCCTGCGAGACCCACCAAGTCTCTAAGGCAACTAGGTTCCAGCCCTAGTTGGGCCTGCCCAGCCAAGAATACTGCCATGAGATTGACAGGTTCTGGTAATTGCCGCCGAAACGAACATAGCTTCCAGTACTAAAGCTCGCCTTGATGGACTGGTGTCGGCTCACCGGAACGGCGCCGGTGACTCCAATGCGGGAACTCGTCTGCCTCGTAGCGGTGTTAGCTATCCCGCCCAAGCTGGTGGTGCCCCCAAACCAGAAGTTGCCGTCGAGCGAGAACCAGAGGGGCGTCTTCCCCTTGAACCTCTTCGCGTCATAACTCAGGTGCCCTTCGAAGGAACCGATCGGGCTTTGCGTTTGGGGCTTGGGTTCGGGAATCGAATAAAATTTCTGGTTGGCGGTGAAGAACCACACGCCACCGTATCCGTCCAGTACCCACTTGCCAAAGCGCCGCGAGTAGCCAAGCTCCGGTTTAAAGGCCCAGCGGTTGATCCCCCAGTTGACCAGTTTCGTGGAATCGTACTGTCCGGTTGGGGCGATCACCTTCAGACTGGCACCTAAGACAGTCTTTTGTTTCCACTTCACGTATTGCGAGACAGGCATCGCGGGACCACCCATTAGGTTTACGGAAAAGCGAACCCCCACGTCCAATAGACCAGAGCGGTAAATCTGTTGGTTCACGCCGAGCACAGAGCCCTGAAAAGTTCCGACGCCATAGGGTAGCCCAGCTGTGATGTTGGCTGATCGGCCAAAAAAGCTGAAGGAATGGTAAATCGAGAAGCTCGGCACACTGTATGTGCCAGTTGCACCCGTAATGGGGACTACGCCATTGAAATTCAAACCGCCGTTGAAGAAAGAGTACGTCAGGTTGATCGCGTTGGAATGCAGCGGCGTGATCAAGTAGGCACGCGGCGCGAGATCCTGTGCCCAGCAGGAATGTATGAACATCCCCGCAAGAATAGTTAAGGACAACAGATTTCGACGAACTCTTCGCGCGGTTTGAATTTTGTAACCTTGCCCTGGAAGACGTGTCACGAAACGATTGACAACAGGCCCTGTTGGCTGTCGGCCCCGGGTACGTTTACGGTCGCGATATAGCAATAACAACGGCGTGCTCCGGCGAGACGAGTTGATCGGCGCTTTCAGCGTCTTCGGCAATGGCGATTTGGTCGCCCTTGACGTGACCAGTAAACTCGTTCCTGCGCGATCCGTAGTACGGCGAGACTGTCTATCCCACGTCGCAACCACCGTCAGCAGAGACGTTAGTACTTCTGGCTTAATGAGAGAACTGTCACAACTTACAGAGAGGATCAGTGGGACTGGAAGTTTTACCAGTTGATGGCTTGTACACTAAGGCGCATTCTTTTTCGACCAAGAAAGCCGACCGCGAAGTATGCCGCGGCGGAAGGAGCGTTCCCGGTGTCGATAGTCCGAACCCATCGAAGCATCGCCGCAGCAGTCATTGGAGTCCTGGTATTTTTCCCATTTAGTTTCATTGCGCAAACGGAGAAGCCAGAAGTTTCGCGCCCATCAAAGCCAGAATTGCTGAGCTTTGATGAGTTAGTGCAGTTAGAGAACCCAGACGATCCGGACCCAAAGCTGGCAGCTCGTTTGAACCAACTTCTCCACACGCCCTTCATCAGCAATGAGGCATATTTGAGCGGGGCAAAGCCGAACCGCCCCTCTTCCGATGCTCTTGGACCATTCATCCGCGCGACCACGTGGAACATCGAGCGCGGCATTGAACTGGACGGGATCAAAATCGCTCTGACCGAGCCGGACAATTTCGGGAAATACATCGAAGAAAAGAAAGATCCAAAATCCAAGCCGCTTGACGCCGGCGAAATGGGCGAGGTCAACAAGCAACTGGAAATCCTCGGACCGACGGACGTGTTCATTTTGAACGAGGTGGATAACGGGGTCACTCGAACCAACTATCGGGATGTTGCCAGTGAACTCGCGCAGGCGCTCAAAATGAATTACGCCTACGCTGTGGAGTTCCTCGAGATCGATCCACTGAATCTGGGCCTTGAGAAAGTGAAACTAAACGAAAAGGCCGCTCAAGAGGATATACAAAAATCCTTCCAACCGGACAAGAGTCGCTATCTCGGCCTGCACGGAACTGCCGTCCTCAGCCGCTACCCCGTCCTCAGCGCAACAGTTCGCCCGCTCCCGGTGTGTTACGACTGGTTCCTTGGAGAGAAGAAAGAAATTTCAAAACTGGAATCGGGGAAGCGAACGGGAGCCAACCTCCTTTTCATGGAGAGGATCACCCGCGAGGTTCGCAGAGGCGGCCGCACCGTACTAATCGTGGAACTGGGGGTGCCAGAATCTCCCACGGGCGCCGTGACGGTCGTGGCACCGCATCTTGAGACCAAGTGCAAGCCAGAATGCCGAAGAAAACAGATGAAGCAAATCCTGGAATGGATACGAGCGGAAAAAAATCCGGTGATTCTCGCGGGAGACTTCAATACATCTGGAACGGATACTTCACCCACTTCCGTATCCAAAGTCATTACGAACCGGCTAAAAGATCCCAACAAGTGGGCGGTGAGTGCGGTCAAGTGGTCGACGGGTGCTCCAACCATCTTGCTCACGCCGATCAACATGCTGCGAAGCAAGAACGATCCAACTGGTTTTGACTTACCGTTATTCTCACGCAAGAAAGAGGCAAAGTTGTTCGGAGATCTCGATAACTTTCACTTCGATGACGGTCATACGTTCGATTTCCGGGGCGAAGATGCTCGGAGCGCAGATAACAGGGGCGGAACTCTAAGCGACTCGAACCAGCGCGCTGCCAAGGGCTTTAGGTATACGTTTGCTTTAGCGCGGACCTATGGTGGCCTCGTGGGCGAATATAAACTGGACTGGTTCTTCGTCAAGGGATATGCCACCGACTCCGATAAACCGGGCGGAGACTATAAGTTCGCCCCTCATTTCGCCCGGACTCTTCAGGAAGTGAACGACGCGCCGGACGACTCCTTATCCGATCATTTCCCAATCACCGTCGATATCCCTCTTGCGGAGCCTCCAGCCAAAACAGACCATCCGTAATTCACCTTTGACCATGTCCGCGCAGCGCGCAAAAATCCCGCCCAAGTGAGACCTTGGGCGGGATTGAAAGATGGACCCGACTTCACTTACTGCCGCGAGATGGCAATGCGGACGGCATCCTCCGGCGAGATGAGGTGATCGAGGCTTACTGCGTCCTCGGCAATTGCGAGTTGGACGCCCTTGACGTGACCCGTAAATTCGTTCCCACGCGACCCGTAGTCGGGTGAGACGGGAGAGCCTGTATCAACACCCACGTCGCAACCATCATCGGCAGAGAAGATCATGGCCTGTGTGGCACCAATCTTGCCCTCGCCGACTTTCTTGCCATCGACGAACAGTGATGCCGTGCCGCCTTTTCCCAGGCCGCCGCCAGCATACGCAAACTCCATGCGCACCTGATGCTCGCCCGGAGGCAGCACATTGCTCGATTCGGCATAAAATTGCTGAATGCCGAGGAAGTTGTAACAGTATTTGAGCTTGCCGCCCTTAGCGTATAGACTCCAGCCGCCGATATTGCCTCCTTGGGCGACGATCACGCCTTCGGCCCCGGTCGTGGGTACCACGATCTCCGCGGTCACCGCGTGGGACTTGTTCTTCATATTGAGGACTGTGTTCTCAGACAGACGACCCATGCTCCCGAATAGGATTTGCGATTTGCCTTTGATCAGCACCGGTCGCCCCGCAAGATCAGAGTTGAATCGTTCAGCGCCTCGGTCATCGAGCGGAAGCACGTTATAGCGCGTTGCCTCGATTAGCCAGAGGCGCTGTAGTTCGTGAAGCTTCTCAGGCATCTGCTTGGCCAGGTTGTTCGCCTGAGTCCAGTCTTTGCTGGTGTCGTAGAGTTCCCAATTGTCGTCGTCGAATGCCGGGGTTTTCTCGCCGACGAGGAGCCATGGCGTCTTGTGCCGTGTCACCGCAGTCCAGCCTTTGTGGTAAATGCCGCGATTGCCGAACATCTCGAAGTACTGAGTCTCATGTCGTTCTCCCGCCTTGGCGTCGTTGAACGAGTACGTCATGCTGACGCCTTCGATCGGGTGTTGCTGGATACCGTTAACGAACAGCGGTTGTGGCAGGCCCGCCACTTCCAGGATGGTCGGCGCAACGTCAATCACGTGGGCGAAGTGGCTACGGATTTCGCCCTTCGCCTTGATTCCCTTGGGCCAGTGGACGATGGTCCCGTTGCGCGTGCCGCCCAATGTGAAGCGACCTGCTTGCTCCACTGGTACGGGGTATTCATGGCGTGTGCCCAGCCCACGGCATAGTGGTTGTAAGAGTCCGGACTGCCCAGCTTGTCTATCCGTGCGATCAGGAACTCTGGCGTTTCCAGCGCGGCGGCTCCGTTGAAGTTGATACCCTCGTTGTAGGTGCCTTGCAGAGTGCCCTCGGCGGATGCGCCGTTGTCGCCGATGATGTAGTAGATCAACGTGTCATCAAGTATGTGGAGCTTTTTCAAGCCGTCCAGCAACCGGCCAACGTGGTAGTCGGTGTACTCCATGAATCCGGCGTATACCTCCATCTGCCGGATGAGTACGGGCTTGAGGGCGGCCGACATCTCATCCCACGCTGGGATTTCTTTGTGTCTCTGCGTGAGTTGACAATCCGCCGGAATGACACCCAACTTTTTCTGCCGCGCGAAGGTCTCTTCGCGTAGCTTGTCCCAGCCCTGGTCGAATTTGCCTTTGTACTTATCCGCCCATTCCTTGGGAACGTGGTGCGGAGCGTGGGTCGCGCCCGGAGCGAAATAGACGAAGAAAGGCTTATCGGGCATGAGCGCCTTCTCTTGCCCAACCCAGTTGATGGCCTTGTCCGTCATGTCCGCCATCAAGTGGTAGCCCTCTTCGGGCGTGCGTTTGTTCTCCACCGGTGTGGTGCCTTCATAGAGTGCTGGGTACCACTGGTTGGCCTCGCCACCGATGAAACCGTAGAAGTATTCGAATCCGCCTCCACCCGTGGGCCAAGCATTAAAAGGGCCGACCGGGCTAGTCTCCCAAACTGGTACTTCGTGGCACTTGCCAAACTGCGCGGTCGCATATCCGTTTAATTTTAGAGTCCTGGCCAGTGGCGCGCAGGTATTCGGTAGAATCGAGTTATAGCCGGGCGATCCAGTGGCGATCTCGGTGATTCCACCCATGCCAACCGTGTGGTGATTGCGTCCGGTCAGCAATGCCTGCCGCGTGGGTGAGCACAGCGCTGTGGTATGAAAGCGGTTGAATTTCAGGCCGCCCGCCGCCAAAAGTTCCGCATTCGGTGTGTTACATGGACCGCCAAAGGCGCTTGAGGATCCAAAGCCAGCGTCATCAATCAAGATGATCAGGACATTTGGCGCTCCCTTAGGCGGGCGCAACTGCGTTATCGCTGGATACTTGTTTTCCGGATCCTTTGCGTCGTACAAGATAAGGCCTGAGCGCGGCTGATCTGGTATGGGAAGAACATTTCGCTGAATCTTGTCTTGGTCACTCATAAATAAGACTTCCTTCCTTTTAGGAATCTGAAAATGTTCCCGCGACCGATGAGCGGAGCAGACGTACGGGTGTTGTTCGATCAGAGAATAGAACTGCGGCCTCAGCAGAGTAACTGTCAGAATGTACAGTCTGCGCTTAGGTAGCCTCTATTTCGGGGACGGAATCGTCCCCTAGGAGCGAGGAAGGGAGTTAGCGAGCGGTACTTCTGGGAGTCGATAAGACCGACTTCGTCGCGCTCTGAATGCAAAGACACGCATGCCGCAAAGGGACACTTGGAGATGGGTCACTTCACCGAATAGTTGCGGGCGTCCATACATGCAGAAAATGCCCGTTGGAAGGTATCTATTCCTTCGTCATGTTCAGCTTCCAGCTTCTCCATCGCCTTTTTTTGCGCTGCATCCGCCTGGGCTGCGGCTTGCTGCTTGGACTGCGCGCTAGCCGTCCGTTGCGTCATCCCACCCTTCATCGTGCCCGCGACCGACCCAATTGCAGCTCCCTTTCCTGCGTCGCCCGCGATGGCGCCAATTGCAGCCCCACCCGCGGCGCCTCTCGCCGCTCCCCGAACCCGCGTGCCTTTCTTCTGCGGAGCCGCGGCGGCGGCTTGCTCCTGTGCCGCCTTCACTTCCTCGGCGCTCGGACCTGTGGGAGGCGGCGCTTGGGGGTCAATCGCGGTCTGCTGCTTGGCAGCGCTGTAGCACTCGCTCTCGTCCTTAAGTTGTTGGTCGGCGTTCTGGCCATTTTTCGGGAAGACAAACATGCCAATCTGTTTCGACGGAGACCACGCGGGCGCGGCTGACTGCGCGATTGCCTGCAATATCACCAGCGCGAATACCAAAGCTACTGCGAAATGCTTCATTGTTTTAGCCTCCTGAGTTGCGTTGTGATGAGAATCAACTAACCCTGCAAAAATCCACCGCTATTTTCGCATCCAGCATTGAACTTGCTGAAAATCCTGGAGCCGCGATTTTATCCGAAATGCTGAGAGGGACAAGAGACTATGCGACCTGGGTGTGGATTATTCGGTCATCCGCGACATGCGCATCGTCCCTGTTCATAAGATGGTAATCTTGCAAGTCGCAGCGTTCGCGGTTTTGCCGATGATTCGCCATGTATGTCGAAGAAGTCGTCCACGCCCTACTGGAGGTGCTGTTCTGAAATCGTTCGCATGACCGGAATCGCTCGTCTCAGGGTCGTTAGGAACGAGGCTTAGGCGCGTGCTCGTCGCAAACAACAGCAGTACGACCTATCTCGGCGACGCATCCGAGCACTTGGGTAGCAATATTGGGACAATCTGGGTAGTCGCAGAAATATTCAGTGAGTAGTTCTTCGCTCCCGTCGGGAGTGGTGAGGCCCGTGTTGATCGTTACCTGAGGAATGGAGAGTCCCCTAACCGACTATTTCCATTGTCTGACGGCTAGTAGGCTCCAGCGCAAGTAATTGTTTGTATTCCGTTACTTTCGATACTGTAAGACGTGTGGGGGATGGCCGGTGCGCTGCTGCGAGGTTTCGGGAAGCATTTTAGTAACGTCGGATGTATTTCGCCATCAGCACACTGGCGATGACTGCAGCGAGGAACCACAGAGTTGCGATTACAACGGAAGTGATGACGGCCGCCGTTGACCTTATTTTTTCATTCCTGCGCGCTTCGGCGGCGTCCGCAAGCTGACGACATTCGGTCAGCACGTGCGCAGGAGTAATCCTTTGAATCAGTTTCACCCCTAGAAACACGATTAGCACATCGTCCAGCATTCCGATCACTGGGATGTAGTTCGGAATAATTTGAACGGGACTAAACAGATAGCCCGCGGTGCAAGCGGCAACCAACTTTGCATACCACGGCGTATCGGGGTGTTTAGAGACAAAATAGAAAACGTGTGCTTTTTTCTGAAGCAGTCGCGCCTGCTGGCGCCAAGTCATGGCAGCAGGTTGAGGTCGTGGGTCTTCTGAGTTTTGTGCGAGCGGGGAGAGGCCAGAAATGTTTGTCAAATTGGCCGGGTCGCTGTCCGCGATTTCCTTACTCTCCACCGCGAGGTCTCCCGTTCAATGAAAGAGTATTTTGATCAGAAATTTCGCTACTTCTGGAACCGAAAAAATTGTAAGTGTCAACGGCACGAGAGGCGCAGCGGTAGCGGCAGCAAGACGCGTTATGTCTGCCGATCCAAAGGGGACGAGGCGCATCTTGTTCACACTGGAGTAAATTCTTTCCATAGCGGTCATCGGTCCGACATCGGCAGGAGCGGGTAATACATTTGTGTCCCCACCGCGACCTGGTAACCACTTGTCCTCAAACCCAAACGCATACCGATTGGCTAGCAAGCCATATTCGGCCAAACCGTTCGTCCGTGTTCGCTCAAGTAGAGGGGTAAACATCAACAAGGGGCCGAGGATGATCAAAACAAAGAAACCCACGAAACCCGCTGCCTCCGTCTTGAAGGACAGCAGACCCTGCCCTTCATACAGGACGCGGCTGGCGATCAGGCCTGATAACAAAGCACCCTGGGCAAAAAGTAAGGGCCCGAAGGCGTAGGAACTTCTTCCAAGAAAGCCGATCCCGCCAGATCGATCGGGGTGAACCGCAGTCAGCCGCAAATTCAATCTTGAAATCTGCCACAGAAGCCGGAACCAGATCACGAGACGCATGTACCAACGCAACAAAATGAATTGAAACACGGGAATGCTCACTAAGGCATACCAGTATCCAGCTAAAGTGAGATGCAAGTGTTTCCCATTCGGCATCGCATACCAAGTTGGATCGCCCAACGCGACCTCACGCCGCCAGATCCACAGTCCCACTGTATAGACCAGAACCAGCAGCGTCAGTTCCACCGCCATCGAGTCTCGAACTCGCATCGCTGAGTCGACCGCTGCTTTGAACGCCGGCAAATCTTGGGTCACCACGATACGCCTTTCCACGAACCGCCGAACCAACGGACTAATGCGTCGATGAACAACAAGTTCCGCACCGATCAGGATTGGCAAAGCGACCAGAAAGCGAACGTACGACTCGACATCAAATAGGAATGGAATTTTACAGCTTCGGCCAAGAGCCTGATGATCGAGCACCGACAAGAACAGGAGCGGCAGCCATGCGAATAAGGGAATAATCAGGACCCGGCGACGAAGAAACTCCAGACCGTCCCCGGAGAGATGAGCCCGTCTGAACAGTTGAAACAAAGGGCCGCCCAAAACCAATGAAAAGTCCGGTGGCTTCGTAGTAGTTATTGTCTCCAATGTTTGCAAGGGTCTTCCGGAGATGGCTTTGGACGTACCTTAAGCTAGAGGTAAGCGAACGTCTTAAACACTGGCAGATTTGACAGTCCCGAAGAATCTGGATGCGCTGGCGTGACGGAAAATGGCCGAGTTCGGCGAATGGCGACCTGTATGTTTTGACACTTGTCTTATGGCCGCAGTGCGCGCATTATCTCGTTAGCAGCTAGGGTGAACTTGCTTTTGTTACCCTGAACCAAACGAGACATTTTGTAGGGCTAAGAACCACAATATATGCGAACCACTCCAACTCACGTTTCGGACGAGACGACGATGCGCTGGAGGACACCGGGATTAGTTTTGCTCGCGCATGATTTAAAAGTTCTTTTCACTCTGCTGATCCGTGTTACGAAAAAACTTTACAAGCCTCGGCGCTAAAATAGCATTTGTGGCCATTCCTTCAGAAGTTCCCTTCTCAACTAAAAGGGTCCATGCCGCAGCAGCATTCCGTAGAACGTAACTATTCCGATCAGGATGACGGCCATTGCTACCACGAAAGAGATGGATAACGTATGCCGTTTCTGCGTAGCCCCAATCTCCTTTAGAAAATCCTTGTGTTGCCATGCGGCGGCCACTAGTGCCAGGGTTCCCAGAGCAACAAGGCTCAATCCCAGATTGCGTGGCGCCTGCGGACGCTTGACGGCGCCAGCGGCGATTTCTTCCGCCTGATATTGGAAGAACTTGAAAATACTGAAGCCGAATCCGATCATCGAAATAGAGGTTCGGATCCATGCCATCAGCGTTCTTTCCGCCGCGATGACGGTCCGCTGGACAGCCAGATCGGTTCGCTCTTCGGCAAGAATCGTTCCTCTATCTTTCGGGGCCGTTTCAACTTGGCTCATGACACATTTCTCAGAGGTGGAGTGTCAGCCGCCGGTGGTGACGCCGCCATCTTCCTTCGCGCAATACGGGTGACGATTCCGCGCAGACAAAGGTAAGGCAAGATCGCCAAAACGAACGCGACGATAATCGCTTCCCCTATATATACAAAATGTATTTCGATGATCTGGTACACGACGTCCAACACTAGCGCGAGAATAAATACCCTCCCGACGCTCTTCCACCCGTCCTCGAGCATCTCGACCCGTTGGCGGGGATCCGAGAGGAGGCACCAGAAATACGGCGTCCTGCCGGCCCTGGCATCCGCCAAGCCCGAGCGAATCGCGAAGAATGTTGCCATCAGCGGCTGGAGCACCAATCTGAACTTCATAGGCCCGCTGACACGGGCGACCAACTGCGTACCAACCCTCACCCACATGCTGTCCATAAAATCCTCACTATAGTGATGGGCCCTTTCTTATGACGCATTCCGGCGCACAACCGGGCCGACACTCGGCGGGGCGGCGGCCGCTCCGATCGCTGGGCCTTCCGCAGGTGCGTCGAGGGGCACGATCGACGGCCAGTGGTCCCGGACAGCCATTACTCGAAAGACAAACGCAACCAGCACAGCGATCAGAGTGACAGGAAAGAAGGAGAGGCGTCCCTTCTCCCACACCGCGAGCAGGGTATAGACCGTACTCGCCAGTATGGCTGTGGCGACGAGCTGCTGCGACGGCCGCACGACCTCCGGTGTCACGCCGGAGAAGATGTCGATTAACACTCCGCCTGCGGTGGTGGAGATCAGGCCTACAAAGATTGCAGTCCAGATCCCAAGGTTGTGGTCCAGCGCCTTATGCGCGCCGAGGATCGCAAACCACGGAAGCGTGAAAGATTTGAAGTAGGCGAGCGTCCTCGTGCGGAACCGCTCCTCCTTCGAGTCAGCCCAGCGATAAATAGCCAGTCCCAGCAACCCCATCAGAAGACAAACGAGAAGATAGTTCGGGTCCCTGAGAGGCGAGGGGATGTCGTTGAGTAATATGTCGCGCGTCACGCCGCCGCCAATACCGCCGAAGAACGCCATAATCAAAAGGCCCGCAGCGGTATATCCGCGATTGTGCGACGGTTGCCGTGCGACGAGAATCCCGTAAAGAGCGTTGATGCCGGCGGAAAACATATCGACGTGTGGAAAGCTTGGCATATCCATTTTGGGTTCTCCTCGGAGCGGTCCGCCGCACTCAAAGCAGCGCAGGCCAATTGATCACCGCAATGCCACGCGTGCGCTTGTATTCTCCCGCCGACAATTCCCGCCCATTCGCGCGTGGATTCATCCTTACCAGGCAGGGTGGCAGCACAGGCCTGAGCTCACAACTGTCACATCTAACAGGGGCGGCGAGAGTGACAAATCAAGGCTTCGACGCGTCCGCCAACGACCAGACTTTCTGAATGATGCCGAACAGGAAAGCGGTGCTGAGGCCGAACAGCAGGCATCCGTTCAGCGCCTCTATCGCTCCCATGAGCTGCCAACGCGGTTCGAGCATTAAACTCTCGTGCCCGTAACTTGTTATGGCATTCAGCGAATAGAGCATGGCACCCTTGTAGTCAGGTAAAGCCCCGAGAAGCCAGTAAGAGAGAGCCCATATGCCCGCTTCTAGTGCGTGCAGGCTAGTGGCCAGCACGGTCGTGGCGCCCATGACAAGCGCAAACGTACCTGTTGCATGGCGTCGCTCGGCGATACGAGTAAATATCCGGGCTGCCTTCTGATTTATCAGCCCGAGGCCTAACGCGTGGATGAGTAAGGTTAGTACGATCAGGGGTAACCCCCATGCCCAGTCCGCCTGCCACCAACTCGGGACCGTAACCTGCAAGCTGAGAGCACCAACGATAGTTCTCATCAAGACCCTCTACCCTGCTATAAGATTGCCGTACGAATGGCTATTCCCCTTTGCTTTGCGAGCGCCAATTCTTCCGTTCCCATCATTTTGTAGTTGTCGAACTCAGCAAGTACCCCTTCATCTGTCAGATCGATCGAGTCGGACTGCTCCCACTCGTACGGATCTGTCTTCATCAAGCGCTCGACGACTTAACCATTTCACGGTGTGACGTTCAAGCAGCGACTTCACTTTAAACCCGTCAGCGGGGGTACTACCGAATTACCCTCTCGGCCCTCGCCGGCGATTTCCTCACGGCTACTTGGGAGGCTTTGGCGGGCACTGCTCGTCGTAGATAGTCTGCATCTGCTTTAGTTTGAGTATGCCGTAGAACACGGTAAGGGCCATGGCACCAACCAAAATCGATCCGAACATCTTTTCCAAGTTGTATGCCTCTTCGCGGTTGGCGACGTAGCTGGCGACGATCAAGCAGAAAATGCCAAGATTGATTACCCAGTTAACCGGCTTGGATACGATGTACTCGAGGGTGCCGAAGCCGGCAAGCTGGTAAATCATGAATGGAAGGATCGCTACCATCGGCAAGAGTTCGGATGCGCCGAGCGCGATGTCAACGGAACCTGGGGCGACCGCGTGCAATAGCTTGCTGTGCGCCAGTTGATGGAACAACGACGGAATCGCACACATTAGAGGTACGACGGCGAGCAATTCCATCACCAGCGATCCGCTCCACGTGCCGACCTGAGACGAATGATCGGCACCTCCACTTGATGATTGCGAACCAACAAATAGTCCGCCGACGATGGCCGCCGCACTCGACAGCATCAACAGCTCCACCGTGATGCCAAAGGCCTCCGGCTCGCCAGCCTTCAGCAGGAGCATGGCAAGGAAGCCGGGAGTGTAAAACATAACCCGCACAAGTCTCGCCCATACCCGCTCGTCGCGTTCCGGCGGCAGGATTGGGAGCGGTCGCCCGTCGAGTCCAATGGTCGCTCTGGCTTTCGATTTCGACATCTATGCCACCTCGTCCTGGTCGTGATCGTAGTGAAGCGCCAATTCTTCGGTCTCGTCCATCTTGTGCTTCTTGAACTCGGCCAGCAATCCGTCGTCCGTCAAATCCAGAGGGTGCGAGTGTTTCCAGTCGTGGTGAGCAATTTTCATCATGCGTTCGATCACATCATCGTCACGCACCTCAATGGCCAACTCTCTGCGCGTATCGAAGCTACCCGGTGCCAGATTGATGGATCCCACGATTGCGCGAGCGTCGTCACTGATCAGCATCTTGGCGTGAAGCTTGAGATGTTTTAACTTGTGAATCTTGATGCCGACGTCTTCCATCATGCGCATCCCTCCAACCGACTCCACGAGCTTTTGCTTCTTGAGCTTGTGAGGCGGGCAGGCCATTACGTGGACCTTCACTCCGCGGAGCGCCGCCCGGACGAGCCGCTCGATGATGACGGCATCCTGGTAACGCTCATTCTGAAGAAAGATAGAAACCTTCGCTTCGTCAATAAATTGCGCGATGCGCTCTCGGCCGTTGCCGGAACACCAGATCAGATGTGAATGTTCATCCCCCTTGAAGGGCTTTCTGTTCCAATCCGCCTCAAAGCATTCGATGATTTCAGCCACTTCGTGTGCGTGTGAAGTAACAATTGCATAATCGCGTGTCACGGTCAGATTTTTCGTTTCCCAGTTCAGGGATTTTACGAATGCCGTCCTATCGTCCACCACCATCGACTTCTCATGTGTGACGTTGTAGTCGGGACTGCTATCCATGACCTCGACATCACCGGCCTCAAGCTTCTTACGGGAGTCCTTGTTCTCCGATTCGCCATCGCGGCGGGCGGGATTCAGCATGACTCGTACTTTCAAGCCGCGCTGTCTGGCGGCGATGACCGCCTTCAAGAGTGAAGGATCTGAGAAAAGGAACATCTTGACGCGCAGCGACTTGGTGGCGCTATTTATGGCATCGAGAATGGGCTTCGCGGAATCGTCAGGCAGCGCAATTAAGGAACGTGACATACGTTCTCCCTGAAATCATCGTTTTCCCCATGGCGGAGGCGTTCGGCCAACAATCGCTCGTCGGTCGACATGACTTCAATTTCGTCGAATGCTTTCGCTCAATATGCCGCGGTCCAAGAAAACAACGCGGAAGGTTTTGGGGCGAAAGGAGCCGGTTCCCTTCGACACATCGCGATCAACGGTTATGCCGCCCGTGGCTCCGACGAAGCTAGATCCGGATGCCTGACGAGTCTACGAACCGCCAGAGTCATCATGAGCCGGGCCATGCCCGTCATCAACATGCTGATTCCCACCAGCGTCCCGATCACCCATAACGAATTGGACGGCCACTGATTCCAAATCAGAAATCCAAGAACCAGGGTCACGGCTCCATCCACCAGCATCCAGGGCGAGCGGACATGCTTTGGTATGGAAAAATAGGCGAACACGTCGGCTATACCTTCGGCGAACAGGAATACGCCCAGCACGAGAGCTAAACCGGCAGCTCCTAAAGCAGGATGAGCAAGCAAGTAAGCTCCGGCTACCAGGTAAAACGCTGCAACGATGAGCTTCCAAACAATGTGCCCGACGCCCTCAGACCGAAATGCGTGAATGAGTTGGGTAATCCCAGCGAGTATCACCAGCCACCCGATTACGATGGCCACTCCGATTGATGAAAGTATGGGGACCGCGATCGCGAAGACTCCGAAAATGATTAACAGGATGGACAACACGAGCGATGCTCCAGTCGCTCGTTTCAATCCAGCTTCCAATGTGGTCATAAAGCTCCTCCTCGAACAGACTTGGCAATTGAAGGGCGGCCGAACACGCGAGCGTACTTCGCCTGAACCCGGTAGCCGTTTTCCTGGTTCTCGCCCTTTGCGGTTTGATCGTCTCCGTACCAACTAATCTGTTCCAGCCGTGCTCGCAACTGTCATTTGTGACAGCGCGGAGAATGACGACACTGTGGGGCCGGGTATCCGAATAATTCCAGAGAAACCAAGTTCCGCTGAAGAATGCGATACTTAGGAGAGAGCCGTTTTGACTTAAAGACAATTTTTCTGTTTACTCTATGAACCATAAGGAGGTGATCCTATGTCAGGCGGCGTAACCACGAGCGGAGAGCATCATCTCGGCGCCACGATGCGGCGAGATGCGTGGTGGCTGGAGTTGTTGCCGGTGATTGCATTGCTCGGTGCATTCGGCATTTATGCGACTTTGCGGGCTTTTGAAGGAAAATTTTACGAGTGGGGCCCATACCTTTCGCCATTCTATTCACCGCTTATCGACCCTCATCATAGCTGGTGGCCCTTGTCGCCGGCGCTATTGATTCTGGCCTTCCCTTTGGGATTCCGGGTTACTTGCTACTACTATCGAAAGGCTTATTACCGGGCATTTTTTCTGGATCCGCCGGCCTGCGCCGTTGGCGAGCCAGGAAAGCGCAAGTATCGGGGAGAGACTAAATTCCCATTTATCCTTCAGAATCTGCATCGTTACTTTCTGTACGCCGGCATCATCTTCCTAGTCTTTCTTTGGAAGGACGCAGTCCGCGCATTCTTTTTTGACGGCCACTTTGGAATTGGCCTCGGGACCCTGATCATGCTGCTTAACGTAGTATTACTGACCACTTACGCGCTGTCCTGTCATTCGCTCCGCCATCTTGTCGGAGGCAAACTCAAGTGTTTTTCCTGCTCCAATTTTGGGGGCCCGCGTCATGCAGCATGGCAATGGCTGACCGTTCTGAATGAGCGCCACATGCTTTATGCCTGGATAAGCCTGATAGTAGTCGGACTTACCGACCTCTATATAAGGATGGTTGCCAGCGGCGCAATCACCGACCCGAGAATCTTGTGACAACAGAATTCGAAACTCACGACCACGATGTATTAATCATCGGCGCCGGTGGCGCAGGCCTGCGGGCTGCTCTCGAAGCGCTGGCCCAAGGCGCAACAGTAGGAGTGGTTTGCAAATCGCTCCTCGGAAAAGCTCACACCGTGATGGCGGAAGGCGGAATCGCCGCGGCAATGGCCAATGTGGATCACGCCGACGACTGGCGCACTCACTTTCGTGACACAATGCGTGGCGGAAAATTTCTCAACAACTGGCGCATGGCGCAACTTCACGCCCAGGAAGCTCCTGACCGCGTACGCGAGCTCGAACAGTGGGGCGCTCTTTTCGATCGCACAGAGGACGGCAACATCCTACAACGAGCCTTTGGCGGTCATACCTTCAAACGTCTTTGCCATGTGGGCGATCGCACGGGCCTGGAAATGATCCGTACACTGCAGGATCGCGGCGTGCAGTTGGGGATCGACGTTTTCATGGAGTGCACCATCAGCCGCTTGCTCAAAGATGGCGATCGCATCGCCGGTGCATTCGGCTATTGGCGTGAGCAAGGACGATTCGTGGTGTTCCGCGCCAAGTCAGTTGTTATGGCGACGGGCGGCATCGGCAAAGCATACAAAATTACTTCCAATTCGTGGGAGTACACCGGCGACGGGATGGCCCTCGCTTACAACGCTGGCGCCGATCTGATGGATATGGAATTCGTGCAATTTCATCCCACCGGAATGGTATGGCCGCCTGGAGTGCAGGGGCTTCTTGTCACTGAAGCCGTTCGCGGCGAGGGCGGCATTCTGCGCAACAAACTCGGCGAACGTTTCATGGAAAAGTACGATCCAAAGCGGATGGAGCTATCGACTCGCGACGTTGTGGCTCGGTCCATTTATACCGAAGTTCGCGAAGGCCGCGGCACCGAGCACGGCGGCGCTTATCTCGACATCTCCCACAAACCGGCCGAGTATGTGAAGAAAAAATTGCCCAGCATGTATCACCAATTCAAAGAACTCGCGGACGTGGACATCACCGCGGGTCCGATGGAAGTCGGGCCAACGTGCCACTACGTGATGGGAGGAATTCGAGTCGAGGCGGAGACTGCCCAAGCGTCTATACCCGGACTCTTTGCCGCGGGAGAAGCTGCTGCTGGCCTTCACGGTGCAAATCGACTCGGCGGCAATTCCCTCTCCGACTTGCTCGTCTTCGGACGGCGGGCAGGGCAGGCGGCTGCTGAACACGCAAAAACTGGACAGAGTAAACCAATTGACTCCGGACAGGTTCAAGACGCGGCACGCGACATGTTGAGCCCTTTCGAGCGTAAGAGCGGAGAGAATCCGTATACGATCCATCGAGATTTGCAGGACACCATGCAGAGTCTCGTCGGGATTTTCCGCACTAAGGAGGATCTGATTCGCGCGCTAGGGGAACTGGAGAAGTTGAAAGAGCGTGCCGCACACATGAGTGTCGAGGGTTCGCGATTGTTTAATCCCGGCTGGCACCTTGCTCAAGACCTTAACTCGATGCTTATTGTCTCCGAAGCCGTAACCCGCAGCGCACTGGCGCGCGAGGAGAGCCGGGGAGCACATAGCCGGATTGATTATCCAAATTTCGATGCAGCTTGGGGAACGAAGAACAATGTGATTGCTCGCGAGGGAGATACCATGAAGCTTCGGCAATCTCCAGTTTCCCAAATGCCGGGCGATTTGAAGCAATTGGTCGCGGAAGAAAAGTAGATACCGGAGGATCGCCAGATGGCGGAAGCAGTATTTGAGGTGTTCCGAGGAGACCGCGAAAGTGGACAGACCGCCACGTACCGCGTCCCGATCGCGCCCGGGATGGTGGTGCTGGACGCGCTTCACCACATTCAGGCTCATCAGGCTCCGGACTTGGCGGTGCGCTGGAATTGTAAGGCGGGCAAGTGCGGCTCCTGTTCGGCGGAAGTGAACGGACGGCCCCGTCTCACTTGCAAAACCCGCATGGATTCCCTTCCCCTGGATAAGCCCATCACGGTCCAGCCCATGAAATCGTTTCCGGTGATCAAGGATCTGGTCACTGATGTTTCGTGGAATTACCGCGTGAACAAGAAGATTCCAGCGTTCACGCCAAAGCCGGGAACCGATTGGAAGATGTATCAGCCGGATGTCGATCGAGTGCAGGAGTTTCGGAAGTGTATTGAATGTTTCTTGTGCCAGAACGTCTGCCACGTTCTGCGCGAACATGATGAAATGGAACAGTTCGGTGGTCCACGCTTTTTCGTGCGGGTTGCGGGACTTGAAATGCATCCCCTCGATTCGAAGTCTCGCACTCGCCTGCTCAAAGAGGAACTCGGCATTGGCCTGTGTAACATTACAAAGTGCTGCACGGAAGTCTGCCCGGAGGACATTCACATCACCGACAACGCCATCATTCCTCTTAAAGAGCGCGTGGTCGACGAGTTTTATGATCCTCTGACGATGCTGTTTCGAAAGATTCGCGGAGCTAAATCTGATTAGCAACTGGCCAACAAGCGGCCTTGGCTAGATCGAACGCTACATCGAGTAACCCCACTAAGGATCGAAGACTTTGCATTCGCTGAAGTCAACTTTGCGCCATTTCGTATCTTTTTCGCTTTGTCTTCTGTTGATTTCTTCACTTGCCGCCCAAGTTCCGCCAGATCAATTGAACGGCCTCAAATGGCGATTGATCGGGCCATTCCGCGGCGGACGGGTTGTTGCCGTGACGGGCGTTCCGGGCGATCCTACTACATTTTATTTTGGTGCAGTCGATGGCGGCATTTGGAAAACAACCAGTGCGGGAGCAGTGTGGTCGCCCATCTTTGATAACCAGACCGTTGCTTCAATCGGAGCGATTGCAGTCGCACCCTCTGATCCGAAAATCATCTATGCGGGGACGGGAGAATCGGACATTCGTTCTGACCTCGCTTCAGGCAATGGCGTCTATAAATCTGTCGATGCGGGCTCGACTTGGACTCGCGTGGGTCTGGAGGATACTCGGCAGATCAGCCGTATCGTGGTCGATCCCCGTAACCCGCAAATTGTTTACGTAGGAGCTTTAGGACACGCCTACGGTCCCAACAACGAACGTGGCGTGTTCAAGTCGATCGATGGAGGAAAAAATTGGATCAGGGTTCTCGATCAAGGACCAGAGATTGGGGTTTCCGACCTTGCGATCTGCTCGTCTAATCCTCAGATTTTATTTGCCGGCACTTGGCATACGCGGCGCCCTCTGTGGAGCGTCTATGCTCCGATCGATGGCCCGGGCGGCGGTCTTTTCCGATCGACAGACTCGGGCAAGACCTGGACTCGCCTGAACGCAAACGGACTTCCCGAGGGCGATTGGGGACGAGTCGGTGTTGCCGTGGCGGCAGATGGCCAGCGCGCCTATGCTCTCATTCAAGCTGATAAGAAATCGGGCCTCTACCGCTCGGACGACGGAGGGAACTCATGGGTTCTCGAGAACGCTGACGCGAGGCTCACCAGCCGCCACTGGTATTTCAATAGCATCACCGTTGATCCACATAACCGCGACGTGTTTTACGTCCCTAATGTGGCTCTGTACGGTTCGGAAGATGGCGGCAAGACAATATCCGTGGTGCGCGGCGCGCCCGGTGGAGACGACTACCATCAGATTTGGATCGACCCTACAAATTCTTCCAGCATGATCCTGGGAACAGACCAAGGAGCGACGATCACCCTCAACCACGGCGAGACTTGGAGTAGTTGGTACAACCAGCCCACCGCACAGTTCTATCACGTAATTACCGACAACCAGTTTCCCTACGTCGTCTACGGTGCACAGCAGGACACGGGCAGCGCGGCCGTCCCAAGCCGCACCGACCATGGTCAGATTACCGCGCGAGATTGGTTTCCAGCAGGCCCAACAGAGAGCGGATATATGACGCTTGATCCTGACGACCCGAATATTATTTATCAAAGCGAACCTTACGGCACGGTCACCCGTTTCAATCGCCGGATCAGTCTTAGCCAGGACATCAGCCCGTGGCCGGCTCCGATTCCCGACGACGTAAATCTGCGAAAATACCGTGCTCCCTGGAGTCCGGTGCTCATCTTTTCTCCCGCAGATCCAAAAGCTCTCTACCTCGGAACGCAGTTCGTGATGAAGACAACCGACGGTGGCCTGCATTGGGAGACCATCAGCCCAGACCTCACAGGTGCGCGTAAAGACAAGGAAGATCAAATTGCGCAAATAACACCTTCCCTGGAGCTTGCGAAGCGAGCGGGCTATGGAGTGATCTCCACGATCGCGCCGTCGTCATTGAACGGCAACGTCATTTGGGCAGGGAGCGACACCGGATTGCTTCACCTCACTCGCGATGGTGGAAAGACTTGGAAAGATGTTACCCCGCAAGGACTGACCGATTGGAGCGAGATCTCGCTGATTGAACCATCACATTTCGATCCGGCCGTCGCCTATGCCGCCGTCGATCGCAGCCGTCTGGACGACCAGAAACCGTACATCTACCGGACGCGCGACTACGGCGCAACGTGGCAACTGATCACGGACGGCATCGTTGCTCCTTATTCCTTGCGCGCGGTTCGCGAAGATCGTCAGATCAAGGGTTTGCTCTTCGCGGGCACGGAGTTCGGCGTATTCGTATCTTTCGACGACGGGAATCACTGGCAGTCTCTTCAATTGAATCTGCCAGTCAGTTCAATTCGTGATCTCGCGATTCACGGGGACGACCTGATAGTGGCCACCCATGGAAGGGCGTTCTGGATTCTCGACAACATCACTTCCATTCGGCAGGCATCGGAGGCGACAAAAGCGGCCGCAGCGTGGCTTTATCGGCCTGCGACCGCAATCCGCATCGACAACGACTCTTTTCCCGGAACGCCGCTGCCGCCCGACGAACCTGCCGCTGAGAATCCTCCGAATGGCGCCATGATTGATTACTTCCTGAAGTCGCCGGCCAAGGACATTCGAATGGAAATCTTCGATGCACAACAGAAGCTTGTGCGGAAGTTCTCTTCGCAAGGTCAAGTCGAAATTCAAAAGAATGATCAGCTCAGCATTGCCTCGGCTGCGTTGCCTGTCGCGGAGCGTTGGTTTCCTATTCCTCAAGCACTTCCGACCGGTGCCGGAGCTCATCGCTTCGTCTGGGATCTGATCTGGCGCAGTTCAGGCGGCCCACTCGCGGATGAGGATGCCCAGTTCAATAATCCTTCAGGTCCGAAGGTTGTGCCCGGCGCGTATCGTGTTCGGCTTACCGTTGAGGGGCAAACGCAGGACCAGTCTCTGACAATCGTCATGGACCCGCGATCGCCAGCTGCCCCCGAGGTATTAAAGCAGCAGCTGGAACTTGGCCTGCAGCTATTCGATGAAACTCTGGAGCCACGCCGTGCGCTGGCTGAGATCGCTTCCGTCCAGAAGCAAATTGCAGACCGTCAGGAAAAACTTGGAACACAAAACGGTCAGCTAAAGTCGGCGCTCGCGGAAGCTGATGTTGAAATTGGCAAGATCTTAACTCGGAAAGACAAACCGGGCCAAGCGCCGGGGCTCGAAGATGCCTACAAGGAGCTGGCTTCAGCTCTGCGAGCCGTCGAAGGCGGGGACCGCACGGTGCCCGCCCAAGCTCTTGCCGTCTACCATGACTCAAGTCCGCAAGTAAAAGCACGCGTCGCCGAATGGACTGTATACAAACAAACCAAGCTCGCCCATCTCAACCAGCAACTGAGTGCGGGAAAGTTTGCTCCCATCGCCATCTCGGAAATTGAACGGGAAATCGAATTCCAGATGATGCGGTAAACTGGCCGAGCCCCGCAAACGATGTTCTTCTCACGGCTATAATGTTGAAGTGAGTTCTTTTTCCGTTCGCCAAAGAGCGTCAGCTGACTTTCCTACACGTTGGGCTAAGTTTCGTATTTACGGATTTCAGGGGGAATTCGGCCCTGACGATCCTCCGCGCACCGAAGAAGCTGTGGCTCTGGTCATGGGCGATGTGCATTCTTCGGCCCCGTTGGTGCGGATCCATTCCCAATGCCTTACTGGAGACGTGTTCGGATCCCTTCGCTGTGATTGCCGTCAACAGCTTGAAATGGCTCTTGCGATGATTGCCGATGAAGGCTCGGGCATCTTAATTTACGAGCAGCAAGAGGGACGCGGCATCGGCTTAATGGCCAAGTTGCAAGCCTACGAATTACAGGACAGCGGACTGGATACGGTCGAGGCCAATCAGAAATTGGGATTCAAGGCGGACCATCGAGAATTTGCCTTACCCGGTGAAATCTTGAAATCTCTTGGCGTTTCGGAGGTGCGACTCCTATCAAATAATCCCGACAAAGTCACGGCTCTCGAACGCGCAGGGATCAAAGTTGTGGAGCGTGTCCCCTGCGAGGCAGCGTCAAACATCCACGCCGAAGACTATCTGAAGACGAAAAAAGACAAGATGGGACATTTGTTTACGTCGCGATAGGAACACTGGATTGTTCCGCCCCATCTTCCCCCCTTTGTCATTCCGAGCCGTTCGGAGCCGCGCTCGCGCGGCGAGAGCGCGTCGAGGAATCTGCTTTTCTTGACCAGCTACCATTCAGTACGTCGGCACTTTCGGGTCCACCTGTCTCGACCAGGCGTCGATCCCTCCACGCAGCGATTGCGCGTTCTCGAATCCCTGTTGCCGCAAGCAATTCGTGACGCTCATCGAACGCACGCCGTGATGGCACACGACGACGATGTGGTCCTCAGGGTCCAGCTCTTGGTGTGCGCGGCTGGGAATATCTCCCATGGGAATCAGCTTCGAGTTGGCGATATTGGAGAGCTCGAACTCCCAGGGCTCGCGGACGTCGAGCAAAGTAAACTGACCGCGCTGGTCCTGGAGAGCCTTTACTTCTTCAGGTGAGATTTCGAATTCCAGATTGTGACTCGCTTTTCCAGATTTCGCGGGCGAGGGCGCCCGCGCCACATACCCCAACCTATAAGTTAATCGCTGACTTCCGCACTTCGCCGATCGATGCCAGAGGATCCCGCGCGCCTTCTTTTTCCGCAATCCATTTCTTCTCGTTGTGGATGATGTCGAGTAACAGCGTCTTGTCTTCTGGGCTTGGCATGTACTCTTTTACGTGCTCATCGTAAGACTCATCGCTAAGCGCCTCGCCCGTACGCGCGTGAAACTTATGGCCCGCCCATCGTCCAATGTTCCGGTTGAACTTTAAATCGGGCGCGTGGAGTCTTGCCTCCCCGGCTGCTAGAACACTGTTCAGGCGATCGATCAGTCCCGCGACTTCGTCACGATACAGATGACGGTTGTAGTCATTGAGTTCATCGAGCTTCGCTGCCTGATCATTCTTCGGCTCATCGTAACGGCCCTTAATGCCCCATACATAGGCCCAATGCGCTGAGGACGAATTGTCCGTTCCAAACAAATCGTAGGAACTCGAAATCCACTTGTTCAAATATTTCTGGATTAGCCAAGCTGGAATTACGCCCGCCTGGACGATGCGCCGCAAGCCGTCGTTGCCAGTGCCCATGTGGAAAGCCTCTTCACGGAGCATGTACGACATCGATCGTCCGAGCGGGGCGAACGCGGAATACTTCAACATCTGCAACTGGAACTTTCCGTCGCGGTCTACGAAATCCGTATAGGTGAAAAAGTCCATCCAGTTATCGACATCGACATTAAAAGCACCGAGCAGGCGCTTGTTATCGAATGCGCGGCGCTCCAGCATTTTTTGTGCTTCAACTTTTCCGGAATGACCGAAGTTATCGACCAGTAGCGCGCACATCTGCCATCCATGGCGCATTTCTTCGATCATTACGCGTGTGATCGCACGGCGATCCCAATCGGTCGGTGCGCTCTCAAATAAATTCCGCTGCTGCTCGACACTGGCGAATTCGGTGTCGCCCTGGTAGACGATCAGGTTGATCAAAGCATCGCGCATCTGCTGGGTGGGCACTTGCCGCAGGTTCTCCCACTTATTGCGGCCTTTGAATGCGCCGAATTGAATCTCGTTGGTCTCGATGGCTCCGTAAAGAGTGTCGAATTTAAAGTCTGCAATCTCGTCGCGATTGACGCCGATGTCTTTGCGCCAGTCGTCGAAGAGGCCGATCCAATCGCTGAAGGTTCCGATCTTGGGTACTTTTCCTGGCATAGATCTAGCACACCATAGGTTCAGAAATTCTCTGTTAAGAGAGCTTCGTACGTGGCCTCATACTGGCTAGCGTTGGTAAGCTGGCCAGGACGAAAAAAGCGCTTGCCGATACTTAGACCTGAGACAGCAAGTGTTGATGCGTCTTCCGAAATCGTATTACCGGGCAGAGTCTCCCCGCTTCTTTCAACGGTTCGTCGGACCAAGCGATATCTAAGGTGCATCCCATCCAAAATCGGCGCAGTTTGACCGACATACTCGTCGTGGGGGTCGCCATTGTCGACCGTGATTGAGTCACCTTGTTTGATCAGCCAACAGTCGTCGCGCACAAATTTTCCGTCATTCCTAAAGTAAAGCACAGTGGCCTGGGCAATTCTCGTCTGAACGTCCTTCGGGGCTCCTGGAATGCGCTGCCAGTGCAGATTAGCCGGAATCCAGAACTTCCCGGAAGGCGAATACTGCGAATAGAGGTTGGTCGCCAAGCCGAGGACAAACAGCAGCCTGTTATGAACGCCTTCATTTCCCTTTAAACTCTGCTGGACGCTTCTCCACGTATGCTGCCAGCCCTTCCTTTGCGTCGTCGCTCTGGAACAGTATTTGCTGGTTTTCGCGTTCAACTGCCAACGCCGATTCCATCGGAATCTCCCAGCCGGTTTGGACAGCGCGTTTGATGCGTCCCACGGCCTTCGCGGCCTTGTTTGGTGGGCAGAATTGATGAGCGTATTCCATGACGCTTTCCATGAATCCTTCGCGCTCGTAGATGTCGTTAATGATTCCGAACTCGAGAGCCTCTTCGAAGGAAAATGTATTTCCGGTGACCATCAGTTCAATGGCCTTACTCTTCCCCACCAGGCGCGACAACCGCTGAGTGCCACCTGTGCCGGGAAGCACTCCGAGATTTACTTCTGGCAGGCCAATTTTTCCGGCATCTTTCCGCGCGATTCGCAGGTCGGCGGCCATTGCAATTTCGAGCCCTCCACCAACGCAGTGTCCGTTCAGCGCGGCGATAACCAGCTTCGGCGTGTGTTCCAAACGCAGCAGAGTTTCGTTGGCATGAAGGCAGAAATAATATTTGAAAGTTGGGTCGACACTCGACAGCATCTTGATATTCGCCCCAGCGGAGAAAAACTTGTCTCCCGAGCCGGTCAGTACGATCACGTAGACGTCATTATCCATGCGGGCCTTAAGAATGGCCTCGTCCAGCTGTCGATTCATTTCGTAGGTATATGTGTTGGCCGGAGGATCAGCCATCTCGATCACCGCAACGCCAGTGTCGGTGCGGTAGTTGATCAGCTGTTTGGTGCTATCGGCTGTTGCCGGCTGCATTGTTGTCGCCATGAACGCTCCTTGCGCGTAATTCAATTTCACTTCAATTTTATGCCTTCTCGGAGGACGAAGTACAAGCAGAGAGCAAACTAATTGCGAATATCGGCCATTAGCCGCTCGACTTCTGATTTCTCAGCTGCAGTCAATGGAAGCAACGGCAGACGCGACGAACCTCCGAAATATCCATTCAAGTCCATGGCATATTTCAGCGCTGCAATACCCATCTGCGACGCGACGCGGTCGGCAGCCTTGGCGATGCGCTCTTGCTTAAGTCTCGCCAGCTCGTGATCGCCCTCTTTCCAGGCCGTATAAACCTCGTAGCACGCAGTGGGCGCGGCGACGGCGAATGCGAGGATCGCACCCGCGGCTCCTGCCTTTAAGGAAGGATGTAACTGATTTGCGGCGCCGGACAGAATTTGGAATCCCACTTCTTTCTGACGGGTCTTCAGTCCTTCGACGACCGCAACCGCCGATGAGGACGGTCCCCCGGCTGCCGAGATTGAAACCAGTTCCTTGCCCCCGTTCCCCGACAACTTCTCTTCCGCATCTTCCCTCGCGGCTTTTACCATGCGCGGCGTCACGGAATCGAATGTCATAGTGACTGTTGCACTACGCTTGACGTGACCTGTAGCGTGAGCGATCCGCCCTATTTTCTCAACGTCGCCGCCGGATTCTTTGATCCCTATGATGTTCGGGTGATCCGCAAGTTCGATAACAATTTCGGCTGGCAAATCGTATCCAGTCAGCACCGGAACGCTGTAAAGCATGACTGGCAATGAAGACCGATCTGCGACTGTCCGATAAAACGCCAGCATGTTCGCAGGCAACATTTGCTTTTTGTAGTAATGCGGCGTGCGGACTAGAGCAATATCATAACCAAGTTCTGCAGCGTAGTCGGTGAGGTGTAACGTTTCTATGGCGGATTCGGAACCGGTCCCAGCGATTAGGACTTTGTTCGGCGCCACTGCCTCCCGTGCGGTTTTAAGAACATCCCTTCTCTCCTGATCCGAAAGCATGACGGCTTCGCCGGTTGATCCGAGGACGACGATTCCTGCCACGGGAGTTTTGGAATATCGCTCCACGTTATGTTCAAGCTTCTTGAAATACACCTTTCCATCGGGATAATAAGGAGTCGTGATTGGCGGAAAAATGCCAGAAAGAAGCATCTGTCTAAGTCCCTCAACGAATCGTTAACCCGCCCTCAAAGGCGCACAGAATCAACCGAACTCTCAAGTCGATTTTAACCTTCTTTTAATTCACTTGCAGTTCGCATCCTTGTTCGACCACTCGAGCTGCACCGTGTAGTTCCCAAGTTTTTTGGCCTGCCAAGCGCAAATGTCGCCGATTTCGCCATTCGTATCGTCGTACCATCCCTGACCCGGTACCGGATCGGTGATCGCTTCGCAGAACTCATGCGAACTGGTGGAGGTCAAAGCGTCCAGAGTGGCCAAACTGCCGAGGCATCCCGCGCAATTTGGATATGGCATCACGGCATAGTAAATGCCGCTGCCGAAAGTGTCGTGATAGCCGCAAAACGACTGACATGATTTAGATCCGCCCTGCACGACTGCAGTTCCTGGCGGAAGGTAAATGAAATACAGGGTGTTGGCGTCGGGCTTCGGCACGGAGGAGTTGCTATCGATCTCCTGTTGCAGCGTCGTTTGAATCATCGCATCGGTGACCGAGCTAGAAAGGGCGGGATTGACGATCGTCACGGTTCCGATCAGCGATCCATGCCCAATGGTTTGGCCTGGCACGCTGTATTCCGCAAGTTGGTCTACCAGCCCGCTGCTCACCACGAATCCAAAAAACTGATTGATCTGGTTAGCCAGACTGGAGTTCGGATTTGTCTGCCAAGCCTGTCCCCAGAAAATAGTGAACACCTTTACTGATTCCAGCAGCGGGCCACCGCGATAGGTGAGTTGTGCAGCCGGAGGTGCGGCAATGCCTGCTGACGGCCGGTACAGTTCAGTGGGCAGGTGCAACGGAACAATTCGGATTGGATCATTCGTGCGCTTGGCTGTCTTATTCCTTGCGTTCTTTCCGATGGGATTCATGAACCTCCTCCGTTACTCATAACTATCACGAATCGGGTCCAAATGATTCAGGTAAGCGAACATCTGATTTCGGCTGGCTTGAACTACGGCCTCTGGCGGGATTCTGAGACCGGCAGCCCCAGCTAGATCACTTTCTCCCACACAATTTTCCACGACGCAACGTCGGATTCGCCTTCCACGGTATCGCTGAATATCATTCGGTTGCCCTGGAATTGGTAAGGCCTCACTTGGCGGGTAGCAACGAAGTCCGGTCCGGTGGAAACCTCCGGTAGGTGCACGAGCTTATTGTGCTTGGCGTCAATTTCGTAGCGCCCGCAGTAGCCATACGAACCATCGAAAGCGGAAGCCTTCTCCGCCCGCGTAGGCTTCTGCGGCTCGGCCCATTTGGGTCGATCTGGGTCCATGAGCACTGCGCACATGAATCCGTCAGCAGAATACATCAAAAAGCCTTGCCCTTTCAGGCCGTAGATTGCCCGGATGCTGCCGTTGCGCAATGTATCCTCCGCTGAGATGAGCTTCCACGTACCGATGATTTTGTTTCGTACCCAGGATTCGTCAAGCGCATTTGGCTGGGTTGGGTTGGTGGTGAGCATCATGGCGATGGGAGACATAGAGGCAATTCGCTTCGCATAATGTGCAAGATTATTAATGATATTCTGGCTCGGCGTCTATCGGAGAATCTCATGTTCTTTCGGAACGCATTTGTTGCACTTCTCGTCGCATCATTCTCATTCACGTTTAGCACATCAGTCGCCGCGCAAGGAACCTGGGCCGTCGAAAAGACATTTCACATCGGTGGCGACGGCGGCTGGGACTACGTCACGCTGGATGCAAAGACGCACCGTCTATATGTTCCCCGTAGCACCCATACGATGGTGATCGACGCCGAATCTGGGAACACGATCGCGTACATTCCCGGCCAGAAGCACAACCACGGAGTCGCTCTTGTTCCCGACGCCGGACGAGGATTCATCAGCGACGGAGCCGGCTCAGTCGTGATTTTTGATCTCAAGACGAATACCGTGCTGGGTACGGTCGCGGCACAACCCGATGCCGACGGCATCATCTTCGACAAAGCCAGCGGACTTGTGCTCGTCGTCTCCGGCGACAACGGAGTTCTGATGACGCTCAAGCCCGATGCAGATCCCAAGACTGGCACGATCGACTCGCCGATTGATTTGGGGGGCAAGCCCGAGTTTCTGGCTTCCGACGGAGCAGGCAAGGTCTATATCAATCTGGTGGACAAGAACCAAGTGGCAGTGGTCGACATCAAGGCGCGGAAAGTCCTTGCGCACTGGCCGGTCGCTCCCGGCGGCAATCCGGTGGGAATGTCCATCGACACAAAGAACCGCCGGCTTTTTATTGGATGTCGAAATCCGCAGAAGCTGATCGTGATGAGCACTGACGATGGCAAAGTGCTCGCGGACCTGCCGATTGGCGCCGGAGTGGATGCTACGAAGTTCGACGGCAGTCAAGCCTTCGCGAGCTGTCGTGACGGCAAGCTCGAAGTCGCTGGCGAGACCGCTCCCGGCAAGTTCGAGATCCTACAGACGGTAACAACTCCAGTCGGTGCAAGGACAATGGACGTTGACCCCGAGACGCATAAGATTTATCTACCCACGGCGGAATTTGAGGAGTCCACACCACAATCAACAGGTCGTCCGAAGGCCAAGCCTGGGAGTTTTATGATTGTTGTGGTGGGGAGCCACTGAGAAAAGACTTGTACGCGCAAAGAAATCCGCGACCGCTGAGATTGTCTTGTAAGAGCCCAAAAGGTATTCCGGGGCTCTAAGCGTTCTCACTCTAAATTTCGCAAAGGATGCGAATCTAGAATGGGGCACCCAATATCTTCGGCGCGCTTACTCGGGCAGCGTCTTGGTTCCCTTCACTTGAAATGTTCCCGCGATTGTCGGTGCGGCGGTATTCGGCTGGCCTCCGCCGATGGACACTGAATATTCTCCTTCTGCGATGATCGGTTCGCCCGTTGCACTGACCATGCTCAAATCGCGCTCTTTTAGTTCAAAACGCACGTTCTGCGATTCGCTCGGTTTCAGATGTATGCGCTTGAATCCGCGCAAAGCACGTAGCGGCGCACCAGGAACCTTCGGGAAACTCAGATACAACTGCGACACTTCATCACCCTCGCGTTCCCCGGTATTCGTCACCGTCACCTCTACTGAAACCGGTTCTCCCGCATGGACGGGGTTCTTCGGAAGAGTCAACCCACGATACGAGAAGGTCGTGTAGCTGAGACCATAACCAAACGGGTAGAGCGGCTTGCCTTCGAAGTAGCGATAGGTCCGGCCCTTCATTGCGTAGTCTTCGAATGGCGGCAACTGATCTACTCCGGTGTAGAACGTGACCGCAAGCCGCCCGGCGGGATTGTTCTTTCCCGAAAGCGTTTGCGCCACTGCGGTGCCGCCCTCCTCGCCGGCATACCACGAGTCGAGGACGGCGTTTGCGTTTTCCTTCGCCCAGTTCACGGCAAGCGCACTGCCGTTAGCGAGCACCAGCACGACCGGCTTGCCCGCCGCGGCCACGGCTTCGAGCAGTTTCTCTTCGGGCCTGGGGAGATCGAGGCTCGTGCGGTCGCCTCCTTTGAAGCCTTCCTCGCTGACTGGCATCTCTTCGCCTTCGAGTTCGCTCGTGATGCCCAGGACTGCCACCACAACGTCGGCGTCCTTCGCAGCCGCAACTGCGTTGGGCGCGGGTTCCAGATCGTATTTTGACCAGATCAACTGCGCGCGCATGGGGCCGGAGGTCCTTTGCGCGTATTCAACCTTGAGCATCACTTTCTTTCCCTGTTCGAGGTGAATATGGCCAACCTTAGCGTGAGCACCCTCGCCTCAAGAGTGAATTCCTGCGCGACTGGTTTGCCGTCAACTGAAACTTTTCCAAAGCTCCCTTCGATGCGCACGCCAATGTTGAATTCGCCAGTCTCAGTGGGTGTCAAAAAACCATTCCACTCAACAATCAGCGGGTATTTATCTTTAGCTTCCAGAGGGACATCTTCGGGCTTCAAATCGACTCCGCTCAAGTGCTTGGTTGCGAGCAAGGCCGGTTTCGCGCCGAACAAGTCGCCAGTTGCGAAGTCAGCCTTGAGTCCCGGCAGCCCTTCGGGGGTGGTCAAGAGCGATTCTGGGACCGGATCTCCGTCGTTCCCCAGAAACTGGGTTCCCGGCACAAAGGTGTTCTGTGCTTCGGGAAATTCTGCTTGCAGTCCTTCCATCACAGAGACGGTATGCGTCGGCGTACCGTTATAGTTGCCTAGCAAATACTTGGTCTGGTCGGCGAGTGGTCCGACCACTGCGATCCGAATTCCGCTCCTTTTCAACGGCAGTGTGCCATCGTTCTTGAGCAGCACCATTGACTCATTAGAAAGTTTGAGGGCGAGCGCGCGATGTTCTGCACTATCTAGCTCTTTTTCATCAATGTTTGAATACGGAACCATCTCCGGTGGATCGAACATACCCAACTTCATGCGGGCCGTGAACAGCCGGACGAGCGCGGCGTCTATCTCACGCTCCTTCAGAAAGCCTTGCTTGTAGGCGTCGAGATAGGGTTTGTAATCGTGATCGTCGGTTACCTTCGCGATAAAATCCACGCACTCATTGTCCATTCCCCGCTGCAACGCCAACGCGGAAGCCTCTGCCTGAGTCTTCGTGAAGTGATGCTCCTGAAAAATATTGAGGATTGCTCCGCAGTCTGACACTACGTAACCCTGGAATTTCCAGTTCCCGCGCAGCTGGTCCTGCAGTAAGAATTCATTCGCGCACGCCGGTTGTCCGTTGATGCTGTTATAGGCGCACATCACCGAGCCCGCTTTAGCTTCGGTTACCGTCGCCCGGAACGCAGGCAAGTACGTATCCACTTCGTCATGTTTGCTAACGTCAACGTCCGCAGTGTGGCGCGTCGGCTCCGGCCCGCTGTGCACGGCGTAATGCTTGGGTGTCGAAATTACGCGATAGTATTTCGGATCGTCCCCTTGCATGCCCGTGACGAATGCGACGCCCATGCGTGCCGTCAAAAAGGGATCCTCGCCGTATGTCTCCTGCCCACGTCCCCAACGAGGATCTCGAAAGATGTTGATGTTCGGCGCCCAGAAATCCAGCCCCTCGAAAATGTTGCTGTGGCCCGCGCGCGCATCCTGGGCATGCTTAATGCGCCCCTCGATGCTAATAGCCTCAGCCATGCGGTGGATTCCATCTGTATCGAAGGTTGCGGCCAGGCCAACGGGCTCAGGAAACTCAGTCGTGCCGTTCGTAGCAACCCCGTGCAGTGCCTCGCTCCACCAGTCATAGGCCGGCACATTTAATCGTGGAATAGCGCGTGCCTGGTTCACCAGCTGGGTGATCTTTTCTTCCACCGTCATTCGGTGGACCAAATCACTCGCCCGCTGTTGTAGGGGCAAAGCAGTATTAAGATATGCTGGTTTCCCGGAATCCTGAGCCCACGACCGGCTCACAGAAAATAGAGTGGTGATGGCAAGAAGAATTCGGAAGGTGCGTGTTTCCATGTTGCCTTTCACGAAACAACCATGAGCTCGAGTGAAAGTGCATCCTACGTCACGATAAAGACTTGGCGCAATATCGAAAATCAAGTCCGATGGGATCGGGTTCGGGAGCCAACGCATTGGGCAGAACAGCCGCGCACCAAGGCGGAATTAATCAACCTCAAAAATAATTCCAAGCCTCGTCGATTTCGCCGCCCCTCGTTCGACAAGTAAATAGAAGCGAAAGAGTAGTCCTCGAGACGAGGTTATGGCAATGCAAAGGAAATTTTTCAAATACGCTAGATCAATCGCAGGAACAGTTCTCGTCGCAATCGGGATCTTTATTTTGCACCAGGATCTGGATCGGACGGCAGCCCAGTTGAGCCATCTCCTAGGTATTCCTGGGGATGCGCCGGGGGCCTTCCCGACGGTCGTCCTGGCTGTCTTACGACTTGTGCAAGCATACGCGGCCGATCACCAGAGGTTTCTGCAGGGTTTCCTTCACCAAGTGCTGGAGTCGTCATGGCCGGTGGTGCTGGTCGTGACCGGAACGGTGCTGTCCCGAAATCCCTCCCCCAACGAGTGCGAGGCCCCTCCCAAAGAAATTTGCCATCTTGTCGATCTTACTGCGGGTCGTTCGACGTTAAAGTAGAGGTTAATCTCATACTAGAAGGAGACATGACAATGCGATGTATCGTGATGGTCAAAGCAAACAAAGATTCTGAGGCGGGCGTAATGCCGAGTACAGAGCTTCTCGCCGAAATGGGGAAGTTCAACGAGGAACTGGCGAAAGCGGGCGTGATGCTTGCTGGCGAAGGGCTCCAGCCCAGTTCGAAAGGCAAGCGCGTACGCTTTTCAGGACCGAAGCGCACAGTGATCGACGGGCCATTCGCCGAGACCAAGGAACTGATCGCGGGCTTCTGGCTGTGGCAGGTAAGGTCGATGGAAGAGGCGATCGAGTGGGTTAAGCGCTGCCGGTGTCCCTTCGAGGGCGAGTCTGAGGTCGAGATTCGCCAGGTATTCGAGGCGGAAGATTTCGGTCCCGAGTTCACGCCCGAATTAAGAGAAAAAGACGAACGCGTGCGCAATCAGGTTGCCGTGAAAAAATAGTTTCGTTCGATGTCGATTTTGCAATTCCTCATTCGATGTACAAATAGAGCCGGATTTTAAATTCGACAAGGTTGTTGAAGAGTCCAGCTCCAACCGAAATAAAAAGGAGATAAAACGATGCGATTCATGATGATGGTCAAACATGCCGAACCTTCAGGCCCACCGCCCAAGGAGTTTATGGACGCCATGGTAAAACTCACGGAAGACGCGGTCAAAGCCGGCACCATTCACGGCAGTGGTGGACTTGCCCCTACTGCTCAGAGTAACCGCGTTCGGCTTTCCAATGGACAAATCAAAGTGATCGATGGACCTTTCACCGAGGCCAAGGAGGTTATCGGCGGCTACGCGGAGTTAGAGTTCAAGTCCAAGGAAGAGGCTATCGAGTCAGCGGTGCACTTCATGGAACTTCACAAGAAACACTGGCCGGGATGGGAAGGCGAGACCGAAATTCGCCAGATCTTCGGGCCGGAGGATTTCGCTCAACGCTCAAAGGAGCAGTCTACGCAGAAGCGTGCTTCGTAATCGGAGCGTCCCGTCTTGCGCGGACGGACTAAAAGTGATGTGATCGGTGACAGTGCCTGACACTGACACGCATCGCACAATCGACGCAGTTTGGAGAATCGAGTCGCCCAGGCTCATCGCGGGCCTCATGCGGATCGTGCGCGATGTCGGCCTCGCCGAAGATCTTGCGCAGGATGCTCTGGTAGCCGCGCTCGAAAAATGGCCGAAGTCAGGCGTCCCGGATAATCCGGGCGCCTGGCTGATGGCTACAGCAAAGCATCGCGCCATTGATAACTTCCGCCGAAATACGCTGCTCGACCGCAAGCACGAGGAGCTTGGCCGTGAACTGGCTGAGAAAGAGATGGCTGTGCCCGATCTGGCTTCTACTCTCGACGACGATGTGGGGGATGACTTGCTGCGCCTTGTCTTCATCTCCTGTCATCCCGTGCTCTCCACCGAAGCTCAGGTAGCTCTCACACTTCGCTTGCTCGGAGGATTGACGACCGACGAAATTGCGCGAGCTTTCCTTGTTCCGGAGCCGACCATCGCCCAGCGCATCGTTCGTGCAAAACGCGCTCTCGCGGAAAAGCGCGTGCCCTTTGAAGTTCCTCGCGGTAACGAACTGGCAGCACGGATGTCGTCAGTCCTCGGAGTCATCTACCTCATCTTTAACGAAGGCTACTCGGCGACCGCCGGTGACGACTGGATGCGGCCGGCGCTCTGCGAGGATGCGCTGCGGCTCGGACGCATCCTGGCTGGCCTCTCACCACGCGAGCCTGAGGTTCACGGCCTGGTCGCGCTCATGGAAATTCAGGCGTCGCGTTCCCGGGCGCGCACCCGACCGTCGGGAGAGCCAATCCTGCTGTTTGATCAAAACCGCGCACATTGGGACCAGCTCCTCATCCGTCGAGGTCTTACCGCGCTGGAACATGCCGAGAAAGTAGGCACCGCGCCCGGTCCATACGTATTGCAGGCTGAGATTGCAGCCTGTCATGCGCGAGCCCGCACCGCGGAAGAAACAGACTGGCCTCGCATCGTCGGCCTGTACGGGGCACTCGGCGAAATCACGCCGTCTCCAGTCGTAGAGTTGAATCGTGCGGTCGCGGTCGCAATGGCCTTTGGTCCGGAGGCCGGTCTTGAGCTCGTTGATGCGCTGACTACTGAGCGCTCACTTGAGAACTACCACCTCTTGCCGAGCGTCCGTGGCGATCTCCTCAAAAAGCTGAACCGCTTCGACGAGGCGCGAGCAGAGTTCGAGCGCGCGGCGTCCCTGACCCGCAACGCACGCGAGCGCGAGCTGCTGCTTGAGCGAGTCCGAGACTGCATGGACGGATGAATTTCCCCCATGCGCAGTGACGAAAGAGGCGCGGCCTGAGCATCTAAAAAGTGAACTGTACATCCGAAGCCCTTTAGCGATTTTGAGATATTCTCTTCTCATCTCTAGGAGACTCAAATTGAAAACCTACCGGCTTGCCGCGTGTTCTTTATTCTTCGCACTGACAACAGCCTCTGCTCAAACTCCGCCATCGGACGCGACGCTGAGTACAAACCCGGTCTACGAGAAAAACTGCGCGAAGTGTCACGGTAAAACCGGCGAGGGGCGGCATTTCGGTGGACCGTCGCTCGTCTCGGATAAAACCACTGCGGCATCTACCGATGACTTGCGCAACGTGATCACCGACGGTAAAGGCCACATGCCAAAGTTTGCCGGCAACCTGACCTCGGCGGAAATAGACACCATGGTGGAGCAAATCAAAGCCTCAAGTAAGAAATGAATGGTGGTTGCCGCTGAGAATTCTGGCGGGACTGACACGCACGGATCGGCGGGGTTAAAATATGGTATGCAACCGGAAAGCACGACTCTGACTAACAACACGATTACGATCTCGCCGGGTTCCCGCTTTCGAACCGCCATGATGCTGGCCGTCATTGCGGATGCCCTTCAAATCGTGATTTTCCCTTTATTCGTTGAAGGCGCTCTATCTCCCGCTGATGACTTATTGGATTTCGGTGTCGGGGCTGCGATGATTCACCTGCTTGGCTGGCACTGGGAATTTCTTCCGTCGTTTTTTGCCAAGCTCGTTCCCGGAGTCGACTTAGTTCCCTGCTGGACGCTGGCCGTAGCCAACGTCTACCGCAAATCGAAGCAGATTGTGACAACCGACGAAGAAACGCGTGACCAACAGTTGATCCTGAAAGAACCAAAAGGCTTGTAAGCACTATTGCATTGCACTCGTACTGCTCTACATCTTTTTCCCTCACCATTTGAGAAGATGGCCGTGAGACCCTTTAGCGTTCTCTACGGCCATCTCGTTTCCAGGTGCAATCAACAACGCACCAATACGTACCGGCAAGACGTGCGCTGAATCCGATTACCGGTAGTCATTGCCCTGAGACGCGATGCGATCATAGGGCACATCTCGCGGGATACCGTACCGGTCCATCAGACTCTGCATGCGCTTCTCTTGGCTGACAATTTCGTCTCCGTCATGTTTTTGCCGAGCCTCAATCCAATGCGAATAGTAGTTGTCGAACTTGCGTTGATCCTCAGGACTTAGACGCGATTTCCCTTCGTAGTGTCGTCCATTTCCGTAACGATCTGCATCGTGGCCAACTCCGCCGGACGCGATTCGGTCATAGGGCACGTCTTGCGGAATGCCGTAGCGAGCCATGAGACCCTGCATGCGCTTCTCTTGACTGACAATTTCGTCGCGGTCATTTTTTTGCCGGGCGTCTATCCAATGGGAATAATAGTTGTCGAACTTCTGTTGGTCGTCGGGCGACATACGGTTTTGCTGCCCTTCTACAAACGCTGGTAGCGCCATCGCTATCAGCAGTGCGGAAATACTCAGAAACTTTTTCATAACTCCTCCACAAAGTACTTTCGATTGCGGGATTTTAATTCGGCGGCCTCGCGATTATTGGAGGCCTTCCCATGCAGACGGGTTGGCCCAGCACATGATTAAACCGCCATGCTACGTGGATCAAATAACGTGAATTTGCTTCTAGCTTGCCCAACGATACCTTAATACACTGCTCCCGGTAGCTTAGAAAGTAAACTTCGCCGCCAATTGAATTCCGCGCGGACCGCCTCCACCCAAAAAAGGATTTCCGATGCCCACGTCGCCCGTAGCCGTGATCTGATACGCGCCATTGCCAACTTCCTGGGTGCCTCCCTGAGGGAGATGGAAGCCGCAACCGCAACCAGCTGAGCCGTCGGCGTTGAGCTTTAGCGGCGACACAATGTTCGAGGCGGGGTCGGCGATAAAAGCAGGAAGCACGGGATTCGAGAAGTTGGGGTGATTCAGAATGTTGAAGAAGTCAGCGCGAAGCTGCATGGTCACGCGCTCGGTGAGGGGCGTGTCTTTGTAGATAGCTATATCCCACTGTTTGAAAGTGGGGCCGCTCAGAGCATTACGGCCCAGGCTCCCATAGTGGCGAGTGCCAGGCTGACAATCCGAGGCAAACCCACTGATGTTGCTTTGTGTAATTCCGGATGCTACCGTGCACGGCATTGCGAACGAACTTAACTGCAGGAAATTTGCTGGATTGTGTTTGTTATAAACGATGGGCCCAACTACATCGGGACGATCGAACCCGTCGCCGCCACCGCTGTAGTCATCTTCGAAGTTATAGTTCAGCGTAAAAGGCTGACCACTCTGCAAGGTTGCTGCGCTGTCGATACCCCATCCGTTCTTTAACTTCGCCATACTTCCGCTCATTTTGGGAAAGGTGTAGCCCGCGATCCAAACGAAACGGTGAGGGATGTTGAAGTTTGAGGGCCCGTATTCCAGCTGCGGCATGGTGCTGTTCTGTGGCTGGGCGGCGTTAACCACGAAGTCCTCGCCGTCGCTTGAGTTGTCGAGAGACTTCGACCACACATAGTTCACGATCGACATAAAACCGTGGTAGTTAGTCACGTGCAGGCTGGCTTGAAGCGAATGGTAGTTGGAACTTCCCGTAGAGTTTTGCTGGAAGATATAAACCGCGCCGGCGGGAAAACCAAAGTTCCGAACGACGGTGAAATCATTGATGCCAGGCTTGCACCCCGTGGACGATGGTAGTTGCCCCAAGTCACATGCCGTTATTGTCGCCTGGCTCGGCTGGTTGATGTCGAAGAAGCGAAACAGACGATGTCCCTGCGAACCGACATAGCCCACCTGCAGGGTCACCTTGCTGGAAAACTGATGCTGAATGTTGAAGTTGTAGTTTTCCATGTATGGCGTCTTGATATTACGGTCGAAGGAGAAAATGTCGCATTCCACTGCGCAGCCTGGAGCACCATACAGCGGCGTGTTGGGGATATAGACTCCATTGGCGTCCACCGCCGCAGGATTGATGTTCGCCATCTGAACTGGGTTGAGACCGATATTGTTGTACGCTGGTCCCGGCGCATAGAAGGTGGGGTACGGCAGGTGACCAAGCATCATGTCCTGCGAAAACGCATCGAAGAACAGGCCATATCCCGCACGCAATACCGTGGTTCCTTTGCCCGTCACATCCCATGCAACACCGATGCGAGGCGAAAAGTTTTTCTTGTCAGGATTGTAGAGATTGGAAATGCCGCCTGGCCCAACCGGGACCAGGCTGCCGGTAGTCGCTGAGGTTGGGACAAAATCAGAAAACTGGTGGTTCTTTTCCGCCACCACGCTGTAATAATCCCATCGCAGCCCGTAGTTGAGTACGACGCGCGGCGTAACGTGGTAAGCATCCTGAAAGTACAATCCAAATCCGTTCTGGTAGGTATGGCGTATGGTGTCGCCGGTGTAATCGAAGGTCCCAAATGCAGACTGCTGCGGAATCATCTCTAGCAAATTCTCAACGGTACTGAAGCGAACTCTTCCGCGAGAATATTTGTCAAAGCCCTGCTGAATGCTGGTGCGATGGAATTCGCCTCCAAACTTGAGCTCGTGCTTGTTTAGCTTCCAGGAGAGGCTGTCAATTACCTGGTTGTTGGTGTCCACGCGGTGGCGCGGGTCGCCCGAAGTCGCGCCTAGCTGCGAGAAGAAGCCCGCGCCTCCGGTCGGATTGGGAGATAAAAGAATGATTGGCAGGCCCGACGAATTGCAACTCGCGAAAGTGGTGGGAACATTGCATAACCCGATGCTGCTGGGATTAAAGTTCTGATCTTGCGGGAAGAAGCCCTCGGCGAAACGGTTCCAGCCGTAACGCAACTCGTTCACCTTAGTTGAAGAAAGGACGCTGACAAGCGATATCGAGACGAGCTGAACTCGCGTAGGCGTAACCGTGTCAAAACCGGGCAACTGGCCGCCTGATGCGGTGAGGGCCAAGGGGAACTGTTGCGTACTGTCTCCGAAAAAGTAACGCCCGGTCACGTTGTTTTTGGCATTGAAACTGTGATCGATCTTGGCGATCACACTGCTCAGGTTGTTAAACGAGGGCGCAATCGCGACGTAGTCAGGAGCGAAATTGTTGTTGGCATCGAAGCAGCCGAAGTCGTTGGAGGTGATTCCGGAGATGTAACGATTGGAATCATGTGGGTAGAAGTTAAGCAGTGCCGATCCTACTGGGCTGACCGCGCCACCGGTTGCAGCGATCGTAGCCTTGGCGCCGGAAATTTGAGCCAGGGTCGGAACGCAATCCAGCGATACGACTCCTACGTTCTCCCGCTGGCCCTCGTAATCGAGAAAGAAGAATGTCCGGTTCTTGATAATCGGCCCGCCAATCGAACCGCCAAACTGATTGTTGTGAAACGGCGCCTTGGGAAATTGTGAGGGGTCAAAATAGTTGCGAGCATCGAGCGCGTTGTTCCGGAAATACTCGAAGAAATCGCCGTGAAAGGCGTTGGTGCCGCTTTTAGTAACGATGTTAACAACAGCTCCGGCATTGCGGCCATATTCCGGTTCAAAATTCGAGAGCACCCGCATATCAGAGATGGCATCAATGGGCAAAATCGCTGATGGCGTGGCAAAAACGCCGCCCTGATTGATGGCCGGGTCGTTGCGGTATCCGTCATTCATGTCCGTGCCATCGAGGAGATAGTTATTGGATCTTCCGCGGGCGCCATTCATGGAAAACTCGCCAAACGAACCGGGAGAATCCGTGATCTGATCTGGAGAACCAGCGACACCAGGATTCAAGAAAATCAGCTTTGTATAGTCGCGTCCGTTGATGGGGAGGTCCTTAACCGTGTCTTGGGTTAGTATCCCCCCGAGAGTATTGCTGGTTGTTTCCACTTGGGGGACGGTCTCGCTCGAAACGTCCACCTGCTGCGTCACTTCGCCTGGCTTCAGCGAAACATCCACACGTCGCAGGGTGGCCACGTCAACGGCAAGATTGCTGACAACGGAAGTCTGGAAAGCACTTGCCGAAACCGTAACCGAGTAAGTGCCCACGGGCAGCTCGGTTAGCGAGTAGCTGCCGTCTTCCGTGGTCTCGGTAGCTCGATCCAGCCCCGTATTGTTGTTATGCACTTTGACCGACGCACCGGAGACGACGGCGCCGGATGTATCTGTAACCGTTCCTGAAATGGTTCCGCGAAACGTTTGTCCAAATAGCATTGACGCCGTGAAAAAAACAATAGCGACCACGATCGTTCGTGATTTCACGATGATTTCTCCTGGTTCCAAGTCAATGCTTAAACACTGCCAAGCGATTGTAGCGCCAGATTAGCATCAAAGGTCTCCGCTTTCGTAACTTCTGGCAATCGAAAAAATCACTGCGGCGATTCACTTTGATACCTGAGGTTCGGTAAAGAATCCGCCTGGTGATAGCGAGCTTGGCCCATCCTTGCGCGATTCTCGCAAAGTGCAGGCTGCAACGGCGGCGCGAATTCAACAAAAATGGAAAGGTTGGCCAGCGACCAAAGTAAGGGAACTAACTTGACCGTCCCAGTGTCAAATACCTAGATGGGAAGCGATCTATGAGGCCTATTCCGCTTCGTAATGTGATTGCTTTTGCGGTTGCGGCGATCTGCGTCGGGCTGGCCATTTCTAATTATTACGAAGAAATCTCTCTGCAAGAGGCGTTCGGAAACTATGGGTTCGGGGCGCCACCTCCGCCAATTGGTGTTTTTCCTTTTGCTCTCCTAGTCGTGCCCGGGTTTCTCTCTGGATCATTTTTAATTATTGCGGGAGCCGTAATGGACTTGCGATGGTTACTCGATGGTGGACAAATTCTAGGCGCAATTTTCTTTTGGTACAGCGTGGGCTGGTGGATCGACTGCTTTCGCGGCTCGGCAGAAAGGGAGACACCTCCCGTATTCGTCTTGATCCACCTGAAGGCCTTGAGAATCGTAAGTATGATTCTCTTTCCGATCGATTTATGGGTAGGTTTTAATGTAGGAAACTCTTTTTGTGCGAATAATAAACCTCCATTTATCCCTACTCTAATGATATACGGCATCCAGATGGTTTGGGTCTCGATTGGTGCGTGGTTCACTCTGCAGAACTTCCGGACTTCGCGTCAAGCTCCGAGTATTTCGGTGATTTCCTCTGGTCCTTCAGCCTGATGACGTGCAATCGTGGGGCGAATTAGAAGAACGTCTCCACCACATCAATGACTTGATAGCGCTCGTCTACTACCAAGAGGTATCGCCACCGATCGAATGTGAGGCAAGGATGCGAAATGTCGAAACCAATCATATCGCCCACAAGAATGTCGCAGCCTTCGCCGGTGTCGAGATAGGCGTGTTGATCCATCATCTTGGTTAGCCTCCACCCACTGGGGGCAACAATTGGCTCCTGAGTTCCGGGTCGGTAATGCAGTGCCGGTACCGGTAAACCGGCATCAAAGGCTGCGTCCCGCTTCCCGAGAGCAACGATCGCTTTATTCTTCTCCGGAACTGACTGCACATATGCCCAGACTTGCAATGCTGGCACAAGACTCGAGTTCATGCGCTTCGCTACCGGATTGCGCGCCTTAATTTTCTGCTGTGCATCACGATAAACACCGACATCGTGGGTTACATAGCATCCTGGCCGCAATATTACTTCGAGCGGCTCGTCAGTTTTTGCAGCACAAAAAACATCTGCGACAACGTCGTACCATGCTGAGCCAGCGCCAGATAAAATAATGGGAGTTCGATTGAAATGTTTCTGTTCCGCCAACTCGCGCGTCACGCTCACTGCATGCTGCAATAATTCGCGGACAAACGTCTCGTCATTCAAAACGCCTTCATAAACTTCGACGCCGCATAACGCAACGTGGTCTCGCCATGAACTCAAAGCCGCAAGTATGTTGCGCAGCTGTTCTCGATCGCGGAATCCCGTTCGACCGCCCTTCACGCCTACTTCGATTAAGACGTTCAGGCGCTGGCCGCGATCGTGAAAGAAATGGCCAAGCGATTCAACGTTATCGACGGAATCCACCAGGCAGAAAAACTCAAACTGAGGGTCTTCGAGTAAGCGTGAAATGATAACCATGTTCTGTCGCCCAACCAACTGATTGGCCATCAGAACGCGATGGACTCCATGTTCGTAGGCGACGCGCGTTTGCGGAGCAGTCGCGAGTGTTATGCCGCAGGCCCCTGCCTGCATTTGGCGTGTGAACAGCTTCGGAGCCATCGTAGTTTTGCCATGAGGCGCCAGCTTTGCTTCGTACTCATCGGCGAACTTCTGCATCCACTGCAGGTTGTGAGCTAGCTTTTCTTCATAAAGTACAGCGGTTGGCAGGCTGACGTCTTCGCGCAACAAATTCCATCCCAGACTAGCTATTGCATCCGACCCAACCGCTTGATCGAATATACCCAAGCCCTTGGACAATGGCCGAATCAGCGCAGTTGTTTCACTTGGCTTCATGAATAGTGTGTGGGTTTCCTGTTTTTAGCTCGGCGCGTGATAGAAAGTAACATACGCCAGCGACTTTCCCATTTGTGCAGGAGAAACGCGTGCCGAAGTGCGACATTCTGATCCGCAATGTGCAAATTCTCGATGGGAGCGGAGGCGAACCTCGGCTCGGCAGCGTCGCTATCGACGGAGACTTTATCGCGGGTATTGGCGATTTTTCTGACGATGGAGCGAGAAGTATTGTAGATGGCGAGGGCAAGATGCTGGCCCCGGGTTTTATCGACGCACACACTCACGACGATTTATATGCTATTCGTGCTCCTGAGATGGTGCCCAAGTTGTCGCAAGGCGTCACCACGGTGATCGTCGGAAACTGTGGGATTAGCGCAGCGCCGGTGCAACTAAGAGGCAATCCGCCGGAGCCGATGAATCTGCTCGGAGACACCAATGCGTTCCACTATCCAAAGTTCGCTGAGTATGTAAAGGCAATTGCGTCGGCCGGGCCCGCGGTCAATGTGGCAGCCTTGGTAGGCCACACTTCTCTCAGAAACAACCACATGGATCGCCTTGACCGGACAGCCACTGCAAACGAAATAGCTGCCATGCGAGCCCAATTATGTGAATCACTCGAGGAGGGCGCGCTGGGATTAAGCACCGGTCTGGCCTACTCCTCCGCGAACTCAGCTTCCACCGAGGAGGTAGCCGCATTGTGCGAGCCGCTGTTCGACGCGGGCGCAATTTACACCACGCATTTGCGCACAGAGAGCAACCTTATATTGGACGCGATGGAGGAGGCGTTTCGCATCGGTCAGAGGGCCAGAGTGCCGGTGATTATTTCGCACTTGAAGTGTGCCGGGCTTGACAACTGGCGACGCAGCGGCGAAGTGCTCAAATCATTAGAGAGAGCTGGCGAGAGTAACTCTATCGGCTGGGACTGTTACCCCTACGCGGCCAGTTCCACCATCCTCAGCTTAAGTCAGGTGGACGAGCGCATTGCCATTATCATCACTTGGTCGACTCCGCATTCCGAGATGACCGGAAAGACGCTCGCTCAGATTGCCGCGAGCTGGGGCATAACTCAAATCGAAGCTGCCCAGCGACTACAGCCGGCAGGAGCAACTTATTACTGCATGTCTGAGGACGATGTGCGCAGGATTCTCAGACACCCCGGCACCATGATCGGCTCTGATGGGCTGCCGAACGATCCATTTCCGCATCCGCGACTTTGGGGTACATTCCCCCGCGTTCTTGCTTACTACTGCCGTGAACAGAAATTGTTTTCTGTCGGTGAGGCTGTGCGCAAAATGACCAGTCTAGCCGCCCAGCGTTTCGGATTGGCTAACCGGGGCTGGATACGAGAGGGCTATGCGGCAGACCTGGTGCTGTTCGATGCAGAGACTGTCCAGGACACTGCCAGCTTTGAAGACCCTATCAAACCTTCAATCGGGATTGACGCGACCTGGGTGAATGGCGAGTTGTCCTATTCGAAACAGCGTCCCACAGGCCAACGGGTGGGCCGTTTCTTGCGACGCCAAAACACGCAATCATAAATTCAGTTTCATATTAAGGACATCATTCAAGGTCTGCTTGCCGGATTAGCATTGCCCCCAAACCTCGGGTGGGTCTCTTTTCTCGCACTCTGCGGCGTGCTGGAACAAGCGGTTGAAAGAGGCGTCATTGCCCGAAAGCAGCTGACCCACTGTACCGTCGTCACCCATCGTCACGTCGATGTACGTTTAATCAGGCGGCAGTCTCAAATGAAGAGGCCAAAGTTCGTCCTTTCGGTGACAACACGGGACAGCGACTACCAGGCGGAGCAAGCGGCAGCAGCCGAGGATGCCGCGCGGCGGCTAGGCATCGATCTGCAAGTCTTATATGCGGAGAATGACACGATCGAGCCAGCAACTGCTGAACATCATTCAATCTGATTCTGGGGCTCGCCCCGACGGCATCATTTTTGAGCCAGTCGGAGGAACCGGCCTGCCCCAAGTAGCACGGGCAGCGGTTTCCGCCGGAATAGCCTGGGTCGTGCTCAATCGCGAAGTCGATTATGTTGCGGAGCTGCGACGAAGTTTCAAGGTACCGATTTTCGCGGTCACTTCAGATCACGAAGAGATCGGGCGGATACAGGGCAGGCAAATCGAGACGCTGCTCTCACATGGCGGTTCTATTCTGCTGATTCATGGCCCAGCTGCGAATCTGGACGCAAAACAACGCACCATTGGAATGTATGAAACCAAACCTGCCCGAGTGCAAGTGAAGCAGATAAGAGGCGACTGGACGGAAGCCGGCGCGTACAAATCTGTGAGCTCATGGCTAGAACTCTCGACCTCTCGAGAAGCGCGGATTGATCTAGTTGCTGCGCAGAATGACGTGATGGCCATGGGTGCGCGAAAAGCGTTCCAGGGAATGGCTGACAATGCTTTGCGCGATCGCTGGCTTGCGCTGCCTTATCTCGGAGTCGATGGAATTCCGAAGACCGGGCAAACCTGGGTACGCAGGGGGGAGCTTACCGCCACGGTGGTCGTGCCTCCCGATGCAGGCATGGCGACCGAGATCCTGGCGCAGGCAGTTCTGACAGCAAGTATGCCTCCCGAAAAGTCGATCGCAATTCCTAAATCGTTCCCAAGCATTGAAGACCTCGCAAAAAACATGCCTCGTAAGAGCCAGGCAGCTGCAACTTAGAATCAGCCTGGCGAGACTTCGATTACCGGCATCCTGCTGGTGTCTTATTCGTCTTCATGCCCATCGCTCCAAGTCATCCAAAACAGAATCCCGATTTCCTTGGAACTGATCGATCATACGAGTATTATTTTTCTCTTTGCGAGTGCTCGGAGAGATGAAGAATGAGTCGTCGAGTGTTTTGCTTTTGCTTCGTGGCCGCGTTGATGTCATCAGCGATTGCGTTTTCCCAATCATTCTTCAGCCAATATAAGGGCTTGCCATATCACGACACTCACTATAGTGGCGGCCCGCAAAAAATACCTGGAAAGGTCTTATGCGCTTACTATGATTTGGGCGGCGAGGGAGTCGCGTATCACGACACCGATCCAAAGAATCACGGCAGCGGAGAGTTGAATCCGGCTGATGGAACCTACCTGAATGAATTTCGTATCCACGAGGGAGTGGATACTTCCTACACGAAGTTCGACCGAACGCCGAATCCGATTGACGACAACCCCTTCGACAAGGTTGTTCCTCCGGCAGACCTGCTCTATGTTGGCTGGACCGAACCCGGAGAGTGGTTCAACATTACCGTAGATGTGGCGCGGTCGGGGACATACGCGGCGGATTTCCTTTACACATCGAATCGTGGCGGAACAATATCAGTTGACGTGAATGGAAAAGACGCGACAGGACCGCTCGAAATTACGTCCACAAATGATCCTGCGGACACGGTGGCCTGGCGTCAATGGCACCACTGGAACCTGGCTTCGCAACTTTTCAAAGTGCGTCTCAGCAAAGGGAAAAATGTTCTCACTGTACACATATTGACGAACGGAAACATGAATCTGGCTTATTTCGACTTTAAACCGGTTGGCAGATGAATGCGATCTGCCAACGATCAACTCAGTGCCTGTTCCCTTACCTAGTTGGCTTCTGCCGGGTTGGCTTACTGGCGGGAAAATGCCGACACCAGTTCCGATCGCAATTGATGCACAATCTCGAGACGCAGGCAGCGCTTGCAAAGCCCAACCGAATCCCGTAACTTGGGAAACTCTCTTGAATCGCGACTTTCATTGTTCTGGCCCGTGGGCTCGGCGGAGGATGGTTTGGACATAAACGTCCGTAGGCATTCGCAGGTACAGGTGGTTCAGCTTCGGGGACCTCTCAGAATGGGCTCGGCAGTGGACGCCTTGCGGCAAACCATAGAGGATGCACTCGGCAGCGGAGATACTCGCATCCTTATCAACCTCTCAGAAGTTCCCATGATTGATTCCAGCGGGATTGGTTTGCTGGTAAAGTTTTTGGTTTCGACCAAGCAGCGTGGCGGGAACATCAAACTCGCAGAACCCTCCAAATTTGCTGTGCAAACTTTGCGTATGGTGGGCGTCCTCAACCTTTTTGAGATTTACGACAGTGATGAAGCGGCGATAGAGTCTTTTGTTTAGATTCCCAATCCGTGTCGTCGGATTCGAGGACGAAAATATTTCATGTCAGTTGATTTTAGCAGTGGCCCTGAAAACACGACACTCACTGAATTGCTCGACCGCAACATGCCGGCGGACTCCGAGGCGATCGCTGCCGTCGTGGATGCCATATCTGAAATCTTAGCCCGGCTGGAGATCCCCGAACAGAAGCAACTTGAGGTTGCACTGGCGGTTCAGGAAGCCTTGGCCAATGCAGTTGTGCATGGGTGTGGTAATGACCCGTCAAAACAGGTGCGGTGCCAGATGAAGTCGGATTCGCAGGGCCGAATCGTAATAACCGTGACCGATCCGGGACCAGGGTTCAGTCCAAATCTTATCTCCGATCCAAAACGGGGTGAGAATCTGCACGCCGATCACGGACGCGGAGTTTACCTGATCCGCCAACTCATGGACGAAGTTCAGTTCGAGCGCGGCGCAACCGAAATCAGGATGTGGAAGTACTAATTAAGTGGATGAGATTGATGAGTACTGTCCGCACGCCGGTTCTGCGGACGGACAAATAGCGCGAGGGGTACGGCCTGCGCCATTGCGGCGTAGCCTACCGGCGACGGATGAAGATGATCGCCGGAATCAAACGCCGGAAGCAGGTGATCGGGATGCTCCGGATCCCGGGTGACCTTGTCGAAGTCGATCACCGCGTCGAAGTGTCCGCGGGCTATGATCCATTTATTGACGGCTTGCCGATCTGCTTCGCTGGCCAGGCCGGGATGATAGTAGGTCGATCCGACAAAGGGCAAAATGGTTCCTCCGATGACTTGGATGTCATGTGTGTGCGCGCGTGCGATCATTTGCTCGAATGCCCCAATGATCCGCCGGACTAGAGCGTCGTGTTCAGCCCGCGGGACCTTGCCAGCGCGTGCCAGCATTCCGATGTCGTTGATTCCCTCGAGAACAATTACATAGCGGACGCCCGGCTGGGCGATCACATCATGGTCGAAGCGGGACAGTGCATTCGGTCCCAAGCCATCGGTGAGCAGATGGTTCCCTCCGATTCCTTCGTTGAGGACGGCCAGATTTTTTGCTCTTAGTTGTGCGTGCAGGCGCTGGGCCAAAACGTCGGTCCACCGGTCGTTGCCATCCGTTGTGGCGCCGTGCCCATCGGTGAGGGAATCCCCAAGGACTACGACTGAACCAGCTTCGGGCGGAGCAGGTACGTCAATTCCAGCGATGAAGTACCAGTGTTCAATCGTCTTAGCCCCCGGGAGCTCGAGGGCGGAAACCAAATCTCCATGCGCGAGATAGGATGTCGCCCGCGAACCTGGATGGCCAGTTTGTTCGGCCGGCGCTGCGTCGATGTAAAGCGTGATGGCTACATCGGAGAGCGCCTGCACCGGAAACGAGATTGCGTCCGAGAGGTAGTCTGCGTGAGCAGGAATAATGACATCCGGCGAGCCAGAGAATGTGACCGGCTTGTCGGTGGCAGGCACGATCTTTCCAGGAGTCGAAGCGAGTGGTCTGGCGACGTGCACCGCGGTGAGATGCAGCTGGTTGACTCCAAACCGATTCGAAAGCCGCAGCCGAATTTCATTTCCGCCGAGAGACAAATGCACGATTTGGCGCAGTGTGAGATCGCGGAGATCAGCGGGATCTAGCGCATTGCCCGGCTCAACGAGCTGCTGAGCTGCTGCCCACGAACCGATCCATCGTGCCTTGGCGTCAGTGGCATGGACATCATGCGCTGTGCTCGCGAGCAAGAGAAGGAAGACGCATAACAGCATCGAACCAACGGGCGATCTGGATATAAAACGTTCAATAGACAAAGCATGTCCTCAGAAGATCCGAAATTTATGCAACACAACAATACGGAGAGCAACTCTCTTCTAACGGAAATAATGCTACGGTTCCGGAGCGACAGAATAAAGCCGGACGCGATAGATATGCTGCAAGTGCGGATCCATCAATAGATGACGGCCTTGGTTGGTTTTTCGGCTCGCTTAGAGGGGCTAACTCGTCCGTGACAATGTGGCAGAGATTCGGAAAAAGGGTTGACAACGCTCGTCCCCTGTTTATATAGTTCGCCCTGCGAATTTAATATACGGGACGGTTCGCGGACATGAGCTTCGGCTCTTGAAAGGCCGAATCGATGGCACGGATACACTTTAGACCTACGCTGGCAACCAGCGAAACGGCGCGCGGGATCAACCGCGGCATCGTGCTGAACTTGATCCGCAAGCGCCAACCTATCTCGCGCGCTGACCTGGCACGCGTCTCCGGTCTGCAACGCAGCACAGTTTCACTCATCATCGAACAGCTGATTCGCGAGAGATGGGTTATTTCTGGATCCCTGGGACGCTTGCCGCGAGGGCGCAGGCCGGTTTTTCTTCAGTTAAATGATCGTCGCGCCATTCTGGTCGTGGATCTGCGGCCGACATTAACCACAATCGCCATCTCCGACGCCAACGGCCGTTTCTTGTCGCAACAAGAGATTCCGACTCCGGCAGATTCGCGTATTGCGGCGGCCCAATTGTCAGAAAAGATCCCGCGAATGATCTCCGGGCATCCAGATTTAGTGTTTGAAGGCATCGGCATCAGCGTACCCGGGAGATTCAACGAAAACCAGCAGCGAACTGTGTTTACTCCCAACTTGAAGTGGGGCGAATTCGACCTGCGGGGTCCGCTCGAGAAGGCTACCGGCCTTCAAGTGGAACTGGAAAACGCCGCCAACGCTTGCGCGCTCGCCGAAGTATGGTTTGGGGACGGGGAAAGCGCGCGGGATATGGTAGCCGTGACCGTTTCTGAAGGCATCGGAGTCGGTATCGTCAGCAATGGCCAATTGGTGCGGGGCCTGAACGGCATGGCGGGGGAATTTGGGCACGTGCCACTTGATGTAAACGGTCCGCAATGCGGATGCGGCGCGCGTGGCTGCTGGGAAGTGTTCGCCTCGAATTGGGCGGCGCAGCGCTACTATCACGAATCCAGCACGACCGCCAATGGCCCCACATTTCGCCAACTGCTCTCCCTGGCCGAAAGCGGAGACGCACTTGCTCTAAAAGCGCTCGACCGGATGGCGCACGCAATTGGCCGGGGAATGCGCATGATCGTGGCGGGATTCTCTCCCGAAGAGATTGTCTTTGTAGGCGAGTTTACGCGTTTGTGGGACCGCATGGGACCTGTGATCGAAGCTAGTGTCGCGGCAGCGGCGCTGGTGGGAAAGCCGCCACGAGTCAGGCCAGCAAAGGCTGATCCCAGCACGGCGCGTTTGCGCGGGACAGTTGCCATGGTCTTGCAAAAACACTTTGGCCCCGTTATGGAACGAAGGCAGCACGGCAAAAACATGGCTGAACCAAGGCCAAGCCGCAAGGCTTGGCGCGAAGTTTTGAACAAGTCGGTGTAGATCCAACTGAGGCGAGGTTCCGCTCGCAAAGCGGGCTTCGTCCAAATCTAGGAAGAGAGGACTCCCATGTCGGAACGTAAACTGGCACCAAAGTCGTTATATAGTTCGATAGTCGAACTAATACGAATATCAACATTATTTTTGCTCTTGGCAACCTACGCCCTTGCGCCCGTGCCTGGATATGCCCAAGTGCTTTATGGATCACTAACGGGGACCGTGACCGACGCAAGTGGCGCAATATTGAGCGGCGCCAACGTGTCCGTGATGGAAGTTCAAACCGGTGTCAACCGGCAAGCGACCTCTGACTCCAGCGGCATCTACCGTTTCACGACATTATCTCCTGGCACTTATAAGGTGACTATCGCAGCGCCGGGATTTTCAACCCAGGAAACTCCCGGGGTGCGCGTGGCCGCGAATGAAATCGCGCGTGTGAACGCACAGCTCACGGTGGCGAGCACCACACAAAACGTGACCGTCACCGGCGAAGCCCCGATACTTCAAACCGACAAGGCCGACGTGCACACCGATCTGTCGTCCCAGCAGATCGAGAATCTGCCGACGGCGGGTTCCCAAGGACGAAATTTCCAATCGCTGCTGAAAATAGTCCCTGGGGTGGGACTGACCGCGGAGACCAACTCCCTGTCCGGCAACCCACAGCGGGCCATCAATGCCAACGTGAACGGGCAGTCCAATCAGGGCGTCAACACTCGAATCGACGGCGCTCAGGACGCGTATCCATGGCTGCCTGCGAACGTCGCCTATGTCCCGCCTGCGGACGCTATTGAGGCGGTGAATGTCGTGACCAACTCGTTCGATGCTGAGCAGGGGATGGCTGGCGGGGCCGCCGTCAATGTGCAAATCAAGTCGGGCACTAATCAGTTCCACGGCAGCGTCCACGAATTCCATACGGATCAAAATTTCGCGGCGCGAAACTACTTCCAGACCGACCCCAAAATCTTTCCGACTAAGAACGTGAACATCCAGAACCAGTACGGCGGTACCTTCGGCGGTCCGGTTCTGAAGGACAAATTATTCTTCTTCGCCGATTACGAGGGTACATCACAGCGGCAAAAGGCCGGTCCGGATGTCCGGACACTGCCGACTGCGCAGATGGTGCTAGGTGACTTCCGCAATCTGCCCGGAAACCCTATCATTTACGATCCCGCGACAGGCAACGCGAACGGAGCAGGCAAGCAGCAGATCTCCTGCAATGGCGTGCTGAATGTCATCTGCCCGAACCGCATTGATCCCGCGTCGGCGGAGATGATCACGTTGCTCCAACCGTCGCTCATGCAGGTCTTCCCGACAGCCAATGACTTGAACAATTTCTCGGGGAGCGGAACCGCTTCGTTTACCCGCAACAACGCCGACTTCAAGGTCAACTACGTTCCCAGCTCGAAATCGACCGTCTTTGCCCGATACAGTTTTTCTAAAAGCACGGTGTTTGACCCACCTCTGCTGGGCCAAGCGGCAGGTGATGCAACCAATGGCGGACAACTTGGCAACGCTCCCGGCCTGATTCAGAGCGTCGGTCTTGGCGCGACTTACACGTTTACTCCGTCCGTGTTGCTGGATTGGAACTTCGGGTTCACCCGGCAACGCCTGGGGGCGACCTTTGATCTCGGCTCACCCAAGGGTCTTGACCTGTTAAAGATCCCCGGTACAAACGGCGCCGGGGCGCCCGGCGACCCCACTCTCTACAACGGACTCCCGGCCTTCGTCTTCCCGGCCCCTGGCAATACGACTCTGGGGGCGAACCTGGGAAACCCTAACACCGGGAACCCGTTCCTGTTTCGTGACAACCAGTTCGTCACGGGTGCTAACCTGACTTGGATCAAGGGAAAGCACTCCCTGCGCGGTGGTATCGAGTGGAACCATACACAGCTTAACCACTTCCAGCCCCAAGGTGGCACTTTCCAGACGCCGCGCGGCACATTCCAGTTCAATGGGAACGTCACATCTCAGCAGGGATCAACCCCGACCTGGTTCAACGGCTGGGCTGATTTTCTGCTTGGTCTGCCGAGTGCGACTGGTAAAGCGACCGCTCTCTTCAACCCGACTGCTCTGCGCTGGTCGCAGTGGGCGTGGTACTTGCGCGACCAGTGGCAAGCGACTTCCAAGCTAACGCTGTCTGTGGGTCTTCGCTGGGAATACTACCCGTTCGGATACAGCGACAACGGCAAGGGTCTTCGCTACCTCAATCTGAACACTGGGAACGTCTTGATCGGCGGCTACGGCAACGTTCCTGTCGACGATGGTATCGACGTGGGACACGGACAATTTTTGCCGCGATTGGGTCTCGCCTATCGTGTCACACCGTCGACGGTAATTCGCGCGGGATACGGTCAGAGCGCCGACCCGAACAACTGGCGTTACTTCCGCAACGCGTATCCGTCCGTGCTTCTCGTGACTAACCAGCCAGCGAACACCGCGAACTTCATACCGGCAGCAAGTCTGACTGGCCTGAACGGCACCGGTTTGGGTGGAGGATCCTACTCCGTCCCGACTGGCCTCGTGCTGCTGCCGGTTCCGAACCTGAGCAGCGGTGTGATTCCGCTTCCCACCAGCGCCAGCACGACGACAATCCACAATCCGTTTCGACGCGGGTACATCAACTCCTGGAACCTCATGATCCAGCAGGCGTGGAAGGGACTTGTCTTTGAGACCGGCTACGTTGGCTCCGGCGAAATTCGACCGCTGGTCAATATGAATGCCAATGCATCGCCGCCGGGGACAGGCAGCGCCGGCGGACTCATCAGCACCTCGCTCGGCCAAAACTATACAGGCACCATCAATGCGGAGGTGCCTTTCAAGAACAACTACTACGATTCACTGCAGACCAAAGCTACGTACCGGTTCGCCGGCTCTTCTGCTGGCTTGGCCTGGACATGGTCGAAAGCGATCTCCTACGAGGATAATGAAGAACTAAACTCACTTACTTTCCCGTACCCGACGTTTTGGGAAAAGAACCGTGGAGTGGCCAATTTTGACCGGACCCAGAACCTTGAGATCTTCGGCGTGCTGGAACTGCCATTCGGCAAGGGACAGCGCTGGTTGCAGACAGGTGTCGGCAACTGGATCCTAGGCGGCTGGCAGATCAACCCATTGATCAGCAAACTGAGCGGCATCCCTTTCACGGTGACTGCGGGCGGTAACCTGGCCGCGAATGGTTCCTCACAGACAGCAGATCTCGTCGGCCAGTTTCACCTGACGAATGGGAGGCCGCCGCGCACAGGGCAGACCTGCGCCCAGAGCGATCCCACCTGCCACTTCTTCGATCCGTCAGCGTTTGCTGCCCCGCTGATCACCAGCGCCGCCAACGCTCATTACGGGAACACGAACCGCAACGAGTTCCGCGGTCCGGGATACTTCAACATGAACTTGAGCGTGATCCGTGACTTCAAACTGACGGAGCGGTTCACGCTGCAAGTACGAGCCGACGCCTTCAGCTTGACCAACACTCCCCATTTCGCCAACCCGAACGTCTCATGCCCGGGCAGCGCGACAACTCCAGGTCCCGTTGCAGGTAGCGGATCGTTGTGCAGCACAGGCAGCAACAACAACTTCGGCGTGATTACCAGCACGCTCCAACCGGGCGGCTTCTTCGGTCCAGACCCTGGCAGCCGGACTATTTGGTTGGGTGCAAGCCTGAAGTTCTAAGAGTGGCGCATCGAGCCAACGGAGGCCAGGCGAGCTGTGAGGTTGGCCTCGCCTCTCTCCGTAGATGAGGTTCCGAGACCTTGACATGGGGGGCGCGAACAGATATAGGTTCGTTCAATTAACAAGAATCTCGCATAGTAATTTGTGGGATCGCGGCTTCGTCGTGCTCAAGAACTCTGGTCTGGGAAGAGTGTCCTATGAAGACCACGATGCTGTTGCTCCTGATCGCAGGGAGTCTGGTGCTCGGCTTGGCACTTCACTCTCGCGGACAATCACCCACTCAGCCCCCAGAGGCAATCACCGGATTCGATGACCAGAGCAACGGATTTTCCGATCTGAACCGGCGCCAAGCAGACCAAAAGTTTTTTGAGGAAATAGAACATATTGCACCCGATGGACTCGGGCCCCTCTACAACGCCCAGTCCTGCCGGGAGTGTCACCAGACTCCCGTGACTGGCGCCGCCAGCCAAGTCACCGAGCTCCGCGTGGGACATCTCGACGCCCATGGTCAATTCCAGAATCCGCAGATCCCGATCAATCATGGATCTGAAATCATCAAGGATCGCACCCTCGTGAATGACCGCGCCATCTGCCCCGAGATTCAGGAGCACGTACCCGCTAGTGAAACGGTGCGCACCACGCGACTCGCCACGAACACGCTCGGGGACGGATATGTTGAAGCCATCGCCGACGAAACCCTGCTCAAAATTCGCAAAGAACAATGCAAAGCATCGTACGGAATGATCTGCGGGCAGGCGCTTAAAGTGATCGTCCCCGAAAGCGAAGGCGGCGACCGTATCGGCCGTTTTGGATGGAAAGACCAACATGCGAGCCTGCTTGCATTTGCGGCTGATGCGTATTTGAACGAAATGGGGATCACGAATAGCCTCCAAAAAACTGAGGTGACGACAATCTGCAATCCGCCGGTGGCAACAACGGTTCCCAATACTGAGCCCACAAAGATCACCGAGCCCAACAGCATTCCCGATCCCACTGACAACAATCTGGAAGATATCGACCACTTCGCCAGTTTTATGCGCTCGCTAAAGGCGCCAGCAAGAGACGCGACTGCGGCGGCAACTCCCGAGGTCAAGCATGGCGCTCAACTGTTCGCGAAAATCGGGTGCGCAACTTGCCACGTGGAGACAATCGTCACTGGCAAGAGTCCAGCGGCTCCTGGGGGCCCAGGGTTGCATCCCGAAGCGCTCGAGAACCGGACGATTCACCCTTACAGCGACTTCCTACTCCACAACGTTGGCACGGGGGACGGAATACCGATTGCGCTGATTGAGCACTTTGGCCGCGAGCGAATCGAGAAGCGCATGCGCGAACTGGAAGCACCGCGGGCCGCAGAGGCACAGCAGCGCCAAGAAGGTAAGACCGAGGACGAATGCAGCGAGAGCTACCAGACCGCCGTGTTGGAAGGAGAAAAGAACCCCGACCTCTTGCGGGATACCCTTTGTGCTCGAAACAAGCTCAGGACCGCTCCCCTGTGGGGACTTCGACTGCGCTCGCGCCTGATGCACGATGGCGCATCCGTCCGACTCGAAGACGCTATCGTCCGCCACAAAGGAGAAGCTGCGGCAGTAGCCGAACGCTTTTCCAAGCTTGCGCCCGCAGATCAGAAGGCGCTGCTGGCCTTTCTACAGTCGCTTTGAGATAGTGCCGAGTCCGTATTCGTCACGGAACCGTAGCGTTCCTCAACAGGATATTCTTGTCTGCCTACGAAGACAGCCACGAGCTGCCTCGGAGCAAGAAGAGAAACAACTCATCCAACAGCAATTGCCTCGCCAGGAGCTTCCCCTGCTTATCGGATACTGCATACACGATTTACCCGATTGCCTCGAGAGCAGTAATGGTCGGAAAATAACCGAACCTATGCGGATACCTGAGAGCGCCCCTTGCGGGCGCTATTTTTCTTGGGCCTGCGTCTGGAAACCAGTCAACTCCTCACACCGATTGCGGTTCGTCCGTTCGCGTTCGCGGCGGACCCGGAATTCCGGTTTGCAATCTGGGGCTTGGCAGGCGCAGGCTTTTGCAACTCAGTTGCTTTTCGGGCGATCAGGCCCAGGCCCCGCGCCTGAGCATCGTGCTTGAGGGCTGCGAGTTGAGCATGGCCAGATGCGGCGCGTCCAGATTTCAGCTCGATTTCGGCAAGTGCAAGACGAGTCTCGAATTCATCGGCGAGAAAACCCTGTTTGAGTTCGTTTTGCAAGAGCGTCTCCAAGTTCGACTTAGCCTCAGGTAGTCTTCCAGACGCCGCGATCGCGCGAGCGGCGACGATGGCAAACTTAAAACGAACGGGCTGATTCTGGTTTGTCGCCATGACTTCGGCTTCGCCATCGGCCGCAGTCTTCGCCTCGGTCGACCTGCCTTGCGCCAGTAACGACTCGATTAGGACTGCCGCCGCGGTCAGCTCATCATCGGGTTGCTGTTGATTGCGAAACTCATTCATCGCCTCACGAGCTGACTTCTCGGCATCAGCGGCGTGGCCCTCTTCAATCGCCACTTCCGCCAAATAGGTTCGAGATTCAGCTGCAGTTTGTTTTTCGCCGATTTGGTTGCGGATCGCGATCGATTGTTCGAACGCCTTCCGCGCCGCCGCCAGGTTTCCCCGCTGGAGAAGCGGGTCACCGAGTCCGGCTAATACGTATCCCTCGGCGCGTTGATCGTTGGTCCGTTGCGCCAGGGTGAGGGCTTGTTGACAAGTATCCTCGGCGCCGCGCAAGTCTGCCTGGTCGGCTTGCAGGGTGGCGAGATTGGCCAGCAGGAGGATCTCGCCGTCGCTGTCATCCACTTTGCGATATCTCGGAAGAGCCTCGTGGAAAAGCGCTTTGGCTTCGGCAAGATTTCCCTCGGTGTAGACGATTGCTGCAAGATTGGCTAGGGTTGCGGCAACGCCCGCATCGTTGCCGACTTCGCGAAAATTCTGCGCTGCCTCTTGCCACAAACGTTTGGCCTCAGCCAAGTTTCCCTGCTGAGCCTGGGCATAACCGATGTCGTTTAGCTCTGTCCCCACTCCGTTGCGATCGCCGGCAGAGGCATAGAGATGCTGGGCGTCCTGGCATGCGACGATGCCTTCATTGATTTTGCCAAGGGAGACGAGGTTGACGCACTGGTTCTTACGGGCCTGGGCAACCAGCAAGTTCGCGCCGGAGGCGACACCCTTCTTTATGGCTTGCTCGTCAGCGGCGAGCGCTTTGGCATGGTCGGAATCTGTCAGGACTGATGCCATCCGCAGGTCGATTCCGGGATCGGCGCCGGCTGGCGCGGGGAGTTCTTGCAAAGTTTCCAGTGTGGCGATGGAATCGGCCGGCTTGCCTGCGTAATGCTGCGCTTCGGCCAGGCTCAACCCATAATCGAGGTTGTCGGGAAACAGGTTATACAGAGTGCGATACACCTCGATAGCTTTTTCATAGTCGAGAGTTGTACTACGATAGCGGCCCTCCACGACCAACCGCTCCTCGTATCTGAGCTTGCCTGACAACTGGAAAGCCTTGGTAGCCTCCGCCTTCGCCTTGGCATTGTAGCCAAGCGCAGTCCATGCACTCGCCAAGGCCGCATGCGAGAGGGGATATTTCGGGTCGGCCGCCACCGCTCCCTCGAGCAGATCGCGTGCCGCTAATGAATCGAAGACCCGGAATTTCGCGAGACCATCGGCATATAGGCGCGCCGCTTCCGGGTTATCCGGCAACGAGGCGCGCACACTCACGGCGTCGGCGGGCGAAACCGCTTCCACGCCAAGTTTTTCCCGCAGGCGCGCTCCGGCTTGCGAGACCAGGTCGAACAGGTCATCTTCGGTTCCCGTGGCCGACACCTCAGCAACCGTCTCTCCGGCGGACGCATTTTGGACATCGGAGGTCAAGGCGGATGCTCGCATTGGACTTCCCGCTAAGAACCGTGTAGGAACCGAGCACGACCAAGTCGCTCCCCATATGCTTGCGCATACGCGCCAGCGTGTCTTTGGAAAAAGTTCCTGTGTCGGCGAGCGCGAGATCGAGTTTGGTGTGGGCAATGTCCTCGCCCGAGATCAGGCGAAGCCTTTCTCCCGCAGCGAGCTCGGTGCTTAGCATTTCTGCGAGCGACGTGGACAGCCATGCTTTGTCGGGGTTTCCGGAAAGATTGCGGAATCCGAGAACAGCGACCGAGCGGCGAGCCCTTCAGGCCTGGACCTGCGGAAGAGGAAGCTGTCTCTCGGCCCGCGCGCGACTGGCGATCGCGGACGACATAATAATAAAGAAGCAGCCCCACAAGCGCGAATGCCGTCAAAATCATCGCCAACCCCGTCAGCCATGGCCTTCGCCTCGAAAAGCCTTGGCTGATGCCGCGAGCCCGCCCTCCGGCTGCGATAAGCTTCAAATCAGCGAGAATCTCTGCCGCCGACTGGTAGCGTTCTTGGCGGTCCTTCTGCAGCGCTTTCGCGATGCTGTGTGCCAGTCCGTCAGGCAGCTGAGGATTCAGGCTCGTCGCCGACGGCGGATCGCGGTTGAGTATTGCGTCAAAAACCACGGCGGATGTGTTTCCACTAAAGGCACGCTGCCCAGTGGCCATCTCGTAGAACACGGCACCGAAACTAAACAAGTCCGTTCGGATATCGAGCTCTTCGCCGCGGGCCTGTTCCGGCGACATGTATGCAACTGTCCCAATCGCGCTGCCCGGGCTGGTCAGTTGCTCCTCCGAGTTGGCGTCCAACGGAACCGGTGTTCCGATTCTCTGCCTTGTGGCTCGCAGGGGCCAGCTTCGCTAGTCCGAAGTCCAAGACTTTGGCTTGGCCGCGGTGAGTAACGAAGATGTTGGCCGGCTTCACATCGCGATGAATGATGCCTTGCGAGTGCGCGGCATCGAGGGCATCGGCGACTTGCATTGCTAGTTGTAGCACCCAGCCGCTTTCCTGCGGCCCGGATTCGACAACATGTTTCAGCGTGTGCCCATCCAGGTACTCCATGGCGATGAAAGCTCGCCCCGCCGCCTCGCCGATGTCGTAGATCGTACAAATGTTGGGATGGTTAAGAGAGCTGGCGGCAAGAGCCTCGCGCCGGAAACGGACGATCGCAGTAGGGTCTGCGGCGAACTCTTCGGGCAGGAACTTCAACGCTACCAGGCGTCGCAGTCTGGTATCGCGAGCCTTATAGACGACCCCCATTCCCCCGCCGCCTAATTTTTCGATGATGCAGTAGTGGGAGACGGTTTGGCCTATAACCAGAGCGCTACTTTCACCTTTGGAATGCTTTTGCTGCTGGGCCAACATGCGGGCGGCCACTTCCAAGGCGGGCGCTTCGATAAAGTTCTCCGCTTCCTTGTCATGGACAAGCAGCGACTCCACATCCCGGCGAAGCTCCAAATCCGCACCGCACGCGCTTTCCAGAAATGCGCCTCGCTCTGTTTCGCCATGCTCCAGTGCGGAGTGGTACAGCTGCTCCAGACGGCGCGCTCGCTCAGCATCCATCGTCCTTCGCTCCGCTCGCTTCTCCGGTCGTTTCTCGTTTCTGTGCTCAGGGCGCGCAACAGCCAAGCTTTGGCAAATCTCCAGTCGCGCTTGACGGTCTCCGGGGATATCTTAAGAGCCTCCGCGGCTTCCTTAACTTCAAGTCCGCCAAAAAAACGCAGTTCCACCACCTGACTCTGCCGGGGATACAGCACGGCAAATTCCGTCAAGGCCTCATCGAGCGCCAGGATATCCTCATCCTTCTGCGGAGCGACGACCAAGCCTTCGTCTAAAGAAACTTGCACCGCACCGGCGCCTCGCTTCTGATAATTCCGCGAACGGGCAAAATCCGTCAGGATGCGGCGCATCATCCGGGCGGAAATGGCAAAAAAATGGGCGCGATCCTGCCAATTCACCGAGTGGACATCGACCAGACGGAGATAAACCTCATTTACCAGGGCGGTGGTTTGCAGAGTGTGACCCGGATTTTCCCGAGCCATGCAGCGGTGGGCCAACCGGTGCAGCTCGTTCTCGACCACCGGAGTCAACTGCTCCAGCGCGCTGTCGTCCCCGGCGCCCCACGCTTTAAGTAGTTGGGTGACTTCGACTTTCGAGGGACCATCAGAAAAATCCTGCATGGCTACGGTCCTACTTTGCGTGAGGGCAAATTATCACACTGATCCCCAGCACACCAGAGCCATCCCTAAATCGGATTCTTTCGCGAGCTTGACCCCTCCGCCACAGAGTTCCCGCTATATCAAGTGAGGGGCTTCCGTGGTGACGGATACGGAGGCCCGGTCGATAACGGAATCACAACCAACAAGTAAAACTCAGGCTCCGAAGATAGCGCTCAAACTTTAAACAGGGAGGTTTTATGAAAGCAACATTCTTGACATCTTTAAGCGGTGCGGTTCGCAACAATTACTCGCCCCAACTTTCACCCACTTCCAAACTGAGCAGAATCGGACTCACCCTAGCCTTGGCCGCGACCTATCTATTCGGCCTGAGCTTGATGACCGCAGCTCAAACTCTACCCCTCGCTGGACCAAACCGTCCAGCGACAGTTCCGGCAGATTATGTGATCACGCCATTCGGCTACTTCCATCCAAGCTGCGTCAAGCACTTGGCTAAGGGAGACGTTGTGCGGCAAGATGAAAACGCAATCGGGCACGCGAACGGAACCTCCGACAACATGCAGGAATGCGCCCATGCGCGTTACACAGCCGACGGAGAAAAGGTAACCGGGGATGAGCCGGCAGTTCAGCCGCCCACGATTGGACATAGCTGGATTGAATATGCGGGCGTGAAAACAACTACCGCCTATCGCGCAATCTCTTCCGAATGGAACGTCCCCCCGGCGCCGAGCAAAAACGACGGCCAGACCGTGTACCTATTCAACGGCCTGGAGGACTACAAAGATGTTGACACGATCCTTCAGCCTGTCTTGGGGTGGAACTCCGATTACGGCTCAGCGTGGGGTATCGCCAGTTGGAATTGCTGCACGAAGGGCACTGTCTATGAGGGCCCGCCAGCGCCAGTCAATTCCGGAGATCTTATCCTCGGCTATACTGTGGCCACCTGTACCGGAACAACGACCTGCTCCTCGTGGGACGTCTATACCTTCGATCAGACAAATGGAAACACCTCTGAGCTGCTCTCAACCTCAAATTTTGGGCAGGCCTTCAATTGGGCTTTTGGCGGCGTCCTGGAGGTCTATAACATCGTCCAGTGCGGCGATTACCCCGCCGGTGGACGAATCGATTTCTTTGAGCAGTATCTCTACGACGACAATGGTGTCCAGATCGCCAAGCCGGCATGGAAGATATCGAATGTATCCTCTGGATTGACTCCACAATGCGGCTATGGCGGGAAAGTGCCGGAGCAGGTAATTCTCAGCTATTGATCCGCCTCTCCATCTAGGTGTGGGGTATCCCGGAATCCGACTCTGACTCCGCGGGTGCCCCTCCACTGGAATGACGCCGGCACTTGGCTGGCACAAATATCAAAATCCAGAGAATGAATATCTATCCTGCGACTAGCTTAAGATTTCTCGCAGTGCGGATAACAGACGTGTTACTTCCTCGTCCGTGTTGTAATGCGCCAAGCCAATACGTAGGAAGCCCCCGTCTTTTTCTACTCCCAACTTTTGGGTCAGGCTCAATGCGTAGAAGTTGCCATTCCAGGTAAAGAAACCACGCTCACCTAACATTTCGGCAAGTTCGCCAGGAGAGTGGTCGAAGGCCCGAAGCGCAACAGTCGGGCAGCGTTGATCGAATTGTCTCGCGTCTGTGATCCCATACAGCCGTAAACCGGGGATCGCCATTAAGCCGGTCATCAGTGTTCCCATCAGTCGGTGTTCATGCTCCCGAATGGCCGCATACGCCGCTAACACCGCTTGGCGGCGACTTGATACTTCTGGCTCTACCTGCCTTCCTATCGAGGCGATGTAATCCACGCAAGCACCAATTCCTGCGATGCACTCGTGGTTCAACGTTCCCCATTCCCAACAGTTCGGGATTTCGTCGGTACTGGCCCGAACTTTGTACGGAGCCAGGCTCTTCAAATGCTCGCGTTTCCCATAGAGCACGCCCATATGTGGTCCGAAAAACTTGTAAGTCGAACAGACCAGGAAATCGCAATCGAGCGCCCGGACATCGATAGCCGCATGCGGAGCGTAGTGAACAGCGTCAATGTAGGTTAGTGCGCCCACTTGATGCGCCAGCCGAGTGATTTCCCGCACATTGTTAATTGTCCCGACCGCGTTGGAGGCATAACCAACAGCAACCAACCTGGTTCGTTTGGTCAGCTTTCGCGCCAGGTCAGTCATGTCGAGTGTGCAGTCTTCCCGATTGATTTCCACGAAGCGGACGCCTACCCCACGCTCTTCGAGGGCACGCCATGGTGAAATGTTGGCATCGTGATCCAGGTAAGTGAGGACGATTTCATCTCCGGGCTTCAGGTCGCGACCGATGGAGCGGCTCATGGCGTAAGTCAGCGTCGTCATGTTCTGGCCAAAAACAATTTCATCAGAATCGCAATTAAGAAAATCTGCCATCGCTGCACGAGCGCTGGCAATCATCTCATCGGTACGGCGGCTCGTCGCATATGCCCCGTGAGTATTGGCGTTGCTGGTTTTTAGATAGCCCGAGACTGCATCGATTACACTCTGCGGAACCTGTGTGCCGCCGGGTCCATCAAGAAATACTGCCGGATCCCCATTGACGGTCTGCATTAAAGAAGGAAACTGGGCACGGATCCACGGCAGGTTGAGAGCAGCAGTAGGAATCTCTTTCATGGAAAATGTCTCACGTCATGGTAATGCGGTTTTCAACAGCTGCTGGATCCAGTCGTTTGACGCGCCGTTACCGTGAACCATTGCGATGTTCTCGCGGTTTAACTTTGAGGTGCTGAGGGGACGGATTTTAGTGCCGGGAGATGATTGTTGTAAACAGATAAACCTGCAGCCATTTGATGAAAACTCTTTCACTCGTGGTCTGGAAGAGATATTTTTGTCCTTCGCGATGGTCTGTGCCAAACCTTCCAATCCAGCAACTTAGATCTCGACCGTGCCTGCGACAAGTTTGGACGACAAATTGCCCTAGTCTAGTTACCACGAAAGCAGCCTTCCCCGGATACCGGCCCGCCCTCCCAAAAATTCGCCAACGCCAACAAGTTTTGCGCCACCGCAGGTGTCTCTCTAACAACTCGCAAGTCGCCATCGGAGGACTATTTTGAAGACTCGTGCGAACGCTATTCAAGCATTAATGGCCGCAGTATTATTGATTTGTTTTGGTCTGGGACAGCAAAGCGCGGCATTAATAAAGGCTGCGACCACAACGGTCGTGGTTTCCTCTGCCAACCCATCCATTTCAGGCCAGCTAATTACGTTTACAGCCACAGTCAAGCCAAAATCTGGCACAGGCACGCCAGCGGGCACCGTGAGCTTTCAACTTGGAAGCAACGTTCTGTGCGACTTCCCTATCTCTGGTGGGGTCAATGCCACGTGTAACGTTACGTCATTGCCTGTGGGGACCGATGCGATCAAGGCGACCTACCTTGGGGATTTGAATTTCCTGACCAGCTCTGGCACAGTCCACCAAAAAGTAACCGCGGTTAAGAGCAGCACTACCACGGTAGTGACATCGATGTTGCCCACTTCGGCATACGGTCAATCTGTGAAATTTACGGCCACTGTCAGTTCGAGCGCGGGCATGCCCGCCGATGGCGAGAAAGTCACATTTAAGAATGGGAGCGCTACGCTCGGCGTTGGAACCATCGCCGGCGGAGTTGCGACATTCACCACATCAACTTTGTCAGTAGGGTCGCATACTATCAATGCGTTTTATGCCGGGGACACACAGTTTCTCCTTAGTCCCGGGTCCGTACCTCAAGCGGTACAGAAAGTGTCCACGAGCATGTCGGTGAGCGCTCCGCAAGGAGCGCCTGGCCAGCCGGTCACAATTACTGCCAATCTGGTTTCGTTGTATGGGGCAAGCACACCGATCCAAGCCGGAGAAGTCCGGCTGCAGACCGGATCGTTTGCCGATAGCTCGATGAACGGACTGATGGTATTCCACATGGATGGCCTGGATGGCACTTCAGTCAGCGCGGATATCGGAGTTCTGAACGCAAATGGAACCGGCAGCTTGACGGGCACGGATTACGGAGACGACGGGGGCACTTCTAAAACTGAGAGTCTTTCCGGCACATACGCTGTCGCCAGTAATGGCCGTGTGACTCTAAATATAGGAGGTCCGGGAGGATTTTCTTACCTGACCGGGCCCAACACTGGCTTTCTACTGGATTCCGGCGGCGGCGAACTCGGCGAGTTCGAGCCTCAGTCGACGGGTCCGTTCACCAATGCGTCGCTCTCTGGCGCTTTCTTTCACGGCACAAATGCCATTGACAACCACGACGCTAGCACGCAGACGGGCACAGCTACGCTCGACGGCGCGGGAAACATCTCCGGAGCGGAAGACAAAAGCGGAAGCAATGGCCTGTCTACACAGTCCTTCACGGACAACTACTCGGTGAACTCTGACGGAAGTGGAAATATCGGGTCGGGAACAGTGATGATGGTGATCTCAAACAACAAGCTTGTGTTCATTGATGAAGGAGATGGCGGCACCAGTACGAATCCCGAAGTGACGGTTGTCGAGAAATAAATCAGGCAACGCTTGACACCGCCGACATACCGCTCCTGATACAGCAGGAAAAAATCGAAAATCCGACACGACAAAGGCGGCATCCATGATGTGAGATCATCTCCGGTACGTATGAGCACACACCTTGGAGCGCCGGGTTCCGATGACATTATGGAGCGGCTCCGTGATGCCGTTGCGCAGGCGCGCCAGAGTGAGATTGTGGCTCTACTCAGCACTTCAGATCCTCGCCGCGCAGCGGAGGCTGTGGACAAGCTTCCGTTCGAACAACAACAATCCGTGTTCCGACTCTTGCCCGCGGATGTTGCGGCTGCCGTGCTGCCTGCATTTCCCTACTATCATCAATACGTCCTGCTGCACTCGCTGCCACTCGCGGAAATGCGCGCGGTGGTGGACAAAATCAATCCACAAGACCGAATGTGGTTCTTCGATGAACTGCCGGAAGAGACCTGGCAGCGACTCATGGACGAACTCGCGGGTGCGGAGGCTGCGCAACCCGAGACCAAGCCTGTTCCGGCGACAGAGCCTGTATCTGAGCAGGCGCCTCGAGAGCGGCCGAAGGTAATCATTGAAGGACGTCAGATTGAGAAAAGTTTTAAGCAGCCGGATGGAAGAGAGATTCAGATTATCGCTCCCTTGGACCTGTCCGTCGAGTCAGGCGCCATCTGCGCCCTGCTTGGGCCTTCTGGGTCCGGAAAATCGACCTTGCTTAGAATCTTATCGGGGTTGATGGCCCCGTCCCATGGGACCGTGCTGATGCATGGCAAGCCCCTCGATTGTGCTCCCCCAAACATCGGCATTGTGTTTCAGAGTTTTGCTTTGTTTCCCTGGCTCACCGTGCTGGAAAACGTTGAGGCCCCCTTGGTGGCACGCGGGCTACAACATCCCGAGCGGCATCGCCAGGCATTAGGGTCGCTTGCCATGGTTGGCCTCAAAGGCTTTGAAAACGCGTTCCCTAAGGAACTCTCCGGGGGGATGAAGCAGCGAGTGGGATTTGCCCGCGCTCTTGGGGTTGAACCTGAAGTGCTATTCATGGACGAGCCATTTTCGGCGCTGGACGTGCTTACAGCCGAAAACCTCCGCGGCGAGCTCATGGAGCTGTGGGTCAAGGATGAGATTCCTACGAAAAGCATCTTTCTGGTGACGCACAATATAGAGGAAGCGGTTCTTCTGGCGGATCGAATCATCGTTCTTGGAAGCCATCCAGCAACAATCCGCGCTGATTTTCACATTTCACTGCCCCAACCGCGGGATCGGAAATCCGCTGAATTCTTGCTGTATGTGGACTACATCTACAAAGTGATGACGCATCCCGAACTTGAGCCCGGCTCTGTCGGCAAATTGCCGACTTTGCGCAAGCCTTCATTTCAGTTGTTGCCCCATGCCACAGCCGGCGGGATGGCTGGGCTGCTGGAGTTCCTGAACGATCGCGGCGGCGAAGAAGACTTGTACCACCTCGCCGAAGAGTTGCTGATGGAAGTGGATGACCTGTTTCCAATCGTGGATGCGGCGGTCATGTTGGGCTTCGCGAAATCGACTCAAGGCGATGTGCAGATCACTCCCGCAGGAAAAATGTTTGCAGAAGCAGACATAAGCGCTCGAAAGAAACTCTTTCGCGAAGCTGTTCTCAGCCACGTCACACTGATTCAACAGATTCGGAAAGCCCTGGAGCGAAAGTCGGATGGCTCAGTCCCTTTGGAATTCTTCCGGGATATTCTTGACGAGCACCTACCTCAAGAAGAGGTTCAACGGCAAATCCATACGGCCTTGAATTGGGGCCGCTACGCGGAGATTTTTACCTACGATTTGCAAACTGATCGGGTGCTGTTGGACGAAGCCTCAAGTTCGGCCGATTCGAGCGAAGGCGTTTCTCTCCATTGACCCCAATGCGCCAATCTACTGAGACCGTACCCTACCGAACCAGCAGCTGGGGCTGGGTGCCGGTAGGTGCTACATCCTTGATTCAGGAGTTGCCGATCGTGATGGGAGGGGTCGGCCTCTTTTATAGCGTAATGGTGTTTGGCCGATATTGGTCTGGCACAGTTAACTCTCAGGCAGAGATAAGCCTTCATCCTTCTGCGTTGCCGAAATATGCTCTGTTTTCGGTTCTGCGGCTTGCAATTGCATACGTTTTCAGTTTCTTCTTCACCCTGGTTTACGGGTACGTTGCTGCTTACAATCGCAGGGCCGAGCGCTTCATGATCCCTTTGCTCGATACCTTGCAGTCAATCCCTGTTCTCAGTTTCCTTCCCGGCGTGATGCTCTCGATGGCTGCTCTCTTTCCAAAGAGACAACTGGGCATAGAACTAGGATCGATCCTGCTGATCTTCACCGGCCAGGTATGGAATATGACTTTCAGTTTTTATTCGTCATTAAAGAGCATTCCGGCAGAGATGCGTGAAGCGGCTCAAGCTTACCGTTTGAGCTGGTGGCAGCGTTTCTGGCAGCTTGAGTTGCCGAACGCTGCGATAGGGCTTATTTGGAATTCTATTATGTCGGTCGCCGGCGGGTGGTTCTTCCTGATGGCCTGCGAAATGTTTGTTCTCGGCAGCCGTGATTTTCGACTGCCCGGGCTTGGATCTTATCTTCAGACCGCAGCGAATGCTGGCGACACGTCGGCGATCGTGTGGGGTTTGGCGACCATGATCGGCGTAATCATACTCATCGACCAGATGGTGTGGCGTCCGATCATTGCCTGGGCCGAAAAATTCAAGCTGGAACAGGTCGGTGCAGCCGAAGTACCTCGTTCGCCCATATTGGATTTGCTGCGTCGCTCGAAAGTTCTTCCTCTCATAACGCGCTCCCTGGTTTTGCCGATTCGCGAAAAGTTAAGTTTGCACTTCGCCAAAGATCACGAGACCAGTTCGCTTGCGAAACCTAAATCCCGAGTGCCGCATTGGGCAACTACCCGCGTGATCACCGTCGTTGTACTTGCGGCGATCACCTATGCGGTTGTAAGGGTATTTGCGATTCTGGTAACGATGTCGTCAGCGGAGCTGCGCCATGTTCTTTGGGGAGCGATGGCGACATTCTTGAGAGTAGAACTCGTTCTGATACTGGCAGCTCTGTGGACTGTTCCCGTCGGAATAGCAATCGGGTTGCGGCCCCGGCTATCGGCGATCGTCCAACCGATCGCGCAAGTTGCCGCATCGGTACCGGCGACAGCACTCTTCCCCATCATCCTTATGGTGTTGATTCGCGCCGGTGGCGGCCTTGGAATCGGCTCGATTGTATTGTTGCTGCTGGGCACACAGTGGTACCTGTTATTCAACGTGATTGCTGGCGCTACCGCAATACCGTCGGATTTGAAAGAGGTTTGCAATGTGTACCAGCTGAGCCTGTCCGAACGCTGCCGGAAACTATTTCTGCCCGCAATATTTCCTTACTTGATCACTGGCTTTGTCACCGCGTCGGGCGGCGCATGGAATGCGAGCATCGTGGCCGAATATTTCCACTTCCGCGGACAAACTATTTCAACTACCGGGCTGGGAGCCATCATTAGTTACGCGACCGACAGCGGCAATTCCCGGCTGCTACTGGCTGCAACCATAGCAATGGCCATTATGGTGGTGACGATAAACCGCCTGCTGTGGAGACCGCTTTACTCCTTGGCCTCAACGCGGTTCAAACTAGAAGCCTGATTTCCGACACGAAGGACCTCTGGATTGCCCTTGTAGAATCTCCAACCTAGTAGAAGAGTCGGTGAATTTTTGCCCTGATTGCAATCCTGGCGGCGGTCATTCAGAGTGCCATCCCTAAAATGCTTAATTCGTAGACATGCCGCGTAAAATGTCCGCTACGCGGTCTCCGGCATGACCATCCCAAAGCGGCGGAATGGCGCCTTTCTTCGCGTTCCCTTTCAAAATATTCCTTAGTTCAGCTATTAATTTCTCTTTATCCTCTCCAACAAGGATGTTAGTTCCAATCGTCACTGTGATGGGACGCTCAGTATTGGCGCGCAAAGTCAAGCACGGGACCCCCAGATAAGTGGTTTCTTCCTGGATACCGCCAGAATCGGTAATGACTACCACCGCGCGACTCTGTAATGCCAGAAACTCTATGTAGGGAATAGGATCGAGCAGATGGAGCTTGTGTGTGGAGATCCCGAATTCCAAAATGCGTTGCCGGGTTCGTGGATGCACCGGAAAGATAATATCCAGGCCTTCACTTGCTTCGATTATTGCACTCAACAAATTCTGCAGATTATCGGGGTTATCTACGTTCGATGGCCGATGCAATGTCACGAGGGCGTAACGCTCAGAGAAGCCGTTCCTGGGGCACTTCGCTGCGGCCGGTAGAAACTGGACAAGAGAATCGATCATCACATTACCGACACGATGAATTTTCTCCGCGGGAACACCCTCGTGGTTAAGATTCGAATCCCCATCTTCAGATGGCGTAAATAAGAAGTCAGAAAGACGATCTGTCACAATGCGGTTGATCTCCTCCGGCATGGTGCGATCAAAAGAGCGGAGACCGGCTTCGACGTGGCCAACGCTAATTAGCAGCTTGGAACAAACCAGGGCGGCAGCGACGGTAGAGTTTACGTCACCATAAACTAGAACAATGTCCGGCTTTCGTTCGAGGACAACCGGCTCAAAGCGGCACATGATCTCAGCCGTCTGTGATGCGTGACTACCGGAGCCCACTCCCAAATTAACGTCAGGTTCCGGAATCTCAAGTTGCGTAAAAAATACGTCCGACATATTGCGGTCGTAGTGCTGCCCTGTATGCACCAGCGTTTGCCGGATGTCGCGATTCTTCAAAGCTCGCAACACTGGGGCTGCCTTTACGAAATTGGGACGCGCGCCAACAACATGAAGAACATGCATTTAACTAGCTCTCGTTTCCACGTGACAAACCTGGCATCTGCACCATACTTTAATCGAGGGGCAACTTCGTCCGCACCGGATTCTTCGATACGTAAGTCTAGGCGAACAGAATAAAACAAGACGGGAATCATTTGGAGAGTGGGAAGCGCACCTCGTGCGAAGATCTGCTCCGCCTACATTGAAAGAAGTGCAATAAGTACGCGAGGAAGGAGAAGAACAGAAAGTTACTGGAAAGAGGCGCGGGTGCGTTGTCTCCACCAGCGACTTACTTCCGATGAGGTAGAAATCCACACATCCTGTTCCGCTTGAACCGAAATGCCGAACGCAGCGATTTCTATGGGTGCCGCGTTATCTCGTCGGTATCGGGAGCGCTGTCAAAGGACTGGCTAAAGTTGTCCTGAGCTGATTCGGCGTCGGATATGAGGCCCATCCGTTTCAGGAGCGAGTTGACTTTGGAAGATAACGTCCGTTGGAGGGAAGGTTTTTTGCGGCAGATGACGCTGCCGGGAACGACGAGCTTGATCTCGGTTCCGGAGGCCGCGGAGCTTTCGACCGTTAGCTTGCCCACGATGCGGTGACGCGCTCCCGCATTCCCTGTAGACCGAAGTGTCCCTTCTTGCTCCGATCGGCGACTGCCGGGTCAATGCCAACTCCATTGTCACTTATACGGAGAGCGAGATCGCTCGAGTACGCGAGTTCGATTTCCAGCTGGCTCGCGCCGGAGTGCGTACTGGCATCGCGGATAGCCTCATAGCCGATGCTCCGGCGGCTTTCGCCAAAGCTGTCGTAGATGTTGACGGTTATGGAGAAAATCGTTTGGCGGCGTAGCCTTGGGATGAAACCGGTCTCCTGCATTCAATACTCCGCCAGATGGTAGATGAACCGACGACGGATGGCGCAAAATAGAGCTTAATCTAGTCTGTCCGTAAGAGGAGAATCGAATGCCTGAACCCAAATCCGCCCCAAACCCTAACGAAATTTCTCGCGATCGCCTCGCGGAGTTGTTGAACGAAGACCTTGCCCGCGAATATCAGGCGATCATCGCCTACGTAGTCTATTCCCAGGTGCTGAGCGGCGCACAATACATGGACATTGCCGCTCAGCTCGAAATCCACGCCAAGCAGGAGCTCGATCATGCTCTGATCTTGTCGCGTCAGATCGACTATCTCGGCAAAATGCCGGTGGTCACTCCCAAGCCGGTACGCACCTCGAAGGACGCGAAAGAAATGCTCCGGTTCGATCTCGATAATGAAAACGAAACCATTCGCAATTACCGCGATCGCGTCCGGCAATGTGAAGCGCTTGGAGAATATGCGATGGCGGAACAGATTCGCCAGATCCTCGTGCAGGAACAGGATCATCAAATTGACTTAGCCACTGCCCTGGGCGAAGAAGTTCCAGATGTTAGCAGTGGCCCCAAAGGACGCAGCTTGCGCTAGGCGTCAACTCTCTCTCACTATCACTCCGAACGAGCCCGTAGCGCTTGATCGGAAACACGGTTGTTTAACAGATTGTTCAGAATAGAAAATCGAGAAAGGAGAATAAGGATATGCCTACAATCACGACAAAAGACGGTACGCAGATTTATTACAAAGACTGGGGCAAAGGAGAGCCCATAGTGTTCAGTCACGGCTGGCCGCTTAGCGCGGACGACTGGGACGGACAGATGTTATTTTTCGGCCAGCAGGGCTTTCGAGTTATCGCGCATGACCGGCGCGGGCACGGCCGCTCCACCCAGACCTGGGACGGTAACGATATGGACACTTACTCCGATGATCTCGCAGCCCTCACCGAAAAGCTTGACCTGAAGAACGCGATTCACGTGGGACATTCTACCGGGGGCGGAGAAGTCGCCCGTTACATCGGCAGGCATGGCACGAAACGGGTTGCCATGGCCGTTCTCATCAGTGCCGTGCCACCGCTAATGGTCAAAACGGACAAGAATCCGACTGGCACGCCGATCGGGGTGTTCGACGACCTGCGAGCCCAATACACGAAGAACCGTCCCCAGTTTTACCGGGACATTACCCTTCCGTTCTACGGCTACAACCGTGCCGGCGCCAAGATTTCTGAGGGCATCCGGGAGCACTGGTGGTTGCAGGGCATGTTGGGCGGGATGAAGGCGGGTTACGACTGTATCAAGGCTTTTTCCGAGACGGACTTCACAGAGGATCTAAAGAAGTTCGACGTGCCAACTCTCATCCTTCACGGCGACGATGATCAGATCGTGCCCATCGCCGCGGCGGCTCCGCTGTCCGCGAAGCTCGTGAAAGGCGCTACGTTAAAAATATATCCGGGTTTCCCGCACGGAATGCCCACCACCAACGCCGATCAGATCAATGCCGACTTGCTTGCGTTCGTCAGGCAAAGTAAGCAGGCCGCAGCTTAAGCTCAATCCGGCCTTCCCTTTTATCCAGAGAAGGCCGGATCCCCAATCTTTCACAATGGAGCCCGCAGTTCCGCGAATTCGCACCTAAATAAACGATGAGGAACTCCCTATGTCGCTCAGTAAAGGAATCGTCGACACGCCCAGCAGTCACTCAGTAGACCAGACAGTGGAAAGGCTCAAGGGAATTCTGCAAGCGAAAGGGGTCACCCTTTTCGCTTTGGTCGACCATAGCGGGGAAGCGGAAAAGGTGGGAATGAAAATGCCTCCCACTAAGCTATTGATCTTTGGCAACCCGAAAGGCGGAACGCCTCTAATGCTGGCTAGTCCCAGCATCGCCATTGACCTTCCACTCAAGATCCTGATCCGGGAAGATACTCATGGCAAGGTCTGGGTCAGTTACAACAGCCCGGTCTACTTGCAGGAGAGGCACAACCTGCCGCCGGAGTTGCTGCAAAACATCGCTGTGGTCGAAACCTTAGCGGCGAAGGCAGCGGAATAGTTGTCGGGAACCTTAGCCAAGGGGGCGACGACCGCAAGGAAGTCAGGATGCTCAAATAAAGTCGGGCCATTGGAGCGCCGGCCAGCATCTTCAATCCAGGATAGAAAACATAAATGAACCCGCGGCATGGATATGGCAGAAGCGGAAGAAGCTAAGAAACGCGATTTTAGCCACGGGGTTCTCGTCCGCGATCTTGCGGATGGAGCGATAGCACTCGGTCAAATAGGTGGAGAAGACGTGGTCCTGGTGCGCCGTGGTGACGAGTTTTTTGCGCTTGGCGCAAACTGCACTCATTACCACGGGATGCTTTCGAAGGGTCTCGTGGTTGGGGACACCTTGCGATGTCCCTTGCATCACGCTTGTTTCAGCCTGCGCACTGGGGAAGCGTTGCGCGCACCGGCGCTCGACCCGATCCCGCGCTGGCACGTGGAGAGAATCGGCGACAAGGTGTTTGTGCGTGAGAAACTCGCTGAGCCAGAGCGAAAACGCCTACGGACGTCAGTAGCGGGACAAAATCTTCCTGCTTCGGTTGTGATCGTAGGCGGCGGTGCAGCCGGGCTTGGAGCCGCGGACATGTTGCGCCGGGAAGGCTACGTTGGCCCGCTGACTATGATCAGCGCGGACGATTGGCCCCCATACGACCGGCCAAACCTGTCCAAGGACTTTCTGGTTGGCAACGCACCAGATGAGTGGATGCGGTTGCGAATGCCTGATTTTTACCGAGAACAGAACATCGATCTGGTGCTCAATGCGCGAGTATCGGCGCTGGACACGGCGCGTCGGTGTGTCCAGTTGGAAGACGGTAAGACATATGGTTTCGAAGCTCTTCTGATCGCGACTGGGGCCGACCCCGTCCGATTTAAGATCGACGGCTCCACCGACTCCCAGATTCACTATCTGCGAACATTTGCAGACGCTCGTGCGATTGTCTCCAAAGCTAAATCTGCCAAGCATGCTGCCGTAGTCGGCGCAAGCTTCATAGGTTTGGAGGTTGCAGCATCCTTGCGCACACTTGGCCTTGCGGTGGACGTCATAGCACCAGGGAGGCAGCCGTTGGAACGCGTGATGGGGCCAGAAGTCGGCCTCATGATTCGGGGACTTCATGAAGCGCACGGCGTTGTCTTCCACATGGGGGAAACCGTCAGGAAGATTAACGGCACGACATTAACGTTGACGAGCGGAGCAACAGTTGAAGCGGACCTTGTGGTTTTGGGTGTCGGCGTGCGGCCCTCCTTGACTCTCGCCAAGCAAGCAGGCTTAGCGATGGATCGCGGTATCGTGGTCAACGAATACCTCGAAACTAATGCTCCGGGTGTGTTTGCAGCAGGCGACGTTGCGCGGTGGCCCGATCCGCATTCTGGAGAGAAAATTCGGGTAGAGCACTGGGTGGTGGCTGAGCGGCAGGGGCAAGTGGCGGCAAAGAACATACTCGGACATCGCGTGCGATTCGACGCCGTGCCATTTTTTTGGAGTCAACACTACGACGTTGCCATTAACTATGTGGGACACGCCGAGCGTTGGGATTCGGTCGAAATCGATGGCAATCTTAATGCTCGCGATTGTGCTGTGTCTTACAAACGCGCGGGCCGGAACCTCGCGCTCGCAACGATCTCCCGGGATCTGCAAAGCCTACAGATCGAGGCGGCGATGGAGGCTGGCAACATCTGAACAGACATACTGCAGGGCACACGTAAATTCTCTCCCTAAACGGGGACCTTCCCGGTATTTTCCTCTCGAGAGAGAGCGATAAATCGCCCTCTCACTCCAAGTTCGGACTGTCAGATTCCATTAAAATGAAGCGAGTGCCTATGTGGGCGGATCCCTATTTGGCTTGGATGTTGGGGAATCGAACGGCCCTAATGCTGTGCATCGGACAACCGCAACTGGGTGAACTGGAACTAACAACTGTTTCCCGACCAGAATCGAAAGGAGGCTTTCAATGAAAAGTCGCACATCTCGAATCACCGGTGCGAGCCGGCTGTTCATTGGCCTGATGCTCGTGGCGCTTCTCCCTTTTGGGCGTTCGGCCTTTGCACAGAACAACACAATCTTCGGCCCCAACGTCTACGTTTTTACGCCGAGCGACTCCGTATCGTCGATCAATTCGACACTGGCCACGCTGGGCAGTTATGGACAGTTTGATACTCGCCGCGCCGCAGTGCTTTTCGAACCCGGCACTTACATCGGCGTCGGATCCGAGGTAGGCTTCTATGAGTCGATCGCCGGCCTCGGCGAGACCCCCAGCGCCGTCAACCTCAGCCAGAGCTTCCTGCAATCGAATCGGTTGATCAATGGGAATGACACGCAGACTTTCTGGCGTTCGATGGAGAACCTGGAAATGACCACACCGGGGTCGGGCAGGCTGCAATGGGGCGTTTCGCAGGGGGCTTCCCTCCGGCGCATGCTGATCAATAACCCTGTAGAACTGACGGATTCTGGCTGTAACTACTCGAGCGGCGGATTTATCGCCGATTCGCAGGTAACAGCAAATGTCAATTCCTGCTCGCAGCAGCAGTGGTTCACACGTAACAGCGTAATCGGCAGTTGGACGGGCAGCGTCTGGAATATGGTCTTTGCCGGAGTGGAGGGCGCGCCATTTTCCAACTATCCGAGCAACACCTTCACCGTGCTTCCAACCACTCCCGTAAGCCGCGAAAAGCCCTTTCTTTATGTGGATCATCGTGGCGGCTACCGTGTGTTTGTGCCGACAATAATGCAGAATTCCTCAGGCATAAGCTGGTCCCGCGGACTCGGCGAGGGCTACTCGCTTCCGATCGATGACTTTTTCATTGCGCAGCCGACCACCGCACTGGCGGATATCAACAAGGCTTTGGCGTCTGGAAAAAATCTGATTCTTACACCCGGAATTTACCAATACTCCGGCGCTATCGAAATCACGCGCCCGGATACAGTCGTGCTTGGCATGGGCTATGCAACGGTTGTTCCGCAAACCGGTACAGCTGCGATTCAAATCGCCGACGTTGATGGAGTCCGAATTGCGGGAGTATTGATTGACGCCGGCCCGGTAAATTCGCCTGTCCTGCTTCAGGTTGGCAATCCAGGCAGAGGGCAGGATTCGCACGAAGGGGAATGGCGGGATTCGCACGAAGGGGACCCGACTTCGCTGAATGATGTGTTCTTCCGCATCGGCGGCGCAACTGCGGGAACCGCTACCACTACTCTGGAAATTGACAGCAACAACGTCATTCTGGATAACATCTGGGCTTGGCGTGCAGACCACGGAAACGGCGTGGGTTGGACGGTCAACATTGCCGATCATGGATTGGTGGTCAACGGAGACAACGTCACGGCGTTGGGATTGGCCGTCGAACACTACGAAAAGAACCAGGTTGTGTGGAACGGCGAGCATGGTACGACGATCTTTTATCAGAGCGAGCTGCCCTATGACGTGCCCAGCCAGAGCGCGTGGATGAACGGCACTGCAAATGGCTACTCATCTTACTCCGTATCCGATTCAGTTAGGACTCACGCAGCTTACGGTGTTGGCGTTTACTCCTTCTTCAACCAAGGCGTCAACATCGTTGAAGATAGCGACATCACCGTGCCCAACACGGAGGGCGTTAGCGTTACCCACGCTGTCGCAGTCTTCATTACTGGAAGTGGCTCGACCACGCACGTGGTCAACGACGCGGGCGGACCCGTGATGCAAGGCATTCAAACGAGCTTTTTGCCGTTCTATCAGGGCGAGCCATGCGGGCGGGACTGCCCAGTTGCGCCGCGGGCTCCGATGAATCTGACTGCAACATTCATTTCGCCGGATCAGGTCGATCTTAGGTGGACTCCTGGTTGGAATCCACTTGTTCGCTACAGCGTTTTCCGCAGTCTGGATCCTGGTTTTACGCCATCAGCACAAAATCAATTGTATTCCGGCCTGACTAACGCCAGTTTTACCGATACTAGTTTGAATCCCGCTGCAACCTACTACTATGCCGTCGAGGCAGTCAGCGATGAGGGCACATCCGAGCCTTCCAACATTGCCAGCGCTGCGGTTCCCAGCAGCGGCGGGCCGATCAGCCTGGATGTTCTGGATATCAATGTCGGCGGTGGCGCCACAGGAAGCTGGGTTGCGGACGAATTCGTTTCCGGTGGAACGCCGGCCTCAACCGGGGCGGCGATCAATACTTCGCTGATTCCAAATCCGGCGCCTCAGGCTGTCTATCAGACGAATCGCTATGGAACCTTCACTTACACCATCCCGGGATTTACGGCGAACGCGAGCTATATCGTCGATCTTCACTTTGCCGAGACCTATTGGACAAGGCCCGGGCAGCGTCAATTCAATGTCCTGATCAACGGCAACGAGGTACTGAAGAACTTTGACATGGTGGCCTTCGCGGGAGGCAAGAATGTTGCCACGGTTCAATCATTCCTGGTGACCGCTGACAATACAGGAACCATCACCATACAGTTCGTCCCGGGCGCTGCGGACAATCCCCAGGTCAACGGAATCGAAATCGGAACTCCGTGCACGGCGAATTGCCCGGTCGCGCCAAATGCACCTACAAAACTGACAGCCACAGCCGTATCGCCCAATCAGGTCAATCTTGCCTGGACGGCAAGCCCGACCGCGGGAGTCACCTACAGCGTCTTTCGCAGCCAGGAACCGGGAATCCGGCCAACCGGAGCCGATCAAATAGCTTCCGGCTTGTCCGGCACCAGTTACTCGGACAGCAGTGCCAATCCCTCGACCACTTATTACTATGCCGTGGAGGCATTTGATAGTGGCGGAACCTCGGCCGCTTCCAACTACGCCAGCGCGACCACTCCCACCAGCGGCGGTGTCATCACCTCCGATGTTTTGGACATCAACGTTGGCGGTGGCGCCACAGGAAGCTGGGTTGCGGACGAATTCTTTTCCGGTGGAACGGCGACCTCAACCGGAGCGGCCATCAATACTTCGCTGATTCCGAATCCAGCGCCTCTGGCCGTATATCAGACGAACCGCTATGGAACGTTCACTTACACTATCCCCGGATTTACCGCGAACGCGAGCTATATCGTCGATCTTCACTTTGCCGAGACCTATTGGACAGCTCCAGGGTCGCGTCTGTTCAATGTTCTGATTAACGGCAAGCAGGTTCTGAAGAATTACGACATTTTCGCTTCGGCAGGAGGAGAGTTTATTGCAACCGTCCAATCGTTTTCGGCAACCGCGGACGCGACTGGAACCATCACAGTTCAGTTCGTCCCAGGCGCTGCGGACAATCCCCAAGTCAACGGTATCGAAATCGGAACTCCGTAATTTCTCCGTTCCCTGATCTCGCAACTCTGCCGCCAGTGGGCCGGATGTAACTCCGGCCCACTGGCGTCTTAACTTGCGGACGACATGACTCCGGGCTGATGAGACCTACAAATGCGATCGGATTCGAGGCCTTCACAAATAGGATAATGTTTCCCTTCAAGGAGTTCTCCTATGAGCAGTCTGGCTCTTCTGCAATCTCTGAAAGAAAGTATTCTTGGCCAAGCGAGCGTGAAGACTATCTACGGCGAACCTATCTCGGCACAGGGAAAGACGATCATTCCAGTTGCAAAAATAATGTATAGCTACATTGCCGGTGCGGCTAGCGGAGGTGTGGGCGATACCAGCGCCGGAGGTGAAGGCGGTGGTGGTGGCGGGGGCGGGGGCGGTACGAGCTGTCCCCGTGGGCGTTATAGAAGTGAACAATCTGCAGACCCGTTTCGTTCCGACCGACAGAAGGAAGCTGACCGGTGCTCTGTTAGCGGGAATTGGCTTCGGTATGTGGTTTGGTTGGCGTAGACGTCGATGACACCAATTCTGTATCAGTTATGGTTTGTCGCTGACATTGTTAGAGATGCCCGATAACAGCAGTTACGGCGAGACTTCTCGCTCTCTTGACGAAAACAACCGCCGTCGCGCGCTGTTCCACTCCTCGGTTGAGAAGAGGCGCGGCCCCACCTCGATGAGGCGTGGCGTCATATTGAAGACGGCCACCCGGTTCCAAGGCCTGCCGTCCCGCATCCGAAGGCCCTTTTCATTTAGGTCACTGACGATGCTTGAGTAGGGGAAGTCCTGGACCAGCAACTCCATCATCAGCATAAGCGTCCTATTCTCAACGGGATCGACCTCCAAACGCTGGCAATCGTCCGAGATGCGCAGTCCATAAGGGATGTCCTCACTAAATGCGCCTTGGGTCGGGGTTTCCGATTCGGGCAACTCACGCCGCCATTCGATCGATACCAATTGCCATCCCGCCGCCGTGCGCTGCCTGATGACCTCGGGACTAAACGGCCCGGAAATCACATCGCGAATCCGTTCAAAATGCGCCATGATAAGCCTCCCGTGAGTCGTTCTTCGATATAAATCAACATGCAATTGAGCTGCCAAGAGTCTGGCGTGCTCGAACCTCCCAAGTCGGCCCGGCATTGGGAATAGTCGCAGGCTGCCGTCGAGGCTCAAGACCGTCCGCTGTCCATTTGTGCAACTGACTGTTCGCTTCTGGACGCCCTGCACCGCAGTGATTGAGGGCCTCACGGTCCGACTCTCGCAGCATTTCGGTCAGATCGCAACTATGCGACACGGCAACGGCATGACAAGATATTCCAATAACTTTTTGGGGAAGAAAAACGTTGACCGAGAAAATGCCATTTCAAGTAATTACTCGATCGCTGCCTTGGCGCTATGGGATAGCTTTCGTATTCGAGTTAATTGCTTTTCTTTCGACTTTGGCGCTCCAACACCTCTTTCCATATCCTTTTCTGTTTCTATTCTTCGGAGCCGTAATGGCTAGCGCGTGGTTTGGAGGAACAGGCCCCGGACTCTTCACGGTTCTGATGTCGACCGTGATAGTCGAATACTTTTTTGTGCCGCCCTTTTACTCTTTCTCGATTAACACGACGGCGGAAGCTTATTTCGGTGCTTTCGTGGTGTGTGCTCTCTTAGCAAGCTGGATAAGTTCCTCGAAGAGGAAAAGCGAGGAAGCACTGATGGAGGCTCGCGACCAATTGGAGATTCGAGTGTCCGAAAGAACAGCCGAGCTAATGAAGACTCAGGCCGAACTTGCTCATCTTTCACAAGTATTGAGCATGGGTGAACTCACGGCCTCGATCGCTCATGAAATCAGCCAGCCGCTTACGGCCGTGGTGACTCACGGTCATGCTTGCATCGAGTGGCTTTCAGCGAGCCCACCAAATCTCGAGAAAGCGCGCCTGACCGCGGATAGGATCATCCAGGACGGTACCCGCGCTGGTGACGTCCTCAGCCGCATTCGTGCGCTCTTCAAGAAGGAGGCCCCGGCAAAGAGCTGGTTTGACATGAACGAATTGATTCATGAGCTGACCGTATTTCTGCGCGAGGAAGCGCAGCGCTGTCACATTTCGATTCAGACGGAACTAGCTCCTGGTTTACCGAAAGTCAAAGCCGACCGGGTACAGTTACAGCAAGTGATGCTCAACCTAGTCATGAACGCCATGGACGCAACCATAATGATCGAGACCGCGGGCGGGCCCCGGGATCTGCTTATAAAATCGCGGGAAAACGGCGAGTCGGTCTCTGTGAGTGTCGAAGACCGAGGCGTCGGGCTGGACGCAACAACGGCGGCAAAAATCTTCGATCCCTTCTTTACCACTAAGCCGCATGGCATCGGGATGGGTCTTTCCATTAGCCGATCGATTATCGAATCCCATCGTGGCCGCTTGTGGGCTGAGCCCCGCCCTTCCGGTGGTGCCATCTTTCAATTCACTCTTCCGATTCAATCGCCGGATTCCGATGACTGATTCCCGCCCAATTGTTTTTGTTGTCGAAGATGACGCGTCGGTTCGCGACGCTGTGAGCAACCTCCTAGAATCGGTCGGCCTTCGCGCACAGGTATTCGGATCCACCGAAGAATTTCGCAAAACGCCGCGGCCCGATGCGCCCAGTTGCCTGGTGCTCGACGTTAGGCTTCCCGGAATGAACGGGATCGAATTCCAGGAGGACCTCAAGAAGACCGGCATACTCATCCCCATCATTTTCGTAACCGCGCATGGCGACGTTCCCATGACTTCACGTGCAATGAAGGCGGGCGCGATCGAATTCCTCATGAAGCCATTTCAGAAAGAAGAACTTCTGGCCGCAATCCATAATGGCCTCGAACGCGATCGCCTCCGCCGCGAAGGTCAGGCAGAACTTGTGATTTTGCATTCGCGATTCGAGGAACTCACGCCAAGAGAGCGGGAGGTAATGAAGCTTGTGGTGGCAGGCCTGACCAATAAGGAAGTCGCGTCCCAATTAGGGATCAGCGAGGTCACTACCAAAATGCATCGCGGCCAGGTTATGCGAAAGATGCATGCCGACTCTCTCGCCGCGTTGGTGCGCATGGCGGATAAGCTCTAAGCAAATTTCATCGCCCTTCGCGGCCATAACTCTTCCTGTTGTTCTCCTATAACTATTTTGAATCAATACCCATACCTTAGGATGATTGTACGGAAGCTGTTCACTGGCTAGCTTTGCTCATGAACACTCCCGGAATATCAAGCTTGGGTAGTGCTTCCGCTTTTCTTTTAGTTGACGCCCCGGATCGGCCCATTCACAAAGACAAAGACGAGGACCTTGCGCTTCTGCACGCAATGGCGAGCCGCCTCGCGGAATCCAACTCACTGACGGAAGTGCTCAAGGAAATCGTTGATTGTGTGTCCTCGATGGTGAAATGCGACTCGTGCTTCGTCTACTTGTTGGAAGGCGATGAACTGATCCTTCGTGCCTCGAAAAATCCGCAACAAGCGGCGGTCGGTCGCCTGAAAATGAAAGTTGGGCAGGGCGTTACCGGCTGGGTCGCCAAAAACTGCAAGCCCGTGGCCATCGGCAAGAACGCTTATCAGGACCCGCGATTTCAGCTCTTCAATCACCTTCCAGAAGATCGCTTCGAAGGCCTTCTCTCAGTCCCGGTTTTAGCAGGGGGACGCCTGGTTGGCGTTATTAATATCCAGAGTCGGGCGGAACACCAATACAGCGAACGGGAAATCAGCCTCATTGCGACTCTTGGGTTTCTGGTTGGCGCTGAAATAGAGCGTGCACGGCTGGAAAGTGAAAATGCTCTCTTGTTGGGCAAACTGGAAACTCGTACATTAGTTGAGCGCGCCAAGGGTATTCTGCAGCGCGACTTGAAAATCACCGAGGATGCCGCTTATCGCGTCATGCAGCGCGAGAGCCAGGAACGCCGGAAATCGATGAAGGAGATTGCAGAGGCCATTATCCTGAGCGATGGCTTGAGAGTTTCCATGGCGGCTGGGGCGCAGGCGCGAGACTAGGCAGGAGGAATCACGGCGATAAAAAAATTGAATTGGACTTTCTGTGTCCTTACCCGCAGAATCCCAGTCGAGTTGTACTTCAAGTAATTCCTCTTTTCGACGCTGCAAAGAGACTTTTCTTCGGCACGAGGCCGTGCCAGATCACCCGACAACACTTTGACGTGCTGGAGTCGACCATGAATTGGAGGACGAGTCTAATCGAGCTGATGCTCGCTGGTTTTTTCGCAATTGCCTGCATTCGGGCGCACGGACCGTTCGCTGTGGGACGGAAAGTGTCTTTGGGTGACTTATTTCGGCTTTCTGACCGGATAGAGCGTCTGCGGCGTTCGAGATGGCAGTGGTTTTCCATGGTGCTGTTGATGTTGATTATCCGGCTCCAAGGACAGTTGCCGCTGATGCTGGAAGTTATGGTGGCTGTGCAGTTCGTTGTTTTTCTGGCGCTGCCGGTTCAGGTTCGGGCAAGAACTATGGCGCGAACGCGATAGTGTCAGACGCAAGGTTGTAGATTTCGCAGTTCTCTTCTCAGGCAATACCGTTCGCAAAAAATAGACGACCCTTTCGGGTCAAGGAGGCAGTTCTTATGGCTGCAAGCACAGGGCAGGGCCGTGGTTTCACGGGGTTTCTAGTGGGATTTACGATCCTTTGTTACGGGATCGGTTATTTTTCGAGCGGGCTGGGAAAGATTTCGCTGGTAGTCGGCGGAATTATTTTGATTGGCAGTATGGCCGGATTCATGAAACTCAAACCTCTCGAAGGACGAATTGCGCATGGTCCTTCTTCCCTGGGGATGAAACTGGCGGGAGCTTTTGCTTCGTGCCTCGGATGGGTCATCACTCTCTTTGGCATACACCTGGTTCCGAGCGTTACCGGGCGAATGGTATTCGCGCTGGCGGGAATTGCGGTGAGCCTCTTCGGCATCGTTTACATCCTTCCGTCCGCATTCAACAAGAACGCAATTTGGAGAACTTAGAAGCTTTAACGTGCCGGGCGATACAGCAGCAATAAAAAACGACTATGGAGCAGACAATATGAAATGGATCCGAACTGGATGTCTAAGTCTTTGCATACTCGCGCTTGGCCTGATGATGAGCTCAATGGCTTTCGCTCAGGCTGCGGCGCCAGCTGCGGCTCCCGCGGCAGCTGCCCCTCCACCTGGCTCCGCGGATGCTGAGTTAAAAGACGCCGCGGGTAAAGCCCCTACCACTGCCCAACAGGCTAACGGCGATCCCGGTGGCACCATCACCGGAACTATCAACGATGTGCCGGCGGCTGATTCCAAAGCTGGCGTCACTCTTCCCGATACTGCGAATCAAGTCGGGCAGAACAAGATCGCTATCAACTTTGTCTGGACGCTGGTCACCGGCTTCCTGGTCATGTTCATGCAAGCCGGATTCGCCATGGTCGAGGCGGGCCTGTGCCGCGTGAAAAACGCCAACCACACGTACATGATGAATTTCCTGGTGTACGGCTGTGGCCTGCTGGCTTACTGGCTCATAGGTTTTGCCATACAAATGGGTGGAGCAGCCGGCAACGGAAATCTCGGCGGCCTTCAGCCTCTCGCGGTTGAACATCCCATCTCGCTGTTTGGCAAAACTTGGGGCATTTTCGGACAGAGCGGCATGTTTCTGTCCGGTCACACCTATGACGTCGGCGTGATGGTGATCTTCCTCTTCGAAATGGTATTCATGGACACCGCCCTGACCATCGTCACCGGAGCGTGCGCGGAACGGTGGAAGTTCCTCACCTTCGCGGTTTCCTCGGTACTCATGGGCGCATTCACCTACCCAATCTATGGTAACTGGGCGTGGGGATCGGGATGGCTCTCGCAATTGGGAACCAATGTCGGCTTAGGCAAAGGCTATTGCGACTTTGCCGGTTCCGGCGTTGTCCACGCGGTTGGAGGAATTACAGCTCTCGCCGTGACCCTTATCATTGGTCCCCGCATTGGCAAATTCAACCGGGACGGGTCGAGTAACCCAATCATCGGCCACGACATTTCTGCCGTGTTGATCGGCTGCTTCATCTTGGCCTTCGGCTGGTTCGGGTTCAATCCGGGCAGCACACTCGGAGCATCCGCAGCCGGCAACCTTCGTATCGGCTCAATCGCGGTCAACACGATGCTTGCGGGTTGCACCGGAACTTTCGGCGCGATCCTCTATATGTGGTCGCTTAAGGGTAAACCTGATGCCTCGATGAGCGGCAACGGATTGCTAGCTGGATTGGTGGCCATCACCGCTCCCAGCGGCTTCGTGAGCACTGTGGGCGCGGCCATTATCGGCCTCGTGGCCGGCGTGCTGGTTTGCCTCAGCGTGGCTTTCATCGAAAACGTGATGAAGGTTGACGATCCCGTCGGCGCCATTTCCGTCCACGGTACCTGCGGTCTTTGGGGAGTATTGTCCGTGGGCTTGCTGGCAGACGGCACGAGCAACTACGGCGGAAGTTGGAACGGCGTCACTGGCTCGGTCACCGGTCTTTTTTACGGGGACGCAAGCCAACTAGCCGCCCAACTCGTGGGCATTTCCACCTTAATCGGGTTTGTCTTCACGTTTAGCTTCCTGCTGAACCTCGTGCTCGAAGTCATCATCGGACAGCGGGTTTCGGCGGAAACTGAAATGGCCGGCCTTGATATTCCAGAAATGGGACAACTTGGATATCCCGAGTTTGTCTTCAAAAAGGAAGCCGACATCTTCACACATGCATCGCCGGATTTTGCGGTGGCGTAGTGAATTTCGATTCATGAAGACTTTGGCAAGGTTGCCGACGTTGGTGGCCTTGCCAACCTGTAACTAACCCCGTTCGACGGTGAACAACTACATGACAAATCACATGCACCCTGACATCTTACCCATTAGAGAAAACCCAGCCACGGCACTAACCTCGCGCGTCTCGTCGTTGGCGCTTGCGTCTATTCCACCCAAGACACAAAACCTGTTGCTGCGGATGTTTGCCGATCCATACCTGCTTGAAAAGGACGACCGTGCCGTTCTGGTCGGACAGTTGCGCGACTGCGTCAAGCAATATCCCCAAGTTTCTGAATTGCGAGTCCTTCTGGGGATGGCTCTTTGCGTCAACATCGAACCCCAAGCGGCGATTGAAGAGTTGAGAGAGTCGGTAAGACTCGCCCCGAACAGTTTCATTGCTCAGCTAAAGATGGGTGAGCTTTGGATGCGGCTGCGCGTAATGGAAAAGGCCGAGGAACACACGCGACTGGCGGCCCTGTTGGCTCAAAGCATGCCCCAGGCGGAGTTGGCCCGCCGTCAGGCCGCATCGATCCGAGCAATGAAACAGGGGGGAATTGAGCGCGGCGGCTACAAAACGCCGGGGCAATGGATTGCCCGGCAATTTCGACGCCTTTGGACCCGCGATCAAAGAGAAATATCGACGGCACTGGACGTCACTTAGCCCATGCAGCCGGCCCTTCAGCTCGCGCTGCTTGTGGCTATTCTTCTGCCAGCCGCAAAGATTGCCGGCTCTCTCTGCACCCGCTTCGGAATCCCGCCTATCCTGGGGGAATTGCTAGTCGGCGTCATACTTGGTCCCGGCGCCGTCAACCTTTTACATATTCACTTATTTGCTGGAGGTGAAGCTACCAACTCGCTCATGCTGCTGGCGCAAGTCGGCGCAATGGTCTTAATGTTCATCGCAGGAATCGAGACCGACATTGACCGGATGCGGGAGGCAAGCGTTGTAGCGTTTCTGGTCGCGCTCTCCGGCGTGATCTGGCCATTTCTATTAGGCGCGGGCGTCGGCCATCTGTTCGGCCTTTCCTGGAAGACCGCATGCTTCCTTGGCGGGGCGCTGACCGCAACGAGCGTTTCGATTTCCGCGCGGACGTTAATGGACGCCGGAAAAATGGCGACGCAGGAAGCCACGATCATTCTGGGCGCAGCCGTCATAGATGATGTAATGGGGCTGTTCGTTCTGGCCTTCCTCGCCGCGTCGAACGCGTCGAGCCAGGGAAGTACCTTCGGCGTCGCGCCCACGGCGAGCGCATGGTTGCGGGAGCGATTGCCCTTCGCGGCAAGCCATCCACTGATTGTGCAAATGTCGGTAATCAGCGTTTGCGTCGTGCTTTTCTTTGTGGTCGGATACGGCGCCGCGCGCAAATGGCTTGATCCGCTAATGCTCCAATTGCGGAAGCTTTCCGCCGCCGAAGCCGCTCCAAGTTGCGTATTGAGTCTGATTTTGCTCTATGCCGTTTCGGCCGAATGGCTCGGCAGCGTGGCTGGAATCACCGGCGCATATCTATTGGGATATGTTTTCGCCGGCTCAGCTTTCAAGGCTGACGTCGAGCGCAGCTTCTATGCAATTGGACATGGGCTGCTGATTCCACTATTTTTTGTCTCCATCGGCCTGACCAGCGATTACCGCGCGCTGAGCGGACACTGGGCGCTGATGCTCGTCGTTCTGTTGGTGGCAATCTTGGGCAAACTTGCGGGGTGTGGCCTGGCGGCGCTGGCTTCTGGAATGGATTGGGTGCGCAGTCTGCGGATCGGTTGTGGGATGATTTCACGTGGTGAGGTTGGCCTGATCGTAACTGCAATGGGCGCCAGCACTGGCATCTTTGGCCGATCGGAAGTGGCAGTGATGGTCGCGGTCGTATTGCTGACCACTCTCTTGACCCCTCTACTGCTTCGCGGAGCATATAGTCTCAAGTCCGACCAGGATGACGAAGAAGGAATCAATGGTCCCGGAACCGCTGGCGCGGAGCATAATGGTCGCGAAGTCCATACCGATCAGGACAGCGTCCTATCGAGCGATCGCGTGGTTTTCCTGGCAGGCCAGCGCTCATGAAGTCTTCAGTCGATCCCGAGCAACTCGATCACTACCGCATCGAGGATGTTGTTGGCCGAAGTACGACTGCCTCAATTTTTCGGGCAACTGATCTCAACACGAACCACCCCGTGGCCATCGAAATTCCACATCCGGAAATGGAGGGCGACCCTGCTTTCTTCGAGCGCTTCCGCCGCGAAGAGGAAATTGGCAGGTCTTTGGATCATCCTGGTCTGCTCAAGGTGTTGCCAGACGATCATCGCAGCCAGGCCTACATGGTCACGGAATGGTTCGATGGGAAACGTTTGCGGCACTTGCTCAATGAGCGGGGTAAGCTCTCATCGCTACGCGCTGTGCGCATCGCCGTGAACATCTGCGACGTGCTGACTTACATTCACAACCATGGCATCGTGCACCGGAATCTTAAGCCGGAAAATATTTTGGTCGATGATCAAGACCACATCAAGCTGATCAACTTCGGAGTCGCCGGGAAGACCGGTGCGAGGCGGATAACATTCACCAATCTTTCCCAGGTTGTTGGAATCTCGGAATACATCTCACCGGAGGAATTGAATGGCCATCGGGGAGATGAACGAGGCGATATCTATGCTCTGGGAGTCATATTGTATGAGATGCTCACCGGCAAGACCCCTTTTCACGGAACGGAACGCTTCGATCGAATCGTAACCAACCCAGTTCCACCCCGCGAAATCGAACCTAGCATCTCTCCGCAGCTGCAAGAAGTGATTTACAGAGCGTTGGAGCGGCAACACAAAGATCGATATGCCAGCGCGCACCAATTTGCGTTGGATCTTACTCATCTCGACCGAGTAGACGTCACTCACCGCCCCGAATTGCGCGGGAAGAAACGCCGCTCGCCACCGTTAAAGATGTTGTTGTTGTTTTATGCGTCCATCGCTTTGCTTCCGATCCTAATTTTCGGTCTCTTGCTCTGGTTCGCAAAGCGCTGACTAGGATGACTGCCGGCAACATTTGGGACATATCCAGATGACAAAACTCGAAGCAATTATCCGGCCGGTCTTATTTGAATCCATCAAAGAAGCCCTCATTGCAGTGGGCGTCGATGGCATGACGGTGTCGGAAGTCCGGGGAATGGAAGGCAAAAAGGCCACACCGAAAAGTATCGCGGTGGCGAATACACGACGGACCTTCTGCCAAAAATAAAGCTCGAACTCGTAATGGACGACACCATGGTTGATGCAGCCGTGGATGCCATACTCAAAACCGCCTCCAGAGGCAAGATAGGTGACGGCAAGATATTCATCTACAAAGTGGAAGAAGCGATCCGCATCCGTAACCAGGAGCGAGGCGTCGCCGCGATCTAGCGACACGGAATCGGCTTCCAGAATTCTGCTCTGGGTCGGCGGACAGACGAGAGCGAGTCATCGTCTCGGATTCCGCTTGGCACGTTTGACTCCTCCTGTTTGAGCGCGAGATTTCTTTGCCGGTTTGCCGGCAGCCTTTTTCCTTTTTTGCTTCGACCCAGCCGCTGCCCCTCCAACCAGCATCGTGGGCGCGGGCAGATTCGGGGGACCGAGAGGCGGCTGCGTCGAATCAAAGCAATCCGCCATATCGTCGGCAGTGTCCAGCCTGGGATTGATAGAGGTGATTCCAAATAGAGTCTGGCAAAACTTCACAAGGCTGATGTGCGAGCGCTGGGTCGAGGATACATGCCCTGCCTTTGCATAAGGGCTGATCACCAAGCAGGGCACGCGCGATCCGTAGCGAAATTGTTGTCCGTTAAATTGCGGGAAGGCGTCGGATGCATTCTGGGCCACGCTGCTATTCCATTTCTCCACGTTCGGAGGAACGACATGGTCGTACCATCCTCCCCAATCGTCCCAGGTCACAAACACAACAGTCCTCGACCACAGGCCTCCATTGACAATCGCCTGCAGCAGTTCGCCGGTAAATTCCGAGCCCGCTGTAACGTTTTCCAAAGGGTGCTCGCTGTAAGGAGGCCTGCCATCCCCATAGACCCACGCCACCGAAGGAAGCCTGCCCGCCGACGCATCCTGCACAAATAGGTCGCGGGTGTGATTGCCGCTACTGCCAGTCAGTTCCGCGATATAGTGAAACGCGTATCCTCCATAGTTCCTCCACGTCAATCCGGCTTTTTCCAAGGCTGCCGGCAACGAGTCGAGGTTGTATGCGCTTCCCGCCGAGGGATGATACATATTTTTCGGATTATTGATGATCGGCGCATCGGCTGCAATCAGCATCAGGTGATTCGGAGTCGACGGACCTGCCACCTCGGAAAAGTAATGGTCACAGAGTGTGAATTGCTCCGCTAACGCAAAATAGGCGGGAATGTCTGCCTTGGAATACTGCACTTGATGTGTTTGATCGCGATCACGCACCATCCAGGCTTCGTGACGATGGTTGGGATCGGCGGGCGGAGGGTTTTGCGCTGCTCCAAGCTGGCTGTCGCCCTCCGAATTCCGAAATTTTCCGAAGTAGTTGTCATAAGTGTGGTTCTCTTTCACAATGATTACCACATGGTCCACCAGCGGACTCAGGGATGACACGGCATCGGCAGTTTTCGGGCTCATTCTGCTCCCCTCTGGAACACAGTTTTTGAATTGACGTGATGAGCAACATCGCGTTAGTTTTCCATTGAGAAAAGAAAAATCACAACATGGCGGGCAAGTGCGAGTCAACCGGCGATTACAGTCGAAACCAGGTCAGCGATGTATGCACAAGCTTATATTCTCTCCCGCTGCGTGAGAGAGGACTGCCGAATCGCTTGGGATACCTAGTGGAAACTCGGTCATTGGAAACGGTCAACCCTTCACCAGGATGACGCTGGCGTCATCTCGCAGACCCGAACCGTCGGCGAACGAGCGTACGTCATCGAGGAGGCTCTCGGCGGAGGCGTCTGTTCGCAAAAAATGATCCTGAAGACGCAATAACCCGTACTCTTCGTCTGCTGGATTTTCCGCTTCGGTGATGCCGTCGCTGTAAAACACCAAGCGAGAACACATGGGAAGCTGCACTTCCACCTCCGAGAAATCGCCTAGTCCCAGCCCCAGGGGAATTCCGCGCTCCTCAGCAGGATCAAGTACCGCATAAACCATGGTCACAAAACGGCCGGCGGGAAAGTCTTCGACCAGAAGGCGATTCAGCTTCGTCAGCACTTCGCCCGGCGTGCAGGCGGCCTCGACCAGGGATCGCAAGATGCCACGCGTGGCGGACATCAGCAGCGCCGCAGCGGTTCCTTTGCCGGAAACGTCGGCCAGCACCAACCCCCAACGGCCTTTGTCCATGGGAATAAAGTCATACCAGTCGCCGCCTATGGCGCCCGCCGGAATGGAAAGCCCAGATACGGCAAAACCAGGAATAGAGGGAGAGGTTTTGGGGAGCAGTGCTTGTTGAATGACGCGGGCCTCCCTAGCTTCGCGTGTCATTTGCTCCCGTTGTCGTTGTTCATGCTGAAATCGGCGAGCGTTGTGGACAGCAACTGCCACATCGCTGCACAGGGCTTGGAGCAGCCGCAGCTGGCAGGGATTGAAGGCATTCAGCTCGGTGTGTGACGCGGTGAATACTCCCACCAATTGTCCTTCGACGTGGAGGGGAATCGCAACTTCGGAAAGCGTGGATTCTTCACAGCCAATGTAATATGGGTCCTGGCGCACATCGGGTGCGTAGTGCATCTGGCCGGTCGATGCGACGTATCCAACCATGCCTTTCCCGATCTTCAAGCTGTGTCCCGGGCCGTGGAGTTCGCAGCCTGTGCAGCCGTGGGCGCACGCTAGCGACAGTTCGCCGCGCCGTTCGTTGTGCAGGTAGATATCAGAATCCAGACATCCGAAGGAACGGGCGATCTCGTTTACGACCTTATCAACGAGCTGGTCGAGGTCAAGGATGGAGCTGATTTTCTGAGCGGCCTTTTGCAGTTTGAGGAGGTCCTCCACCTGATCGAGGTTAAGGGGACGAGGGTCCGAGGGAAGCGGTGCAGTGAGGTTTGGACTGGCTGCCATGGGTTTGTTCCAAAGAAACCGAATCACTACTAAAGATGATTTATTCGATGGTTAGGAGTCTTTTTCGCAAGACCTACCGGCCGTTCGGAGTTGTCACGGACACTGCCACCGTCTTTGCATTCCCGCAGAATCCACGGGAGCGGAACATTGAAAAATTCTGCTGGATTACATACCGACAATCAAACCCAATCAATGTATCATCCTGAGAGACACAAACCATGAGGATCGCAAGCGCGGCGAGCGCATTCCCGAAGCATTACTACTCCCAGAAGGTTCTTCTGGAACGCCTCCAGGACTATTGGGGAGTCCAGCTGAAGAATCCTCTGATGCTGGCACGGCTGCACCGCAACGTGACCGTGGATGGCCGTTACCTCGCCATCCCCGCGGAGCAGTACCTGGACGTCAAGACATGGGGACAGGCCAATGACATCTGGATCAAGGTCGCACAAGAATTAGGGGAGCAGTCGCTCTGCCTCGCACTGCACAACGCCGGCGTGCAGCCGCACGATTTGGGAGCCTTGTTTTTTACGACAGTCACCGGAATCGCAAGCCCCTCCATCGACGCTCTGCTGATCAATCGTATGGGACTTCCAGCCAACATTCGCCGCACTCCGATTTTTGGCCTGGGATGCGTGGCCGGCGCCGCCGGAATTGCGCGCGCCGCAGATTACGTTCGCGCCTACCCGTCGCAGGCGGCGGCTCTGGTATCGGTGGAACTCTGTTCGCTCACCCTGCAGCGCGAAGATCTGTCGGTCGCGAACCTGATCTCATCGGGCCTTTTCGCCGATGGCTCTGCCGCCGTCATTGTGACAGGCGAGGAGTTTGAGTCCTCGGGGTCTGAGATTACTGGGCCTAAAATTCTCGCGACCCGGTCGGTCTTCTATCCCGACACAGAGGAAATGATGGGCTGGAATATTTCCGAGAAAGGTTTCAAGATCGTGCTGTCGACCGAGGTTCCAGATCTGATTCGGCAAAACCTGGGGCGGGACGTGGACGCGTTTCTGGCGGACAACGGATACCGGCGAAGCGACCTTCAAAGCTGGGTTCTACACACCGGCGGACCGAAGGTGCTCGAGGCCTGCGCGACAGCATTGGGGTTGCACAATGGAGAGCTGGATGCCTCCTGGGATTGCCTGCGTAAGGTAGGAAATCTTTCTTCGGCTTCAGTGCTGGTTGTGCTCGAAGATGTAATTAAGCACCGCCGTCCTGAGCCGGGCACGATGGGTCTGCTTGCCGCCATGGGGCCCGGTTTTTGTTCCGAGCTTTTGCTTCTGCAATGGTGAAGTACGCGGTTGTTGACTCGGCAAATGTCTTCGCGATCGGCGATCGCAGCATATCGAAGCCGGGGCACAGCGGTGGCGATGCGATTCTGATTAAGCGCCGCTCATGGCGCTTCCGCACGCGGCACCTTTTGGACCACTAGCAGCTCAGTGATCCCTCCAAAAAAAAGACGGGAATCGATGACAGAAAACCCCTTGTCTCGGAAAATGTTCCGCAAGTGGCGCCGGTCGGGAAAGCGTTGGAGGCTTTCGGCTATGTAGCTATACACTTCATGATTCCGGTGAAGAAGCACGCCCCACAGTCCTGCCCACATCTTTAGACCCCAGTATTCCATCTTCTGCGGGATATCGGCATCCGGTTTGGAGAAATCGAGAAAGGCCGCCACGCCGCAGGGTTTTAGGACGCGGCTGATTTCGTCAATAACTGTTCCGAGGTTCGGTGCATTCCGCAGGGCGTACCCACCAGTAACGATGTCCACGGATTCGGAAACAATGTCAAGCGATCCCATGTCCTGGTTGACGAAACTGACATTCGGATGAGTGTTACGGTGACGGGCGATATCCAGCATCAGCTCTGTGATATCCATTCCGGCGATGCGGCCACGCGGGTACTTGCCGGCAAGCAGAAACGCGATGTCGCCGGTGCCGCAAGCTAGATCAACGCAAACAGGGGACTCGTGAGAGGGAAGCAATGAAATCAGAGTGCGCTTCCATGCCGCATCGCGTCCGAAAGACAGGACTCTGGTGATGAAATCGTATCGGGGCGCGATCTCGGAAAAAACTCTTTCGTTATAGTATTTCTTGCTCTCGGGGCTCTCGAGATGATCACCGATTTTCAAAACAAAGCGATCGGTCATGGTGGCTCCGTTTTCAACGTACGCAACACGGACTTATCAGCGCCGACAATCAGTCCATCTTGGCGGACCAGAATCGGGCGATGCTGCGGGTAAACAGCTACCCGCGTCGTGTCGTGTTGACCGGAGTATTTTAGGCTGGTTATTGCTTTAAGGCCAATGGAGGCCCGCTGATTCGCGACCCGTGAAGGTCGACCGTCACATCGACACTGTCGCCGATGTGGACGAAGGGAATGCCTTTATTCATCCCGTAGTCCTTACGGTCGAAGGTCATGGTGCCATGAATCGCGCCTGTGCCTGTCCCCGCGCCGGAAACGGTTAGCGTCAGCGTCTGCGGTTTAGTCGCTCCACGTATCGTGAAATCGCCTTGCACATCGAAGGTGGTGGGGCCGGTCTGTACAATCTTCGTTGACCGAAAGGTGATCAACGGATCCTGATCGGCGTTGAAGAAGTCTTTGCCCTTCAACTTGCCGTTCTTCATGCCGCTCCCGGTATTGACGCTGTCGGCCTGAATCTTGATGTCCAAAACGCCGGTCGACACATCAGTAGACGCAAAGGTGAGAGTGGCGTCCCACTTGTCGAAAGTACCGTTTACGGCCACCGATGCTTTCACGGCGAATTTAATCGAGCTGTCTTCTGTCGTAATCTTGAAAACAGGAACCTGTGCTCGGCTTAGCGACGGAAACACGGCGGACGCTAAGAAGAAGAAAACGGCGAATCGTATCCTACTGTGTGCGCGTCTTTCAGACATGAACTTCCTCCCAACAGTTGCCATGAAAGCAATCAAGTGAATCCCAAACATGCTTCGACTATGACACTTGATGTTTGCTCGGAGGTACTGTCAAATGTGACAGGCCGATCGCGACCGGTAGCTCTGCTCATTCGGCCGTGGTCGGAAGAAAACAAGTAATACGCTTGTCGCAAGATCGGCTCGACATCAGAACAGGTCCACAGTTTCCAATTTGCGATTGGAAGCCTGTCACCTAAAGTGTTGGTTCTGAAATGGGCTGCACACAACGGGTCCGAGAATCACTACCCGTCGCCCTGGATGGGCGCTATACGGACTTTGGTGTATACATAGCCATGACCTTCCTGCGCCGCGTCGTAATGCTCTTTCGCAGCTGCAAGTTTGGTCGGTATCCGGAGGCCAGATGGGCGAATTGCGCCTTTGGAACGATTCAAGCGTCCATCGCGGTGCTAGTGCTGTTGTCGCTGGCGCATCCATCGCGCGCCTTCGCGGAGAATCCTGACCTGCAGACTGTGCTGACGGGGTCGCGCCAGCGTATTGAGAAATTGGACTACCGCGTCAGCGGGAGGCTCACACGCGTGGAAGGCGACGGCAAGCGCACGAGCTACAAGTTTGTCGCCAAGGCTCACTGGTTTCCCGATGGTCTGAGTGTGCTGTGCGAGATCTCTGGGCCTGGCTCACAGAAGACGATCCTTCTTCTGCATATGAGCGTGAGTGGACGCGTAACCATCGAAGCCGTACTTCCTGGCGAGAAGGCTGCTAGCGCGTTGCCATTCCAACGTTGGAACGACCCGCTCGTGGGAACGGACTTCTCCTATGAAGACATGGTGGAGAGCTATTTCTTCTGGAAGCATCAGGAACTCCTGCCGTCGGAGAAATACGGCGCACGGGATTGCTTTGTCCTTCAGAGCATGTCTGACTCTCAGGACCGGACTTACTATGATTCCGTAACATCGTGGATTGACCGCGGCATTTTGTACCCTGTGCATGTGGTGAAGACGCTGCGCGGGACCGGACAGCAGAAGGAATTCATTTACTACGCGCTGCGGCAGGTCGGCGGCCTTTGGTCTGCGTCGCAAGTGGAAGCAAAGCTGCAGGGCAAGCCCGGCTCCTCGATTCTCGCAATCGAATTTGGCTCGGGAAGGGCAAATCTTGGACGCAAGGACTTTGCTATCGGCCAGTCCAAGGCTCAAGGAGAGAAAGTAAAATAAATCGCATCGCTTAATCAGGCTCCTGCAACGCCCTGTGCGGTCACTCTAGCATCCACGATGTTCGCCGTCATGGGATAAGCTCCTTTTCAGACGTTGCCGGAGCGCCGTATAGGCCAAAGGGCCACCAATTCCAGTCGCCGGCAAGTTGCAAAAGCGCCGGCCCGACAATCATCCGCACTACTGTGGCATCGATAAACACCGCTACGGCGAGCGTAAAGCCGAGCATTTGGACGACCAGAAAACTTCCCACGGTGAATGCGGTAAAGACGGCAATCATAATTGCCGCCGCGCTCGTGATGAGCCCGGCAGTCCGCGCCAAGCCCTCGACCACCGCTGATCTCTCAGATAAACCGCGCCGCCGTTCTTCGAGGACTCGGGCGACCAGGAAGACCTCATAGTCCATGCTCAATCCGAAGACGATGGCAAACGAGAGAATCGGTACGATCGGGTAAACGCTGCCGGTCGGTCCGTCGAACCCAAAGAGTTTGCTGCCGTGGCCTTCCTGAAAAACCACTACTAACGCACCGAACGAAGCGCCAACGGAGAGCAGATTGAGCAGAATTGCTTTGACAGCCGCAAATAGAGACCGTAACCCGATCAGGAGTGCCAGCAAACTCCCCAAGATGACGCCGAGGACCACTTTCGGCAAGCGCTCTTTTACTACCGATTCATAATCTGCTTCGAGTGCGGGAACGCCGCCGACGCGCAGCACAGCGCCGGGTACGCCGGTTAGCGTCGCGACATCGGAGGAGCGCACATCTCGCACCCATCCTATCTGTTCATTGGGCGAAAGAGAGGCCTTGGGCAGCAACTCAATCAAGGTAGCCTGGCCATCGCTGCGAAGAAAACTCTTGCGGATCGGCTCGGGCACGTCGTCGACCGAATTCGCAGCGTCGGCCATTCCCGTGAGCGTCGGAAGAGATAAGACTTCTTGCGCTCTAGGGTCGCTCTGGAAGCTCTGCGTCAAGCGGCTGACGGCAAGCCAGCCGGCTGGCGAGAGCGGGGGAAACTGCGGTGGCAACTCCAGGATCACTCGGAGGCCCTGTACAATACCCGACCGCCCCATGCCTTGAAGCGTGTGCAGTGCTCGCACCGACTCGGCTGCGGCCGGAAGCGAGTGGTCAGGAACCCCGGTAGAGATTCTCCGTGCCTGGAATGCAAGGATCAGTAGCGGAACCCCGGCGACAAGCAGAGCGGTCCAGGGCCGGCGGGTTACGATGCTGCCCCACCGAACCCACCGCTCACTCGCCGCGCATAGGTTTTCGGGCGTTTTGAGTCGTCTGGCTGGACGCAATCTGGCGGCATCGATGCGATGCCCGAGCAGACCAAGCACCCAAGGCAGAATGAATGTGCACAGCATGACACTCAAGACGGTTACCAGCAAGCCAGCTATCCCGATGGAGCGCAGTTCGCTGATGGGCACAGTCAGCAGCGCTGAGAATCCGATCGCAACTGTGGTGGCCGAGATTATCAGCGTCCGCCCCGCGCAGCCCGCAGCAATATCGGCAGCATGGCCGGGATCGCATCCCTCGGCCAATGCCTCGCGAAACCGGCTCACCATCAGCAATGCATAGTCGATGCCCAAGCCAAGGCCGAGCATCGTCGCCAGATTTTGCACCAGAATCGACAGGTGCAGATAACGCGTGAGTAGCGCAGCCGCACCCATCGCCATCGAGATAGAGAGCACTCCGACTCCAAGCGGCAATAGCGCGGCCACAAAACTGCCGAAGGCCAAGATCAATAGCAAGAGAGTTACCGGCATCGCTCGTTCCTCGGCATGCTTGACGTCATCTGCACTGACCGTGCGAAGATCGAAGTTCAGTGGCGCTTCACCGGTAATCTCCAGTTTGACATTGGGATATTGCGACCTGAGCTGGCCTTCCATCCAGTCTGCCTTTGCCCTCAGTATGGGAACCAACGCCTCGACCGTCTCATCGCGCGGGTCCAACCCGACGATGATCAAGGCCCCGCCATTGTCCCCAGTGAATAGAGGATCCGGCCAATCCAGACTCGAAACGGCACCCGACACTCCTGGCACACTACGCAATGAACTGGTTAAGAAGCCCAATGCATCGGCGCCTTTGGCTGAATCCGGATCCGGAATACCGCTGATCACCAGAACCAGACGGTTGGCATATGGGGACTTAAAACGCTGCGCCAGTTCCAGGTCAACTTTTTCGGATTCTCCGCCCTTGATGTGAACAGCCGTCTCCAGGCGACGTTCGACCTGGTACGAAAAGGGTACCAGCGCAAGCGCCATGACAAACCCCAACATCGCCAACCAGAATCGTCGGCGCGCAGCATCATGGGCAGTCTTTAAGCTTGGCATTACCATGGAAGATCAACGTCGTTTTCCTGATCACCCTGAAGGCGATAAACACTCACGACCGGGTCAATAAGTGCAATGGTGATTTTTCGACAACTGACAATACTATACTGGTGAGATGAGCAAGCACCTCGAATCGCTGTACCAGAATCTTCTCAACGGCAAGCTACCCCATAACTTAAGTTGGAGCGAGGCCGTCGAACTGGTCGAGCATCTGGGTGAGGTCCAACCGCATGGAGACGATGAATTTGTGTTCCGCGTCGGCAGCCAACGCGTCTTTTTCAAGCGGCCGCACACCCATGATCTTGGCGTGGAAGAAGTTTCTCGGCTACGTAAATTCTTAAAGGAAGCCAAGCCGGGTGCGCATGTAGAAGAACCGGCGAAGCCCGGCCGTATGATTGTCGTCATTGACCACCACGCCGCCCATGTTTACCAGGATTTCGATGGAAGTCGTCCGGCAGACGAACACAAGGTGCTACCTTACGATCCTTTCAATTTCCATCATCATCTGATTCATCGAAAGGAAGCTCACTACCAGGGCCAGCGCGTACCCGAAGATGATTCGTTTTATGAGGAGATCGCTAAGGATATCACTCCGGCGAAGGAGATCGTCCTTATCGGTCACGCCACCGGAAAAAGCAACGCCGCCGACTTCTTGAAAGAATACTTGAAGACCCATCATCCCGAGATTTATCGACGAGTCATCGCCACCGAAAACGCAGACCTCTCGGCAGTGACCGAGGCTGAAATTGAGGCTCTAGCAAAGCGGCACATGATCGCAGCCTAACAGCGGTGGTTCGTAACCATGATTAAACCCAACGCCCGCAAACTCTGGTTCAATTCAACGATGCCCTTTGGCAAATATTTATGGCAGATCGCTCGGCTAACCTCACACGCCACTTGCAACGGGTCCAGCCGACTCTCGGTGGCGTAGGATCAGCAACAGCCGCATGTCTTCCCGCGCATGGCTTCCCGACCTTCCCAAACAATTCAAGAATGCCTCGCTAAACAAAAGCAGCACCCTGAAGGCAGTCAATTAAATCAAAAGGTATGAAGCTCTTGACAGTAAAACGCGCGAATACAAAAGGAGCATGCATATGGCAGCGCAGGTCCAACCACTGACGAAGCCGCCCATGACTGGACAGCCCAGAAGCGAAGACGGCGTGGAACGACCCAAGCCACTGACCGATTTTTATGGAGAGGATCGTCATGAACTGGTGCAAAAACTCGCGTACCAGCACTGGGAAAAAAGAGGCAGTCCGCTGGGTTCGCCTGAAATTGATTGGTTTGCAGCCGAAAAGGCGATGCGGGCGTACCTGTTGGCTTCAGGAATTGAGCTCGGGCCAGACGAGGATCTGTACTCCTGAGTGGCGTGGCTTTTAATATTGAACATGAACGGTTCCACAACCTGGAAAACTAAGGACCATCTTATGAGCACCAATCGCGTGGCGCGCCCGAGTTCCGCAAAAGTCGTTCCCATGACCACCAGCGCAACTAATGTTTCAGATGTTCTGCAACAGTACGGGTACGGTGCGATGCCGTTTATCGGGACGGAAAACGCTTTTTATGAACGGCACCTGGTTTTTGACAGAGCGATCGATCCCAAAGCAGTGAGTGCGCGTGAGCGCTTTGAGGCGTTCTCCCGTTCCGTGCGAGACATTCTCGCACAGCGTTGGGTGCTGACCAAGAACACTTATGAGGGACAAAATGCCAAACGCATCTACTACCTCTCCATGGAGTTTCTCATCGGACGTTCGTTGGCCAACAACATCACCAACCTGTTACTAGATCCGCTTTTGCCGGATGCAGCGCAAGAGAACGGTATCGACTGGCTGGAATTGATTGAGCAGGAGCCAGACGCTGGGTTGGGCAACGGCGGCTTGGGCCGCCTCGCGGCGTGCTTTCTCGATTCGATGGCGACCATGCAACTCCCCGGCACCGGCTATGGTCTCCGCTATGAGTACGGCATGTTCAAGCAATCGATCGTAGATGGCTGGCAAAAGGAGAATCCCGACAACTGGCTCCGCGATGGCGATCCCTGGGAGATTGCCCGGCTTCACGAGAAGGTGGAAATCAGGCTGAACGTCTCATTCAAGTTGCAAGAGGGTAATTTTCACGTTATCCCCGACCGGCCGTCAAGCCTGATCGGTATCCCATTTGATCGTCCCGTGGTGGGCTATGGTGGAAAGACGATCAACACGCTCCGACTCTGGGCCGCGGCGGCGCCCGATTATTTCGATTTTGAGAAGTTTGGCACTGGAGACTTCGTGGGCGCACTCGGCGAAACTCTCCAAGCAGAATCGCTTACCCGCGTGCTGTATCCCGACGATTCTACGACGAGGGGCCAGGGGCTGCGCTTTCTGCAGGAGTATTTCCTGGTCGCCTGTTCCATGGCCGACCTGGTGCGCCGTTTCCAGCGCCACAACTCGGATTGGGAGAAGTTGCCGGAGAAAGCCGCAATTCAACTCAATGACACGCATCCTTCCATGTCGGTTCCTGAACTGATGCGAATCTTGCTCGACGATGCGCACTTGGGATGGGACCAGGCCTGGGACCTGACGAAGAAGACGCTAGGGTACACAAATCACACCTTGCTGCCTGAGGCTCTTGAGAAATGGCCGGCGGCGTGGTTTGAGATACTGCTTCCTCGTCACCTGGAGCTCATCTACGAGATCAACCGTCGGCTGCTCGATGAAGTTCGGGTTCGATTCCCCGGCGACGAGGGGCGCGTGCAGCGCGTGAGCCTGGTGGAAGAAGGCAGTCCGCGCAAAATCCGGATGGCCAACCTTGCCATTGTTGGCTCGCATAGCACCAACGGAGTATCTGCTGTCCACTCCCAGCTACTGCGAACCACGACGGTCAAGGATCTCGCCGAAATGTTTCCCGAGCGTTTTAGCAACAAGACAAACGGAGTGACTCCCCGGCGGTGGTTACTTGAGGCCAATCCCGCGCTGGCCCGCGAAATCACGCACGTCATCGGAGATCGCTGGATTAAGGATCTTAGCCAACTTAAACAGCTCAAGCCATTCGCGGAGGATTCCAATGCTCGCGAACGCTTCCTCAAGTCAAAGCGAGAGGCCAAAGTGCAGTTTGCCAATTGGCTCAAGTCAACCTCCGGGTGTGTCGTTGACCCGGATACTGTCTTCGACTGCCACATCAAGCGCATTCACGAATATAAAAGGCAATTGATGAATGCGCTGCGGATTGTGATCGTTTATAACCGGCTGCGGGAAAATCCCGGCATGAAGATAGTTCCGCGCACATTTTTCTTCGCTGGTAAAGCCGCGCCAGCTTACAAGCTGGCCAAGCTCATCATAAAGTTCATCAACAACCTGGCGGGCACGATTGACGCCGACCCGGCGGCGCGCGGCCGGCTCAACATCGTCTTTCTCCCTGAGTACAACGTTTCGTTGGCGGAACGGCTGATTCCAGCCAGCGATGTCTCCAACCAGATCTCGACCGCCGGCTATGAGGCCAGCGGAACGAGTAACATGAAATTTATGATGAACGGAGCCTTAACCGTCGGAACCCGCGACGGTGCGACCATCGAAATGGCGGAGGAAGCCGGAGAAAAGAACATGTTCCTGTTCGGGCTCACCGTGGAGCAAGTCGAGAACAGCCGCGCCTGGTACAACCCGCATTGGCACTATGAAAATGAACCCGAGGCTCGAGCTGCGCTGGACCTCATTTTTTCTGACTACTTCAGCCGCAATGAACCAGGAGTATTCGCTCCCTTGCGCGATATGCTTCTGACCCAGGGCGATCACTATATGAATCTGGCGGACCTGACCTCGTATTGCAATGCACAAGACCGGCTCGGCGCGCTCTATGCCGAACCCGGCGCATGGGCGCGAAAAGCAATCTTGAACGTCGCCAGCTCCGGGAAGTTTTCGAGCGATCGCTCGATTGCGGAATACGCAAGCGAGATTTGGAAGGTGGAACCATGCCCAGTAGTTTAGAAACCCAGTCCCCGACAGGTGAACTCATTTCGCCGCTGGCAGGCAAACCGGCGCCGAAGGAGATCCTGGTGGACGTTGCTCGCCTGGAGAAGGAATATTTCGAGCGCCGTCCAGACCTGGATGATCCAAACCAGCTAGTCAGCTTCGGCACCAGCGGACACCGTGGCTCGCCCCTGCGTGGCACATTTAACGAAGCGCATATCCTCGCAATTACCCAGGCGATCTGCGAATACCGGCGCGAGCAGGGTACCGACGGCCCGCTCTATATGGGGAAAGATACCCACGCAGTTTCGGAGCCCGCGCAACGCACCGCCCTTGAGGTGTTGGCGGCAAACAACGTGGACACGATCATTCAGCAAGATGACGGGATAACTCCGACGCCAGTTATATCGCGGGCGATTCTGGTTTACAACCGTGGCCGAAGGGAGAAAGACCATCTAGCCGACGGCATCGTCGTTACGCCATCGCACAATCCGCCGGAGGATGGAGGCTTCAAGTACAACCCGCCCAACGGCGGCCCGGCTGATACCGATGTGACTCGCTGGGTAGAGGATCGCGCGAACGAATTGTTGCGGGCCGGGAATGCAGGGGTCAAGCGAATTCCGTTTGCTAAGGCGATCCGGTCCGCAACCACTCACCAAGAAGATTTCGTCCTGCCGTATGTTCGTGATCTCAAAAATGTCGTTGACGTGGATGCGATTCGTGGCGCTCACCTCAAACTTGGCGTGGACCCTCTGGGCGGAGCTTCATTGCCCTACTGGGAGCCGATCAACTCGATTTACGGGCTGGACATCGTCGTCACCAATCCAATAGTCGACCCGACATTTTCGTTTATGACCGTTGACCATGACGGCAAAATTCGCATGGATTGCTCGAGTCCCTACGCGATGGCCCGGCTCGTCGGTCTGAAAGATCAGTATCAGGTAGCTTTCGGGAACGATACCGACGCTGATCGACACGGGATCGTAACTCCTGTGGATGGCCTCATGAGCCCGAATCATTACCTTGCTGTTGCCATCCGATATTTGCTCACGCATCGGCCCCAGTGGCGTAACACAGTTGCGGTGGGAAAAACGCTGGTGAGCAGCAGCATGATTGACCGGGTCGTCAAAAAGCTCGGCCGCAAACTCAGTGAAGTGCCGGTGGGTTTCAAGTGGTTTGTGCCGGGCTTGGTCGATGGCTCGTACTGTTTCGGCGGAGAAGAAAGTGCTGGAGCGAGTTTTCTTCGTCTTGACGGCACCGTATGGACGACCGACAAGGACGGGCCGATCATGGACCTGCTGGCGGCGGAGATTACCGCACGCAGTGGCAAGAATCCCGGAGAACATTACCGCGAACTCACGGCGGAGTTCGGCATCCCGTACTACACGCGCATCGACGCGGCCGCCACGCCCGAACAGAAAGTAAAGTTAGGAAAACTCACTCCGGACGCGGTAAAGGAGTCAGACCTGGCGGGCGAGCCAATCACCGCCAAGCTGACCAAAGCCCCGGGCAACGATGCCCCCATCGGCGGCTTGAAAGTTGTGGCGGAGAGCGGTTGGTTTGCGGCACGGCCCTCCGGTACCGAGAACATCTATAAGATCTACGCCGAGAGTTTCAAAAGCCAGACCCATCTGAACGCGATCCTTAGCGAGGCGGAGGAGATGGTGAATCATGCCCTGGGTTAGTCCGCCGTCGTTCCTGAGCAGGGAGGCCGGACATGAGCGGCAATGACGCGCTCACGGTTGCGCCGCCGTTTCCGTCCGAATATCGTGCTTCTGGCTTGCTGCTGCACGTCACGTGTCTGCCCTCTCCCTATGGCGTCGGCGATCTGGGATCGTCCGCGTTCTCTTGGATTGATCGTCTTCACGATGCCGGCCAGAGGTGGTGGCAGGCACTCCCGCTGGGCCCGACTGGTTACGGAAACTCGCCCTATCAATCAATGTCGTCGTTTGCCGGCAACGCGCTGCTGATCAGTCCCGGCTCTTTGATTTCGGACGGGCTGATACAGGCAGGCGATGCTCAGTCTCACTTTTCGGCGGACGCGGTTGACTACGATTCTGTTATCCCGTTCAAACAGCGGCTGCTCGAAACAGCATGGGCAAATTTCAAAGCCGGGGAGTCCAGAGACAAGGACCTGCGGCCTGCCTACGACGAGTTCTGCGCCAGCCAAGCGCATTGGCTGGAAGACTACGCTCTGTTCCGGGCCCTGAAAGAAAAGTATCGCCAAGTTTATTATCTGGAGTGGCCAACAGAGTTGGTTCGACGCAGCCCGATTGCTCTCGCCGAGGCGCGGCGAGAGTTAGCAAGTCAAATTGATCAGGTTCGCTTCGCGCAATTCCTGCTGTTCCGCCAGGCCGATCAACTCAAGGACCATGCCCATGACAGGGGCGTGAGCTTGATCGGCGATCTGCCTTTCTTTGTTTCCCCGGATTCCAGTGATGTTTGGGCGAACCCTGAGCTATTCCTGCTCGATGACCAGCGTCGGCCGCGGTTCGTCGCCGGAGTTCCTCCCGATTATTTCAGCGCGCAAGGTCAATTGTGGGGCAATCCCGTTTACAACTGGGATGCCGTGCGTGCGACTGGTTATCGGTGGTGCATCGATCGCTTGCGTGCTCTGGTGGCTCACGTCGATGTGATTCGCCTGGATCACTTCCGCGGGTTCACGGCTGCGTGGCACGTTCCAGCCGGAGCGCCAACGGCTCAGTCCGGGCAGTGGGTGGCGGGTCCGGGAGCCAGCTTTTTTCAAGCAGTGCAAACAGAGCTGGGCCATCTACCATTCATCGCGGAAGATTTGGGTATGATTACGGCCGACGTGCAGGCCATGCGCACCCAGTTTGGGCTGCCGGGGATGCGCGTCCTGCAATTCGCCTTCGATGGTCACGCGGACAATCCATATCTGCCGTACAACTTTGTCCACAATACAATCGCCTATACCGGCACGCATGACAATGCCACAACTCGACAGTGGTATGAGGAATTGCCCGACTACCAGCGGCAGAACTTCTGGAGGTACCTCAAGCGTGCGCCGGGAACCAGTGCGGATGCCGCTCCGGAGTTGATGCGGCTGGCTTGGTCGTCACCAGCGGCGCTCGCGATAGCTCCGTTGCAGGATCTGCTCAACTTGGGAAGCGAAGCTCGTATGAACGTGCCTGGTCGTGCGGATGGGAACTGGCGTTGGCGTGTCCGAGAAGACATGCTATCCGCTCAGGCTTTTCAACGGCTGCAGGATTTGACGGAGAGTTCCAATCGCGCGGTCAGTCCTGCAACACCCGTCAGGGCGCAAATGGACCGCGGACGGGCGAGCGTTCAAATCTAGAAACAAATAGAAGGTTAGCCTGGTGATTCAAGTTGCCAAGAGTATTCTCCTGGTGGTGAGCGCGCTCTTTCCGATCGTGGATCCGATCGGAGGCAGTCCGGTCTTTCTGCTGCTCACGCGAGACTACGGGGCCGACCCACGACGAGTGCTGGCTCGCCGCATTGCGGTAGATAGTTTCATACTGCTGATCGCCTCCTTTACCCTCGGGGCGCATGTACTCTCCTTCTTTGGGATTTCGCTCCCGGTTGTGCAGGTCGGCGGTGGGCTGATCGTGATTTCAACAGGCCGGGCGATGTTGAATCAGAAAGACGCGAACGATCAAGCTTCAACTAAGCGAACGGTCACTTGCGCTGATGCTCTGAGCCAGGCCTTCTACCCGCTGACGCTTCCCTTGACGGTTGGTCCCGGCTCCATTTCGGTTGCGATCACTTTGGGCGCGAATTCGCCGCAGCACCTGGGCGCAAACCTGCTGGCAATTCTCGCGGCGGCGATCGGTTCTGCTTTCGTTGCAATAACCATTTATTTCTGCTACGGCTACGCAGACCGGCTCGCGAGCAAGCTGGGCCCCACGGGGACGAACGTAATTTTAAAGCTCTCCGCGTTCCTGCTGGTGTGCATTGGAGTGCAGATCTTGTGGAACGGCGCGAGCAAATTGCTCAGTTCGTTGCCGCAGTTTGGCGGAGTTGTAACGCTGCCGCATTGAGAGCGAAGCGAGCGGTTAGAGTGGATGAAAGAGAGGGACAGTGAACAATTCAAGCGTTGACGTGCTCGCCAACATGGATGGTCCGGCCGAAGCTGCCAACACCGTGGCGGCCCCACTCATGAAACGACCAACTTGGGACCAGGCTGAGGGCAACCCATTGCCACTCGGTGTCAAGTGGATCGAAGAGGAGCAAGCGTTCAATTTTGCCGTGTACTCGGAACATGCGGAGAGCGTCACTCTATTGCTCTATTCTCCAGCCGATCTAGTGAATCCTCTTCTGAGGCTTCAATTGGATTTTTTGCACAACAAGTCGGGGCGGGTTTGGCACTGCCGCGTCCCATTCACAAAGATTACTGAGGCTCGCTATTACGCCTACTCCGTCTCGGGACAGACCATTCCTCAACTCCATAGCTTCGACCCGCAAAAGGTTCTTCTCGATCCGTACGCGAAGTGCATTTTCTTCCCACCCGGTTTTGATCGGAACTTGGCCATGCGAGAAGGATCCAATGCAGGCGGCGCGCCTTTGGGAGTGCTGGTTGAGCACCGATCGACATTTGACTGGTCGGGGGATCGGCCTCCGCATCATGAGTCAGATGCGGTCATCTACGAACTTCACGTGAAAGGTTTCACGAAGAACCCAAACTCAGGTATCGACCCATCGCGTGCCGGCACATACGCCGGTCTCGTGGAAAAGATCCCCTATTTAAAGGAACTCGGGGTGACGGTTGTAGAACTGATGCCGGTTTTTCAGCGTGATCCACAAGAAGGCGACTACTGGGGCTATATGCCTTTGAATTTCTTCGCACCCCATGCGCAGTACGCGAGTACAGACCGTGCTGATGAGCAGCATGTTGAATTCAAGAATATGGTCAAGGCTTTTCATCAGGCCGATATCGGCGTGGTGCTGGACGTCGTATACAACCACACTTGCGAGGGCGACTACAAAGGGCCGATCTTCAGCTTCAAGGGGCTCGACAGCGCCGGCTATTACATGCTTTCCTCCGATCCGGTAAACCCCTACGCCAATTATTCCGGGACCGGCAATACCTTGAATTTCAGCCAGGCTCACGTGCGCAAGATGGCGATAGACAGCTTGCGCTTTTGGAAGCGAGGAATGCATGTCGACGGAATCCGCTTTGATCTGGCGTCGGTATTCAGTCGCAACGCGGATGGATCGCTCAATTGGGGTGAAGCGCCCATCTTTAGTGAAATTGCTGCGGACCCGGAATTAGGACGGGTACGCTTGATCGCAGAACCTTGGGACACAGCCGCTTATCAGCTCGGACGCGGATTTCCGGGCCTGACTTGGCAGCAGTGGAACGGCCGGTTTCGTGATGACCTTCGTCGTTTTGTCAAGGGCGACACAGGGATGGTTCCCGAGGTGATGCGACGTATCTATGGCAGCGATGATTTGTTTCCAGACAGCCGCGCCGACGCTTATCACGCATATCAGAGTGTGAATTATGTAACGTCCCACGACGGCTTCACCCTCTACGATCTTGTTTCTTATGACCGCAAGCACAATTGGCAAAACGGAAATAATAATCAGGACGGTACTGACGCGAACTACAGTTGGAATTGTGGGCAGGAAGGGGATGCAGGCGTCTCCGCGGCAATCCGCGCATTGCGCCGGCAGCAGGTAAAGAATTTCTGCTGCCTGCTCTTCTTGTCCAACGGTACGCCGATGTTTCGCGCCGGCGATGAGTTCCTGAATACTCAACTCGGCAACAACAATCCCTATAATCAGGACAACGAAATTGGATGGCTGGATTGGAGTCAACTCCGATCCAATAAGGACATTTTCCAGTTCTTCAAGAAGATGATTGCATTCCGAAAAAATCATCCCTCGCTGAGCCGGAGCCGGTTCTGGCGGGAGGATATTTCATGGTACGGCGTCGGTCCCACCGTCGATTTGTCCCCCGACTCGCACAGCCTGGCATTCTGCCTGCACGGCGCTTCTCAAGGTGACGACGACATCTACGCGATGATCAATGCATACTGGGAAGAGTTGGAGTTCAATGTGCAAGAAGGAACAGCACAGGAGTGGAAGAGAATCGTGGACACCGCTTTGCCCAGTCCAGATGATTTCTCGAACGACGGAATCCCTTTAGAGCGGACGAAATACCTACTGGCTCCAAGATCGATTGTGGTCTTATGTCGACCCAAGAAAAGCGACACTCGCTTGTAAGGATTGCGCGACATCCGCGGGCGGGCAGGAACAACGCAATTTCGGTCCGATCACAGTTGCCAAGTCTTCGACTGGAAGAATCTCGTCTTGAAGTGTCATCTTGCAAAGTGCAGTTACTGGGAGGACAATTTTGGAGGAGGTAATCCCCATGAATCCAAAAACTCCTGTCCCAATCAAACCCGAGCCACGTGACTCCAAACTCGAAGAACAAATCCGACAACGTGCGTATCAGCTCTATGAAGAACGTGGCTGCCTTGATGGAAACGCAAACGAACACTGGCTGATAGCCGAAGAAGAAGTGTTGGGTTCCAGACAAGCCAAAGGGGCCACAGCATAGTCCTGACCGGATTCTCTCGTTCTTCTCGCCGCCCGCCCAGCCCGGGCGTTTTCCCTTGCATTCAGAAGGTGATGCCTGATCTTAACAGTTACTTCATTGAGCCGTTCTGAGCGAAATGGCGGGTTTTGGTAGTGGGCTGCTTTTGAAATCTCTTCGCCCACGGCTGGCCCAACTAAAAGTAGCCCACTAGCCAGGGTTTCGACACTAATCTCCGCGACGAGTTTTGGCGTTATACTGGATAGTCGCTGCCGTTTCGCGAAATGACGCGAGACACGATAGCCGGGAGGCTGCCATGGCGATAGAGCTGGATGTCTCCACGAACAACGATATTGCGGTTGTTCGGTGTCGTGGCCGGATTGTTTTTGGAGAGGAAGCGGACGAGCTAAGGCGGGTAGTTCTCGGCTTGCTGAAGGAGACGAAGCGAATCGTCCTAAATCTCGCCTGGATTGGATACATCGACAGCAGCGGCCTGGGCACACTCGTCGCCTGCTACATTTCTGCGCGTAACCGTGGAGCTGAAATCAAGTTTGCTGGCGTATCGCCCAGAGCTCGTCAAGTGTTAACGAACACAAAAGTTGATCGCTTGTTTGAGGTTTACGACTCTACCGAGCAGGCGATCATGTCCTTCCGTTCGTATCCCCAAGCTGCCGCCGGTTGACGTTTCAGGACGCGATTTCAGTCTGTGAGTGCAATGATTCCACAACAATGTCGGCTCACGGGCCCGGTTACCCTTTCGTGGGGATTGAGTTGTAGAACGATCGCGATCTGACGATCGCTCATTCCTCTGGCGTCCAATAGATGGCGGGACGCCGATGCGATTTCAGCGCCGCCTGCGCCAACCCAACAACATGCCGAGACCGATTCCCGCGAGAACGGCTCCAGCCAATCTCTTGCGGTCGGTAATTGGAACGAAACGGGTCTGCTGATCACTTACTTCGATGACTCCCACGGGAATAGCCCGTACTCCTCCACCGCCGCCCCCGCCTTCGCCCCGCGCACTGGAATCGCCCACACCGCCCGTGCCCGCCCCCGCTCCATAGCCATACATTATTTTTGCCACCGGAATGACCGTTTTGCCATGGGCTGCGATGGGTTCGCCGTAGATGGCTTTCACATTGGCTTGGCTGAGAATGCTTTCCTTCAGCGATTGCAAAAAGGCTAGGCTGCTCATTTCAGAACTCCTCGTAAGGCAACTATTATCCTCCTTCCCTGATCTCGATCTGGTGGGCGCGGTAGGTCGTTGAGCCTGTCATCGGCGATCACGAGCGTCGAGGACCAGAGGTAAACTAGCGTTATACGCAAGCGCTTAATCACGCCGAGTCCGCAGGACGCTGCGGCTCACCACGAAGGCTGGCTGGACCTCGACCATCTAGCAGTGGTTGAGGTCACATCAGAAGATAGGGATTACTCGTTGGACTCTGCGTTGGCCGCAGAGGAAGTGCGCCACGGTTCTACAAAGGCGAGGTTCGTGATGACTCGTGTTTTGTTGTGAATCCGGACTGGCAGATAAATTTCGGACTCTGCGTGGGTCGCAGGTTCGAGCGACTACATGACTGCGAGATGATTCTTAGGCTATCGCTTTAATTTCTGATTACGAGCGGGAGTGCAAGGTGATAAAGGGGATTGTGATCGGTTTCATCCTGGCCGTTGCGATTTCAGTGGGTTGTCTTTTTCTCTACTTTTCTGCAGGCATGGCGCCAGTGGCGACCTCCGATGCGCCTATGCCATTTGAGAGGAAGCTAGCTCATATGGCCTTGGACGCTTATATCGAAAAGCAACATATTCCTCCAAGTCCAGTGCCCGCGGACGAGCCTAATTTTCTTGCCGGTGCGAATGTATACAAACGTCAGTGCGCTTCTTGTCACGGACTCCCCGGCCACGCGCCCGTGGACTATGCAACGACGATGTTTCCTAAACCACCGCAACTGTTCCGCGGCAAGGGCGTAACAGATGATCCCGCGTCCGAAACATACTGGAAGGCGGCGAACGGCATCCGGCTTTCGGGCATGCCCGCCTTCAAGACCAAGCTGACCGATACCCAACTATGGCAAATTAGTGAACTGCTCGCGCACGCGAATGAAATTCCTGATTCGGTGAAGAGGGTGCTTGTGCCAGATGTGGCAACATCAGCGTCGGTACCCCCGCTTCCTTGAGCATCGGATAAGCCGGAAATTGCTACCGCGTATTTTGGGAGGATCACGTGACACAGAACAATCTTGAGCTCATGCGGGCTCTCGACGATTCCTGGAACGCGCAGGACTGGGATACTTTTGAAAAGCGGCATTCCAAGGACACAACTGTATTTTGGCCCGGTCAGGCCGAGCCCACAAGAGGGCGCGACAATCACAAGGCGGAGTCCGTCGAATTTTTTAAGACGTTCCCCGACAATCATCTGATCAATCATCCCTATCAAGTGGAGATCGCTCAGGGCGAGTGGACGTGTACAGTCGCGGATTTTACAGGCACGATGCGGGGATCGATGAAGGGTCCGGACGGCAAGCTGATCGCGCCGACCAACAAGAAGTTTCACATCGAGTTCTGCACCGTCGCACGCTGGAAGAACGGTGAGATCGTCGAAGAGAAGCTCTTTTATGACTTGGTCGGATTGCTAAAACAGATTGGAGTTATGTGAGGTGTTTTGTGGGCTTGCTAAGCGTCTTTCATAGTTACTTGCCTTGGCCACCGGTTCGGTAGCGGCAGAATTAGCGAGCTAACCCACCAGCGCAGTTAGCATCGATATCCGCCATTGACACCTTGTATTGGGAACGTGACGATTTCGCTTTGCTGCTTAGTCGCGAGGACATATAGCATAGGCAAGTAAATGGTTTTGGGAGGCAGTATTCTTGGCAAGGCTACAGATCAACACTCCACGAAAAGGCCGTTATAATTCTGTAATGGCGTTAAGAGTACAGACACAGATATCTGGCGACGTGTTCATTCTGCTCTGTAACGGTCGCATTGTGTTCGGTGACGCTGCACTCTTGCGCGAGAAAATCGTGAACATGCTACCGGGAGCCCCGAAAATTGTGCTTAATCTAGAAGGCGTGGACTATATCGGCAGCAAAGGACTGGGTATGCTAGTTGAACTCCTCGTCTCGGCCAGAAACCGAGGTGGCGAACTCAAGCTGGCTTCTCCTCACGAGCACATCAAGGAGTTGCTTCGACGCACAAATCTAGACACAATTTTCGGAGTGTACGATAACAGCGACGACGCGGTCGCAGCCTTCGGCAAACAGGTAGCTTGAGGGCAGGATGTCAGTGGACCTTCAGTGGGCCATCTCAACGCCTGAATTCCTACTCGGCAAGAAAATCCTCCATACCGATCCACAGCTGCGCCAGGAGTTGCAGATTCTTCTTGTAAGTACGAGTGACTGTGAACTCCCTTCCTCCCCGCACCCGGAGCACATACTCGCCAGTCGACAATGGATGCATCTCTTCAACCATTGCCGCGTTCACCAGCACAGATCGATGAATTCGCACAAACCCGTGCAGATTGAGCTTCTCCTCCATGGTCGAGATAGACTCTCGCAGCATGTGCGAACTTGAAATATGCAACAACAAGACATACTTTCCTTTGGCTTCCACCACGATAACGTCCGCCGCATCGATGAAAAGAATTCTCCTCTTGGCTTTGATCGCAATCCGCGCAGACTTCCCCATCGCAAGCGTCCGTGTAAGCCGCTTTGGCAGCGGTAGTTCTTCACGCGCGGTCTCCACTTGCGGATCGCCGCTATCCAAAAGACTTCCATTACCTGTTTCGTTACCGCTCGTCTGCGCGAAATTCATTGTGACCTGCATGGTCGTCAATCGGCGTCTGCTTCCGGTTCATCCCTTCCCTCTGGTGCCGTACCGAAGGTCTACTAAATACAAGCGTCACATCCCCTTGCTTGCTGCTGACGGATAGCCGGGCCCCCCAAAGTAGCACTCAATGGCCTCAATCTTCCCATCGCTGACCCGGAGATACTCCACGTTCCGAAATGATTTACCGTTCTTCGTGTGGCAAAGATACTTCACAAACGCCTCGTTGCCACTTCCTAACACCCGCTCCAGATCGGATCGATCGATAAGCTTAGCCTGTGTATCCCAGCATTGGGTTTTGAAAGCGCTCTTACTGATGTGGTCGTCGCCGGCCGCGCTGGTGAAGGTAAAGTTGTCGGTCATTAGGGCCTCGAATTGACCCTCGTCCTTTTGCTCCCACGCCTTGTACCACTTCCGGATGATTTCCTCGTTTGTCGCGCTCAACCCTGTTCCTGCGCGCGCACTTGCCATCACCGAGAACGCCGTCGCTCCCGCCAGTGCGCAAGCTCCCGCTTCGAGCGCCTTCCGCCGTGATATTCCAATCCTTGTCATGTCCATCCTCCTTTTCCAGCTCCTTGGGTTAGTGGCCTCTGGGGCCGTCGTGAGTGCTGTGTAGGGAGGCCCAAGCGGGCCTCCCGAACGTCAGTGGTGAGCATGGGAGTCCGCCGGCGTTCCGTCCGACCACTCGGATACCGGAACGATGAACTCGGTCACTGGCTCCGGAGCACCATTAAAGTGAGTAGCCAGCAGAACCGGGGCGTCAGTGCCAAGCGGGGCCGCACCCCAAGTGTGAGCGTCTTTCACGGGAACATAAAACATGAGATGGGGAGAGCAGTTCCCGCATTTGCTGTTAAGGAATCCCTGCTTCGACAGCATATAGGCCATCGCGCCAAGCTCGAGGGCCGGCAGTTCCCCTTTCTCAATCGCCGCCTTCATGCCCTCGTTCATTTCAGCTTTCGATTTTCCAGCCAATGCCAATCTTGTCCTAATCAAAAGGATCGGCAGCACCGTCCTGGCAGCCGGCGGGTTGTAGCAATCCGGACCGAGCCTCTTAGGGTTCCAAAACTCGGGACTGTTTTCGAATTGGTCCATCCATGGGCGTTCTACGACGCAGACAAAGCCGTTCGTGCCTTCGACCGCAGTTTCATAGCCATCCCTTCCGAGGACCATAACCGTGGCGTCCTTGGCAACGGATGGCGGAGCCGCGCTTCGCGCCAAGGCGATCTCGGCATCGCGGCCCATAAGGTATTGGTCAACGGGCGCCATGCTGGTGGGATACGGATTTTTGGCGTCTCCTGCCCGCACTGGCCGCGCCGCTCCCAATACGACAACCAACGCAAAAGCTCCCAATGTGATTGTCTTGACTATCTTTCCGTTCATTATGATGTTCTCCTTCAGTCCTCCCGAAAATGCAGATTTAAAGTATGGTGCCAAACCTATGATCGGCGAGTACTACTGATCGACCCAAGCTTCCTTATAGTGACTCTGGGTGATGAACCAATCGTTTTCGTCCCGATTGCAGCACCAGCCCATCTTGCGAATTTTTCGCCAAAGAGAAGTAGCACTCACCTTCTAGTCTCATAAGCTTCTGTATGTTCGTTCCCTTCTTGTTTTGTAGGAAAGCGAACAACTGTGTTCAAATCCGCCCACCGTCGAAAGGTTATCTGATCAAGGCCAACGATCTCAATACACAACCCCTAGCTTTTGCATCTACAGTTAATATCGCCTCCGGGAGACATGTCGGAGACATGTGGAGACCATGCGCTCCCGACAAAACAGCAAACCAATTGGCTGCTATAGTGTCCACGGCAAGGGTGGCCAAAGATGCTAGACTCCCCTAAGAACGGGAAATCTGCCGTGCATAACGGGAACCAAACAATTCGTTTTGGGGAATTTGAGGCCGATCTCCATGCCGGAGAGATACGTAAGTCTGGGAGCCGCATCAAACTCCAGGACCAGCCCTTCAGAGTGCTGCAGATCCTGTTGGCGCACCCGGGAGAGCTGGTCACCCGCGAGGAACTTCAGTCCCGTATCTGGCCGGAAGACAGTTTTGGAGACTTCGACCATGCAGTAAATGTCGCGGTCGGCAAGCTCCGCGCTGCTCTGGGCGATTCAGCCGAAAACCCTTCCTTCGTTGAGACAGTTCCACGTCGTGGTTACCGCTTTGTGGCCAGTTTGGACGAAGCTCCGGTGGATACGCAACCGCAGCTACCCGCAATCAACGGCATTCGGCCCGGCAGAGTGGCATCGGTATTCAACCGCACGCTTCTGGCATTTCTCGCAGTCGTGATCCTCGGGATCCTCGTCGGCTCCGGCTTTTTCCTCGGTCACCGTACAACCAGATGGCAGCCGCCAGACTTTCAGCGGCTGACCGTTAGTCGCGGCATGGTACAGTCAGCAAGGTTTGCGCCTGACGGTCACAGCGTTATTTACGCCGCCTCCTGGGACGGCGAACCAACTGAAATATTCTCCACCGACCCGAAAATCCCCGGCGCGCGAAGCCTCGGATTATCCTCAACTCAACTGCTTGCGGTTTCCTCTTCAGGTGAAATGGCGGTGCTGCAGCCGGTCGATAATCGTTTCTTCTTCGCAGGCCGGGGAACTCTTGGCCAAGTCCCTCTGACGGGCGGATCTCCTCGTCAGCTCGCTGAAAGTATCGACTGGGCTGATTGGTCTACAGACGGGACGACGTTAGCGGCCGTCCGCAATGTAAACGGCAAGCAGCGTCTTGAATTTCCACTCGGCCATGTTCTGTATGAAACTGCCGGATGGATTAGCCATCCGCGGATTTCGCCTAAAGGGAATCAAGTCGCATTCCTCGACCACCCGATCTATCCCGACGACAGGGGCGTCGTCTCGATTGTCGATCTGGAGGGACACAAGAAGGTTGTCTCTGCAGCCTGGGAAAGTGTCGAAGGGTTGGCATGGTCTGCTGATGGAACCGAGATCTGGTTCTCGGCTGCCCAAGCCGGAGTCGAACGTCACATTTATGCTGTGGATCTATCGGGTCATCAACGTCTGATCTTCCGTTCACCCGGAGGAGTTACGCTGCAGGATATCGCCTCCGACGGCAGAGTCCTTGTAACCCGCGATGAGCAACGCGTCGGAATGATGGCTCGGGCGCCTGGAGCAACCACGGAGAGGGACGTCTCGTGGCGAGACTGGTCCGTCCCTGCCGATATCTCCGAGGACGGCAACACCGTACTCTTCGAAGAGGAAGGACTTCAGTCTGGACCAAGTTATACCGTCGCTGTGCGGGACCTGCGAGGATCGCCCCCGATTCCACTCGGCCCAGGATCGGCGGGCCATTTATCTCCCGATGGCAAATGGGCGACCGCAATTGTTTCCAATTCCCGTCTTCTACTATTGCCGACCGGGGCGGGCACGGCCAAGCAAATCGAACCGGGGGACATTCAGCAGTACTGGCACGGAGTTGACTGGATGCCCAATGGTAAGGAGATCGTTTTCTCCGCGAACCGGCCTGGCCATGCGGCTCAGTGTTTCGTCCAGGATGTAGATGGTGGCAAGCCGCGTCCCGTGACTCCTGAAGGAGTTACTTTCTGTGAGGTTTGTCCTGACGGCAAATTGATTGCTGGAAACGGTCTCGCTGATGGTGGAGGCTGGTTGTATCCCATAGAAGGTGCGAAGCCACGTCCGATACCAGGCTTGCAGGCGGGCGAAAGTTTCGCATGGTCCTCAGATCCGCGCCTGTTGTACGTGTATGAGTCGAAGCAACCACCGGTCAAGGTCTATCGCTTGAACGTTCTGACCGGACAGAGGGAGTTTTTCAGAGAAATGGCTCCCCCGGATGTCGCGGGACTTCATCACATCTCCCACATTTACTTCAGCTCTGACGGTCAAGCCTACGTTTACAGCTATGCTCGCCTGCTTTCCGAGCTTTATTTGGTGAAGGGGCTAAAATAGGATTCACTCACGGCGCAAGATCTACGGCCAACCTCGCCCCAATTCTGCTCGGAAGCAATCTCCGGAAATCTGGATTTTTGAAAATTCATCTGTTGTTTGGAGTAGTCCTACACGCCGCAGTCACAGTCCTACAGACCCTCGACCTCACGCGCAGGACGCAGGCCGTGAGCACTGCGCAATTGGCATCCCGCATTTCATAACTTCAGATCTCACCATCGATGTAACCGACTGAAAACTCGACGACCACACGCTGGTTCGCTGATTGCTAACACTTCACGTGGCAGACACAGATGTCTTTTTAGAGTTTGTCAGTTTGTGTTTTCTGACAATCTTGATCCTGATTTCGTGATCTTTGGCCCAAGTTTAGTCGTTGTTCAAGGAGAAAATTGATGAAGTTCAATTCAGTGACCCGCCACAAGCTAATGACAGCGGCCAGCGGTATGTGGGTTTCCATCCTGACCCTGGCTTTTGTGCTCTGCTCAGTTTGTGCCTTCGGGCAAACAGAATCGAGCCAGATCTCAGGTACGATCACCGACACCAGTGGCGCTGTCGTGAAGGATGCAAAGGTGGAGGCCACGTCGGTCAACAACGGCTTTACACGTCAGACAACAACTAACGGGGTTGGCATTTACACGATTCCCGGTCTGAAGGCTGACACTTACGAAGTTACCGTTGATCTTGCCGGTTTCCAGAAAGTCAGCAAGAAAGTGTCGCTGGCCGTCGGAGCGGACGTTGATGTTTCGCTGCAACTTACTGTAGGTGCCGAAACCACCGTTGTGGAAGTGACCGCTTCGAGCGAAGGCAACGAGGTCAACACTGTAAATCAAACCTTGTCGCAGACTGTTACTTCATCGGAAATAGATCTGTTGCCGACTTCACCCACCCGGAACCCTTACGCGTTGGTGGCAACCTCTGGCAACGTTGCGGAGGATACCAGCAGCAACCGCGGCGCCGGTTACGCAATTAACGGAATGCGTTCGGCCTCGACTGACATCCTGCTCGACGGCGCCGAGAACGTTTCTGCTTTTAGTGCTGACGTGGGTCAGGTTGTGCCGCTTGACTCCGTGCAGGAATTCAGTGTCCTCACCAATGGCTTCACCGCGGAGTACGGACGCGCTGCCGGTGGCGTGGTGAACCTTGTCACCAAATCCGGAACCAATGCCTTCCACGGCTCAGCCTACGAGTACAACCGGGTTTCGGCTTTATCCGCCAATACCTATCAAAATGACGCCAACGATATCAAGAAGGGCGTATTTACTCGCAACAATTTCGGATTTGCGGTCGGTGGCCCGATCATAAAGAACAAACTCTTCTTTTTCAGCAACACCGAGTGGGTCCGCGTGCGCAGCGTGGCACCGACTACTTATGCAATTCTCGATCCGTCATCCTATTCGGCGTTGGCTCCCGCCAGCCAGGCGTACTTTGCCGCAGCTGGAAAGCTGGGAACCGTTCAGACTCTCACCAGTGGCCCTTGTTCATCGAACCCACTCATCCCCCTAACCTGTGACGAGATTTCCTTTAATGCACCGAGCGATGCAGGTGGCGGTTTACCGCAAAACACATGGGAAGAGGTTGCCAGGGTTGACTATAATCTCAACGACAAGACGACAATCTTTGGGAGATACGCTACCTACAAAGAACTCGATTTTCCGGGCACGGTGAATTCGAGCCCATACGTCGGCTACAACACCGGGCAAACCAATTACGACCAGAACTTTGAGTTCAACTTCTCCCACGTATTCAGCGCTTCCCTGTTAGACACGGCGAAGATCGCTTATAACCGGCTTAACGGACCGGTTCAGCCGCTTAGCACGGCGCCCGTACAACCAACCCTTTACAGTAGCAGCGCCCTTAATACATTGACGATCAACAATATTGGAAATACCCTGGTTTTCCCGGGCTACAGCCAGACAACCCCCGGCAACAGCCTTCCCTTCGGCGGCCCGCAGAACATTTACCAATTTTACGATGACCTCTCGTATACGCATGGCAAGCATCAGTTCAAAGTCGGCGGCCAATTCCTCCAGCTCCGCGACAATCGCATTTTCGGAGCCTACGAGAACCCAGTTGAGTATCTAGGCAAGAATACGATCGACTCGGGACTTGCGAATCTGCTCACCGGAAACATCTACCAGTTCCAGGGTGCTGTTTATCCGCAAGGCGAATTCCCCTGCGTTAACAGTCTGACAACGGGCCAGCCGATACCGACCGCGGCGTGCACCCTTACCCTGCCTGTCGGGCCTCCGGCATTCAACCGCAACTATCGCTACAACGAAGGGGCTGCATATGCCCAGGATACTTGGAAGCTCTTACCCCGTTTGACAATCGATCTCGGTGTTCGCTGGGAATACTACGGCCCACAGCACAACGCAAATCCAGCGCTTGATTCCAATTTCGTTTTCGGCCAGGGAGCTAATGAGTTCGATCAGATCCGCAATGGCAGCGTCCAACTTGCCGCAAACGGTGGCTACTTCTGGAAGCCTTCGTATAAGAACTTTGGCCCACGCGTCGGCTTTGCCTGGGACATGTTCGGTGACGGCTCGACCTCGCTCCGTGGGGGGTTCGGAATGAGCTTCGAACGTAACTTCGGCAACGTGACCTTCAACGCCATCCAGAACCCGCCGAATTATGCCGTGATTAGCCTTGTTAGCAAAGCGGCCAACAATGGAGTTGGGGATGTTGCGTCCATGCCTGTGTACACCGACGTTGCGGGCCCGCTTGCTGGAACCGGAACTAAATTGTTGCCAGTGGTCAGTCAACGTGCGATCGACCAGAAAATCAAGACAGCCTATGCCCCCACTTGGAACCTTTCGGTCGACCGCCGTGTCGGTAGGGGTGTGTTTTCTGTGGCCTACGCCGGGTCCCACGGAATTCACCTTTATGACATCTCCAACATCAATAATGCTACCGACGGTGGGGAGTATCTTGGCGACGCGCTCTTTGGCAACCGCCTCAATACTCAATACAGCAACATGAACTTCCGCAGCGACCATGGCTACAGCCATTACGACGCCCTAAACCTGAAGTACGGGGCGACCAATCTTTTCAACAAAGGATTGGCCATTACCGCAAACTACACCTGGTCACACTCCCTGGATAACCTGTCTTCGACATTCTCTGAAGGTTTTGCCGGAGGCGCCTCGGGGCAATATCAATTGGGCTATCTGGATGCGTTTAATCCCCAGTTGAACTATGGCAATTCTGATTTTGACATTCGGAATCGCCTCAATGCCAGTTTGTCATGGGAGACGCCCTGGCTGAAGACCTCAGGGAATGCGATTGCCAGGCAGGCGCTGGGTGGCTGGGGGCTCGGCACGATTTTCAGTATCCGAAGCGGCTCGCCGTTCAGCATCTATGATTCGACTAATACGAACAGTGGAGGTACTGAACCACTGTGGATTGCTTCCAGCCCTGTTCCGACCACGGGTTCGCCCTCGAACGTGGGGGCAAACCAGTTTAACTACATCGCCCTGCCGAGCAGCGTCCAAGTTATTAATGGTGTTCCTACGCAGGTCGTCAATAACACAGGCGACTCACTCGGTATCCCAAACTGCACCGGGCTGTTTCACGTAGGCTGCACATACACCACCAGTGGCTTGCCCTATCCCGAACGAAACCAATACGTGGGGCCAGGCTACTGGAACATCGACATGAACTTCTATAAGACGTTCAAGATTACCGAACGTTTTGGCCTACAGTTCCGCGCTGAGATGTACAACATTCTCAATCACCACAACCAGTACATCAATTATTTCAATCTTGATGCGGGCTCGATCGCCATTCCAGTAGGAGGGCCAGCCCCTGCCATCCAGACGGAGAAGGGTGGCGTTTTCGGTTCGGCGGGTCAGCCGAGCGACGAGCGCCGCAACATCCAGTTCGGGCTGAAGCTGACGTTCTAAGTATCTCTTCGAACTCGGCAGTAAATTGGGGAGCTTCGGGCTCCCAATTTTTTGCATCCGATGCCTGGAAGAACTCGCGAACGAACATCCACGCGACCAGAATACGGAGAAGGCGAGGTATCAGCGGCTATTCTACCGGGATAGGGATTGTAGGCTATGCGGGCAAGGAAATGCTTTGGAGCGCTGTAAGCGCACCCGCGCAAAGATAATCCGGGCAGTTACAGTAAAAGACGTGCGAGAAGGAAGAACCCTAGAAGAAAAACGGGAGTGTTATCTTGCGGGAAGGATTCGGCCGTACAGGTTTAGACCAAGACTGCAACAACTCGATGCTCTGTTAGTGCAGTCAGCCACTAGGGAAACCGGAGATCGGTGCTATTCCGCGGGGTCGTAATTCAGGTTTTGCCCGAGCCATCGCTCGACTTCGCCCACGCTCATTCCCTTGCGTTTGCTGTAGTCAGCGACTTGATCGCGGTCGATCTTGCCGAGGCTGAAATATCGCGATTGGGGATGGGCGAAGTAGAGTCCACTCACACTCGATCCGGGCCACATCGCAAACGATTCCGTGATCAGCATCCCTGTATTCGCCTGCACATCGAGCAGACGCCAGAGCGGACCTTTTTCCGTGTGGTCCGGGCACGCCGGGTAACCCGCAGCTGGTCTGATACCGCGATATTTCTCTTGAATAAGATCAGCGTTGCTTAAGCCCTCCGCGCAACCGTAGCCCCATTCATCACGCACTCGTTTATGCAAGCATTCGGCGAAAGCCTCAGCCAGGCGATCGGCGATGGCCTCCGCCATGATCGCGTTGTAATCGTCGTGCTCGGCCTTGAACCGGTCGCACAGTTCCTTCAGGCCGATCCCGCTGGTTACGGCGAACGCACCGATATGATCGGGTAGCCCGGTTTCGCTCGGTGCGATGAAGTCGGCGAGAGACCGGCACGGCTCGCTACCTTCTTTGTTTGATTGCTGGCGGAGGAAGTGGAATCGCTGGAGTACTCTTTCGCGTTTGCCGTCCGTGTAGAGTTCGACATCGTCGCTCACTGCGCTGGCGGGAAACAAGCCGTACACGCCACGTGCTGTGATGAGTTTCTTCTCGATGATGACATCGAGGAGAGCATTGCCTTCGCTGAAAACTTGGCGCGCCTGCGCGCCGCGCTCTGGGTCTTCAAGAATGCGAGGATAAATACCCTTCAGCCCCCAGGTATGGAAGAACGGGCTCCAATCAATGAATTCGCGCAGCGTCACCAGGGGGAAGTCATTCAGCACACGCACACCGGTGAATGAAGGCGTGGGCAGATCTTCCGCACGCCACTCGATCGGAGTACGCCTTTTTCGAGCAGCCTCAAGCGAGACGACGCTTAGCTTCGGCGCGGAGTGGGCTTTGCGTAACGCGTCGTAATCGGCGCGATGCTTCGCCACGAATGCAGATTTACCTGCGTCGCTCAGAAGGCTAGTTGTGACTGGCACTGCCCGGCTGGCGTCGAGGATGTGCACTACCGGCTCACTATAATGCGGCGCGATTTTGACTGCGGTGTGTGCCCGGCTCGTGGTTGCGCCGCCAATGAGCAATGGCAATTTGAAGCCCTGACGCTCCATCTCGCGAGCCACATGCACCATCTCGTCAAGAGACGGAGTGATCAGGCCGCTGAGTCCGATCATGTCCGCCTTTTCCGCTTTGGCGCGTTCGAGGATCTTTTCACACGGGACCATCACCCCCATGTCGATGACCTCGTAATTGTTGCAGGCAAGGACGACCCCGACGATATTTTTGCCAATGTCGTGAACATCGCCCTTGACCGTCGCCAGCACGATTTTTCCCTGCGCCTTTACCACCTCGCCTGCGGCAGCCCTCGCTTCCTTCTCGGCTTCCATGAACGGCGTGAGGTGCGCTACGGCCTTCTTCATCACCCGTGCAGACTTGACTACTTGCGGCAAAAACATTTTGCCCGCCCCGAACAAATCGCCCACCACACTCATACCAGCCATGAGCGGGCCTTCGATAACCAATAGAGGACGGCCGAACTTTACGCGAGCTTCCTCGGCGTCAGCTTCAATGTGTGTATCGATGCCCTTGACCAGCGCGTGAGAAAGACGTTCCTCGACCGTGCCGTTACGCCATTCTTCAGCTTTCTTCTCATTAACGGCCCGGCCCACGCCCTTGAGCTTTTCGCCGTAATCCACCAGCCGCTCGGTCGCGTCAAGACGGCGGTTAAGCAACACGTCCTCGACCAACTCCTTCAGTTCCGGTTCAATCTCTTCGTAGACCTCAAGCATTCCTGCATTCACGATGCCCATGTCCATGCCGGCCGCGATGGCGTGATAAAGAAACGCGGAGTGAATCGCTTCGCGCACTTTGTTATTCCCGCGGAAACTAAATGAGATGTTCGAGACACCGCCACTCACTTTCGCGTGCGGCAGGTTGGCCTTGATCCAGCGTGTAGCGTTGATGTAGTCGACCGCGTAGTTGTTGTGCTCCTCCATGCCAGTCGCAACGGTGAGGATATTGGGATCGAAGATAATGTCTTCAGGTGGAAACCCGACTTCATCAACGAGGATGCGGTAAGCGCGCTCGCAAATGCGAATTTTATCGTCGTAAGTGGCAGCTTGGCCTCGTTCGTCAAAGGCCATTACAACCACAGCCGCGCCATACTTCAGAACTTTCGCAGCGTTCTGGCGGAATTTTTCTTCGCCTTCTTTTAACGAAATCGAATTGACGATGCCTTTGCCCTGCAGGCACTTCAAGCCGGCCTCGATGACCTCCCATTTCGAGGAGTCCACCATAAAGGGCACCTTGGCTACTTCAGGCTCACTCCCGAGCAACTGCAGGAAGCGTGTCATGGCCGTGACGCCGTCTATCATGCCTTCGTCCATGCAGATGTCGAGAACGTTCGCGCCATTTTCGACTTGCTGCCGTGCGACGCTTACCGCTTCTTCATATTTGCCCTGCTTGATGAGCTGCGCAAACTTCGGCGAACCGGCCACGTTGGTCCGCTCACCGATCATGATGTAGACGCCGGACTGCTGGGTGAAGGGCTGTGATCCCGAGAGACGGAGCGGTTTCGCCTTCGTGGGTTCGGCGCTCGCGGTGTCCGAGTCGCTCACGCTCGACTCTCAATCTCGCTCTGGGGAGCGAACGATTCGTCGGCGCGCTGCGGCCCCCACTTTCGAGGAGGCTGGCCTTCGAGCGCTTTCGCTATAGCCGCGATATGGTCGGGCGTATTTCCGCAGCAGCCGCCGGCGATGTTGATCAACCCTCCCCGCGCGAAGTCGCCCAGATAGCGAGCCATGTCCTCCGGTCCCAGATCGAAGCCGGTTTCCGACAGCGGATTCGGGAGCCCGGCATTGGGGTAGCACGAGATGGCCGCGTCCGCTTTTTCCGAGAGTTCCTCTAGAAACGGATACATCAGATCTGGACCGAGGGAGCAGTTGAGGCCCACCGACAACGGCTTCACGTGCCGCACCGCGTTCCAGAACGCCTCCGTCGTCTGCGCCGAGATCATCGTCTCACCACCACGCCCCACTGCTGCCGAGATCATTACTGGCAACTCCTTGCCGTCTTTATCGAACACCTCGCGTATTGCGACGAGCGCCGCTTTGGCGTTCAGCGAGTCGAAGATTGTCTCGACCAGAAGCAGATCTACGCCGCCGGCGATGAGCCCACGCACCTGCTGAGCGTAGGCTGTCTTAACCTGATCGAACGTCACCACTCGAAATCCCGGATCATCAGCGTCGGGCGAGTTCGAAAGAGAAACAGTCAGTGGCCCAATAGCTCCCGCCACAAACCTCTGACGAGAGCTTGCGGTCCCGAGACGATCGGCCCATTCGCGGCACTGCCGCGCCGATTGCTCATTGATCTCCCAAGCTAGCGTTCCGAGAAATGAATCATCGATGACTTTTTGGTAGAACTCAGGATCTTTGCGACCGCCGCGCTCCCGCGGGTCGTCCACGAAGAATTCGCTCTGGGAGATACTGGTTGCGCCAAAAGTATTGGTCTCAATGATGTCCGCCCCTGCCTCCAGAAACCGGCGATGGATGTCCCCAATCATCTCGGGCTTAGTCAGACTGAAGAGATCCCCGTTATTCAGCAGGCTCTTTGTCGCGTTCTTGAAGCGTTCCCCGCGAATGTCCGCTTCGGTCATGCCGTAGGTGCGAATAGTCGTGCCCATCGCACCGTCGATAATGGCAATTCGATTCTCCAGGATCGTTTCCAGAGGATGCTGGTGCACTTTCTTCATATCTTTATTTGATGACCTTAAGCGGGTTTCGCTTCCGCCTTAACCTTGAGGCATTTCCGCGAAATGTTGGTTCTTTTATTATAACGATGGCCCAGATGTCGTAGCCGTTGCGGGTGTAATCACTGAGTAATCGTGATACCGTCGAATGAAAAAGGACTTGCCGAATTTCTGCAAGCGCCACCCGCACATCGCCTTGAGGCCAGTCGTCCGCTGCCGAGTGTCTGCTTCGATGCACGCTGCGTACACCGTTGGAGCCGCACTGCCCCCGGTGTAGAGATTTTTTTCCGCTGAACAATTCGCGTCGCGGAACTTTAGCCATAGGCGCTGTGCTGCTTGCAGATCTTTTTGCTCGTCTGCGGATAATACTTCTCGGATGCGGACGTAAATCTTATTGAGCTGTTCGTCAACCGACTTAGAAGCTGAGATAAAACAGGCTGTCGTTTCAGCGTTAGAAGCCGGGCCTTGGCACGGCGCATCCGGTGCATTCATGTGTTGTGCGCTTGCGTAGTCGGCAAGAAAAAAGCAGGTTGCTAACAATAAAGCAACTGAAAATGTGCTATGGACTGTACTTGCATGTGAGTCATGGTACGGGAAGCCCTTCCCGTCGGCCAAGATGCTCAGGTGACGCAATCAGGCCATTTTTTCCGTTCGACTAAGTGATGGCCGGTAGAACCGGTGTTGTCGGCTGACTGAGGAAGCGCACCAGTCGCTTGATGTTCTGAGCTACCGCTGCCAGGAAGAACTGCTCGCGCACGAACCTGAGTCTCCGCAGACGCAAGCGCCGCGATCCGATCTGATTCTTCAGTTCCGCGAACAAGGCTTCCACCTTCTTTCTTTGCCGCTGTGCTTTGGCGAGCTCTTCCGTGTTGACCAACTCCCGCGCACGTTGTCGGGCTGCTTCGTTCTGGTGGATGATAAGGCCCCGGAAGGCAGCACTGGTGCATTGTGGCCGGAGCGAGCACGGGCCACACTTTTTTCGTGTCCCGATATAGTTGAAGGCTCGATTGCGATAAACTCGGCCACCGCAGTTGGGAGCTGGCCAGCAGATATAGCGATTGTTTTTGCGGCATATCGATTGTGAGCCCATGCAGAGACCGAAAATACTTTGGAGCTTTGGAAGCGCATACCGTGCAGGATAAGCCGGGCCGGGCAAGTACAGGAAAGAAGTGCGGGAAGGAAGAACCTCAGGAAGGAGAAAAACGGAAGTGTTACCTTGCGGAGAGGATTGGGCCCTAACGATTTAGGTCGGGGGTTGCAGTAACTCAATCCTCTGTAAGTACAGTCAGCTACTTAAGGGAATTCTTAATTTCTTCCATATTTTGCTTTTGACTCTGCGGAGTTAATGAGTAGACGAGATGCCCATCCTGCTCGCTTGCGTAAGCGACTCGGGCTCGTTCTCGTCCCCCCTTCAATTCTCCATCCTGCAGGGAGGAGCATTTCAGCTCTCGACTCGCTGGTACAGCCGGTAGCGCTCCGACATGATCGAGGCGAAAGGCCGAAGCACTAGCGCTCCGCCATCAGTCTGGACCTTCCAATCGTCCGATAATTTTGCGATCGGTTCCGCTGTTAGCAATTGCTTTCGCGTGAGGTGTGCTGGACTGTCTCCAACCGCAAACAACGCTATCGGACCGCGCATCAGAGCGACAACGTCGGGATTCCGTTCATCCACGGCTTCGAGCCTCAACGGCATTTCCAGTTCAAGTTCCACTCTGTCTCCATCTTTCCAGGTACGCCGCAGGGCTAAGAATTGCCCGGGCTCAATCGCCGCTTCTCTGCGCCTGCCATTTACCGACAGACTCGTCTTCGATCCGGCCCATGCCGGGACCCGCACAAACATCGTGAAACTCTCGGGCCTGCCCAAAGCAAGTGCGAATTGCGTCGCGTTCGCCCGAGGATATTCTGTGTTCTGGGTCAGCGTGCACCGCGTGTTGTTCTGGATCCACGAAACACGGGAGGGAATAAACAGGTTGACATGAATGCCGTCCCCACTTTTGTAGTAGGAGCTGATGCCGTAATCGGCTGTGAGTTGCGGAAACGTTCCCGAGCAGCACGGCCACTTGTCCCGGTGATGGACCTTTGCGGCTGCGTTGTTGTAGTCCGAATAGTAGAAGGTTGTGCCATCGGCAAGAATCGGCGTCGCCCCCGCAATGGTGTTGTAGAGCACGCGTTCCATGCTGTCCCCATAGCGCGAATCGCGAGTCACCCGCAACAAGTAGCGGGTGACTTTGAAGTGCCCATACGCTCCGCACGGCGTTTCAAAACTATTGTGCGTAGTCCCCAAACTTGCGTTCAGCAGGCCTTTCCCCGGCTCTACGAACGCTTCGTTCGGCCCCCAGCCGCCAGTCGCGTAGCTCTGCTCCTGTACCATGCGCAAACCATTGCGCGCGGCACGAAGATACTTTTCATCGCCCAGCACCAGATACGCCTGCATCGCCGAGCTAAACGCATTCACATGGCTGTAAGCGTGTTCGCCAGGCAGAACGTTCTGCCCTTCGGCCAGCGGATCGAAGTACTCCTTTTCGATGAAACGGATCGCGAGATCGCGGTACCGGGGGTTGCCGCTGCGCTGATAGGCGAGAAAGAAGTTTTCCGGAAGCGTGTACGATTCATCCCACGTATCGGCCACCATCTTGTGCGGACGCGCGTTCATCTCGGGGCGGCTCAATGCCTTTTCTGGCAAATGGGGAAGCGCAGCTTGGGTTGCGCGCCAGTGGACATCGAGCGCATCCGGGCATTTTGCAAACTCGTGAGCATCAATCAGCCCGCAGCTTGTCTTGTCGTACGTGTACGCCGGAAGGTGATAGCCCTCATAAAATTTCCCTGACGCCTCGACCGTCTCTCCGAACCCGCGCACCAGCCGATGCACCTTCTCCTGCGTTGCCTTCGACCCAGTCACAGCGTAAGCGCGGGCTAATCCTGAAACATATTGTCCAAAACTGTGACCCGGAATAAAGCCATGGAAATTGTCACCGGCATTGAACTCGTCGGAGTTGTCATACCAGCCTCCCATGTCAGGGCCGGGCGCCGCCATTTCCCCGCGCTGCCGAAACGGCTTAAGTAAGGCGTCTTCGTTGAGATGCAGGAACAAATCATGATTGTGATCGAACTGCTCGCGCAGAAGCCCATCGAGCAATTGCACGTCCGAATATCCAAACGACGACAAAGGGGCTTCGATCGCGACTTGTGTTGATGGGAATGCCCATGCAAGGGGACGCATCGCCATTGCGCCCGCCGCAATGGCGCTCGTTTTCAGAAACCGGCGCCGTGATGCGTTCATGCCATCCTCCGTCGTCCTCCGAGCGGACATTTGCCCGAGAATTTCTTGCGGTAGGGGATTTGTTCCTCGCCGGGGTTAGGGCGATTCCCAGTCGAGCGCGAAAACATCCTGAGTCCCGGCGTCTCGCAGCAACAATGGCGAATCGTCCGGTGCGAGCGCCAACGAACCACCGTACCGGCCAGCAATCAAAAAATTCTTCAAGTCAGCGACTCGTTCAGCTTTGTGGTCGCTGATGCGAATTCTGACGACTGTGCTTCCTCCCCGCGAATCCAATACATAAACGTATTGTCCGTCCTTCGACAAATTCTGCCAGCTGAAGGATCCCTCGGCGAGATCAGTCCATTTTTGAGTCTGGAAGTCGAAAAGCAACAGTCTCGTCGAATCCGCGGAGAATGCGGTGATGTACTTGTCGGTCGGCGCCCATCGCGGCGAGTAAAGACCTTGTGAGCCCGGCACCTCAGAAACCCGGCGGGTAGCCAAGTCGAAAATGCGGATTACCGAGGCGGCGTCATTGGACTGTCCACCGTAGACAATCTTGCTCCCATCTGGGGACCAGTTTGGATCCAATTGCTGACCCCGATCTTCTGGGATTAGTTCGTGGGGACTTCCTCCGTCCGCGGAAACTTCATACATTCGGGCGGGCTTGTCAGAACTGGACCAAAATTCGAAGAAAACGATGTTCTTGCCGTCGGGCGACCAGCGAGGCAGCATGGCGTACAACGGCGGAAAGGTGAGTTGCAGACGTTCGCTTCCATCCGCCCTGCTTCGCCATAAGGTGCCCTCACGATAGGAAACATAGGTCACCCACTCGCCATTCTTGAAGAAGTCAACATATTCCGCGGAAATGCCCCCCAGAAACGGCAAGAACTGGCCAGACTTCGTGTCGTAACGGGTCAGTTCTCCCCGGTATGTTTCCCCGATGACAAATAGTTTCTTGCCGTCCTTGCTGGGAAGCGGCGAGGACAATGACAGCGGGCTGGAAGTTAAGGGAATGGGCTTGGGATCGGAACCAATCAAGTTGCTTTTTTTTGGAAGGGCCCAGATTTGGTGATCCGATTGAAAGACAAAATATTTCCCGTCGCCCGTCCATTTTCCGCAGCACTCGTCTGCCGGATTACGCCAGCCCTCCAATAACCGGTGTAAACCGCTTCCATGCACGGACACCCCCCAAGCCAGTTGTTGCCCCAGACCCCCGGCACTTTCCGTGCCGTCGAACCGCAACTCGTCCCCATTCGGCGACCACACAACATTATTAATATCGCCTTCCACGGAAACCAATTTATGGGAACCGGTTCCGTCCGCATTTGCCAGGAATATTTCGCCGAGATTGGTGTAGGCCAGGGTCTTGCCATCGGGAGACCAGGCAGCGGTTTCTCCCACGGTATCCGCAAGCCTGCGGGGGGAACCTCCCAAGAGGGGAAGGCTCCAGAGCGGCCCTTTGGGGGGCGCGCCCCGTCCGTCCACTACCAGAAGTTCAGAACCATCGGGCGATAGGTCGATCGGAATCATATCTGGAGAGGGCAGAATAGGAATTCTCCTCGGTTCCCCGCCAGACGTTGACATCTCCGCCAGGCCACGCGCGGTGGAACTTGCAGTGCTTCCGACACCTAATCCTAAATAGAGCCTCGAACCATCGGTTCCGATAAGCGACTTCTGCTGGCCATCATGCGTAAGCTGAACGTAGTTTGAGACTCTTGGGCAGAGGCGTCCGCACCCAAAAATAGGCGAGCGCGACAGCACGAGTACGATCACCAGACCTGCTGCCAGCAGCAAGAAGTTGCAGGCGAGTGCGCGGCTGTTTCTTTTCATGACCGGCAACAGGTGAGGACAGCGTCGAATCCGACAAAGCTTCGAGTGCGAAGGCTAGATCGGATGCCGACTGGAACCGTTGCTCCGGCTTCTTCTGCAAGACAGCGATACACAATTTTCTGCAATGCCAGGGGAGTGTTAGGCGCAAACCCTGAAATAAGCGATGGTTCTTCGTTCAGAACCGCGCTCATCGATATCTGCAGAGGTTTCCTTGTGAAAGCATGCCTCCTGCTTATCATTTCGTAAAGGATCGCACCGAAGGCGAAGATGTCGGAGCGGCGGTCAGTCGCCTTTCCCCGCACTTGCTCCGGCGACATGTAGCTCGGCAGTACCCCACACCTCTCCCGGAATCGTCAGCGTGGGTGCAGTGTTTGCTGCCGTCATCCTTCGGGTGTCGCAGTTTGGCCAATCCGAAGTCGAGAATCTTGAGCTGTCCGTCTTTGGTGACAAATAGATTCCCCGGTTTCAAATCGCGATGGACGACTCCTTTTTCGTGTGCCTCCGTCAGGCCGTTCGCGATCTGTATTCCGTAGTCAATAGCCTTGCGCAAGGGCAGTGGCCCGCTTCGGAGAATCTCTTGCAGCGTCATGCCTTCCAGCAGTTCCGACACCAGATACGGCGCGCCCTCGTAAGTGCCTAGCTGGTAAACCGCAAGAATGTTACGGTGATTTAATGCCGCCGCCGCTCTCGCCTCCCGCTCGAAGCGGCGCAAAGTCTCTGGTTCCGAGGAGAGCAATTCGGACAGGACTTTAATGGCAACGTCGCGGTTCAGCCGGGAATCCCGTGCTCGATACACCTCGCCCATTGCACCTGCTCCAAGGGGCGAGAGAATTTCGTATTGCCCGAGTTGCGTGCCAGACCTGAGGGCCATCTGCGCGCAATTATTCCACAGAAACACGCCGTTGCGTGATGTAGAGCCGTTATCCGACGATCAAATGCATTTGCAGCTCTGGAAGCGCACACCATGCACAGGGATAAACCGGGGTTGCTGCTGAAAGACGTGCGGGAAGGAAGAACCTCAGGAAGGGGAAAAACGGAAGTGTTATCTTGCGGAAAGGATTCGGGGGCAGGTTTAGCGGCGGTTTAACAGTTCAGTACGTCGCTGCTTAAAGGGAATTCTAATTTCTTCCATATTATGCCTCTGACTTTGCGGAGTTAACGAATAGACGAGCTGTCCATCCTGCTCGCTTGCGTAAGCGACTCGGGCTCGCTGTTCCCTTCACCCTCAATCTTCCAACCATCGCCCCGCGGAACGAGCTTCATTTCTCTGCGCTGCCTCCACCACCTATTCACTTCCGATGAGGTTGGAATCCACACATTCTTTTCGTCCCGTAGTGTGGACAGATAGGCCAGCAATTCCTCATAGATACTCTGCTCGCGGGCGCCACTGATGTAATCCGGATGGATAATAAAACTCATCAGCCCATGTTTTTCCATGATCAACTCGGTTTGTTGCTTCCACAAATCGATCGAATAGTCATTCAGGATGTGAAAAAGCGAATAGTCCTGGGTTGTGGTTACAGGCAATTCTAGAATGTCTCCGATGAAATATGGCATCACCGTGCAGCATCCGCCGCGTTGGGGATCCAAATGCGCGACATTAGGCACCGACATGTCGTAAGAGAACTTTAGCGCGTCATACCACTGCTGATTTCTATACAGGACTGCCGCCCGAAATCCTTCAGCGCCGAACTGCTTTCGATAAACGTCTATTTTGGCTGCGCGTTCGAGGAATTCCCTATGGCTTCTAAACAACTGGCCGTCATGATTCAAATCTTGAACATTAATCTCAAATCCGCGATCCCGAATTGAACTAAGAAGACTTTCGGAAACTTCGTAGCGCTTCTCCGGCACGATCTGGAAGGACGCGCGGATCTTAAATGAGTCATTTATGTCCATCAAAGACGAACACCCGTCTCTTCCTGACGCTGTTTCCACGTCATGAGTCATGATTGCGCAACTGGATGCGCCATCCGGCCAAAACCAAATGAAGGGAATTTCGCGGGTCTCGCCGGCGCGCAATGTTTGAGCCAGAACCTTCTCGAACAAAGTGTCTACAGTGCGATCGACAGGCCAGTGGGGGAAGCGCAAATCGCGCCATCCGTTTAACCCGGCTTTTTGGAGATGCTTGCGCACTTTAATCGGCAAAATCGGGCGAATGAAATAATAAATCCTCGCAAGAGCGGGATTGCTAAATGAACCTCCGGGTATATCGTCGGCATAGAGTTCGTAACGTAGATTGTCGACAACTTCTGCTAGATCAAACGGCAGAAACGTTGTTCCAGATTCTACGAAAGTTTTTTTCAGGGCATCGAACAGGACTCCCTTGGGCGAGTTGGAGACAACGCCCGCGCACCTGCCATAACAGATCAAATCCTTTCCGAAGCGGAAAAAACCCTTGGCCCGAGAAGGATTTTCTTTCTGGGCGATTCGCACTAAATTCTCGGGATACCGATAGTATTCTGCTAAGGAGCGATCCATTTCGTTTGTGGGAATTTCGGGAGCTACTCGGGACGATTTCAAAACTGCCACGCCAGCATTGCTCAAACGGGGCAACTCATTAACCGAAGTGGCGGTACAGAAGGTTCCCCGCCGCGGCCAATGAAGAATCCGGGGCGACTGAGACAAGTTGCCTGGCAAGTCGCGTTTTCCATCCTGGCTCGCCCGCCGAATCATTTTTTGGAAACCTCCGGTAATGCATCACCGATCGTGCCGCGCCCAACCGGTCTTTAAAGATGGCTAGTCCTTCGTTGTTAATGTCGCTACGGCCCAAATCCAGTTCATCAAACCCACTGTTCTTGGCATCCTCGATAGCTTTCCACATCAAGAAGGCCATTCCGCCGTACTTATTCAAGTTTTCATCGCTGCAGCCATACTTGTACGTCATCGTCCTTCCGAACGAGATGGTTAGGATGCTCGAAACCGCCACTTGGTTCTTCGACGCAACCCGAATTTTTAAGGTGTTGCCGAAGCTTTCCGCCAGGCTCCTAAACCAAGCCAGTGGCTGAGGCGGAAGCCCTTGCCGCCGCCGGGTCAACAAAAGAAGATGGTAGAACTTCCTGAGAAGCTCTTCTGATCTTCCTTCCTCGTACTGAAGGCCTTCTCGCTCGGCGCGGCGAATCTTTCTTTGAATGCAATTTTTATGAAAGCCGTGAAATAACTCTACAGAGCTCTTCCCTTCCAGGTTCAAGCGATGAAAAAAATATGCCGCAGTCTTTCCCATACCGGTTTCAATACCCGGCTCGAAAAACACCGGCCTGACTTCGGCGTACTTCCACGTATTTTGGTCCACCCTGTGCTGCATTTCCATTAGTAGACAACTGAGTTCGTCGGCGCTATCGACCAGGGGTTCGCAATGGTCAGAAAACGGTAAAGAGACCAAACGGTCTCCCGTGAGCCAGCTCCGTACCCGGCAGAATACAAGTCCATTCGTGAGCTCTGTGTCGGGAGAGCAGGTGGTGACAACAAATGGTTCGTAGTCGTAGGTACGGCGCAATGCGTTCAGCCAATGTGAAGAATGGAAAACTGAAGCGCGCGGATGCCTACTTACCAGCCCTTCCCACCGCGGATCCAACATCGGATCCAATTCATATACCTGCAGCAGCGCGGTCTCTGTAGCGAGCACTAGGTCTTCCCCACTGTTTCCGGTGTTTCGGCAGAAACGTTAAGCGGCTCCACCGGGTACCCGCTTAGTCGGGAATAGGCTTCCAACAAGGCTGCCCTCGACTGATTCCATGAGATCAGGTTCTCGGAGCGATCCAGACCTATCTGGCCCATCCGCTTGCGGCGCGCCGGATCGTCTATCAGTTCGAGGATAGCCTCGGCAAAAACCTTAGGGTCTTCCCTTTCCACGTATAGAGCGGCATCCCCGGCCGAACGGCGCGACTCCAGTAGATCGAATGAAACGATCGGTTGTTGGAAGGCCAAGTACTCTAGAATCTTCGTCATAGTAGACAGCTGGTTCATGCGATCCGGTGGATCGGGCGCAAGGCACACATCCGCAGTAGACAAATATTCAAACAAACTCTCATCCGAAATGCGCCCCGTAAAGTGAACAACGTCGTCCACGTGCAGGTCGCGAGCCAGTTCTTGCAATTTGTTCCAGGATTCGCCGGTTCCGACCATCAAGAACAAAACATCCTTTCGGCCGAATGTATGGACAACGTGCTGCGCGGCCTGAATGACCCGGTCAACTCCGTCCTGCTTTCCCATGACTCCAAGGTACAAAGCCATGTAAGCAAAATTTCGCTTCAGCTCTGGACGCGGAGCGACGCGGTGAAAATAAGTTGTGTCGACCCCGTTTCTAACGATCGCCAGGCGTTGATCCGGCAGTCTGCCGCGTTCCTTTGCAATGTCGAGATAAGACTGGTTCGTGGCTAAAGCCAGATCTGCGGAGCGATAGGAGTTCTTTTCGAATAACAGCAGCATCCGGTAAAGCCAGTCGCGCCTTTCAAATTTTGACTCATACAGCTCCGGGCACACGTCGTGTTGGTCGTAGACAAATTTCTTTCCCAGCAATTTGTACGGCCACGCCAGGAGAAAAAACATGTCTGGCGGATTCGCGGAATGGATGATGTCAAAGCCGTCACGAATTAAGACCACTAAAGACAAGAACGCCGCGCAAAGAAATCCCCAGGAATACTCAAACAAATATCCCAAGCCGCCGCTTGCTTGGTATCCCATTGGATAGCGATAAACCTTTACGCCCCGGTATATTTCGAAACTGCTCCGATCCTGCTTTTCGCCCTTGGGACATATGACACGAACCTCATACCCGGCCTGCTGCAAGGCGGTCGCGAGATGCCGCATCCGGCGATCCCACGGGAACGACAGGTTCTCGATCAACATCAAGACCTTGCAAGGCTTCGAGTTTTGTGCGGAGGTCATTGCGACACACTCCTACGCTCTGCTCGACTGCTCATTCTTGCCCCAGACTGGAAATTGGAGCAGATTCCGTTTCATGCTGCATCTGACACCTTAGTCCTTCGGCCTCTGGCTTTTCGCGCGTACTCATACAGCCAAGGTACCCTCGCTTGCGATTCATCGCGAAACTCACAGATGTACCTCCGCGCAGCCACCTTTATTTTCCCCTTCAAACGGCGGGTCGGTTGCCAAGCCCCATAAATGTCTTTGAAGACCACACTGGCTTTAGCGCTAGCACTCCCGCCTAAATCGAACTCGAATCGCAACAACCCGCGGTCGGATATAAACGGGACTTGCTGAGCAGCAACTGCCACTCGATCAACCCCTCCGGGATCGTTTTCTACTTTCTCCACGACAATGTGCCGGGATGCCCTACCGGGGTTATGAACGATGATTTCGTTCCCAAACATTCTGATCTGCTCATCGCCGTCTTTCCGTAAGCGTTGCTGATATGACCTCCGAATCACCTCGCCGAGCGAGCGCCACTTTAACGAACATCTAAGAGAATTGAGTCGGTCAATAAAATCCATCAGTTCTCGCCCATCATTTCGAAAATCAGCGTGATGGGTAACGATAAGGCAGGGCTTGCCTAATAAAACATCGAATGCAAAATTGCACAATCCGTGAAACATGTAGCGCCGAGTATAAATAGCGAAATCGCCGTACTTCAGAATCGCCACCCGCCATGTCTCAGCAATCTCGGTCTTGGCGGGCTGATCCGTCGGTGAAACTTCGGTATTGACGGCGGCGATAAAATCGTTGTGCTTCAGTACCATCGGTGAGGCAGCTGAAAAAGCCCCCTGGGGGAAGATCATCAGTGGTTCATGCATCAGCCCAGTTCGGCGTTGATGTTTTCTCATCCGAGAGTTAGCTAGCTTTGCTTGTCCATTGATCGAATCAGTACTTTCGGCGCTAAATTCCGCCGCTGTGTGGTCACACCCGTGGATGCTCAGCGATAAGCGATCGGCGTGCAGCTTGAACAGATCGACGACCGATGATCGCGATCTTTTCCAATTCCAAGGTATGAAAGCGAAATTGCACGTGAAGTTATGTTCCGCTCCTAACGCTACAATTCTTTCGAAATCGACAAAACCATAGTGAGGCCTGAGTGCAGGATCGTCCACTATGAGGCATGCTCCGTTTTCCGCCGCAGCAAACATCACACCGGAAAACGCGTGCCGCAAATACATCACCAGCGGAACCGCCGAGAGAAAATAATCTGCCACGTCAAAGTAACCCTTTCCCACGGGGCGGGTGAGATCAATGACGGTCGGGCAAGGGGCCAAGTAACACGGACACCCTTGGACATCGACGGCGAAGAAAACGGAGCCCTCCGGGGTAGAGATAAGGGAATCGATATGAGCCACAGAAGAACTGGGGCTCATCGCCAACTGCGTGTCACGGACGGGAACGAGCACTTCGAGACCGCTCAGAGGGCCGCACATAGTGGTTGACTGAGCTGACACCGAACAAAGGATCTCTTTCCCTTGTATTTGAACAACGTTTGCGGTGTCAGAGTGAGTCACAAACCGAATTAGTGCTTCAGTTGCTGCGGATTGATCACCCCCAAAAAGAAAAATCGATTCGGCACTCTGCAGCAGGGGCGGCAAGGCCACACCAAAGGTCCGGTCCGTCAATGCCCTGCCAATCAAAGGCATGGGAGCGAGTACGCAATACCCGTCCGCGGGATGTGACGACGACACGTCCCCTATGGATCGGGCGCTTACTTGTTCCCAGGGGATTTCGAAGAACTCCAAAACCTTAGCGACCTGGGCCGCCGGTCCCTCAAGGTCGTCGGCTACTAAAATTGCCTTTTGGGCCATCTAAATCACAATCCCTTTTTAGCGAATCATCGGGACCTAAGAAGTCTTCTTTGCGATAACAACCGATCTCATGGCAAACCGCGGTACAGCCAAGTTCAGGACTGGCGCGACCGCACGGCAAATCCCTAGAAGCGTAGAACCTGCGGAATGGGGGATCCAGCAAAAATTCCTCTTTTCCAGGATTTGGAAACCGGCCGACGTGAATGGCGCAGCATACTCGTCAAGCGTCGGCAGATACCATTCACTCTTTGGCCTGGTTAGGCGATCACGGACCAGGGTGCGGAACATTGGGAACTTTCGGTTCATGTCAATCATTACGCACACTCCGCCTGGTTTCAGCAGGTCGTAAATCTGTTTTGCACACTCATCTCCTTTGCCCAAACGATAGCAATAGCGAAATGTGTTAACTCCAATAATCAAGTGGAAGGAACTGACTATTTCTTGCTCTGCGATGCCAAGACCTGCCTTCATGTCACTGATCAGGCACTCGCTTCTCGCGACGAGGAACTTGACCCGCTCCCTTAGTTGGGAATCCACTGAAAACGCCTCGTTCCGAGCTTCCGTAATCAGCCGTTCGGAGAAGTCGGTGCCATAAGCCGCCGCTACAGGAATCCCCTCACGCTTGAGAATGTCCAGGCAATGGATGAGGTTCATGCCGGCACCGCAACCGAATTCGAGCAACTGAATTCCGTCGCCAATCGGAGCTGAAACGTACTCGCGTATCGCTTTTAAGTAGATATCGCCATAATCATGCTCCAAAAGGTAGTTAATTCCGGTACCAGCGGTCTTCTTTGAGTATTTTCGTACTGCGTTTTCTGAGCTGTACTCAGCCAAAAATGATTCGTTGCTCATGATCGTTTATCTCTCCTAAATGTAAGCGCAACTTCATCTATCGTTTGAATGGGTTGAAAGTGTGATTGTCCCGCCGGACGCCCGATACTGGCTCATCCGAAGGGGGAGTTTCGACTACTTCCGCTAGAGCAATCTGTAAAGCCCTGCGAGCGCGCTGAGCATCGTGGCTTGCCCCCAGTGGAGGGTTGGGGTCTTATTCACCAGCAATCTGCTATAGCGTCTGTAATAGAAGTACCCGGTGCGATCCTGCATATGCTTAATCGTCCACTGCGCGACTTTGGTAGCCAGCGGTAGACTCTCGGGATCCCGATCGCTGAAGAAAACCAACGTGTCTATAGCCTGAGAGCAACACTGGATGTCTAGGGGAAGGGTTTTGTAGTCGTAATATCGCGGTGTACCGTCCGGCAGGAAGAACGTACGCTTCCAGTACTCGTACCCACTGTTTAGTTTTTCGCTAAATCGGTCATCGCCCGTACTGTCCGCGTAATACTTGAAGCAGTCCAGCACATATCCGGTGTGAAAGTTATCAACCCAATGCAAATTAGCTTTTTCGCCGTAATACCAGGACGAATCAGACCTTTGATACTGTGCCGTATACAAAATTGACTTCTGCGCCAGCTCACGGTAAGCCTCATTCCGGGTATGAGAGTAGGTGCGCGCCAGCAGACTTCCGCCCAGGGTGTTCGCGTTGTGTACCTGGAGGCTCTGGCCTGGGAAGTAGCTTATGCAGAGTGCATCTCGATCTGCGAAGGTGCTCAAGTCGTGCAAAATGTGTTCACATGCGCTTTCGGCAATCTGCAAATAGCGCTCTTCCCGGAAGTGATCATAAGCGTCCAGAAACGCCTGACCGATAAGGGACGTCCACACCACCGACGGCACACCCTTATTTACATAAGAGTTGCGGGACTGATAATCGAAGTGGTTTCCCCAGCACGCTCCGCTGTAACCCGGAGATTGATTTTCAATGAGCCATTGCAGGGCAAACTCCGCCTTTTCCCTCCATGAAGGTTCGCCGGTAGATCGATGGAGGCGAACAAAACCTCGCGCAAAGTAACCCATCGCCTTGGTGGAATGGCTTTTCGATACCCCCAAAATTGGCCGCAGATTTAGCGGAAACCGCCGCACCCCCTGCTGCAGGACCATCCGAAGAATATTGCTTTCGAAGGTTAGCGGACGCACGAACTTGGCATTTAAACCGTCGAAAGTATCGTATCCGCGATAGTCGTTCTTCTCGACCCAGCCGTACAATTTCTCAATCGATTCATAAATTTCAGCCTTCAAAGTGCTGCCGCCCTGGAAACCGATCTTCTCACCGGCCGGTGCTGTCATCGTTGCCATTCCTTACTCTCCTGAATTTCTATGAATTACGCACATCAAAAGGCGGCCAAACGCCGCGATTGAGATCTTACAAAGACGTTGTGCTGCAGTCCCGATTCGCGATGTGATGCCGCGTCTTGCCAAGCCGAATGCTTTGCTTTACGAGTTTTTTTGTCTCCCAAAGCTCCCAGTATTGAGCGAGCTTCCTCCGCACAAATCCGCTCTTGGTTCGCCAGGCGCCATCCATCAAGTGAATGCCAAGATCACCGAAGCAATTCCATTTTCGAAGGTCGGAGACATCATCTGGAAAGAGGACCGTAACCGTCTTAGCCAGCTCTTTATTCTCTGCCAGGGTTCGCGAGATCAAGCCTGGCCCAGTCGTGTTTAAAACCGTGTATTCAGATCTGAACAGCGGCGGGGCGCCGCGCATCATCGGCTTAACCCACCCGGGATCCTTCTGGGCGCGGACACAATTCTCAATTACCGCCTTGAGAAAAGGATGGCCCACTGCAGCCCCAAACGCGTAGTTGCCAATTTCCCAATCCATCTGGTGATGGTTGCGCAGAAAATGGCTAAAGGTGAGCCCTTCAAATGGGAAGACACACCCGGAATCCAAAAGATCGGAGAGACCTGAGACCAGCAAAACGTCCAAATCGAAATAGAATCCGCCGTAGCGATAAACCGCCAGATACCTGAAAAAGTCATACCGCTGAATAGGAAATGGGAATGAATCAAAGACCGCGCGATATTGAGGAAATTCGCGATCAATAAATTCTTCGACTCCGCGATCGTCAAAAAAAAGATATTCGAAGTCAGGATTCAATAGTCTTATATTCGCCATTACAGCACGGTTGTACAACGGCTGTTCCAGTTGTTTACCGGTCTGGATAATTAGCTTTGGGATTAGGTCGTGCATTACGTGTCAGATCTCCATATTGGCGCGAAATACTTCGCGTTGGTTACACCGCCGCTGGCGCACCTTGCGAATCACGGGAAATATCGGAACGTAGCCTGGTTGATCTCGCGACATCGGGGTCTATTAGCCCGAGAGCGCGCATCATCAGTTTGAGAGGGCGTGCCGAGATAATCGGCCTGGTCATGAGAGCATGACCTAAGCTAAGTATGCTCCTTGCGAACTTCCTTTGATGCCAATGCAGCCGCGCTTCCCAGAGGCGAAGATCGGCAATTTCCGGTCTCTCAACGAGTTTCAAGTTGGAAGAGCGCAACATTTCACTCATCAGATCAAGCGCGCCCGAGTATTCGCCGGCATCGTACATACTGTTGATACACGAGAGGCAAGCCCTCGCCACTGTCGTCTGTAGCCTGGTATCACTCACACCAAGCGCGGCGAGAACCTTTGGTGTAATTTCTCGCTCTGAGTCGAAGGGGTCTGGGTTTCCGTTTCTCCTTGACGACGCAGCCAAGCGGGCGGCAAGGTTGCTGATCGCCTGTTCTCTCCACCGACTCACGGATACTTGGTTTGCATGGACCCGGTACTTGAGCAGCACCGCCTCAAGATTCGCAAATTGAAAACGGTCGGCGATTCTCAACCACAGGTCATAATCCTCGGCGTGGACCATAGTCATTCTGTACCCCCCCATGGAGGTGAGCGCCTCCTTTTGTATGAGAACGGAGGGATGCCAAAACGGACAGTCGCCGCGATGGAGGGCTGACTTGATATCGCGATCCTTCAGCGGCTGGCGGCACCTTAGCAGTCCCTTGCCGGTGGCATCGATCGACTCGACGGCCCCGCCAAGAACGCCAACCTCGGGATGGGCCTCCATAAAGTCTACTTGCCACATTAGGCGGTCCCTTACGGCGATGTCATCGGCATCCATCCGAGCGATATACTTGCCCCGTGCGAGCGCGCAGCCTCGATTCAGGGACACGCTGAGTCCGCTGTTCTCCTGATGGTAAACGGCTACACGGCCATCACTCGCCTGATAAGAATCAAGTATTTGCCCGGAGCTGTCCGTCGAGCCATCGTCAATGACAATGAACTCGAAATCGCCGAAGCTCTGCATAAGAATGCTAGAAACGGCTTCGCGCAAGTAGCGTTCGCCATTAAAGACGCTCATTACGACGGATATTGTGGGAGTGGTCATCGTTCGACTGCCTTACCTGTGCGGAAGCGCCCTGCGCAAACCGCCGGTTCGGAAATTAGCTGGATATTCCAACCGACTTTTGCCCTGTTAATCCAAGGGCCCTACGTGGGCCGCGGGTCGAAACCCGAAGGCCCTCTAACAATAAAGCTTTGATAACACGTGGAGAAGAGCTCGTTCGTAATGCCTCTCGAATGTAGTGAACGGCGGCAGTGAATTGTGTCTCACGACAGGCTTCAGAGGCCAGGCTAATCGCCCAGAAAGCAGCCTCATCTCTCGCATTCGCTGATATTATGTCTGCTCGTTCGGGTGGAAGATGGGTGTGACAGATTTCGATACACCGCCGCATATCAGAAAGCAGTTGCCCCCCCCGCTCTATCTCGGATGTATATGAATCCGAGTGAAGCCGGTAGGCTGCCAACACTTCAGGTTCGTACCACAGCGGATATCGGGCAGCAATTCTGGTCCACATCTCCCAATCCGGAGTGAATCTGAGGTCCGAGCGATAACCCCCAAGGTCCTCGTAAACCTTTCGACGAACCACAATCGCTGCGCACTGAATTCTCTGAGAAATTCCAATCGCTTCGACAAAACCCGGCAGCGTGCCGGAAGTTGAGTTTTCCAGTGGAGAAACTCTGAGCTGGGCCCCCGCCTGATCCACAAAAATGTTGCGGCAGAATGCGGCTCCGATGTCATCCCGGCCGCAAATGGCAGACTTCAGACGCTTGTAAAAACCGGGCAAGACGAAATCGTCAGTGTGCAGGATGTGAACCCAACCGCCCACCGATCTCTCCACACAGCTGTTCCAGTTCCCGGTCAGACCCAGGTTACGGGGCTGCCGAAAGAAGCTCACCCGATCTCCCGCTATTTTCCGCACTTCCGGCTCAAAGTCTCCCGTTGTAGAAGCATCGTCAACAACCTCGATCTGCATATCATCTGCCCCGGGATCTTGTGCCAACACACTTCTTAGTGTCGTTTTAAGAAATTTGGTGCGATTGTAAAGCGGGATCATGACCGACCAGAAAGGTCTTGGGTGTACCAGTGTTGGAGCAGCGATTTTAGGACTCGGAAAATTAGGCATAACTGCACTGATTCTTAGCACAACGAGCGCACGGTTTTTTATGATTAGTAGGGGTGGGCTCTTTCGCCGACCAATTCAGATTATCGCTTCCTTCAGCTCGATGAAGGGCTGGGCACGGCCGCTAACTCTCGCTGAATTAACGTCGGCGCGTTCGCGCTTTCGTCATTGTTGCCCTTGCGAATGAAGATCAGGTTATGAAAGAAAGCGATCTCGATAATATTCTTGTCGAAGTAGGTTGGCTCGTAATCTGCGACAGGATACTCAACGTAATTAAGACCGTCCGCCAAGCTTTTAAAAAACGCCATCGAGGTGTGCGAATTGCCGATTCCACCACCCCAAGTTGGCCAATATGCTGTTTGTATGTCCTCCACTACGTAGATCCCATTCGGTCGCAACAGCGGAAAAAGCACTCGGAAGGTCTTAATGACGTGCTCATTTAAGTGGCTGCCGTCATCAATAATGATGTCGAAACCACCATATTCGTTTGACAAACGAAGCAATGCGTCAGCATCGGTTTGGTCGCATTGGCGGATGTCGATGCGACGTTCGCTGAAGTGACTCTTGTCGTAAAGATCTATTCCAACGATTCGGCCCTTTCGGAAGTAGGCCTTCCAGGTACGGAGAGATGCCCCACCCTCGTCAAGGAATTCGTAGCCACCCACGCCGATTTCAAGCAGATTCAAAGGTTTGTTTTTGAGTGGTCCAAAATAGCGCTCATAGTGTTGCGTGTACCAGTGGGCTCCCCACTTGTCCGTTTTAAAGAGAAGGGCGAGGCGGCTCAGATCGTTTCTGCACCACCATCCCAGAGCCGCCTTCTTGATGCGCACGAGGCGACGGTATCCGGATGGGGGTAGAGCGGTTCGCAGCCAGCTTTTAACGTCCATTAGAAACATCGTGGGTGGCGCATTCGGATCCCATCGACGGCAAGGCGTTACGGTGGTTTCGAATCCTGGTCAGTTCTCTCATCCGCTTGCACGAGCAAAGTTTTGCGCAATCATTCCGCGCGCTTCTTGGAAGCAGCGAAACCGGCTGAAAACCCCGTGTGTCAGGCCGACGGCAGAAGCCGTGATCAAGCCTCTGCCAGCGAGCGTAAGGATTGTGTTTCCGAATGAAGCTGGCAAAAGAGACGCGACAACATAGCCCACCGCGATTGAAGGGACCGCGGGCCATAATTGTGCGACGAGATCCCCGAACGAGACGGAGAGCTCTCGGCGCAAATATGGCACATAAATGATGGCCTGCGCGGAGTATGCGAGGAGTACCGCAACTGCAACTAGTTCAATTCTGCCTGACCGCAATACAAAAAGGAGCAGCAATAACTCAGCTACGCCAGCCAATGCATTGGCGTGCAGTAGTATCTTGGTTCGTCCGCGAACCATTATGCAGATGCCAATAGGTACCGTTATGGCCCGCACGATCCCGTAGATGCAGAGAATTCTAAGAGCAAACGCAGCCGGCAGCCACTTGTCGGTCCCCTTTCCTAGAAGGGTCACCAAGAAGAACGGCGCATTCGCCAGGAGTGCAGTGTTAGCGATTACGGCGATGAACGCCACTAAATCAATAGTTTTGAGATACCAGCGGCGTAAGGCCACTAGGTCATCCTGCACTGCTGAGAGTGTTGGGAGCAGCACGTTGTTAACTGTGTCGTCAAGAAGTACGCAAACGAAACTGGCCCATGTAAACGCGAGCGCATAATAGCCTAACTTGGCACTTCCCATTGTTGTGCCAACCAGAAAATTGTCTAGATTTAATATTAAAAAAATCAGAATCCCACTGCCGAGCAGCGGGGTTCCGAACCGGAGGTATTCCCGCGCATCTGTCCAATTGAATTCAAGCTTTATTGGCACCCATTTTACGGCTTGTGTGGTGATCCCTATGGCCAGGTTTGCGCCCACGTCCGCGACGATAATTGCCCAGTATTTCCAGCCATGCAGGATTAGGAACACGATCAGCAAGCAGCGCACCACCGCACCTATGACCCCGGGAAGCACCAGAGCCCTGTAATTCATCTCGCGGGTAAGGGTGATTTGCGGCAGGAACCCGATGGTCGTGACCAAAAAGTTCAGAGCCAGGAAACGAATTACATCCGTCGTGGCCGGATGTTCAAAAAAATGGTGCGCAAGAGGGGCAATCGCAAAAGCAATGATAAACGCAGCAGTACTGAGAATAATCTTCAGCGTAAATGCAGTCCAAAGATTGCGATTGTTGATCTGGGGACGGCGAATCACTGCGGTGTCCACTCCCATGTCGCAGAAGCGGGACAGAAAACCAATAATAATGAACGCGAAACCGACCACACCGTAATCCGACGGCGTCAGGTTCCGCGCGATCACGAAGCTCGCCAGAAGTTGGCAAGATACCGTAGCCCCTTTAGTCAGGGACGTATAAATAATGTTGCGAAACGTCTTGGCCTTGGAGATAGTCATGAAACGTCGGCGGTGACGACCTACGTGGATCAGTATATTTTCGAGTTAGCGGCTGGGGTTAGCAGCGCATCAAAATGTTGTTTCGGAAATTGTATCCACTATCTACCGTACCGAGTGCACCGTGAGGGAGCAGCGATCTTAGGACACTCCAAATTAGACATACCTCATACTGATTCTTAGCGAAAGGAGCGCACGGCTCTCATGATTGGTAGGGGTTGCACTTGCGCCGAGCAATTCAGATATCGTTCCCTTCAGCTCGATTAAGGGCCCGCGGCTGCTAACTCTTCTACAACGTCCGGCGCGTTTTCCTTTTCGTCATTGTTTCCTTTGCGAATGAATTAGGTTGTGAAAGAAAGCGATCGCGACGATGTTCTGCTCGAACTAGTCGGACTAATGTTGAGAACCGTCCGCCAAACTGCGTTAGGAAATGAATCGGTCGGGGGGAGTCGGAAGAACCAGGCATGATCGAATTCCCTGAGGCTTTCACTTATTAAGACAAGATGATCAGCCGTGGTCACGCCGAGTTACGTCTAGCCCACAGATTTGCATACCACTCGGTTGGAAGGACACCAAGTTCTGCTGTCACCTCGTTAACGCTACGTATTTTTCCAGCGTGCTCGTCGATCACCTGGACATCTCGAAATCCAATCTGTTGTAATCGTTCCGGTAATTCCGCCGGATCGCGACCAGCATTCTTCATCCCAGCGGGAAACCACTCTAACAACAGGCTCAGGCTCGGATTCGCGGCCAACGTATACTGGAGTCCATCCAACACTTCAATCTCCGCACCCTCAACGTCAATCTTAATTAAATCAACCTGACCCTTCAGGATATCGTCCATGGGTCGCTGCTGTACTTCAACGGTTCGCACGGTCGCAGTATTGGGATGAGGGTAAAAGCCATGAGAATCACTGGATCCTGTTATTTGAAACATCCTTAACTCACTCTTCCTCCCCGCCGCAACCGGATGAACTCTGATATTCGAGTTCCCATTCCTCCGAATGTTCTCCCTTAGGAAGGTGAGATTCTCCTCGCATGGTTCAACGGCGTAAACAATTCCTCGATTGCCAACCAGCTTAGCGGCGAGCAAGCTAAAGTAGCCGATGTGTGCGCCGACATCTGCAACAGTCATGCCAAGTTTAAGCTTCTGAGAAAATATCCCCTGAGTTAACGGCTCATAATCGTTCAACACATAATGGAAGGTAAATTTTTCAGGAAATATCAGCTTGAGTCCGCCTATCGTAGCGGATCTCGCATCCACTCCTCCAACACGGTGATAAAGCAATCGCTTCTTTATGAATAGTAAGAACGCCCGAATACCTGGCAAGGAAGTTATTCCAGTTCTATCCAGCGTTCGCCTAGCCTTGCTTAAAGTACGAAGTGTTCTCACATCACTCATAGCATTGCTCAACCGCCTGCAACAATATCGCTCTGCTCCTTTAGAACTATCAATTTGTTTCGCTTTCTGCGAAAGAAATCAGCGACAAGAGCGCGGTCTTTGCCGTCAAAGATATATCGCGGAATCGACAAGCCGTAAGCCGCCAAGGCTAGCAACGTTAGTGCAATATCATTAAAACTATAAATTGTCGCATCTCGCATAACGTAGGACATCACTCCGAACACCCCTACCCACAAGCCTCCGCGGACCAAAGCTTCCTTGAGAAAAAACGACTTGGACAATGGCAAAAGGGTGTACACAATAACCCACAATGCTGATACCTCACAAATCGTACGGATCACGAAGCTGAGGGCAGCCCCAGGGACTCCATAGTGCTTGGTTAAGTACCAGACGAACGCGATATTAAACGGGAGTTCAACTAAATAGAGCTTTACGAGCACATCGGGCCTTCCAACCGCTTCTAGAAGCGCTCCGGAGACAGGAGCAAGCAGACTAACCACCATCCCGAGTGTAAGAATTTTCAGCGCAAAACCTGCGTGCGCGGCGAAGCTCGCCCCAATCCACAGGCGCAAGAATTCTCCCCCCCACACGTACACGAGGAAGCACCCTGGCACGATGACCGTCAGTAGGTACCGATGAGATCTGACGAAATAGTCGTCGATACGGGCCCACTCGTTCTTGGCTTTCAACGCGCTGAATGCCGGAAAAAGTGTGCCAGTTAGACTAGAAGGAAAGATTGATAAACGATTCAGCAAATTCATCGGTACGGTATAAAAAGGTAACAAGGCTATACCGAGAAGAAGGCTTAGGATCCACTGATCAAAGTAAAGAAGCAGACCGCCTAGCACTGATGCAGCCGCTATCCATGAGCCGTACCGAACCATCGTGACAGCATGCGACCAGTAGTGATTGCCTAATTGCTTGATGTACGAGAACGAGTTCAATGACGGCAGAACTCGACGGGCTCCAACAAAGGCGGCTATAAGGTTAACAAATCGCATGGCGAACAAAATGTATACAATGGCCCGAAAGTCTGCGCCTCTCAGAATGCCCACCGTATAGGCTCCGAAAGTTGACAAAGTGCTCAAGACACTCAGTCCATTTATCCAATCGAATCGCTGGCCAGCTTGCAGCACTCCGGATAATGACTTATTCGCAAAATCCAATGGGATCGAAAACGCGAACAAACGAAGGGTCATAATCACCAAGTCACGATTCCCATGTTGGACGTGTATCTTGTCGACTAACCACGGTGCTAAGAACCATAAAAAGAACGCCCCGATCAGACCAAGAATCATTTGAGACCCAACCGCGGTCCAGGTCCAAACCACCGCTTCGTTTAATTGGCCTAATGCCAGTTCGTGGGAAACGTACTTGGCCGAGGCTCTGCTGAACCCTAAATCCAGCCAACTGAGATTGGCGAGCACCATCCAAGTCACTGACAGCACGCCATAAAGCTCAGTCCCGAACGCATGCAGCATTAGGGGCACAAAAAGAATGTTGAGCCCAATTATGAGAGCTCCTGTTCCTAAGGTGAGAAGACTGTTTGTAGCAATGGTCTTCCCCCGAACGGGCTTGAAACTTGTCTTGGGCGCGGTCATCTTTTCTACAATTTACCTTTCTTAAGAAACGTGAATCGTGACCGGTCTACGCTGGCGCCTCGACGGGTAAAAATCTGTGCCGGTTTATTGTTGGCAGAAGGAAATTTCGGGAGAATCGGGCCGTGCACATCGGATTTTGCGCACCGCATCAGCGATTCAAGGATTGGGGAGATCTCCGCCACATATCTTTCCTTAGTAAAAAACGTCGTGGCCCACTCTTTTGCATTCTTGCCCAAACTTTCGGCTTGCCCAGGATTTTCACATAACTGCCGAATCTTGAGAGCCAAATCCTGCGAGTCGCCAACGGAGTAAAGAAGACCTGTAACGCCTTCGCGGACGAGATCTTGGGTAGCCCCGCCACGCGCACCAATTACCGGCTTTCCTGCCAGCATTCCCTCGATAGTTACCCTTCCAAATCCTTCCGATCTCGAGCACATCAAAAGAACGTCAGAAGCTGCGACAAAGGGCAAAGCATCTGGCACTTGCCCAACGAAAGTGACACGGTCTTGCACTCCTCTTTGCCGAACGATTTCCTCCAATCGCTGCCGGTACTTCGGGTCACCTTCCCCTACGATGACTAGCTCAGTAGCTACGCCGCTCTCAAAAAGGTTCGCAATTGCCTGAATCGCGTCCTCTTGCCTCTTGCCCTCGACCAATTGCCCGACAATCACGCAGCGAAACGCTGCGGCAGCAGGCAAATGACATTTCTTTGCACGCGAACTTACATTTCTATCGATAGCAACATGCATTGACGGGTAGATCACAGCTATTTTTGATGGCTCGATGTAAGCTTCGAACTTTTCCTTCAGCGCCTGAGAAAGAGCGATGCATGACGCAGACATATATCCCAGCAATCTCACCGAACGCGCTTCACCAAAGTGGAAAATCAGGCCATGATCTTCGCGCCCGAACTCTTCTATGTGCCAGACGTGGGGCTTGCGGAGTATCGCCGCAGCAAACGCGCCAATGCATACAGTTATCGTATTGCTGTAAACAGCGTCACATTTCCAGCGCCTGACGTGTGTGGCCGTACGCAATGCTGCGATGGCTATTCTCCTTCCCGATTTCGCTTGCGAGATCAAGGAAAGCTTCTCCGAATCCATCCACCAAGGAACCGGCATTATTGCAAATGGAATTCCTAGATCAGTTAGACGATTTGAGAATTCGCCAATTGCTGGCAAAATCGCGCGACAACTAATCCCTCCCTCGTGAAGGATCTCGATGGTTTCGAGCAGGACGGTCTCAGCGCCCCCAAGCTTGCCCGAATGTGAAACAAAGCAAATCCGCATTTCGAAGTCGTATCATTCCGATTCGTTGTTAGAGCTCGCCAGATGCTGGCAAGACACGGTCGCTCCCTTAGTCAGGGACGTATAAATAATGTTACGAAACGTCTTCGCCTTGGAGATGGTCATGAAAACGTCAGGGCTGACAACTAGTGGATCGGTGAATTTTCAAGTTTGCGACTGGGTTGGCGTGGTGCTTGCGATGAGCGCACTAGTTTGTCGGGAGAGATGACATAGTGCTGCCATCCCTGGGGATGGCAGCGTATCAAAATGTTGTTTCGGAGGCTGTCTCCATCCGATCTACTGTACCGTCCCGGTGAGGTTCGTGGGCGGAGGAGGTGCGTTATTGCCGGAACCGCCCGAAGAGCCCCCGTAGCAAGTGTTAGCGTCGAAGGGTAGCGCGCTTCCGGAACCATCTGGCGGCCCACCCATTACATTCAGATAGCATGCCATTGCGGGATTAGCGTTGACGTGTCCATTCAAGGCGCCGACCAATGCGCTGCCGCCACAGTGCGCAGTGGTAAGCGCAGCGACCTTGCTGAAGGTCCCGCCGGAGCATTGTCCCAGGTTTCCACCAGTCACATCGGGCCCAATTGCAGGCCATGGCATAGAACCCCACCATGATGGTTTCGAGGCCAGATAAAACGACGGTGGCAGGGTATGGCTGCCCGGAATGGAGTTGGGATAGACGGAAATTCCACTCGGCACTTCGCTGTTATTGAACTGACTGCTGCCGTTCACGACGTCATAGTTCCCCCAGCGAAACATTGTGGAGGCAACGAGAGGATCCGAAGGGATCGGGGGAGACATATTCGGATTGCCAATTCCAAGAGTGTAAACGGCGAACTGGTCATTGCCGGTCGTCGTTTGATAGTGAGTATGGTACCCCGGAGTTCCTAAGACGTTTCCGACCACATTGCGATACCGGGCATAGGGGTCGGTCATGTAAGCGTTAGTCCAGAAGTAGTTCGCAGGGCTGTTAAGCTCCCATCCCGTATAGTAGTTTCGGAAATCGGTGTTCATGAGAGCGGTTCCGTGTACCGTCTCGCCATAGGAGTTCGATCCAATGTTGCCTTCCCTCAAGATATAGTCGTTGCCATTTGCGTGAGAGCGGAATGATTGATTCTGAACCCCATTTACGGTGGCTTCCTTAATCACGAAGTTGTACGCGTAAACGCTGCCGCATTCGCTTCCTTCTTCAACCGTTCCAACCAGAACCTGCTGAATGATGTTGTTCTGGATTAAACCGTCACAGGAGTTTGTGACTTGGATGGCCTTCGAGTCGTTGCCAGAATTGCCGTTCTGGCTTGAGCCAAAAAGGTAGCTTTGCTCCACGGTGTAGTGCACGGAATCATCAAACTGGATTTGGGCAGTGAACGTGTTAAGAATCCGCACCCCTTTGGCCCAGACGTTCGCTGCATTGAAGAAAACAACGCCAAAGTTTGGCGTTGGATCGTTCGTCAGATCGATTGACATGTCCTCGATCCCCGCGTTTTGAATCGGCGTAAAGTACCATGCTTGTGGAGTCTGCCCAGAACGCCAGTTGGGATGCTTCAGACCGCTCGCTAGGGTCACAACCCCTGAATTCACGGCACTGATCTGAAAAAGCTCCGACTGGAATCGGTGAGGGGTTCCATTGCCGCCATCGGGTCCGCTGATGGAACAGCCGGCTGTACCTCCCGAATATCTATCGCCGCAGTTGAAATAGTTGCCCGTGTCGACTGCAGAACCGGCACAGTTCACGCCCGAATAGCCATCATCGCATTGATTCAGGACTAGAACTTTCGTGGTATCAAGACCGCTCGTAGAGGAAAGTGTGACGGTGGTCCCGCCCTGTGTGTAGCCCGCGGTCCAATTGAGGCCTGTCCCGGGCATCCAGTAGGTCGAATCATTGCTCGAAATACAGACAAAGCTGTTGACGCCCGCACAAGTCGAGCCGGCTCCCATGTTGTTGGCGGCTACGATGAAAGTAGAATTAGCGCCGGAACCTCTTAACACGACGTTTGACTTGTGGCCAAAATCAATCCCGTTGTGTCCCCAAGTGCCGCCACTGAGATTGAAAGTCCCAGGGCCCAACAATACGTACTGGTTCTTTCCACACGCTGCAATGGCATTATTGATAGCAGCCGTGGTTCCTGAATAGGCCGCGATTGTCGAACCGCACTGGGTCCATGAGCCCGAAGGTATACCGCCAACGACCCCCGCATTGGTCCAATCGGTGGCGCGTGATGGGCTGAGGACACCAGACCAGAGCTGCTGGGCTGCGGATACACCGGTAAAACACACCAAAATCGACATAACAATCAGAAACGCTTTATTTCGGGGCATTTGTCCTCGCTGGCAGTCATGGATTACAAATGCAGACTAACGGCTATATTCAGCGAGCTCAAGGCACGGAAGTACACGGTCAGAATCTCAAGGACATGGCTCTAAGCCACAGATAGCACGCCTTCTAGCCGATGACCGGCCGGCCGCCCGAGGAGTGGCGCGGCCTTCCAGGAGACCGGTTTTTGAGAGAACTTCCAAACCTTGGACGACCGGAAGGATTCTAGCCCCAGATTTCTCGGCGTACTGGACCACATCTTCGAAGAATTCCGGGGTAACTCCGAATCGGCTTGGTTCTTTTGCCACATCGTGAGTGGCAAAAATCAACCATCCCCGCTCTTTTCGATTGGTGTCGATCAAGTCCTTTACTTCCTGCATTCGGTCCCGACCCTGTTCCAGAAAGTAGGCGGAGAGCTGGTTGAGGTCAGCCGTACCGACGTTCAGAGTCTGACCGCCTCCCCTACAGGACATAAAATGCCTGGACGCCTGGCGTTTCGACCATGGTCGAGGCTCGCTGATTGGGTACGAGAACGATTTGAATTCTGCGCCGGGTAAAAGCTCGTTTAGTTTTTTACGGTTTTGAATGATCGAATCCTCAAATACTGATGTCTTTGTGTCCCAAGAATGACAATGGGAAAATGTGTGCGACGCTAGTTCGTGTCCTTGTTTCAGGAGCGCGCTTAAATCTTCTAAAACGAACGTGGTGCCGGATGGTTCGTCAGTCCTACCCATCAAGCCGAGAGCTGTGTAGTAAGTTCCGGCAACACCATGTTGATTTAAAATTGCTCCGCCCATACGTAGTGCCGACCGCGGAAAATCGTCGAAAGTGAAGGAAATTATTGGTTGGGTTCCGATCATCAGTGGTCTTCTGAACAGGAACCGTGCGGAATTCCTTTCAATATATCCGCCAATTCTTGCCCGCGAGGTGCGCATTAACCCGCCAAGGGCGACCACGCGCCTCTTATCCTCAACCAGATCGATACGACTGAAACGCTAGCGAAAATCAGAAGGAACGGGACAAGCGGAATGCTGTGACGAGCGTGGGCGATTATCGGAGCATGAACCGCGACAATGTAAATGATGAAAGTCAAAATAATTCCCATATTTCGGACCAAACCTCGCTTCCAAAGCAGGCAAACACCGTATCCAGCTAAAAATAATATGGGAAGCTGAATCGCCACGTTCATCCAAGTTGCTTGCCAGGTCTTTCCCAGGAACCAAAACTTTAGGACATTTTCTCCGGCGCACTGTGCCAGAAGAATTGGGTCTTCGCGATACTCGGCTTCTACTCCTCGGAGAAGGGTCCGGTTAAAAGTCACTTCGTCTTGTGGCGTATGAAAGAGCTGATAGTAATCGCCCTCGAATGGGACGCCCAGTTGAGCGGCTATTAGGTTGCGCTGGTGTGCCGCCGCTCGCTGCGATAAATAAAAACTCGTATCAAAAGACAAGTTTTCGCAGGTGTAAAGGCCTTCCTGCGCTGCAACTCCCTGGACGGTTGCGGTGGGAACGAACTGATGAACTAGCAAGTAATTCCGGATCACCCAGGGGGACATCGTAACCACCATGCCCAGCACTAGAACAGCGATATTCGCTATTACCTTGAATCGCTCTCTGGGACCATTCGCAATCCAGAGCAAATAAACTAACAAAAACACAGGGAAAAACATCGGGGTGCTTCTCACCAAAACTACAATGCCCAAAACTAACCCCGCTCCGAAATAAAACGCTCGATTCCCTCTCTCGACCGCGCCATGCAGAACCAGCATGAATAACATCAATGCGAATATAAAAGCTATTTCGACTCCTGCTCTCGTCTCAGAAATCAAGATGCTTGGATAAATCAGAAACAACAAAGTTGCGATGAAGGCTGTTGTACCATCGGCCGTCACTCGTACCGCAAGTCTCATTACCATGAAGGCAATTCCGGCAACGAGCAACAAATTGGCTATTTGTGCAGTCTCGACACGGTAGACGCCGATTTTAAAGACCCCGGCAAGAAACAACGGGTAGCCGGGCTCCCGCATCATGGTTTCGCCCATCTCCGCATCAACGCGATACCCCACACCCTGATTAATGTTGTTTGCGATCAAATCATAGAGATCTCCATGATTCCCAAACTCCGGCCCGTACCTGGGCGACAAGAATGTGGCTATGCGCGGGACAGCCACGAACAGCATTACAGCGTTAACGACAATCGCCGCTATGAGGAAGAATAGTTGATTCCTCTTTTGGTTTCGAATCACAGGTATTTGAAGGGATGTTGTCATGCGCTAAGACACAGGCTCAGTCTGCCGAACATTCTTGTAACGGAACCCATTAAATGCGAGACCGCCCGGCTGGCTTATTCCAGGTATAAACAGAGGTCACAACGTAATTCCAAATCGAACCGACCACAATGCCGGCTAAGGCGGCCACAACCCAGACAGTCCCATGCTTGAAAAGATAAGAAGAGACTTCGATATTGCCAAGGGCGCCGATCGAGCATGCCAGCATAAAGGAAAACAAACCCCTGACCCAACGCAACCCGGCGAGCCGCATATCCCGGTAGGTCAGCGAATTGTTCAACATGTAATTTCCCACCATCGCCAGAATTGTGGCGGTGCCCTGACTGACGCTGAATGGCAACGAGAGCGCGCGAAAAAGAGTAGTCAGAACTGCGAAATGAACAAAAACTCCCACTGAACCAACTAGAACGAAGGCAACAAATCTTATTGGAACGATATGACCGAAAAGTTTATCGCCAAGCAGCATCAGATAGCCCCACATGGCCTGGCTATCCAATTTGCTCTCACCTGCGTGTCGATTACGAAATTCATACGGTATTTCCTTCACCCGCAAAGTTCGCGGGGACGACGCAACCACATCCACCAGAATTTTGAATCCGATGTTCGAGAGATCGCGAACTACGGCTTCCAAGGTGTCTCGGCGCAGAGCAAAGAATCCACTCATGGGATCGGATAGTTCCCGTTTGATAACCGCCCGGCTCAAATGGGTTGCGAAGCGGCTCATTTTGGCCCGAGATTGGTCCCAAGACCCAATTCCGCCGCCGTCAATGTAGCGGCTGCCAATAATAATGTCTACGTCTCCGACCTTCAGGGCCTCCAACATGAGCGGCAGGACTGCCTCGTCATGTTGGCAATCCGCATCCATAACCGCGAGATAGGGCGCCGCACTTGCCATCATGCCCTCGACGCAAGCGGAAGAGAGACCGCGCCTCCCAACTCGCTGGAGGCAGCGCACACGCCGATTGCGACCCGCGATCTCCCGGACGTATTGGGCGGTGCCGTCGGTAGAGTCGTCGTCCACAAAAATAACCTCCCAATCCTTTCCCTTAAGACACGCTTCCAGTCGCTGCACTACTTCCAAAATGTTATCCCGTTCATTAAATGTTGGAACGATAATAGAGAACTCAGCCGGATTGCTTTCGATTGCATTACTCACGACGTCCAACGTCTGGATCTCGATTTCCATTAGATCTGCTCCCCTCTAAATGTGGGCACACTGATGGATGCGACCGGATCTTGAACGATCGCTAACGAGCGGTCAGCTCTTTCATTACTCTTAAGCATTACTCGCGAATTTCTTACCCTAGCCTTTAGAGCCGGGAAATCGACTAACATCAGCAGCGAGGTAACCCAGAGAGGACTCAGCCTGGCAAACATGGATTCTGAGAGATCATAAATAATCAAAACAATTAAAATTGCGAATCTAATCTTTTGGAATCGATCGACATGCACCCTCTTCAGAAGACGTCTTCCGCTGGCAACCAGGAAGCACAACAGGACAAACAAGCCAATGACCCCACCGTCGAGATAAATATCCAGATAGCCGCAATGTGCGTTCGGGATGGGTGTGTGCATTGCCCGCATTATCGCCAGGCCACCTCTCCCGCCCCAAAAGTTCCAATATCCCGCACCAATGATTGGGTTTACGGTAGTCGCGGTAATGTGTTCCCAAATATCGGTTCTGCCGGTGAATGTCATGTCCCGCCCCAACGCCTCAACTACCGGAGCGATAAACGAACTGAACTGCTGTGAGAAAAACAGAAGAAATGGAGTACAGAGGGCCGCAAATAAAACTATTTTACTAACCCTCCTGGAAGCTAGCCACCCAGTCCTCATTATTAAGGCCGCGCCAATTAATAGACAGACCAGCGCGGTCTTGCTCTGTGACATATTCAAAAGCCAAACACCCATCAGTAAAAGCACTATGCGTTCCCACGGCATCGCGCCCCATCCTCTTGCCGCGTTTGCCCGCCGTACCTCCAGCCAGTCCCAAAATAAAAACAAACTAAAAACCAGCACGATCTCTCCCAAGCTATTCTTTTGCATGGTCACACCGGTATACATCGGCTCTCCTCCCCGGCTGTAGTCCCGGGCATAGCTTGGAAAATATCTAATAAGGACTACTGAGAGCGGGAACAATACGCATGCGCATCGTACGTATACGGCTCTTATCGCCTGCAGCGGATCTTTTTCAGAGAGAATAATCGCGACTACAAAAAGCATCCCAAAATCTTTGACCAATCTTTTTGTCGATCCGAAGGGATCGTCGGACCAAAGCAGGCTGATGGCGAAGTAACAGTAGAACACCATGAGCGCGGTATTCGCTCCGAAGAACCGCTTCCATTGAACCCGTCGCGAATAGCCCACGAGGAGCCCGCCCACCAGTACTGAGAGGTAGAACACCTGCTCAATTGAACTTCGTTCCGCATCATTGGAAAGGCCCGTCGGGCTGGTAGAAGGAGTACCTGCTCTAATCCATACTGACACCGGTCTTGAGCCGAGAATTAAGAGCAATATAGTCGGTATCCATATTGCCCAGCCGTTCACCGACCTGCGCTGCTTAATATCGCGCGCGAGAAGTCCAGCGATAAATACCAGGCAAAGAATTAGTGCTATGGCTGCCATTCGGCGAATTTGCGGTTAATACAGCCGTCTCGTGAATCGCACGTTAGTCGAGAAAGAGGCGGTGCTGCAGTTCTAAGGTAAGTAGTCGGCTGATCTCGGTTGTGTAGTTCCGATCGCCTTTGACGTGATGGCCTACGATCTCCTCCAGAACATGCGCTTGGATGTAAGGACGCGAGAGAGTTCTGGGGTCAAGAAGTATTTCTTTAACGTATTTAGACAGCTGGTCGCGATACCAGACGCGGTAATGATTAAACTTGTGTCTGCCCAAAAACAAGCGTTCGAGGTGCAACGGCGAAAGGACATGATCGACTTCCGCCAGCCACTGCGGCATGCCGTAGTCATAAGCGTATTCTGCCTTAAATGTGAACTCGAGCAGGGCGCGCGAAATAGGCGTCGACCACCGTCCCGGCGCGCCACCCAGTCCGCGATCGGTTGGAATCTGCTGAAGAACGGGGTCACCATCCGCGATTAACCGGCCACACTCATCGTTATTCTCGAAGAGATCGCTTTTTGCAATTTTCGCGTTCGGGGCGCGAAACGCAGTCTTCACAAGATCGTTGTCCAAAAACGGAGATCGCAAAGTGAGCTGAGTTTGCTCCAGCGCGAGCAGACCATATTGATACCAAGGCGCTTGGCGGAACGCGGTAAAAGACACCGCATGACCATCAAGAATGCGAGCGTACGTCTCTTTTGCGGTGTTTATCTGCAAAAGAAACTCAGGGTTGAAGAGTCCCGCGGTAGTTTCGGCCGGTTTGAAAGCGCGCAGCCGACGCAGGATCTCGCTGCCATAATTTCCGGTCATTCTTACGGGTGCAATTTGAGCGGCAAGCTCGTTCGCGTACAGATCAGAGGCGCGGTTGACTGAGGCACACCCGTCGCTCAAGTAAACGGTACGCTCCGCGTAGTGTGAAAATTTCGCCAGGAAATCTTCTCCTACGGGAATCACCTTGTAGGGTTGTTTGCAAATTTTCGCGATTTCTCTCGCAATAATAACGTCCTGGCAATCGCGGTATAGTCCACCAAAGGTGTAACACGGAAGCGACGCGGGGGCGGCTTTCCACCAGGCCATAATCATCCGCGTATCAAGTCCACCGGTAAGGGAGATTCCGATGGGCTCCGACCCATTGAAGTAGCGAGGAAGGTTGCGGGAAAACACTTCCCGGAGTTGTTCGTAATAAGCCTCTTGGCTCAGCGATCCTTGATTCTCCCATTCGGATGGCTCGAAATAGACACGTTTGCGCTCCAGATTTCCATTCCGAAACAACCAGGCTGACCCAGGAGGCAGCACCTCAATTCCTTTGAAAAGAGTGCGGTTCTCCAACACGCAGCCGCAAGCAACAAACTCCCCCAAACTCTTGGGATCCGCCGAGCAAAGTTCCGGACAAACTTCCATGATCGCTTTTGCTTCCGCCGCAAAATAGAAGGCTTCCTTCGACTCGTGGTAATAAATTCGGTGCATGCCGTAGCGGTCGTTGAACAGTGTGGCCGTTCCACTGCTGAGATTGATCCGCAGACCGTGAAATCGACCATTTAATGATGCAGGGAAGCCCTCGTCCTCCTCTGCCACATGGACAAGGTAGGATGGTCCCATAAGTTTGAGGGCGTGACCCCGGCCTTCTAGGCCACGGGCAGTTTTCGGGTCTGGGTATTCCTCTCCGGAAAAAGCGAGGACGATATCCCGTCGTTCGTTTACGAGAGGCATGGACTCGGAGAAGGAGTTCTTTCGAGCTGTCCAACCAATATAGATGCCAGTCGATTCATCAACCCATGTACCAGTGACATAACGATCCTGATGGTTTATACACTTCACCATCCTGAGCAGGCGCGGTTGAGCCCAATCACTCGACACGCGCGTTATGAGACCGACAATCCCTGGCATATCAGATCCGCTCTTGGGTAGCACACCAAGAGCTGCGCACCGAAGAAATTTGCTCGACACCATTGCGGAACATTCGTTAGGAGATAGGGTTGGAGCCGGCGGGAGGATTTGAACACCCCGTCTGCCGATTACAATTCGGCCGCTCTACCATTGAGCTACACCGGCTAATCTGTGCTTTAGAAGATACAACTGAGCACGAAGGTTAACTCCGATCTTAAGCACCCTATGAGGGAGCATTGCCAAAGGACCGCGATATAGCTTTGACGCCACGCAAATTGACCCCCATCCGGTTAATGGGACATAAAATCGTGGCACCAACACCTCTTCAAAGCCGTTGCGGATTTTAAATTCCAAAAATGGACTCTCAGTTTTGTTCCCATATTTAAATAGTCCGTAAGTCAGATAAGAAATTCCCTTCTCGCTACAAAGCTCAATGGCCTTGGCGAGCAGCGCATTATTGGGTCTCTTGTCGTGGTGCCTGGCTTTTGAGAAGCATTGCAGTATCGAGGCAACTTCTCCTCTATAGACTATTTTCAGCAGTCCAATTAATTCCTCACCGGAATATGCCCCAACTAAGTCACTTCTATCGAGAAATGATGAATAATCCTTTTTAACCTGTTCGAATGTCTTGCCATAATGTTTGTTTGGCTTTCCTTGTTTCATCGTGGAGTCGTTGTTGAGCTCCATCAGTCCTTTAATTATTTTTTCATCCAACTTTTGGACCGCAATCACGACTCCACGCTTTTGTGATCTCCTAACATTCTTTCGGGTTTCTTGCGGTAAACTTTTCCACCATTCGTCAAAACCGTTAAGGCGGACCACCGCAAGACTTTCCCATTCCATGGGATATCGGTATTTCGGGGAAGTCGCAGGCAACTTCTGAGTAAAAGTAAAAATGTCAGCTCGCGATCCGAGTGCTGTACCGTCTTTGAGTTTCTTTATATAGACTTCAGGGTCTTCAACCTGACGCTCCAACCATTGCTCATCGTGTATAGCCGCTATTTTAATTAAGCCGCCTCTGAGGATGATTGTCATCCCGTCAATGTCAAGGGCAGGAACTTCAAGCCACTTGCCGTTATTACTAATCTCAATCATGGCCATTCTAACCGGCTCTCCTGTAGCATCTGCGCTAATGGCGGAGGAACTCTTGCTTAGCCCAACCTGCCCATCCATTACGCTTCCCTCTGGGTGACCAAATGCAACCCGAGATACGCGCAAAGACGGGCGACATGGTCGAAAAGCTTTATTAAATATTTGATAAACATGTGCTTTCCAAAAATGGCAAGGAACGGCAAAGCCACCGTGTAGGATGGCACTGCGATTAAGGACCGAGCAGCATTTCGGATGCGATGCGTGGGATGTTTGGAAAAATTACTCCCCCTAAGGAGAGCCCGCCGCAATAGGTAGCGGCTTGTGCACCGGGATGTCGGCACAACCTCATAGACAGCTGCTTCGCTGCACCAAACAAACACATACCCTCGTGCCATCATGCGGCGGAAAAAATCGACATCTTCACCAGCGGTGTTAAATTGTGGGTCGAATGGCAACTCCGGGCCGCCCACCATAGATTTCCTAAAAAGGACATTTCCGGTGCGAGACTCAGACCAAAACAGCTTGTAGCCTGTTGGATGGTTTGGCCGCTCGAAAAATTTCCCCTTCTTCATCCATAGAGGCGGTTCCGACTCAAAATATGGCTTGACCGGCCCAAGCACGCCGTCCGAATTGTATTTCGTCATGGTCTTCAGCAGGTTGAGCAACCATCGGTCCTCCGGAAATTCATCGTCATCGATGAATGCGACCAAATCGCCCGCAGCGTGCTGCATTGCTTTGTTTCGGACGAGAGCAATGTTTTGTTGTGGCTCGCCGCAGTACGTCACCGGGGTCTGGGTAGACCTTGAAAATGCTTCAACAACCCCTTCCGCAGACTGCTCGTAGTCGTTGTCAGCCACTACTACCGAGTAATTGAATAGACCATCTGCTTGCTGATTTTCCAATTTGTTCAATAATCGCCGCAACATTTGTGGCCGTTTGAAAGTGCAAACGCATACGCTGATATGAGGAGTGGACATTGTGCAAGGACAACGCTATTCGAAAAATACAATTACCGCTTGAGCGCCTTGGAGAGCCTCACAAGCGAAGCCGCTCTTCGCCTGCTACGCTCGGCGACGACTAGTGCTGGCATCGACTTGCGTAGTAAGTGATGAGTGAGCGGGACGCCGAATGCGCGCGGGGAGCAACGCCCAAACCGTAAGCTGTCTAGTACTTGTGCTTCTGTGCAGTCGCCTTGGATGTCGAGGGCCATTGCCAATGGAAAGGACTGTCGAATGGTGTGAAAATCCATTCCCACAAACGGTATCGCAGCGGAAGTTTGCATTAATCGTGGAGCTGTCTTGCTTGGCGCCCAGCCATCATACTTGCGATTCCACACCTCAATTCCCAAAAGCATTTCCGTCCACTCGGTCTCGAGGCACTGCCAAGCGTCTTTCCGCGACGGGTGTGCCAGCACAGCAACCCCATTGGCGGCTCTAACAGCAGTCAACATCTCCTTCGTGGGCAGACTCTCGCCGAGAAAAGGAACACCCCACACAAGAACGTGAACGCGGTTGGCGGCGTCACTGTACTCGATACCGGGTACCAGCAGCACGTTGCTGGAGCTTGCTCTTGAACAGGCTTCTCGATACTCCTCAAAACGCGCAACCGTGAAGCCGCGGTCATGTTCCGTCATCAATAAGACCTGGCAGCCACGACGGCCGAATTTGTCGGATAACGCTTCGAGCGACCAACTTCCGTCGTACGACCAGGCAGAGTGCAAATGACATGCGGCAAAAACTTCCATGTATTTAGGCTCTGGACTTGAACAAGTTGTCGTGGATTGTGTTGTAGCAATCCGCGACGAATACTTTCGGATCTTCACGCCGCCAGTTGTAAACCGTGTCCCCTTTTCGGATCCGGACGACCTCCGACATGGTTTTCCAGAACGATGGCCATTCCGTAAGGGCGTCCGACTTAGGTCCCCGCAGGACAAACAACAAGTGCATGAACTCGCGCCCCACGTTTCTGCAAACAACTCCTGAGGCGGAGGATGATAGGACGCCCGCTTGCGATTGCTGATCGAGTGTGAGCATTACGTGCCATGCCGGGTATTCAAATCCCTGGCGGCGAGAGAGCGCCATGCTCCCCCAAGGCCTGCCGTTGAGCTCGACGAACCAGGCAGTTCCGGAGTGGTCACGCAGGAGCTCGATCATAAATAAACCGCGCCACTCCGCTTTTCTGACAAAAGCCGCTACTTTCGATTTTAGGTCATCGGAAATTGGTTGCGAGATGCAAGCACTTGATCCAGAACCCTGAGGATTCATCATTCTTAATCGCCGGTGGCCGCTCCACGCCCTTACTCCCTCAGCAGCCGCAATGCCGAAAACTCCTTCCCCCGTTCCAGTGATGAAAGGTTGCACAAGCAGCGGAACCCGTTCCCTCCACTCCTTAACTGCATTCTCCAATTCGCGATGTGTCGCGCAAGTCCATTTCCGACACTTGATCAGCCGGCGCTGATCGGCAAGAACACAATTGGCAGGTTTTAGAATTATGGGAAACGATTGGCCGTCAACAAAGCGGTAAATGTCGGCAGCGGTGTTCGCTAACAAAGTCTTTGGCACGTCGAAACCAGATTCACCTGCCAATTGGGTTTGCAGGTACTTGTTTAACGCCAATTCAGCGGTGTCGCCCACCGGCCCGGCCAGAATCCAAGGATGCGGCAATCGGGCCCGGCTGCACAACCACACTGCCGTGTCGTCCAGTGGAAAGAGCAGGCGCCGAATCGCCGGATCTTTTCCGCCAATCGACACCAAAAGGGAGTGGAGGTCGGAGAGGGCCGCTTGGAAATCTGACTCTGGGGCAGTGATCTCGTGACATGTAACATGACGGCTATGGTGCAAGGCGGAGACCCGTCCTTTGCGCCCGAATGCGACGACACTAAAACCCTTATCTGCGAGACTCCACACCACTTCCGGCGCCGAAAGTGCTTCCGCGAATCCTATGAGCACAATATCTCCGTTCATGGCACGAAATATTGGGAAGGAGGTTGGCGGAGGCGCACAAGACCTAACAGGCTGATCGGTCGCTGCATTGGCGAAAAGAAAAACTGGAAAACACTCCAGCCAAATTGCAGGCATCTCTTGTTAGAAACTCGTACTCCTCCGGGTTGACCGGGTGGGTTTCCAGTTCGACAGTAAATTGTCTGGCTAGTGAAGCAATTTTGGCCAATCGCTGCGGTTCGATGGGGGTAAGAGAGAAGAAGTGGTCCGTAAGGTGGTGGCGACGAGCGAGAATACGGTCCACGATTTTGCGATACATGCGGTTTCCCAGACTCTTCTCGCCCGGCGCAAATGAAAAGTTGCGACGAACATTGGTTCCTTCCGGTAGCAGGCCACCCAGCAGGACGTTCGCACAAAGGTGCATGTGGTGGTGCCCGTCAATCCGTTTCGGCTTCTCCCCATAGAGCCTGCGGAATTCTTCTAGCTGTGCTTGGACCACGTATTTGAACGAACCCGCCAGACCGGGATGAAATACCGCGGAAGCCAAGCGGTGCCTTCCAAGATATCGAGATAACCGCTCCCGCTGCGCGATGAGTTTCTTGTCCCTAACGGTACCCGAAAACGGGGTAGTCAGGTTCAGATGAAGACCAGCGTCAATTCCCCGCTCTCGCGCAATTTCCGCGGCTCGCTCGGAATCTTCCATAAAGACCATTGCACTTACAGACGAAACAGAACCGCGAAGTGTGCATTCGAGAGTTCGCTGCGTCGTCTCATTGTCTCTCCCCCAATCATCGGCGTTTACGATTAAAGCGCCACTATTGGATGATTTTTTTCTTGGAACGTCAACCGTATCGGTCTTGGTAGGAAATTCCCGTTCGGCCTGTAAAGTGGACTTGGTGCTCACTGTGAGGATAGCCTCGCTGCCCATAGCTTGCCGGACGCAGCAACTTACGAAATATTCGGTTGGCGGTTAACCGACTCGATGGTCCGAGCCAGATAGTTGCGGATGACTTAAGGCGGATTTCTCGGAATTCGTACCTAAAAAAAAGTGTTTCAATCGGCACATCTCTTCGGATCTGCGAAAGGTCATCATCTCGGGAGAAACTGATTTCGGCATTCGGCGAATCATTGCCCAGAAATATCCGGCAGCAAGCGCCACGCCCCCCAGAACGAACGGCCGTTTAGTCATCTGGTAAACCATTCTAAAGAGTTGCCACAGAGGATGACTTCCAAGTCTGTAGTCCTTCTCGCCATTTCTGAACCTGGCTCTGAATACACTATGCTCGGCCGTACCCATGGTCCGATGGTGAACGTACGTTTTGTCCGTGAACGTCTTTGTCTTCCACCCTTTCATTCTCGCGGTCATCACCGCGATATGATCAATGCCACCGCCCTTTACTGGAACATATCCACCGATTGACTCAAAGCATTCGCGCCGGAACACCTGACATCCACCAGAAACGTGTTCGATGCTGACGAAGCGATAGTCGTAGCCCTGACTTGAATTCTCCCTGAAGGGCGTTCCAACAAGCCCAAGCGCGGGTTCCTCAGACAACTTCTGAAGCAAGCAGGAAAAATATTCTTCGTCGAACGAGATGTCACCGTCGAGGCTGGCGATTACCTCGTATTCCGAACCAGCCAGTCGGGCGTAACCTGCATTAAAGGCCTGAACCTTCCCAGCAAAATGTCGTTCCTGACGCCCCGGCATTTGAAGTAGTTCCATCCACGGATAGCCAGCCACGTATTTGCGTACGATTTCATCCGTCGCATCGGTCGATCCATCGCTGACGATAACCCACTTTATCGGCCGAATAGTCTGCGCGACGACCGCCTTCAGAGTGAGCTCGATGAAGTCGGCCTCATTTCGTGCAGGAGTTATCAGAACGTAGTTGCGAATGGTTGACACGATTTTTGCAGGAGCAGGAGTGGGAAAACGTTTAGAAAGGTCGCACTTCATGAATCAGAGGAGCGAAGCCAAACATTTTGAGCAGCTCGGCGAAGAAAATCTAAACCGCCTGCTCGCGCGCCCCGACCGCGACGCTTTGGCTGGAGCGGCGGACACCTATTTCTTCGATGACGCTGGCTACCACGCGCACTTTCTCGTCGTGCTGCAGACCGGGGTACATGGGCAGTGACAGTATTTCGGAGGCTACTTTTTCGGTTACTGGAAAATCGCCCTGCTTGTGGCCCATTGAAACGTAGGCGGTTTGCAGGTGGAGCGGCACGGGATAATGGATGGCGGTGCCGATTCCGGATTCGGCGAGGGAGATTCTCAGTCCTTCGCGATCGGCAGTGCGGATTACATAAAGGTGATAGACCGACCGCGTGCTCGGCAGATCGTACGGCAACACACAGTGTTCAGTACTGCCTCCGAACAGCTCGCGATATTTTGCGGCATGGGCCCGACGCTGAATGTTCCATTCACCAAGATGTTTCAGTTTGACCGACAGGAAGCCGGCTTGAATGGAGTCCAGCCGTCCGTTGTACCCCACGAGATCGTGATAATACTTTCGCGATTGGCCGTGGTCGCGAATCATTTTGATGGTGGTGGCAATTTTCTCATCGTTAGTGGTCACGGCACCGGCTTCTCCGCAGGCTCCGAGGTTTTTGCCGGGATAAAAGCTGAAAGCGGCGGCGAGGCCCATGGATCCGGCTTTCTTCCAGCAATTTTCTTTTTGCGAGAAGTATTCTGCCCCGTGGGCCTGGCACGCGTCTTCGATGACGATTAACTTGTAACGGTCGGCAAGAGCCAGGATCGCGTCCATGTCTGCCATTTGTCCGTAGAGATGTACTGGGACGATGGCTTTAATGATGGCTTGAGTCCTGGGGTCGCGAAGCGCACCGCCCGACGAATGCGATTCGCAGCTCTCCAAATATGCCTGAAGCTTGGCCACATCCATGTTGTAGGTACGCTCGACGATGTCAACGAACACTGGGTAAGCGCCGGCCTGAGCGATGGCTTCAGTGGTAGCGATAAACGTATTGGGAACGGTGATCACCGCGTCTCCATTGCCGATGCCCGCGGCGATTAAAGCGAACCTCAAAGCGTCGGTTCCGCTTCCCAGTCCAATGCAGTATTGAGTCTCGCAAAATTTCGCAAACTCCCGCTCGAAGTTCTCAACCATTGGCCCGCCAATAAAGCCAGCCGTGCGTAACGCTTCGCGAAACACCGCGGTAAGTTCAGACTGAAGTTCGGCATGTGGGGTAACCAGGTCAAGAAATGGAACACTCTTAATATTGCTCGTTGGAATATTGCTCACTTCGCTGCCTCCATAGTCGAATCAACCAGCCGTAAGAATTTGGCGGGATTGCCAGCCACAATGCTATTCGGGGGAACGTCTTTAGTGACCACGCTGCCGGCGCCGACAATGGCATTTTCGCCAATGGTAATTCCGGCTAGAACAGTCGTTCCGGAACCTATCGAGGCGCCCTTTCTTACCAGAGTCTTTTCGACTCTCCAATCGGCTTCGGTCTGCAGATTTCCGTCAGGAGTAGTTGCACGTGGATAGATGTCATTAATAAACGTCACGCCGTGACCGATGAAAACGTTGTCTTCAACGACCACCCCTTCGCAAACGAACGTATGACTGGAAACCTTGCAACGTTTTCCGATAGTTGTATTCTTCTGAATTTCGACAAACGCACCAATCTTGGTTTCGTCCCCGATTTCACAGCCGTAAAGGTTAATAAACTTTGAAAGTTTCACATCCCGGCCGAGCCTCACGTCGGGAGCAACGCATTGGTAGGAATTCATCATGGAAGGAATCGTGGCCATCCCGGCCAGCTAACTGAGACCGCGCGGCAGGAAGCACTACGGGGTAAAAGGCTGAGCAGGATCACAGATAAACGAGGGCACCGCGTTTTTTCAAGGACTCGGTGGCAGCTTCCAACATTTTCACCACTCGCAGACCGGCCGCGCCATCGTTTGTCGGCCTTTGATTGTTGGCAATGCAATCGACGAAATAAGCCAACTCCTGGCGGAGAGCCTCGACCTGCTCTATCTGCGGGGACCACATGTCTCCTGACCGGTAATTCACCAACAGGTTGTACAATCCCTGCCGGCTGGTGATATTAACGCCCTTGTCGTAAATCTTGATTTTCTCGTCAGCTTCCAGATCATTCCATAACAACATTTTCTTCTCACCGCCTATGAGGGTCGTACGGACCTTTACTGGCGATAACCAATTGACGTTGATGTGGGCGATGATTTTATTCGGAAAATAGACAGTGAGGAAGGCGATGTCTTCGTGACCATTAAGGTGAGTCTGCCCAGTTGCTACTACGGCTTCAGGCGTCTCTTTAATCAGATGATCAATGATGGAAAGGTCATGCGGAGCCAGATCCCAAACGACATTCACGTCGTGCTGGAATAATCCGAGATTGACTCGGGTCGAATCGTAGTAATAGAGCCTGCCCAGAGCGCCCTCATCTAGAAGTTGGCTGATCTTTTTTACCGCTCCGGTGAAAAGGAAGGTGTGATCAACCATGATCTTCAAATTCTTCTGTTCGGCCAGATCGATTAGTTCCTCGGCCTGAGCAGCACTGCTGGTGAGAGGCTTTTCAATGAATACGTGCTTTCCGTTCTGCAGAGCGGCTTTGGCCAACTCGTAGTGGCTCCAAACAGGAGTGACGACTGCAATGGCATCGATATCGCGAGCAGTCGTAAGGTCCGCACAATCAGCTGCGACTCGCACCGTGGGATATGCTTTTTGCACTCGCTTGCGCGCGGTTGGACTCTTGTCGCACACGGCGACCACTTCGGAACCATCCAGCTGAGCGAGGTTCCTGACTACATTGGGTCCCCAATATCCGTACCCGATTACACCAAATCTGACCATAGTATTATCCCCATAGGAATCGTCCCTCTTGCGCGTTAAAACGTTAGCTTCTAGTGTGGGAGACATTTGAATGGGGGATTGTTTGAAGGGTCATTTCGTTCGGGCAAACAAAACTACATTCGTAGCTTAAAAGATTTATAAACACTGTTTAGTGTGCGCCCTCTCCGAAGAGAACCGCTGCGGGAGTGCGCAGGAGTATCTTGACGTCCATCCAAGGCGACCAAGTCGTCGCGTACTTCAGATCCAGGCGAACCATGTCGTCGAACTTAACTCGGCTGCGGCCGTTCACCTGCCACAGGCCGGTAATTCCCGGCTTGGCCTCGAGTACCCGGCGCCGATGCCAGATGTCATAGGCCTCGACCTCATATGCAATCGGAGGACGCGGGCCCACGAGGGACATTTCGCCGTGAAGAACATGGAAGAATTGAGGGAGCTCATCGAGACTTAAACGGCGAATGATGCGTCCGACGCGAGTAATTCTGGCATCCTTCGTGAGCTTGTAAACGCATTCGCCATTTCCGTCCGGAGAAGGCTTGGGCTCGGCCTCACCTGCGATCAACTGCCTTACGTATTCTTTGTGGACGCTAGTGTCATTGTTCACATACATGGACCTGAATTTCAGGAAAACAAAAGGAACTCCATGCTGCCCGATCCGTTTTTGTCGGAAGAAGACTGGGCCTTTGGAAGTCAGTTTTATTGCGACAGCGATAGCAAAAAATAGCGGGGAGAAAACAACAACTGCCATAACACTTCCAACCACGTCCATCACTCTTTTGATAGTCGTAAACAATTTGTTGGCGGAGTCCCGTTTGGACAGATCGGGATAAAGCGCGGGATTGCTAGGACGTTCCGGAAGTTTGTGATCCCACTCCTCAGGAAAAAGATGGAAAGAAATCGTGATGCGATCAAATTGCTCGGGTGCCAAATTCTGCTGTAAAGCCTCACACGACTTGTTCATGATCGTGCGAAGAACCAAATCCCGGTCATCTAGATTGAGTTCAGTAAACATCACACCAACTACGGAGTTCGTGCCATACCAGCCCATCACATCCGTTTCTCGAGTCGTTTGCGCTAGTGCAGAAAAGATCTTGTTCACAGCTTTTCCATTCTTTTCCGCCGCCATCCCATTGATCTCCAAAAGCATGAGCAAAAAGGGCTTCCCTGAACGCTCCGAGCGCTTTCGCTCTAGCGAGATCATCTTGTGGAGAGTTGTTTCGTCCAGAATGTTTTGGTCAACGCGCGTTCTTGCCGCGTGGCCGTTAGTTTTCGACTCGGGTGGTTTCACGACGCCCTCTCCTGCCTCTGCGTCCGCCTTGCTGGATACAGATAAGAACGGATTTGATGCAAGCTGTGCCATGGGTTTGTCCTTGAAGATCTATAAAATAAGGTTAGAAGTTTAATGTGAATCCAGCGTTAATCCTCGACGAGGCTTGCGGCTTTTGGCTTGCCATTCGCCGATTGGGGCGCGTACCGCTGGTAATAATTGCTATGGTCAGTCTCGGTAGAACTATTAAGAACAACTCCTAGTAATTTCGACGGTTCCAAAAGCTCCAAGCCGCGCTTGAGTTCGCGCTTCTCGGTAACCCCTTCCCTTGCGACCAGGATTACGCCGTCCGCCATACGCATCCATACGCTCGTGTCGGCCAGGGGCAGTATTGGAGGCGAATCGATCAAAATCCAATCAAACCAGTTGCCTAACTGGTCCATAAGTCCACCGAGGCGGCTCGACTGCATCATTTCTAAGGGGTTTTCCGGAGCGCGGCCGGCAGGCAGCAGCCAAAGATTCAGGCCCTCTAGGCGATAGATGTTAGGCACAGATTGCGACTCTCCCTGCAACCATTCGCTTAAACCCTCGACCTTGCCCAACCCGAAGCGAACCGGCAATACTGGCCTCCGCAAGTCACCTTCCAAAAGAAGCACTCTTTGTCGTTTTTTCCGGGCAAGTATGACTGCAAGGTTGGCGCAAATCATGCTCTTGCCTTCTTCGGGGATTGTGCTGGTAATTAGCACTTTCTTGAACGCCCGAAGCTGTTGCAACTGGCGCAAGCGGACCCCGAAGAAGCGAAATTTCTCCGCCGCCAGACTCTCGGTGTCGGTCAGGCTCAGCAACTTTCCGTTCGGCAAAGGGGTAATTTTTACCGATGGAAAGTGTTCGAGATCGGTTTCAGTCTCTTGAGGTGTTGAAGGTAACGCATCCCGCTCGGCTGCGCGCAAGAGCTCCGCGGGCATCACTGACGCCTGTCCGTTGGGGGATCGCTCCGCCTCCGATTTTTGTAGCGCTTCAAATATATGGCTCATGCTTGATGGCTCCAGGTGCCAAGGACAGTTCTTCCAAATCGTTCGATTGCGTAGTTTGCAGATACTCCTGCAACTGCAACAAGGCTTTAACCGCAGCTAATGCCTTGTTTTTCTCATCCTTGGGGAGGTGTTCAGCTTGAACTACGGGATGGACAACATTTAAACGGAGGTCCGAAGCAACTTCTTCAATAATAGCAGACGATATGCTCTTCGCCTGCTTGGCGAATCCAGCGATTAGGGCGTTTTCGCAGATCGTATTGATCAGTCGCGGAATGCCCCGTGAATGGCGATGGATCGCCGCAACGGTCTCGATTGGAAACAGAGGATGGGGTTGAGGCGCCATTCCTGCGAGCTCTAACCGTCGATGGAGGTAGCCCCGAGTCTCTTCCAGATCGAGAGGTTCAAGCCGGGACCGCAGTACGATTCTTTGTTTCAGCTGACGCAAAGCAACCGAATCCAGCTTTTCGTCAAGTTCAGGCTGCCCGACCAGCAGAATCTGCAACAATTTTTCCTGCGCCGTTTCCAGATTGGTGAGTAAACGAATTTCTTCAAGTACTTCCGCGGAGACGTGATGCGCTTCGTCAACGACCAACACCGTTGTGAGTTTCTTTTGATATCGGGTGATCAGGTAGTTATGCAATTCCCAGAGCAGTTCGCTTTTGTTCTTTCCGGACGCTCGCAATCCGAAATCGGCGGCGATATATTGCAAAAACTCCACCGGCGACAAAATGCTGTTGAAAACGTAGGCGTAGCTGACGTCGTTTCGATTGAGAAGTTGCAGCAGGCACCGAACTAGCAGAGTCTTGCCAGTTCCGACTTCGCCTGTCATAACCACGAAACCCTTGTGCCGGCGGACACCGTAATAAAGCGCGGCTAGGGCCTCGTTGTGTCGCCGGGTAGGAAACAAGAACGAGGGGTCCGGGCTGATCTCGAACGGATTTCGCTGAAGGTTGTAGAAAGCCTTATACATTCAATTTATCCGCGAAAGTAGCTGAAGGCATATCCTGCCGCGATGAGCGCAAATACCAATACCGCGCTTGCCACTTCTACGCGGAGAATTCTTCGTCGACTCTTGTCTTCATCGGCAGTTATGATGTTCGGAATTTCTGAAATCACGTCCGCGCTGATCAACTCCTTCAGATCTTTTTCGCTGTAAAGTCGGTCATCCATTAACTCGGCGCCGCCTGTGAATACGGCTCCTAGCACCAGTCCGGCAAACAGTCCGATGCCGCAAAGCTTCAGCCGATTCGGCGAATACGGGACCGTCGGCAAGCTGGGAGGATCGAGGATTTGAAAATGTTCGCCCTGCTGCCGCAACTCCATACTGGTTGCAAGCTCAGACTCGTTCTTCTTTTTTAGGAGATCGTCATAATTCGCCTGAGATTGCTCGTACCCTCTTGTGAGTTCTGAAAGTTCCTGCTCCCGAACCGGTTCCTGATTAAGATGTGCCTGGCCGGCACCGATTTTGGTTTTCAGCTCCGCTATGGCTCTCTCCCGATTTGCTATCTCGATCTTGTTGGCTTCCAGCTGATTCTGAAGTTGCGCTATCGGGGAACCAGAGGTGAGATCAGTATCGCCCGGGGTGGGTGGCACATCAGCCTGAGGGTGGGACGCGTTCGCCTTGAGATTTGCCTCAAGTTGTTCTTTCATCTTTTCGGTCTCTGCAATCTGTTCCTTTACCTTGCGGACATCCGGATGACGGTCCGTGTAGTGCGACTCCAGATCGGACAACTGCGCCCTCAACTTCTCCAACTTGTCGTCGAGAGCAGGAAGTCCCATCGGCGCACTATCCCCGCCCTTGGTAGATCTCTGTGATGAGCGGTATTGTTGAATTAAGGATTGCAGGTAGGAATTCTGCTGCTTGGCGCTAAATAGTGCGTCGTCTTCCGATTGCAACTGCGACTGCAATCCTCCGAGGATTTGCAGATTGCCCTGCAACTGACCCGGCAGTTCTCCCAGGTGTTGGTCCTTGAAATCGCGGACTTTTTGTTCTTGATCGGCAAGGGTTTTGCGAGCCTCTTCCAACTGAGACTCAAGGAATTTCGTTGTTTCTTGGGATTGCTGCTGACGAACTTCCAAGTTCTCGCTGATAAAGAGATCGGTCAGTTGCCTCGTGACTTGCTGCGCTACGTTGGGGTCGTGAGACGAGTAATAAACCTTAAAAGAGGTAAGTTGTTCCCCCGTAGTGGATTTGACTAATTCGATTTCGATGTCCTTCTGCATCCGCTCGACGAGCTGATCGGGGTTCGTACGCTGGCTCTCGGCGCTATAAAGGTTCAGCTGCTGAATAATGTGCAGCAAGCGGGTCCGGCTCAAAATCTGTTGCGTGATGCTCTGCAATCGGTCTTGCAGATTGTCGCTGACGTTGGGAGTGACGTACTGCTGCGGGACCGTCGGTTGCTCCACCAGGATCAACGTTCCAGAGCGGTAAACAGACGGCATAAGCCAACTCGCTCCCCAGACTGCAAACCAGCCCAAGAAAAGCGGGATCAGAAAAAACCAGTGGCGGCGTCGAATGATCGCCCAATATTGACGGATATTGAAAGTCTCGGAGTTTTTCTCTTCTAACTCTTCGAGCATACCCTGCTTCTCACCTTCCCAAAGGCCTTTCGAATCGGTACGAAACTGAAATAGTTACCTGACTCTGATTCGGAGCCGTATTGATCACTGGAATATTGTTGTAGCTCTGGTGCAAGTACAGATATCCTACCGAGCCATTCCAGTGTTCTCCAAAAGCGCGTTGGACGCCCACATTCGCCGATGCCGAATTACCATTGGACTGGCTTTGAAATGCAGGATCCAGAGCCGTATTCGACGAATAACCCGCACCAATTGATCCAGTCAGAGTGCGAGTGAGTTGCGCTCGAAATGACGCGTTGACGCTAGTTGCAGTGACCGCTCCCGGCAATCCCCCGCCATCGGTAATTCTGCGGGAAAAGGTGGCGGCAAAGCTGGTTTGTTCACCCTGCCAACTGACACTTCCACCGCCTGCGGGAGACCACTTCTTGATCGGTAATGTGAGGGGCCCGGACGTATCTGAATATTGCGGACCTCCGAAGGCGGAAAGCGACAAGTTGGGCTTCAAGTAGAACGTGTAGGAGCCATAGATGCTGTCTGTCTTCGTTTTCAGCTGAAGGGTCTCAGTTGTGAAGTCTTGAAAGAGATAATTCACGCCCAAGTAGTTCCGCCCGAAACGGTGTGTGTAATAACCTCCCGCCCCGTAGCTGGTGGAGTCGTAGAGTCCTGGCGCCTGGGCTTGATTCAGGTACCGCAATATCGAAGAATTGCCGGTAACTCCCACTGTGTCATTTTTGCCGAACTGATAGCTGAGGCCGACGTTGGAGGCATTTATGAGCATGTCCGCCACCGGGGACACAATCGCCAGGTTCGGTGACTGAATGGGGTTGGGAACCCCGGCGATGGTATTGAAAGCCAATCCGGAATAGGTAGACGTTTTCGCCAAACTGTCCGCAGCCGTGAATGTGACATGTGGGCTTAGACGATAGGCAAAGTTCAAACCCAAGCTCTGGTTTGTCTGATTGCGATCAGTCAGGTGCTGATAAAAAGTAAAACCCGGACTATAGATTGTAGTGAACCGCAAGCGGGTTCTGGTTATGTCCAAGTCGATGAACGGGCTAATGGTGTAGAGTTCGTCGCCCATGGCGCTTCCGGTAGTGTCAATGACATCAGTGTTGTAGGCAAAACTCGCACTCGCGCCTCCGCGTAGATAGTTGGATCGTTCCATTTCCGATGTAAATGCGAGAGGAGATGCCGCGCCGGTCAATAAAGGTGGAGCAACCATGGCCTGGTCCGTCGCGGCAGGTGAGGTGTTTGCTTCATCGCTGGACGGCGCCGACTGGCCCGGGGCTGCCGAGGCTCCGCTCGATGGAGTTTGCGCGTTGGAATCCGTCTGCGCCCAGGTTCTTGCGGCCACGGTCGACAGCAGAAATATTAGAAATATTCGACTCAAGATATTTTCTCTCGATTATTGTTCACGGGATCACGATGGTGTCACGAGGTTGAAGCTTGATATTCTGTGCAGCATCTTTGCCTTTAATCACTTCCTTGTAATTAAAGGGGAGGCGGGACTGCCCTCCGTCGGGATTCTGCCGCAAGATATAGATATTTTTCTGTTTGGCAAAATCGCGGAATCCCCCTGCGAGCGCTATGGCGTCTAGCACCGTGCTCGCATTTGTTAGAGGATATGAACCCGGGCGTGCTACTTGCCCCAAAATATTGAACTTCTGACTCCTGATTTCCTGGACAATAACCGTGACTTCTGGCTCGGAAATGTAACTCTTCAGCTTGCCGGCAATGGCTATTTCTAGTTGGTGGGGAGTTTGGCCGGAAGCTTGCAGTTCGCCCGCCAACGGCAAAGAAATCATTCCGTCGGATCGTACCGGGACCGAGCGTGAGATGTCCGGCTCTTTCCAAACGTTGACCGCTAGGATATCGTCTGCGCCAATGATGAAGGTATCGTCGTGCGGTTTGGTGGCTGGGCTTGCGCTCGACGTTGCGGTCGACTGCGTCGGTGCGGGCCCGTTGTTTGGATTTGCCGCACCCGCTTGCGCGGCCAAACCTCCTGCGAGCGTCAAGACCGTCGCCATTAAAACTGTTGCTTTCTTATGCATTTCTATCCTTGCTCCATTGCCTTGTTCTCTAGTCGTCAGTGCCCGTTGCTTTTTACTCCCTGCCCGGGAAAAACCTCAGAGAGATAGTTGGGTGGCGGCGTCAAATGGTACTGCTGAATCTTGTAAAGCAATGTTCGATAACTCACCTGTAAGACTCGCGATGCCGCCTTGCGGTTCCAGTGGGTCTGTTCCAAAGCGGTAGCGATAGCATTTCGCTCTGCTTCGCCTTTTATAGTCTGAACGAGAGACTTGAGCCCGAAGGTGAACTCTTCTGGTTCCGCGGACTGGGTGGCAGGTTCTGGCACCAATGCCAAAGTGACAGCACCGGAATGCGCCTCGGCCACGACTTCCGACTTTCGCGCTAGCTCAGTTAATGCCAATTCCTCGTCCCCGACTACTAGAAAACGCTTAACGAAGTTTTCCAACTCTTTGAGATTCCCTGGCCATCCATAACGTTCGCATGCCTGCAACACTGGCGGCGAAAAAGTTCTTGCCGGCAGGTCGTAGTGACGGGACAATTGATTCATTAAGTGTCCTAGAAGCAAAGACACGTCCTCTTTCCGCTGCTTCAACGGGGGGACATAGACGCTGAAAGCACTGAGCCGAAAATAAAGATCTTCCCTCAGCTTTCCTTCCGCCAAGGCCTGTTCGACATTGGCTTGCGTAGCAGCCAGGATACGAAAATCGGCTTTGACTCGAGTGTCTCCGCCTACACGCGAAAAAGCCTTGTCCTGGAGCAAGCGGACCAACTTCTCCTGCAATCTTAAGGGCAACTCCGTGATCTCATCAAAATAGACAGTTCCCTTTTCGCAAATGTCCAACTTCCCCGGAACACTCCGCGAGACGCCTGAGACAACCGCGCGATCCTTGCCAAACAGCTCAGTCTCCAAAAGATCCGCCGGTAAAGCCGAACAATTCACTTTCAGAAATTGAAAGCCGGAACGCACCGAGAGTTTGTGAATCAGTCGTGCGGCAATATGTTTGCCGCTATTTTGTTGCCCCACTATTAGCAAGGGAGCGTCGATCTGCGCCAATAATTCCGCCTGCGCTCTAAGTTCACGCATGGCGGGACTGGCGGAAACAAAGAACATGTCGTCTGCAACTTGCTCGATGCTCTCGCTTGAAATCTCGAACCTCGCACCCCTCCCTGGTGAATCAATGTGCCTATCGATTACGGCTTGCAAATCCGCTTCCCGAAGAGGCTTAACCAGGTAATCTTTTGCGCCCAACCGGAGCGCCTCCATCCTTTGGAGTGGGTCTTCGGACTGTGAAAGCAGCAGAATTGGAATATCTGGACGAACCCGGCGCAGCCATCGCAGAGTATGCAAACCGTCCGCGGCATTTTCTCCGAGGTCGAGCAGGATAAGATCGGGGCCGTCGTGGGACTGAACTCTCTCTAAGGCTTGCCAACCGCTATCGGCAACTTCTAGTTGCCACGGACTATCGAGTCCGATGGTCCATCGCGGAAACAGGGCGGAAGGGTCCCTGCTGACAAGCAAGACTAATGCGGGAGTCATAGTTTCGGTTAACATCGCAATTCCTCTGGGGTTAGGAACACTTTAGGAAGGAAAAACAAAAGCGATTCGGATAGCAACTTGTTGACACGTTGGCGTAGCTTCGCCCCCTCAGTCACAATTGACAATTCATCCGGTTGTCTTGCGCGGTATTTCTTTGATGCAAAGCTACTCGGCGCGTTAGCTCATATGCGCCTGGGGGTAAGCAGCACACTGGGTCTGGGGAAACCCCGCTAACCATGAGTACCGTATCAGGCGTTGCAAGTCACTGCAAGAGGTGTTAGCTCTCTAGGGTAATAATCCTCTCTGGAAAACATCTGCGTCGCTCCAATGAGAGCTATTGGCTAGAGAACAATTACTCTATCCAGGGCATTTGACTTAGCCGCAGTGACTACGGTAACTCAATCCCATACCTAACACATTTTCTCTAACTGCCTACATAATAGACACTTAACCTAAAGTAATCTCCTTGATCCAACTCTGCTAATTCGCCGGGGCTTAAGGCACTTCGGGAAGTGCAAATAGTTTCACATTCAACTTGCCGCTCTGCTGTACAATTTCTATGTAATTATCGCGTCCCCTCGAGAAGTGCCTTATACTCCCCTTCATTAGAGGTATTAGTTTCAACCCGGCTTGGGCGGGTGAGTTGTTCTTCAGTTCGCCGGAGAATTTATGAAGAGTGGGCGGAATGGAAAAGAACTGATTCGTGTGCTTGTCTCCGATGGCACGCGTATCCACACACAGTTACTTGCTGACGCACTTCGACGCGATCCTTTGCTGGAACCTTTCATTCCGGCGCCTCATTCGACGGAGATAGTGGAGGCGGCGGTCGCTCGCCATATAGATGTTGCGGTGATCAGCTCTCGTTTAGACGAGGACGCTCTCGGGGGTCTGGCAGCCATGCAAAAAATCCGAGAATTATGCCCTAAGGTTCGCTTCGTTATTCTCCTGGACTCAACCAGGCCGGAGACGATTCTGGCTTCGTTTCGAGCAGGCGCGAGAGGATTGTTCAGCCGAGACGCATCCGTGGAATCTCTTTCTGAATGCGTCCGAAAAGTTCATGCCGGAGAGATTTGGGCTAGTTCTGAACAAATGACCATCGCCTTGGAGGCGCTGGTCTCGTCGCCACCCGGTCGAGCTGTAAACGTCGACGGTCTCAATCTTCTCTCGGAGCGTGAGCTGGAAGTAGTTTCAAGCCTGGCGGAAGGACTGAGCAACAGGGAAATTGCAGCTCGTTTGGGACTAAGCCAACACACCATCAAAAATTACTTATTCCGCGTGTTCGACAAGCTGGGGGTGTCAAGTCGGGTCGAACTTTTGTTTCTTGCCTTAAACCATTCAGTGTCGAGCCAGTCTTCGCAAGACATACATGACTTGGAAAAAGGTATGAGCTTTGCCTCCTGTCAACGTGCAGCGGAACACGGAATGCCTCGAGCGCAGATATCACTCGCCAAAATGTACTCAGAGGGCCGCGGCATCCAAAAAGATCCACTGTCCGCCTATAAGTGGTATTTGATTTGCGAGAAAAGTATCGGTGAGATGAAGGACGCGATCACGGCAGAAAAGAGAAAGACAGCCGAATTACTGACGACCGAAGAAATATTGCAAGCACAAAAACTAGCTTCAGATCATGGCAAGAAGACGGTCCGGCCAGCCTCGCTCGATTTTCCGCGACGGGAGTCTGCCACTCAGCAGGTTTAAGTCTTTACTCTCTGTTTCCCGACACCCGTCTGCGCTGAGATTCAGGGCGATACGGCTACCCGCTCGATACAAACTTTATGCTTTCGAACAACGAGATTTCTTCACCACCAGCATTATTGCCATTGCCATCGCCGTGATCATCACCAATCCCAAAGAGGATGGTTCGGGCACATTCGCTATCGTGCCTCCGGCTGTGCCAAGCAGGTCAAATCCGCGGTAGTTGGGAGGAGAGGCCGGACTCGACGGTGGAACAAATTCTGTTACGCAGGTAGCGGTCTCGCAATCCCAAAAGAAAGACCCGACAATGACTGGCGTCTCTCGGACGGAGCCATCTAGGTTTAGGACAACATAACCTTCGACGAAGATCACATCCCCGCCGCTGTCGGTGAATTCTAGATCGAAGGGCACTCCCGGGACAACAAACGCATTACCAGAAAAATTAAGCCAAGGACTGACCGTGAAGGAAGAGCCCAGGGGACCCGTCGCAGAGGTGACGCTACCAAATGCCTCCGGCTCAGGCAGCGCACCCTTGTAGGTAGGGACCATAATGTGAATGGTGAAGGCAATGCTCTCGGCACATGTTCCTCCGCAAGCGGAGTTTCCGGTGATGGACAGGTCACCCGTCCCGAAGAATGAATCCGCCCGCATCGTACCAGCCATCACCATTACCGCAATCGCCAGACCTAGATATTTCATCTTCATGATTCCTGCTTTCCTACGGTTCCAAGTTTCGTTCCGATTTAGGAGCTTGTCAACGGCATATCCGTGAGGACCAATCCGCGGATGGTCAGCACGATCCGAGCTATCTCGGCTGGACTTTACACATCTCGCATTTGATTAGGGCGCATTCAACCTGGACCGTAACGCTATCAATACGGTACCGATATCAGAATCCCAAATAGTGGCACTTTGAGCTGAGATTCGTATCGGAGGCGGGGTTATCGAACACTCAACGACTGTGAAAACTGAAGAACAACTCATATATGCATTGCCGAATGACAATAACTGCATAGTGCGATGAGGTTTTCCGCGGAATCGTTTCCCGATTGGCTCCGAAACTGTTGGTGGTGGACTTCGAGGTTCTGTAACGATCCGCAATTTTGACAACGCCAGCCGTCCCGGTTGAGTACCGAGAGTCTCAGCTGTGCATAGGTTTCGGGACTAAGTTGGATTCGCGGATTTTTCGGAGGGATTCTGATCACGCCGATACTTTCTGATCGATTTGGTCGAGAAATGTTCGCTTTTGTTGCACGGGAAGAAACTTGAACATTCTGGCGACTGAGTCCAGCAGTACATCCGGAGTTGCGCAATCCAAATTTGCACCAGCGAGAAAGTCGGCGCAGATCATCTCAAGGCAGTAGCCTCGCGACTTGTCGGTACCGAGCATTAAGACAGCCGTTTCGATTGCCTGCTCAATCACCGGGATCTGGCTCTTGTAGAGTTTGAAGTAAATGATCTCCCAAGGTTCGGTTTCCTTGCCGGTTAGTTCCCTCTCCACTTCCCGCTTGAACTCTTCTTTTGGTAAAGACCGTGCCCTGTGCAACCAGGTTGCACAATCGAACTCCTGCCCGTCCCGGCGTGCCACTTTTGCCAGTTCCAGCCCCTTGGTCCAGCCCACTTCCTTCAATTCTTTTCTGGCCTGCGGTGGCAGGTGCTCGTGAATCGACATCAGGTAATACGCCTTCCGTCGCGATTCCGGAAACCGCCTCTCCAGAAAATCGTCGAATGACTTCAGGTTCTCCACCCGCCAGTATTGCCCTCCCCTGACTTCACACAGATATCGCCCAAGTTCCACAAACTTCGTATCGCGCTCGGCATCTTTTTGCTGCTCCCACGCCAAGATCTCATCGATCTTGGACAGCACGAATTGAGCTCGCCGACGATTCAGCTTGGGCAGCATGGGCGGGTTCCTAGAAATTAAGTTCGTCAAGCCAATCAAATTCTTGTCCTGGCCGCCGGATTAGATTTGCATCAATGATTTCTGGTCTTCCCAGGCATAGCCCAATGTAGGAGCAGCTGGTGCATGGGTTCTGGGGAAACCGGACTCCGCTATGCGGCAGAAATTGGACTGACTCAATCCTGGCGACTGTATCTTCCACCAGCCGCCCGAATTCCTCCTGTTGCTGTGAGGTAATCGTGGTTCGAAAGTATTGAACCTCCACCATTCGCTTCCGCACGAACACAACCTCCGCGACCTCGCTAATGCCGGTAATCCAGGAGTAGCAAATCAGCTGAGGATCCAAACTCAAGAGTCCCTCGGGCTGCTCCGGATAGCGGCTCGAGGTAGTCTTCCATTCCAGGAGGCATTTAGTGCCGTCTAACATCCCGATGGCATCGACGTAGGCCACAAAATCGTTCGTCGGCGAAACAGATTTTGTGAACTTGATCTGCAGATTCCGTTTAGGCTGACGAATGCGAATTCGATCCTCTTGGGCGAATCGATCGAGCAGTTGGACACCCTGCTGCAGCATCCGGTCCCACGTGACTCCACTCGAATAGGTAACGCTGGCTTGCTGATACGCACTCCATTCGCGGAACAATGCTGCGGCAGCGTCTTCGCGGCGAAAGTAAGCGCCCAATGCAGTTTCAAAAGCTCGCCCAAATAGCATGGCAGCCCGAGTGTCTTTTTCTTTCCAGCCGTCGAGGTAGCGATGCTTGTAACGGCGAGGACAAGCGAGGTAGTGGCTGATTTGGGTGTAACTGTAGGTCACGGAGCGACCTCGTTAGTGATGATCCCGCGTATGGACGGGCCTGAAAATTCCTGCCACTGGCTGGCAGGAGCGAATCCATCGAAGCTGGTCAAGGTTGTGCCGTTGACCACCGTATGACTAACCTTGACCACGCCGCTCAACCCCGGCATTGCCTTTTCGTCGACTTCGACTTCGTCTCTTCCGAGGAGTTCCGGGTCATAAGTGAAATCCCGCAGAAACCAGCCCAGCTTCCACAGCGCTTTAGCTGTGCAGTAGAGGCGTCCGGAAATAATGTGGCCGTTCAATTCTTGCGGTTCTAAGACAGAGAGGCGGAGAGAGTAGAACGGTTTCTGGGCGTGCCAGCGGTACTGGGCTCTTTCGACCTGCACCAAGTAAACGCCGTCGGGAACGTCTTGTTCAGCGGTTGTAGCGGTTTGGCCAAGTCCCTGGAATCGTCGAGTCATGCAGCACCTTCCTTATTTCCCATGTAGCTGTTGAGTTGGCAGAGCAAAGCATTGCGATCCTTTTCCGCCCAGTCAGCCAAATGAACGACAAAGTTTTCGACCTGCTCGCGCGTGGCATCGCGCAGAGCTTTTGTGCCGCAGAAATCGACGGCATAGGACTTCACTAGACTCGGGTCGAGCTGATGCCGACGAATGATTTGGCAGAGCCGATCTCTTACGCGAGGACCGGTAGGGTTGGAATGCCCATTGACCGGTTGAGGCGGAATCTTCTTCGAGGATTGAACTTGTGCGCCAGGCCCAGAGAACGATCCGATTTCCTCTACCGAGCAGATGCCGATCCCGTACGCCTTCCGCAGAGCGCGATTGACGGCCCGGGTCTCCGCGACGCGCATCTCCGCACCAAGAACCAAGGGCGAGACATTGGACGGATCCGCGTCACCGTAACCGACAAAGCCCATACAAGTTCGAGATTTGTAAACCGTTGCCTTGAAGGCCCATCGGTTTCCAGGCCCATCGGAGAATCCCCCAAGGCACTCCACATTTATTCCAGAGCATTTCCTTCTTTGAGCAATTCTCAAGAGTCCCGAGTGGCTTACATACCACCGTTCATCCAGGTAAAGCACGTCGCCCAAAACCAGCGACACCAGATATTGTTGGCTCAGCTCTTTTAGGGCGGCAAGTGCCGTCCGGGGCAGTCTCCCCCACATTTGCTTTGCGAGTCTTGCATTTCGACTCCCTAAGATTGTTGTCTCCGTCATAAGAAATTCTCGATTATATGCGTAGGCGCCTACGCATTTCTAATTATGCGTAGGCGCTTACGCAATGTCAAGCGCTTTTGCGGATCGGTTGCATTTCTTGGGTCGGTTCAGGCATAAAGGTGTCCAGACATGCCGAAGAAGAATCCTCACGCGGTCGCATTAGGAAAAATGGGGGGCTCGAAGGGCGGGAAGAGAAGAGCCGCTAAGATGTCTCCTGAGGAGAGGAGCGCTAGCGCCAAGAAAGCTGCACTTGCTAGATGGGCCAAAGAGAAGAAATAGAATAGTCACGGCTTCTAACCGATAACCTGGCGACGGTACGCGAAAAGCACGAATCCGCACTAACCCCGCTTCAAACTTCCTTAATAACTCTCTTCAAGTACTAGTTGAGACTATTATTGGTCATGCATGATACCGTTAGTCTTCGCGGGTGTAAGAAGTTGGCTCTAGTCTGATGTACTAAGGACTTTTGACACCCTTCGAAGGCCCGGCTATAAAGGGCGGAAGTATTCATCTTCGCCTAGCATTTAAGCGCTGGCTCCGGCATTTCACTTGGCTTCCAATGATCCGGAGACTGCACAGCCTTCACATCTGACGCGACAAATTCTTTTTCTTCCCTGCCTGGCGCCTATCGCGCTAGCGGAAGCCAATTCTTATGCAAGGCAGTCAGCACGGTTCATAAATGGGAGACAAAACTATGAGACTTTCGAAGAAAGTTACGAACAGCGTCATCGCGGCGAATCGTGAGAATGCAAAGAAATCGACAGGACCGAAAACTTTGGAGGGGAAATCCGCAATGCGATATAACGCGGTGAAGCATGGACTTTTGGCAAGACAAATATTGTTCCGCCACGACGAAGCTCGACAGCGAGAATTCAAGAAGTTCTTGGATGATCTTGAACACGATCTCATGCCGATCGGACCCATCGAGCGAATGTTAGTGGAGGAAATCGGCGCATGCTGGTGGAAACTCCGAACCGCTACCAAGTTGGAGTTTAAAGAATTTCGAGACCACCGAAATGCTTCCAAGCAGGTAATCGCGGAGCTACAAGGAGCAGGTTACGAGCTTAATCTCTTTGACGAGTCAAGCACTGGCACCCTCCCCACGTGGGGCTGCGAAAAGCTGGTAGTGCGGCGCAGTAAGGGCAATAGTCACACCAAAGGTGAACCCAGTATCGTTGATAAGGGGAACCCATTTTGGAACCGGTCTGCCACTTCAGATCTCGATAGGGGGTGCTTGGAAGTTGAAGCGACTCTCACGAGCTCGTTGCCCACCATTTTGCGCTACGAGACTAACCTTAAACGCGACTACTACAAGGCGATCGATGCACTGCGAGACTTGCAGCGGCGACGTTCAAGGGGGTAACAAGAAAAAACAGAAAAGTGACACTGCTATTCACTAGTAAATCTTTTTTACAGTAAAGCCACCCACTCCCGTTGAACGAGTGTTCCGGTGAAAACTCGATGATTTTCACCGGAACAATTCAAATAAGTCTGGGATATTCTGGCGCGGAACAAATTTAGGCGGATTTGCCAAATGGAATTATCCTGCCGGCAAAACGAACACTGAGGGCGCTGCGAGGAATCCGAATTTAGGAAAAGGCTGGCCCAGGTCACAAGGCAAATTACGAAACAAAGCCGCTAAGTCCTGTCTACTCTTCGGAGTCGCAAATTTCCAATTCGCTACGCTCGCACTTGAGCGTTCAAGGCGAGATTGCGTTGATTTGTACATTGCCGAATGGCACATTAATGCGCTTACCGATACATTTTTGTGCATCGATTGTGGGGGACGGGCAGTGATCATCCGCCCTATCCCACCCACGCGGCGTGAAGCAATTCGCCGCAGGGCTGAGCTTCCCCGCGACCAACAATCCGGAAGGCAGTAGTGAAATGAGTTTCCAGCTCTCGGGTGGCCGGCATTTTAGATTCGGATTGAGTTCTGGTGTGATTGGAATCCGGCAGGGAGCAGGATTATGCGGCGCCGCTGAAATATGGGTCGACGGGGATGTCCCATTCATTGAGCAGCCACTCTGGGATGTAGTATCGGTTCCTGTTCTCTTCGCACCATTTGCGCAGCTCAGCCGAGACGGCGTAATTCTCCGGTGTCAGGTGCAATTGCCTAACCTGCATTTCGAATTCCGTACGAAGAACCAAAGCGGGCGAAATAGGCCGCCCCCAGCCAGGATTGCCGCGCTTGCCAATCATGAAGGTTAGAACCTGCCCGTCCCAATATACTCCGCCGAACAAGTCAGAGACTTGAAATGATGGCATGGTCTCGGGTTTGCATGAAAAAGGCCCCGAGGGTCGGGGCCAAGGTCGCTTTGCGCCCCGCCGGGATTAGGCGGCGATGGGGCGGACGTTCTTCTTCTTGATTTCTTCTTCGGCGCGAAGCCAGTCTTCTAGCTCGTGACCGTCCTCCCGACCGCGCGCCTCGTAGAATTCGTGCGCGCGCAGGCGGATCTGGTATTCGAGTTCTTGCGGCTCGCTCGTAACGGTTGCTGGCGATTTCTTCGGGGGATTTGCATTCATGAGGAGACTCCTTCGAGGCAAACGTACGCTTGAACCCATGACTGGTCAATTACCGAAGATTGGTGCAGTGAAAAGCGTAAACTGCGCTAGTCTCGGGATGGCAGAAATGAAACATCGCATAGTGCATGCGCTGCAGAAATACGTGCTCAACCCGCCGATTAAGCTCCTATTTGCTGTGGGTGTCGCGCCCCCTGGTTATGCGCTACTCGAAACCATCGGTCGGACAACTGGAAAGCCGCGACAGACTCCAGTGGGCGCCGCGCGCATCGGCAATCGATTCTGGATCGTGGCAGAGCACGGCATGAACGCAGGATACGTCCGCAATATTGCACACAACCCACGCGTGCGGCTGAAATTGCGTGAAGGGTTCCTTGCTCGTTGGCGCACCGGCACCGCGCATGTGCTCTCGGACGATGATCCCCGCGCGCGTCAGCGCTGGCTTGCGGGACAGTTGCCTAGGAGCAGAGCGAATGCGGCCGCCGTGCGCTTGTTCGGCACTCAACTGCTCACGATTCGGATTGATCTGGATCCCTGACACGTTGGGATGCAGGCCACCGTTGTTGATGTAATCGAGGCCGCTTCACTCGGAACCCGGTCAATGTAGAAAACGGCACGATCGGGCGGAAGCCACGAAGCTGCTCATATGGTTCAATTGAATCAGTCTGCAAGCCACCTACGCCCGAAAGCTGGAAATCCACAGGACGTTTACGAGCCACAAGGGATAGAATTCCGCGCAGCGCAGACTTCTATAATCAGCGCTTCGACTGGGAGGTAGCTGTGCCCGTCTACGATTACATGTGCAACGACTGCAACAAGAGTTTTGAGGCTGTTCTCACCCTGGGCGATCACGACGCGGAAAAGATCAAGTGTCCTAAGTGCGGCAGCAAGAGTGTCAAGCAGGAAGTGGCGGCGTTTTTCGCGGTAACTTCGAAGAAGAGCTAGTCACAGCTCATTAAGGGAGTCACCCGGTGGTGTGCGACGGTCTGTCCCTGCTTTTCTCCACCTTCTATCTATCGCGCCTTTGCTACCATCCGACCCGCGGATTGCAGCTCACATTGCAAAACGCCTAATCCAAAGGAACCGATTCTCTGCAGTCCAGATCCGAGCGCCGCTTGCGAGCAGCGAGAGTGGCAAGGCTATTGGCTTCCGTATTCTTTTCTCGCGGAACGTGGGAAATGGAAAAGACGAACAATCTAGCGAGCTTTCGGCAGACCCAATTCAGAGAATGCAACCTGGAACTCCGGCAGGCGTACGCACCGTTCATCTGCTTAACCACTACTTCGGAATCTGAGAATACCTGAAGTGCTTTGGCTTTGAGTCCGGCGGCACATTGCAAGGCCTCAAGCAACGCGACATATTCAGCGACATTATTGTCCTGATGTCCGATCCACTTCGAGATTCGGATTGTCCCGCCTTCGGATCCAACGATTATGACCCCAATGCCCGATTGCCCAGGACTTCCCAGAGAGCCACCGTCGACATATGCCGTCAGTTCTGACACTTGTGTGTGTTGCTGCTCCCAAGATCAGTGACTGGCTCCTCTTAGTCAAGATGCTTCGTTGGTTCCTACGAAGTATTTGTTCAGGAGCTCCCGCGCGGAAAATCATGGGGCACTGTGGAAGGATCTGTGCAAAAGGAGGAACGAGTTCTCTAGGCATCCAACAAACACTAATGATTCAATGGCTTGCATTCTTGATTTGTGCTACTCCAGAATTGCAAGAATGCACCGAAAAGCGGCGTTGACAATTTCCATGTAACTGTTTAAGGTGCAGTCCGTCGACGGTCGAAAGGGTTGGCTTAAATAAAATTTTGCTAATCCGAAGTAGACTGAGTGATTAGCTGGTTGAGGCAACTCAACGAGCAACCAGACCCGAAAAAACCGACTGGCTCTGCGAGGAGAAGTTGGGGTTTGGAACCGCGAAAGTGGTAATCGCATCAAGGGCTGTGACGGTACATGCGTCCACGCCGTTAGCTTCCTCGCAGGAGCTGATGGCTAGAGCATAACCAAAGTCACAGCCTTTTTGTTTTTCTTCCGTTTTTCTCTTTCTCCTCCTCCTCAATTTCAAAATACATTGCGCGTGTCGTCACATCGATAGGACCTGTTTTCAACAGCAATTGTGGAGAAGCGTTTCAAAATGCCATTGACGCTTGCTGCCCATGCGCCTTTGACCAGTTTGCACCAAGATCGGTCATAGAACAGTTGCAATTTGAAAACGCGACGAGTCTTAGGCGAAATTTCCAAAACGCCGCCGAGCCGAAGCATTCGACCCCTTCTCGCAACGTCGCGATCCCCAGTTTCGATCACGGACTCAAGATCCGTGTCGCTGTACAGGTCAAGGGTTGTCGGTCGTCTGGATGCGGCTGTGCCGGTGGTAGACTGCGCGTATGGCGAAGAACAAAACTAATAAGAAGCGCACGAAGCCGAAAGGATCTGCCGGGAAGAAATGGAAACCGACGACCAAGACGGTTAAAAAGAAGCTGGCTAAAAAGGGGGGAACTCCGAAAAAGAAATTGGAGAAGAAACCGGCTCTGAAAAAGGCAGCGGTGAAAACGAATGCCCCCAGCAGGAAGATAACCGGGGCGAAGACTCCGTCCCCACTCAGGACACGGGTTCAGCGAAAGAGCCAGAGCGTGGATACGGAGGCATTTGCACCCGAAGGACTCGGAGCGAGGTCGGGCGGGCAGTCGGGAGACTTGCAGGGATTGTCTAACATCGAAGGTGCGGATTCAGAGAGTGTGGCCGAGTTGATCGAGGAAGGAAACGCGTTCGAGGCTGACGCAGTGGCGGGCGTGGAACACGCTGGTGACACTGACCAGAAGGAGGTTCGCACGCATGAGGTGCCGCAGGATGATGTGCCCGGCGAGTATCTGGATGAAGAGTAGTAAGCCAGCGGCTCAATGGTAGCTGAGAACTGCAAAATCTGATCGAGCGCGCCGTGATCCTTTCAAACGATGGTGTGCTTCCGAATCCTCTCCCAACAACAGAGGCTGCAAGCGTTAACAACTCTCGACCGACTACCTTGAGAGACTCAGAACACGCATTAATTCTGCACACTCGAGGCGGTGGGTTGGATAATCGGCGGGCCGAAAGGTGCAGCCGCGAAACTTGGCCTGAAGCGAACAACACTGATTCACAAGATGCAAAAGCTGGGTATTTACCGACCAGTCTGCAAAGCAGCCAGTATGCGACCGGACTAGCCCGTCACGACCGGGCCTTATTGTAGTAGTCGCCAAGCATGTCGTGCCTAAACAAGACATGCATTCATTTGTGTTGTGACGCGTGGCAACGATTGCATAATGTAATCAAGTTTTCTTCTGAATCGCTTCCGGAACGGCTGCGAAACTGTTGGTGATGGACTTCGAGATTCTGTAGCGATCCGCAATTCTGGCAACGCCAGCTGTCTCGGTTAAGTACGACGAGCCTCAGTTGTGCATACGCTTCGGAACTCAACTGGGTTCGCTGGTCTTTCGGAAAGATTGTGATCACGCCGATGCTTTCTGATCGACCTGCTCGAGGAATGTTTGTTTTTGTTGCCCCGGAAGAAATTTGAACATTCTGGAGATTGAGTCCAGCAATATTTCCGGAGTTGCACAATCCAAATTCGCGCCCGCGAGAAAATCGGCGCAAATCATCTCTAAGCAGTAACCGCGAGATTTGTCAGTGCCAAGCATTAGTGCCGCTGTTTCGATCGCCTGTTCAATCACTGGAATCTGGCTCTTGTAAAGTTTGAAGTAAATGATCTCCCAGGGCTCGGTTTCCTTGCCGGTCAGTTCCCTTTCCACTTCCCGCTTGAATTCTTCTTTTGGTAGCAACCGGGCTCTGTGCAACCAGGTTGCACAATCGAAGTCCTGACCGTCGCGGCGAGCTACTTTCGCCAGTTCGATCCCCTTAGTCCAGCCCACTTCCTTCAATTCTTTTCTGGCCTGCGGCGGCAGGTGCTCGTGAATCGACATCAGGTAATATGCTTTCCGTCGCGATTCCGGAAACCGCCGCTCCAGAAAATCGTCAAATGATTTCAAGTTCTCCACCCGCCAGTACTGCCCTGCCCTGACTTCGCACAGATAACGTCCAAGCTCAACAAACTTCGTGTCGCGCTCGGCATCTTTCTGCTGCTCCCATGCCAGGATTTCATCGATCTTTGTCAACACGAATTGAGCTCGCCGACGATTCAGCTTGGGCAGCATGGGAGGGTTCCTAGAAATTAAGTTCGTCAAGCCAATCAAAGTCTTGTCCTGGCCGCCTGATCAGGTTGGCATCAATGATTTCTTGTCTTCCCAGGCATAAGCCGATGTAAGAGCAGCTGGTGCATGGGTTCTGGGGAAACCGGACTCCGCTGTGCGGCAGAAACTGGGCTGATTCGATCCTCCCGACGGTGTCCTCCGCCAGCCGGCCGAATTCCTGTTGCTGCTCCTTTGTTATCGTGGTTCGAAAGTATTGAACCTCCACCATTCGCTTCCGCACGAAAACGACTTGGGCGACCTCGGTGATGCCGGTAATCCACGAATAGCAGATCATCTGAGGATCTAAACTCAGGAGTCCTTCGGGCTGCTCCGGATAGCGGCTGGATGTGGTCTTCCATTCCAGAAGGCATTTCGTGCCGTCCAGCATCCCAATCGCATCGACGTAAGCCACAAAATCGTTCGTCGGCGATACCGATTTTGTGAACTTGATCTGCAGATCCCGTCGCGGCTGGCGAATGCGGATTCGATCCTCCTGTGCGAAACGATCCAGCAGCTGCACACCTTGCTGCAGCATGCGGTCCCAGGTAGCTCCATTCGAATACGTAAGGCTGGCTTGCTGATAAGCCCTCCATTCGCGGAACAACGCTGCGGCCGAGTCTTCGCGGCGGAAATACGCAGCCAAAGCATTCTCAAAAGCTCGCCCGAAGAGCATTGCTGCCCGCGTGTCTTTTTCTTTCCAGCCGTCGAGGTAGCGATGCTTATAACGGCGAGGACAAGCCAGGTATTGGCTGATCTGGGTGTAAGAGTAGGTCACGAAGCAACCTCATTAGCGATGATCACGCGAACGGACGGGCCTGAAAATTCTGCCCACTGGCTGGCTGGGGCGAATCCATCGAAGTTGGTCAATGCTGTGCCGTTGACCACCGTATGACTAACCTTGACCACGCCGCTCAACCCCGGCATGGCCTTTTCATCGACTTCGTCTCGTCCGAGCAGTTCCGGGTCATACGTGAAATCGCGAAGAAACCAGCCGAGCTTCCATAGAGCTCTGGCTGTGCAGTAGAGGCGTCCGGAAATAATGTGGCCATTCCATTCTTGCGGTTCTAAGACAGAGAGGCGGAGAGAGTAGAACGGCTTCTGAGCGTGCCAGCGGTACTGGGCTTTCTCGACCCGAACCAGATAAACGCCGTCGGGAACTTCCTGCTCAGAGGTTGCGCCGGTTTGACCCAGTCCTTGGAATCGTCGTGTCATGCGACACCTTCCTTTTTTCCCATGTAGCTATTGAGCTGGCAGAGCAAAGCATTGCGATCTTTTTCAGCCCAATCAGCCAAATGAACCACGAAGTTCTCGACCTGCTCGCGCGTGGCATCGCGCAGAGCTTTTGTGCCGCAAAAATCAACCGCGTATGACTTCACTAAATGAGGATCGAGCTGATGCTGACGGATGAGCTGGCAGAGGCGATCTCGAACAAGCGGAGCACCAACCCTAGGATGTCCATTGACCGGTTGAGGCGGAATCTTCTTCGAGGATTGAATCTCTGGCCGCTGCCCAGGAAAAGACCCGATTTCCTCTACCGAGCAGATGCCG
>CAVSNM010000002.1:0-2422500 GCA_963729355.1 uncultured Acidobacteriaceae bacterium
CCCGTAAGCTTTCCGGAGCGCCCTATTGACCGCGCGAGTCTCCGCGACGCGCATCTCGGCGCCATGTACCAAAGGCGAGACATTGGAGGGATCCGCGTCACCGTAGCCAACGAAGCCTTTACACTCGGAAGAGGTATAAACGGTTGCTCTAAATGCGTAACGCAAGGTTGATGTTTCGGAGAATTCTGTGACGGGCTGGATATGAATGCCACGACACTGCTTCCGTGCCGCAATTTTCAGTAATCCGGCATGAGTGACATACCAGTGTCCGTCGATAAGCAACAAATCGCCGGACGCGATGGACAAATGATGTCTCCTCAATGTCTCCAACAACGTCAAGACCGACGGCTGAGAGAGTTCGCTCCACAGCGATCTGGCTAGCTTGATCTCTCTCCGAAATCTCTTTGCGATTACCATCATCTTCTCCTTTGTTAATGCTTACCGCTTAGCATAATACTAAGCGCTTAGCATAATGCTTAGCGGTATGCATTGTCAAGAAGTGAACTTGATTTTTTCGCAGCCGCCGGGATAAGGTTCAAAACAGATGACCAAGAAAAGAGAGAAAGATCCTCACGCCGTACATCTAGGTCAGCTGGGGGGCAAAGCCAGAAGCAAAAAGTTAACTTCTGAAGAACGAATCGCAATTGCTCAAAGGGCGGCGCGTGCTCGATGGGCAAAGGTCAAGCGGAAAACGGAGAAAACTTCTGACTAGGCGCAACTTCCATTTAATAAAGTTCTCCGGACAAGGAGCGTAGAAACGTACGTTCTGTTTCGGAGATTTAGGAAAAATGGACGGCTCGAAAGGTAATTCCACGCAAATATGCGCAAGACTATTTTGCGGTTTGACTCCCGGCTTACAATAAGGGGGTAGCGTCGTTAAGAGACTCTTGATGATGCTTCGAGCTTCGACTTGTTGTCCTACCGCTATATTATTCTTAATGGGCTGCCGAAAATTCCTCTGATTAACCAAACCTTTCTACCTGTGATTTACCTCAATCGTTTTTAGGCCGTGGAAATATTCCGCGTCGCCGATCAACGTTCACAATTTCACATCGAGCCAGCTAGCTCTGGCCAGAGGGAGCAACCATGATCACGAAGAAGAAGCTCGAAGCCAATCGCGCAAATGCCCAGAAAAGTTCCGGGCCGACAACACCAAAGGGCAAGGGAAATTCTGCACAAAACGCCCGCAAGCACGGGTTTTTCGCTAAAGAACCCCACTTGTCAGACGCTGACCGAATCGAGTTCGAAGCCCTGACTCGAGACCTCGAACGCGAACTCTCGCCAACAACAACCCTGCAGAACCTTGCCCTTCAAGACATCGCACATTGTGTTTGGCGCCTCAACATTGCGTCTCGGGTTGAAGCGCGCTGCACTGAGGCGCTGCTACAGAAAAAAGCGGTAACGGAGACCGAGATCGAGGGCCCCGCTGAAGTCGCGGGTTGGTATGGTGCCAATCCGCAGACTTTGCGCGGAGCAATTCAGAGGTTCCAATCCATCTGCGCAGATTTTCAGACGCACGGCTCGGTTCGCGAGGAGTGGAAATCTTACTTCGACGCAGCCATTGGGCCGGGCTTCTACGAATCCCTGACTCAATGGAAGTCCATGAGCTACGACGCAATTCTCCTAAGTTATCATTGGGGAGTACACGCCGAAACCTTCAAACGACCCCTTCCCAAAATTCCGGACGCCGCCCCGGTCGTTATCGATCCCATGCAGGGCCTACAGATGGTTTCGAAATTGCTCGGCTTCCAATTGCGCCACATGCAGGACCTGCTTTCAACATGGCAACAACGTTCCGACCGCAATTCGGCTTCTAGCCCCCTAATGACGGACTTTTCGCCTCGCTACTATACTACGGCAGTGCGGGACTGGCATCGGGCCGTCGACTGGTACTGGCAACTCAAAGAGCGGGAAAAAGCAGCGTAGGAAAAGCTACTAAGGTCCGGATTCCCTCTCTGTCAACGATTGTTGTTCGTCGTTTGCAGATTAGATCGAACGAAATGTCGCATCGCGCTATTTCCGATCGAGGGAGTTCGGATCCAGAATTAGTCAACGCATAGCACCACACTGGCCGAAGCGGAGACAGGATTCTGGCAAGACAAAGCCACTAAGTCCTGTCTACTCTTCGGAGGTGCAAAGTTTTCAACTATGCAGTCGGAATTGAATGCGTAGCGTTTGTCGAACCGAGTCGGACCCAATGACTAGTCGCACGAGGGGCTCAGCATTCCGTGCGGAAAGAATTGGGTCCACGCCTCCGGTGAAACTGCCAGTCCGCACGAAATCATCGGCGCCTCTGGACTTGGCACGTGGATGAAGGTTAGAAGCAGCGTCACGAATCGGTGTGCAAAATATGCGATCCGATCGTATATTTCACGTGTGCCGCTCACAAGCATGTCGACTATTTTGAGACTCTCGCCCTGGTTAGTGGAAAGGAACCGAAACATGGCCTTTCGTTGAATCCCGGTCAGTCTTCCTGCAGGTTTTGTCGCGTTCTCAGGATTAACCGCGTGTCAGTAGCGTGCAGGAGCGGAGGAAGAGTGTCTTTGGGTTAGCCCCCTAAAGACACTTCCCGTAAGCCGACTTCCGGCCAGCGTCGTAGAGGACCGTCTTGGGCATAACGTCCCTCAGGCTTGTCACACGTTCTTGTCAGTTGACAGGATCTTCGTCTCTCGCTTTCTGGGCGAGTTGTGGGCCATCGTGAAATCGCCTAGTTTCGTGAAATAAAGCGCCTTCCTCAAATGTAACGTTTGAGTGTTAAAACGCACTACCGAATAGGCGGTCTCGTGCCTTTAGTTCCATCGCAGGTAAGGAAGCAGAGCCGCTGGAGGGATTGACCATGTTTGCCCGCAAAGTTGCTGCGCGTCTGAAACCGAACTCGCTAACAGAATTTACGAATCTCATGGAGCGTGAAATCCTTCCCTGGCTTCGGCAGCAAGAGGGTTTTCTCGATTTGATTACCCTGGCTGTCCCGGATGGCGCGGAAGTCGCCACCATAAGCTTCTGGGATCACAAAGGCAATGCGGAGGTCTACCACTCAGGGGGCTATCCAGAAGTGTTGAAAATTCTGGGAGCGCTCTTGGACGGAACTCCTTACGTTAAAACGTTTGATGTTGTCAGCTCGACGTTTCAAAGAGCCGCCCTCGCTCCCCTCACTGAAGCAGAAAACCAGCGCCAGGAAAGCTTGGTCCAACAAAACCTGGTCCAAGAGACCGATTCGGCGCAATGCAGTGAAACGATCCGAACGTTCTCGACACCATACCAATGAGTGGGAAATGTCGCTGTGAGGCGATTGCACAACTGTCTGGGCCCCCACTTAACGTCAAGATGCTGGAGCCAACGGGGAGGGCTCCAGCATCTCTTGACCTTTTTTCGTCAAGAGCGTGGTCCTGTCTACTCTGATTTCAAAGGTGTTCCGCGGTTTCCAGTGCATGCTTCTGGCTCCGTCCCGTCAGCAAACCGCGCATAGGAGATGTACGGCTCCGAAACTCACGCCTTTGCCTGTACTCAGCCCGGAAATCGCCGGAGTTCGCCATCCTTGGTGCTACACTGTTTGCCACTTCAGGGTCCGCGGGGCGGGTTCTTGCAATTTCAATCCTTTGATCAGTCCTACCTCGATCGTCTGCGAGCCGGAGACTACCGTGCTCAAGAGCATTTCGGCGCGTATTTCAGCGCCCTGATCCAAATCAAGTTGCATTCGCGCTTGAAGTCACCGGAAGCAATCGAGGACGTCCGTCAGGAAACTTTCTCTCGATTTTTTGTGGCTCTGCGCGACGGAAAAATCTTGCAGCCCGAGCGTTTGGGTTCGTTCGTGAATTCCATTTGCAACAACGTCTTGCTTGAGCATTACCGCGCTGGATCCCGCCTCGATTCGCTGGATGATGAGAAGCAGCCGGACGTTCCTGCCAAAGGACTGGATCTGCTCGGCGTTCTTACCGCCAAAGAGACGGAAAAGAAAGTTCGGGAGGTACTGGAACAACTTTCAGAGCGCGACCGGCGCTTGCTGCGCGAGGTTTTCCTCGAGGAGCGGGACAAGGACGAAATATGCCGTGACTTCGGTGTCGACCGGGACTATCTGCGGGTACTGCTGCACCGCGCCAAACAATCGTTCAAGTCGGTGTACTTAAAAGATATGGGAGATGACACGCCTGGGTTCAGTTCGGCCTGACGGCGGATGAAACGCCAGGCCACGCTGGCTCACTATACTACGCGGGGGCATTCAAGCTATGGACCACGATGTAGTGGTTCGTCAAAAAGTGACGGAAAAGTATCTGCTCGGCGAACTGGATCCCGAGGCGCGTCTCGAATTCGAAGAGCATTTTTTTGACTGCCCGGATTGCGCTCTCGACGTTCGCGCCGGCGCTTTGTTCGTTGAGCAGAGCAAGCATGTATTAGCGGAAAAATCCGTCCCGGTGTCCGCAGGCTTGCCCGGGACCGTCCCGGCCCCGGCGAAACCGGGATGGCTCGCGTGGCTGCGTCCCGCGTTTGCCGCCCCGGTGCTGGCCTTGTTGCTGGCAATAGTCGGGTACCAGGGTCTGGTGACCTATCCGCGGCTACACCAGGCGTTGAATCGTCCGCAAGTCTTGCCTTTTGCCTCAGTGAATATCGGAAGCTGGGGATCTGGGGGGCCGGTCATTTCGACACGTCCGGGGGAAGGCTTTCTGCTTTTTGTGAGGATTCCGCCGGATGGCTACTCCGGTCACACCGCGGAGTTGTATAATCCCGCCGGAAAGCTGGAATGGTCGCTCGCGATTCCGGCGGCGTCCGGCCAAGATCAGTGGCCGGTCCAAGTGCCGGGAGCACATCGGGAAAGCGGTAGTTACATTTTGGTTGTGCGCGGCGATACCGCCGCGGGGCAGAGTAAGGAAGTCGGTCGGGCCTCATTTGAATTGCAAATTCAGAAATGAGTCTCATACGAGAGGAGCTAACAAAATGTCCGCATTAGCAAACGAACTCCGGATGCTCGAACCAGTTCACTACTATAACGCCGATGCCAGCGTTCTGTGCGCAGACATTGAGCAACCGTTGAAAGAAGAAATCAGGCCCCAGGCATTTGTGAAACTGCCTCGGGACGGCCAGTACCAGTTCAGTAAAGCGGCGGCTTTCCGCTTTGAAGGCGTTCTTTCTCACCAGGGTGGCTACACCCAGGTCGCGGGACATCCGAGTTCGAAGCATAACGGCTTCAGCACGCTGGCCACCTCCGTCCTCGAAGGACTAAATGTGCTCGACGTGGTCACCGCCGATCGCGTGGTGGCGCAGATTTCCACCGTGCATCCCGCCTATGGCACAGGGCAGGTGCCCTCGGTTACGTTCCTCGGCACACGCTTCGAAAATCTGAGAATCGGCGGACAGAAAGTTGAAATCGAGCCCTTCCTCGACATCCTTGGCCCCAAGGCCGCCGATGACGAATCGTTCTTCGACAATCGCAACGTCCTCGGCCGGATTTCGCAGCAATACGAAAGAATCGCCAAGACCAAAAACCTGCCGGACTGGGCCAGCCAAGAGTACCCCAAAGGCCGCCCAGCGCTGAACGGGAACGGCAAGCTGGAATGCTCCTTGGTTAACAGTGTGGCGGGCTCTCCCGGAATCTCATTTGGTCACGTCATCGACCTGCCCCACTTCGGCAAGATTTTCCTCGGCGAGTTGACGGTAGAACGCAAGCCGGGCAATCCGACCAAGGGAATCTACGATTCCTATAAATTCCGTCTGACTATGATCCGCATGCAGATGGGCTGCATCGGAACGGGAAACATTACTGTAACGCCAGCCGATTCAAACGGCGTGGGCGGCAAGAATTAACTGACGCCAGGGAAGCCAAATTCCTGCTCCGCGAGGATCCGACTTGTCTACGCACTTCCGAATCCTCGCGTAAGCCAGCTCAAGGTTGCGGGTCCGAACAATCCTTCTACCTGTATCCAAACCCAATCGCAAATGGCCAGGTAGTTCCACCCCGTTGTCATGCCCAATCGCACGCCCGCGCTTTCTAGAATTGACGACGAGGCCAGGCTTCCCATAGCGCTCCTTAATCATCAGATTCTTTGGGCACAGATTGCGCACGAGGCTGTCTGGATTCAAGTTAGAATCTCTCCACGGTTGAAACCTCGATGCCTCCCTCCTCCGGCGACGGCAAGATTACGACGGCAAGAACCGTGAGGCATACGGGTGGGAGTGCAAGTCTGGTCCTGGTATTCCTAGCCCTCGCCTGCCTTCCATCGTGCTCACGCCGACAAGATCCCCAGAATGCCTTTGATCAGGCCCAGAGTGCGTGGCAGCGCGGTGATGTCGCGTCAGCGGCGAACGAGGCCAAGAAGGGATACGAGGATTATCACAGCGTCAGTCATGAATGGGCATGGAAATTCACTGTCCTTAGGGCAAAGGCGCTGCACGGGCAGGACATGAACGACGATGCGCTCAAGCTCTTGACTTCCGAACCAGCGCCGCCTTCATCCGGCGATCTGGCGGTGCAATTGCAAAGACTCGAGAGCGTTATCTACGGCTCACTGCGAAGGTTCCCGGAGGCCGAGCTACGGCTGGAGGAAGCAGAACGACTGTGCGCGGCTTCTGTCTATCCAGGATGCGGGGACGTCGTCAGGGCCCGAGGGGTGCTGGAAATGAATCATGGTTATTACGCCCAGGCGCAGGGTTTCTTTGAGCACGCCTTGGCGTTTGGCCGCGCGGATGGTGACCAGTTTCTGGAAGCTAACGCCCTGCTCGACCTGAGCTGGTCCGCGGACGAGCAGACGCATTTTGATGAAGCGCTCGACTGGGCCAGCACAGCCGTCCGAATATCTGTAAGTCGAGGCTTTAACGACCTCGCTCAGGCCGCCCTAGGGAATATGGGCTGGGCGTACTACAAGCTCGGCGATCCCGAGAAGGCCTTAGGGATGTTCAGCGAAGCCGAAAGGCAGGCCGAGAAGCTCGGTGATGTTGCGGTCCAAGTAAGCTGGCTCACAGACGCCGGATACATTCACATGGATGCTCGCGACTTCCCGCTGGCCGAACAGTCCTTCCAGCAGTCGCTCAAGCTTGCACGTCAAATCAACAGTAGGGAAGACATCGTCAATTCCTTAATCGCTCTGGCCTTCGTCTCCGAGCAAACCGGAAAGCTGGACGACGCCGGGCATTATGCGGATGAGGCGCTTGCCATGGCGCGAGCGGATAACAACGGGCGAGATCAAGTCTATCCGCTGCTGGTTCAGGGCCGGGTTGCCGCCCGGCTGCATGACACCGCGGCGGCGAAGAATGCATTCCAGGAAGTCGCGCAGTCTCCCGATTGTCCGGTCTTCTTGAAGTGGGAGGCGGAGCGTTCGCTGGCCCGGCTTCATGGAGACGAAAGCCAGTTCAATGCCGCCGGCCGCGAATATCGAATTGCACTTAGCACCTTCGAAACCGCGCGCTCCGAACTCAAGCACGAAGACTCGCGGCTGCCATTTCTTAGCAATGCGGCGCGCATCTATGACGACTACATCCATTTCCTCCTGGCCCAGGGTAGAGCGGCCGAGGCCTTGCAGGTTGCGGAGTACAGCCGCGGCCGCAGTCTGGCCGAGGGCTTGGGTCTGCTTCGGAAAGGAACCTCGTTCCACCCTGATCGCTTGGATGCGCAAGGAGTTGCGCAGCGGGCAGGCGGCAACGTCCTCTTTTACTGGCTGGGCGAGAAGCAGTCGTATTTGTGGGCAATCACGTCCAGGGAAACCCGCTTGTTTACTCTCCCTCCTGGCTCGGAAATCGATGCGTCCGTGCAACGGTATCGCAGGGCTCTCGCTGGGCCGCAAGACGTTCTCGAATTGGCCGACCAGGATGGCCGCTGGCTTTACCGCACTCTGATCGCTCCGGCACAAGCGTTGTTGAAGGAGGATGGCAAGGTTGTCGTCATACCCGATGGCAGTCTGAATAGTCTGAACTTCGAAACTCTTCTGGTCTCCGAACCGAAGTTGCACTATTGGATCGAAGACGTGACGATTTTGAATGCCAGCTCGTTACGTATCTTGGGCGGAGCCCGGCTAGCGAAACTGAAACGGGATCGTAGCCTGCTTCTCGTCGGTAACAGCGTCGCGCCAAACGATAAATATCCCGAACTGGCGAAAGCCGCAGCCCAGATGGAAAGCGTAGCCAGACATTTTCCGGCGGCGGAGCAGAAGATACTTACCCGAGAGCAGGCTACGCCATCAGCGTATCTGACCAGCAATCCGGAGCGCTTTTCCTATATCCATTTTGTCGCGCATGGAACCGCCAGCCGGCTCAGTCCGCTCGACTCGGCGATCGTGCTGTCAAAAGCCAGCGCCGAAGATGACTCCTTCAAGCTCTACGCTCGCGACATTATTCGCCATCCGTTGCGGGCCGACCTGGTCACGATCTCGGCATGTTACAGTGCAGGCGAACGTTCGTTCGCGGGCGAGGGCCTAGTCGGGCTATCGTGGGCTTTCCTCAGAGCTGGCGCCCGCAATGTGATCGCCGCTTTGTGGGACGCATCGGACGCGTCCACCCAGCTACTTATGGATAAGTTTTACGACGAACTGGACAAGGGCGCGAGCCCGGATGCCGCTTTGCACGCCGCCAAACTATCCCTGCTCCGCAAAAGCGGGTTCCACAATCCCTTTTACTGGGCGCCTTTTCAACTGTACGCGGGGTTGAGCTGAAAAGTCGCGCTACCTGTAGCCGTGCGATTTGGCGCAGCCGTTCGCGGCTCACGAACGGGCTTCGAGCCCCCCCAAGCCGACTTTTGTCCCGCAGGCCTTCCATTGTTCAACTTTCAGATTGCGCTTGCGGAGAGTTTTAAGGTCCGGGAGTAGTTCTGGTCGGTATCGGATTGCAGATCAACACACATTCAACGCAGCCGGAGTTTCATCGACAATTTCGTGACCCAGGCCGTGAGATAGTCACTCCTTGGCTCATTCGCCGCGACGACTGGCCAACCTGGCGGATTGGCTTCCTAGTTCTTCGCCACACCGCTCAGAACGAGAAACAACCATCCATCGCCGCGAACTTTGCCCAAACCGCGACCGTTCGGCTATTGGCAGGGGCCAAGAATGGGCCTCGACGGGACAATGTGATTTAATGGGCCGGCGTGGATATTTTGCCTGCCAACATCCCTCAAACAGAATCTTCGGGGGCAGGAGATCGCACCGCATCGGTGGCGAAGGGGATTGCTCCCGAGATGGAACTCGGGCCGGAGAGCCGACTCTTGCCCGAAATGCTCGGCGAAGAGCTTTGGCGAGTGGCAGGCGCGGAATTGGTCGAGGTAAGCACGGCGGAATTTGCCGACGCCCTTGAACGCGAACGGACGGGCCTGAAAATTCTGCCCACTGGCTGGCTGGGGCGAATCCATCGAAGTTGGTCAATGCTGTGCCGTTGACCACCGTATGACTAACCTTGACCACGCCGCTCAACCCCGGCATGGCCTTTTCATCGACTTCGTCTCGTCCGAGCAGTTCCGGGTCATACGTGAAATCGCGAAGAAACCAGCCGAGCTTCCATAGAGCTCTGGCTGTGCAGTAGAGGCGCCCGGAAATAATGTGCCCACTCAACTGTCGCGGTTCTAAGACAGAGAGGCGAAGTGAATAAAACGGTTTCTGGGAATGCCAACTATATTGCGCTTTCTCGACCCGGACCAAATAGACGCCATCGGGAACTTCTTGCTCAGAGGTCAGGGCCGTCTGGCCAAGTCCTTGAAATCGTCGAGTCATGCAGCACCTTCCTTTTTTTCCGTGTAGGTATTTAGCTGGCAGAGCAAAGCATTGCGATCTTTTTCGGCCCAATCCGCCAGATGAACCACAAAGTTTTCGACCTGCTCGCGCGTGGCATCGCAAAGAGACTTTGTGCCGCAGTAGGCGATGGCATATGACTTCACGAGACCCGCATCGAGCTGATGCTGGCGAATCAGGAGGCAGAGGCGATCTCGTACGCGCGGACCGGTAACGTGCGAATTTCCATTCACCGGTTGAGGCGGAATCTTTTTCGAAGATTGAACTGGCGCGCTTGGCCCCGGAAAAGACCCGATTTCTTCTACCGAGCAGACGCCGATTCCGTACGCCTTGCGCAGAGCGCGATTAACCGCGCGTGTTTCGGCGACGCGGACCTCGGCTCCATGAACCAAAGGAGAAACATTGGACGGATCGGCATCGCCGTACCCAACGAACCCTTTACAAGTTCGGGATTTGTAAACTGTTGCTTTGAATGCCCATCGACTAGCCGCAGGTTCTGACAAGCCAGCCGCCGGTTCGACGTTAATTCCTGCGCAGCGACTGCGGCGGGCTAGCCTTATTAGACCCGAGTGGGTTACATACCACCCGCTATCCAGCAGGCGCAAGTCTCCCATCGCGATAGAAAGCTTAAAAGCCGAGGTCAATTCCCGGAGGATGTTCAGTCGGCGTGAATCGATTAGCCCACACCACAATTGCCTAGCGAGCCTGGAATTCCGTGAACATAGGGACTTCGTACTTGCCTTACGGTCAGCCATTCCGAACCTCTGCGTCCGTTATTATTGTACATTACTACTACGCATTAGTACAACAGTGTACTGTCATATCTCATTATTACAACGTTTTATTGTCATGTTCGCTACAGGGAGGAATTGCGCGGGAATAACTGGGCTATTTGTTCTTGGCGATTCGGCGGGCTTCCACGAGGGCAGCAGTCGCCACAAAGCTGCTCAGGCTGATCTTTTGCTTGCGGGCAGCATTGGCAACTTCTTCCTGTTCTTGCTGGGTATAGTAGGAGGTAATTCCCTTCCTCACAACCGTAGACAATTTGCGCCTAGCGAAGGATTGCTTTTTCACGTAGAGATCGTAACAACTTTTTTATCGTTTTTTGTAGTTAAATATGGTCTTTAGAATACGTGTCTCCGAAGGGGCGAATTGTCAAATAGGAGAACTAGTCTCTGAGCCTTCAAGAATTAAACGCCGAGACCTTCAGGTTGGATGACCGCATGGCAGTTATTACGGGAGCTGCCAGCGGCATCGGTCGAGCGATTGCGCACAAGTTTGCGGCAAACGGCGCTTCAGTGTGCCTATTGGACGTTAATCGAACACATGCAGAAACAGTTGGGGCGGAGATTGCCAGTGCAGGTGGAACAGCCTCGGCATATGAATGCGATGTGAGTGATAGAGTTTCGATTGAATCGACGTTCCAGACAATTTTGCAGCAGGGCCGAGTTCACATCCTCGTAAATAATGCTGGTGTCTCGCACATTGGTACAGTCGAAAGCACGACTGAGCACGACTTCGACCGCGTTTTTCGCGTTAATGTCAAAGGCTATTTCAACTGTATCAATGCGGTGATCGGAACGATGAAGTCTGCAGGCGGCGGAGTCATTCTGAACATGGCTTCTGTGGCCGGATCTGCCGGACTGGCGGATCGCTTCGCATACTCCACCAGCAAAGGCGCGGTGATTGCGATGACCTATTCCGTCGCGCGTGACTATATTGGCCACAACATTCGCTGCAACTGCATTTCCCCGGCCCGGGTGCATACGACATTTATAGATGGTTATCTGAAAAAGAATTATCCCGGCCGCGAGCAGGAGATGTTCGAGACACTGGCGAAGACGCAACCGATCGGCAGAATGGGAAAACCGGACGAGGTAGCCTCGCTTGCCCTCTTCTTATGTTCTGATGCGGCTTCTTTTATTACCGGAGTGGATTACCCTCTGGATGGCGGTTTCATGAATTTGCACGGTTGATTGCGAGAGAACAGTGGACCTGCAACTTGAAAATAAGGTTGTGCTGGTCACGGGCGGAGCCAAAGGCATTGGCGCCGCAATCGTACGAGCCGCCGCCGCGGAGGCCGCGATTCCTGTCATTGTGGACCGTGACGCCGAAGCCAGCAAAGACCTTCAGGCTGAGGTACGCACAAGCCACGTGATCATCGCGGATCTGTCATCGCCGGCCACCTGCCAAACGGCGATCGATTCGACAGTTGATAAGTTTGGCCGCCTCGATGCTCTCGTAAACAACGCGGGAGTAAACGACAAAGTCGGCCTGGAGGGTGGAAGTCCAGAAAACTACGTGGACTCACTCGGTCGCAATCTGCTCCATTACTACAACATGGCGCATTTCGCGCTTCCATATCTGAAGAAAGCGCGCGGCTGCATCGTGAACATCAGTTCAAAAACGGCCATCACCGGTCAAGGTGGTACGTCAGGATATGCGTCATCGAAAGGAGCAATATTGGCTCTGACCCGCGAATGGGCGGCGGAGCTGCTGGGCTACGGCATTCGCGTGAACGCGGTTGTTCCTGCAGAGGTCATGACACCACTCTACCGGCAGTGGCTCGACACGTTCCCTGATCCCGAACAGAAGCTTCAGTCAGTGCTGTCCAAGATCCCTCTGGGGAAAAGAATGACCTCTCCGGACGATATCGCGGCAATGGTAGTCTTCCTGCTTTCTGCTCGCGCCGCGCATATAACTGGCCAACATCTGTTCGTGGATGGCGGCTACGTGCACCTTGATCGAGCGCTGACCTAAAAAATGACAACCTCAGCACCCATCACCGAGCGGCGGTATGTCGCTCCACTAATTCTCGTCACCACCCTATTTTTTCTCTGGGCGCTAGGGGTCAATCTTAATGATGTTCTCATCCCGCATTTGAAGAAGGTCTTCGACCTGAAGGACTTTCAATCGGCGCTCATCCAGGTTGCATTTTTTGGCGGTTACTGCCTTTCCGCGTTGCCTGCGGGACGTCTGCTGGAAAAAATCGGCTACAAGAACGGAATAGTTGTTGGTCTGCTTGCATGCGCTATGGGAGCATTGCTGTTTATTCCCGCGGCCTCAATTCAGGTCTATGGACTATTTCTTTTTGCGTCATTTGTTATGGCGTGTGGCCAAGGGGTCCTTGAAGTCGCCGCTAACCCTTACGTAACTCTCTTGGGGCCGGCGGAAAGCTCAGAGAGGCGACTAAATCTCGCACAGTCGTTCAACGCCGTGGGCGCTGTGGTGACGCCATTCATTGGCTCGGCTTTCATTCTCTCCGCTCTCGAGTATTCCCGTGAGAAATTGGCGACCATGACACCCGCACAAATGGCTGCGTATCGTACGGCCGTGGTCAGCACCGTGAGGATCCCTTACCTGGTCATCGCCGGAATCTTTCTCGCCTACGCTGTTGTGATTTTCTTTTCCAAATTGCCGGAGGTCGGCGCAACCGACGGAGCGGTAAAGCAGGAGTCTACCCGGGAAGAGCTACGCGATATCTGGCAATATGGCCACTTGGTAAAAGGAGTTATCGCACAATTTTTTTACGTCGGCGCTCAAGTCGGCGTGGGCAGCTTCGTCATTCGACTTGCGCAACATAGTGTTCCTGGAATGCTTCAAAAGGATGCTTCCTTCTATTTGAAGTTGCATTTGATAGGATTCATGATCGGAAGGTTCTCCGGTTCCTACATCATGAAGCGCGTGCCCGCTGCCAGGCTGCTTTCATTGTTTTCGTTCTCGACTCTGGTCTGTCTCCTCGTTGTTCTTCTCGGCTCCGGCGTGGCTCCCCTTTGGGCGGTCGTCCTGATCGGTTTCTTTCATTCGATCATGTTCCCAACCATTTTTGCCCTCAGCATAAAGCAGCTTGGGCGATACACAAAGCTGGGGTCGTCCTTGTTGGTGGCTTCGATCATTGGTGGGGCCATCTTCCCCGCCATTATGGGATTCATCTCCGACCACAGCACTATTCGCGTGGCGTTCGTAGTGCCGCTAGTCTGCCAGGCTTATGTGCTCTACTTTGCAGTACGCGGCTATCGGCCTGTTCTGGTCGAGGGACCCGGCGTTGCAGAACTGAGTACCGCGAAATGAGCCGCCGATTTTGCTTCACTCTCGACTTGAAAGACGATCCCGCTCTGATTGCCGAGTACAGGAAATACCACGAGAAAATCTGGCCCGAGATCACGCAAGCCATAAAGGAATCTGGTATCGAAGATCTGGAGATCTACCTGCTCGGAACGCGCATGTTCATGATCATGGAAGTAAATGAGACCTTTTCGTTTGAAAAGAAAGCCAAGGCCGACCAGCAGAATCCGAAGATACAAGCTTGGGAGCAGCTCATGTGGAAATTCCAGCAAGCGTTGCCGGAAGCAAAGCCCGATGAGAAATGGCTGCGCATGGAACGTATTTTTAAGCTGGAGCCCTAGCTGCGAGGTCGCAATTCGGCTCACTACGAGAGCAAAACATTGAAACTTATTCGATTTGGCGAGGCTCGTGGAGAACGGCCGGGAGTACTCCTCGAAGACGGCTCCCGTCTAGATGTGTCTGATTTCGTGTCGGATTATGACGAGGCATTTTTTGCGCGAGGAGGGATTGATGCTCTTCGCGACTGGGTAAGAACCCACTTCTCGCCCGCTTCGCTCGTCCCGTCCACTACACGTCTCGGGCCACCGATTTGTCGTCCCAGCAAGACCGTTTGCATCGGACTCAACTACCGTGACCATGCGGCGGAGACTGGAGCTGCGATTCCGAATGAGCCAGTCATCTTCTTCAAAGCAACAACATCCTTAGTCGGACCAAACGATGCACTAGTGATTCCGAGGAATGCCACCAAGGTGGACTGGGAAGTCGAACTTGCCGTGGTGGTTGGCAAGACTGCGCTCTATGTCCCGACAGACGAAGCGCTCGATTACGTGGCCGGATACGTCCTGCACAACGACTATTCTGAACGCAGTTTTCAGCTCGAGCGCGGGGGCCAGTGGGTTAAGGGCAAAAGCGCAGATACTTTCGCGCCATTGGGCCCGTTTCTTGCCTCTCCGGACGAGCTTCCTGATCCGGGCAATCTGAAAATGTGGCTCAAAGTTAACGGGGAGATTCGCCAAAACAGTTCCACCGCCAATATGATCTTCGGAGTTGCCACCCTCCTGTCATACGTAGGCCAGTTCATGACGCTGCTACCCGGGGACGTGATCAGCACCGGCACGCCCGCCGGGGTCGGGCTGGGAATGAAGCCGCCGCAGTATCTCAAATCCGGAGACGTAGTCGAGTTGGGGATTGAAGGGCTGGGCGAATCGCGGCAACGCGTCGTGAACTTTTCAGAACGGCGCTATTCAAAAACCGTGTGAACTGCGCATGCGCGACGCTCACCGCAGACGGGAAAACAATTAGGGACCTAGAGTGCCATACGCCAAGATCGATGCTCACCATCACCTTTGGAAATACTCGGCCCCCCAATATCCCTGGATTTCGGAGAACATGGGCCTTCTTCGGCGTGACTTCCTGATCCAAGATTTAATGGATGTCCTCAAAGAATCTGCCGTCGGGGGCGTTGTTACCGTACAGGCCAGGCAGGCATTGACGGAAACTCGATGGTTGCTGGAGCTTGCTCGTACTCATGATGTTATCCGAGGTGTCGTTGGGTGGGTTGCGCTCACCGATCCGAAGGTTGACCGCGATCTGGAACATTTCTCCACGCACACGAAGTTGAAGAGCGTGAGGCATGCGCTCCAAGACGAACCCGATGACTTGTACATTCTGCGCGAGGACTTCAACCGTGGAATCAAGTTATTGAAGGACTTCGATCTGCGCTACGATCTCTTGATATCTGAGCGTCATCTGCCGCAGACGATTCAATTCGTTGACCGTCATCCCAACCAGATATTTATTCTCGATCACATTGCGAAGCCCCGAATAAGGGAGGGCATGTTATCCCCATGGAGAGAGAACCTTTCGGAGTTGGCACGACGGGACAATGTTTTTTGCAAGCTTTCGGGCCTGGTCACTGAAGCAACTTGGCAGACCTGGACAGAAGCGGATCTCGATCCCTACTTGCAAATTGTTTTGACAGCCTTCGGAGCAAAGAGACTCATGTTCGGGTCGGATTGGCCGGTGATGCTGCTCGGCAGCTCCTATAAGCGGTGGGTGGATACGGTTCGGCACGCTATTTCTCATCTGTCCGAATACGAGCAAGAGAGAATATTGGGCAAGACCGCTACGGAAGTTTACCGGCTCTGAGAGGACGTCCAAGTTGGCCTCCAGTGGTTTACTTGCCGCCGCTCGAAGCGAGCGAACTTATTCTCAGGGGTTGCAGCCGTCAGCCTGGATGAACGGCACGTGCTCGCGTATAAGCAGCGAGTACAAGACTTGAAGGCGTTTCGCTTGCCTGCAAATTTTCGGGGCAGACCCGCCTGGGTAGTACAGCTGTGGTGGATCGTACAGGCCACGTTGTTCCGGGCCTCGCCACAAGTGCTCTACGGTTGGCGGCGGTTCTTGCTCCGCCTGTTCGGATGTTCGTTGGGAAAAGGCGTGCTGGTTCGCCCTACGGCCGAAATTACCTACCCATGGAAAGTTTCCATCGGCGACTATTCCTGGATCGGCCACAACGTCACCCTTTACAGTCTGGGCGAGATTCATATTGGCGCCAACATAGTGGTTTCACAGGGCTCGTACCTCTGTGCCGCAGCGCATGATATGCGAAGCCCCAATTTTGAAATCTACGATGAGCCGATTTTCATCGACGCCGAGGCTTGGATTGCTGCCGATGTCTTTGTCTCGCCGGGCGTACACATAGGTCATGGCGCAGTTGTGGGCGCGCGCAGCACCGTGCTTCGCGATCTTCCCCCGATGATGGTTTCCTTTGGCAATCCCGCCAAACCAGTCCGGCCAAGACTTATGGAACTGAAATATTAACTTTTAACCTCCTTCCGTCGGCCACGACGCCCTCGTGCAAACAGTGCTGAACAACCACCTTGCCTCTACCGGGCAAAACATTCACTCAAAACAACGAGACAGGACAGCCGGTCTCGGAAAGGGCGTTTCAATCCATGAAAATCAAAGGTCACAAAATCGTGGTGTGCGGTGCTGGCGGGTTTATTGGCGGCCATCTCGTCAAGAATCTGGTCGCAAGCGGTGCGAGCTCAGTTCGCGCCATTGATATCAAACCGTTGGACGAGTGGTATCAGGTCTTTCCCGACGTTGAAAATCTCTCATTGGACCTGAAAAACAAAGAGAACTGCGATCAGGCGGTTGAGTGGGCCGACGGAGTATTCCAGCTGGCTGCTGACATGGGCGGCATGGGGTTCATTGAGAATAATCGGGCCCTCTGCATGCTCAGCGTGCTTATCAATACCCACATGCTGATGGCCTCCAAGGAGCTCGGAGTGCAGAGATTTCTGTATGCCTCTTCGGCTTGTGTTTACAACGGCGACAAGCAAATCAGTCCTGATGTGGTCCCGTTGAAAGAAGAAGATGCGTATCCTGCCCTTCCCGAAGACGGTTACGGCTGGGAGAAGCTCTTCAGTGAGCGCATGTGCCGACACTTTGAGGAGGACTTCCGCCTGGCGTGCCGCGTTCCACGTTTCCACAATGTCTACGGTCCTAACGGCACGTGGGACGGCGGCCGCGAGAAAGCTCCTGCCGCAATCTGTCGCAAAGTTCTCGAGGCGAAGATTTCTGGCAATCACGAGATCGAGATTTGGGGCGACGGCTATCAGACTCGCAGCTTTATGTACATTGACGATTGCATTCACGGCGTTAAAGCCATCTTCGAAAGCGATATCCACGAACCTATCAATCTTGGCAGCAGCGAACTGGTAACGATCAATCAATTGGTCGATATCGTCGAGGAAATCGCCGGCGTCAAGCTAAATCGGACCTACAACTTGAGCGCTCCGCGAGGCGTGAATGGCCGCAACAGCGACAACACCAAGATCAAGCAGTATCTCGGATGGGAACCCTCAACTCGTCTGCGCGATGGAATGGCCAAGACTTATGAGTGGATTGAAAGCCAGATGCTAGTGGAGGCAGGCCGATGGGCAGCTTAAGCGTAGCCGGAACGACAATCGACAGCAGCGAGTTCCGCCAGATTCTCGGAGTAAGGTTTTTCGTGGGCGGTGGGCCTACGCGACGCCTACAGGACCGTTCTCCATCTCGAGTGAAAATGTTCCGTAGGACCGCGATTTTGTAATACTGACCATCACCGCGAGGATTCAATTGCTTCAGAGTATTGGCTTGATCTCTGGCCAATAGTGGAAATTGCGCAAGGTGGCTTTTCCGGAACCGCAGGCATAGATCGCTGGGCGCACATCCAGGAAACCGCCAAGTACGTTGTGGTGCATCCCTGAGATTTCGGCGGATTCCTGCGTGCGCTGCCAAGGTTTGCCAGGCAGGCGGAAATAGAAATCTACCTCCTGCCGGTCGTTGACGATGCGCAGCGTTGCGCAGGTTGCGCCTTTCTCCCGGTGCGCGAGGATTGTGCCGTTAGCGAGCCGCACACCGATACCCTCTGGCCCCAATGTAATCCCAGTGGAGTGCTCGGGGTTGTAAAACAGAAGCAGCCCTGACTCACATCCCGGATCAACTTCAACATCCACTTCCAGCGTATAAGAGTGCCCGCCAACCGGGGTAGTAAGTGGTGGCGAGTCTATAAGAGATTTGCCCCGGGCTTCGAGCGTGAGAAAGCCCTTTCCAGTGGAAAAGCGCGCTGTGTCGTACTCGTGCCAGAGGCCCCACTGCAAACCAAGTTCTGCGCTGGTAAAGTCGTCTGACGGATCAACGAATGGCTGTTGGCTGGTACCTTGGATGGGCATCGGAATTTCCGAATCCGCTGTGATCCCGCCCGGCACGCGATACCAGCCATCGGCAGTCCATTCAACTGGCAGCAACAATAGTTGGCGCCCCAAAGCGCGGTAGCCGTTTTCATACGAATGGACAGTCATGTACCACTTGCCATCGGGAGTATCCACCAGACGACCGTGGCCTATGCTTAACCAGCGCTCCTCGCGCGAGCGCGTGTGCACCACCGGATTGTAGGGAGAAAACTCCCACGGACCTTCGGCGTGACGGCTACGGGCACTAATGACGGAATGGCTGGTCGCGGGCCCTGCTGTGCCGCCTTCAGCTACTGTTAAGTAAAAATAGCCGTTGTGCTGGAGCAGCTTTGGGGCTTCGAGACAGGTGCATTCCATCCGCGTGGTCGAGGGCACTGGCCAAGGTTCGAGCACGGAGCGTGGCGGTGATTTGACCGCGAGCCCGTCTTCGCTTAGCTCCGCCATCTGACCGCCAGCCATATAAAGGAAGCGGTGGCCATTCTCCGCAACGTGCGCCGGATCGATCGCGCTGATCCCAAGATCTATGGCCTCGCTCCAGGGTCCCACCGGACGATCGGCGTGCACCACGCGGAGCCGATTATCGGCCGGAAAATAAATATAGAAATGATTTTCATACTCACAAAGATAAGGGGCCCAAACGCCGCCATAATAGCCGTGAAGGGCGGCGGATACAGGGCGCCAGTTGACCAGATCCCGCGAGTGCCATATCGGCAGGCCGGGCACGTAATCGAAGCTGGAGTGGGTGAGATAGAAATCGTTGCCGACCCGAATGGGGCTTGCATCAGGGTGGTCACCGCCCATGATTGGGTTGTGAAAGGTTCCCTTCACGGTTTGAGCTCGGGCCAAATGTGCGGGAGCAATGGTCAGGGCAGCGGACAAAACGAATGAGTTTCGGACAAAGCGGCGACGCGTGATCATAGCGAGAGAGTCTATCTTTGCGAAAGGCGCAGAGTAAAGCGAGCGGAATCCGAACGAGAGGCCTAAATGATTGTGATCGGCAAATTCAAATCCGTGCTCGCGAAACATTCGAAGTCGTTTTCGCTCATTGATCGCATCGCGGTCGGTCTGGACCGCATGCATCGCAACTTCCCGAACCATTGATTTCCGGAGATCCACTAACAACTCTGGTTAGCGGCGAACGGTAAGTGTGTATCCTTTGCCGCGCGGCTCAGGAAAATTCGCAGATCAGTAGCTTTCTTAAAGTAAAACGCCGGCCGTTCGGTCGGGGCACTCACGGAGACGAAGTCGGCGCGATTGACATCTTCGAGGTAGAGCGCAGGCCGGGGATCCGGTTGCATAGGTTGGATTTCGACGTGGCTCATCTCCAGGTTGTTTAGATGGCGGAGGAAAAAGCCATGCGCCGGCATCGGCCCAAACATCCCAGGGTCGGGGTATCTGTTTTCGTACTCGGGTGGCGCTAGGTCGACCATATCGGACGTGCCATTGCCCTGGTGCTGTATGTAGATGTTCAACAGCTTCACGTCCTCTATCGCAAAGCCAGGAATTCCGCTGAGGATGGAAGACAACTTGGATGCGGAGTTGTAGCAGACCAGGTTGTTAATGAGTACACGCCGCACAGCACCCACTTGGGTGCTCTCTTTGGGACCACGCAAGCGGGCACCGAGTCGCATGAAAATCGGACAGGTGGCAAGGTCGCGCATGGTTATGTTGGAGATGACAACGTCCTCGAGCAAAGCGCCGTCGACACTCTCCAGCGCAAGCCCGTCACAGCCCTCAAACACGCAGTTTGAAATCGCGATGTTCTTGAACCCGCCATTGGATTCGGTACCGCACTTGATGCGCCCGGTACGGGGAACGCGCGAGTTGGGCGGCAGTTTCTTGTAGGCGCCATTCAGCACGCTACCCACCTCATAACATCCAGTGACCAGACAGTTTGTGATTGTGACATTCTCTGTGATGCGCGCATAGCCTAGTGCAAAGCTGCTCTTCGGGCAGATCGCATCGTCCCATGGCGAGTTCACCGTGCAGTTCGAGACGCGAACGTTCCTGCAGCAATCGATGTCGATCCCATCTCGATTGGTATCAATCTTCAGGTTATCAATTGTCAGATTGTCCACACCCGTCAGCAGCAGAGCGAAGTGGCCGCCCTTCAAAACGGAAAAATCGCGAAGCACAACATTGCGGCAATTCTTGAGGGCAATGGTCTTGTTACCGACCCCTGACTGTTCTGCTATGAATTCATACTCGGAGGGGATCCAGTCACGGCCCTGCGACAGCCCACTGCCGTCAATAACTCCCGGGCCTGTGATGCTGAGATCGCTGATCGACTCGCCCCATATCAAAGAGTTATGCCAATGGTTGTGGCCGTAATCCTGATATTTCTCCCATGGCGTTTCGGGTTCGGCTGCATCATACCTTCCGCTGTTGTAACCGGTTTCTTCTCCTCGTCGAGGCGAATCCGCCGCGCGAATCGTCGCTCCCTGCGAAAGGTAGAGATTGATATGGCTCTTCAGATGGATCGAAAAACAGAGATATGTTCCAGATGGAAAGATGACAGTGCCGCCGCCTGCGACCGCGGCTGCTTCGATCGCGCGGTTGATGGCGGGCGTGTCGAGGGTCTTGCCGTCGCCTGTGGCGCCATAAGCACGGACATCAAAAATGACAGATGACTTTGCCGGGTTGGCCGATGGTTCAGGGTTTTCCGCAAAGCCCGGTATAGAGGCAGCAGCGAGTCCTGCACCGCTGAGTTTGAGGAGTTCTCTTCTTGCCGAGTCGAATCGTTGCATAGCGAAGTCCTAATTACTTTCCTTGATTAACAAGATTGTGTCGCTCGTGAACACGCGAGGTACGCCGGCGGGCGGAGCCATTCTACCAGCTACGGCATGGGCCGGAGGTGCTGCGGCGAAGAGCACGACGCGGGCAGTTGGTCGGTAGCCGCCGACAACCCCGCTGCACCAGATTCCTTTGGTCGGATGCTCGGTCGCGCTTTTGATCGCATTGATGTAGACTCACACCGGTTCCGCAGCAAGCGAAGTCAGGCGGGAGCGGTTTAGCTTCACGCGAATTAGAAGGTAAACTTCAACACTCCCTGGAAGACTCTGGCGCCGTTGGAAGTCGACGAGACCTGGCCAAAGGTTCCTGAGAGGACATTCACGTTAGCCCCGCTGGGACTTGCGAAGTTTGGATGGTTGAGCACGTTGAAAGCTTCGATGCGCGTGAGCATATTCAGGCGTTCGTGGAGGCGAAAGACGCGGCTCACCTGGGCATCGAAGGTAACGGCGTGCGGGCCGTAGAATGCGTTCCTGGCGGTGTTTCCGTAAATTGAAACCGGACTCGTCGGCGGTGTGGTTGTGGTGCTTGGTCACGAAGGCAGCCGGGTTGAGGTATCCGCGATTTGCCTCGCCGATTGCGCTGCTAAACTTGACTTCCTTGTAGACAGGAACACCTGGGATGACCGAGCCGCGATCGTTGCCAATTGCAGTCAAGGAGTCATCTGTACCGCCGAGCGTGACGGAGAACGGCGCGCCGCTCTGGATGTGAGACAGCCCGGAGAACTCCCAGTTATTGAGGATCAGGTTTTCCAGGCGATGGTTGAAGTGGAAGGCGCTCCTGGCAACCAGCACGAAATTTGCGACATGGCGGAGATCGAAGCCGCATGGGCCATAGTCCATGCGCGGATTATTGGGATTCTCAACGGTGATCCCGGAGATGTCGCCCTGGTTGTCTTCGACGTCGAGGCACTTCGACCAGGTGTAGTTGGCGAGCAGGCTGAAGGTGGAGGAGAAGCGGTGATTGACCGATACCACCACGCCGTGGTAGGTGGAGAAGGCTGTATCGCTGACGAATTGCGAGGTGGTTCCACCTCCGTAATAAATTCCCTGGACCGGGTTTTCCAGCGTCAGCATAGCGCGCTGCGCATTGTTGCTGGTGCTTGAACAATTTACTCCGGCCTTGGGCACCGCGGAAGCTCCCGTCTCACCCAGGTAATAGTTTGTGCCGTTGATGGAGATGTTGCAGTTAGTCGGGCCGGCGACTCCGGACGAGATTCCGGGAATATATTCCACAGGATCAAGAGGCGCGCCAAACGCCTCATGTGTGCCTTTGCTTCCGATGTACTGGATCTGCGCTATCCAGCCGCGAGGGAAGGCATGCTGGAAGCTGGCGGTCCACTGGAGGTACGCAGCCGGGTGGAACTGTGAAACGGGCACGATGTATTGAGCGTTCTTCGGGAAGATCGCGGTGGCGGCGCTGGGCTTGCCGACGAAGGACGCGCCCGTGGGAAAGGGATTCGTAGTGATGGAGGCGGTATTGGTTGCGCCGGGGCCACCGGAGACACTGGGAGCGCTCCACGGGTTCGAGAACGGCGTGTACGTGTTGAGCGACTGGCCGACGGAAGTGGCGAAGGGCGGGTTCTGCTGGTTTCGCTGCATCGTAAAGGCGTTGGGCGTGTCGTAGATGTACTCCGCGCCGGCGCGCAGCACAGTGTTGCCGTCGCCGTAGGGATCAAGCGAGAACCCCAAGTTGGGACTCCACTGGTTTGGTGAGCTCCGGGTGAACGAACGTGGAACGCCGGCGTCGCCGTAGAAGAACACTCCGGGAGGGGCAGTGGGGTATACGGTGCTGACCTTGCCTGCAAGAAACGCCGAATGGCTGAACGTTTCCCCGCGATTGAACACATCGATGGGTGCGAAGAATGGGTCCCAACGGAGGCCGAATACCAGGGTCAGCCGTTTCGTGGCGTGGAAAGTGTCCTGGACGTAAAGGCTGGGAATGGTCGACCGGAGGGCGTTCTGCTGCTCCTTGGTCTGGGAGAAGCCGCTCATGGTTCCTTCGAGGAAGTCGAGCGCTCCGTCGCCGACGTTGGTCATGCCAAATTCCGGATTGTCCGCAGCTTGGGTCTTGCTTCCGTAGGGCCCATATGAGCTGTAATTGCTTCCGAAGGTGAATATGCCGTTGCTATTGAAGCCGTTGGAAATATTCAGTTGGTTGCGGACGTACTCTCCGCCGAAGACGAGCTGCTGCTTGCCATGCAACCAAGTCAAGTCGTCGCCGATGGAGAGCGTATTGTCGTTGAAGTAGGCGAGCGCATTGGTGCTGCCGCCCATGGTGAAGCCACCGATACCGCTGCCTCCCGTGCCAAGGTTTAGGCCGGCCGGGGCGGCGCAGGTAATGCTGTCGCCCAAAGTGCAGGGATTGATGGCCGCTGGGTTGTAGCCGCGGTGGTTGAGGCGGCGCAGGATCGCGATGTCGGCTGTGTTCGCCAGGCTCGAAGAGAATACGTGGTTTTCGGCGATGGTTCCGGTCTGTACGCGCTGTTCGGGGTTTCCGGACTGCGTGGTGACCAGGATATTGGTGGGGAAGAAGAACGAAGGCAGCTGATAGCTGTCAAACATGTAGCGGCCGTAGAGATTGTCTTTGGAGGAAAGAGTGTAATCCTCACGCGTGATGAACTGCTTGTCGAAGTTCTCGCTGGGGATGGCGTAGAGAACGTGCCCACACTGGTCCGAACCGTCGGGCAGCGGAACGATTTTGGGCAGATACTTGAGCAGCGCGAGCGACTGGGGATTCCAGGTGGGAGCGGTGGCGTAAATGTTGTTGGGTACCAGCGCGCCGGTTATGGGATCGACCAGTTGCGTCGTTTTGGAGGAGCATAGGTTTGGCCCCGCTGCTGGAGTGGGCGCGGTGAGGTGGAAGTCGCCAGCCAGATTCGCCGGAGTGGGCACGTACGCGCTGGAGTTGGCCGAAGACGATTTCGACCTTGTGTACTGAAATCCGGCGAAGAAGAAGAACCGGTCCCTTCCATTGTAGAGTTTGGGCAGCCAGACCGGGCCGCCGATGGTGCCTCCGAACTGGTTCTGGTGCAACTGGTCCTTGCCGCAGCTCGGAGGCTTCGCACCCCCGACGCAGGGCTGCACATAGAAATTGGTTGCGTCAAAGATGTTGTTGCGGATAAATTCAAACCCCGAGCCGTGAAACTGATTCGTTCCCGAGCGGGTCACGACATTGACCATGCCACCCGCGTGCATTCCATCCTGTGCGCCCAACGTGGAAGACTCCACGCTGAACTCGCTGACTGCATCGGGGAAGGGGAATGGCAGATTGGCGCCCGCCATGTAGTCGCCATTGTCGGCGCCGTCCAGGCGCCACAAGGTGGAGTTGCCCATGCCGCCGGCGACCGAGATCGCAATCGCAGCGTAGGAGTACTTGCTGCCCGTAAAATCATTGCCCGATGCCGGCGTGGTGCCGCCTGAGAGTTGCAGCAGGTCCGTCATGCGGCGCCCATTGAGCGGCATCGAAAGCACTTGAGTCGAGTCGATGGTTTGCTTGTAGGTTGCGTCCTCGGTTTGGAGCGCCAGACCCTCGGAGTGCACCTCGATCGTCTGGTCCGTTCTGCCAACCGTCAAGCCGGTATTGACCGCGATATTGCTGCCCACCTCAAGCACAATGCCCGTAACCTGGTAGGTTTCGAAGCCCTGGGCAGTGACCACCAGGTTATACGTCGTGACGGTGATATTCGGAAACGCGTACAGGCCCGCATTGTCTGTCTTGGTCGTGTGCGTCACGCCTGTCGACGCTTCAACAAGCGTGACTCTTGCGCTGGCAACCGCAGCCCCCGAAGGGTCAGTAACGGTGCCCTGGATGTTACCCGTTCCGGCAATTTGACAGTTACCTTGGGTGGCGAGCAGAAGCACTGCCACAAGGCACAGAAAGATCGCAGAGCAGGCGATCGCCCTATCCGCTCTCATGCTGGTGTGTCGCATCACTTGCATCTCCGAGGAATTGACTCAATTGTGGGGGTCACGGGATCTCTCAGATATCCACGTGGTCTGACCACTAGCGCGACATATTCGCAGGGGTATTCGCGATTTGTCAAGAGATAAATGCTCGCAGTGGCCAGGACTCAGCGCCTGTAGTGGGCTATAGTCACATTCCAAACAGTGCACTTGTGGCAAGCACTGGAGCGGGGGTTTTCTTACCGGCTGGCGCGTGATCGCCTCTAGCAGGGCATCGTTAGACACAAGTGGTTGACCAGTGCTATGGTAAATTCTAGGAAGGGTTGGGACTCTTGTGCCGTCTCCGGGGCGGGCCGGAATTTCCTCTCCATGCCCGGGTATTCAGCGCGAGCGGCGGCGCCTCTGCGAACCCGCGATGGCGTTCCGATCCGCAGGAGTTTCCACGCCCTGTGCTATCTGCGCCAGCCGCAGGTGTTCTTCCATCAACTTGCGCGCCTCCTCGGAATTGCGAGCCCGGATAGCCCGGTAAATCTCCCGGTGCATCTCCGCCGACTCCCGCAGATCAGTTGCCTTTTCCACAGTCTTGCGGCGCTTGTCGTACATTGACGAGGTCACCGTCTCCATGATCGCTGCGAGGATGGGATTCCCAGAGGCTTGGGCGATGATGCGATGAAAAAGCACGTCGTGAATGAGGTAGTCACCGGGATTGCCAAAAGCAGCGAACATTTCCGCAACTTCTTCGGCTAGTGCCGCGTGGTGTTCCTCTTTTCCACGCTCGGCTGCAAGGGCGGCGAGGTTGCACTCAAGAATAATGCGCGCTTCAAACATCTGCCACGTCTGAAAGCCGTGCAGCGCACCCATCAGGCTCAGCGACGTCTTACCGAAATTCGGGGGCCCTTCGGCCACAAACGTACCCACTCCGTGCCGGATCTTCATCACTCCCATGGCGGCGAGATATCCGATGCCAGTGCGCAGACTGGCGCGGCTGATTTTAAGCGAGCGCGCAAACTCGCGCTCCGGTGGAATCTTGTCGCCCGGCTGCAGCACCCCTTTCTCCATCAGAGACCGAACGTGGTTGACCACATCCATCGTTCGATGGTTATCTGACACATCTTGAATACTGTTGGGCATACCGCACAAAGTCCTTCTAATATTCAGAAAATCTGGATGTTACCTGATTAGCATAGAACAACTCTGTTCTAATTCAAAAACTGATCACGGTTCCGTTGCGCATCGTGAGGTAATTCGCCTCGTCGTAGCCGAACCAGCTATTCCAATGAATCGCAACGCCGTCGGTGCTCCTCCACGTCATCGAAAATATTTGGAACCCACCAGATGGCTCGGCAGAATTCTGCTGTCCAAACAGAGCCTCGCTAGGAAAGATAGGCGAACTTCCGAACTTTTTCCGTGAGCCAAAATCTGAGAGGTGAGCCTAGGCACTTACTTCGAGTCGGCGCGTGGCGGTTGCTCCACAAGCTTGAAGCTCTTACGGTTAAGTGCTCGTTCTCGTCCGACCTGCTGTGCCTCGGCGAGACATTTCACGAGCTTCTCCACTTGCTCTCGATCGGCGGTCGAACTCGAATGCCTCAACGCGACGATTAAGTGGTAAATCGCGGCTTGATCGAGGGGATCATCCTTTAGTACCAGTTCGCACTGCTGCCTCGCAGGCTGGTACTGTCCGGCGCTCAGGTACAAACTTGCAAGCAGGTCCCGTGCTTCCAGAAAGTTAGGTTTCAGCTTAATGGCCGTCAGAGCTGCCGTAATCGCCTCTTTCGAGCTCTGGTCATCTCCGGAGGACGCATCCTTTTCAAGCAGCTTGGCTAGCAAGTAGTAGTGACGAGCGCTGTCTGGATGAACCTTTAACTGCGAGCGCACTTTCGCTAACGCCAGTTCGGGAGGGTCCTTTTCAACGTCGGCCAGATCCATCGCATAAGAACTTAGACTCTGTTTGGAATCAATGCTCTCAGCCATCTTGAAGTCGGCTTCGGCCTTGTCGTATTGGGCCAACTGGGCATAGAGCAGGCCGCGGGACACATACAAAGCCGAATTGCCGCTGATTTGCTCTAAGCCCACGGTGAGCATCTTAACGCCGACCTCGTAGGACTCGTGGTCGAAGCAGAGCAGCGCAAACGCTGTGTAATAGGATGGGTTCTTGGGGTTCAGCACGATGGCCTGGCGCAGGTGAGAAACGGCCTTGGGAGTGTCTCCGGTGCCTTCATATGCTTCCGCAGCCAGACTCAACACGTCGGGATCCGATTGCTCAGGACCGAGTAAAGGCTCAAGCACTTTGAGAGCGGCGGCTTGTTGCTTCGTCTCCACAAGTAAAACTGCTAGGTCGTATTTTGGATATGTTTGCTCGGGAACAAGCGCGGCGAGCTGCTGGAAAACTGTAATCGCTTTTTCCGTTTGCTTCACCTGCTGTAAGCAGTACCCATAAAGTTCGAGCGAACTTGCGTGGGTTGGGCCGATTGTTGCACTGGATTGAAAGTGTCCGATGGCGCTTGTGCACTTTCCTGCCCGAGCTTCCAATATAGCCAACATCTCGTGCGCAACCTCATCTTTGGGATTGAGCTTTATCAAGGTCTGCAATACTGGGATAGCGCGCCCGTCCCCGGTGCGATACAACAGTTCACCTTTCGCTTTTAAAGCCGGAACGTAGTTTGGTGACAAGCTAAGCGCTCGCTCAAATGCGGCCAACGCTTCACGGCTATGGTTCTGGAGTGAGAAGACTATTCCCTGCAATGTCCAAACGCGAATGTCGTTCGGCCGCTCGCGTAACGTGGCTTGGATTAACTGGAGAGCTTGCTCATACTGTCGGCTTCTGATGAGCGATTCTATGGATGAGATCGGGGCCGACGGTTGCTGCGCAATCGCAGCGACGCTTAGGATGGTGACCAATGCAACGCAGGGAAGATGAAACAGTCTCCTCAAATGTGCCAAGTCCCGCTACGATCGCGCCCAGCCGAAGTTAGGAACGACACCGTGGCCCTCTCGAATTGTAATAAGCTGCTCAGACTTTACAGATGGATAGTTTTCGGTCGTGCCGCTTGGCCATCGAACGGTCACGTCAGCGGCGGCGGCTTCGCCCAAGCCAAAGTGAAGCCGGGAATCGTTGCAGGAAAAGAAACTGGACTGGCTCAGGACTTCCTGGACCTGAGTTTGGCGGCCATAGCGAACCAATACCCGCGCACCAATGCCGCTGCGGTTTGATTTCGTGCCAATCAGCTTCACCTTCAGCCAATGGTGAGTGCCTTTCAGGTCATTGCGCAATAGCGATGGCGGCTCATTCATGTTGAAGATCAGGATGTCCAAGTCGCCATCGTTATCGAAATCCCCGAATGCACAGCCCCGGCTCGAATGCGGCGTTGAAATGCCAGGACCAGCGGTTTCGATCTCCTCGAAAGTTCCGTTTCCTAAATTCCGGAAGAGTATACGAGGGGACTTGTACGGATTCTGGGGGAGAAGCCTATCAACTTCGGGATACGTGCTGCCGGTAACGAAGAAGATGTCGGGCGAGCCGTCGTTGTCCAGATCGTAGAGGCCAGTTCCCCAACTGGCAAAACGAGTCTCAACACCAAGTTTTGCCGCGAGAGTACGATCATCGAAATTACCCTTGCCATCGTTGCGGTACAGGATGTCGGTGTCGTTTATGAAATGCGTTTTAAAAATATCGAGGTGACCGTCCACGTCGTAGTCTCCGACCGCTACACCCATGCCGGCTTGTTCGGCTCCATCGTTGCTCAATGCAACTCCACGGAGAACGCCTTCCTCCTGGAAGGTGCCGTCGTGCTTGTTGATAAAGAGGAGGCTTGGAGTTGAGTCGCAAGCAACATAAATATCGGGCCAGCCATCTTCGTCGAAGTCGGCTGTCACGACTGTCATCCCATAACTCGGCCACGGTTTAGCAACGCCAGCCTCGACGCTAACGTCCGTGAAGGTCCCGTCACCGTTATTTCGGTAGAGCGAATGTTGCCCAAAGGGCATGCCGCGGGGGCCGCAGTTGACCGGAATTCCCTTCCAGGTGCAGTTGACTGTAGCGCCGGGTCTTGGGACATGCTCGAAGTCGAATTTTAAGTAATTCGAAACGAAAAGGTCGAGGTGACCGTCGCGGTTGTAGTCAAGGAAGGAACAGCCTGCTCCCCATCTGGTTTCGGGGCTTTCCAGTTTTGCTTCCTTCGTTACATCCTTGAACGTGCCGTTCCCCAAATTGCGATACAGACGATTTTGTCCCCAATAGGTGCAGAAGATATCCTCGTATCCGTCATTGTTGTAATCGCCGATACAGACACCATTCGCCCAGCCAACTGTTTCGAGACCTGCTTGTGCCGTTACGTCCGTGAACGTGCCATCTCGATTGTTCTTGTAGAGGCGATTCGACGCCCCCGGAGGAGATCCTTCCAGGAGGGTTCCGCTGAGCAGAAAAATGTCAACCCACCCGTCGTTGTCGTAATCCAGAAACGCGCACCCGCAGCCATTCGCTTCGATGATGTATTCCTTGCGATCTACGCCCCCGTAGACCATGGTCTTGGTCAAACCCGCTGAAGCGGCGATGTCAGTGAAATAGGCGTCGAATGGTCGGCCCGACGCTGGGGGTTTCTTTTGCGCGGTTGCCGTACGACTGCCCATCCCCTGCGGAAAGCATCGGGGTGTCAGATATCCGGCTAGCGCTGCGAGCGAGAAGGAGAGGAATTGACGTTTACCAGGGCGCATCAGTGATTAGCCGGTTATCACCCGGCGATAGTTACACAAATATAGCGCGCGGGTAAGACAAAAAGAGCAGTTTCTTACTGTTAGAAACCGTAAAGTATGGCAAAAGCTCAATTCTCATTGCTTCCTACCAAACATGCACGGCCACGACGCGAGGAGGTCCCGGAACATAATCTGTCACGGTTGTTTCCAGAACAATTTCAACGTTCTTCTTCTGCCAATCGGGAGGAAGCTTGCGCACTCCTGCGTCCAACAACTCTGGACGTGTAACAAATTCGCCTGCCGTCTGGGTGCCTTCCGTACCGATTCCGGCCACGATGATCGTGAACTGCCCCGTGCTCGAGTCCAGCAACCGGGCGACTATTGCACTATCGTCGACCGGTTCCTGATTTTTGCCATAATGTTGTACCCAGACCCGGCCATTGGCGCCCTGTTCACGAATTTTACGGCCTTCTTCGACAAAGGAAAAGTGCAGGTTCGACGTAGTTTGAAGGGTCCAGCGATTGTTGAAGGCGCCTACAACAACTGCCGGAGAGTTCTTCAGGTCACCGAACGAATAGTCGGAGCCAATTCGAACCTGGTCTGGCTTACCCATCTTCCCTAACAGAGCCGAGAGTGTAACGGCGGCGTACGCATCTCCTCTAGCGACTCCATAATCGGGAGTTCTTAACATCTCTCCCCATGAGATCTTGTCATCCGGATTCAGGGGTAATGCGGCGAGCCTTTCAGTATGGGTCTGAAAGGTTCCAGGGTGCTTCTGCGCGTACCGGTCGTACAGAGCATGCGACGGTCTGTACACCGCAGGCATGGATAGACAGACGAGCACTGGTTGGGGAGTCGCAAAGACCGGTTCCCAAAACTCGTCAATTGCTGTCCTCTGGTGAACAGAGCGGGCGCCCCGGAGACTCAGTGCGATCGCAACAACCACCAGCAAAACCAGACACGCCAAGGCAATAAGCCAGTATTTCAATGAATCCTTCGCCCGCGTGGCAATAACAGGGGAATCTGTGGAAGCAGACTCCAGCGCGATGGGACCTAGTATGGGTTCAGCGGCGACCTCTGAGAACGAAGCAGAATAGGAGCCGACGGGGATCTCAATTCGGATCTCTGGTGCAATTTCAAGTGCCTGATAATACTGGTCCAGCCTCCGCCGAACTTCTCCTGCTTGAACGCGAACGACAGGATCGTCGCCTGTGGCATAGTCGCTTCTCCGATGGAACAGTTCTACACCAATCGTACGTTCTTTCAGCGGCTCGGAACTCTGCAATGAGTGTTCGACTACGTATCGGAGGAATTGTTTAGAGCGGGCGGCATTGCGAAAAAAACGGCTCTCCGAGATGCGATCCAGCTCTTGGAGCACCAGTTCACATTTGTCGTGGGCGATTGAGACTACAGTACTAGACGCCATTTCAGTGAATTGCCGGGATGGTCTCAGGACGGCAACGAAAAAACGCTCTCTGAGAGTCGGGTCATAATCGGTGTAAAGTGGAGGGGTTGTCAAGCCGGAAAATCCACGCAACCAGGGAAAACCAGCAGCACATATTCACGAATGCAGCCAAAGCTGCTTGGGTGCTCTACGCCGCTGAGTCAGTGGACGATGATAAGCCCCTGACAACAAACTCTTTTACCGATAGACACTGTTCATTACTTCCAACCAAAGCCTCCGAGGTATAGATTTTGCGCACTCCCAATGTACTAGGGGCTGTTGCCTACTAGGGAAATCAGAGTGTTTTTCGCACAGCGAATTGTTGAGCCCCTTCGATTCGAAACTACCTGAATTTTCAAAGGATGGTGAGGTATGACAGACAAGAAGCGATGGATAGGAATCTCAATCCTCGCGATGTTTCTGTTGTGCATGGCAGACGTTTGCGTGTTCGCTCAGTTTTCCAGCGGGGTTGAGGGCACGGTTCATGATTCAACGGGAGCCGCAATTTCAGGAGCCACCGTTACCTTAACGGATACTCGGCTCGGAGTGGCAAAAACCTCTACCACCGATCAGACCGGATACTTCCGTGTCGACAACATCGGCGCATCCACCTACAACGTAGAAATTCAGGCGAGCGGCTTCAAATCCTCGCGGGTGAATGATCTTGTCCTTCCGGCAGGTGCAATTCGCACCATCGCTCCGGTCTTGGAGGTTGGAGCGGTGGAAACGAAAGTGGAGGTTTCAGCCTCGGAAACAACAGTGGATCTGGTAACTCCGAAAACCGGAGCCGTCATTTCCGAAACTATGGTCCAGGCGGCACCGTTGATGGGCCAGAATGCCTACGCTCTCGCCACATTTACCCCCGGTATGACAGGAGCCGCGGTTACGTCTAACTCGGTCGACAACTATACCAATGCGTTTACCATCAACATCAATGCCGCTGGTCTGCGCCAGGAGCAGAACGGATACATGGTCGATGATGCCTGGGTTAATGAGCCGTCCCGAGGCGGTGGCTCCACGATTACGCCGATTCCTGACACAATCCAATCGATGGACATTAAGACCAACGATTTTGACGCCCAAAAAGGCAGAGATGCCGGTGCGGTAGTTGACATCTACACGCGTTCAGGATCAAACGACTTCCACGGTACGGTGAACTACTACTTCACGAACAACACGCTCACCGCGCGCACCGAGTTCCAAAAGTCTCTTCCGACGTTTAAGCGAAACGAAGTAGGCGGAACATTCGGGGGACCGATCATCAAGAATAAGCTGTTCTTCTTTGTCGCTGCCGATGTACTGCGCTCCAGCACCGTCAGCAGCGGTTCGGGCATTTTTGAGACTCCGGATTTCCTGGCTTATGCAAAGTCGGCTTTCCCGAACGGCGTGGGCACCGCGGCTCTGACCATGGCTCCGCCCATCGTTGCCCCAACCGCAAACCTCGAGACTGTTGCGCAGTATGAAGCTGCCACTCCAGGCTTCTTCGCTCCGCCTGCAGGCATCAGTCCAACGTTGAATATAGTTGGAACAGGAAATTACAGTATCACCACGCCAAGGAACGGATACCAGTACAGTGGCCGTGTTGACGCTTATCTTGGCAAAAATGATCGCATCTACGGGGATTTTCAGCGGCTGACTCTGAACATAGGAGGCGCCAGCAACCGGCCAGCGCTGGGTCTTCCCACCCAAGATCTTTCCACTTTTGTTAATACGAATTGGACACACACATTCAATTCACACCTGCTAAATCAAGCAGGCATCGATGAAGCCCGTATCGTGGGCGCGAACGAGCCTACCCCGGCGCTCGCCATACCGTATGTTAACGTAAACGGTGGGCTGGCAGGGTTTGGAGGATGGGGCCCAGGGAACTTCGTCCAAACGACAGTCGGCTGGCACGATGTAATGACAGCTACCATCAGCAGACACACGCTGAAGTTCGGCGCCGACTTTTTCAATATTCGCGAGGTCGACGCGCAAACCGGCGCCCGCGATCGTCCGACCTTTAACTTCAACAGTTTGCTCGACCTTGTGCAGGATAAGCCTCTGAACGAAAGTGCTACACCGGTCAATATCCTGACCCACCAGCAGGCGCCCTACAGTCGCCGATACCGCGAACAGTACATGGGATTCTTCGTCCAGGACGATTGGAAGGTCGCGCCGAGGGTGACCATCAATGCCGGTCTGCGGTTTGACGAAATGATCAACATGTTTTCCATCCTTAGCCCTACCCAAACCAACTTCACGCTGGGGCAAGGTTCAACGATTACTGGTCAGGTTGCAGCAGGCAGCGTCGGGCTCACCCCAAACGACCATGTCTTGAACCACAATCTTTGGGCTTTTACCCCTCGTGTTGGATTCGCCTGGGATGTCTTCGGAACGGGCAAAACAGCCCTTCGAGGGGGAATTGGCATGTTCTCGGATCAGCCACCCTACCTCCATATGACCGACATCCTGGCGGGCAACCCGCCCAACACCTTCACTCCTTCTGTGGATGTGCGTTCGGGCGGTAACCCCGTGTTCCAGCTTTGCAGCCCCCCACAAGGCTTCAACGTGGTCTGCCCCGTCGTGGACACGAGCAACGTCACTGTCAACGCAAATGGCGGAGTCGTCGTGGGCGGGGTTCTGCAGAGGGCGAATATTGGAGGATATGATCCCAACTACAAAATGGGGCAGGTCTACGATTGGACGTTGAGCGTACAGCAGCAATTGCCCCACGGTCTAGTGCTCGAGGTGAACTATTCCGCCTCCGACGCCCATCACTTGCCGGTTTACAACCAGGATCTCAACCGCTTCTCTGGCGACCTTATCGTCAATAACGGCTCGCTGCACCGTCTCAATCCAAACTTTGGCAGCATAAACTACGCCACTTCAGACGGTAATTCGATCGGCAATTTTGGCTCGGTCACTTTATCGCGTACCTTCTTACGCGGGCTGGGGATACGCGGTATCTATACCTATGGCAAAGCGCTGGATGAACCAACCAGCACTTCTTCTTCCATTGATCAAGGATCAATCGTGCCAACCACGCAAGATGGCCCTATTTTTCAGAATTTCAACTTCAGGGGGCAGCGTGGGCGCTCGGACTACGACATCCGTCAACAGTTCTCGGCTATTGGTACCTGGGTGGTTCCGAACAGATACGACAGCGCTCTGGCCAGAAACATCCTCGGTGGCTGGCAATTCAGTGGTGTCTTCGTTCTGCATACGGGCTTGCCCTTCACAGTGGTGAACAATTCTTCGTTTTCTCCGATTTGCAGCGGCAATGCGACTCCAGTTGGCGGTGGCTGCCCTAACGGCAGCACAATTATTGGCGATGCCGGAGGAGACTATAACGCTGACGGAAGCAATGTGGACGTACCAAATGTACCGTCTTTCGGCCCGCACCTGTCGGGTCAGAGCAAGAAGGACTTTCTCACCGGAATCTTCGGCCCGCCGAGCTCAAAGCCGGGCTCCAAGTTTCCAGCGCCGGCCCTGGGAGCGCAGGGCAGTCTCGGCAGAAACACCTACGACAATCCCGGGTATAACAATATGAACTTCGAGATCGCAAAGTCCTTCTCTGCTCCATGGTTCTCTGGAGAGAAGATGAACTTCGAGGTAAGGGGCGAGTTCATTAATCTGTTCAACCGGGTTAATTTGATCAACATGTCAAATAACATGACGTCGGGCAACTTTGGGCAGGCAACAGGTCAATTGTCTGCGCGATACATCCAAATCCACCTGCGCGCCAGTTTCTGAGTGTGCCTCTACGGCAAAGGCCAGGGATGCGGAGTCCGCGCTGCCTGGCCTTTGCGCAGAGTATTCATGGTGAGGCACACTTCACCTGACGGCCTCGTCTCAACCTAGAATCATGATCCGCGAGAATGCCGACGACTATCTTCAAGAAGAAGCATTGGCTCCGCATCCGCCTGCGGGAACTGTTTATCTGCCCGCGAAATAGGAAAAATTTAATACTGGAGATTGCAAAATGACTCGATCGGCTTTACTTTTTGTGTCGTGCATCATGGCTTGCAACGCGATTGCACAAACGGCTAACAACTCCCCGCCTGGTGTTCCTGTTCACGATCCTGGCAAGGGGTTGTCTCAGCACGACTTTATGTGCACAGGCGAGTCGCACGACCGCCGCATGTTCATCGTGCGTCACGGCGAGATTGTGTGGACCTACGACGACCCTGCAGGGAAAGGCGAAATCAGCGACGCCGTCATGCTTTCGAACGGCAACATCCTGTTCGCACATCAATTCGGCGTCGGCGTCATGACTCCGGACAAGAAAGTCGTCTGGAACTATGACGCGCCGGCAGGCCACGAGATTCACACGGCGACACCGATCGGAAACGACCATGTGCTCTTCATAGTCAACGGCGATCCCGCCGTCGTACGCGTCGTGAACATCGTCACCGGCGTAAGGGAGCGCGAGTTTGTTCTTCCAACCGGACATCCTGTCAGCGTACACGGGCAGTTCCGTCACGTCCGGCTGACCCCAGATGGAACCATGGTCGTCGCAAACACGCAGTTGAACAAGGTAGTGGAGTATGACTTCGACGGCAACGAGCTGTGGTCGTTTCCAGCCACGGCGCCCTGGGGCGTTACCCCGCTTTCGAATGGGAATCTGTTGATTACCGACCGGATTGGCGTACGGGAAATAACTCGCCGCGGAGATGCGGTGTGGACATTCGCTCCGTCCGATGTTTCCGACTACAAATTCTCGATCCTGCAGCAGGCTTGGCGATTGCCGAACGGCAATACCGTCGTCAGCAACTGGGTGAACGAGTGGAACACAAAACCGGAAGAACGCACCGGCACTCTGCAGGCGCTGGAATTGACGTCATCGAAGCAGGTTGTCTGGGCACTTGCATCTTGGGTTCCCCCTGCGAATCTTGGTCCCGTGACAACGCTGCAGTTCCTGGACGAGCCCTCGGTTCCGGAAGATGTGCACTTTGGGCCGATCCATTGAACGAAATAGTGTGAAACAGTCCTCAAGAACGGGACGCAATGGATAGTTGAACCACCGACTACTCAAGCGCATTGAGGTGAGAGTCCTGAGGTCTGGGAGGAAAGAGGAGAATGGATATCTCGTGTCTGATTGATGTGCTAGGGCGTGTTGCTCGGGGACTATGGATGCGCAGGCAATTCGTGCAGAAATCTGTAATGCGCGGGTTGGATATGTGGCTGTTCGCGGTGTTGCTGGGCGTAGCGGCAATGGCCCAAGATGGTCCGCTCGTCCTCAAGCGCGATGGGCGTGTGATTTCGCTCGTGCCCTATGCCCCCAATGTTTTGCGTGTGACTATGAGCACTGACGAAGCTGCGGCGAAAGGATCTCCGGGATACGGAATTGTGGCAACGCCGTCCGCAACAGGATGGACACATGAGCAGGATGCACAAGGAAACGATGTGTTCCGATCGACGCGGATGGTGGTGCGTCTCGCGCCAGGGGACCCGCCGAAGGACAAACTGCCACAGCCGATGCCTTTGGATGCTACCAACAGTCAGCTGCGCGAATTGTACTTTGGAGGTGGAAACAATCGTCGTCCGCACAATGATGCCCTCCTGGTTACAACTGTGGAAGGCAAGACGCTGTTGCACATGCGCACTTGGAGCATGACACCGGAAAGCGCAGAAGCAGCGCAAGTGGATCCCGGTCCGAAAGCCTACCGGGTTGCGGCCATGTTCGACTCGCCGACAGACGAGCATTATTACGGATTAGGACAGCAGCAGAAGGGCTGGATGGATCTCCGTGATCACCAGATCCGATGCTGGCATGATTACTCCGCAATTGGCGGTGAGGACGTCTGTGTGCCGTTCATGGTATCGAGTCGTAGCTACGGGCTCATATGGGACAATCCGTCGAAAACTACCGTGGATCTGGGGTTCAACGGTCGGAACGTTTGGTCGTCGGAAGTGGGAGACCGCGTGTCGTACTTCGTGATCGCGGGCGATACCAGTGATGAAATTTACCAGGGCTATCGCCTGCTGACAGGCGTTACACACATGCTGCCGAAAGCGACTTACGGATACATCCAGAGCAAGGCAATCTACCCAACGCAAGAACAGATTTTGGAGGTGGCGAACGGATATCGCGAGAGGAGGATCCCGCTGGATGTAGTGGTGGTTGACTTTTTGAACATGACGAGGCAGGGCGAATTGGACCTGGACCCGAAGCGCTGGCCCGATCCCGCGGGAATGATTCGCCAACTGCATGCGATGGATGTGACCACGCTGTTGAGTGTGTGGCCACACTTTGCGCCAGGAACTCAGTTCTATGACATGCTGCTGAGCAAAGGGTGGCTGATACATACGCCCGACGGCAAGCCGGACGCAGGCCGCTTCAAGGATGTAATCGGGCCGAATCTCGATACCACAAACCCGGAGGCAGCGGAGTGGTGGTGGGAGAAGATTCGCGACCGATACGTTAAACCATATGAGTTTGATTACCTGTGGTTGGATGAAACGGAGCCAGATATTGACCCGGCGAAGGACGTATTCTCGATCGGTTCGGGAACGCGCTTTTACAACGTATATCCGCTGTTTCATACGGCATCGGTCTATGAAGGTTTCCGCCGGGATTTCGGGGATAGCCGGAGAGTGATGATTCTGGCGCGGGCGGCCTACCTGGGGGCACAGCGCAATGGCACAGTGTTTTGGTCGAGCGACATTGTTTCAACGTGGGACATGTTGAAGCGTTCGATTCCGGCGGGGCTGAACTTCACAGCTAGCGGGATGCCGTACTGGGACACAGATATTGCAGGGTTTTTCTCGCCGTCCATTCCGCCGGACTATCACGCGGAACATAAGCCGCTGATTGATGGCTCGGACGTTCTTGGCACGATTGGAAACTACGAAGATTATCCCGAGTTGTTTGTACGGTGGTTCGAATGGGGCGCGTTTCACCCAGTGATGCGTGCGCACGGGGAAAGAAATCACAACGAAGTATGGGCGTATGGCAAGCAGGCGGAGCCAATTCTGGCGAAGTATCTGAAGCTGCGCTACCAGCTTCTGCCATACACATACTCGGTTGCATATGGCAGCTACCAGACAGGGGCGCCATACATGCGGGCGCTCTTCATGGATTTTCCGGGGGATCCGAAAGCCGCGGATATTCCGGATGAATTCATGTATGGGCCGGCTTTCCTGGTGGCTCCCGTGACCGAACAGGGCGTGACCCACCGGACCGTGTATTTGCCGGCCGGTTGCGACTGGTACAACTACTGGACCAACAAACGGGTGCACGGCGGGCAGACGATTATGGCTGATGCTCCGATAGATGTACTGCCGCTGTTTGTAAGAGCGGGAAGCATTGTGCCGCTTGGGTCGGAGGTTCAGAGCGCCCAGCAGCCCCAGACGATCGAGTCGGTGCGTGTATATCCAGGAGCCGATGGGAAGTTCACTCTCTTTCAGGACGACGGCAAGACGTATGGGTATGAGAAGAACGGCGGCTCCGTCACCAAGCTCACATGGGATGACGCCGCGCATCAGCTGAAGCACCAAGGTGCTTCCGCATGGAGTGGACCGGATCGTTCAATTGTGAGTATCGTAGGCAGGTAGGCGAACGCCTCGGCTTCTTCGAGCGACCGGAGTCTGTCCCATGCGTGGCCACCCCACCGTCTAACTCGGCACCCAAACCCTTTGGAGCGAGCACGTACCAGAAATACTGAGAGTCTCAACCGGATCGCATGGCTGCACAGTTGAAGTGCAATGCAGCGGTCGTTGACGACACCTGCCGCCCAGCAAGTTCGCCGGGGACCTTTGAACAGTTGGCGAAGCATTACCAAATGATCGAATTGGATCTGGAGAAGCGGTCCGAGCGGAAGGTCTACCAATACAGACGTATGAAATTTATCTAGGAACGAGGATTGTCCCACGCTGGGGCGAACATCGCCTTCGAGACGTTCAGGCGGTTGCGAAAGAACGTTGGCTGGGGTCTATCCATGACCTGTCAAACGGGTCCAAGTCGAAGCTGAAGGGCATCATGAGTTCCAAAATTCGCAGGGTTGCTCCGTTGGCCGCGAATTTCAGCGCGATCGCCCGCCCAATGCCGCTGCCGCCACCGGTTACAACCGCGACTTTGCCGTCGAGCCGAAAATCATTGTTGCCGCCGGGACTTGTCAGAGCGAGACTCCTCTTTTCCACGGAATAAAGTCTTCCTGCGCTTTTTGCTCGGCTTTGGTCTGAACCTCACCGCTGGCAACTTTTATGACTAACTCCAGGACGTCTTCACCCATTTGCTCAATCGTCTTCTCGCCGGAGAGAATCGCCCCGGTGTCGATATCAATAATGTCGTGCATACGTTGAGCCAGACGTGAATTGGTGGAAAGTTTCACGACGGGAGCGACGGGATTTCCCGTCGGTGTACCGAGGCCGGTCGTGAAGAGAACTACATTTGCCCCAGCGCCTACTTGTCCGGTAACGCATTCCACATCGTTACCTGGAGTGCATAGAAGATTCAGTCCCCGCTCGCTGGAGTATTCAGGGTAATCAAGTACAGCGGTGACCGGTGATGTGCCGCCTTTTTTCGCGGCCCCGGCGGACTTCATCGCGTCAGTTAACAATCCGTCCCGCATATTTCCGGGAGAAGGATTCATTTCAAAACCGGCGCCCACCGACTTGGCACGAGCTTCATAGTTTCGCATCAACTCAATGAATCGGTCAGCAACTTCCTTGCGGACGCTGCGATCAATGAAATTCTGTTCAACCCCGCATAGCTCCGGAAATTCTGCGAGGATTGTTCTGCCTCCCAAGCCCGCCAGTAGATCGCTGGTATACCCAATGGCCGGATTGGCTGAGAGGCCGGAGAACCCGTCCGATCCACCGCACTTGAGCCCTACGCACAAATGGGATAGCGCCGCGGGTGTGCGCTTGGACTTGTTCGCTTCGATCAGCACGAGAAATGTCTGTCGTATCGCTTCCGTGAGCATCGCAAATTCCGAACCGCTCTGCTGCTGCTCAAAGATGAGCAATGGCTTATTGAAATTCGGGTCACGTTGGAAAATCTGTTGCCGAAGAATTCCAACCTGCGCATTCTGACAGCCCAGGCTGAGAACGGTGGCACCGGCGACATTTGGATGGTGAATGTAACCAGCAATAAGTCCGCAAAGGTTGGTGGAGTCTTCACGTGTTCCTCCGCAACCTCCCTGGTGAAGCAGGAACTTGATACCGTCGATGTTCTCGAAAACTCGAGTCGGTTTAGGAACAGGGTTGTCTTCTGATATCTGCCGAGTCTCGAATTGTTCCTTTTTGCCTGCCCGATACTGCTTTGCTAAATCGGCGACTTGCCTGCGGTATATCTGAGACGGCGCAAAACCCAACTCTTCTTCGAAAGCCTGCTTCAGCACACTAATGTTCTTGTTTTCGCAAAACACTAGCGGTGCGACAAGCCAGTAGTTTCGCGTGCCTACCTGGCCATCCGGTCGTTGATATCCAAGGAAAGTTCTCTCAGTCCAGCGCGAAGTGTCTGGAGGCGTCCAGCGATATTCTTCCGATTTCTCGTGAAATGAAGCAGCCTCGTGGTGGATATTCCCCGTGTTCAGCCATTCTCCGCGCCGGATCGGCCTTGTGGCCTTTCCGACCAGAACGCCATACATAATTACATCGGCACCCACTGGAAGATTTTCCGTCGCGAACTTGTGCTTAGCAGGAACGTTTGAAACCAAATCGTAAATTTCCCCTTCGAACTGTATCTGCTCGCTCTGTTTCAGATCGCAGAGTGCGACCAGAACATTATCTCTGGAATCGATTCTAAGAACCTCATTTTCCATTGTGACCGTCAAGTCGCGTTGCTATTTGTACTGCCTGTTGCCGAGATTCTCCCAAGCCGTCAATACCTAGTTCTAGGACATCACCTACCTTCAAATACTGTGGGGGATTCATGCCCGTGCCCGCGCCCGCTGGAGTTCCGGCGCTGATAACATTACCAGGAAGTGGGGTCGTGAATTCGCTGACATAAGAAACCAAGCTGGCAACGTCAAAGATCATATTTGCGGTTGAAGTGTTTTGTCGAAGCTCTCCATTCACCTTGAGCCACATGTTGCGATTGCCGAAATCCGGAATCTCATCGAGAGTGGCAAGGAATGTCCTAAAGGAGCGAACGCGTCGGCGCTTTTTCCCTTGACCCGTTGTTGCCCCCGATCTTTTTGAAAGGTACGTTCGGAATAATCATTATGCAGGGCAAAACCGGCAACGCAATTGAGAGCATCTTCCTTCGATACGTAAAGCGTTCTTTTCTTCACTACAACCGTACCATCAAGGTCAAGTAGTCGTTTAGCCGTTGCGATTGGATATTTATTCACCCCGATTTCCGCCTAGCACACTCTGAAACCCAATTCCATAAAGAAGTGATACACCTCCCAAAAACCTGCTTGCAACCAACTGATGACAGGACGCCGCGTAGTCAAATGAATAGTCACCAAGTTTTTGGCGTTTGGCTTCGATTGTGTGCCTTCGTCTTCTAGCGGGGAGTTTCTAGCTGACAGGCAAGGGTCCAGTCACAGGTCGAGCAAAGCGAGCCGAAGGGAAACCTTGACGGGTTCCTTGCCCGTCTTCATCGTTTTCTGCAAAACGAAGGCAGTTGACTGGAAAGCCTTCACTTGGAACGCGGTCGAAGGGCTTTGTTATTCAATGGCTTACGAGTTATATAGATAAAGCGGTACACGGTTTTTGAGTGGGCTAGACTCGATGCAACCGTTGCGTCCATTTTGACGAACAAAAATTGAGCCCGGCTGTGATTTGTTGACGACCCGTATATCATGCAAACCGGATCGGGGTATACAAGTTTGAGGTCAAATGACTAACACCGGATAGTTTTCATTAGATCTCTACTTCGGCATATATGAAACTCATCCTCTTTGCGATCTTGGTTGCCATCTCCGCCGTAGGACAGGAAGCTATATCCATTCGGGTCGACGCGTCACGGGCCATCGGTTCCTTCAAGCCGATACACGGGTACTTCGGATACGACGAGCCGAACTACACCTACACTGCAAACGGCAAAAAACTTGTTAGCGAATTGGCAGCGCTGAGTAGCGCGCCCGTTTATATTCGCACTCATTTCCTACTGGCAACCGGAGATGGCACTCCTGGGCTAAAGTGGGGATCTACCAACGCTTATACCGAAGATGCCGCGGGTAAGCCAGTCTACGACTGGAAGATCGTCGACCATATTTTTGATACTTACCTGCAGGCGGGCGCGAAGCCTTTTGTTGAAATTGGCTTCATGCCGCAAGCGCTTTCATCCAAGCCGGACCCGTATCATCCGACCTGGATTCCGGGCGCGGCGAACAAAGATTACTCCATCGGCTGGTCTTATCCACCGCGCGATTACGATCGATGGGAGGCGCTGATCTATCAGTGGGTCCGGCATAGTGTGGAGAAGTACGGCCAAGAGCAAGTCGCGTCCTGGTATTGGGAGCTTTGGAACGAACCTGATATCTCATATTGGCACGGCACACCGGAAGAGTACGACAAGCTTTACGATTTCACCGCTGCCGCGGCGAAACGCGCCCTCCCATCGGCTAAAATCGGCGGCCCAGCATCGACCGGTCCTTCGAACCCAAAAGCTGCGGCATTTCTGCGCCAGTTTTTGGAGCACTGTGATCACGGCACGAACTTCGTCTCCGGCGGCTTGGGCGCCCCGCTTGACTTCATTACTTATCACGCGAAGGGCCGGGTTTCAGTTGTCGACGGCCACGTGCGCATGGGCATTGCGCAAAACGCAAAAGACGTGGACGCAGGATTCCAGATCGTGCATTCGTTTGCGAAGTTTCGGAATCTCCCGATTGTGCTGAGCGAGTCAGATCCAGAAGGCTGCGCAGCCTGCTCGGCTCGTGTGTACCCGCAGAACGCGTATCGCAATGGAACCCTCTATCCGGTGTACACGGCGGTAATGATGAAGAACATTTTCGAGCTCGCAGATCGCGCGCAGACCAACATCGCCGGCATGCTGACTTGGGCTTTCGAGTTCGAGGACAAGCCTTACTTCGATGGCTTGCGCACATTGGCAACGAACGGTATCGACAAGCCTGTACTGAACATTTTCCGCATGGTGGGATTGATGCGCGGCGATCGCGTGAAGGTGGAAAGCACCAGCCGGGTGTCGCTGCAAACAATGCTCGCCGCTGGCGTGGGCGGTAATCCCGACGTTGACGCGTTCGCGGTTCGCGCCGACCGCGAAATATCAATGATGGCTTGGAACTATAGTGACGACGACGTGGCTTCGCCGGAGGCGAGAGTGCAGGTCGACATCAGAGGTTTCCCCAGCGGTGTTAATCGTGTCTTGTTGCGGCACTACCGAATCGACGAGACCCACAGTAATTCCTGGACTGCGTGGAAAAAAATGGGATCACCCGATCAACCATCGCTGGAACAATATGCAGCACTTGAGGCGGCGGGAGAGCTCCAGCAGCTTGATTCTCCGCAATGGATCACGGTGCAGGACGGAGGAGCGAATCTCCATCTGACGTTGCCGACGCAGTCTGTCTCGTTACTTCAACTGAGCTGGTGAATGCCGGGGATCCCCGTTCATTTGTGCGACCGGATTCACCCGCTCGCATACTCTCACCTTAATGATGTACCGCTGAGTTTGAGGAGTTCTCTTCTTGCCGAGTCGAATCGATACATACGAAGCCAATCACTGTTCCCCGATGATCGCCAAATCCCACGGCTTCAACCTGAGAGTTTGTCCGCTGCCGGCAGCCGTTCCGGTCAAGAGATCTGAGCCATTCCCATACGCATAAGTCACAGATTGCTCATGTCCTGAATAATTGAAGTAATAATGCAGCAGCTTGCCCTGTCGATTGCGCCCGTGGCGCACTCTAACCTGCTCAGGCAGGTTTTCATCGGAATTTGTCAGGCCTGCGCGTTGTATTACTTCTCGAATGACCTCGCGTTGCAGCCGGTCACTTAGATAGGTTCCTTCGTATGTGAGCATGCCAGTTCCGTACTTGTTGCGAGTGATCGCCGGAAAATGCCAGTAAGGATCATCGAAGGAAGCGACCACTTGAGCCGTGTCCGGCACAATGAACTCCTCCCATATCGACCCGGTATTTTGCTCTCCGACTCTGTACGGATCGGGAATAAGACGCTCTGGCTGCGGCAGGTTAGTGAACTCTTGGTAATGAAACCCGCAAGCCTCCCGCAGCGGCCCGGGCGCCATAACATCGCGGACCGCCGAGTGTTCATCCGTGAAGCCACTCTTGAATGACATCACGACTTGTCCGCCATTTCTTACATAATCTGACACATGATGCAGAACCGAATCGGGCGCGCTGTATAACGGCGGCACCAGCAGCACTTTGTAGCGCGAAAGATCAGGATCTCCGGCCTGCACGAAGTCAGGTTCTATATTCAGGTCGTAGAGCGCCCCGTACATCTGCCGGAGCACGGTCAGATAATTTACTTTGTCACTGACTGGCATATAGCTCAGCGCACTGGCTGAGTCTGTGCTTACCAGGATTGCTACTTTATCGTCTTTCTTCAGATCAACTAACTCCGACCCAATCCGTTTTAGCTCACTCGCTACATGTGATACTTCCGCATACGTCCGGTTGGGCTCCAGATCATGGGAAAGCACACCTCTCCAATATGTTTCCTGGCCATAGTGAAGCGAATGCCAGTGCCAATACTCAACCATGTTGGCGCCGGCGGCCAGATGTGTGTAAACCATCAGCCGCAACTGTCCAGGGTACTGGGGGTATTGCGTTCGCGAATCCCACCCGATACTTTGAGCGTTGGTCTCAGTGACCAAGAAGTTCGTGTTCTTCAGCGAACGCGCCAGATCATCGGTAAGCCAGATTGACTGGCCATTCAGCCGCTCTTGCGTTTCAAAATATGCATTCGTGGCGACAACATCGAGTGAGCGGGCAATCGCCCATTCATCTATGTTCGTATGGACACCACCGCTGAAATCCTGAGTGATGAACTGATCGGGACGTTTGTATTCATTTACTATCTTCGCCTGCCATGCCAGATACTCAGTTATTACATCGTGTTGAAAGTTCTCCCACTCCAGCTTGTAACCTGGGTTCAAGATGCCATCGCGCGGCGGTAAGTCTTCCCACTTATCTATTAGCTGTCCCCAATACACCAGCCCCCAGATCTTGTTGACGGTCTCCGGTGTCTTGTACTTCTCCTTCAGTCGTTCGAGAAAAGCAGCATTCATGTACTGGGTAGGAATTCCGTTTGGGAACGTCTCATTGTCGATTTGATATCCGATCACCGCCGGATGATCCTTGAAGTGACTCAGAATCGCACGGATCACGCGTTCTGCATGCTGCCGAAAATAGGGATTCAAGAAGTCATAGTTCTGCCGTATCCCGTAATATCCCGGCGTGAGCGCGGGCGGATAGCTTGGATCGTAGGGATTGCCAAGAGTTGGTGCCGTGCCCGCGTGAGTTACGAGAATTTCCGGATGCTCTTTATACAGCCAGGGCGGAATCGAGTAAGTCGGCGTGCCGAGAATGACTTTAATTCCTGCTTGATGCAATCGATCAAGGACTCGCTGCATCCATGCAAACTGAAAATCGCCGTCGCGCGGCTCCCAACTGCTCCATGTCGATTCGCCCACCCGCACGATCGTGATTCCAGCCTTCTGCATCAGCCCAACATCTTTATCAAGGCGGTCTGAAGGCATGTATTCCGGGTAGTACGCGACCCCGTAAAGCACGCTGTCCATTTTGTCCGGAGAAAACAAGGGCTGGGTTTGCGTGAAGGAGTAAATTGCGCAGAATATAACGAATACGAAGGCGGTTCCTGAAAAGGCTTTCACTTGTCCCATGAATGATTTCCTGTGTACTCGATTTTCAGATGGCCGTCCACCGCTACTGAGAGCTGTGACTTAGACCTAGATAGTTGCCGTAGCCGATGACCACAGTCGAGACCACCAGCAGAAATAGGGCAAGGGTTAGAAGTCGCACGGCCCGAGGGCCCGCACCTTTCCATTCTTTAAAGCCGATACCCCACAGGCTACTGAAAATGATGATGCTGGCCATGTGTAGCGTCCAACTGGAAAACTTATACCGGCCCATTTGACTTTCGCCCATGGTGTAGAAGAAAAATTGGAAGTACCACGTCGTACCAGCGAGTGCGCACAAGAGATAATTGCGGAGCATGGGTGCGTGAACTTCCGCAGGCGCTTCAGTCAGCACGGCGGCCTGCGCGTGCGCAGAACCGGAGTGCTCAACCACTTCGCGACTGGGCGCGTCCAGCGCAGTTTCGATGATTGTCTCGTCCTGATCGGGCAGTTCTCGAATGCGCGACGTGAAGTATTGATATCCCGTCCGATTGCGCGTAAGCAGAATCAGGCACCAGATAAAATTCGTGAGAAATCCGCCGAGTAAGACCACAACCAGCACCGGTAAGCCCTGCCATAGTTCGGCAGTGCCGTGCTGCAACGTCAGCGCCTTGATCGGATCTCCCGCGGCGAGACCGTAGGCAAAGCAGGCGCTCATGACACCTGAAAGAACGGCTACGCCAATCCCTTTTCGAAGATTGAATTCTTTTATTGCTACTCTCTGCTGTTCCGGCGACATGACTCGTTCCTTCGAGATGCCAGCGAAACCCGCCGCTGCAATGCCGGCAAGGCAAATGAAAATTCCGAGCAGAATCACTTGTCCAGATGTCGTCCCGAGAACCTGTGTGACGAATTCCCCGCGAAAAATCGGGGGCATGAGCGTACCAAATGCGGCGCACAGGCCCAGCACGACGGCCATCCCCAGCGACAGTCCCAGGTAACGCATCGTCAAGCCGAAGGTGAGACCGCCAACTCCCCACAACAGCCCGAAAAAGAATGTCCAAAACAGAGCTGAAGGAGGCGCCTGTCGCAACACCGGGATGAGATCTCTGGTGAGAAACACAGCCAGAATCCAGGGTGCGATGATCCAACTGAAAAAGCCGCCCGCCAGCCAGTACGTCTCCCAGGCCCAGCGCCGAACTCCGCGATAGGGCACGTAAAAGCTGCCGGAGGCGAGACCTCCCAGCCAGTGATACACAACCCCTACAGCCGGATTCGCTGGCATTTTGGCCTCAGTCGCTAATCGAGGTGAAACACTTCTTCTAGCGGTTGCATCGCTCGGTCGGGCAAAAGGCCTTGCGGCTGCACGAAAAAATCTTTCATTTCACGCTGCCAGCGCTCGTTCACTTCGCGCCCTGCCATGCCCGCGCGTGCCCGTTCAAAATCCTCGGTCTCAAGGTAGCCCACCAGGATGCCGTCGTCGCGCAGGAAAAGCGAATAATTGCTCCATCCGGTTTCGCGCAGCGCGTCCAGCATTTCGGGCCACACCGTTCGGTGTCTATGCTTGTATTCTTCCAGACGATCCACTTTCACCTGAAGTACAAAACAGATCCGCTTCATATTTGTGTTAGCGCAAAAACGCTTCCGAAAGCCCCCCATCCACCGGGATAATGTGGCCCGTGGTCTTGGCGCTTTGATCGCTCAGCAGCCAAACGATCGCATTGGCGCAGTCCTGCGGCAGAATCGGTCTCTTGGTGAGCGTGCGTTGCGCGTAGAAGTCGGCCAGTTTGGAACGGAGCACGTCAGTGCTTTCTTCCTGCGAGTAGGCGGTCTTATACTTGTCGAGAGACTGCATAACACGATCACGAGGGAACATAGTTGATCCAGCAACAACCGTTGCGGGGGCGATCCCATTTACGCGAACCCGCGGGCCTAGCTTGATGGCCAGTTCACGCACAAGATGATTGAGCGCAGCTTTGCTGGTATCGTAGGCTTCGCTCCCTTTCTTAGGAACGACGGCGTTTGCAGATCCTGTAAGGACCATGGAGCCGGGAAGGTTCTGGTCCTCAAAGACCCACTCTGTCTGCCGTGCCAATAGATAATTTCCTGTCACGTTAAGCAGGAACGTGTTTGCCCATTGCGCTTCAGTCAACTCTCCATCGGGGCCAGGTACCGGATATATTGCGGCGGTGTTAACGATGCAGTCGATTCCGCCGAACTGAGCAACCGTGAACCTTACAGCGTTAGCAAGACTCTCGGCTTTGCTGAGATCAGTTGGCGAGTGAGCGACCTGCTCTTCCGATGAAACTGCAGCAGCGTCTTTGGCGGCAGCTTCCGCGCCCGCGCCATCGAAATCCGTGACAACTACGTGCGCACCCTTTCGCGCCAGCAGCAGGGCAACTTCTCTGCCGATTCCGCTCGCCCCGCCGATCACGAGAACAATCGCACGGCTGAACTCCACCTCGGGAGGCATGCGCTGCAGCTTAGCTTCCTCTAGCGCCCAATACTCAATGCGAAACGCCTCAGATCGCGGCAATGCCACATAGTTATGGAAGTGCGTGAACTCTTTTGACTGCTCCGCGTTCTTGGCCTGCGGCAACGGATTCGGTACATCTCCATCTTCAAGAGCGTTTGCCCCAGCCATGACATGAATAGCATTGATGAAGAACTCGGTGGTGATTCTGGCTTCTTTCTTATTTTTTCCAAACCCAAACAGGCCGACACCGGGAATGATCACGACTGAAGGATTGGTGTCGCGCAACTTCGGAGAGTCTGCCTCTGCGTGATTGTCGTAATACTTCCCGTAGTCCTTGCGATATCGAACTACCTGCTTCTGAATTGTTGCCTTTAACGATTCGAGATTATCCTGGTGCGGGTTCCAGGGAATGAGCATGGGGCACACACGCGTACGAAGGAAGTGGTCAGGGCAACTTGTGCCCAGAGCGCTCAACTCGAGCGCCCAGTTTGAATTGGCGAATGCGAGAGCGTCTTCGTGATCAGCATAGTGCGCGATGACGCGCCGGTTAGATGAAACCATGCCGCGCAGTGTCGGCAAAATGTTGACTGCGATTTCGGACCGCTCGGGAGCCGCCGAAACAACGACTCCCCCGAACAATGACTGTTTCTTTTTCTGATGGTCGAGAACAAATTCGCCCATTTCATCAATCGTCCGGACGCTGTTCAAATAACATTCGCGCTGGCTGCCGCCCCATGTGAATAAGCCATGACCACCAAGGATGAGGCCTTCAGCTCCGGGATTCTCGGCAACCGCTCGCTCCAGCATGAGCGCAAGCTCGAAACCGGGCCGCTGCCAAGGCAACCACCCAATGTTACGGCCGAATTGCCGGTTGAATTCAACGAGCTTTTGTTTGCCGTTCGCGCTCGCGGCCAGTGCGATGGCCCAATCGGGATGCAGGTGATCCACATGATCGAATGGCAGGATCGCATGCAGCGCCGTATCAATGGATGCTGCCACCCGGTTTTCGCCGAATGCGGAAAGCGAATAATAGCGGACAATCTCATCTTCGTACCGCTCGCCGCGATAGAGGTTCTTGAGCTGTTCCAGCCGGTCGAGATAGAGGATGGCAAAACCGGACTCGGTTATAGACCCAATGTCTCCGCCACTTCCTTTTACCGCCAGCACGCGCACCGGATCTCCGGAAAAGGGGTCTGGCAACTCGAACTTCGAGCTGGTATTTCCTCCACCAAAATTGGTTATTCTTAGGTCCGCGCCCAGCAGGTTTGAGCGATATCGCAGAAGGGCCAGTTGATTGTTGCTGAGGCTTCGGGCGTGTTGTTCATCCCACAAATCTTTCAAATGATGCATCTCCTGAATCTCAGGCATAAACCATCTCCGTGTAGTGCTGGAAGCGTGCAACGTGTCGCTCCCATTTATCGGTTTCCCGTGGCTCGAAAATCTCGGTAGGGAAAGAGCGATCTACCATTGCCCGAACCTCGGCAAGAGAGCTCGCGGCCCCAGTCGCGAGAATCTGCATTGCGATATTGCCGAGCGCAGTGGCTTCTGCCGGACCAGCCAGGACTCGTCGGCCGGTCGCATCCGCGGTGAACTGATTCAGGACGCGGTTCTTCGATCCTCCGCCAACGATGCGAATCTGTCGAATCGGCTTTTCGATCAGGCGCTCCAAATCGCAGATAACCTGGCGATACTTTAACGCCAGGCTCTCCAGCACGGTTCGCGCGTAGGCTGCGGGACTCTGTGGTATTGGTTGCTCCGTCCTGGCACAGAATTGATCAATCGCGCCCGGCATATCCGCCGGATGCAAGAAGGAGTCATCATTCGGATCAACCATCTGCCCGAATTCGGGCTCGCGCAAGACCAACTCCATGAGCTCACGATAGTCATAAACCCGCCCTTGCGAAGACCACGATTGCCGGCAGCGTTTCAACATCCATAGTCCCATCACATTTTTCAAAAAGCGGGTAGTTCCGCATACGCCGGCTTCATTTGTAAAGTTCCGCTGCAACGCCTCCGGAGTAACGAGAGGCGCATCGAGTTCGGTTCCGAGCAGTGACCATGTTCCGGAGCTCAAGAACGCGGTCCCGTCGCGGGCAGCCACTGCCGCAAACGCCGACCCAGTATCGTGCGAAGCCGGCGCGATGACCCGCGTGCCACGCAACTCGCGGGTCGATGCCAACTTCTCTGAGAGCGTACCTATCATGGATCCGGGCTCTACGATTTCTGCGGGCAAATCGGAGGACAGCTCCAGTTTGTCCATCAATTTCTGCGACCAGGCGCGCTGTTTCGCGTTCACCATTTGCGTCGTGCTCGCGTTGGTCAGCTCGCACACTGCGTTTCCAGTTAGCCAGTAATGAAAAAGGTCGGGGATGGTCAAAAGCTTGCGCGCTGCGCTTAACAATCCAGGAGTCTCCCGCTTCGCAGCAAACAACTGGTACAGAGTATTGATCGGTAGAAACTGAATTCCGGTCTCCTGATATATCTCCTCTTTTGAAATCCGCTCGAAAAACAGCTCCATCACTCCATCCGTGCGTTTGTCGCGGTAGTGAAAAGGGTTCTGCAACAATTCGCCGCCTTCCCCAAGCAGCGCGTAATCCACTCCCCAGGCGTCCACGCCAATCCCTTCCAGCTTTACGTTTTTAACACGCGAAAGTGCCTCATGAATCTCTAGCCATACCCGCGGCGCGTCCCAGTGCAGAGACTCTCCACACTTAACTGGTTCATTTGCGAAACGATGAACCTCTTCGGTGCTGATTACACCAGAATTGAGGCGAGCCAAAACCGCCCTTCCACTCTCCGCTCCGAGGTCGAACGCGAGATAGGGCTTTCTTAAATCAGACATATGAGGAAACGTTATTCAGATTTCGAGAGGACCGTTCCTTGGTGATTCGCTCCATGTAGCCGCTCTCTAAGAAGGCTTTCAGCGGATCTCGCGGCAAGCCCTTCGAATCACGCCAGTCTTGAATCACCGGGCGAACGTCGGTGTTGAATGCATCCTGTAATAAGGATTCGGCAACGATCAGATCGCAATGGTCCTGCGCGAAAGAGAGCGCCCGATGGTCCACCAGCGCCGCCTTTGCGAACAACTGTTGCGCCATGATAACCGTCTGGATAGTTTCTTCAATTTTTCCTTTTAGATTATGACTCTGGTCAATCATGTAGGCGATGTCAGCCTTAGCGCCGGACTCCCATTCGTAAAACAAAATTTCCTGGAAGATTCGAAAACCCTGATAAGGCTCAATGGAGCCAAAGGTCAGGTCATCGTCAGCGTAGCGGCGGTCATTGAAATGAAAACCGCCCAGCATCTGCTCCGAAAGCAGCCAGGCCACGATCTGTTCAATATTTTGCGAATGATAATGATGGCCGGTATCCACGAGAACTCTCGCCTGCGAACCAGCGTGTCGCGCCAAATGCAAAGCCATGCCCCAGTCTGCAACGTCGGTGTGATAGAAAGCTGGTTCGAAGGGTTTATATTCCACCAACAATCTCTGACTCTCGGACAGGCTCGCGTGTATTTCCTTCAGAGAGCTTTCGAACCACTCTTTCCGCCGGCGAATGTTTGCTGTTCCGGGATAATTGGAACCGTCAGCGAACCACATCGAGATATCCCTACTGTGAAGTCGCCGGGCGATTTCGATGCTGTCCTTGGTATGTTGCATAGCCTGCGAGCGGACCGACTGATCCGGGTTGCCGAAAGATCCATGTTTATAGATTTGATCTTGAAAAAGATTCGGATTGATAGAACCCGGTTGAATCCCGTAGCGAATGGATAGCTCCGAGATCGTTTTCGCGCTACCAACACCATCCGGGCAGTCCCATAACACATGCAAGGCGATTGTCGGGCACACGCCAGTTACGCGGTGTACTTCAGCCGCGTCGCTAAATTTCTCTTCCGTGGTAGATGCGGCGGCGGGCTGTACAAATTTGCCAAAGCGGGTTCCTGTATTTGCAAATCCCCATGACGGGAGTTCAATGCGGAACGCTTCCAAAGCGCGGAATATGCTCGCTGTATCAACAGAGTTCATTGAACTCATCGTCCTTGCTCTTTCCTTGGGGAGATTACAATTACGGGTGCATCGGGGTCACGAAGTTTATCAGGGACAGGGGTGCTTTTCGCATTGCGAAACTCGTACTGCCTCCCAAAAGCTGCACTTTAGGGGAAAGTGGGTCATTTTAGAGCCTATATTTTCCTTATAAATTCGGCTTGATTTCGTCTTGCAGAACGCGCTGACGGGATTTTTCTGATATAGTAGCGGCGCCTATGAGCCACGAAGCCCGGGGTAGAGATCCTTATCTCGTCAAGTCGATTGTGCATTCCTCTAGAATTCTGTCGGCATTTCGTTCTTCGGGAGAGGCATTACCGCTTAAGGAAATTTCGCAACGCAGTGGTCTTCCCAAGACGATGAGCTTTCGTCTTCTCTATACGCTTGAAAAGTGCGGAATGGTTGAGAAGATTGGCGCAAATTTATACCAATCCATGCTGCGCCCGGTTAAACAGCGCCTCTGCCGGTTGGGCTATGCCGCGCAGGGAACGAATTATCAGTTCTCACGCGAAGTTTCAGCCAGTTTGGAACGAGCAGCCACGCAAGAGGGGATTGAGCTCATTTCTCTCGATAATCGCTACAGCGCGAAAATAGCGCAGCGTAACGCCGATCTGTTAGTTCGTGAAAAAGTGGATCTGGCGATAGAGTTTCAAACCGATGAAACGATCGCTCCCATCGTCGCTGCCAAATATCGTGAGGCCGGAATTCCGATGATCGCAATTGATATTCCGCACCCCGGTGCCACTTATTACGGAGCCAATAATTATGAAGCCGGATTAATCGGTGGGCGCTATCTGGGGCGTTGGGTGAAAGAGCACTGGCACTCGGAGCTCGACGAGATCATTCTTTTGGAACTTCCCCGTGCCGGTAATTTGCCACAAATGCGTCTCACCGGCATGCTGGTTGGCATAAATCTGACTCTACCCACCGCAAAGAATTGCCGTATCACCCATCTCAATGGGGACGGAGAACTGGGGCCAAGTTTTGAGGTGGTTCGAAAACATCTCCGGCAGTCCCGCTCCCGGCACCTCGTGGTGGGTGCGATCAATGACGTTAGCGCCATCGGTGCGCTAAGAGCTTTTGAAGAAGCTGGCCGTGCGGAGACTTGCGCCGCTATGGGTCAGAACGCCTCTCCCGAGGGGCGTGCAGAATTACGCGAGCCAAATACCAGCCTCGTCGGTTCAGTTGCTTTTTTCCCGGAACAATACGGCCCTGACCTGGTAAGAGTAAGCTTGGATATATTAAACAAGAGAGCGGTTCCGCCCGCCGTTTTTGTGGACCACAAGCTTGTGACTCCGACGACTGTTGATCATTTTTACCCGAATGATCGCCTGATGCAGACAGCCTCGTCCGCATTCGACAAGAACGCTGCTTCCACCTAGCCCTGAATGTTCCGGTCTGACATTGATGCATAGAACTAATGTGCCGGACTGCGATTTTCATTTCGCATTGCAGAACTACCACGGCTCTCCAGTGCCTAGCTCCAAAACACTATGCCGGCCGGTAATTGCTGCCCATGATAGCGCTGTTGGCGTAGGCCAAGGATTCTAAACCGCGTTTCTCAATGCAGAACGCCGTTCACTTGTTGGGTTGCCCGTTGACAAGGAAAGGAGGGTTCGACTATCTATCGCGCTGCCGCGAACCGGACGAAGTGGCGGTAACCGGCCAAGCGTATACGAGGAGGCAAAGTATGGACTTTTCCAGGATGAAAAGATTCCCCGTCGCACAGCATCGCATTGTGCGTCGATCGACCCTGATGGCCTGGGCTGTTTTGCTCGTTCTGGCTGTCGGAAGGCTCTATGCCCAAGGCGGAGCCGCCGGAACGATCCTCGGAACGGTCACCGACACATCGGGGGCCACTGTGGCCAGCGCTAAGGTCCAGATCACTAACGTGGATACCGGCGTGATCCAAGTGGCCACCACCACAAGTGCGGGCGAGTATTCGGTCCCATACCTTCACCCCGGCGTGTACAAGGTGACGGTGAGTGCGCCGGGTTTTCAGACTTCGGTAACCGATCAGATTAAGCTGGTAGTCGACCAGCATGCCAGGGTGGACGCGGTGCTCAAAGCAGGTCAGGTCGCGGAAGTAGTCGAAGTCATCGCCACAAATGTCAACCTCGATACGGACACGGCGGAGATCTCGCAGACAATCAACTCGCGACAGGTGGTCGATCTGCCTCTGAACAACCGGAATTTCATCAGCCTGCTGTTCCTTAGCTCCGGCACGGTGATGACCGGTGGCGAGGCCGGCGGAAACTATGTTGGGGCCGCCAAGGGCAGCGGTGCGATCAGCATCAACGGCGGGCGATCTGCTTCCAACCAGTTCCTGATCGATGGCATGTACAACAACGATACGGATAAGCAGACGCCGGCGATCAGCCCGTCGGTTGACGCAATCCAGGAGTTCAAGGTGCAGAGTGGCGCGTATTCGGCTGAGTTCGGCGGCAGCGCGAACCAGGTGAATATCAGCTTCCGCTCAGGCGGGAATGCGTTCCACGGAACGGCATTCGAGTTCCTAAGGAATGATGCATTCGATGCACACACCTTCAACCAGTCCGGCCCCAACGCTTTCCTGCGGCAGAACCAGTTCGGCTACACGCTGGGCGGCCCGATCTTTATTCCGAAGATCTATAACGGAAGAAACAGATCGTTTTTCTTTGCCAACTACGAGGGGCTACGACTTCACCAGAATTTTCTGGCAAACAGGGTCGTACCAACCCAGGCTGAACTGGGAATCGGTACCCCCAACGGCGAAGCCATCATCCCTCAGAGCGCGGTGGATGGCTTCGTATGTCCGGGTGCGACTCCGAATTGCACGCCGCCCAGCCCGGTGCCCCTATTGAATCCAAATGCTGGATATGCTCCTTTTGCAACCGACGGCAACGGAAACTACATCATCCCGGCATCCGCCTTTTCGAACTTTGGGACGCAGGTCAGGACCCACATCCCCGTTGCGGAGGCACCGTTCCAAGTCGGCGGAATAACCTATAACTATGCCGTAAAACTAGCCACACCCATCACGAGCAATCAGCAGAACTATCGTTTCGACCAAATTCTGGGATCGAAGAATGCGCTGTTCTTCCGCTACAGCACTGCGGAGTACATCGTGACGGGTCCCGGTGATCCGGGGCTGCTTCCCGAGGGACAGACCAACGACGTCTCGCAGCAGACGAGTTACGCTGGCGGATACACGCGCACCTTCAGTTCAAATGTTATCAACCAGTTCAGATTTGGCTACCTGAAAACAGACAACTCCCACCATGGGGTTGCGGCGCCGCCAGCGCAGATCGCGGCCCTGAATTTTACCGGGCTCTATCCGCTCAAGAGTACTCCGTACGTAGAAGTCAATTGGAATAATAACAAAGGCAACCTCGCCCTTTTCGGCGGCTCGGCTAACAACGACCCGAACATCTTCGATCAGCCGACTTACGATATGTCTGATTCGGTGACCATTAACCACGGAAAGCACACCATCACAACGGGCCTCGGCTTCCGCACTCTAACGCTGAACGATGGCGGTGGTGCGAGCGTTGGATATCTCATCTTTGATGGTCAGTTCTCCAACAGCCACATCGGGGACATGCTGCTGGGCAATTACTTCCAGGCGCAGAACAACTCGCCGACGCCATTTAGCACCCCGGGGGATCTGGGCGTCTTTGTCCACGTCAAACATTGGTTTCTCGCCCCGTTTGTTCAGGACGACTGGAAGTTCTCCCCGCGCCTGACTTTGAATCTGGGCTTGCGCTACGACTTCAATTCGGTTCCTTACAACACTAATAATCACTACAGCTGGTTTGATCCAACCGGTCCTGGCTACCTCCTGGTCGCGGACAACAAGCTGGTCACCAGTGGCATCGGGGGCAGTGTCTACAAGTACGCCGGCGGCCGCACGCCGACCGGTGCACAAAAGAATAACTTCGCCCCGCGTGTGGGGTTTGCATTTCGCCCGAGTGACCAGATGGTGATTCGCGGTGGCTATGGGATCTTCTTCGATTCATCGGAAGACTCCGAAACTCATCAGTTCGCCGGGTTTTATCCTTACAACGTGCGTTCAAGCCTTACTAACTCGAAGGACACGGGCGCAGGCCAGGCAGATACGTTGTGGCCAGCGATCACCACCACCCGCCCCGTACAGGCTTCTGACCTTGGCTTCCTGTTTACGCAGGCCAGGACCAAAAGTAACCCATACGTGCATGTGTACAACCTTTCGGTGGAACGGGAACTTGGCCGCGCTACCACGGCAGAAGTTGGTTACTCGGGAAACCTGGGAAGGCACCAGATCGGCAGGGGAAATTTCAATGAGGCTTTTCCCTACGATCCGGCAAATCCCACGTCGCTGGCTTCACGCACTCCCTTCCCAAACTTCCCGGCGGGGGGGATTCTCCTTGTGGACGAGTGGAATAACAATTCCAACTACAATGCTCTCAACGCGAAGCTCGAAACCAATACCCACGGTCTGAACCTGCTGGCTGCTTACACCTGGAGTAAGTCAATGGACACCAAGTCGGCCGCAGCAGCTATCGATGGAGATTCCGCTGGGTGGCAAGGCGGGCAAAATATCCACAATCAAGCCGCGGAATATGCTCGATCGGGATACGACGTGGGGCAGCGGCTGGTTGTGAGCTTCGTGGACGACATTCCGATTGGCAAAGGGAAGCTACTCGACACGCATAACCGCGTTCTGAATGGGGTTTTTGGCGGCTTCCAGTTAAACGGCATTGCGACCTTCCAGGGTGGCTTCCCGTTTTCGGTGAATGGCGTTGACAACAGCGGATTGAACGGAACCAACCCTGCGGAACGTGCTAACGTCAATGGCAACCCGCAGCTTCCACGGGGTCAGAGGAATGCGCAACACTGGTTTAATACATCCGTGTTCAGCAATCCCGCTCCTGGGACCTTCGGCAATTCCGGGCGTAATATTCTTCGCGAGCCGGGATTGAATACCTGGGACATGTCCGTCTTCAGAAACATCGGGATTTCTGAACGCTTCACGGCGCAAATCCGCCTTGAGACATTTAACACTTTCAACCACACTAGTCTTGGCATGGCAGATTCGAACGTGACTAGCGGTACTTTCGGAAAAATCAGCTCAGCGAGAATACCGGGACGTATTGTGCAACTGGGGGCGAAGATTATCTTCTGACCTGCATCCGTCCCTTCCGGCCCGCCGCGGACCATTCCCCGGCGAACCTGCTATGGATCCAGGAAAGGGCAAATGCGGCTTACAAACTGGCCCAGATGCAATATGGTCTGGGCTCTCGAACAGGCTCGTCGGCAATTCGAGTCCCTCATCGAGCGTCGTCGGGATTTCGAGCAGGCACCCGTCGACCATCAGGGACAGAAAAAGGCGCTAGCCGAGTTCCAGCGCCTCCAGCCCTCGAAAGGGCCATCTCGCCAACGCCGGAATCCACGCCGAAGCCGGCAAAAGTCACCCGCAAGCAACTCGGAGGGACCCCTCAGCCCTAGATGATAATCACCACAGTTCGAATTACACAAAATCGCAGTGCATCCCTTAGAGGCGACGATCATGAACCGAGGAACATCAAGGCGGGATTACTTGAAGATGATGGCAGCAACCGCAGGATTAGCGACGGCTGCGCCTTTTGCGTTTGCGAAGGAGGATGCGACAAAGAAATCCTCCCAACAGGCGGGACCGCCTCCGGGGCATGAACGTCGAATTCAATGGTGGCAGGAAGCAAAATTCGGCATGTTTATCCATTGGGGACTCTATAGCGTGATAGGGCGTCAGGAATGGGTGATGGAAGTGGAAGGCATCCCCATTCCTCAATACGAAATCCTGGCGAAACGCTTCAATCCAAAACCTAACGCTGCCCGCGACTGGGCGAGACTGGCGAGGCAAGCGGGACAGAAGTACATGGTAATGACGACGAAGCATCATGAAGGCTTCTGTAATTTTGACACGAAGCTCACTGATTACTGCGCACCGAAACAGGCGGCAGGTCGCGACCTGGTGCGCGAATTCGTGGACGCCGCACGCGCAGAAGGATTGCGCGTCGGCTTCTACTACTCGTTGATGGACTGGCATCATCCGGATGGAGCGCGATGCGCAACCGATGAAGCAGCACGGCAGCGATTTGTTGCTTACACCCATGGGCTGATTCGCGAACTCCTGAGCAACTACGGGAAGATCGACATTCTGTGGTATGACATGGGTTTGCCGTTGAATCCCGAGCAGTGGGAATCGCAAAAGATGAACGATATGGTGTTCCAACTTCAGCCGGAGATCATTGTGAACAACCGCAACGGATTGCCGGGAGATTTTTCCACGCCCGAACAGGAGATTCGCGCTGCGGACAAGGGGCGTGCATGGGAAAGCTGCATGACCCTCAATGACAGTTGGGGATACTGCAAAGCCGACGATAATTGGAAAACCCCGAAGACAATCGTGAACAATCTGATCACCTGCGCACGCGGTGGCGGCAACTATCTGCTGAACATCGGGCCTAAGCCCGACGGTTCCATACCACAGGAATCCACAGAAATTCTGCAGGCCGTGGGGAAATGGACTTCAAAAAACGGCGCTGCGATCTACGGGACCGAGCGCAACGATTTCGATTGGCATGTCTATGCGAACTTCACACGGCGTGGACACACGGCGTATGCGCACGTGCTTAACTGGCCCGGGGATACGCCGGCCGAGCAATGGCTTACGTTCTATCAACCGCCTTCCGTGATCTCACTCGGTGGCTGGAGAACAAAAGTTAAGTCGGTGCGGCTTCTGGTTGGCGACAAGCCCCTAACGTTCACGCAGGACGATTTGTCACTGAGGATAACCGCCCTACCGGCGACTGCCCCCGACGAGCCCGCCACAGTGATTGCGATCGAGTGCGACGGCGAGCCGGCGATGAGCCACGAGTATGTGAGAAAAATTCGGCCACGCTTCAATGTTGGGGTTAGCTAGATCCACCTATCGGTGTGCGCTTGATTTTTAACATGGACTCAAGTCCGCTCAGCTCGCGTCAATCATTTCAAGAACGAGCAGATTCCGCTACTGCAGCCAACAATCGAGGTATTGGCGTTACTTTCGGACGGAGGCGTGGACGACGCCGGTTCCTTCCTTGATAGTTATGATTTGGTCAACGACGACAGGCCCTATGACCTGCCAGACGCCGGAAGGCCAACGCACGCGTACGTCCGCCTTCGTTGACACGCCCAGGCCGAAGTGCAAACGCGGGTCGTTGCAGGAGAGGAAGCTGGATTGGCTTTGCACTTCACGGGTTTGAATTACGCCACCGGACGTGAGCGTGACCCTGGCGCCAATCGCGCTCCTGTTGGAAGTGGTTCCCACTAGCTTGATCTTCACCCAGTGGTTTCCTCCGCTCACGTCGTTGCGGAGCAGCGATGGCGGCTCATTCATGTTGACGATCAGAATATCGATGTCACCGTCGTTGTCAAAGTCTCCAAACGCGCAGCCACGGCTGACATAGGGTGTCGCCAGGGCAGGGCCCGCGGCGTCGAGCAATTCCTCAAACCGCCCATGGCCAAGGTTGCGATAAAGCAGCCTGGGTCCCCGGAGAGGGTAGTTTGGCAACTTGCGCTCCAACTCAGGATACACATGGCCGGTGACGACGAAAATGTCGGGCAAGCCATCGTTGTCGAAATCTTCCATGCCCGCTCCCCAGCACACGAAGCGATTATCGACGGCCATCCCGGCGTCTCGCGTCGTCTCTTCGAATTGGCCCTTGCCGACGTTCCTGTAAAGGGAGGGGATATCGTCGGAGAAGTTTGTTTTGAATATGTCGAGGCGCCCATCGAGGTCATAGTCACAGACAGCGACTCCCATCCCCGCCTGCTCCTGGCCGTCTTCACTGTAGGCGACGCCGCGCAGAGTGCCTTCTTCGCTGAAAGTACCGTCGCAATTATTCACGAAGAGAAGGCTGGGTGAAGAATCGCAGGCTACGTAAATATCGGGCCATCCATCGTCGTCGAAATCCGCAGCGATCGCCGTGAACCCATAGCTGCTCTTGGCCGCAGCTATCCCGGAAGCTTCACTGACATCCTTGAAGGTTCCGTCGCCATTGTTGCGATAGAGGCTATGCTGGTCGAAAGGCAAACCTCGTGGCCCGCAGAATACTGCGAGTCCCGAATAAACACAATTCGGCGCCTGCCCTGGCCTGTGGGAGGTGCCTTGATCAAAGCGCGCGTAGTTCGAGACAAAGATATCCAGATGTCCATCGCGGTTGTAATCCAGAAAGGTGCATCCCGTTCCCCAACGGCTGCCGCTGTCCCCGAGATTGGCCTCTTTGGTGACGTCGGTAAATGTTCCATTCCCGTTGTTGCGGTAGAGCACATTGGCTCCCCAGTAACTGATGAAAATGTCGTCGAATCCGTCGTTGTTGTAGTCGCCGACCGAGACGCCGCAGGCCCACCCGGTCCGAATCAGGCCGGCAGCCTCTGTGACGTTTGTGAACGTTCCATCGCGGTTGTTCCTGTACAAGCGGTTGGAGTCTGCATTATTCGTAGCTCCCGGCTTGGCCGCAGAAAAGCGAGTTCCGGAAAGCACCAGGATGTCCATCCACCCGTCATTGTCGTAATCCAGGAAGGCGCACCCACAGCCGACGGTCTCGATAATGTAGTCCTTATGATCGACCGGACCATAGATGGTCGGATGAGTCAAGTGCGCGTCTGCTGTTACATCTACGAAGCGCGCCCTGAACGGGAGCCCAGAGCTCTTGCCTCGCGGCTGAGTGGGGCTCTTGTGGCCGACGATTCCCTGCTGAGCTAGAACTGCGGTCGCGGCACTGCTCAAAATGCCTGTCAAAAATGTGCGGCGTGTGGTCACCATGAACCCTTGGAATCAGAGTGGAGCATTGTGCGATCACCAGCCCCTTCTCTTTTAATGTGGAAAATCCCTTCGGCGCGATTTGGGCTCTCGCTTCTCAAGTAGAGCGCGGCGTGGCTGCTTGCAATATTACAATAAACGCTGTGGTCGTTCGTATTTTGCTGGGCTAAGGTTGAGTGTCATGCGGCACTGTTCCTTCACACGTCTGGTATTAGCCACTACCGTCTGGTTGGGCGTTGGCGTTTACTTGTCTGGGGAGCCAGCGCGTGCGCAGTCCGCCCCTCCGACTCATCGCGCAGGTTCCAATTCTGGCCCTAGCAAATCGATTGCTCATCACCAATTCGATCTTGCGGCTGCAAAGGTCCACCTTGCAAACAAGGAATATTCAGCGGCCGAGTCGTTGTACCGCCAGGCCCTCCGGCAAGAGCCCAATTCTCCGGAATTGCTCACCGACCTTGGCATCGCATTGCAACTCGAGGGCAAATCCAGCGAGGCTATCTACGCTTTCCAACAGGCGCTCAGGCAGAAGGACCTTCCTCTCACCTACGCTCTTCTCGCAGAGGAGCGTTGTAAGACGCGCGACCTCGACGGCGCGCGTCCTATGCTCGCCAGGATCATAAGTGTCGACCCAATGGACAAACGTAGTCTGTCGATCGTGGCGCCCTGTTATCTCGACCTCGATGAACCGATCGAGGCTATCCAGGCGTACTCCGCTTTACTGGACGCCCCTGATTTCCCTGCCGATCTCGCTACCATCCAGTTGACCAAAGCTTATCTGAGCTCGGCGCAGTTTTTCGTCAAGAAACTGAAAGCGGCGAAGGACGACGCAAATTACTTGAGCGCAATTCAGGCAGCTCGCGACGGAAAGGCAACCGACGCCCGGAGCGCTTTTACCGCGGCTGCGGCCGCGTCGCCGTGGTTCAAGCCAGAATTAGACTTTCCCCAGGTGGTCGCACTATGGAAACAACATACCGACGATACTGCTCTCCTGTACCAGCTAAGTGTCCTAAGTGGGGAAGAGAGCATGCGGTATGTTCAGCTTTGCAATGCGAAATATCCTGACTCTCCCTACCTTCAGCAGTTTCTGGCCGATGTACTTGCCGATCAGGGGCGCGTCGATGAGGCAGCCGCGAGCTACGAATCGCTTATGCAAAGCCATCCCGACCTTCCCGAGCTTCGTTACAGCCTGGGCATGCTTTATAACAAGCAACAGCAATGGCAGAAATCTCTCGAAGTATTTAAGCAGCAGCTTGCCGCCAACCCGCTGGATGAACGGGCTGCGGCGCGCATCAGTGAAGCGATGCTGGAGTTGCAGCAGTACAGCGAGCTACGGGCGTTTCTGCGAGCCCGCGTGGCAACGCCCCACGCCCCGCTATGGGCGCGTCTCGACCTTGCCACCGCTGAGCAGAGGCTCGGCAATCCGGCAGCCGCGATTGGACAACTAGTCGCAGCTGAGCAGGAGGATCCGACCCAGAAGTCCGTCCATTACAGGCTCATGCGTCTCTACACGATGACCGGCGACAGCGCGAGCGCCGACCGCGAGAAAGCACTGTTTCAGAACCCTTCCCGGTAGCGCCCCGGAAAAGGCGGGCCCTCCAGGTGCAGGTCGAGGGCTGGAGGCTCCGCCACTCAGGCCTGCATTGCAGCATGACGGTCAGTAGGGTTTGCCTCGCCAGGAAATGAGAATCTTTCAGCGGCACTCACTTCGCGTCCACCATTTCAAGCACGAGCAGATTCCAGTCCATGAAGCCCTGGTGGCTGAGTGGCGCTCCCGTGTCGGGATGGTAGTACTCATTCAATGTGCCGCTGCTGGTGAGATCGGACGCTAACAGGTGCAGGGTCTTGTCCGCGAGTTCTGCTGCTTCCTCGGCGAAGCCATAGGCATGAAGGCCTTTCCACACGAAGTAATTGACGATGATCCATATCGGTCCCAGCCAGTCGCTGGGGTTTGAGCTGGCAACCAGCGAATACATAGTTTCCTTGTTTGAAAGTGAGCGTACACCCCAGGCAGCGCGGAAGTCCTGGTCGCTGCCGTAGTGCAGACGGACAATATCCGCGGCTTGTTGGGGAGTTGCGATCCCGCACCACAAGGGCAGGAAGCCGGTGAACATCTGTATCCTCAGTGGCAAGGATCTCCAGGACATATCCATGCCGCGCGGGATATTGGGGATCAACTCGGCCCGACGATCCACGCACTGCACGTCAACCGTGTAGTAGAAACGGTCGCGCGGGTCCCAGCAATATTCTTGAATGCGCTCTTTCAGAGCATCGGCGGAATCCGACAATTGCCTTTGCTCTTGTGAGCGTTTCAGCCGGAGTGCCAATTCCGCCGCCGCACGCAGATCCTGGTAATAAAGACAGTTGAGCAGCACGTTGGCTGAGGAGAAAACGGGGCGGCCGAAAGTAGTCGGGTCATTGTCGTTACCTATCGCAACATCGTCAGCCCATACCAACAAACCGATTGAGGACATGTTTTTGCGAGTCCACGCCTCGTAGAAGCGAAGAAGCGCTTCAAAATGCGGCGCAAGCCATTCAACTTCTTTTTGTTCGTCGGCAACCAGAAGCGCCAGTTGCGCCATTACCGGCTTAGCCTGATTCTGTGTCAGGTGATGGTCCGTTCTGAGGCATCCGAACGGATCCGCATCCTTCACATCAATCATGATGGGAATACGGCCTTCCTCTGATTGATGATCGAAAAAATTTTGCAGGCTGCCCCGCGCATGCTCGCAGAGTTTCTGGTGCAGGTCGTGATCGCCGGTGAGGTTTGCAAGCCGGAAGAGTCCTCGCGAAGTCCAGTAGGTGTCCCAATCCCACAGCTGCGTCGAGTATTGCTTATTCGGAAGACTGGGAGAGACGCTCGGGTAGCGCAGCACACCTTCGGCTGGACGCAATAGTTTAGTGGCTGAATCTCCGAAGTATTTTAGAAGCTGATCCCTGTATTCCTTGCGGGACGCGCCGGACAAACGAGACGAGGGAGGCTCCGCTTGCGTAATCTGTGCACAATCCGCGTGAGCTTTGTTTCGAAAAGCGAGAAGCGCGCCTCCCTGTATGGCCAGCGTAGCCAACATACTTCGCCGTGTGAAGTTCATCAGGTCACACCTTTCCAGGAGGTATCCAAGACTGCCGGTCCGGGAAAGCCCGCGATGCAGGGGGCTGTCAGCAGGCCTATGTTTGCGGAGCTTGGAGAAATTCGACGGTGAGGACTATTCACAATTAATGCGCAAGAATAGCCTCCGGGTCCTGAACTCGCAAGCGGGAACTCCCGGCGAGTTAGTGTTGCACATTGCGAAATACATATCGCTTGCCTGCAGGGTGAGAAGTCAAGGCGGTCATCCCCCCTCCGGAACACTGCTCTTCAACAAATGCTCGAAAACCTAATTATGAATTCTTTGATGCCGGCGAGTAATTTTCCCGGCAATGTAGCGATCCCTAATTTCGGTTTCTCATTGCGAAACGCTAAGCTGCGGTTGACGAAAGTATTTTGCAGATGAGAGCATCCCTGATTGGAATCAAAAAGCGACGAATGCCCGGACCAACCATCATTGGCGTTCGCCCCAAGTTGATGAAGACCTATACCCTCTCTTCGCTGAAGTCCTGTCAATCCAAACCCCACTGGTCTCCACAAAGTAAAATGCGCCGCGAACCGAAATTCCTTCACGAGCAATCTTGCCAGGGACGGATCTGTTCTTACTCAGCCTTAGTTCTATGTTTATTCACAGCTATGCTGTCCTACGCCGGTCCGGTGAACCTGCGTACGGACCAGCGTGAGAATCCGCTCGGAATTGATGACACTACTCCACAATTTTCCTGGCAGAGTGACAACTCCGAACGCAACTGGCAGCAGTCCGGATACCAAATCGTGGTGGCGAATACGCTGGAGAATCTCCAAAGCGGTGCCTATGTGTGGGACAGCGGCAGGCAAGCCTCATCCGAGTCAGTGGGAATTGCATACGGCGGGCCAGCGTTGCAGGCTCGGAAGCGCTATTACTGGATGGTGCACGTGTGGGATGCAAATGGCCAGTCGCAGTCTTCCCAAGTTGCCTGGTGGGAAATGGGGCTGCTTCAGCACTCCGACTGGTCGGCGCGTTGGATCACCCGAATCGATCCGGAAGCTGCCGCCGATCGCGCCGGCATTCGCTGGATTTGGGCCGCCGGCCAAGATCCGCTCCAAGCCACACCGAAGAGCGTCTTCATCTTTCACACCACCGTGAAGTTGAAAGAGAGGCCCAAAGATGCTGCGCTGTTCGTTCTTGCGCGCGGAGATTTCATATCGAAAATTAATGGGCGTCAAGTCGGAGCGAAGCACGAGTGGCATGAATTCGATCGCCAGGGTGTCACTGATCAATTGCAACTGGGCAAGAACTCCATTGACATCACCGTCACCGTGGCGCAACCCAATATTTTGGGGCCGGACGCGGGTTCAAAACCGAAAGGCGCCCTCGCTGGACTTATCAAGATCACCCGTCCAGATGGTTCCGTCATTCGCGTATTCACCGATTCAAAGTGGAAGGCGCGCCCACAGGATCAATCGAAATGGAAGAAGGCTTCCACGGTTGCACAACTCGGTGACGAAAAGTTTGGCGCCGTTCCGCCACTACCCGCGCCCGCGGCGCTCTTTCGCCGCCGCTTCGAAGTAGCTAAGACACCGCAGTCCGCGCGCCTATATGTTACCGCGCTCGGAAGTTATCGCATGTTTCTGAACGGGGAAAGAATAGGCGACGACTTGCTCACACCCGGTTTTACCGACTACAGCAAACGCATTCAGTATCAAACCTACGACGTCACGCAGCAGGTCAAGAGCGGCAAGAACGCCCTGGCTGCGCTCCTCGGCGAAGGTTGGTTTGCGAGCGGCATGACCTGGACTGGAGTTCCATATTTCTTTCAACCTCCTCCAGTACGCCTGCTGGCGCAACTGGAGATCGAGTACTCAGACGGTAGCCGTGACACCGTCATCAGCGACGGTTCCTGGAAGACGACTGCTTCTCCCATCCTGCACTCGGAGATTTACTCCGGCGAACTCTACGACGCGCGTAACGAAATTTCCAACTGGAATCAGCTGCCATTTGACGATGCAACATGGTCATCCGCAAGCATAGCTCCAGACTCCTCCGCGCCCGTCGTAGCCCAACCTGACCGGCCCATTCGTATTGTGCAGCGATTGGCTCCGGTTTCAGTGACTGCGGTTAATGGAGCTTACGTCTTCGACATGGGGCAAAACATGGTCGGCTGGACGACGCTCAAAGTGAGCGGCCCGCAAGGAGCGCGCGTCAGACTGCGGTTTGCGGAACGGCTCAACGATGACGGCAGCATCTATACCGAAAACCTTCGCAACGCCGATGCTACTGATACCTACGTTTTGCGCGGGGAAGGCGAAGAAACTTATGCTCCGAGTTTTACATTTCACGGATTCCGTTATGTTGAGCTCACCGGATTCCCTGGTACGCCCGCTGTATCCAACATCACCGGCGAAATTGCCAGCAGCGTTTCCGCAGAGCCAACGGCGAAAATCCAAACCGCCAACGATCTTGTTAATCGCATGTGGTCCATTGGGATATGGGGACAGCGGGGAAATTTTGTAAGTATTCCCAGTGATTGTCCACAGCGGGATGAGCGTTTGGGATGGATGGGCGACGCCGCCGTCTTCTGGCGCACCGGCAGTTATAACTTCGACATCGACGCGTTCTCTCACAAATTTATGTACGACGTGATCGACGGGCAAACGCCTGAGGGAGATTTCACCAACGTCTCTCCCGATTTACTTCGGCCAACTGTCACGGCAGGCGCACCGGGATGGAGCGATGCGGGTGTGATCATTCCGTGGACCACATGGATGCAATACGGAGACCGCGCCATCGTCGAGCGTAATTGGGCGGCGATGCAGCGCTTCATGGATTTTCTCGCCAAGTCCAATCCTGATTTCATACGAAAGGACCGCGTGGGGCGGTGGCCGCTTTGGTCAGCAGACTGGTTGGCCCCCGACGATCGGACCGACGAAAACCTTCTGGCAACTGCCTACTGGGCTCTCATCGCACAGATGATGGAACAGATGGCGCACGCCATCGGCAAAGAAGACGATGCCAGGCGCTACGCTGACTTAAACAACCACATTCGTGCAGCATTTCAGAAGGCATATATAAAGGACGACGGCACCGTCGGAACCGGTACGCAGACATCGTACGTGGTAGCCCTTTATACCAAAATGGCACCCGAGTCGCTGGAGCCTGTTCTCGTAAACAACCTGGTGAAAGATATTGAATCACGAGATGGCCACCTCTCGACCGGGTTTCTCGGTACGCCGTTTCTTCTTTTCGCGCTCTCCGACCACGGCCGCGCGGATGTCGCCTACAAGTTACTTTTGAATGAAACTTATCCTTCCTGGGGATACATGCTCTCAAAAGGTGCGACCACATGGTGGGAGCGGTGGAACGGCGACACCGGCGATCCCTCAATGAATTCCTACAATCACTACGCGTTCGGATCGGTTGTGGCATGGGTGTATCGCGACTTGGTGGGAATTGATACTTCGCCCGACGGACCCGGATTCCGGCACATAGTAATTCATCCGCGTCCGAATGCCGCTGTAACCCAGGCGACGGGAGAATACGAGTCGGGTTACGGCAAAATCTCAACACAGTGGACGGCGAGCCCAAATTCTTTCTCGTTGAAGGTCGCCGTACCCGCAAATACAACCGCGACCATTTATGTTCCTGCGCTGTCGAATGCACGCGTGTGGGAAGACGGTTCTGCGGTCGAAGCCCGTCAGGAAAACGGATCATATGTCATTCAAACCGGTTCGGGGGTGTACGACTTCGAGGTGAAATGACTAACATCGGTCGCAAGGCTGAACGCGGCGAGCGTCGCAGTAAGTGCTTCACATAAACAGCCAGATCACGGGAGCCTAAAAGTTAGAGACGTTAAATTCCTCAGAAAGAATGCTTAACGACTTCAGCAATGGATCCGCAGTCGCCAGAGACCATCTTTTTCGAGCTAGTCTGCGGTCCGAACTCGATAAGGCGCTTTGGCGACTCATCTCGCCTCCGTTCTTATGTAATGCACTAAGCAGTCTTTATAATGCTATTTACATTACGCTTTGTCAATCTTGATTCTTGGAGCACTCGGTTCTTGACGACGCTAGGGAGGTTAGCTAGCATCAGCCAGTCGAACGCCTGTATGAAAAAGAAGGAAACCCTCAATTTTCGAGTGCCGGCCGAGTTCAAGCAGAAGCTAACTGAAGAGGCGAAAAAACAGCACAGATCCTTAACCAACTATTTGGAAAACACCTTCATGGAGCTGTGGGCGAGTCAAGAATCGAGATTCCGCAAAAGAATGGTTGAGCAGAAAAAACGCCCACGTTCGTCGGAATAGACTAGCGTTGCTTAAAGTACCCAGAGGCGGCGGCCTTTTGTGCAAAAAGGCACACTTCGGAGGGCCCTGCTCTCGAAAATAGGTAAGTCGTTAAGCAGTACCTTTCGAGTCTTTCCCCATCGTGTTAATCTGAGCTCTCTTGCATTTTGAAATTAGTTTTTCCAACCGCGACATAGGGTCAAAGTACCTCCAGTCTTTCAATCTAGACATTGTTGCTGTGTAGTTGAATTGCGCTTGATTGAAGCGTTCGACGAGTCGGGCCGCACTCTTCGCCCGGCCATCAACCGCTTCAGATTTCATGAAGCTGGTATTCCATGCAGTCCCGGGCGGATTAGAGTTTTTCATTTCCGCTTCGGACCACGCTTCACATAAGGAAAGTGGAGGCCGTTTTATGAGCGCCAGAAAACTAGCCAAGGTCGCATTTGATGCGAAACCAAAAGCCCCGTTCACCACTACGGGCGAATCATTTCCTGACGGGGCCATAATCGAATTGGTTTCCGGACCGGCGGGAACTAACAAACCAAACCTGCTGCTCTGGAATGGAGCTGCTGCAGCGACTATTTCCTCAGAGTTGAGACACGACGAACAGACTTATGTGGCACCTGAAATAACTCCAAGTCTTTACCACGCACTCCGACTACCTGCCAAGTGCACGGAGTACGGGTCCCTTGAAGATCTGTTTTCTGGAATGGCGGAGCTGTTCAAAAAGAATTTAGGTTTGTCAGATCGGCAGTCACGATTGCTGACCGCCTTTGCCTTGAGCACATGGCTTGCTGATCGTTTGCCAATTGCTCCTTCGCTGGTAATTTCCGCTCCCGATGAAGCGTCAGGTATTGACGTCTCTGCGACTGCTGAGCTGCCTATGTCGTCGCTCGCTCTTGCTGGGCGAAATATCGGCATCTGGTTTCCGCGCTCTCCTGCTGCACTTGGGCATCACTTTGCTCATCAATCAGCAATCAATGAAGCCCAACTTACAACGATTACTTCGAGCTTCAACCTACCGCGGCCTCCACTTGCCTGGAAATCAAGGAAGCGTTGTCGATCTCTATGGGCCGAAGGCGATTCTATGCGGAAGTGATTCCGAGTTGAATTGCCTGGGTGATGGCGCGCTCCAAATTTCTATCGCACCGTCATCATTGCCATCCTCAATATTCGACGAACGGAAACTGGACAAAATTTCAATGGAGTTCCAACCTCGCCTCCTTTGCTACAGACTACGGCATTTTGCCACGGTGAACGACTCTCTGGTTGAAGTAGCAGAATTCACATCGGCGATTCGTCCATTAGCTGGTGCTTTCGCCAAATGTCTTGCGGATGATCAAAAGCTGGTGCACAACACGATTCGTCTTCTCCGGCCGCAGGATGACGAAGTCAAAGGGAAACGGCTTCTAGATGTGAACTGCGTTGTTGTTGAGATCCTGTGGGGTCTCGTGCATGATCCAAAGCAGAAAAACATTCAGGTCGAGGAACTGGCGAAACACGCAAACGCGCTCCTCAGGTCTCGGGGCGAAACGATTGAATACAGCGCGGAAGACATCGGGTGGTTACTGAGCAGGTTGAATATCAGGAGGCACACCACTAGCTCCGGACGCCAGATCTTGCTTGGCGGAGAAAACCGCGTGACTGTGCATCAAACGGCGATGGGGTATCGTTTGGAATGTGCGCGAGATGCTCATGACGGCTGCCCGATTTGCAAGTCCTTAGTGGCTGATAACAAACTAGTTGTGTAGGAGATGCTGGTTATGTAGGTTTTTAAGCTTTTCTTAGGAGGGAACATGCCCTTACGAAAATCACGATTAACTAGGACCGAGGAGGAACAGCTTCGCGCCCGCCTGTCGCACCTCAAACAGATAGGCATCATGGTCGGCCCCATCGGGGATCACTCGCCGACTGAACCCGAAAGGTTCAGCTTGGAGCAGATCGGGCCGAATTATTTTGCCAGAGTTCACGAGTTGGATGACGGAGACGTTGCCGTCGCCGTTCCGGCGAAATTAGTTATTAGGAAACCGGGGTTCATAATAACGGAGGCGCGTTTGATCCCGTCCTGGTTTGATTCCGAAATTAATTTGGACAACGTCCCATACGATAAAGCCTTCCTTGAGCGAATTATGCCAGTACTAGAGGGTCTTCCCCCAACGATTCTCAATCGCGAATTTATTGGACGACGTGTTCCGTTGCGAACTTGCCAAATCGAAGGCGTCATCATCGGAATCGGCTACGGTCCTCTGCCTGCCAACCTTCGTGACGACACGCTTGTCACTATGAAACTCGTGCTTAGGGATCAGAGCGATGGAGTTTATTCCTTCGACTTCACAGCCTATGTCGATCGAGGCATTATGAATAGAAAGAAGTATCTAGCGGAAAGAAATTCCCCTGGGCACTCTGACCTCGTTGACAAGGTCGAGTCAGAGGAAGGTGAAATTGACTTCTCCCAGGAGCTGCCGATTAGCCTGACTAGACACTCTGGCCTCTTTGAGCGGATTGACCCAGATGCCCCAGATCAAGGCTGCTTTGAACAGCACGTCTATGGGACCCGCGAAACGAAAATCGATAGGACAACTGGCTCTACTGATTCTGTCGCTCCAGGATATAACGGGAGGAGGCCTTGATTCGGTGATTGCCGTCGGTAGGCCAAAAGTGGCGCAACAAAACCTCGGAACAAATTACCGAGCAGTGTCAAATAATAAGGATCTTGTGGCCGAGGCAAATGTCCATGCTTCGGTTGCACTCTTCCGAGACGCAAATTCCGGCTCGATTTGGTATGCCTCCGGTGAAACTGCCAGTCCGAACGAAATCATTGGCGCCTCTGGACTTGGCACGTGATGAAGGTCAGAAGGAGAGTTGCGAATCGTTGACTCCCGGCTAGTCTTCCAGCAGGTTTTGTCGCGTTCTCAGCATTCACCGCGGGTCAGTAGTGTGCAGGGGTGGAGGAAGAGTGTCTTTGGGTTAGCCCCCTGAAGACAGTTCCCATAACCGGACTTCGGGACAGCGCGCCGGGCAGCGAATGGGTCAGTGCCTTCATTCAACCTCTGAAATGGCGTCCACGAGGGCGTATCTGTTGGGACGGCCTGTATAATCCCACCACTCGGATCTCCGAAATAGACCCTGATGACCAAACCTCCACTATCTTTTCCCATTGCACTCATTGGCCTGCTGTTCGCCAGTGTTATCGGTCGCGCGCAACAAACCAGCTATGATTTTGTGATCACGGGAGCCCGCATCGTCGATGGCACGGGTGCTCCCTGGTTTATCGGCGATATCGGAATTGTCGGCGACCACATCGCTGCGATTGGAGATCTCCAATTTGCTACAGCGAAGCAGCGGATGGATGCCAGGGGGCTGGTGGCCGCGCCCGGTTTCATTGATGTTCAGGGCCAGTCGGAATTCAATGTGCTGGTGGACAATCGCGCAGCGAGCAAAATCACACAAGGCGTGACGACCGAGATTACGGGTGAGGGGACTTCGATCGCGCCGCTTAATGATCGACTGCTGGAAGACCTTCAAGACAGTGCTAAGAAATATGGCGTGACGCTGGATTGGCGATCACTTGACGAATATCTGCGCCGCTATGATCGTGCCCGGCCAGCCATCAACCTGGGAACGTTTGTGGGAGCGGGCGGTTTGCGGGAGTACGTGATCGGCAAAGACGATCGCCCAGCGACAGCCGCGGAGCTCGAACAAATGCGCCAACTAGTCGCGCAGGCCATGGAGCAGGGCGCATTCGGGCTCAGTTCAGCGCTTCAGTACGTGCCAGACTCTTTCGCCTCTACTGACGAAATTGTTGAACTGGCCAAGGTTGCGCAGCGATACGGTGGAGTCTACTTCACGCACCAGCGTTCGGAAGGAGACCGTATTCTTCAGTCGCTGGACGAAGTTTTTGCGATCGCTCAACGTGCGGACATTTCCGCCACGATCTGGCACCTGAAAACCGCGTATCGCGAGAACTGGGGCAAAATGCCTGAAGTTCTGAGCAGGATCGAAGACGCCCGGGCCCGCGGGATTGATGTGGCGGCGAGTGTTTATCCTTACACTCGCGGTTCCAATGGTTTGATCGCATGTTTCCCGAGCTGGATATCCGAAGGCAGCACAGACAAAATGATCCAGCGGTTGAAGGATCCCGCTCAGCGCGCCCGCGCCCAAAAGGAGATGGACGAGCCCAGTACTACGTGGGAGAACCAGTGGCGTGGATCGGGAGGCAGCCGGGGAGTGACGCTAATTCAAGTGCTGAACCCGGAGCTGCACAAGTATGAAGGCATGAACTTCGAGGAAATCGGCCGCCAGATGGGGAAAGATCCGAGAGAAGCCGCCATGGACATCGCCATCGCTGATCGTGGCCAGAGCCAGGTCGTCATTGCCGTCATGCAAGAGGCTGATGTCCGCGCTGCAGTCTCGAATCCGCTAGTAACTTACGGTTCAGATTCCCCCGCGCAAGCGGAAGATGGACTGTTGAGCACGTCCAAAGCCCATCCTAGGGCATTTGGAACCTTTCCTCGGATAATGTCTGAGTATGTGCGCACCGAGCACGTTATGCGCATGGAAGAAGCTGTGCGCAAGATGACCTCGCTGGCTGCCAGCAGAGTCGGGATCATGGATCGCGGGATCCTGCGTCCAGGGATGATGGCGGATATTGCGATCTTTGACCCCGCGACAATTCAGGACGTTGCCACTTATCAGGATCCTCTTCGGTACTCGGTGGGGCTTAAAGATGTTTTCGTTAATGGCAGACCGGTTATGCTCGACGGCAAGATCACCGAGGAACGTCCTGGAAGAGCCTTGCGCGGGCCGGGATATAAGCTGGTTCACTAGTTCCAACCTACAGAACGGACGATCAGTCGGCAAACCAGAAGTTGGCCAGAAACGGGCTTCGCAAGAAGGCTCTTGACTTGCCGTTGTTCCTGACGACCAAGTCCTTGATACGCGGCGCGTAGCTGTTCCAGCAAACTAGCTTCTTCCTGCGTCGTGGACATCCGAACTCCGTCATCGAGATCGCCGGGTGCGGTGCTAACGATTGCTGTTTGGCTCATGATTCTGTTTTCCTACTTTTGCCCTATGCCTTAACTCTGTGCGGTCAGGCGGCGCGAAGAATGGGAGCTCCAAATGGGGCACCTGTGGCTCCGCCATCCACCATCAGTTCGACCGCATTGACATACGAGGAATCGTCCGAGGCAAGAAAGAGCACGGCGTTGGCAACATCTTTCGCCTCACCCCAACGCCCCAGTGGCACCGCAGAAGAGAAGAACTTCGCCAGCTTGGCGGACTCGTCCGCGGATCTAGCAGCGCGGGCCCCGCGCTTCCAAATAGGAGTCTTGGTCGCGCCCGGTGCAACGACATTCACGCGAATGTTGCGCGGTGCAAGGTCGGCGGCGATTGAACGCGCCATCGAGACGAGGCCGCCCTTGGTGGCTGCATAGGCGGCGACGCCAGGTTGGCCGAGATAGTTGTGTACCGACCCATTAAAGATGATGCTGCCGTTGTCGTTCAGCAGAGGCGCCGCTGAATTCACCGTAAAGAAAGCGCCATTAAGGTTGGTGTGGATCACGTTCTCAAAAATGGCCTCGTCGGTAGAACCGGTAGGCGTCCGGCCGGAGATGCCGGCATTGGCGAAGACAATGTCGAGTTTCCCGAAATCTGTGGCCAGGGCTGCGAAGAGCCGCTTGCGGTCTTCCGCAATGGTGACGTCAGCGCGGTAGCCACGTGCGTTTGGTCCGAGTTCTGCAACCGCCTCATCGAGCGTCCTCTGGTCGCGCCCCGTGAGGGCGACCTGCGCGCCCTCGGCAATGAAAAGTCGGGCTGTGGCCAAGCCGATGCCGCTGTTGCCTCCGGTAATAAGAGCCTTCTTGCCTGTGAGCTTCATAGTGCCTCCTTTTTGTACGAAGATTACTGGCCGGACTGTTTCCTTGTCCGATGGCTTCCAAGCCGAACTCGTGAGATGAGACGGCGCGGATAGGAAAAAAGATACGGAAAATCTGCCTTGTCGGGAGAGAACCGGACTTTGGTTGCACCCAGCGAAGCCGAAGACGTAGACTCGCGTAAGTTGATCCGCGCCAGCTGACGGTGGGGGATGAGCTTTCTCAGCCAAGTTGAACTAGGGGACAAGTTCGGTCCTTTTGTCGTATTTCAGGAGGCCCTTGGGTTCATTCCCAATCTCCTTCGCGCTCAGACCCTTTTACCTCGCGCAATCGAGGCTCAGGCGAAGCTTGAAAGTTCCGTGCGTCTACAGGAAGGTTCGATTTCCAGGGTACAGAAAGAACGAATCTTTCTAACCATCGCAGGTGATCGAGAAGACACGTATAGCGTGGCCGTGGACAGTAAGGTCATGTCTTCGCTTGGCGTGCCGGAGAATCAAATCGATGACCTCTTGAACGACTACCACCACGCGGGCCTCTCGGCGTCTAACTTAGCCTCCCTGGAATTTTGCCTTAAATTAAGCCGCCACGCTCTGTCGATGTGCTCGAGAGATATCGAAGCACTGCGGGCATGCGGATTCGATGACGAGTCGATACTCGAAGCCGTCGTGGTGACTGCCTTAGCCGTCTACCGCTGCACGTTATCCGTGGGTTTGGGTCCGGAGCCAGATTTCGGATCGCGGAAGATCGCTTCCACGAGATTCGTTCCACCGCGTGAGGGAGCGCCCCATGACTTGCTGCACGACAATCATGAGGCAGCACGAGGAAAAGGGCCATATCTGGCCGCCCCGTACCTGAGTACCACGACGTTTGCACCTTTTGGCATCGTTCAGAAGAGTCACGGATTCATACCGAACTTTTTCCGCGCTCAAACTTTGCGTCCGGACTTGTTGGAAGCGGAACTGGAGGCAGTGGGCAGGATTCTTCAGCCTGAGGATGTCCTGACACGAATGCAAAAGGAGTGCATTCTGTTGGCCGTATCGGCGGCGAACCTCAACTCTTATTGCGTCGCAGTGCATTGCAACCTGTTGCGAGGCTTGGGCATGCCTCCGGAGGAAGGCGACCAGATTGCCGTGGATCATCATCAGTCAGGTTTATCGGAGGCTGATGTGGCGTTAGTGGATTTCGCTGTGAAATTGGGAACGCGTGCTTCAGCGTTTTCCGGTGAGGACATTGGCAAGCTTCAAACATTTGGTTTTACCGAAGAACAGATTTTGGAGTGCGAGGTGGTCACAGCTCTGAATAATTTCGCCAATACCCTCCAAATGGGGCTCGGAATCGAGCCGGATTTTCAGCCACCCGTGGTCTTTCAAGAAAATAAACTGTATCTTCCTGCGGCTGCCCGCCGTCACAGTGAAACTGGACGTGTTCGTTCAGCTTCTGACCCGCTGCATGACCCGGACGCTGAATTAGTCGCCCAGGCGCAGGGAGGGAAGCTGGAGGCTTTCGAAGAATTGGTTCGTCGCCATACCCAGTTGATTTATCGCGCCCTGACAGCAATTCTGGGTAACCAGGTCGATGCGCAGGACGCAATGCAGGATGTTCTCTTAGCCGCGTTCAAACACATCGGCGGATTCCAGGGCCGCTCGAAGTTCTCGACTTGGCTGGTGAGTATCGCCAGGAACACAGCGCTTCAACGTTTGCGACGCCGAAAAGACGTTGAGAGCTTGGATGAAGGTGGGTACGAGGAAGATCGGGACTTCCGCCCTCGCCAGGTAAGAGCTTGGGAGGACAACCCAGAGCAGCGCTATTCTAACTTGGAAACCCGGGAACTCATTGAAAAGGGTATCTTGGAGCTTCCCATGAAGTACCGCGTTGTGGTGATGCTTCGGGATATCGAGCAACTCTCGACGGACGAAGTTGCTCGGCAGTTGGGGCTAACCGTGCCTACAGTTAAGATACGGCTGCTGAGGGGCCGACTCATGCTGCGAGAGTGGCTCTCTCCTCACTTCACGACCAGCCTCAGGAGAGCGGCCCAATGATCACCTGCGAGGACTTCTTCGCTGAGTTCGGAGATTACCTTGAGAATCACGTGTCGCCAGAAGTCCGTAAGGAACTCGAACTGCATCTGTCCCACTGCCGCGCCTGCCATGTGCTGTACGACTCCAGCTGCAAGACTGTAAAGATCGTGACAGAGAGTGATTCGTTCGAGTTACCGCAGAGCGTCTCTGAGCCAATCATAGAGCGTGTCATGACGAGGCTGAGAACAGACCGCAAGTGACGAGGTCGAATCTCGTGTTAAACCGCGAGTTATTCACACCTCCGCCGCAATAAGCCTACCGAAAATTGACATTCACAGGTTCATCGGATGAGCATCGCGCATCTTTTTGAGTCCTTCATAGGCTCCCGTGCTCTCCAGTAACTGAACTACGGTCCATGCCTACGGCAACGCGCGCTTCACACTTTGGTCATTGCCCGGTCATTGCCGATTTTTTTTGCGTCTGCGTAACCTTCGCGCGGCAATGGACTCCTATCGCCCGTGAGAGTTGAGTGCCCACGGGTGCTCGTCGAAAATCCGAAAACACAGGGAGAAACTATTATGCTTCGCAACATCAAGACAGCTTTGGCACTTGCTGCACTGGCGTTCACATTTGGGTTGCAGCCCGCGGTGCACGCACAAGACAGCATGAATCATGAAGACAAAACTAAAACTCTGGCAACTGGAACCTTCCACGGCAAAGTGCACAAAACTTCCGGCCGCGCCACGGTTTACCAGGAGTCAGATGGGAAGCTCGTCCTGCGCCTGACAAACTTCAAGAACGTCCAACGGGCCGGATGTACACGTGATTCTGGTCGCAGCCAAGGACGCGGACGCCGACGCCAATTTTCTCCACAGTAGCACCGAGCGAGTTGAGCTGGGGAATCTGAAGGGGAATGAGGGTGATCAGAATTACGAAATACCCAGCGACACGGACCTGAGCAAATTCCAAACCGTTTCGATCTATTGCGAGCGGTTCAACGCCAACTTCGGCGCTGCGCCTCTTGAGAAGTTCTAACTACGTTCACTTCAATGGAATCGGGCAGGTGGACCTGCCCGATCCATGCACTCGAAGGAGAAACTCATGAGTATGCACGCAGGTTCCTGGCTCTCGCGTAGGAAGTGGATCTTGGCCGTAGTCGGTCTTCCGATTCTGGTTGGGGCCTGGTGGGCTTTCCGCCCCGAGAAACTCTGGATCAATCAAAAGGTCAATGAGCCCGTGCCGTTCGCTGCGAGCACCGATCCACAGCCGCTTTATACCGGCCGACTGGAAGGCAAGGCTCACCAAACGAGAGGGCGAGGAACGGTCTATAAGACCTCCGATGGCAGGCAGTATCTGCGGCTGACGGATTTCTCGACCTCCAATGGCCCGGACGTTCACGTTATCTTGGCGCGGAGTGATGACGAGAACCTTACCCAAGAGATCGTCAAAGGTCAGCTTGATAGCGTCGAACTCGGGTCCCTAAAAGGCAACCAGGGAGATCAGAATTACGATCTTCCTGCATCGGTCGACTTACACAGATATAACGCGGCCGTTATCTACTGCGAGCGCTTTCATGCGGTATTCGGCGTTGCCAGACTCGAACAGTTTTGATGGACGATTGCGCTCTGAAAAAATTCGATACAAAACGTAAAAGGAGATCCCATGAAGACACAAGATATCCCGGCAGTCTCGCATAGCATCGTTAAGTACGAAAGCGTGTCGGTCGACGGGCTGAATATTGCCTACCGTCAGGCCGGCAATCCTGCCAACCAAAAGCTGGTGCTACTACATGGCTTTCCAGCCTCATCGCATCAATATCGCAACCTGATTCCGGCGTTGGCGGACTGCTTTCACGTGATCTCGCCGGACTACCCGGGATTTGGCAACAGTGACATGCCAGACCCCGCAACTTTCGCGTACACCTTCGACAAACTATCGGAGGTGACGGAGCGGTTTCTGAAGCAGAAGGGTTTTGAGCGTTACGGTTTGTTTGTCCAGGATTACGGCGGACCGGTCGGCTTCAGGATTGTCACGCGCAGGCCTGAAGCCTTGGACTGGCTCATCATTCAGAACAGCAACGCTTACGAGATAGGCTTCACGGATGCGTGGGGAGGTCTGCGAAATGCTTTGTGGAAGAACCGTACGCCGGAGACTGAGCAGGGAGTTACGGGGTTGCTTGAGTTCGAGACCGTGAAGACGGTCTACCTCCACGGCCACAAACGGCCGGAATTAATCAGCCCCGACAATTGGAACATGGACTTCCACTTTATGGAACGACCAAACGCTCGGCGGGTGCAGATGGATTTGTTCTACGATTACAGGACAAACGTCGACCTGTATCCACAATGGCAGAAGTTCCTGCGGGAACGTCAGCCGAAGGCGCTAATCTTTTGGGGACAAAACGACATTTTCTTCACTCGGGAAGGTGGCGAAGCCTACTTGCGCGACCTGCCGGACGCAGAAATGCATCGGCTCGATTCAGGTCATTTCGCGGTGGAGGATAGGCTCGACGAAATCGCCACAAACATGCGGCGATTCTATGAGGAGAAGGTGGCAAGCGGTTCAACGAGCGCGAAACGGAGGGTCGCGTGACGTCCAAGATCTGCACAGTGGGGGGCAGGTGACCTGATTACATCAATTAATGTGCAGTTTAGAATACGACGCCTTTAGGAGGAAGTAGATTTTGAGTGCCTCGGAAACTCCAGCCGACTGGATCGGCCGCAAGTCGACATGAGTCGCTCGGTGTCCCGCCTACCTCAAAGCACAACGCGCTCATGCAACTCCACCGGCGACCTGCAAAACTGGAGGTCTCATCTCTGCGGTACCAATGTCGACACCAAGGAGCATGTAGATCAGCGGCCATCCGCTCATACAATGGGTCAGCTCTCCATCAGGGATGCGCTGTCCCAAATGCCAATTCGATCATCCATTGCAGACGACCGAGTGCCTGAAGTGCGGAATCATTTTTTCGCGTTACCTAACAGCGCTCTCAGCGGCCAAACTAGCCAGTGTTCAGGAGCCGGCGGTCCAGACTCGGGTGCTTTCGCCAAATGCGCCTCCACCATCCCGAAACGACGCGCTCCGAAATGATGCGCTCTGGGAGTTCAAGTACCGGATATTCGCTCTGCCTTCGGCACTGGTCATAGCACGCCTCGTGGCGCGCTCGCCACTGGGCATGCTCGCAATGGTTCTGCACGAAAGTGGGCACGCGATCACCGCTTGGCTTACGGGCCGCTGGGCACTTCCTTTGCTCTGGATTACGATGCACGGCGAGGAACGATCCTGGTGGGTCGTGCTGGTGGTGACCTTTGCCATCATATATTGGGGATTTCTCGCATGGCAGTCGCAGCGGCGGTGGTTGTTGTGTGCTGCCGGCGCGATGCTCATCGCGCAACTGATTTTCCTCGGTTCGCCTGCAGGATCTTTGATTGTTTTTGGTGGGGATGCAGGCCCGTTGGTACTGGGCACAGTGCTGATGACGACATTTTATGTTCCTCGCGAAAGCGCAATATATAAAAGTTGGGGCCTGCGCTGGGGATTGCTAGCTATAGGAGCGATAAGCTTCATTCAGGTTTTCCTGGTATGGTCAGGACCGATTGAAGATATTCCATTCGGAGAAATCGAAGGAGTCAATCTCTCTGACCCCAGCCTTCTCACTACGGTCTACGGATGGTCGGTTACGCAATTGGTCGATCGCTATATGCGGCTTGCGACGGTCTGCCTGGTGATTCTGGCTGGGATATACGTTTGGGGATTGGTCTCCGCATATCGGGAGACGCGAGGCGCCTGAACACACTCGGACGGCTGATCGGCCGTCAATAGGAGGGTCGCAAAACAAATAAGGTTCGGGAGCACGCTGGTTCTTCCTTACTGATGACAATGGCGGGCATGAGAATAGCACCTCGGAAGCTACCACGATGAGCCAAACAACGTGGATTTTTTTCGAACGGATTCCCGATCGCCGAGGGCGTGGTCGCCACCGATTTGCGATAAATTCTAGGAGTGCATGCGGTCAGGAATCTAGATTCTGCCCTCGCGGTTCTCGTTCTCTCCATACACGTGCTGTTCATTTCGTGGGTAGTGTTCGGTGCTTTTCTCACACGCTCCCGTCCCGTGCTTCGCTGGCTTCATATCGCTTCACTTGTTTGGGGAATTCTTACGGAAGTGCTTCTCTGGCCGTGTCCGGTGACGTTGCTTGAGAACTGGCTAGAAGCCCAAGCCGCGATCCAGCCGTACCAGGGCGGGTTCCTGCTTCATTATTTAGACAAGCTGGTTTATCCGGACATTTCACCGACCGCGCTAACCATCGCTGGCGTACTTGTCTGTGCTGTGAATCTCGCCTTCTATGGCAGGCTGGTGTGTATCGCTCGGTTCAGAAATTGAAGAATTAAATGTGAAGCCCAAGACTTTACTGGTGCGATTCGATTTCCCAGTGCTCCTCGCACCTGCAGAAGATGACCAAGATTCAGCTCCACTGCATCATGTCGCCGCCCAACACAGGCCAGCGCGGCCAGAAGTGCTGTTATCCAAATAGGAGAGCAGCTTGCAAAAACGAACTTCAGAGATAGTCGAATCGCCTGGTGTATGCGGCGACGCGGCATCGCTCTCATGCTGGAAGCGCGGTCCGTGGAAGCGTTGATGGAGCAAACCGAGAAGACCGAAAACAAAGTTTCGGAAACCCTCGCGAAGCCGACTGGCTATTACGCTTCAAGCCCAGTGGAATTGCGACTAGGACTTTCGTGGTTCAAAGGCGTCGTGGACAATTTTCACGAATACCATGTCATGCGGGAAGAGTGGAGACCGAACCTCGAATTGCTGTTCGGACCGCGATTTTTCCAATGATTAGTCGCACGAGGGGTCTGCATCCGTGCAGAATGAATTGGGCCCACGCCTCCGGTGAAACTGCCAGTCCGCACGAAATCATTGGCGCCTCTGGACTTGGCACGTGGATGAAGGTCAGAAGCAGCGTCGCGAATCGGTATGCAAAATATGCGATGCTATTTTTGCATGTGCGGATTACACGGGCAGTTCATCCCCGATCGCGATGCTCCGCAAAAACGTTGCCCGCGATCGCTCAAAAATTTCTTCCGGAGAGCCGGTAGCTGACACCGGCGTAAGCAAACCGCTGCGCCGGTAGAATTGAATGAGCGGCGCGGTACTACGCTCATAATCCTCAAGGCGGACCGCGATCGATTCCGGTCGATCGTCTTCGCGTTGATGCAGCCGCCCGCCGCAATGGTCACATAGCCCCTCTTTGCGGGGTGCTTGCGATGAGATGTGAAAAACCGCCTTGCACCTCTCACACGTTCGGCGGCCGCTCAAGCGCAAAATGATCTCAGAAACCGGAAGTTCATAATTCAAAACAGCGTCAAGCCGGATATGTTCGCTCTCCAGCAGCAGTTCCAGCGATTCAGCTTGGGCTAAAGTGCGGGGAAATCCGTCAAGCAGAAAACCGCCTTGGCATCGCAAACAGCCGATTCGTTCTCGCAGCATTTCCCACACAATTTCATCGGGCACGAGATGCCCCTTGCGCATGAAATCCTGTGCGGTGGCCATGGCTGGCGTCAAATCGCTCCGACTCCGCCCCGCTCGGAACACGTCGCCGGTTGAAAGATGGCAGGCGCCAACGCGTCGGCTTAAAAGCTCACCTTGCGTTCCTTTGCCCACGCCAGGAGGTCCCAAAAGCACAAACCTCCAGGCCAACCCATCATGTCTGGGAGGCACTGAACATCGCGCTGGTGGACCTTCAAGCCACGCGGCGCGATTATTTTGTTTAAGTGCGTTCATCGGCCTCCTCGCAGAAACTCGTCTTTATGAATAAAGACGACCTGGCAGGAATGCAGTGTTTCGGCCGTAACCTCATACGTTCCGCGACAGAACTGCGGTGAGACCCAGCACTTCTCCCGCCTTGGCAATCCTCATGATCATTGTCTTGCCTTCGCTTGAGCTGGTGGTGAGTTTCACTTCTCCTTCACAAATTAGAACAAACCCACGGGAATCCTGCTTTTCGAGGAAAAGAATTGAGCCCGCCGGATAGGCCGCTGGGGATCTCAGCGCTTGAGGTCCTTCAATGTGTCCTTGGACAACTGACAGAAAAAACCTTTGCCCTTCTGGCTGCAGGTTTCACAACTGTCGTTCATTTCGAATCCGTATAGTCCTCGCATGTTATAAATCCTTCCTTACATTCGTGCTGTTGTCTTGATTTCCATCCCCGGCTTGTTCGGCGATGTGTTTAGTCATGGGCGTGTTCGCTACAAAATCTGCGCCTGTTTGCTTGCGGATCTGAGTCAAGAGTTGCTTGCCAGGCTCATCGATGAATATGACGTCGCACAAGTCCAATTTCAGTTTCTTGGAGCAAAGCGACCAAGCCAGAGAATGCCAAGTCTGATCAAGCTCCTTTACCCCCGGGCCACAAAGCCATCCTTCGAGCTTCATGGTGACCTCGGTCGCATCTGGATTTTGTTGCACGGTGATTCTCAGCATTTGGCCTCGGACTAGTCGCCTAAACGCCTTCAGCTACTAGCTCAACAACGCCCGGCTCTGCCTTTTTTCGCTGGCCCTTGCGCGCAGAAAGACATAAATGTGTAGGCCAGGAAGGGCGCAGCAACGAGTACTAGCACCATAGCTTTTAATGCGGGACCGATATTCATGGGTTCTTGATTCTCATTTGTCTTTGCTTGGGAGTTCATAAATCCTTCCTTCCTTGAGTTCCGAATTTTCTGTTAAGACATCGTTGTTAGCTGGTTCCGATTGCAAGCAGGCTTAGGGAAAACAGCTTTGATGGAATGTGGACCGTGGGGAGCCACAAGAAGTTCTGTGCCCTCTCCAAACATTCTCTCCACCAAGTTTTTGCCAGAATCGTCGATATTGCGCACCTGGCGAAGATCGAGGCACAGGTAGCCTCCGCGAGAATCCGATGTGTGGCGCCAGTGTCTCTCCATCTTCGAGACTTCCAGGCCGACGAGGTCTCCTTCCAATCGGAAAACTGTGGAATGTTCGTCGTGGTCGGTTCTAATCTTAAGCATTTGGTTACTCCTTTTCCCGTCCTGATAGCCTCACTATCGCAAAAAGCATTGTGGGAGACTGTGATTTGAATCACGAATCTATGTGACCCGTTCGGTCTGAGCCCCGTTCGCTGTCCACAAAGGACCCGGGGGAATGCATCAAACATTAGGCCGCAAGAACTTCCTTCTCTATAGCTACCAGTTCATGTTCAATCGTTCGTACCAAGGGGAGCGGGATCCGGATGTGACGAGATCCACCGGATTTACAGGAGACCCCGTCGATCACATACCCATTCCTGTCGGGCATAGGATTAGAGATCAAATCAAATTCCTCTCCATAAAGCTTTATGCGACGCTGCCGGGTATAACCCAACCTTTGGAGCCTTTCGCATAAGAACATTCGTTTCTCATGCTCTTTCATTGCGGCACCTCATCTAGCATTTCGGGAGGGAGATAAGTACGACTCCCGGCCGATCTGCTTATCTGAATTACAAGCCAAGGAAGGTTAGCTGGCAGTGACCCGACTCACGAGCGAGCGTGATCGGTGGCACCACATGACATCTCAGCAGGTCGAAGCCGGCCCGCACTTGCGCGATATTCAAGGCACGTGATTGAAATCACAGTTTCGGGTGAGGCGCACTACATCAAAGAGAATATAAGCATGTCACAATCGGTGAGGGTAAGAGGATGACTTCAATGGCGACGGCTATGATGGCTCTCACGGACCTGGTGCGACGTTACAAAGTCTGTTGGGAAGTTTGGCCCGAGTACACGGTCATCGGTAAAAGGATTCAGCAGGTAGGCTTTGAATTGGAACTCTTGGGGAGTGCCAAGGATGTTGAAGAGTTTGACCCAAGCTGTCCTGAGTCTGCGAGGATTCATGCAGCGCTGGAGGTGATTGCGAGATCGGTTCTGGAAAGTGACGAGCGGGTGCGCGTGCAGATTGATCATAATAGCCAGAGTCTTTGTTATTCCCCAGTGCGCGGAAATCGTGCCGATGTAGTCCTGTCGATCAAGATATTTCACCAGATGGGTTTCGAGAATCCTGTTGATGAGAGTGAGCGAAACTACCTTGAGAAGACCAAAGCTCGACTTCGTCAGCTGCGTGTCTGTGAGCATCAATGGAACGGCGCGACAGCGGGCAGCGGCGGAGTATTAGCAGCGGCTTGAAAAAGGGCTTAGAATATCGTGACCCGTAGATGATCCACATTTAGAATTATTTGAAACGAATGGAAAGTAAGGTTCGACGGTCTGTTCACTTGAGGTAAGGTATGTGCCTCGCAATTCCTGGAAGAATACTCGATTCCCAGCATGTAAACGGAATGCGACTGGGACGGGTGCAGTTCGGGGGGATTGTCCGCTCAGTGTCTCTGGATTTCGTACCCGAAGCGGTAGTGGATGACTATGTGATGGTGCACGTGGGCTTTGCCATCAGCCGGGTAGCGGCTGAGGAAGCAGACCGGACCTATAAGTTGCTGACTGAAATGGGGGTCCTCGAAGAAGAACTGGCAACCGAAGAGGCCCTTGGTGAAACTCAGGACGGCCTCGAGTAGAACCAATTGAAATATCTAACCGAATACCGGGATGAGCGAATTGCGCGAGCGGTGGCGGCGGAAATTGCGCAGCGTATTACGCGCTCATGGGTGTTGATGGAGATTTGCGGTGGGCAGACCCACACCATCATGCGCTACGGGCTGGATGAACTCTTGCCTCGAGGAGTAGAACTCGTCCACGGGCCCGGATGTCCCGTCTGCGTTACGCCTCTCGAAACCATTGATGCGGCGATTGAGCTGGCGCTGCGACCCGAAGTGATTCTGGTCTCCTACGGAGATATGTTGCGTGTGCCGGGATCTCGCTCTGACCTGTTCCGCGCGAAGGCTGAGGGCGCTGAGGTTCGCGTGGTCTACTCGCCAATGGCGGCGCTTAAGATCGCTCGGGAACATCCCACACGCAAGGTTGTTTTTCTTGCGATTGGATTCGAAACCACTGCTCCAGCGAACGCCATGGCCGTGTGGCAAGCGAAACAAGAAGGTTTGCCGAACTTCTCTTTACTTGTTTCTCACGTTCTGGTTCCGCCTGCGATTCGCGGCTTGCTGACCTCGCCCGCCAACCGGGTACAAGCGTTCATCGCGCCCGGTCACGTATGCACAATTGTGGGTTGCAGCGATTACGAAATATTAGTTCGTGATTTTACCGTACCCATCGTCGTAGGCGGCTTTGAGCCCATCGATGTGTTGCAAGCGGTTCTGATGCTAGTGAAGCAGTTGGAAGCCGGCGAAGCCAGATTAGAGAACCAGTACGTGCGTTCAGTGAACTACCAGGGGAATGTGGCGGCTCAAAACATCATGGCGGAGGTGTTTGAAGTCGCAGACCAGAAGTGGCGTGGCATCGGCCCGATCCCGCAAAGCGGCCTACGGCTGCGCGAAGAGTTCACCGCTTATGATGCCACTAAACTTTTTAGCCTCAGCCATCTTAGTGTGGAGGAGCCGGCTGAATGCATCAGTGCACTAGTGTTGCAAGGGCTAAAGAAACCGACTGACTGCCCAGCGTTCGGGATGCGATGCACCCCCGAGAATCCCCTCGGCGCTCCCATGGTTTCCTCGGAAGGAGCCTGTGCGGCCTACTACCGTTATCGCCGGCATGCGGTTGCCAGTTAGGAGTATGGGAATGACGGAAAGAGCGGGCACCATCGCAGAAATGAGTTGCCCTGCGCCGCTTCGCGCGAAAGATACGGTGCTGCTTGGCCATGGCAGCGGCGGCAAGTTGAGCGCAGAGTTAATCCGCAGCGTGTTTCTTCCCGCGTTAGGCAACCCGATTCTTTCCCGTCTGGATGATCAGGCAATCGTGACCGTGAATGGACAACGTCTAGCCTTCACCACCGACACGTTCGTAGTTAAACCGCTGTTTTTCCCGGGCGGGGACATCGGATCATTGGCGGTTCATGGGACTATTAATGATCTGGCCATGGGCGGAGCAACGCCGTTGTTCCTCAGTGCCGCATTCATTATTGAAGAGGGGTTTTCAATCGATAACTTGCGACGAATAGCTGCTTCCATGCAGCAGGCGGCGTGTGCCTCGGGCGTGCAAATTGTCGCGGGCGACACAAAGGTGGTGGAAAAGGGCAAGGGCGATGGCCTGTTCATTAATATGACCGGCGTGGGGAGTGTGGCTGATGACGTAACGCTGTCGGCCGATAGCGCAAGGCCCGGCGATCAGGTCTTGTTGAGCGGCCCTATCGGTGACCACGGCATTGCGATCCTTGCGCGAAGAGAAGGGATCGAGTTTGAAGCCACGATCGAAAGCGACAGCGCCGCTCTTTACACCTTGGTCAGGGTAATGTTGTCAGCCAGTCGAAGAATTCGTTGCATGCGCGATCCAACACGGGGAGGCCTTTCGAGCGCCCTCAATGAAATCGCGGCGCAGTCCAAGGTCGCAATAGAGGTTGAGGAACGTGCGATACCCATCCGCGAGGAAGTCGCGAGCGCATGTGAACTCCTGGGGCTGGACCCGATGTACGTCGCTAATGAAGGCAAGCTCATCGCGATAGTTGCCGCCGAGGACGCCAACGCAGTGCTCCAGGCGATGCGGTCGCATCCGCTGGGAACCCGGTCACAAATCATTGGGACAGTGAAAGCAGCCACTGAACCACTGGTCACCATGCGCACAACGCTGGGAACAACGCGGATTGTGGATATGCTTTCCGGGGACCAACTGCCGCGCATTTGCTGAGAGTGCTCATGCATGAACTGGGAATCGCCGAGTCGGTATTGGATGCCATCGAAGTTGAAGCGGCGCATTTCCCGAATGCCCGGCCGACACGAGCGGGATTGAAGATTGGCGAGCTATCCGGGATCAATGCTGAGTCGCTGAAGTTCTGTTTCGACGCTATCGTCTCGGGAACTAAGTTTGAGTCTTTACGACTGGAAATTGAGTTCTGCCCCCGGTGCCAAAGATGTCAGGCGTGCGGCCACGATTTTACGGTGCTGAATTATAAATTGCAGTGTCCTCGCTGTTGCTGCGAAAGCAGCGAGTGCATTGGAGGAGACGAGTTGGAACTGAGTTATCTGGAGGTTGCGGAACATGCAGCGAGTGGAATTGGGGCAGAAAGTACTCAGTGAGAATGAACGCATCGCGTCGGAACTTCGCGAGCGATACTATGAGCATGGGGTGCTGTGCCTTAACCTTATTAGTGCGCCGGGATCGGGTAAGACCAGCCTGCTTGAGCGCACCCTGGAACTTTTGCCGAAAGACGAGCGCGTAGCGGTGTTAACCGGCGACATTCAGACTGAAAATGACGCTACGCGGCTGAAGCGCTTCGGCTTTCCCGTTAAACAGGTCACCACGGGCGGGACGTGCCACCTGGATGCTCGAATGATCGAACGCCACATCGCGGGTTGGTCCTTGGCGGACATCGATATCCTTTTTGTTGAGAACGTCGGCAATCTCGTGTGTCCTTCGAGCTACGACTTGGGCGAGGATGCGAAGATCGTCTTGCTCAGCGTGACCGAGGGCGAGGACAAACCCCTTAAGTATCCGTCAATCTTCTTCAAGTCGGAATTGATGATTTTGAACAAAATTGACCTCTTGCCATATGTGCCGTTCAACGCCGAGGTCGTGGTTGAGAACGCCCGGCGAGTGAACCCTGGAATCGATGTTGTGAGAGTTTCGTGCACAACCGGACAGGGCCTCGATCAGTGGATGGGTTGGATCGAAAGGCGTCGGAGAGCCGTCAAGTCACAAGCCGCGGAGCCGGTGGCTTGAGAGCACGCAATGGAAATCCGGCGACGAATTGAAGTTTCGGGCATTGTGCAAGGTGTGGGATTCCGCCCGTTTGTATTTCGGCTGGCCGAGAGCCGGCAACTCACAGGGACCATTCGTAATACGTCCACTGGCGTGACCATTGAAGTTCAAGGGCTCGCCGAAGCAGTCGAGGAGTTCGTGACATGCCTTCCAGTTGAAGCTCCACCGCTGGCCAGAATCACTGGCATTACCGCTCTGGAAGCGCCCACGAAGCACGAAACTGAATTTCGCATTGCATGCAGCGAAGCAGGGGAGGCCCGTACTCTCATCTCTCCTGACGTCGCCACTTGCGCCGATTGTTTGGAGGAGTTGCGTAATCCTGCTGATCGTCGCTACCGTTACCCGTTCGGCAACTGCACGAACTGCGGGCCCCGCTTCACCATCGTGCGCGGGGTTCCCTATGATCGCGTGCGAACTTCGATGTCCGCGTTCGCAATGTGCGCCGAGTGTCAGGCGGAATACGATGATCCTCACAACCGCCGCTTCCATGCTCAACCGAATGCCTGTTGGCAGTGTGGGCCGCAAGTGGAACTGTGGGACGAGTCTGGAAAGCATATTTCCGAAGGCGATCCGATTGCCAAAGCGATTGAAGCATTACACGATGGGAAAGTTGTCGCAGTCAAAGGCCTGGGAGGATTTCACCTGGCGGCGGACGCAACGAATCGCTCGTCAGTGATGTTGTTGCGCGAACGGAAGCGACGCGTCGAAAAGCCATTCGCGATCATGGTTCCGAATGTTGAGAACGCGCGCCGATTCTGCGAAGTCGACAACTGCGCGAGCGATGTACTGGTATCAGTGCAGCGGCCCATAGTTTTATTGCCGCGTAATGCGGAGTGTGAAATCCCCGATGAAGTTGCGCCGCATATTCGCGAGCTCGGTGTGTTTCTTCCTTACGCTCCGCTGCATTATTTGTTGTTCGATCAAGGAAAGTTCGCAGCTTTGGTCATGACCAGCGGCAACCTCAGCGAGGAACCAATTGCGATTGACAACGAGGAGGCGGTGCAGCGGCTGCAAGGATTGGTGGATTTCTTTCTTGTCCACAATCGTGAAATTCTGTGCCGCTGCGATGATTCCGTGGTACGGCCTTCACAAGGCCGTATTCGGCACCTACGAAGATCGCGGGGTTTCGTCCCGGTTCCTATCTTTTTGAAAGATGAGCAGCCTTTGGTGATCGCGGTCGGCGGTGGGCTGAAGAACACTGTTTGCCTTATCAAAGGCAAGCACGCATTTGTGAGCCAATATATTGGAGATCTCGAAAATGGGGAAGGCTATAAATTCTTCGGTGATGCGATCGAGCATCTTTGGGATATTCTCGAGGTCGAACCGGAAATTCTGGCGTACGACCTTCATCCCGATTACTTCTCCACGAAGTGGGCGCTACAACAAGAGGGCATGCGTTTGGTTGGAGTGCAGCACCACCACGCGCACATTGCCAGTTGCATGGCCGAAAATCATCTTGAAGGCCAGGTGATCGGTATCGCGCTCGACGGTACTGGCTATGGCGCTGACGGGAGAATCTGGGGTGGCGAAGTATTGGTTGCCGGATTCGACGGCTTCGAGCGTTGCGCGCACCTGGAGTATGTTCCAATGCCTGGCGGGGCGGCGGCAATTCAAGAACCATGGCGCATGGCTGTCAGCTACCTAGCTCACCATTTCGGAAGAACGTTTCTCGAACTCCCAATTCATTTTGTCCGCTGTCTTGATCATCGGAAAGTGGAAACGCTATTGCGCATGATTGAGCGAAGTGTAAATTCGCCACAGACCTCAAGTTGCGGCCGCTTGTTTGATGCGGTCGCTGCGTTGATCGGTATCCGCCAAAAGTCAACTACGAGGCCCAAGCCGCGATAGAGATGGAAACGGCGATCGCGGGATCGTCTGACGAAGCGGCGTATCCCTTTGCATGCGTGAAACAAGAAGACACTTGGATCATTGGGACGCAACCCCTGTTCGAAGCGCTGATTCCCGAGAAGCACTCGAGGTAAGCAACGCGCATTCAGTTCGCCATCCTGATCTGCTCGATCGGCAGCACCGCATTCATCGACCCTGAACGGTATCCTTCACAATCGAGCGTCACATGCTTGAACCCTAGCTCCTTGAAGATCGGTACTAGCCGCGCTGCCATTTCGGCACTGAAGGCGCGAGCGAACTCTTCCGGTGCGATCTCGATCCGCACGATGTCTCCATGATGGCGCACACGCGCCTGCCGGAACCCGAGCTCTCGCAAAGAGTCTTCTCCGGCTTCGATCGCGGCTAACGCTTCGCGCGTCACTGGACGTCCATACTCAATTCGCGAGGAGAGACACGCCGAAGCAGGTTTGTTCCAAATCTGAAGACCAGCACGCTCCGACAGCGAGCGAATTTCGCTCTTCGTAAGCCCTGCTTCTGTCAGCGGACTTAGAACTCTGTGCTGGTCCGCTGCGCGTTGACCGGGACGAAAATCGCCCTGATCGTCGACATTTTTGCCATACGCGATATGTTGAAGGCACAACTCCTCGCGCTCTTTCTCCAAGACCGTAAACAGCTCGTTTTTGCAGTGGAAGCAGCGGCCGGGATCGTTTCGCGTGTACTCCGCCTGGTCCATCTCCCGAGTCGCGACAACCTTCAACGGAATCTTCCAATCCTCCGCAAATTCAATCGCTAACTTCAATTCACGACGTGGCAGGCTGGGAGAATCCGCCAGCACCGCCAGCATTCTTTCTCCGAGCACCGCGTAGGCCGACCATGCCAGAAACGCCGAATCAGTTCCCCCTGAATAGGCAACCAGCAAGCTGCCCAACGATGCCAGACGCGAACGCAACGCATGCTCTTTGCGATCGAGATTGCTGGTGAGCGACTGTGGAGCGAGTGCCATCCTATCCTCTGAGCTCTTCTGAACTGTGCGTTTTAGCCCAACCACTGCGGGTTGTGAGTCGTTCCGTCGAAATTGGTACTCGTTTTGTAAAGCTCGAACTGACCCTTCTTTGCGATTTCCGCCGTCTTGGCCAACAACGCTGCACGTTGAGCATCATCAAGAGGCTTGAACTCGCGAGCAGTCCGGAGTGCCTGTTGAAGTACATCCATCGAGTCACATCCCGTGATTACGACGCTCGTCGGCAGACTCATTGCATAATGCAGACATTCAACCGGCGTCACCACTTTACTCTTAAGAATGATGCCATCTCCCATCGGCTTCATTCCCAGCACGCCGATGTTCTTCGTGATGAGCATGGGAAGAACAATGGTTTGAAAGCTGTCAAAGTGCGCGTCCATCACGTTCAGCGGCATCTGCACGCTGGCGAACAGGAATTTGTGCTGATCGGCCACTTCCAGCATGTGGCGGTGAATCTCCGGACTCTTATGCCCGGTGAATCCGATGTAGCGAATCTTTCCTTCTTGCTTGGCTTTCACAGCGGCTTCCATGCCGCCGCCCACTGCGAAGATCCGCTCCGGATCGTTCATGCGGATCACTTCGTGGAACTGCAGCAGGTCTATGTGGTCGGTCTGAAGTCGGCGCAGCGATTCGTCGATTTGGTTCGCAGCGGTCTTTGCGTCTCGACCATCGATCTTAGTCATAAGAAAAGCTTTCTGCCGATAGCCATCGCGCAGAGCCTTGCCCATGCGGATCTCGCTTTGTCCGCCGTTGTAGTCCCAACAATTGTCGAGGAAGTTGATGCCCTGGTCGAGAGCCGTTCGGATAATGCGGATGCTCTCGCTCTCGTCGCTCTGATTCCCAAGATGGTATCCGCCTAGTCCCACCATGGAGACCTTCTCGCCGGTGTGACCAAGCGTTCGCCGCGGGATCGAACCGGTCGACGCATTGAGAACTGGATCGAGCGAAGAGGCGATTCCTGCGATCGCGACACCCTTGATAAACTCGCGCCGTTCCATAAAAGCCTCCTGGGGAGATTCTACTGAGGCATGAGCTTTTGCAAAAGCCCATGCGGTGTCGTCGTTGATTTCTCTCGGCAACCTCTAATTTCGAAGCTCTTAGCTCGCCGTGCCGATTCTGCGGATTAGATCTTCCTGTTCCGTTTTGCTCTCCGCGCCGATCGTGAACGCGTCTAGTGTGCCGAGCGAAAGGGCGAATTTCAGCGCCTCATTCTGACGCATGCTGAGATCCCCCTGACCTAGAATCTTCATGCCGATGATCCCCTTACCGGCCGCGCGCATTTCTCGGATAACGGCGGCCACAGTTTCAGGGTCTGCATCCATATGGGACCCAATCGGATTCATGCGTACCAAATCAACTTCCACCCAGGGAGACTTCTCTGCCGCACGAAGTGCTTCGATGCTGTGACACGAGCAGCCGTGAGTTCGTATGATGCCTTTTTCTTTCGCCTCAGACAGCACACCCATCACGCCGCGGAAGCGCGTTGTCCAGTCCGCTTCTGTCACGCAGTGCATGAGGCAGATGTCGAGATAATCAGTGTTCAACTCGCGGCGGAAGCGATCCAGATCGGCACGCGCTGTCTGCGGATCACGCGCCCAGGTCTTCGTCATCACAGTGATCTTGTCCCGCGGAAGCTGCCGAATTGCTTCGGCCACATGCGGGTGACTCCCGTAGGAATCCGCAGTGTCAAAGAAGCGTAGACCGTGATCGTAGCCATTCAGCAGAAGCTCAGAGAGGCCTTTAACTCCCATCGAGCTTTGGTGAGATGTATGTGCGGTTCCGACTGTGCCAGTTCCCATTGCCAACCGGCTAGTCTTGATTCCCGTTTTGCCCAACGTGACAGTGTCACTTGCAGCCACGCGTCGGGAGAGAGTCTGGCCGAGAAGGTCACTGACGAAAGGATGAGAGCTCAGCCAAGCAGCTCCCAAAGCGTGAGCGGAACCGATAACGAAGTCGCGACGCTTCATTGGCGCCTCTAGAACCCCGATTTTACCGCGAGTATGAGACGAGAATCCATACAGTCCACCATTCCGCTTCGATGGATACGTTGCAGAAAAACAAGCGGATTCGCTGCTAGGGATTCCCTGCTATCAATGTGAGTCGCGGGCTACTTTTGCTCCACTGCGCCCGACGAGAAAATCCAAGTCGGCCCCTTTGTCCGCCTGAAGAACGTGTTTGGTATACAGTCTTACCCATCCGCGATCCGGCAATGGAGGCGCGGTCCATTGCTTCCGTCGAGCAGCGAGCGTACTTTCGTCAACCTCCACCTTCAGTGATCTTGCGGGGACATCGAGCGCGATCGCGTCTCCGGTGCGCACGAGGGCCAAAGGTCCGCCCGCCGCGGCTTCCGGGCAAACATGTAGGACGACCGTCCCGTACGCAGTTCCGCTCATTCGCGCATCTGAAATGCGAACCATATCGGTGACGCCTTTCCGTAGCAGTTTTCCCGGTAGAGGCATGTTGCCAACTTCCGCCATTCCCGGATAGCCGCGTGGTCCGCAATTTTGTAAAACCATGACGCAGTTCTGATCAATATCCAGGCTGTCGTCGTTGACGCGGGAGTGAAAATCCTCGATGTTTTCAAAAACTACGGCGCGCCCGCGATGTTGCAGCAGGCTTGGACTAGCGGCAGACAATTTAATGACTGCGCCATCTGGCGCAAGATTGCCCCGGAGGACAGCTATGCCAGCATTGGGTTTGAAGGGCTCTGCGAAATTGTGAATTACATCCCGATTCCAACAAGGCGCTTCCGCTACGTTTTCCCAGATCGGCTTCCCATTTACCGTCAAGGCATCGCGGTTGAGGGCGCCTGCTTCTCCTAGCTCGCGAAGGACGGTTGGAAGACCCCCAGCGTAGAAAAAATCTTCCATGAGGTACTTGCCTGACGGCTGAATATTGACGAGGCACGGTAAGCCGTGTCCCAGCTTGTCGAAGTCATCCAGACAGAGCGGCACGCCAACACGTCCTGCAATGGCGATCAGATGAATCACGGCGTTAGTGGATCCGCCGATCGCGGCGTTGGCACGAATCGCATTTTCAAAGGCCTTCCGTGTAAGAATTTGCGACATGCGAACATCCTCTTTCACCATTTGGACAATGCGTCGGCCGGTCATCTGAGCGAGGGTGTTGCGGCGTGCGTCCACGGCGGGAATAGCCGCGTTTCCCGGCAAGGCCATGCCGAGTGCTTCGACCATGCTTGCCATGGTTGAGGCGGTGCCCATGGTCATGCAATGGCCCTTCGACCGGTGTATGCAACTTTCCGCCGAGAAGAATTCCTCGGCCGTCATTTCGCCCTTGCGGACCTGATCTGTCATTTGCAAGACGCCGGTTCCGGAACCGAGGTCTCTCCCGTGGAATTTCCCTGAAAGCATGGGACCGCCCGAGACACCGATGGTGGGCAGGTTGCAGGAAGCCGCTCCCATCAGAAGAGACGGCGTGGTCTTGTCACAGCCCATAAGAAGAACCACGCCATCCATCGGGTTGGCGCGGATTGATTCCTCGACATCCATGCTGGCGAGATTGCGGAAAAGCATGGCTGTGGGCCGGATTTGGGTTTCGCCCAAAGACATCACGGGAAACTCAAGAGGAAAACCTCCAGCTTCCCATACCCCGCGCTTCACAAATTCGGCAATTTCGCGGAAATGCGCATTGCAAGGGGTGTATTCCGACCAGGTATTGCAAATGCCGATCACCGGACGGCCATCGAAGAGGTCATGTGGCCAGCCCTGGTTTTTCATCCAGCTCCGGTGCATAAAACCGTCGCGGTCCTGCCGCCCATACCATTCCTGACTGCGAAGTTTCTTCATTTTGTCCCGATTCCGAATTTTTGTTGAGGCCATCCTCCGAAAAACCCGATGCTTTCGGACAGTTATTTTACTTTCCGTGCAACAGACTTAAGCAATCCGATAATATCGGAAAAAGGGCGGATAAAACCCAATCTCAACTTGACGAGAACACGCGTCAGCATGATGATCTGTGTGGTTTTCACTGAGAGCGAAATAATTCAACTCCAGAACCCAGAAGACGAAACATTATTCAGCGAATAAAGCTCACTAATCTTGAAGAGCTACAAAATTGCAATCATCGAAGGCGACGGCATCGGCCGCGAAGTAGTTCCCGAGGGTCTGCGGGTTTTGGAGGCTGCCGGCCGCCGCTATGACATCAGTTTTTCATGGCGGCATTTCGATTGGAACTGCGAAACCTACCTCAAGGCCGGCCGGATGATGCCCGAAGACGGCTTGGATCAACTGCGCGAATTTGACGCGATTTATTTGGGTGCGGTCGGGTATCCAGGAGTGCCTGATCATATTTCACTTTGGGGGCTGCTCATCCCAATTCGTCGCGGATTCCAGCAGTACGTCAACCTGCGACCAATACGCCTTCTCAAAGGCATCGAATCTCCCCTAAAAAATCTTGAAGGCGGAGCGATTGATTTCTGCATTGTTCGTGAAAACAACGAAGGTGAGTATTCTGAAGCCGGCGGACGTCTTTTCCGGAACACGGATGCGGAAATCGCGATTCAGGAAGCGGTCTTCACTCGCCGTGGCTGTGACCGTATTATGCGCTACGCATTCGAGCTGTCACAAGAACGCAAACGCCACGTCACTTCGGCGACGAAGTCAAATGGCATTGTGCACACCATGCCGTTCTGGGACGAGCGTTTCAAGATCATGGCCCAGAAATTTCCCGATGTGCGCTCCGACCAATATCACATTGACATTCTGAGCGCGCACTTCGTTTCACACCCTGGTTGGTTTGATGTAGTCGTTGGATCGAATCTTTTCGGCGATATTTTGTCCGACCTCGGCGCAGCCGTCGTGGGGTCTATTGGGTTGGCGCCATCCGCAAATCTGAATCCGGAACGGGACTATCCATCAATGTTTGAACCGGTACACGGCTCCGCGCCCGATATAGCGGGAAAAGGGATTGCCAATCCAGTTGCCCAAATCTGGTCGGGAGCGATGATGCTGAGGCATCTCGGCGAACCTGCCGCCGCGAAAGCGATAGAAACCGCATTGGAAACAGTCCTTGCGGATTCAAAAATGCACACTCCTGATCTCGGGGGCAACGCTCGAACAGGCGACGTTGGTGAGGCTATTGCGAGCCAGATCTCGACTGCCGGCTGAGTCAAATGAGTTCATCAGCCGAAGTCGAGAGCAGCGCCAGACGCCGGATCGCGCGACGCTTACTCCCTTTCCTTTGGTTCCTTTACGTCATCGCATTTCTCGATCGCGTGAATGTTGCCTACGCGGCTCTGGAAATGTCACACGACCTTGCTTTCAGCGATCGCGTATTCGGCCTGGGCGCCGGAATATTTTTCATCGGCTACGTTTTGCTCGAAATCCCAGGGGCGCTGATCGTCGAACGCTGGAGTGCACGGCGTTGGATTGGCCGCATCATGATCTCCTGGGGAATCATGACTGCCCTAGTGGGGTTGGTGCATACTTCCAAAGAATTTTACGCGGCACGATTTCTTCTGGGGGCGGCGGAAGCAGGTTTTTTCCCCGGCATCATTGTGTATCTCACACACTGGTTTCGTCAGGAGGATCGGGCAAAAGCGATTGCTGCGTTTATGACGGCAATCCCTCTTTCCAATATTGTCGGATCTCCTATAGCAGGTCAGATACTGCAGCTGCACTGGCACCGGTTACAGGGTTGGCGCTGGTTATTCATTCTAGAAGGTGTTCCAGCGGTGCTTTTTGGGGTGGTCACGCTCTTTTATCTGACCGATTGGCCCAGGCAAGCGACATGGCTTACTAAAGAAGAATGCGAGTGGATCACCAGCGAGATCGAACGCGAGAAACAGAAAAAAGCAAGCCGGCGCAGTTATACGATTTGGCAGGCGCTTCGCCAGCGAGACGTCATTTTACTCACCTTGATCTACTTTATGGGAAGCACAGGAATGTATGGGTTCATCATCTGGTTCCCGACCATTTTGAAGCGAGCATCGGGGCTGTCTACGGCAAAAGTGACTCTGCTGGTCGCTTTACCCTATATTGCCGGGCTGCTTGCGATGTTGCTGAACGCCTGGCATTCCGACCGAACCCGCGAGCGGTGCTGGCATACTTCAATATGCCTGATTGGGGCAGGAGCCTGGCTGATTTTGGCGATTGTTTCCGGTCCCCATATCTGGATAGGGCTTTGCTTCTTCATTCTCTTTGCCGCACTTGTGCATGCCTACCAGCCAACTTTTTGGGCCCTACCCAGTACATTTCTTGGTGAATCCGCCGCGGCCGCGTCCATCGGATTAATTAATTGTGTAGGAGGTTTGGGCGGGTTCGCCGGTCCCTTCATCATGGGATATTTGGTGACTCGCACTGGTTCGTTTGCCTCAGGTCTGCTTTGGTTAGTGGTTGATCTCTTTCTCGGCGGGATTCTGGTCCTGTGCCTGAAGTGACTTTTCGGGAGCCCGCCCGTGAAACGTTACAACGTCCTGATTAGTTTGTCGGGTAGCCGTTGAACGCTCCCATCCGGCTTGCCGGCTATCTTCGTGTCCGTGTGTGTGCGATATCGTTCCCAACTATTTGGACCACCCTGGTTTCCACTCTCAGAAGCCCGTTATGGGTAGAAGATCAGGTCATCGTTGGTGAGCAATCCTAGCCGTCGCAAAGGTTCGGCTAGCGGGAGAGCCACATTTTCAGCGGAAAGAAGCCTGAAAGTTTTCCGGAATGAGGAGCTGATCCGATTGCAACTACCTCGGCCTCCCCAAGCCGATTTGTCTTCCACTTGCTTTGCGAATCGCCGCACGGCGCGCAACGTCGCTCGTTCTTGGGCTCTTATTACATGAATAGTATGTCTAGCCTTTTTGATTGCGGATTCAATATCGATGTCAAGATGTTACGCCTCACAACGGTTCTGTAAATCCGCCGAGGGTCTACGTCACTTGTAGCGCAATCTGGCTAGGAGAGGGTTGGCGGTGCGAGGCTCGTGCGCTCATTCCATTTCTCCCAAAGTGCGCCGCCCGAGCGTTGAAAAATCGCTTCGGCGGATCCTGTGGCCGGCACCTGCGTGAGCAAACCGGTGCGTCGGTAAAATTGAATCAGCGGAGCGGTGCTGCGCTGGTATTCATCAAGGCGCATCGCAATCGATTGTGGGAGATCGAGTCGGAATGGACGGCTCGAAAACGAGTTAGTTAAGGAGTCCCACCGAATGTTAAGAGTGCGATACCAGGAACTATTCGATGCCTTGCTGCGCGAGCTCCTGAAACTGAACTTTGACTCCAATCGTGCCATAAAGTGTGCGCAACTTTTTGCCGAGGCCAGTCGCGATGGCGTGTATTCGCACGGACTAAACCGCTTTCCGTTATTTGTTTCCATGGTACGCAGCGGCGTGGTTGACGTGAACGCTGAACCGGTGATGTTGGCCGGCCACGGACCGCTGGAGCGGTGGGATGGAAAATCCGGCCCAGGAGTGCCTAATTTCCGTAATTGCTGGTGTGATTGCCGGAAGCATCGCTCTTGTCGGCTTCGGCGTGGATTCGTGGATTGAGTCTTCCCTCGCGCTGGGCTGCTGTGGAGGCTTCACGCCGAGCGCCGCCACCGATTGCGATAAATTCTAGGAGTGCATGCGGTCAGGAATCTATATTCTGCACTCGCGGTTCTCGTTCTCTCCATCCACGTGCTGTTCATTTTGTGGGTAGTGTTCGGTGCTTTTCTCACACGCTCCCGTCCTGTACTTCGCGGGCTTCATATCGCTTCACTTGTTTGGGGAATTCTTACGGAAGTGCTTCTCTGGCCGTGTCCGTTGACGTTGCTTGAGAACTGGCTAGAAGCCCAAGCCGCGATCGAGCCGTACCAGGGTGGGTTCCTGCTTCATTATTTAGACAAGCTCGTTTATCCGGACATTTCACCGACCGCGCTAACCGTCGCTGGCGTACTTGTCTGTGCTGTGAATCTTGCCTTCTATGGCAGGCTGGCGTGTATCGCTCGGTTCAGAAATTGAGGAATTAAATGTGAAGCCCAAGACTTTTCTGCGCTGCTCAGGATGGTAAAAATGTTCTGCTAGTTGCGGTTTGCCCCGTAATCGGGGAACTCGTGCGATTCGATTTCCCAGTGCTCCTCCTCGCACCTGCAGAACATGACCAGGATTCAGCTCAACTGCATCATGTCGCCGCCCAACACAGGCCAGCACGGCCGGAAGTGCTGTTATCCAAATAGGAGCGCAGCTTGCAAGAACGAACTTCAGAGATAGTCGAACAACGTCATAAATCCGAAGTCCATATGTAATTGCTGATGGCAATGGAAGAGCGTTAGCCCAGGATTATTCGCCACAAAATCGACGGAGATTTCTTGATAGCCTCCAAGCATTACCACGTCCTTCATCACACCAGCAGTTGCATTCCCAGCCAAGTTCGTAAGCTCGAAACTGTGCCGGTGTAGGTGGATGGGATGTAGGTCATCGCTTTCATTGCGCATGTGGATGCGATAGCGCATGCCTTGCTTCAAGTGAAATGAAGCCGCCGCCATGGCGTTCGACATCGGATAGGAGTCGCCATTGATGGTCCAGCGGTTGAAACCTTCTACGGCCGCATTCTCTTTCGCAAATGTCATCTCGAAGGTTTCATCGGGAGCACGTGCGTTCGCGCCGGGTTTAGCGAAGTACGCGTAATTCCAGCGAACTTTCGGCGGAGCGGTCCACTGTGCTTTGCCGGTGTGACCAGCGTATTCCACCACAATGCCCATGCCGTGACCGCGATCATCATCGTCCGTATCTCCCATGATCCAGACACCCGGATGCTTCATTTCCACGACCGCGGAGACTCTCTCGGCGGTGCCGATCCAGAGGACCGGAACATTCGCAGGATTAGGGACTGGATTGCCGTCCAGAGCGACTACCTGGAAGGAATGGCCAGGGAGGGCGAGGCTGCGAATTTCCGTGGCGCTTCCATTTAAAACATGAAACAAGACCCGTTCGCCTTGCTTCACATGAACCGGTTTTCCGTGCCCCAAAATGCGACCGTTAATAGTGAACAGGTCATATCCGACCTCGTAGCCTTTCGGCATACCGTTCGCGAGCGAGGCTTTCATCGCTGACTCGCCTTTTTCCTGCAATGCCTTATTCGGCGTTGCCGGCGATAGAACGTCTTGCGGCATATCTCCACCGCGGCTGAATGTCGGACCGAATTCCTTCAGTACCAGGAATACTTCACGGTCATAGTTGCCGGGTTCCCGCTTGGGCTCGATATAAATGTGTCCAACCTGGCCGCTGTATTGTCCAGCGGAGAGATCTGCGCCTGCGCGATTGTGAGTGTGATAGAAGCGATAGCCGGAGGGTTGCGGCACAAAGGAAATTCGACGTTTGCCGTGCGCGGGAATGTACGGCGTGCCCTCCTCGGCTGCCCCATCCACATCCGCAGGGACGAACTGCCCGTGCCAGTGCACTTGCTCGGGAGCATCCGTATCATTGTACAAATCGACCGTGACCTTTTGCCCCTCTTTGAACCGAAGGAGCGGCCCTGGAAATTGGCCGTTGTATGTCGTTGTCGAAATAATCTTCTTCGGTGCGATCTCGATAGGCATAGCTGCAATCCGGATGGTATAGTCGGCGCCACGCTCATCGTTAGGAGTTGTGCTCCGTTGTTCCGCGAGCTGGCCTCGAAAACCTGCCGGACGCACAAGGGTGGCACCCGCCAGTACGCTGGTGTTTTTGAGAAAATGACGCCGGGAAAAGTTCATGTGCTACTCCTTAATTTCGAGGCAATAGATGAGGCAACATTATGAAGCAAAAAGCCGATGGATCATTTCTATCAAAGATCATGCACCCGTCCTGGCGATCGGGATCGATACTGTTCATACGATTGTCCGTTGGCTCAATCTTCTTCACTCAGGGCGCGCTCAAGTACACCGACGCAAATGTGGGAGTCATTCGGTTCACAAAGATCGGGTTTCCTCATCCTTATTTCACTGCTCACTTCGTAGGTAGTTTTGAGATGATCTGCGGGTTCCTCGTGTTCGGGCTCGCTACTCGCATCGCCGCTATTCCGCTCTTGCTCGTCATCAGTACCGCAATCGCAACCACGAAAATACCGGAGCTGCTTCGTCCAAATCAGGGCTTCTGGTTCATGGTCAGCGACGCGCGTACTGACTTCGCGATGCTGATGTCCCTGCTATTTCTTTGGGCCGGAGCTGGACTATGGTCATTGGATGCCCGATTCGGCAATCCGATCACTTCGGATGAGCACGCCTAATGAGCAGAACTCCTGCCGCGTCGAACCTATCTCCAGCCGAAGACGGCTCAGGAATTTCGCTGAAGTGCTGCGAGCTTGTCCCCCCGCGCCGGACATAGGTGGCGGGCGGTTGCACTCACGACGCGGTGAATAAGTGTAAGCGATGTTAGAACGACTAGACCTTTCCGGCCTCCAAAGCTCGCTTCTAGTCGTGGCGCTCGATTGAGGGACTCGCGGATTCTAATCCGTGACTTGCTTGCAGGTGTAAGGCAGCGGGTGGTCGACATGTTATGGCCCGACGGTCCCAACATTCTCCACCTCGATATCGACGGTCTTATTAACGCGCAAGAAAAAGTTACTTGGGTCTTTCAGGCTCCATTGCACGTAGGGCACAACGAAATGGGTGCTCGCCGTCAGGGTATTCTGTTGAGCATGAATGTGCAGCTGGAGCTGCAGGGGATGATCCGCTCCGTGCAAGCGGAACATGCCGTTGATTAAAATTTCTTGGTCCGTGCTGAAGTCGAATTTTCCGGAGACATTCGTAGGACGGAAACTGATCACCGGATAGCGGTCGCTTTCCAGCACATTCTTATGCATGTTTTGATCGCGGGCGGAGCTTCCGCTTTCGCCGCTGGCAGTGGATACTTCGATCAACCCATCGGCGTAGCCGCTCTGCGGATCGAAATTGACAACTCCCTCCGTCAACTTGAAAGTGCCGTGTACGGTGTGAACAACGTCACCGAGAGTCCAGCGAATGGACGTTTGCCAAGGCATCAGGGTGACCGTAATCTTATGCGCGGAGTCTTGGGCGTGAATAAAAGTAGCCGCGAGCAACAGCAGTGTCAGCGAACAAAACCCGCATTTTTTTGTTCGAGTCTGGCTGCTCCAGGTCACAAGGCAAATTACGAAACAAAGCCAGTAAGCCCTTTCTACTCTTCGGTGCTGTAGAGATCGGGAGGGGAGACAGTCTCAGCAAACGTTGTTTGAAACCGTCTTGTCTGCCAGCCAACTATCGCGGGTGGGGCTGCTGATGACCAAAGGATATTGCACGCACAAAAATTAGCTTCAGATGACCAAAAGAAGCCTGTCCAACCTTGCCTCGCTACACTTTCCGCGTCGAGCATCGGTCACCGCGAAGGTCTAAGTCTGTAGCATTACATTCGCAGCGCACCGCCAACGCACAATCTTCGGACTCTGGCTTCTTTGGGTGAGGGGTTCCGTCCCTTTCGTTTCGTCGGAAAGATCGGCGCCGGCCTGCTCGTTCTTTCGTTGCTCGTTCACGCCCTTCACGGGGAACCATAGCATCAGCGATCCTTCCGCGAGGAACCCGAGGATCTTAAGGTCGGTGGAGAGGTGGTTTGCGAGCGGTGACAGAAAGGGTAGCCAACCCAAACCGGCAAAACGCTGAAAGGTTCGTTGAGGGGTGCAAGTTGGAATCCTGCGCAAAAAAGACGATTGCCTTTGTCGAATTTCAGGGTAGTCAAACGTCGATATGGTAGGCGGCGAACCTGTATAGAGTTTTCGACGTTCGTTATAACTCGCCGCCGATGGCTCAACGACAAAACGAAATCGGACCACAACTGGCAATGTCTCTTATCGGGAGCGAGTCGTCGGGCCTAAAGGAGGTATTATGCTGACCTTAAGAATCCAGAAATTGGAAGACACCACTGTCATCCGGTGTGCAGGCCGAATGGTCATTCCGTATGCAGAGGTATTACGAAATGCTGTTTTGCGACAGCGCCGGGTGCCAACTCTGGTGCTTGATTTGGCCGACATCATTGCAGTCGATGCAGCAGGCTTGGGAATGCTCGCCTCATTGCGGGCGTGGGCTAAAGAAACCAGGACAGAGCTTAAATTAATGAACGTGACTCCGAAGGTAGAAGAGTTGCTTGAATTGACAAACCTGAAGTCTGCATTTGAGGTTTGCTCGGGTCGGGAGATGCTTGCTTTGTTGTGCCGCGCAATCAACGAAACTGACTCAGTGGAATCGGGGTTCATCCCTGCGGCTTCGGCAGGTGTGGTTTAAAGTTTCTGGAATATCTCCTGAATTATGTCGAATTGGCAGCGTTCAATCCGTCATACGTTCAGGCGCACAAAGGCGCTCTCAATCGTTCCCAAAGGAGAAAATCTAATGCAATTTGCACTGCTAATCTATGAATCATCGGAAGCTTTTGCGGCGCGAAACAGCGACGGAACCGACCCCTACACCGGTGCTTGGCGGGCGTACCATGAGGCTCTCGTCGGGTCCGGCGCGTACCTCGCTGGAGATCCGCTCGAAGTGCCGGAGACTGGAACCACAGTGCGACTTAAGGAAGGAAAGCGACGCGTGCAGGATGGCCCCTTCGCGGACACCAAGGAACAACTGGGGGGATTCATAATCATGGAACTCCCCTCGCTTGACGCAGCGCTCGATTGGGCAGCTCGCTGCCCGGCTGCCTGGGCTGGTGCGGTCGAGGTCCGACCCCTCGCGCCAAGAGCCAAGCACCGGATCATGGAATGAGTGGAAGCGGTCAGGAGAGCACTCACCGTGCAATCGAGCGGGTGGCTCGCGAGTCATACGGTCGTCTGGTGGCGTACCTTTCCTCGCACACGCGCGACGTTGCCAGCGCGGAGGACGCCCTCAGCAATGCGCTGGTAGCAGCACTCACGACCTGGCCGCAAGACGGCGTGCCACAAAATCCAGAGGCCTGGCTGCTTACGGCGGCGCGCCGCTCGTTCATCGATCTTGTGCGTCATCAAAAAGTGGCTGTTGCAAGTGAGCCGACCCTCCAGCTCATGAGGGAGGAACGCGAGGAAATGACCCTGTCGACGGAGTTTCCAGATGAAAGGTTGAAACTACTGTTTGTGTGCGCTCATCCGGCGATCGATCCGGCCATACACACGCCACTTATGCTGCAAACCGTTTTGGGTTTGGACGCAGCCCGAATCGCCGGCGCCTTTCTGATTTCGCCGAAGACGATGGGGCAACGTCTGGTGCGCGCGAAGACGAAGATCCGCGATGGTGGTATCCAGTTCGAAGTCCCGCAAGAGCGTGAATTGCCGCAGCGGCTCGACGCGGTGCTTGAGGCTATTTACGCCGCGTTCGGGATCGGTTGGGATGATATAGCGGGCGTCGACCAGAGCGGCCGCGATCTGGCAGAGGAGTCAATCTGGCTCGCACGGGTCCTTCTGCAGTTGATGCCCACTGAGGCGGAGGTTCGCGGTCTCTTGGCTCTTATGCTGCATTGCGAAGCACGACGCCCGGCGCGAAGGGGGGCTGATGGCCGGTACATTCCCCTTTCCGAGCAGGACACGAAACAGTGGTCGCTTCCTTTGATAGATGAGGCGGAGAGCCATCTGGCTGAGGCGTTCAGGTACGGGCGCTCCGGCCGGTTTCAACTTGAAGCGGCGATTCAGTCCGTACATGCTGAGCGGGCGCGCAGCGGCCGGATTGACTGGGCTGCCATCGCGATTTTCTATGAACAGCTGATCCGCATCTCTCCGACATTCGGCACGCGAACTGGATACGCCGCGGCGATTGCCGAAGCAAACGGACCTGAAGCCGGGCTGGCAGTACTGGACGCGATTGTGTTGGATGATGTCTCTGGGTATCAGCCCTACTGGGCAGTTCGCGCTCACCTGCTTCAAAAGCTAGGCAACAAACCTGAGGCCCTGGATGCTTACAACGGGGCGATCGGGCTCGCCGAAGACCCTGCAGTCAGAGAGTTCCTGTTACAAAAACGTGGCTAATTTTTTTCTTCCTCCGGTAGAAATCACCCAACCTTACCCGTCACCACTGTGAGGCGGCTTAGCAGTCAAGCTTTGCCACCAGAGAGGTGAACGATGTGTCCATTCTGTCTTGCAACTATGGGACTAATCGTTGCCGGGGCGGTCTCTACGGGCGGCCTGGCAGCGTTGGCCGTGAAAGTGTCTCGCAAAAACCAGGCAGGACAAATCCTGCCTAACTCAGATGAAAGGAAAAATCAAAATGTCAATGTCAAAGAGCACGATTGAGAACCCGAAAATAGTGTCGCGAGATGAATGGCTTGCGGCCCGCAAGAAACTACTGGTCAAAGAGAAGCAGCTCACTCACGAGCGCGACGCAATCGCCGCCGAACGCCGCCAGCTTCCCTGGGTGAAAGTCGAAAAGAACTATGTCTTCGATTCACCGAGTGGCAAGAAAAACCTAGCGGATCTTTTTGACGGCAAAAGCCAGCTCATTGTTTATCACTTCATGTTCGGCCCCGATTGGAAGGAGGGCTGCCCCAGTTGCTCGCTGAACATGGATCATACTGACGGAGCTCTGATGCATCTGGCGCAACGCGACGTCGCCTTTGCGGCGGTCTCGCGAGCGCCTTTGTCAAAAATTGAAGCGTTCAAGAAGCGCATGGGCTGGCGTTTCGCCTGGGTCTCGTCGTATAGAACGGAGTTCAACTACGACTACCACGCCTCATTCACCCCGGAGGAAGTCACCAAAGGCAAAGTTAACTACAACTTCGATTTTGTGGAATTCCCGAGTGCGGAAGCGCCCGGAATCAGCGTCTTCTATAAGGACAAGAACGGCAACATCTTCCACACCTATTCCGCATACGCTCGCGGGACCGAAAACGTCGTCAACACGTACAACTATCTTGACCTGGTTCCAAAAGGCCGCGACGAGGATGGCCTGCCCTTCACGATGTCCTGGGTCCGCCATCACGACCGCTATGCGGATGGGTACTTAGCCGATGCGGATAAGCCCTACTGGCCTTGCGGAAGCTGTGCCCGCACGCTGAAGATTCGAGCGCACCTCAAGTCGGCTGAGGGCCTGGCGTTGCCGAGTTGACGTCAGGCCTTAGCCGGCGACTAACGAAGCGGAGGAGGATGTATGCAGAAATGTCTCGCCGCATCGTAATCCGAATCCGGAGGAATGATCCGGCTACTTAGTCTTGTTCCTTGACGTAATCATGCATATCCGCAAGCAACAAACATTATTTTGGTAACGGACCAAAAGCATTTTGGCTTCTGACTTCAGCGCTCAAAACGATAGCCTCCGCAATTTGCTTCATTGACAGTCGCCTCTGTCGGCTTTGCCGTTGCAACGTCAGATACGCTTCTTCTTCACTCAAGGAGAGCTCGGTTTGCAGAATGCCTTTGGCGCGTTCCACGAGTTTGCGAGTCTCAAGCTGATCGACAAGATAAGAATTTTCGTTTTCTAGTCTTGCCATTTCTATTTCACTGCCCACCAGAAATCCGATTGTTGAAATAAGCCTGGTTTCCCGACCTGAGTATTCGTGCGGCTGTCGATGCTGCACATTAATCACTCCAACGACTTTCCCCCGGCACAACAAAGGCACTGACAAGAACGCTTCAAAGCAGTCTTCTGGAAGGTAATTGAAGAATTGAAAACGTGGATCCTGCGAGGCACTTTTTTTTATTGCAACCGGTAGGCGATGCTCCGCGACCCAACCGGTAATTCCTTGACCAACGCGTAACTTCAAGCGATCAACTACTTCAGGGTGCGGGTTTTTCGAAGCTCGCAATACCAGTTCATCTTTCTCAAGCACATAGATGAAACACGAATCGCACTTCACAAGCGCTAGAACAAAGTCCAGGACACGCCCTAAGACCGCATGAAATTCGTCCGCAGCCGCCATTCTGCTACCGATTTCATGAAGTAAATCAACTTCCGGGTTGTTGCTCGACGCCAAGACATTCATCTTTCGACGCTATCCGACGCCCGAGGTACTGTCCAATTGCAATTTTCGATTGAAGCGATAAGTCTTGCGGGCTCGCATGCGAGGCGGAGGGCCGTTTGCATGGAAAAGCATGGAAGAGTATGAGCCAAATGCGATTTTATTCTTGAATCTTTATTGCACTTCTCTCTCGCTGAGCACTGAAGAGAAAGGACAAAGGGCAAATAAATTTCCTAAATATGGTTCCTATAAAAATTTTGGATTGGCTTTTACACAGCTCCGACTGTCATATTGTTTTTGCAATCGAACTATCGACGCCTCAGCATTACCCTTACCGCGCCGAGTTCGATGACGGGCCCCCCGTCAAAAGAGTTTTTGATGTTCCCTTCCATGTAGTAAGGGATTCCCAGTTAACGCGTTATTCCTTGCAGCTTTCAGGGGATACCGCATAACCGACCCAGGATTCCTGCCCAAGTGGGGCGACCAACGAAGTGACTCAGATTGGCGGAGCCATGCCCGAACTATCCCAAGTGCACACACGCTTCGAGCCGCAACTAGCGGCCTATGCTGGAGAATGGTTTGCTATACAAACCAAACCCCGACATGAAAAGAAAGTAGCTTTCAAACTGGAAGAGAAGGATATTGAAGTGTTTCTTCCTCTATATACATCGCTTAATCAATGGAGCGATAGGAGGCAGGAAGTCCAACTTCCATTGTTTCCCAACTACGTATTTGTTCGAATAGGCGCGACACAGGGCCAACGCACTGCGGTTTTGCAAACCGATGGTGTCAGATCGTTTGTAGGAATGCGCGGTAAAGGTGTTTGCATTCCCGACGAGGAGGTCGAAGCCATCCAAAAGATACTAGATGAAAGAGTCGCTTTCACCAATCATCCGTTTCTGAATATCGGCCAGAAGGTCCGCATCCGAGGCGGTAGCCTGGACGGAGTTTGTGGAACCGTGATGGCAAACAATCCGCACAGCCTTGTTGTTTCGATCGAATGCATTCAGAGATCTCTAACCATTTCCATCGACGGGTATGGGGTTGACCCGATCTAGCACTTCACGCTGAGAAGTTACATTTCAAGATCTACTCAGTTATCAAAACTTCCCATCGTTGAACTGGACCTTACCAGCTGTCTTTTGATCAAGGGAGCCCATGACTCCGAATAGACGACGATTTATGAAGTATCTGGCAAAGCTCTTTGACCTTTGCGTCTTGGCGGTATCGATAGTTGTCGCTTTGATCGTTTTCTCAACCCCAAAGGGCACAACGTTTGCCAGTTTTCTCGCGATGCGAATTAAGCTGGAGAACTGCTTGCTGTTTGCGCTTTTTCTCGCGATCTGGCACAACCTGTTCGTCGCCTGCGGATTGTATATCTCGAAGCGGTTGACGACGCAACGCACACAGATCGTAGAGGTTTGCAAAGCGACGACGCTAGCGGCTGCGACTCTGTTCTTACTGGCAAGAGGTTTTCACTTGAGAATAGTAAATCCGGGCTTCGTAATGATCTTCTGGCTATCGAGCACTTTTTTGATGATAGCGGGACGTATCGCAGCCCGGGTCTTGCTCGTGGCCTTGCGGAGTCGGGGCAGAAACAGCAGGTTCATTCTTATCGTAGGTACAAATCGGCGGGCAATCGAGTTTGCTGACCAGATTGCCAGTCGCCCAGAACTGGGATATCAAATCGTCGGATTTGTGGATGATGACTGGGCGGAAATCAAAGCATTCGAATCAACCGGGTACACGCGCTGCTGCACCTTCGCGAACTTGGCCAACTTCCTGCGGCTTAACGTTATCGACGAGGCGGCAATCTATTTGCCGCTGCGATCCTACTACGAGCACGCTTCTGAATTAGTGTCGCTCTGCCAGCAACATGGAATCGTCACCCGATTCGACTCGCAGGTTTTCCAATTGCAAGCTCGACATTCTCCGAGTCAGGATCTGGAGGAAAATTCTCACGTCGTTGCAATGGCGGGCTCGGCCGAAATGTTGCCGGCCTCAATCAAGCGAGCGGTGGATTGCCTGTTCTCAAGCATGCTACTGGTAGCTTTAGCTCCGGTATTTCTTGTTGTAGCAGTCCTTGTGAAGCTCACATCGCCGGGTCCGGTTTTCTTTCGCCAGACCCGTGTGGGTTTGAATAAGCGGCAATTCAGCATCTATAAATTTCGAACTATGGTGGCCAATGCTGAGCAGCTTCAGCATCAGCTTCTCGCCATGAACGAAATGTCCGGGCCAGTGTTCAAGATCAAGAAAGATCCGCGGATCACGCCATTAGGAAGAGTCCTTCGCAAAAGCAGCCTCGATGAACTTCCCCAACTATTCAACGTGTTGATGGGTGACATGAGTCTTGTGGGGCCCAGAGCAATGTCCCTGCGTGACTACCAGCTATTCGACCAAGACTGGCAGCGGCGCCGTTTCAGTGTCAAGCCAGGAATCACGTGCTTGTGGCAAGTCAATGGGCGCAATTCCCTTCCCTTTGAAAAGTGGATGGAGCTGGATATGCAATACATCGACAAGTGGTCGCTTTGGCTCGATCTCAAAATTCTCGCGAGAACAGTGCCCGCGGTGCTGCGGGGAACGGGAGCTGCATAAACTTCGCAAACCCCTGGGAAAGCATGAAGGTTTTATTACTAGGAAACTACGTAAATGATGCGCAGGAGAGCATGCAGAGGTTTGCCGCGTTCATGGCAAAAGGCCTCTCTCAGGCAGGGCACGAGGTGCGACTCTTGAGGCCTCCGTCGATTCTGGGTCGGTTGCATCCTTCGTGGCAGGGCGTGGGAAAGTGGCTCGGATATGTTGACAAATTCGCTTGGTTCCCCCTCGTGCTTAGATCCGCGCTCGGTCAGACCGATGTCGTTCACATTTGCGATCACTCGAATGCTGTCTACACGTGGCAGATAAGGGCTGTGCCGCATGTGGTTACTTGCCACGATCTTTTAGCGGTCCGAAGTGCATTGGGAGACATTCCACAGAATCCGACACGTTGGACCGGTAGACAACTCCAACGGTTGATCCTCAAAGGCTTGACTTCAGCGCAGCACATCGCATGCGCTTCGAATGGCACGCGCAATGATGTATTGCGTATTGGGGGCGTATGTGAGCGTCGCGTTTCCCGTGTTTACAACTCACTCAATTACCCCTACGCCCGGATGGAAGTGACTGAGGCGGAATCGAGGTTGCGTCGATTGTCTGTCGACCCTCGCCAGGCGTTCGTGCTTCATGTTGGCGGAAACCAGTGGTACAAAAATCGCCTCGGAGTGATGCGAATTTTTTCGTCCCTGAGGCGAATGACAACACCAGATTCGTTCAAGTTGGTGATGGTGGGAAAACCGTGGACGACTGAAATGCGACGATACGTTGTGGACCATGAATTGACCAATGTGGCGCTAGAACTAACGGCTGTCGCTGACGAAGACTTGCGCGCCTTGTATTCCACTGCGACTGTGATGCTTTTCCCATCACTCGAAGAAGGCTTTGGATGGCCGATCGTTGAAGCGCAGGCCTGTGGTTGTCCGGTCGCCACATCGAACCGACCCCCCATGGACGAAGTCGGTGGCGATGCAGCCGTTTATGTGGATCCTGAAAATCCGGACTCAGCGGCTGCAACTTTAAAGAATGCCTTGAACAACTTACCCGGCATTCGCGAAGCGAGTCTGCGGAACGCCGAACGCTTCAGATCTGGAATGATCGACAGCTATATCGCACTTTATGAGAAAGTGTGCGACGACAAACACACCCTAGAACGCCTCAACCAGACGAGCTTCTCAAGGCACAAAAACAAGATCCCCTTGAGTAATCAATTGTGAACATCCTTCACGTTATCAATTCTGTGGATCCCGCGGGCGGAGGGCCCATTGAGGGCGTTAGACAATTGGGGAGATCTCTAACATCCATTGGGCATCTGGTCGAAGTTGCGTCCCTTGATTCTCCGGACGCCCCCTACTTGAGGGATTTTCCGTTACGCGTATATGCGCTCGGTCCCTCGACAATGAAGTATGCGTTCAGTAACCGCCTAATTCCATGGCTAAGAGCCAATCACAGTCACTACGATACCGTGATTGTTAACGGCCTCTGGCAATTTCATAGCCTTGCGGCTTGGCGGACTCTTCGCAATTCCGGCACGCCGTATCTTCTATTCACTCATGGCATGCTCGACCCATGGTTCAAAAAGCAATATCCGCTGAAACACCTCAAGAAATGGATGTATTGGCCCTGGGCGGAGTATCGCGTACTTCGGGACGCACAAGCCGTTCTGTTCACTAGCGAGGAAGAGCGCCTATTAGCCCGCCAGTCCTTCTGGCTTTATAGCTGCAAGGAGGTGGTTACGAATTACGGTACAGCAAAGCCCAATGGCGATCCGGAAGTTGAATTGCGGGAGTTTTACAACCGTTATCCTGAGCTCCGCGACAAAAAACTGCTGCTGTTCATGGGCCGAATTCACCCGAAGAAAGGCTGTGACCTACTGATTGACGCATTCGCCCAAACACTGGCGGACGATCCACAGTGGTGCCTGGTGATAGCCGGCCCTGACCAAATCGAATGGCAGGCAAAGCTGCGGCAGCGTGCCGAGCGTCTTGGTATCGCGTCGCGGATCACCTGGATGGGTATGGTTCGAGGTACGGTGAAGTGGGGAGCGCTTCGTGCGGCCGAAGTTTTTGTACTTCCATCGCACCAGGAAAACTTCGGAATTGTAGTAGCCGAGGCTTTGGCTGCAGGTACTCCAGTGTTGATTTCCAACAAAGTGAATATCTGGCGCGAGATTCAGGCGGACGGGGCTGGGATCGTCGCCGAAGACACTCTCGCCGGTACCTGTGAGCTTCTCCAGACTTATTTACGAATAGACGAAGGGAAACGATTGAATATGCGCCGGTCGGCACGAAAATGTTTCGAGGAGAGATTCGAAATCGAGCGTGCGGCGGCAAAGCTCCAAAGCATCCTGTTGGGCATCTCTGGACTGAACTGGCAATTACAAATATGAGCGCATCGGAAGCCCTTTCGGGAGCAACCCTACCTTTCGCTAACCCCTTGGTTGAATGTGTCCCCAGATCCGGACGCCCGACGCCAGCAGAGCCCGCCGCGGACAATTTTTCAGTTTCGGTAGCGCTCACCCTGCAAGCTGTAGAGAAGCTGCGCTGGATTTGGAAAGGCTGGGCACGTAATCCAGAGACAGACCTTGACTACTACCTGCACAGATTGAAGAACGATTCGACAATACTCAGTCCATGTGTGCTTACGGCCTACGAAGACGGCATCCCTAAAGCCATTCTGATCGGCCAAATTAGAATGCGAAAACTCTTTGCCACCGTGTCTTTTGTGAAGATTCGTGGGCCGGAGGCGAGGATTCTGGAAATTGAAAGCGGCGGACTGATCGGTGAAAAGTCGGATGCTATCGATCGGGCCCTGGCAATGCACATCTTGCGAACTGCAAAAAATATGCGCGTTGACTTAGTCCTGTTTTCAAGGCTACCGCTGCAATCAGAGTTGTTTCGACAACTTCAGAAGCCGAGGGGGATGCTAATCAAGGGTCGCGTTCCCCACATCTTTCGCTATTCAGTTCTGCCCTTAAACAGTGCTACTGGCGAGCGTGCCCCAGCCTTTTCTGGCAAGCAGCTGAGGGAGACTCGTAGGAAGAGACGGATCCTACAGCGCGCATTTCCGGGCAAAGTAAGGTTCAAATGCTTTTCTTGCCCGAGTGAATTAGATCTGGGAATACGGGCGGCGAAGGCGGTCTCTCTTACAACCTGGCAATATTACCTCGGCCAGGTTTCCTTGGACCAGTCACAGACCGAAGCCAATCTCAGATTTTGTGCGAGCCAAGGTTGGCTTCGCATTTATGTGATGTACATCAATGACGCTCCCCGCGCCTTCTTAGTCGGGCAGCTCTACCGAGGAACATTCTATTGTCACCATGCCGGCTACGACCCAACTTTTGCGCTGTTCTCGCCGGGCTCGTTGCTTACCGCCTGGGCCTTCGAAGATCTGGCCGCCTCTGGTGTGCAAGAAGTGGACTTGGGCGAGGGCCGTCAGGAGCACAACCGCCGTCTGGGATGCCGCGTTCAAGAGGAAGGTACCTTGCATGTGTACCTTCCAACTTCACTTGGAATTCGCCTCAACATATTCTTCGCCCTGACTCAGACCGTGCGGACTGCAGGTCGTAAGACCATAACTGAATTACGGCTCAACCGGCTAAGGAGGGCATGGTCGGAATTTCTGATTTCGCGGTGGACAGCCAGAAACCGCACGGGGGACGTATGTTCTTAAGAGATCTGCATGGAAAAAGAGGTACGAGCGAACGGGCTCTTGTCTCCGCCCTGTGCGCGACGATCATGTTGCTGTGTCTCGTGACTTCACGGTCCGGAGAGCTACAGGCACAAGGGCGCGAACCTGGAACTCCGACAGCGGAAATGCAGAAAGACACAACAAGTGTGGACACGCCGATTCTAGCGGAAGACTATGTGATTGGGCCCGATGACATGCTCAACGTCTACGTTCTCGATGTGCCCGAGCTCTCGCGTGACTATCGTGTGAGTGCTGCGGGGACCCTCACGATCCCCGTCTTGGCGAATCCTATCGATGCCGCAGGCTCGACGCTTGCTCAGTTATCCAAACTGCTCTCGCAAGAGCTCCAGAGGCAAGGCTTGGTGAGCGACCCGCATATCACCCTGACAGTCCAACAATCGAGGGTGCATTCAGTAGCAATTGTTGGAGCAGTGAAGCGGCCGCAGGTTTATCCGCTGTTGACCCGAAGCACGTTGCTCGACATGCTCTCTCAGGCCGAGGGGCTGGCCGATGATGCAGGTAATAACGTCATCGTGTATCAGGGCGATATTTCGATGAGGGCTTCGCGACGAACTGGTGACGCGACTCATATTCTCGAGAAGGATAAATCAGGCACAGTTACTATCGATCTGAAGCGATTATTTGAAAGCGGCGACCCAAGTCTTAACGTTCCCATCTACCCAGGGGATCGGATTACCGTGCCTCGTGCCGGCGTAGTGTACGTCGTCGGTGCCGTAAATAAACCTGGCGGATTCACCATGAAGGCGAGTACTCATGGAATGACCGTTCTGCAGGCTCTCGCTCTAGCTGAAGACACGAAGAACACCGCCAAGCAGAATCAAACCGTCATCATTAGGAATGACCCGCACGCCCCCGAGGGCCGAAAACAAATTCCGGTGGATTTGAAGTCGATTTTACAGGGCAAGAGTCCGGACCCAATTCTGCAGGCAGAAGATATCCTTTTCATCCCCGATAGCAGTGGAAAGCGTGCGTTTAATCGGGGTATCGAATCGGTAGTGCAAGCAGCGACCGGTGTCGCGATTTACGGGGCGCGGTTTTAGTCTGAGCTAATTATTGCTCCCATAGTTATGCCCCTCGGTTCATAGCTCAACCCGCAATTTCTGAAAACTAATCATTGAGAAGGGCGTTGCCGTCAATGAATAACAACCAATATTTGCCGACGTCGCACCAGCTGATCCCCTACCCCGCCACCACGGCGATTGCAGAGTCACGCTTTGCCCCTCTGCTCGAAGATCGCAGTCCGGGGCCGCACCGGGATACTCCGCTGTCGGCCTATTGGTATATTCTCTGGAAGCGTCGTTGGACTATTTTGGCCGTGGCGGCGACGTTGACCGCTGTCACTGCTGTTGTCTCGTTTCTGATTACCCCGACATATCAGGCCACTGCACGCCTTGAAATCGAGCCTGAAACTCCGCAACTACAATCGCAGTCCTCGAGTGACGTCTATCAAAAAACGGATGCGGATGACGTTTTCCTGCAAACGCAAATTCAGGTTCTGGAGAGTGAGAGTCTGGCGTGGCAAACCATCGAACAGCTCAAACTCGCCGGCCACCTTGAAAGCTTGCCTCGCGGCCAGATGGAACCGGCTGACTCCGAGCAGCGCAAGGTCCGCCTTATCGGAGCCTTCCTTAGCCGTCTTACTGTTGAACAAGTTCCAAAGACCCGCATGCTTGCAGTGGCGTTTCAGGACTCGGATCCGCAAATCGCCGCCAAAGTGGCTACTGGCCTTGTGAATGGCTATCTCGAATACAACTTTCGGCAAAAAGATGAGGCCATACGTCGCTCCGGATGGATGGAGCAACAGATGGAAATTCTAAAGTCGAATGTTGAAAAGTCAGAGGAGGCGGTCGTCAGCTACGAGCAACAGAATCAGATCGTGATACCGGGCGACAAGCAAAATGTTCCAGAGCAAATGCTGGCGGACCAAAGTCGCGACCTAACTACTGCCAAAAGTGACCGTATTCAAAAAGAATCCCTCTATGAGCAGGTACTGGCGAATCGGGCACAATTGGCTTCTCTTGTACACGACGATCTACTCGAGAAACTCGAAGAAAAAGCAGCGGACTTGAAGCAACAGTACACAGAAACCATTGCCCAGTATGGTCCAAACTTTCCGAACGCAAAACGATTGCAGTTGGAAATAACCGCAAACCAAGCGCAAGTTCAGCACGAACAGGACCGCATCATTAGCCGGATGAGCAGCGAATACAAAGCTGCCAGCGATCGCGAGAAACTCGCCGCTACTGGAGTCGCCCAAGAGAAGCGGGAAGTAGGTAAATTGAACGAGTTGCTGGTGCAGGACAATATGTTGCGCCACGAATTCGAGACTAATCAACAGCTCTACGAGAGCCTGCTGCAGCGACTAAAGGACGCGACGGTGTCCGCCGCTTTGCGCTCGACGAATATTCACTTGGTAGATAGCGCGTTGCCACCAAACTTTCCGGTTCGGCCTAGAAAACTTTTGAACATCGGGGCGGCGATGTGGGCAGGGCTGATAGTTGGGGTAATTGGGGCGTTCGCTCAAGAAGGACTGGACTCTTCCATCAAGACCGTGGAAGAGGCGGAGGACCTCATGTTGACTCCGGCTCTCGCGGTAATTCCTTTTGAGCGCAGCCCGTGGCTCAGGCCACGCGTCGGTTCTGGAACTAACCAGTTGGCGCTAAACCTGACAAAACATCCAAATTCCGCGCTTTCCGAAGCTTTCCGCGCGCTAGGAACCGCCGTCTCGTTGCCGTCAAAACCAGTCAAGACATTACTTATCACGAGCACTCAGAATGGCGAGGGCAAGACGACCACGGCTCTGAACTTGGCGCAAGCCCTGGCGCAACGCAAAGTCCGCGTCTTATTGATCGATTGCGATCTTCGGAAAGGCGAAGTGGCCAAGGCGATCGGCATCGACAACTCCAAGGGTTTGACTGAGGTTCTTTCCGGTGAACTGGATGTTCCCGAGGTGCTTCGCGCTCTTGAGCCGAACCTGTGGGCGCTTCCCTCTGGCCGCACTCTCATCGATCCGGTGGCCTTGCTTGCCTCTCAGGAAATGGTAGTGCTGCTTAAGAGAGTTGCCGCGCGCTTTGATTTTGTCATCATCGACTCCCCCCCGGTCCTGGCAGTTACGGACCCAGCTATCCTCGCCAGCCTTGTGGACGGGGTTCTGTTAGTTGCGGCGAGCGGTAGCACACCACGCGGTGGACTCATCCGCACGAAGAAAATTATGGAAGCTTCGGGAGCTCGAATATTAGGTCTGGCCGTGAACAAATTGGATACACGGCGTCCGGGCTACGGGTATTCCTATTCTAACTACGCCTAAAACTGCAACGATCGCCCGGAGCCTATCGCGCCTTTGGAAAAACTGAAATGCAAAGTGTTTGCACGCCAACATATGAAAGTCACGGTCATCATCCCCTCATATAGACGCCCGCTCGATTTGCGGCGGTGCCTCGCCGCAATTGCGTTGCAGAGCAAACCTGCGGATGAAGTCCTCGTAATTGGCCGGGACGGTGACACGCAGACCTTGGACATCATTTCCGAAGTCCGCCTTCTTCTTCCAACTCTCCGCCTCGTGCGCGTCTCCGAACCCGGCCTGATTGCGGCTCTGAATTGCGGGCTGGATAGTGCAACGGGTGATCTGTTGGCGTTTACAGACGACGATGCCGAGCCTCAGGTCGATTGGCTGATGCGGATCTCACACAGCTTTGCCGACGCTTCGCTCGGAGCTGTAGGCGGCAGGGATTGGATACAACTGCCCGGCGAGCCAGCCTTGTTCAAGCCCGCACCCGTAACCCGGATTGGAGTTTTGACCTGGTATGGCGCCCAGCGCGGGAATCATCACTGCCCGCTACAAGGACACACGAAAAAAGTGATGTTTTTGAAGGGCGTTAACATGGCGTTTCGCCGGCGTGCTCTCGGTACCTATCGCGTCGATACCAGCCTCCGCGGTTCAGGTGCCCAGGTAGGTTCCGAGTTGGATTTATGTTTACAGGTAAGGAAGGCAGGTTTTGAGGTGCTGTTTGACGACCGCATTCTGGTCAAGCACTACAGCTCCCCTCGAACCGCTGGCGACGATCGTAATCAAATTGTTGGCTCTGTGTTTCCTGACATTTGCTTTAACAATCATTACTTGGTTGCAAAGCACTTTGGCGTGTACCGGGCATTGGCTTATTTCGGTCATGAACGGTTGCTCGGTTCTCGCCCCATTCCAGGCCTCTTTGCCTGTATTAAGTGGCATTTCAAGGGCGATCAGAGTGCATGGCAACGCCTGGCTCTGATGACTCGCACCGGAGCGGCTGGTTTCCTGTCTGGCAGGAAGGCGCGGGCTATGGCTCGACGAGACCACTCGAATCTAAAGGCGAATTCCCCCGCAATCGTGTTCGATGGGCAAGTACCCGAACGGAATAGCAATTGAAGTCAACTCAGTAAAAAAATCCACTTTATGCAAGTACTCATTTACACCCACGCGTTCCCACCTATGGTTGGCGGTATAGAGACCATAACGATGGAGTTGGCGCAAAACCTTGCGCGCATCGCCAACGTTCGATCGAACGATGCGGTGCAGGTAACCGTGGTTACGCCAAAGGCTGCGATCGGCACCAACGAACGCGACCTCCCATTCAAGATAGTTCGCAAACCCACCCTTACGCGGCTCGGCAATTTGATCCGCCGTGCGGATATTCTGCACGTCGCTGGAACTGACATGCTGCCGCTGCTATTGGGATGGCTTCTTCGCAAACGCACAGTGGTGGAACATCATGGTTTCCAGACAGCCTGCCCCAATGGCCAGATGATCTTCGAGCCCAGGCAGGCCCCATGTCCCGGTCACTACATGGCCGGCAATCATCTGCAGTGCTTGAAGTGCAACGCTGTCGGCGGGGTGATTCATACTTTGAAGCGGTGGTTATTGACTTCCCCGCGACGGTGGCTATGCTCGCGGGCGCAAGCGAACGTACTGCCAACCGCATGGCTTGGCAGCGTGTTGCAACTCCCCAAGATGGTGACCATTCACCATGGTCTGCCTGCACGCAAGATCGCTGTCCCTTCCAGGATTGCGGACCCGCCGCCCAGCATTGTTTTTCTGGGACGTCTGGTTAGTACAAAAGGGGTTCACGTTCTGCTGCAGGCGGTGCATAAGCTGCCCGACTGCGATTTCCGATTGAACATCCTCGGGGACGGTCCCGAACGTGGACGACTTGAAGCGGACGTCAAATCACTCGGCATAGAAGATCGAGTGTCTTTTCGAGGTTATCTCCCAGCGAACGAGGTTGAACAATTCCTAGCCAATGCTCGGGCAGTTGTTATGCCATCACTCGGCGGCGAAGTATTTGGTTTGGTGGCGCTCGAAAATATGTTGCGCAAAAAAGTATTGATCGTTTCGGACATTGGCGCATTGACCGAAGTGGTTGGGGATTCGGGCCTCTCATTTCCGGCTGGAGATGCTGTGGCTCTAGCTGGCTGCCTTCGACGGGTACTGCAATCAAAAGAATTTTCAGCTGAGATGGGAGTTAAAGCATTCGAGCGAGCCAATTCCCTGTTTACACCGGAACGTATGGTCAACGGCCATCTCGCCCTGTATCGAATGGTGCTCGGGAGTTTCCCAACAACGACTTCCGGATTTGATTCGTTAGTCGTCGCTCAATCACAAGACTCAGGAAGCTATTAACTCCATGATTCTGTTCAGCCACCCTACCGGAAATGCAAATGCTCGAGAGGCAGCCCGCGCTCTGAATGAAGCAAGCTTGCTTGCGGAATTCTGGACGTCCATTTGCTGGAATCAAAAGAGCTCACTTACTCGCATACTTCCACGCTCTGTAACGCGCGAGTTAGAGCGCAGGTCCTTCTCCGGCATTGCTCGATCGCAACTTCGTTGTCACCCGTTGATTGAAGTAGCGCGGCTGACCGCGAGGCAGTTCAACCTGTCGAGCCTGACGGGGCATGAAACCGCGAGGTTCTCCATCGACGCGGTGTACCGCTCCTTGGATTTGAAGGTGGCCCAGAGAGTGCAGGACGCGCCAAACATTCGTGGCGTTTACGCATACGAGGATGGCGCGCTGGCAAGCTTTCGGGCCGCTAGACGGTTGGGTGTCAAGACGATCTATGACCTTCCTATCGGTTACTGGAGAAGCTATCGGGAGTTGATGGCAGAGGAAGAATCCCTTCAGCCAGAGTGGGCTTCGACAATGCAAGGAAGAAGCGACAGTGATGAGAAACTTCGGCGCAAAGACGAAGAGCTGTCTCTGGCCACGGACATTGTTGTCGCAAGCAGCTTCGTCCGGGGCACGCTCCAAAAGGCAGGCCCACTGCAGGCACGAGTCAGCGTGCTCCCCTATGGAGCGCCCGCGAGCCGCACCTCGCGAATAGCGTCGACCGCCAAGGATGGCAAGCTGAAAGTTCTATTTGTTGGCGCCTTAAGTCAGCGGAAGGGCTTGAGCTACCTGATGGAAGCGGCTGGGCACCTCGGTTCGAAGATAGAACTAACACTTATCGGACGGAGGATCTCTGAGTGCCGTCCGCTAGACGCCGCCCTGCGTGTGCACCGATGGATTCCTTCGATCTCGCATGCCGCTCTCCTCGAAGAAATGTCCCGGCATGACGTGATGGTCTTCCCGTCTCTGTTCGAAGGCTTCGGCCTAGTTATCCTAGAGGCGATGTCTCAAGGCGTTCCGGTAATCGCTACTCCAAATACGGCTGCACCGGATTTTGTCAGCGAAGGCGACGATGGGTTCATTGTCCCAATTCGCGATGCTGATGCTATTGCAAGCAAGCTGGAAATGCTGGCGCTCGATCGCAATCTCCTCGCTGCAATGAGCCAGGCTGCAATTCGCACAACAGCGGAACATTCTTGGGAGCAATATCGTCGCGGCGTTGCGACCACCGTAGGTTCAGCGCTGGCGAACGATCTGCACGCGCAATCACCTTGGCTGCAACGACCGCTTCCGGAGGTGTGCTCTCCATGTTGAACGCGCAGGTCCGAACGCAGCCAAGCTTCGGTTGGGTTCGAGACGAAACCGGCAATGGGGCGGAGCATCAGGTCATACTCCTTCGGCGAATGATTTGGGTCTACTTTTTCCTCTTGATCGGAGAAGGGGCCTTGCGAAAGTGGGCTCTCCCCTCACTTAGTGCGCCCCTGCTCGTTGTTCGCGACCCCCTTGTTCTCCTTATTTATGTGCAAGCCCTGCGTTGCCGGCGTTTCCCCTTCAGTGGCCCCATGGTGGCCTATTGGCTGTTGTTCACCAGCTTCATTCTTCTGTCTGTCTTTCAGATAGTCGCTGGGATCGGGGGCGGCCCGGTGGTTGCGGCGTATGGCTTGCGAACAAATTTTCTGCACCTCCCATTGATTTTTGTAATTCCGCAGGTCTTCTCCCAAGAGGACGTGATCAAAGTTGGCAGATGGGTGCTCGTTCTCTCGATACCCATGGCAGGTTTGATGATCTGGCAATTCATGTCTCCGCCGGACAGCTGGATCAACAATGCCACTATGGCGGACGCGCAGCAGATTTCGTTTGCTTTAGGGAAAATTCGGCCCGCAGGCACATTCAGCTTCGCTACGGGTGTCGCACACTTCTTCGTGCTGGCCACAGCGTTCCTGATCTATGGATTGGCGCAGCCACGCGCCGGCTATTCGCGATGGCTACTTGGGGCTTCCCTGTTCAGTGTGCTTATCGTCCAGCCAGTGTCGGGTAGCCGTCTGCTCGTGCTTGGATGTGGGTTGGTAGTAGTGGCTGCCCTTTTATTTGCCTTTCTCGCCAAGGGAGGATCTTCCAGACCTCTTGTGGTTGCTCTCTTGATTTGCGTCGCGCTCTCCGTTCTATCACTAACCAGTTTCTTCCGTGAAGCAATGACTGTCTTCATGACGCGCTGGAGCGATGCCAGCGGCGGAAGCGCAAATGAAAGCTTGCTTGGAAGGGTTCTCGGCAGCTTTCTCGATCCGTTTGTTCTGATGTCCCGAGTGGGACTGTTCGGACAAGGCATCGGCGTAGGCACGAATGCGGCCTCCGCGCTGATGACCGGATCTGTACAGTTTCTCCTCGCTGAAGGCGAATGGTCTCGAGTAATTATGGAAGCTGGCCCTCTGTTGGGGTTTTCCTTTCTGGCTTATCGGACATGGTTGGCGGGTGACATGGCACTTCGTGCGGTTGCGGCTGCGAGGCGGCAAAACTTGTTGGCGTGGCTGTTGGCTTGGGACGCTTGTCGCAGCCTGCTAAACGAACAGCTCTCGCAGCCTACGAACTTAGGTTTTATGATTCTGGTCAGCGGACTATGTTTGGCGGCCATGCCTGCGGGTCGGACCGCTCTCGCCACGCAGTCGATACCAAGAAGTAGATTACTCCCGCTCCCTAGACTTCGATTCGAAAATCAATTTCTAAAATGACACCCGCATCCACCGCTCGAAGCGAGCGAACTTATTCCTCAGGGATTGCAGCCGTCAGCCCGGATGAACGCCACGGGCTCGCGGATAGGCAGCGAGTACAAGACTTGAAGGCGTTTCGCTTGCCTGCAAATTTTCGGGGCAGACCCGCATGGGTAGTACAGCTGTGGTGGATCGTACAGGCCACTTTGTTCCGGGGCTCGCCGCAATTGCTCTACGGTTGGCGGCGGTTCTTGCTCCGCCTGTTCGGATGTTCGTTGGGAAAAGGCGTGCTGGTTCGCCCTACGGCCGAAATTACCTACCCATGGAAAGTTTCCATTGGCGACTATTCCTGGATCGGCCATAATGTGACCCTTTACAGTCTGGGCGAAATTCATATCGGCGCCAACGTTGTGGTTTCACAGGGATCGTACCTCTGTGCCGCAACGCATGATACGCGAAGCCCGAACTTCGACATCTACGATGATCCCATCTTCATCGATGCCGAGGCCTGGGTCGCTGCCGATGTCTTTGTCTCGCCGGGCGTACACATAGGTCATGGCGCAGTTGTGGGCGCGCGCAGCACCGTGCTGCGCGATCTTCCCCCGATGATGGTTTCCTTTGGCAATCCCGCCAAACCAGTCCGGCCAAGACTGATGCCGGAACTGAAATATTAACTTTTAACCTCCTTCCGTCGGCCACGACGCCCTCGTGCACAGAGCTGAACAATCACCTCGCCTCTACCAGGCAAAACATTCACTCAAAACAACGAGACAGGACAGCCGGTCTCGGAAAGGGCGTTTCAATCCAATGAAAATCAAAGGTCACAAAATCGTGGTGTGTGGTGCAGGGGGATTTATTGGCGGCCATCTTGTCAAGAATCTGGTCGCAAGTGGCGCGAGCTCAGTTCGCGCCATTGATATCAAACCGTTGGACGAGTGGTATCAGGTCTTTCCCGAAGTTGAAAATCTCTCATTGGACCTGAGAAACAAAGAGAATTGCGATGAGGCAGTTGAGTGGGCCGACGCAGTTTTCCAGTTGGCTGCTGACATGGGCGGCATGGGGTTCATTGAGAATAATCGCGCTCTCTGCATGCTCAGCGTGCTTATCAATACCCACATGCTGATGGCCTCGAAAGAGCTCGGAGTGCAAAGATTTCTCTACGCCTCTTCGGCTTGTGTTTACAACGGTGACAAGCAGATCAGTCCTGATGTGGTCCCCCTCAAAGAAGAAGATGCATATCCTGCACTTCCCGAAGACGGTTATGGCTGGGAGAAGCTCTTCAGCGAGCGCATGTGCCGCCACTTTGAGGAGGACTTCGGCCTGCAGTGCCGTGTTCCACGCTTCCATAACGTTTACGGTCCTCATGGCACTTGGGACGGCGGCCGGGAAAAAGCCCCTGCAGCAATCTGTCGCAAAGTGCTCGAGGCTAAGATTTCTGGCAATCACGAGATCGAGATTTGGGGCGACGGCCATCAGACTCGGAGTTTTATGTACATTGACGATTGCATCCACGGCGTTAAAGCGATCTTCGAAAGCGATATCCACGAACCTATCAATCTTGGGAGCAGCGAATTAGTCACCATCAATCAACTGGTCGATATCGTGGAGGAAATCGCAGGGGTCAAGCTAAATCGGACCTACAATCTGAACGCTCCTCGAGGGGTTAATGGCCGCAATAGCGACAACACCAAGATAAAACAGTATCTCGGATGGGAACCCTCGACTCGTCTACGCGATGGAATGGCCAAGACATACGAGTGGATTGAAAGCCAGATGCTGGTGGAGGCAGGCCGATGGGCAGCTTAAGCGTAGCCGAAACGACAATCCAGAGCCCGGAGTTCCGCCAGATTCTCGGAGTGAGGTTTTTTGTGGGCGGAGCGCAACGAGCGATCGATCTGCTGGCGAGGGGCGGCTTGTTGGTTGTTCCCGCCGCCCCGGCGCTTAAAAATCTTTCCATCGACTCGGCATATCGCGAGGCCTTGCTGCAAGCAGACCTCGCTATCGCCGATAGCTCTCTCATGGTTATGCTTTGGAATCTCATTCAGAAGGACAACGTTCGCCGACTCTCCGGGCTGGAATATCTTGCCGAATTGCTCACTCACTCCGATGTTCGCGAGCCGGGGGGTACCTTTTGGATCATGGCCAGCGAGGCAAGTGCCGCGACAAATCTGGCATGGCTGCGACAGCATGGGATCGAAGCATTGCCCGAGGACGTGTACTTGGCTCCGATGTACCGGGACAAAATCGAAGATGAGGCGCTGCTGCACACGATCCGGGAGCGGCGTCCCCGACACATCATCGTCACCCTCGGCGGTGGCACCCAGGAGAAGTTGGGCCTCTACCTCAAACAAAACCTTCAGCCTGTACCCGCGATTCACTGCATTGGCGCAGCCATCGCTTTTCTCAGTGGAGACCAGGTCCACATCCCAATGTGGGCAGACCGTTTCTATCTTGGCTGGCTCTTTCGCTGTCTTTCCGAGCCCCGGCGCTATGTGCCGAGGTACTGGTCGGCACGCACGCTGATCAGCATCATGCTTCGCTACCGGGATCAGCTGCCCGTGGCGCAGGTATGAAACGCATCGAAATCGGGGTGATTCGTCCATGTTAGAGGAGCAGATCAATCATAGTATTCGAGTGTCAGCGGCACTTGCGCTCCGGCACATTCCTGAAATAAAAGGCCGAGTCCTGGTCCAGTTGGTCCAGTCGGGGCCGAATGGAGGAAACCAGTGGTTCTCGAAGGCTCGATGAGGCAATTCGCAAAGCCGGCGGTTTCTATTTGTATCCCCACTTACTCGCGGCACAAATACCTCGAAGAAGCGATCGCGTCAGCCATAGCGCAAGCATATAGCGCCGTTGAGATACTTATCAGTGACGACGGTTGCAGCCCCGTCATACGGGAAGTCGCAAAAGAGTTCCTGCAACAAGACCCCCGAGTGCGCTACTGGAGAAACGGAACCAATCTTGGATTAGCTGGAAACTGGAATAAGTGTATTGAACAGGCTCGGGGCGATTACATAATCATTATCGGAGACGATGACCGCCTGCTCCCCTACGGCCTGCGCGACTTGGTAGCCTCAGGCTCGGAAGACGTCATCTTTGGGAGCCATCTCATTATCGATGCACAGGGGAGGGCTTTGGAGGAGCAGTCCCGCGCGAGCAACGAATGGTATGGTAGGAGCCAATTGAAGTCAGGACCGCTGGCAAATGTGGAGAGTGTCGTGTGGAAGAGTTCTGTGCCGATATGTGGCTCGATCATAAAAACGGCCGTCGCCAAACAGTTCAGGTTCAAAGAAGACACCAACACGCCCGAGTTGATCTTATTTGCGGAATTGGCGGCTTCAGGTGCATCTTTCCGTTATGTGAGCACATTGGTGTCAGAATACCGAGTCCACGAGCAATCAGCGACCAGTTCCGGCCTCTGGAATGACAAGCTGGCAAAGTATCTCGTCAACATTCCTGTATCACCTCAAAGCGAAGACAGGAAGAAAAGCTTGCTGCGCCCCGTTCTGGTCAATGCGGTCAACCGATGCCTTTCCGCCGGCAACATCCAGCAGGCCCGAGAGTTTACGAAGAGCAAGTATTATCCGATGACCATCTCGAATCCGCGGGTCGTTTTCCAACGCGCTTGTCTCTCCTTGCCTTCTCAAGTCGGTCTCCAATTATTCCGCCTTGGCAAAGCCCTTAAGAAGGGAGCTCCAAAGCCCGCCTCGGCGTGCTGAATGCCTTCAGGTAGGACGCCCACCCGTCCCAATTAGAACCAGGCCATGGAATCATTCTCTGCCGCCAAGGCTCAGTTGTTGTCATCGTCCGCCCGCAGTCTGCCTATCCCGCGAGATATGTTTCACCCTGAAAAACTGAAACGCAGGGCGCAAATACTCATAGCGTTTCTGGCTGGACAGGGAAGCGCTCAAGCTCTCAATTTGATTACGGGCTTCGTGGTATTGCATTGGCTGGATGTAGCGTCCTACGCCAAATATGGCCTGACCTACGGCTTTCAATCGACAACCAACATACTGATCGACCTTGGCTTCTCGGCAACCATCGTTGCGCTAGTCGGGCACCGGGTCGGAGACCGGAAGGTCATCGGCAACTACGTCCGGGCAGGACGCCAACTCCGGCTGCGGATGCTGGCCGCAGTCATGCCCGTCGCCGGAATTGTTTTTGCTCTCATGACGCGCCGCTTACAGTGGTCCGCCACGACCCAGATTGGCCTAGTGCTTGCGATTTTTGTCTCGATTTACTTTTCCGGTTTGCAGGCGTACTACGGCTCCGTGCTGATCGTGACGCGCCGTCTGGGAAGCTACTATCGAGTTCAGGTGTGTGCGTCCCTGGGCCGGCTTGCCGGATGCGCCATTCTCCACTTCGCCGGGCACCTCGGCGCTCTGAGCGCGGTGTGGATCAATGCGGCAGGGATGGTAGGAGCTGGCCTCGCCTACAAGGCGATATCCCGGCCGCTGATGGAGGAGCCGCTTCGTCCTAGCCCTCCCGTGGTGCGGCAGATGATCCGCTACGTCACGCCAAATATCCCCGGCGTCATTTTCTATGCGTTGCAGGGACAGTTGTCATTGTTTCTGATTGCGATCCTGGGACACAACAAGGGCGTGGCTCAAGTATCGGCGCTCGCTCGGCTGGGCCAGATATTTATTTTGCTCTATTTTTTCAATGGCATCGTGATTGAGCCGTGGTTCGCCAGGTCAGCCGAAGAGCAGGTGGTTCCAAAGTACTTTGCGGCACTCACTGCGGCACTGTGTTTCTCTGGGCTGTTTGTAAGCTTTTCGATCATTTGGCCCAGCCCCTTGCTGTGGATCCTGGGCAGGAATTACCAAGATCTGAAAACCGAGCTTGCCTGGACGATCGTGTCGGGTTGCACCAGCTATTTCATGACACTTACCTGGACGGTCATATCAGCCAGGCGGTTGATCTATTGGAGTTCAACATTTTTGAATATCAGTCTAATTGTGGCTGCCCAGGTAGCCTTCATAGTCCTGGTCGGAGTGCCGACCACACTTCGGGCGGTCCAGTTTGGCTTCGTCAGCGCTCTGGCATCTTTGATCGCGCAAGAGATTAACCTCGCCTATGGCTTGAAACGCGGGCCACGTGTCCAACTTACTGTCGACGAAGCCGACGAGCCCATGGTCCTGGCGGAGAGCACACTCACTTCCTAAAAATTCCGCCTCGCGGCGAAGAAAAATAAACTTCTGGGTTGCATGCCTCGGAGAACAGTCCTCCTGAAGTCACTGATTTGAATGCCTACCCTTGGTAATCAGCCCCACACTGTACTAATTCCGCCTGGACATCCCTCCTAATCTCATTCCCTTGCGGGCCAGTGATCTGCGAACCACATGCCCTACGGGAATCTTGAGCCTTCCTTTGCCGCATGTTCTTCTGTTAATCATGAGTGCCATAGAAACGGTGAAGAATGCCTATCTTCTGGCTCTTTTGCTCGTTCTGTCGGCAACGGTAGGGGGAGCTCAAACCTCTCCGAGCCCGCCCAGCAATCTTAGAGTTGTGAGCATCGACGGTGTCCCTCAGAAAATCGTTCCGAGTCCGGATCCGGCCGGGATATTCGATGGCAACGGAAACTTCAACCCAAATGCGTACGTAAGCGCAGCCAAGGCGTACGGCACGCCGGCGATGATTGCGGAAAGATTTGGCAACCCTTGGACGAGTTACCACCCGAACTTCACCGAACCCACCTGGTCGCAGGCCGCGAGTATCAAATATGTGACCCCCGGCAATATTTACGATTGGTTTTATTATTCCCGCGGCGTTCCGTGCACGACGCCGGATGATTTCAGTTCCGACTACGCTCAAGTAGCCTACGTGAGCGATCAGGCTGTTGCGGCCAGTCAGCCGGGAGTTGACGGCATCGAGACTCTGGAAAAAGACCACTGCATCTGGGCAGGCCAACCCCAGCTTTACTGGCCGATGGGCGGCGGACATGACGGCCATCCAACGGTGGCTCTCCAGGCCGGTATCGTCAGCCAGCACGATCCCTATGGGATGCCTCAACAGCCAGTGGAAGTCACGCGGGCCTACGGTGCCAGTGAGTGGGCAGCGTGCAGCTACATGGTGTTCCAATCCGGACAGGTGGCCTGCGGCGAAGGCGGTAATACCGGCGAGGATTTCTACTATTTCAAACCCTTTCCAAGCAACTTCGTACCCACCGCGGCAAGTGTCACTAACAATGGGGAATTCCTTCTCGTGACGGGATGGAATACTGACACGCATCACGGACAATTGGCTCTGATAGCGATCGGAAGTTCGAAACCCACGGGCGATTTCTGGAGCTATGAATGGACAGAGACCTATCCGGGATTTCGCAGCTACAGTCTTCCGGTGTTCAACAAATTGCTAGGGATTATTGATTTGCCTGCGATGGCAGCGCCAACGGCGGTAGAAGCTGTTGGCAACTGGGTCTTTCATCCTGGAGCATTTCTTCCAGGCAGCCGGGTGCCGGGACAGTTCCCCCTATCCGACCCGGCGAATTGGCAGTGCTTTGTAAGCGGCCCATGCCAAGGTATGTATGACACACGAGGATTCGCGCTGGTCGCATCCCGCTACGAACGTAAAGTGTTATTGCTTGACTTAACTCCGTTATTCAAAACGATCAGCGATGGGATGTTCTCTTCCTGGTCGACGTTTCGCGCGAATATAGCAAACACTGGTTCCGGACCGGGGCAGTGGCCGCCCACCTTCGCGGAACGTAGTAGCTCGACTCCAATCGTAGTCAATAGCATGGACTTCGCCAGCCAAGTCACAGCGATCAGCGCGTCACTATATCAGGATAACCGGGCATTTATCGCTACCGAAGACAGCAACTTGCACGTATGGGATGTTGATGGTCTGCAAACTGGCACAGGTACGGGCGCGAACGCGCGGGAAGTCTCCAGCCTCACCGTTGGCAGCAACGTCACCCGCATCGCACACATGAAGCACTGGCTACCTAACGACACTGTGAGCGGCATGGTGCGGTACCAATACATCGCGATGTCGCGAGGGGACAAGACCGTCACATGGATTGACATGTCGAGCGGCGCGCCATCCATCTTGCGTCTGCTTTCCGACTCGCGACTGGTAGACCCGATATCGGTCGAAGATAACAACAATCATCTGACCGAATCGGACCTGATCGATATAGCAGACTACGGCGACAAGAATGTAAAAGGATACCGCTACGGGCCGGTCATCTTCCACGGCGCAGCGAATCCTGTACCGGTATTCGGAATGGGGCCAGGTGGAGTGGATCCATTCGAGTATGAGGGCGCTTACGCGACGCCTACGGGTCCGTTCTCCATCTCGAGTGAGAACGTTCCGTAGGACCCGATTTGGCGTGTTTTCCCAGCGCCTCAGATTCCGACCAACTCCTTGATCAGGGTCACCGGCGAATGCTGGGATAGCCATTCTGTTACGAAGCTGGTTGCTGGACTGAATTTCGTCTCTTCACAGACATCTCAAAACGGGCGTGCTGAATATCCTATTGGAACGCACTGGCATCGGTGGCATCAGCCTTAGGCGCGCCGTCTCCTTCTGAATAGCCGTTTCCCGTGTGAACGGCGGCAATCGAGGCCCTTGAGTTACGACTTGCGCGGCAATCGACGCCCCCCTGCATCAGAGCGACCGAGCCGGACAATTACAGAACGCGGGCATCTTTCTCAGGCAGCTTTGGGCTTGTCGTCCGATTTCTCCAGGTGTCCCCCAAATTGATATCGCATCGCGGATATCAGTTTGTTAGCAAACTCTGACTCGCCCCGTGAACTGAATCGCTCGTAAAGCGCGGTGGTGAGAACCGGGGCCGGAACTGCTTCATCGACGGCAGCCTTGATCGTCCAGCGTCCTTCGCCAGAGTCGGATACACGGCCGGCAAACTTCAACAGATTCGGGTCCTGAACGAGCGCGCCAGCTGTTAGATCCAGTAGCCATGAGGCGATCACACTTCCACGACGCCACACCTCTGCGATGTCTCGCAGATTCATGTCGTACTGATAGTGTTCCGGATCTCGAAGCGGAGTAGTTTCCGCATCGGTTTCGCTTTTTTCTTGTTTGCCGACGTTAGCGCTACGCAGAATAGAAAGCCCCTCCGCGTATGCCTCCATGATTCCGTACTCGATTCCATTGTGGACCATCTTCACGAAGTGACCGGCGCCATTCGGGCCGCAGTGCAGGTAGCCTCGTTCGGCCGTGCCCTCGATCTTGTCCCGGCCGGGAGTGCGCGGAATATCTCCTATTCCCGGAGCAAGGGCAGAAAAAATAGGATCGAGCCGCTGAATGACCTCGGTCTCGCCCCCGATCATCATGCAGTAACCGCGATCGAGACCCCAAACTCCTCCGCTGGTTCCCACGTCGACGTAGTGGATGTCTTGAGAAGCGAGTTGCTTTGCCCGCCGGAGATCATCGACGTAATAAGAGTTGCCTCCGTCAATGAGAATGTCCCCGGCGTCGAGATGAGGTGAAACACTGGCGATGGTATCGTCGACAGCCGCCGCCGGCACCATCAGCCAGATCGCTCGTGGTTTCTCAAGTTTCTTCACCACGTCTGCGAGGGACGTGGCGCCGATCGCCTTCTCCTTGACGAGTTCGTTCACCGCCTGTGGTGACCTGTTGAACACAACGCATCTGTGACCGTTGCGGATAAGTCGCCGCGCCATGTTTGCTCCCATCCTTCCGAGACCGACCATGCCGATTTGCATTGTTATCTCCCTCGATGAAATTTGACGTTCCGAACTTCCCTTCTACTTTGGAGTAACCCAACCCAAGCCGCGTTGCAGAAATCCACGTCCAGCTGCATCTCCTGCAATACCCCAAGAATTACATCAAGACAACAAGACAATTTTCTCACTCAGCATTCGGCCCCTAGGAAGAGCGACAGTTAATTGGTATTGCTGCTTATCAGTTTGCCGCAGCACTCTGGGCGCTGTGGCAGGGTGGAACGATCCCATCCGCCGCCGAGGGCCTGAATCAGTAACACGGTATTCGCCATACGCCGGCCCAAAATGTTGACTGCTGTGACTTCATCTGAAAGCGCGGCACTTTGCGCGGTGATCACTTCCAAATAACTCGTGACTCCACCCTTGTAGCGGGTCACCGAAAGGTTTAGTGAGTTCTGGGCCGCCACCACTGCTTCTTCCTGGACGTTGGCTTCGTTTTCCAGAATTCTCACCGCCGCCAAATTGTCCTCCACCTGCTCGAAGCTGGTCAGAACGTCTTCGCGATAGGCGGCGACTTGAAAGTCATAGGCTGCCCGCGCCTGATCGGTGACGGCATGGCGTCTTCCTCCATCAAAGAGGGTTCCGACGGCTGAGAGTCCAATGGACCACAATCCGCTGGGACCGTTGATCAAAGTCGAGATGGCTGAGCTTTCAAATCCCCCGGAAGCACTCAAGCTAACGAGCGGGTAGTAAGCCGACTTCGCGACTCCAATCTGGGCATTGACGGAAGCAACGCGCCGCTCTGCAGCTGCGATGTCCGGGCGTCGTTCCAGCAGCTCCGAAGGCACGCTGACAGGAACATGTGGAGGCGGTGTGGTAAGAGGCAGCGCAGGCAGAGTGAATTCAGCCGGAGGTTTCCCAATCAGAATTGCAACGGCGTGTTCGTACTGCGCTCGCAGCACGCCCACATCGATTGCCTGAGCACGGGTAGTTTGAAGTTGAGTCTTCGCTTGTTCGACTTCAACGTCGGAACCTACCCCTCCCTGGAAGAGGGTTTCATTCAATTGCAAGGCTTGTTCGTACTGCTTGACCGTAGAGTTCAGTAGCTGTTCCTCGGCGTCGAGACTTCGGGCCTGAAAGTAATCAAGAGCGAGATCGGCGTGCATGCTCAAATTCACTGTGGCGAGATCAGCTGCACTTGCTTGTGCTTGCTCCCGATAGGACTCCACGTTTTTTCTAACTCGTCCCCAGACGTCGGCTTGGTAGGAAACGTCGAATGGCAGCACAAAGTCGTTATAGGTGACGCCGTTAAAAATTGAATTAGGAGGCGGACGATGCGCTGATACGCGCGTTCGAGTCGCAGAGGCCCCTACCGTCACTGTCGGATAATAATCAGCCCGATAGTAGCGCAGCGTAGCTCTCGCTTGCGTGAACTGCGCCTCGGCTGCTTTCAGATTCTGGTTCGAGACGTTGACCTGAGCTTCGAGCGCATCCAGCTGCGGATCTTGGAAAACCTTCCACCATTCTCCGCCAAGATTCTGGTCATTGGGTTGAGCTGGTTTCCAGTCTCCCAGCTCTTTATATGCGGGAGGGGCCTGGACTACCGGGGGATGGTACTTCGGACCGACCGCGCATCCGCTCAAAAGCACTAGCGATGTGAGCAGGACTCCGAACCAAATCGCTTCTTGCCGCGGCTCGACAGAAATAATTCTTCGAGGACTTTTCATTTGGTATCCCCCGGCAATGTTGCTTGAACAACTTGAACCTGCTCTCCGTGAACAATCGAATCGGGCGGATTGACGATTACCTGATCGTTCGGGTTGAGGCCCGCCACAATCTCAATCTGGTTGCCGAAATCGTGACCCGGAGTCACCGCTGTGAGCACGACTCTTCCGTCCTTGACGACGCCGACGTGCAAACCTTCGGATCGGAATATCAGGGTATTCACTGGAAGCAGCAAGGTGGAAGCCTGCGTGGGAATCTTCAGGTGAACCTCTGTGTAAGAGCCTGTCAGCAGGGCACCACTAGGGTTAGCTACGTCGACCTCAATCAATAATGTCCGGGTGGTCTGATTGATGGCCTCGGCCGTGCGCACCAGTTTGCCCTGAAATTTCCGCCCGGGAAATTCAGCGAGGCTGAGATCTGCGGTCATGCCAACCTTGACTCCTTGCGAATATTCTTCTGGGACGTTTACGTAAACACGCAGCGTCCCGGGCTGCGCCATGTGGAATAGATCGGTTTTCACGTTGCCGTTATTACCGGAATTAATCAGGTCACCAATATCGGTGTTGCGAGCGGTAATCACTCCGTCGAATGGCGCGTAGATTTTCTCAAAAGACACCAGAGCGGAATACTGTTCCACTGCAGCCTTGTCGGCTTCAACGATTGCTTTGTTCGCGTTGTAGGTACCGACTGCGTTGTCTGCGTCTTGTTGAGAAACGGCGTTGCTCTTTAAAAGACCCTGGTACCGCGTTTTGGTAATTGACGCCAGCTCAAGATTTGCCTGCGCAGTCAGCAGATTACTGCGTGCTTGCTGGAGTTGCTGATCGACCTCTGGGGTTTCGATAACGGCAAGTAGCTGCCCTTGCTTAACATGGGCCCCGATGTCGAAGTACCACTTCTTCAGATATCCGTTTGTTCGGGAATAGATCGGCGAAGTGATGAATGGCTGCACGTTTCCAGGCAGGATAAGTTCCTGTGCCGGAGCAGTTTGCTTTGGCCAAATCACTGAGACTGAGGTAATCGCAACTTGCGCTGTCTCTGCTTTTAGAGTGTTGCGAGCGCTGACACGGGACCAGATGCCCCACGCGAGAACGCCGGCAACAATGGCGACCGCAATCACCAGAACTAACCAGTGGTTGCGGCGAGGCGGTTTTGCCTGCTCCCTCTTTTGAGGGACAACTTGTGGGCCAAGAGTTTGCCCGCCCAAATTTAATGTGTTTTCAGTTTGAGTCAACATAGTAGCTCCAGTCATTTGCTCGCTCCTGCCGTCGCAGGCTGCCTGTGTGATCGGTGCAGGACGCTGAAAAAGGCCGGCACAAAGAACAGCGTTGAAACCGTTGCGAAGAGCAGTCCACCTATGACCGCTCGGCCGAGGGGAGCATTTTGTTCGCCGCCGTCTCCCATTCCCAACGCCATCGGCACCATGCCGATAATCATTGCCAGAGCCGTCATAAGCACAGGGCGAAAACGCGTGAACCCCGCCTCCATGGCGGCGCTGATGGAATCGCTACCCTCTGCCATTTTTTCCGTCGCGAAGCTCACCACCAAGATGCTGTTCGAGGTGGCGACGCCCATGCACATAATCGCGCCCATTAAAGCGGGCACGCTCAGAGTTGTGTGCGTTATAAACAAGAACCATGCGATCCCAGCGAGCGCAGCGGGCAGCGCCGAAATCATGATGAAAGGATCTAGCCAGGACTGAAAGTTGACTACGATCAGCAAATATACGAGAACGATCGAGAACACCAATCCGCTGAGAAGGCCGACATAGGATGCCTGCATCGTCTGCACCTGCCCGCGCACCACGACCCGGGAGCCGCGCGGCAATTGTGCCCGGGTGGCGTCAATGATCTTATTGATGTCGCCGGATACGCCTCCCAAATCGCGGCCGGTTGTCGCGCCAAATATGTCGATAACCGGAGCGACGTTGTAATGAGAGACCACCGCCATCCCCACTCCTCGTTGTGGGGATACCAAGCTGGCCATTAAGGACGGAGGCGCATTTGGGTCCGTACCCGTAATCGGAATGTTCTCCAGGCCCTGAAGGTTGTCTGTGCGGTACTGTGGCGTCTGCGTGGCGATGGAGTAACTGACATGGTTTTTGGGATCAACCCAGTACGTGGGCGAAGTTTGGAAACTGCCGCTGAGTGATACCAGGAGATTCTGCGCAATATCATGAGCCGAAAATCCAAGTTCCTCTGCTTTGGTACGTTCAACCCTCATGCGCAGATAGGGCTCGTCGAAGGGCTGCTGGATTCGCAGGTCGGCTGTTCCTGTGACATATCTCAATTTCTCGAGCAGCGCGTCTGCGTAAAGTCGATTTTCCTGCAAATCGTTTCCTACAACTTGAACGTCAATGGGAGCTGGCAAGCCAAAATTCAGAATCTGGCTGACCATGTCAGCGGGCAAGAACGCAAACGAAACACCCGGGAATTGTTTCGGCAGCGACAGGCGAAGTTGGTGGATGTAGTCGTCCGTTGGATGATGTTTGACCGCGAGCGTTACAAGGATGTCGGCGTCAGAGGTGCCAACCGGGGCCGAATTGCTATAGGAAAGATTGATACCGCTATAAGGCAAGCCAATGTTGTCCAGGACATTCTGGACTTCGCTTGCTGGAATTTGTTGCCGAATAAATTGCTCAACCTGATCGCAGAGGTTGGCCGTTTCTTCAATGCGCATTCCGGTGGGAGCGCGCATATGAAGTTTGAAAGTGCCGCTGTCTACACTCGGAAAGAAATCGCGTCCAAGCCACGGAATCAGGATCGCCAGAGAGCCAAGGCAGCTCAGAAAAAACACGGTCAAGAATAGACCCCGATGGTTCAGGGCGCCTTCCAGCAGTCCGCGATAGGCCATGCGAAACTTTTCGAAACCTGCCTCGAAACCCTTTTGGAGCCTTACAAAGGGGTTCCGGCTGGGTGTATTTTCATCATGCGGTTTCTCCCCCTTCAGCAAGTACTTCGCCATCGTCGGAACGATGGTCCGGGAGAGGATGTACGAGGCCAACATGGCGAACACAACCGCTTCCGCAAGCGGCACAAACAGGTACCGCGCCACGCCGGACAGCAAGAACATCGGCGCAAACACGATACAAATTGAGAGCGTAGAGACAAAAGCAGGAGTCGCGATTTGCGACGCACTGTCGAGGACAACTTCGTCCATCTCTTTTTCTGGTTCACGCTCTCGATTTCGATTAATGTTTTCGACCTCGACCGTGGCATCGTCCACCAGAATGCCCACCGCCAGAGCCAGACCACCAAGGGTCATGATGTTGATGGTTTCTCCGATCGCACTGAACGCAATGATGGAACTCAGAATCGCCAGTGGGATTGAGGTCGCGATAATAATTGTGCTCCTCCAACTGCCGAGGAAAGTGAGAATCATGAAAGCGGTCAGGCACGCCGCGATCAGCGTCTCTCTGACAACTCCGCTGATAGCTCCTTTCACAAAGATCGACTGGTCGGCGAGAGGCGCTATGTCTAGTTGAGGAGGAACGGTCGTTTTAATCTGAGGCAGAAGAGCCTTGATGCCGCCGATCACGCTGAGTGTTGACGCCTCCCCCGCCTTCTGAATCGTCAACAGCACTGAGCGCTGCCCGTTGACACGCACGATATTGGTCTGCGGCGGAAAGCCATCGCGCACCCAGGCAACGTCTTTGATGTAGATCGTGGTGCCACCAATCGTCTTGATCGGGATGCGGTTCAGGTCCGCAATCGTCTGCGGCGCAGCATTTGGAATCGAGAACGTCGTATTCTTTGGGACCGATCTTTGAGGTTCCTGTGGGAAGAATCAGGTTTTGTAGGCTGATCGCGTTAACCACATCCAGAGCTGACAATCCCTTCGATTGCAGGGCTGCCGTATTCAGATCGACCTGAACCTGGCGCTGTTTTCCGCCATATGGATAAGGCACGGATGCGCCGGGTACTGTGATGAGCTGAGTCCGAATAAAATTCAGACCGTAGTCGTTGAGTTCCTGCTCCGAGAGATTCTTGCCTGAGAGCGCCAACTGAAGAACCGGCACACTCGATGCGCTATAGGCGAGAATAAGAGGAGGAGTCGTTCCTACTGGCAACTGGTGCAATTGGGTTTGAGAAACCGCCGTGATCTGCGCTATGCCCCGTTGAATGTTCGCGGTGGGCTGAAGAAAAACTTTGACCACCGCGATTCCATATAAAGACTGCGATTCGACGTGCTCGATGTTGTCAACCGTGGTGGTAAGCGCACGCTCGGTGATGCTAACGATGCGGTCGGCCATGTCCTCGGGCACAAGGCCGTTGTAGTTCCAGATAATGCTGACGACTGGAATATTGATGTTTGGGAAAATGTCGGTTGGCGTGCGAACGATCGATAGTCCACCCATGATCACGATCAATATGGCCAACACCACAAAGGTGTAAGGCCGCCGCAATGCTAGTCTAACGATCCACATAAATTTGTTCCTGGTCTGTATTTCGCGTTTGCAGCTCGATCCTACCCAAGAAAATGCACGCGCCTCTCCAATCTGTCGCCGGAAGGTTAGTTGTGTGTTTTCAGCGAGATGAGCCTATTGGTTGATGCGGGAGGGTGTTACGAATCCCAGACACGCGTCCCGACGTTGACAGAGCGTCCGCATTTCGACACCGATGCCGTCGTGCTGCTTGTAAAAATGAGGGCTTCCTCTGGGATGGCGTTAGCGGCGAGGTTGACGCTACAGTTTGTCTTCGGCAGGGATAGGAAGCTTTTCCTCGACCTCAAGGACTTTCTTCGGTGCGTGGTTCCGGAAAAGACGCTTCATGTCGGATGTAAATTCGCGCAGGAGATAGCTAATCGCATCTGAACTCAGAGTGCCGCCAAATCGATTCATGGTTTCCCCGAAATTCCGGTCATGTTTTGGGTAGTAGGAATTTTGTAGCGCGCTGGTGAGTAGAGCACCGAGGAACTCCGACGTATTGAATGTGTTGCAACCATCGTCATTCCTGGTGATCACCACTCTCGTCGCGGCATACCAAGCTCGCGAAACAAGAGCTGTGCTGTGGGAAGGAAAATAGCGAGGATCCTGACGGAGAATCGTCGACAGAGCATACGTTTGGATGAATCTTCGCGATTCCGTGTTAGCCAGAGTCGCGCCCAATCGCTTTCCCCAACCTTGCATGCCTCCACCATAATGCGGCCATTGCCCGGTAGCGTGAGCCTCCGTAGCCTGGAAAGCCGCAGACGCGAATGTGTAGGGCGAAGATGCTTGTTTCACGAACAAGTTGAGCTTGCAACGTGCGGACAATGGCGTGTAGGGCGGCGCGGGTTCATTCGTTGTGCTCGCTTCTTTCCCATCTGGCGGGGACTGCGGGATTCTGTCGGGCATTCGTAAACTGCATGGAGTGGAATCCTCCCGATCCGATAATAATGATTTTTGAGAATCGGAGAACGCGGGTGTGTCAACCTGAACCGAAGCCTGCGACTGAAGTGCATTGGGGAAGAGCGAAAACAAGATAACGCTCAAAATGAGTGCACATAGCGTAGATGGTGTAGGTGCCCTGAGTGCAGTTCCCATAATCCATTCTCGTGAATCCGAGACTCTCTGACGTGCATCCACAATTCCAAACAACGCAATAAATATTCGCGTGAAATATCGATGAATGCGCGTCAAATTGCTCCTCAACCCGACCCCATGCTGACACTAAGTCAACATGTCGACATCTGCTCCCTTTTGTGCAGGCGCAATAGTCAGCAAACACACGCATAAGACTCTGAAAATGGCGCGATTAGAAGACTCGGGGGATATGAGAAGTTTGGTGAGGCAACTGCATTTAAATTCACAAAAGGAGAACTAAAAATGGAAACTCGCAAACTTGGCAACTCCGATCTGCATATCACACGCGTGGGTTACGGCGCCTGGGCCATAGGTGGCTCGGGCTGGCAGTTCGCCTGGGGCTCGCAGGACGACAACGACTCCATCGCAGCCATTCAGCGGGCGCTCGAACTCGGCGTCAACTGGATCGACACCGCCGCCGTCTACGGCATGGGACATTCCGAGGAAGTAGTCGGCCGCGCGCTAAAAGGCTGGCGTGGACCCCGTCCTTACGTATTTACCAAGTGCGGCTTGCGGTGGGATGCCAAAGGCAATGTGACAAAGGTGTTGAGCGCCGATTCGATTCGGCGCGAAGCTGAGGATAGCCTGCGCCGACTCTCACTAGATGTGATTGACCTATACCAAATCCACTGGCCTCCTGACCCTGATTCCGCCGCACTCGAAGAAGGATGGTCCACGCTCGCCGACCTGAAACGCGAAGGCAAGGTGCGCTGGATCGGGGTTTCGAACTTTAGTGTCCAGCAACTACGCCGCGCCCAGGCCATCGCTCCTGTAACTTCGCTTCAGCCGCCCTATTCATTGGTGCATCGCGAGATCGAAGACGACATTCTGCCCTACTGCTTGACTGAAGGCATTGGAGTTATTGTTTATTCGCCAATGGCGTCGGGTCTCCTCACTGGTGCCATGACCCGCGACCGCGCCGCCAAACTTCCGAAGGACGACTGGCGCCGGAATCATCCAGACTTCAACGAACCAAATCTCTCTCGCAACCTGGCCCTGGTCGAGCGCTTGCAGAGAATTGGCGACCGCCACGACCGATCGGCCGGAGAAGTCGCAATCGCATGGACACTACACAATCCCGCGGTAACGGGTGCAATCGTCGGCGCCCGCAATGCTAGTCAAGCCGAAGGCGTAATGCGCGCAGCCGGCCTCCGCCTAAGTGATAAGGAAGTAAACGAAATTGAAGCCAACCTCGCCGAGAATGCGGCGTGAAAGGACTTTGTTATGCGCAACTCACAATTTCTACAGCTACTCAAAGCTTATTTTCTTTCGGCCCTGGTAATAACAGGAGCAGCTTCATACGCGGCTGGACAGGCGCCATCAAGCAAAACCGTTATCTACAACGCCACAGAGCAATTCGAGAACAGTCCGCTAAAGACTACATCCCTTGGCAATGGAATATTCGTTCTTTCCGGAGACGGAGGTGACGTCACGGCTATCGTTGATGACGGTAGCACTCTGCTAATCGACAGCGGAATGGATTCGCGAGTTGGTGAGTTGAGCACTGCAATCTTCGTCGCGACCCACCGTCCCGTCACACGGCTCCTGAATACACACTGGCACTTTGATCACACAGGAGGGAACGTATTTTTCGGATCGTCCGGCGTGACAATCATCGCCCAGGAGAACGTGAAGAAGCAGCTCCCATCGGTACAGAACGTGCCTTTTGTTGGATTGACCGATGGCCATTATCCGGCCCAAGCGCTGCCGGCGCAGACTTATTCCAATAATATGACGTTGCGCCAGGGCTCCCAGCAGCTGATATTGGCGAACTACGGACGTGCGCACACGGACGGGGACACGGTCATTTACATCTCTCCGGCAAATGTTGCAGTCGTAGGCGACATTTTTTCCAATCCTGTCTATCCCATCATTGACTTGGGTTCCGGAGGATCAATCGATGGCATGATTAATTCCCTCGATCAGATTCTGGCGCATACTGACCAGCAGACAAAAATCGTGCCAGGCCATGGCCCCGTAGCCAGTCGAGCAGATCTACAAAACTACCGTGACATGCTGGTGCAGGTTCGACAGCGTATCAAGGCTTCGATCGCAGCAGGAGAGACAATCGATCAAGCAGTGGCCGCAGCGCCGACAAAAGATTTCGATGCGAAATGGGGTGGAGGTTACGTAAGCCAAGAGGTTTTTACAAAAATGGTCTTTAGCAGCCTGACACAGGTCAGTAGTGCGAGTGCGCGCCAGTAGCTAAAGGCAAGTACTGACTGGGCATAGATACTACTTGAACAAGATCTTTGCCATCATTCCCTTGTCCTCGTGATTTAAAAGATGACAATGGAATACCGACATGCCTTTAATGACGGGGTTGGTGAAATCCAGAATGACATCAACCTTCCCGCGATACGGAACATTCACAGTATCCAACCATGCCGGATGTGCCAATGGGACGCCGTTTTCTGCATAGGCAAGGAAGTGGACCTGGTGAATGTGGAAAACAAGCTCCGTAGCCCTTGACTCTACGGCTACTTCAAACTTGGATCAATCAACGTCAGATCAGTTGCTGGATCAAACCGTTTTTGCATGGTTATCGGATCGACCGTCACCATTACTTCCAGCGTCGGGGATGCATACGCGGCAAGAACGTGGCCAGCGCGCGTTGTTCCGTCCGGACTTCCCACCGCCATATGCGTATGCACCACGGGCTTTCCTTGATAGAGCGCGATATCACCGCTCATTCCGATGACTTCGTGCTGACCTTCGATGGGAATCTTCTTGTACATTTTGCGCTGGGGGTCGAACCAGCCCAACGTTGCTCCGCTTAGTGCGCCAATGGCGGTGAAATGAGCACTCGTCACTTGATACTTCTGTGCAAACTCCAGTAGTCCGGAAAAGGCCTCGTCTCCCTGGTAGAAGATGACTGCATACTGTTTTGTACGTTCTCCCAGATTCAGCAACTGAACCTGCATCTCTCGGAACGGCTTCCGACGGCGAAACATATTCGCCTGTCGTCTCCTCCGAATACACAATCATAGTGGCAAGACCAATCAACAACAAACCGGCTGCGCTGATGGTTGGTCTGCCTGAGCCGCGAATCCTGCCGGCGCAGTGGCTAATGCAATGGAACAAGAAAGCAAGAGAGAAAAGCTCTTTTTTAATAAGTTCATAATCAATCTTCCTTCGGCCGCGCTCAGGTCAGACTGTGGTCAACTCACGCCGACAAACCGCAACCGTATTAAATCGTCATCAATTGCTTAAACTAACGATGCTGTCCGGCATCAGCGAAGGGAACGTCAGCGGACATGCCGGATGCCCGCATTGACACGCGATTTCCACTTCCTCACTTCCCGCCTCACGACAAATATCTCCGCAATACTCTTGCCCGTTCGGTACATCGCAAAGGCATGGGATGTGCGCGCCCTTTTTCATCTTTTGATTCGCCATGTAAATCCGTCCTTTCTAGTTTTATTCATCTGTTCGATCTGCCGAACTCCGCAAATGTTGATTGCATGCAGCTCTCCAAACTCGCCCAGGTGGATGAGCGAGTTTTTCCAACGCTTTATCGGAATAACCGGGAAAGCAAGCTGTCGAGAGTGTCAACTGACTGATAGCGGTGTCGGCATTTGGACGATGTTAGGGTCTGAAGTATCGGTTCCGTGTCAGTTCAATGGATTTTCAGGATTGGAAATATTCCCTAATCCAGATGGAATGATTTGTTGGATCATCTGTCATTTGCTGAATGCGAGCTCGGTCCTTTGACTCTGGAGCCTTTGGCAGCTGCGCTATCATGTTCTTCACCCCAGTTAAGGCCGTTTTATGACGCCAGGGTCTCCCATGGTATTCGTAGTTGACGACGATGCGTTGGTGCGCGCATCGATCGCGGGCATGCTCAAGTCTGTCGGTTTGCGCGCCGAGACCTTCGAAACGCCACAGGAATTCCTGCGCAGCAAGCGTGCTGATGCGCCAAGTTGCCTCGTTCTGGATGTGAGACTGCCCGGAGTCAATGGTCTGGATTTTCAGCGAGAACTGGCTGATGCCGGCGTCCGTATCCCGATCATCTTTATCACTGGCCATGGAGACATTCCGATGACAGTGAAAGCCATGAAATCCGGCGCAGTGGAGTTCCTCACCAAACCCTTCCGGGACCAGGATCTCCTGGACGCAATTCACCAAGCCTTGCAGCGCGATATCGCAGCGCGCCAAAAGCAGAGTGAGGTTGCCGAATTGCGAGCGCGCTACGAGGCCCTTACAGCGCGCGAGCGAGAGGTCATGGACCTAGTGGTTTCGGGCATGCTCAATAAGCAGATCGCCTTTGACCTCGGGACCAGCGAAATTACGGTGAAGGTCCATCGGGGGCACGTGATGCAGAAGATGCACGCCGAATCACTGGCCGAGTTGGTCAGAATGGCCGCGAAGCTTGAACTTCCGACGGTCAAGAAGTAGCAGCGCACCACTTTTGGCAAAGCAATTGTTCAATGTGGCGATCAACAAGTTTATCCGGAGACACAAAAGAGACTTGCGACGATGACTTATAAGGTCACGGGAAAGTGGATGTCACAATCGACAGTGTCCGCTGTTCTGCGTTATGGATTGCCCTTCGCGTCGATCGCAGTAGCCCTTGGCATATCGCGTATTTTCCTGTACTTTCACTTGCCTCAGCCGTTTACCGCATTCGCGCTATCCGCAATCGCGATTACGTTTTGGTATGGCGGCACTAAGCCCGGCATTCTGGCGGCAGCGCTCGCTTCGTTTGTCCGTAACTTCCACTGGTCAGAAGTCAGCGTGGCGTCTCGCGCCCTTTATGATCTTGTGTTTCTGGTTTTTGCGCTGCTCATGATGGGCGTAAACCGAGCGCGGGGCGAGCTCGAGGTCCGAGTTGCACAGCGAACAGCGGAACTCACCCAGGCCAATGCGGAGCTGAACCTTGAAATCGCGGAGCGTAAGCGCGCTGAAGACAAGTTGCGGCAGAGCGAGGCCTATCTGGCAGAAGCGCAGAGGCTCAGCCATACCGGCAGCTGGGCACGGATATCCACGACAGGCGAGATGAGATATTGGTCCGAAGAATGCTACCGCGTGTTGGGTTTTAATCCCCACGACGGGCCGCCGCGATTCGAAACATTCCTGCAGCGCGTTCATGCGGATGATCGAGCCAAGATCAGCGAAATATCAGCGGCAGCGGGCCGTGAGAAGGTCGACTATGAGACGGATTATCGAATCGTCTATCCCGGCGGCGAGATCAGAGATATCCACGTCTTAGCTCATCCAGTTTTCAACTCATCGGGCGATCTAGTTGAATACGTGGGTACCGTGATGGACGTAACTGAACGGAAACGTTCTGAAGGGAAGCTACGGCAGAGCGAAGCCTATTTAGCGGAGGCGCAAAAACTAACACATACGGGAAGTTGGGTCTGGGAGGTAGCTGGAAAGTGCGCACTGCACTTATCCGAAGAATGGTACCGCATATATGGTTTCGATCGGCAAGAGGGCATGTTAGCGTGGAACAAACGACTTGAGCGCATTCATCCGGATGATCGTGCCACGCGACAAAAAGCAATCGATAGAGCAATAAGTGAGAAGTCGGATTACGACATTGAATACCGGATTCTTCTTCCAGGTGGCACTGTAAGACACCTCCACAGTGTCGGACATCCTGTGTTGGATTCGTCTGGGAATCTGGTTCAATTTGTTGGCAGCTCCACAGACATCACCGATCGCAGGCAAGCGGAAGAGGCTTTGCGTCGGACGCAGTCAGATCTCGCGCGTGTTAGTCGCGTTACCACAATGGGAGAGTTGACCGCCTCACTCGCGCACGAAGTGAACCAGCCCATTGCCGCCGCCGTCACCGACGCCAATACCTGCCTACGCTGGCTCACCCGCGACCAACCCGATGTGGAAGAAGCACGCCAGGCCGCATCCAGAGTCGTGAAGGATGCAACTCGTGCCGCCGAGATCATCAACCGAGTCCGCTCGCTGTTCAGAAAGGAAACCCCAGAGCGAGAGTTGGTTGACATGAACGAAGTAATTGAAGAGATGATCGTGCTGCTGCACAATGAGGCATCGCGATACTCGATATCAGTCCGGACGGAACTGACGAATATTCCCCAGACAGTAGGGGATCGCGTGCAGCTGCAGCAAGTGCTGATGAATCTCATGATCAATGGGATTGAAGCCATGAAAGGCGTGGATGGGGCTCGCGAGCTGATCATCAACTCGCAACGAGCGGAAAATGACCAGCTTGTGGTGTCGGTCAGCGATACGGGCGTGGGACTTCCGCAACAGGACGGGAATCAGATCTTCAACGCGTTCTTTACTACCAAGCCGCAAGGCACCGGTATGGGACTTCGAATTAGCCAATCGATTATCGAGTCGCATGGCGGCCGTTTGTGGGTGTCTACCAACTCTCCAAGGGGCGCAAGCTTCTATTTCACCTTGCCGACAAAGGAAGAAGCAGACGAGTAACAGTGCAGACGTTTTTTCCTCACTTCATGATTCATCGTCGCCAGCTTGCGGTCCATCTCGGCCATAGACCCGCCAATACAGCGCTTGCAGACCCCGCTGCCCCGCCCATGACAAGTATTAGAGGCCTTATACCAAGGCATAATTGCGGCTAGTCCGCGACGCTGCTAAGTTCCTAATATGGTTGTTCCGGGGAAGACGAATATGGTTGCCATTGTCGATGACGATGATTTAATGCGTGGGGCATTGCAAGGTTTGCTGAAAGCGGTTGGAGTGCCAGCCCGAGCGTTTGCCTCTGCGGAAGAATTTCTGAATTCTGGCCAGCAGCGCGAGATCGGATGCCTGATCGCAGATATCCGCATGCCGGGAATGTCTGGCCTGGAGTTGCAGGCGAAACTGAACGCCGAGCACTGCAGGATTCCGACAATTTTCATCACTGCCCACGGTGACGAAAAAATGCGAATGCAGGCTTTGAGGGCGGGTGCCGTGGAGTTCATGGCAAAGCCGTTCGACGACGAGGTGCTACTCGAGAGTGTTCGAGCAGCTCTTGCGAAGTGAAACTCAACAAAAATTGAGGACGCGAACGCGCCAGGAGGTCCCCCGTGGAAGGTTTCAAAGAATTTCGATGCGATGGTCCAATTTCTGCCGACCGCAGATTCGAGCAAATCGTAGGCAATAGTCCTGCTCTTGAAACGGTACTTGAACAGGTAGAGCGAGTAGCGCCTACGGATTCTACCGTTCTTATTCATGGCGAAACCGGCACCGGAAAAGAACTAATCGCCCGCGCGGTTCACAACATCAGCTCGCGCTGCGGACGCGCTTTCGTAAAGTTGAATTGCGCCGCCATTCCGCTGGATCTATTAGAGAGTGAACTTTTTGGCCACGAGAAGGGCGCTTTCACTGGCGCCATCGCGCAAAAGATCGGACGTTTCGAACTGGCCGATAAAGGTACCCTCTTTCTGGATGAGGTAGGCGACATTCCTCCCGCACTGCAACCCAAACTTCTTCGCGTACTTCAGGAACAGGAGTTTGAGCGCTTGGGTAGCACCCGGACGCACCAAGTCGAACGTCAGGATCGTAGCTGCGACGAACCGTGATCTGGTTGGCATGGTGAATCGTAATGAATTCCGCAACGACCTTTACTATCGCCTGAATGTGTTCCCCGTTGCGTTGCCTCCATTGCGGGAGCGGCGCGAGGACATTCCTGCGCTCGTGACTCATTTCGTTGAGCGTTTCGGCCATCGTATGGGCCGGCAGATCGAACACATTCCTGCGGAAACGATGTCAGCACTCACTTCGTACGAGTGGCGAGGGAATATCCGCGAACTGCAAAATCTAATAGAACGGGCCGTAATTCTTTCAAACGATGGCGTGCTCCCCAATCCTCTACCAACAGTAACGACTGTAAGTGTTACGAACTTTCGACCGGCTACTTTGAGAGACTCCGAGTACGCACTTATTCTCCGAACACTTGAGACAGCGGGTTGGATAATCGGCGGCCCGAAAGGTGCAGCTGCCAAACTTGGCTTGAAGCGAACTACACTGATTCACAAGATGCAAAAGCTGGGTATTTACCGACCCAGTCTGCAAAGCGGCCAGTACGCGACAGCATCGTCTGATGTGGCTGCGGGTATTTGACTGGAAAGATCGGCTCCAGCGTCATGTGCGAAAAACGACCTCTCCAGCGATTTCGTTCCCGAGGCAGCCAGCGGAGCGTGTGTCGACTCCCTTGAAATCCCAGCGGAGTTGGGTTGAAGCTGACTTCCGGCGTTTTTTGGCAGGGCATAGTCAAAAACGACCCGCACTGCTTGATCCCTATAACAGCGTCTGAGGAAGAAAGCATGTTGGACCCTTCACATTGTTTCCGCCTGAGCGCGATTGTCTGGCGGGGGTCTGCGAGATGGAAGAAGGATACTTCAACGCTGGCGACCTTGTGAGTCGTGTAACTGGTGACACCGGCAGCCACCGAGCCGTTGAATATTCTGCAACCACTCAGTCAGCTGCCATGCTCTGTGGCTCTAGCTCGCCTTGCAGTATTGGAAACTGCTGGTTAGGTTCGGGTGTAATTTGCCCTCGTAATTCGCTTTCGAGGGCGGCGAGTTGAGCCTCTATTTCCTCGACTGCTTTGCGCTTTCGAATAACTTCTTCGCGATAACGCCGCAGGAAATAGTCGATAGTCTCGACGCGGATCCTGATCGATCCAGACGGCTTATTTTCGTCAAGGTCTTTAAAGCAGAAATAGGGCGTCCCAGACTGCTCGATGATGCCTTCGATAACACCGTAGATCGGCGCGTCGTGACCGCACTTGAAGCTGGAAATTTCCAACGCCACAAGATTGGGATGTCTCGCGGTGAACTTTGCCGCCCAGACTTTGTGATTGGTACTGCAAGAGTAAGAATTCTTCCAGGCGTCGGTGATGTCCAGGGGGTGCGTGATGACGCCAGCGCGAACTTCTTCACCGAACAAGCGCTCCAGCATGTCGTCATCGAGCGGCAAAGTGTTTTGCGAGAAGATGGGATAGCCGAGCTTCTGAAATTCCTCCATGATTTCGTGATTCAAGCCGGGATCGTGATGATAAGGCCGGCCCAGCATAACGATGCCAATGCGGTCTTCGCGCTCCAGTTGATCGAGAACCTGGCGGGCGCGCTTGCGGATGCTGGCTTCGTAATCCTCCAGGGCCTTGTATCCGACTTCAACCGCTCGATCGTTTTCTTCCTGCGACAGGCCGAGGATGGGCTGCCACGCTTGAAGCATTTGATGCGCAAACAGTTTTCGATCGGCAAAATTCAGAACTGGATCAACGTACTTCACGTTGTGCTCGGCGAAAACATCGTTCTCTTTGGTGAACGCGGCCTTGACCGTCTCGGGCGTTGCAGTGACGGTTGGGCAGGCATTCGCACCCACGATTTTCACCAGCGGAGAAGTAAGCACGTCATACATGGGGAAGAAAATTACGTTTAGCGGCTTCTTGCGATGCTTCTCCTGAATGAGGTTGTAGACGTGCGAGATGCCAATCTTCGCTGGGAAGCAAGGGTCGATGGCCCCTCGGCTAGCGCCCGCGCGATAAAGATCGGAGCTGGTGTAATCGGAATAGATAATATTTTCCGGCGGGACACCCAGGCTCTCGAGATATCCGTTGAAAAGCGGCGCGTAGGTGTAGATGTTCAGCACGCGCGGAATGCCCACGCGAAGCTTCTTGCGATTTTCCATCAGGGGAATTCGGTCTTTGGCTGATTTATTCCAGAAGGTCGTCACCGGAATAGGATCAGCTATGCTCTTCGCATTCACCGGACGGAAGACTTCGTGTGCAGCGAAATCTACGAAGTTGGGATACTTGTCTTTGATCTCGTCAATTCCGGCCTTGATGCCCTTCATGTCGTTCACGTCTTCGACTAGGCCTTTTTCGCAGGTAGCGATGATCAGACGCTGCTCACCGTGCATCAGCGGAACCTTGGTGACTTTCTTGATGGGAACAACCGCTAAATCGTCTTTGGGCGCGGTGCGAATGTCGATGAATGTGCGCAGGCAATTGTTCTTGCAGAAATTGCAGCGCGTGCTCTCGTTGCGCGTGGTGCGATATTGGATTTTGCGTACTGCGTCTAAGCCCACAAAGCTTGTCTGGAGACCGTTCTTCCATAGGCGCAGAGATTCTGCAGCCGCCCCAATTGCACCAGACTCGCCGCAGAACTCGTGAACAATGATTTCGGGCTTCTTACCCGCGGCGCGGAAACTGTTTTGGATAAAATCGACCTCCGCTTTGACGACCGCCATGTTGTTTTGCGTTCCGCCTTGCAGAACGAAACGGGTGCCGAGAGCGGCGAGATTCGGAATGCTGGCGACGTACAGAAACACGTTCTTGGGAAGTACGGCAGCGAGTCCCGCGAGAATTTCTTCCGCTCTCCAACCCTGACGCTGGAAATTCACAATGTCAGATTGCATGAAAACAGCGCAGCCGTAGCCGAAGATGGGCATCGATTGCGCCGAGAAAGCCAGGTCTGCGTATTGCTCAACACTCAACCCAAAGCCTTCGGCGGTGGATTGCAAAAAATATCCGTTGCCCGCTGAGCACTGCGTGTTGAGCTTGAAATCTTTTACGCGTCCGTTGTGCAGGATGATGATCTTGATGTCCTGCCCGCCGACGTCGACGATCACGTGCGGATCCTCGTAAAATTTCAGCGCCGACTCGGTGTGTGCCACGGTCTCCACCAATGCGACATCCGCGTGTAAAACATCTTTCAGAATGTCTTTCGCATATCCTGTGGTCGCCACGCCCAGCACTTCCAGTTTGGCCTTCTGCGCCTCTACCTGGCCTCGCAGGTTCTCGAACATCTCAATCGTGTCTTGAATGGGATTGCCGTTCGACAGTTGATACGCCTTGCAGAGTAAGTCGCCTTTTTCGTCGAGCAGCACAGCTTTGGTAGAAGTCGAGCCGCCGTCAATTCCGATGAATCCGCCCACGGTTTGATTGGTGTTGAAGGCTACGGGCGTGAACTTTTTCCGCCGGTACGAAACTCTGAAGTCGTCGAGTTCCGCGTCGTTCGTAGTTAAACCTTTCGCGCCGGACTTGGCCTTCTCTTCCTGCCGTCCAAAATCGATATAGTGCATTAATTGCTCATATCCGAGGTAACAGCCGACGGAATCTTCTTCGCTCTTTCCGAATTCGATGGCACCCATGGCTGCGAAGTACTGCGCATTTTGTGGGACTTTGATCAGATCTTCGGGCTTGGCACCGTCAGGAATAACAACCTTGCGCTCCTGCCACATGCGCGGAATATTCGCCTGCCAGGCCTCTCGCATGCCGCGAATAAAGCTATTGGGACCTCCAAGCAGCAACACGTGCGGCCGCAGCGTATGTCCTCGTGTTAGCACGCTGAGATTTTGCAGGACGATGGCTTCGAACAGTGATGCCATCAACTCGTCGGATGGAGTTCCAACTTTTTGCAGACTGTTGATGTCAGTCTCAGCAAAGACACCGCACTTACCGGCGACTTTGTGAAGCTTTATTCCGTGATATTTCTGCTCGCAAAGTTCCGGCGCCGGAATTTTCAGCTTGGCGTTAATTTTGTCGATGACTGCGCCTGTGCCTCCGGCGCACTTGTCGTTCATCGAGGGGATCTTCTTTTTGCGTCCGGTCTCGTCATCATCTTTGAAGACGATGATCTTCGCGTCTTGACCGCCGAGTTCAATTACTGAATAAACTTCCGGGTGCATCTTCTCCACGGCAAGCGAAACCGCGGTAACTTCTTGCACGAACTTTGCGCCGATCTGGTCAGCGATGCCGCCGCCACCGGAGCCGGTCATGAACATGCGAGTGTTGCGGGAATTAATGCCGACTTCCTTTTCCATCCGCCGCAAGAATTCCAGTGTCTTCTCCGGCTGCTTGGTCTCGTGACGCTGATAGTCCTGCCACAGCACTGCGTCGGTCGCCGCGTCAATGACCGTTGCTTTTACCGTAGTCGAGCCAACATCGAGGCCGACCATGAACTGAGTGTGATGGTCCTGCGGTTTTTGCGGAGGTGCAGGTTTTATTTGCAGTAGCTGTGGCTTCTTGGTTTCCGCCGAATGGTCGTGCATCACTTCTCCAAATAATCTCGTAAGGACTTCAGTTGAAGAATGGTCGACCACCATCCACACAAACCGGAAAGAGATGGCGGTCGCCAGTGTCTATGCGGCGTTCGGCAAGGCGATCCCAGAGACTCGCGAACGCTTCCATAGCGGCCTGCTTTTATCCATGCGATCGCTGACGTGCATGATGAATTGCGCCGCCGTGCCGGCAACTCCCTCGCGATGCGGAACGTGATAGAACGGCCGCCGCAGCTCGGGATGTTCGGCAACGTATTCGCGAATTTCGGTCAGGCTCTTGCCCGTTGATTTCAGACACTGCTCGAACTCAGTTTTGGCCTTTACCTTCGCCTCGCCGAGCGCCATCTGCACGCGGCTGTGAGCGTTCACCTCGCCCTCGCCGGAAGTTTCAATCGGCAGGAAGATCATGTCTTTGAATTTGTTGACGACCGCCGATTGCACTCCGTCGGACTGCGAAGACGGCATGCAGCCAAACGGTTTTAGCGCGAGGACCATGTGGCACATTTTGTGAACGGTGTAGTAGACGTTCTTGCCAACTTCCAAGTGTCCCTCGCCGCCTCGCGCAAACTGGTTGTAGAAGGGATTGGCCAGCTCCGCCAAGTCAGTCTGCGGCACAAGATGGTGAGTGATGCCGCCCATATTTTTGATGGTGCGGTGATAAAAGAATTGCCACGCCTTCTCGCCGAACCCAAGGCCCCACAGTTTCTTGTGCAATCCCAGGTAGTTCGCGAGATTTTTCTTGAGCTCATACCATTCAGGATTGCGATGCGGACGATTGACCGGCCACTTTGCAATCGCATGCGCCTTGGCCTGATACAACAGATAAGCCACCCAGGTTGCGATCGGCTCGACGATTACCTGTGCACCTTCGCGCTCCAGAAAATCGAACATGTGGAAGTTGCCGTCACCCTCGGTGATCTGCGCCCAGAATTCGCCGGTAATTTTGACTACCGGCTTAACTTTGGTGCGGTCAACCTCGATGCGGTCCATGCGGTCACGCGCCGTATGCAGAGCGTCGAGATAATCCTTGCCCCACATGTGCTCGTGCATCTTGCCCAGAACGTTGGCAGTATTTCTCAGCACTTTATTGCTTTTGAATTTTGGCTTAAGCCAATTCGGCGACCGCTGCTCAATCTCAAACGAATCTCGATTCCTGAGATCGTCGCAAAGGCCGTCCACCATCTCGCGGAACACTCGATCGGTTTCGCCCTTGGTCGCTTCGAAAGGACGGATCTGATAAATCAAGTCGTTGATCACGTCGCCGAGATGCATGGCATTGAGCATCCCGAGTCCGAAGTCGATAGTGAATTTCAGGCCCGGCTCACCTGACGCTGCCTTGATTCCATCGCTGTCTTTAAACAGCAGGACCCGAAATCCGTCGAAGCCCGCATTCTTCAGCGCAAAGCGATACTCGGCCTCATACATGCCGAAGCGGCACGGGCCACATGACCCGGCGGTGAAGAAGACGAAGTTGTCGAGAATTTGTTGCCGTGGCAGACCTTCCTTCTCGAGGAACTGCAGATATTGCACCAGATTGCCGACGGTGAAATATGTCGGATTACATTGCCCGTTGTTTCCAAACTCTTTCCCAGTTTGGAATGCGGCAACGTTTGGAACCGGCAGCTTCTCGCAACGATAGCCACATCCCTGGAAGACGGCGCGGATCAAGTCCTCATGCTTCCAAGTGAAGCCGCCGAACAGAATCGTTACTCGATCCCGCTCGTCCGCGGTGAAGGCTCGCTCTACGGGACGATGGAAATGCGTGGGAGCGTCCAAGCCAGCGATTTTGCGCAGCCTGGTCCGTTCTGATGCGAGACGGTCTTTAATTTCCTGGTCATCTTCAATTTGCACGAAATTGGTCGCCATTATCTTCCTCCGGCGGATGGGTTGTTTTTCGTTTGTATGTAAGAAGTTGGGTAAAGGAAGCTTGACTGCGGAGATGGAGAAAACAGAGAAGATCGATGCGGGCACACCGCTGTACAAGGCTGGATGCTTGAATGGTTGCGATCTAACGACACAAGAAACTCCTACAACGTGGCTAAGGAGGTTCAGTGTTTACGCCGACGAGAAGCATTCCGCAAAACCACTATCTCGGGGCGCCTAGCAGCGTGATTCCACTGGCCGTCTCTCAGAGACGGTATTACCCTTCGCTCACTAACACCGTGCGAACGCGAGCAACTGGCATTCACCCTTGGAAAACGATGGCAGTTCGCCCAAAATTAATTTTCTAGCAGAAACCTCCTGTGGGATTCAAGTGGGAGAAAACTGTATATTGGCCGGGGTGTCCGGGGGTGAGGGCTCGCAATCAGGCTCAACTGTCGACATCAGTCTCTCTCTCTCCGGCCATCGAGATGAGTCCCTCTTTGTAAACCTGCCATCCCAGTCAATACGGAGCACGAGGCTAGACGTGCGAGCAATGATTCTGGCGAAACGGTTGACGGCAATGTGCTTCCTCTCCGCAGAGTTAACTTGTCGTTTCTCAGGAACTTCGCGCCTCAATTCTTCGTACCATAACCGCCGAACACCATCTACAATACATCCGTCCCGATAAAGTCCTATGAACGTGGTCCGGATACTGTCCGGAGGTTCGCCGAGTATCCAACGCCGGATTGGCGGCGTTTCGGCATTGGTTCTTTTCCTCTCAATTTTTCTACTGTCTTCCTGCAAATCAAAAACGGCATCTGAGGGCGGATCGTCTGAGACGCCTTCCGCAAACGCGTTGGAGCTGACCTTTACCTACGGCTCCGAAAAGGAGAAGTGGATCACGGAGGTCACGGAAGCGTTCAATCGCGCCGGCAATCGCAGCAGTAGCGGAAAGCAGATTCGCGTAAAAGCGATCCCCATGGGATCCGGTGAAGCAATCGATGAAGTGCTGGAAGGGCGGCGGCAGCCTGACATCATTAGTCCAGCGTCGGCCGCTTTTATCAAGCTGGGGAATACACAATCTCAGAGCAAGACCGGCAAGGATCTGATTGCATCGACCGACAACCTGGTGTTGTCTCCCGTTGTGATTGCGATGTGGAAGCCCATGGCGGAGGCTCTCGGTTGGGGGAAAAAGCCTATTGGCTGGTCCGACATTCTGGCTATGGCGCGCAACCAGAAGGGATGGGAGGCCTACGGCTACCCTCAGTGGGGACGATTCAAGTTTGGACACACGCATCCCCAATTCAGCAACAGCGGCCTGATCTCCCTCTTCGCGGAAGTCTATGCAGCTTCCGGAAAAACCGCAGGTCTGACCGTGGCGGACGTGAACAAACCGCACACTGCCGAGTTTTTGTCAGGAATTGAAAAGTCGGTTGTGCACTACGGCAGCTCCACCGGCTTCTTCGGCCGCCAGATGTTCTCGACCGGCCCGCAATTCCTCTCAGCGGCGGTTCTCTACGAGAACATGGTCATCGAGTCATACTCCCAGCCGAATCTGCCATTCCCTGTGGTTGCGATTTATCCCAAGGAAGGAACGTTCTGGAGCGATCATCCGATTGGCATCGTTGAGCGCGACTGGGTCACTCCCGAACGTCGCGAGGCCGCGAAGACCTACATCCAATTTCTTTTACAACGGCCCCAGCAGGAGAAGGCAATTACCTACGGCTTCCGCCCCGGCGCAGTGGACGTGCCCTTGACGGCGCCAATCGATACAGCTCACGGAGTCGATCCGCAGGAACCAAAGACCACGCTGGAAGTGCCGTCAGTTCCAGTGATGGACAGCATTCTGAAGCTGTGGGATCAGAAAAAGAAATCCGCGAACGTGGTGCTGGTTCTGGATACATCGGGAAGCATGAATGACGATGGCAAAATTCAGAGTGCCCGCGAGGGCGCCAAGCAATTGGTGAATCTGCTTTCCGACGGAGACCATCTGTCGCTGCTTCCATTCAACACCACCATGAACTGGGCAATTCAAAACGCTTCGCTTAAAACCGGCAGAGCCCAGCTGCTGCAGACTGTGGACTCGCTTTTTGCCGGGGGCGGAACCGCGTTGTACGATTCCATTGACGCCGCGTACCAATACCTGCTGACTCAAAATCCTGGTAGCGAATCTGACAGTATCCTTTCCGTGGTCGTGCTGACGGACGGAGAAGACACGGAAAGTAAGATGAAACTCGACGACTTAATGCAACATATTAAGTTCGACGGCGAAACCCACAAAATTCATGTTTTCACCATCGCCTACGGCAATGATGCGAGGAAAGATATTCTGGGCCAGATCGCGACGGCAACGCAGGCGAAGACATATGCGGGCACTCCCCAGAATATCGTTGACGTGTTCAAAGATATTTCGACTTTCTTCTAGCAAACATAAGAGCGACTGATGACAGCAATGAACTCTTCGAGCGACGGCCCCAAGCTCACTCCAATCGGCAGGGTGTTTGTTTTTCTGTTCATCGCTGCATGCGTTGCCGGCGCATATTACATGTTCGTCGGAAAGAAATCGCTTCAGGCAACGAAAGACGCGGCGACCTCGTTGTTAGGGGGCGGGCCGCCGGTTGAAATTGGAATTGCCTACGGCACCGAAAAACAGAGATGGCTGGAATGGGCGGTGACGGAATTTGCCAAAACTTCCGATGGCAAACACATCAAGGTCAATTTGATTCCGATGGGTTCGTTGGAGGGCGCACATGCTCTGCTCTCGGGTGATCAGCGAATCAACGTGTGGTCGCCTGCGAGCGCTGCTTATAAAGATATTTTCGTGCAGGAGTGGCAGGTCAAATACAACAATGATCCTATTGTCCGGGAAGAACCAATCGCGCTGACGCCGATGGTTTTTGTGGTTTGGGACGAGCGATATCAGGCATTTATCCAAAAGTACAAGACCATGTCGCTACAGACTGTCGATCAGGCCCTGCAAGCTAAGGGCGGATGGGACGGGATTGCAAATCATCCTGAGTGGGGCCTTTTCAAATTCGGCCATACTCATCCCAATCAATCGAACTCTGGCTTGATGACGATTGTTCTTGCGGCCTATAGTTACCATCACAAGACTAAAGATCTGACACTCAAAGACGTACTTGATCCAGGATTCCAGCAGTGGCTTGAGGAATTGGAACGCGGTGCCAGCGGAATGTCGAACAGCACCGGCAACATGATGAAGGAGATGGTACTGAAAGGACCCTCTTCATACGACGCGCTTTTCGTTTACGAGAGCGTGGCAATCGACTATCTGAAGAATGCTGAAGGGCGCTGGGGACAACTGAGAGTCGTGTATCCCGAATACAACGCGTGGAACGATAATCCTTATTACATCGTGAATGCGTCGTGGAGCACGCCGGATCAGCGAAAAGCGGCCGACGTCTTCCTTAATTTCCTGCTGACCGAGCCGATCCAGAAAGAGTCATTGACTCATGGATTTCGTCCGGCGAACCCTAGCGTTCCGGTAAAATTCGCTGGCAGCCCGTTTGAGCTATTCGCGGGAAACGGGATCCAAGTAGACTTACAGAAAGTTTGCGACCCGCCGAAAGCTGAGGTAGTGAATAATCTTCTGGCGAGCTGGCAGCGCACTCAGGGCAACCGATAGGGAGTAAGCTGTAACCGGGTTTTTACTGTACAAAAGGGGCGTGCCTCTTATGTTTCAACGGCTCTCAAATCTTGTCCGCGGTTTTTTTAGCCTCTTCATTTCCGGATTGGAGCGTCAGAATCCGGAAGCGTTACTCGAGGTCGAGCAGGAAAACCTTCGCCGGCAAGTCGGTCAGTACAATCAGGGACTCGCCACCCACGCCGGTTTGTGCGAGCGGCTGATATCTCAGGTCAAGCAATTGGAGAGCGAACAGCGTGACCTTCGGGCGAAGGCTACGGCCAACCTGCGGGCTGGGAATCGAGACGCGGCCGCGCAATACGCACTCCGTCTGCAAACCGTAGAACGCGAACTGGACGAAAACCGCGGCCAATTGGAACAAGCGGAGAAGACTTATAAAGATCTGGTCAAAGCCCGGGATATTGCTATCTCTACTGCCCGAACGAAAATTGAATCGCTGAAATCCGGCATTAACGATTTGAAGATGAAGCGTGCGCTGGCAGAGCTAACTGAAATGGCGTCCGGCATGATCACCAGCATTGGCAGTTCTGGAGAAACGTTGGACCGTCTGACCGGAATTGTGGAAGAAGAACGTCAGAAGGCAGCCGGCCGCGTGCGCGTGGCCCGCGATACCCTGGACACCTCGGGGATAGAAATCAAGGAGTCGGAGCAGAAGGCGCTTGCCGACCAGGCTTTGGCCGATTTTGCCGCCAAGGAAGGTATTGTGCTCGACATTGCGGCATCGGCCGATCCTCATGCGACGCCCGAGACCACAACAACGAAATCGATGGGGCCTGCAGGGATGGAGAAGGCCTAAGCTGGTTTTCCGGCGGCAAACCTCTGCGTGTGGCGCTATCTCAAGTCCGCTTTTCTGGTCAGTGTGGACGTGCCGGGCCTCGGCCGCGTCCCGGTCAATGTGCTTGGAGCTGCCGCATTCACAATTCTCGGCTTTGCGCAACCAGCCTTCTGGTTTTTGGGAATGGCGATTGAAGCCGCGGTTATACCTACGCTGGCTTTCAATCCTCGCTTTCAGAAAGTAGTCGAGGCGCAGTCTCTACAAACCGATCACGCCGACGCTACGCAGAAGCGGCTGGCACTGGTGAAAATTCTCGAGCCCGACTCCCGCGAGCGGCTAGGTTCTTTAACTGACAGATGCAACCGAATTCTGGAGGTCTACAGAAATCAGCAAGCAGAAGGCTTCGTTTTAGATAGCAACGATCAGGCGCTGCAAAGCCTGCAATGGGTCTATTTAAAGCTGCTGGTCGCACGTCATCATCTGCGAGATCCAGTGAATGCCGACACCGACGAAAGTCTAGCGAAGAAAATTAAGGCGCTTGATGATAATTTGCGCGGGTCCGACGAAACCGATTCTCTGCGTCAATCCCAAATGGCGACCCTCAGCATATTAAAGAAGCGGCAGGCTAATATCCGCCGAAAAGCTCAAACGCTTCAGGAGATCGAAAGCGATTTGACGCGCATCGATAATCAGGTGGACCTGATTCTCGAAAATGCGACTATGCAAGGAAAGCCGCAGACAATCTCCGCCGATATCGAACTGGCCAGTGATCTTCTCGGCGGGTCTGTTTTTGGCGAAGATGAATCCGCAATTAGCGATCTCGAACAAACCTATGGTTCCCAGAAGGCCAAGGGACAGAAGGAGACGGCGTAGTGGCGGCCTCAGGAACTCTCACCCCCGAGGCGGCTCAGAAGTCGAACCTCCCCCAGTGGGCTCTCGATGCCATTCGCCTGTATGAGAGCGATGCGGCCAGTCAGTTCATCATTTTCGGAAACGTAAACGATGAGTTCGTCGTTCCCTCGCCAGCGCGGCATCTGGGGAGTTTGACCGATTTTCTGCTTCAGGTTCTATTGCCTCAATTCGATGTCGTGCTGAGTTACGACATCGGCAATGGCATTCGCGTGGAAAAAGGCGGAGAAATTTTTGCCCGGTGGCCTCACTTACAACAAGAACCCAACTTGCCCAAGGCTCCTCGCGCCTCGATCGAAACGTTGACGCAATATTTTCGCTTCACTGCAAACCTGGCGCGGCTCAATCGGGAGCGGGTGCGGGTGAGTTGCATCATAAAGAGCGCTGATTTGCTGGCTCCCGCCGTCCAAGGTGGCTTCGATTACGACCTGAATGCCCTAGCAAGCCTGATCCGCGATTGGTCGAGCGAGAGTCTTCTGGCAGGGCATTCGCTGGCGACCTTCCTGATTACGGAAAACCTCAACGACCTTCATCCGCTCATTGTGAACAATCCGCGGGCTGCCCGTATCAAAATTGCGCTTCCTTCGGCGGACGATCTTAGCCAAGCGTTCGAATTCCTAGGCCCGAGTTATCCCTGCGCGCTGCGAGAATATTCCGGCAAACTGGAAACTGTCGCGCAGCAACTCGCTGGCTCGACGCTGGGCGCGGTTGAAACCTTGCTAAAGTCACGCGAGCACACCCGTCAGTGCATCGCGGCAGATGATTTAGTTCAGTTGAAAAAGCAGCTAGTCGAAAATGACTGCAACGGGCTGATTGAATTTCTGGAATCCACTCGAACCCTCGATGACATTCAGGGCCAGGAAAAGGTTAAAGCGTGGCTTCGCCAGGATATTGCGCTCTGGAAGCAGAGTGACATTGCCGCCCTTCCCAAAGGCTATCTTCTTTGTGGACCTGTTGGGACCGGCAAGACCTACATGGTCGAATGTCTGGCTGGAGAAGCCGGCGTGCCCGTTGTAAAACTCAAGAACTTTCGCGACAAATGGGTGGGCAGTACCGAAGGGAATCTCGAACGCATCTTCCGCCTGCTGCAAGCTTTGGGTCGCTGTTATGTTTTTGTGGACGAGGCTGACCAAGCAATCGGACGCCGCGACTCAAGCAGCGGCGATTCCGGAATATCCGGCCGCATCTATTCCATGCTCGCGGAGGAAATGGGCAGTAGCACCAGCCGCGGGAAGCTGATATGGATTCTCGCCTCCAGCCGGCCCGACCTCATCGAAGTGGACCTAAAACGGCCCGGCCGCATCGACGTGAAGATTCCCCTATTTCCCACGACCACGGCTCAAGAGAGTTTCAATCTGATCCGAATGCTCTGCAAGAAGCGGGGCGTCGCCATCCCTGAAGAGGCCTTCTCGAGTCTGCAGGCGACTATGCCATTGTTGCTGACGCCGGGAGCCGCGGAGACACTGGCGGTAAAAATCTACCGCCTCGTGCGGATATCACAATGTGCCCCGTTGGAAGCCTTGCGGAATTGTCTGACGGATTACCAGAACCCAGTGTCGCTGGATACTTTGGAATTCCAGATCAGGCTCGCGGTAATAGAAACTAGTGATTTGGAATTCGTTCCGGCGAGGTTCCGAAGTGACAATGTTTCTGCCGCAGAGAAGAGAATTCCCTGATACGACGCAGCCGCGTGAGGGTCTATCTGTTGGTCTCAAGGGATATGAGCGAGGTGCTGCACTCGGAACTGGGCGCCCCTGCGGATGAATTCACACCAGTACAAGAAGAAGCTCAGTTGTGGAAAACAGGGTGTATCAAGCGAAGGATGCTCCAAAAGGGATGCTGGGCGCGCGAAACCCATGGTTCATCAACCTTTCAGAGCATCCTGGACTGTCTTGGGGAGAGACTCTGTGAAATGGTCCAGGCTTTTCTGGACTGTTCGGAGACCCCTCGAAATTAGCTGCCCCACAATACGTTTCCCGCTTTCGCGCTGGTCTTTACTTTCATCGGATTGCTCCTTTCTTGTGATTTTTTAGCCTCAGTCGATCAGGGGCGCGGTTCAGATCAGTTGGGAAAACATTAAATTAGCTGCCCCACATTGCGCTGCCGGCTTTCGTGTTCGTCTTGATCTTCATGGGAGAGTCCTTTCTTGAAATTTTTATTTACTCGGTCCGTCGGTTGGCCCAAGTTCTGGGCGGTTGATGAAACCTTGAACTAGCTACCCCACATTGCGCTGCCGGCTTTTGCGTTCGTCTTTACCTTCATTGGAGTGCTCCTTTCGTCTGGATTTCTTCTGCCTCTGTCACCCTCTGGTTTGTTCACGCCTGTTGAGAAAGATTCAGTGTGGGCAAGGCCTGTGTGGGTTGCACAGAGCCGGTGGCTCACCGTCTGGAGCCGGTACGATCGGTGCGGCAAGCGCCTCGAACGCACAAGCTAAACCTGCCACTAGGATCAGCATCCTGACTGCTTGTTTCGTTACCTTCATCGGAGTGCTCCTTTCCACTGGATTTCTTTTGTTTCAATCAACTTGCACACTTAAGTAATGCAAGCCGTGTGCCAAAAGTAACCATTGGTTCCGCTAGGGTAACCGGCGCCCTTTGCATTGACACGAAACGAGTTACAAGTGTGATGGCACGGAGGCGCTCGCTTTTGCACGACTTTACCGGAGGCGACCTAACAATCAGGTTCCGCGACCTCACATTTATGTTAGGGAGCGAAGGAAATGGGTGGTTGGTATACTCGCCGGGTGGTGATCGATCCCAAGCACGAAGCTGTTTCCGCGAGTCCGGCACGGCTGGAGGCGGTGAGTGGCCCTCTCGAAGGCAGAACCTTTCCGCTCACCGAAGACGAGGTATCGATTGGTCGCGAGCCCAGCAACCAGATTTCGCTTCTTGATTCGCTGGTGTCGCGCCGCCATTGCGTGATTCGGAAGAATGGCGAGGGGTTCCTGATCCAGGATTTTGACAGCCGAAATAGTACCTTCGTGAACAATGTCCCGGTGAAGGAGCGGCTGCTGGCGGACGGTGACCAGATCCGGATCGGCAAGTCGACTTTGGTCTTTCAAGGTTTAACCACTGAGGATGCCGACGGCAAGGCTTCGCTGAAGCTCGATACCGCGCCAAGCCCCGGCGGACCCACCTTGGTCTTGCGAAAGCAGGATGCGATTTATCTTCAGCCTTCGCAGCTACACTTAGTCGGCGCCACAGAGCGCACAGTGCGCGATTTGAACGTGCTCCTCAACTTCAGCAAGAGTCTCAACTTAGTGCACGGATTGGCCGCGCTTCAGCAGAAAGTACTGGAAGCGGTCGTCGAAATCTCCTCAGCCGACAGAGCCGCCATACTGCTAACCGAACCCGGAAGTGAGGGATTCACTTCCGTGATCGGGTGGGATCGCAAGCTGGGCCCGAATCAAACTATTCGGGTCAGCCAAACGATTCTGAACCAGGTTATCGAAGACAATCTCGCTGTGCTGTGCAACGACGTTCCAAGCGACGAAACTTTTCGCGAAGCGGAGAGCCTGCTGGCTCCGCTGGTGCACTCTGTGCTGGCAGTTCCGCTCGAGGTGCAGGACAAACTCCTCGGTGTCCTGTATCTGGATGCCACTGCCCAAGGCGCCCGTTTCGACCCGGAGCTCTTGCAACTGGTAACGGCACTCGGGAATGTGGCTGCGTTGGCGATTGAAAACGCGCATCACCTGGAACGGCTCGGAGATGAGAATCGACGTTTGCAGGAAGAACTGAACATACAGCACTGCATGGTTGGCGAGAGCCAAAGCATGCGCGACGTGTATCAATTTGTGTCCCGGGTGGCGCCGCGTGAGTCCACAGTCTTGATCCAGGGGGAGAGCGGCACCGGCAAGGAGCTTGTTGCTCACGCTATCCATAGCAACAGCGGCCGCAAGAACCGGCCGTTTGTCGCCATTAACTGTGCGGCGATAGTCGACACCTTGCTGGAGAGTGAGCTATTTGGCCATGAAAAAGGCGCCTTTACTGGTGCGGTCGGGCAGAAAAAAGGAAAACTCGAGACCGCCGAGGGCGGGACGGTGTTCCTCGACGAGGTTGGCGAACTAGCAGCGCCGCTTCAGGCCAAGCTACTGCGCGTGTTGCAGGAGCGCGAGTTCGAACGGGTGGGTGGCACGCGCCCCATCAAACTCGATATCCGGCTGATTGCGGCGACCAACGTTGATCTAAACGAAGCCTCGCGCACGGGAAAATTTCGGCAGGATCTTTATTACCGACTCAACGTGGTTTCAATCGAGGTTCCACCCTTGCGGAAGCGTGCAGAAGATATTCAGTTGCTGGCAGCTTACTTCACGGCCCGCTACAGCGAAAAGGCTAACCGGCGCGTGGCCGGCATATCTCCCAAGGCGCGAGCCTGTTTGCTGCGTTATCCCTGGCCGGGCAACGTGCGCGAACTCGAAAACGCCATCGAACGAGCGGTGGTGTTGGGTTCAACGGAACTGATTTTGCCCGAAGATCTGCCTGACTCGATCCTGGAAGAAGCGGCGTCTGCTGAGGAGCCGGTCACTGCGTTGCACGACGGGATTCGGGAGGCGAAGAAGAAGATTATCGAGCAGGCAATCGAGCAAGCCAACGGAAACTATACCGAGGCTGCCGGACTGCTCGGAGTACATCCCAATCATCTGTTTCGGCTCATCCGCACATTGAACCTCACTCCGAAGCGCCAGCGACGAGCCTGAGAACATCGAAGACTTGCGGCGCGAGCTGAATCGAACCCGCATCGGCGATTCGAAAAACACCAACAAAAATGTTAGACCCCCAACGCTTTTGTTAGGTCATCGATTAGCTCAATCATCTGGCGCAGAGTCCTACGGACGCACTTTCACTGCTAACCCTTTCATTCGCAATCTCGCAGATTCGTCGCGCGCCTAGTCCGAACTCTGGCATCTGGTTTGCTCTACTACGAGTGCTTACCCGAAATCCCAGCGAAGGAGAAAAGAAATGAAAGTGAAGAGCAACCTTAAGGCAGGGTCGCGAACCGTCGCAGTTCTCGACTAAGGGGTCGGCATCTAGTGGAACCTCTGTTCTTAGAAAATCTGTGGCAAGGAGAAGAGCGATGAAAGTGAAGAGCAATCTCAAAGCAGGACAGTCATCCGCCGCCATTCTCGACTAATTTTCGAGGGACTTGCGGGCGTGGAAACACACACAATAATTTCTCAAAGCACATGAGATCGCGATCGCCAAGAACGGCGATTCGCGGTCTCTTGGTTTGACTGTTCGAGAGTTCATTCCAGTTCTGAGTCTCGGAAGGTCTCACCTCAGGCCCTTAACTAAATAGAGGTTCGCGAGATCGTGCTGGAATGAGAACGCGCAGGCCTTTCCATCCGCCGACAACGCAAAGGCTCCGATAAACTGGGCGCCGGGTTCCGGAACTTTCAGGGTCTGCCAAGGTTCTTTGCGCCCGGTAGCAACGTCGAGGCGGCTGATCTTGATGGTCTCCCCTTCCGGCTGTTGGAGGAAAAGTTGACGTCCGTCAGTGCTCCATCGCACTACCGCCTCGCCGCTCTGCATCTGGCTGATCGTGCGGGGTGGACCACCCGCGACCGGTGCAACAGACGTCCCATGCGAATCGGCAAGGACGAACCACTTGCCGTCGGGTGAGACTTGAGCTCCTCTCGCGCCCTCAGGCGTCAAGGGTGTGGCTTTGTCGGAATCCAAATCGTATGTCCAGGTCCGAACTGGATGGCCCGCCTCGTTGCCAGTAAGGATAACCCGCTTGCTGTCAGAAAACCATCCGAGCGATTCGAAGTGCACGCCATCAACCTTCAGATAGCGCGATTCTCCAGGTCCCGTTGGAAGCAGCATTAAGCGCGAGCGACTAGGCTCATGATGGATGCATACAATCCATTTCCCATCCGGAGAGAGTGAGGGCCGGTTGCCATAGCCCAGCCGAACTGCGGGAGAGCCATCGGTCTTCCTCAGATATATCGCAGCATTGCGACCTTCTCCATTGGAGAGTTCGACAAAAAGCACGTTCTTCGCATCGCTGGAGAGTTCGTATAGGAACGAGGCGTCGAGCCATGCCAGATCGCGTTCGGTGGAGTGTTCGAAGTCAACATAGCGAATCCCCAGTCGTGAGTTGACCACGCTTAGCAGCACCCGCCCATCAGAGGCCGCGTCCTGCATCACGATCCAGCCGGGAGCCTGGGTGAGAAATCGCTGCTTGCCCGAAAGGGTTACGGCGTAGAGAGCGGGATCGCTGCCCGATTGACCGGCAGAGAACCAGATTTCATCTCCACGCGCAGACCAGTCGAGCGAGCCAATCGCGCGCCATCCCCGGGAGAGTACTCGCTTCGGCTGGTTAGGGCCAACCACGCATAAGGAGTAATCTCCAACCTCGGGATCGTAATCGAAGAAGGCAACTAGCTTGCCGTCGCCCGACACTCGCGGCGCAATCGGAGGCCGTACATCGTTTTCGTATAGCACGGTACCGACGGGATACTCCAAGCGATGTTTTCCTCCGATGGTTCGAACTACGGCAAGCGAGTCCCCATTCGGAGCCCAGTCCGCTGCGCTCACGTTTTCCAGCATTTCGCGCGGAGCGCCTCCGCCGAAAGTCGCGCTGGCGAGTGTGCCCATATCGTCGGCGCCCAGCAGAATCGCCATTTCACCGGTACGCGAGATCGACAGGATCCTTCCCGTGGGAAGACCCAAAGGCGTTGCTTCACGATTCCCAGGTTGGGTAGAAAACAACGCAGACGGGGCGCCGTCCCATGCGGCGCTGTAGACGACAGTCTCCCCGGGACCAAACCTTGCTGCCGTGACGTCGCCGCGCCGAAACGTGAGCCGTTGGAAAGTAAGTGGGGCAGAGCTCAAAAACCCCCGCGCCGAATACGCACCCGCAGCAAGGCCGATCAGCAGCAGGACCAACGCGCCTAAGACGAGCCATTTTTTCGCGGGAAGCGCATTGCGCCTGCCCGCGGTTGTTAGCCTTTTGGGATCGACGCTGCTCGAGTCCATCTCATCTCGCAGCTCGTCTAACGCAACCTTCACGTCGGCCATACTCTGCCATCGGCGCGTCGGATCTTTCTTCAGACATCGGCTGATGATCCTATCCAGTTCCGGCGGAATATCAGGAACTGACTGCGACGGCGGCTGCGGTTCAGTATGCAGAACTGCCGAAAGTGACGACAGTTTCGATCCGCCGGCGAAGGCACGGCGTCCGGTAACCATTTCATAAAGCACAGAGCCGAACGAAAAAATGTCGGAGCGGGCATCAACTCTCTTGCCATCAGCCTGCTCCGGAGACATATACGCTACGGTGCCGAGGATGGTCCCCGCTTCTGTGAGAGAAACGCCATCACCGTGGATAGTTTCGGCGAAGGCATCGGCGTGGCCTTCTTCATTCAGCTTGGCAAGGCCGAAGTCGAGAACCTTTACTACGCCTTGTGGCGTGACCATTACGTTCGCGGGCTTCAGATCACGATGGACAATTCCAGCGGCATGAGCAGCCGCAAGCGCGTCGGCGATCTGCGATGCGTACTTCAGTGCGGTGCGAACGCCGAGGCCTTTGCGGCCAATCACGTGATCCAGCGTTTCGCCGGCCACGTACTCCATCGCGATGTAGTGAATTGGCTTCCCGTCTACGTCTTGCGTGTCGATGTCGTAGATGGTGACGATATTCGCGTGATTCAATGAGGAAGCGGCCTTCGCCTCCTGAACAAAGCGTTTTTCGCGTTCAGCGGTGAATGTTGAGGAACCTAGAACCTTGATGGCTGCGGGTCGATCGAGACGGGAGTCCACGGCTTTATACACGACGCCCATTCCTCCGGCACCAAGCTTTGACTCGATGCGATAGGATCGAAGCGTCTTGCCAACCATGGGCCCAACCTCTAGAGGGTGCCATTCTAACCTAGGGGAACTTTTGATCAAGTCCCAAATAGCTCTTATCAATATTCAAGGCGAGGATTTAGCAGATCGCTTTTATGGATGCGCGACCACGAGCAGAGTGCTTGCCCGGCGCAGGACGCAATCGAGCGCCAGCCGTACGTTTTCCGGATCGAGGGCGGCGAAGCTCTCGTCGAAAATCACTATCTCGGCGCCCTGAAGCAAGGCCCGAGCTATGTAAACGCGGCTGCGCTCGCCGTGGGAGAGTTGCCAGCCCGTTTCTCCAACCATTTGCAGCATGCCTGCTGGCATCTTATTGAGAAGCGGCTCAAGGCCGAGTTCAGTGCAGATTGCCGAGGCTTCTCTCATGTCCTCTTCGCGTGGCGGCCAGCGACGGCCCATTAGCAGATTGAACGCGAACGTCTCGCTGAGGACATGATTCTCGTGGAACTGAGGCGCGGACACGACTCGTTGGCGCCAGCCTTGCTCACCCAAGGTTTGCCGGTCGAGCCCGTGCAACAAGAGCAAGCCGGACTGCGGCACTCGTAAACCAACAAGCAGCGAAGCCAGTGTGGATTTGCCTCCGCCAGATGATCCTTCAAGCAGCAGCCTTTCGCCGCGACGAATGGTCAGGCTGCATCCTCGCAGGACAGGTTCGCCGCGATCTTGATAACGGAACACGAGATCGTGAGCTTCCATGACCGCATTGTCTCCGCCGTTGTCGCTTTGTGCCGCAGGCGTGAAAGCAACGGCAGGCGAGCCCTGAAGTTGTGATCTCCCCGCAGCCTTGAATAACGGAGCAACTTGTTGCCAGGAAATTACGGCGTCGGCAAGGGAAATCAGGCCCAGGGAGAGCCTTTTCAATGCACGATATGCGAGTAGGATCCCGCCGAGAGAAATAGCGAGTGTAATATTCAGACCCTGACTTGCAACAAACGCCCACGTCAAACCGAGCATCCCCAGAAGCAGCCAGCCGCGTGGCGCGATTGCCATCACTAGCGCCGCAGCACTGTCCATCCTTTTTGACATTTCCAGGTAGCGCTGTAATTCCTCATCTTCACCGTCGTGCCACTGATCGCGGGCTTCCTGGGCAAGTCGAGTACGGTGTCCGATCATCCGTTCGGTGAGATCGTTGGTCATCGACAGCCGCAATTCCGTCCAGCGCTGACGTTGCCGGAAATACCCGGCTCCCATCACTACCGTAAGTGCGACCCACACCGGTAATAAAATCAACTCCAGCCCGCGAGCCACTCCTTGCGACAGAACGAATGCGGCCGCAATCAATTCAATGGCTGCGGTCAAGCCCTGAAAACCGACACTCAGCGCCAGCGATTCGACGGCCTCCGATTCCATTACTTCGCCGAGAAACTGCCCTACACCTTTGTGCCGAATCTCCTCGGGCTTTAGGCGAAGGGCGCCAAAGAGCAGTCGTTGTTTGAAGAGAATTCCCCCGTTGATGGCTAGGACGCCTTGCAGCCATGTGCTGAGAACGCGGAAAGGAACGAGGGTAAGCAAAATCAAGGCCCATGCGATCAGCCAGCCATGGTCCAGGTGTCCGGAAAGCACGGCGCTGCCGATTAGCCACCAGGAAAGAATCAGGAGCAAGTATTCGGCTGCGTGCGCAGCAAGCAGAATCCCCAAACGTCTCGGCAAATGGGCTCGTTTCGCCTGGCTCCCAAAGCTTGCTCCGGGAGACTGACGTAGCAGCCAGCATGCGCCGACTTCTTTGTTCCTTAAGCGTTCGAGCAAGAGTGCCGTCCTGGCTGCGCCGCGGCGTTTCTCGGGAATTCTAGCTTCGTCGAGCAGACCGTCGATACCTGGAGCCACCGTCTCCTCGACCGTACGACAGAGCAGAGTGCGGACCTCTTGCAACTGGAGCGGCACAGTGCGCAGATCGGGGGCGAGTGCCGAAACCCGTCTACGATTTCGAGGCAGAAGAAAAAGAAATCTGGGAGCACCGGTTCCCGGCACTTGCAGCAGCGCAGGCCCAGCGTTTTCTATGAGTCGCTCCAACCCTTCATAGGGCACCGACGACGGCTCTGCTTCCAAGCCTAACCATGTCGCCGCCGACTCGATCCACTGGTTCAGGGCATCGCGACTCGCGGCGGTATTGTCCAAAGAAGCAATTGAGCTTGGAGGATGCGGAACTTGCACCGGGGATGGCTGGAGCTCACTCCTGCGCGCGAGAGCTTCGAGGCCAGAGCCGAGCTGAGATGACGACCAGAAAAGTGCGGAAAGGTCGTCTTTCATACCGATGCCCGTTGTAACTTTTCGACCAGACGGCCATCTTCCAGCCGCAAATGCCGCCAGTGGCCGCTCGACCACGATCCTTCGCGCACATTCTCCTCAGCTTCCAAGAGTGCTCGATAACGAGAATTGGTTTTTCGAGCGAGCTCAGCCGGGTTGCCGTCTTCGACGATGCGGCCGTTCTCTATCACTAACGCGCGAGGAAATCCCAGGGTCTCGCCTACATCGTGCGTGACGCAGAGTAACGTAGTGCCGTCCCAGTGACGGCGAGCACGCGACAGCAATTCTCGTCGCTGATGGCGATCAAGTCCTCGGAAGGGTTCGTCGAGCAGAGCAAGACGCACCTTGTGTCTCATCAGGGCACGTCCCAATCGGACGCGTTGGCCTTCGCCGCCAGAAACCAGGCCACCGCTTTCTCCGAGTTCTGTCTGCAATCCGTCCGGCAACTTTTCAAGCAGCTGGCGAAGTTCGGACTGCTCCAGCAACTTCGCTGTGGGCACCCCGTCCGGGTTGCCATAACAGAGATTGGAAAACAGAGAGCGATTCCATAGTTGCACTGCGGGATCTATCCACGCCGTATCTTTACGCAACTGGTCTAAATGCGCGCCTTCAAGTGCAGCGCCATCCACGAGTAGGCTGCCCCCGGCGGGTCGATACCATCCCAGAAGCAAGCCCAGCAGGCTGGATTTGCCCGCACCCGACGGACCGACGATGGCGACATGGTCGCCCGGCGCAATCTTCAGGTTGATCTCTTCCAGAATGGTGTGTCCGGCGGCATGAACGTTCACATTTGCCAAAGTGATGGCTGCTCCGCCAGCCGGGTCTTCAGATTGAAGATCTGAAGATTGAAGATCTGAAGATTGAAGATCTGTAGATTGAAGACCTGAAGAGTCAAGTTCACTTGTGGCGGAGGCAAGAGATATTGTGCTCGTCGCTTCGGGCGCGGCCGCTTTATCTTCGAGCGCGCCAATCGGCTCCAGCAGCCGGAGAGTCACATTGCGGTACGAGGGATATTGGCGCGCGACCTGTGCGATTTCTTCTCCCAAGCCTGGCAGATTCAGCGCCCAATATACAAGCAACAACGCGCCTCCAGCCTCGCCCGTGCGACTGATATGGCTGAGCATCAGCCATGCGGCCAAACCAAAACCGGTGAGCCCCTGTAACACTTCAACCCATACCACCAGACGTTGTACCGCAAATGAGGCCCGCGCCCATTCCACCAGCAAGCTCTCGTGTTCGCGACGCAGGGCGCGCTCGGCCCGGTGCGTCAGCACAGGAACCAAGCCAAGCAGTGCGTCCAGATAAAAACGGCTCAGCGCTCCAGTGTGGTTGCGGACTCGGAGGTCGCGCTCGGTGAGCAAAGGCTGGACGACAAGCGGCAGTCCTACCGCGAGCGAAGCGGCGATAAGAGCGGGCACGGCCAGCGATTTATCCAGCCAGATAATTCCGGCAACCGTGACAATGAGTTCGAACGTGGAACGGAGAAGCTGCCCTCCGAGTCCAGGCAACAGCCGTATACGGTGAGTGCTATGACTGCGTTCCGCCATATCGGAAGTCAGGCGGCTATGAAAATATCGGTCACTTAGCTTGGGAATTTTTTCCAGGAAGGTAGTGCGTAATCGTCCCTCGAGATGCCTCCCGATGCGCAGGATGCCGGATGCGATCGGCAGCTCAAGCAGCATTAGAGCCGTCAAAAATATTAGGAGCGCACTCATCACGCCTAGCCGTTGTCCTGACGCCCCGAAGTAGCGCGGCATGTCCAGCAGGCTGCGAAACAAAATCGCCTCAACTAACACTCCGAGGGTTGCGAGGCCAAGAGCGGTTACTGCGCTGGCGGGCGCAAGCATTCCATCCGCCTTCAGCATCCGAAGTAGTTCAACTCCCGGTCGACTCGACTTCTCTCCGAGCGCGGCGGCCACTTCAGGTGGAAGTTTCCCAGTTTCCTCGACCGCAGATTCTGGGCGGCGTCGCTTTACATGCACAAGCACTGCGCCTTTAAAGAAGACTTGCTCTTCACCGTCTTCGGGCGGCGCGGACCACGCCGACCAATAATTGGGCGGGATTAGGCCGAGTCCCTCTTTTGGGTCTCGGCTTGCTTGTTCGATGAGCCGTTCGAGTACGCGCTCGGCCTCGGCTCCGCGGCGTAATGCTTCGGATCGGACGATTGCGCCGAGGCTGCGCGTGCCGGCCTCGAGGCGGGCCAGGCCTCGCCACCCGGGAACGTTCAGCGCCGAGTCGACCAATCGCTTCGCAGCGCGGTGCGAGATGCCCAAGTCGTCTAACTTTCGCCGCACTGGCAGGGTGAATTTCTCGGACTCCGCCCACGCTCTCCAGCCTTTGGCAGGAACCGCAAGCGTGTGGATATAGAGACTGGAAACAAACTGTGATTTAGGTTCCCACTGTCGGCCAATCGCGGGATCCATGACTTGCAGAAGACCGCCGTAACTCCGCCATGCAACCACGAAGTGGGTTATCTTGCTGGCGCGAAGAACAACGGCGATCGCGGGCAAGAGATTGGCTTCCGGAAGCAGCAGAAAATCTGCTGGCACCATGATCTGCTCGGCCTCCAGACCAAGCTGTATCGCGACTTCTTCCATCGTGTCGATGGAAGTGCCGTCGAACGTCAGTCTGGCAAGCTTCGCGCAAGCGTCCATAACTGACGGGTATGCCGAATCCCTCGGCCAGACACTTCAGCGTCGCCGGACCGCAATCCATCGCGGATGTCTGCACGACTTCCGGAACAAATATGCGGCGCCGGCTCAGTTTCATGGCTGGGTCCCGGGGCTGAGGTTGGCGATATTACTTTTAGGGCCAGCTAGCAGACTTCCTGCCGTGCGCAACACGAGGTTGGCCGGTGAGAGAGTCTCGATCTCGACTTCAACGGAACCGGGCAGGCCATGAGAGAGAGGAATTCGAGAGTCGGAATTAGCGTCGAGCGCCAGCTCCACCCGGATGCTGCCATCGCGAATCTCGCTGGCCACGTTCGTGACGGTGGCAGTGACACTTCCATACTGCGCCCAGGGGAACCCTTCCAGCCGCATGCGCGCGTGCTGCCCAGGCCGAATGCGACCCAACGCCGCAGGCGGATCAAAGTTCGCCACTACGCGCAGCTTCCCGGACGGCACCACTGCCGCGAGTTTTTCGCCTTCATGTACGACCATCCCGATCCGCAAGGGCGCCACTTCCCCCAGCTTTCCGTCAACTGGGGCGCGTACGTTCCGGCGATCCACCTCTTCTTTCAACCGCTGAAGCGTCACACCCGCTGTCGCCTGGTCACCACGCAACTTGTTGAGCTCGCTGGTAAGCTGATCGATCTGAGCCTTTCTCTCGTTAGTCCGGGTATGCTGTTCTTCTTCCAGACGCACCACGCCGTAACGCAAGCTGTCGGCGGCGGCGCGACGCTGCTGCGCATCGGCTACGGCGCGGTTCAGGTCCAGATCGGCAACCACGCCAGCGTCGTGCATCTTGCGCAACCGCTCCGATTCAGTCTGCGCAAACTGCGCTGCTGCTTCGGCCTCGCGGTAGTGTGCGCGCGCTTCCTCCAACGCATCTTTAGCCGACTGCTGATCCTGCTCAAGCGCCTGCTGTTCCGAGGCAATTTGTTCTTCGCGGGAACGTATTTGCGGATTTGCGCCAGCGACTTGTGTCTTCTCTTCCGAGAGCTCAAAATTCTGAGACCCGGAATCGAGTTCAACCAGGACATCTCCAGCCTTCACCTCCTGGTCGATCACCAGATGAGTTGCCACGACTCGGCCGTCAACTGCGGATTCAACGGAGTACGCCGATCGACCTACTTCCAAGTCGGCTTTGCTCGTAACCGCGTAGACTGACACTCGCGCCAGAAAAAACCAGACCATCCACGCTCCGAGCAGCAAGGCTGCCAGAGCGATACCCAGGTATGAACGTTGGGAGTCGTCAGCCTCAAGAGAGCGAACAGATCGAAAGAATGTAGATGCCATGATCAGAATCCTCACATTCGGGTGCGGGTCGAGGTCTACGCATCTTGGCGGCTTTTTGAACCTAGACTGCTTCCGTGTCCGCTTCTAACCCCACTCACCTGATTCGCACTTTTGTCTTAACCATTCGTGAGACCGAGACCTGACTGGCTGAAAGCGGAACAGGCTTGTGCGCTTAAGCCCTCGTAAACTACCAGCGGAATGCGTCTCCGACTTGGGTCACACAGCTAAGGAGTCTACATTACCTTGGAATAGTTTGACCCCCGCGCGGCATAGTACGACATGATTGTCCTGTGGTCTTCCGGTCAAGGGCGGCGGTCTATCCGCCTTCACAAGTCATGAGGCGACACCATCCCTACCTTGTGTCAGATCCAATATCGCTGTCAGCTCGAGTGCTAAGGCGGCGGTTTCAATCTCTCCCCGCAGGTCGTGCCATGCCCCTGATTCGGATTTGTCCACAGCTGGTTTAGCATCTCTGCAAGCCTTTCGATTACCACGGTAACCTTTGTTGGGGAGAGCGTTCCCACTAGTCTGTTTAGGATGCAGGGACACTTCTTCCGATCAAGACATCCTTTGCGTAAAACTTGAAAGCAGGTCCCTTGTCTGTTTGGCCCCTCCCTCGGGGCGCGTTCCGAGTCTGCGGTTTTCCCGTCAGCCATTGGACGTCGGCCAGTGCCTAATTATCAGTGGGGTGAACAGTGAACCGCAGTAACATCAGAACACTAGAGGCGCGTGCATTTGTCAGCCTGGTGATCGTCGCAGGTGCGTGTGTCATCGGCTACGGCGCGGTCCACTGGTCCAGCCAAGAACCAATTGTATTCGCCTCCTATTTGCTGGTCGCAACCATTGCTTGCCGCCTCAAGGTAAAGCTTCCCGGTATCACAGGCGCAGTGTCAGTCAATTTCCTGTTCATCCTGCTCGGCCTGCGAGAGCTGGGCTTTTCCGAGACACTCGCGTTGGGCTGTACCGCGATTCTGATGCAGTGCGTCCAAGAGCGGCAAGGGGTAGTGAAGACCTCGTTTGACATTGGAACGGATGCGATAGCCATTGCGGCCGCCTACCGCATGTATCACTTCATTTTGTTGCATTGGCTGTCAGGGACCGCGTTCCTATCGCTGGCGGCGGCTGCTTCAGTTTACTTTGTAGCGACTACCCTATTGGTGGGCGCCGTCGTTTTCTTAACTGAACACAAGTCTCCGAGCGAGATTTGCTCGGATTGCAACGTTTGGGCTCTCCCTTATTATTCGCTGGGGGCCGGCATAGCTTGGCTGATTGGCTGGTTCAACGATCTCCTTGGCTGGCCAGCCGGACTCGTGACGCTACCCGTCGTCTATCTGATTCACCGTTCTTACCCCGTCTACCTGCGCAAGTTGGAAGATGAAAAACAACACATTGAAGATATGGCAGGGCTGCACTTGCGCACAATTGAAGCGCTTGCCTTGGCTATTGAAGCCAAGGACCACAATACCCACGAGCACCTGCAGCGAGTGCGGTTGTACGCTGTCGAATTGGCAAAGGAACTAAAAGTTAGCTCGAAAGAAATAGAGGCAATAGACGCTGCAGCTCTGTTGCACGACATTGGTAAGCTGGCCGTACCGGAGCATATTATTTCCAAGCCTGGCCGCTTGACTCCAGAAGAGTTTGAGAAGATGAAAATCCACCCGGTGGTAGGGGCCGAGATCCTCGAGCGTGTGCGTTTCCCCTATCCGGTAGTGCCGATCGTGCGCGCACACCACGAAAAGTGGGATGGTTCGGGCTATCCCTTTGGACTCAAAGGGGACCAAATCCCCATCGGAGCGCGCATTCTCTCAGCTGTGGACTTTCTCGACGCCCTCGCGTCTGATCGCCAGTATCGCCGCGCGTTACCAATGGAACAAGTAATCCGTCGCTTGCAGGAGGAGTCCGGGAAATCGTTCGATCCTGAGGTGATCACCGTTCTGCGACGCCGCTCCGCCGAACTTGAGAGGTTGGTACAGACGCGCACTAACCAGGTTGCTTGGTCGAAACTTTCAACAGAGCTTAAAGTGGAACGGGGCCTGGCCCCGGCGACAGGTTTTGAGGAAAGCGCAACAAAGTCCAATGATGAAAGCACTTTCCTCATGTCTATCGCGGCAGCGCGACAAGAGGTGCAGACGCTGTTTGAACTCAGCCAGGATCTAGGCGCGTCCCTGAGCCTGGATGAAACGTTATCAGTCTTTGCTGCCAAACTCAGGCGCCTCGTCCCCTACGATTCGATTGCGATTTATGTGCGGCGGGGCAACGACCTGGTTCCGGAGCACGTTGGCGGTGACAATTTCCGCCTCTTCGCCTCTCTGCGTATTCCCTTAGGGCACGGCGTATCCGGATGGGTAGCAGAGAACAAAAAACCGATCCTAAACGGTAACCCGTCGGTTGAAACCGGTTATCCGGTTGATGCTGCCGGTTCCAATATGCTGATGTCGGCGGTGGCCGTTCCCTTGGAAGCTTTGGGGGGTGTGGTGGGCGTTTTGACTCTCTACCATGCCGAGAAGCAAGCCTTCAGTTCTGACCACTTGCGTGTCCTTCTCGCCATGAGTTCCAAAATGGCCTTGGTCATCGAAAACGCGTTGAAATACCAGCAAGCAGAAAGCTCCGCCACGACCGACTATCTCACCGGCCTACCCAATGCCCGCTCCCTTTTCCTGCAGCTCAACCGGGAACTGGCTCGTTCAAAACGTTCCAATACACCGTTGACCGTGATGGTCTGCGATATGGACGGCTTCAAGCAAGTGAACGACCGGTACGGCCACCTCGAAGGGAACCGCGTATTGCAGCTCTTCGCCCGCCGGGTCAGTGAGAGTTCTCGGGAATACGACCTCGTGGCTCGCATGGGAGGGGATGAGTTCGTTGTAGTTATGCCGGGCGTGACGCCAGACGATGCCCACCTCAAAGCGGCCCATCTACGCGAGCTGGCGAAGGACGCTGCGAAGGAAATTTGCGGGGAGGATCTGTTGTCGCTGAGCGTTGGGCAAGCCCTCTATCCTACCGACGGTGAAGATGCCGAAAGACTGCTGGCAGAGGCGGATCGACGCATGTACAGCGACAAGCAACAGCGTTCGATCCCCAACAATCGTAGAGTCAATCCGCGCGTGAGATGCCGGGTGGCTGTCGAGTTACAAATAGGCCAAGGGGAGGAACGCATCCTCGGAATTCTGGTCAACGTCAGTTTGGGCGGTTGCTACGTCGAGACTAACGCCGTCCTACAACCCCATAGCCAGGTTACGCTGGCTTTCTCCAACGACGACAATCACCTCTACGCCGACGGGGTTGTCGTGCGGATCGATCCCGGCGCGGGCATGTCTATCCGGTTCGCTATTACGGGACGCACGGAACGCGAGCATCTACTGCGATTTATGCAGTTCGTCCAACGCAAGACCAATCACGACGATCAGCGTTACCTAGCCCAGTTGGCAAAGGTATAAAAAATGCTACTCCAGCTTGGGCCGGTGCTCTGCTTAGTCATGCTTGTTGTATCAGCCGCCGAAGCACAATACCAACCTAACGATTTTGATGTACCAGATGGAAGGATTGAGAAAGCGGGAAACCGTCTGATGGTTTCCACAAAGGAGGTGTCCCATCTTGGTAACGGAGAGGTTCGGAGTCAATTTGGTGGCACTTTCTTCCCGACCAGAAAATCGCTGTTTCGATTAAGCGCAATCCAGGCAAGCGGACACATGAAGATTGTCTCGACCACGGTTACATCAACAACATTCAACCGCTGATTTCAGCACTACCACAATCTGTTCACGGGGACGAACCCCATACTCTTAGCGCTATAACGAGCGGCTCTAACCTCACCGTGAAAGCAATGGTCCAGTGGGACTGCGTAGCGACAATGCCCGGGTAATATTTGATTTCCTGGTCAGCAGATAGGATCGATTGAAATGTATGGTCACCGGCTAATGTGTCTCATTAAGCCGAATCCATCGAAGCCATCGAACCCTGGAACCAGCCACTTCCTGTCGTGGGCACTACCAGAAATTAGCGGCCACAATGTGCGGAGGGCCGGAATGGCCATTGATTACCTGCGTGGTAATTACGATCTGAACATTCTTGCGCTCCCAGTCTTTGGGTGCCTGCTTGGCCAGCAGCTCCATATATTGAGGATCGGTGAGAAATTCACCCGCTGCCAGAGTTCCATAAACGCCGATGCCAGCGGCGACTACCACCATTCGCTGGGTCGTTGAATCGAAAACGCGAGACACGAGCGCGTAGTCCGCAGTCAGGTTGCTGGCAGGCATCGCCATATCCACTGCCCAATCAGCGGATGGATTTTGCTTGTCCTTGATGCGCAGTACGGTTGTTTTTCGATTTATCTCGAAGGTGAAGCGCATGCCCTGCGTCAGTCGCATCGTCCAGTCGTTATTGAAACCACCTATTAATACCGTTGGGCTATTGCGAAAATCATCTAGAGTGCTATTCAGTTCGCTGCGGACTTGAAAACTCTTTCCTTTGGCACCAAGCAGTGAAGTCAGACGGGCGAGGGTAATCGCATCACCAAGGCTGATCATGTGCGCTTTATTTTGATGTGCATCTCCTACTGTGGTCGCTGCCGAATCTGCGGCAGAACTTGGTACCACTCCCGGAGCTATTCCCAGGCATAGCAGCACCGAATTCGAAGATCCGAGCATGGGTTGCCAAAAACGATCGAGCGCAGTTTCGTGCGTACGCGTCCTGATCCAAACAGCCGCAACCAGAACAGCAGCAATGCAGACCGTCGCTGCTACATATAAAAACAATAGTTTCGTTGCTGGCGAAACAATATCTGGCAGTGTCTCTGCAACCAGGCGCGGAGAGGGCCAGTGAAATTCGGGCACGTAGGAACCGGAGGGCAAGTCAATACGGATTTCGGACTCGTGGCCGGGCTCATGATAGTACTGCGCAATTCGTTTGCGAATCTCTCCAGCGGTGCTGCGGACAATGTGGTCGACGTTAGTGTCGTAAGCGAGCTCACGGTCAAAGACTTCAATTCCGAGGGTCCGTTCCTTAAGTTGTTCGACATTTCCCTCGAGCGTATGTTCCACCACATACCGGAGTAGCGCGGGATAGCGCTTGCTATTACGGAATGTCTGGTGAAGAAGCAGGCGTTCCAGTTGCTCACGAATGGCACGTGCCTCGAGCTTTTCAAAGTGGTTCCGGTCCAGGTTCGTCAAGTTCAGGGCTTTCGTGTGCGCCATTTTTTCCTCCCCAGTGCAGGTCAGATTCTAACCAAAACCGCAGCCCTTCTCTCAATCAAGTCAGCAAATATTGGACATTTCCCACGTACCAGACGGTATAGGACGTGGGTTCAGGCGGTTGGGAGGAATTTATGAAGCCCCTGAATCGAAAACCACATATCCCCGTTGTCACTTTGGTTGACCGTCTCGGGCTTGTTTCACTGCAACGGATTCCTGAATATCCCAAAGTTTGCGATTACCGCCAGCCCAATGACGAGGGAAAAAACGCATGTTTCGTGAGGTCTCGAAGTCATCATTTATGTTTCGATTTTTGGCAACGATATTCTTCGCGCTGTGGTGCGTTGCCCTTTTGCCGGCGCAGGTCGAGTCGAAGGCGAACGAAATTCTCCGGCAGATGACACTCGAAGAAAAGGTCGCTCAGCTTACGCAGCTGCCCGGATTTCCACTTCCTGAGTTCAAGCAACAAAATGGCGTGACGCCCGAAGAGGCCGCTCGCAAATATGGCGCGGGATCCGTACTGTGGGTGTCCGATCCCAAAGAGATCAACCGCTGGCAGCACATTGCCGTGGACCAGTCGCGCCTTCACATTCCTATTCTGTTTGGACTCGATGTGATCCACGGCTACCACACGATCTTTCCTTCGCCCATCGCTATGGCATCCTCGTGGGACCCGAAGATGGTTGAGGCTGCGCAGAGTGTGGCCGCACGTGAAGCTCGTGCAGCGGGCATTGCCTGGACTTTCGGTCCCATGGTGGACATTGCGCGGGACGCTCGCTGGGGCCGCATGGTGGAAGGCGCAGGAGAAGATCCGTACCTGGGAGCGGCCATGGCCCGCGCGCAGGTCCTCGGTTTCCAGGGTGCGCAACTAGGCGGGCCTGACCGTGTACTGGCCAGCGTGAAACATTTTGCCGGCTACGGGGCGGCGGACGGGGGACGCGACTATGACGCGTCGTACATTCCGGAAGAATTGATGTGGAACGTATATTTACCTCCCTTCAAAGCAGCACTGGACGCTGGCGCCGGGACGGTCATGAGTGCCTACATGGACTTGAATGATGTTCCTGCTTCTGGCAATCGCTGGCTTCTACATGACGTTCTGCGAGATGCATGGCAATTCAAGGGTTTTGTGGTGAGCGACGCCAACGCCGTCCACAGCCTGATCATCCATGGGTATGCACGCGATGGACAGGATGCAGCCTATAAAGCCTTCTCCGCCGGCGTGAACATGGATATGGCCAGCGGCACTTACTTGAAATTCTTACCCGCAGAAGTACAAGCGGGAAGAATTTCGACCCAGCAAATTGACGACGCAGTGCGACCCATTCTTGAAGCGAAGATCCGCCTGGGGCTATTTGAGCATCCTTATGTTGACGAATCCCTCATCCCTCAAGTTGTGAATGATCCGCAGAGCCAGCAGACAGCTCGCACAGCCGTGCAGCGCTCAGTCGTACTGCTTCGTAATGAAGGCAGCGTGCTGCCGCTGGATAAGAAACAAATCAAATCGATTGCCGTAATTGGCCCGTTGGCGGACGCGGAAACGGATCTCCTCAGCATGTGGGGCACGCTAGCCAAACCAGGTCCAACGGTCAGCATCTTGCAGGGCATCAAGGAAAAGGTCGGCGGCACAATTCAAGTCGAGTATGCCCATGGGCCGAACCTTTGGCGGGACATCCCCTCTATGTTCGAAAACATTCCTTCTTTACCACTAAAAGAGCAGCCGAAGCAGAACGCGGAAGAAGCCAAGAAAGCGATGGACGACGCTGTCGCCCTGGCCACGCAGAATGACGTCGCAGTCTTAGTGTTAGGCGAGATTAATTTGATGAGTGGAGAAGCAGCCTCACGCTCGTCGCTCAAGCTCAGCGGAGGTCAACAGGAATTACTGGAAGCCGTGGTTGCCATCGGTAAACCGGTTGTGCTCGTGCTGGTGAATGGTCGTCCGCTGGATATTTCCTGGGCTGCGGAGCATGTGCCGGCGATCTTGGAAGCGTGGTATCCGGGAAGTCAGGGGGGAAACGGCGTTGCCGATGTACTGTTTGGCGACGCAAATCCCGCAGGACATTTGCCAGTAAGCTGGCCGCGAACTGCAGCCACAGCGCCTGTCTATTACAACCATAACCTGACGCAAGCTCCCGAGGACGCTCCGGACTTTAAGTCGCGTTACTGGGACGTGCGCAACACTCCGCTATTTCCGTTTGGATTCGGACTGAGCTACACAACATTTTCATTCGACAATCTGAAATTGAGCCAAGCCGAAGCCAAAGTTGGAACTGACTTAGAAGTGTCGGTAGACGTGGCGAATACCGGAGGCCATGCCGGAGATGCCGTGGTGCAGCTTTATATCCACCAGCGTGCAGGAAGCGCTTCGCGGCCGGTGAGAGAGTTGAAGGGTTTCCAGCGGATGAGTCTGGCGGCAGGCGCAAGGCAGACGATCCATTTCACACTAGGAAAGGACGAACTGCAATTCTGGAGTCCGGCTACAAAGCAATGGGTCGTTGAGCCAGAGCAGTTCGATGTCTGGGTGGGCGGAGACTCAACGGCAAAGCTGCATGGAGAGTTCCGGCTGACTCGCTAATCCGAGTCGAGCGCACCCGAGCTCTCCCAGTCTATTTTGAAACTGATCCGATGAACGCAGAAAACGGCTCAAGCGACATATGCGAAATCGAGAGCTCAGGCGATTTCGTTCCCGAGGTATTCAGCAGAGTGTGTGCTGACTTCGCTGCAAACCCCTGTGGAGTTAGGTCGAAGCTGACGTCCTGTGTTTGCCCGGACATATTCAAAACGACCAGTACAGCTTGATCCTTATAGCGTCTGAGGTAAGAAAGGACGTTTGGATCCTTCACATTCAGGGCAAAGTATTCTCCATCGAGCAAAGCCGCGTTCTTGTGCCTGAGCGCAAGTATTTGTCGGTAAGTCTGCAAAATGGAGGATGGATCCTGCAGTTCAGCAGCGACGTTGTGAGTCGTATAACTGGGTGAGACAGGCAGCCACGGCTGGGTTTCGCTGAAGCCTGCGTTCTTTTCTGCGTTCCATTGCATGGGCGTGCGTTCTCCGTCCCGACCTTTTTCTTCCGGCCATCCGGTTCGTCCGATTGGATCCTTAACGTCTTCCTTTCGCGTTGGATCGTTATTGGTCATGCCGATTTCTTCGCCGTAATACATGATCGGCGTGCCCCGCAGCGTTAGATAGAGCGCGGCCATTACCTTGGCGATTGCGTCGTTGTGCTGCCCGTCGCCATAGCGATCATAGGAACGCACGATATCGTGATTGCTGATGACAAAGACCGGCCAGCCTCCGGCGGAGTCTACCGCCGCAATCTGACGGCGGAACTCGGGCGGCGAAAGCTTATCAACGCGCGCAAACATTAGATCCATCGGCATCTGCAGCTCATTGTTGTGCCCGCCATAATATCGCTTCAACTCGCTTACGTCCTTGGTCCAAGTCTCGCCGATCAAAACCGCATTATGTTGGTCCGCCACCTGGCGCAGACCGCGAAGCACATCGTGAACTTCCGGAAGCTTGGTGTTGTAAACATTGTCCATATTAGGATCGCCAAGCTTGTTGGTTCCGGGGAGGACAGGATTATCTTTTAGCTTAGGGTCTTCGAACAGGGTATCGACTGCATCAAGACGGAAACCAGCTACGCCGCGGTCATACCACCAGCGCGTTACATCGAACATTGCGTCTTTGACAGCGGGATTGCGCCAATTGAGATCGGGTTGCTGAGCGTAAAAAAAGTGGTAGTAGTATTGATTCGTGGTTGGATCTAGCGTCCACGCTGATCCGCCAAAGGTTGAGATCCAATTGTTCGGAGGTTTTCCAGGTCCTTTTCCGTCCCGCCAGATGTACCAATCGCGCTTCGGAGCTGTCCGCGAAGATTTTGAGTCGATAAACCACTTGTGCTGGTCGGAAGTGTGATTCATCACGAAGTCCAGGATTATGTGAATCCCGCGTTTGCTCGCTTCCACCTGCAAAGTATCAAAATTGGCGAGCGTTCCATACATGGGATCGATGTTCTGGTAGTCGGAAACGTCATAGCCGAAATCAACTTGCGGAGACGGGAAACAGGGCGTGATCCAGATGGCATCCACGCCAAGATCTTTTAGATAATCCAATTTGGACGCAATGCCGTTCAGGTCCCCGATCCCATCATTGTTGCTGTCGGCGAAGCTTCGCGGATAAATCTCATAGAACACCGCGTGCTGCCACCATTCGTGACCTTCGGCGTCCACTTTCTTGGTTTGTGCCGGCGACTGGGAAAGAATCAAGAACGCGGCGATGATTACGAGAATCACAGGTAAACACTTTCGGACCATAAGGTTGTCTCCTCCGACAGAAACAAACGGCTACAAAAATAGACTTAGTGCTACTGTACTCGCGAAACTTTCCTCGCGGCTGTCGCGGCAAGACGAATTGACACCTTGCCGTGAACATAGGATGAGCTGTTGTCGCCCGGTAACTTGACCCACAGCCTCGTGCCTGCTTCGTTTTTGACTAACTCGGCTCCGTCTACGGACGAAATTAGTCCCGGGTTCAAAACTGAGAGGTCATACTGCTTACCCGCAATGCCTACGATTTCAAGAGTCAATTCGTTATTTCCTGGCGCCCAAGCTTCAGACACAATCTTCAGGGCTTGGCTGCTTTCTCCGTGCTGCGGCAGAGTTGAAGAATAACCGACACCGAAGTCGTTGCGCACATTCATGCGCAGGATAGTGTTTTCCGATGTGACGGGAAACTCTGTGACTACGTGCTGATCTTGTTTGTTGGTCTGAGACAGGCTGCGCACTGTTCGCCCATTGATTGTGGTAGAGGTTATCTCTGCGCGGGGGCTGAAGGCGGGTGAGAAGTCAACCGTGCATTCACCGGGGCCAGCGCGGGTTACTTCTAGAGAAACGTTCTCAGCGTCGCGTCGATACTTAAGATCGAGCACTACACTTCCTACATGCACGTTGCCGATCTCGAAAGATTTCCAATCGGCAGGAATGTGCGGTGATAGCCTCAAGCGATGAGCATTTGCATCGACTTCAAGATCGAACATTCCCTTTAGAATTGGGCTCACCACCATGGCTGCCGACCATATTTGCTGCGGCGAGCTCGTGGAGAGTGGTTCGTAATAGTTGCCAGAAAGCACTTCTGTCACATGTCCCAAAGATCCGTCAAGAGCAAGCAACGCGTTCGACCTCAAATTCGAATAAGCCGGCAGCGCGCGATGGTAGCGGTACTCACCGACCGAAGCCCATCCTGTAAAAAGTGGCCACACCGAGCCAAAGTGATATCCGCCGGGATTGTACAAGGGACTCTGTGAAGAAATAATCCGCATTCCCCAGTCGGTCTGGTGATCTGAATCGGCAAGCTTGTCGATTGTTGGCCGCACGCGGTTATCTGCGAGAAGATCAAACCACAGCGGCACTGTGGCGAGCACACTCGGTATTTCCACCTGATGCTGGTTCGCATCTAGCGCGAACGAATACGTCTTCTTTCCTTCTGACCAGAATCTCTCGTTCACTAAATTCTTCTGGTGAGCATACTCCTGATCGAGCTGACGACCCGCCTCTTGCTTGCCTGCAAGATGCGCGAGGTTCGAGAGGGCGTGCAATGCTTCGGCGCCCAAAGAGCTTTGATATAGCTCGGTTTCAACTGGAAGCAACGGACCGCCCTCGACCCATCCATGGCCGAATCCAAAATTTCGCGGCAGGCCATCGGAGTTATACGTGCTTTTGAGGAATTGATAGGCGCGCCGCAAGTTGTCCCACTTGCTGGCGCCGAATTCGATGTCTCCGCTGTGAACGACATAATCGTTCATCGCAATGATGTACAAGGGCGTTGCATCGGCGGAGGCGAATCCATACGGATAATCCTTAAACCAGTTCACAAGGCTCGCCGATTGCGCAATCTCGTGTGGAATTTTGCCATCGGCGCGCTGGAAGGCGGTTAGGAACTCGAGAGCAGTCCTGGTGCTCGCAAAATCACCTTCCGCGTTCAAGGCGAATGAAGTCCACAACGCATCGCGGCCAAAAAACCATGCAAATCCAGGCCGCTGGCTTGTTCCGGAAGTTCTGTACCCCGCGATTAGCCCCGTTCCCAGAAAGGGATTGTGGACCATGCCTTGAATAACGCTAATGCGGGACCAATCGTACGCCTGTTGTAATTGATCGTCCGGCAAGACCAAATTCACGGTGCGATTCAGATATTGCCGGTAGTAGTCTGCCGAATCGCGAAGAAGGGCTGCATAGTTATTTGAAAGCTTCCGGTAATTGTCTTGGGCATCGTTTTGTCCATTCGTCGAGCCCGCAATCACAACTAATTTTGTATCCTTACCTTTACTCGATGGACCTAGAAGGAATGCATTCTCAGATGACATTGAATAATTGGTCGAGTATTCGGTCTCCGACATTACTCCTGAAGGCGAACCGACGAGCGCGGAATATCTTTTGAGTTCCTCTCCTAAGACAAAAGCGCGGAAGTTCGGATCCCAATGGAGATACATGCCTCCCAACGCGGCCGGCCACTCTAACTGGAAATCGCGCTCAAACACGACTTCGATCTCGAGGGGATCAATGGTGTCTACTTCAATCACTACGATCGCACCTGATTCGGCAACTGGAACAAACAAGGTTTCCCGAACCTGAAATGTGTCGCTGGCGTACAAGATGGTGGAAGACTCGGGACGTACCGAAACCGTTGTAACCAGCGATTCAGCAGGGATTATTCTGCCGTCGACATGAAATCGAAGGTGAAAATCGCGCAGGATTTTTAGCGGGTATACCCAGGCTTCAAAATTTCCCGACTCGTTACCGAACAGTGCGGCGCGCGTTCCAACCGCGGATAGAAATTCCAGCGGACGAACCGGGCGAGATAAAACCAGAGAAGTTGGAGCGGCGGCGGAAGGAGATTGAGCGAGTGCTGAAACTGAAGAGACGGCTATCGCAAAAACTACGAATGCCGCGTAAACTCTAGATCCCCAGCGCCGTCGGCAGTTCTTGCGCTGTAGAACCACGGAAATATTTCGATAGAGACCCACTCGTATTCTCCAACGTGTTCCAGCAGCTTGCAAATTAAGCTTCTCTGTTAAAGAATTGAGTTGCGAATTCTAGCACGCTTCACACCGGATGGTGCTCCTCTGCAGTCGTTTTCACGCCGAACTTTTCTCCAATCTCTGAGCCGGTCCGCGTTGGTGTTGTCCCTCGAAAAGGTGCTGGCCTTCGGCCAGTCACCCCTTGCGGGCACTTTGCCGGTTGCAAATGCGCAGAGCAGCACCAAACCTGAAGCTAACCTCGGCGTCAGCTTTTTCAACGTCGCGCGTGAATCAGGGCTGAACGCAAAAACCATCTTTGGCGGCGAGCACAAGAATAAATATTTACTGGAGACTACCGGCTGTGGCGTCGCTTTTTACGATTACGATAACGATGGATGGCCGGACATTTTCCTTGTGAATGGCTCGCGGCTGGAGGGCTTTCCTCCGGGACAGGAGCCGACCTCCCACTTGTTCAAGAACAATCGAGACGGTACATTCACCAACGTCACCGCAAAATCTGGACTGGTTCATCACGGCTGGGGGCAGGGCGTTTGCATCGGTGACTACGACAACGACGGATGGGACGACCTCTTCGTCAGCTATTTCGGCAAAAACGTTCTTTATCACAACAACGGCGACGGCACCTTTACGGAACGTCACGGACAAAGCCGGAGTCGGCGGGAATGGCAAGCGTTGGAACACCGGCTGTGCGTTCGTGGATTACGATCGCGACGGCAAGCTTGATCTCTTCGTCGCCAACTACATTGATATGGATCTTGCCACGGCCCCGGTGCCTGAATCAGGGCCATGTCTTTACAAAGGTGTGATGGTGGCTTGCGGCCCGCCTGGGCTCAAAGGCGGCAAGAATATTTTGTTTCATAACAACGGGGACGGAACGTTCACCGACGTTTCTGAAGCGAGCGGCATTCTGAGCTCCGGCGGCACGTTCGGATTGGGTGTGCTCACCGCAGATTTCGATAACGATGGCTGGCCCGACATTTACGTCGCGGACGATTCCTCCACCAGCGCTCTCTATCAAAACAAGAAAAATGGGAAGTTTACCGATATCGCGGTGGAAGCTGGTTGCGCGCTCAGTCCGGATGGAAAACCGCAGGCTGGTATGGGAGTTTCCGCTGCTGATTATGACCTGGACGGCAACCTCGATATCGTGAAGACCAATTTCGCGGGTGACACGCCATCGCTCTACCACAATCTCGGCAGCGCTAATTTTGAGGACACCACGTTCTCAGCTGGATTAGGTGCGCATACGCAGTACTTGGGCTGGGGATGCGGATTCTTTGATTTCGACAACGACGGCTGGGCTGACATCTTGATCTGCAATGGGCATGTTTATCCTGAAGTCGAACAACTGAAAACCGAAGCCGGATACGCCCAGCGCAAACTACTCTATCGCAACTTAAGAAATGGGAAGTTTGAAGATGTTTCCGAAATCGCCGGTCCTGGGATATCTACGCCATCCGCCGCTCGTGGCTGTGCATTCGGGGATTTCGACAATGATGGCGACATTGACGCGGTCGTCAATACTGTAAACGGTCTTCCGCAACTGCTGCGCTGTGATTCCAGTTCGGGCAATAACTGGATCAAGATCAAAACCGTAGGCGTTAAATCAAATCGCAGCGGAATTGGCGCGCGTGTCACCTGTGTGACAAACCCTTCGGGAGAAGGCAAACCACACCGGCAGATTGATGAAGTCAGAAGCGGAGGCGGCTATCTTTCGCAAAGCGATTTGAGGGTGCATTTCGGTTTGGGCAAGGCCGAGAAGGTGGACTTGATAGAAATCCGCTGGCCGAGCGGGCAGGTGGACTCGATGAAAGATGTTGGAGTGAATCAGTTGGTGTTCGTAAGCGAGGGACATGGAATTGTCCGTTCGCAAAAATTCGCGGCTAGTCTACCGAAATAAGTGATAGAGGAGTAGAGCTATTTCACCGTAGCGATCAGCACGGCATAGGGGCCAAGCTTCACTCCATCCAGCGAGAGTTGCTCGTTCCCTTGTTGCGGCGCGGCCAGAAGCACGCGCGCTGAGCTTCCTTGAATTCCGAAGCCCCCCAGCTTGAAGTTTACAGTCTGCGGTTCTGCACTCATGTTGAGCGCGACCAGCACAGAATCCGCGCCATCCCGGCCCTTGCGAAGATACGCCAGCACATTTTGATCATCACGATTCACCGCAACGTAACCACCATCCCGCAGGGCGGGGAGTTCTCGCCGAAGCGCGATTAGATGTTTATAGAAATTTAGTATTGAATCCGGATCTTGCGCTTCTGTGGCGACGTTGTACTGGGCTGCGGACGGCGGTACCGGAAGCCACGGCTTTGCGGCTGTGCTGAAACCTGCGTTCTGAGAGCCGTCCCACTGCATCGGCGTGCGTTCGCCATCGCGGCCTTTGTCCTTGGGCCATCCCGTGCGGCCAACCGGGTCCTTGACATCTTCCTTGCGAGTTGGAACTGTGGTGCGCATGCCGAGTTCTTCGCCGTAATACATTTGCGGAGTGGCGCGAGTCGTCAGCAGCAGAGCAGCCATGAGCTTCGCAATCTGATCGTTGTGGACTCCATCGCCGTAGCGGTCCCAGGTGCGCACCTGGTCGTGATTATTGAAAAAGAAATACGGTTGGCCCTTCAGCGGATTGAATTCAATTTGATCGAGCAGCTCGCGGAACTTTGGCGCTGAGAGCCGATTCAAATCTGCTACTTGAAAATCCATCGGAAGCTGCACTTCATCGTCGTTTACGCCGTATACCTTCACAAGGTCTTGAATCGTCGGTTCATCGGCTTCACTGATGAGGACGCGATCGCCCGGATAGCTATCCACCAACTTTCGGATTTCGCGAAGCACGTCGTGTACCTCAGGAAGATCGTCGGTGTATTTATGCTGGATATTTGGATCGCCGTAGGCGTTTGTGCCGGGAAGAATAGGATCGTCGTGCAGATTGGGATCTTCGAAAAGCCGCGAGACCGCATCCATTCGGAACCCGGAGGCGCCGCGATCGAGCCAGAAGCGCAATACGTCGTACATTGCTTTGCGCACCTCGGGATTGCGCCAGTTCAGGTCTGGCTGTTGAACGTAGAAATAATGGTAGTACCATTGAGCGGTTTTTTCGTCGAACGTCCACGCGGAGTGGCCGAACCAGGATTCCCAATTATTTGGCGGCTTTCCCGGTCCCTTGCCGTCGCGCCAGATGTACCAATCGCGTTTGGGATTGGTGCGCGAGGAACGCGATTCCAGGAACCATGAGTTCTGGTCCGAAGTATGGTTCGGAACAAAATCCATAATGATTCGGATATTGCGTTTCTTTGCCTCAGTCGCTAGATGATCGAAGTCCGCCATGGTGCCAAACTGCGGATCGATGGCTTCATAATTCGAAACGTCGTAGCCGAAATCTATTTGCGGCGAGGGATACATGGGCGTGATCCAGATCGCATCGACGCCGAGGTCTTTGAGATAGTCAAGCCGTGAAGTGATGCCGTTGATATCTCCGATGCCATCGCCGTTCGAATCCTGGAAGCTGCGTGGATAGATTTCATAGATAACCGCGTGCTTCCACCAAGGATCGGTAGAGGCTTGTGATGCTTGTTGCGCCGCCGGTGGGCTTGTTTGCTGGGCGCGGAGGGGCGCGACGGACAGATGGGCGAGCAATATCAGCATCAATCCGAATCGGACGCATTTCACGAGGGGCCCTCCAACAGAGCTACATCTCGAGCGCAAGCAGACTGCAAACGTGCACATTACTCTTCGAGTTCTACGAATCAAAGCGATTTCTTAAAAGTTACGGCTTTGCCGCCGGCACCGCAGTTCCCGTCCCTTCCTTCAAGACGTAAATTGAATCGACCGGAAGGTTCTCGAAACGTTCCAGCAGCCCGGTCGGCCATCGAATCTGAACGAAATCAATCTTGTCTGTCGTCCCCAGGCCGAAGTGTACGCGAATGTCACTGTTCGACGAGTAGCTGGAGCCGCTGCGGACTTCGTCCACTCGCATACGCTCCCCGGCTTGCAAACTGATGCGCGCGCCAATGCCGTCTCGATTGGATTTTGTGCCGATGGTGCGGAAGGCTATCCAGTGGTTCGGAGATTTGATCTGGTTCACCAACAGGCTGGGGTGCGCATTCATGTTGCTGATCACCGCCGAGAGGCGCCCGTCATTCCAAAGATCTCCCACGGCCAGCCCTCGGGCCGACGTTGCCTTAGTGATTCCGGAACCCGCGTCAGCAGAAATGTCAGTGAAGGTTCCCTTCCCGCTGTTGTGATACAGGATTTCGGGTTCCTGGTAGTTGCTTCCCAAATGCTGTTTGTCCACTTCGGGGTAGACGTGTCCGTTGACGAGCAAAAGGTCGGGCCAGCCATCGTTATCGAAGTCGAAGAACATCGTGCCCCATCCCAGATATTGCGTGTGCAATCCCAGCCCTGCGGCGAAGGTCACATCATCGAATGTGCCATTTCCATTATTGCGATAGAGCGTGGAGGTATCGTCGGAGAAATTGGTGCGAAAGATGTCCAGCTTGCCATCGCCATTGAAATCGGCGACGGTACTTCCCATGCCGGCCTGGGCGCGCCCATCTTCGTTAAACGCGGCGCCCGCGACCACGGCTACATCAGTAAACGTGCCGTCGTGGTTGTTGTGATACAAAATGCTGGGCGTGCTGTCGCAAGCGATGTAGATATCGGGCCAGCCATCATCGTCATAGTCGAGTGTCGAGACGCTTAACGCGTAGTGCCCGGCAGCCTGGTCAATGTGCGCTTTCTTGGTTACGTCCTCAAACTTTCCGCCACTCAGATTGTGATACAGAATATTCTTCGATCCCGGCAAACCTTGCGGCCCACACATGACCGGCACCCCTTTCCAGATGCACGAAGCTCGTTCTCCCGGCCCCGGCGCGGTTGAGAGATCGAAATCCACATAGTTGGCGACCACCAGATCAAGCAGTCCGTCGCGATCATAATCCACAAAAGCGCAGCCTGTGCCCCACGCCTTTCCGGAGCCGGCAACGCCAGCTTGATCGCTAACCTCGCGGAATACACCGTGATCATTGTGATAGAGGCGGTTCTTGCCGTAATACGTAACGTACAGATCTTCCCAGCCGTCGTTATCGTAGTCGCCGACGCAAACGCCCTGGCCCCAGCCGGTAGCCGCGAGTCCAGCCTTCACCGTAACATCGGTGAACGTGCCGTCGTGATTGTTGCGGTAGAGATGGTTGGTCGGCGCTTTACCCGCGGGAAATCCTTCAAGAGTTGTACCGTTGACGATGAAAATATCCGGCCATCCGTCATTGTCGTAGTCGAAAATGGCAACGCCGGTGCCAGTGGTCTCGATGATGTATTTCTTGGTGTCCACACCGCCGAACACATTCATCATGGTAATTCCGGCTTTCTCCGCAACGTCCTCGAAATCAGCGAGGCGGTGCTGCTCCGCGCGGGCATGCCCGCTGGATAGCAAGGCCAGGAAACCGAGAATGGCTGTCATCATTGATGTGTCGCAGAATTGGCCAAGACCGTGCAGGAAAAATCGCATCTCACCTGGAAGATACTACAAGCCGGCGAAGCTGCGCCCGACCGCGACGTTGCTTATCGCAGAATCGGCAATAGTAGTATGTGGATGTGGATGTAACAACAGCCATGCCCCTGACCTTTCGACCGATAGCGGCCCTAATAAAGGCAATCAGCATCGCAATAATCGCCGCAGGGACGATGTTGGGCGCCCAAACCCAAGACTCACATTCGCAGCAACAGGCTCGCGCTAAATCCCTTTATGCGCAAGGAATGTCCGCGCTGGAGGAGGGTAAGGTGCCCGAGGCGCGTACAGACTTTGAAAAATTGGTGGTCATAGCCCCGCGCAGTCCCGACGCGCACAATTCGCTGGGATGGGTGCTTCTCGAACAAGGCGAGGTTGATTCCGCGATCGAGCAATTTCATTCTGCGATCCGACTCAAGCCCGAATTTCCGCAGGCGCACCTGAATCTTGCCAACGCGCTGGCTAAAGGTGGCGACTATGCGGAAGCCGAAACCGAAGCACGCGAGTCAGTTCGTCTAGCTCCCAAGGATTCGGAAACGCATCGCACTTTAGGGAGGGTGCTCAGTTTTCGCGGCAATGTGCCGCCAGCAGTCGGTGAGCTGCGGTTGGCAATTGAGCTGGAACCGCAACGCCCCGACCTGCACGATGAGTTGGGATCGCTCCTGGCACAAGCTTCCCGCACCGAGGAAGCCGCAGCACAATTCTCCGAGGCGCTGCGCCTGCAGCCGGATTTTTTCGCCGCAGAGCTGCATCTCGGCATAGTTCGCTTGCAGCAGAAATTGCTGCCTCAGGCGCATGAGCTTCTGGCCAAGGCATCGCGGGCCGTCCCAGAGAATGCCCAAGCGCATTACTATTTCGGACTGGTTCTCCAGGAAGAACGCCGTCCGGATGATGCAATCGAAGAACTGAAGAAAGCAACCAAGCTGCAACCGGACTTCGCTGATGCCCTAGCGACCCTCGGTCCGCTGCTTCAACGCAGAGGCGATACCGAAGGAGCCGTCGCGGCATTTCGCCGCGTTGTCGTTCTTCGGTTTCAGGATGCTGACGCGCACAACAATCTCGGGCTTGCGCTGATTCAGTCCGGGGACGCCGCGGGCTCAATTCCTGAATTTGAATCGGCGATCCGTATCAAGCCTGACGACGGGAGTTATATCGAGAACCTCGGCACCGCCTATCTGCAAAAAGCAGATTTCGATTCCGCGATCACTCAGTTCCAACACGCTTTGAAAATTGAGCCGAACGACGCGACCGCCCACTACGACCTCGGTCTGGCTTTGAAATTGAAGGACCAGCTCGCCGACGCGCTCATGGAATTTCACCAAGCGGTCGAGCTCGACCCTAGCCAGCCTGATATCCATTACACGCTGGGGGTCACGCTTTGGCAGAAAGGCGATTTCGTCGAGGCCGAGAAAGAACTCCGCGCCGCGACGGAAGCAAAACCGGATTATGCTGAAGCCTACTACACACTGGGAACGGTTTTGAGGCAGGATGGGAAGCCAGAGGATGCAGCGGCTGCCCTGCGGAAGGCGATTGCGATTGATCCCGGTCTGGTGGGAGCCCACACAACTCTGGCTGCCGTACTCCGTCAAACAGGCGACACGGCCGCTGCCGCTGCGGAAAGCCAACGCGCACAGGAATTGTTCAAACAGTCCAATAATCTGCAAGCGGCCACATTCAATACGAACTCCGGAAACCGGCTGCTACAGGCTGGCGACTTGGACGCCGCGATCGAGCAATTTCGCTCGGCCATCAATCTTGTGCCAAGCTATGTGCCCGCACATCAGCACCTGGCGGAAGCGCTTCAACGCAAGGGAGAAAAAACCGAAGCCGCAGAGGAATTTCGTAAGGCTGCCGAGCTTGCGCGCGCCAAACCGTGAACGAGCTCAGGCCATCGTTTTAGTCAAGGATTGATTCTTTGAGCGCTGGGAGCCGAATCTTTACTGCGCGACTCTCCGCAACGCCACCAGTTCCCTCGCCACCGGTACTCCGCGCACGACTTTCACGCGCAACACCACCTCAAATGGCTTTATTGCACCAGTCTCCGAGACGCTGAGCCGCAGCAGTAACTGTTCAAGAGAATCCTGTCGGCTGACGTACTCTGCGGCCGCCTGTGTGCCGATGGTCGTAGTCCCAGCCAATATCAGAAACGATCGGGCAGGGTTAATCCCCGGGACCAGGCCGATGATCGCGTAGTCCTCTGTAAGAGGCGAGCCGGGAGGGGTGGAGAGAAACATTTTTTCCTCGCCTGGCTGCGGATGAACATTGATCACTGCCAGATCGCCTTTTCTCGGTCCGCTGGTGAGGCGCTGAAAAACGAACTCGTGGGTACTGGGTATATCGAGTAGCGTAAGATTCTCGGCTGGCGAACCCACGAAGATCAGATTGTTATTCTGCGCATCATCCAGCGAAAACAGACTGCCCCGCTTCACTCGAATCTGACGATGCAGCTGACTAAAGACGTGGTCCAAGTCGTGAACCGCCAGCACTTCGCCCACCCCGGTGTAATGGTCGTCAATCGCTTGTCTTGAGTCTTGTGCCGGATTGAAATAGCGCAACCCAGTCTCTGCCCGGCCTATGAATGCTCCGTTGCTGAAGACCACCCACGGTTCTTCTGGGCCGGCGGCGAATGGCTGCCAGAAAACACGGAACGCTTCGGGCGCTTGTTCGCCATCGCCTATAGCTACTTGTGCGTCTTCCCCAGCGCCCGCCGGTACAGGTGGCCGTTCAGCGACACCGGCTACCGGCGAGTTTGGGCTTCGGGTAAGCAGTAAGACGGCGATTACAACGATTGCAATCCCAAGAAAAACTGCCAACCCCAACGTCAGCAGCGAAGTCTTAGGCTGTGGATCGGGGGCAATCTGGTCCGCTTCGTGATGCGGTTGCAAAATCGGCTTGGGAGAAGTTGCAGCATCGTGAAAAGCCAGTGAGTACGTGCCCTTCGGTAGCTCAACGATGATGGGATCGTCAGCCCCTTCAGATGCATAGTACTCGGCAAGCTTGGTGCGCAGGCGCCCCGCCATCACTCGAACTAGAGAATCCAGATGGGGGTCGAAATCTGCAGGCCGTCCGAAGGTCTCGGTTGCGATCTGATATTCCTTGAGCGCCACACCGGGATGCTTCAACGCGTGATCCGCTAAATACCGCAGAAGCTTGCAAAGCGACTCTGAACCGTGGAGCGTATGGCTGTTAACTAACTTGTCTATCTCAACAAGACGCGGGTCCACATTTGTTACGTGACTTGTAACACTCACGCTAGAGAGGTTACAGAGTTTTTATGTCCCTTGCAAGACAGCAACTTAGAAAGACGTAACCGTAACAAACCCAGTGAAACTTTCATATTAGACAGAACGGCACCATGCTACACGGCGCATTCAAAAGGGGAGTCGAATTTTGCCCGCGAAATTCGAACACAGATTTTTGTGCTTGCTTTCGATAGTTGCGGGAAGAATACGGTTCTTAGAGCGGTCGAATTGCATGTGAAGCTAAGCTTTGGTTCTTTGTAGAGTTAATTCATAGACATTCCATTCGCGGTATTCGCGAGTGAGCTAGCGAATGAAAGCTTGAATGATTGCAGCGTTTTCATGTCAAACAAAATTGGACCTCAAATTGCCAAGTAAGTGCGGCGCGCATTTCGAGCCGTGATTAGGTGATCGCAGGATTTCCGATCCGGGGAGGATTTAAATGAAGAAGGCATTCGGCTTCAGTGCTCTAATCGTTTTGGCTCTCGTGTATAGCGTGTCGCTGCCCCGAGCTAAGGCTCAGGCGGTCTTCGGCAGCATTCTCGGTACGGTATCAGACCCACAAGGAGCGGCAGTGGCTGGTGCTAAAGTCATTGTCACCGATCAAAATAAGGGAACGACTGAAGAGACGACGACCAACGACACTGGCAACTATACCGTGACCCACCTTGTCCCGGACGCGTACAGTATCAGAGTCGAAGCGAAGGGTTTCAAGACATCCGAGCAGAAGGATATAACGGTTGCCGCCGATACGGGCGTAAGGGTTGACCTAGGTCTGCAATTAGGTGCTACCACAGAGTCGATCGAAGTAACGGGGGAAGTTCCGCAACTTAAGACTGACCGCGCCGACGTTGCCGTAGAGTTCAATTCCAGGGCCATTGAGAATCTTCCCGTCCTGAACCGCAATTTCACTAATTTTGAGCTCTTGACCCCGGGCACCCAAAAGCTCGGATGGTCTCACGCGGCGACAGAGAATCCGCAGGGTGGCGGCCAGATATTCGTCAACGGCCAGCATTTCAGTGGAACGGGGTTTGAGTTGGACGGCACCGATAATCAGGATCCTATCTTGGGCATTATTGTTATCAATCCGAACCTCGACGCAGTCACCGAAGCCAAAGTTAGCACTGCGGATTTTGACGCCGAATTCGGGAAAGCAATCGCCGGTTTGGTCACAGTTCAGACCAAGTCAGGCAGCAACGAACTTCACGGCAGCGGATTCTACTTTCGCCGTAGCAGTGCGAATCAAGCGAGAGATCCATTCACGCAATGGGCTGCAGCTCCGGGCGTTGCAGCCAGCCCCGTTCCGAGCAGCAAATGGCAGCAGTTCGGTGGAAGCGTGGGCGGCCCAATCATCAAAAACAAGCTGTTCTTCTTTGGCGATTACCAAGGAACCAGGCAATCCAGTGGCGTAACAAATCAGATAACGGTACCCACAGCAACGGTTTTGTCGAGCTGCAATCCCTTGACAAATGCCCAAAGTTCGACGCCGGGCTTTTGCAACTTGAGCGACTATTCAACCGTCACCAACCCGGCCTCTGGCTATGGTACCGGTGGGCAGGTATATGACCCGACCACGGGGGTTCAAAGTGGACCCGCAGCGGGTACCGGACGATCTCCTTTCTGCGGTCCAGCGGGCTGCGCCACAGAGCCAAACTGGATACCGATTAATCGGATTTCTCCGGCTGCGGCCAATATCATCGCTTTGTTCCCACAACCGAATAATGCCGGTAGCAATGGCGGGACCCTCACCAACTTTCTGGCTGCAGGATCAGGGCCTTATAACCAGAACGCTTTCGACACGCGCATCGACTTCAGCGCCAGCTCGACCATAAATGTGTTCGGACGTTTCAGCCTCGACTATTTCAGTCTCTCTGGCAAAGGGAGCCTAGGTGCTCTGGGGGGTGTTGGATTCGGTCCTGGTGGCTTGTCCGGAAGTTCCATCGTTCACAACTACAGTCTGTCTACTGGGGTCACGAAGACCCTAAGTTCGTCGCTTCTGACTGATTTCCGTTTCGGGTATTTCAAATACAACCCGAATACACATAAGCCCGATGAGGGCTCGGCCCCTATGACCGCGTTCGGAATTCCGAACGCCAATCTCGGCGACAGATTTACCTCAGGACTCGGTGAGTTCGATTTTAATGGAAACAATAACAACACCTCAGATGCTTTTGGCGATGGCCTTGGTGTTGCCCGGTGCAATTGCCCGCTTATTGAAAGCGAGCAGCAATTCCAGTTTGTCAACAACTGGACCAAGACGCACGGAAACCATACCTTCAAATTCGGCGCGGATATCCGCTACGCGCAAAATCTGCGCGTTCCGAGCGACTCCAATCGTACTGGCGTTTACAACTTTACTGACGGCAACACTTCAAACGGCGGCGTTGGTGGCGTGGGTTTGGCTAGTTTCCTCTTGGGGGATGTCAGGAGCGTCAGCCGGTACGTCAGCACGAGCACGAACGCCGCTGAAAGACAGTGGCGAACGTTTTACTACGGGGAAGATAGCTGGCGCTTCACTCCGAAACTGACTATTAACTTAGGGTTGCGCTGGGAGATCTACTTCCCAGAATACGTAAATGCGAAGGGCAATGGCGGCTTCACCAATATTGTCCAAGGCGTGGATCGCGTGGCCGGTTTTGGCCCATACGGATTGAACGGCAACATCGGCAATGACTGGCACGCATTCGCTCCTCGTGTTGGCATTGCTTACCAGTTGCGTGAGAAAACTGTAATTCGTATGGGATATGGCCGCAGCTACGATATGGGAGTCTTCGGTTCGAACTTTGGGCACGCCGTAACCCAAAACCTGCCGGTACTCGCCGCGCAGTTCCAGCAGAATACGAATCAGTACCTGTCTAGTTTCTCGCTGTCGGCCGGGCCTCCGCCATTCACGTTCCCTGTCGTACCTTCGACTGGCGTATTGCCTCTGGCCGGACCCAACTGTACCTTTGGGAATACTGTCGTCAACGGGGTAACTGTCGCTCCACTTTGCACTCAGCCCCATATTCGACCCACCTCACAGCGATTGCCGTATGTTGACACGTGGAATGCTACGGTCCAGCATCAGCTGACACGAACAATGAGCCTGGAAGTGACTTACCTGGGGAACAAGGGGACCCACGGATTTGTTGGGGACGGTCCCACCTACAATGTCAACCAGCCGGGGTTGGGAGCTGGCACCCTTCAGGGGTGCCCTGCCGCGTGTACTTGGGTGGCTAATGTTCCCCAAGTACAGCGGCGTCCTTTCTACAACGCGTTCAGTTACCCTGGGTATCCCGACCCGTCAAATACCACCGGGAGCACGCCAGGCATTCTGCAGTGCTGCTTTACCGACCAGGGCAATTACCTCGGAAACGATGCCAGCAGCTACTACAACGCACTCACCGTGAAGTTGGACAGGCGCTTCTCGAACGGCTTGCAGTTCATGACTTTTTACAACTACGCCAAGGGTTACCACTACGACAGCAACTTTTACGTGAACAACCCAGCAATAGCTCACGGACCCGATGACAACTTGCGCAATCACCAGTGGGTTACGAGTCTCGTTTACGAGTTGCCTTTCGGGAAGGGCAAATCGTTCGGCGGCGACGTGGGCCGTGGTATGGATGCGGTTATCGGCGGCTGGCAAATTGCCGGCACCATTACGTGGGCGGGTGGCCTACCGTGGACGCCCGGTTTGTCCGGCGCGGTTTGTAACTTGGAACAAGACACTGGCATATGCCGTCCGAACACGGGCACCGGATCGTTCAAGATCGGAGCGGGCAGCTTTGTCCACGACGCCAGAGGCCACTACGTCCAGTTCTTCACTCCGGTCGTAGACACCGTCGATCCTGCGACAGGAGTGACTAGTCTGCCGAGCGGTAACGGATTTTCGGACCCCGGAATCAACAACATCGGAAACCATGGCTACGACAGTTTTCGCGGTCCGCGATACTTCGGCGCCGATGCGGTTCTTTCCAAGAGCTTCACGCTCACGGAAAGGGCAAAGCTTCAGTTCCGCATGGACGTGTATAACCTCTTTAATCACCCCGTATTGGGATTCAACCAGAACCAGGGTGGAAGCGGCACCTGCATTGACTGTGCGAACAACGGTCGGGTGACCGACATTGAGTCCGACTCGTCGCCGGGTTCGCCCAACGGCATGCGCCAGCTGCAGTTTGGGCTGCGCTTGGACTTCTAGTCACGGAGATACAGTCCTCGGGGAGGGAGTCTGTCAAGGCTTCCTCCCCAATTTATTGGCGTAGAATGTGGATGCGAACGCCGGATGCGGCTCCCATGGTCAGCCAATTTCCTAAAGCTGTCTTTGCTATGCACGAGAGGCCAAAGAAAGCGGCTACCCAAGAACGGATTACTTTTCTATCCTTATTATTATTAGTTCCCTTCTTATTACTGGCCCCGGCATTTTGCGCCGCCCAGCAGACTCCGCAAGATCTCGACGGAAACGCCGTCAATCCCATCAAGTCCAATGCCGGGCAATCCGTAGTGTTGGTTTTCCTAGGTGGGGAATGTCCAATCTCTGGTCGATATGCTCCGACAATCCAGCGCATCATCCACGAACACGAGAAGGATGTTCGGTTCTACCTTGTATTTCCCGATAAGTCGGAAACGCCGCAGGACATTCGCAAATATTTGCACGATTACGGATACTCGATTACAGCCCTGCGCGATCCTGACCACGTGCTGGTAAGACAGGCGCACGCCCAGATCACGCCCGAAGCTGCGGTTTTCGATGCCAAGGGCTCGCTGATTTATCACGGGCGCATTGACAATCTGTACGCGTCATTTGGCCACGCGCGTTCTGCGCCAACTACCCACGAACTGGAAGACGCCATTCATGCGGCGCTGGCAGGTCGCGCGCCTTCCAATGTTGAGGTCGCGGGCGTGGGCTGCTACATTTCGGATCTGCAATGAACCGGTTCTGGTCACTCGCTGGGATCGGTTGCATATTGGCGATTGCAACGCGGTACTGGCCCGGCGCAGCCCTTCTAGCACAGACAACATCGTCTCCTAAGCACGGTCAGCAAGTTACGTTCAATCGTGACATCGCGCCCATCATTTTTCAGTCCTGCGCGCGTTGCCATCGTCCCGGCGAGTCCGGACCTTTCCCGTTGCTCAATTATGACGATGTGAAGAAGCATGCCCGCCAGATTGAGATTGTTACCGGGACGCATTTCATGCCACCGTGGCTGCCAGAATCTCAGGCCTTGAAGTTCGCGGACGAGTCGCGGCTCTCGGAAGACCAGATCACAGCTATAAATAAATGGGTCGAAGAAGGATCGCCGGAGGGAAATCCGGCTGACCTGCCGCCGCAACCCAAATTCGTCGAAGGGTGGCAGCTGGGTAAACCAGATCTCGTGTTGACCGCCGCAAAACCATTTCAGCTGCCAGCCAGTGGCTCCGACATGTATTGGAATTTCATTTTCTCACTTCCAATTGAGCGCACTCGCTGGGTCAAGGCAGTCGAGATTCGCCCCGGAGAGAAACGCTTCGTTCACCACGCCAATATTTTGGTTGATCGCATGCAAAATTCGCGCCAGCGAGAGAAGGAACCGGGTTCCGGTTTCGAAGGCATGGAAATTAAAATCGAGTCGGAAACATTTGATCCCGATAGTCATTTCTTGTTTTGGAAGCCAGGAACCACACCCTACGTTGAGCCAGAGGGAATGGCGTTGCGACTCGACAAAGGAACTGATCTGGTGCTGAACGTCCACTTACAGCCGTCGGGCAAGCCGGAGACGATCCAGCCCACTATCGGAATTTACTTTACCGACCAGCCGGCAACGAAGTTCCCCATGCTTCTGCAATTGCAAAATGATGCGAAGCTCGACATTCCAGCCGGCGACAGGAATTTCATCGTCTCCGATGAACTCACGCTCCCGATTGACGTAGACTTACTAGCCATTTACCCGCACGCGCATTACCTCGGCAAAGACTTGAAGGCCGTGGCAACCCTTCCTGACGGCAGCACCCGGAACTTGATTCATATCCCACACTGGGATTTGAACTGGCAGGCAGTGTTCCGCTATGCAGAGCCGGTGTTTCTGCCGAAAGGAACTACCGTCAGCATGCGCTACGTTTACGACAATTCCGAAGATAATGCGTTGAATCCGAATGACCCTCCAGAGCGAGTTCGCGGCGGCAACCGGGCGAAGGACGAAATGGCGCATCTCTGGTTGCAGGTGCTGCCACGGAATTTTGATCCAAGAAAGGGGGATCCGAGGATGGCGCTTCAGGAAGCATTGGCCCGCCACAACCTTCAGAACAATCCAGCGGACTTTGAAGCGCACTACAATTTGGGGGCAATGCTACTGCGGCAAGGTAAGGCAGCCGATGCGATTCCTGAATATGAAGCTGCATTGCGTGTTCGGCCGCAAGATACTACCGCGAATAATGCCCTCGGGGCTGCCCTCCTCGCTTCCGGACAGCCCGATCGCGCGACCGCCTACCTTCGGACCGCAACGCAGGGTGCGCCCGAATACTTTGACGCCCACTATAACTTAGGAAATGCGCTGGCTTCTGCCGGAGACTTTCCCGGAGCGGCGGAGCAGTTCGCAGCCGCAGTTCGCATCAGGCCGGACGACGCCGACGCGCACGCGAACTTCGGCAGTGCCCTAGCGGAGTTGGGACAATTCGCCGAAGCTAAAGCTCAGTTCGAACGCGCGCTGGAAATCAATCCCTCTCACGCTCTCGCTCGCGAGAATCTTCATGAGATGCAAGATCCGGCCAGTCATCCCTAAGTGCGATCCACTCCATGAGCAGACTTGGTTACTCTACGTTGCCGATGATCGTGACATCCGCGATTGTGCTGTGCGCGCAGAATCAGGCCCGGGTTCCGAAGGAAACTTCTTCGAGTGGATCGGTTCAACAGTACCCGGGCGACGAAACTTGCGCTACATGCCATTCAGCCATCTATAAGTCATATAAGTCGACACCAATGGCGCACGCCAGTGGACCAGCGATGGAGAACCTGATCCCGACAGACTTCTGGCATCGAGAGTCGGGAGTGCATTATCGGGTATACGCCGATGACGGCCGTGCCTGGCTGAGTTTCGATCGGAAGAGTGAACCGTCGCTTCAGGGCAAGCACGAGTTGCTCTATTACATAGGCTCGGGGCGGCGCGGCCTCACCTATCTGTTTGCGGTGGATGGCTTCGTCTTTGAATCGCCAATCAATTGGTATGGCGATAAGCACACCTGGGATATGGCTCCTGCGTATCAAACGGCACGAGAAATTCCGATGAATCTGCCTGCCCATACGAGCTGCCTGCATTGCCATGTCAGCGGCATGCGGCCTCCGCTTAAGGGGACCGAAAATCGTTATCAGATGCCACTTTTCCCGCATTCCGGCGTTAGCTGTGAACGCTGCCACGGACCCGTAGCAGCGCATCTGAAGGGCGGGGAAATCGTCAATCCAGCCAAGCTTTCCCCGGAGCGGCGCGACGCTATTTGCATGCAGTGTCACATGGAGGGGCGGGTTAATGTTGAGCGTCCGGGACGGCATATTTATGAGTTCCTACCTGGCGATTCTCTTACTGACTACATTCGCTATTACGTTTTGCCCGAGTCATCTTCCGCTGCGTTAGGCGCGGTAAGCCAGGTCGAAGCGCTCGCGCAGAGTACATGCAAGAAAAAGTCGGGGGACTCGATGTCCTGCACTAGCTGCCACGATCCACATTTTTCTCCTTCACGAGAAGAACGGGTTTCGTACTATCGCGGGAAATGTTTGGCGTGCCACAGCGCAGAATTCGGCGACAAACATCATCCGAAAGAGAGGGATTGTACCGCCTGTCACATGCCCGCTTCACTCAGCACTGACGTAGCTCATACGGAGGTCACCGACCATAGGATTCTTCGTCGGCCCTTGGGATCACCCCAGCAGGTTCCGGCCACGAATGCAAACAATCTGCGGCTGGTACCCTTTCCGGACTCTCCCGAAGCAGAAGGCGACGTTCGAGACTTGGCTCTGGCTTGGGAATCTCTGGCGGATAGGGGGATGGAGGAGGCCAGGCCTCAGGCGGAAAATATGCTGCGGCGCGCGGCTACTCGGTTTCCAGATGATGCCGCGATTCTTTCGGCGTTGGGCTATGCAGAACAGAAGCATGGTGCGACGAGTGCCGCGCAGGATCTCTACCGGCGTGCGCTCGCGCAAGAACCGGACTTAACCGATGCGGCCACCAATCTCGGCGTCATCGAGGCGCAAAGCGGAAATTTGTCCGATGCCATTAAGCTCTGGCAGGGGGCGTTTGAGCTTGCACCAGGAAGAAGTAACATCGGAATGAATCTTGCCCGCGCATTCTGCCTTGCCGGAAAATTCGATGAGAGTCGAACAACAATTGTTCGGGTACTCAAGTTCAACCCCGATCTGGGCGCGGCGAAGAAGTCATTGCAGGACTTAAATCGGTCCGCCCCACGTTGTAACTTTTGATGCGATATACCCCAGCCAAAATTGCGAGAAGCAAGCGTACCGTTTTGTTGGGCCTCATCGCGTGGATCTTTCTGTTCCCGATTGAAGGGAGTCAGATAATTTCCAAATGGCATCGGCTTTCCGATCTGCCAATAATCTCTCCACGGGGCAACGACTGGGAATCAGCCGGGACATTCAATCCGGCGGTTGTTCTTCGGAACGGCAGTTTCATCATGCTCTATCGCGCGCAGGACAATAATGGAACCTCACGCCTGGGATATGCGGAGAGCACAGACGGAATTAACTTTATCCGCCATCCGGAGCCTGTGCTCTCGCCCGAAACCGAGTACGAGAAAGATGGGGGCGTGGAAGACCCGCGACTGGTGAAAATTGACGATACTTTCTACCTTACCTACACGGGGTATAACAAAAAAGACGCACAGCTTTGTCTCGCGACGTTGAAAGATCTCATTCATTGGGAGCGCAGCGGAGTGATCCTGCCTGCATACAAAGGGAATTGGAATGTGGGCTGGACAAAGTCAGGCGCGATCGTGCCGGCGAAGATTAACGGCAAGTACTGGATGTATTTTCTTGGGACCAGTAGCGATAAGACTGACCAGACCGGAGTTGCGTATTCGACGGATCTTATTCACTGGACGGAGGCGACTCGCGGACCAGTCTTGCCAAAGCGCCCGGGTAACTTCGATTCCCGGGTGGTCGAGCCGGGGCCGCCACCGATTGTCACTAAGGACCGCATCATCCTTATATATAACGGCGCTGATGACAAGTTAGTCTATCGCACGGGGGTTGCGGTCTTCGACCGTAGTGATCCCACGAAGTTAATTTCGCGTAGCGATGAACCCATCTTCTTCCCCGAGATGGATTGGGAGAAGAAGGGGCAGGTTCCACAGGTCGTATTCGTCGAAGGCAGTGCAGAGAAGAATGGCCGTTATCTTTATTATTATGGTGCCGCAGACAAATACATTGGAATCGCCACAGCAAACTGACAAAGTAAAGATTCTCTCAATGAAACAGGTTCGTGTAGTTCTCCTATTACTACTCTTCGGCGTTTTCCTTTGCCTTCAATCTTGGGCACAGAATTCTCCGAGCGACCCAGCGCAGTCAGGTTCGCCATCCGAGGAATTTGCTCAGGCTCGCCAACTTCTGCAGCAGGGAAAATACGATGACGCTATCGCCGAATTGCAACAGCTCTCTGTCGCTCAGCCGGCGTTGAAGGGCCTGACCCACGAACTCGGAACGGCATACTACAGAAAAGGCGACTACATTCGGGCGATAGGCTCGTTCAAACAAGCGCTGCAACAGGATTCCGCGGACAGCGAAGCCACCCAACTGCTTGGGATGTCGTATTACCTAAGCGGAAAGCCCGCAGACGCGATCCCTTTTCTCGAGAAGGTACAAGGCTGGTATCCGCAGGCAAACGTGGATGCTTCCTACATTCTGGGCCAGTGTTATATCCAGACCAAGGATTATCCGCACGCCCGCCAGGCGTTCGCGAAAATGTTTGACCTGCCGCCGGATTCTGCCGGCAGCTTTCTTGTCACCGCGCGCATGCTTTTCCGTCAGGAGTTCGAACCTGTTGCTCTGGAATACGCACAGAAAGCCGTCGCCCTCGATCCGAAACTTCCACTTGCAAATTTCCTGCTGGGTGAGATTCACCTCTTCGAATCGCGCATCCCAGAAGCAATCGCGGATTTCCAACGTGAATTAAGTTTGAACCCGGGCCACTCTGCAACCTATTACAAACTTGCCGATGCTTATTCGCGCATACAGAAATTCGATGACTCTGAACGGCTTCTCCAGCGCTCGATATGGCTGGACCCGACTTCGACCGGTCCATATATTCTGATGGGAAAGGTGCTCGAGAAAAAAGGAGAACCCGAGCTCGCTGTTCGTGCACTCCAACGGGCATCGTCGATGGATCCCAACAATGCCGTCACTCACCACCTTCTGGGTCAGGCATATCGTGATTTGGGCAAGAACGAAGAAGCGGAGCGAGAATTGAAACTGGCCGAACAACTGCAGTCGGGTGAGAATATCAAGCAAATGCAATAGTTTGGAGGAAAACTAACGTCCAAAAATATTCCATTCTGGCGGTAATGGCCTCTGCGGGTGACTACAGTCATCGATAAGTCCGCGACTTCGGCTCTCCGGCGGCATCTAATGTGTAGAGGATTTATTTATGAAGCGACTTTCTCTTGCGGCTATCATTTTGATTATGGTGGCGGCGATTTCGGCTGTCGCAGCGCCCAATCCAAGTTACGCGAAAGCGCCTGCATTTCCCGGCATTCTCAAAAATGCAACTTATGTCTACGTAGCTTCCTATGACGGAGATCAGTTCGATTTGAACCTGCTGCCCGAAGATCGGGACGCGATTCACGCTGTTCAAGAAGCAATTCAGAGTTGGGGCAAGCTCACGATTGTGTATCAGCCGTCCGAAGCTGACATCGTTATTCTCGTAACAAGTCGTCCATCTGAGGATGTGCTGGCCGTCTACGATGGGCACGGCTGGCCGAGTGGCACTTTTCTCTGGCGCGTCATGGGCCAGAGCGGTCTACAGTCAGGTGAGACTCCGTTGGTCACACAATTTGAAAAGGGATTCGAGAGCGTGCAGAAGCACAAGTAAGCCCGCACGCGCGGTTTCAAGAACCCAGGCGCCGAATCTCTCGATATCGGAAACAGTCGACGAGGTGATCGTTCACCATGCCAACCGCCTGCATGTGCGCATAAACGATGGTCGAACCAACGAAACTGAATCCTCGTTGTTTGAGATCTTTACTAAACGCGTCCGATTCACTTAACGTCGCTGGAATCTCTCGCATAGCCTTCCAACGGTTGAGTTTGGGCCGCCCATCGACGAACCGCCAGCAATAACTGTCAAAACTGCCGAACTCTTTCTGAATTGCGAGAAGGGCCTTCGCGTTGCGTACGGCAGCTTCGATCTTCATCCGGTTTCGAATGATCGCCGGATCCAATGTGAGCTTGTCGATTCGCTTCTCGGTATACCGTGCCACTTTCTCAGGATCGAATTCGCTGAAGGCACGCTGATACCCTTCCCGTTTTTTGAGCACGATCGACCAACTGAGGCCGGCCTGCGCAGCTTCGAGCACGAGGAACTCAAAGTGTTTTCGATCATCGTGGACCGGCACACCCCACTCGCGATCGTGATACTGGAGCATAAGCGGATTGTCGTTGCTGACCCAAGTACATCGTTTCGTAGTCATAAACGTGTAGACGCCTGCGGCATCAGGCTTAGGCTGCGCGTGATGATTTGGCGCCCTAGAAGCCAAGATCGCTTATTCCCGGATGATCATCCGGACGGCGCCCTGGCGCCCAATGATACTTGCGCTCCGTCTCCTTGATTGGCAGATCGTTGATGGAAGCAAACCTCAAGCGCATAAGCCCGTTTTCATCGAACTCCCAATTCTCATTGCCATACGAACGAAACCAATTCCCGGATTCATCGTGGCATTCATAGGCAAAGCGCACGGCGATGCGGTTTCCCTCGAATGCCCAAAGTTCTTTGATCAGGCGATAGTCCAGCTCTTTCGTCCATTTCCGTCTGAGAAACGCGACGATTTCTTCCCTTCCGTTCACAAATTCCGAACGGTTTCTCCAGTGTGAGTCAACTGCGTAAGCCAGAGCTACCTTCTCCGGATCACGAGAGTTCCATGCGTCTTCCGCCAGTCGAACCTTCTGAATAGCCGTTTCCCGTGTGAACGGCGGCAATGGAGGGCGTTGAGTTGGGGCGTTGGGCCCGGACATTGATCTCTCCTTTTGGAGACTTCATTCTCACAGGAGTAAATGAGTCAATCTCACGACTGAAACGCGGCTTGGCGAATCAAAGCAGCAGTTGCCTTCTCTCAACTGGCTTGCGCCAAGCCATCTAGTTCCTGCATTGCGCTTGCGTCAATCTTTAACTCAGCAGCCACAACGTTTTCTTCGAGGTGTTTGACCTTGGAAGTTCCCGGAATCGGCAGCATGACCGGAGATCGTGCTAGCAACCATGCTAGAGCCACCTGGGATGGCGTAGCTTTCAATCGGGTTGCGACACGACTGATAGGGCTGCCCGAACCGGCGACCCGACCAGCTGCCAGCGGGAACCACGGAATAAAACCCATTTTCTCTTTTTCGCAATACTCCAGAACATCCTCCGATCCCCGATCGGTGATGCTATAACGATTCTGCACGCTCACAACCGGAACAATAGTCCCCGCATGCTGAATCTGCTTGACGCTCACTTCAGATAAACCGATGTGTTTGATTTTTCCCTGCGCCTGTAAATCCTTCAGAGTGCCGAGCTGATCCTCAGCCGGCACCTTCGGATCGATTCGATGCAACTGATAAAGAGCAATCTGGTCCAAGCGCAACCGGCGTAGGCTACCTTCGAGGGCGGATCGCAGATGGTCAGGCTTTCCGTTTTCAACCCATTTGTCGGGACCTGGTCGATCAAAGCCTCCCTTGGTGGCGATCACCAGGTCTGCCGGATACGGGTACAGCGCCTCCGCTATGATCTCTTCACTCACGTGGGGACCGTAGGAGTCCGCGGTATCGATGAAATTGATTCCCAGCTCGACAGCACGCCGCAACACCCGGACGGCCTCGGCCCGATCCGCTGGCTCGCCCCAAATTCCGGGTCCGGTGATTCGCATCGTTCCGAATCCAAGGCGCGCAACGCGAAGGTCGTTTCCAATCAAGAATTCTCCAGCTTTTTTAGCGGGTTGTCGTCCTACCTGAACAACGGACTTGTGACTCTGCATATGTTTTCCTTTCGGCCCAACGATGACTTTGAATGTGCCGAACTTCCCTTCTCCTTTGGAGTAGCCCGACGCACCCGGCGGTGCAAAAAATCCACGTCCGTCAGACCAAATCCCCGTCTCGTGCCTTCTTGAAAATCCTTTACTCTGTGGGGCAAGCCGCACCCCTTCTGGTTTCCGTCAGGCGGATTTCGGACACCGACAGATCCAGAGTTCCGGAAGTTTCCAAGTGGGCGATGGTCGGGACCTTCTTTAGATCCTGTGCGGAAAAGCACGAGAGCGGCACGGCCAGAGTCGCGTAGCTGCCAGCCGGAAGGGCCTTCAGTTCAGTGGTCACGGGCACCGAAGCGGAACCAACTCCCAGTCGCACCTCAGAGTTTGGAGCCGTATTGACTCGCACCGTGAGGCTGAGCATCATCGCGCCATTGGCCTCGCGACTGATGTCGCTCGGCTGGTCCCCGCCCATCTCCAGCCATGCTTTCGATTTGCCGTTCCAGACTGCGCGCACCGCGCCGTCGGTCTGCGATTCCACTATCAGGGCCGCGGAGCTGAGCGCGATGCGTGCGCTGGCATAGTCCATGTGTTGGCCGTTGCTGTCACCAATGGAGAGTCTGTAGCCGTTCCACGCCGTACCCTTGGCGTAGTAGACGCTCTTGTCGCCGTACTTGGTCGTGCCCGCCACTTCGGGCAAGTGGGGCGTCGGCGCAGGCGCGGCGTAGCTCAGCCCGAAACCATAGGCGAACTGCGGATCATAGGGGGCATCCCCAACATTCAACGGTGTCTGATCGGGACTCTTGGGCCATGAGAAGCTGAGCTTACCGGTAAAGTCGTGCTTGCCGGTCAGCACGTCGGCGACGCCTTCGCCTTCCGAGCCGGGTAGCCACGCCTCGACAAAAGCATCCGCGGCATTGATCTGCGGATTGACATAGAGGGCGCGGCCCGACAGCATGACCGCGACCACAGGGATGCCCTGCGCTCTTATTTTCTTTATCAGTTCCAGAGACTCTACATTGTCATGACGCAGCGCCACGTCCCTCTGGTCGCCCATGAATTCGGCATAGGGGGTTTCGCCGAACACGACGATGGCAACGTCAGCTTTTTGCGCCGACGTGCCGTCAGGGCTGAGCAGCGCTTGTCCGCCGGCTGCGTCGATTTGCTCCTTAAGGCCCCCATAGATCGAGGTGGCGCCGGGGAAGTCGTTCGGGCCGTTATCGGCGCCCTGCCAGGAGAGAGTCCACCCGCCCGACTGCATGGCGATATTGTCGGCGCCATCGCCAGCTATTAGCACGGTGGCGTTCGGCTTAATCGGTAGGACGCCGTTATTTTTGAGCAGCACCAGAGATTCGCGAACGGCCTGGCGTGCGACGGCGCGATGATCAAGCGTGCCAATAGGCTGGTAGGTATTGGGACGCTTGTTCGGCGCGGGTTCTTCGAACACGCCCATACGCATCTTGACCCGCAGTATCCGCCGCACGGCATCATCGAGGCGCGCTTTCGGAATCGTGCCATCATTCACTTCGCGCACAAGATTGCCGTAGAGCGCCTTCCAATCCTGCGGCGCGTTGAAGATATCGAGCCCCGCGTTGAACGCCTCGGCGCAATCGGCATTGGTGCAGCCAGGAATTTGGCCGTGCGCGTTCCAGTCACCCATAATGAAGCCGTCAAATCCCATCTGGCCCTTGAGCACGTCTGTCATCAGCTCCTTATTGGCATGCATTCTGACACCGTGCCACGAATTGAAAGATGCCATGATTGATTGCGTTCCGGCGTCGATGGCCTGGGCATAGCCGGCGGCGTGCAGCCGGATCAGATCGGCTTCGGAGGCAAGTGAATCGCCCTGGTCGCGGCCACCGTCGGTTGAGCCGTCGCCGAGAAAGTGCTTGGCAGTCGAGATGACATGATCCTTGTCGAGGAAGGTCGAACCCGAACCTTCCAGCCCCGTAACCATGGCGGCGGCATATTGGGCCACGATCTTCGGATCCTCCGAATAGCTTTCATATGAGCGGCCCCAGCGGTCGTCGCGCGCCACCGCTATCGTCGGCGAGAACGACCAGTCCATGCCGGTCGATCGCACCTCGGCGGCGGTCACTTCGCCGATGCGGCGGAGCAGCTCCGGGTCGTGTGCCGCGCCGAGACCAACATTATGCGGAAAAAGCGTGGCTCCATAGACGTTGTTGTGGCCATGGACAGCGTCCGAGGCCCAGATCACCGGAATGATGATGCGGTTTCTCGCCGGATCAACCGAGGCGTCGTAGTAGGGTTCAATTAAGTTGACCCAGTCCTGAACGCTCGAATGTTTGTTGCCGCCGGGCACGGCACCGCCGCCGTTTTCAATCGATCCGATATGGTATTGGGCCACCTCGGCGGGCTTGATCGACTTCCATTCGGGCTGCACGACCTGACCGACCTTTTCTTCGATCGTCATCCGTTTGAGTAGGCTGTCGATGCGCTCTTCGATTTTCGGGTCGAGGCCAATCGGTGACTTACTTTGCGGCCATAATTTGGGATGAACTACAGGGGCTCGCTTGTCGGACTGTGTTGTACCTGAAGCTTGAGCCTTGGCCTGACGGCAAACAAGGCTCATTACCAAGCTAATCACAACCAGCATTCGCATGGACAATACAAATGCATTCTGGCGAGATGGCTGCTTCAGACTCATGAGTGACACCCCCGTTGTGGCCTCTATGGAATCGGACATTTTATCTTGTTGGTAAGGGTACAGAACAATCTTGGAGCAAAGTCCGCAGTGGCGCAGCGAGAACTATCTTTGACGCGAGTTCAGTTTGTCGAGGACTCGCTTCAACTCCTCAAGCTTCTGCCCGGCCTCGCCGAGATTACCTTCCGCCGTCAGGCGCTGGTAATCGGAAAGATCTTTGGCGGCTTCTGCGATGAGCGCGTTGGTATCTGTCGCGGACGTCGATCCGCTTCGGCCCGCTTCCGCGGGAACTGACGCGGCGCTCGTTGCCGGAGCAGTCGCTGCGGAGGCATTCAAGGACGAGACCCCTCCACCAAAGAGTGCCGCCATCGCCGACTCGAAGTTTGGTCCATACGCAAGCCGGTCTTGCAGCGCGAGCACGACCAGACGCAGCTCCGGCATCGGACTCCGCTCAGCCTGCAGGTAGATGGGCTCCGCATACAACAGCGCGCGCCCGCACGGAATCACTAATAGTGCTCCGCGCCGCACGTGCGAGCCTTGCTGATTCCAGAGTGTCAATTGTCCGGAAAGCTGCGCGTTCTGATCGATACGCGCCTCGATTTGTAGCGGTCCGTCGACCAGCTTAGTTTTGGGAAAGTTATAGACCACCGACGTACCGTATTGTGCGCCGTCGCTGCGACCGGCAATCCAGCCAATTAGATTATTTCGGTTGGATGGCGTGAACGGCAGGATCTCCACGAACTCCACTCCAGTCTCGCCGGGCAATTTCATCAGCACGAAATTCGGTTCCATCGCCTGGGTTACTTGCTGACCTTCCTCACTCATCCCAACTTCGGTGGCAACCGTCCACAAATCCTCACGGTTGTAAAACGCTTCCGGATCTGCCATGTGGTACAGGCCATAGACCTCCGCCTGAAGTTTGAGCAACAACTCGGGATAGCGGACGTGCTTGCGCAGCCCCGGCGGCATCGTGGCCGCATCCTTAAACAGATCCGGAAAGATCGCGCGGTACGCCGCGATGATCGGATCTTCCGTATCGAACACGTAAAACGTTGTGGTCCCATCGTAAGCGTCGATAACCACCTTAACGCTGTTCCGCAAATAGTTAATGGAATCGCCTTGGAGAGGATAATGGCTCGAGTACGGATAAGTGTCGGAACTCGTGAAGGCATCCATGATCCACGACAGCCGACCGTCGTCGCTGAGCACCATGTAGGGATCTGGATCGTAGGTAAGGAACGGCGCCAAGGTAGACACGCGGTCACGAATGTTGCGGCGCATCAGCAGCCGGCTGTCTTTGGTGACGTCATCGCTGAAGGGTAGCTTCGAAAGGTCGTCGCGATCGAGCGCGATAATAATCCGCCGCAGAAAACCGCCGATAACGATTCCGCCATTGCCTTCGTAAGAAGTTAAGTTGTTGCTCTGGCCTTGTGGGTAATTGAATTCCTTCTGCCGCGTTTTCACATAGACGTCGGTGTTGGTCAACTCTCCGAAATAGACCTCCGGGCGCGTCACGGTTAAGTCACGCACCGTGCTCTGGACCGGCATATTGCTGAGGATCAGTGTGGGCAACCCCTCGGGCGTGAAACCATTGACCGGGTTCATAGTGATGCCATAGCCATGTGTGTAGATCAACTTGTCATTAATCCAGTTGCGGCTGCTCTCCGGGAGCTTGTCGATGTTGAGCTCGCGCGCGGCGAGCATCACTTGGCGAGTTGTTCCCTCAATGTTATAGCGATCGATGTCAATGTCGGGGAAGTCGTAGTAGGTGCGGATTTCCTGAATCTGACGCAGAGTGTCCTGAAGCGCTCGCCAGTCCCAGAGCCGGATATTCTGAAGCGTAGCCTGATTGTTCGCCGGGTCGGCCGCGTCAACGGTCGTCTCCGCGGGAAACTCGCGCTGCGCGACACGGTCCAATCCGAAGGCCTGCCGCGTCAGTTCGATGTTGTGAGTAATATAGGGCCGTTCGCGCACTAACTCGTTCGGCTTGACGATAAAGCCGCTGACGTACCAAGCGACTCCCTGAAGGACGATGTAACAGGCCGCGCCCGGAAGAATCGCGGCAACCAACCAGCGCCCGCGTGGAACCCGCAGCGCGTTGACGGCTGCGATCAATGCGCCAAGTATGAGCGCCGCGCAGACGATAAGCATCCCCGTCAGCGTGACGTGCGCGTCCGTGTAAGTCACGCCCCCGAAGATCGTATGATCCTCGAACAGTTGCTCGAACCGGCTGATGTACACACGCATCGCGACTATCAGCAGCAGGACCGCAAGCGCAATGGATAGACCGCGCCAGGGTAATATGATGCCGCGGCTGAGACGCCCGGCGAGCACGCGGCTTCCGCCCGTGATGAAGACGAAGAAGACGGCAAGTAGAAAGGCGATCACGGCCAGCGTAAGCAGCCAACCGGAGATAAGCTGCCAAGCGGGGAGGGTGAATAGAAAGAAGTTCAGCGGCTTGCCGAAAATCGGATCCAGGGCGCCGACAGTCGTGCGCGGGGCGTACCAAAAGAGCGCGAACGTTGGCCACTCCGCCATCATGCCGGCGCCGGTTGCTGCGCCAATGGCAAGTGAAACGACGAGCGCAATAACACGCAGGACAGGCTCGACCGGCAACTTCACCGGCCGTCCGCCGATGTATATTGTGTGGCCACTCGGCAAGTCGGGGAGATGCGATCGCTTCAAAGCCAGAAACGATCCGAACAAAATGAGAAATGTGGCAGATGTGAAAGCTGCGAAGACTCCCCACTGAAGGCTCAGCGTTTTCCAGAACACATTCGCGTAACCGAGCGATGCAAACCAGAGCACGTCAACGTAATAAGACAATACGGTTCGACCGCCGAAAAAGATGCAGGCAAGGGCGGCGATAATGATAATGACTCGGCGGCGTAGGTGAGGCCGCGGAGAATGCGGCCTTGGCCAGTCAATAGAATCGGGCATTGCTAAACTCCGTTTTTGTTCACTCGTTTAATCATCCGCATGATACTCCCTCCCTTTTCCCTGATTCAGCCCTGAGCTATCCACTACGGTGTAAAACTCATGCTCAGCATGAGGTAGAGTCGACGAACTCTTATGTTCTGAGACGCACTCCGATTTAAGGTTACGACTCCTGCTCACCGCCAGGACTTGTTTACGTCTAAGAATGTTGGGCCTGCATTGCGGCCCATTTCACCGAGACATTTCAATGGAAGCACGATGAAAGAGAGGCGTTTCCCCATGCTTAGAGCGGGTTTGAGAATATTCCTGTTGTGCCTATTTACGGCAGCTATGTCGGGCGTGAGCCCGGCCCAATCTTTCGTACTCGATTTGCCCCTCCAGAGCCAAGCGGCAGAGGTCTCGCAGAGAATTGGCATTACCGAGATCTCGATCAAGTATCACCGGCCGCTGGCGAAAGATCGCAAGATTTGGGATGGCCTGGTTCCGTACGGCAAGGTCTGGCGTGCGGGCGCCAATCAAAATACAACGATCACGTTCAGCGACCCTGTCACGATCGAAGGCAAACCGCTCGACAAGGGAACGTACGGATTGCACATGATCCCAAACGCCGATGAATGGACGATTATTTTTTCAAAGAACTTCACGTCCTGGGGATCTTTCACTTACGACCAGGCGGAAGACGCGCTTCGCGTAAGCGTGAAGCCTGTGGCTGCGGATATGTATAACGCGCTCACCTACGACTTCGACCAACTCCAGCCGGACTCGGCAGTAGTTGAACTGGAGTGGGGAAAGATCGCCGTCCCGTTCAAGGTCGCGGTCGATGTTCATGAGGTGGTGCAGGCCAGCCTAAAGAAGCAACTCCGCAATCTTTCGCAGTACACATGGATGAGCTGGGATGACGCGGCAAATTATCTGCTTACAGAAAAGATCGCTCTCGACGATGCGCTGATCTATGCAAACAAATCCATCGGGAATGAAGATCGCTACGACAATGAGATGACCAAATCTATGGTACTGGCGGCGCTGAATCGCAAAGATGAAGCAGCGACTGCGCAGAAGAAAGCTCTGGATTTCGCCAGCCCGATCCAGGTCCATGCATACGGCCGCCAGCTGATGGGCGAGAAGCGCAACGAAGAAGCGTTTGTGATCTTCCGCGAAAACGCGAAGAAACACCCCGACCTGTGGTTCGTACATTCTGGCATAGCTCGGATGTATTGCGCGCAGGGTAAATTCGACGACGCGGCAAAGGAAATGAAGCTGGCCCTGGCAGGAGCTCCGGACGATCAGAAGAGCTACGTCGAGGGATTGGTGAGACAACTGGAGCAGAGGCAGGACATCAACTAACGGGTTACGGCGTGATGATCAATAGAGTGGTCGTCGCGCTTTCATTCACCTTGCCGCCGGCGATTTCGACCAAGGGGGTTCTCATTTACGCATTTTCGGCGGCCAGTTTGTCCAGTAGCGGCGCCGCCTTGGTCAATTTGTCAACGCCGAACACCACTAGCACAAGTGGAGATCCCGGCTCCAGTCCGCAGTAACTGTAATCAATATTGATCTTCTCGTCCCCCAACTTCATGGCTGCGCGGCCCAACTCACCCGGACGGTGCGGCAACCTGACAACCGCGACCTCGGTCTCCTCGAAGATCATGCGAAGGCCGCCCAGCACCGCCTTGGCGCTGGCCGTGTCATCGGCCACGAATCGGGCCAGGCTCTCGCCCTCCTCTACATACGATTGAAACGCGAGGACGTTCACACCGCGCTCCGCCAGTGCGAGGAAGCACTTCCCCAATGCGCCAGGTTTGTCTGCGATCGTGACTGTGAGTTCCTTCGCCTTCGGCATGTGACTTGACTTCCTTCCTTTCCATGACCTCCACTATCCGCTGACGCCTTCTCTACTCGACCGTTCCAAATAGGATCAGACTAGGCGTGACCGGCTCCCAAGTCCAATCGAATTTTCTTTTCCTCCGCACAAGAATTTAACGGCTGTACACGATCCCGTCCATTCGTTGACTCGCGGATGCTGTGTCCGTAAGATAAATCGACTCGAAGCCCAGACATCTCACGAATGATCGGCGAAACCATCTCGCACTACCGCATTGTTGAGAAGCTGGGTGGCGGGGGTATGGGCGTGGTCTACAAGGCCGAGGACACCTCGCTCGGGCGATTTGTTGCGCTCAAATTCCTTCCCGAGGATGTCGCGCAAGACCCGCAAGCTCTGGAACGATTCCGCCGCGAGGCGCGGGCAGCTTCCGCTCTGAACCATCCCAACATCTGCACTATTTACGAAATCGGCGAGCATGAGGGCAAGCGTTTCATCGCCATGGAGTTTCTGGACGGTCTGACGCTCAAACACCGAATCGGAGGACGACCGCTGGAGATCGAAACCGGGCTATCTTTAGCAATTGAAATTGCCGACGCGCTAGATGCCGCCCACAGCGAAGGCATTGTGCATCGCGACATCAAGCCTGCCAATATCTTCGTCACGAAGCGTGGACATGCCAAGATTCTCGACTTCGGTCTGGCAAAGCAAACGCCAGCAGCGGGAAGAGCAGATGCAGCGGCCATCGATGCAACCGCCGGAGTCAGCCTTGAATACCTCACAAGTCCCGGGACAGCCATTGGGACGGTCGCCTACATGTCTCCAGAGCAGGCTAAGGGCAAGGAACTCGATGTGCGCACGGATCTGTTTTCCTTCGGAGCCGTGTTATACGAAATGGTCACGGGCGCCGTACCATTCCGTGGCGACACCTCGGCCATCATATTTGATGCGATCCTCAACCGCGCTCCTGTACAGCCGCAGCGGCTCAATCCCGATGTGCCTCCTCGCTTGGAAGAGATTATTAACAAAGCTCTTGAGAAAGATAGAGACCTGCGCTATCAACACGCGTCGGAGATACGCAGCGACCTGAAGCGGCTACAGAGGGATAGCGGCTCTGCCCACCGGATGTCCGTGCAACCGTCGGAATCGACAGAGAGCCCCTCGCAGCAAAGTACTCCATCTTGGCCCGCGCCTACCACCCCAGGCAGTTCGGTTGCGGTTCAGCCGTCGCCTCCCAGTGTCGAGGCCTCAAGTTCGAGCGTCCGAGTGGCAGCGCGAGAGCACAAGCTTGGCCTGGCGGCCATCGTCGGTGTGGCCCTGGTTCTGGTTGCAGCCGGCGGTTTCGGCATTTATTCGTTCCTTAGCCGCAGCGGGCCAATTCCTTTTCAGAATTTCACCATCACGCAGGTCACGAACACGGGGAGAGCGGAAGACGCTGCAATTTCGCCGGACGGCAAGTACGTTTTGAACGTGCAAAACGACAATGGGCTGAAGAGCCTTTGGTTGCGCAACGTGCCGACGGGTAGTGACACGCAGATTCTCCCTCCAGCCGCTGCTATCTACAAATCCCTCGCCTTCGCGCCGGACGGCAATTACGTTTTCTTTCGAAAAGCCGGCGTCAACACTCAAACCGAATGGGATCTTTACCGGGCTCCTGTGCTTGGCGGCACGCCCCAAGTCGTTGTCCGCGATATTGATACCGGAATTACGTTTTCACCGGACGGCCATCACATGGGTTATGCCCGTGGCAATGATCCGGAAGTAGGCAAATATCGCTTGCTGATGGCTAATCTGGACGGCAGTGAAGAAACCATTCTGCGCATCGCACCCTTCAATACCGGCGATTTCCCTCAAGCCGTGGCCTGGTCATCGGACGGGAAGAAGATCGCCTACAGCGTTTTTACGTTGGGTGATGCTCTGGGCGCCATCAACCTTTTCGATTTTGCCAGCAAGCGAGTGGATTCCTTCACGTCTCTCAAGAACGAAATCATTTCCGACATTGTGTGGTTGCCAAGCGGTCAATGGCTGGTTGCGATGTACAGTGAAAAAGGCCCGAACTTCTTCCGCCCGCAAATCGGGTTGATTTCGCACGCTGGAGGACCAATCCATCCCGTCACCCGGGATACAAATGGCTATTCAGCATTGACTCTTTCCGCAGATGGCAAGACGGCCGCCACGGTCCAGGTAAGAATCACGCGCAGTCTGATTTTGCTCCCCGGCGATGGGGCGGCGAGGAACGCTCCCGAGCCGGTGGCGCAGGCCCAGGATGTCCAGTCCATAGCCTGGTCAACTGACGGAAAGTTGATCTTCTCCAACGGACAAGGTCTGCGAAAGATGAACGTCGATGGGGGACAGCAAATCACAATGCTCAACGATCCGAACTCATGGATCGTGGACATGGCGCGCTGCGGAGATCGCTACATAGTTCTCTCGTGGGCTTTTCACGACGGCACGAACCGGACTGGTATATGGCGAACCAATGCCGACGGTTCTAACCCGACGCAACTTTCCAAAGGAAAGTTCGATATTGCTCCTGTTTGCTCTCCGGATGGGAAATGGGTTTATTACTATGACTCGCAAGTGGCACACGCGTCGATGAGAGTACCACTCGAAGGTGGAGGATCGGAGCCTATCCCTTCCAGCCATGTTCCCAATATGTATGGGCTTGGTGCGGGGGAGGCGATTTCGCCGGATGGAAAACTGCTGGTTTTCGACGCGGAATCAACGGCACCCGGCGACCCGCAGTCAGTCCTGAACCAGTTGGCTTTGGTGGACCTGAATGCCAAAGCCCAATCGAGTCTCCGCCTGATTCAGCCCGATCCGCGTATTACGGGGGGAATCGGCGGCAGCAACTTTTCGAACGACCTCACCTTCACTCCCGACGGAAAATCGCTGGCGTACATTATTCGCGATCAGGGTGTAGATAACATTTTTGTGCAGCCGCTCGATGGCTCAGCAGGACATCAGATCACGAACTTTACCTCCGACAACATTGCGGAGTTTCAGTGGTCGCCGGATGGCAAGACTCTCGCCGTCGCTCGTACTCACAATACCTCTGATGTGGTTCTTCTCCAGGAGAAGTAGGCGACTAACCCCAAGCCGAAATCTCGGTGGCATGGGAAGACACCCTTAACAACCGGCATCATGGCTATCCGAACAATCATCGAGCCATTCCGAATCAAAAGCGTCGAGCGGATTCGCAGCACTACTCGCGGTGAACGCCAGAGATTGATTGAGGCCGCTGGTTACAACCTGTTTCTGGTGGAATCCGACGCGATCCTGATTGACTTGCTGACTGATTCGGGGACATCGGCGATGTCCACCGAGCAGTGGGCGGCAATGATGAGAGGCGATGAGTCGTACGCTGGATCGCCAAGTTTCACGCGGTTTCGGGACTCTGTACAAAGCATCTTCGGTTTCAGGCACGTAATCCCGACCCATCAGGGGCGGGCAGCAGAGCGCATTCTTTTCGGCGTGATGTGCCACAAGGGCAACATCGTGCCAAACAACACCCACTTCGACACCACGCGAGCGAACTGCGAATTCGTCGGAGCTATCGCGATGGACTTGCCGATCCCAGAGGCGAAAGAGCCCGCTCGCATCCACCCGTTCAAGGGAAATATGGACACGGCGCGGCTTGCCGAAGTAATCGAACGCGAAGGAGCATCAAACATTCCGCTCGTGATGCTGACGGTGACCAATAACTCTGGGGGCGGACAGCCTGTCTCAATGGCAAATATTCGAGGGGTTAAGGAAATCTGCGAGCCGCATGGAATTCCGTTATACATCGACGCTTGCCGCTTTGCAGAGAATGCCTATTTCATCAAACTCCGCGAACCTGGGTACGAGAGAAAGACGCCGCGCGAGATTGCCCAAGAGATGTTCTCGTATGCGGACGGCTGTACCATGTCTGCGAAGAAAGATGGCCTCGCAAATATCGGAGGGTTCCTATGCACTAACGACGACAAGCTCGCGCAGCAGGAAAAAGATGTGCTGATTTTGACCGAAGGGTTCCCAACGTACGGCGGGCTGGCCGGGCGCGATCTTGAAGCAATCGCCGTTGGTTTAAATGAAGCGCTTGAAGAAGACTATTTGAATTACCGCATCGCCTCCACTGCGTTTCTAGGCAATCGCATCGCGAAAGAAGGTGTGCCTATTGTTCAACCGCCGGGTGGACATGCCATCTATCTAGACGCGCGCGCATTCCTCTCGCACATTCCACCGGCGCAATTTCCCGGAGTCGCTTTGGCCGTCGAGTTGTACTTGGAAGGCGGGATTCGCTCCGTAGAGATCGGCACTCTCATGTTTGGCGAACATGCCAGGATGGATTTGGTGCGCCTCGCGATCCCGCGGCGCGTTTATACCCAAAGCCACATCGAATACGTTGTGGAGGTGATCCTGGACGTGTGGCGGAAACGTGAGAATATCCGTGGTTACGAGCTAGTCAGTCAAGCTCCATTCCTCCGGCACTTCACGGCGCAGCTTAGACCTAATAAAAGGTGACCCCAGACAGGTGTTTAAGGTCATCCTCTCGCAACACCGATAAGGAGTAGTTCGAAGTGATTAGCCCGCCCCATACTAGGCTTCCAGAGGATGGGTAGTGGGCTACTTTCATTTTGAGACTGGCGGGGATCGTGGCATACTTGAGGAATGCCAAAGCGGATTAGCAACAGGCCTTCCGACATAAACCAAGCTGCTCACCTGATGGTCGAACGCTCTACGGCAGAGGTTGAACCTGAGACGAAATCAGACATTTCGCGTGTCATGGCCGCAATGGGGCGCAAGGGCGGTAAGATCGGCGGAAAGCGAAGGCTCCAAACCATGACTCCTGAGAAGCGCAGTCAGATCGCATTCAAGGCTGCGCAAACTCGCTGGGCGAAGACAAAGAAGAAACGCTCTACATAACAGCATGCACCGCTTGTGGGCCGATTATCGCTCGATAGGCCCCGCTGGGCATCTTATTGGCCTTGCCTTGCTTTGCAAGCCGAGCCAACATCATGTAGACCACCTGAACGTTTAGGCTTGCCTGATCCGCGACCTGCTTAGCGGTAAATTCTACGCCCGGTTTGGATTGAAGTATCTGACTTATTCGCTCGGCTGTCCCGCCTTTTTTCTTGTCAGTTATAGGGACAGCTTGCGACACAGTTTTAACTTCACTGCTAACGGCCCGGCCGCCAACTTTCTTGGCATTCTTTGTTTTCTGTTTGCCCTTTTTGCTGTTCTCAGTCGGAACGCTAATAATGCCCTTCGGATACCAGCCCGTTAGTCCCCACTGATTACCGACTTTGACGAGTGCGCCAGATTTGCGTGCACGAACCAAAGCAGCATGGACGATGGGCAACCAATTTTTCTTCGTGGTGCTTTCCATTCCGCCCTTCTGTAATGCTTCACCAATTTCGCGGGTAGTTTGCTTTTTCTTCACAATCTCCAGGTACAGCTTCGCGGCCTCAGGAATGCTCTTGCCTAGAAATGCTCCTGCGGGCACTTCGCCACCAGAGAACGATGTCCCCGAAAGCGAGGGAACAATACCACCTTCCGTCATCTGGCCCAGCGTACCTGATGCCATCGCCTGTCGGAATGAGATTATTGCCTGCTCCAAAGCAGACTTTTTCGCTTCTAGGTCAGCTAGAATCGCTGCGTAGTCAAGTAGTTCCATACCCATAAAACGCCCTCCATTTTTGCGGCTTTTTGTGCTACACTGCAAAACGACAGCAGGGACGAGAGCGGCATATGCCGCCCCCGTTGCCCTGTACAGCCACATAGGGCCGCATCAGACCCTCATGAGGCACATCCAATCTGGCGGGTAGCTTTGGTCTAGGGCGAAACCAAGAATCAAAGTTGCCTGCCGGTTGAGCTTCTTACTTTATACACCCACTCATAATTCAGTGCAAGCATAAATCTAAGGCTGTCGTGTGTCGCCATAACCATCCGTGGTCTACTGCCGTAACCGCCACACTTTTTATAGCAGACAATGGTTTTACATTGACAATGCTAAAGCGGTTTAGTAGTATTACCACATTATGAACCGCCTTAAATCTCAAACCCGCGCCCAAGTAATCGGCTGTCTTATAGAGGGCTGCTCGATTCGCGCCACGGTTCGCCTAACTGGTGTGGCGAAGAAAACCGTCATGCGCGTCCTGTTGGAAGCTGGCGACGTTTGCGCCGAATATCAGGATGCGATCTTCCGCAACTTGAAATGCCGCCGCCTGCAAATGGACGAAATGTGGTCTTGGATTTATTGCAAAGAGAAGAATCGCACGGAAGACATTGCTCGCATGAATCCTGACGCAGGCGACGTTTGGCTCTGGGTATGCGTTGATGCGGATAGTAAGCTAGTCCCATCGTGGCGGCTAGGACAGCGCGATTTGGCGACCGCTAAAGATTTTGTTGAGGACGTTGCATCGCGGGTCAAAGGAAAAGTCCAGATAACAACCGATGCCCTGAAGACCTATCTTAACGTTATTGAGGACGCCTTCGGTAGCGAATGCGACTATGCGCAACTTCACAAAATTTACGGTGCGCCGACTGAAAACGAAACGCGATATTCTCCTGCAACCTGCATCGGCTGTGACATGAAAGCGGTGAGCGGCAATCCTGATCCAAAGCACGTTTCCACGTCCTTCGTAGAGCGCCAGAACTGGACAGTACGCACCACGATGCGCCGTTACACTCGCCTATCAAACGGCTTTTCTCGCAAGCTACGGAATCATGCGGCTGCTACAGCTCTAAATTATTTCGCCTACAACTTCATCAAAATTCATCGTACACTTCGCATGAGTCCAGCGATGGCCGCTGGCGTCACAGATCGGCTGTGGGATGTGGCAGACTTGGTTGCCCTCTGGGAAGCCTACGAGCAGCGGAGGGCAGAAAGAGCGGCGTAAATGAATCGTCCATTGGAAATAGTGAGCGGAATCGGGGTTTTACTTTTGTCCCTTCAAGGTTCGGCGGCCATATTTCAATGCATTTTCACTCGCAAAGTTCCGCCCGTCTCAACGATTTCGCTTAGCATATCTGGAGCAATCGTGCTCTTATCGTACTGTGGTGCGTTTATTCTGCTTTCATGGGCCAAAAAACCAAAGTAGCCCACTACCCAGAGGATGAATTGTGTTGACATGTTAGGTTCTATGCCGGACTATATGGATCGGCTGCTTAGTGCGGCAACCGGTGGTGTTAACACTCGGATGTGCGCATCACCGCCCTCCCCGTCGGAGTGCCGCAGTAAGGCACCGATCCCAACCTGTTCCATATCTTTAAGAGCGAAAGGCAGTACCTTGTCATGAAGTTTCCTACTCTGGCTGCCGCGGTCATACTTAGTGTATTCACTCCTGCAATTGGCGTCGCGCAAAGTCTGCAAAGCGGCGCTCTGCTGACAATCCAACAGAGCGGTGGGCCTTTGCACCTCGCCGTATACGACAGCCAGATTCACTCTGGCTTTGTCCAACCCAGCCCATGCGATGGGAGCCTTGTAACTGACGCGTATGTCCTGCAGGGAGGATCCCCGACTGGTTGCGATAACGGAGATCCCTACGAGACTACCCAAGCGCATGGAGCCTTCGAGTTCGCGGGTGCGGGATACAAATTTGACGTAGCCACTTTCTACCAGACCGGCGGCTGCAACACGAGCGGTACGATTTGTGCCAATCCTGACACAGGATTTCTCACAGTTACAAACAACGGCACATCAAGCTTCACGGGCACGATCACCCTCACTGGCAACTCTCCCATAGCGGGCGGACAGTTCTGCGCGCCTGGTGGAGTGGCTGTTGACAGCTGGACCACCGGCCTCGCTGTAGGCGCGTCGGTGACATTAGCCTTGGGCAACCCCAACGCTGAGAACCCCAATAATTCCGACAGCAGCAACTGCGGCGGATTCAACGCCCCGCAGACGCAAACTCTGACCGCAGGCGGGACGGCCATATTCCCGCTCGGCACTGACGATTTCGAGCTCGCTGGGATCGACAATATGGGGGGCGAGCAGCTTACCCTCCTTCCTACTCCTGTACTTGAACTTGCGACCAATCCTGGCTCCAACGCGTCCAACACTTTTAATCCGGGCCTTGTGTTTCCTACGTTTGGCTGCTCTCCTTACGGTGATTTCAGCGAAACTGGAAACCCCGAATGCGCTGAATTCCACTTGACTTGCGCGGGGGCGGACTGCGAGCAATTCCTCTACACCGCGACCACGCACTACAGTTTTCCACCGGGCTTTCCGGGGCTGGGAGGCCCTGCGTTCCTGAAAGCGAGTGGGCAAAGTTGCCCGACCAGCCTCTTTGACAAGAATATTTTCGACTTCTACTCTCAAGACACCACCCACTCGGGTGGAGGTAGTGGGATCTCATGCTTTGTTGCGGCACTTACTCCAGGAGCCCCGGTGGTCGCGAGCCTAGTGTCTTTCGAGGGATTTGAGTGGCCAGTGTCAGATACCCGTCTCAATCCCATCATTGCGGGATGGCCGGTGCCGCTTTCCTTTGACTATGACGTTCCGAACTTAACCGTTTGCAACAATGCAGCCGGAACCGGTTGTGTTGCTCCTTGGGTGTATCCGTCATCAATTCAGGTCGCCTGTCCAAATGGTTCTCCCGTCCTGCCGAACCCGACTCCCATCTCTGTAAGCAAGTTGTTCAACTTCGGGCACGGAGGACAAGGAGAGGCAAATCTCACGGAGTACTTTTTCTTTTGGAACACCCTGCCACATTCCAAGGGCTGTACCAGAGTCGTGCTGACGTTTGACACCGGCTTGGTAAAGGCGCCTGCAGAGTTTAAGTATTTCTCTTTTTGAGCGTATTGAGATGCAGGCCCGCTTGGCGTTGCGGCTGCATCTTTTTTGGGATTGATTAGTCTCAGCGTCGATTTCTTCCGCGACGAGCGGACATACCGCCCCGACGGCTTCGGGAACCCGTCTTGTTTCATTGATGGATGTTGTCGAGGCTTGCACCGGCGCGAATGCTAGGATCCAGTGCTGCATTTGATCCTGACAGCGCCGACCATCCCCGTCGTGAGAGATCCCAGAAGATGAGGTTGCCCGCTATTCCAGCAACAAGCAACAGCGCTATTCCTGTGACCCACTGCTGAAATACAAGTTTTCCGATTCCGAATAGGCATCCGTAGACCAGAATTACACCCATTAGCCAATCAAAACAATTGCCGCCAAGATCGCGAATCTCAGACAATTCCGGAACCAGTCTCGCAATTCTCTTCCATCCGTAAACCGTCGGATGGACCCGCTTGTAAAACGCAACCAGCGTCTGCTCGTTTTCGGGCGGAGTTATGAAAGTCGCAATCAACCAGACTACGGTGGCAATTCCTCCAGTGATAAGCGCAGATTTTGCGTAAACTGTCGCGCTGTTTCCGCTGAATGCGACCCCGTGCAATCCGATTGTCACCGCCGCTGCTGCAACCATCGCGGATATCTCACTCCAGGCATTGATACGCCACCAATACCATCGCAAGATGTAGACCGCACCGGTGCCGAACCCGACATTCAGCACTAAATCCCAACCTTGTTTGATGGACGTCAATTGCAGAGCTGTATATCCGCTGACCAGAACCAGTAAGACCGTAAAAAGCTTGCTGACGAAAACGTAGTGGTGTTCCGTGGAATTTCGCACAATGAAGCGCTTGTAAAGATCGTTAACCAAATAGGAACAACCCCAGTTCAGTTGAGTACCTACGGTTGACATGAATGCCGCGAGAAACGCGGCGACCATCAGTCCCCGAAGCGCTGGAGGAAGGTAATCGCGCAAGACCATTACATATCCCTGCTCTGGATTCGCCGCGAACGCGGCGCTGGGATGAATTCCGCCATTCGGGGAATAGACCACGATGGCAACCAACGCAGTAACAATCCAGGGCCACGGGCGTAACGCATAGTGGGCAATGTTGAACCACAAGGTTGCGCCCAGAGAATTCTTTTCGTCTCGAGCACTAAACATGCGCTGGGCAACGTATCCGCCGCCGCCGGGCTCTGCTCCCGGATACCATGCCAGCCACCACTGCATACATAAGTAGACGAAGAAAGTCAGCAACGGCAGCGTCCACAGTGCGTCGGTCGTCAGCCCCAAATGGAAGTCCGGTAAAAACGCGACGGGATTCCCAGTTTTCACGCCGGTCTGCTGCACATTGTTTTCGATGACACGCAAGTGAGCTTGCAGCGCTTGCATCCCGCCAATCTTGGCTACCGCGACCCAGGCCAACACGATGATCATTGTCATCTTCAATACGAACTGGAACAAATCGGTAACCAGCACTCCCCACAATCCGCCGATGAATGTATAAATGCCGGTAAAGGGAATGATCACAAATATGCAAAGCAGCAGGGACGTAGTGTGCGGACTGCCGAGCGTGTATTGAAAAGTATGTCCGCCCAACGTTAGCTGTACTACGCGGCCTTCGGCGATCGCGGGACCCAACAATACGGTGATGATGTTGATCATTGCCTGCGTCACCCAACCCAGGATGAAGCAGTTCATGAACAAGCCGAGATAGACGGCTTTGAACCCTCGGAGAAATGCTGCCGCCTTCCCTCCGTAGCGGATTTCAACAAACTGAACGTCGGTGAGTATTTCGGCGCGGCGCCAATATCGCGCGAAGAAAAACACAGTCATCATTCCGCCGACACAGAATCCCCACCATATCCAATTACCAGCGATCCCGGACTTGGCGACAAGCCCGCAAACTAGTAATGGAGTATCGGCGGCGAACGTGGTCGCCACCATCGATGTACCCGCGAGCCACCATGAGACATCGCGACCGGAAATGAAAAACTCTTCAGTATTTCCGCTGGCGCGCCGGCGATAGTAGATGCTGATTAGTAGATTAATCAGAAGGTAGCCGACAATGACGATCCAATCAGTCGAAGTGAGAGGCATCTGTCTCCATCTATAGCAAGGCTGTCAATGCTAGCGAAATCTGCGAATCAGCAGCGTGTGCCGATCCGAACGGTAAAGTCCTAAAACGTACATAGTAGCTTTAGCCTTCGTCGAATAGATCACCTGACGAATTCGCAGAAGGGGCAAGCCTCGTTGAATCCCCAAGAGTTGCGATGTCTTGGAATCCGACGCCGTAGCGTCGACTTCCTCATCCGCATATGAGAGTTGAACGCCGTAATCATACTGCAGAATCGAAAACAATGAACCGCTGGCCAACGCGCTCCGACTGAGGCCGGGAACATCAGCCGCGGACAAGTAACAGGTCTCCAAGGCAAATGGATCATCCGCTCCCATACGAAGACGTTCTATCTTGATAAGCCGTGCCCCGGCAGCCAATGCCAATCGAGCATTGACATCTGGTTCGTTGTTCACTGTGCCGAAGGAAAGCACTTTCGAAAAGGACTTCAGACTTCGTCCCGTCATCAATTCAGTAAAGCTGGTCAGTTTATTGAAGTGAATCATGGGAGGAGCGACAAAGGTGCCGGCCCCCCGGCGGCGCTGCACTCGTCCTTCTCTCTCCAATGCAACCAGAGCGTGACGGGCCGTCATAAGACTGACGGTGTGAATCTTGGCTAATTCGCGCTCAGACTCTACAGTGTCGCCCGGCTTTAACTTGCCGGTCTCGATGCGATTTAGAATTGCACTCTGGATTCTCTTGTAGGCCGGCGTCCCGCTCTGGCCGTTTTCCACGGTGCCGTTTCCAGTCATGAAGACTCCGCGATCTCGAATGCAAGAATCAGAATGCTATATAGCAGAAGGCTTAATTCTTTGCAAGCCCTATAACGACGCATCAGTATGGCATGATGCTATAGAGGTATGCCTACCTCTCGTATTCGACGACATTTCTTGCACCAGCCATAGAGACTAGCAATTTTTCTGCTTGACGTTCGTCTTCGCTCTACTATATAGCATTGGATTACTGATTTTCTTTTCATTCATGATTGGGAATTTTTCGGTATCGTCGAGATGATTATTAAAATATTCGAAGATAACGTGTCGTTAGGAAGGGCCGCAGCTGAGCAGGCGGCGAATGCCATTCTTCGGGCGATCAACGCCCGGGGCAAAGCTCGAATAGTGGCTGCAACCGGCTCTTCTCAATTCGAATTTCTAGACGCGCTTACCGCTTGGCCCGGCATTGACTGGGACCGGGTCGAAATGTTTCATCTCGACGAGTACATCGGTTTACCAGAGTCGCATCCAGCGAGCTTTCGAAAGTATCTGCGCGAACGCCTGATTAATAAGGTGGGGCTCAAGCACTATCATTTACTGGACGGAGAACATAATCCCGCGGAAGTAATACGCCAGACCCGCGACGCGTTGCGTTCCGGCCCTATTGATATTGCATTTGTGGGTCTCGGTGAAAACGGCCACCTCGCATTTAACGATCCACCCGCGGATTTCGACACGGAAGAGCCTTACATTGTCGTCAAACTGGATGAAGCAAACCGGCAACAGCAGTTTCGCGAGGGGTGGTTTCCGGCTCTCGAGGATGTGCCTCGCGAAGCCATTTCGATGAGCATGCGGCAAATTATGAAAGCGAAGGAAATCATTTGCATCGCGCCAGACTTGCGAAAAGCAAAAGCGGTAAAAGAGTGTTTTGAAGGCGAAGTCAGTCCTCTCGCCCCCGCATCGATCTTGAAAACGCATCCAAACACGACTGTTTATCTGAACACACAGTCCGCTTCTCTCTTAACTTCTCAGCCTGCATTAATGATGTCCTCGCCTCAATAACTCACAACACAGAACGTATTGCAGCGATTCGAAATATTGCGCTCCACGAGAGCCTTGGTTAAGGTAGCTTTACAGCAGTGGGTTTCCGCCATGGCTTGCGGGATTAATGAAAAGCAAGCCACGAGCCGGGCGTGCTGGTCTCATGAGGGTGAATGGGCATAAAGGTCGCACTGAATCACAGGACGCAATACCGCTACGACAAGGCGGTATCGCTTGGTCCGCAGGTTATCCAGTTGCGTCCTGCGCCGCATTGTCGAACGCCTATTCTCAGTTACTCTCTTGAAGTCATTCCCGCCGAGCATCTTCTTAACTGGCAACTCGATCCCTTCAATAATTGTCTGGCACGCGTTCTCTTTTCCAATAAGACCAAAGAGTTTGTAGTTGCGGTGGACCTCGTGGCGGAACTCTTGCCCTTCAATCCGTTCGGCTTCGTCCTAGAGCCGTCCGTTAAAGACTATCCGTTCAAGTACGAGCCGGAGCTGGCGAAAGATCTCGTGCCCTATCTCTCTGTCGATCCAGCTGGTACTTTACTACAGACTTTTCTGAAGACCGTTTCGAAGGAGAAGCGCGGAACCATCAGCTTCTTAGTCGAATTAAACCATCGGGTGCGAGACGAAATTAACTACGTGACGCGGCTGGACCCCGGCGTCCAGACTTGCGAGCAGACTCTTGAGAAGCGGTCTGGGTCGTGCCGTGATTCGGCATGGCTGCTGGTCCAGATTCTCCGGCATTTAGGAATCGCGGCACGCTTCGTCTCTGGATATCTGATTCAGATGTCGGAAGAGGCTCGGAGCAGTCCGCAGACCGACTCGGCGGACTTTCATGCGTGGGCGGAAACCTTTCTGCCGGGTGCAGGTTGGATTGGAATGGATCCGACTTCAGGCCTCTTCGCCGGCGAGGGCCATATACCGCTCGTTTGTACTCCGAACGCTTCGAGCGCCGGTGCGATTGCGGGAACAGTCGAGCCGGCCAACGTGGATTTCTCCTACTCAATCTCTGTTCGCCGCTTGAATGGTGCACAACGATCCGGAAAGCCTTTGACCGACGAGGATTGGGCGCATGTCCAACGCGTTGCTCATACGGTTGACGCCGACATGGACTCGCAGAGTGTGCGTCTGACCATGGGCGGCGAGCCGACGTTCGTTGGCATCGACGAGACAGAGAGTGCGCAATGGAATATCGATGCTTTGGGGCCCATGAAACAAACCCGCGGCCTGGCCCTGATACGCTGTCTTCGCGACAGAATGGCTCCGGGCGGACTGCTTCATTATGGACAAGGCAAGTGGTACCCCGGCGAACCCCTGCCTCGGTGGGCCCTGAGCTGTGCTTGGCGCCTCGACGGCGTTCCTGTCTGGGAGAACATTGATCTCATCGCTCGCGAAGACGAGAAACACAACTTCGGATTGGCCGATGCCCTAAATTTTATGGAAGCACTTACCCGTCGTCTTCAGGTGAGCGTCGAAAATGTGCTGCCAGCCTATGACGCCGACTCCGCGGAGGCCACCGGATACGTAATGCCGATTCGCCGACGGCAAGCGGACGCACTGTTGTACTGGTCAAGCCAGTTGTGGTTTCCTCGCCCGGAACGTCTGTTCCTTTCACCGGGAGACTCTCCGATCGGCTACCGCATCCCGACTGAGTCAATGCCATGGGTTGCACCCGACGAACTGGAATATGAATACGAAGCAGCGCCCTTTGCTGATCGGACAAAGCTCCCATTGCGCCCAGCGCGGCGTATGGATCTGTTTCAGAAAATCCCTCTGGCTGACCCTCTGCCACCTCTTTCGAGTACGGCCGAAACAGCCAAGGAGTTGATCCGCCCATCGCTGTGTGTTCAGACTCGCGAAGGCCGCCTGCACGTGTTTTTGCCCTATGCGCCCAAGTTAGCGGACCATCTCGATCTTCTCGCCGCCGTTGAGGATACGTGCCAGCATCTGCGTAAACCCGTCTGGCTGGAGGGCTACCCGCCGCCTTCTGATCCGCGGCTTCGATCGTTCAGTGTCACTCCCGATCCCGGCGTCCTAGAAGTAAACTTGCCGCCCGCAAGTAATTGGGACGAACTGGAGAACATCAATACACTGCTTTTCGAGGAGGCACGCACGAATAGGTTGACCGCCGAAAAATTTGGATACGATGGAACTCATCTCGCCACCGGCGGCGGGAACCATATTGTGATCGGTGGTGCGACCGTGTTGGATAGTCCCATCTTGCGCCGCCCGGATCTTTTGCGAAGCATGGTGGCGTTCTGGCAGAACCATCCATCGCTTTCGTATCTTTTTTCCGGAATGTATGTCGGGCCCACGAGTCAGTCTCCACGTGTTGACGAGGCGCGCATGGATGCTTTGTACGAACTGGAGGTCGCGTTCGGAAATTTGCCCTCAAGCGCCTGCCCCCCGGATGTGGTGGATGGATTGTTCCGAAACTTGCTGGTCGATGTCACGGGAAATTCGCATCGCGCCGAATTCTGTATCGACAAGCTTTATCCTCCAGAAGGTTTAGGTTTGCGGCTCGGTTTGCTGGAATTGCGCGCCTTCGAAATGGTTCCCCATGTCAGAATGGCTTTGTTAGAAATGCTATTGGTCCGGGCATTAGTTTGCATGTTTTGGAAACGGCCATATGAAAGCGGCCTGGTCCGTTGGGGAACAGCGCTCCACGACCGATTTTTGCTGCCCAACTTTGTGAAGCGTGACTTTTCTGAAGTCCTGACCGAGTTGCAGCAGTCCGGCTACGCCGTCGAAGAGAAGTGGTTTGCTTCGCATTTCGAGTTTCGCTTTCCGAAGATTGGATCGATTGTTGCCGAGGGCGTGGAACTCGAATTGCGTCATGCACTAGAGCCTTGGAATGTACTTGCCGAAGAAACTAATTCGGGGCGAACGGTTCGCACCGTCGACTCATCGCTCGAGCGGATACAAGTGAAACTGTCTGGGATCACGGAAGAATCTCGGTACATGCTTACGTGCAACGGCCGCAAAGTACCGCTTCAATCAAAAGGCCCGCTCGGAGAGGCGGTGGCGGCCGTGCGATATCGTGCCCGGAGGTTGTCAGCGGCGTTACACCCGACAATCCCCGTGCACTCACCTCTTATCTTCGACATAATCGATCATTGGAAACATCGTTCGGTCGGTCGATGTACTTACCATACTGGCTCGCCTGATGGTCGCTTGTACACAACCCGGCCACTGAACGCAACCGAAGCGGAACAACGGCGTCTGGAGCGCTTTCAAGAATCCGAGCCTTCGCCCGGAGCTGTGGCTGTCCCCGAGGAATTCATCAGTCCAATGTTTCCTATGACTCTCGATCTGCGATTCCCCCTCCGAGGACAAGAAGCCCACGTAGGGACGCGTGGGATCGCGCCATGACCCTTGATCTATATCAGCCTCCGCTCCGTTATGGAGCTGCGTATGACGAGCTGTCTGCCGACTGGCGTGACTCCGCGGCCGCACTGGGCCCACCTGATGGAGTCGCTTCGAGCGATCGGTCCCGAAGAATTGGGACGACGTTGGGACCGCGCAGAGCGCCTAATACGCGAAAACGGGATCACCTACAACATCTACAGCGATGCGCTCGGGGCAAACCGGGCCTGGAAAATTGACATCGTTCCGCTCCTGATTTCAGCGGATGAGTGGCGATACATTGAAGCCGGCATTATTCAGCGCGCGCAGTTGTTGAGTCTTCTACTCGAAGATCTTTACGGTGCGCAGGCGTTAGTGGCGCACGGGCATTTTCCCGCTGCGCTTTTGTACGGTAATCCCGCATTCCTCAGGCCGCTTGTCGGAGTACCGGTCCCGGCGCACAGTTATCTTCACATGCTTGCGGTCGATCTCGCGCGTTCGCCGGACGGACAGTGGTGGGTGCTGGCTGATCGCGCGCAGGCGCCTTCGGGCAGCGGCTACGCGCTCGAGAACCGAACGATTGTCTCGGATGTGCTGCCAGACCTCTTTCGTACCTCGAATGTATTGCGTCTAGCTCCATTTTTCCGCGCCCAACGCGAGGCGCTGACCAATCTCACGCAGCGTGAGAATCCACGCATCGTATTACTAACGCCGGGTCCGTACAACGAGACATACTTCGAACACTCCTATATCGCGCGATACCTGGGATTCACACTGGTCCAAGGCTCGGACTTAACCGTTCGCAACCGCCGCTTGCACCTGAAGACCGTCGACGGACTGGAGAGAGTCGATGTGATTTTACGTCGGGTGGACGATAGTTTTTGCGACCCTCTGGAACTGCGGTCCGATTCGCTCTTAGGCGTGCCCGGCCTCGTAGACGCTATCGTTGCTGGAAACGTGAAGGTCGCCAACGCGCTGGGGAGCGGTCTAATTGAGACCGCAGCGATAATGCCGTTTCTTCCCGGGCTCTCAACTCACTTGCTGGGTGAAAAGCTCAAACTTCCATCGGTCGCCACCTGGTGGTGCGGAGAGCAATACGCGCTTGATTGGGTGCTCGGCCATCTCGATTCCGTGGTCGTGAAGCCGGCATTTCCATCGCGCAATATGGAGCCAGTCTTCGGGGCCGAACTCCCGCACGCGGAGAAGGGAAAGTTCGCAGAGAAGATGAAGGCTCGTCCGCACGAGTATGTAGCGCAGGAGCAGGTCGCTTTATCGACAGCGCCAGTGTGGGACCAGGGCCGCCTGAATTCACGCAGTGTTGTGTTGCGCACCTACGTGCTGAATACAGGCAGCGGTTGGATCGCGATTCCCGGCGGATTGGTGCGAGTTGCGGAAGCGGAGGGATCTGTCGTCTCGATGCAACGGGGCGGCCACAGCAAAGACGCATGGGTCCTTTGGGATGGTCCGATCGATACGTTCAGTATGCTGCGCCCGCGAAATGAACCCGTGGAGTTACGCCGGGTCTCGCGGGTTGTGCCCAGCAGTGTAGCCGACAATGTTTTCTGGCTGGGCCGATATGCGGAGCGGGCCCAAAACCTTGCCCGCATCCTGCGCACAATGATTCCTCGGGTGCGACGCGCCGAGGACGCGGAACTGGCGTGCCTTATCCGGCTTCACCGGTGCCTCGAGTCGCGATACAGCAAGTTGCCAAAGCCTAAGCCCAGGCAGCCGACGACGCTTGAACTGGAACAGGAGATGACATCCCTGTTAGTCGATGGCAAGCGCCCCGACAGTCTGGCCCACACTCTCGCCGAGGTCTATCGGATTGGCGACAATGTGCGCGAGCGGCTCTCGGTCGATATGATGTCTCTCATTGGCAGGTTACGAGAATCCACGCGAATTGAGCGCGGCGTTCAATTTCTTGAATATCCGGCAATCCTGACCGATTGCCTTGAGTTGCTTTCCGCATTTTCAGGTTTGGAGCGCGAAAACATCAACCGCGGACTGGGGTGGTTGTTCATGACCATAGGACGGCGTCTCGAGCGTGCGATCTATTTGACCCGACAATTGCGTGAGATCACTACGCCACTTGCCGAGCAGGACTGGTCTCTCTTGGAGTGTTTGCTTGAGGTCGCGGACAGCTCTATGACCTATCGGGCGCGATACTACACAACCCTTCAGCCCTTGGCTGTGCTGGATGTGCTGATGGCGGACGAAACGAATCCCCGGTCTTTGGACTTTCAATTGAGCCATCTCGCAGACCTGTACCAAAAACTTCCCCGGCACTTACCAGATGACTTGCGCGCCATGCGGGAGGCGCTGAAATTGCTACGCGGATTCGATTTGCGGGAGCTGAAGTATCCCTTGCCGGGGGCGGCTGCGGCGTCGAATGCGTCGTCTAATGGTACCAGCGGATTGTTGCGGCTGGAGAATTTCCTCAGAGAGTTGGAACGATTGCTGCCTTCATGGTCGAATAACTTATCCAGTCGCTACTTCAGTCACGCTCGCACGTTGCCGATAAGTATCGGCCAGTGATCATGAATCGATGATTTATAAAATCGTTCACCGAACTACTTATAAATACAAGAATCCGGTCTCGGTGGGAAATCACGTCGCGTGCCTGTCGCCGCGGTCTTTGTCTCTGCCCCACCACCAGTCGGCACGGAGCGAATTGCGCATTCAACCGCGCCCAGCGACTCGTACCGAGCGCGTGGACTTTTTCGGAAACCGGCTGTGCTTTTTCACCGTGCAGGAGCCGCATCGCGAGTTAGTGGTTGAGGCACGGAGCGAGGTGACAATTAAGGGCAATGGCGCTCCGCCGCTGAAAGACTCGCTCTCTTGGGAAGAGGTCGCCAAATCGCTTCCGAAAGATGATAGCCCCGCCGGTCTCGAAGCCTTCCAATTTGCATTTGAGTCGCCGCGTATCCGGATGCAGGCAGAGTTTGCTGCTTATGCGCTACAGTCGTTCACTCCGGGGCGATCGATGACGGAGGCGCTTTTAGACCTGACCGCCCGCATCCACACAGACTTTCGTTTCGATTCAAAAGCCACGAATGTGCGGACTCCCACCGAAGAGGTTTTTAAGAAACGGCGGGGTGTCTGCCAGGATTTCGCACATTTGCAAATCGCCTGCCTGCGTTCGCTCAATCTCGCGGCGCGTTACGTTAGCGGATATCTTCGAACTTATCCGCCGCCCGGGCAGCCGAGGCTTATCGGCGCGGATGTATCTCACGCCTGGGTATCTGCTTTTTGCCCAGGAATCGGCTGGCTTGATATGGATCCCACTAATAACGTTGTCCCGTCGGACGGCCATGTGACGCTGGCCTGGGGCCGCGACTACGGAGACGTAAGTCCCCTGCGCGGTCTGATTCTAGGTGGCGGATCTCATACGCTTAAAGTGGGTGTTGATATGGAGCCGATTGAGTCCTAATTGAAGGAGCCGCTCCTTGGAAGTCTATTTAGTTGACGGGACATATGAGCTGTTCCGGCACTACTACGCGGTGCCGCCGGCAAAGGATTCCGACGGGCGCGAAGTGGGTGCGGTGCGAGGCGTGCTGGCCTCGATTCTGGGAATGATTAAAGGAGGGGCCACGCATGTTGCGGTGGCGACCGATCACGTCATCGAGTCATTTCGCAACGGACTCTGGCAGGGATATAAAACCAGCGAAGGGATCGAACCCGACCTGCTGTCTCAGTTCACACTGCTGGAAGAAGTTCTTTCATCGGCTGGCGTCGTAGTCTGGCCAATGGTGGAGTTCGAGGCGGACGACGCGCTTGCGGCGGGGGCAGTGACGGCTGCTCGCGATGCGCGTGTCGAGCGGGTAGTCATCTGCACTCCGGACAAGGACCTCGCACAATGTGTGCACGGTACGCGCATTGTTCAATTGAACCGCCGGACCCGCGTCACCTATGACGAGACCGGAATCAGGGAGAAGTTCGGTGTCTCGCCGGAGTCGATTCCCGACTACTTAGCACTCGTTGGGGACTCGGCCGATGGCTATCCCGGTTTGCCGGGCTGGGGTGCGAAATCCTCGGCGGCAGTCCTGGCCAAATTTGTCCATCTCGAATCGATTCCTGCGGACAGTCGCGAGTGGCGTGTGAACGCCGCGAACGCGAGCAGTCTCGCGTCTACGCTTGTTCGAGAGCGGGAGCAAGCTTTGCTGTTTCGAACGCTCGCCAGGCTCCGGACCGACATCGCGCTATTCGATGACGTTGATCAGTTGAAATGGAACGGGCCCACACCAGCCTTCGATAAGCTCGCAGCGCGACTGGACGCGGCAGTAACTGTGAAGAGGCGGCGGTGAGACGTTGCACTGAATCTATGCGCCGATTTTTTCGATTACGTCGTCGGCTGGTAAGCTCGCCGGTTTCCTGGCAACCTCTTCGGCGATCACTTCATCGCTCACCACCGTGAAGCTGGTCAACCACGAACTTCCGAATGAAGTTGTAATCGCAACGTCCGCCGCATCGCGACCTGTGGCCATCAGCACTCGTCCGATTCGCGGCTTATTGTTTCGGGCGTCGAAAGTCCACCAGCGGTCTTCTAGATAAACCTCAAACCACGCGCTGAAATCCATGGGCGGAACGAGAGGAACGCGGATATCTCCCAGATATCCGGTCGCGTACCGGGCAGGAATGTTCAAGCAACGGCAAAATGTGATTGCAAGATGTTGAAAGTCGCGGCAGACGCCCTTGCGATCTGCATAGACATCCAAAGCCGTTTTTGTTGGGTTCGCGAAGGGATACCCGAATGTAACGTTCGCCTGTACCCAATCACACACTGCTTGGACTCGCGCCCATCCCGGAGGGGTTGACCCGAAGAGATTACACGCAACGTCCAGCAGGCGGTCAACTTCGCAATATCTTGACGCGAGAAGATACCGAAGCGTATCCGGAGGCAAATCTGCCACAGGTACCTGGCGCGCTCCGGGACTCACGGGGTCTGGTTCGCCTGAGTCTTCAATCAATGTCGAGTTGTACAACCGAAGCTTTCCGGCAGGAGCTACAAAGCGGGTACAGATATTTCCGAACGAGTCCTCATATTCTTCGATCGGTACGGCTGGGGTGATTCGCGGTTCATCCGGTTCTCGCAGGTCGGCGCGCCGTGTGGGGTGCACATGGAACAGGGCAACCATCGGAACTGGAGAAGGAATATCGAACTGAATATCAAAACCCAGGCGGATCAGCATATGGCTACCTTGGATGCAAGAAGAATGGACATTGCATCCAATCGAAATGGCAAAAATAGAAAGGTCGCCCCATTATGACACCATTCGACGATTCCGTAATCGTACCGAGCAACAAAAAAAGCCGCCCCGAGGGCGGCTTAACTTATATGCGCTTCGCCTGATTACTAGGAATTGAACTTTCTCTTGATGGCGCCGAGTAAGAACAATCCGCCCATAGCCAGAGTCGAGAAACCTGAAGCATCGGGCACAGGTGTCAGCTTCACATCGCCCGAGGCATTGGTGCTGCCAGCTGGGACCGTCAACGTCACGCCTTCGGTCAACGAGAAATTCGTAGCAGTGACAGGTCCTGCCGAGCACGCCAGATTCACTACAATTCCCGATGCCGGCCCCGCGGTGCACAACGATGACGTGTTGGTGAACAGCGTGTTACCTGTATCGTAGAAGGCAGAAAAAGCCGTTGTGTCACCGGCATTCTGATTACCGTTGATAAGGCCGCTGAACGATACGCCCGAGGCCGTAAGGTTATTCTCTCCGACTTCCACCAAATACATTCCTCCGGCGTTCGAAGAGTTAGCGGTAAGGTTATACGACAGGTCTAAGTTTAGCGGAGCCAGCGCTGGCGTACCGGATCCGGTGTTGGTAACGGCTACTGTAACTGACCCGAAGGTAAAGGTGGCAGTTACAACACCCGGCAAAGGGTTCGTGTCGCAGGCCGCGTTTCCATCAGCGCAAGTCAGGGTTCCACCGGGACCAGAAATTAAAATCGATAAATTGTCAGCCTTTGCCGACGTTGCCGAAACGGCAAACGCGAGAGCTAGCAAAGAAGAAGTGATGACGAGATTCGTTAGGCGACGGCGCATATAGTTTCTCCAATTCGATACTGCAACTGAGGTAAGATTACTCCAAGCTGAAAAATTGTCAAGACTGAATCTTTTTTCACACTTAGGGAAAACATTGTGCCAAAAGGGTTTAACGATGCCCCTACGACGAGGTGAGGCGGGGTAATGGTTTAACCCTAGGACATAGAAAATAGTGCTGTAGGTGGGTCCTGGGAAGGATGTAATGCTCGAATCGAGCCGCGGGTTCGGAAGAATAATGCCAACTTTACTGGGCATGCGAATGGCGAAGTGTCACTTTGACCACACAACCGGGTTGCTGAGGCCGGTTTGTCAGTTCGACCGAGCCTCCGTGGGCTTCAGCGATTTGACGGGAGAGGACCAGCCCGATCCCGCTGCCGGAGGGTTTTGTCGTATAAAAGGGCACAAAAGCGTTGCTCGGATTGGCCAATCCTGGACCGTTGTCGGCAATCGTCAAAACCACGTCATTTTCGACCAGTTTCCAGTTAATTGTGACTTGCGGATCTTTAGCTAGGGCTGAACCCGGCCGATCCCCGTTCTGACCTTTTTCGGGCGAAGTGGCTTCCAGCGCAGCTTCGGTAGCGTTGCGCACAAGATTGATGAGCATTTGTTCGATTTGGTCCGGATCGGCCATCACTGAAACCTCAGGCCCGGGGACCACCGTGACTGCAAGCCGTGTTTCCAATCCGGCGACGCGGGTCACTAATAGGGAGAGCGTCGATCTCTTAAGGACCGGGGGTGGCATTTGAGCCAACTGCCGGTACGCTTGCAAGAAGCGGTTAAGCGACGCCGCACGCGTTTCGATGATCTCCAGTCCGCGCTCAAAATCTTGACGTTCGGCAGCGGGCAACGGGGTTCCGCTAAGGCGTGCCTTCAGGCTGCCCGCAATGGATTTAATCGGTGCGAGCGAATTGTTCAATTCGTGTCCCATCACGCGGATCAATCGCTGCCAGGCGCCGCGCTCCTCTTCCCTCAGAGCGCGGCTTACATCGGAGAGCACAACAAGAGTATGGGGCACGCCGCGTTGCCGAAATGAACTTCTCCGCAAGAACCATCGCGCTTCGGTGTTAAAGCGCATGGGGATGACAGACGCATTCTCCGCGGAAAGACAAGTCGTGAGGCCTAGTTCAGTGGCCGTCTTCCCAAGCAATCTTGGCGAAGCCTGTTGAAGAATTCGTTCACCCGCTGAGTTCACGAGACGCAAAACCTGGTTAGGATCGAAGGCAAAAAGTGGAACGTCTACTTCTTCTACGACGCGCTGTAATAGAGCAGTTGCTTCGATCGCGCCGGTCCGATGTTCTCCCAGGAGGTCGGCCAACATGTTGACTTCCAGAGAGAGCTCTCCGAGCGCATCATCGGGAACCGCCATTCGGGCGCGGAAGGAATAGTCTTCTTCTCGCAGAGCACCAACTACGTTAGCCAAGGTCTGCAGCGGGCGGATAATCTGATCATGAAGCATCCCCACGATCGCAAAACAGATCAGCAGCTCTACGAAAAGCAATCCCAGCTTCGATTCGACGCTCCAGGGCTGAAGCCAGATCAAGATCCCGCTTAGTAGCAGGCCAGGCGCAGCGAGCCACAGGGATGAACGAATAATTCGACGCTCAAAGGGTGCGCGACGTTTCTTTTTGCGCTTGGAATTCCCAGTTTTATTTGGGCTAGAGCCCATACTTTTCCATCCGCCGGTACAGGGCTCCGCGGCTCAGGCCCAATGCTTCCGCAGCCTGGCTCACATTGCCCTGAAAGCGCTGCAGCGCTTTGCGGATTAGAATACTCTCTACTGATTCCAGGCTGAGTTCTTCGAGATTCTGGGCCAGTGGGCGTTGCAAACCTAAGCCGAGGTCGGCTGGCTGGATCTGCTCGCCGCGGCACATGAGCACCGCCCGTTCGAGTGTGTGTTCCAACTCCCGGACATTTCCCGGCCAGGAATACTGCATCAACGAATGCAACGCTGATGGATCGAATCCCCGAACAGCGCGGCGATAGCGTGAAGAATAGTGCGACAAAAAGTGAAGAGCAAGAACGGTGATATCTTCGCGTCTCTCCCGCAAAGACGGCAAGTGGATTTCGACCGTGTTTAGCCGAAATAACAAATCCTCGCGAAAAGTTCCGTCCTTGCAAGCAGCCTGAAGATCCGAGTTGGTCGCTGAAATGAGGCGAACATCGACATGTTTGGAGCGAGACGATCCCACGCGTTCGATCTCTCCAGACTCCAACACGCGTAAGAGCTTTGACTGTTGCCGCATCGGCACATTTCCGATCTCGTCGAGAAAGATAGTGCCGCCGTCGGCCAGTTCGAATCGGCCGATGCGGTCGGTTCGGGCATCCGTAAAAGCGCCCTTCACATGGCCGAACATTTCACTTTCAAAGACGCCTTCAGCCAGCCCGCCAGCATTTACCGAGACCAGAGGACGCGAGGCGCGAAGGGAAAGCGCGTGAATCGTGCGGGCCACAACTTCTTTGCCTGTCCCATGCTCCCCAGTAACCAGCACATTTGCATCGGAGGGAGCGATGCGCGTGATGGCGTCAAGTACGGGCACCATCGAAGAAGCCGTGGCGATGAATTCAGGCCTGTCCGGAAAGCTAAAAAGCCGGTTTTCAGCCGCTAGCCGTTCCGCTCGTTGAAGCGCCCGATGAAGTTCGACCTGCGTCCGCAGAATCGAGAGCAGACGTTCGTTCTCCCATGGTTTCCGGATAAAATCGCGAGCGCCACGCCGCATCGCCTCGACGGCTAGGTCCACATTCCCCCACGCGGTCATAACAATGACAGGAAGCGTGCTGTCGATCGCAACAATTTCGGAGAGCAGATCCAGTCCCTCGCGCCCGGATGTCGTGTCTCTCGTGTAGTTGAGATCAATCAAGACCGCGTCGTACGAGGAAGTCGCGAGAGCTTCGCGCACCAGCTCGGGAGTGCGTGCAACGTCCACTTCATAGGACTGCGGCTTTAGAAGAAGCTCAATCGCTTCCAGGATGTGCTGTTGATCGTCGGCAGCCAGAATGCGCGGAGGGTTGGCTTTCGCCAGCGCGGCGGAAAGCTTGATCTCCTCCGATTTGGCAGAGCCTGACATGTGTTAAGGGCTTGGGCTGGCGACAGTGCCGTTGAGCGCGTCCTGCACCTTGATCCCATTATGTTCCAAAGTCGTGCCGGTTGCGCGATCGAGTTCAACCTTCGCTTTCTCGTATGTCGTCATGGCGGTGACCAGATCCAGCTCCGCAACCGCCAGATCGCGTTGAGAAGTCATTGTCTGAAAGCTTGAGCCTGCCCCAAGCGTCTGCTCCTTTTGCGTGATTTCGAAAGTGCGCTGAGCCAAGTCCCGGGCTTTTTTTGCCGCCCCAACCCGAGCTCCAGTTTGCTCGAGAGCGTATTGCGCATTGCGGACTTCAATGCGAATTTGTTTTCTCAATTGTTCGCGTCGCAATTCAGCTTGCCGGTATTCCAGCTCCGAACGGTATTGATCAGCTTTTGCCACCCGATTTCGTATCGGGATATTCAGGTTCACGCCAATATAGTAGTCCGGAGAAGAATTGTTGAATGCATTTTGAAGTGCTCCCGCAAAATCGGTCGGCACCGATGAGACATTCGGAGTCGGAAGGTTGTAAATAGGATTTAGCGGTCCAGCTAGTCCTAATCCCCCGTAGAAACCAACTAGTGACAATGAGGGCAGCAGGGCATTCCGGGCAGCCTTGCGGCTGATCTGACGGTTGATCAAATCGACGTCAGACTCTGACAGTTCAGGACGCTCCTGCAGCGCTTCCGCGATAAGCTGTTGAACATCCCCGGTGCTCGCCGTTTCGGTCGGCAGCAAATGATCGGTGGGAACGACCGGCACCGCTTCGAGGACGGGATCGTCAAGACTCCGAGTCACGGCATTCTTGATGAGTAGCTCCTGTAATTGCAGACTGGTCCGCGCCACGGTCAAATCCTGATCGCGCTTTGATACTTCAGCTTCGGCTCGCATGACGTCCATCTCTGGAATACTTTCAAGCTTGAATTCCTTCTTCGCATTGTCGAACGATTGCTGCGCGAATGCCAACGACTGCTCGTTGACTTGCGCTTGCTGGTAAGCATCGACCAAGTCCCAATAAATATTCTTGATCTGAGTGATAGTGGCGATTACCTGATCTTTAAACGCCATGTCAGAAATCTTCTTGTTGTTCTTTGCGATTAACAGGTAGCGCAAGTTAGGTCCAAATCCAAATCCCGCAAGTAGTTGTTGTTGAAAACCGAAGCGGTAAAACGAGTTTAAGACGGGAGATAAATTGAAAAAAGGACTATTGGTTGTCTGGCGGCTGTTGTTGAAATCAAAGTACACACTGGTTCCTGTGGGAAATGCCTGTGAGTAGGAAACATTTGCCTGACCCGTATTCGATTGAAGCGAGGGCACGCCATAAATCTGCTGATTGGCAAGGGGAGTAGTTTGGTGCTCGGCCCCGATGGAACCGATGATCGACGGGTCATACGAGGAGACCGGCGTGCCAGCTCCCAACGTGGACTCTACCAATCCGGATGCGCCCGCGCCCGCGCCGCCAGCGCCTGCACTCGTACCACCGGCGCCGGCGCCGGGGGCTCCCGTGCCGAATCCACCAACCCCACCGCCGGGAGTACCTTGCACGACGCCAGCATTCACGCCGCGAAAAATACCGCCCGCTTGCGTCCGTAGGATATCGGTGTTCGCAATCGGAAGGTTATATCGCGCAATCGCAAGATCGAGATTGTTTTCGAGAGCCAGCTGGATAGCGTCTTTGAGGGATAAGTACAATTTACCGTCTCGAATTAGCTGGTTGAGCAGTGGAGAATTCGTAAGGTCCGGTTGAGGAACCTCGGCGGCCGAATATGCGCTAAAAGGGTTGCGCGACTTTGGCATGTCCAAACTGACCGTCGAGCTTGTCTGCGCTGATGCCATCGCGGTCACTCCGATGAGGAGCCAAGCCACGAACCGCGCGAAATAATTCGGTCTGCGTATGAACTCCCTCATTGCTTCACCGCTTCATACGGCTGCAATTCAGGATTAGCGGTGTCGCCGACCAACCATCCGTCACGCAGTTGAATCGTCCGGGAACCATACGCGGCATTCGCATCGGAGTGTGTTACTTGAACAATCGTAGTTCCCTGCTGATTGAGTTCGCGAAACAGCTCCATAATTTCTTGCGCCTGCGAGGAGTGCAAATTCCCCGTTGGTTCGTCGGCGAGCAAGAGCGCCGGTTTGTGGATCACAGCTCGGGCAACTCCCACAAGCTGTTGCTGCCCGCCGGAAAGCTGGCTGGGAAAAAGATCTTTCTTGGCGACAATCTGAAATCGATCGAGCGTGTCGGCAACCATTCCCTGCCGCTGCCTGCTTGGCACGTCCTTATAAGAAAGAGGAAGATCAATGTTCTCGCGCACCGTCAGATCGTCCAGCAGGTGATAACTCTGAAACACCATTCCAATGTTTTTCTTCGCAAGTTCCGCGCGCGCCTTGCGCTTCATGTCATGCACGGCTTGCTCGCGAAACCAGTACTCTCCAGCCCATTGGTCATCGAGCAAGGCAAGCACATTCAGGAGAGAAGACTTTCCCGCCCCCGACGGTCCCATAATCGTGATGAATTCGCCTTCGCGAATTTCCAGGTTGATTCGGCGCAAGACCCAAGTCTGTCCGGCGGGAGTTTTATAGCTGCGTTCGATATTTTTTAGTTGAATCATAAAGGTCTCAATCTCGAAGTGTTTTAGTTCTTCCTCATTCGTACCGAAGTGCCACAATGGGATCAACCTTCGCCGCCCGACGCGCTGGAATGTAACTTGCCAGCAACGCGACGAACACGAAAAACATAGAAATGCCTACAAAGGTCGCGGGGTCTGTAGTGGCGACTTGAAATAGCAGCTCTCTCAAAACGCGGGTTAACCCGAATGCAGCACAGAGGCCCACGACAACGCCGGCAAGAGAGAGGCTGAATCCCTGGCCAACGACGAGCATGAGAATATCGGTTCGTCGTGCGCCCAGCGCCGACCGAATTCCTATTTCCTTTGTCCGCTGCGCGACCGAATAGGAGACGACTCCGTAGAGTCCAATCATCGCGAGCAGAGTCGCAACGGCCGCAAATGCACCTAGCAGTTTCATCATCAGTCGAAGCTGCCCTTCCGACGATTCCACAACATCATTCATAGTTCTGACATTTGAGACCGCCTGTCCAGGGTCAATCGCCAACACTTGTTTCTGAACGGCGCCGGCGAAAAGCAAGGGATCGCCTTCAGTCAGAACGACAAGCGCCGCTGACCGATCAGCCACGTTGGGAAAATAGAGGGTCAATGGCGCTGCATGGCTCTTACCTTTTTCGAGCACATCAGCGACTATGCCGACAATTTGTCTAGGGGGATGATTATTGCCCACCAGCAGATACTGGCCAATGGGGTCTGGACCTAGAGGATACTGAGGCCAGAAGCGCCGAGCCAGGCTTTCATTGATAATTGCAACCGGAAGTGGCTGGACATTGTCGTGCGCTGTAAACTCTCTTCCCTTTTTCAACGCGATTTTCATGGTCTGAAAATATTCCGGAGAGGTAAGTTGAACGACGCTGATTGGCCGTTCATTCAACTTCATCAGTGGTGCGGCAGCGAGTTGGACAGGCATGCCCATCCACCCAGTCATCGGAAGCGTGAGGGTCACAGCGGCATTGCTGACTCCAGGCAATGACTTCACATTGTCCACAAGTTGTTTGTAGAACACTTCCATTTTTTCGTCAGTGTCATAGCGTGCCGGCGACAGGGCAATGTGCATGGTGAGGAGATTATCGGATTGGAAGCCTGGATCAACTCGATAGAGCCGCGCTAGACTTTGTATCAGCAAAGTTGCGCCAATCAACAGGGTGATTGAAAGGGCCATCTGCGCGATTACTAAAAAACCGCGCGGCCCAAATCGCAGTGTGGCCATACTTGATTTCGAGAGTCTTAAGGCAGATGCACCGACGCGTTCGCCGCTTCCCCTCAACACACTCGCGAGATCTGATCTGGACGCAACCAAAGAAGGCGCCAAGCCGAACAGGAGTCCCGTGACGGTCGAGAGCGCCACTGCGAATGCCAGGACGATACCATCCACGTGGATTTCTCCGGCCCTAGGGAGATCAATAAATGTCGCACTTCTGATCAGGCCCATACCGAAGGCAGCCAAGCCCAGAGCCAACGTACCGCCAACTGCCGCCAGCACCATACTCTCAGCGACTAGTTGGCGCATGATGCGCCCGCGTCCCGCCCCAATTGCCGTTCGCACCGCGAATTCTTGTGTGCGAGAAACTGCACGAACCAGTAGCAGGCCTCCTATGTTGGCGCACACAATCAGCAACACCAAGCCTACGGCACCGAGCAACAGCCACAGCTTTGGACGGATATCCGATACGATTTCATCCTTCAATGGCAATAGAGTCTCGAGTGAGTTTGGTTTTCCATCCATCATTCCGGGATGGGCGGCCGCGTACTGACTCCTAAGGACGGAGAGTTCCGCATTTGCCTCCTCAATATTCACATTCGGTTTTAGCCTGCCAAACACTCTTAGTGTCGGACTGAGAGGTCTGGACTGAGCGTCTATTGCCGACAGCTCCGACGGCTTGGTCACCCAAACATCCGAACCGGAAAATGGAAATTGAAACCCCGCCGGCAGAACGCCGACGATTGTGTGCGGTGCGCCCGCTAAAAAAACCGTTTTGCCTGCAATTCGCGGGTCCTCACCGAACCGCTGCTGCCACAATTTTTCGCTGATCATCGCGACCGCAGGGGCGCCCGCTTTCTCCTCTTCGGCCAGAAAACTACGACCTATGAGAGGGCTGACTCCAAGAACTTGCAGAAAATTAGCCGATACACGCGCACCACTCAAAGCCTCGGGCATGCCCCGTTCTAAGAGCGTCATTGGCTCCAGAGGTCCAGCGAAGGCTCCCAACTCCTCATAGGATCGGCTCGCCGCCCGCATTTCGTCGAATCGGACGGGGGTGACTCCTTTTGTTAGGAGCACTATGCGACCTGGGGCGCGGTACGGCAGAGGCTTCAACAGCACGGCATGAACCACCGAAAACATCGCCGTTGTGGCCCCGATTCCGAGGGCCATCACGACTATGGCGAAAAGAGCAAAGCCCGGACTCTTGCGAAGCTGCCGCAGTGCGTAGCGAACGTCCTGGATTAGTCCAGTCATTATTTATTCCTCACTCGTAACGCAATGCCACCATGGGGTCCACGCGCGACGCCCGTCGGGCTGGGATGTAGCATGCCAGCAATGCGACACCTACCAACACCACCGCAACAACGGCATAGGTAACCGAGTCAGTGGGCTTAACTCCAACTAAGAATCCGGCGATCAGGCGAGTCAGCCCAATTGCCAAGCCGACTCCGATAGCAACGCCGGTCAACGTGAGCTTAAGTCCCAGTTTGCCGACGAGGCTGATCACATCGGAAGGGAGGGCTCCTAGCGCTATGCGAATGCCGATTTCATGCGTGCGCTCGCTGACGAAATAGGACATCACTCCATAAATGCCGACTACCGCCAGCAAGACCGCGATGCCGGCAAAAATCCCTAGAATGCGCATATAGAATCGCCAGTCACCCATAGACCCACTCAAAACCTGGTCCATCGTCCTGACGTGCGCAACCAGTTGCTCGGGATCCAGTTCATTGACCTCTTTTTTCACCGAATTTGCCAAGTCTGCCTGATGCACCAGCATCCCCGGAACGGTCCGCAGCACTAGACTCTGATCAAGATGATCCAGGATGGCTCCGCCAGGAAATACTGCGGGCTGCTGCAGATAGGAAGTGTAGAGAAACGGAGGCGCGGGTTGTCCTAAGCCAAATTGCTTCACATCACCGGCAATGCCAACGATCTGTCGGGGGCGCTCTTCGTCCACGCCATAAGGTTCGTAGCGGAGCTGCAGCAACTGGCCGATGGGATCTTCATTGGGAAAATAAGTCCGCGCGAAAGATTCGCTGATAACGACTACCCAGGGCGAAGTCTGGGTGTCATGGTCATTCAGATAACGCCCTTTCTTGAGGGGAATTCGCAGGGCGGAGAAAAAGCCTGGGCTGGTTTCGGAGAATCCAGCCTGGGGCCTTTTATCTGGCGGCGGGGCAGGATGACCCACGACGGAGAAGCTGAAGTTGTTCCCCCGGCGCGTAGGCAAATTGGTGGTGTATCCAGCGGACTCTACCCCCGGCAGCGCGGAGACCTTTTCGACAAGCTGTTGCAAAAAGCTCGTGGCCGCGGGCAATGCCTTTTCCATGTCCCCGCCCGGCACGCGCTCCATATATTTTCCGCCTTCGGGCAGCTGGACAGCCATGGTCAGAACATTTGCGGAATCAAATCCGGGATTCACTTGCTGCAGATGCAGCATGGTGTTGATCATGAGGCCGGCACCGACCAGAAGCACCATGGCTAGAGCTACTTCTGACACCGCCAAAGCATGCCGGACCCAACCATGCGACGCGGTGGCGGACCTGCCTTCACTCTCGCGCAGTATCAGGTTCAAGTTGGGGCGCGAAGCCTGGATCGCCGGGGCCAAGCCAAACAGGATGGCAGTCAGCATGGAGATGCCCAGCGTAAACAGCAACACCGGGAGGCTTACGCTAATGCTCTCGCTATTTGGGAAGTCTCCGGCGAGGAAGCGAAAAGACGGGATTCCCACGAAGGTCAGACCTATGCCAAAACACGCGCCGAGCAGCGCCAGCAGACCACTCTCAATAAACAATTGCCGCGCCAGCCGCCACTTGCCCGATCCGAGGGCCGAGCGTAGAGCGTATTCCTTGCGCCGGACTTCGGTGCGCGATTGCTGAAGGTTCGCGACGTTCACGCAGGCGATTAGTAGAACGAAAGCCACCGCTCCGAAAAGTGGATACAGCGCCGGACCGGCCCACCCATAAAGCTGTTGGTGCAACAGCACAAGTTTCTTTCCGACACCCTTATTCGTCACCGGATAGACTTGCTCCAGCCGCCGCGCAATTACGTCCATCTCGGTCTGGGCCTGGGCCATGGTGACGCCGGGTTTCATCCGCGCAACCGGCATCAACCAGTGATCGGCCCGTTCGGAATAGCGGCGGTTCGCAGGGTCCACCGGGATCCAAACATCGGTCTTTTCTTCGTAGAATGAATCGAAGCCCGGCGGCATGACTCCCACCACAGTGGAAGAAGTACCATCCACGTTGAAGTGTTTTCCCAGGACACCCGGATCGCCATTGAATTTACGTTTCCAGAAAGCATCGCTGATCACCACGGTCTGAGTGGTGTCCTGCATCTCTTCCGCAAGAAAAATCCGCCCCAGTCTCGGCTTCACGCCGATCACATTGAAGAAGCCAGGGGTGGAATATTGCGCGCGTATTGGTTCAGGTTCACCCAAGCCGGACAGGACCACGTGATCGTTGTTGCTGATTAATCCAATGCCCTCAAAGGAATGGTTCTGTCTCTCCCAATCCACCATTTCGGCGATGGGAGGAGGCTCTAGCGAATCCGGTTGCGCTTGCTCGGTTTGCCAGATGGCTACCAGCCGTCCCGGTTGGGAGTAAGGCAGGGGGCGATACAGGACTGCGTTAAGCACGCTGAAAATAGTGCTGTTGGCACCAATTCCTAACGCGAGCGAGAGAATGACCACCACGGTGAAACCGGGGCTCTTGCGCAGTTGACGAACCGCATAACGAACGTCGTGTAGCAAACTGTTCATCAGAAATTGGTTTCTCATTCGTAGCGCAATGCGACCACCGGGTTGACCGTAGCCGCCCGCCACGCTGGAGCGATGCACGCGACAAAGGACACCAGCACCAGGACCAGGGCCGCACCAAATAAGGTCAGCGGATCGCGTGGAGTGCCGCCCGCCCACGATTCGACTACATGGCTTAAAGCCGCGCTGAGCACGATTCCGACGACGATGCCCGCCGCCAACATCACGGCGGTGGAACTAATCACTAATTGCAGAATGTTGATGCGCGGAGCGCCCAAGGCCATCCGTATGCCAACCTCCTGGGTTCGCTGCGTGACGGCAAATGAGACCACGCTGTAAAGTCCAGTCGCAGCCAAAGCAAGGGCAAGAATCCCGAATAGCGAGAAGAGTGTGGCGATGAAGCGGCCTTGTCCCCAGCCTTGATTATCCAACGCCCATATTAAAGTGTGAGCGTTGCCAACCACCATCTCGGGGTTCAGCTCACGCAGCCGCCGCTTCACCGACTCGATTGCCACATCAGGATTGCCAGCGGAGCGCACAAAGAGTGATTCGTCCGGTGGAAGCAGGAAACTGTAGGGCAGAAAGACGGCGGGCTTCGTCGGATGATCTAACCCATCATTGCGCGCGTCCCCTACCACTCCGATCACCTCCAGCCAATCATCTGGAGCCTGAGAGAGCAGCAGGTCGGGCCGCTCGATTTTGAGCATTGAGCTGCGAACGGCCTGGCCAATCGGATTTCCGTCGGGAAGAAACTGTTTTACGAACGCTTGGTTGACCAACGCCAGATGAGCTGCGCGGCCGACCTCCGCGTCATTGAAGATTCGTCCCGATAACAGCGGAATGCGGAGGGTCGCAAACTCGTAGGGGCTTACCAGAGCTAAGAGTGCGTTCGCACCGGTCAGCGAGGGCTTGCTTCGGATCTCGATCTTGGCATCGAATCCTCCGAAGGGCGGAAACCATGAGGTCGAAACGCTGGCACTCTCCACACCCGGAGTTTCGGCGATGGCCTGGCGAATGGCTTGGTTTGCGCTCAATCGCGCCTGCCACGCCGGATACGCTCCCTTTGGCAGCGCAACGTCCATAGAAAAGACATGATCGGGCTCGAAGCCCAAAGGCGTGTGAGTCAGCGCGAGAAAAGCCTTTATGGCTGCGCCTGCGCCAGCCATCAGCAGCAGTGTAAGAGCAACTTGCCCGGCGATTAGAAATCGGTGGGTGTTGCGGCTACGCGCGTCTCCGGTCAGCTTCGTGCTGTTTGCCTGGATGAGTTCATTGATCGGTGGACGTGAAAGCTGCCACGCCGGCGAAACCCCGAAGAGGATGCCGGTAATCACGCCGACCACTACGCTGAATGCGAGGACGGCGCCGTTTACGCGAATCGCTGCTTCGTGCGGAAACGAAAACAACGGGAGCATGGAAGAGAGTGTTCCGACTCCGCTGTAAGCCGCCAATACGCCAAGCACCGCGCCCGCGAGCGAGAGCAGGACGGCCTCGGTAAGTAGTTGCCGGATCAGGCGACCGCGGCTGGCTCCGATGGAAGCACGGACGGCGAGTTCGTGCTGTCGCGCGATTCCCCTCGCCAGCAGCAGAATAGAAACGTTCGCGCAACCAATCACTAACAGCGCAATCACTGCACCGAAAAGGAGCACCAGCGTGCCGGAAAAGCGGCCCAGCACTTCTTCGTTCAGCGTGACGATTGCAACCTTCCGATCGCGTCGAAAATCTCTGGGATCATCTTTTACGAAGCGGTCCACGAGAACCTGTAGTTCCGCTGCGACGGCTGCGTGTTTCACGCCGGGCTTCAGCTTGATGAAGGACATCCAGTAGTCGTGTGGATCGGCAGTCGGCATCGCGGGCACATACACGTCCGAGTCACCCCAGGTGAACCGCGGAGGAGCCACTCCAATTACGGTAAAGAGATTGTGGTCGAGTTCAATCGTCTGGCCAATCACCGCACGGTTTTTGGCAAACTGTCGCTGCCAGAACAGGTAACTCAACACAGCCACGGGAGCAGATTTGCCCTCGGGCGCATCCGCTGGCATGAATGCGCGCCCCAACGCTGGAGGCACGCCCATGTAGGTAAACAGGTTCGGTGAATACTGGCCGACCGAAACGGATATCGGGAACTGGCCACCGGTAAGGGTTTCGGGCCGCTGGTTCTGCAGGAAGATGTCGTCTATGGAAGATGACTGGCGAAGTTCCTGGTATTCCTGTCCATTGACGAAAAGCAGAGGTCCCCGGCCGCTCTTGTCGCGCAACTCCACGTGAACCATGCGGTCAGCATCCTTGTAAGGATAAGGATCGAGCAGCACACCGTATACAACACTGAAGATTGCAGTAGTGGCGCCGATCCCAAGAGTGAGAGAGAGAAGAGCCGTGAGAGTAAATCCCGGCGATTTTGCGATTTGGCGAATCGCATATCGAAGATCCTGAAGCAGACTGTTCATTTCATTTCCCTCCTCACTCGTACCGCAGAGCCGCCATAGGATCGACCTTGGCAGCGCGTCGTGCGGGAATGTAGCTTGCCAACAAAGCGGATGCGCCAAGCGCAACCGCGACCGCGGAGAATGTCGCAGCATCCCACGCCTGCACGCCAAACAGCAGACCTCGAATCAGCTTCCCCGCACCTAACGAACACACGAGTCCCAGCAGAATTCCCGCAGTTGTTAGGCGTCCTGCCTCTTTCAGGATGAGGCCGTATACAGAACTGCGTTGTGCCCCGAGAGCCATGCGCACTCCAATTTCGCGAGTCCTTTGGCTCACGGAATACGCAACCACGCCATAGAGCCCTACCACGCCCAGCAGAAATGCAAGAGAGGCGAAGCCGCCGACGAGCCAAGCTGAGGAACGATGCAGGTAAGCTGCAGGCGAGTCATTGATTATGTCGTTCATGGAAGATTGTCCCGAGGCCGAGACGGTAGGATCGATTTTGTGAATCGTGGCGGCAAGCACGGGGAGTAGCGATTGCTCGTCCTGCGAAGTGCGAACGACGATCGAGAAGTCCCGCAATGGGTTTTGGTTAAACGCAACGTAGAGAGCCGGCTTATTCTCTGTATCCAGTGGACCCTCCTTGATGTCATCTACGACACCAACGATTTGCATGGCCAGGGCTGGCTGGTTGTAATAAGTAATCCGCTTGCCAATCGGGTCTTCGCTTGGAAAATATTGTCTCGCGAGCGTCTGATTGACGATGGCTACGCGAGGCCTCGATGCATCCTCAGCTTCAGTGAAATAGCGGCCTCGCAATAAGCGCGCCTGAATCGTTGTGAAATATTCGGAACTTACAGGCCGATTGAAGGCCTCGCTGTGCTCGCCGCTGGGCCAGCCCACAACCTGGACTGACGTGGTTCCCCAGCCCGAGCCCACGGGAAGTGCCATCGCGATACCAGCTGACTTCACACCCGGCAAACTGGTGACACGGTCCATGACCTGCCTAGCCAACGCGACAACTTGCTCGTCCCTCGAATATCTGGCCGAAGGCGCCCCAACCCCGAGCGTGGCCAAATGATCGGGCCGCAAACCGGTGTCTACGCTGAGTAATCGGGAGAGACTCTTGCCGAGCAATCCCGCGCCAACCAAAAGAACCATGGCAATGGCCAGCTCAACCACCACAAGATTGCTGCCCAGACGGCGCCAGGTAGTTCCAGCGAATCCCCGACCGTTTGCCGTCAGACCGTCGCGTATCTTCGACAAACGCACGCGCACAATAGGAAGGACGGTGAACAGCGCTCCCCCTATCAATGAAAGTGCGAAGGTCAGGATTATGTCGTGCAAGTTAAGATTGAGTCCCTGAAGATACGGCATCCCTGCCATCAGATGGGGGGGAGTAAGTCTTGTAAGGAGTTGGATCGCCGACTGCGCCGAAATCAGCCCCAATGTATCGGCGATAACTATCAGCAGGAGCCCTTCCATGGCGAACAGGCTCATCAATCGCGCAGGCGAAGCGCCAAGTGCTCCTCGGATAGCGATTTCGTGCTTGCGGCTGTCGGAGCGCGCCAGCAGTAAGCTGGACACATTGATACACGCGATGAGAAACAGCAGGCCCGCTCCACTCAATAGCACCAACAGGATGGACCGAATGTTTCCCACAATTGAGTCGCTCAGAAGCGTCACGTCCGCCGTCTCATCGCGATCGGAATCCGGATATTGCTTTTCCAGTTGGCGCGCGATCGACTTCATGTCGGCCAAGGCGGTCTCAATCGGAATCCCGTCTTTGAGCCGCGCCACTACATTGAGATTCTGACAACCCCGCTGTTGCTCGCACGCATCGGAGGGGTGAATCGTTCCCCAAAACTCCGCGAGCCCGGCTGGAGCGAAATGGAATTCACGCGGCAACACACCCACGATGACGTTCGGGATACCGTTCAGCGTAACCGTCTGCCCCAACACATCCTGTTTGCCACCAAATCGCTTCTGCCATGCGGCGTAGCTCAGAATGACGGCGCGAGTCGCGGACGGCGTGTCCTCACCTTCACGGAAATCGCGCCCCAGGACCGGCGTAACACCGAGAGTGCGGAAGAATCCGCCACTGACGCGCGTGCCACTCACCGGTTCCGCGCCAGCGGCAGTGCTCAGAGTAAAGCCGCCGTTTAACGCGAACGCATCCATCGAGCGGAAGACTTTATTGAGACTCTTCCAGTCGAGATAATCCAGATATGAAACGTACGATTGCGCACCCGGTTTGTCACTTTCAAGCACCGCGACCAAACGCGATGGATCACGATATGGCAGGGGCTTGATCAGAGCCGCATCAACAAAAGCGAAGACCGCCACAGATGCGCAGATACCGAGTGTCAATATCAGAACTGCCGTACATGTGAATCCCGGACTCTTGCGAAGTTGCCGCAGCGCGTAGCGGACGTTTTGGATTAGTCCAGCCATTGTTTTTTCCTCAGTCGTTCCGCAAAGCCACGATGGGATCGACACGCATCGCGCGGCGTGTGGGGATATAACAAGCAAGCAGCGTGACTAGTGTCATGACGCAAGCCACGCCAACATATGTGAGCGGGTCAAGCGCGGATATTCCGAAGAGCTCGCTCGACAGCAATCGCGACACAACGAACGCGCCTGCCAAACCAAGTGTGATTCCCGCGAAGGAGAATTTTGCGCCCTCTTTCATGACCAACCACAGAACGTCGCGGCGCTGAGCGCCAAGAGCGATGCGAATGCCAATCTCGCGTGTGCGCTTCGCGACCAGAAAAGATAGAACGCCGTAGATGCCAACGATTGCCAGCACCAGCGCCAATCCTGCAAAAGTTACAAAGAGTGACGTGGTGGAAGCCGGGATGGAAACCGCTTCCGACACAACCGCACTCATCGTTTTCACTTCACTCACCGGGACTTCCTGGCTTAGGCCGTTAACTACTCTGCGAAGCATCGCCCCGGTTTGCGATTCGTCCAAGGTTGTCCGAACGGCAATCGTCATTTCCGCGGGCAATCCGCCGATTTCCTGGGTGGCTTTGGAGTTGTAGGGCACATAGAGCGTGCCGTTGATATAGTCCGGGACATTTTGTTGAAGGTCGTAGGCACGCACGTCCGCAATCACGCCGACAACGGTGCGCCACTCGTCCTCTCGCGCGAACCGGATGTGTTCCCCAATCGCATTCCCGCCGGGCCAGAATTTTTGTGCCGATGACGCCGTTACCACCGCGACCGGCGCGTTGCCGGACTCGTCCGCCCCGGTAAACCAACTGCCCGACACGAGGGGAATGTCCATCACGCGAAAATAATCGGGTGTAACTACGTCGAGCCAGAAGAGAGGTAAGGTATTGGAAGAGGGCGCGGTGAATCCTTCAATCTCCAGCGACCGCTTGCTGACCCTGCCTCCCAACGGAAGCGTGTTCACTAGTGCCGCGCCACTGACTCCGGAAGAGGACTTCGCCTGATCCACCACGCTGCGATAGAAACTCAAACATCGCGCGGGATCGGCGCAGAACGACTCATTGGGAGTGATGCGCGCGGTTACGACGTGTTCGGACCGAAATCCGGGATCAACGTGGGACAATGCCCAGAAACTTCGGATCAAAAGCCCCGCGGCAATGACGAGCAATACTGCAAATCCAACTTCGGCCACGGCCAGCGAACTGCGCAAGCGCTGCGATACGGAAATGGATGCGCCGCGCCCCGCGGAATTTAGTGTGTCGACGAGAGCGGTGCGTGATGATTGCAGCGCTGGAGCTAAACCGAAAATGAAACCCGTCAGGATGGTGAGGCCAGCCGTGAAAGCAAGCACCCGCCAGTCCATATGCACCTCGGCCAGTCGCGGTGTTTCCGCAGGCAGCGCGCCTTTCAACAAGCGAAGCCCGATGGTTGCAAAAATTAATCCAAACATGCCACCCAAGGACGCAAGCAGAACACTCTCGGTAAGAAGCTGTCTCGCGATCCGATGTCTCACTGCGCCTAATGCGGATCGAATTGCGATTTCTTTCTCTCGTGTCGCCGCCCGCGACAGGGTCAGGTTGGCTACGTTTGCGCATGCGATGAGGAGAACGAGCAAAACCGCACCTAGCAACATCAATAGGCGGGTGCTCACGTCGGCAACCATGCCGGTTTGCAAGTGAACCACGCCGACATCAGCGTTCCAGCTAGCGGGCATCGGCCACGGAAACAATGCTCCTACATGGAGCTGAAATATTCGGATTTCCGCGCTGGCTTTTTGCAGCGTTATGCCCGGTCGTAGTCTTCCGATCACCGGCATGAAGTCTCCAGCCCAATACTCCGTAACGTTTCGCGGATCATTGTGGAGGGGAATCCAAATTTGCGTTTTTGCTGACGGAAAATGGAAGTCTGCCGGCATCACGCCGACGACTTGGCGGCTTACGCCCTCAAGTTGCACCGAACGTCCGATAATCGCTGGATCGCGTCCAAAGCGCTGTTCCCAGAGAGCGTGGCTCAAAACGACATAGTTATCCTTGGTAGCGTTGTCTTCGCCGGGATAGAACGTCCTTCCAAGCTCCGGGCGCGCGCCGAGGATTGAAAGCAATTCCGCCGATACCATCGTCCCCGTCAGCCGGAGCGGCTCGCCATTTCCAGTCAAATTGAAGTCGTGGCCTTCGGCATAAGCGCCGACATCCATCGTCTTCACTTGCTCGCGCATGGCAACGACCGCGCCCTTCGGATATGAGCCATTTACGCTGACCAATTGTTCGGGATGCGAATACGGCAAAGGCAGAAGCAGAATTCCGTCCACAAGACTAAAGATGGCAGTGTTCGCACCAATGCCAAGGGCTAGAGTTAGTACCGCGACGGAGGTGAAGCCGGGGCTCCTGCGCAGCATTCGGACTCCATAGCGAAGATCCTGAAGCAGCCGGTTCATTTCAATCTCCTATTCGTACCGCAACGCCACAATTGGATCGACTTTCGTAGCTCGGCGCGCCGGAATGTAACACGCGACCAGCGCCACGAAAATTAGCAGCGCAGCTACACCCGCAAACGTGACAGGATCAGTTGCACTCGATCCAAATAACAACGAACGCAAGACGCGGGTGAGCGCCAGCGCGCCCACGATTCCGATCGCCACGCCTGTCATCGCTACCATGAGTCCCTGCTTCAGCACGATGCTCCGAATGTTGTCCGCCGATGCGCCCAGCGCCATCCTTATGCCGAATTCCCCGGTGCGGCGCGTTACTGCATAGGCCATCACCCCGTACAGTCCTGCCACGGCCAGTAGTAACGCTGCGGCTCCGAAGGCGCCAACGAGCAGCAAATTGAATCGCCTTGATTTGAGCGAGGACGCCAGTACTTCCGTGAAGGAGCCAAACGTCGGCGGGACAGTGGGATCGATGTCGCGCACAATCGCGCGGGCGTATGAGATTACCGTTGAGGGATCACCACCCGTACGCATCAAAATCGTGAAGTGATAAGTGGCTTGGGGCCGTTGGCGGTAATTCACGTAGATGGTCGGGCTAGGCGGCTTCTCCAGACTATCTTCCCGTACGTCACCGACGACACCCACGATTGTTAACGGCCGCAGGTCGCCGTCCATGTTGCCGAATTCAATCTTCTGGCCCAGAGGGTTCTGATCAGGCCACTTTTCGCGCGCAAGCGATTGGCTGATGACGACGACATGGGGCGCGTCCATCGAATCATGATCGTCAAACAAACGTCCTCGCAGCAGCGGGATTTCAAGGGTGGAAAAATATCCCTCGCTGACTGGACGATAGTTCGCGTAGCCCGTTCGGGCCGCATTGTGGGACCATTTCTCCAGTTCCTCCATCGCGGCCGGAGGCCGTTCTCCGGGGGCCATAATGACGTACGTTCCATCTGATAGCTGTGGTGTGAACGGCAATCTACCCGTGCCGCCTACTTCTGGGACGCCGGGGATCGCGCTCATTTTCGTAAACAGTTCGTTCAAGAACTGAACACGGCGCGTCTTCTCTGCATCTTTCTCCGCGAAAGACAGTGCGAGGTCCATCGTCACTACATGCTCAGTCTGGAAGCCGGGATCAATTGAGAGCACGCGCAGCAGGCTGCGACCGAGCAAGCCGGCCCCGGTGAGCAAGACCAACGTGATCGCCAACTGTCCGGCTACAATTGAGCGGCCCAGTCGCTGAGCGTTTCGGGAGCCCGCCTTCGAGCCGCCGTGCTCAGCTAGAGCCGGTCGAACGTCGGTCGAAGTTGCCCGGAGAGCGCTGAAAACTCCAAGTGCAACCGCAAGGGTCAAAGAAATTCCCAGTGCAAAAAGCAAAACTGGCACGCGAATGGAAACTTCACTCAGGTTCGCCAATTCTTGAGGCGCAATGCGGACCAGTGCAATTACTCCCCAGCTCGCCGCCAGCACGCCGACCGCGCAACCAGCTAACGAGAGCAATAAGGATTCGATGACGAATTGCATCACCAACCGCCCGCGAGTTGCTCCAAGTGCCGCACGGATCGCCAATTCCCGTTCTCGAGCGATTGCCCTGGCGAACAATAGATTTGTCACGTTGGCGCATGCGATCAAGAGCAGCAAGCCAACGGCAGCCAACAAAACCATCAACGCCGGACGCATATGGCCAGTCATTGCATCTTGTAATCGGACAACTGACGCATCGGTTATGTCCGCGTCTTGTCCATACTGTTGCTTGATCTGGCGAGCAATCGCAGCCAGTTCGGCGTGTGTCTTTTCTATCGGGACACCATCTCGCAGTCGGCCTACTACTTGCCAGTTGTGAGCGCTGCGGCTCGGCAGACGCTCGAACAATTCTCGCGGCATCCATATTTCCGACTCATCCGGGAATCCGAAGCCTCGCGGAAGAACTCCAATGACCGCAACCGCCTGATTCTGGATTGTGAGCTTGATTGCAGAGAGGTCGGCCGCACCGGCCAAGTGCTGCCGCCAATATTCATAACTGACTAAAGCAACCGGGGCCGCGCCGAAACGCTGATCCTCCGGCGCAAAGCCGCGTCCGAGGACCGGGTTTACACGCATGATTGAAAAGAAGTCTCGCGAAACAGAGGCGACCATTGTCCGCGCCGCTTCAGGGGTACCCGAAACCGACTCCAAACCACTTCTAAATTCCGCGAGACCTTGCAACGAGTGATTTTGCGAACGGATGTCCTCAAAATTCGGATCGGTAAAATTCACTTGCTGGCCTGCGGCATTCACTTCCCAAAGCCGGACAATCTGGTTCGGCTTCTCGTACGACAGCGGCCGCAGCAAGACGCTATAAATCACGCTAAAGATGGCAGTCGTCGCCCCAATGCCAAGTGCCAACGTGATAACCGCGACGGCGGTGAATCCTGGACTTCCGCGAAGTTGTCGGAGCGCGTACCGAAGATCCTGAAGCAGCCGGTTCATTGCAATCTCCTCACTCGTACCGAAGCGCCACCATGGGATCGACCTTCGTGGCCCGTCGGGCTGGAACGTAGCTCGCGATAAGGGCTACTCCCGCGAGAACCAATCCAACTGCAAAAAATGTCCCCGGATCGCGAGGACTTACTGCAAACAACAGGCTTGAAAGAACGCGAGTCACCAGCACTGAAGCGATCATCCCGAGACCGATTCCTCCCAGGGCCAGCAACGAGCCTTGTCTAAGCACCAGTTGCAAAATGTTCTTGCGAGTCGCGCCCAACGCCATGCGAATTCCAATTTCGTTCGTTCGTTGCGTGACGGAATAAGCCATCAGGCCATAGAGACCAACTGCGGCCAGTAGAAGTGCGAGGGCGGCGAAGATGGCGATCAGTTGTGACGAGAATCGCGGTTGAGAGACAGATTCCTCAAGGACATCATCCATGGACCTTACGGCGGAAAGAGTCTCGTCTTTGTCGACTGCGCTCACCTGCGCTTGTAAGGCGGCGGCGAGATTCTCGGGGTCAGCAGCGGCGCGCACCACGATGCTTACGGTCGGCTTCGAATACTGTGCGAAAGGAACAAACATCTGAGGCTGTTGCGGGTCGCTCAGCGCACTGTGGTTAATGTCTCCGACGATGCCCACGATTTCACGCGTTGCTTTCGGATCCCCCATCAGTTGCAAACGCTTGCCGATCACTGGCTCCTCATTGAAGAAACGTTTCGCAAACGCCTGATTGACCAGAATCACTCCCTCCGAGCCGGCGTTGTCGTGCGCATCAAATCCTCGTCCCGATAGGAGCGGAATGTGCATGGAAGACAGGTAGCCGGTGGTGACCTGTCGAAATTCGGCGTCGTCGAATTGGCTGGGCCCGTAGCTGCGGCCAGGGATATAAAAGGGGTTATCGCTGTGGTCCCCAGTAAGCGGCAACTCTGAGGTGGCTCCTACTGCCTCTACTCCAGGGAGAGACTCAATTTTCTCTTCCAGTTGCTGCCAGAATCTTGCCCGCCGTGTCGGATCGCCATATGCTCCATAGGCTGGCTGGGGCAGGCTGAGACGTGCGGTTATGACGTGCTCTGTTTGGAACCCGGGGTTCACGTGGATGAGCCGCCAGAAACTCTTGAGAAGCAGTCCCGCGCCTATCAGTAATGTGAGGGACATCGCGATTTCTCCGACAACTAGGGCGCTGCTGAGCCGTTTGTGGCCTCTCGGCGATGACATCCGGCCTGACTCTTTCAGGCCTTGGGTAAATTGCCTTCCGGAGATCTGCAAGGCGGGAACCAAGCCGAACACTACGCCTGTCAAAACTGAAATCCCAACCGTGAATAACAGCACCGTTAGATCCACCCGGCTGTCTACAAGGCGCGGAACGTTCAAGGATCCCAAGGCGCGCAAGGCACGAACTCCCCAGGCCGCGGCAACTACACCCAGTGCCCCACCGGCCAACGAGAGCATCACGCTTTCAGTCAATGCCTGGCGAATCATGCGGCCGCGACTTGCGCCGAGCGCCGTGCGCAACGCAAATTCGTTTTGCCTGGACAGCGATCGTGCCAAGAGTAGATTCGCAACATTGACACAGGCGATCATCAACAATAGTGAGACAGCGCCCCACATCAACAAAAGTGCCGGGCGCACCGGGCCGATCAAAACATCCTTCAATGGACGCTGACGCAATGACCAACCTTGATTCGTTTGTGGGTAATCGCGCGCCAGCCGCAGCGCAATCGAATCCAAATCCGCTTGAGACTGGTCAAGAGTTATGCCGGGCCTGAGACGTCCAAACGCTTTAAGAGAATGGCCTAAACGAATGTTCATTCCCGGGTTCAGCATCGGGGTCGGCAGCCACATCTGCGCTTCGCTGAGAAGTGGCAAGTCCGAAGGAAGCACGCCAACGACCGTCAAGGTCATGCCATCGATTCTTACCGAGCGCCCGACGATACCCCGATCGCCGCCGAAACTGCGTTTCCAAACTCCATAGCCAAGGATCGCTACTTGCGGAAGGCTTACCTGTTCGTCCGATGGCAGAAAATCGCGACCAACCACTGGACGCATCCCAAGGGTGTCGAAGAAGTTCGCCGAAACGATTGTTGTAAGGACTTGCTCGGGCTTGTCCCCTGCGAGATTTGCCGGCCAGGGAACATATCCCATGGCTGCGAGCCGCTCAAAAGTCTTGTTGTCGGCGCGATAGTCTCGAAAATCAGGAGGAGAAACACCCGCCTCATCGCTCATCGGAAACTTTCCGTTAAGCCAAACCAGCCGGTCGGGCGCTCCAAATGGCAGCGGACGCAGCAGCACCGTTTCAATCACGCTGAAGACCGCAGTGTTCGCGCCAATTCCTAGCGCAAGTGTCAACACCGCAACAACCGTGAAGCCAATATTTTTTCGCAACTGCCGCAAGGCGTACCGGATGTCCTGGATTACTCCGTTCATTTTCCTGGAACCTCCTCATTCGTATCTCAAAGCCACCATGGGATCGACTTGCGAGGCGCGGCGCGCCGGAATGAATCCGGCGAATGCTGCCACGGTTCCAAGCAAGAGAACCACGCCAATCAGGGAGAGTGGGTCCGTACTGTTTAGTCCGAAAAGGAAACTGTGCAGGACACGGCTGCTAGCCAGAGCTAGAGGGATTCCAACCGCAAGACCAACCGCGACCAGCAGCATGCCCTCACGCAAAACCAGTTGCACTACGTCAGCGCGTCGCGCACCAAGCGCCATGCGCACACCAATTTCGCGTGTGCGTCCCGACACGGTGTATGACAAAACGCCATACAGGCCGATGCAGGCGAGCAGCAACGCCAATCCCGCAAAGAATGCCGAAAGCTTTGCAAGAGCGATCTGGTTGGCCGCGCTGCTGTCTACCAGGTTGTCGAGCGTCTTGACGAATGAGATCGGCAAATTGGGATCGATGGCTTTGATCTGGCTGGTCACGTTCGCCACCGCGCCGGAAGGAACTCCGCCGACTTGTGCCTCCAGCACAATCTGAATAGGATCTGGCATCTGCTGAAAGGCCATGTAGAAGCGTGGTTTGACTTCTTCACGCAAACCACTGCCATGGTCCTTGGCGTCGCGAGACACCCCGATTATCGTGAGCGGTTTATCTTTCCAGTCAGGATCGTCTATTGTGAATTGCCGTCCAATGGGGTCCTGGCCGCGAAAGAAGTACTTGACCATGGCTTCGTTGACGACGGCGACGCGTGTTGATGTTGCCGTATCCTGAGCTTCAATTCCACGGCCAGTGAGTATGGAGATGCCCACGGCTCCGAAATAATTTGGTCCGACATAGTCTTCGTTCGCCGAGCGAGCAGCGATGTCGGTAGTGTTGAAGCCGGGCACGAGAATGGCGTCATTCGATTCGGTGCCCGAGAATAGTCCATTGGTGGAATAGCTCACGGCGCGCATTTCGGGAGTACTCGCAATCCGTGCAACGAGCTCTTGAGCCAGCAATTTCATTCTTTCGGGGTTGTATCCGGTGGCTTTGGGGTCAAGGCGAGCGATCACCAAATGATCGCGTTCGTAGCCGAAATTCTGTGCCATTAACTTCTGCAAACTGCGTACCAGCAGTCCCGCCGCAAAAAGTACCAGCAACGAAAGGGCGACTTGCCCTACAATCAGTGCCCTGCTCCACCCAAATCGAGAGCCTCGATCCGCGGTCGCGCGGGCGGCGTCTTTTAAAGTGGGATACACACTCACCTTCAATGTTCGAAGTGCTGGAACAAGACCAAAGAGAATTCCCGTAAGTAGAGACACCGCGATTGTGAACCCAAGCACGCGCCCATCGGGAAAGAGCGGAAGATCTGTATCTGATCCGAAGAGCCCCACTAGCAGCCGCACGCCCCAGATGGAAAGCAACGAACCGGCGATTCCGCCCAGAAGCGCTAGAAGAATGCTTTCAGTCAGCAGTTGGCGCAACAACCGGCCGCTATCTGCGCCGATGGCCATGCGGACTGCGATTTCCTTATTTCGCGTCGACGCCCGGGCAAGTAGAAGATTGGCCACGTTCACGCAAGCAATCAACAGGACGAGCCCAACAATCCCCATCAGCAGAAGCAACGGAACCCGGTAGTCAGCACGGAGGTCCGAGACTCCTCCTCCACCCGCAAAGACATGAACTTTCATCTGGCGGTCAATAATTGCTGCCCTGTCGTCCGCCGAAAGCGCAGCGCCATAGCTTCCCCTCGCAGCCCCCTGAAAAACTACATTCAAATCGGCTTCTGGTTGGGCTGGAGTAGTTCCCGGTTTGAGGCGCCCGAGCAACAAGAGCCAGGAATTGTTCCCTGAATTTCGCCAATGCCGCCCGCGGACGATCTCCGGTTGCATGCTCAAAGGAACATAGAGCTCCATCTGTTCACCCACAACATCACCTTCGAAGCCGGGAGGCGCCACGCCTACAACGGTGAACGGATACCCGTTCAGACGAATGTCGTGGCCAATGATTGCAGGTGAAAGGGCGAACTTGGTCCGCCAGTATCCGTAGCTAAGTACAACTACTGGATTTGCATTTTCGGCGGTGTCATCGGAGTCGAAGAACAACCGCCCAGTAGCCGGTTTCAGGCCGAGCACCGTGAAGTAGTTTCCACTCACCATTCGCCCGGTAACTTTCGCGTCCAAAACTTCGTCCTGACCGGCCTCGACCTGGATACGATGATGGCTTGCCGCCGCGCCTAGTCCGCTGAAAACCGAGTTTCCATCGCGAAGCTCCTTATATAAAGGATAGGAAAAAACCTCGGTGCTCGGCGTTCCGTTCGAAACCCTGTTTGGGTCGGTAGGATTGCCAACCACGACAAGTTGCTGAGGATCTTTCACGGGAAGCATTTTGAGCAGAAGCGCATTTACGACGGTGAAGATTGCGCTGTTCGCCCCGATGCCCAGTGCAAGCGTAAGCACAGCAACCGCGGTGAAGCCAAGATTTTTTCTTAGCTGCCGAAGCGCATAACGCACATCTTGAAGGAATCCAGTCATAACTTCAGTCCTCACTCGTACCGCAGAGCCACCATGGGATCGACTTTGGCGGCTCGTCGCGCGGGATTCGCGGTTGCGCATAACGTGATGAAAATGGTGAAAACAGCGGCGGCTGCGTAGATCGATGGGTCTCCGGGGCTGACTTGAACCAGAGAGGATGAAACAACTCGCGCGAGTGCGGCAGCGATCAGCACACCCACAGCAAGGCCAGGCAGCGCCAGCATTAACCCCTTCCTGAGAATCATCCGCAACACATCTAACGGGCGCGCGCCCAGCGCCAGTCGAATTCCAATTTCGTTAGTGCGCTGCGCCACGGCATAAGCCATTACGCCATAGAGACCGATGCCAGCCAGCAGCAATGCAATCGAACTCAACGTACCGAGCAGGCTGGCCGCGATCTTCTGAGGGAAGAGCGATGCTGCGATGTATTCCTCCAACGGCATGGCGCCGAACACCGGCACTGCCGGATCGATGTGCTGCGCTTCGCTGCGGAGCGCTGCGACAGCATTGTTCACCGGAGCCGAGGTGCGAACGTAGAACTTGAGGCCCATTTCGGGGCGAAAGATTTGACGAATGGGTACGTAGAAATAAGCCGGAGAGCTTTCCATGAGGCGGTAAATCTTACTGTCATGCACTACGCCGATGATCGTGAACCACTTGCCCCATCCATGAACTTTCTGGCCAATGGGATCCCTTCCTGCAAGAAATCGTCGCGCGAATGTCTGCGTGACGATCATTACCGGCTGGTTCGCTGTGTCATCGTGCAGATTGAAATCGCGGCCTTCCAGCAGCGCAATCTTCATTAAGTCGAAGTAGCCAGGGGATACTAAATTGCGGTAGATCTCCATGTTCTCGTTGGGGCTTGGTACATAGCCCTGAATTTGGAGGTCCTCCCACGATCCCGCCGGGATACTGAGGGGGATGTAGTCGGCATAACTCACGGCGGTCACGCCGGGCTGGCGTTCGAGCGCCTGTTGCAGACGGAGGCGGAAAGAATCTGCTTGCTGGGCATCGTAGCCGGCGGCCGACAGGTTCATTTGTGCGACGGCAACATGATGGGGATCAAAGCCCGGCTGGATGGCTGTCGCCAGTTGAAAGCTTTTCAAAAAAAGGCCAGCGCCGACCAGCGCGATGACTGCGAGGGCGACCTCGCAGCTAACCAACAGTCCACGCAAACGGTGAGAACGGGCGCTCGACGTTCCAGATCTACCGCCCTCCTTGAGGGACTCGCCTACGCCGCTTTGCGCGCAGTACAGAGCCGGGGCGATTGCCGAAATGAGTGCGACGGCGAGCGCCAGCACCGCCGCAAAAAAGACCACACCGAGATCAACCGGCGGCTGCAGCATGTCGGGCAGAGCACTGGCAGGAACGAGCCAGCGAAGCGATCCATCCAGGAACTGGCTGGCTACCAGGCCGAGAAGGGCGCCCGCCGCGGCAATCAGGAAACTCTCGGTCAGAAGCTGACGCAGCACGCGGGTACGAGATGCGCCCATGGCGATACGGACACTGAGTTCCTTCTGTCTACTGACGGAGCGAGCCAAGAGCAGGTTGGCAACGTTTGCGCACACGATGAGGAGGACAACTCCGCATGCGCCCATCAAGATACTGAGCGGCGTCAGCAGCGATTGCTGAATTCCGTAGTGCGATTTCGAGAGGGGCAGCAAGGTGGCGCTCATGCCCTCGTTCGTGTCTGCGTCCGCCTCGGCCATGCGTTTTGCGCGGGCTTGAACTTCCGCCCGCGCTTGCTCTATTCCAACTCCAGGCGCCAGCCGCCCGAGAACGCGGAACATGCGCGTTTTGCGGTCTTGTAGCATCCAGTCGCCGGTAGAGCTTAGCTGTCCGAACATTGTCGCGGGCGCCCACATCTCCAGCGAGAGGCCCGGCATCGAACCGTGGAAATTCTCTGGCGCGACGCCGATGATGGTGTACGGGAAACGGTTGATACGCACAGTCGTACCAGGCACGGAAGGATCGGAGTGATAGCGATTCTTCCATAACGCGTGGCTGATGATGACGACAGCGTGGGCGTTCTGCTCATCGCCGCTCTCCGTTTTGGAAAAGAATCTTCCGACTTCGGGACGCACGCGAAGCACGTCAAAGTAGTTGCCGGAAACAAGCTCGCCCCAAATTCGCTCGACCGCGGTCTCATTTCCAACCGCGAGATCCATCGGGCACGAGACCGTCATGGATTCGAGCTGCTTGGAATTGTCGCGAAAATCGCGGAAGTCAGGATAAGACGTAGGCGTCCATTCCCCGGAAGGAGTCAACATTTCCAGCGCCACGACGCGATCCGGCTGGCTAGCTCCGGGCAGAGGATTGAGCAGCACCGCGCGAATCCAGGTGAAGATCGTCGAACTGGTTCCGATGCCGACGGCGATCGTCAGAATGGCAACTGCGGCGAAACCTGGAGCCTTTCTCAACTGCCGCAACGCGTAACGAATATCTTGAATTATTCCGCTTATCATTTTTCCCTCACTCGTAACGCAGCGCTACCATGGGATCGATCCGCGCCGCGCGCCGCGCGGGGATGTAGCTAGCCAATAGCGCCGACACTCCTAACAAAAAAGAAACCGCCGCAAGGGTTGCGGCGTCCCATGCCTGGACTCCGAAAAGCAGTCCCCGCATCAGACTTGCGACGCCGATTGCGCAGAGAAGGCCAGCGGCTATTCCAGCCATGGTCAACCACACCGCTTCCTTCATGATGAGTTGATACACGGAGCCCCGCTGCGCCCCAAGCGCCATGCGCACTCCGATCTCGCGGGTTCGCCGGCTGACCGAATATGCGATTACCCCGTAGAGACCGGCTGCACCGAGAATTAAAGCGAGCGACGCAAAACCCGACACAAGCCAGGCTGCCGAACGTTGCGCATAAGCCATGGGTGAACCGCTGATTCTTCCGATCATAGTTGCTTCATTCAACGTGCCTATGTCGGGATCAATCTGATGGACGGTATTGACCAGGCTGGGAAGCATCGACTGCTCAGCCTCAGCAGTTCGGACCACCAGGGAAAAATAAGTATCAGGACTCTGATTGAATGGATAATAAACGGCTGGCCAAATCTCCGAATCCAGCGAGCCTTCTTTCAAATCGTCCACAACACCGATAATCTCCTTGAAGGATTTCGGTGTCAGCGCATTGTCCCCAATTTTCTGGCCGATGGGATCTTGTCCGGGGAAATATTTGCTTGCGAGAGCCTTGTTAATGACAACCACACGCGGCTTGGACGAATCCTCGTCATCGCCAAAGTATCGTCCTTGCAGGAGTCTTGCGTGCAGTGTTGTGAAATAGGCAGCGCTGACATCTCGCACATTTACTTCATTGTGTTCTCCGGCGTACGGGCGGCCTACAAACCTGATCCAGTCGGTGTTGCCGTTGAAGCTCACGGGCAGCAGATTGGAAATGGCGGCTGACGTGACTCCCGGCAGAATCCTGGCCTGCCTGACGATCTCGCGGCCCACCGCGATTGATTTTTGGCCTCCATAGCTGGTTTCCGGCAAAGCGATTTCCACCGTGGCCAAATGATCTGGCTGAAAACCGAGATCTACATGAAGCAGCCTGTAGAGACTTTTGCCCAACAAACCCGCGCTTACCATCAGTACAACTGCAAGGACGAGTTCAAACACGACCATTTTCCCGCCGAAGCGACGCCAAAGCGTTCCAGAAGATCCGCGATAGCCTTCGCTCAGTCCTTCCCTCATTTCCGTCATGGGCAAGCGCACAAGGGGAGCGAAGGAGAATAGCGCCGTCGCAAACATCGCGATGCACACGGCAAAAATCAGAATGTGCAGATTCAAGCCGAGCCCTTCCAGATATGGCGTTGCGGCCATCATGTCTTTCGAGATTAGGTGCAGAAGAAGTTGCATCGCACCTCCCGCGACGGCGACGCCAAGCAATGTACCCATCGCTACCAGCACCATGCTTTCGCTTATAAACTGACCAATCATTCGCACGCGGGATGCACCAAGAGCGCCGCGGACTGCAATCTCGCGCTTGCGGCTTTCGGTTCGAACCAACAGCAAACTGGACACATTTACGCACGCAATCAACAGCAGCAGGCCAGATCCGCCAAGGAGAGCCAACAAGATGGGGCGTACGTTGGTGACGACGACCTCGGAGAGAGGCGTCACGATTGCCGATTGACCTCGATTATCAGCGGGATACTGCGCCTCTAGCTGTGCGGCAATCGTTTTCATGTCCGCGGACGCGGTCTGGGTTGAGATACCGTCCTTGAGTCGGCCGATGCCTTTGAGGTTGTGGCAGCTTCGGCGGAGCCCGCAGCTGTCGGATACGTGCAGGGTCGTCCAAAATTCTGCGTTGCCTCTTGGCGCGAATTGAAAGTCTGGAGGCAACACTCCGATGATGGTGTATGGAATGCCGCTGAGAGCGACAGTCTCGCCAATAACGTCCTTTCTCCCGCTAAAACGTTTTTGCCACGCGGCGTAGCTCAACATCACAGTTCTGGGGGCGGAGGGCAGATCCTCGCCGGAATAAAAATCACGGCCCAACAGAGGAGTGACGCCCAGCGTGTGAAAGAATCCATCACTCACCCGAATGCCAGGTGCAGGCTCCGACCCCGTAGAGGTACGCAGCAGGTATCCGGTTGGGTTGTAGACATCGATCGAGCTGAAGACGTGATTGAGTTTTTTCCAGTCCAAATAGTTGGGATAAGAAAGGTAGGCGTGCGGAATCATCGGCACACTTTCCGTGACCTCAACCAGCCGGTTAGGATTCGCGTAAGGCAAAGGCTTGATGAGCGCGGCATCCACAAAACCGAAGATGGCGATACTGCCGCACATGCCGAGAGCCAGTATCAAAATGGCGGTGCTGGCAAAACCCGGATTTTTCCGTAACTGGCGGAGCCCGTAGCGAAAGTCTTGAAGGAATGCATTCATGCGTGCACGTCTGCCATCAGTTTTTTCAGTTCTTCTTCCGCCACTACTTTTCCGTCGAACAAATGCACTTCACGCTCCGCATGCTTGGCGAATCGGGGATCGTGCGTGACCATGCAAATCGTCGCGCCCTCGCGATGCAGGTTCTGCAACAGTTCCATGACCGCTTCGCCATTGCGAGAGTCAAGATTTCCAGTGGGTTCGTCCGCTAGCAGGATTGAAGGTTTTCCTCCCAGTGCGCGTGCTACGGCCACGCGCTGTTGCTGACCGCCGGAAAGCTGTGATGGATAGTGCCTCACGCGGTGCGCCATCCCTACACGTTCGAGCGCATCCATCACGCGCTTCTTTCTGTCGACTGATGGCATCTTCTGCCGATAGGTCAACGGCAGCTCGACGTTTTCGTAAACCGTGAGATCGCCGATCAGGTTGAAGCTCTGGAAAATGAATCCAATCTCCTGATTTCGGATGCGCGATCGCTCCGCGAATTCAAGATTCGCGACTGACTTCCCATTCAAGAAGTATGTTCCCTCGGTGGGGGTGTCGAGCAGGCCGATGATCGAGAGCAGCGTCGACTTGCCGCAGCCCGATGGGCCGGACATGGCCACATATTCGCCTTTCTTAATAGAAAGGTGGACGCCGGAAAGAGCGTGAGTCTCGACTTCGTCGGTATAGAAGACTTTTTGCATGCCCTCAATTTGGATAAGCGCTTGTCCTGCTTCAGTCATTGTTTTCGCCTCACTCTGATATTTTCAGTCGAGCCGGATTCGGTCCGTATTGTCCCAACGCGACATGTCGGAAAGAATCACGGTGTCGCCTTCGTGTAGTCCTTCGATAATTTGGATCGAGTTCACTGACGCGCGCCCTACTTTTACGGGGACGCGGACAGCGCCCTTGCCATCTGAATCTAGTTTGAACAAGCTAATTGTGCTGCTTTCCTGTCCAAAAGCTGGACGACCAACGTAAAGAACGTTGTTGAGGTTTTCGAGATCGACGGTCCCATCTACGCTGAGGTCGGGACGTGCACCCTTTGGAAGCTCACCGGTAAGCTGGACATCTACAGTAACCGTCCCATTCTGCACCGCCGGATCAACCCGCATCACCGTTCCCGAGACGGTGCCGTTATGCGTATCAACCACTGATGGCTGGCCAATCTGAACGTCGCGCGCTTGCGTCTCCGCTATCTTCAACTCAGCGATCAAGTGATTCGGTTGGATCACCTTTGCCAACATCGTTCCCGGTAGAACGTGTTGTCCGACTTGCAGCGGCAAGTCGACCAAAACGCCATCGATCCCGGCGCGAACCTTCAGAGCATCTAGTTGCTTCTCCTTCAAATTGGCCAGAGCGCGCATCTCATCAACCTTGGCTTGTTGCTCGGCCATTTGCGATTCGATTGCTTTCTGGTTGATAGTCAGCCGCTCATCTTCAATATTGTTTCTGGTGGTCAGCTCGTCAGACTTTCCCTTCGACGCTTTGTAAGCCAACCCGGAAATAACGCCGAGATCGTAAAGTGCTTTGTCTGTTTCGGACTGCAACTTTGCCTGACTGTAGTCAGCGGTTACAGTTGCGGCATTGGCCTTCTGGTTCATGAGGTCGCTTTGAAGTTTCACGCGCAAACTTTGATACTCAGCTTCCGCGGCTTTCAATTGCAGCGTTGCGTCGAGCGCGGCCTGCTCAGCTTGGGGATTGCTCATCTTAAGCAGAATGCTGTCAGCCTTCACCTGCGTCCCAGGCAGCATGTGAATTCGGACTACCGTAGCTTCCGTCTCTGCGGGTATTTGACGGGTAAATTCCTGGCTGGGAATCAGGGAACCCAATCCCCGTACTTGTCGCAGCATGGGGCCTCGTTTCACTGTGTCTGTCCAAACCGTGCCTCGCTCGACCTCGGGCGCTGCCGGTTTCAGCCTTGAAACTCCGACCGTCACGAGGCCGAGAAGCACAACGGAAATTGCCACCACGATAATTTGTTTGCGCCTCTTCTGACGCTTGATGTCGGGACGCGCGATATCCATCAATCTTCTCCTCGCAAATGGCAATCCACTCGGCTCGCTTCGCTAAGTGTGCATTAAGGCAGCGAGATACGGATTTACTATCGTAGGTGCGCGACACGGTTTTGTCCGCAACCGAACTTGGGTGTCCATTTGCGAACAGAGCTAACAGGACCGAAACAAACAACAAGTAAGTGTCTGAGGCGGTTTGTAGGCCTGGGAGAAATCTAGAAAGTCCCTTGGCCATGTCGTCCAATATGTGGCGAGCCCGTGGGCGCTTTATTCCCGCTGAGCTCGGCACTGCCTAAGGAGCATCCCTGGTATGGGTGTTCATGGGTCAATATTTCCCGTTCAAGGTAAGCCAGTTTCAGCTAACATTGCTCAGGCAATTCGATGGAACGTGACACAAGGTCGGGCCAGCGGCGAGATGCGCCTGGAAACGATGCTGCTGGCGTACGTACACCGCCAGAGGGAACCATTCCTTCGTCCGATACAACTCTGGGCGATTCTCCAACGCTGGTGGAATATTCGCCGGACTCCCCAACGCTGATCAACGTCCCCCGGAAACCCCCCATTTCACCCGCGAAGGATAAGGATAGAGATAGCGTGGTACAGCGCCTGCGATCAGCTTTAGCTCCAGATTCACTCACTTTGGAGCCGGGGATGGTTCTAGCCGAAAGGTATGAGATCGTCCAAATTCTCGGACAGGGCGGGATGGGTGCGGTTTATAAAGCGACCGACGTCGAATTGAATCGCACCGTGGCCTTAAAGGTAATCAGGCCCGAGCTGGCTCGCGAAAAGGCCATTGTAGATCGCTTCAAACAGGAACTCCTCCTGTCCCATCAAGTGACTCACCGCAACGTGATTCGCATTTACGACCTAAACGACTCTGAAGGGATGAAGTTCATCACCATGGAGTACGTCGAGGGTGAAAATCTGTCGACCCTCATTCGCGAGAAGAAGAAGTTTTCGCCTGACGAAGCAGTGGAAATTATGCGGCAAGTATGCCTGGCACTGCAGGCAGCGCATTCCGTGGGCGTGATCCATCGCGATCTGAAGCCGCAGAACGTTATGCGGGAGACGACCGGCCGAGTTCTCGTGATGGATTTTGGTTTGGCTCGCACGCTGGAAGGCGACGGGATGACCCAGAGCGGCGCTTTGATGGGGACGATGGAGTACATGTCCCCAGAGCAAGCGCTGGGCAAGCATCTGGATGAGCGCTCCGACATTTTTGCCTTGGGACTCATCTTCTACGAAATGCTCACGGGGTTGATGCCGTTCAAGGCAGACAGCGCGATCGCCAGCTTGATCCGACGCACCCAGGAGCGGGTGTCGCCAGTTTCCGATCACGACAACACCATTCCGGTGTCAGTTAGCAGCATTGTCGCAAAATGTTTAGAGCGTGATTTGGATCAACGCTACAAGACCGCCACCGATCTTTTGGCTGACTTAGATAGCTGGCAGGGCAAGCGGGCCGCCGCCACCCTGCGCTTCGAGCCCAAAGTGGGTCCATGGGGTCGCACGATCCCGTGGCCGTCGATCGCTGTGGGTGTAATCGTTGTCCTGCTCGCAGGCGTGGGGTATCGGTTTCGTGACAAATTGCTTCAGCCGTCGACCCGGCAGACGGCTGCCGCGCCGGCGGTGTCGCTGGCAATCCTGCCTTTCAAGAATGCTTCTGGAGACCCAAGTTTCGATTGGCTGGGACCTAGCCTTGGTGACATGCTGAGTACCGATGTTGGACAGTCTGCCAGCTTGCGGACTGTCTCTCCTGATCGATTACACCAAGTACTACAGGACCTGCATATTGCGCCGAATACTTCATTCGATCCGACCATGCTTCGTCGTATTGCTCAGTTCAGCAGCGCCGACGTAGTCGTATTTGGTCAGTACGCGCGGTTCGGCGACCAGTTTCGCATCGACGCAACGTTACAGGACCTGAAGAACGACCGCACTGTTTCGATGAAAGCGGACGCGTCCAGCGAAAAAGATCTTCCGGCCGCGTTCGATAAACTCGCCGAGTCTGTCCGGCAGAACCTCTCGCTTTCTAAGGACACGTTAAAGGAACTGAAGGCTAGTTCCTATCAGCCGACATCAACCTCGATTGACGCGTTACGCGACTACAATCAGGGACTCGGTCTGCTTCGGGAAGGCAAGAGCCTCGAAGCTGAGAAGCACTTTGAAGCAGCTACGAAAGATGATCCGGCTTTTGCTTTGGCTTTTTCCAAGCTCGCGCAAACCTTCAGCAATTTGGGTTACGACGCGCAGGCGGAGCAGGCAGCTCAACGCGGCGTGAGTTTAAGCCAAAACCTGCCGGAAGCTGAGAAATATCTTCTGGTTGCGATTCAGGCGCAGATTGCCAAGAATTTTCCCGCCGCGATTTCGGCATACGAAACCATCGCCAAAGCTTCGCCCGGAAATGCTGATGTCCAGTCTGCTTTGGCCACTCTGTACGAACAATCCGGAGATTTTGCTAAGGCTGGTGAATACAATCAGAAGATTTTGAATGCAAATCCAAAAGACATCAATGCAACTCTCGCGATGGGCCGCCTCGCCATCAAGAACGATGACGCCCAGGGAGCTCTCGATCCATTGAATCGAGCGCTGACGCTTTCCGTTCAACTCGACAATCAGGAACAAAAGGCTGCCACTTTGCACGTAATGGCTGTTGCCTATCGGATGTTGAACAGGCCGCAAGACAGTCTGCGCAATGACCAGGATGCACTGGCCATCTGGCGAAGCATTGGGCAGAAGCGCGGAATTGCCACGAGCCTGAATGAGATTGCGAAAGTTGAAGTTCTGTTGGGCAACACCAAAGAAGCGCTGGGAAACTTTCAGGAAGCATTGCAGATTCGTCGTGATATTGGTGACACTCGCGGTCTGGGCGACACTCTGATCGATCTCGGCAATTTCCATGATGACCGCGGCGACCATGATCAGGCGCTAACGATGTACAAAGAATCGCTCCAGATAGAGCGGGATATTGGCAACGAACGTTTGCAGGCTGCTTGTTTGAACAACATCGCGGGCGTCTATTTTGCCAAGGGTGAATACGAAGATGCCCGGACTTATTACCAGCAGGCACTCCAATTACGCGAAAAGTCCAAAGCCCCGGAGGACATAGTTGAGACCATTCACAATCTGGCGGAGACTTCCGTCAAGATGGGTGAGTACGATCAGGCTTTTTCTCAGTACATGCGAGCGCTCGATCTGCGGCGCACGATGAATGACACTCGCGGCGCCGCAATTGAGTCGTACACGCTGGGGATGCTTTTGGACTATCAGGGACGTTTCGGCGCTGCCGTCAATTCCAAGCAGACCGCCCTGAATACCTTCCAGGAACTAAAGGACAAAACCTACTGGATGGCTGAGATTCAGGGTGGCTATGCTCAGGCGCTAATCCTCGCCGGTCGAGGCGATGAGTCGAAGACCTACCTTGACGACGCGCTCAATCTCGCACGTGAGCTGAAGAACGAAGGAATGGTCTCGCAGACGCTCTGTTTCCAGGGCAATGCCGCTTATTATCGTGGCGACACAAAAGCGTCACAGGCGTTGTACCAGCAAGCATTGCAGGCTGCCAACCTTAGCAAAGAACCCGAAAAAATCCTGCTGGCGAAGATCAATCTCGCGAAAGTTGCGATCCAGGAAGGGCAGGCGCAGCAGGCGATCGCAACATTGCGACCACTTCTGCAGCAAGCCGAGAGCCTGGGATTAAAGTACACGCAAGTCGAGAGCTCCGTCGCCATGGCTGAAGCCATGATAAAAATCAAAGACAGCACTCACGCCCGGCAGGAACTCGAGAAAGCTCTTCTGCAAGCCGACAAACTCGGATTGAAATCCTTGAGCGCGCAGGCGCACTACTTACTGGCCGGCATCTTTCAGGCGTCAGGCGACCAGGTCGAAGCCAAACAACACTATCAAGAGGTGCATCAATTAATTGACACCATGAAAAGTGATCCGGGCGCGGACAAAATCCTGCAGCGCTCTGACTTCAAGACCATGTACGCCGAAGCGACTCGCGGGTCACAATCCACCAAGGGTTGAACTTTCGGTCAAGATAATTGCAGTCACGTACGGTGGCCTGACGATTCTTTTACTGAGGAGATTTGGGCAATGGCAACGAGGATTGGCCGAATACGTATCGCCAGCCTTCCGAGGTGCGCAGGTAGGTGTCACTGAACCAAACTACGTATTCGAAGGGCTTTCCGTCATCTGTGCCCTTTTCCCACAACTTGGCGGTGATCGCCGCTGTATCTCCCCACATCCGCACGGTCTTATCCGTATCGTCCTGACGCTCATAGTGCAGGCGGCCGCTACGAGCCTCCGCAAGCAAATCCGCTTTGCTATATGTCTTGCCGGAGCCGGTGACAAGTACAAAATTGTCTGCCAGAATGCGATCCATAGTTCCTGCATCATTTCCCTCGACCGCAGCCTGGTACTGGGTATCGAGGGCAGCGAGGATCTTTCGCTCGTCGGAAACGGGCGTGCTCGAGTCTTCCATTGCGCCCGTCGCGGGACGGAATACCAGATCAAACCACGGCTTCCAGGTTTTGCCTTTATCGGTCGAGGTTACGGCGGTCTCACGAACCTCTTTGCCCATCGCCTTCTAGGTGCCGCTAACGAGACTGCCTGCGGCATGATCCTCGCCGCTTAAAATTATTTCGCCGCCCACAAGTTTTCCTTCGATCTCAAGTAGCTGACCTCGATTGGTTACCCAACTCTGGTGCCAGACGTTTCTGGAGCGTCGAAAATTGTGAAACTTTGGCCCTGGTGTCCATCTGTGCCTTGGTAGTCTTCCCGCAAAACGCAGCCATCAAGAATTAGGTCTACTCGGGCATGCGCAACCTTGGTCGGGCTGCCAATATCGAACACGTCCCAATCACCGGCCCAGAAATCAAATTGGCGGTAAGCCGGTGCCGCGCAGGAGGTGGCGGCCGGAGATTCTTGGGAAGAGACTCCGGCTGCCGACCCGCTGGCGAAGAAGAGGACTGCAACAATTTCCGCGATAAAAGACTCTACAGACAGAGAAATATGTTTCATTTTGAGTCAGATCGAACTTTTAGCAACTCTGACACCTGCACGAGCCCCTAAGTTGAAAACCGCGACTTCTTGCTTATCGGTACGACCTCCTCGGGCGGACCATAGCCACGATAGTAGGCCTGATTGGAAACTGCATATATCCTCAGTTCATTTGAGGTCCATCGGCTCGAAGCCGGCGGCCTTCCGCAAGAACAGTACAAAATCCATTCGTCCCACAATCCCTCGGCAATAGGCGTCAAATACGAACCGTTACGGTATGGGCTGAAGCTGACCAGATATCGAGTCCAGCACCTTGGGCACTCAACGCAATGACGAATACGAGGTCTCATTTGCACACAACCAAGATAGATTCGTTCCGGTTCAGGCGTCTTGCCTACCCATGTTCGGAGGGAACTTCTGGCCATCTTCTTCGGGTTGTCATTTTGTCCCACCAAATGCAAGCCGGCTGAATCCCGTGAGCGGTTGTTGCCGATTGCTGGAAGGTTTGACTCCCCGCGATTTGCTCACCGCCGCCGGATTCGAAGAACTAGCTTCGCTTTCGCCTCCGTAAGACGGCACCGCGAGGAAAGCGACTGTCTGTCCTGTCGCGGTATCCAGGGCCGTGCCAGCAATCTCCCCGTGATTATTGATGCCGTGAGCCAATGTCAAGTACAAGGATGAATCAGGCTGAATAAGGGCGTTGAGGTCGAAAATCTTGCCGCTTTCATAGAGAAACGCTCGCAGTGTTGCGCCAGCCGACTGACCCACCGCCTGACCTTTCTCGTTAATGTCATACGCTATGGCATTACTGTCTTCTCCAAGCGCAGGGAGTTCTTGGATACCGGTTGCTTTACTCCAAATGAAGGCGCTGGGACTGGGTGCGCCATTTTCATCTCCGCTTGTGTTTGCAAATCCGACGACTTGACCGTGGTTATTGATGGCGATTGGGGTGTTCCAGGCTCCGCCTCCGATATTCCCCAGATCCGTGGGTACGCCATTTTCCCAGAGGAGAGCGTGCTTGGCGCTCGCGCCCCCGACGGCATTCGAACAGAGTCCTGAAATGCCGACCACTTGGCCCTTGTCATTGATGGCAGTGGCGGCGGAATCAGGATCGCCCGGGTACGGAGGCAACTGCGTTATCTCCGTCAGTTTTGGTCCCCAGATGACCGCCTCAAATTGGAGTATTTGCCCCGGGGCATTACAGGTTGGATCGTGAATATTATTCTCCGCCCATCCAACGACCTGGCCTTTGTTGTTGACTCCCGCTGCATAGCCGTCGTAGCCCCCGAGAGTGGGAAGCGCGGTCATCACTCCGTCTTGCCATGCGAAGCCTACGCATACATTCCCCGTAGGAGTAGCCGACGGGAAAAAAGCGAAGCAACTCCACGGCTCTCCTAATGGATTTTTTTCGGCAGTTTCGGAGATTCCCACGACCTCACCCTTAGTTGTGTGATTGGGCCAAGAGATATTGCTGTTGGGTCCTCCAAGGGTGCCAAGGTCAAGGGGGGATCCGATCCAAAGTTCTGCGTTCACGACGTTGTTACCCGTCAGATTAGCGCCGCCTGAGATCCAGCCCAAATCGTTAATGCCAACGGCTTCCGCCGCGCCACCGAGAGGCGCGCCGAGATTGAATACGTAGTATCTGGGGGTTTGATTCTTGCTCTGCTGTGACTGCGCGACTAGCGGCAGTGGCGATGCCAGCCCTAGGAGCACAGTCATGATGATGATGTAAGTCAATATCCGGGGTTGCATGTTGCCTCCATGGCGGTTGAATTTCTGATAACCCAAACATCGAAAACCAGGCGGTAGTTTGCCGACGATATCGAAATTGGTGCCGCCAGACTGGACGTTTGCGGACGTTGAACGCAGAAGTTGGACGTTTGCGGACTCTGATCCCGACGGCTGGACATTAACGTCTACTTCCTTGTACAGGGTCGACTATCATGAATGTGGGAGTCGCGACGGTTTATCGATTTAACGTTGCGCGATCTGGCGAAAGCTATGAATTTGGATTGGCAGGTATGTTCGCGTGCCAGACTGTCTCGTGACGCCCGGTTTGATGGCAAGTTTTTTATCGCGGTACTTAGTACCAGGATCTACTGTCGTCCGATTTGTCCAGCGCGCACGTGTAATGAGAATAACGTCCGTTACTATCCGAGCGCTGCTGCAGCGGCCGAAGCGGGCTTTCGTCCCTGTCTGCGTTGCCGGCCAGAGAGTTCGCCCGGAACTCCGGCATGGCTGGGAACTTCAAGCACGGTTTCACGAGCTTTGCGGCTGATAGGTGAGAGTGGTCTTGAAGACGGTGGCGTAGAAGTTCTGGCCGAGCGCTTGGGAGTTGGCGCGCGGCACCTTCGACGTTTATTTTTGCGACACCTTGGTGCGACTCCAATTGCCGTGGCTCAGACACGTCGCTTGCACTTTGCGAAAAAGCTCATCGATGAGACGCGCCTCCCGATGAGCCAAATTGCATTTGCTTCGGGCTTTGGTTCTGTACGGCGCTTCAATGCTGGCATCCGCAAGGTCTATCACCGAACCCCGACCCAGATCCGGCGACTCGCTCGGCAAACCGCCATCCAAACAGGGAATCAGTACCTCTTCCGACTTCATTTCCGCCCGCCCTATGACTGGAAGGGCATGCTGGCGTTCTTGGCCGCGCGAGCGACCCCCGGGGTTGAAGCTGTGGAACATGACAGCTATCGGCGCACTATTTCCATGAGTGGTCACGATGGACATTTTGAGGTCTCGCTCGACGAACGGCGGGACGCCATTCTTGTGCGAATTGAATTCGGAGATCCCCACTCACTTATCTTCATCGTCGAGCGAATTCGCTTGATGTTTGATCTAGGCGCGGATTGGGCGGCGATCGTTCGAAGTCTTAGAACAGACCCTGTGCTGAGTGCCGGAGTTGAGGCCAATCCTGGAGTTCGAGTACCGGGGTGTTGGAACGGCTTCGAACTCGCGATTCGCGCAATTCTCGGCCAGCAGATCACCGTTCGTGGTGCGACTGCACTTGCTGGGCGACTAGTCACGAGTTTTGGAAAGGAACTCTCTGGTAGAGGCAGCCTCACTCACCTGTTCCCAACACCGGAGGTTCTGGCGGATGCCAAGCTTGGCAACTTTGGCCTGACGAAGGCGAGAGCGGAGACTATTCGATCACTCGCCCGCGCTGTTTGCGACTGCACGATCCGGTTTGAGGGAGTCGTGAACTCTGATTCGCTATCGGACCGGCTGCAGGAGATTCCCGGCATCGGGAAATGGACGGCGCAGTATGTTGCCATGCGAGCACTCGGGGAACCCGATGCGTTTCCCTCCAGCGATATAGGTCTTCTTCATGCTGTAGGTCTATCCAATTCGCGGGAACTTGAGCAGCGAGCCGAGGCTTGGCGACCCTGGCGCGCTTACGCCGCCATGTATCTCTGGAGAATCGCGAGTCAACGCACGGCTCGTGGAAACAAACCGCTATCTCTAGAAACTCATCAACAGATTGCTAAGAGCCCAGGTGTTGCTCCGCGAGTCTCAATGATCGGGTAACCACATCGGAGGACTAAAATGCCGCCGAGTGGATGAGGCCCGTCCTCATCCACCCAGCAGCGAATCACCCAGCTAGGAGGCATCAGGTGAATGTAAGACTCGGAAGGTGTTGCCGCCTCGCGACCAGATCAGCAACAACGCATCTTGTCCTGCTGGAACTTTGGACAATGCCTGTTGCACGTCAGCCGCGTTCTTAACCTCGTGACGGTTCACTCCTTGCACAACATCTCCAGGCTGCAATCCCGCATTGTCCGCTGGACTGCCGGGCAGTACGCGCTCAATGACCGCGCCCTGCACGTTTTCTGGAGCTTGTACCTCTTGACGGATTTCGGGAGTGACGTCTGCAAGACCCAGCCCCCAGCGTGCTTTACCATGCTGGCCACTGCCGCCGTTCTCCGCGACTTCACGTTTCCCCATTTCTTCGAGAGTTACGGGAATCGTGACATTCTTTCCATCGCGTAGCACAACTAATTTAAGAGTCGTGCCCGGACGCTTCTGACCCACTTCGACCTGCAGTTCGCCGGCGTCGCTGACTTTTTGGCCGTTGATTTCGGAAATCACATCTCCAACTTTCAAGCCCGCTTTCGCGCCCGGAGAGTCAGGTTCGACCTGCGTGACGACGGCTCCAGTGTTGTCCTTCACTTCGAAGAACTTGGAGTTTTCCGGAGTCACATCGCTAATTCCAATCCCGATGTAGCCGTGAGTTACTTTGCCATCGCGAATCAGCGCTTCCACCGTTGGTCTCACAATCTGTGACGGAATTGCGAAGCCCATCCCGGAAAATGATCCGGAAGGTGAAACCAGGAAAGTATTAATTCCGATAACTTCTCCGCGAGCGTCGACCAGCGGACCTCCGGAGTTGCCCGGATTAATGGCAGCATCGGTCTGAATAAATTCGCCTGGCTTGCGAGCATCATCAGTGTATGGATTGGGACGATTCAAGGCGCTCACAATTCCGCGCGTCACCGTGAAACGAAATCCAAATGGATTTCCAAAGGCCAACACGGTTTCGCCGGGGCGAAGCTCGGTAGAGTTTCCCCACGGTACGCTGGGCAAGTTGGTGCCGTTGACTTTGATTACTGCAAGGTCGGTCAACGGATCGGTGCCGATTAGCTTTGCAGGCAGAATCCTGCGGTCTCCCATCGTTACGCGGATGTCCATGGAGCCGTCGACCACGTGGTTGTTGGTCACGATGTAGCCATCGGGGGAGATTATGACGCCGCTACCGATGCCGTGTTCGATTCGCGGTTGAGGTTGCATCCTTTGGCCAAAGAAAGGCCCGAAGAATTGCTGCATGTCTCCGCCTTGGTCGCCGTCTTCTTCCATTGCGGTTTGCTTCGAACGTGAAGTCACCGCGACGTTTACAATCGCAGGTGTAACTCTAGCGGCCAAAGTTTCCATGGCGCGATCAAGCGCTAGCAGCGCACTCACGCTGTTGTCATCGAGAGCCGCAGCCGCGGGCGCTGGAGCCGGGGTTGCCGCTTTTACTGTGGTTGGTTTAAAGGTTTCGAATCCGGCCAAGGATGCCACGACAGCGAGTGCAAGCACCGGAGCTATGAAGCGCTTCCTGAGGCCTTTCTTCGAGTTTGATGTTCCTTGATACTCATTCATTTTGGTTCTCCCGTATATGAACTAATGATTTAGTTGTTAATATTAGAAATCGCCGCTTCTGATCGCTCATCTCTCTCTCTAAGTCTTCTTTGCGGGAATTCCGTTTTGGTTTGCGGTATTGATTTGGAAGTACGTCACTTGCCAAACGCGTACGGTCCACGAGTCGGCAGCGAATCCATCTTCTTTTTGTTGTGTACGCATCACTACGAACACTGTTTGTGTGATCGGAGTCCTGCGGTTGGGCTCAATATTCATGCATTGCTTGGCAGGCGCGGTATCCGCCAATTGTGGAAACCTCGCCTGTACTATGGTAGTGCCGAGACTCTGTTGAGCCTCGGACTTCGTCTGTTTTAAACCGGCTCGAGTTTGGGTTTTTACCGCAGAATGCACCACTGTGTGCGCCGACAGTAAGTTGAACTTCGCGAGCTGCATTGAACCTACCGGAGTCGCAGGATTCTCGGAGCTCCAGGCAAACATCGTCGGAGCCACTTCATTCCGGAACGAAACAAGTTGCGGCACGCGCGGGGCAAGTGCAAGACCTAGTATTGAAAATGACCCCAATAGCAATGCAGCGGGTTTCCACACGCGAGTAGTTCCAGGTCGTTTTGCCTCTAGTATCTGAGATATCCGGCGGGAAGTTTGCTGCATTCGGCTGACAGCTGCTTGTGCCAGCGAAAGACCGCGGCGAGTCAGGCTCTTTTCGGCAACAGAGAGTAGGCATTCTGCATATGCTCGCGGATTTTCGGTGTGCGCCAGCACGATGTCGTCGCACGCCATTTCGCGCTCTAGCGAAAGCCGGTTCTCGATCCACCACACCACAGGATGGAAAAAAAGCAGAGACTGGACCAATTTTTGAACAAGATTGGTCCAGTCATCCCAGCGCCTCAAATGTGCAAACTCATGGAGTAACACGGACCGCAATTCCGGTGCCGAGAGGTCGGCAAGCGCCCACGCCGGCAGAATCACCAGCGGTCGCGCAAAGCCAATAGCTGTCGGCACGCGCACTTCATCCGAGATACAAATGCGGGCCCCCCGCGCTGCATCGAAGTTTCGAAGAGTGTCTTGCAAAATAGAACTGAGCGATGTCACGTCGACATCCCTACAGCTCTTACGCAATCGCTGCAAATTCACGAAGCTGACCGCAACGCGTACCAACGCCATCGTTGCAAAAATGCCCCACAATCCAAAAATGATCTCAGCCCAGGCACTCGGAATCGTGATCAACGATTGTGAGGGTGCAGGCAACGAGCTTACCGGCGACGTCCGTAAGTGCGCGGTCAGAGGCAACAATAAAATCGCCAGCAACGTCGAAAACAGAACTACAAAACGCGTGCTGGAGTTCTGTCCTTTAAATGCTCGTAACAAGATCCACGCAACCAAGGCGGCCGGAATCCCCCCCGCAAAACAAATAAGAATTCCGGTCAAGGTCGTTTCCGCGATTGCCTGGAGGTGGAGGACAGGGATCATCGCTAGTCGCCTTCTTTCAGCAATCCACGTAGACGCCTCAATTCGTCCGCGTCGATGCTTTCGTCCTCCAGAATGTTTAACACCAGCATTTCGTGTGAATCTTTGAAGAAGCGACTGATTAGGTGACGAACCTCAGAGCGGGTCGCGTCCTGGCGTTCGACAATCGGCTTGTAGACGTACGCCCGTCCATCCTTTGTGTGGCCGAGATAACCTTTCTTTTCGAGGACACGAATCGTGGTCAGCACTGAGTTATAAGCCAGGGGCTGGTCCGTCGGCAGCGAATCCAAGACCTCCTGAACCGTGGCGCAACCTCTGTGCCACAGCACATCCATAAGTCTGAGTTCCGCCTCGGTTAAGGTTGCCGATTTTCTGGGTGGCACAACATTCTCCAGCGTTCATACAGTTAGACGCAGGTCGAAAGCAAAAGTAACTAATTTATTAGTAAATATTTGTAATGTTATTTATCTTATTTATTATCAATGGTTTGAATTGAAAAGCTTAAGTCCTACCGGGGAGGCTCGGTCCGAACGGTTCTCTAGAAGACTCTTATTCTCGTCACCGTCCCCATTTGCTGGACGAGGCGCTCATGCAAATTCGAAACTCCACTAAGAGCAAGGCGCAGTCCTGGAAATGCGATTTTTACGCAAAGAAGGGACAACACAAAGAAGGACAAAAGACGTAGTTGAACCGAGGCATTCACCAGTTGCTGCGCTTGAGTTAAACGCTCTGGATTTTGTTCCGAGCTGACCGACCTGCCGATTCTGATTAATACGGCGGCATTCCTGTTTGCGCACATGACGTATTCAATAGCGGCGCGCAGCCTTAGACGCTGGATAGTCCGGAATGCAGGAGGCGGCAGGTTTTCACGCAGAAAGTCCTCTTCGCGAGGGTCGATCAGATTGTTAAATGCGCGAGCGTCCAAAGACTCCATAAGAGACTTCCCGTCATTAATATTCTGTAGCCGCTCGAAACCGCCAACGCCGACCAGGTAGAGACCCGCGCCCAGCATTGCGGCCAGAGTTATCGCGACGACAATAATAGCTATATTCATCGATGCAAATACTCCGACAGCGCGTCATTCCAGGAACGCGGATCCCAATCGGCAGGTCGTGGCTCCAATTTAGGCACCAGTTTAGGCATGGCATAAAGCGCTCGCACCCAGATAAGAACCGCGAAGTCATAAGCGGCATTGCAAACCAACGAAAGCGAATGCTGGGTAGACATGCCAAGTTCAAACCGAACCGTGTACGCGATCAAATTGACTGCCGTGAACAACCCAAATCCCAACGCAATCCCGAGAGTTCGTGGTTTCCATTGCAATGCCATGATCGAAGACGCGATCACAAGGACGACAAGCAATCCGGCTTGCACAATTTCCAAACTTCGCTCGAACGCAAACAAGTTGCCCAAAAATTTGTAGGAATCGGCGCCTGTGCTATAGGCTGCCACAACTATCGCAAGGAACAGAAAGAAAACACTCGCCCACCGCAGGAAGGAAGGTCCGAAATGGCGAATTCCCTCGTAGGGACGAAACACATCCGAATACAATTCGCAAACTATCCCAATTTGCAGGATCGCCTCGATCGCTTGAAACGCAGCGTAGGCATGCATGTAAGTCGTCGAGGCATGCAGCCGGTACCAATAAAAGAGCACCGCGAATCTAGCCAACTGCTCGAACGTATAGGCGAAGAAGATCGGATAGTCGCGATAGTTCTTGCGTCGCCACATCTGATACGCAATGGTGACTTGCAACGGTGGCAGGACTAACCAAAGCGCATATGACGCAAAGTTCGACATTAGAACTCACTAATGTCGCTAAAGGTAGCACAACAACTGCGAGGCTGGTCCTAATAATTAGTTCTTTTTGGAAATTATTTTGACACGATGAGTGACGACATTTCGGCACTCGTTGCGTCGATCAAGTCGCACAGGATAAAGATGTCCATTTCGAAGAGTGCTCGCGGTAGAGCACGGTTACTAAAGAATCATTTTTTGCTTAGCGCCTGCAACACAGCTACCGACCGTTTTTCATCGATTAGATGGCGGCGGCCGTCCTCGCTTGCGGTCGCTCCTCGCCTGATGAGCTCTATGACCTGTGGTGGAGTAAGCGAAGGATCGAGCGCAAATAGTTTGGCGGCGAGGTTCACCACGTTTGGAGAGGCCATCGACGTGCCTGACAACTTCAGCCTTGCTCCTCCGGGGACGTAGCTCTCGACGTTGTAGCCGTCCGCGTCGACAACCACAGTTTCTCCGTAGCTAGTGAAAGAAGTTTCATCTCCTGCTTGATTAACGGCGCCGACTGCAATCAGATTCGGAAGATGTAGCGAGGACGGGACACTCTCGACGAAAGCGTTATTGCTGTCACTGTTTCCGGCAGCGGTAATGAACAATGTGTTCGGCGAGTTCTTGATGGCTCTCTCGATGGCACTTCGCCAGATCGCGTAGAGTTCGGCAGCCTGCTTCTTGCGCTCTGCGGGGTCCGCGCCGCCACCAGTCTTGGAAATCCAGGTTTCAAACTCCTGCGGATCATCTCCCCAACTCATGTTGACGACTCGAACGTTCCGTGTACGAAAATAGTCGGACATTTGCTGGAAGGCCGCGCCAAGATGGCGAGCCCATTCGGGAGTCGGAGCAAAGGGAAGGTCCGGCAATTGATCGTTGAACCGGGCAACCACCAGACGCGCTGCCGGATTGCCCCGGACGGCGATTCCCGCGCAGTGAGTACCATGAACATAAAACCCTAAGACTTTATTAAGCTCGAAAAGTTGATGCATCTGGTCGGGCGACAGGGTGCTGAACTTCTTCAGCGCCGCATCCGCTTCCGGCGAATCGATACCATTCTCAATGTCCTGAAATCCCTTGATCTGATCGCGGAATGCCGGATAAGCCTTCTGCTGTTCGAGCGTGAGCGGATAAAGCCATGTCGTAGATGGCTCTCCCCGGTCATCAAACGCGAGTCCATGCGTGCCGCTAGCCGTCGGCTTTGGATCGGTGAAAAGTTGATCTGGGAAGAGCGAAACATCGATGCCCGAGTCCCAGATTGCGACCAACACAGGAGATAGTTTCTGACTATTAGTGAGTGTGACTTCGCGCGCCGCCCAGATGTCGGGCTTCACAACGTTGTGAGCAGCGATGTACTCCTTCAAAACTTCTCCACGCGCAGCTCCCAACGGAATGGCGAACCGTAGATCATTTCGCGTCGAAATCAGGTCCCACGCCTCGAGGTTGTCGAGTGCGCCCGACTTCTGAACAGCTGGATCAAGGTCGGTCTTAACTCCGCCCAGAGCACTCGAGTTCGTATAGATCCGGCTACTTCGATACGAGCGTTTAATCGAGTCCTGAACTACATCCCAAGGAAGCGAATCGACGGCTTCACGATAGTGCTTCGCGAAAGATTCGTCGAATCCAGGACCGTTGGTCGCTTTGGTCTCGATCGCAGCTTGCAGCCAAGCGCGAGCGAAGAGTCCCGTAGTTAGCTTCGCCGAGGGCTTCTCTTGCATAGCACGCAATGCCTCTACGGTTCTCAGGGCCTCTTCGTATTGGCCTGCCAGTTCCTCAAGGTCGAGCTTGGCGGAAAGTAGAGTTCGCATCGTAGATTTGTCGTCGATCTCGTAGTCACTCAAAATCGTGTTGAGGTCGGCGCGAACTTTTGCCGCAAAAGCGCTAAAAGTAGCATCGTCCGCCTGCACCAACTCGGAAGCGGTGCCAGTTACGGGATAGCTGAACCGCGGCAGGTCAGCCTGGCTTGTGACTTTCTTTTTCGCACCCGATTGTGAATAAACAAAAGGGGCAATTAACAACAGAAGGAACGCAACAAGATGGCGGTCCATAAAGCGACGTCCAAGCATGAAATACCTCCGGAATCTAGGCAAGGCTATTGGGTCCTTTCAGCACCCACGCCCTCATTCTTCTTAACACCGATTCTGGCGCTTCCACTTCGAGTTCGACCAAACCATCTTTGTAGTGTCGAGAATAGATTCGCGATTTCGCCTCCAGTAGAGCCAACGCTTTGCCTTCATCCTGCGGAATACGGAGTTTCACCCGGCTCAACGCATCGCCTGTGAGCATCTGATCGATGCGGTCTAACAGTGTACTCAGGCCTGTACCCTTCGCGGCCGAGATGTATACCGTCGTCTCGTCGTCGCGCAAGGCTTCGCATTGCGTCGCGGATAGCAGGTCAATCTTGTTCATGACGCGCAGTCGCGGCTTGCTTTCCGCTTCCAACTCTTTGAGGACTTTCTCTACTTGCGCGTCCTGCTCGGCCGAAAGCGGACTGCTGGCATCGGAGACATGCAATATTAGATCCGCGTGCTGCAATTCTTCGAGGGTCGCGCGGAATGCAGACACTAGCGTATGAGGAAGATTGCGAATGAAGCCGACCGTGTCCGAAACCAGTACTTCTCGGCGAGATGGCAAGGAGATCGCACGAGTAGTCGGATCCAACGTCGCAAACATCCGCGGGGATTCCAGTACGGCAGCCTGAGTAATAACGTTAAACAGCGTGGACTTGCCTGCATTTGTATATCCGACGAGGGCAATCGTCGCGACCGGTGCCGACTCCCGCCGTTGCCGTTGTTGTGCCCGAATTCGTCGCACATTTTCTAATTGCTGCTTTACGTGGCGAACTCGCCGGAAAATTTTCCTGCGATCGGTTTCAAGCTGAGTTTCTCCCGGACCGCGTGTTCCGATTCCGCCGCCCAGTTGTGACATTTCCACGCCGCGTCCGCTTAGTCGGGGCAGCATGTATTCAAGTTGCGCCATCTCGACTTGCAACTGGCCTTCACGAGTCCGGGCGCGTTTGGCAAAAATATCCAAAATAAGCTGGGTTCGATCAATGACTCTGATCTTCACCACTTTTTCGATGTTGCGCTGCTGCGAAGCTGTCAGGTCGTGATCGAACAGAATAAGATCGGCGGAGACCGAAGCTGCAGCACCGGCAATCTCTTCCAGCTTTCCCTTCCCCACCAGGGTCGCGGCATCTGGCTTGTCTCGACGCTGCAAGAATTCCCCGGCAATCTCCGCGCCGGCACTGGTGGCGAGAGATCGCAGTTCGTCGAGCGACTCCTCGGCGCTAAACTCAGGGATGGACGGGGCTTTCGAAGACGCAGATGCCGAACTGCCATCTCGTACCCCATTGGATCTGCTGGATGTTCCTTTTGGATTCGGCCTCGCGCGCTTCCTGTAGTCGAGCCCCACCAGGAATGCACGCTCTCTTGACTTCGCATGCATCGAACTCGGGTTCGACGCGCGTGGAGTTGGTGTTTTTACGGACGGGCGTGCTTCTGAGCGGCGCAAACAAACTGCCTATGCTTCGCTGGCGGACGCAGCGGAAGCTGAAGAAGAACCCGATTCAGTGCCCGTAGGCGAAGCCGCAAGCTTCTCACCGTGAACGTGCGTCGTTCGTCCCATCGCCACTGTCGATATGGCGTGCTTAAAGATTAGCTGTTCCTGATTATTGGTATCGAGTACCACGGAATATTTGTCGAACGAACGAATACGTCCCGTGAGCTTAACCCCACTCAACAGATAAATCGTGACGTTGGTTCGTTCCTTGCGGGCGGTATTCAGAAAAGAATCCTGTATGTTTTGTGCCGGCTTCGTTTCCATCGCCGATCTCCTTGGGCTTCAGACTAAGAAGCACCTACGAATGACAGTTCACCTAACTTGGCCCATCCCGCAAATAGTTCGCCTCGCAGTACGCGAGGTCAACATTGGTACGATACGGGGTAGTGGACGATTTTTCAACCCGGGTCGCGTAGGGACAGCCGCCCTCGGCTATCCAATCCCACACCACGTTAGGGCAGTGCCCTCCAGCAACAATCTAAGCCATCCGCCGAGCTTGCGCAGCAGGACAGCCGAGATCGGCTGTGCTGTCCCTACGTATTTCGGCGATGTAGAATCCAGACGCTGATTGGAGGCTTCAATGGCAGGTTTGATCATTTCTGCAATCTCGTTCGCTCCTCTCGTTTCTCTGCCGCGCGACTTCAGCACCAATCTGTTGATGCTATTTCGCTGGACTCACTTTGTGGCAGGCATCACGTGGATGGGTCTTCTCTATTTCTTCAATCTGGTCAATGTCCCATTCATGAAGGAGCTCGACGCCTCCACAAAGTCCAAAGTTGTACCGCTCCTGATGCCTCGAGCTTTGTGGTGGTTTCGCTGGTCGTCGGTTGTCACCGTGCTGGCCGGTATTGCCTACTGGGGCACTATCGTCACTGGAGACGCGCGAAATGGCGGCGCATCGTCTGGCATGGCAATGGCGAGTTTCTTCATCATATGGACGATAACGTGGGGAATCCTGTACGCGCTGCTTATTCCTGGCAGAGGCATCCTGGACAAAGGACTCGTGATCGCCGCGCTGTACGCGATCATCGTTGTCGCCGCTTCCTGGCTATTCCTGAGCCTGAATGATCATGGATGGGAGAGCAATCGCTTGCTTGCGATCGGGATCGGTGGGGGCTTGGGATGGGTAATGCTGCTAAACGTCTGGGGTGTAATCTGGCGAATCCAGAAACGCCTGATTCAGTGGACAAGAGAAAACGCGGCGGATGGGACGCCAATTCCAGAAAAATCAAAGCGCATGGCAAGAATGGCATTCCTGACCTCTCGCGCCAATGCCTTCATGTCGATCCCGCTCTTGTTCTTCATGGGAGCAGCAAGCCACTATCCAATGTTCGGACGGTAAGAGCGGCTGGACCGCAAAAATTTGGGGAGCCCGAAGGCTCCCCAGTTTACTGCCGAGTCTTAAACAGTTACCTAGAACATCAGCTTCAGTCCGAGTTGGATGTTGCGGCGCTCGTCAGTTGGCTGACCCGGGATGCCGAAAGTGGCACCCTTCGAGCTCGTGACAAAAGGAGTGCCCATCGAGGACACATCAAGATTTAAATACTGAATATACTGATTGTTGTGATTGAGAATGTTGTACATCTCCGCGCGGAACTGTAGTCCAAAACGTTCGGTAATCTTGAACGTTTTATAGAAGTTCATGTCGATGTTCCAGTAGCCTGGCCCCACGTACTGGTTGCGTTCGGGATAGGGCAAGCCACTGACCGTGTATGTGCAACCGGTGTGATACAGCCCGGTGCAGGTCGGGACACCGAGTGAGTCTCCCTGGTTAGCCACAGCACCGGTTGCCGTGCTCGGCAGCGCGATGTAATTAAACAAATTCGGCCCTTGGGGTGCGGAGGCTGAACCCGTGGTCGGAACAGGGCCGGGAGCAACCCACGCTGGGCAGCTACCACCACTGTTAAAGTTGTTGCAGTCATAGATGGTGAACGGCGAGCCGCTTCGGATGCCGAGAATCGTGCCGAGGCCCCAGCCACCCAGCGCCTGTCTGGCAATCGCATTACCCGAGCTCTTAAACCACGGAGTCTCCCAAGACAAACTGGCATTGAGGCGATTCCGAATGTCAAAATCAGAATTGCCATAGTTCAACTGGGGATTAAATGCATCAATGTAGCCCAATTGGTAGTCCCCCGAACCAGCTCCGCCGTTGCTGTCAGTGAACGTGGAGGACAGATTATCAAGGGAGTGCGCCCAAGTGTAGTTTGCGGTAATGGCCAGACCCTTGTTGAAAAGGTTGGTCGCCCCGTACTTCAGGTTTAGGGCATCGTAATGGCTGTAGCCATGGTCGCTGCGGAAATTCATGTTGCTGTATTGAGTGTTGAGGCGGTTGGCAAAGCGGGCGTCGCCCAGGTACGTCCCACCGTCAGTAGCATTGTTGATGTTGGAGATATCGTAAAGGTGCACTCCGTGCGACCCGGCATAGGCCACAGAAAAGACACCCCTACCGACGCGGCGGTCGACCGAAAGGTTCCAAGTCGGGGCATAGGCGGTCTTGATTTTCTGGTCGATCGCTCGCTGACTGACTATCGGGAAAAGTTTGGAAACTCCGCTGCCAGCAAGAGGGCCAGCATTGTTGGTGTATACCGGTTGGGAGGGAACATCCACACCGGATACAAGGCTAATTACGGCATAGGCCGGCGGATTCTGAATGGCGTTGAAGGTCACGTTGCCGAAGTTGCGTTCATAGCTCATCCCGAAGCCTCCGCGAAGTGCGGTCGAGCCGTCACCCAACACATCCCAGGCAAAGCCAACGCGCGGCCCAAAATTCTTATACGAGGGCTTCCAGAAGTAGCCGCCGTTTGCGGCAGTTTCGACGCTGCCATTGCGTATCTGGTTAAAGACAGTAGCTCCCTGGCCGAAAACGAAATTGGAATCAAGCGCTGGATTTGCGTTGTGCTGCGGGCCGTAGTATTCCCAGCGAACACCCAGGTCGATGGTCAAGCGGGGCAGGAGCTTCCATGAATCCTGGGCATATGCTGCCCCTTCGTTGTAGCGGTAGTTGCGGTTGAAGGCCGGAGGCCCGACCGGCAGGTTGAGGGTACATTGTGGAGTAGGTATCGGCTGGCCCGTCGTCAAACTGTTAACGCAAGGGAATAGGCCTTGGGGATATATGGCGCCTTGGAACTGATGGATGTTTCCGGTGATCAGATTCGCAAGTCCGGAGTTCAAGCTCGTACCCAGACCCTCAACCGCGTTTTCGTAGGCACCGAAAACGCGATTGTCGCGGAGCTGGAGGAATTGGCCGCCAAATTTGAATTGATGTTTGCCACGCGTATACGAAAGATCGTCATAAGCCTGGTAAATATTCTGCGGGCCGCCGAAGGGAATGCTGTTGCCGGGGGTTGTCTCGCTGTAGCCCGGGAAAACTAGGGTATTAGAAATACCATTGACCGCCACCGGCGGAGTGCTGGTGGCAGTGGTGTAAAGCGTTGGCTGAACGGGCTGCGTGGAAAGCGGCTGAACTGGTCCATTAAGCCGGTTAAAGGCAATCTTTGTAGTGTTTAACAGAGAGGCATTGAATACGTGGGAGATGTTGAACTCAAAGTTCTGGTCGTAATTGTTTTGCCCGGTATTGTAGCCATTGTAAGGACTGGAGTTCACGGTGCCTGCAAAATCGTTCTCTTTGTACGAAGCATATCTTCCGAAGAGTGTCGTCTTGTCGCTGAGATTATAGTCAACCCGGGCGACCTCTTCCCATGTGTTTTGCGGTAAGCCGCCACCCGCATCGCTCGGAGCATTAAAGGAGATCTCATCGCAGATCAGGGTAGCGGGCTGGGTGGGTGAGCATGGGCCACTGGCGAGAGTCTGATGGGTTCCTAGCCCCCCAGCTGCGGCAAAGAACGCCTGGCTGGCAGGAGCCAACGTCGGATAGGATGACGGGTCGATGATGGCGTAAGTAGTCGGGGCGACGCTGCGGACGCGGATCCACTCGGTGTTGCTGAAAAAGAACAGCTTGTTCTTTATGATGGGGCCGCCGACCGCAAATCCGAAATTGTTGCGAGTAAATACGCCCTTCTTGATGTCGTTGGCGTCATTTTGATAGGTGTTAGAGGAGAGAGCCGAAACCCGGTTGTACTCGTACGCCGAGCCGTGGAAAGCATTGGTTCCAGACTTGGTGACAAGGTTCACAACGCCACCGGCGGCACGTCCGTACTCTGCGGTGAAGCCATTCGTGAGTACGCTGAATTCCTGCACGGAGTCAAGCGGCACAACCTGACCCACGTCAGCAGTAAAGGCAGAAACGTTCTCGGCGCCGTCGAGCAGGATGTCAGTCGAAGCCGAACGCATTCCGTTAATGGCGAAGCCCGCGCCGCGCATGCTGCTCGTATCCTCGGTTACGTTTCCGGAGGTCGCTACCAGTGCGTAAGGGTTACGGGTGGGCGAAGTCGGCAACAGATCTATTTCCGATGAGGTAACAGTCTGCGACAAAGTTTGGTTTACCGTGTTGACCTCGTTGCCTTCGTTCGAAGCGGTCACTTCCACGACTGTGGTCTCGGCACCAACTGTAAGTTGTAGAGAAACGTCAACCTGCGCTCCAACCGCCAGCGACACTTTCTTGCTGACTTTCTGGAAACCGGCGAGATCGACGGTGACTTCATAGGTGTCAGCCCTGAGACCGGGAATCGTATAAATACCCGCCCCGTTGGTTGTCGCCTCACGTGTAAAGCCGTTATTGACAGACTTGGCCTCCACCTTTGCATCTTTCACGACGGCGCCACTAGTGTCGGTGATCGTTCCGGTGATTTGGCTGGCTTCCGTTTGGCCGAAGGCACAAACCGAGCAGAGCACAAAAGCCAACGCCAGGATGGAAACCCACATCCTGCTGGCCGCAGTCATCATGTTGTGGCGGGTCACTGAACTGGAATTCATCAATTTTCTCCTTAAACAACGACTAAACTTGGGTCAAAGATCACGAAGTGCGCTTCAAGATTGTCAGAAAATACAAGCTGACAAATTCCAAAAAGACAACTGTGTCTGTCTACGACGGTGCAAGTGTCATTCCAAAACAGAACTGCTGAACTAGCACTATAATCATAGAGTTACGTGTTGCCTCATGGCACCAGATATTGAAAATAGTAGACAAGACAAACTTGATATATGAAACACTGTATAAAGGCTGGCTGGCTTTCTGTGGGATTCAGAGACTAGCTTTCAAATATGGCACCTCTGCTTGGGCACGGGATAGGTTTGTTCAATTCACGCCACTTTTTCGAGGCCCATGAGGTTCTTGAGGAGATTTGGCGCGCCGCTCCCGAAGGGGAAAAGAAGTTCTGGCAAGGATTAGTTCAAACCGCGGTGGCGTTTCATCATCGTTCTACAGGCAACACTATCGGGGCACAGTCACTGCTTAATAGCGCAATCCGGAACTTGGCCCCCTATCCTGATATTTATAGCGGAGTACAACTTCGTCCATTGAAAGTGTCGTTAGAAAAGTGGCAAGAGGCAATATCTAAGAACGACGTTGATTTTCACTTACCTACCATCCGCCTCAACCGGGATCCCCTTTGATTTGCCATTCTCATTCCATGATCCCGGGTAGCTAGCTGGATTGATTCCCACCCTTGTTAGAATTGAAACTGAGTGCCCTCCTCCACGAAACCCCGGGCAGACGAGGCGATACATAAGAAGATAACAACCGTCCCTCTGCTCGATCTGCATCGTCAATACGCTACGATCCGGCAAGAAGTCACGCACGCGATCGAACGAGTCTGCGCCTCTCAACAATTCATTTTAGGAGAAGAGGTCGAGGCGCTCGAAAGCGAAATCGCCCGCTTCACCGGAACCTCTGCCGCTGTGGGTTGCGCGTCCGGAACTGATGCGCTTTGGCTGGCTTTAACCGCGGCTGGAATCGGCTCCGGCGACGCGGTAATCACGACTCCCTTCAGCTTCTTTGCTTCCGGGAGCGCCATCGTGCGAGTCGGCGCACGTCCTGTTTTTGTGGACGTGGATCACCGGACACTCAACCTTGATCCCGCAAAAGTTGAGGCGAGGCTGCGCTCGAGCCCGAACTCGGGGATTAAAGCAATATTGCCGGTTCATCTCTATGGTCAGTGCGCCGACATGACTGCTCTCAGAAAAATTTCGGAAGAGTTTCAGCTGCCCATAGTCGAGGACGCGGCGCAAGCTCTCGGCGCGGCATGGCAGAACAAACGCGCAGGGGCCCTGGGTCTGGCGGCCGCGTTCAGTTTTTATCCCAGCAAAAATCTAAGCGCATACGGCGAAGCTGGCATGGTAACCACGAGCAATATGGAAATGGCCGAGCACATGCGCCGACTGCGAAATCACGGGAGCTCGCGCCGCTACCATAATGAAGAATTCGGCTGGAATGCGCGCATGGATGCGATTCAGGCGGCAATCTTGCGGGTCAAGTTGCCACACCTCGAAACATGGAATCAGCAACGGCGCGACCGTGCCGCTACTTATGATCGTCTGTTTGCGGAGGCAGGTTTGATCTCGCCGATCACATCGGAAAAAACGAGAGTGCAACCGCTAGAAAATTCTAAGCAGGGTATTCACGTTTCCCACCAGTATGTTATCCGCGCCCAACGAAGAGATGAGTTGCGCGCATTTCTTGCTCAAAAAAATATCGGCTCCGAAGTGTACTACCCAGTGCCATTGCATCTTCAGCCCTGCTTTGCTTATCTGGGATATCGCGAAGGTGACCTGCCGGTCGCCGAAAGAGCAGCCGGCGAAGTTCTAGCCCTGCCAATGTTTCCTGAATTAACTGAAAATGAACAGCGATGTGTGGTGTCAAGCATTGCGGATTTCTATTCCTAAAAACTCCATGGGATGAGGAGAGTCGGGTTCCTACGAATGATGCTTTCCGCGCTTTGATCTCGGCGCTTCTTTCATCTCTCCAGGAGCCAGCACCCTTCGAACAATAGGAGTGTTGAGCTTGTATTTTCGCTCAATGATTTTTCCGCTGTTGTCTTTCACCAGCAACCGGAAAACCGGCAGAGTGCCCTCATTGCCGAAATCGTCTTGAGAAATGGTGACTGGTAACACGCCATCCAAATTGTGCTCCCGGTAGGCCGTCTCGTAACGATGACGCCTCACGTTCCAAGTGAAGACACGGATCTGATCGTAATCATATGGAAGACCGTCCCTCGGTTCACTGAATAGAACCAGATATTGCGGGACCTTCTTATCTTGATCCGAAACTTGATTAAGAACGAAAAAGCCGATCAGACGTTGACCCTCCGCATATTGCGCGATCTCGAGTGGCACGTCGAGATCGACCATTCGCGCCAGTAACCAACCCACCCTTCTCTGCTGATCGCGGATCAACCACCAATCCTCCATCGCGACGGCGGGAGGCTTGTTGGTTTGGTTTGTCGGCTTGGCGGAAACTACCGGTGCAGACTTCTCTACGGTGGATCGCTTTAATATCTGAACTTTCGATCCCTGATTTAGCAGGTAGAGATGCTCGGTGTCGCGGCCCGGCGTGAGGTGAAGGTTGGTGTCGTTACGAGTTGTGCCAGCGGCCTGGACTGGATCGTTATGCTCTTGCTGAGTGAGCTTCTGAAAGCCGTCATAGACCAGTTGCGAAGTCAGGAATCGTTGCTCGATCCAACCTTCTTCTCCGGCGGCGTCGCGCACTTTCACAAAGCGCCGTTCGCGGTCCAGCACTTCGACGCGGTCCCCGTTTTTTACTACTCCAGTCTTAAGAAAGACTGCGGATACGTGATCTCGCAGCACCGCTTGTGGAACCGAGACATACGCGATTTCGAGAACACGGGCGCGATTACGCCCGCAGGCGGACAGGGGGAGACACGCCGACAGCGTCAGCAGCAACCAAAATGAAAGCGACCGCTCTCCAGTTTTCACAGGGTTAAGTCAATATAGCGCACGAGGATGGCGCAGGGTATGCCGGGGACCAATATCGACATTCTCTGGATGTTGAGCGCTGCGAAAACCCGCGGATTAGGGACAAGCGAGGAGATTCACCGCTACGGACTGACCGTGACCATGGCTGCAGTTGGCCCCGATGACGGCGACGAAATGTTCCCTGACGTAGCGGTAATGATCGTTGTTTGTGGCGACGTCAAGGTCGTAACAGCCGTGAACAAGCCGCTGCTATCAATTGTTCCCGCGTTAGTGTTGGAGGAGGCCCACGTCGCACTAGAGGTAATGTCATCGGTTGTTCCGTTCGAGGTGGTGGCGATCGCTTTGAGTTGTGCGGTGCCGCCGACCCTCATGCTGGTATTCGTAGGCGTCACCGCGATTGACGTTATGTTTCCCAGCTGAATCGTAACGGTAGTCGAACCGACAGTGGTACCAGACTCAGCAGTTATGGTCGCAGTTCCCAGACCGACCCCCGTTACAAGCCCAGTAGTACCGACGCTGGCGATAGTGGAGTCGGAGGTGGACCAGAAAGAACTGTTCGTCAATGCCTTCGTGGAGCCGTCGTTATAAGTTCCAGTGGCCGTCATCTGCAACGTGCCGCCCTGGAGAATGGTAGGAGTTGCGGGTCCGACGGTCAAAGTTGACAACGTTGGATTCACGAAAAAGCCGGTGCACCCAATCCCGGACATGAGAGCAAGAAATAAGATGAGTCCGCTAACTAACCGAAATGCCCGGCTTTGCTTCATGAACATGTTAGAGAGTCCGGTCTAAGTGCATGCCCTTGCTTTACTCTTGAAATAAATTGTAGCAGAGAAATTTCGCGAATCGTGTGGCACGCGGACATGTACCAGAGTGCACACCACCAAGCTTTGGAACGGTCGAGGCTGCAGAGCTTGCAAAGAAAAACAGAGAAAAGAATTCGGATTAAGAACTCGGGTGGTTTTCGACGCAACTGTCGGGCTGACTAGTTCGTCCGCTTCGCTTTGGCGATTCGTTCGTCAATCAGTTTGCGGCCGGCGAATCCTTCAGTTGGACTGTGCCAGTGCGTGATTCCCGCCTCTCCGAGTTTCCAGCAGAGCAACACAGTGCTTCCGTCGACTTCGCAAGGAAAATCCAGCAGGCCAATATCGAGATCTTTGACCTGCACGCCAATGGCATCAATTTCAGCCATGGCATCCTTGACGCGGTGGATAGTCTTCTCGCGTTCCGCTTTGCGACGGGCCATTTGGACAACGTTTACCAATAGGCCTCCGCTGAGGAACACACGATGCGCCAGTTCTTGAAATTCAAGATCGACGGCTTCGATCAATTTCTTGCCATCGATGGAAACCCGCAAAAGCGATTCAAGAGTGGGCAGAAGGGATTGAGCTTCTTCGAGAGTAAAGGTTCGGTCGGACATAGGAGTGTATATCTATTCTAATGCATGTTGCGAAAGCCGTCGTTGGCCCTTGGTCGTTGGTCCTTGGCTAAAACAAACCGCGGAGATTTGGCCAACGACCAAAGACGAACGACCAACGACAGTCTTATGCTATTTCCAGCATACGGTCCAATGCGACTTTCGCCCAGTACTTCACATCGTCTTTCACCTTGATCTGGTTCACGACGTTTCCTTCTGTCAGATTCTCAAGAACCCAGCACAGATGCTGGGGAGAAATGCGGAACATGGTCGTGCAAAGGCATCCAGAATCATTCAGCGTTATTACCTTCTTCCCTTCGGCCGCGAATTCTTTGCCCATGCGATTGACCAAGTGAATCTCGGTTCCGACCGCGAACATTGTCCCCGAAGGCGCGTTGCGAATCATCTTCAGCAGGCCTTCCGTCGAGCCGATTCCATCGGCTTTCTGACAAACTTCCCATCGGCACTCAGGGTGCACAATTACGCGAATACCAGGATATTTTGCGCGGACGTTATCGACATGCTCTGGCAAGAAACGTTGATGGACCGAACAATGCCCCTTCCATAAAATTACTTTGGCAGTATTCATCCTTTCGCGCGTCAAACCGCCGTTCGGCAAATAAGGATCGAATACAACCATCTCGTTCAGCGGGATTCCCATCGAGAATCCGGTATTGCGGCCGAGATGTTGATCGGGAAGAAAGAGAATCTTGGAATTCTTCGCGAATGCCCAATTGAACGCGGCTCTAGCGTTCGAAGATGTGCAAACCACACCGCCTCGTTCTCCACAGAAAGCCTTGATTGCGGCGGTTGAGTTCATATAAGTGATAGGAGTCACGCCGTCGCCGAGATCGGAAGTTAATCCTGCCGCCACGAGACGCTCCCAGCAATCTTCGACCTGAGTAATTTCGGCCATGTCAGCCATTGAGCAGCCGGCATTGAGATCGGGCAGAATGGTCACCTGACCGCGATGGCTGAGAATGTCGGCGCTCTGCGCCATGAAATGGACGCCGCAAAAGACGATGTACTTCCCCCCTGCTTGCGCTGCTTCCTGAGCAAGCTTGTAGGAGTCGCCGCGGAAGTCGGCGAAGCGGATTACTTCATCGCGTTGATAGTGATGTCCCAGGATGACGCACTCGCGGCCCAAAGCCTCGCGGGCGGCGGCAATGCGGTCGTCCATGGTGTTGTCGGGAAGGACGAGATAATTTTCCAAACTGCAAACTGGAGCTATGGTAGCCATGTCTTGTCACGCTTTCAGCTCCGGACGCGCCTGCCATTGCGGTCTCCCGCAAGTGACAACGCCCTTACCGGAACGGGGATGTTGAAAGCCTCTCAGCGGCTCCAGTCGATTCACTGCACGTCTTCTTGGATTCCAACCCCAAGAAGGCGATGCCCAACCGGCGGGGATGTTGAAGCCACTCTTGCTTCTTTACAGCTATATCAGATGCACTCGGACGGCGAAGGATGCCAATTTCCTCGCGCCAAAGTCACCTTCGCAAGTTACCAAGTAATCGACTGCCATTGTGCACTGTGGGCGATGCTGTGCGCAAGCGTGATGTGGCGCTCCTGAACGAGGCTTGCGCACGACGCTACAGTTTGGCTCACGGCTTTACGCTGGCGAGGCGCCCGCGCCACACCAGCTGCCGCTCACCGCGTTCTCCCTTGAGAGGGATCTGCAGAGCTTGCCGTTTCTATATCCACGTGCAAATGTTTGGAGATGTCAACTCCGGGAGGATAGCAATTCCCGTCAGAGTCATAGGTTGCCGAACATTTTGCGGCAAACTCGGCCCTTCTCGGGGACTGTGCGAATTGCCAGATATCTGCGAACCGAATCCCGCTGTCGGTCGGGTTTGGAGCTCTTTTCGGAAAAACACATCCAGGTGCAGGCGGGCACGCATCATCCGAGACGAAATACACAATATTTCGGCTGCCCGCATTTTTCCGGATGTCGTCTGCGGTGACGACGTTCTCATCATCCGCAGCCGGGATTCCCGAACAATAAACGCCAGCACGGAAGCCAGCGGCGACGATCCCGTCAACCCACGCATAGATGTAGGCCTTCTGTTCGGGCAACATTCGGCCTCCTTGTTCCTGATCGAGGAAGATGATCGAATGTGCCGGGAATCCTTCTCGTCGCGCGGCCTCTGCGGCACTTTGCGCATCCGACTTACCCATCTTCCCTGCGTTCGAAACACTCTTCAGTTCTTCATCAAGTCGTCCGTTGAATAAAACCAGAAAGCCGAATCCCGCCGATTGAACCAGCTGCCGCTTGCCAGTCCAAGAATTCGAATGAGCACCGGGAGGGTTGTTGAGCCAGAATCCTACATAAGAAAATGTTTGACCAAGTGCGGGAAGATTTTCATCGCCGGGATAGTCGTTGCGGTCAAAACCAAGATAGGCGGATGCGATTGGTTCGGATTGCGCACTGGCGTGCAGGACAGCAAACACTCCGAGAACGGCAGCTACGACTACCAAGGCGCGAACGACTCGTTTCACTGAACAATGGTTCTGCATTTCCGGTTTCAAGTTGGACGAGCGAACCCAGCCAGAGTGAACCCGTGCCCTTCACGGTTGTCCAATTCAGCCCTTGTTCTTCCCGGCGCCCTCTGCGATCTCGGCGGTGAAATGCCCTAGCTGAAAGCTAACCCCCGATGTGCACCATAGTCCTCGAAGCCGGGACGAAATCTGGTTCCCCGATGTGATGACGCTCTTCTTTTCGCTGTACCACGCCTTGGATGAACTCAACCATCTCTTCGTCTGACGCCCCGCGACGCATCAGTTCGTGCAGGTCATGATCCCAGATAGAAAACAGGCAGGTGCGAATCTTGCCGTCAGATGTAATCCGGATGCGGCTGCAATGTCCGCAAAAGGGATGCGACACCGGAGCGATGATTCCAATCTCGCCGATGCCGTCATCGAAGCGATAACGTCGCGCCGTCTCGCTGCGTTGATGAGGGATTTCGATCAGCGGCCGATATTCACTCATGCGGGTGACGATTTCTTCCAGCGGGACAACCGTGTCGGGTGCCCATACACGATCTTCCTCAAGCGGCATGAACTCAATGAAGCGCACTACAACGCCTTCTTCGCGTGCGAACATCCCAAAAGGAATGATCTGATCTTCATTGAAGCCGCGCATTAGAACGCAGTTGACCTTGACCGGCCAGAGGCCGGCGTTCCGCGACGCGCGAATTCCAGCGAGCACTCGCTCATATCCATTCGCCACACGTGTAATGCGTGCAAAACGATCGGGATCGACCGCGTCCATGCTGACCGTGATGCGTCTTAGACCGGCATCTTTTAGCTGCTGCGCCATGTCTGCGAGGAGATGTCCGTTGGTCGTTATCGCGAGATCGAGAGGCTTTCCATCCGAATCACTGAGGCAGGACAGTTCGCGAACAAAATCCACTACTCCCTTTCGCAGGAGCGGTTCGCCTCCAGTGATGCGAATTTTGGTGATTCCCATCCCTGCGAGAATCCGAGCCATTCGCAAGTAATCCGCAAAAGGCAGGTCACCGTAAAGGGCGCCTTGGTTGCCGGTGCGGCAATAAACACACTTATAGTTGCAGCGGTCCGTGATCGAAATTCTCAGATCGGTAATGGCGCGGCCGAATTTGTCGGTAAGGGACATTCAGCACTCAGCATTTAGCACTCAGCCAGCTGAGGTTTTGCTGGTGTCAACAAGGGCTTGTCAGGCTGATTGCTGACTGCTGAATGCTTGAAAAGGACACACAGGCGGGCAAGTGCTCGCGAGCATTTCCTTTCCAATGGCTTCTTTCGAAGCCGGGAGGTGCAGGCGTTTCCACCTACACCCTTGGGAGATTGTGTGGCGCGGGCACTCCGGCCCGCGAACTCTCTCCACCGCCGCAACGGCCAGGGTATGCCCGAAGGCCGAGGCGGTCGGAAACTCAACTCAATTATAGATGCTGTAGAACGCTGCCGGGGACCTATCCTTCCGCGAGACTAACTTTGCCCCTTTCCTTTTCCTGGCAAGCCAGCGGGATTCTCATGGGTACGCTCCCTGAATCCGCCTTTCATTCCGCCCGCTAGCGAAACGCTGGACTCTCCAAACCTATCGCGCAGGCGATCAGCAACCGATAGTGCTTGCTGCCAGCGCTGGCGGCGACCATCCTCGAGCAAGTCACCTTGCCCGGCCAACTCTTCGAACGAAGACGCGTGCACGCCCAACAAACGTACCTCTGCATTCTTTTTCCAGTTGCGTCGAAAAAGCATTCGGATCTGTTCGAAGATTTCTGTATCCAATTGCGTTGGAGAAGGAAGCGTGTGCGCGCGCGTAATCGTGGAAAAATCTTTGTAACGCAACTTGAGCTGGATCGTGCGCGCGTAAAAGCCATGCTCACGCAACCGCCTGCCGACCATTTCCGATAGACGCATTAGCGTCGACTCCAATTGTGCTTGATCGCTAGTGTCTTCGTTGTAAGTGTGTTCGTGGCTAATCGATTTCGCGTCAACATCGGCGCCGACTTCTGTGTCAAACCATCCACCAGCGTCTTCGCCTCGGGCTTTCCCGGCCAGCGCCAGCCCCCATTTTCCGAAGCGTTCTTCGAGGAATGATGTCTCAAAACGCGCAAAATCCCCCACCTTGCGAATGCCGAGAGCTTGCAGATTTTTTTCTGTAACCTTGCCAACGCCCGGGATGTCGCGTACATCTAGCGGCGCGAGGAAGTCCGCCTCCTCGCCCGGAATTACCCACAGCACGCCGTGAGGCTTCGCCTTCGCAGACGAAACTTTGGCGACAAGCCGGGAGCTTCCAATCCCTATGGAGCAATTGAGATGGGTCTCCGCCTTCATCTTCTTATGAAGGCTATGAGCTGCCTCCAACACCGGTCCATGCAACCGCTGAGTACCGGTCATGTCCAAATACGCTTCATCGATAGAGGCCATTTCAACTAGCGGAGTGAATGAACACAGCACGCCATACACTCTCTCGGAATACTGCCGGTAGCGGTCAGGATGGCCGTCGACAAAAATAGCCTGCGGACAGAGTTTCGCCGCCGTTCGCAATGGCATCGCTGAATGAACCCCAAATTTGCGCGCTTCGTAAGAGGCGGCGGAAACCACTCCACGCTCGTGACGCTGCCCGCCCACCACCACTGCCTTCCCCTTTAACGCGGGATCGAACAGTTCTTCCACCGAGACAAAAAAGGCGTCCATATCGACGTGAAAGATTGTTTTGGCAAAGGCAGACATGCGAAAGAATGGAGGCGAGGAAATTCTACCAGTGGGCTCGTGTGGCGCGGACACTCTTGTTCGCGGCAGTTGAAGTTCCTTTGGACTCGAAAAGCATTAGTCCCCAAGAAGTAGGAGAACTCCCGCAACCGTACTGTCGAGAAACTCTGGAGAGGTGGCAGGGAAGGTGCTGGCAATGACCTACTCACTTAGGCTTGTGGGGACGGGCGCCCTCGCTGAGCCTGCTCTGAGCGACCGAGCGGTACGACAGAGTCGAACGGGTCCGGTCGAGCGCAGCTCGACGGCAGTACGCCCGGTTTTGGCCGCATGGGGCGGGACGACAATCGGCCTTGCGAGGCTTAACTTTCTTGTTCGGGGAACGATCATGTCTTCCGTTGTGGCTCTAGCACTATCAGCTTCTGAGGAGACGCAACATGACCAGGATCCAATTCCAGCTTTGGTCTTTCTGTTGGGGTGTATCTCAATCTCCGCGACTTCGGCTGAAGAGAAGCCCACGCTGAGCAAGGTTCCGTTGTCGACTAAGCAGATGGAGGTGTACCGGGCATTCTTGAGTTCCTAAGCAAATGGAAACAAGTCCAGTCGTCTGAATCTGGCGAACCGTACCGATTCGCTTGACCTGTCCGAGAAAACAGGTCTCAACGGCTGCCTCAAAGGCGTCGAGTTCGATGAGACGGAACATTCAGACGCGGTCTTCCACAAATTTTGCCCCGCAGGCAGTGCGACGAAAGAACATCGTGCTGGTGGATCCGGACAGGCAATCGACTACGATCAAAGAGAACAACCCGAGCCGCACGATGCGTCAAGGTACACCAGTTAAGGATGCGGTCGATGCGGCATTCGCCTCGGGACTGCTCACCCTGTCAGAAATCACATTCGACAAGACCCATCGATGTGCAGTAATGAACTTCAGTTTAGTGTGCGGCTGTCTTTGCGGCCACGGCGAGACCATCATTCTTAAAAATGTGGTTGGGAAGTGGAAGCGTACGGAGTGGCGGTGCGGTGGCTGGATTTCGTGAGAGGTCGGTGTAATTGGAAAAGGCCACGCTCATTTCTAAACGTGGCCTTTATTTATGCCGGCAACGACCTACTCTCCCACACACTTTCGCGTGCAGTACAATCGGCCCTGCGAAGCTTAACTTGAGGTGCTTTGCGGGCGTCTGAGCCGGCGCGCCGAAATGCCGAGCGAAGCAGCAGCGGAGTGGAGGGATCCGTGTTTCCACTTCTCGCAACGACGGGGGACGCGGTGCACCCGGCATCTTACTATTGGTTCAAGAGATTCCGGATCCAGCCTGCGAGAGGCTGCGAACTTTTAGATCTTCAGTCTTAAGAAGCAGATCGAGGCCAATGAAGACGACGCATGTAGCTCTCTAGTCTTTGACTCTGAAAAATGATTTGGCATCGCACCGGGTTGAGCACCATGTATCGGGTTGCCACATAGTGGATCGGACTTCCGCCAAAGCCGGCCTTAAACCAATAAGGCCCTTTGGTAGCTCCCGGCCAGTAGTTGCCAAAATCGTATTCCGCGCATCCCGCTGACTTGGCCCATTCGAACGCCCTCCACTGCAGGAGCTGCCCGGCGCTGAATTTGTCTTGCTTGGCGGTCGCCCCCCAAATGTAGGTGCACAAGCGTCCGGTTCTGGCCAAGACCACTCCTCCCATCAGGCGGTCTTGATGTCGGGCCAACAACAAGGTGCCCCGCCCACTCTCGAGAAGCCATTGAATCCGGTGGATGACATTCGTTGCCTTGATCCCGAACCGCCTCTCTTTTTCGAGTTTCTCGTAGATGCGAAGATACTCCTGCAAGTCTCCACTGCATTTCGGAATGTCTACTTCCACTCCCTCGCGTAGCGCGCGTCGAATGTCATACCGTGTAGTTTTGCGAAAGCCCTTAAACAATTCCTCGTCAGAACGATCCAACTTCAATCGCATGCTGTAACGACCGTGATCGCTTTTTATCCAGAGCGAGTCATGGCCTGCATGGAATGGGGGCTCTTCCGTCCAAGCCGGCTGCATGTGCAAGTATGCGTATCCTTCTCTCCGGAGCTTGCCCGCCAGTTCCATACAGCCTTCGTGCCACAACGCGAGATCATCACAAAACGGTCCCCGGCCCAGGTGAGCCGTCCGGATCCATCTCTGGATGGCGAGCGGATACGCCGTCGAGATCAGAACAAACCAGCAGATTTGTCCGCGGGAGCGATAGATCGCACACAGGCTCTCCGGCGACCATTGGGGATATTGAAATATATCGCTATCGCTGTTAGACCGGGAGTCGAGAAAGGCCTCAATCTCCTTCAAGGCGTCGGAAGTTATTGCGGTGGACGGTATGAATTCGAGCTGCATCCGGTTGGAAGACAGGAAAGGGCTGCTCCCGCCCTTCGCTCTCAAGTCTATAGCAGTTGGCCTCTTTTTTTGCGACAGGTGAGAAGCGCCTTGGTGATTTCCGTGATAGTAAACGGTCTGATGATTGCTGCTGGAGTGCCGGGCGGCGTGCGGGGAGTAACAGCCTTCACATCAGTAGAGGAGCAGGGCATAATAAAGGCACGCCTGAAACTGACGCAGTGAGCCATTGTTGCTGTTCGATCCCCTGTCTATGCCTGCCATTTACAGAACGACTCTCCCCAGAATTAAAAGGTCGGTTAAGTCTCACGGGGTTTTGGGAACACTGATCTTGTTGGGGAAAGCACCGTTTCGCTTATGGCGCGAACACTGGGAGGCTAAGTATTTCAGCTCAACCCGCGCGCCCGATCCGTTCGATCTGGAACATAACATCGAGACTTCGCAGCGCGTACATGCAAGCGATTTGCACGTCAACAGCCGGAACTGGATGGACGGCACCAACTACGACCCCACGCCCGTGAAACTGATACGAGAGGCCATCGCGGCGCTGCCGATTAACGCCGCAGAATTCACCTTCATTGATTTTGGCTCTGGCAAGGGGCGCGTACTGTTTGTGGCGTCCGAGTTTCCCTTTGCTCGAATCATCGGCGTCGAATACGCGCCTGAGCTTCATGAAGCCGCCTGCAGAAATCTCCAGAGTTATCGCAGCGAGACTCAGAAATGCAGGCGCATCGAAGCAGTGTGTCAGGACATGACTACGTTCCATTTTCCCGGCGGTCCGCTGGTTCTGTTCTTCTACAATCCAGCCTTTGAGTCCGTAATGCGAACTATGGCGGCAAAGATCACCGCGTTGTCTCAGGTGTGTTGGGTTGTCTACGCCAACCCACGTTACAATGTATTCGAGAGTCTAAGCAAAGTCCGGAAAGCCGATACTTACGGTATCTACACCACCGCTGCCCCATCGTTATCGGACTGACAAATCCCAGTTTCAGCGGCCAGCCCCTAGTTGTGATCTCCGCCTCCGTGCTTATGGTTGCAGAGTTTGCACAGCGTGGGGGGCTCGGTATTGTCGACGAGGTGATGCACTGGCTTCAGAGTACGCAAGTACGCGAATATGCCTTTCAGGTCATCATCAGTCATGTTGCGGAAGGCCCACCACGGCATGATCCAGTTGAGCTTCCGCGCGCGAACATAACCGGTGCGCATCGTCTCGATGAACAGAGCCTCGTCATAATAGCCGATACCCGAGGCATCCGGCGTGAGATTCGCCGAGAACACCCCGCTATCCATAGGAGCGCCTCCCGCCATCTCCATCCCAGGAATCACATTGAACTTGGGATCACGGGGTGTGTGGCAATCCCTGCAAGTTGCTATCTTGAGCAGGTAAGCGCCCCGCTTGACGGGCGTCGAGACGTTCTGGTTCCGGCACCGGTTCAGTCACCGGTTGAGGCACCGCCTGAACGAGCCGGGTAAATACAAAGGGAATTTTTGCCGGAGGCAGATCGCTGTGCGCAGGCGGCAGAGTGCGAAGGAAAACCACAATGGAAGCCACGTCTTCGTCGGACATGTTGCGGAAGCGTTCGTAAGGCATCGCCGGGAACAACGTTGTCCCGTCCGCGGCAATGCCTTCGCGGATCGCCCGGGCGATGGCGTCATCGCTCCATTTGCCGATGCCGGTGTCCGGATCAGAAGTGATATTAGCCGCAACGAGGCGGAATTTACCGTCGTCATATAAAACGTTTCCCGCGCCTTCTTTGGAGAGCAGCAGGGGCGGATCCGCTTTCTCGTCGTGTTTAGCGTGGCAGCCCATGCAATTGATGACGGCGTGCACCAGGTAGTCTCCCCGGCGCAGGCGCTCCGGTGTGGCTTCGAATTTGCGCGAGGTCAGCGGGCGCTTCTTTGCCCCAATCACGGGCCGCCATCCGACCGTAAACGTCACCGCGAGGGCGACGAGCAAAAGCAAAACAAGAATTCCATAGCCGAGAATTCTTGCCAGGAGTCTTCCCCAACTCTTAGCCATATCTATCTCCCTTGAATACGATCGCAAGAACGAGAAAGGATGTCGGAAGCGAGGCCCATCAGCCGGAACAATTCCCGGTCGCCTAAAAGAAGGCACCGTAATAACACAAACAATAAAGGGGCACAATCGGAATATTTTTGCGGAGAAGTTCAGGCGCTGGCGGAAGGCCTGCTTCTTACTGACGTAAGTCAGAAGGTGCACAGATGGGGTGGGAGACGGGAATTGAACCCGCAACGTCCGGAGCCACAGTCCGGTGCTCTGCCAGTTGAGCTACTCCCACCGCAGATTTTCGATTATAGCAACTCACTAAAAGGACTGTTGGAAATGGGAAACTGCGAGACCGCGAGAATTTTCTCTGCTCGCGGTTTAACCTCTCCCGACTCCGACGTACTCGAATCCCATGGCACGGAGGCGGACTGAATCGAGAAGGTTTTTCGTATCCACGATGAGAGGACGTTTGAGCAGGTTTTTGATGCGGTTGAAATCGAGCGCGCGAAATTCTGGCCAGCCAGTGCCTACGACAAGAGCGTCCATTCCTTCGGCTGCTGCATAAGGCGTTTCGCAGTAAAAAACCGTCCCGTTCAATTCAAGGCGGGCTTCGGGAATCGCTACTGGATCATAAGCGCGAACACGGGCACCCTTCGCCACCAAGTTGCGGACCAATTGAACGGAAGAGGAGCCGGCAATCGAATTTGTATTCGGTTTAAAGGCCAAGCCAAGGATTCCTACGTCTTTGTTTTGCACGGAGTCGACAAAACCGGCGATCTTTGTAGCTAGTCCCTCAGCAAGATTGTGATTCACCTCTCGCGCCGCGCTTAGAACTTTGAGTGAGACTCCATTTTGCTGCGCGAGCTGCGCCAGAGAATCCATATCAGACTCAGCGAACAGTCCGCCCATGCCGGCGCCCGGCTGGAGGCAGCGGGGGGCGATTTTTTTATCCAGTCCGAGGGCGAGGGCCAAGTTAACGGCGTCCGCATTCACTCGTTCACACAAGCTGGCAAGTTCGTTAATAAAAGAAATCTTGGTGGCCACGAACGCCGTTGCCGATTCGCGTACGAGTTCAGCTGTCTCATGATTGGTCACAATTACTGGAACCCCGCGCATCACCAACGGGTGGAAGACCTGCTTGATGGCTAGCACCGCGTCGTTCGAATTTGTACCGAGAATAATGCGGTCAGGCCAGTTGAAATCTTCGACGGCGCACCCCGGGGTGTAAAACACCGGCAGGGATACGATTGTGGCTTTCAATCCCGCTTGCACTAACGATTGTTCGATTGCCGAAGCTGTACCTACAGCAACCGGTGTAGCAATGGCAATGATCGGAGGCTTCGAGGCGGCACGGGTGATTTGAAGGACCAGCTTTGAGAGCTCTTGGGCTGTATCTTCAGCCAGAAATATAACTTGAGATCGACGGGCGAAAGATTCGATGTCCGTCGAATAAATCAGACGGCCGGAACGAACGTTACGCTTGATAACTTCGTTGAGGTTCTTTTCGAAAAAAGGGATGTTGCCCTGCGCCATCTCAACCATGTGCGAACTGTCAGGATGGCAGCAAGTTACAGGAGTTCCAAAATCGGCCAAACAGGCCGAAATCACGGTGCCCAGGTACCCCGCGCCGTAGACTCCTATTTGCATCGCTCCTCCGGGGGCCAGATCCCCATAAGCTGCCTTCCAAGGCGGGCTATGCGCCCATCCTCCAGCACGTCAACCTCTTATGTACGCTCGCTGGATATCGTTGGCAACACACGACAGGGAGATGTACTCCCGAAAGAGGATAGTGCTTTAGACGGGAAATCGGACAGCGGCGAAGGTGTCTGGCAAATGTTGGAAGGTATCTGAACCGAAAACTGCTCTAACGTTTCATCAGAGGACGACCCAGCGGAATCGCAGCCAGATCAACCCAGCGATTTGGCGCTTCTTCGCGTACGAAGCTCAATTGTTCCACATAAATGCTTCTGGTGCCTTCATATTGGGACCAAAGATGGCGCGCGGTGAGATAGGCTTGTTGCGCCTGTTCCTCCGAACTCATTTTCACAATCGTCAAATGGGGTAGATAGGTCCACTCTTCATCAAAGGCGAGGACACCGGTGTTAAGCGTGCTGTGCAGCTCCCGCATGCGGGATGCACCGTGAGCTACACGGATAAAAACCGTTGGGGTTACCGGGATAAAAGTCTCAACTTCCCCCAAAGAAACTTCGAACGGCTCAACCCGGCCGCAAACGTCCTCGATCAGCTCCAGAGCGGAGGATTCGTCGCCATTTAGGCAACGAGGTGGCAGCATACTAAGGTGCGCTGCGAGAAGAGGGAGCTCGGGATGGAGTTCCTGCCTGAGGTTACTGATGAATTCTCCGACCGGATCCTTCACGTAGGCTATCAGGCCATAGCGGGAAGCGCGCATCATTCGCTCGATTATACCCTTGAATATTGACGACGCATTTGGGCAGCGGCGGAATGCTGCCTCCAAAGCTCAGCTATAATCAAAAAACGCAAAACAAGAGAGTCGGGGCGTAGCGCAGCCTGGTAGCGCACCTGCCTTGGGCGCAGGGGGTCGTAGGTTCAAATCCTATCGCCCCGACCAAATCTCATCATTAACAGCTCTGACCGTTTGGTGGCCTATCTTCGATAGGTCCCTTTCTGACAACGTTATGGTTTCGATCTGTTCTTGGGAGACCTCTTGTCTAGCGTCGAGATCAACAAATGGGCCGATGGAGGCGTGGGCACTGCCCTGTCGAACACAATTTCCTTGGCGCTCACTTCTTTCCCGTAGAGGCTCTTGTTGGCGTCATTGTCCGGGCGAAGCGTCGACCCGGCGAGTGAGATTCCGGCAAACAATCCACGAGCCCGAGAGTAAGACAGGATCTCAGCCCGCAGGGTTACGTCCGTCTCCGCGGAAGCATTCCGTCCCACTGGCCCTGCGGCTGCGGACACATCACCGCCCAGCTTAACCTTGCTGGTGAGGATGTTACTTGCTGATCGAGGACTCATCAGCAGCAAAACGAAATCGGTCGCCTGGCCGCCCAACTGCAAGCCAAAACTTCCACCCTCGAGCGCCATCATGGTTGGAGCTCCCCACGGCCCCTGGAAATCCTTGCCTCCACGGCAAGTCATCACCCCGCGGCCGTAGCTACCACCAATTCCAAAGGCGAGCTTGAGAACCGACGGCAGCACCACAACACAATCCGCCTTGTCGATAGTATCCTGCGGAATATCGTCAGGAATATTCATAATTTCCTGCATCACTCTTCCTGAATTCTCGACCCGATCTTGTTCTTTTTTTTGCCCAAACATGGGCGAAGCAATCGCAGCGATCAAAACTACTCCCAACCAAAGTTTATTCATGTGATCTCCTCCCGGAATACTTTATAGGAGTTTTGCGTTCTACAGCGAGGTTTATCGCGGCTTGAGTCATGGACCCGAATTGGAACTTTCTTGTAGCATTGCCGGCATGAGGAAAGGCAAATTCGGAAGCCGCGGTTCTACGAAAGACCATTGTTGGCGTGACGTGCGGTACGTCGACGTTGAAGCGCTTGAACAATCGCGGCCATTGGCACCACCACCGGGACCAGCAGCCAAAGCGACTGCCTGCGGTACTTACGAAAGGCAGTACCTTTATCTCTCAGTTCCCCGGCGATTTCGTTGAGGGCGCTCCCATCGTGCACCATACAGATGGCATGAATCAGCAGCGGGACATAGTTGATGCCTAGAAGAAAAAGATATGCGCCAAACACAATCATTGGCCTGGAATGGAATCGTTGGATTCCTGTACGGATCGTCAACAAGCCCAGCGCGGCTGAGCCAACTACTCCGAGCCCAAACTCAGTTAGGATTATCTTTGGACCGAGAAACTGTAGATCAATGGCGGCGAGCTTGCGGACGTTAATCATCGAGAGCGACTCACCACTATGAACAGAAACTCCAAAAGTAGTACGGGTGTTGCTTTCTTACCCTGAACATACCATCCCGCCCGCGCTTTGACTTTTCACAATCCCAGACCTAACATACGGCGCTAAACGCGTCATGATTGGGCAGACCATTTCGCACTACCGAATTATTGAGAAGCTTGGAGCCGGCGGTATGGGCGTGGTGTACAAGGCTGAAGACACTCGCCTGCATCGCTTTGTCACTTTGAAATTTCTCCCCGAGGAAATGGCGCGCGACGAACAGGCGCTAGCCCGCTTCCAACGCGAGGCCCAGGCAGCCTCCGCACTCAATCATCCCAACATCTGCACTGTGTACAACGTCGGCGAGGAGAATGGAAAAGCGTTCATTGCCATGGAATTTCTCGACGGGAGGTCGCTCAAACACTGCATCTCGGGTCGTCCGATGGAGCTCGAGGCTATTTTGTCACTCAGCGTCGAAGTAGCCGATGCGCTTGACGCCGCGCATGCTGAAGGCATCCTCCATCGCGACATCAAGCCCGACAACATTTTCGTAACCAAGCGCGACCACGCCAAGATACTGGATTTCGGACTCGCCAAGATGTCTGCCGCGCCCGACGGAGCAACAGTAACGATCAGTTCGGACCAACTTACCAGTCCCGGCAGCGCGATGGGCACGGTGGCATATATGTCCCCCGAACAGGCGCGCGGCAAGCCGCTTGATGCCCGCACCGATTTGTTTTCGTTCGGCGTGGTTCTGTATGAAATGGCAACTGGAATGTTGCCCTTTCGTGGCGATACGACAGCAACTGTGTTCGACGCGATTCTTCGCAAACCGCCAGTCTCTGCGGTACGCCTGAATCCCGACATCTCGCCCAAACTTGAAGACATCATCAATAAAGCTCTGGAGAAAGATCGCAATCTGCGTTACCAGCATGCCTCTGAAATGCGGTCCGATCTCCAGCGGTTGAAGCGAGACACCAATTCCGCGAAGGTGGCCGTAGCCAACGAGGAATATGAAGAGGATGAAGCGCAATTGCAATCTGAGCGCGGCAACGCAAGCCGTCAATGCGGCCCATCCAACTCGGCGAACCCATGCGGCCCGCCAATCGGCCCTAGCGATTCAAACTTCGGTCCCGCCGGCGGAATCGGCGGCCCACAGCTCACACGGGCTTGTTTGGTTGACGGGCGGATTATCGATCGTGCTGGCGGCGGTATTGATCGCCGGGTGGATATATCTCCGGCACTCCCCCGGCGGAACGGGATCGAACCTGGCGAAGTCTTCTTCGGTTGCGACAGTTACCCCGCAGTCAGGACCTTCGCCTGCGGCCGTCAACCCAACTCCGACTGCCGTCGCGACGCCGCCGAAACCCGCGCCCGTGCAAACGGCGGGTGCAAAACAGCCGAAGATTGCCGCTGAATCGAGGCTTCCAATAATGCCGCCCAAGCAGCCATCCCCGCCTCCGCCAGTTCCCGGCGCCATGACCAAAGCGCCCGAAGATTCGTTGACGCCGGCAGAGATGGTCCAAATGGCGAACGGCTTCCGCAACTCCAAGCAGTATCCAGAGGCCGCTAAATGGTATGCCAAAGCCGCTGAACGAGGGAACGCGGATGCCGAAAATGAATTGGGGCATTTGTATCAATTTGGTTTGGGAGTAGAAAAGGACAACGCGCAAGCCCTCCAGTGGTTTCGCAAAGCAGCCGATCAGGGGAATCCGGGAGGACAAGCTAACCTGGGCTGGATGTACCAATATGGCTTGGGCGTCAATCAAGACATTCCCCAGGCTTTTCAGCTGTATCAAAAGAGCGCGCTGGGCGGGGGAGGAAGTCCTGCTGAAACCCGGCTAGGTTTTATGTACGAGAACGGACTAGGGGTCAAGCAGGATTATGCCCAGGCGTTGTCGTGGTACCGCAAAGGGGCGGATCAGGGGAACCCGCGCGCGCAGACCAGTCTCGGCATCCTGTATCAGAATGGCTGGGGAGTACCACAAGACTACGTGCAGGCGTTGCAATGGTACCGGAAAGCAGCCGACCAGAATTACGCAAATGGCCCAACACCGAATCGGGATGATGTACAAGAACGGCTGGGGAGTTCCGAAAGACAATGAACAAGCACGCTCATGGTTCCAAAAGGCGAAGGCCAACAACGATCCGACGCAACAAGAAACTCCCGGCAAATGACAGCTTGATAGAACTCCGGTTCTATTCCCCCATTACTTTCACGATCACTCGCTTCTCGCGTTGCCCGTCAAATTCTGCATAGAAGATACGTTGCCAGCGCCCGAAATCGAGTTTTCCCGCCGTGATTGGCACAATCACTTCATGATGAATCAGCAATGCCTTGAGATGTGAATCGCCGTTATCCTCTCCGGTTTCGTGATGCCTGTAGTGCTCTTTGAAAGGAGCGAGTTTCTCCAGCCACTCATCGATGTCTTCGATCAATCCAGACTCATTGTCGTTGACGTAGACCCCAGCCGTGATGTGCATGGCTGAGACAAGCACCATGCCTTCTTTCACGCCGCTCTTGGCAACGATTGCTTCGACCTGAGGCGTGATATGGATGTACTCGCGATGTTTCTTGGTATGAAACTTCAGGTATTCGGTGAGGACTTTCAAAGGAGGCTCCTTGGAGCAGTTTAGCCTTCCGGCAAGCGGTGAGTCGTCTCAGATCCACGCTTTCCGCCTCATGAATCGGTAGATCTTTAGAACAGGGACCAGGTACCAATATATCTTTAGGATGAAGAGACCAATAAACCTTTTACCCCACGTGTCAGCCACGTCTTCCTTCTCGTTATATTCGGGGCGGATAGTGTGGTGAACGTGATGCCCAAGCTCGTGAAAAAGCACTCGGCCAAAGGCTATGTCCCGGAAGAGCGGGATGTGCAGGTACACTCCTTTCAAGCCAGCGACGATTTTATCTACTCGAAGCTGGATGTGAGGCAAGGAGTTGCGCGAGCCATGCTGATAAAAGCCGAGCGCACGTGATTTGTCGAATTTACGTCCGCGGGACCAGGCCCTTCCTACGCGGTCTTTGCGGGATAGTGCAGCCACGTTTGTAAGTATGACGCAGTCCAAGCCTCGTAGGTACTTGTCTGGAACTGTGGACAGGAGTTTGTGTACAATCGCCAGCGCGTCAACAGGTGGCGTGTAGTGTTTGTAGGCCTCGCAAATCCTGACTTCGCTCTTGGGCGGCATCACTGGCTCGTCGACAGCCATTAAATCATTTCTGATCGAGGACTGGCTCTAGGCAGATGGCCTCACACCGGCCCGGTTTTCGGGTAATTTGGGGCGGGCATGGGGGTCGTTCGATCACCATTAACGTGAAAATCCTACCCTGTCTCTCCATAGGGCAGACAGATAATAACGGGGCTCAGCGTCGCTAGTATAATCCGCGTCATCGATGACGTTGATCGCTGGGACGAAACTAGATGGCTATGAAATCCTCGGCCCGTTAGGTGCAGGCGGGATGGGCGAAGTGTACCGCGCCCGTGATCCGATTTTGAAGCGTGAAGTAGCGATTAAAGTGCTGCCGGCGTTCTTTGCGCAAGATCCGGAGCGACTCCAGCGTTTTGAGCAGGAGGCCCGAACTGTTGCTACTCTGAACCATCCCAATATTCTGGCCGTCTACCAGTTCGGCGCCTTTGATGGCGCACCCTACATGGTCTCCGAACTGTTGGAGGGTGTCACACTCGGTGATCATCTTCTTTCGGGATCAATGCCGCTCCCCAAGGCGATTGAATACTCGGTTCAGATTGCGCGTGGTTTGGCGGCCGCGCACGACAAGGGTATTGTTCATCGCGACCTGAAGCCCGACAACATTTTCATTACGAAAGATAGACGCGCGAAGATACTCGATTTTGGCCTCGCCAGGATTACCCAACCAACTGCAACGTCGGAGGATGCTGAGACTGCCATGCCGCTGACCGGTAGCGGTGTTGTGCTGGGCACGGTTGGATACATGTCCCCCGAACAGGTACGCGGGGAGACTGCTGACCATCGCGCCGACATTTTTTCATTCGGCGCAATCTTGTACGAAATGCTCTCCGGCAAGCGAGCATTTCGCAAGCCAACCTCGGCCGAGACGATGACTGCGATCTTGCGCGAAGATCCACCTGCCGTCTCGCAGGCTTTGCCCTCTGCTCCGCCAGCGTTGTTGCGGGTTGTGCATCGCTGCCTCGAAAAGAATCCTGAGCAAAGATTTCAATCCGCATCGGACTTGGCGTTCGCCCTGGAAGCATTGTCGGAACCGGGCTCGTCATCTCTGGCCATGGTTCCCGAAAGTCCGGACTCGCGCTGGAAGTGGGTTGGCGCACTATTCGTCATGGCCGTGCTCGCATTGCTCCTGATCGCTTGGTGGCGAATTCCGTCCGCCGTCCCGGTGGTTGAATCGATTGCGCAACTTACCGAGGATGACCAGCCAAAGGACGGCAGATTAGTCAGCGATGGGTCGCGAATCTATTTCGACGAAGGGCCAACCGGTAGTTGGAAAATTGCGCAAGTCTCCGTAACCGGGGGGCATACCGCCCTGGTCGATACCAGGATCGTCGATCCATGGGTCGCTGGAGTGGCACCGGACAATTCAGCGTTACTCGTCCTGGTCGGTGGCGCAGGAGATGCCGCCTACCCTCTGTGGTCAATCCCACTACCGGCGGGCGAGCCGCGACGGCTCGGCAGTATCGAGGGGAACGATGCCGCTTTCTTCCCGGACGGTCGCATTCTTAGCGCTGACTTCAGAGACCTACGGGTGGCCGACAGTGACGGATCGAACTCGCGCAAGCTGCTTTCCGTCGCCGGCATTGTCGAGGATCCAAGTGTGTCGCCGGACGGAAAACGCATCGCGTTCACCTTGTACTCACGAGGTTGGGCTACGTCTGCGTTGTTCGAAAGCGCAGCTGATGGGACGGGCTTACGCCCCATCTTGAATGCCGGGGAGAAAGTGGAACCGTGTTGTGGCACTTGGACGTCGGATGGCAAATATCTCTTGTACACAACCTCACAAGGGGAGCAGTCCGATTTGTGGGCGCTGCCCATGAGCGTCGGATTGTTTCGCCGCTCAACGAAACCCATCCGCCTGACTGCCGGTCCGCTCGCCTACACAAAACCCTTCGCCAGTCGTGACGGCAAGCAGATTTTCGCCATCGGCACGAAGCGGCGCGGAGAATTGGTTCGCTTTGATATGCAGTCGCATCAATTTCTGCCGTTCCTCTCCGGGATTTCGGCGATTGATCCAACATTCTCTGCCGATGGAAAATGGGTTGCATACACTTCCTACCCCGACCATGCATTGTGGCGAAGTCGTATTGACGGATCAGAACGTACCCAATTGACCTACCCGCCGATAAAAGTACAGTTTCCTTTCATTTCGCCGGACGGAACCAAAGTCGCATTTACCTCTTCTCAGTACGAAATCTACGTAGTCAATGCAGATGTCGGATCGCCGCAGCTAGTCGAGAAACATTCAATAGTTGGGAACTGGTCCCCCGACGGCAACTTGCTGGTATTAACCTCGTTCACCAGTTTTGATAAACCTGAGCCGGGGAAAAATCGAAGGTACCTGCAGACATTCGATTTACGAACGGGAAATAAAACCACTCTTCCTTCTTCCGAGGGAAAGGGAGGGGGCCTGTGGGTGAATAACGATACGATAGTTGCTGGGCAACCTAACGGGTTGGCAACCTTCGACTTGAAAACGCAAAAATGGACTGACTCTGTAGCTGGCAACTTCGTGAACTGGGCAGTCTCGCCAGACGCTAAATATGTCTACCTTGCAACGGGAGGCTCAGAACCCAAGGCCCAACGCCTCCGCTTGTCCGACCGCCAAATAGAACCTATCACTAGCCTGAAAGATTTTCGCCGCGTAGTCGATTCGGTTGAACAAAGCACCCAGCTCGGTGTCACTCCAGATGGCTCCGCGGTCTTCGCGCGGGATATTGGTACCCAGGAAATCTACGCGCTCGATATCCGCTGGCCCTGAAGCCGCTATGAATCTTCGCCCCGGCTACCCAGGATCTATGGATCGGTTCGAGGCCGGGCGCCGCCGGACTCCCGCAATTCGCTCTTGACGCTATTGACAATGAGGAAAAGCAATCGCTCGACGGTGCCATTCTCGTCCGAGTGCTCCTGGCCACTGACACTGGACGCTAGCAGCGCCTCAGAACCTGCTCCGACCCGTTCTAAACGGTAGTCCACCTGAGCATAATGTACGGGGTCCTGCATTGAAGTGGGATCGGGGTAAGCCGACAAGGGGTCGCGTCCTGCAGAACCGGAGTTCGGCTGGTTCTGAGGCCGGGGGTCGCCCGGCTCTCGGAGCTCCACTAAATTCGTATAGAGGATGTACTCGCAGTTTTTGTCACGCGCTTCGCGGATCGCATCGCCGGGGGAATCGCTGTCCAAGGCTATCGCCTCGATCTGTACAGTGTCAGTCTGCGCATTCTTTTTCTTTTTCTTCTTCTCCGGCTGGAAGCCACGCACCAACCAATCGCGTTGCTGCTTACGATTGATAGTGCGCGTCGAAGTATTTTCCATTATCGGAACTCCAACACGAACTACGTTGGACTGCGTTTTGTCGTCTTGTTGCGCGTGAAGAGTTGTTGACCCCAGCGCTAGAGTCAGAAGAACCAAGGTCGTGATTCGCCGGATCATGGTCATCGAGGGCTCTCGATATACTGCGGCGTCCCCGTCATTCTACTCTTGATAACGATGATCTAAGGAATCGACTCTTCCACTTCTGTAATCCAGTCGGGGCGTTTTAGAACTTCCCGCGGTTTTGGGCCGTCCGCAGCGCCTACGATTCCGTCGCGCTCCATTAAGTCGATTAGGTGGGCGGCGCGTCCGTAGCCAATTCGGAGGCGTCGTTGCAGCAGAGACGTGGAGGCTTTGCCAAATTCGATCACCAGGCGCACTGCATCTTCGTAGGCAGGATCGTGTTCTTCTTCGGAGTCGTCGCCCGCGGCGAGAGATCCGCCTTCGTGATCTTCTTTCGGAGCTTGCAGGAATTTTTCTTCGTACTCCGCCGTCCCTTGCGAACGCCAGAACTCGACGACTGCTGCAATTTCTTTCTCGGTCACGAATGGTGCATGCAAGCGATGGACGCGCGCGCTTCCCGAAGGAAGGTAAAGCATGTCCCCTTTGCCGAGCAGTGCTTCCGCGCCATTGGCATCGAGAATGGTGCGTGAGTCAACTTTGGTCGCCACGCGGAATGAAATCCGTGCCGGGAAATTAGCTTTAATTAGCCCGGTAATCACGTCCACCGAAGGTCTTTGCGTCGCGAGAACGAGATGTATCCCAACGGCGCGCGCCATCTGCGCCAGCCGCGTCACCGATTCCTCGACGTTGCCAGAATCAAGCATCATCAGGTCAGCCAATTCGTCGATGATAATTACGATGAACGGCAGGGGGCGATCTTCGTCCGAGTCGCCAAAGAGACTGGGAGTTCCATCGTCGTCAAAAAGTTTGTTGTATTGCTCGATGTTGCGGACACCCTTTTCGGCGAGCAGTTTCAGCCGACGTTCCATTTCGCGGACAGCATTTCGCAGCGCATTGGCGGCGAGTTTCGGTTCGGTAATAATTGGAGTAAATAAATGCGGCACGCCCTCGTAATTGCCCAACTCAAGCCGCTTCGGATCGACCAAAATCAGACGCACCTGGTCCGGCGTCGCCTTATACAAAATCGACATGATCATGGCATTGATGGCCACGCTCTTGCCCGCTCCGGTCGAGCCCGCAATAAGAAGATGCGGCATGCCGGCGAGGTCGGCGGTTACGATGCGTCCGTTGATGTCTTTGCCGAGTGCCAGGGTGAGCTTCGACTTTGTGCCAATGAATTCCTGCGACTCGATATTCTCGCGCAGCCAGATAATTTCGCGATCCCGATTCGGAACCTGAATCCCAACCGTCGACTTCCCCGCCATGCGCTCGATTAGAATGCTCTCCGCTTTTAGAGCGAGGCAAAGATCGTCGGTGAGATTGGTGATGCGACTGTACTTAATCCCGGCCTCGGGCTTGAATTCAAAAGTCGTGACAACCGGACCAGGATTGATCTGCGTGATCTGCCCATGGACATCGAACTCGGCATACTTTGACGTGAGAACCTGTGCCAACAGCTTCAGTTCGTCGGAATCGATCGCTTGTTGTTCGTCGGGGCGATGAAGCAAGGAACTCGGCGGAAGCTTGAATCCTCCGGCAATCCGAGGAAGCGTCGTTTTTGGTTTCTGGCCGCTGTCGGCGCGTTCGGTAACTTCGGGTGCGACTTCGCTCTGTTCCGGGACAGGAGAAGTTGCAGGATTTTCTTCAGCGAAAGTCCGATCAATACCAGTTCGGGGTGGCTCGGGCGCTCGCTGACGGACTGGCGGAGTTTCGGCGGGAGCCGGAATCAGCCGGGTGGTGATCACGGGCTTCGGCGAAGCACGACGCTTCTCCAGTTCTTTTTGCATCCGCTTCTTTGCCCGCGCGTCTTGCCAGTCCTTAAAGCGATTCCACAAAGCAATGGCGAAAGCAAACCGTGTAGGCGCCCATGTCTGCATCGCTGAAAAAGAAAATGCGGTCGAAAGATACAAAGCGACCGCAAGGAAACTGGCGCACACAATGTACGCGCCCGCTACATTGAAGTAATGGATAAGGAAGTCTCCCAGAATTCTTCCCAAAATGCCTTCAATCGGGATGACGCCCATCCAGCGAACTTGTCCAGGCAGGAGTGACAAAAGCGCCGGAATAAACATCAGCAGCCATATTCCGCCCAGGAACTTTGCCACAGGTGACGGCACTCTCCGTGAACGAAACCATCTCATCCCGAGAACCGAGGCGAATAGGGGCAGCAAGAATGCTCCGATCCCACACGCCTGAAAAAGTAAGTCGGAAACGAGCGCGCCTACCATTCCTATCCAGTTTCTTGCTGCCCGCGAGCCTGTCAGAACAGAGGCGCTGTTCAACGAGGGATCAAGTGGTGAATACGAGGCCAACGCAAGGAATAAGAAGAGCGCGGAGACACACAAGAGGAATCCGATCAGCTCATTGAGCCGACGGTTGTTGGTGGGTGCGAAAATTCGAGGAAAAACTTTCATTCAGCGTATTTCGCGCATGCAGGCAAACGCCCACCATGCCAGACCTACGCCAGAGCCCTACAATTATGCCAAGAACCAGGTCGCCCTACAACTCGGGATTTCCATACCAGTATCGAGTTTGGTGTCATGCAGTGGCGGGGGAGCTGTCAAAAATGCCGATGTTATTAACGATTTTTGTGACAACTACCATCCCCAAAAGTGCTTTAATGGAGGAACTGTCCCCCGGGGGTACCCGTATGGCAATCCGCAAAATCCAAATTGTTATGTCCTTGCTTGCCCTGACAGCATCTTTGCTGCTCGCGGTTCCGTCCTTTGCAGGCTCGCAGGTTCGAATCGTTCGGCTGAGCGATGTTGAAGGTCTCGTGCAGATTAATCGCAACACACGCAGTTTCGAAAAGGCATTTTTGAATTTGCCCGTCACCCAGGGAAACCAGGTGCGCACGCTGAATGATGGTCGCGCCGTAATCGAGTTTGAGGAGGGCATCGCGTTGCGAATGGCCCCCGACACGACATCCGAGTTTTTACAACTCTCGCTGGACGATTCTGGGAAGAGAGTTTCGAATGTGCGACTACAGTCTGGAGAGCTCTATGTCGAATTCAAAGATCCCAAGAACGACCGGTTCACTCTTAGCTTTGGTCGCGAGATGATCGTTTTCACTCAACCTGCTCACCTCCGGGTTACTGTGGCAGATGAAAATGTCGCGGTCGTGGTTTTTAGCGGCGAGGTCGATGTGGAAAACCCGTCAGGCAAGGTTCAAGTGGCAAAAAATCGTACTGCAATATTCAATCTCGCTGGTGGCAACGATTCCAGTAAGGTAGCCAAAGATATTGAGCCCGAGCCTTATGACGCATGGGACAAGCAGCAAGACCGCTATCAGCAACGTTACAGCAACGATCTGGTCGCGAGTTCGTCTCCCTACTCTTACGGAACGGCCGATCTAAGTTATTACGGAACATATTTCAACGCGCCAGGTTACGGCTTGGTTTGGCAGCCCTATTTTGCGGGCGCGGGTTGGAATCCCTTCATGGATGGGGCGTGGGCCCTTTATCCGGGCGCTGGTTATGGCTGGGTTTCCGCTTACCCGTGGGGATGGACGCCTTATCACTCCGGTTCGTGGGCGTTTATTCCCGGCCGCGGATGGGCATGGCAGCCCGGGGGGACTTGGATGGCAGTTACCGCTTACCCTCGAGTGCTGAATGCTCCGGCAAATTTTGTCGCACCAAAACCGCCGGCGATGGCTGGGCAGAGTGTTGTCGTGGTCAGTCGTAATGCTTCTTCAATGTTTGCGGGGAAATCAACAAGCAAGGTCGTAATTCGAAATGACTCTGCTGGACTCGGGATTCCGAGAGGCGAAGTGAACAACCTCGCCCAAATTTCCGAACGGGTCAATACACAAGGTGCGGTCACCGCCAAGGTTCACGCTGCTCCCGTGCAGACGGAAACGATAACGTCGGGATCCCAGACATGGCCCCGAGCGAACTCGGCAGGCTTCCCGTCGTCGTATCCGACCCGGGGAACAAGCGCAGGGATGAGTCATCCGGCGGGATCTGCAGTGCACTCTGCTCCGACAGGGCACGGTAGGAATTAAGCTGGTGTTGGAATTATAAAATTCGCGGAAGTGACGCGATGTCAGACTTGACCACAACCCCTGCGTAACCTACGACCATCTCGCGGTCGGCCGAGACGTCTCCCGAAGTTGCGTACGAGACTAGCTCAGCTGAGGGTGTGCCCAACCGCTTTGCTGCCGTCAGCATTGTCACGGTGGGCCCGAATCCGCACATGCTGATGTTTTCTTCCCGCACCACATCGAACAAACCTCGCGGATCCAATGCGAGGATTTGTTCGATCGCCTGTGCATCTTTCCTTCGAGTAATCTCGTCGTTCTCGTAATGATTCATATCGGTGGACGCGACGATCAAGACCGGTTCGGCTTGAGCTAGGATTACGGTGGCCAGCGCAACGCCGAACGCCTCGAGTAGATCGAATTGTCCCGTACCCAAGGCGATGGGGACGAAAGTGAGATCAGGCCGGAGTATTTGTAGGAATGGCAACTCCACCTCGATGGCATGTTCGGCGTGATGTGCCTCGGAATTTTCCGTTAGCGGCGAGAAGGAATCCTTCAGCGCATTAGCCAGATCAGAGTCAAGCGGCACCGCCCCGAGCGGAGTTTCCCACGCCCCTTCACTCATAATTGAAAGCGGCCTACCGAGGCCTGTGTGATTCGGACAAAGAATTACGCAGCATCTGGGAATATTGATTTTGGCGAATACCGCTCCTGCTATGCGGCCGGAGTAAATGTATCCGGCATGTGGAACCACGCAGCCGAGCGCGTCGACTTTCGTTTCATCCGGCGAGAGATATGACTTCACATCCGCCAGCAGAGCGCCGTGATCTTTCGGGTAGAAACGTCCTGCAACGGCGGGATGACGAACGCCCATGTGACTTCCTATAAGCGCGATGCCCCAAGTGCTCCATTCGCCAGCGCGCGAAACAATGCGGCCGTTTTTTCCAAGGTCAGCGCCTCAGCCCTTACATTTCGTTTTACTCCAGCCTTTTCGAGCGCAGCTCGCAATGCTTGCGGTTCGTACTCGGATTTCAAATTATTCCAAAGTGTCTTGCGCTTTTGTCCGAAACTCAATCTCAAGAACTTCACGAATTCAGCCTCTGGAACACGCAGGCTTTCGAGTCGAGGATCCATCACCAGCCGGACCACTGTGGAATGAACCTTGGGCGGCGGCGAAAAAGAATCCGGAGGGAGGGTGAAAAGCTTCTCAACCCGCGCATAAAGTTGAGCCGTCGCCGATAGCAGCCCGTACTCGCTCTTGCCGGGCTTCGCCGCGAGACGGTCGGCGACTTCGCGCTGCACCATCAGCACTATCTCCTCAACGTATTTGCGATACTGAAAGAGCCTCAGCAGAATATCTGAAGTTATGAAATAAGGAAGATTGCCGACTACGCGCGCCGGTTGAGGTTGATGATTTATCCCGGGACGCGTGCTTCCGGGCTTCGCTCCGAAGAGCGTATCGAAATCGATGGCCAGAATATCGCCCTCGATGATCTCTACATTGGGGGTCAACGCAAAGTTCATCCGCAGCTGCGCAGCCAGAACACGGTCAAGCTCCACAGCAATCACTCTCCGCGCCCGCCGTGCAAGCAGCGCAGTTAGTGCCCCGCGTCCAGGGCCGATCTCGAGAACTGTGCTCTGAGAAAGATTTCCCATCGCTTCAACAGTTCGAATGGCGGCTGATTCGTCAATCAAAAAATGCTGGCCAAGTTTTGGCTTGCGATTAAGACTGGGCCTATTTGCAGAAACCTTCGGCACATTGACCCTCTTTCTTTGTGGCGAGTAGACTAACGTCCGGCTTGCGAGTTGTCCGAACACGCGACGATAGCCAGCAGTACGGTCCCATGATAGCTTGCCTCAGCCGCCCCAGCCTAGATCGAGGAGGATTCATTCTCGTGCACATCGCTTTTGTGGCTTCAGAATGCGTGCCTTATTCCAAGACGGGCGGCTTGGCCGATGTGGTAGGCGCGCTGCCGCGAGCGTTGGTTGCCGCTGGGCATGAGGTTACCGTTTATCTTCCAAGATATCGGCAGACCAAGCTAACGAATGCGAAGACATTGATCCCAAGCCTCACCATCCCGTTCGACGATCATTACCGGTTCTGTTCCATCCTCGACGGTGAAACTCGCAACGGAGTCCGCTTTTACTTCGTGGAATACCCTCCATACTTCGATCGCGACGGTCTTTACGGCACCTCTGCGGGTGACTTTCCCGACAATGCGGAGCGATTCGCGATGCTCAGCCGGGCTGCTCTTGAGGCTTCGAAAATTCTTGGCTCGCCGCAGGTGTTTCATTGTCACGACTGGCAAACCGCGCTGATTCCGGTATTGTTGCGAACCCAATACGCCGAAGATCCCTTGTTTCGTGAGGTGGCGACCGTGTTCACCATCCACAACATGGGATACCAGGGAGTGTTTTCGCCCGATACCTTGCCGTTGCTGACCTTGCCATGGGATTTGTTTACGATTTTGAAAATGGAATTTTTTGGCAACGTAAATTTCCTCAAAGGCGCGCTGGTCTACGCCGATTTTGTGACTACGGTAAGCCGGAGATATAGCCAGGAGATTCAGACTACGGAATTCGGCTTTGGTTTGGATGGCGTGCTTCGAGACCGGTCCTCGACTGTCGCGGGAATTGTTAACGGAGTTGACTATGAGGAATGGAATCCGAAGACAGACAAATTAATTGCTGCCCAGTATTCTTCCGAGGACTTGGGCGGCAAAATGAAATGCAAACAGGACCTTCTGACTGCGTTTGGAGTCACTGACTCAAATCCTCGTTTGCCCGTCATTGGAATTGTCTCTCGGTTTGCGGCCCAGAAAGGATTCGATCTTATCGCGCAGGTTATAGATCGTTTGGTGCGAGAAGAAATGATCCTCGTAATTCTAGGCACCGGCGACAGGCAATACGAGAATATGTTCGCGCGGATTGCCAAACAATTCCCGGAGAGAATTTCGGTGAAGATCGCATACGACAATGTGCTGGCGCACAAGGTCGAAGCTGGCAGCGATATGTTTCTAATGCCCTCGCGATACGAGCCTAGCGGCTTGAATCAAATGTACAGTCTCAAATACGGCACCGTGCCCATCGTTCGCGCAACCGGAGGTCTCGACGACACCATCGAGCAGTGGGACTCTCGTACGGGGAAAGGAACTGGTTTCAAGTTCCAGGAATACAGCGGTGAGCAGCTCCTCTCGACGGTCAGGCTAGCCTTGCAGGCGTTTCAGGACCAAAGTTCGTGGCAAGTTCTGATGCGCAATGGCATGAGTAAAGATTTTTCGTGGAACGCGTCCGCTAGAGAATATGCGCGAGTTTATGAGCGTGCGCGGCAAGTGAGGGCAGTCCCGCCGGTGACGGTAGCAGACACGTTAACCTTTGCGAATCGGTAAGCGTTCTGCAGGTCGTCTCACAACTCGCGGCTTTTTTGCTGAGGCTATGCAGCTGCGTTTTTATAACCGCCTCTTTTGGGCACGTGCGAGACCGGCTTCTCGTGCAGGAGGAGTTCAGTAGCCTGTACTCGCGGGTCACTGTGGAACCATTGCTGCACCACGTTATCGTGGAGAAAATTTGCAATGGACAGCAGGGTCATTCCCTGGTGATGCGCCATCCAGCAGCGTACGACTTCAGGGCGATTTCTCCACGGCAAGCTTTTCCGCGGCTTTGTCGGTGTGAAGTCGACGGATTCATAAAATCCGTAGGGTCCGACCCAGCGCTCACGCACCATCCTGCGCAAATTTTGCAGCGCGGCCGATGGCTCAATATTCAACGCCAGAAATGTTGAATACGGCGATATCACTGTCGCGTTCAGTTCACCTTTCCTCAACGCCAGGGGCGGAAGCCCGAAAGCATAATACTGATAGTTGCCAGCTTCGTCAGTTAGAGAGTAAGCCGACTCCGAGATTCCCCAGGGAATGTTTCTGGAGGCGGTGTAGGCCTGCTGGGCGCGGACGGAGGCTGATCGCGATCGCTCAAGTAGAGTGTCGGGAAACGTTCGCATCCACAGCGACGGCATGAGGTATTCAAACATCGTCCCCGTCCATGACAGCAATACGGGATGGCCACGGTCTACGATATGAGCGCGGCCCAACATGAACCAACTCTCTTGCGGAATATCCTCTTTGGCGATCGCAGTAAATAGCGCGATGCACGATTCTGACGCAAGCAGATCGTAACAAGCGGGATTCAACTGCTGCGACTCAACGTCAAATCCCACCGACAACAACTTTCGCTTCGGATTCAACAGAAACTTGAAATCCATCTCATTAGAAAGCCGGGCCGCGGTATCGCTAATCTTTCGCAGCTCCCCGAGAAGTTGGGTGCCATGGGAGCGTGCTTCAGGGAGCAAGGCTTGCAATCTGCGGTAAAGAGTTTTTTGATCTTCGGTTGGCGCGGAACTCACGGCGCTTCGCAGGCGCGAGGCGAGAGTATCAATAAAATCCGGAACCCTGTCCAGGGCGAGAATGTCCCATCCTGATTTCGCGTTCACGGCCGCGTCGCCGCGCAGTGAATTGAATTGAGGTAACAACCAAGGCGCAGACAAGCGGACCGTCCGCCGTACAGATTCCAATCGTCCGCGCGCCTGCTCCCGAAACCATTGTGCGTCGACTTCCCTCTTGGACTTCGGAGGAGTGGGAGGATCTTGCAAATCCTCCTCTGGAAAATTTAGCAACGATTGCAGCCAGTCTTCCCGAATGCGTTGTTTAAGCTCGATAAGTCGTTTGCGTGGGAAGGCCCGCAGACCGGTCAGAATCCGAAGGTGATCAACAAATCCTTCGGCAAGAGCTGGTTGCAAAACTGGACGGCGCAACCAGTCAAGCGATCCCTGCTGAAGCGTCCACAGTGACGCGACCAAGTTCCCGCTATCAACCGATGAAACAAACATTGGGGTCAGCGGCGCCAGTGTTCGAGTGTCGTACCAGTTGAGCAAGTGGCCGCGAAACTTAGGAAGCTTCAACGTTGTAACAAGTGTGCGAAGGGTCTGCTCCGCAAACTCAAAAACTGTCAGATAGCCAAACTCGCACGCGGCTTGTCGAGCGTTCAGAAGAAATCCTAGATTAGTTGGCGAGAGCCGCGCCGCAATTGTTGGAGGGCATTCCTGTAAATTGTCGGGGATTAGCCAGTTGTGCTCCGCGGTGCTCAACTCTGCGAAGTACCGCCAGGTGCGGATGGCTGAGCGCCGCAAAAACGAATCGTCCCGCTGCGACGCTAACTTGCGTGAAGCGTGGTGTGGGTGGTTCAGCCAGACGGAAATGAATTTGCTGCCGGCCCACAGCACCAAGATTGGCAGCGCCGCTGCAAAAGCGCCTTTCCGCGCGAACCAAACAGCGAACCCTAAGCCGATGGCCACCACCGGAACCCAATTCATGTAGATGTCGACTGGAGTACGTTTTTCTCGCCCCAACTCCGCTTCAGCTGCGGTCTCCCATTCCAGCAGGCGGCGACCGGTGAACACCCGCCGGATGAAGGTTCGCACTACTGCGTCCAGCGAGACCAGCATCTGGTGCGCGAGGAAAGTCAGTATCAGGAACACACTGAAGTTCGCGTTGAAAAGCGATTTCAACGCTTCTTGAGCGATTTCCGATTTTTCTTGCGAGACCGCGCGAATCAGATCAAATAGGAACCGAAACCACGCCGGCACAAACAGAATCGCGATCGTGGCCAGCGTCCAATAGATGGGCTTCCCCGGAAGCACCAGCCAACCCAAAACTAGAAGCAAGAATGTTGCAGGCTCAACCAAACTTCTGCGGAGATTGTCGAAAATCTTCCACTGCGAGACCATCGAGATCGGATTGCGCACCTGCTTTCCCGATTCATCCGGCACCTGCGCAAACAACCATGCGGTAATCTGCCAGTCTCCACGCAGCCAGCGGTGCTTGCGGCGATTGTGCGCGCTATAGTGCGACGGGTAGTCTTCAATAACCTCGATGTCGCTCACTAGTCCCGCACGGGCGTAGGCGCCTTCAATCAGATCATGGCTTAGTAAGGCGTTTCGGGGGAACCGCCGGTCGAGCACCTGCTGAACGGTGTCCACTTCATAAATCCCCTTGCCGGTGAAACTTCCTTCACCGTACAAATCTTGATACACGTCAGAAATGGCGCGGGTATAAATGTCGAACCCGGTCTGACCGGAATAAATATTTGCCAGCCGCGATGATGCGGCACTTTGAACGCTCACTGCCACTCGCGGCTGCAGAATTCCATAACCGTCGACCACTATGTTGCTTTCAGGATCGATAATCGCCTGATTCAGTGGGTGGGCGAGGGTTCCGACCATTCTGTGCGCCGCCCCTCGAGGAAGTTCAGTATCGGAGTCCAGAGTGATTACATAACGCACCCGCGGAAGCAGAGACAGGTCTCCGACCTTGACCGGAAAACTGTCGAACTGCTGGCGCAATAATTTGTTCAAGTCCAAAAGTTTGCCGCGCTTGCGCTCCCAACCCATCCATACTCCTTGTCGCGGGTTGTAAACGCGATGGCGATGAAGAAGAAGGAACGAGCCGGTGTGTTGATCTGAATATTTCTCGTTCAATCCTTCGATCAGTTGTGAGCAGAGATCAATCAGCGGATCATCTTCGCGCGAAGGTTGGCGCGAATCCGGCAGATCGCTGAGCAACAGAAAATGCAAGCTTGGATCATGATTCCCCAGAAACCGCACTTCAAGGTCATCTACAAGCCTGCGCACTTGCTTTTCGTTCAGTAGAAGTGTGGGTACAGCTACGAGGGTCAGACAATCGTCCGGAATTCCATCCGAGAAATCCAGCTTGGGAAGAATTTCCGCCGGCAACAGCGACGTTGTCAGATGATTCATGATCTGTACCGCGCTCTCCGAACACGGCAGCAACAACGCGAGCAAGGACAAAAAGATCATGGCGGGAGCACTGTATGGATCGGTGAGCAATAGCACCAGCGCCGACATTATGAGGAAGGACAATAGCGCTATTCCGGGTACGTAGAATTCGTCTGGGTGGCGACGCAAGAAAGATTGAATTCGGTTTCCGATTGACGGACGGGACTTCACTTCGTCATAAAGAAGATCGCGGCCCTCCGCCAACAGATAGTTTCCAACGTGGGAGCGTCGCAGCCTGACGCGCGAATTTGCTTGCTCCGTCTGCTCCGCGCTTCGCGCCAACTTGAGGACACGCTGAGCCACTTCCATTTCCGTGAAATCGCAATGCTCAGCGATCTCGACTATCTTTTTTCGATACAACTCTCGGCTGTCGAAATCCATGCCCGGATATGCACCGGCTGGATCCTGCCGCAGTACTTGATCGAACACAACCAGTGGTTCGATAATTTCTTTCCACGAAGTCTCGCCAATTTCTCGCAGGCTCCGAATGCAAAGTCCAATGCCCGCGAGGCTCTGTTTGTCTGCAAGAACGCGAGGCCCGCGGATTGACACTTCTGCCAGCAGGGCTAGCTTCATGCAAGGGATCAGACCCCAAAGCTCGCGCACGTTGAGGATGCTGATCTGCTGAAACGCTTGCAAATAGGAGGCAAACGCCGCCTCGCTGAAAATGTATCCGGCAGCCTGCAAGAATCCCTGAGCGACGGCTGCAGCGCGGGGAACGCTCTCTCCTCCGGCATATGCATGAGGTATTTTGCTCAGAACCTTCACGGAATCGGCGGTGGCTTGCAATTCCGAATAAAGCAACCGGACATTGTCATGCAGCCAGCGAAAATCGTCGGAAACCGGTTCTTTGGAACTCGGAGCTTGAAGCGCATTCAAGAGTGGTGGAAGCCTTTTGTTCAGCGCGCGCCGCCGTTTTACGATCCATTCCGATGACTGCACGTTTGGCTGCAAAGGCAAACTGTGCGCGAGCTCGGACGCATGCCTCGACAGTTCTTTCAATTCCGAACTTTCCCGATCAAGGGACTCGGTGTGTCCTGCCTCGTCGTGGACCGCCTCGATATCGGGATTCTGCTGCATTTGTGTCAATTCCTAACGATAGCTTGCGGCTTGCATTTCGAACATCTCGGCGTAGCGTCCACCAAGGCGCGACAATTGATCGTGACTGCCTTCTTCCGCAATCTTGCCGTTTTCCAAAACTACGATCCGGTCCGCCATGCGAACCGTCGAAAATCTATGTGAAATGAAGAGCGCCATCTTCCCGGCGGTAAGTTCGGCGAAACGATGGAAGACCTCGAATTCGCTGCGAGCGTCCAGCGCTGCGGTTGGCTCGTCAAGAATTAGAAGTTGCGCCTCCCGCAAGTAGGCTCGCGCCAGCGCAATTTTCTGCCATTCCCCGCCAGAGAGGTCCACGCCTCCATCAAATCGGCGGCCCAGCATTTGCTCGTACTCTCGTGGGAGCTTGGCCACAACCTGGTCCGCAAGACTCTTCCGCGAGGCTGTCTGCAGAAGCTTTAGGTCATCGAGCTTTTCAATCTGGCCGACGGCGATGTTTTCCCGCGCCGTCATCTCATAGCGCATGAAGTCCTGAAAAATGACACCGATTTCACGGTACAAATCTTCGAGGCTGTATTCGCGAAGGTCCACTCCATCCAGCAAGATTTGCCCTTCTGTTGGGTCGTAGAGGCGGGTGATGAGCTTTACGATAGTGGTTTTGCCCTGTCCATTTTCTCCGATAAGCGCAACCCGTTCTCCGGGGCGCAGATGGAAATTCAACCGATCAAGAATCAGGCGAGGAGATCCAGGATAGCTGAACGAGACGTTTCGAAAATCGAATCCAGCAACGATTGGGCGCGGCGCCGGCAGCGCGTTTGCCTTGGAACGAATTGTTGGCTGCATTTGAAAAAATGCCAAAAGATCGGTCAGGAATAACGCCTGATCCGCAATTCCCGAGATCGTTGAGAAAATCTGTTGAATGTTGTTGCTCGCTTGCAGAATGGCGCCGGATAGCAAATACCAGGTGCCGACGGAATATGCTCCGGTTACAGTCTTCCAGATCACGATCACATAGGCGGAATAGTAACCCGCTGTAGCAATGATCGAAAGGAACGCGCCCGTGATCAATCTGCGTCGAGATAATCCGACATTTTCTTCGTAAATTTCATCCGAGAGACGAGTGAAGCGATTGGTCAGAAAATCCTTGAGTCCGAAAAGCTTCAGCTCCTTGGCCGCTTCCTTGCTGCCTCCCACCACGCGCAGGTAGTCCAGCTGCCGTCGAACCGGCGTCTGCCGAAAATTCTTGGCGTAGCCCAAAAAAGCAAAGTGGCTCTCCCCTAGGAATGCGGGGATGACACCTCCCACCAGCAACAGCATCAACCACGGCGAATAAACGACAATCGTCACCGATAAGGTCAGAGTCGTGATTACTAACTGGACGAGCCGCCCGATGGCCTGGATCATCCCCAGGCGATCCGTGGCCTGTACTCTTGCTCGCTCCAGACGATCGTAGAAAACTGGATCTTCGTAGGCAATCAGGTCGAGATCCGCCGCATGCTTCATGACCTGAATGCTGACGTGCCGCGTGTATTTGTCGGCGAGGAGAGAGTCCGAGTAATCGATGGCTCGCGCTAATATGCTGGTCATCACCGCCAAGGCGAATTCTGCCGCAACCAGCCACCAGAGTCGAGGACCGACCGGCTCGTGCGCTGAAGCAGCATGTACGATGCGATCCAGAATTAATTTCGGAATCCACAAAAGCGCCAGCGGAAGTAGCGAAGCAACGACTCGGGAAAGAAGCCCAAAAGTAACCACGCCTGGCCCCGATTGCCAGACGATTTTGAGAACAGGAGGAACATTGCGCAGCGCCGCTAGCCGCTCTTGCCACCCGCCCCGAGAATCTTGATCCCTCGCCATAAAATCTAAGAACGTTGTAATGAATTGAAAGGAAATCAATCGTTTAAGCTGACAGCTCAAAAGAGCATTGCCGCCGAAACTCTAAAGATGCTCCAGTACCCGCTAAGGGTTGTTCTAACACATACTTAGGGCTAATTGTTGTCGCTTGGACGATCGCTCGACCAGATATCTCCTCAACTACCAAGAAGCAACTCGGGGAACTTGGGAGTCGCGAGACACGTACTGTTATTATGCCGGGTACAGTTCCGCGGCTTCGAGGAGGCAACATGAGACAGGTCGGGAGAACAATGTGGCTCATTGCAGCAGTCGCAGTGGCATTGATTGGAGGGTCTCCAAGGGCCAACGCTGCTTCCGGAGACGATCGCAACTCCATCGTTATCATCTTCAAAGATGGCCACCAGCAAAGTTTCCCGGTTGCTGATGTTGCCCGAATCGAGTTCACTTCTCCAGCCTCCATCGCGGCAGGATCACTGCCAGCGCGCTTTGTAGGTAAATGGAAGGTTGGGGACGGCGGGGGAGGAAGTTTCTGGATCACATTGCAGCGAAATGGAGAAGCTAACAAAACCACTGGAGCTCCGCACGGCACCTGGACGGTGGTCGATGGCGAGGCCCGAATCACGTGGGATGACGGCTGGCGCGATGCAATCCGCAAAGCCGGCGACGGATACGATAAAGCCGCTTTCGAGCCTGGCAAGACCTTCTCCGATAGTCCTTCGAACGTTGCCAGTGCGAAGAAGAGTGCAGAACCAATCTGAGATTTGGTTACGGTCGGAATCTATTTAACGAATGTGATGTTGACTCCGTTGCCATGCGCTTTTACAGTTAAATTGAGCGATAGTTGCTCGAGTTTCGTGAAACCGTGCAAGTTTTTCACGCTAGAATAGAAAAGCTATACGGTCGGTCGAGAGTTTTGCATCCGTACGCATCTAATCAGCATAGTATTTGTTGAATCCCCCTCCTTTGGTAGGAAATCACTCCCTAGGGATTACCTGTCTCCATGACTTGGAATAAACGTCAATTTTTGCAGGCAGTTGCGGCCGGGGCTGTCACCATGCCTTTGGCGGGTCGAACGCTTGCCGCGCAGGTGCTACTGCCTCGTAGCGTCTCAAATGATACGGCTGTTCCCGACGTTGCGCTTCTAGACGAACTGCAACGAGCCTCGTTTGAGTTCTTTTGGAATGAGACGAACCCTCACACGGGTCTGATTCGCGACCGTGCCAATGCTGACGGTGGGGATACCCGCACCGCGACTAGCATAGCAGCGACTGGGTTCGGCCTGACTGCGTTGTGCATCGGCCAGCAGCGCGGTTACCGGTCTCGTCAGGAGATTACCGCCCGAGTACGCAAGACCCTTCACTTCCTGGCTCACGAGGCCCCTACAGTGCACGGCTTTCTGTACCACTTTGTCGATGTCAATACGGGGAAACGGTTGGTGGGTTCAGAAATCTCGCCCATCGACATGGCGATATTACTCTGCGGCGCACTGACGTGCCGGGAATACTTCCATGACCCTCAGATTCGCCGCGATGCCCAAGAACTTTACCACCGCGTTGATTGGCCGTGGGCCCTTAATAAAGGCGAGACATTTGCTTTGGATTGGACTCCCGAATTCGGCTTCAGCCCCTTGCGATGGGACGCCTATTCCGAATTGATGATGATGTATCTTCTCGCGATTGGCTCGCCCACTCATCCGATTCCAGCTGAGTCGTGGAACCATATCCGCAGACCGGAAATTGTGTATGGAAATTACCGGTTTATCTCCACCCCGGCGCCTTTATTCGTGCATCAATTTTCCCACGCGTGGTTCGATTTCCGGAACAAGCGCGACCTGTACACCAACTACTTTGAGAATTCGGTGATCGCTTGCCAGGCTCATCGGCAGTTCTGCACCGAACTTAGCCGCGATTTCCCCAGCTATTCGGGTGACGTTTGGGGGATTACTGCTTCAGACTCTTCGCTGGGGTACGTCGCTTGGGGCGGTCCTCCGATGCAGGGGCCGATCGACGGCACTATCGTTCCCGCGGCCTCGGCCGGGTCGCTACCGTTTTTGTTCAACGAATCCTTCGCTGTCCTGAGAAATTTGCGAGGATATTATGGTAAGCAGATTTGGAAGCGCTATGGTTTCGTGGACGCCTTCAATCCTCTCACTGGCTGGACAAGTTCAGATGTACTTGGAATCGACGTAGGGATTGGCATGCTCATGGCAGAAAATGCCCGGACCCAGTTCGTATGGAATACCTTCATGCGTAACCACGAGGTAGGAGTGGGTTTAGAAAAAGCGGGCTTTCACTCCCTCTACGGTCCAACCCCGGACTTTGCAGATCAGTCGCCTCAACGGGCGTTACCGAGCTAAGTTAGTTCTTGTGAGCCTCTAGATGGGGCATCCTCACTCTACCTCCACCGCCACTTCCGCATGGCGCTCAATCTTCTTTGGCGTTGTCGTGATCGTTATGATGCTGGCCAGAATTAGCAATGTTCCCAAGATAGTGCGACGCCCCAATCCTTCTCCACCGAAAACATATCCGACGATCACGGCGACAACCGGATTCACATATGCGTATGTGCCGACTCTTGTTGGGGACTCGTAATGCAGAAGCCACACATAGGCGGTGAACCCCACGATTGAACCGGCGGTTATGAGATAGATCAAAGAGAACCATGCAGTACGCGAAACATCCTGCGGATGAAATCCCGACAATTCCCCGGTAAGTGCTGCCAGAATGAATAGCTGAACTCCTCCGGTTAGCATTTGCGCTGCGGCACTCATGGGCTTCGAGGCGGGAAGAGGAATGCGATGGGTAAGAATAGCGGCCACCGACCAACTGAACGAAGCCAGTATCAGCGCCGCCGCACCCATGCGGTCGAGGGGGACTTCTCCCAAGCTAAGCGAATGATTCATGAGCACTGCCACACCCAGGATCCCCACCATCAGAGCAACGCTCAAACGAACCGTAAGGCGCTGAGTTCGGAGGAAAATAATCTCGAGGAGCGTCATGAACACAGGAATCGTGGCCAGAATGACTGCGGCAATTCCCGATGGCACACGCTGTTCTGCCCAGAACAGGCAGCCATAGTCCAGAACGAAAATTACCGTGCCCAGCAATGAAGCAGCGACCCACTGGCGCCCAGTTGGCGAGGGCGTTCCCTGTGCCCGCATCCAGGCGTAAAGGATTCCACCCGCCGCAAAGAAACGAAGTCCAGCCAGAAGAAGCGGCGGCACCTCGTGCACACCGACGCGAATCGCCAGGAACGTTGACCCCCAGACGAAATAAATGATCGCGAACGCCAGGAGAATCTTCCATTTTGGTGGACGCGTTGTAGTGGCCATGAGTTCTCCTCGGTGGTCTGGCTTGGTTTATAGATGAGTGGCAACCCACAAAAGAGTCCGGTCTACCGCGGAGAACGCAGAGCTCGCCGAGTTACTCGTACCTAAGCGCTTCGATCGGGTCTAAGCCCGCTGCTTTGATTGCCGGCACCATCCCGCTCACGATGCCTACAAAACTCAATATCGCGGTAGACCAGAAAAGCGTAGCCATGTTGATGACCAGGTGGATGTCGCCCTCGCTGGCATCGGTTTCAAATGCGCTCCACAGCGTGAGCGAACCCACGGACCACGAGACGAGGTAGGCAAGCGCTACACCCAGAAGTCCGCCCAGGAATGTAATTGCAAGGGCCTCAGCCAGGAACTGGCAGAGGATGTGCCATTTGAGCGCTCCCAGCGCCTTCTCGACTCCAATCTCACGAGTACGCTGGGTTACTGATACGAGCATGATATTCATCAAGCCCACACCCCCAATCCCAAGCGTCAGCAGACCAATAAATCCGAGCAGGACCTTGATGCCGATAGAAATGATCGTTATGTCGGCCAGATCTTTAATGGCATCAAAAACGAAAATCGCACGTTCGTCCTTGGGATCGAAGCTGTGGTGGAAAGCCATCGACTGCTTAACCGCTTTCGCAACTTTTTCGTGTTCGCCCTCGTAGTCCATCATGATTGCGTCGAGGTAGTAACTGTTTTTCAGATCACTCACGGCGCTGTAAGGAACGTAAATCAAGGTATTCATGTTCTCGTCGCCGCCAGAGATAACGTGCTTGAGAACGCCGATGACTTTGTAGGAAATGCCATCGACTCGAACGCTTTCGCCGAGCGCATTTTGGCCGGAGAAAAGTTTCTTCTTAACATCTGCGCCGAGTACAGCCACCCGGCTGTGCGTGAAATTCTCGGATTCCCCAAAGAAAATGCCGTCTGCGAGGTCCATGTCGCGGATTTTCTGATAATTCGCATAGGTTCCACGAATGCCGTAGTTAGAACTGCGGGTTCCGTAGGTCACCAGGCTTTGCTTATCTACTTCCGGAGAGATCCGAGTGATCGCGGGAATTTCGCCGCGCAGATAATCGACATCTTGAATGGTGAGGCGGATTTGTGTTCCCGCCTTGCTCCCGCCAGCTTCCAACGATGTGCGGCCGGGGAAAATCCCAATCATGTTTCCGCCGAAGCTGCGAAACGCGATCATTAGCGCGTTTTGAAAACCAGATCCATAAGCAAGCAGGAGGACAACGGTCGCAATACCCCATGCCATGCCAAGCATGGTGAGCAGCGAGCGCCGCCGGTTGTACTTCAAGGCGGTGTAGGCCTGTTGTCCTAAATCTCCGAACATGATTACTCCTGCCGCAATGCTTCAACCGGGGGAAGCAAGGCGGCTTTACGCGCTGGATAAAGGCCGGCAATAATGCCAGCAATCGATAGAGACACAATAGCTGTCAGCGCCGATGCGGGCACGATGCGTGGAGTGTCGAAACCCTGAGGCGACGGCAACTGAGCCAGCAGCGCCACAAAGCCAGCAGAAATCGCCAGACCGATTCCTCCGCTGAACGTTGTTAGAAACGCTCCCTCGACAAAGAACTGGGTGAGAATATTCCTGTGAGTTGCTCCAAGAGCCTTCCGCAAGCCGATTTCCTTGGTCCGTTCGGTTACCGAAACCAGCATAATGTTGATGTTTCCAATCGCGCCCAACGCAAGCGTCACGACGCCCACTACTCCCAGAAACCAATCCATTGCGTCAAAAATCAGACCCACTTTCATCGACTCTTCGATGGTGTCCCAATCCTCAAATGCGTCCTCAATTTTGGGATCAAAGCCATGTTGCCGGGCGATGATCTCGTGAACTTCGTTCCTCGCTTCGAGGTGCATCTCTTTAGTTATCGGGCGGTAGTTGATGAATGAAACAGAATCGTTAGATTTCCATCCCGTCAGCGGGAAGAGCATGCGCATCGTCTCTAATGGAATAAAGATGCGGCCATTGGTGCCGTTCTGGCCTTCCTTGCCAATTTTCTCCACTACGCCGATCACTTTGAAATCAACTCCATTCAGCAGGATCGTGCTTCCCACGGCAGGTTGTCCCGGGAACATGTTCTTGAGCATTTCCCAGCCTACGATTGCGACGCGTCGGTGCTCGTTGTTATCCGCATCATTCATCCACCGCCCCGGGTTTATAGGCACATTTCGAATTTGGTTGTACTCGGGAGCCACACCGAATACCTGACCGTTGGCGCTGCTGTAGTCGCTTACCGCCCTGATGTCTTCGCGGTCGATTACCGGAGACACCGCCCGCAAGAATTTAGCCTGACTGCGAATCGCAATGTAGTCGCTATAAGTGAACGGATACCATGCTGCCGATTGGTAGCTTCCGACGATGGCGGGAATCCGCCCGGGGAAAACGAACATAATATCTTGCCCAAGATTCGCAAGATTCTTAGCCTGGCCGCTGCGAAACCCTTCCCCGAGGCCCACCAGCAGAAGCAGGGATCCGACGCCCCACGCAATCCCGAACATCGTAAGAAAGGATCGCAGTTTATGAGCCCACAGGGTTCCTAAGGACTGTCGGATGATGTCAATCAGCGTTCGCATGAGATTTAACGAAAAAGGGGAATTGGGGCCGAAACATCCACCGTTCCTAATGATATACGGACACCCGGCCTGTATCGTTCCCGGAATCTACGATCCTGGAGATTTGGCCAGAGGGGTCAGCCGCTTGGCGTTAGTGGGTATTCATACACTCCACGGCCGGATTTACGGCCAAGCCGACCCGCCTTGACATACTGCACCAATAAGGGTGCAGGGCGGTATTTCTCTCCGAGAGACCGATGCAGGTACTCGAGGATGTGCAGTCGCGTATCGAGTCCCACAAGATCCACCATCTCGAATGGTCCCATTGGGTGATTGAGTCCCAACTTTACCGCCTTGTCAATATCCGCAGCCGACGCGATCCCCTCCTGCAGCATGCAAAAAGCCTCGTTGCCGATCATTGCATTGATGCGAGTGGTGATGAACCCCGGCGCCTCTCGAATTACTACTGCCTCTTTTCCCATTCTTTTGCCGACTTCGGCAGCGGCAGCGACGGTATCTTCATCGGTTTCCAGAGCGCGCACGATTTCCAACAGCTTCATTTTGGGAACCGGATTGAAAAAATGCATCCCAATGCACTTGTTTGCGCGGCGCGTAACGCTGGCAATCTCAGTGATGCTCAAGGATGAAGTGTTCGAAGCCAGAATGGTATCGGGCGGGCAAACCTTATCCAGCAAGGCAAAAATCTCAATCTTGGATTCGATCTTTTCAGGAACCGCCTCGATAACTAAGTTAGCGTCCCGCGCTGCGTCCTCGACTGATCCGGCATATTCGAGACGAGACAGCCCTGCACTTGCATCGCCCGAAGAAACTTTTCCCAACTCGACGGCTTTGTCGAGTTGAATTCTGATCTCGCTCTCCGCCTTTCGCAGCGCGTCCGGAAGTAGATCTTCCAGAATTGTGCGATAGCCGCCGAGAGCCGCCGCCTGAGCAATGCCGCGGCCCATAATACCGGCGCCGATCACGGCAAGGGTCTCAACCAACGCCACTACTGCGCGCCTTTATCCAGATTCGCTATCACGGCGTTGAGATTGGAAGCGGCCGCGCGAAGACTATCCGCGAGTCTCTTGCGTTCGTCACCGTCCATCGCCGGGACCGAAGCGCTGATACGGCGCAAAGTTGTATTGATGTCGTCTACGTAGTTGATCAGGCGAATGAGTTCTCCGGTTGCTGCCATAGTGAATACCGCTCCTAATTCGCCGTCTGATGATCCTCGCGGACTGCAAATCTAAAAATCGAGTCACCTGCGAATGAAACCATTCTCAATGGTGCGAAGGATTTAGTAAAGGCACTCGAAGCTTCACCGCACGAGCGAGCCGACAAGCTCTTCTCCCGAAATGGGTTAAATGCGTGATGCCTATCGCTAATGGTTCCCATTCAAGCTTTTAATTTGTCTTTTGACGGGCTGGACCATCTAATAAGCACATGAGTGAAAAACCTGTTAAACGCTATATTTTCGCAAGTGATTTCGATCAAACCCTTACTTTTAACGATTCTGGTTATGTTTTGAGCGAACTGGCAGGCATTCCCACGGCTGAATTCGAGCGGAAAGCCCAGGGAATGGCCAAGCTGAACCTGGTGCAACAAGGCGCGGAGTTGGCATATCTGGTTCTCCATGATCCAGAATTCCAAAGCCGCGTTCGTAAAGAGCACTTGTATGAGGTTGGCAAGCGGATTCGCCTCAAAGAAAATATTTCGCTCTTATACGAAATTCTGAGGAACGGAATTGAAGGATACTGCTTCGATTTTTTTGTTCTGTCAGCGGCGCCAGTTGAGGTCATTCAATCCGCATTGGAAGGCATAGTCCCTGCCAGTCATATTTTCGGCACGGAGTTCCGATACACCGACGATGGAAGAATTAAGTCTATCGCCCGCGCCACTGCGGGATACGGTAAGGTGGCCGCGCTCGACCAACTTCAGGCGCAACAGCAAGTCGGTCCGGATCACATTATTTACGTGGGCGACGGAAGTTCCGACGTTCACGTAATGTTGCACGTAAACGTTCGTGATGGCTTCACCATTGCCGTGTCCGAGGCTAAACATGTCTCGCAGGTGGCAAAACGAACTATCCTGAGCAGCGACGCACTCGCTGTATTAGCGCCAATTCTAGAAGATGTTGTCGGATGGCCGCGGCTACGCATTCGGGAGTTCTTCGAGTCCTACGGAATCCTGATTCAGGAGTGGGAGCGCGTGCGCACCGATTGGCTGACACTTCGAGTCGGTGAAACCGACCAAAGCAAAGCAGCCATCGCAGAGTAAGCATTGTTTGTGTGGGGCGGACACTCTTGTCCGCCGCTTTTGAGGTTTGGTTTGAGCTGGAGATCTTCTTCCGAAATCTTAAGTCAAAGGCGGCGGACAGGAGTGTCCGCCCCACACGGTCGCCTCTGAATCCATACTGTTCTCCTGCTCATCTAGCAATCCATGAACAGCAATATTATTGTTCCGCTTTCGAACTATACGGAACCGGTTCTTCAATCTGCGGTCACCACTACCAATGATCCAGCTTTGCTGGACGCCTATTCACAGGCGGTAGTTGGGGCGGCAGAAAAGATAAGCGCGTCAGTAGTTAAGATTGAGGTCAGGCAATCAGGCAAAACCCGTTCTGGAGAATCGAGAGACCGTCAAGGCGGAGGCTCCGGATTCGTCTTTACTCCCGACGGCCTGGTGCTGACCAACAGTCACGTCGTCCACGATGCGACGCGGATTCAGGTTTCTCTCGCTGATGGTCATCGTCTTTTCGCGCACACCATTGGAGACGATCCTGCCACCGATCTGGCTGTAATTCGCGTCGGCATGCCTGACAATGATGCACCCAGCCTCGTAGCCGCTCCTCTAGGAGACTCGCAGTCCTTGCGAGTCGGTCAGATCGCGATTGCAATTGGAAATCCGTATGGCTTTCAATACACGGTAACCGCCGGAGTGGTGAGCGCTCTGGGACGGTCTTTGCGTTCTTATTCCGGAAGGCTCATCGAAGACGTGATTCAAACAGATGCTTCGCTCAATCCTGGTAATTCCGGTGGTCCACTCGTGACTTCCGACGGCCGCGTGATTGGCGTGAACACGGCCACCATCATGGGAGCGCAAGGATTATGCTTCGCCATCGGCATCAACACCGCGAAGTTCGTCGCCGGACGGTTGCTCCGCGACGGCAGGATCAAGCGCAGCTACATCGGTGTCGAAGCCCAGACCGCGCCGCTCCATCGCCGCCTGGTACGCTTCTACGATCTTGCCAGCGAGAGCGGAGTCTTTGTCATGTCGGTCGACGAAGACAGTCCCGCAAAGAAAGCTGGCCTGCGTGAGGGCGATGTCATCATTGCGCTCGACGGAAAGTCCGTTGCGGGAGTCGATGACTTGCACCGGTTGCTGACAGACGCCAGAGTCGGAGTGAGCAGCTCGCTGACTGTCGTGCGGCATACCGAAAAGCTGGAGTTGAAAGTCGTACCCGAGGAATCGCGGAAAGGCTAAACCCGAGGCTAAACCCGAGTCATCCTGAGGGAGTTTCTCCTTCGCTCGCGAAGGAGAAACGAGTCGAAGGATTGCTACCCCTTTCCGAGAAGACAGTCCTGACAATGTTCCGACTCTGTAGGGTGCAGCAAATCGTGCCGGGAATAGGGATGCTTCGGCTTTTCGAGCTTCCGCTAGCGGAAGCTCAACTTCGCTCAGCATGACAGAATTCCGTACGGCGATTGATCCCATCCTGTTATTGCACCCCAATTTCCTGCTATGTTAGCTTCGACGAACAGAACAAGAGGTTAGTGTGCGGGCGACAATTCCTGCCGGACTGGATCGCAAGGAAGCAGAGGCTTACTTGCGGCTGGATCCGCAACGGCTTCCAAAGCATATCGCCATTATTATGGACGGCAATGGCCGCTGGGCGCGCAAACGCCATCTTCCGCGTATTGCCGGACATCGCGCCGGGCTAACGTCCGTCCGGTCGACGGTTGAAACGGCATCCACTATCGGAATTCCGGCGCTTACGCTTTACGCTTTCTCAGAAGAAAACTGGAAGAAGCGCCCCAAGAGCGAAGTCGACTTTCTGATGAGCCTGCTGTGCCGTTATTTGCGGCAGGAAGTCGCCACCATGAACAAGCAGAACATCCGCCTGGAATATATTGGCAGGCTGCACGAGCTGCCTCCGTCGGTGCAAGAGAAAATGGAGAGCGCAAGGAAAGCCACCAGCCAGAACACCGGCTTGGTTTTGACGCTCGCCCTAAATTACAGCGCACGGACCGAGTTGGTCGATGCCTTCCGCTCGATTCTCGAATCCGCAGCGCGTAACGGGGGATTGGAACATCTGGAAATCGACGAGGACTCAGTATCACGCCATCTCTATACGCGACATCTGCCTGATCCCGATCTGGTAGTGCGTACCAGCGGCGAGATGCGGCTCAGCAATTTCTTGCTTTGGCAACTCGCATACGCCGAGATCTATGTGACTCCAACGCTCTGGCCCGAATTCCGGGGCGTGCATCTGCTCGAAGGCATCGAGGAATATCAGAAGCGCGACCGCCGCTACGGCGGTCTAACCGGCGATGCATCCCATTCGCATCCTTCGCACTCGGCGAAGACTGGCCGGAGTTAAAATTTGCACCTGCTTAAGCGAGTTCTCACCGCAGTCGTTCTGATCCCAATTGTTCTGTTGCTGGTTTTGCGTGCTCCGATACCTTTGGTAGCAATGGTGGCCGGGTTGGTAGCACTCCTCGCGGTAAACGAACTGCTCAAACTTTCGGAAGCGTACGCGATCAGACCATTTTATTGGCCTACTTACATTTTTGTTGCGGCATTATTTGTTTTTCTGGCACTCGGGTCGATGAATGACAAGCCCACTCTTTCGACTGCAATATTCATTTATGGAGCTGGGTTCGCCGCATCGCTCGCGGCTTTTTTATTTTTAGTCATTGGGATGAATCGCTCCGATCTTGCAACTGCCTTCCCTGCTGCCATGACTTCGGTTTTTGGATTTTGTTACATTGCGCTGCCGATGGCGTTTCTGGTGCAGATTCGACAACAATGGTCAGGCGCTTTTCTAGTTTTGTATTTACTGCTAATAGTCTGGGCCGGCGACATTTTCGCCTATTTCGTGGGACGTTCTGTAGGCCGTCACCCGATGTCGCCGCAGATCAGTCCGAAAAAAACATGGGAGGGGGCCGTGGCTTCTTTTGCCGCAAGTTTGCTGGTGGGGACATTGCTCTACAACTATGCCCTACCGATCTGCACGGCATTGCTAAAGGCCCACCTGATCGAAAGGCGAGACGGAATATTTGCCCTGCAAAAGCCCGACTTGTTGCCAGTCATACTGTTGTCGGCATCCATAAACGTGGCAGCTCAACTTGGGGATCTCGTCGAGTCGCTGATCAAACGCGGAGCAGGCGTAAAAGATTCAGGAACGCTCCTACCCGGCCACGGAGGCATGCTCGACCGCATCGATGCGCTTCTCTTCGCCGCTCCGGTGTTGTGGTGTTACACGGCGTGGCGAGTAATGCAGCAGTAAACCCAATATCTTCTCAACCCTGTCATCTTGAGCGCAGGGAACGGACTCGCAAGCGAGTCCATTCCCGAAGTCGAAAGATCGCTGTAGAGACGGCGGTCCGTCCTTTCAGCCCCGCGTTTCTCAGCGTTGGGAAAAGCATGTCTTTGGACTTCGCTCGAGATGACAACGGTTAGTTCATAAACGCACAATCCGCTAAACTGTCTTATATCCCATCCATGAAGCGTCTCGCCATCCTCGGGTCCACTGGTTCGATTGGACTGAGCACCATTAACGTCGTCGAATTGCATCCGGATCGCTTCCGGATCGTTGCCCTGGCCGCCGGACGGAACCTCGAAGCTGCCTTTCAACAGGCAAAGCAGTGGCAGCCGAAAGTCGTCTCCGTTGCCCTCAAGGCCGACGCTGAGATTCTGCGATCCCGGCTCAAGATTGCGGGCTTGAACCATGTCGAAGTCGTCGACGGCTCACCTGGAACAGTGCGGGTGGCGACTCATCCCGAGGTTGATTTCGTGGTGAGCGCGATCGTTGGCGTCGCGGGGCTTGAAGCGACGTACGAAGCAGTGAAGTCCGGAAAAACCGTCGGCCTGGCGAATAAGGAATGCATGGTCGCGGCCGGCGAACTAATAGCGGCGGAAGCTCGCCGCCAGGGAAAACCGGTTCTCCCAATCGACAGCGAGCACAATGCGGTCCATCAATGCTTGCGTACGGGCCGAATGGAAGAGGTAAAGTGCATCTGGCTCACCGCTTCGGGAGGCCCCTTCCTGAGTACCCCCGCGTCCCGCTTCCCTTCCATCACAGTCGCCGAAGCTCTGAATCATCCCACTTGGAAGATGGGCCGTCGGATCACCGTAGATTCAGCGACATTGATGAATAAGGGATTCGAAGTGATTGAGGCGTGCCGATTGTTCAATATTCCGCCTGATGGGGTCAGAGTGATCGTGCATCCGCAGTCGACGATCCACTCCATGGTCGAGTTTGTGGATGGCAGTATACTTGCTCAGTTCTCCGTGACGGATATGCGACTCCCCATCCTTTACGCGCTTAACTATCCGGAGCGGCTTCCGTCCGATATGCACTTTCCGCTCATGAACCTACGGCACCTCGACTTCTCCCCGCCGGACATGGAAAAATTCCCCTGTTTGCGGCTTGCGTATGTAGCAATGGAGGCAGGAGGTGCGAAAACTATTGCACTCAATGCCGCCGACGAAGTCGCAGTTTCCGCATTCCTGGATGGCCGTATCGGGTTTCACGAGATCCCTTTAGTCATCGAAGAAGTGCTTTCTGAAACGCAAACAGGCAAAATTGAATCTATAGTAGAAGTGTTGCAAGCCGATGCGGAGGCTCGCCGTGTCGCGGAATATAAAGTTAGCCGTTCGGGTCGCGGAGCGCTCCCGGTTTCAGCATCTATGCTAAGGGAATAGCACTTATTTTTATGGATCACATTCTTATATCTGTGGTGGCATTCGTAGGAATTCTAGGGTTCATGATCCTGATTCACGAATTTGGCCATTATGCGACGGCCAAGTTGCTGGGCGTGCGCGTTGAGCAGTTTGCTATCGGGTTCGGCAAACGCTTGATCGGCTTCCGCAAAGGTGAAACCGAATACCGCATCAATGCATTGCCGCTCGGCGGTTACGTCAAGATGAGCGGCGAAAACCCCGCGGACGCACGCAGTGGCGATCCCGGCGAGTTCTTGTCTCATCCCCGCTGGCATCGCTTCATTATCGCGATTGCTGGCCCGGCCATGAACATCTTGTTTGCGATTGGCCTGCTCACAGTGGTTTATATGGTTCACTATGAGCACGCAGTGTTTCTCGATCAGCCCGCGGTCATTGCTTCCGTCAAGTCTGATTCTCCAGCGGCACAAGTCGGCATCGAACCTGGGGATCGAATTGTCCGGATCGAAGACGTCAACAACCCTACCTGGGAGCAGGTTTCTTTCAAGGAAATGCTGAGTCCCAACCAACCCTTGCAGGTCACTGTGCAACGTGGCAGTCAATCGCTAGAGAAGACAGTGGTCCCGGAGACAAGTCAAGAATCACGCGATGCATATGGAGCCGCCGGATGGCACGCATATGAATCCGTAATCGTAGGAAATCTCGAGCCCGGCATGCCAGCGGAGAAGGTTGGGATCAAAGAAGGCGACAAGATTATCGCCATGGATGGCAAGCCGTTGCCTTTCATCGAAACCATGATCGACAGCTTGCAGCAATCGAAAGATAAACCGGTTGAACTAACCGTGCTTCGCGATGGTCAAACTCTGAAATTCCAGGTTCAGCCTGTCTTGGCGAACACCGACGACCCCAACGTCCAAAAATATCGAGTAGGTTTCCAGAGCAAACCTGAAATGAAGGTCGGAAGGTTGCCATTGGTCAAGGCTCTCGGCAAGTCGGTGGACGACAATAGAACCAACGCGGCTCTGATTCTTCAGTTAGTGCAAAAACTGGTCCAGCATAAAGTTTCGATTCGCACTTTTTCCGGGCCAATTGGCATCGCTCAAGACGCCGGAGAAGCGGCGCAGGAAAAGGGCTGGACGCCATTGTTGGGGCTGACCTCTGGAATCAGCCTAAATCTAGGCATTTTGAACTTGCTGCCAATTCCAATTCTGGATGGTGGCGTAATCCTGCTTTTACTCGTAGAGACTTTGATCGGTCGCGATATCAGTCTGCAAATCAAAGAGCGAATCTATCAAGTGGCTTTCGTATTCCTCGTGCTTTTCACCGTAGTGGTGATTTACAACGACATCGCCAAGATGCTGCCCAGCTTCGCACCACGGCTTCAGTAGTAGCCTAAATCTATTTCCCGCGTTTAATGGATTTTACCCGGGCTTCTGAGATACAATGTATCTCAGAAGTTTTATATGCCAGTCACGGAGATGGTTCACGTCCGTATCGACAAGCGGATCAAGACGAAGGCGTCGAAGACACTAGCGGCCATGGGGCTCTCGGTTTCTGACGCAGTACGCGTGCTGCTGACTCGAGTTGCTAAAGAGAAAGCTCTCCCTTTCGAGGTTAGAGTCCCGAATGCCAAGACGGTTGCGGCCATGCGCGAGGCTCGCAAAGGCAAGTTGCCGTCATTCCACGATGTCTCTGAATTGATGTCCGACTTGAATGCGGACGATTGAGAGCACCAACGCTTTCAGGCGGGATTACAAGCGGGAAAAATCCGGGCTTCACAGGCGGGATCTGGAAGAACTACTGTTCGCAATGATCTCGCTTCTTGCGGAGGACAAGCCGCTGCCGGAGAAGAACCGCGATCACTCTCTTGGAGGCGAATGGAGAGATTATCGCGAATGCCATCTGAGGCCCGACTTGCTCCTGATATATCGCAAGCCTAACCCAGAAGTGCTGCAGCATGTCCTGCTAGGTTCCCACAGCGAACTCTTTGGCTAGCTCAGGCTTCTCCCTTCCGTACAAATGGTCTAAACTGAATACATACTCAATGGCAGACATTCGACGTAGAAAAACCGTCACCGCCTCGATCAATGGGGTTCGCGTGGGTGCGGATGCACCGGTAGTGGTGCAATCCATGACCAACACCGATACCGCCGACATTGCCTCGACCGTTCAGCAGGTTGCAGCTCTGGCGCGCGCTGGCTCTGAGTTGGTCCGTGTGACCGTCAATAACGACGATGCGGCAGCCGCCGTGGCGCCTATTGTCGAGCAGCTCGACAAGCAAGGCGTCCGGGTTCCCATCATCGGCGATTTCCACTACAACGGACATCTTCTGCTCAAAAAGTATCCCGAGTGCGCCCGTGCGCTTGCGAAGTACAGAATCAATCCCGGCAACGTCGGCATAGGCCGCAAGGACGATGCCAACTTCCGCACCATGATCGAGGTTGCCGCCGAGAACCAGAAGCCAGTCCGCATCGGCGTGAATTGGGGTTCGCTCGATCAAGCACTGCTGACTCGGATGATGGACGAGAATTCGCGCCTGCCCGAGCCGCAAGGCGCCCGCGAAGTCACCATGGAGGCGATGGTCGTAAGTGCCCTAAATTCGGCCGCGCTGGCGGAAAAATATGGATTGAGCCCCGACCAAATTATTTTGAGCGCAAAAGTGAGCGGCGTGCAGGACTTAATCGATGTCTATCGGTCGCTGGCATCGCGCTGCAACTATCCACTGCATCTTGGATTGACCGAGGCTGGCATGGGAGCAAAAGGGATTGTCGCTTCAAGTGCTGCCTTGGGTGTTCTGCTTCAAGAAGGAATTGGAGACACGATTCGCGTCTCATTGACGCCCGCGCCCGGCGGGGATCGAAGCGAAGAAGTTCGCGTTGCGCAACAGATTTTGCAATCGCTGGGAATTCGCAGCTTTTCTCCGCAGGTGACGGCGTGTCCCGGGTGCGGCCGCACCACCAGCACATTCTTTCAGGAGATGGCGGAGCAAATTCAGTCGTACCTGCTCGAGCAGATGCCGATGTGGAAAGAAAATTACACCGGGGTCGAAGAGATGAAGGTCGCAGTGATGGGCTGCGTCGTCAACGGCCCCGGTGAATCCAAGCACGCGAGTCTGGGGATTTCGCTGCCTGGTACCTTCGAGGAGCCCAAAGCTCCCGTTTACGTCGATGGACGACTCTTCACAACTCTAAAAGGCGACAGGATTGTCGCCGAATTCATCCAAATCTTGGATGACTACGTAGAATCTCACTACGCCGCGAGAGAAACAGTCGCCGCTCAGTAACTGTCTCAGTCGTTGCCGGAGCGTTTCTGGCGTACCTGTTCCACCACGGTTCGGACTGTGTCGGCTACTGCCTCGGGCGCTTCCAGTTGCATATTGTGGCCACTCTGCACGATAACTTGTCTACTGTTTTTTGAAAGCTTCGTAAGATCGGCCTGAAGGCCTTTTCTCTCAGTTTCTAGTTCTGCAGCTGCCACGTCCAAGTCCGTGCTGTAACCACCCTCGGCTCGGGTCAACACGACCAAAGGAATCGTCCCTAAAAGATCCCCCCTGAGATGTCCCATGCCATTTCGCAAGATATTCAGGTGACCACGTCCTTTGACTATCCTCCGCAACTTGCAGCGTGGAAGATGATTGTGCCCATAGTTGTAGCCGCTGATCTTCCGCTGGCAATTTGTCGTATGGAGGTTCAACTTTCGCGTCGGGCGCGGGCGATGCTGGCACACTGACTTTATCGGAAGGAAGCATGTCCTCATGCGGCGGTGGAATGGGCGTTCCCTTGGCAAAATCGCGGATCCGCATCGCCTGCTTTCCGATCTCGGTACGCTGATCTTCCTGAAATGCGTCCACCAAGACCATTCCCGCGACCAACTGTGGATAGGTGAGCGCAAAGTTGCGGACTACCGGCCCCCCAAATGAGTGGCCGACCAGCACAAAAGGTCCGCGCTCACCCAACTTTACAAGTCCATCGCGCAGCTCCAGATTGAGCTGAGCGTAATTGCGAGGCATCGGACCGAGGTCGCTCCAAGCATATCCAGCCCGGTCGTATGTGCAGACTCGTGCAAACTTCTCAACTTTCGACTGCACCAGAATCCACCCGAAGGAAAAATCGCCGAAACCAGTCTCAATAACGACCGTCGGTCCGCCTTTTCCGGAACAGTTGAAATGCAGACGGTGTCCGCCCAAGTCGACTAACTTACCCTGCGGCTTCGGCTCAGTCTCGGCTTGCAAAAACAGCGAAACACTGGCCACAAGAAAGCTGGCAAGCAACAGACGCCGCGAGCAAGCGCTCATCCTCTCACTCTTTCCATGAAAGTTATTCTGTGAACGCTCTTTCTGGTGAGATTCTTCCTAAGCCGCCAATTTCAGCAAGCCCACAGTTGCGACGAGCCACACCACGAAACCTGCCACATTCAAACCAATTCGCCATTCCCATCTGTCGATAATGAAATTGTATTTTGCGTCCATACCAACCTCCCTTGACTGCTCATTTGACGACGCGGGCAATCAAACGTTAGTTCAGGTACGGCGCACTTAACGGGAAAGTTCCAGTAGAGTTTTCGACACAACAAAAGACAGTTTGCAACAGTTGTGATTCGAAGATTGTGTAGAGGAGGTCTACTAAGATTGAGCCTATTCCTGACGCGGCACCACGCGAATGTCTGGTAGGTTGCGATAACGTTCGGCGTAGTCCATCCCATAACCGACCACGAACTCATCAGGAATGGCGAAACCCACGTAGTCGGCCTGCACAGGTTGTATTCTGCGGGACGGTTTATCAAGCAACGTTACAACTCGAAGCGATTTAGGACGGCGCGCTTGCAGAACATTCTTCAGGAAAGTTAGCGTAAGCCCCGTATCGAGGATGTCTTCCACCAGGATCACGTTTCTTCCAATCAGCGATTGATCGACGTCTTTAGTGAGCCGGACTTCTCCAGTAGAATCCCATCCATTCGTGAGTTCTTGCGCGGGAGTCGGGCGGTTTCCATAACTTGAGACGCCTATGAAGTCGAACGCGGCGTCGAGCCGCACCTCTCGAATCAAATCGCTCAGAAAGATAGCGGCACCTTTCAACACGCCAACGAACACGATCGACTGTCTCGAAAAATCACGCGTGATTTCGGCTGCGATTGCGCTCACACGTTCGGCAATCTGTTCCCTCGAGATGAGAATCTTCAGTTCGGGCACGGCCAACATGTTATAGCCACCGGGCATCGAAGCGGAAAACAAAAGCGACGTGATTTCAGGATTTAGTCGACATTTGCGAACTGAGGTATTTTCTTAATAGACTCGTTGGATACATACGGAAGAAATATGATGAAGCTTAATGGAATCAAGCTCACCTGGTTGGGACACGCGACCTTTCTAGTCGAGACTCCTGGAGGCCAAACGCTCCTCGTCGATCCCTGGGTCATGGGCAATCCCAAATGCCCTGAGGATAAAAAAACGCTAAAGAAGGTCGACATCATGCTCTGCACTCACGCTCACGGCGATCACATTGGCGATGCTGTCGAGATTGCCAAGAAGCTTAATCCCAAGGTCGTTGCCATTCCTGAGCTGGCCACCTGGTTGCAAAGCAAGGGCGCCAAACAAACCCTACCCATGAACAAAGGCGGCACGCAGGCCGTCGGAGACGTAAAGATCACCATGGTTGACGCCCGACACTCGTCCGGCATTCAGGACGGCGATCAAATCATCTATGGTGGCGAAGGCTGCGGTTATGTCATTGAGTTCGAAAATGGTGTCAAGATTTATCATGCAGGGGATACCTGCGTTTTCGGAGACATGCAGATTATCCGTGAAATCTACGCCCCTCAGATCGCACTGCTGCCCATCGGCGACCACTACACCATGGGCCCGCGCGAGGCAGCATGTGCGTGCAATTTGCTGAAGCCAAGCACTGTCATTCCGATGCACTTTGGGACCTTTCCTCAACTGACGGGAAGACCCGCAGATTTGCAAAAGCTCGTAGCCAATATTGAGGTTCTGGAGATGAAGCCAGGCCAGACGCTTACATAATTTCTTAATTTCTTTGAGGAGGTCTTTTGCCAGATCAGGTCGAGAACCAGCCGCAATGGCGCCAGCACGGCATCACCGCTGAAAGCGTAGAAGAATACCTCTATTCGCTCATTCCCGCGCGCGACGAAGTTCTGAAGCAAATGGAATCTGAAGCTGTGGAGCGCAATATTCCGATCGTTGGCCCGCTTGTCGGCCGCGTTCTTCATCAGTTGGCGTTGATGATTCAAGCCAAGACTATCTTTGAAATGGGCTCTGCAATCGGATACTCGACGATATGGTGGGCCCGAGCCGTCGGCCAAGGCGGGCGGGTTTTTTATACCGATGGCAATCGGAAAAACGCCGAGGAAGCTCGCGGATACTTCGAGAGGGCGGGCGTTTTGAACCGAATCGATATAAAGACCGGGGACGCGCTGGAAATCCTCTCAGAGCAGAATGGAGAATTCGACATAATCTTCAATGACATCGATAAAGAAGATTATCCTCGCGCCTTCCGGCTTGCCATTCCCCGGCTGCGCAAAGGAGGCCTCTTCGTTACCGATAACGTCTTATGGAGCGGGAAAGTAGCGCAAAAGAAACCTGGCGAAGCTTCGACGAAGGCCATTGTGGAATTCAATCGCCTGTTGTACGGTTCGTCGGAGTTGTTCACGACGATCATGCCAATCCGCGATGGCGTCGCCGTTGCGATTAAGAAGTGAAGCGTTTAACTAAAGCGAAGGCTGCGTCGGATGCGTCGAAGATGCAGGCCAGGATCGCGGCCGCAATCAGAACAATTCCGCGCGGAAAAGTTTCGAGTTACGGGGCAGTGGCCCGGGCAGCAGGGTATCCAGGGTATGCCAGGCAGGTAGCCCAGGTCATGAAACGTCATGCAGGACTTCCGTGGCACCGTGTTCTCGGCGCGGGAGGCGCCATTAAGGTTCCGGCTGATTACGCGATCGACCAGCGAATGCGTTTGCAAGCTGAAGGCGTTGCTTTTCGCGGACGGCGGGTGAACTTTGCTTTGCACGAATTCAACTTCCCTAAGACAAAAGCCCGCGTACGCTGAGCAACCCTTCCTAGCGCTGACTACTCTCCCGGCTTGCAACTTTCTTATTGAACTGGGCTGATTGTCCGCGCGGCACGCTCAATGATTTCCACTTATCTGCTTGGAAATGTTTCGCCAACATAACGATCTGTCCGCAATGGTAGGAGTAGTGCGCAACTTGACGATTAATAGCTTGCATCACCGAGTGCGCCTCACCTCGAATTAACACCTTCTTGCCGAGATCAGCTTCCTTAAGTGGGGAGAGCGCGGCGAAAAGAGTCTCCCAACCTTCCTCCCACATTTTGTCTAGAGCATCTCGCGAGCTTGGGGCGTCCACGAATTCGTAGTCACGATTGCGATCGGGTTTCTCTCCGTCAGTCGTGAGAAAGTCAGTCCAACGTGAACGCATATTCCCTGCCATGTGCTTGACAATGATCGCGATTGAGTTCATCTCGCTGTCCAACACGGCTGTCAGATGCTCGTCTCTCACTTGTTCAATTGCACGTTCGGCGAGTTTCTTGTAGTAGTGGAAAATCGCGATTGAGTCTTCGAGATACGATGTCGTAAATTTTAGGGTCATAATATTTTATTTCTTAAACTGGTCGTCGATTTCTACCTGGTATCCCGCGCTGAGGCGGTTAGTCTCGTTTGCCATTCCCACCACGGACATTAGTTCCTTGAACATTTCGTCCGTCATGCCCTTGTTACTGGCCGCTACCGTGTGAGAGGCGATGCAGTAGCCGCATTGATTGCTGACACTCACAGCAACGTAGATCAACTCTTTAGTTAGCGGATCGAGCGCGCCCGGCCGCATAATTTCCTTGATGTCGTTCCACGTTCGCTTCAGCGCTGCCGGATCGTTCGCGAGCGCTTTCCAGAAGTTATTGATCCAGTCAATTTTGCGAGTCGCCATTATGTCATCGTAGACTGCCCGCACATCCGGGGACGCGTCTTTATATTCGATCAATCCGAGGATTGCCATTTTGTGCTCCTAAGTTCCAATCAATCTTGTGCTAGCTTAGTCGCTTATGAAAGCCGTCCGCATACACGCTTTTGATGGGCCAGAGGTTCTTCAATATGAAGACATCGCTGACCCGAAGCCGCGCAAGGATCAAGTTCTGGTTCGTGTCAGAGCCTGCGCGCTGAATCATCTCGATCTTTGGATTCGCAAGGGCATCGGCAAAGTAACTCTCCCCCACATCCTCGGCAGCGACATCGCAGGCGAGGTTGCGGAAACGGGCGAGTACGTGACCGGCTTTCACCCGGGACAGCGTGTACTCCTTGCGCCTATGCTTTTTTGCAATCGCTGTCCGTACTGCACCTCCGGCCGCCAAAACCAATGCATCGAGTTTACCGTCCTGGGCAATCGCGTGGACGGCGGGGATTGCGAATTGATCGCGGTCCCTCCAGTAAACGTGATTCCGATTCCGGACACCTTGGATTTCAATCAGGCGGCCAGTGTGCCGCTGGTATTCACCACGGCTTGGCACATGTTGGTCGGCCGCGCGGGCATTCGTCAAGGTCAAACAGTGTTGGTTCTAGGCGCGGGCTCTGGGGTTGGCATCGCGGCGATTCAAGTTGCGAAGTTGTTTCATGCGCGCGTCATCGCAACCGCAGGGAATGAAAATAAACTGGAAAAAGCAAAACAACTGGGTGCCGATCATCTGATCGATCACTACAAGCAAAAGATTTCGGACGAGGTCAGAAAGATCACAAACAAAGAAGGCGTGGACATTGTCGTCGAGCACGTCGGGGTGGCTACATGGGATGAGAGCGTGAAAAGTCTCAAGCCAGGGGGCAAATTGGTCACGTGCGGAGCAACAACTGGCTACAACGCGGCGTTGGACCTGCGTTTCTTATTTTCGCGCCAACTCTCCATTCTCGGTTCTTTCATGGGAAGCATGGGAGAGTTGCGTGAGGTTCTCGGCCACATTTTTGCCGGACATCTGAAGCCGGTAATTGATCGAACATTCTCGCTAAAAGATATTCGCGCCGCTCATGAATATATGGAGGCGAGCCAGATGTTCGGCAAGATAGTGCTGGAAATCTAAGAAGCGCGCCTACGTGTTCAGGACCTTCCTGATCAGCGATCCTACTCCATTTGTCGTGATTTGCACTCCGATACAGAGGAGTACGAACCCAGTGAGGCGCAGGATTCCATGGGCTGTCGCCGGTGAAATTCGTTGCGTGATCAGTGGGGCGTACCGGTAGCAGAGAAACACGGTTAAGCTTAGCGCCACTACAGCCAAAAAGATTCCCAAGTGAGCAATGACATTCTCGATCCGATTCGTTTTCACTGAAGCGTGCGCGCCCAGGGTGAGCATAACTACGATGCACCCAGGTCCAATCGTTATCGGGAACGTGAGGGGATAGAAGACCTTCTCCTCCAAGGATCCGAAACCAGCCTCGACGGTTTTAGTCGGATCCTCCCTGGTTTCGGCCTTTTGTTGATTGAGCAGTTTCCATCCCATGCTGGCAAGCACCAGTCCTCCGGCAATTTGCACGACGGGAAGGGAGATTCCGAAAAAGTTCAAAAGCCCGGCTCCCAACAATTCCACCACTGCCATGAACAGCGTCATAGTGACGGCAATTTTCTGAGCCAGTTCGCGAAAAACAGATGGGGGAGCACTTCCAACCACCCCCAGGAATACTAATGCCGATCCTAATGGGTTCACCAGCGGCAATAGCGCACTGAATGCCAGCGCAAAGAACTTGAAGAGAACGGAGAGATTCTGCATTCGCCGCAACAGCATAGCATCCTGTGCGCCGACTGGGTCATTGGTTACCCTCTCAACCGCCGCTAGCGCTCGCTGGACGCACTTGGATCTTGCGGTATGTCGATGGGCAGCGTTGCTGTCTGCTTTTTCGTGGTGACTCGTTTGGATTTCGGCGCGTGGGCCGTTCCCGCGCTGTAGTGTCCCTTTTGTTCCACGTCGTAGGCTCGCAGAAATGATGGGGCCTCTTCGTAGTCGTCCTGAGTTTCTAGTTGACCCGGCTTCTGCAGCACAATCTCCGCTCTGCCATCGTTGTCCTTTAGCAGGCCATGAATTTCCAGCGTCTTACCTTGCAGCTGCTGAAGGTCGCCCACTTTCTTTAGATCCTGCTCGGGCACAACAACAACAAATTGACAGCCCTGAACAGTCTCACAAAAATTCAGGCGAGTTAGTCCCTGCTGCTCTTGTTCGACCCGTAAAAGTTTCCCGCTGATGCAGCGGACTTCTCCTATGTGCCGACCGGCTTCAGCAAATGGAATACAGCCCGCATGCGACGCCAAAGGAAAGAGAAGAAGAGAGAATGTCAAGGCACTATCAAATCGCATTTTCCAAACTCCAATCACCGAGTCCTTCCAGAACTCGGAATCGATTGTAGAGTGGCAGTCGAAATGGAAATACGATACGAACGAAAATATCTAGGTAACTTCCCGAAATAGAAATGGCACGCCAGGGCCGGATCTCGCAAACCGGCCCTACGCTCGCAAGGAGGAAGGATAAAAAGGTGAGGGTTAGGTGAACGCCTTGACGGCGACAGCCTCGTCGTCTTTCACATCGAAGACGGTGTAGAGCTTGGTGATCTGCAGCAGGTCGTGGACTTTCTTGGTCAGATTGAGCAGCTTCAGCTCGCCGCCTTGGTTACGTACGGTGGTAAACGCGCTAACTAACTCGCCGATTCCTGAGCTATCAATGTAATTGACGTCGCCGAGATTGAGCAGAATCTTCTTGTGGCCCTTCGACAAGAGTTCGCGAACAACATCACGCAAGGTTACGCTGCCTTCGCCGAGCGTGATCCGTCCGCTGCAATCCACAATAGTCACGCCATCCACCTGACGAACACTGGTCTTAAAATTCACTGTGAAGCCTCCTTACCGCCCGTGGCTGGTCCACGAACGTGTTTAACAAGTTTGATTTCTGTGCCCGTCTTGGACGGGCGAATTTCTACCTCGTCCATGAAAGATCGAATTAAAAAAATACCACGACCGGACGTTTTCAAAAGATTATCGGGAGACAGAGGATCGGGAATCTTGGCCGGGTCCAGCCCGTTCCCCTGATCGCGGATCGTGATCACCAGGTCATTGTTGGTGGTCTCGAAATCAAGGTTCACTTTCTTTCCTGGATCATAAGCATTGCCATGGAGAACTGCATTCACCACGACTTCACGAACAGCCATGGAAATCTGCATTATTTCGTCTTCTCCAAAGCCGCTCTCCGCCGCTATTCGGCTGGCTGTTTGCTCCGCGCTATCGACGGTCTCCAGCGTCGAATCGAGCGTATAAGAGACTCGCTGTTCGGTCATGAACTAAGTTTGATTATGCCCGGTCTAAGTCCCGGCCCTATGTCTCCAGCCCAGCCAGCGTCTCTTGCCCTCGGCAAGACTGCCCCACATGGCGATTCGGTAGTTTGCCTTGTCGATGTGAAAATGTCAACGCTCTGTACTCGTCCAGTAGATTGGTGACACTTTCATTCCTTTCGTTGAGATAGGATCTGGCGCAAGAATTGTTGAGGGGTTAGGTAGGCCAAGGACTGGTGAGGGCGGATGGTGTTATAGATTTTTTCCCAGTGGCGGAGTTCGCGATTGAGCTTTTTCATTTCGAGCGAGCAGTGGGTGACTTGGTAAAACTCTTCGGTATGGGTGCGGTTGGCGCGTTCCACGGCGCCGTTGAGTTTAGGAGAGCGGGGAGGCAGCACGAACAGGTGCAATCCACGCTGCTGGCAGGCCTGTTCGAAGTCGGCGGCGAACTCCGAGCCGCCATCGACTTGCAGGGCGCGGATGGGAAACGGCATGCGGTGCTGCAAAGTGTCAAGGAACTGAGTTGCGGCTTGCGCAGTGGCGCGAGGGTGGGCCTGAATGACGTCCCAGCGCGAGACGACGTCGCGGGCGGTGAACTGTTTGAAGTTCACGCCAGGGATAAGACGGACATCAACGGTATCGACCTGGACTAGGTCGCCGGGGCTGCAGACCGCGTACTGCTTGGGTTTGCGCACGGCGTAGGGACGGGGACGCAAGGCGCGACGCGACCCCGGAACTCCGCTGCGGAGAGGTTCGACGAGCCGGCCCTGCCGTTTCAAAGAGCTCAGAATGCGGCCCAGCATGGAAGTCGAGATGGCAATGTTTTGCTTCCGCAGCAGCACCGCCAGCTTGTCCTTGCCCCAGCGGGGAAACTGCAACCGCAAAGTCAAAACCTTTTCTGCTAAGTGAAAAGACCAAGTCGGCTGGCGGCGGTGGTGGGGACGATGACTGCGCGCTTCCAGGGTGGTCAAATCCATGGGCTCATAGCGCTTGAGCCACCGGTAAAAGGTCTGGCGCGAGATTCCAAAATGACGGCAGGTCAGGGCCACGTTTTTGGTTTTGCGGTAGTTATCCATCCAGGACAGGCGAACCAGTGCCGCCCGGCTCAGTTCCACCCCGATCGTCGCTAAACCCGCCGATCGCGGTGGCTTTCCGTTCCTAGGTTGCATCGAAACACTCTACCTGAGAGTGTCACTAATCATTCTGAACGAGAACACGCTCTCTGTTCATTTGCCATGCACAAAATGGATATTTGGCCCGATTCTTGAGCGAGCTGTGACCTCTGCTGGCCCGGGCTCGGCGTCCGATGTACAAACCCCTACCTGCCCGGATTGTTGTGAGCTCAATCGACGGCCGAGCTGCCTCCTCCATTACAATCGCATCCTGGTTCGCTTTTCGTGATACATCCCTATGAAACTCTCACAAATTGCTTCCACTCTTGGCGGACGCCTTGAAAATGGGTCGCCCGATACCGAAATTACTGGCGTTGCCGGAATTGAGACGGCGGGCCCGGGACAACTTACTTTTGTTTCAAATCCGAAGTACGTCTCCGCCGCACGGAGGACCAAAGCCACAGCAGTGATCGTTGCCGAAGATTTCCCTGCCATTTCTACGGCAATGCTACGCAGTAACAACCCGTACCTTGCATTTGCGCATGCCCTTGAGCTCTTCCATGAGGTACCGAAATATGCTCCCGGAATTCATCCGACGGCAGTCGTCGACGCTTCAGCAAAGATCGGAGCCAACGCCCACATGGGCCCGTACGTTGTAATTGGACAGGATGTCGAGATCGGCGATGACGCGGTACTGCTTGCCCATGTCGTGATCTATCGAGGAGTGAGAATTGGCGACAACTTTTTCGCTCACGCCCACAGCATAATCCGCGAGGATTGTCGCCTGGGAAACAATGTCGTTCTGCAGAACGGAGTCGTTCTCGGCTCTGATGGTTTTGGGTTTGCGAAGGACGACGCCGGAAAATGGCATAAGATTCTCCAACCAACGCCTGTAATTGTTGGCGACGATGTTGAAATACAGGCAAACTCTTGCATCGACCGCGCTAGCGTTGGTGAAACGCGGATTGGGAGCGGTACAAAGATCGACAACCTGGTTCAGGTCGGGCACGGCAGTCGGATTGGAGAAGACTCGCTCCTGGCATCACAGGTCGGTCTCGCCGGTTCCACCGAAGTCGGCAACAATGTCATCCTTACCGGGCAGGTAGGGGTGGTCGGTCATTGCAACATCGGAGACGGTGCGATTGTCACTCCTCAGAGCGGTGTCGCCAATGATATTGCGCCAGGCGCCATTGTGAGCGGAGCTCCGGCCGTGGATCACAAACTGTGGCTGAAGTACTCTGCGATACTGCCCAAGCTGCCTGAAATTGCCAGGAAAGTAAGACTAATAAAGTCGGACGACGAGAATGGCTAATGACATAATCGCAGCCAACTTTGCCTTTAAGTTCTCGCCTCACGCGCCTCTTCTTGAGCGTCTGCTTTTCTTTCCTGATCCCCGATATCTTTCGCCGTTTGGAGTTCTGGTGGCAATCCGCTGTCGATGGCACTTCGCACTTTCATCATTAAACATTCGCGTCCACCGAAGTCGCACGGCTCAATCGCGTCGTGGAAAATTACGGTTGCTGTTCCCGGTCTAATCGCGAAACGTCGCTTCGGCATGATCGTATGGGTTCCCACGATGGTAAGTGGTACCACTGGAACCCCGCACTCTTTCGCCAAATAAAATGGACCCTTCTTGAATGGCAGTAGCCTGCCATCGAAAGAACGTTTGCCCTCGACGAAAATGGTCATATTGACTCCGCTGCGGATAACGTGAGAAGCGGCTCTCACCGCGCCGATGCCAGACTCACGATTTCCACGGTCGACTGGAACCAGGGAGCCCAAACGCATCATCTTTCCCAGCAGCGGGTAACCAAATAACTCTTTTTTGGCCATCACAGAAGTACGGCGAGGAATTAGAGGAAGCAGCAGGGGCGGATCGATGTTAGAGACGTGATTAGACATGAAGACGTAGGTGCGTGCGGGATCGAGCTTGTCCAGACCGATCGTCTTCGCTTTGATTCCGGCGATGAGAATGCCCGTCCGGGAGCCCCACATTCCCATCCGGTACAGGAAGCTGACATTCCCGGTAATGAGAGTCCACGGAAAACCCAGAAGGGCGGCAAAGGGCAGCAGGGCGGTCCAGAAGCCTAGCATTAGAATGGTCCGAATCACGGGCGCGCTTCTTTCGCGGCTTCGGACTCGCCTTTCAGCCAGGCCGTACGGCGGCCTCTCTGTTCTGGAGTGATGGCTGGCAGATTCTGGAGCTGAAACTGGGATTGTGCCCGTCCGTCGAGTTTCCAGCTCATTTCGCGTTCCCCATCTCGATTTTTAACGCGAATCTTAAGTTTGTCTCCAGGATGTAGCGCGGCTATGGTCTGATCGAGGTTTTGACCAGCAACCTCTCCGTTCACTTTAAGAACGATATCGCCTTCCGTTAGTCCTGCCTTTTTAGCCCGACTGTTTTCCTCAACCGATGCAACAGTGAGAGGAGAATCGAAGTTTCGGGTTGCAACAAATCCGGCGTCTGCGACTTCGACTCTCTGAGTCACTAATTGCAGGCCGACCGTGTTGAAATACTCATTCCATGGAATCTCATCAGTCCCACTGACATATTTGCCAAAGAACATTTTCAGATCGGCATGGCTTGTTGTCTCCGCCGCCTGTCGCACTCCTTCCGAATCCTCGAAATGACGCCCTTTCTGAGCATAGTTCGCGTTCATCCATTGAAAAAGATCGCGCAGCGACTTGGCGCCGCCGGTCACATCCCTCAACTTCAGATCAAGCATCACTCCGAGAAGCTCACCCTTGTTGTAATAAGAAATGCTACGTTCCGGACTGTTGTAATTCGGATACTTCTCCAGCCAGGTATCGATGCTGGATTCTTCGGCGGATTGAGTGAGATGCGCGGGGCGCTGTTCCAACTCAGTAATTGCCTTGCCTAACCGCTCGAAATAATTTTGCTCATCCAACAATCCTGCTCGCAATAAAGCATAATTCTCCACTGTACTTGTAACACCCTCACTGAACCATAGCGCATCCGTATAGTTTTCTCTGGTGTAGTCGATGGGTTCTAGGGATTGCGGTCGAATCCGCTTCACATTCCAGAGATGGAAGAATTCATGCGCGGAAATCTGAGCCAATTCCTGCGGATTGCGGGCAAGCACTTGAGAATTGATGCCGATTGCGGTGCCATTCGCGTGTTCCATGCCACCTGCGCCACGTGTATCGCGTGGGAAGTGGTAGAAGAATACATATGTGCTGAAGGGACGATCATTCATCCAACTCGTTTCAGCCTCAACAATTCCTCGGAGCGTCGAAACAATGTCGCTCATGTCGTAATCCCCGGGAACAGCGTCGACGATTACCCGGTAGTGCCCGCCACCCTCATCAAAATCGGTCTCTTCAAACTTGCCGATTTCGACGGGGGAGTCCACTAACTCATCATAATTCCTTGCAGCGTAATCATTCGCGAGACACGATAACCCTGTGGCAATCACCCAACCGGAAGGTACATTTGCAAAGCGGATCTGCAGCGGACCGTGCGCGTCGGTCGGGTACATCAGAATCTCAGCCAGATTAAGAAATGCGTGATGCGGATTAAGCTCAGCTCCAAATGGACCCGGATCATTCGCCAATACTTCATACTCAACTTCGACCCCATTTCGTGCGCCGCCAATTCGCCATCCGCTACCGTTCAGCTTGCGAACAGAAACAGAAGAACTCGTTCCGTGGACCTCCGTAACATACTGGGAAAAGTCTCGAACTTGATAAAGCGCGTACCATACGGGCAATTGCAAATCTCTCTGGTCAGGGCCAGAAGGCAATTCAATTTTTACCGTCAGAAGGTGTTTTGCCGGGTCGGTCAACGAAACTGTATATCTGGCCCCGAACTCAGCCGAGGCTCCTGACATGTCTTGAGCTGACGCACACTGAACAACGACCGCGAGGATGGCCGCGAGCGGAACGAATCGGATCAAGCTTTGGCCGTTGCGCCAACGGGCGACGTGTCGGAGTCCTTGGTCGTTTCTTTGGCGAGCGTCTCTAACTTCTGCGGTAGCTTCTCATAAATTCCTCCAAAACCTCCATTGGAGAGAATCGCAACGACATCGCCGGGGCGCAACTCAGGAGCTACCAACTGAACGATCGCATCCACTTCAGGAACAATCCGCGAACGCCGGTGATGGTTTTTCAATTCGTCCACGACCATTCCCAAATCCAGTCTTTCGGCTTCGGGAATCGTATCCGACTTGAAGACATTGGCCATCACGATCTCGTCCGCAATTGCTAGACTCTGCGCCAAATCGTGCTGGAAAACATTGCGCCGAAGAGTATTCGACCGCGGCTCAAGGATCGCCCATAAGCGCGCGTTCGGATAACGGGATCGCAACGCCTTTAGCGTACCCGCGATGGCCGTTGGGTGATGCGCAAAATCGTCGATTATCGTGATGCCATTGATCTCGGCCTTAACTTCCAATCGTCTTTTTACGCTCTTAAATGTCGCTAGCGCAGTTGCGATTTGATCGGCAGAGATGCAGTATCCAGCCGCCATGGCCGCAGCCGCCGTCGCATTCCACACGTTGTATTCGCCAGCCAGCGCAAATTCGAAATCGCGCCATACTTTGCCGCCGCGCAGAACGGACCAGGCAGTGCGTTTGGAATCCGTCTTAAGATTGGTCACCTGCCAATCCGCGTCGACACTGGATCCATAACGCTCCACCGGACAAAATGCTCGATCCAGACAGCGGCGAATGCTTTCTCCCGTATCGAATCCGACGATACGCCCCCGCCGCGGAACCAAATTCACGAACCGCGCAAATGCGGTCTCAACGGCATCCAAATCTTTATAAATATCGGCGTGATCGAATTCGACTGAAGTCAGAATCGCCGCATCGGGAAAGTAATGCATGAACTTCGGCCCCTTATCGAAGAAGGCGGAGTCATATTCGTCCCCTTCGATAATGAAATGTTTGCCTGTTCCCAGCTTAAAGCTGCTGCCAAAGTTTTCCGCGATGCCGCCAATTAGAAAAGACGGATGCAGACCCGCTGATTCGAAAATCCACGCCAACATCAACGTCGTCGTGGTCTTTCCATGAGTTCCAGCCACCACGATTACTTCTTTCTCGCGCAGGAACTCTTCGTGAAGGATCTGCGGCAAAGAGCAAAATGCCATTCGCTCGTCAAGCACTTGCTCAAGTTCTACGTTACCCCGCGAAATCGCATTGCCCACAATAACCAAGTCAGGGCGAGGCTGCAAATTGTGAATTCCAAAGGGCTGGGCTACCGGGATATCGAGAGATGCCAGAAAGTCCGACATCGGCGGGTACGAGGCGGCGTCGGAACCGGTGACGCGAAATCTGCGCTGTTGCAGCATTCCGGCGAGTGAAGCCATCGCAGTGCCGCAAATTCCGATCAGATGAATGTGTTTTTGCTTGGTCATGATTTCGATTTTTACTTGCCGCCAAATTTCCAGCAATGAATCATTCTAAGAGATACTCTGGCTACGAACTGCTGGTCGCGGTTGTGGCCTGTTCAAGAATCTTGAGTTCCACTTTCGTACCACCAATATTCAAAGCCGCTCGAACGCCGATTGGAAGAGTTATGTTGCCCTGAGTAACGTGACCGGAGCGCAATCCGAAGGCGACTGGAATTCCTAAGTCGCCAACCACACGCAGAACAACCTCTTCCAGAGTGTACCCCTGGTCCTTTCCCGGACTCTGGACGCAATCCAGCATCTCGCCAAATATTATTCCTCGGACGTCATCGAATTTTCCGGCCAGCTTAAGATGCATTAACATGCGATCGATTTGGAAAGCCTTGGCCGCCACGTCTTCTAAAAAAAGAACGGTTCCCTCGGTTTGAATTTCGTACGGAGTGCCAAGAGACGCCACCAGGATCGAAAGACATCCGCCATAAAGAATTCCCTCTGCCGATCCCTCAACGAGTGCCTTTACTTCGGGATTCACTTCCAGCGTCCACTGCGAAGTGCCACTCAGTGCATTTTTCCAGGAGCTAAATTCCACGCCATCGATCCGCCCGAAATCCTTCGCGACCATGGGACCGTGGAACGTAACCATTTCCGCCGCGTCGGCGAAATATGTAAGAAGACAAGTCAGGTCGCTGTACCCCATAAAAATCTTGGGATGTTTCTTGATCGTCTCAATGTCCACCAGCGGCAGCAGATAATTCGAACCGTAACCGCCGCGAGCACAAATAATTGCCCGTACTTCATCTCGAACAAACATCTCCTCCAGTTCGCGCGCTCTCCGCTCCGCCGAACCGGCAAAATAAATGTCTTTTTCGAAGATTGAATCGAAGTAGAACGGGGAAAATCCCAAACTTCGCAATGCCTGAGAACCAGTCTCCAACGCCTCCCGATGAATGTTACTCGCAGGAGCCACAATACCAACAGTGTCTCCGAGCCGGAGCGCGGGAGGCTTAATACGTGATGGCATCGAGCTCAACGGCATTTGAGAAGCAAGACCGAAATCCTTACGAGAAAAACTCTCCGCGACAAATGAGCTGAGCCGGACCCAACAAAAATACTTCGTTTTCCCAACGGACCGTTTGCGCTCCGCCCGCCGCATGAATTCGCAGCGGCGAGTCTGCCCTTCGAGACGATATTGCCGCCACGGCCGCTGCACACGAACCTGTACCCGAAGATTGAGTTTCGCCAACTCCCCGCTCGAAGAACCGAACGTCAATATTGGAGCGATCGCTGACCATCACGAACTCAAGGTTAATTCCGTGCTTGAATTGCGGCAAACGACCAATTTCCCCAGCCTGGTTCTTCCAATCAATGGGAAGCTCATCCACAAAGATCACGAAATGGGGATTGCCCATCGAAACCGGAATGCCGACTACTCTACAAGACGGCAGCGAAATCGCCGACTCCGCGCCCACCTGCGGTTCTCCCATCGCAGTCTCGAACTGATATTCGGTTCCGTTGCGCGACTTGAGGATGCAGGCTTTGAGCCCGGCGCCGGTTCGGATGACAATTCTTTCTTTCGGTTCCTTCGCGCACAAATACGCTGCGACACAGCGCGTTCCATTACCAGAAATCTCCGCTTCAGATCCGTCGGCGTTAAAAAGACGCGCTTGGATATCGGCGTCATCCGCCGGGGAAAGCCACTCCACTCCATCAGCTCCGACGCCCCCGTGACGTTCACACATGTTCCGGCTGAGGCTGGACAAGTTCGCATGAGGATCCATTCCGTCGACGATCAGGAAATCGTTGCCGCAGGCGTTTGCTTTCACGAAAGGAATAGCAGATCCGGACAGCGTCATTCTGTCTGCACCGGCCCCAGCCCAACTACGCCCTCAAGCACGGAGGATTGACGAAGCCCTTGCAGAACTTGCTCATGCTCCCGTCGCGTTCCTTCCACTTCAAAATACAATCGCACATGTTGTTTGGTCGGAGCAATCTGTACGTCCTGCGCCATTGAATGGGTGGACTCGAGGACACGATTTATCTCGAGTGTCATCTCCTCGGCATTTTGTCCGGCAACTTCGTAGCTGTGAATTTGCAACTTGATGCTGAATTGCCTTTCCGCATTGCCTAATAGGAACAACGAGAAAAGGATCAGACAAGTTGCGAATATAGCGGTCAAGTACAATCCACCTCCGACCGCCATCCCAACCGAGGCGACTACAAATAGGGTCGCCGCCGAAGTAATTCCCATCACTAGATCCTGGCGCGCATGAATAATCGTGCCCGCTCCGATAAAACCTATTCCAGGGATAATCTGCGCGGCGATGCGTGTGTGATCTCCTATGTGTTCGACGGCCAATTGATCGGAAAGTATGGTAAACAGCGCGGCACCGAAACAGATAAACAAGTTCGTTCGCAATCCAGCGGGTCTGTGCTTGATCTCGCGCTCGAGACCAATTAATCCGCCGAGGATGGCCGCCAAAACAAGCCGCACGATCGATACCCCCGCAATCGACGACATCTCCCCGGACAACAGTTTGTAGGTGTCATGCATTGCGCGGCTCTCAGGTAAGTTGGCTGGATTTTATCACCGCACAGTGGCGCCATTCGGACTTCCGGAGCACACGGGGTAACGTCCATGATTACTCGGGAAATGATGTAACTGACCGCGACTAGCGCTGGGTCCAATAGATGGTGACCGGACGCTCGCCTGAACCGTGCAGCACGACCATCTCGGACAGGTCTCTTTTCTGCACCGCGGTTGCTACCGCGTCTCCATTGCTGGCCACCACATAATCGACATATTGTCGGGGATTGGCCAGAGCTCGCTCCCACAATCCATCGGGGTCGGACGGCTTTTCCCACGGACGATGATTACCTTCGTTAATGACATGGTTCAGACGTATTCCTGCAGTTTGAAGAGCGCCAACGTGCTCGCCTAGGTACATTAGCAACGTGGAATCACGGGGCAGCTTCTCCAGATTCTGCGCAAGCTCGGTTTCGAGAGCGATCCGATCGCGTGAATTAACCCCAGCTTCGCGGAAGCAGACCGGCCCTTCGCGCCAAACGGACACATAACTTCCAGCAACCAGCAGCAGAAGTGCTACTCCAATGGCGGTCCTGGCCGGCCTTTGAGATACCAGCCCCATCGCGAAGTTTGCGGCCAACGCCACGAATACGGCAATGGCGGGAAGCAATTCCAATCCATAACGAAGGTTGTAGTAAGAATGCGGCCACCAAACTGGGAGAAATATTGGGACGCCACTGTAAGAAATCGAAAGCATGTAAAACGGCAGCGGCACCCATAGCAGTAGCAAAGGCCAAAGGCGCGGATCGAACACCAGGGTCATTAGTGATCCCAGCAATAACAATGCGAGCCAAAGTTTCTGCACAACGTCCGCGGTCGCAACGTTTAGCTCCGCCGATTTCAGAAAAAAACTGAAAGCAACCGGCAGATTGCTCGCTCCCGGATGCGGAGGACTTCCAGGCGTGGCCGTCCTCTGCTCAATGGCTCTCGCGGAATAGGGTCCGTTGGCGAACTCAAGCGGATTGCGGTAGACCGCAGCGTTATATGCAAGCCATAACACGGGCCCGGCAGCAGCCAATAAGACAAATTTTCCAAAGCCGCTGTCCCCTCGCGACTCATTTCGTCTCGCGCTGAGCCAAACCCTAAATACAGCGATGAACATCACAGCCGCCAAAAACCAACCGTCATAGCGCGTGAGGCAAGCGCCTATCAGACACCATCCACATTTCGTGAGCGACGACGAGGCGTTCGCCTGTGCGTTAACGTCACTCGCGTTAGCCAGCTGAGCAAACTCCGTGAAGAACACCAGGGCCCAAATGAATAACGCCAAATACAGCGGCTCTGTCATCGCAGTACTTTGCAGATAAATCAGATTAGGATTCGCGGCGTAAATCCCAGCCGCGAACCAACCGGTGACCCGCGCCGCAGCATCTGGCTCGGAACCACAGGCTAACGCCCCTCGAACCAGCCGGAAGATACCCGCCACACCAACCACATAGGCGATCATCGAAGGAATCGATCCCCCGACACCACTACGCCAGAGTGCATTGGAGATTAAGAAAGGTACCATCAGCAGGTGCGGCAGAGGCAACCAGACCGTACCGAGTTGGAGCAAGCCCGGTGTCTTCGAGTCGAAAACCCGACGGGCGATGTTAATATGTGCCACAGCATCGCCATAAAGCAGCAGATCGCCACGCTGTAAATAAATCAGAAAAGAAAGGATGGAAATGCCAGCCGCAATCTGGGCCACCAATAGAGTCTCGCGGTCCCGATTGGCGTTGTGGAAAGATTTCATTCCAGGTGAGTCAATTCGCGGAAGAGTTGGAAGCGGGCTTCGATCTCATCGCGTGTCAGGTTCTGAAGACGTTCCGTACCAAAACGCTCTACCGCGAATGATCCCATAACGCCGCCATAGAACAGCGCCCGTTTCAAAACTTCCCGAGTCAGTTGCGGCTGAGAGGCAATGTACCCCATGAATCCGCCAGCGAACGAGTCCCCAGCCCCGGTGGGATCCTTGACTTCCTCGATCGGCAGAGCAGGCGCGCGAAAAGGATGGCTTCCCAACCCGAAAGCCCCGTCGCGGAAAAATATCGTAGCCCCATACTCGCCGTGTTTAATCACGAGCGCCCGTGGCCCCAAATCCATCACTTTGCGGGAAGCCCGCGGCACGCTGCTCTCTGCGGCCAGCATTCGAGCTTCGCCATCGTTAATCAGAAGCACATCCACCAGCTTCAAAGTTTCCGTCAACTCCGGTCGCGAGCCCTCAATCCAATAATTCATGGTGTCGCCGCTGGTAAGTTTGACTTTATCCATTTCCAACCGAACCGCCCGCTGCAGACTGGGATGAATATTTCCCAGAAACAGAAATTGCGAATCTTTGTATTCAGTGGGTATACGTGGCTGAAATTTTTCGAAGACATTTAATTCCGTAAAGTCCGTCTTTGCCTCGTTTAGATTTTCGAGATAATGACCACCCCAGCGGAAAGTCTTCCCTTTCGCGTGCTCGATGCCTCGAGTATCCACTCCCCGCTTCTCAAGAATGCTCTCGTGTTCAGGGGCGAAGTCCTCGCCCACTACAGCAACCACCCGGACATCGGTGAAGTAGCTGGCAGCCAAAGAAAAGTATGTGGCTGAGCCGCCGACCACGTTGTCGGCGCGTCCCGAAGGCGTGGCGATGGAGTCAAATGCGATGGAACCAACTACGAGAACGCTCATTCGGAGGGCTTACCTTCCAGATATTTGTCGAGAATCAATTTCAGTTTCTGCCGAGTGGCTGGCGGAATTTTACTCCGGTCAGTGAGAATCGCATGGGCCAACGCCGATCCGCATTTGCAACTCCGACCCACGGGCATGGCCGCGACGGTTGCACGCACCACGCTGCACGCATTCTCGGCATTCTTGAGCAGCACCGCGACAATCTGATCCACCGTCACCGAATCGTGATGCGGATGCCAACAGTCGTAGTCAGTCACCATCGCTACGGTCGCGTAACAGATCTCCGCTTCGCGCGCCAGTTTGGCCTCCTGCAGGTTAGTCATTCCGATCACATCCATGCCCCAACTTCGATAGACGTTCGATTCAGCCTTCGTGGAAAATTGCGGACCCTCCATGCAGAGATAGGTTCCGCCACGTTTCCCCACCACTCCAATTTTCTTGCACGCGCCTTCTACTGTGGCCGCAAGTTCGCCACACACCGGATCGGCGAAAGCTATATGTGCCACGATTCCATCGCCGAAGAAGGTATCTATACGATGACGGGTACGATCAAAAAACTGATCCGGAATCACGAAATCCAACGGCTTGTGTTCTTCCTTCAGAGATCCGACCGCAGACAGAGAAATAATCCGCTCGACTCCAAGTTGCTTGAACCCGTAAATATTCGCGCGGAAATTTAGCTCACTGGGCAGGATGCGATGGCCGCGCCCGTGGCGGGCCAGGAACGCAACGTTTCTGCCTTCCAGCGTGCCGAGAACGTAAGGGTCCGAGGGCTCGCCAAAAGGCGTCGTCTGCCGAACTTCCCGCACATCCGCCAGCCCGGGCATCGAATAAAGCCCGCTACCCCCAATGATTCCGATTTCCGCCTGCGACAAAAATCCTCCCGAACCAACTGGACCTAATTGCGACGAATGGTGATTATACAAAAGAGTTTCGCACTGATCGGTTTGGCTGATTCTTTTAACGCGCGGCGGATACTCGGAAGACGTCCTGCTCCAACCCTTCCGTAGTCGCCTGATCCAGGCTTTCGGTGATCAAAACGGTATCGCCCTTCACTTCAATCACAACGGGCCCGCTCTCAGTAACCCACGTATGAGTACCCGTGAGCCGACTGGACGTTTCTTGTTGCACCGCGGGATTCGGTGCATCTGAGGCGGCGTCGTGAACATGCAGATATCGCTTCGGCAAGTTCTTCGCATAAACGGCGGCGAACTCAGCGGCCTTGTCGGCATTCGACCATCGAGAAACGTATAGAAGCCCAAGTGCAGCGTTGGGATCACCCTTAGGCCGAGCGGCATAGTAATAACCGCCGCGCCAGTGCGGATACAGACTGTGCGACGCTTCCGTCCCCGCATACTGATCGATCAGCACCGCGACATCAAACTCGCCGATCGCGCCAATATCGAAACGATCATAATTCTTGAAAATCTGTTTAAAGTCGGGCAGCGCGAGCGGCGCAATGCGTTCCCCCGCCAGATACGTCTTCGGCTCCATAATTTGCCGGGTGGTGTAAGGCGGGTTCTTGAGCGCTCCGAAAAATGCCTGCTGCCTTCCACCTTGCCTCAGCAACTGGGCTTCAAATTCCAAGCCATAGCGATAAGGAAAAGTCAGAGCCTCCCTCAAATAAATGGGAGCACTCTGAAACTGGACTGAATCCGGTGTGCCCGTGAGCATGCCATCTTCCAGAGCCTTGGCGACTTCCGGGGAACTGAGCAGCGACTGCCCCGTCGGAAGAAGCATGTTATCCACCAGCACAACCATAGCCTGACCTTCGGCTACAGCTTGCCGGGCTTCCGGAGTTTCGTCATTCTGCACGTCTCGCGAATTAGGATTCTTCTTTGTATCTAGATCAACGTCGCCTTTCCTCATCCATTTGTCCAGATTGAACGATTGATCTTGCAGCGCATGCGTCAATTCGTGCGCCAGCACTGGGCGTTGCGCCGCTACGTCCACCCAGTCGAGCAGATTGACCGTCTTCTTTTTGGGATCGTAGTAGCCTGCGATCTGCTCGCGCAGCAACGCCACGAGAAACTTGCTGAGATCAAAGTCGGGTGGCAGCAATCCGAATTTTTTTAGGACAAGCTCCGATCGGCGCAGCCGCTTGGTATCTTTATCCTCGGCCATGCTCTTTTCCAGATACGCCACCACTTCGTCGCGGCCAGCGAGCTTCGGTTTGACTTGATGTTTGATTGGAAGGCCGGAGTCGTCGCTGGCAAACTGAAGAATCTGGCTGACCTCTCGAAAGAGATCCTCAGCTTCTTTCGGAGAAATCTTGGTTTCGGTGGTAGCGTCGGCGGTATTAGGCGGGACCGACGCCTCCGGTGTTTTCACTGGAGGTTGTTGTTGAGGAATCGAAGGGGCCGATTGCTGCGAATCAGCGTCTTGCGCCCAAGCACAGGACAACAGCAGGACCAGAAATATCGTTGTGAGCTGGACACCGAAACATCGATTGAGCTTTCCTGATTTATGCATTATTGCTTTCAACATTTGTCATCCTGAGTGCAGCGAAGGACTGTGTATCTTCTCGTGGCGACAGAAATACATGGGTCCTTCGCTGCGCTCAGGATGACAAATCCGGTTCACGGGACGCGCTAGATCAAACACGACCGACCTTCTCGGCTACCCAATCCCCGGCCTGTTTCGTCCCCAGATTCCCACCCACGTCCGCCGTGGTCTTCTTCTCGCGTACCGCATCCATTACGGTCGCTTCGATCTTCTCTGCTTCATCGGTCATTCCAAGATGCTTCAGCATCATCGTGGCGGCTAGGATCGCGCCGAAGGGATTCGCAATATTCTTCCCACCAATTGGTGGCGCCGAACCGTGCACCGGTTCAAACATGGAAGTCTTTCCGGGATGAATGTTTCCGCTCGCAGCCATTCCCAGCCCTCCCTGAAGGGCTGCCGCGAGGTCAGTAACGATGTCTCCGAACAAATTATTGGTTACGATCACGTCGAACTGCCGCGGATCGCACACAAGTTGCATGCACAGGGCATCGATAAACATATGCTGGGCACCGATTTGAGGATATTCCTCCCTTACTTCTTTGAACACCCGCTGCCACAAGCCACCCGCATGTGTCATCGCGTTGGATTTATCGCTTAGCAACACGTTCTGACGCGCACTGCCGTCAACTTTCGTGTGACGCTCGCAATATTCAAAGGCATAGCGGATGATCCGCTCCACACCTTTGCGAGTATTGATGTCTTCCTGAATCGCGATTTCGTCCGGCGTTCCGCGTTTGAACACTCCGCCTGCATCCGTGTATACCCCTTCCGTGTTTTCGCGAATAACCACGAAATCCACGTCGTTGGGTTCAACCCCCTTCAACGGACAAAGCGACGCGTCCAGCAGTCGCACTGGCCTAACGTTCGCATACAAGTCCATCTGAAACCGCATTCCCAGCAGGATCTCTTTGGCATGGATATTGGAAGGAACGCGTGGATCGCCGAACGCACCCACGAGGATTGCATCGAAATCGCGCCCCAGCATGATAAATCCATCAGGAGGGACGGTAATGCCGTCAACAAGATAACGATCCGCGCCCCAGTCGAATTGCGTGATCTCGACCGCAGCGCCAGAGGCGGAAATAACCTTAACTGCCTCGGCCACTACCTCTCTGCCAATGCCATCTCCCGGGATCGTAGCAATGCGTTTCTGAAGGCTCACCGGGGAAAAGACTATCAATTAAATTGCGGCATTGCCATTCTGAAGGCGTGAGGGGAATCGTTTCCATTGACCGCCTGCGTCTGCCACCGTAAAATAACTTATCGCAAGACGTTAGAAATTGTTCCCTCTGACGGCCTCGAACTCCACTAGAAAAGAAGGTAGCTGATTTAATGGCAAATCATTTTTCCGCGCTAAAACGCGCCCGGCAGACCGCAAAACGTACAGGACGCAACCGCGCCAACACATCCCGCTTGCGCACCACACTCCGCGATTTACGCGAGGGCCTCGCCAAGGGCGAGAAAAAGTCCGCAGAAGAAGTATTTCGGCAAACCGTGTCGGGTTTGGATAAAGCAGTGCAGAAAGGCGTTCTGCACAAGAACACTGCCTCACGCTACAAGTCCCGCCTGAACGCTCGATTGAATGCGTTGAAATAGACTCCGGTAGGGGCTCGAACATCGGAGTATCCCTCGCGCCCATGGAGGTATCCCCGTTGCTGTTCCACGCCCAGCCTTCCACCTAAACCACCCGATGCCAGCCCAGAATTAGCGTCACTGCTAGCGCTGCGAGAACGAGCTTGAAAAGCCATCCGATAGCGTGGAACGCCGCGATGGCGGGCGTCATTTTGACGAAGAGGCTATTCGCAATCGTCAACGGCAGGGGACCGATGAGCCAGATGGCGAAAGCTAACTTTAGACTTGCGCTATATGAGTAAAGGTGTAATCCGGCACAAAGCAATGCAAAAACGCCACATGTGAAGAACGGAAGCAGGCTAGCCCAGATGATGGCTTTCGCTTCTCCTTGACCTCCACGATGCCGCCAGATCTCCGGATGCCGGTCGTAACGTTTGTATAGCCAGTCCCCCATGAACAGCCAGTCCGTCATGGACGATGCCGCACCACCAGCTAGCGTTGCGAGAACTATACGAACCCACGACATATCGTCGGGACGCACTCTAACACGCGCCGCCGCTATGGGGAAGCCATTTTCCAACGTGGAATCAGCATTCCCGTGCGCTTCTTGTACTCCCGATAAGCTTCTCCAAGCTGTTCGGTAAGCATCCCTTCTTCTCGTCGCGCCTTGAGCACATAAACGATCAGAACTACGAGAAACGCAACCACCGCCCGCCATTTCCCCACAGCCAAAGCAGTCCCAATCAGACCCAGCAAAATTCCAGAATAAATCGGATGCCGCACATATGCGTAGGGACCGGAATCGATGAGTTTGTGATCGACCTTAATTGTGACTCGCGCACTCCAATATTCGCCAAGGTGATATCGAGCCCAGATCGCGAGTCCAATTCCGGTCCAGAGAAGAAGAATACCTAAGTACCTCACCCATGGCAGGTTCGGCAGGAAGCGATCTCCTAACGGACCATTCTGGAGCCAGGGACCAAACAGAATTGTGAAAGCCACAATCACGATTGCAAGTACCATCAGGCGCGATCCGGCCGGTTCCGCTCTTTGGATTTCTCTAACGCGAAATGCAGTAATTGCCCAGTAGGCAAGCAGAACTAACCACGGGGCGCTTATCAGATCCATAAGGAGAATCCGCGGTTGCGATCACGCTCCTGCTGAAACCATCTACTCCAGCAGCAAGTAAAGTGCCTGCGTCTATCCGATGTTCGGAACCAGCATTCCCGTGCGCTTCTTGTATTCCACGTACGAGTCCCCGAGTTGCTCGGTGAGCAATTTCTCTTCGGCCCGCGCTTTAAGAATTAGGACAATCAAAATCACGGCGAATGTGATCACTGCCCGCCAATTTCCCACAGCCAGAGCCGTACCAATCAAGCCCAGTAGTATTCCAGAATAAATCGGATGCCGCACGTGGGCGTATGGACCAGAATCAATGATTCGATGGTCCTCCTTGACTGCCACTCTGGCGCTCCAATACTCGCCGATGTGATAGCGCGCCCAGATAGCGAAGGCGACTCCACTCCAGAGGAGAAGAATTCCAAAATATCTCAGCGCAGGAATGTCGGGCATGAAACTGTCTCGCAACATGCCAGATGACAGCCGCGACCTGAACAAAAGTTCGAACGCCGCGATAGCGACCAAGGAAATTGCCAGTCGCGACCCTCCCGGTTTCGTTTTCTTATTTTTTCGCACGCGAAACGCGCTGATCACCCAATAGACGATCAAGATGAGCCAAGGGGTATTTATCGCGTTCACGAGAATCCTTCAGTCTGTGCCAAACAGTTATACGTATACCAGGATGGATGGGTTTCAAACGTTCAAAGTGAAGGCTTTATGGCTGAAAGCCGCTACACCGGCAGTTCTTCCTGCATCCATTCCGTTTCCGGCTTTGGCTCTGCCGTCAGATCGAGGACCAGCTTTTCCAGTACTAAGCGCTTGCTCGGAGGGTTCGAGCGCAACGACAAATCAGTTTTCGCAACCAAGCGAATCGCCCGGGTTAGCTCACGCTTGGATTTGTAGCGTCGCGCCTGCCGAATTATGTCATCGGCCGCAAACGGCGGCACTCGAAATCCCTGCCACAGCGCCGCCCACAACATCCGTTGATCCCGGACATTTCGCTCAAGGATTACAAGCATCTGACGGAAAGTTTTCGCCAGCATATACAAGTGTCCAATGGCGGCTTCGTCGCCATCGCCAGTAGACAAAATCGCGTCCAGCATCTGCAAAGCGCGCACCCTGTCTTTCGAAGAGATCGCGTCCGTGAGTTCGTATAACGACCGCTGTTTCGCCGCGAGCACCATAGTCTCAACGTCGCCTAGCGTGATGTGTCTCTTATCGCCAACGTAAAGGCTCAACTTCTCCAGTTCGTTGGAGATCATCGTCATGTCACCGCCAAGTGCGTCCACCAATTCGCGCGCAGCGTCGGCATCGATCTTCACCTGCTGGGTGGCGCAATATTCGGTGAGCCAACGAATCGCTTCACCTTCTTCTACTCGCGCCAGCTCCACGATGGCGCAGTATTGCCCCATGGTTTCGCGGATGCGCTCGTATCGGTCCTTATCAGTCATATCCATGCGGCGGGCATCTGCGGGAATGCTGATGTGATCCGCAACAAATATAAGTACGGCATCCGGATTAGGGTCCTTGCAGTATTCCTCGATCGCGGAGAGCTTGCTGTCGTTTGAGCCGCGGCCAAACAGGTTCTTCACGCCGCGAATGAAAAAAATCTGAAATGGAGCCATCAGTGATGGCGTTCGGGCGCGATCAAGAATTTCGGCTAGGTCCGTTTCTACCAGATCAAAATCAAAGAGGCTGAAATCTCGCAGGTCCGGCTGCACCAGGTGCTTCAAAATTGCTTCCCGGCAGCGCTTCCGGAAAAACGCTTCGTCGCCCACAAAAACATAGGCAGGGCGCAGCTTTCGCCCTTGAACTTCAGAGACGAATCGGTCAGTCTGCGCAAAGGCGCGCACTAAAAGCCCTCCAGGATATTCGACACCAATGTCCGCGCGAAGTCCTGCGACAGTCTCTCAAACGCAGGAGAGTCTTCTTCGAAGAAAGTATTGAGATCGCTCGTAACCTGATACTGTTCGCGAAACAGATAAGAGGGATTCTGGAACAGTACCTTGCCGTCCCGGTCATTCAGCAAGACTTTCATGTTGACCACTACGAGGACGCTGGCGGCACGTCCACTCTGAGAATCGTAAGTGAGAGGCGTGGTGTAGGTCGAAAGCACGGTTCCGTGGAGGGTCGCGTCGGCGTTCTCGCTGGGCCCATTCACAATGTGATAATGCGTTCGCGTAACCAGCTCTTGCACAACTGCGCCGGTCAGCTTCTGCTCGATTTTATAGGTCTGCGTCTGATTAATGAAAGCCGGGACAGCAATGGTCCGAACTTGGTCTGGAAGCGTGTTGACCTTTCCTGCCGTGTGATATCCGCAACCCGTGCCAAGCAAGCACGCCAGCGTCAGGAGAAGCCGGCCGCTCACTGTATCTTTCCCCGAGGCCGCGCCGCCGCCATGCTTTCAGCGCATTCCACGGCCGTTGTAGCGGCAATCCGCAAGTTGTCCGATGCCGCCCACAGCCAGACGCTGCGAGAGTCATTTTCGTCGCGAACAATTGATGTGAAAATGTTAGCCTGCCCCGCGGCATTAACGTTGCTGGGGGCGTCGTCCGTCGCCTGCGTGATCGTGACATGATCGCCGGTCAGGGCCTCTGTAATCTTGTCAACGTCCGCGACGTTCTTCATCTCTAGGTGAATAGAGAAGGCATGTCCGTGGAAGATCGGCGCCTGTAATAACACCAGCGAGGGAGCCGCTGCCCTCTTCTCCACGATGCGCGAATAATGGCTGAGCACACGGTTTTGCAAGCTGGAGAGGGCGGGGTTGGCCTTTGCTCCATAGCGCGCCACCATGTTGAATGCCACTTGAACGTCAAATACGCTGGTGGGCAACTGCTGGAACGACAAAAGATTTACTGTCTGCTCGTGCAGTTCGTCCATCCCCTTTTGGCCGTGTTCTGATGCAGGCTCGAATACGGTTGCAACGGAGTGCTTCACCTCCCCAGCCTTTTGCGCTCTGAGGAGAAGCAAGGCCAGGACCACAGCCGCGGGATGCGCGACCACTGCCGGCGCTGGCTGCAGTTCAGGAGTAAACAGCCGGCCAATCTGGCGTTCAATCCATGGCGAACGGACGGTCCCGCCGGGTTCATCTTCCAATGCATAAGAAAGATCGACGATGTCGCTGCCCGCCTTTCGGGCTATTTTCCAGTTAGCTCGGGTCGATTCCGGATCGCAAGCAAAAAAAGTAAAGTCGACGTTGTCGAATTGCTCCGGCCGGACGCTTTGAATGAACGTGACCTCATCCTTCATGGTCTCGAGCTTTCCCAGCGATTCGTCGTCATCCAGCAATTTGACGTCCAGCGAGGGAAAATTGCGGTCGTTGAGCACCTCCGCGACTTCTTTGCCCTTGAGGCTTGCAGCGCCGACTATTGCCACGCGGTACGAGTTGCTCGCCCGAATAGTTTCGACATGAGGCGCCGCTGTCTTGAAATTGGAACTCATGAGGTCTGCTGCGCCTCCCGGTAAGCGGGAGGCGGCGGGCGCTTGCCTCTTCGCCGGAAAAGCCATTGCAATCGCCAAAACACGCCAGATGCCATGTAAGTCAACGCAATTACGAAAAGCACGGGCCGCGAGAAAAACCAAATAGCCGCAAATAGAAGTCCCAATAGAACGATTAACCGAAAAGGCTGCCGCGAACGAAAGTTGATATCCTTAAAGCTATAAAACCGCCATGCACTGACCATGAAATATGCCGTGATAACGATAATAAACATCCAGGTAACGGCGCTCCCCCACCACACCAGCGGGTCACCTCCGGAGAAATGAACCACCGCCGCAATAACACCCGCCCCCGCGGGAATTGGCATTCCCACGAAATACTTCTTTCCCGGAACGTCCTGGATTAATGGGCTGAGGGTTCTTGCTAATGTTGAATCGTGCCAACCGGCTGGCTCCGGCAATCAGGAAGAGAAAACTGGCAATCGCCCCGAATTGCGCCATCTTACTGGCCATCTCGGTCGATGAAAGCATCCCGGGCGGAAGGTCGCGGAATCCCCACATCCACGCCAGCAGAGCTGGCGCCACGCCGAAAGTGATGACGTCGGCAAGAGAATCCAGCTCACGGCCAAAATCGCTGCTCGTGTGCGTCATCCTGGCAATTCGTCCGTCCAGGCCATCAAACAGCACCGCGAAACCAATGGCCTTGGCAGCGTAATCAAAATGCCACGGCTGCGAAACGTTTCCATGCGTGACCTGTAGGATCGCGTAAAACCCGGCGGCGATATTTCCCGTAGTAAACAACGAAGGCAGAATGTACATGCCTTTGCGAAGCCTTTTCTGACTCTTGTCTTCCGCGCGCCTCTTCGGAATCTCAGGAAGGCCTGGCTCCATCACATGGCTCCTTGCCTAACGCCGGATGCGCCCACCGGAAAGGTTTGTTCGGGTTTCTGGACCAGAATCGCTAGCAAGCTGGAACCGCCTTTTACCCGATCTCCAACTTTGATTTGAAGACTGGCAGAGGGGTCGAGCAAAACGTCTGTTCGAGAACCGAATTTGATCAAGCCAACTCGCTCTCCCCGCTCGACACGATCGCCGACTTTCTTCGTAAATACAATTCGCCGTGCCAGCAGGCCCGCAATCTGCCTAAAGACGAGGGTCTCACCTTCGCCTTCCACAGTCACAACATTCTGTTCGTTCAATTCCGCGGAAGTTTCATTCATCGCATTCAGAAACTTTCCCTTGTGATAACGAACATCCCGAATCACGCCGCCAATTGGACTGCGGTTAACATGCACGTCGAAAACATTCAAGAAAATACTGATTCGAACCCACCGCGTCCCCCCCACCGTAACCGGCGAAATATCGGTGACTTTGCCATCTGCCGGTGACACGACTGCACCGGGAGAGTCCGGGACTTCCCGATCCGGATCACGGAAAAACCATAAGAAAAAGAATGCCAGTAGTATAAGAGGAACACCCAAGAAGGGGTTTGCGAGCCACGCCAGAAGTGCGGCAGCACCCAACAGAGGGATCGCGTAGTAGTAGCCATCAGGAACCATCGCAGGTCCTCAATTATATTGCAGAGGCGGTTCCGGAGCTAAGTGCTGATAAAAAAGGCGCTTGTTAGCGCCTTAATGTGGACACATGAATCCTGCATACGGCTGAGCCGCAGTTGCGTCGACTGAATTCTACGCTACCTGTGTCTGCGGCATCTGCTCCACATAATGACGGGCAATGCCTTCCATCTGGTCTTTAAGACGCAGCTTCAGTTTCTTCAGCCGGACTTCTTCCAGCTTTTCATCATCGGTCAAATAGCGTTTATGGGTGAGTAAATCAAGGCGTTCTTCATATTGCGTGTGCTCTTGGGACAGCTTCCGGAATTCGTCATCGCTGGCCTCGAGCTGGTCTCTAGAAATTAACATCCAGCAGACCTCCTTAGGGGCTTCATATAGTGGGTTAAGCTATCACACGAACCTGCCTGCTTCAATGCCAAATTCAACAGCTAATAGTAATCGCTGAGTGGACGTGTCTCATTGGGAATTGTCCGCAGACGGTAACCGAAAAGTGAGCAAAATCCCATCTTCTTCGGGTTCGCGATAATATTGCCTGCGCCGTCCGTTCTCTTCAAAACCAGTTCTATTATACAGCGCTCTAGCTGCCGCATTCGACTCGCGAACTTCAAGAAAAAACGCTGTTACCCCCGCGTCGCTTGCCGCGTCGATCACGTTTTGGAGGAGCTTCGATCCCCATCCTCGCCGCCTGAAATCTGTCGCAATGACAAGGTTTTCGATCTCGCATTCCTGGTCAAGTACATGTCCGATCGCAAAACCTCGGATTGCCCCTCGATCCTCTAGAACCAGAACAAAACGTTGGGAAGTCTCACTTTCGAACATTTCCCGATATTTCTCTTGTGGCCAGTGGGCTGCGTGTTCTGCCTTCCCCTCGATTGCAAGTATGGCGGGAATATCTTCAGCAGTAGCGGAACGAATCATCATCGTCCATCGGTGGGTTAATCAAAGCTCAACGAGAAGTCAGCATCCACGAGCTCTGTCTGCCTCCCCGGTGATGAGTTTCGAAAGACCAGATAATATTTCAATGGCTGGAAAAGAGTAGCATCAAGCGTCCAGTCGATCACTGCGCCAGTGGAGGGAGGTCTACCAAAACTCGCCGCCCCCGCCCGCCCATGAACAAAGTCTCTGTACTCCGCCTCGCTCAGCAGCAGAACTTCGACATTCTCCTCGCGCAGGTCGCCGCTCCCCCCGTCAACCACGAACGAGCTGAACTCTCCGTGAATTCTTGGATGGGTCGCGTGCGCCGGTACTTCAAATCCGAATCCTTCGTATGCTTTCACTGAAATTCTGCGATGTAAGAACCGATGCGGCGTTAGTGGTTTAGAACTTGAAATCCGATCCACCCCTAGCAGAGGTCCACTCGCACTTGCGACTTCCGTTTCTTCATCTTTCTCATCTTCATTCTGATTGCCTAGGAGGGATGGCAAAACTCCAAGAGTCTTCGGCTTTTCATTGCCCGGGATCTCATCAGTTTCGACCTGTGGTTTGACTGAGCCCCTAACTTTCAACCAGTTGCGAGTGGACTTCCATCCTGTCGCGATGCCTCCGAAAAAGTGAAGACCCCCAGCGACCAGGGCTAGGCCGAGAAATAAGTGAGGTATTCTCCTCCACCACATGTTAACGTCCCTTTAGACCAAAAATGAGTGCACTGCTGCTGCGCGATCCCATACGAGAGATCTTCAAAACTGGTTTAAATTGATTGGAAACGACTGCAGGGCCCGTACCGCAACTCCAGCCTACGTTGGCAACACCCGGCAGCCAAGATTACACACGTAATCGGAAACCGCACACTATCCGTATTGGCCCTGGATCTCTCTGCCATACCGGCACGATGAGCAGCTAAAACCGCCTTGGGAACATTTCCACATCGGAACGGCTCACATAGTTTGCTTCCAGCTCGCCGGGTAAGACAGTTTCGCCGGCTAAAATCTTCTTCCAGCCGAGCCTGGCGATGACATCGGCTCCCGGGCTTTCGATAATCTGGACAGAGGCTCCGGCACTCCGGGCAATTCCGGCGATTCCTGCATCTGGAGTCACAACCTTCGCGCCTGAGACGATATTCACGAACTCATCACACGTCATTGAGCGTTCACTAAGCCGAACCATCCCTGCGGATGAAACCTCGTATTCGCTGACATAAACTTGTTGGCGCCCCGCGTCGAGAGCCGCCAGGATGTCCCCTTGAAACTCGCTCGCTGCGGCAACTGCGTCAAGTAACGAAACGGCCGCAATCGGCTTCACCAGTACTTCTGCCAGCGCCTTGACAGCCGCCAGTCCCACTCGCAGTCCGGTGAAAGAACCCGGGCCGGATACCACGACAAAACCCCCGATTTCTTTCTTATCGAATTTGTGTTTGGAAAGAAGCGCGCTAATTTGGGGAACAAGTTGCGCAGAAAACGCGCTCCCCTCAAGGGAAACCGTTTCGATCACCCTGCACGATCCATCTGCTTCGCCCTGTGCCAGCGCGATGCTGCCGTGTTTGCCAGAGGTATCTGCCGCGACTAGCAGCATTGATTAGTGACCTTCAACCAACTCCACCAGCACCCCACCCGCACTCGAGGGATGCACGAACACATAGCGATGACCGCCAGCCCCGACCTTGATTTCATTGGAAACCAGTCGAACACCATCTTTTTTGAGCCTATCCACAATCGCGATCAAATCGGGAACCTTAAGGCAAACATGATGCAATCCCTCGCCATGTTTGGCGATAAATCTCGCAATCGCAGAATCTTCAGACGTTGCTTCCAACAACTCCAGCCGGCTCTCGCCGACGGGAACCATTACCAGCCGAACCTGTTCGCCCTCAACTATTTCTTCGGGCGAAATATCAAGTCCCAGCTTCTCGTAGAACTTCTTCGAGCCAGCCAGCGACTTCACCGCAATCCCGAGATGGTCAATGCTGAACAAACTTTTTCCCTCATTACTACTCACGTAGGGGCGGAACCTGTCCTGAGCGAAGTCAAAGGATGCCCTCATCCGCCCAGCGGAGCGAACCTCCCCAGATTCCCTAACTCATCCCACCCACAATCTCTTCCATCACCGAATACGGGTCGCGTTCGCGTTTCACAATCTCGGCCGCATACTGCGACAACTTCCCTTCTCCGATACTCCGATACGCCTTTTCCATAAACGAGTCCCGCAACATTTCCAAGAGTCGTTGCTCCCAGTTTGTAATTTTACGTTGCTCGAATAAATTATTCTTTTGCAAATATTCTTCGTAACCTTTAATCGCTTCCGCCACCGATTCGATCCCCTTCCCCTCGGTTGCCACTGTCTTAATAATCGGAGGCGTCCACTTATCGGAACGAATCGCGAGCGATTGCAAAGCTCGAATTTCACGCTCGACTCGTTCGGCGCCTTCCCGATCGCTTTTGTTGATTACAAAAATATCCGCGATCTCCATGATGCCAGCCTTGATCGTCTGTACATCGTCTCCCATACCGGGAACCAGAATGACCACCGTGATGTCCGCCAGGCGCACGATGTCGATTTCATCCTGGCCCACGCCGACCGTCTCAATCATCACGACGTCTCGTCCGGAGGCGTCGAGAATCATGGCCGCGTCCGCAGTCGTTCTCGCCAGCCCACCCAATGAGCCGCGCGTCGCCATACTACGGATAAAAATGCCTGGATCGGAAAAATGCTCCTGCATCCGAATGCGATCACCAAGAATTGCGCCGCCGGTGTAGGGGCTCGTGGGATCGACAGCAATAATTCCCACCGTGCGATCCGTCTTGCGATAGTGCCGCGCGAGTTGATCCACCAGCGTACTCTTGCCAGCTCCCGGCGGGCCTGTGAGACCAAGAATCCGCGCTCGCCCGCTTTGAGGAAAGAGAGCCTTGAGCATTTCCGTTGAGCCCAGGGAGCGGTCCTCGACTGCCGAGATGACCCGAGCCAAGGCGCGGACATCGCCGGATCGGAGGTCGTTAGTGAGTGATTGAGGGGCGTCCTTCAAACTGTCAGTGTAAAGCAAGGATGTGCGTGGAGGCTAAGATCGCCGAGCGGAAGTGTCTCCCGAGTTTGTACAAGCCAAAAACTTTATCACTAATCTTTCAGCAACTGCCTCGCGATTACAAGCCTCTGTATCTCGCTGGTCCCCTCGCCAATCGTGCAAAGCTTCACATCTCGGTAAAACTTCTCCGCCGGGTAGTCTTTGATGAACCCATATCCGCCGTGAATCTGTACTCCTTCATTCGCGCATCGAACTGCGACTTCGCTGGCATACAACTTTGCCATGGACGATTCCAGCGTCGTCTTCATCCCCGCATCTTTCATCGAAGCGGCTCGCAGCGTTAGCAGTTTCGCGGCTTCGATCTCCGTTGCCATATCGGCGAGCTTCCATTGAATGGCCTGGAAATCACTGATCGCTTTGCCGAACTGTTTTCGTTGTTTGGAATAACTCAGCGCCGCATCGTAGGCGCCCTCAGCCATTCCGAGGGACAATGCCGCGATCGAAATCCGTCCGCCGTCCAAAACGCGCATGGCGTCCACGAATCCCTGACCTTCGGTGCCAAGCAAGTTTTCCGCTGGAAGAACACAGTCTTCGAAAATCAACTCCGCGGTATCACTGGCCCGCAACCCAAGCTTGTTTTCTTTCTTCCCGGGACGAAACCCCTTTGTGTCTTTCTCGACCAGAAAAGCCGAGAGCCCATGCGTATGAGCCGCGCGATCCGTGACCGCGACAACAACCAGCACATCGGCATAGTGCCCGTTCGTGCAAAAAGTCTTGGTCCCATTCAGAACCCAATTATTTCCCTTACGCACCGCTGTCATCCGCGCGCTCCCAGCATCCGATCCAGACGACGGTTCCGTTAGCCCCCAGGCACCAATGAATTCACCGCTCGCCAGGCGGGTGACATACTTCTTCTTCTGAGCTTCACTCCCCGCAAGAAAAATATGATTCGAGCAAAGTGACGTATGGGCGGCGACAATGATTCCCACTGATCCATCCACTCGCGACAGCTCTTCAACGGCGGTAACATATTCGACGTATCCCATGCCCGCGCCGCCATATGCCGGCGGAAAAATAATCCCCAGCAGCCCGAGCTCCCCCAATTCCTTGATCATGGATAGGGGGAACTCACCTGCCTCGTCCCACTTCATGACGTGAGGGGCGATCTCCCGCGAAGCAAACTCGCTCACAGTCTTTTTTAGTTGAAGCTGCTCTTCGTTAAGTTGGAAATCCACGGTCCCTCCGCGCATGTCGGCGTATTTTCGCTGCCCTCAATTATGTGCAGAGCTCTTTAATTAGAACATGCGCAGTAAAGCGAGCGAAGCGGTTAAACCGACCGGTTGGTTGAAGTACACGGCCTCGCCTAGAGACGCAGCGTGCTATGTCTTCACTTCGATAAATCGCCCAAACACTTCGTTTGACAGCAACCGGCCGCGGGAAGTCAGCCGAATTGTGTTTTCGTATTTCTCCAGCACGCCATCCTTAACGCATTCATCGATCGCGTCCGCGATTTCTTCAATTGCTGCCTTTCCGAATTTCTGTTCAACAGACTCCAGATCCAAGCCCCGGTTGAGACGAAGCCCGAGAAAGAATGTCTCCTCTAGCGCCGTCTGCCAGGGAACAGGATTGACGTTCACCGGGCATCCTGCAACGTATTTCTCGAGCGAATCCGGCGTGGAAAATCGCATAGATTCCATCTCGCCTGCCCGGGCAAAAAGCATGGAATGCGCGTCCACTCCAAACCCGATGTACGGTTGCCGAGTCCAGTACTTGAGATTGTGTCGCGACTCAGATCCCTCGCGACAAAAATTAGAAATTTCGTATTGTCGTATTCCCGCGCGATTAAGTTGTTCGCAAGCTTCTTCGTAAAAGTCGGCAACCATGTCTTCGTCGGGAACAAAGTGAGCGTGATAACGTGTTCCTCCCGCAATGAGTTCACGTCCCAAGCGCGAGTCTTCGTCGACCTCAAGCATGTACACACTGATGTGCGGCACTCCGCACGCGATGGCCTGTTTGAGCGAAGCGCTCCAGCTTTCCGCGGTCTGATGTGGCAAACCAGCGATGAGATCCACATTGATATCGGTAATTCCCGCGGCGCGCAGTCTTGATATATCGTCCATGACCGTCGCACTTTTGTGCAATCGCCCGACCGACGCGGCCTCCCGATCAACAAATGACTGCACTCCCAGGCTGACGCGATTCACTCCACAACGCTGGAAAGCGTCCAAGACGGCCGACGTAATGGTTCCCGGCGCACATTCGACTGTAACTTCCGCGTTAGGTTGCATTTCGAAACTTGACCCGATCGTGACAAATAATCTCCCAAGCTGGCCTATATCAAGTACAGTAGGAGTTCCGCCGCCGACGAATACTGAGTCGACGGAGCGCTCGAACTGGCCCCCGATTTGTTCGGCCACATTCGCAGCGCTTTCAATGCTGTCGCAGACGCGGTTGATATAAGTCTGATGAACTGAGCGCGAGAAGACGTCCGACGCGAAGTTGCAATAGCTACATTTGGTGCGGCAAAAGGGTACTGAGATATACAGGCCCAGCGGCATTTCAGATGATTATCCCACTCACCGAAGCAGGTTGGGCATTCAAATCGACCATAACTGGAGCACTCTCGGTTTCTGCTACATCTGCCGTCCGGATTCTCGTCAGATTTGTTGAATAAAAAATCTATGGTTCCTCGCGTCGTGATCACTGGAATGGGCGTAGTCAGCCCGAATGGTATTGGTAAAGAAGCATTCTGTCTCGCTATTCTGGAGGGCAAGTCTGGCGTAAAGCGAATTTCGCGCTGGGACCCCTCCGAGTTGCCAGTACAGATCGCGGGCGAAATCCCCGAATTCGATGAACTGGCCTGGGTTGACGCTCGCGAACGCAAGCACGTTTCCCGTGTGGTTCCACTTGCCATTGCTGCTTCTCACGAAGCTATCGCAGACGCAGGCCTCGACCCCGCAGCAATGTCTATGGAGCAGAAACGAGAAATCGGAGTAATTCTAGGCACCGGCGGCGGTGCCCAAGAGTTTTCCGAGGAGCAATATCGCCTTTGGCATTCGGGACACGTGAAGCAGGTCAGCCTGTTCTGCATTCCCAGCGGCACCATGGGCACGATCCCCAGCGAAATTAGCATGCGCTTCGGGTTTCGCGGCTACAGCCACGTGGTCACTGCTGGCTGCACATCATCCACCGACGCCATCGGCTACGCATTCCAGCACATTCAGGCAGGAGTCCAGCCAATGTTTCTGGTCGGTGGCGTGGACTCTCCAATCACTCCTGGAATCATCAAGGGATACACACTGCTGAGAGCGTTAACGCAGTCGTGGAATCAGGAACCGGAGCGCGCTTCGAGACCCTTCTCAGCCGATCGCGACGGCTTCGTAGTAGCCGAAGGATCATGGATGTTTATTCTCGAAGAGTACGTCCACGCCCGAGCCCGCGGCGCTCGAATCTATGCCGAAATCGTCGGCTACGGATCAACCTGCGAAGCCTTCCATCGCGTGCGCATGAGCGATTCTCCGGAAGAACCCGCACGTGCGATTTCCCTGGCATTGGAAGAAGCCGCGCTCGGTCCTCAAGATATTCAGTACGTTAACCTGCACGGCACGTCAACCGAAATGAACGACCGGATCGAAACCAGCGCGCTCAAACTGGCCTTCGGAAAACACGCGAGCAAAGTCCCAATGTCAGGGTTGAAATCGCAAATAGGACACGCCCAAGGCGCCTGCGGATCCGCAAGCCTTGCCGCCACTCTAATCGCAATGCAGCACAGCAAAATTCCTCCCACGATCAATCTTGATGTTCCTGATCCATCCTGCGATTTGGACTATGTCCCCGAAGCGGGACGCCAGGCCGCAATCGAGCATGCAATCTGCAACTGCGTCGGATTCGGATCGAAGAACTCAGCTCTGGTGCTGCGGAGCATTAGCGCTTAACGGCTAATCCTTGGCATTCACATTCTCTTCGTCATTCACGTGTTCATCACCCTGTCATTCCGAGCCAGATTTACTGGCGAGGAATCTGTTTTTTGCCTGCCAGTCAGCACACTCCGGCCAGCCGCGGCCCAGCTTGTTCGCCCGTTCTGGATGACATTCCTGTTTGGTCTATGATCTAATTTCTGAAGAATCATCTTAGAAGTGCGATCAAACTTGGGATTCCTCTCCTTCGCTGTACTTCTCTGTTACGCTCTACCCTTAATGGGACAAGAAGCTATTTCCTACGCCTCGGCTGCAGACTACCCTTTTCTGCTGCGTCTCGAAACCATGGATTTTGTGAATCAGGAATGCGTTCTCTTGCAGCGCGATGGACACTTTCACCTCGAAGAAGAAAAGGGCCGCCATACCAAGGTATTCGAGGGACTGCTCCCAGAAGACAAGATGCGCGAGCTGCAACAAATGATCGACGATGAAAAGCTTGTGCAATTAACCCAGGAGCAAATCGTTTCTCCTCCCGGCGACATCCTTCTGGACGAGCTGCGCGTGGATGTCTTTCGCAGCGACCATTGGCAGGATCTGTTCTTTATGGACGTCGCCAGCCGCAAGCCGTTCGATCGCTCGATCGCTCCCCTGGTGAGATGGCTTGCTGCGCTACACAAGGAGCAACACCGCGAGCTTACCGAAGACGAAGGAAAAAACGATTGCCAGCTTCCCAAAAAGATCGTGCTGCGATCCCGAAATCCGCCTCCCCCAGCTACCGCTCCCCGGCCGTGAGCCACAATCCTTCAATCCTGTGCGGTTCTTCGTCATCTAATGTTGGGTTACCCTTTTGTCGGGACAGATAGCGGCAAACCGAACCAATGGCCTCTCACCACGAAGAAGATGTTTTAGGAAAAGCCTACGACAGCCGCCTTATGAAGCGGCTGCTCACCTACCTGCGGTCTTACAAATGGCAGGTAGCAATCGCTTTGGTCTCTATTTTCCTGAAGGCGGGCGCGGATGTTCTGGGACCGTATCTCACCAAGGTTGTGATCGACAAATACCTCGCGCCGGTTAAGGGAGTACATACCGCTCTTGATTTCTTTTTGAGCAACAAACCACTTGTTGGGATCGCACAAATTGCGGCGCTTGGAGTTGGACTGCTTGCCTTCAGCTTTTTGCTTGAATACCTGCAAACTTATTTCATGCAGTGGGCCGGTCAAATGGTGATGTTCGATTTGCGCAGCCAAATCTTCCGTCATCTGCAAGGCATGCACATCGGCTTTTACGACAAGAATCCTGTTGGCCGTCTGGTCACTCGCGTCACCACGGACGTCGATGCGTTGAACGAAATGTTCACTTCCGGCGTGGTCTCGATATTCGAAGACATCTTCGTCCTGGTTGGGATCATGGCCATAATGCTCAATATGACCTGGCGGGTGTCGCTGATCACGCTCGCAGTACTTCCCTTCATCGCCTACGCGACCAAGATCTTTCGCAACAAAGTTCGTGATTCCTATCGCCGCATTCGTGTCGCTATCGCCCGAATCAACGCCTATCTTCAGGAACACGTCAGCGGCATGATCGTATTGCAACTTTTTAATCGTGAGGAGCGCGCCTATGAAAAGTTCTCGGAAGTAAACGCAGTTCACATGGACGCCTATAAAGACGCGATTATGGCCCACGCCGTCTACTACCCCATCGTCGAATTTCTCTCCGCGACGGCGATTGCCTGCGTCATTTGGTTCGGTGGCAACGACGTGATGCGCCATGTCGTTACTCACGGAATCTCAGTTACCCTCAGTTTGAAGACCTGGCCGCATTGGCAAATCGTCGAGAATGTTGCCACGATCGGCATGCTGGCGACCTTCATTCAATACGCGCAACGGTTCTTTCGGCCAATTCAGGATTTCAGCGAAAAATACAACATCCTGCAATCTGCAATGGCTTCCAGCGAACGGGTCTTCAAGCTACTTGATACCCCGACGGAAATAACTTCACCCGCAACAACAAAGACGCCTCAAGGTCCAGGCCGGATCGAATTCAACCACGTCTGGTTCGCATATCGGACGGTGCCCGAAGATCCTCACGGGACGGACGCCCCCGCCCGTCCGGCCGGGCAAGGCTCGGCGAACACTCCAGACACAGAACCCGACTGGGTTCTCCGCGATGTGACTTTCACCATCGAACCCGGCGAAACCGCAGCCATTGTGGGACACACCGGCGCAGGCAAGACCACGATCATCTCCCTACTAATGCGTTTCTACGACGTGCAAAAGGGCTCGATCACTATCGATGGTATCGACATCAAGGAGATGGATATAGCCGAGTTGCGTCGCCGCTTCGGCATTGTTCTGCAAGATCCATTCCTCTTCACCGGAACAGTGGAAAGCAACATCCGCCTCGGCACCGAATGGATTTCCGATTCCGACGTTGAAAAAGCTGCCGAAGATGTAAACCTGTCCGACTTCATTCACACTCTTCCGAACCGCTTCAAAGAAGAGGTCCGCGAACGCGGATCGACTCTGTCCACAGGCCAAAAGCAGCTCATCTCGTTTGCGCGGGCACTGGCACACAATCCCAAAATATTAATTTTGGACGAAGCGACTTCGAGCGTGGACACAGAAACAGAATTCCGCGTCCGCGAAGCCCTGAGCCGCATGGTGGAAGGCCGGAACGTCGGTTGTGATCGCGCACCGCCTGTCAACCGTGCAACGCGCCGACAAAATCATCGTGATGCACAAGAGCCGCCTGCGCGAAATGGGCACTCATCAGGAACTCCTGTCTCAACGCGGAATCTACTGGAAGCTCTATCAATTGCAATACAAAGACCAGGAGCAAGTAACTCCGCGGGAATCACCAGCGCTCACGTAGGAACGGGCGCCCTCGCCCGTCCGGCCGAGCAAAGCTCGGCTCTCGAAAGAAACGGGATCCCATGGACGACTCAATCGCTGCCGAACTCGCCGCCATGGAAGCCGCGGATCGCAGCCTGCGAGCGGAACTCGCAAGCGATGGCTCGCTGTTCAACGGCTACCATCCTCGCATGCGTGAGTTACACGAACGGAATGCCGATTGCCTCGCACAAATCATCGCGCAGATCGGTTGGCCAGCGCCGTCAATAGTTGGAGAGGATGCAGCCCGTTCGGCGTTCCTGATTGTTCAGCACGCTATTAGCCGCCCGGCTTTCATGCGATTCTGTCTGCAGCTGCTTGAGAGGGCAGCGCAAACTGGGGAAGTCCCGCAAATAGAAGTGGCAATGCTGACCGATCGAATGCTTATCCTCTCGGGCAAGCCCCAAATTTACGGAACCCAGTTTGATTGGGATGAAAGCGGTCAAATGTCTCCTCAGCCCATTGAGAACTTGGAACGCGCCGATCAGTTGCGAAAGGCCGCTGGCATGGAAACACTGGTAGAGAATATTACCCGGATTCGAGAGCGAATCGGAGCCTCAGAAAGACCGCCCACAAACTGGAAGGAACAGCAGCAGAGAGCAAACGAATTCGCGCATTGTGTCGGCTGGCGAGATTAAACCGGCTTCACTTAGCTCGCTTCAGATCAAATACTGTGGTTTGATCTTTTCCGTCTTGCGCGAAAACCCACTCTTCGGTGTGATGATCCGGGCTAAGAATCGTAAAGACTGCGCGGCGCATGTGCCCGGCTTTGGGGCTATCCAGATTCGTGGCATCAACGAAATCAAACATAATCGTTTTCTGATCGGGAGAGATGGTGGCCTGCATGCGAGGTTGATTTCCGGCACCGCAGTAATGGGTCAGAAGCAGGCGGTCACCGTCGAGGTGAATCATGCTCATCATCTCCTCCCCCATATTAATTTCACTCATCAGGGTGGTATCCCCTCCTGTCATTCGAAAAGACACACTGACAGGCTCGCCGCCACTGGTCTGACCCTTCCATGAGCCTTGGAGGGTTTTCATCACGTCGAACGATTTCTTAGCGTCGGAATCGGCTACGGCGAACGCTGTCGTAAACACCAGCAAGGTGCAGAGCGCGATACGGAGCGATTTCATTTTCTTCTCCTTAAGTTGATGAGGTCGCACGTAGAAATCAATCTGGACCGCCCAAGTCGGATATTTATGAGGCCAATCCGCCATGCTTGTCAATTCATTTCGCGCATTGCACGTATTTCGGCCTTGAATGCTACCTATGCGATGACGAACCCGCCTCTTAGCCCGCAACAGCGGCCTGTCTCCGCAGCGTCGCAGCCGTATGTAAGTGGCAAATTGCAATCGCCAGAGCATCTGCTGCGTCCGGTGACTCGGGAATCTCTGCAAGATTCAACAACCGCATCACCATGTGCTGCACCTGCTGCTTCTCTGCCCGGCCATAGCCGACGACCGCGGATTTTATGGTGAGCGGCGCATATTCCGAAACTTGCAGCCCGACCGAAGACGCCGCCAGCATAGCCACACCTCGCACCTGTCCCAACTTCAATGCCGACTTCACGTTTACCGCGTAGAAAATTTCTTCGATAGCAACATTGTCAGGACGATGCTCGCGAATGATTTCACCAAGGCTTTCGAAGATCGTGGCAAGGCGGTCGCAAAGGGGATCACGAGGTGAAAGCTTTATCACGCCACACGTAATGCAGACCAGCGTTGCATCCCGACGCAACTCCACGACTCCGTAGCCAGTAAATTGTGTGCCACAATCAATCCCCAGAACCCGCATGGAAGCAAGTCTACCTCACCAATACCGCGTCACAACGTGCCTTCAAGAGTTCTCCGTGGAAGAGCGGCCATTTATGGCCGCGTCAAGTCGTCCACGTCTGGAAACGGGCTTCAGCCCCGGTCCTAAAGGGCGGAATTATTTCCCAGCGCAGCAACGCGGCTCTAAAGAGTCTGTGTCGCAACCGGAAGGCCCTGAAAAAAGTGGGGCGGAAGGGCCATCCAGAGCCGCGAAAGCGGCGCAAGAATGCAGCCCACGGCGCAAACCGTGGGTAGAAGTGGAAGACGAGCAAGCCCCAACGGGGCGAAAGATCGGTTGCAACACACACTCTAAAGAGCCGCTCCTCCACGACACATTCACGACACATTAAAATTCCCGAAGGCCTCGACGGCGGGATAGAACTTGCTACGCGAGTTCGTTCGCCCGCTACACGACTCCTTCAAATTAACGACAGAGTGCATCGATCTTGGCCAGGCGATTTTCCGAATCCGCGGGCATGGGGATATGTTTTGCAAGCATCATCTGCTGCAAGAACGTTCCGCCCCAGTTAGATGGTAGATCGGGATCGGATGCGTAAGCCGGATCGCTTTCGGCCTCCTGCAAAGTGATTAATTTGAAACCACGTTGCTTCAGCAAATCGAGAAGATGAGGAAGCATGACCGTCTCAAAAGCACCAATATGCAGAAGCATGACGTGCCTGATATCGCGCCCATAAACCAGACTCGACATCTTCCCGCCCTGAGCCAAAGAGTCAGCCGCTCCGTTCATATAACTCAGCTTCAACTGCTCGATTCCTTCCTGATCATTTTTAGCGATGCATCGGGCATAGGGCTCGTTATAGGCGTAGTCGCCAAAGCTCAAAGTAACTTCCGCAACTCTGTATCCATGCTGATTCAGAAAAGCAGCGATACCGCGGTGTTTTTCGAGAGTATCTCCCTCCTGGAGAAACGGGTAGCGAAGCCAGTGCCAATCTTTATCACCCATGAATTTTTGTAATGTCGGCTCGTCGGCGAGCAGATCTTGCTCGAAAGCACTCAGGGAATTCGCATTGAGACCCATATGCGTAAATGTGTGATTGCCCAGGGGGAACCCAGCATCCAGCCAAAGTTGCAATACTTGCCCAGTGGACGGATCTTCTTCGAGCCTCTTCGCATTGATGAATCCGTACACCGGCGGAGAATGTGCTTCTTGAAGGGCCTTGATGATGATGCTGGCAACATTTTCTCGCGTGAGGCCATTCGGCAGTGGTCCGTGCACGGGCAGATCGTCGAAGGTAAGGGCAACTTCCGGATTAGCATCGGATGATGTAGCGGGCGCGCCCGCCGCGAGTGCCGGACCTTTGATATAGCGACTGGCAAACGTCAGGAAAGTCGGCCAGTTCGGCCCGGGAGTGTGCCCTCCGCTATGTTGCCGAAAAGCAATGTCGCCATCGATCAGCGTGGTCTCCATTGGCGGAAATTCCGTCGTTCCAAGATCTTTCTTGCCAAGCAGCCTGTAAACCGGACCTGCCGCGACCGCTGCGAGAAACATGCCCTTCGGGTCCGTCCACCCGTCCGCTTGCGGGGCGCCACTGCTGATGAATACTGGACGCGGAGCGCAAAGCGCGATCAGGTCATCGGAATCTACCGGCAAGTCATTCACCGTCAGCGGGCCGTCATATTTAAGAAAGTTCCCAGCCATCCAGTAGTATTCGCCACCGGCAATATTTCCCTCCACTTCTCCAAAATTCCGCCGGAAAAGTTTCGCGCCAGCTTCACCTGATGAGCTTATATAGGCAATCGCGAGGCGAGGATCATAAGCCATAGCGACGAGCGCCGCCTTGCCATATCTCGAATGGCCCTCGAGTCCAACCTGCCGCGCATCCACAGACTTGTCAGTTTCGAAATAGTCAAGCGCTCGGCTCGCGCCCCACGCCCAGGCACGCAATGCACCCCAATCGTCCAGCTTGCGCGGTTGTCCTTTATTCACTAAGCCGATGATTCCTTCTGTCAGTCCTTCACCGTTGTCCGCCTGAACGGTAGTCGGAATAAGCGAAGCGTAGCCCCATCCTTTAGCCAGAACTTGCTGTTGCCACGTCGGACCTGTCCCCACAAAAGCCGCCCATTGCGCGTCGGTGAAGCGCTTTCGCATCGCAGCCACAAACTCAGGGCTGAGTCCAAACTCCATCATCACCGGCACCGGCCCGGTGGCATTGGCTGGAGTGCTCAACGTCAGCTCGATGTCCACCTTGATAAGCGGATACGACGAATTGTCGACATGCCCGATAAGTTTTTTTGTGATAACGGGAATGTCTCCGTTCTTTTCCTCGATCTTACTGACGACTTCCCAATTTACTTTTGGAGTGTTTTTGGGAACTCGGCCATAAATCTCGCTATCGAATTCCTCGATGATTTCCGGACGTCGCTGCTTCCACCAGATCTTTGCAGTCGTCACTTTCTTGCTATTCTTCAATACAAGCGGATCGGGCAACGTGTAAGGAAGAACTTTAGATTCGTCATAATTAGCGGCACGAGGCGATTTAGGATCTCCATCCGCGCCAGGCCGGAGCGACGAAATGTGCAGTAAATCCATCATCCGCTGGTGATCCTGCTCAGCTGTGAGGTGAACGGGAAGCGCCAGATTAGCTGCGTCTGTTTGACTTCGCGCACCGACTGCGCCGGCAAGAAAGACTGCAATAAACGCCCACAAGATGGAGAGACTAAATTGTGATGTCGTCATAGGCCGTGATCGATTTCTCAGCAGCATCTGGGAAGGCGTGCCTTCGTGGAGTCACTCTCCCGCACAAACTCCGCGTAGGATTCGTGAGACCGCGCCACCCGCTTTCGCTTCAGAAATCGGGAATAAGCTGCCTCATCGAAAATCTCCTGCACCGTCGCCATCAATAATTTGGCGAAGGTGTCTAATGTATAGCGCGGGCGCCCTCGCCCGCGAACTGTCTCAACTCTCATCTCGATTCCTCCGCAAGTCGAGTCCGCACAAACGGTGCTTCCCTCACCTCAGCTTGAGTTCTCCCAAACAGCCCCGACATCCATCGGCTCACGGACTCGACCAAGATCAGCGCGACCATAACGATCAGTGCACTCGTGACCAACGCATCAAGCCGGTCATTGAAGATCAGGCGAGCATTCCCGCTGCCCCCGCTCAGCTGACGTGCATGAGCCAGAAATCCAATCCGAGGATTAGGATCGAACACCTTATGCCACGAAGCAGTGAACGTCACGAGAACGAGCGCGGCCAGCGGCGCGATTGTCACCGCAGCGTAGCGGGCCCGTTGCATCTTAATAATGATCGTAGTGGCTACACACAGTGCGACAATCCCTAGCAATTGATTGGCGATACCAAAAAGCGGCCACAGAGAGTTAATTCCACCCAGAGGATCTTTCACTCCCTGCCAGAGGAAATATCCCCAGGCCACGACAATCATCGCGCTGGTCACCAGAATTGATGGATACCAACTGGTGCGTCCCATCGGCTTCCAAACGTGCCCAAGCGCGTCCTGCAACATGAAACGCCCGACGCGCGTTCCGGCATCCAGCACCGTAAGAATAAACAGCGCCTCAAACATGATGGCGAAGTGGTACCAGATTGCCATCAGCGCTTCCCCTCCGATGCTGTTGGAAAAAATATGCGCCATCCCAACTGCAAACGCGGGCGCTCCGCCGGTTCGATTAAATAACGATTGCTCTCCGACCGATTGCGCCAAAGAATGCATCTCGAGGGCAGACACGGGAAATCCCCAACCGCTGATGACGGCAGCAGTATTCTCCGCAGTTTGCCCCACGATTCCCGCCGGACTGTTAATCGCGAAGTAAATTCCCGGCCGGAGCACGCACGCGGCAATCGTCGCCATGATTGCGACCATTGATTCAGCTAGCATCGCACCATAGCCGACCATTCGTGTCTCTGTTTCGCGCCGAATGAGCTTTGGAGTGGTTCCGCTTGAAATCAGAGAATGGAATCCGCTAATCGCCCCACATGCAATCGTGATGAAGGCGAACGGAAAAACACGCCCCGCGAAGACGGGCCCAGATCCGTCAATAAAACGAGTCAGAGCCGGCATATGCATCGTGGGACGCAATGCCACGATGCCCAACGCCAAGAAACCGATCGTTCCCAGCTTCACGAACGTGCTGAGATAATCTCGAGGCGCCAGCAACAGCCACACCGGCAGCGCCGATGCCGCAAATCCGTATCCAATAATTATTAGTGCAAGGCTGGTCGCGCTGAGCGTGAACCAATGCGCTAGTGACGGCGTTTGCGAGATCCATTGGCCGCCCCATATAGCAAGCATCACCAGAACGAATCCCAAGAGGGAGCTTTCAAGTACCCTTCCAGGCCGCAATCGCCGCAAATACACGCCCATCAAAAGCGCGATTGGGATCGTCATCGCAATCGTGAATGTTCCCCAAGGGCTGGACTTCAACGCGTTGACCACTACCAACGCGCAGACTCCAAGCAGAATCACGATGATGCTTATCACCGCAGCGTAGGCAATGAATCCGCCGACAGGCCCGATTTCATCACGAGCCATTTCCGTGAGCGACTTCCCGTCGCGGCGCACCGAAAATAGCAGAATCACAAAATCCTGCACGCATCCGCCGAAGACCGCGCCCGTCAGCAGCCACAATGTTCCAGGCAGATATCCAAACTGCGCGGCCAATACCGGGCCCACTAGCGGACCAGGACCTGCGATCGCGGCAAAGTGATGTCCGAAGACCACCCATTTGTTTGTAGGCACGAAGTCGCGGCCATTGTCGAGCCGCTCGGCCGGAGTCGCACGTTCCGAGTCGAGGACAAGCACTTTGGCCGCGATAAAACTGCTGTAGAAGCGATATCCCAGCGCGTAACAGCAAACCGCCGCCACTACCAGCCACATAGCATTGATTTGCTCACCGCGATGCAGAGCAATGGCGGCAATGGAGACGGCACCGGCCACGGCCAACAGCAGCCAGATTAGGATGTGAAAAATCTTCCGCAATTTATGAAAGGCAAGTCCCACCGCGGTTCAATATTGTGAGTGAAATTGCTAAGTCCCGCAATAGCTGGGATTGTGCGGACGTGTGGGTTTCGGCAAAATTAGAACGAAAACCGTAAACCACCAAAGACTCAAAGGACCACGAAGGTTTTTTCAGGATTCCCTTCGCGTCCTTTGTGGTTCAAGCTTCGCAAACTGACGAGACTCCACAGTGTCTGGAGTCGAACCAAACCGCTACACGGTGGAGTGAGCCTGCCGGAATTTCCAAATCAAATACGGCAACGCCGCAATGGAGAGAATCACTAAAGCATGAAAGAGGCTACCCTGAACGGACGGCCCAAACGCAAAGTCCATGCGGATATGCCCAAGGCCGCCAGATACGGCTGTGCGACTCGCCTGAACCCGGGCCGCGGTGCCCATCAACGAGATCAGAACTAATCCCACATAGGGCCAAATCGCCTTGAGTCTTTGGCGGGCGGCAATTAGTCCAATTCCCCAACCAACGAGAACCGGGGCGACGAAATAGAGCAACCTGCCGACTCCAAAATAAAAGATTGAGAACCCATCGGTTCTGACAAAGGGGGTATCGCTTCCCGGCAGAAAGATCTTCCATCCCGACCACAAGATTAAAAGTGCGATGAGATAGGCCCCAGTCAGAAACAAAATCGGTGCGAGTCCAAACATCGCCCACGGCGCTCGGACGCACCACGATTGAAACTCTTTCCGTTCCGTCATTGCCTTGGCGAGGTCGTGCATGCTGCCCAGTCTCATCAGCGACTCTGATTCCGCATCTGCCGGGCTTCGGCCTTCTCGTTCTTTTTCCGCTCTCAGGTCGGCCAGATGATCGGCAAGTTCCTTTATGTAACGCCGAACATGACGTGGCGCGACCCCGGCCCGCAGCAGGCGTTCGCGAAGTTCGTTCAGAAGTTCATGCGATGACTTGGACATGTTGTCCTCCCATTAGCATCTTCTGGATTGCGCCCGTCAAGTTCGACCAATCCTTAGACAAGTCAGCCAACCGGCGCGATCCGGCCCGCGTCACCGAATAATAAATCCGACTCCGGCCGTTGACGTTCTTGCGTCTCGATTTTAGAGCCCCATCGCGTTCCAACCCATGCAAGACTGGATAGACCACCCCTTCGCCGACTGCAATCACCGCATCAGTACCGCTGCGGATCGCGTGAACAATTTCATAGCCATACATCTCTTCCTGCTGCAGCAGCCTGAGAATCAGGAGTTCCGGAACTTTATTCATAAAATTCGGATTGGTTTCGCGTGCAGCCATCGAATTTATAATACATAGCGGTTCGAGGTATTGCAAGATCAAGGAGCACCCCATGGTCGAGACGCGGCTTGCCGCCGTCTGCTTTTGAATGTGCCCAAAAACAATTCGCCCCAAACGATCACCTCAGTTTTTTCTGCCCTAAATCAGCCCATTACCTCCGGGGGCTAGAAATCGCGTCTCAGCGGATAGTCGACGATGATGGCCCGTCCATCGGTGAGCGCTTTCACGGAATGGCGCGCGTTGGCCGGGACGATCGCTACCAAGCCGGTTCGGACGATCTGGGTCTCGCCATCAATGGTCATCTCCAATTCGCCCTCGATCACTTCATAGACTTCTTCCTGAGGGTGGAAGTGCTCGTGAATGGACGCGCCGCGCTTGAAGTCGTAGTGCGCGAATGTCATGCTCGGAGAGTGGAAATAGCGTCCATGCCAGCCTGGCAAGCGTTCGATGACATTGAGATCGCGGGTGTTGATGAAGGGCATGGGGTCCTCCTCGCGGCATCGTAGCACGCCACTTTTAGGCTGTCGTTGTTAGCTCAGAGATATGTCAAAGGCACTCGATGGGGACAGGAGTCTCCCTCGACGCAAGAAAGATCAGTGTTGTCCCGATCTGGATTCGACCGAAAGGGTAGCGTACAATTCGCTCACTTTTCCGACGAGGACACACTCATGCCAGCTCCTGTTTTGCTGCCAACTGGAACCCGGGACGAGAGTTTTGGGGGCGTCACATATCACCTCGAGGGCGAACTTGTCCCGGTACTGCATACCGAGCTTGGAAGCGTGCCAATTTATTTTGAGCATCACATTCTGCTTTGGAAAGATCCGAAGGTGACGATTGGAGTGAAGTCACTTGCAGGCTCCTTCAAGCGAATCATGTCAGGTATGCCGATCTTCATGACCGAAGCGCGAGGCCCAGGTCACATTGCGTTCAGCCGCGACGGAGTAGGGCACGTTTGGGGTATGCATCTGAAACAAGGAGAAGCGATCGATGTGCGCGAGCATCAGTTTCTCGCCGCAACGTCGCACGTGGACTACACCTTTACTCGAATCAAGGGCATAGCAAATATGCTACTGGGCGGCTCGGGATTCTTCATCGATACGTTCACGGCCTTAACCAACGAAGGCATTGTTTGGCTTCATGGCTATGGCAACGTCTTCGAGGTTACGCTGCATCCGGGAGAGATGATCGACATTGAGCCGGGAGCCTGGGTTTACAAGGATCGAATCGTGAAGATGGAAACCCAGTTCCAAAAGCTTTCAACCGGGCTGCTGGCGAGCCCGGGACAGTTAGTGTGGAATCGCTTCACCGGGCCGGGTCGCGTTGGGGTGCAGTCAATGTCGATGCACCTGCCGACGGAGGGTTAGAAAGTCTTAGCTGGAGCCTTCTCGCGGATGAAGGCGCACACGTGCACGGGACTATTGCAATGTCGATTGAGTAAGCTTGACCGCACAATAAGGGTTGGCCGTGCCGCTCGCGACGTGGCAATTCTGTCCGTTGACCGAACCCTTCGCGAGGGTGCTGAAGTATATGTTGGTTCCCCCGTTGGACAACTGGTTATCGACAATAATGCCGCTTGTCCCACCGAGCTTACTTGGGGCCGTGACGCAACTTGAAGTGGGCGCGCCGTTGACACAATTCGATGGAGTCGAAAGGAACGGGGCAGCAGCTGTAATTGTCGAGCTCTTTATATAGCCGTGGGCGGGCGCAGCGACTCCCCCTACTCCGAAGAACAACCGGTCTGTGGTCCCGTCGAAAAACTCGGTCAAAGGAGAGCACTCTTCACCTTTAAAGTTATTTATTGTCCAGCTGGCGGTGGCTGGTGGGGTGGGGGGATTAGCAATGTGGCCGGCGGTAAATGGGAACATGTACATCTTCGGATTCGACGGGCGTCCGCCCCCCGAGACGAATCCACAACCAAATATCTGACCAGCAGTCGTGCCGTTCGTCCAAAATTCGTTATCGAAATATCCGGAGTGAACGTTATTACCCGTGCAATTACCATTGCCATCGCTCGATCCGAGGTCAACCGTGTTAGAAGTAGTCACGGTGGCAGCCGATGTGAAGTTTGCCGGTAGTTGGGTTATCGCCGCGCCAACGCCTACGACACTACTGCATCCTGTGAACGCGAATACCTGGTCAACCGCGGGATTGGCATTGTCGGTGACGGCAATTGGCGGATCGACGACGCCGGTGCCAGCCTGGGGACTCGCCACCCATCCGATCCCGGCAGCGGCGGCAGTAGTTTTCGCTGGATTCGTGAGATTTACGGCGTAGAGGAAGCCGTTTGCGTCACCTATAAAGATTCTTCCGGCATTGTTATCGACGATGGGGCCAGACAGCACAGTAGTGATCTTCCCCGACCCGAGCGTGGCGACGGTTACAGGCCAGTTAGCATCAGCGACGACGACTGGGGTGCCTCCGCCAAAAACCGGGCTGATTTTGTAAAGCTTGCCATCATCGGTGCCGACGTAAGCTGTGTCGGAGCTGTAATCAATCCAGGGCGAGGACAGTGTGTTAGCTCCAGCGGATATCTGGACCGTGGTCATGCAACCCACGGCGACCGGTGTTGCACAGGACGTTGGCGTAGCCGGAGCGAGCACGGTTCCTGTCTGCGATGGCGGTGCCGGTATTGGGTTCGGAAGCACAATCACGTGGAAGAACGAACCCGCCGTGGCGCTCTCCACAAACGCTGCTTTCGTTCCGTCGACGGAAATTGTGGTTGAGGTCATAATCTGGCCACCGCTTTGCGTGACCGTGTTGTAAGCAAAAGCCACCCACGGGGACCCGCTGTTGCAAGGCATGGCTGTATAAAGATTATTGATTCCGACCAAGTTGGCCTGGGTTCCAGAGGTCACGTTAAGACCGAGCAACATGTAGTCGCCATTGCAGCTCTGCGTGCTGGTGCCGAAACTGTACAGGGCTGGAAACTGATTGGCAGCGACGAACCCATTCTCGAGAGAAACCGACCAGTCCACTTTCATCGGCGATTTGCGCGGCTTCCTTCCCTTCGTTCCTGCCTGGATTGCCGCCCTGCGCATGACCATGTTGTAAACCTGCCTGGGTTCGGTCAAACCTGCTTTGAGCGCAGCCGAATCGTTGTTCCCCGTCATTACGATGTGTCGAAAGCTCCAGTCGCGAGGATAGCCAATATGAGTCGTGGCCTTGGGGCCTTCGGCCGCATTCTCGGCTGCTTGTAGAGAGGCCGAAGAGACCAAAAAACAACCCACCAATAAATGGATGACTAACCCGAGTTGCCGATTAACCCGTTCCATAAGACTCACTCCCACGGACAGTGCGATGGTCGTTATTCCTTCAATCTTACGGCAGCTGAGGCTAGATTCCCACAACCGGATGAAGTGCGGAGTCGCCCCTTTGGTAACGCGAGAGCCGGGTACTACCGCCGCCGAATTATGAAGTTGACCGCTCCGAATTTATTGCGCCTGGATCTGCACCAGCCCGGCTGCATTAATGCTCGCTAACCTCAGCATGTTTGCCGACGGAATACCTGTCCTAATCAAAGACTTCTCGCAATCAGCGGTGGACGGTCCTCGCATGTTGCCTTCCATGTAGGCTAAGCCGGGGCATCTCGTGCACGTACCTACGTGGGAACAGCTTGAGCAAGTTGGCAGGTCCTTGGCTCGAATGGAACGCACCTCTTTCAGTTGAGTGGAATTCCGCCAAATATCGAGGAAGGTCTGAGTTCGAAGATTTCCGCTGGGCAGAGGAAACTGCACACAGGGAAAGACATCTCCGTAAGGAGTGACGTAGCAGCCAGTATGGCCGGCACTGCAGGGATAGCCCTCCATAATGTTTTCGTCCGCGGCAGGTGGGGGTGCACAGAATTCCTCCACGTCACCCACAAGCGCGGGATTCAGAAATGCCTGCTTAATGGCGGGCGCGGGGGCGCGCAGGGCAAGGATAGATCTGTCGCCATCCATTTTCGGGGTAATCGTTGGATCCAGCGTGTATGAAACTCCCAACTCTTTCGCCAGCGCCATCACCCCGGCGCTGTCCGACAAATTTGGCTTCATAAGCACATTCGCAATGGTGACTTTGAGTCCTTGCGATTGCAGGAAGCGAATTGCTGTGAGTGTTCGCCTAAGGGAGCCCGGCAATTTTGTTATGGCGTCGTGCACCTCTGGACGGTGCGAATAAACGCTGATCTGGATTTGCTCGACACCCAGTTCACGAAGCCGCTTGGCTTCCTTTTCGTGGATCATGACGCCGTTCGTCTTTATTTGTACGTTGAGCAAGAGACTGCGCGCGTGTTCAACAATCTCGAAGAAGTCGCGGCGCATGAGAACTTCACCGCCGCTGATAGTGAGGAAAAAAACTCCGGCATCCGCGAATTGGGCGAGGATGTCTTTGATCTCAGCTGTGGTCATCTCGCCATGATCGTCATGGTCGAGATAGCAGTGGACGCAACGCTCATTGCAGCGGTAAGTGATATCCAGGTGGACGCTGATGGGAACGCCCAGTTCGAGAGCCTTCCGATTCATCTCCACGAGTAGATCCACTATCCCTCCTGCACGAGCCCGCAGTTATTCACGGGGCTTTCGGAAACTAACAAAATACCGTGCGCAGAGAGTTCATCAACGAACTGCTCAGCGTCGCGCTCGGCCTGCTCTTGATCAACATCGAACTGCTGGCAAATCTTGGCGGCGATTCCGGAGAGGGGCGTTTGTCCGTCCGCCGCTTGCCAGATCACCGTAGCCACGTCGTCGAGGGTAAAAAAAGTAGAGTCCACGGCGGACATAATCATCATTTCGTCGCCGAGCAAACGAGCGGCAATCGCTTTGCTCCTCGAAATGTACTTCTCACTCATGGGAACTTATCAATGTCAACTCTTGGAATTCAATCGGCAGCTCTTAGAACGACGGCTGATCTTTCCGCAGGCCAGCGCCATGGTCTCGAATACATGTTCGTATCGAAAAGTAGGCTTGTGGTAGGGCTTTTTCCCAGCGTGACTTCCTTCTACCGCCGTCTTGTCCTCGGTGCTTCTCTCTTTTTCGTCCATATGAGGTCTCAGCCTACAACTAATGGGCTTGAGATTCAAACAATCTTATCTATCAAAGTCCGCCCCGGTAGCGAGAAACAATCCTAACAGTCCCATTTCAATCATTTCGCTTGATTAGAGCGATACCCAAATCTTTTAACTGGGCTTCGGCGACGGGGGTTGGCGCCTCCACCATGAGGTCCACAGCTCGTGCGGTTTTGGGAAACGGAATGACTTCGCGAAGGCTATCGGCTCCGGCGAGGATCATAACAATACGATCGAGTCCCAGCGCGATGCCTCCATGAGGTGGAGTGCCGTATTCGAGCGCTTCGAGAAAAAAGCCGAAGCGCGACTTGGACTCTTCGTCTGTCATTCCAAGAGCTTCAAAGATTTTTCTCTGAATGTCCTGACGATGAATTCTGATGGAGCCCGATCCAAGTTCAGTCCCATTAAGAACGACATCGTACGCCAGGGCGCGGATCTCTCCCAACGGAGATTTAGAATCGGTGACAGAATCGGATCCAGTCTCGAGTTTGGCCATGTCTTCTTCGTGAGGCGACGTGAAAGGATGGTGCGCGGCATTCCAACGCTTGCTCTCGCGATCCCATTCGAACATCGGAAAATCCGTGACCCACAAAAACTTGAAATCTTTCGCTGGGTCGCCTGTTTTCTCAAATGCTTTGTGCTTCGATGCGTATTTCTGTGCGAGGTCGATCCGGAGAAATCCGCACTTCTCGCAGAAATGCTGAACAGTCTGCTCGGCGACAGCGGCGATCTCCGGTTTATCGAGCGCTGAAGCAAGCAGCCACAGATCGTCGCTATCGACTTGCGCCAGCTTCAGGACACGATCCGAAATCTCCGGATAATCTTTAGCGAACCTTTTGGGATCGGTCATCAACTGGACGAACCTAGCTCCCTGGACGTGCTGAAAGGCTCCATACGTTCCAATTGTGCGGCGCTCGGTGCCGGAGATATCTCCAGCTTTCGGAATGCGAATCAATTGGATTGGCAAATCTTTCCTGATTTTGAATTTGGACGCGAATTCGTCGAGTTCCTGCGCTGTGAAGGCCGCGCGGATGTCGGTCATCGCGGGAAGACGCATGTCCGGCTTGTCGTTTCCGTAAAGACGCATGGCCTGGTCGTAACTCATGCGCGGAAATGGCGTCTTGATGTCGTGACCGGCCGCCTTGAACGCGGCTGTCAGGAAACCTTCGACGACTGCCCAAACGCTTTCCTGTTGGGGATAGGACATCTCCAGGTCAATCTGAGTAAATTCGGGCTGACGATCAGCGCGAAGGTCTTCGTCGCGAAAACAGCGCACGATCTGAAAATAGCGGTCGAAGCCGGAGATCATTAAGATCTGTTTGAACATCTGCGGCGACTGAGGCAGCGCATAAAAGCTTCCTGGCTGGACGCGGCTGGGAACGAGGTAGTCGCGTGCGCCTTCGGGCGTTGACCGCGTCATGAAAGGAGTTTCAATTTCAAAAAATCCGTGCTCTGACAGATATTCTCGAATGGCAATCGCGACCTTGTGCCGCAATTCAATATTGCGCTGCATGGTATCGCGCCGCAAATCGATGTAACGATATTTCAAGCGCATTTCTTCATTGGGTAGAACGGTTTCTCCTGGAAGAAAGGGCGGTTGCTTGGATTCATTCAGAATGCGAAGTTCGTCAGCGACCAGTTCAACCTCGCCCGTAGGAATGTTCTTATTGATGGTATTTGAATCGCGCTGCTTAACCTTTCCAACCACAGCAATCACGAACTCATTACGCAGACTCTCTGCTTTTTGATGAACCGCTGAATTCAGCTCCTTATTAATAACAACCTGAGTAATTCCGGTGCGGTCGCGCAAATCAATGAAGAGCAAGTTGCCCAGATCGCGACGGCGGTTGACCCATCCCATGAGCACGGCTTTCTTGCCAGCGTCGGCGCTGCGCAGACCGCCGCACATGTGAGTCCGTTGCAAGTCGCCTAAAAAATCGAGCAAGTTCTGGCCTTCCGATGGGGATTCAAAGTAGAACGAAGATTATAAACGGAGAAGTTCCGCAGGGGGGCCAAGGCTCCGTCGAAGTGGGAGAGAGCTGATTATGGTTGCCAAGCAAAGAGCAGATTCCTCCGAGCTTCGCTCGTTCGGACTGACAAATGCATTAGGCGATATGTATCTAAAGCTTAAAGGTCATTTCGTTTTTGTGGACTTGCCTTCCATTACATTCGTCCAGGTAGTGCCATCCTGCGATACGTCGAATTTGTAGGTGTAAGACGTTGGGGAGACCACCTTCATGATGAAACGGCCCTTCATCATTTGCCCGCCCATCTTATTCTCGCCAGTCCAGGTCCATGTATCGCCGTCTATTACACCGGTCGAATGCGTTCGCTGTCCCATACTGTTGAACTCATCGTAGGTGTATTGCTTATCGTCGGAGTTGTATCCCATGAATGATGTCGCGCTGCCGTCGCCCATATCGCCCTTAAAGGTGGAATGTAAGACTAGAAAGAAGCCGCCGGGCATCCATTCGTATTTGTCGGTCATGGTGATCTTTCCGCCCGGCCCCATGGGCCCTGGTTTCATATCAGCTTCGCTATTCCACGTTCCAGCCAAAGCGTCGAGCTTTTTGAGCTCCGGTGCGGGAGTCGGCATCTGGCCGAAACTCTGGATGAAGAGAGTGACCAAGAAAAGTGCGAGTGCAAGAAGTGTCGCTGGCGCGCGTTTCATCTAAATCCTCCTCGATGATGCGGACTGACTCGAAAGAGATTTCTCGAATCGTGGCGATGGTAGCCGCGCAAGGATGGCACCGTCAAGACCCGTCTTTGCTGTGAGGTCGGCAGTTACAACGTCGACCGAATCTTTGCGGCGAGATCAGCGCGAGGGACAGAAACTTGCTCGCCCGTCTGCTGGTTTTTTAGCGCGAATGCGCCTGCCTTGACTTCATTCTCCCCGCAGATCAGAACGTTTCTGGCACCAAGCTTGGCCGCGGTTTCGAAAGATTTTTTCAGACGGAAGGTCTCATCCCCCAACTCGACGATTATTCCTTGATGGCGAAGCTCCCGCGCGAGGCGCGCGGCTTCGCGGTCCATCCCGGAGCCAAGCGGCGCGATGTACACGTCGGGCTTGGGCTGCGCCGATTCAGCGGATTCCTCCAGTGCCAGGATCAGACGATCTTCTCCGATGGCAAACCCTATGCCGGGAGCAGGCGGGCCGCCGAGCGATTCAGAAAGTCCGTCGTAGCGGCCTCCACCGAGGATCGCGTTCTGGGCGCCAAGCGCGCCGTGAGTGAATTCGAAGGCCGTGCGAGTGTAGTAATCGAGTCCGCGGACGAGGCGGTCGTTTAATTGAAAATCAACCCCCACGGACTTGAGGATATTTTGAACCTGCTCGAAATGTTCGCGAGAGGGCTCGTCAAGATATTGGCTGATGCGCGGGAGGGTTTCGATAATTGGCTGGTCTTCTGGGACTTTGCAATCGAAAACCCGCAGCGGATTCGTTAAGACCCTCTGCTGACAATCAGCACACATTTCCGCGACTCGGGGGCTCAACGCTTTTCGCAGCTCCTCGTTGAAAATTCGTCGGCTATGGGCACTCCCGATCGAGTTTAGCTCTAACGTCCAGCCTTTAATTCCCAGCCGGTCGAGTAACGTCGCCAGCAGCTCCAGAATTTCGGCATCGCGCGCGGGAGACTCGCTGCCTGCGGTAGGCGGGCCAATGACCTCAGCACCGATCTGGTAGAACTGGCGATAGCGTCCTTTCTGCGGACGCTCCCGGCGGAATTGTGGACCAATGTAGTAGAGCCTATTGAGGCCGCGTTCTCCGAGATTGTGTTCGATGTAAGCGCGAACCACACCGGCGGTGTTTTCGGGACGGAGGGTGAGGGATTGGCCCTTTTCGCTCTGGGCGCGGCTGCGATCTTCCCATGTATACATCTCTTTTGCGACTATGTCGGTCTCTTCGCCGACACTGCGGGCGAAAAGTTGCGTTTCCTCGAAAATCGGTGTGCGAATCTCGTGAAAGTTGTAGGCGCGAAATACGTCGCGCACCGTCGCCTCGGCAATATTCCACAGCGCGGTTTCTGGCGGAAGTAAATCGCGTGTTCCTCGGACAGCTTTGATCATAAGCACTATTCCGACGCGGGAAAAGCCGGGAGGGCACGGCTTCCAGCCGTGCCGCATTCCAACGCTAATCGCATTCACGGCACGACTGGAAGTCGTGCCCTCCCGAAACCAAGACCTGAATACGAAAGTCGAGACTCAAAAAGCAATATTGTGAGAATACTCGAATCTCGGAAAGGCGTCATCGAGGGGCGATATTTATTGAAAGACATGCGGAAACTCTAATGAACCTTTGGTATTTAGTGACGCTGCGATTACACTATTCGAAGTGTCCGCGCAAAGTGCCATCCCGCCAGCTTTTCCTGAAGATAGCTCTCGGCCGAGCTACGAGCGCGAACTTGATTTTTCTCCGCCCAAGAGTTTGACGGTGCCTTTGTGGAGATCGCTTCTTGGCAATCTGCACGATAGATTTTCGCCGGAGACTTTGCCTCCACTTCTGCTCACGTCGCGTCCCGTAGATACGGGGATGTTAGCTAGCGACATTCTGAGCATGCCGTGGTATCGCACGATATTCACGAACCTCGGGGACGTAATCTCGCCAGAAACGCTGCCACCGCTGGAATTGGAATCGATGCCCGAGGATGTGGGCGAATTGATCGGCGACCAGCTCAATCATATGTGGTGGACGTCGTTGCTGCGGAGTCTCGCAGATGCGGCAGCCCCGGAGCGTCAGGCTCCGCTTCATTTGACATCGATGCCGGCCGATCCTGGATTTTCCCCAGGGCCCATGCTGTTGGTGCACTGGTCGTCTGTGATCAGTGGGCCCAAAGCTTTGCTGCCATCCAAACCGAAGCTTGCTTACCTGGGTTCATCGCTGGCGTCGATTCCGGAGACGAAATCTCAAGTCGATCCTGGCGAATTGGAATTCATCCAGGGGCTGGAGAAAGATTTGAGAAGGGATCTTCGCCGGTCGCGTTTTCGCCAGCGTATTTGGGTTTTGCTGGCAACCGCCCAGATAGTTCTATTGATCGCTGGCTTCGTGTGGAAGTAAGAGTTTCGTCGAGTTGCCCTCGCCTGGACAGCCGAGGGCGGTTCTCCCTACGCATTATTTAGCATCGGCAAAAATCTCCGGCGTATCGAAGAAGCATTATCGTTCTAATGATCCCTCAGGCTTGCATGTCGATTGGAATTTCAGTTTGGCGTACCGAAAGCGAAATCAATTCAAGCGCGACAGCTATGACGACTATACTGTTCAGTCGGATTCACGCTGGTAACGGGAGAGCATGGCGACAACCCAAGTAATCGCTGTACCGCGCAATACTCAGGCTTTGAGTTCCAAGCTGCGGGACTATTACACGCTGACCAAGCCGGAAGTGAATCTGCTGATTCTCATGACCACATCGGCCGGCTATTATCTCGCCTCCCACGGAAGCTTCAGGTTCGCCGGAGTGATCAATACTCTGATCGGCGCACTACTCGTCGCCAGTGGCACCGCCACTCTTAATCAATGGATGGAGCGAGTGTGGGATAAGCAGATGCGGCGCACCGCAAACAGGCCGATCCCCTCGGGACGGATGAGGTCCCTTCATGCCCTTTTGTTTGAAATTGCGCTGAGTGCGGGAGGCGGAGTTTATCTGTTGTTAACGGTAAACCGGCTGTCGGCGATTTTGGCTATCTCTACCCTGCTCTCATATCTCCTGGTTTACACTCCGCTGAAGCGATTAACGCCGCTATGCACCCTGCTGGGCGCGATCCCAGGTGCGATGCCAACCCTCATTGGTTGGGCCGGAGGCGCTGGTAGCATTGATCGGCAGGCATGGTTTCTGTTTGCGATTCTCTTTCTCTGGCAGTTTCCCCACTTCCTTGCCATCGCGTTAATGTACAAGGATGATTATGCCCGGGCCGGCTACAAGATGCTGCCGGAGTTCGATGCAGACAGCCGTTTTACCCGCGTAGAGATCATTGTTTTTACAATCGCGCTTATTCTCACGACCATGCTGCCACTCGTCGACCGCAGCGTTCCGCTTTACCTGGTCGGGATGTTCCTGGCTGGCGCGTTCCTGCTCTACCATTCATCGAAACTTGCCGCCTCAGCCTCCGCAGTTCTCGCCAAACGCCTGGTTCACGCTTCAGTTCTATATTTGCCGGTGGGCTGGTAATCATGGTCGCCCTAAAGGGCTGAACATTGAGTAAGTGGGTAATTTTGTAATTGGGTAATTTAAAATCTGAAGCAGTTCTTAAATTACTCAATTACAAAATTACCCAATTACTCAATCTCATGATTGACTGCATCTTCTGTCGGATAATTCGTGGTGAAATTCCCTCCAAAAAAGTCTATGAGGACGATTTCACTTTCGCTTTCGAAGACCTAAACCCGCAGGGTCCGACTCATGTATTGATCATTCCGAAGAAACATATTGTTGGACTCAAAGAAGCCTCTGCCGAGGACGCCGAGATCATAGGCAGATGCCATCTAGCGGCGGCCCAAATAGCTCGGGAACGCAATATCGAGAATGGCTATAGAACAGTGTTGAACGTCGGTCCCGGCGCGGGCCAGTCTGTTTTTCATCTGCATGTTCATTTGATCGGCGGCAGGAAGCTAGACTGGCCTCCGGGATAACCATTCATTTCCTCCACATGGCCCATTTGTGCCCCTTGAATCCAGTGCTAGAATTATTGTGTTCGTGGATTCAATTGGAATCCGCCGCCGAACGCCATGTTTCAGCAGTTAGCCCACTTTCGTCCGCGCAGAACGCTGTTGGTCTCATTAGCGGTCCATGGGGTGTTCTTGTATTTGGTAGTTGCGGCGGCTCCAAGGTTCGTCCAGCCATCTTCGATCGCATTCGGAAATGCCGGATCCGGCATGTCGACGGAAATCGTGTACGTCGGCCCTTCATCGATCGCTCGACAGATCCGGTTGCAAGCGCCATCGCCTAAAGAAAAACATCGGCGAGCACCGAAGATAACTGCTCCGCAGCCACAAGAGGATTCAGCCCTTAACGCTCCGGTTGAATCGGCGCGGGCCGGTTCACTGGTTGGATCCTCGTCAACCGGTGCAACATCTGGATATGAATCTCGGCCCGCTCTGCCGGTGGTTTTCCCAAATCCCGCGGTTGACCGCTCCGACATACCATCCGGCGTCGCTGGAGATGTGGTTGTAGAAGTAACGATCGACGAAAAAGGAAATGTCGCCGATACAAAAGTGCTGGAATCCGTGGGCTATGGCCTGGAAGACAAGGTTCTGGAAGCGCTAAAGAACTGGCGTTTTACTCCAGCCACAATGAACGGGATCGCGATCGCATCGCGACAGGACGTACACTTCCACTTTCCCAGTTAGCCTAACGCTCAGCTAGTCGGCGGAAACTTCTTCGGGAGCACCGTGGCGGCGCAGCAACTGCGGAAGGTTCTGCGAGAATGCCGATCGCGGAAGCACCATATCACATCCCACTTCGTGCGCCTTCTGCTTCAAGTCCCCTTGCACATGGGACAGAAATCCAATCACTGAAGTCTTCTTTAATTTCGCCTTCAGCTTGGGGATCAGCGTCAGCGGCTTCGCGTTGGCATTGTTCATATCGAAAATGATCAGCGACGGTTTCTCTTCGCCGTTCAGCTTGATACGTTCCAACAGATCTTTTTCCGCCTTGCAAAACTCAACTTTTACGTTTAGTTTGCGGGCGGTTTCCTGAATCTTGGCCTGGAAAAACAAGTCGTCGACGAAGGCAAAGATGCGGGAATTGGCATCCTCGCGAAACGGCAACGGGTCAGGCTCCGCGGGAGTGTAGGCGGCCGCAAAGCCCGGCCGTGGGCGCCCCTGGCGGGAACCGTTCCCGCCCCCCATGGTTGCTCGATAACTATGATCCATGGGAGCGCTGTAAATACTGTTCTGTTGGTTGCGGTCGCGGCCCGCAGGCTGACCGCTACGATTTGACGGGCGGCGACTGCGCCTCCGTCTATTTCTTCCCCCTCCGTTGGAGGGGCGTCCGGGTCCAGCATTCATATTTTTCTCTTTTGGTGCTCTAGCGTTGCGTTCGCTCTAAGGCGAAGGATTGTTGTGTTGAGTCGCACTTGCATTGCGCTTCGCTTTGGCGTCCACAGTTTGGACGCGCAAGAAAGCCAATGCGAACTAAAAATCACGAAAATAAACTCATCCAGTTGGATCGTCTTTCCGGTGGATCGTTATAGTCTTGGATCAATGTTCCGTCTGGAATCTGTGTCCGTTTGGATCCTGTCCATTTGGCGCCAGGAGCTAAGGGCGCGGAGGGCCGGCTAGAGAGCACTGGCCGCTGGGAACACTTGAATGGTACCGTTCATTGCGGTTATAACGCAAGTCCTAAGTCACTTTAGTTTTGCACAGAAGTAACTGCAGACGAACATCCGATTAAAAAAATTGAATCTTGTTGCTCGGTACACAAGTGTGAAGACCACAATTTTGTTCGAGATGCGGTAGTTTTATTCCATGGCTTTTCCTCGTCCCCCGAAAACAGACTCGGAAGAAGAACTCTACGCTTATGCCGTAGGCGCCTTGGGACGCCGTATGCGATCGGTTGCAGAGCTCAAGCGCCTGCTGCGTCCGCGGGTTGAGTCGGAGACCGAGTATGGCCAAACACTTCTCGAGCTCGTGATCCGCAAGCTTAAAGACCAAGGGTACCTCAACGATTCGAAATATGCGGCAGCGTATTCGTCTTTTCGCCGCGACAACGAAAAATTTGGACGCATGCGCGTGATCACAGACCTGAAAATAAAAGGTGTGCATGGGGATGTAATCGAGAAAGCAGTTGCTTCTGTTTATGACGAAGTAAGCGACGAGAAGCAGGCACGCGATTTCATGCGCCGTAAGCATCTCGAGAAACCGGAGAATCAAAAACAGGCAGCGCGGATTTTCCGTCAACTGACCCGCGCGGGGTTCGCGTCGAAAACAATTTTCAAGATTCTGAAGAAATGGGATGTGGATGATGAGACGTTAACGGCATTGGAGGGGGAGATGCAGGAATGAGCGCACGCGTTGCGGGGTCTGCGCGGGATTTCAGCCGTCCCTACGGGACTGATTTGCACTTGGCAGCACACCCAGCGTTGAAACGCTGGGCTATTATCGGTGGTCCCTCCGGAACCCTTGACCGCAAAGAGCAACCTCGCTATGAGCGTTTCCCAAAGAAGCTACGATCAATTCGGAAAAGCGAACCTTATCGCAGGCGCCCAATGTCCCGGCTGGGACATCTGCCAATAGCCCAGCGTTTCAACGCTGGGTAAGAATCAAATCGAGATGAAGTCCCGGAGGGACGGCTGAGAGTTATCCCCAAATATATTTCGGATCGTATTCGATCTTATGTTTCGCGAGAAACGCGAGGAACTCTTCCTCGAATGTTTGCCTCTTATGGTGTTCAAACTGCGAATTGATGTAATTGACGGTGGGCCCTTGCTGTGAAATACCGATCGTGAAGGCTCCGTAACCCTCTTGCCACGAGAATCTGGGATCACTCGTTTCGTTCATCCATTTAGAGGATCCGCCCTTCAACAGCTGTATCGCCTTTGCCAAAGGCATCATCGCGGGCAACGATAGAAGAATGTGAATGTGATTCTCCGTGCCACCGATGGCAATCGCCTTGAAGCCGTTCTTTCGTGCGATGCCGCCAAGATATGACCAAAGCGGAGCCTGTTTATCCGGCTCAATTGTGTTCCGCCGCTCTTTCGTGGAGAACACGCAATGAACGAGATCGGAAATGTAGGTGTGAGACATACTCAAGCTCTCCGGGTTTTCAGCCGTCCCTACGGGACTGCGGTATCTTTCATTCCTGACCCAGCGTTAAAACGCTGGGCTATTATCACTGGCCCCTCCGGGCCCCTAACGGCATCGACCGCGCGGGCCGTTCCCGGGCTCGCTCCTGTGTCCCGGAAGGGACATCCGCCAATAGCCCAGCGTTTCAACGCTGGGGGCGATTCCGACACGATTTAGTCACGTAGGGACGGCTGAATTACAGCAGACGGGCATGCCACGGTTTGTGACGGCTGAACATCGCGGAGGATGTCGAATGATAAAATCGGAATGTAATCATTCATCGTTCGGATACAACTCGACCCCGATCAATGCTGACAGGCTCTGAAATTCGACGCAAGTTTCTGCATTATTTTGTCCAGCGTGGACACAAAGAGGTCCATTCTTCTTCGCTCGTCCCGGCGAACGATCCCACGCTACTTTTCACCAACGCCGGGATGAATCAGTTCAAAGATGTATTCCTCGGCCTCGAGAAGCGCGATTACACAAAGGCCACAAGCTCACAGAAATGCGTCAGAGCTGGCGGCAAGCATAACGATCTGGAAAAGGTCGGATTCACCAATCGCCACCACACGTTTTTCGAGATGCTGGGAAATTTCAGCTTTGGCGATTACTTCAAGAAAGATGCGATTGCGTATGCCTGGGAGCTAATCACATCGCCGGAATGGTTTGGGATTCCGAAGGAGAAACTTTACGTCACGATCTTCAACGGCGAAGGCGGCATGACGCGCGATACCGAGGCCTACGATTTGTGGCTCGCGCAGGGCATCGCGAAAGATCGAATTTTTGAATCAGGATTGAAAGACAATTTCTGGCAAATGGGAGATACCGGGCCATGCGGCCCATGCAGTGAGATTCATTACGACATGGGCACGGTCGCGTCTGATTGTGGGCATCAGGACTGCGCTTTCGGCTGCGATTGCGGGCGTTATGTCGAACTCTGGAATCTGGTGTTCATGCAGTTCGACCGAGATGCGTCAGGAAAGCTGAATCCGCTGCCGAAGCCGTCGATTGATACGGGGATGGGCTTGGAGCGGCTGACGGCGGTGTTGCAGGGAGTGGTGTCGAATTACGACACGGATTTGTTTGAGCCGCTGATCAAGAGAGCGGCGGAGTTGACTGGAACTTCTCTGAAGGAGGAACTGGACAACGAAGCGCATACCAAATCTGCGGCTTCTTTGCGGGTGATTGCCGATCACTCTCGCGCGGCGACATTTTTAATTTCAGATGGCGTCCTGCCTGCGAACGAAGGTCGCGGATATGTGTTGCGCAAGATCATTCGTCGTGCAATCATCCATGGGCGGTTGCTCGGACGAGAGAAGCCGTTCTTGCATGAGATGGTTTTTGCGGTGCGTGATGTTATGCAGGATGCATATCCCGAGTTGATCGAGACCTCCCCGCAGGTCTCAAAGGTGGTGCTCTCAGAGGAGCAGCGCTTCTCGCATACTCTTGATCTCGGACTTCAACGATTGGAAGAGACGATTCGGAATAGCTCGAGCCTTTCTGGAGAAGACGCTTTTAAGCTATACGACACATTCGGGATGCCGTTGGACTTCATGCAGGATGCGGCTCGCGATCAAGGCATCCCGTTTGATCAAGCGGGTTTCGACCGCGCTTTGGACGAGCAGCGCGAGCGCGCCCGTGCTTCCTGGAAAGGTGCGGGTAAGCAGACCGCAAATCCCGCATATCAGCAACTTCCAAAATCTGAATTTGAGGGGTACCGGCAGACTCGATCGAATGGTTGCGAAGTCCTTGCCATTATCAAGAGCGGGCAAGGGGCGCGGGAGCTTCATCCCGGCGAGGAGGGCGAGGTCATCCTTGATCACACTCCTTTTTACGCCGAATCTGGGGGGCAGGTCGGGGATCGCGGATGGCTCTATTCCGACGATCACAATACGATCATCGCCGAAGTGAAGGGATGTTATTACCCCGTCCAAGGTGTGCGGGCGCATCAGGTTATCGCGAAACAGTCCATCCGCACCGGGGATAAGGTTGACGCCGTGGTGAATACCGAAATCCGCCAATCGACCATGCGCAATCACACTGCGACGCATCTTCTTCAAGCTGGATTGCGTGAAGTGCTTGGTAAGCACGTGAAGCAGGCTGGCTCGCTGGTTGCGCCGAATCATCTGCGCTTTGATTTCTCGCACTTCACTGGCGTCGCGGACGAAGAATTGCAAGACATCGAAGACCTCATCAACAAAGAAGTTTTGCGCAATCAGAAAGTCGAAGTCATCCCCGACGTGCCTATCGATATCGCCATTAACGAATACAAAGCCATGGCGCTGTTTGGGGAAAAATATGGTGACCGGGTTCGGGTTATCAAGATTGGGGACTTTTCGACTGAGTTATGCGGCGGCACGCACACTGATGCCACTGGCGAAATCGGTCTTATTAAAGTCTTGAAAGAAGGAAGCGCATCTTCCGGAATCCGCCGTATTGAAGCGGTCACCGGCGAGGGGTCTTTGCATCATTTTCAACGGGATCATCAGCTGGAAAATGTAGTCGCCAACTTCACCAGCCGGGAGGCCAGTGCATCCCCTGCTGAAGCGCTCAAGGTCGAACTCGACAAGAAAGACTCGGAGATCAAGCGACTGCAGCGTGAACTCGATCAGGCGCGGATGAAGTCGGCGTCGTCCACGATCGCGTCAGCGAGTGAAAACGTCAAAGAAGTGAATGGCGTGAAGGTCCTCGCGCACCGCGTTGACAATCTTGAGCGCCAGCAAATGCGTACCCTGGTCGACCAACTCCGCGAGAAGCTTGGATCTGGCGTCGTAGTTCTCGGGTCGGCGACGAACGGAAACGTTGCTCTGATAGTCAGCGTGACCAAGGACCTGACCAGCAAGTTGCAGGCGGGGAAAATCATTGGGCCGGTCGCGCAGAAGGTGGGCGGCAAGGGCGGCGGCCGTCCTGATATGGCTGAAGCCGGCGGCAACAATCCGCAAGAACTGAACGCGGCATTGGATGGGAGTTACGCAGTTGTAGAATCGCTGCTGGGAAAATAGTTGTCGGAGTTTTCTCGTGGACGAGCGAATTCGATTCGTCAAGCACGCTGGCAAGCAGATATTGCAGATTGATCTGAGCCGATGCACTAGCGAAGAAATGCTCGCTCTGTTCGAGAAATTCCGTGATCTGGTTGCCCGCCACCCACCAAAGTCAGTGCTAGCCCTGGCCGACTTCACCGGCGCCCACTTTGATAAGTCCGCGATAACGCGCATGAAGGAAGTGCTGGTCCTCGACCGTCCATATGTGAAGCGCGCTGCCTGGGTTGGAACCAAGAGTCTGCCTCATGTTTACTACGAGAATTTGAAGAGCTTTTCCCAGCGCGACCTTCCCGCCTTTGAAACCCGCGAAGAAGCAATGGAATGGTTGGTCAAAGACTGAATCGTTGGTCTTGGGCATTTTCCTGAATCCAAGTTGGAATCGATTGACATAGCTATCCCACATAGCTATCATCGTTCTTACCATGCAAGTCAGCGTAGTCGATGCCAAGAATAAACTTCCGGAGTTAATTAGAGCCGTCGAAGATGGCGAGCCGGTGACCATCTGCCGCAGAGGATTGCCGGTGGTGGATATCGTTCGCACCAAAAAACCTACCCCAAGAAAAATAAAACTCGGGCGGCTCAAAGGTAAGATCAAAGTTCTCGATCCAGATTGGTGGAAGCCGATGACGGACGAAGAAGTCGAAGACTTTCTATCTGGACGCGGCTAAGTGCGCCTTCTGCTGGATACTGTAATTCTGATTTACGCCGTCGAATCGCCCGAACTGCTCAGCAAGCGAGCTAGATCTACGCTGCTGAATCCCGATAACATTCGCGAGTTTAGTTCGATTTCCTTAGCTGAGATTGCCATCAAGTCCTCCGCGGGGAAACTCAAACTGTCGGCCGGCATGCTTCGCCAAGCTATAGAGGATCTGAACATCCGCGTACTCCCCTACACGGCACGTCACGCGTTCGAACTCTTTGCTCTAGATCTCCATCACAGAGATCCCTTCGACCGGCAAATTATTGCTCAAGCACTATCCGAGAAGATTCCTATCGTGACTTCAGATAGGAACTTTCATCTCTATCAAGGGATCGATGTCATCTGGTAATGATTAGAGCGAAACGACTAACTTCTCCACTTCAACGTGACCGGGCTGGCAAGTGGATGCTTCATCTCTCGACCATTCTGGGTCGCTTCCAGATGCGCGGCTTTAAGTTGGAAATACCATTTTGCCGGACGGTCGGCGTCGTCGATTAACATTAGATGAGGATTATGCTTTAGGCCTTCGGACTGATCCTCCATAGTCTGCCGATCCTGCTCCACAAATTTGGCAAAAACAAATTTCAATAGTCCTGCGCTGAAGGGAACCCAGCGAAAGATATTCCATGCTGCGACCACGTCGATTCGGCAATGAGTGCGGGTGATTGGCGTAACCGTTGTGAGAGAAGAGAACCAGTACTTCCCTGCCCGTATGGTTTCCAGCCGCAAATTTGGTAGTACAAAATCAATCGTTGTAGTGATCGAGTCAGCGTCTGCATACAGCCGCAGCAATTTGTAGGGAGCGCTGTTTGAGCTGGGGGTGTGCGCGCTCATCCTGAATCCGTTGGGAATCGGTTCGAAGTTCTTCTGTTTTTCGTGGATGCTATGGCGGCTGCGCCACCACCACGCCTGATGGACGAACGGCCCATGGGCCGGATCCATCAGGCCGATGATGCCGTGATCGACGCTACAAGGAAGTTCGGCGGACAAATGCGCCATCTTGTAAGGTTCGGAAAAAATCGGGATTCTTGGCGTGTCAAAAGGCGTATCTGCGGCTTTGGTGAAACCTGCTCCCGCAGGCCCGGGTTCAGGAATAAAAACCCATATAAAATCATCGTGTTCTTCGCAGGCATAGCTTCCCGCATAGATTCGGTCAACCTTCAATTTTTGATCGGCCGTCAGCGACGGAATGAGCTGACATTGGCCGCTGTGCGCGTCGAACCTCCATCCGTGGTAGCTGCACTCGAGTTGTTGACCATCAAACTTGCCGCAGGACAGAGGCATTCCACGATGAGGGCATGCATCGCGCAGGGCGAATGGGATTCCCTTCGTGTCTCTCCCGACGACTAGAGGAATTTCGAGGAGCATTGCCTTGTGAAGTCCTCTCCTAGGCACGTGGTTGCTGGCCGCGGCTCTATACCAGAAGCCGAACAACATGGCGGAATCAGGCGCTTCGCGCTGCGGCGTGTCCATTGCACTCATGGGAATGTGGCCAGCGTACCATAGGCGATAAACACATTGGTTGACCTCGGTGGCTGAAGCCGATAATGAGCATGAGTAATTATCGCCGCGGTGAACCGCTGCGCCACCCAAAAGCAAACGCACCTTCAAGTAAACACGCGTGGAGTTTTTCGCAGCCTGTGAAAGTCGGGCCTTCCTAATTGCATTCGTAGAAGTTTTCTATTGCGGAAATAGCAGTTTTATATTGTGATGTTCCTTCTTAAAACGAAGTCGAACTTGAGAGCTTGCGCGGAGGCACTTCGTGAAAATCGCCGGTTTACTTTTGCTGTTGTCTGGGTGGGCGCTGGTCGTGGCCGCTTTGGCGCTCTTGGGATCGGCTCCGGTGATGACGGGTTTTGTGATAGCGGGCATTGGTGTCGAAATTGTCGGGATGATTCTCGTGGCTCGTTCCCATCTGCCAACTCGGGAGGATCGAGCTTGAATCATCCTCCCCCTGCGGCCGCAATCAGCCCCATACTGTCTGAAACGGCGTCAGCGCTTTGCTTTGTTCTGATTCTTCTCGTACCGTTCGGCATCGTCGGGCTTGCATTGATCAATACTGGGCTCGGCAGATCGCGCAGTGCGGCACATTCGATGATGGCTTCTCTGATAGCGGTCGCAGTCGCTGCTCTGGTTTACTTTGTCATCGGATTTTCATTGCAGGGATTCGCCGGCGGGCCTGAACATACGATCAACTTGGGGGGCAAAGCCTGGAGTTGGATCTCCGCCGAGCCATTCTTCATGCGCGGATTCCAATTCGATGGCTCTCTTTCTTCGCTAGTCGCTTTGTTGCAGATTTTCAGCGTCGGACTCGCCGCTATCATTCCGCTCGGGGCCGGGACCGATCGCTGGAGGCTGGGCGCAATCTGCGTTTCAACGTCGCTGTTGGCGGGATTGACCTACCCGCTTTTTGCGAACTGGATCTGGGGCGGAGGATGGCTCTCGCAGCTTGGTCTTAACTACGGCTTAGGCCACGGCTTTGTTGATGCCGGCGGTTCCAGTTCCATACAAGTTGTTGGCGGCCTCACAGCACTGTCGCTCGCATGGATACTCGGTCCGCGACGCGGAAAGTATTCTGCTGAAGGAATGCCCGCTGCGGTGCCGGGACACAATGCCGTTCTGGTGGCTTTGGGATGCTGCCTGGCAACGGTGGGGTGGTGCGGACTCAACTCGGCGGGAACAATCCTGTTCGCGCATGGCGAAGCATCAAGATGTCTCCTCGTAACCCTAAATACGGTGCTGGCTGGGGCATCGGCTGGTCTCACCGCTGCCGCTATCACGCAAGTACGATTCGGCAAACCTGACGCTTCGCTCACAGTCAATGGATGGATCGGCGGATTGGTTGCCAGCAGCGCTGCTTGTGCTTTCATCAAACCGGCGGCTGCGGTTCTTATTGGAATAGTCGCTGCCGCTCTGGTTACCTTCTCGGTGGAGTGGCTTGAGTTCGAACTGAAAGTGGACGATCCGGGTGGCTCGATTTCCGTCCACGCCTTGTCGGGAATTTGGGGAGTTCTGATTGTGGGCATAGTGGCGCACTTTCCTTCAGGATCGTTTCCGGGAACAGATTTTGGACAATGGCTTGCTCAATTGATTGGCATCGCCACCCTCATCGGCTTTGTGCTGCCTATGACCTATGGCCTTAATTGGCTTTTGAATCGAGTCTATCCGCAAAGGGTTGACATCGAGGGCGAGCGGCAGGGCATGGACCTGCATGAATTAGGAGCAGACGCTTATCCGGATTTCGTAACGCATTCGGATGAATTCATTCAGCGGTAGAGAAATTAGTGGCGCGCTGCCCAGAGCAGCAATCCGAAGATTACGATCGGAATCAGAAACAGCGTCACATAGAAAAGAATTTTTTTAGCGTACGGCGTGCGGCGAGTTTTCCATTCACGCAATTCTAGGCGCTCTGCCACGCCGACCTGGTCCTGATGCTCCAGATCCAAAATCATTTCTTTCGCCGTTGCGTACCGCTTGGCGGGTTCGCGTTCCAGGGCGCGGTAAATGATTTCCTGTAACTGCGGCGAGATGCTGGGATCAATTTCTCGCGGCGGAATGGGGTTATTTAACAGCCGGTCATTCATGATGAGAAACGCGTTCGAGCCGGTAAAAGGCACTTTTCCGGTTAGCATTTCATAAAGCATGACCCCCAGCGCGAAGATGTCGCTTCGAGCGTCGCCGCGCTTTCCTTTAACCTGCTCTGGAGAAATGTAGTCAGGAGTTCCCATAGTCTGGGAAAATTTGGCGAACGTCAGACGCCGTGCGGCAACATCGGCAGCGATCCCGAAATCGATCAGCTTAATGTTGTCGTTCGCGTCGATCATGATGTTTTCCGGCTTCAGGTCGCGATGCACAATTCCGTGCGAATGTATGTAATCGAGAGCGTTCGCAATTCCTAAGGCGATCCGCGTTGCGCGCTCCGGCGGAAGCTTCTTCTGCTCATTCAGCAGCTGTCGCAGAAGCCGACCGTCCACCCACTCCATCACCATGTAAAGTTGGCTGTGCCCGTTTTCGGGGAAGACTTTCATCACTCCGGGATGCTCTAGTTTTCTTCCGATGTCCTGTTCCCGGTGAAAGCGGTCAAAGAAGACGGGGTCGCCTTCCATCTCCGGATGAGGCACTTTGATGGCAACAGGAAGCCCGGTACGCAAATCCGTGGCGCGAAAAATGGACGCCATGCCGCTACGGGCGGCAACGCTGTCTATGCGATATCCGTCGAGTTCGTCACCAGCGCGAAGTGAGGTCATGAATTTGGCGAATTAGAACGAACATGGTCAGGATACCTGCATTGGGAATAATGAAAGCATAAAAAGTTCATAAGGCTTAAGGTAGGAACTCAGCTAGGAACCTTTGCAAATCAGGCCTTTGGATGGCTTCTAAAACCTTCTTTCATTTGTTTTTCATGTCAATCCGGCATCGGCATTCGTCAAGAATGGCGGCCGTTCGTGTCGCTCCCACACGAGTCACTCCGATTTCCTTGATCGTCAGAAGAGTATCTAAATCCCTAACCCCGCCGGCGGCCTTTACCTGGACATGCGGCGGTGAATGTTTCCTCATTAGTTTCAGGTCTTCTATGGTTGCACCAGTCGCCGCATAGCCAGTCGAGGTTTTTACCCAGTCGACGCGGGCATCTCCGCAAATTTCACAGAGGCGTATCTTGGCCGCGTCGTCATGGTAGGCGTTTTCAAAGATTACTTTGATCATGGCCCCGCTGGCGTGGCAAGTCTCTGTGAGCTGCTGAATCTCGCTCGCGACGTATACCCAATTCCCGCTGCGAGCTTGACTGATGTTTATTACCACATCCAATTCAGTCGCCCCATCCTCGATGGCCTGTTCGACTTCTGCCAGCTTTATAGAAGTAGCGTGGCCTCCGTGTGGGAAGCCAACCGTTGTGCTGGGTTGCACGGTGCTAGCGCCGAGCAATTCTGCGCATCGACGAATGTGGTAGGGCATGATGCAGACGCTGGCAACGTTATATCGCACCGCAAGGCCGCAGCCCTCTTCGAGTTCCGCAACAGTAAGGGCCGGACTCAGCAACGAGTGATCGATCATCTTGGCGATAGCTTCGTAGGTGTATGGCTCATCCATTCGATTTGCTCTCTAAAGATATCGTTTTCACACATTCACAGGCTCGTTAAGGCTGTCCCCGAGCAGAGAGCAATTACGGTTATAAAAATATGAAAGTCTTAAGACAGTCTTAATGTCCCCTTCACTAAGAGAAAGCATCTTACTCTCAAGCAACCGCGCGGCCAGTTCGTAATTGAATGGGATGGACCTAATCGGAGGGAAATAAATGCTAAGCCCGGGCTGCCGTGGAACACCTGTAATTCTGGTTATTGGAGGCGCGATCATCGTACTTTCACTGGTATTTGCCGGCGTCAATCACCATTGGAAAGGTACGGTCGATCCGGTGCCTGTTCAGCAGAAATAATGCAAATCTCAGGCCATAACTCTCTGAGGCCAAGGCATTTATCTCGCGTACCTAGCGGCCATTAAGGACATCAAGGTATTGAACCCTCCATTCACCCGACGGAGAATATTTGCAGGAGGAAACATGAATTCCAATCCAAACACCGTTGGTGATCGTGGAACCGGTTCTCACGGAAAAGTGAACTTCCAATGCTCGGATGTCGGTCCAAAAAACTGCGACTGGACGGTCAGCGGAAATAGTGAAGCGGAAATCATGCCGAAAATTGAGAAGCATGGGCGTGAAGCACACAATATGACGATCGATGAGCCTACAAAAAACAAGGTTCGAAGCGCAATACACCGCCAAGCGGCTTAGCTGTTCTAAGGATCCCCTTTGAGGACGGCGAAAGTCTTATGCCGTCCTCCGCCTTTGAGCTAAAGCTAGATTCTCGATTTACTACCCGCATTCCTGTATTGTCCGTCAATCGGCTAAGTTCTTTACTTGACTCGGGCTCCGTCAACATTAAAGGATTTAAGACTTTAGAAAGAGAGCTGACAATGAAGAAAATTGTTCTGGCGCTAGTTTTGGCACTAGTTTCGAGCGGACAAATGCTATGGGCGGCACCCGCCGAAAATGAGCAATTGGATCAGCGGGCGTTGCAGCGAATCATCAAGGAAGTGCATCACGAGCTAGTGCTTCTTCCCTATTATGGAGTCTTCGATAACCTCGCGTACAAGGCGTCACCTGATGGGACAGTGACTCTACTGGGACAAGTCGTGAGGCCAAGTACAAAATCGGATGCGGAAGCCGCAGTAAAAAATGTCGAAGGCGTCCGTAGCGTGGTCAATCAGATCGAGGTGCTGCCTCCCTCGCCGATGGATGACGGGATCCGGCGTCAAATTTATCGGGCCATCTACAGCTACCCCACGCTGAATCGGTACGCGTTGATGGCAGTGCCTCCAATTCACATAATTGTGAAAGGTGGCCACGTTACCCTAACTGGGGTTGTCGACAGACAAACGGACAAACAAGTCGCCGAGATTCAGGCCAAGTCCGTGCCCAATGTGTTTTCTGTGGACGATCAACTTCAGGTGGTAGAGAGCAAGTAATTCTGAAATTCGATTTGGGTTAGGAATCGAGTCGCGCGACGTAAAACTCAAATGTCACCGACTCTATGAGACGAGTCCAATAAACGGGCGGAATTTCTCTTTTGCAAACGGTCGTGATTCCTTCCCAGGCTTCGGTCTTTGTATACGGTAGTTGCTGGCGATGCAAGTTGACTCGCTGCTGTAGGAAATGTACGGTGTGTTGATCCTCAAGCAATTCTATCTGCCCTGCCTCGCACACGCTTCCTACATTATCGGAGATGAGGAGACAGGAACGGCAGCCGTCGTTGATCCGCAACGCGATACAGACCAATACATTGCGTTTGCTACCAAGCATGCGCTCAAGATCAGGCACGTGTTCCTGACGCATCTCCACGCCGACTTTGTCGCCGGACATTTGGAGCTGCGTGATCGCGAGGACGCAAAAATCTATCTGGGCGCTGCGGCGAAAGCGGGATATGCGTTCGTTCCTCTTCGCGATGGCGACACTCTCGAATTTGGACGCATCCGCCTGAAGGCGCTCGAAACGCCAGGCCATACTCCGGAATCTATCTCCATTGTGGTTTACGACCTGAATACCAGCGATACGCAACCTCATTCCGTGCACACGGGAGACACTCTATTTATTGGCGACGTAGGGCGCCCCGATCTGCGCGCATCCTTAGGATGGTCGGCCAATGACCTTGGCGGCATGCTCTTCGATTCGTTGCACGCGAAGCTGTTGGGGCTGCCCGACGAGAGCCTGGTGTATCCCGCTCACGGAGCGGGTTCGTTGTGCGGGAAAGCAATCAGCAAGGAGACAGTATCCACCATGGGAGAGCAGCGGCGATCGAACTACGCGCTTCAGCCCATGAGCAAAGAAGCATTTATTCGTGTGGTAACGGCCGATCAGCCGGAGGCTCCGGCTTACTTTGTGTATGACGCCGTGCTGAATAGTGAAGAGCGGCCGACCCTGGATCAAACGCTGGAACGCGTGAATCCGATGACGCTCGACCAGGTGCTCGCATTACAAGAGATCGGCGCGCAGATCCTCGATACACGCGATCCTGCAGAATTTGCCGCGGCGCATCTTGTGAGCAGTATTAACATCGGCCTCGCCGGTCAGTACGCGACCTGGGCCGGAACCGTGCTCGATCGAAATCATCCGATCGTGATCATCGCGGACCCGGGCCGGGAGAGCGAATCCGCTCTTCGCCTCGGACGCATCGGCTTCGACCACATCGCCGGATACTTGAAGGATGGATTGAACAGCCTCACCTCGCGGCCGGAGCTAGTCGCCTCCACTGAGCGCCTCAGCGCACCGTTTGCCGCGGAACTCCTGTCATCGAGTCAGCCGCCGCTAGCCATCGACGTTCGCGCGCCGAGCGAGCGTGACCGCAAGCATATCGCTGGAAGTTTGAGTTTCCCGCTCAACCATCTATCGGACAATCTGGAAAAGCTTCCGAAAGATCGGCCTTTACTGGTCTATTGCGCGGGTGGCTATCGCTCTGCCATCGCCACAAGCTTGTTGCAACGCAGGGGATTTGATTCCGTCAGCGAAATTGCCGGCGGCCTCGCAGCATGGGAAGCCGCAAGCCTGCCGGTTCAAACCGCGCAGATTTTGTCGTAGAAGGTTCGCCGTTATCAGCCCGATGCAATGTGTGAGTTGTCGGAATTCGTTCCGATTCCGCAAGGGCGATGTCCGGTCAATACGACGAGAGCGAACCCTAACAGGATCAGACCTGCGACGAGGCACACCAGCGCCGCACGCCGTCGACCTCGTTGTTGAGTTGTCGCAACTAGTCGGGCTTTAATTTCAGGTGGGACCTCGCTCAGCGAGGCGGTCAAGCCCGGAACCGTTGCCCTGTATACAAGCCAGAGCATTAGTGTCACCGCCACAAAGCTCAGCCAGAAAAAGCCGGAACCATGACGATTGGACACATCAGGAGAGAAATCACTGTATTGGGAATCCGGTACATGTTGACGAATGCTCTGACTTTTTCTTCGTCAGCTTTCGAATCAACGAAGTAACACTTCCCCCTGCGAGTAAACGGAATAAAAACCAGCCTTCCACTCGGCTCTTTTCCGAAATGAACGCCAGCGATGCGGTCCATCAAAGAGATCATTACTCCTCCATCGCCTGAGCAATTCGTGCCCCAAACGTAATCGAACCCAGCAGCCCGGTACTAGGAATAGCTAGAGGGATCAGTATCACTTTGCAGTAAGCCCAGGCTTTTGGGGCTTCCTCGTTTCTTGGCCATCAAACGGCATTGTTGCTCGGATAGGAATGGAAATCACGTTACCAATGGCATCGCCCGTCCAACATCGCCTCTATGTTAGACAATTCCCCAAATTGGTACGGAGTTAGTACTGCCGTGCGGAGTTTACGGTTTGGCTATTGCAGCGTTTGTCTCTGGTTCCATCTGTATGTCGAGTGTTATTTCTTGCCGAGATCTGACTCTAATTGTGCGGGGGTACGACCATTGCTTGTAACCGGGGGAAGTGACCTGGACGGTTATCTCGATGTTAGCGGGAAGCGAAATGCGGTAAAGGCTCAGCGTAGATTCATGTATTAAGGTGATTGGAGACGAAGCCCATGACAGCTCAAATTTTGGCCGTAAAGGAACGCCAGTCACCGCATCAGTGACTTGCCCCTTCAGCAAACCAAAGTTGCGGTCAAGTCGCAGTTGAACTGTCGCGTCGGCAGCCTGGGGTGTGAGCTTAACTTCCGCCCCATGGCTGTTGCCTTGGCGGCCATCGATCAGGCTCCAAGAGAGATTGCTTCTCGGATTTATCGGATATACAAGCCAGGGCCTTCCACAAGCCAGGGCCTTCCGTCAGGTCCGCGTCCCGTATCTACTCGAAGTTCAAACCACCCATTCGCGTCGGCAATCGCCTTCGAGACCGAGATCGTCTGAACCAGTTCTGTGTTCGCCGGATCCGCTTCGACGATCGCTTGCGGCACCGGATTGCCGTATTCATCCACCACCGTTCCGCTGATCCTGCCGTTTGTAGCTGACGCGAGGCATGCGTTTAGCAAGAGAACTATGGCTGCTCCATGTTTCATGATTTCTGCGACGCGATGGTCGACTGCTTCAGTCTAACCCAGCGGCCTCTGAAATGAGACGAGCTGCGTCAACGTCGGAGATCTACCTTCCAGAGGCGCGCCTGCCTGTAAAAAGGAACGTCAGCCACTCGATCGAAGACAAGAGTGTGACCGTCCAGCCATCGCAAATCGTAGGTTTCGTCCCGGCTCGTCGTCGTTACGGGACGCGGCTCACCTTTACCCGTTAGAGAAATCACCCAAACGCGCGTCCCTCCCCAAAACAGTAGGTCTGATCGTTCTTTTCGAGGGCGAGGCCTAAATGTCACGTAGGCAAGTGACTGACTGTCAGGCGACGATGCAGCAAGCCCTGCCATGCCGTCGATTTGAACGTCCGTTCGCTGCTTACCATCAGGATCGCTAATAGAGAGGACTGAATTATCGTGAGTGAAATAAGCCAGTCGCGAACTGTTCGCGAACCATGGATTCCAGCTCGGCTTTATGTAGTCCCAGTCACGGTCAGGGTGGATGCTAGCCTCACCCAAGTCAGCCCAATGGCTTCGATCGATGTCATACACCCAGAGATGGGACTGCGGCCAGCCGCCTGTGATAGCAACGTATTTTCCGTCCGGAGAGGGAGCAATCAGGTCACCTTGCCAGCCATCTTGTTGTGCGAGCATGCCAGAAGGAGTTTCGAGCACAGTCTGGAATCCACTCTGCCTGCTCCAAACGGTCTTTCCCCAGTGAGGCAGATACGACACTCTCTGCGTACCCATGACGTTCGTCGCGGCGGGGAACCGCCCCTTGCTGGAACGGTTACCTTCTCTCGAAACCAAAGAGTACTCACCATCCCGATAGCAAACTGTCTCAGCACCGTCTGATGTCCACCCAGATAAGAACGCATCAGCGAGAAAGTTCGACGCTGCAATTCCGTTCCCATCGATGATAGCCACCTGTGAAACAAGGTTTGATCGACCGAACCCGCCGCTCCCGCCCTCCCTGCCCCACCCTGTGCGGACATACGCGATGTATTTTCCGTCAGGGCTCGGGACCGGATTGTAGGCATTTTCCGTCGACAGGAGAATCTCGTTCGGCTTTTGCGGCCGCGCGAGCACGACCGCCGCCCAGATCGTCAACAGCAACGAGATCAAAACAACAGATGCTTTTCCCTTGATGTTCATCGCGAATCTCGAAGAGAGTGCACCAAAATCTCAGAGGGCACGGGGTGTATGCCGACAAAGGCTTTCAACGCGGCGTAAAGCATAACGGACCTGTCTTATCTTACCAATATCGGAGTCCCGTGAACGGGCGCCGAAACCGGGTTTGCGATGCCGCAAAGTCTTTCATCCTTGACAGATTCTTTACGGGTTGTAGAGTTTCGTATACCTGTCCAAGCCTACCTGCACAAATACTAGACGGGTATATCTTTCCCAGAAGTGCGTCTCAGCAGGCAAGGTGCCAGGAATTAAAACGAGGTTAATTTCCATGGAAAATTTGACATCCCGCATGCACCCAATCCCAATTCGCTTGATTATGGTTCTGGCGTCAGTTTTATTTTCGCTTTCAACAGCGATGCACGCGCAGACCACCGATGCGGCAGAACAAATCGCTCTGTCCGTTACATCTGGCGATGTCACCGCCGTTGCTGGCAATTCGCACTTTATCTATCAAGCCTTTCCCGCGCGTACAACCGCAGGGCAGTCGGCGCCACGAAAGATCTTTTCGTCGCCCCGCCCAAAGATGAAGGCAATGGCATCGCCCAACGCTGCAGCTACCATTCCTGCAGTTCCCTCGCCGGGATTTTACCCCGCCGACCTCTCCTTCTTCGGCGGACCGGTGTTGACTGGCGTTCAATCTCACGCCCTGTTTGTGGACTGCCCTTCGACTTGTTGGGGAAACCCCGTATCATTTCTACAGAACCTTGGCGCAAGTAACTTTATCCATGTCGTAGATCAGTACATTAACGTCACAACCAACAACCGCTATACCGCCGGCGCCAGCGCCACTATCAACGAGACCATCTTCGGGAATACCCTCGGAGAAAACGATCTTGCCGCAATTATCCATGCGGGAGCGGCGCAGCTTGGGACCGGCTACGGCCACATCTACCACGTGTTTCTACCAAAGGGTGTTGATACCTGCTTCGACCAAACCAACGAGTGCTACTCCCCGGATAACCCGGCGTCCTTCGTGTTCTGCGCCTATCACGGGTACGTAGACTTCGCTGACATCGGGCACGTTATCTTTAGCATCGAGCCCTACCAGGACGTTCGTGGATGCGCTGAGATTAAACCGTTCCCCAACGGCGCAAAGGCGGACTCAACCAACAACACGTTGTCCCACGAATTGATCGAAGCAATTACAGACCCTGACCTGAACGCGTGGTTCTCCGAGGCGTCATTGGATGAGAACGGAGCAGAGATCGCAGATGAGTGTGTAATCTTTGGCCCTGATCCCATTTCTGTTCTCAACGGCCACACCTACAAAATTCAGTTCGAATACTCGAACGTCTATCATGCCTGTGCCGGTGTGCCATAGAGGAACCCGGGGTGGCGCGGACGAAGTTGTCCGCGCCCTCTTTTTAGAATGCACTACTCGGCTTGCCAATCGAGGGCGTAGATTTCCTGGGTGCCGGTATCGCGAAGCAGCAGCGGCGAATCGTCGGGAGCTAAACCGAGCCAGTCGCCAAACAAGCCGGTTTCGCGGAAGTTCTTCAGATCAGTGACGCTTTCGATCTTCCGGTCGCGAATGTGAACGCGCATTACCGATGGCTGATTCTCAAAGTGCAAGAAGTAAAGGTAGTCGCTGTTCTTCGACCAGTTGGGGAAACCGAGACTTATCTTCGCGAGTTCCTGCCACTTTTGAGTGCCAAAATCGAAAAGCATCACGCCGCGAGTTGAGGAAGACAGCGCGACGACGTAGCGTCCATCGGGCGACCAGCGGGGCGAGAATAAATCCTTTGAGCCGGGCAGCGTTGAAACCTGATTGGTTTTAAGATCGAAGACCTGGATACCAGAGTTGGAATCCGCTGTACCGCCGAAGGCAATCTCGGTTCCATCAGCCGACCAGGTAGGGTCCCACTCATCCTGCGAGTTTTCAGGAATGATTTCGCGCGGCGTTCCCCCACTGGGCGAAACCGTATATATCTTGGTCTTTTTGCCGGGTGTCGTGGCAGAGAAAACGATCAGCTGTCCATCGGGCGACCAATTGGGCAATAACGGAGTGAGCGGCGGGTATGTCAGCTGAATTCGCTGGCTGCCGTCCAGTTTGCTTCTCCATAGTATTCCGTCCGGAACACTGACGAAGGCCACCCACTGTCCGTCTTTCGAGAAGCTGACGCTGTCCGCGGAAATTCCGGAGAGGAACGGAGCGAACTGAGCGGACTTGGCGTCGTAGCGAGATAGTTCCCCGCGAGCCAGTGCCCCCACCACGAAGAGCTTTTTGCCATCTTTGCTGGGCAGTGGCGAGGAGAAACTCATGGGCCCAGAGGTTAACTGGAACGGTTGGTTGTTGGCTTTTGCAAACCAACTGCCCTTTTCCGCGCGGGCCCAGATATTGCCTTTCGACTGAAAAACAAAAACTCGATTCCTCGAAGTAGAGCCGCGCGCCGTCCGTCCCGAGAAGGAATTTTGGGTTCCCGTCGTGAGTGACCGGAACGTAGCCGGAGACTCTCGGCTGAGGAACCGGGCGAGATTGAAGATAGACGATCGCCGCAACGACTAGAAGAGCTAAGCCGCCGATTGCGGCCGTCCAGGTTTTCCACCCCGGTCGCGAGGTCTTGGGGACGACCGCAGATGCTGCGTCCGCGGAAACTTCAGAATCCGCCCCAGAAGGTGTGGCGGGGGAGCGTCCTGAATCCGTGTCACGTTTCAGCCGTCGTAGATCGGCCCGCATCTCCGCAGCACTCTGACAGCGAAGGTTGCGGTCTTTCTCTAAGGCCTTATTGATGATGCGTTCCAGTTCGGCGGGGACTGCAGGGTTCAGTCGCACCGCGGGAACTGGCGTTGCATCCAGGATGGCTTTAAACATCTCCGCGGAACTACCGGCACGAAACGGAAGCGCGCCGGTCGACATCTCGTAGAGCACGGCCCCGAATGAAAACAAATCGCTGCGGGCGTCCAGTTCTTTGCCGCGAGCCTGCTCCGGGGACATGTAGGCGATGGTGCCGAGAGCGGATCCAGGGCTGGTCAGATGCTGCTCGTCGATCGAAGCGGTCACAGTCGGCGCGCTCATGTTCGCCGATGCGGCGGAAGAACTGGAAGGCGCGACCTTGGCCAGCCCGAAATCCAGAATCTTGGCGTGCTCACGCTTGGTGACGAAAATGTTGGCCGGCTTGATGTCGCGATGAACGATGCCATGTGAGTGTGCGGCATCTAACCCGTCGGCAATCTCAATGGCAAGCGAGAGAACAGTTGGGATCTCTAAAGGCCTTCCCGCGATGAGATACTTCAGCGTCACGCCATCCAGAAACTCCATGGCGATGAAAGCTTGCCCATCCTGCTCGCCGATGTCGTAAATGGTGCAGATGTTGGGATGGTTCAGCGCCGAAGCGGCCTGCGCTTCGCGTTGAAATCGAGCGAGGGCCTGGGGATCGCGGGCAAACTCTTCCGGCAGAAACTTGAGGGCGACGAAACGATGCAGCCGCGTGTCTTCCGCCTTGTAAACCACGCCCATCCCGCCGCCACCAAGTTTCTCAACGATGCGATAGTGCGAGATGGTCTGGCCGATCATCGTTCGCCAGTATCGTAGGCGGGAGGCGAGGGCAAGTCAACGAAAGCTGCAGAACCTGTCCAAGCACTTTCTACACAAAACTGTCGTCGCCGTGTTTGTGACCGGTAATCGGCATTTCGACAGGAAAACCGGGCCAATCGACACGACACAATTACCAGCTCAGCGGCGATACTGGGCTTGCCAATCCAGGGCGTAGATCTCCTGGGTGCCGGTGTCGCGAAGCAGCAGCGGCGAATCGTCGGGGGCCATACCCAGCCAGACCGTCCAAAAACCAGTTTGCCGGAAGTTTTTCAGGTCAGCCACCTTCTCGATCTTACGGTCGCGAATACGTATGCGCATCACTGCCGGCTGGTTCTCCTCATGCAAGAAGTAAACGTAGTCGCCGTTCTTCGACCAGTTGGGAAAACCACAGGTTATGTGCGCGAGCTCGCCCCATTTCTGGGTACCAAAATCGAAAAGCATGAGGCTGCGGGATGCGGACGGCATGGCGACGAGATAGCGTCCATCCGGTGACCAGCGGGAAGAGAAAAAACCCTTTGAATCCGGCAGCGTGGAAACTTGATTAGTCTTAAGATCGAAGATCCGGATAATAGAGTTGGGATCCGATGGACCGTGGCCGAAGGCAATTTTGGTTCCGTCGGCCGACCAAGTGGGATCCCACTCCTCTTGCGGATCTTCAGGAATGATTTCGCGCGGCGTTCCGCCCTCGCTCGCAACCAAGTACATCTTCGTCTTCTTGCCGGGTGACAAAGCATAGAATACGACCTCTCGTCCATCGGGCGACCAGCTGGGGAGCAAAGGAGTAAGCGGCGGGTAGGTGAGCTGAATTCGTTGGCTACCGTCCGCTTTGCTTCTCCAGAGCGTGCCTTCCGGGAAGCTGACATAGGCCACCCATTGTCCATCTCTCGAGAAACTGACGCTGTCCGCTGAAATTCCGGAGAGGAACGGAGCGAACTGAGCCGACTTGGCGTCGTAGCGAGACAGTTCCCCGCGCGCCAGTGCACCGACCACGAAGAGCTTTTTGCCATCCTTGCTGGGCAGTGGCGAGTAGAAAGACATGGGCCCAGAGGTCAACTGAAAGGGTTGGCTGTTGGCTTTTCCGAACAAACTGCCCTTCTCCGCGCGCCCCCAGATAACGCCTTTCGACGGGAAAACAAAATATTTGCCGTCGGGAGTCCATCGGCCGCAACAATCGCTGGAAGGAGAATTCCAACCGGGCAGCAAAGGAAGGGGATCTTTTCCAGTGACGGGAACCTGCCACTGTGCGCTGCGAGGCCCAGTTATATCTCCAACTGAGAATCGAATCACCGACCCATCCGGCGACCAAGCTAAATCGGTAACCTGATCGGGTCCAGAGTAAAGCTTACGAGGTTCGGAGCCATCGCTGTTTGCCAAAAAAAAGTCTCGGCCATCTGCGTAAACAATCTTCTGACCATCGGGAGACCAAGCAGCGGCCTGTCCAGCTGCGTCGCCAAGCCTGCGGGGGGATCCGCCGAGCACAGGCAACGCCCACAACGGTCCGCGGAAAGCTGTCTGGCCGACCTCGTCCGCTACCAGCAACGTTCCCCCGTCGGGAGAAACCGCAAGCAACGTCATAGTCGGCGCGGGGGTGTCCACGGGAGCCACTTCCCCGCCAGAACTGGCAACCTGGGCGATACGGCCTGCTCTGTATTCGTTAAAGTAGAGCCGCGCCCCGTCGGTCCCGAAAAGAATCTTTGGAATCCCGTCGTGAGTGACCGGAACGTAGCCGGACACTTTGGGCGGAGGCAGAGGGCGTGACTGAAGATAGACGATCGCCGCAATGACGAGAAGAGCGATGCCGCCAATTGCGGTAGTCCAGGTTTTCCACGCAGGTGGCGACGTCTTGGACACGGCCGCGGATGACATAACGTCGGCGGCCGTTGCGGATGAAATTTCAGAACTCGCTGGGGTGTTTGTGGAGGCCGAACGTCCTGATTCCGTGTCCCGCTTGAGCCGTTGCAGGTCGGCTCTCATCTCCGCAGCACTCTGATAGCGCAGGTTGCGATCCTTCTCCAAGGCCTTATTGACGATGCGTTCCAGTTCAGCGGACAATCTGGGATTCAGCCGCACGGCGGAGACGGGCGCAGTATCGAGGATGGCTTTGAATATCTCCGCGGAACTCCCCGCTTGAAACGGGAGAGTGCCCGTCACCATCTCGTACAGCACAGCTCCGAACGAGAATAAATCGCTGCGAGCATCGAGTTCTTTGCCGCGCGCCTGCTCCGGGGACATATAAGCGATGGTGCCAAGCGCCGATCCAGGGCTGGTTAGGTGCTGGTCGTCGATCGTCATCGTCATTGTGTTGGCCGATGAAGTCGAAGAACTGGAAGGCGTAACCTTGGCCAGACCGAAGTCCAGAATCTTGGCGTGCTCACGCTTAGTGACAAAAATATTGGCCGGCTTGATGTCGCGATGGACGATGCCCTGGGAGTGCGCCGCATCCAAGCCGTCGGCAATCTCAATTGCAAGCGGCAGGACAGTTTCGTTATCTAAAGGCCTTCCCGCGATGAGATGTTTCAGCGTCACGCCATCTAGAAACTCCATGGCGATGAACGACTGCTCTCCGTGCTTGCCGATTTCGTAGATAGTGCAAATGTTGGGATGGTTCAGAGCAGAAGCCGCGCGTGCCTCCCGGCGAAACCGTTCTAGCGCCTGCGGATCCCGCGACAGTTCATCGGGGAGGAACTTGAGAGCGACGAAGCGGCCAAGCTCCGTGTCCTCAGCTTTATAGACGACACCCATGCCACCGCCGCCGAGTTTCTCGACGATGCGATAGTGCGAGATAGTCTGGCCAATCATGCGGTCGCCGTATGGTAGGAGGATGCGCGGAGCAAGTCAACGAAGGCGGCATAACATGTCGAACTAGAACCGTGCTGTCATGCCCCCAGAAACTTCCACTGCTCTTTCGTCAGCGGCACCACGCTCAATCGTCCTTGCCTAACCAACGGCGAGTCCGCGAAGAGTTTGTCGGCTTTCATTTCCGCCAGCGTCACTGATTTGCTGAGGGGATCGCCGACCTTGATCTTCACTTGCGGATTTTTCGCGTCGGAAGTGTTCACCGAAATAACCGATGCCGTCCCCACCGCACTCTTCTCATCCCCGGTGTGATAAATAACGAGGCGATCTCCCGGCTTCATCTCGCGAAGATGCTTCACAGCGACGGGATTCGTCACGCCATCCCAAACAGTTTCTTTTTCCCGTTGCAGATTGGCAAAGGAATAAACAGAAGGCTCGGTCTTAAGAAGATAGTCCATAAGAATTCAAATTGTAACGGAACCCAGCCCGTGTGGCGCGGGCACTCCTGCACGCGGATTTTTAGGAAGAATTTCTGCCTCCAAATGACGGCGCTGCAAAATACGCGAAAAGTCGGCGATTCCTCGTCTTTGGAATTTGGGTGACTTGGTGAGAACATTTAAATTGGAGGACCAGCAGATCCTCTTCGCGAGGTATATGAAATGCGTCGCTTCTTTTTATTTGTGTCGTTGCTTATCGCTGCGGCCACAGTCGCCCAGACCCATAAAGCCAGTGGCGTCGCGGATTTCATAACCGTTGATACACCGGTCTTCGTTCTCGACCATGTCCGAATCATCGACGGAACGGGTGCGCCAGCGAAGGAAGACCAGGCGGTCGTGATCGCGAATGGCAAAATACAATTCATCGGCCCGGATGCGTCCGCTCAAATCCCGCAAGGTGCGCGAAGGATGGACCGCTCCGGCTACACCGTCATCCCTGGTCTGGTCGGGATGCACGACCATCTCTACTACGCCGATTCGTACTCAGTGCAAGTTGTCGATGGAAAGGTTGGCGAACCGGGATTGGTCGTTGCCGAGATCCCCTACACGGCGCCGCGACTTTATCTCGCGGCTGGGGTGACCACGATGCGCACGACCGGAAGTGTCGAACCTTATACCGACTTGAAGGTCAAGAACCGGATCGACGCGAACTTGATGCCGGGACCCAACATGGATGCGACAGCTCCATATCTTGAAGGTGCGCCAACGCGATTTGCGCAGATGCACGAACTGACCGGACCGGACGATGCGAAGCGCATGGTGGACTACTGGGCGGCAGAAGGCATGACCTCCTACAAAGCCTACATGAACATCACGCGCGAAGACTTGGGAGCAGCGATTCAGCAGGCCCATGCGCACAAGCTGAAGTTGACTGGGCATCTGTGCTCCGTGACCTGGCCAGAAGCGATAGCTCTCGGAATCGACGACTTCGAGCATGGGCCCGTCTTTACCGACACCGAATTCGTAGCGGACAAGAAGCCGGACGTTTGTCCAGCGGGTGGCAGCAGCAGTTGGGCCAAACAGGACGTCAAAGGAACGCAGGTGCAGGAACTGATCCACAATCTCGTGTCCCACCACGTCGCGGTGACTTCGACGCTGCCCGTGTTTGAGGCTTCAGTGCCGGGACGACCGAAATTGCAGGCACGCACATTGGACGCGATGTCCGCGGAATCAGCGCACAGCTACTTGACCGCGCGTGCAAGAGTCGCTTTGGATTCTCCCATGACAGTCCTGATGCGTAAAGAGATGGATTTTGAGGTTGCATTCGTTAAGGCGGGAGGCTTGCTGCTTGCCGGTCCCGATCCAACTGGAAACGGCGGCGTGCTACCCGGCTTCGGCGACCAGCGCGAAATAGAGTTACTCGTCGAAGCGGGCTTCACTCCAGTGCAAGCAATTCAGATCGGCACGCAAAATGGCGCTACATATCTCGGCCAGCAAGATCGAATCGGAACCATTGCTCCTGGTAAACAGGCCGATCTAGTTTTGATCAAAGGCGATCCCTCAAAACAAATTGACGAGATCGAGAACGTCGAGACCGTCTTCAAAGCCGGCATCGGCTACGATTCCCAGAAGTTGATCGAGAGCGTACGCGGCCAGGTCGGAATTCGGTAAACATCGGCTGCGAGGTACCCTCCCCCCTTGGGTCGATCTATTGGAATCATAGATTTAGCAGCTGAAGAAACTCCAAATCTATAAAGACAAGGGGCTTACACGTAAAATCTTAATAACAAATGACTTATTGACAGGGACCGCTTTTCGATTATGCCGCTGAATCTAGATATAACGGATGCGGGAAACGAGGTCAAACTCGGAAGTGCATCGCTAGTCCCCACCTTTACAAAAAAACGTAAAGGTGGGCCAGCCCGCCAAAATCTTAATAACAAATGACTTATTGACAGGGGACGCTTTTCGATTATGCGGCTGAATCTAGATAAACCATGCGGGAAACGAGGTCAAACTCGGAAGTGCATTGCCGGTTCCCACCTTAGAAAAAAAACGTAAAGGCGGGTCTGCCGCCCCATATGCACGCGATTCTCGTATCACGCGCAGATCAGTGGGTAACAAGGTTTACGGTCTTCAATGCCTGAACAGCCCAGTTGTCGTTGTCCCTGACGAGTTCTTCTGGACCTGAGATCGTCGCGTAGATGGTCAAGTGCGGCCACACGAGGTACGAATGCACCCAAAGAACACCGTTCTTATCGGTGAACTCCGCGGTCGCCTGATCGACTGCGGAATCAAGGTAAATCTTCGCTTCCCACGTGTTCCATCTTTGTGCGTGTTTCGCAATGCGTTCCTTCAGACGAGCTCGTGCCCCTACCTGCCGTCCTTTCTCGCGAATATAGCTCGAAAGCTGAAGCAGCAAAGGCTTCCCATCTAGCCAGAAGCTGGACACGTGCTCCTCCGATTGTTCACAAACATCTTCGGGTAGCGCCAGCTGATAGCTGCTTGACGGCTTCACAGCCTTCACTTTCATTGCTGATCCGGTTTCTTGTACTTGGTGACTTCGGTTGTGTGTGATCTTCCAGTGGCTTCATTCGTCTATTACGTACATTCCGGCTGCCCCGCCTACAATCCTTCCCGCTGTGACCGCTGCGCCGCCCGCTATCGCCTCTGTTGCGCTAGCAACCCCAGCCAATGCTCTTTCCACAGCCTCCGGATGGCTTGCAAGTTCCTCTGCAACGTCCGAAGCGACCTCTTCTACGCCGAGGTGCCCATCTGGGTCCCCCACAGTGGTTGGGTTGTTCTGGACATAGCTATAAAGATTGAGACTCTGCGGATTTCCGAAATTTGCGTATGGCACATCGGTTGGTTTGGCTGCCCAGTCGGGCACCGTCCATCTACCGATTGGGCTTGCATAATGCCTTGCCCCGAAATAATCTAACCCGCTTTCGGCATCCCGTTCTTTGCCGGTGAACTTGTAATTGTTGACGAAGCTGCCCCCGTTGACCGAAATCTCTCCGCCATAGGGATAGTACGCTGTGGTTTTGTTAAGCGTGCCCGTGGCTGTGGCGATCACATCCGTCGAACCAAGTTGATCGGAAAAATAGTAGTGCACCGTTTGCCCGGTCAAGTCCCGCCGCGCCACCCGCTTGCCGCCGAAGAACGTGTACTCCTCGCTGGCTGCGCCCGCAAACGTAAGCTCAGTCAGCGCGTCCGGCGCATTGCCCCGCCAGTACAGCGTTCCCGAGGCGCACGTGGGATAAGTCCCGCTGCACTTGATCACCCGCTCTCCATCCCCGTCGTAAACGTAACTGTAGCCGGACGTCGCCACGATCCGGTTCTCAGCGTCGTAAGTGTAAGTCACGGAACCGTTCTGGATCATGTTTCCCGCAGCGTCATAGCTGAAGCCCGTGAGCCGGTTCTGGGTCGTGGCCGCTTGATTCAGAATTTCGGAATTGTGCTTTCCCGGATACAGCGCAATCGTGGTCAGATTTCCCCATGCGTCGATGCTGTAAGTCTCTCCCCAATTGTTTATCGTGGTTCCCGAACCGCTGGTGTAGCCATCCTTGATCCGGTTCAGGTTGTCGTAGTCAAAGTTTTGCGTCCGATCGGTGTGCTGGCAGTCGGTCATAGCGATGACGTTGTCGTTATCGGTTCCAGGATTGAAGTTGTAAACGCGATGCATGAGGCTGCCCACCTGCGATGGACAGGTTGTTCCCGTCAGATCAGGAGGCGCAGCGGTTCCATAATAGATTTGCCGGGGCTGCAGCCGATTGCTGTAACTGAGCCCGCCAAAGAGGGAAGTACCACTGCTGAAGCTGGCCAGCGCCCCTTGAGGGGCGTAGGTCGCAGCCGTGACGTAGTTAATGCTGTGAGCTGTTTCCACCGCCGAAACCGAACGCCCCGCAGCATTGGTCGTGCAGGTGAGGACGCGTCCGCTAGGATAGGTCAATGTCGCCAGCGAACCGTCGAGATTATAGGTGTAACTCACCAATTTAGTGATATTGCTCGATCCCACAATCGAGCGTTCCTCAGTCGACACTCGTCCCGTCGGGTCATAGCTCCATGCAGTCGCTCCGGAGCTATCGCTCATTCCGGTCCTTCGCCCAATCCCATTGGCAATTGTGAGACCGTTGTAACTGGTCTGATCGTAGAAATAGCGAACCTCAGGCGATGTTGCGGGACAGCTCACCGCGCTGTAGGTCTTTGTGTTTAGACGGTTCAACTGGTCGTAGCAGTACGTCGTTGTGGTGGTGGCAGTTCCCGTTTGATTGGCTTGAGGAGCGGTCTTCGTTTGCAGGTTGCTATCGTTGTCGTAGGTGTAGCTGATCGACCCAGACTCAGGATTGCTGGCATTGATCAGCCGGGACAATGAGTCATACGTGAAGAGGCGAGTCCGCCACTGTGAGCTGTCGGACGGAGCGGTGCCCTTCTGATCCACTCTTAGCAGATCATCGAGCGCGTCGTACTGATAGTCGGTCTCGTAGTTCAAACCGCTTGGATCCTCAAAAACTTGGGTCAGCCTGCCCAACCCGTCTGTGCAGGACTTACGGACCTTCCCCGCTTCATCGGTCACCGTCGCACAAGTGCCGTAGTAGTTGGTCGAGACTGTCGATCCGTCTGGGTCCAGGACGGATTTGGTCCGGTTGAGCGCATCGTAGCTGTAGGTCGTTGTACCGTCCGTCGGCAAGGAAGCTGAACGATGGGGATTGGAGCGGGTTGAAACCCGTCCGAGCCCGTCGTAGCTCGTGTCGGTGTACGTGAGCCCGTCGGGATCGGTCTGTAGCTGTGTCTGGACAACCTGCCCAATTCCGTCCTCAAGACTCTCCGTCACCATATTTGCCGAACCTGTCACAGCAGTTGTCGTGGTCTCGCTTAGCTGCGGGTTGCTGCTTGTGCAACCGCTGCCCCCGTCGCTGTAGCAATGCGCAACCTGGCCACCATCGGGATATTGAGTAAGAGTTGTGCGTGACATGGCGTCGTATGAATAACTTGTTTGCTTACCGTTCAGGTCAGTCGCGGAAGCCGTCGTTCCGGAGCAGGAGTTGTACTTTCGCGAGCTGAACTGGTTGAGTGCGTTTGTGATTTTGGTCACGTATGCGGCCGCATTCCCTCCCGACGGCAGACAGGCAGTGTTGTTCCAACTATCCGCATAGCTAAATCCGGTAGTGTTGCCCTTCGGATCGGTGCTACTTAGCACGTTTCCGGCATCGTCGTATGTATTTACCGTCGAGAGCCAAGTGCTATTGGTATTCAGCCATCGCTTTGTGGCCGTGAGATTTCCGCGCGTAGTGATCAGCGGACCGGAATTGAACAGATAGGCGGAGTCATGCTGGACGGCCCCGCTGCCCTGCACCGCCGTGCTGTAATTGTCGTATTCGTAGGTAGTCTGCGCCAAAACGTTATTGCTGCCGTCGCTGACGACATCGCTCGCCTTGCGGTTCAATATGTGGACCGCCGTGGAACTGTAGTCGATTCCGTTGACGGGATTAACATGCAACCAGTTGGTTGCGGTCTGACGCACAGGCGGGCCGGTGCCTGAGTTGTATTCCCTTTTCGCGGTGACGTTCGCGGTGGTGGCACTGTAATTCGTCTGATAAGCGTAAACCGTGTAGGGATCATTGCGGTCCCATTGCGTCATCGACACCGACCCGTCATCCAGAGTCACCTTCTGTTGCGACGGACCAATGCCGCATGCGCCATATGACGTATCGATCGTTCTTAGCATTGTGGAAGCGCCAGAATACACCTTTCGCTGCGTCTCAAACGCCCCTTCGGATGTGACGTTGAATGCATATGTCGCCACGTCGTTGCTGGGACTCGTTACCTGCGTTGCAGAATTCGCTGGCGGGCTGTTCCATGCAGCCGTGGGGGTAATAACAGTGTTATCTTCGGGCACTGATACGCAAAAGCCGGGCTGCCCGTTCCCGTCAAGATGCGCGCGTGAGTTGTAGTCCCGGCACACGTGTTTACCGATAACTTCCCTCACATCGAGCCCGACGGGATTGGTAATGAAATAGGTGTAGTCGTACCGCGTATACCCACCCGATGGATAGATGATCTTCGTTAGCTCCAAGTAGTTGTTGTATTGGAAGTCATACCTGTCGCCATTAGGGTACGTGATTGAGGTGAGGACTGACTGGTTTGTGGCGTTGGGATCGGTTGCGCTGCTCCAATGAAAATGGGGAGCGACAGTCAACGAAGTGTTCGTAAGGGTGACGGTCTGCGAAACACCGTTAGAGTCCGTGTACGTGACCCCCGTGCTTTGTCGTCCGACGGTGTCGGTGATCGATTGGTAATACGTGATTGTATTGCCGTTGGTATCCTCATCCCTTACGGTCCCATTTGCATCAAACCAGATGGTTTCCCCGCTTTCCAACACGACGTGTGAAGTTGGAGTAAGTGACAGGTAGGCGAAAGCGCTAATACATCCACCACCTCTCGCGGAGTTAGGATCGACCGAGGATCCGCTCGACTGATTGTATTGAGGCGCAGGCACGGAACCGCCGCCGCTGAGATTTTGGATGCAGTTGGCGTAAACCGGGAAATAGAGCTTGCGACCATCCGCCAAGGTCACGCGATAATTGCCGCTGCAAGTATATTGGCCGTTGCTAATACCAGGAGGCTGCGCGTTACTGTCGAACCCCAAGGTGGGGGTACTGTTTGTCCAGTTGGGGTTTTGCACCCAGAAGTAATGCGTGGTTCCCATCCCATCTACGAGGGTATTTCCCCACCAAACTTGGCTGTTGTAACTCCAACTATAGACAAAGTCGTGGCCATTTCTTCCTGGCAGGCTAATCAATGGAATCTGGAAGTGCAGGTTTCCGCTCGACAAGTTAACGCTTTCCTGGCCCTGCAAGTGGGTCTGGAAAGGAACAGCACCGTACTCGTAGCTCGGGTCGTATCCCTGTCCAAAGGCGCAGTTCAGTGAGAGGACTACAAAGAAGAAACGAGCAAGACAAGTGCGATGGATGCGCATCAGCCTTCTCCCGGAACATTGAGTTGTATTGAAATCCGGATGCTAATTTTCAGCGGGGCCCGTGCAGCACGCGCAGTCTCTTGGAAAGTTTTTAAGATGTCAAGTTAAAATCTCGATACCGACGTTCCGGCGGGTCCGCTTTTTGAACGCTAACCTTGGAGAGTGCATCACTGCGGCTTCGGCTGCGCATCCCGCGCGGCATCCTTCTTCTCCGCTGGATGGTCCTCATAAATCGAATACTGCCCGGCGGGACGCTTCATCTTTATTGTGACGTCAAACGTTGGTTGGTTGATGTCGTAGTCTTCTCCGAAGGTCTGGAAGCCGGGAGCCAGCACTTGCACACGAATCTTGCCGTAGGGGATTCCGTCGTAGCTGGCATGCCCATCGGCATCGGTTTTGAGTTCGAGGCCGCCGTTTTGCTGCTTATCTTTACTATTCACCGGATGCAGGACCACTGCGGCATTGCGCAAGGGTTTCCCGTTATAGTCCTTTAAGATCAGGAAGGTGAGGACCGACGCTGGCGGCGCTGGCTTCTTCTCTCGAGCCAGAATCGGGAGCACCAGCATAAGCACTACACTGGCCGAAGCTAGCCTCTTCTTCATGGTTCCTCCCTGTGCAAACCTACGCCATCTAAGTAACGCATTGATTTCAAATGAGATATATATGTGCCAGCAGCAATTGACAGGGTTCCGCTCAGGCTTCTATAATTGGCACTCAACAACAATGAGTGCTAGTAAGTCGGATTTTCCAAGCAATCAACCCAAATTCTAACCGAATACCAACGAAAGGACTACGCAAGTATGGCTACTAAATTCACTCCCCTGCATGACCGCATTCTGGTACGTCGCGTCGAGGAAGAAGGAACTACTCGCGGCGGCATTATCATCCCTGACAGCGCAAAAGACAAACCACAAGAGGGAGAAGTTATCTCCGTCGGACGTGGTAAGAGCAACGATGAGGGCAAAGTGTTCCCTCTGGTCGTGAAAGAAGGCGACCGCATTCTGTTCGGCAAATATTCCGGAACCGAGATCAAGCTGGATGGTGAAGATTTCATCATCATGCGCGAAGAGGAAGTCCTCGGCGTAGTCAGCGGGACCGCTTCAGGCGCAGGCTCCAGCAAGAAAGAAACCGCCAGCTCGCGCCGGTAAGGTTCATCCGTGTCCCAGTGTCCTGAAAGATCAGAACCACATAGGACAGAGGTACACAGAGTAAAAGCAAGATTTTAGAGGTGCAGACTTACTCTGTGACCTCTGTGGTTAAAGCTTTTCAAAATTTAGGAGAAAAAAATTATGGCAAAGCAAATCCTACACGGAGAAGAATCCCGCCAGGCGATCCTGCGCGGCGTTAACCTTCTCGCGGACGCTGTAAAGGTCACACTTGGCCCCAAAGGCCGCAACGTTGTAATCGAAAAGAAATTCGGTTCCCCGACTATCACCAAAGACGGCGTGACCGTAGCAAAAGAAATCGAACTCCGCGATGCCCAGGAAAATATGGGAGCGCAAATGGTTCGCGAAGTCGCCTCCAAGACCTCGGATGTCGCTGGAGACGGCACCACCACCGCAACCGTTCTGGCTCAGGCCATCTATCGTGAAGGCGTCAAGACCGTTGCCGCCGGCGCGAATCCAATGGCGATGAAGCGCGGAATCGAAAAAGCCATCGCCGTAGTCTGCGGCGACATCGACAAGAAAACCGGAGAACGCGGCAAAGGCGAGCTAGACAAGCTGAGCAAGCCGGTAACCGGCGACATGATCGCGCAAGTTGGGACCATCAGCGCCAACAACGATGAGACGATTGGACACATTATTGCCGAAGCTATGAAGAAGGTTGGCAAGGATGGCGTCATCACCGTTGAAGAGTCGAAGACGCTGGAAACGCAGTTGGAAGTGGTCGAAGGCATGCAGTTCGACCGCGGATACCTCTCTCCTTACTTCGTAACCGATCCTGAGCGGATGGAAGTTTCGCTCGAGAACGCTTACATCCTGATCCACGAAAAGAAAATCAGCTCGATGAAGGACCTGCTCCCGCTGCTCGAACAGATTGCCAAGAGCGGCAAGCCCCTCGTCATCATTGCTGAGGATGTTGAAGGCGAAGCGCTCGCAACCCTCGTCGTCAACAAACTGCGTGGCACGCTGCAAGTCGCGGCCGTCAAGGCTCCTGGCTTCGGCGATCGCCGCAAAGCCATGTTGCAGGACATTGCCACCCTCACCGGCGGCAAGGCCATCACTGAAGATCTCGGCATCAAGCTCGAGAACGTTCAGGTTGCCGACCTCGGACAAGCCAAGAAAATCACCATCGACAAGGACAACACCACCATTGTCGAAGGCAAAGGCAAGCCCGGAGACGTACAAGGCCGCGTGAAAGAAATTCGCAGCCAGATCGACAAGACCACCAGCGACTACGATCGCGAGAAGTTGCAGGAGCGGTTGGCGAAGCTGGTCGGTGGCGTAGCCGTAATCAAAGTCGGCGCCGCGACCGAAACCGAAATGAAAGAGAAGAAAGCCCGCGTCGAAGATGCCATGCACGCTACTCGTGCAGCGGTTGAAGAAGGCATCGTCCCGGGCGGCGGAGTTGCGCTGAGCCGTTGCGTCAACGCTCTCGACAAGTTGAAGCTCGAGGGAGATGAGCAGATCGGCGTCAACATCGTGAAGCGCGCCCTGCAAGAGCCGCTGCGTCAGATCGCCGAGAATGCCGGCGAAGAAGGCGCAATCGTTCTGGGCAAGGTGAATGACTCCAAAGACAACAACTTTGGATACAACGCCCTCACCGGCGAATACGAAGACCTGGTAAAAGCGGGCGTGCTCGACCCGACAAAGGTCGTTCGCACCGCGCTGCAAAATGCCGGTTCCATCGCATCGCTGATGCTCACCACCGAAGCGCTAGTTTCGGAAATCCCAGAAGAGAAGAAGAACGCTCCCATGGGCGGTGGACATGGTGGCGGCGGTGGTATGGAAGGCATGTACTAAGAAGCTGTCAGCTATCAGCCGTCAGCTTTCAGCTAGGTCAAAAGCCCTGCTCCTCTGAGCGGGGCTTTTTTTGGATTGTGTGTCGCGGACGCCCTCGCGCGCAAGAGCTTCGTCGTGTGAAGATGTTTTCTTTGACTCTTTATTATTTGAGTGGGAGAATCATGGCTCTCCCCCCAGGGCCCTCGGATTCCGACATTTATCGCAATTCGCGGAGTTGCCTATGTATCTGCGTTGGGTCACGTACAGGTGTCCGTCATGCAATACCCGAACGGAGTCCCGCATTGTCACATCGCCACGCGTAGGTGTTGAATTTAGGAAGTGTCGTTCGTGCGATTCTGTTTATCGGACGCCGGACCGAGAGTGGACGCACATGACTACGGGTCAGCGCGTCGGATATTTCCCGAACGAATGGGCCGTCGGCGTAATTTCTGTCTGCATACTTTTCGCGGCCCTTATATTTTACGCCGACAAATCCGACCGGATGACTCCCGTTTGGTTCGTGGGAGTCAGTATTGCGTGCTGCGTTCCATTTTGGCTTCGAAAGTTCTACCTCGTAAGACGTTCTACTGCGCGCACGTCAGAAATAGTTTTTCACTCCCAAGGAATTGTTTCCGGCAGCATCAATGCGTCTGGTCTACCCACCGGATATGTCCCGCCAACGACCTACCAAGCGCCTAAGAAAAGCGGGGTAATCGGCCGGGGATGGAAGGTCAGGCTTGCTATTTTGGCGGTGGGAGGCGTTTTCGCCATTCTCGACGCCCAGTGGAAAACAATTGATAGGTATTTCCCGGCGCTGAATAAAGCCCTGCATTCGGGAACGCCCACTTCGGAAGGCGACGTAGATTATCTCACTGGACACATGCAGCAAGACGAACAAAGACTCTCGGAGGGATGCCCCGACGACATGAAATTCCCAGAATGTCGGCTGCGAATCCTTGCCGCTAGACCCGCGCTGGAGGATTTGGGTCAGCGCGTTCATACGTTAAGAGACGCGTGGGAAAAGGAAAGGACCGAACGCAGCGTACCAACGGACTGCGAAACTAAAATGAATGAGCTCCTGTTAGCCTTAGACCGATACTTGAAAATCGAGGACAGGACCTTTGAGATACTTCAGTCGATGGACTCGCCGGAAACAGTGAAAAAGTTCCAGCCGGCTCTTGGGGCGGTATCGGGTGAAGAGGACGTTGCGGTCAATGCTCTTCATCAGGTGAAGATGGGCAACACGTGCGACGGTTTCTGAGAATACTTTTGGCGCAAGAAGACCTGCAGGAGGTAGTCACCACAGTTGATGGCTTCCATTGACTCGGACCAATCTGCAATTTCCGCTAATGTAGGCGTCCTCTCCGTAACCGGGCTGCAAGGGCGGGTAAAGTCCGGCTATTGACGTCACTGGTTGAGCGTCATCTCCCGGGAAACATGTCATGGTTAATGACTTTAAGATTATCCCGGTGTTGTTTTTGACATGTGATTGATAGGTGTCCTTATACGCGATTTGTACACCGTTAAGAATAGACGGGTCTGCTGTTCCTGAATCGAAGTTGAGCGCGAGGTACCCCAGTATTAGGACAATTGGGACACCCATCACAATCGCCCATATTCTTGCGATCATCTGGGGCGGCACACCCAAGTGGCGAAGTTCCTTTGTGATGAGCCGGGCTTCCCGCACTGCCAACCGAGCGCCTCGAGAGCTGGACCTTGGCATGGACCATAATGGAAAGTCAAGCGTTCGGGCAACGTGATTTGCAAAGAAACCCGGGTGCTCATGCTAGACTGCGTACGCAATGAGCTGGAATGAACGCGTTGCTTTGTACAAAAGAATCGAAGCACACAGGAAACGGCCGCTCATAGTTTACGTAACGAGCAAGAGGCTGGGCGCAGCCGCCCAGATGTCCACCGACGCTATTCCTTACATTATCGAGCAAATCGATGCCCTTCCGACCGCGTCGGAGGCAGTCGATTTTCTTATTGTCAGTTATGGGGGTGATCCGATGGTGGCGTGGCGGATCATGACTTTGATCCGGCAAAGAGTTAAACGGGTCTCGGTAATGATTCCGCAAAGCGCCTATAGCGCTGCCACCCTCGTGGCGTTCGGTGCCGACGAAATCGTTATGCACCCTAACGGTCATCTTGGCCCTGTGGACATGCAGATCACAATGCCCGGCGGCACGGGCCAATCCAAGACTTTTTCGACAGAGGATATTAGCGCCTTTTTGGATTTCGTTCGCGACAATTTAAAAATAACCGACCAAGAACACATTCGCACGCTGTTCGAACTCACGTGCAAAGAGGTAGGAAGTCTCGGCATCGGATTAACCGCTCGAAGTTCTAGATTGGCCGTCGATTTGGGTGAACGCCTCCTTGCGTTGCACATGAAAAGTGACGTGGTCTCTAAGCCGAGATCAATCGCTGAAAACATGAGTCGTAAGTTTCAGTCACACGCCTATCCGGTGAACCGTGACGAAGCGATAGAAATCGGCCTTCCGGTAAATAAGCAACGCGACAATGAATTAGAAAAGTCGATGTGGGAACTGTGGTTGCATATTGAACGAGATTTAAAGGAAAGAAGCCCTTTCGACATCGTGCTCGAATTACTTAGGAGCAAAGAGGCTTCCAAGCTTTTGTCGCCAGTCCCACAACTGGAGGGTCCCCTTAGCCGCTGCAATGAGCTCCCACTACAACACAGGAATTGATCAAATCATGTCCCACTCCAAAACAACCATCAATCCAGTTGATTTTGAGCACACAAATGCACTCGTGGAGTCCAGTCGGCTGGCCTTTAGTAACGTTAGCAGGGGCAAAATACTAGCTTGCCGCACCCCTGATCTGATGATTAAATATAATAGAGTGTTTACGTCGGTAGAGTGGGAGACCGCCACACAGGAGGGAAAAAATGAAGCTTAGAGAATCCTTTCACGTGCCCACACAATCTTTCCCCACAGACGTTACTGCACCAGCTCCCACGCAGCTGTCCGGGCCTATCGTCGAAGATAGCGACGCCCCGTCAGTGACGCCGCAGCCTAATCTTGGGGCTTGCGACGAGGACGAAGACTAGCCCACTGTTGAGTAGTGGCGGCTGTTTGGATAAATCCGGGTAACAGGACGCCCCCCAGATTTGTCCATCACCCTGTGGACGACAATCCGGGGACAGACCGGGCGTTCCCCAGTTCCCCGATAGTCCCACTGCACTTCCGAGTTTGACCTCGTTTTCAAAACCTGCCATAACTAGATTTCACGGAACGCGGTGAACGGCGGTCCGATCATTTTTGAATATAGAAGGTCTCCCCAGGACGACTACAACGACAGAAAGTGCTTTAGGCTCTAGATTTTACATGCAACTCGCTTGTATCCATAGATTTGGCGGCATTTTCGCGCTAAATCAATGATTTCAATAGATCGACCTAGGGAGGGGGAGGGGGAGGGTACATACCACCGGCCGCATTGGAAGCCTCTCGATGGAGCATACGCGCACGCGCCGCACCGCCAGACACCTATCCGGGGCCGCGATGCCCGATCGGTGCGCTGAAGCTCACCCAAGGCTCGCCCCGGAAGTTGACTCCGAGGAACCGTAGTTTTAATGATAGTCTTTAGCCTTCGATTCAAAAGCAGCTACGCTTTTGCATGCCAACAACGCCCTTTTGTCCAGAAGACGGATGTCGGACGTTGCACACTTGTCACAGGAGCAAATCATGAAAGTTGGCATCCTCACTGGCGGAGGTGATTGCCCCGGCCTCAACGCAGTTATCCGCGCCGCGGTTCGCAAAGGTTGCTTTCATTACGAAGACGAATTTATTGGATTTCTCGAAGGTTGGCGTGGAGTGATGGAAGACAAGACCCTCCCGCTTGATCTCTCGACTGTGGCCGGAATTCTGCCCCGCGGCGGTACCATTCTTCGTACTTCGCGAACCAATCCCGCGAAGAAGCCGAACGGCCTGGAGCAGTGCATCGCCACCCTGAAAAAGAATGGCGTTGACGCCCTGATCGCGATCGGAGGCGACGACACGCTTACCGTTGCCAGCAAGCTCTATGGCAAAGGCTTCAAGGTTGTCGGCGTGCCCAAAACAATCGACAACGATTTGTCCGGTACGGACTACACCTTCGGGTTCGATACCGCGGTCAACGTCGTCATGGAAGCTATCGACCGGGTGCACACCACTGCCGAAGCCCACAACCGCGTCATGGTTGTCGAAGTCATGGGACGTGAAGCCGGCTGGATCGCAATCCACAGCGGCGTAGCCGGCGGCGCCGATGTCATTCTCATCCCTGAAACGCCCTTCGATATCGACAAGGTCGCGGACACAATTCGCCTTCGTCATTCGCGCGGCCGTTATTTCAGCATCGTTGTAGTGGCCGAGGGCGCGAAATTTTCCGCAACCAATTCCGGCGACGGCTCTGCGGTTTCACTGGACGGCGAAAAAGATGAGTTTGGGCATGCCCGACTCGGCGGAATCGGCAACGCCCTCGCCAAGGAACTCGAGAAGCGCACTGGCTTCGAAACCAGAACGGTGGTCCTCGGACACATTCAGCGCGGTGGGACCCCGACCGCTTTCGACCGCGTACTGGCAACTCGATACGGCTTAGGCGCTATCGACATGGTTCATCGAGGCGAGTTCGGACGCATGGCCGCCCTTCGTGGAAATAAAATCATCTCCATCCCGCTCGAGGAAGCCATTTCTAAGAACCGCACCGTCGACCAGGAAATGATGGATGTAGCCAGCGGCATCCTCGAGAGACTCGACGATGACAAAGTAAGCGATCAAAAGGAGATGGCGCGAAAATAACCCAGGGGCCGCGACCGCAGATTTAAGCAGTTGCCGAATGTTTACTAAATGAACTGGTCCCTCATAATCATTGAATCCGACATGGTCATCGTGGCCGTGGTCTGGATCCTGCTCTTCCGTCGAAACAGACCAACATTCACCAGCCTTCGGCCGCTTGAACAACGATTCCGAAGGCTGGCTGGTCGAAAGAAACTTTCAATCCTGCTCGTCGGTCTGCTGACTCTTTGCATCCGCATCGCGCTCATCCCTCTTCTCGGGATTCCACAACCCGCAGTCCATGATGAGTTCAGCTATCTCCTGGCAGCCGACACTTTCGCGCACGGGAGGCTCACCAATTCGCCTCATCCCATGTGGGTCCACTTTGAAAGCTTCCACATCATTCAGCAGCCGACTTACATGTCCATGTATCCCCCAGCGCAGGGATTGGTTTTGGCTTTAGGTCAGATCCTAGGACACCCGTGGATAGGCGTGCTGTTGAGCACTGCAGCGATGTGCGCCGCACTGTGCTGGGCACTTCAAGGATGGCTTCCTCCCGCATGGGCGCTCCTCGGAGCATTGCTGGCAGTCCTCAAGCTGGGAATTTTTAGCTACTGGATGAACAGTTATTGGGGTGGCTCGGTACCCGCTCTGGGTGGAGCGCTAGTCTTCGGCGCCCTCCCGCGCCTGATGCGAAAGCCGAGCGTGACAAACTCCGTTGTGATGGCCATTGGATTGGCGATCCTCGCCAACAGTCGCCCTTACGAAGGATTAGCTCTAAGCTTGCCAATTGCCGTTGTTCTGTTATTTCGGATGATCGGGAAAAATCGCCCGCCCTTTGCAATCTCTTTCCGGCGAATCATACTGCCAATTGGAATCGTTTTGACCGCTGCCTTCATTTTCACCGCGTACTACGACCATCGCGTGACCGGACGCGCCTTCACAATGCCCGAAGTACTTAACCAAAAAATGTATGCTATCGCCCCGCTATTCCTCTGGCAACAACCTAAGCCTGAGCCCTCTTATCATCACCCTGTCATGCGCGAGTACTATCTCGCGTCTCTCCAGACGTTTCAAAGCGAACGCTCCCTGCCCGGAGTTTGGAATAAGACCCTGCTGCTGGCTCTGTTATTTTGGCTTTTATTCATCGGCCCCGCGTTATCGGTTCCGCTGTTTGCGTTTCCATACACCCGCCGCGACCGGCGAATGCGCTATCCACTGCTTATCGGGGCCTTTTTCATGTTTGCCCTTTGGCTCGAGACTTACATGCAAGCTCACTATTTCGCGCCAGCGGCAGCGCTCGTATTCGTCGTCATCCTTCAATGCATGCGTCACCTTGCGCGCTGGCGCTGGCGTGCCTTCGTACTAGGTACGGACTTCGTCCGCATTGTCCCACTGATTTGTTGCGCCATGCTGGTGCTAAGACTGATAGCGATCCCGAATCGAATGTTTGGGGAAACTTGGCCGCGCGGCAATCTAAATCGCGCTAGCGTGCTGCGGAGGTTAGAAGCCTCTCCCGGACAGCAACTCGTCATCGTGCAATATGACAAGAATCACGATCCAAACGATGAATGGGTATATAACTCGGCTGATATTGATAAATCGAAAGTGGTCTGGGCCCGCGATATGGGCGAAACGAACAATCAGGAATTGTTTCGATATTTCAGCGACCGGAGGGTCTGGCTCTTGCATCCCGACGAATCACATCGAGTCCTCGAAGAGATAACTCCCGCTCCAAACGATAGCCGCTAGCCGCAGCATTAAACGAGGAGTAGTTCCATCGTTCAAACAACCTTATAGTATTTAGTGTGTTAGAGGTAAAGCTCACATCTAGAGAAGCGCGGCACCGGCTCAGCCAGCCGAGATGGGTCGCCTCGCAAACGTACCGTTATATTCGAGAAGCGATTGGGGGCATTTCCCCTTCGCGCTTCGCGTCTCTCTATCGGCGGGTAATGCCGCTCACCATGTGCAGCTATGCGCGGCTGCTTTCCCTGCATCGCGCAGTTCTCTACATCGAAGCAAATCAAATCCCTGGGGACATCGTCGAATGCGGCGTGGCTCATGGCGGCAGCGCGGCAATGATGGCTCTCACCCTAGGCAACCGAAGCCGCCGTCTGTGGCTGTTCGACACATTTGAGGGCTTACCCGCGCCCACGGACGGGGACCCAGATCGTCACATAGCTTCGCTCTACACAGGCGCGTTCCGCGCATCCGTTGAAGAAGTTGAATCTTCGTTTCAGAAACTTGGAATGGGTCACGCCGCAACGATCATACCTGGATTATTTCAGGACACACTGCCGCAATGGGGAACTCGCCCTATAGCCCTGCTTCACGTGGATGGCGACTGGTACGAAAGTGTCAGGGCGACGCTCTATAATTTGTATGATCGCGTTTCCACTGGCGGAATAATACAGTTCGATGACTATGGCCACTGGGCGGGAGCACGCCGGGCGGTAGATGAATTCATGAAATCCAGAGATATCAAACAACCACTGCGATACATCGATTTCTCCGGGAGGCAACTCGTAAAACTCTAAACCGGAAGAACGACGCACTTATTTGCGTGTCAAGCCGAGAATGCTTAAGAAGAAACTGGAGAATATAGTCTGCACCCCAAGAATAATTGTCACCATTGCCGCCGCAACAAGTCGGACCAAGACCACAGGATTCATTGGCCCAAACCCAGTGCGGTTCCAAAGCAGAAGTGAATAGCAAGCAATACCGATTCCAGCGATTAGCAACGCTGCGCCCACGAGAAGACCCTTTTCCAGATTAAAGATTCGAAACGCGCGGCCCAGCCGGGGATCCTCTGGAAGCAGGCCTTCGGCAATTCCGAATATTTTAGTAAAGACTGCGAATACTACCGCTTGAAATCCGGTGAGAATTGCAGCCACCGCATACAGCAGAGTATGGATGTCCAGAGAAACATGCCCTACTTTTCTGGTACCCGGCAAAAGCCACAATGCGGTTGCTGCGCCCAACATCAACAAAGCTAGCCCAGGATACAGAAAGAGCCAGCGTGGATTGTACAAAAGCAAAAAGCGCAGATTCCGCCAGCCATCGTGCCAGCTGCGCATGTGGGACTTCCGGAATCTTTTGTCCGGCGAAAGAGTGGTTGGAATCTCGCATGTGCGAAGGTTAAAAAGGGATGCCTTGACCACCATCTCGCTGATAAACTCCATGCCGGTCGTGCGAAGCCCCATGCGCTCATAGGCATTCTTGGTGAACCCACGCAGGCCACATTGAAAATCATGGCTCACCGTTTTGAAAAATAAGCGGCCGACTCCAGTAAGCACCGGATTTCCGAAATACCTGTGGAGGGGAGGCATTGCGCCCGGCTCAATTCCACCGCGGAAACGATTTCCTACTACCACTTCGTAACCCGATCTTAGTTTTTCCAGAAATATTGGGATTTGAGTGAAGTCATAGCTGCCATCGGCGTCCCCCATGATCACGTATTTCCCGCGAGCCGCTCCGATTCCTCCCATTAAGGCGCTCCCATAACCACGCTCTGTGACCAAAACCACCCTCGCGCCTAGGCCCCTCGCTATTTCTGCAGACCGGTCGGTGCTCCCATTGTCAGCAACAATTACTTCCCCGCGGATGTCATGCTCCTCAAAAGTTCGCAGTATCTGTTCGATGCAACCGCCCACGCTGTTTTCTTCGTTGAGGCACGGCATCACCACCGAAACCTCCGGAGTGTTAGCTGCGCTACCATCGGCAAACTCGGCCATGTTAATCACGAAGTGTTATAGAAATTGTCGCTTAGCCTTCGAATACATGACGAGAAACCCCGAAAGAACTGTGATCGCAGAAATCAAGCCCAACGATGAGAGGCACAAAACGCACCAGACCGCCAGTACGAAACCTTCTATGTAAGTCAGGTAAAGAGCGAAGGCCAAGCCCGCCAGAGATCCCATCAACAGAAGCACTGGCGCGTCTTCTTTTCTCAAATAGAAAATCGTCAGGCCCAATAATCCGCAATAACCCAAGACTCCTATCAATGCCACCGGAACGCCGGCAACCTCCGAATAGATACTGCGATTCACCATATCGCAATTGAAGTTTGCGCCAAAATCACAGTAGCTCGACTTTGACGTCCCGTAGTGGTGGTAGAGCGAAACCGACGATACTCCGATTCCCGCGATCGAGAGAAATATGATCGTCGTGAGCATCCTGCGCCTGACGGGAGTCATTCGGTTTTAGAAATGCGGAAGGCCGCATCCACTCCGCTCGCTGATATCTCTCAACGGTAGAACTCCCTCATGCCGCGTGCCCGAAAATTCCCAGGTAGGAAAATTCTTGACCTGCGCCTGGACACACTCTGGCGCTTCCTGCCTCGAACCCTTGACTCCGCATTCTATGTACGTCACATATTGGAACGACGAGCCGAACATTCGCTCTTGCTCGGCGCAGTGCGTGCACCAATACAGCCCATACATCTTTACTTGTTTTGCAGTCAGGCATTGCGCGAATGCGTCGTAACGAGAAGAGCGGCTGTGTCGTAACCAGAACGCCCAGGCGCCAAATGCCGCGAAAATCAGTAATCCGATAACAAGCACCCGAGTGCCGGAAGTTACCTGCGTAGGCTTTTCAATCGGATTTTCTTCTTCGCGCGCTGACATGGAATGATCCTTATACCACGACGTTCAGCGCTTGCGGCAGAACATCCAGAGCCTTGCAATGGAGGGTAAGAACTTCGCCGTCAATCATCACGTGTACTGGGCCGTACAAAAAGAAATCAATCCGCTTGGCCGCGGTCCGTTCTGCGAGGGGATGGTTTATATGTGTCCCGTCATATAACGTTGGCAAATTGCGCAGCAGCCCCACGCGTCCAATCGGTCCCCACCGTACATACTCGATCAAGCCATCGTCGATTTCGGCCTTGGGCGCAATCATCATGGTGCCGCCGGTGAATTTGCTATTGCTGAAAGTGAGAAAGAGGCAGGGACGTTGATCGGGTTTACCTTCTCCGTCCACAGTCAGCGGAAACGCGCGACGCCGGAATCGGGCCAGGCAGATAAAAATGGATGATTGATATCCAGCTTCACCCCATCCACTGAAATGGCGCGCCCGCATCGTGGCAACGTCCGCGGAAAAGCCCATACTTAACAAATTGATGTAGTGGAGGACGCCGCAGGAATGGGCCAGCCGCAATACATCACACGGACGCGATCGCCCGGCCAATAGCGCTTCAATCGAATGCTCGACGCCGCGATCGCTAAAATCACGCAGAAAAGAATTCCCCGTGCCCAGCGGCAAAAAAGCCAGCATTGGACGTTCGCCAATCGGAGCTTCGGGAAAAAGTCCATTCACTATTTCAAACGAAGTCCCGTCGCCTCCGACGGCGATAAATCTGCGATAGCCCTTGCCGTATCCCCGCCTAGCCAATTCAGTAGCATGGCCGAGAGCATTGGTTTCAACAACATCAATTTTGATTCCGCCGGATCGCAGCCGATCAAGGGCTGGTCCAACGAGCTTCCGGCAGCGTCCGCCTCCCGCCGCCGGATTCACGATAGCCAGAAAATTATCGCTCACACTCTTGCTCGCGTAGGACCGGACGCCATCGTCCGTGGCGGGCGAGCAAAGCTCGCCAGTAATCCCTAAATCTCCAACCCAGCCGAAGCCCGATCCAACTTCTTCCCAATCTGCTCGGCCAACACCGGACGCCTGATTTTCATCGCCACCGTCCGAGGAAAATCTTCGTCCCAGACAATGTATCCCTTCACCCGTTTGTAATCCGGCAACTTGCGATTGCACGCGATGATCTCGGCCTTCAGGGCATCCGAAAATTCTTGATTTGGATCCAACCGCAGCACCAGTACCAGCAACTCCTGCCCCAAAGTCTTGGTCGGCCAAACGTAATTGGCCGCGAACACGCAATACTCTTTCACCGGCAAACCGCCAAACGCCGCCTCAATATCCTCGGGATAAATATTCTTGCCGCCCTCGGTCACGATCATGTTCTTCTTGCGCCCAAACAGTTGCAAATGTCCTTTATCGTCGAAGCGTCCGAAATCTCCGGTCAAAAGCCAGCCGTCAACAATTGTTTCCGCCGTCAATTCAGGATCGTCGAGGTAGTGCGACATCACCGTCTTGCTGCGCGCAGCAACTTCCCCCACCCCTTCGGAATCGGGACTCAGTATTCGTAGCTCCACTCCCGGCAGCGGTTTGCCCACCGTATCCGCACGAAAAGGCTTGAAGTCATTCAACGTAAGCGCAGTGCCCGCTTCAGTCAGCCCATATCCATTCGCGATTGGGATTCCGAGGTCATAAAAAAACTGCAAAGTCGATGGATCCATGAAAGCGCCGCCCGTGAAAAGAGCGACCAACTTGTCACCAAACGCGCGATGCACCTGCGGCAGCAGCTTGCGACTCCACTCCACATGGGGACGTCTTCGCGTCAAGAATTTATTCACCGCGATCAGACCCTTCACGATCCACAACTTGATTTTTGGCAGCGCTGCGAACTTGGCTCTGATTCCGCGTTCAAGATTTTTCACAACGAGCGGAACCAGGCTGGCATAGTTGATCCGGTAGCGCACAAATCCGTCGCGCACGTACTCAGGCCGCAACGTCCTCAGATGAACCACGCACGCCCCGCACACAAATGGACCGATAAATCCGACCATGAAATCGATCGCATGATTCGTGGGCAAAATGCTCAAATAGCGCAACCCAGGTTTGAAGGGAAACACCGCGGTAAGCGACTTGCACTGCTCAAGATAATTGGCGTGCGTAAGTACGCATCCCTTGGGACGCCCTCCTGTGCCCGAGGAATACACGATGCAGGCGGTATCTTCAAGTTGCCGTGGGGCAAACACTGGATCTCCTTTGCGGCGAAACTCCTCCCATCGAATCGCGCCGGCCAAATCTGCTCCCTGGGGCGCCTCCGTAACCAGAACCGTTTTCAGCTTCCTGTTCTTAAAATCAGGCGACTGCGTAATCGCCCGCCAAAGATGGTATTCCACCACTAGCAAACTTGCTTTCGAATGCGCGAGCAGTTGCAAATGCTCGTCCGCGGACAGTTTGTAATCGAGAGGTACAAGCACGCCACCGCAATAGAAGATCGCATAGGCCGAGATCAGCCACTTTGACTGGTTCGTCATGATGATGGCCGCTCGATCCCCGGGGCCGAACTCCGCATCCTCAAGAGCGCGCGAAACTGGCAGCGCAATATCTTTAAAATCGGAATAGGTGAGCCGGGTCTTCTCTTTGTCGCGGTCCGATTCGATCAGGCAAAGCTCATTCGGCCACTTCTGCAACGCGTCCCGCAGAGCGGATCCCAAACAGCCATATCGGTCTAAATCAAGCATGTGCCAATTGCGGTACGTACCTTGAGTAGGGACGCTGCTAGCAACGTCTGCATCGAGGCTTTCATGTCGCTGTACGTTTTCAGATTATTGATTCTAGATGGAAGCCACGCCGATCTGATGGAATTTCGTAGAAATGTCCCCGCACAATCAACAATGGCTGCTATAGGCGGGACTGAATCCTGCTCGCCAGCGTGCGGAAGTCAGACACTCCCTGTAACTCATAGTCGGGAAGCTCGACTCCAAAATGATTCTCCAATCGCGTGAGCAGATCGAGCGCTTGTAGACTATCGATCCGCAGGGTCTTGAAAAAATCGTCATCGGGGCTAAGCTTCTGCCGCGGCACTTTAAAATGCGCGGCGGAGAGGCTCAGTATTTCATCCAGGGTTTGATCGGGATTTCTCATCGCATTCAGGCTTCGATATGAGGTAATTGCGCGTCCAGGATCTCCCTCAACACTTCACTTAGCTTCTTCATCTGACCGATTGTTTGTACTTCGTTTATAGCAACATAAACATATTTGCAGCCCGATCTTAGATCACGCTGTCCAGTTGATACCAATGGTCTGAAGCAGATGGCATATTCAAGGTTAGTTCCACTTACGAACATTTCAGTAATGAAACATTTGTGATGAGTTCTCGCGTAATCATCCACAACCTCAAAAAACGACTTCTCGTTGGAAGTCATGATTGATCTCGGCTACACCGAAACAGCTCAAGGCACAAATGCCATAATCTACAGTGCTTCGTTCACGGTAAGTAAGGCTGCGCGTCCGCGCTCTCCACAAATTTTCTCAGACCGGCCTCGACAGCGGGCTGCACGAACAGTTCGCAGAACAAATCGATTTCCCGCCGCAAATCCTCATGAGGAATCGGCTTGATGAATTGTTTAGCCGTTGCAGCCGTCCTCCGGTCAAACTTTTTCAATTGCGCCGCCGTTGCGCGGGCGACTTTCAAAGCCTCTCCTTCGCCGACAACCTGGCTGACCAATCCTACGCTCTGAGCCTTCGTAGCGTTGAAACCCCGCCCGGTCAATAGCAAATCTCGAACCACGCCATTCCCTAAATCCCGCTTCAGGCGAGGAATCCCACCAAATCCTGGAATCAGTCCGAGTCGCAGTTCAGGAAAACAAAACCGCGCCGTCTTGTCGGCAATGATCAGGTCGCACACCAGCGCCAATTCGAAACCCCCGCCGAAAGTCACTCCGTGGACCGCGGCAATCGTCGGCAAAGGCGATGCATCGATAATGTTCATCACCCGATGAATTCGCTCAAGAAACTCCCTGACGCCCTCAACCGCCGCATTACCTTCCAGTTCGCTCGACCGGCGATATAGCTCTCGAAGATCGGCACCTGCACAAAATCCACAACTCAGCTTGCTATAAAGAATCACCGCATGCGCTTCATCTTCCACGCTTTCAATCGCCGTAGCAAATCTCTCCAAATCTTCGAGTGTGGCCGATCCAATCTCATTGCAGGGATCACGATGAAGCGCCAGTTCGACAACTCCATCTTTCAATTCCCACGAGAGCGTTTTCCCCTGAAAACGATTCATGACGCCTGCTTGACTTGATACATTTCTTCGATCTCGGCTTTCATCCGCGCCGCAATCAGATCTCGCTTAAGCTTGCCGTTCGCCGTGAGAAGCCCATTCTCAATCGAAAACGGTTCCGGAGAAATATAAAAAGCCCGCACCTGCTTGTAGTGCGGCAACGTCGCATTCACGGTATCGATGGCCGCTTGCGCTGCCTCGCGACTTACGTTTCCTGTCACGATAGCTGAAAGATATCCGCGGCTATTACCGATCAACACTACCTGTTGCGCGCCGGCAATGTTTTTAAGCAAATCCTCTTCGATCGGCTCCGGGGGGATGTTGTGCCCTGACCCAAGAATAATCAGATTCTTGATCCGCCCAATAATCCGCCAGTTCCCTGCCGCGTCAACCTCGCCTTGATCCCCTGTATAAAACCATCCATCGTGCAATGTCCTCGCTGTCTCGGCAGGGCGATTCCAATATCCCGGAAAAATATTTGGACCGCGCACGATTATCTCGTCATTTTCTCGCAACTTCATTTCGACGCCCTTAATCGCGGGGCCAACTCGGCCAGGTTCGACGCGGCCCGGCTCATCCATGGTGCAGATCGCCGTGGTCTCCGTAAGCCCATAAACTTGCAGCACTGGAATGCCAAGCATCATAAAGTAAAGTTGGGTCTCAACATTGAGCGGTGCCGATCCACAAATCAGCGCTTTCAGATTCGGTCCCATCGTCTTCTTGCGGATCGTTGGAAAGACAGCTAGGGTGGCAAGACCGAGCCAGACCGAATCCATCCGGCTTCCTTGCTTTTTTTGTTTCCGAAACCACGCGACCTTTGCCCGGCTATGAATATTGAGCGCCACGCCCCCCGTCTTCTGCAGCTGTTCGTCGACGGCTTTACGCATTCGTTCAAGCAACGCCGGAACATTTAGAAAATAATCGGGGGCCGATGAAGGCATATCGGACGCCAACTTGCTGAGATCAGTATTCAGAGTGAGCAAACTGCGCCTCATTAAACAGGTCAGCAGCATGATCCACGAGCCAGCGAAACAAAAAGGTAGATAGTGAAATACACGGTCCTGTGGGCTCTTACTTTCCATCAAAACGTCTAATCGGCTAGATGTACACCCGAGCATGTGCCCAACATTGCCAGCATTGAGCACCACCCCCTTAGCCTCGCCGGAAGTGCCGGAAGTGTAAATAATAGTGACCGCACGCGAATCATCGACTGGCCCCGGATGATCGTGTGGCGCGGGCGCCCCCGCCCGCGAAGCAGCGCCCCCAGTCTCAGCTCCAAACACGTCCTCAAACAAACACTGTGGCGGCACCTCTTGCCAGGTCTGCACAATTCCGTCCCGCAATGCAGCGTCCCCGCAGCAGATCAACGCCGGAGAGCAATCCTTCATCATGCTGACGAGTTCCGCCGAAGCCTGACGCGCATAGAGCGGGACGACGATCAGCCCTTCCGCCATGATCGCCAGATCCATCGCGACCCACCGAATGCTGTTGTGCGCAAGCAAAGCACAGCGTTCACCCTTGGGTATTTGTTTCCCAGCTAGAAAAGCCCGCGCTTTACCGACCATCTGCAACAACTCGCGCCCGCTGGCAGAAACAGCCTTTCCGTCACGAAGCTCTTGAACCACTGGAGTCTCGCTTGCCGCTTCAAGCTGCGCAAAAATGTCATCCAGAAAACTCATTTAAATTTAAGAATTGTCATTCCGAACGAGGCGAAGCCTCGGAGGAATCTGCGGTTCAGTTATAGGTCTCTATCAAACTGTGCAAGCCAGAACTCATCGGCGGGAGATAGTCTTCCCAACTCCACTCACCCTTCCGCGTCGGAAACTCCGGATATCTTCTCCGAACTTCCTCTTCGAAATAAACACCCATGCGCGCCATCACTTTCAGATTGCGCACCACAGTTTTTCCAATAGCGCCCGCGATAGCATCGCGATCCGTCGCCAATTTGTTTAACGCGAACAGCAACCGTTGCTCAAGGTCAGGATCATCGACATTCATCAGCAATTCTTCATGCCCGCGTTCTCGCATTAAATTGCGGATGCGTTCGTCCATTGTGATTCCGGCCGACGCCACCAGTCCCGGCATCGAAGTTACAATCCCGTGATACCTCGACGACGCCATCATGTCGCACGCGCGCAGTATGCTCACCAATTCGTAAATGTTGTACTCATCGGAGGAAAGCACCGGCACCCCACCAAGCTTTTCGGAAATCTTATTCGCCGGGCGAACGTCGAGCCGCTCTGTTGCCACCAGCACCACAAACACGGGCTGCTGTTTTCGGAATGCATCCAACGCATTGGCGATCGCACTTAGATAATGCCGGTATGCGCGCTCCGCCTCGGAACCCGAATTATGAAAATAGACTGAGCGGTAGTGGCTGTTCTTGTACGCGCCAGTCAGGGCATGCGCTGCAAACTTTGCAACCGACGCCCGCACCGGCCATTCGAAAGGATTGATAGGACACACCACCAACACCGGAGTTGTCCCATCCCAGCCCACACCACGCAGAGCCTTCCGCCCATATTCCGCCGGATGCGGCTCGAACGTCCATGCCGTGTCTGTCCCCAATTCCGTCGGCACTCCAAGTTCTCGCAACACTGTTCGCGATTCTTCATTGCGTGTAATCACCAGCGAGTTCCGGCAATAGCGCGCGCACATTTTCCGAATCGGAGGATCCATGTGCCCAGCTTCTCCGCCATATCCGACCGAAAGCTTGTTCTGCGCCGCCGCGATTCCCAGGGATCCAATCATCATCGTAGTTAGCGCGTTGGCGAACTTGCTCTTGAACATCGACCCTTCGCATGCCACCACGCCATCGTGCTTGGGAACTTCGTGCGACAAGAAAGGAGGAAAAATATCCGGCAAATGAACCTGTCCGCTGCCCGCGAAATATCCCTGCGAGAATTTGAAATTCTGCGTCATCACCGTGAAGTCCACATTTTCCGGACCTAGAACATGCCGGATCTGCCGGAGCATCTCATCCACGCGCACATCGGAACCCATGTTGTGCGTGCCGTTGTATCCCGCAAACAACAGCTTCAATTTCTCTCCAGGATGCCACGCCTTCCCTTTTCCCAGCATCCATCCCGCCTTCGCCCGCTCAATCACGGAACTGACCCAGGCTTCGAGAATGAAATCCATCATGCCGCTGACCCTCCCACTTTCGCCGGCCAATCTTCGTAGCCGTAGGAAAAATTCGTTTCCCGGCTGAATTTCAGCAGCGGATAACTGTATTGCGAGAACGGCACCGGCTTGCGCCCCAGCTCAGCAGTGACACGAGTGTTATCGAAAACCGTGTTCCACACTAGATAGGGCATGAAGACTTTCATCAACGAAGCGCCGTAAGCGACCGCCCCCTTTCGGTTCGCGAGAAAGTCGACGGTCCCGGAAAACGGACGGTCCATCCACGGCATGAATATCGGACCTCGCTTGTTCTGTTCCGCGGCGAGCGTATTCGTCAATTCACGAAAAGTCTGGGAGTCGACGCCCGACGACAAATGATAGGTGTCGAACTTCGGGCTCTCTTTTTGATGCAGCGATGCAACCGCATTGGCGACGAAGTCCACATTTACGATGTCAATCTTGTCGCTCGGACGAAACGGAAGCACCGGCAGCCCGGCCAGGAAAACGAATGCCTTGACCATGTCGAATTGCGTAGTCTCGGCCCGGCGGCTGTCTCCAAGAACAATGCTGGGGCGAAAAATTGTAATCGGCGTCTCGGGCAGCAGTTGCCTAATCATGTGTTCGCAGAATTTCTTGGTCCGCGCATAAGGATCGTAATCCGAGCGATCCCAATCGATCGCGTTTTCTTCCTTCACCACTTCATTGTGCCGTTTGCCCGCGACCGCGACGGTACTCACGTGGCTGAACCGCCGCAGACCGTGGTAATGATCCACTCGCGTGGCCAGTTGAAGCACTTCAAGAGTGCCGCGCAAATTTACATTCAGGCACGCTTTCTCAGATTTGCGATTGAGCGACGCGGCGCAGTGGATGACCGAGTCGGTAGTGTGGATCAATCGATCGTAGTCATCCTGAGGCAACCCGAAATACGACCCAGTTAAATCGCCCCGAAAGATTCTTATACGCGTCTGCAGGTGTTCATAGAATCGCGGAAAGTCCATGTGCAGTTGCACCGCTCGCCACAAGCGCTGTTCGGCTTCGCGCGCATCACGAGCCCGGATCAGCAGATTCAGCGATGCCCCGTGCTCCTCCAGCAAGTTTGCGGCGATGTGCGCGCCAATGTATCCGGTGGACCCGGTCAGGAATATCGCCACGACGCTCCATCTGTTCCGGTCTTTTTTGCGGTCGGTACTCCGAAGCTCGCCACTTCGGGTTTCTCATTGTCAGTCTGAGCAGTTTCGGCGGCGACAGGCTCAAGCTGAACTTTGCGCGGAGTCCGGACTTCCAGCGGACGCCCTTCAATCAAAGGATAAGTCCACTTGCGCAGCGCCGGGATGTGAATATTGATCCAGTAATCCCACCAGTCGAGCGAGCGGGTCTCATATCCGAAGTCAGACTTCTCTTCAGGAACCAGCGCATAGGAAAGTTTTTCAACGTTATCGGCGACGAAATCCTGTTCATTAAAAAGGATAAAAGGCTTGAACAGTTCAATCAGCTTTTCGACTCTCTCCAGACTACGCTCCGCCTTCGCCAGCGGTATCTTACGCAATGGCAGTGGCGCCATGATTCGCTGAATCGACTTGATAATCGCCTTCTGCGCCGGAGCCGACATCCGTTCATACCGCTGCTTTGAAACCGGAATCGCATCGAACCGCAGTCGCAACCAGTACTCCAGCCCTTCTTGAGCCCGGTAATGTTTGCGATGCGCCAAAGAAGTCAACTCAATCGACCGTCGCATATCGCATGGATTTGTTACCGACGTTGCCAACTGATAGACCAACTCATTGCGGCGTTCAACAATCGCAGCCGCAATAAGCGTCATACCCTGACAAACCGAATCCACCGGAATAATGTCCAGCCGCTTGCGCTCGTTGGTCGGCAGTTGCCGGAAATAGGTTCCCAACAAATAAGACAACGATGCGGAAGTATTAATCCCTTCATTCCATCCAACGAATGGCTTCCCAATCGATGTTTCGACGATCGCGGGACGCACGACCGCGATTGGCAGTCCCGCGCCGAACTTGTAAATGAGCGATTCCGCCAGGCTCTTCGTGAGCGTGTAGGTATTCGGCCATCCCAGCTCATTCGCCCGCTTGGTGCCAGCTTCGGTCAGATGGTTCCGCAGCCAGCGCACGCGATTCTTTCGAATTTGGTTTCCCAGCGCAGCGCCGTGCAGATCTTTCGCCGCATGTTCCTTAACCATCGCTTGTTTGCGAAGCTCGTCCGTGACTTCCGCACCCGCAGCTTTGGCTTCCGCCGATTTTACGAAGTCATGTAGCGATTTCCATTCCTTCTCCGCGTAAAAATCTGGCAGATCGATCGGCGTGTAATCAGGACGCAATTTCTCCGCGACCCGACCATCTCTTGTTCCCGCGACATAACAGGTCGAAAGATGCAGCAACCCGGCATGGTCGGATTCGCGGACAAATTCTAGAATATTCAGCGCGGCGTCAACGTTGGTCGCCAGCGCATCCCGCAAGTCGGGATTGAAGTCCGTAAGTCCCGAGCTATTGATGACCAGATCCAGCTTTTCTCGCAAAACTTCCGCAATCTCAGGTTTGACTCCGAGCCCTGGCTGCGAAACATCGCCTTCGACCACTTCCACGCGCTGGTTAATAAATCGCCCAAGGTTAGGACCGTGCCGCCGCGATAGTGGATCAAACACCGGCGATTCTTCCACCAGCTTTTCAAATCTGCTTTGCGCGGGATTCGATTTCTGCCGCCGGATCAGCAGATAAATTTTCCCAATCTCCGGCAAATCCATAAGCGTGTTGACCAGCCAGACCTTCCCGATGAATCCGGTCATGCCGATCAGTAGCACGTTCTTGCCTGCCAGGGATCGCCGGACCGAAAGTTGCCCCCGCTGCGGGCTCGAATCGAAGTCCACAATAGGACGATCGAGCTTGATTGCCGGACGGCTGGCAGAAATCACGGCCGCGCTCAAAGCCCCCACACTGGCCACTCCCAAATCTGAAACCAGTTGTTCCGGATCGCGCCTGCCGTCCGATCCCGTCCCCGTAATCCTGGCAAATACTCCGCGCGGCCGTATCACCGGCTCCAGCAATCGCCCCGTGGCAATTCCGTCGCGAAATTCCATCCGATTCGCGATCACTCTGCTCACACCGAGGTAAGCCGCCAGTGGGCGCATCACAACGTCCAAGCCCTGGCTCACCAAAACCACCTTCGCCCCGGACTCCATGAACAGCTTAAGTTCCTTTACTCCATTGATCTTTAGAATGGGCTTCAACTTGTACTCGAAGTATTCTTCACCCAGCAATTCCAACCGGTCGCGGCTCACTCCCCGCAGAACGGTATGCACCATTCTCGTTGCAAACACCCGATTCGACGCATATAGAAGAGGGCGCAACGCAGCCATCAGCAGTACCAGCCCGCGCTTCATCCAGCGCTCGGAGAAGGTCTGCGCATTCCACGTAAAGAATCCGATAGGACGCACCGTGGTCAGCTCGAGCAGACTCCCTTCGACCCGCCAGTACACCTGGGCGTCGGCGATTGATTTATGAGTTGGTTCCAATGTGCGAAATTCCAATGTCAAGGAAACGGCTACCTATTGTAAACAATTGTGCGAAAAGGGCGAAGGGATTGTACTCGTCCAGTAGATTGGTGACACTTTCATTCCTTTCGTTGAGATAGGATCTGGCGCAAGAATTGTTGAGGGGTTAGGTAGGCCAAGGACTGGTGAGGGCGGATGGTGTTATAGATTTTTTCCCAGTGGCGGAGTTCGCGATTGAGCTTTTTCATTTCGAGCGAGCAGTGGGTGACTTGGTAAAACTCTTCGGTATGGGTGCGGTTGGCGCGTTCCACGGCGCCGTTGAGTTTAGGAGAGCGGGGAGGCAGCACGAACAGGTGCAATCCACGCTGCTGGCAGGCCTGTTCGAAGTCGGCGGCGAACTCCGAGCCGCCATCGACTTGCAGGGCGCGGATGGGAAACGGCATGCGGTGCTGCAAAGTGTCAAGGAACTGAGTTGCGGCTTGCGCAGTGGCGCGAGGGTGGGCCTGAATGACGTCCCAGCGCGAGACGACGTTGCGGGCGGTGAACTGTTTGAAGTTCACGCCAGGGATAAGACGGACATCAACGGTATCGACCTGGACTAGGTCGCCGGGGCTGCAGACCGCGTACTGCTTGGGTTTGCGCACGGCGTAGGGACGGGGACGCAAGGCGCGACGCGACCCCGGAACTCCGCTGCGGAGAGGTTCGACGAGCCGGCCCTGCCGTTTCAAAGAGCTCAGAATGCGGCCCAGCATGGAAGTCGAGATGGCAATGTTTTGCTTCCGCAGCAGCACCGCCAGCTTGTCCTTGCCCCAGCGGGGAAACTGCAACCGCAAAGTCAAAACCTTTTCTGCTAAGTGAAAAGACCAAGTCGGCTGGCGGCGGTGGTGGGGACGATGACTGCGCGCTTCCAGGGTGGTCAAATCCATGGGCTCATAGCGCTTGAGCCACCGGTAAAAGGTCTGGCGCGAGATTCCAAAATGACGGCAGGTCAGGGCCACGTTTTTGGTTTTGCGGTAGTTATCCATCCAGGACAGGCGAACCAGTGCCGCCCGGCTCAGTTCCACCCCGATCGTCGCTAAACCCGCCGATCGCGGTGGCTTTCCGTTCCTAGGTTGCATCGAAACACTCTACCTGAGAGTGTCACTAATCATTCTGAACGAGAACAGGGATAGTGCAAGCCGCCCCGACTTGGCCGTTCAGTATGGAATCCTGAGCGAGCGGCGAACGATGATTCCGCCATGCTAAACTCGCCGTTTGAACTACTATCTCCTCTCCTACGATCTTGTCGATGATTACATTACCCGCCGCGCGCCGCTCCGCGATCAGCATCTGCGTCTCGCCCGCGAAGCCCATTCACGTGGCGATATAGTTCTCGCGGGAGCCTTCACCGATCCCGCAGACGCCGCTGCCCTCGTGTTCCGGGTTTCAGACCAATCGGTCGTGGAAGACTTCGTCCGCAACGATCCTTACGTCGTCAATGGATTGGTCAAGCATTGGAAGATTCGTCTCTGGAACGTCGTGATAGGCGGCCAACAATCGCCGGTATGAACTCCCGCCTTCGTGTCCTTTGTGGTTAAATTTGGATAGGACCGCGCTCCGCGGAGGCGTAATGAACTCCATCGCTCTCGACAACCCTGATCAGTGGCCCGAACTCCCTTTGGCGGCCTGGCAGAATACACGCGACACCCTTCACATGTGGTCGCAAATCGTTGGGAAGGTTCGGCTGGCCCTGAGCCCTAACATAAATCACTGGTGGAGTGTCGCGTTCTACGTCAATGCAGCGGGCCTGACCACGTCGGCCATTCCGTATGATGGAGGAATATTTGAGATCCAGTTTGACTTTATCAATCACACCCTGATCATCGAGACGGGCAGCGGTGCCATCGAGAAATTGCCGTTGGCGCCACGTTCCGTCGCGGACTTCTATCGCGAATTCATGCAAGCTCTCAGCTCACTTGGAATCAAAGTAAAAATTTGGAAGATGCCGGTCGAAATTCCCAACCCAGTCCGCTTCGATCAGGACACGCAGCACGCTTCCTACGATCCCGAATACGCGCATCGCTTCTGGCGAATTCTCTGCGGATGCGACGCTGTCTTCAAGCAGTTCCGCTCCGCCTTCATCGGCAAGGCCAGCCCCGTGCATTTTTTCTGGGGCAGTTTTGATATAGCGGCAAGCCGCTTCTCTGGCCGCCGCGCCCCCGAACGCGAGGGCGCCGACTCCATCACTCGCGAAGCTTATTCGCATGAAGTAATCAGCGCTGGATTCTGGCCGGGTGGCGGAGACGTCAAAGACGCAGCCTTCTACGCCTATGCCGCCCCCGAGCCGCAAGGATTTTCCGAGCGTCCGATCCGACCCGAGAAGGCCTTTTACCATCCGCAACTGAAAGAATTTTTGTTTATGTACGACGACATGCGGCAATCCCCGTCTCCAAGAGGAAGGCTGCTGGAGTTTTTGCAGACTACCTACGACGCCGGTGCAGATTTGGCAAAGTGGAATCGCGCCGAATTGGAAAACACCCGGCTCTAACTCAGCTTCAACCGGTCGCGGATGTCGCTCACAATCGCTTCCGGAGTCCCGCCTACATCAACAACAATGGCATCCTCTGGCTCCTCAAGCGCCTCAAACTGGCTCTTCAGAATTTTCTCAGTAGCGAAGTGTCCATGCCTCGACAGCAGCCGCTGGTAAATAACTTCATAACTCCCCTTGAGATAAACGAACTTCACCTCGGGACCAATCTTGAGCCTATCTCTATAAATCTTTTTCAACGCTGAACAAGCCAGCACTACATTCCGCCGCTCGGCCGACCACTGCAACAGTGCCGTACGAAGCGCCTCCAACCATGGTTCCCGATCCGCATCATCCAGTGGAATCCCCTGGCTCATCTTCTCTTTGTTCGCGGCGGAATGAAAATCATCTGCGTCGGCGAACTCCCACCCCAACTCCTTCGCCAAAAGACTGCCAACCGTCGTCTTCCCGGACCCAGTAACCCCCATCACGATAACGATCACTCAAACTCCGTCTCTACTTCCGTCCATACTTTAAACCCTTGTCATTCCGAGCCCCTCAATCGGCAGGCCGTAAACGCCACGAGCGAGGAATCTGCTTTTTCTTTTTCCCATCAGCAAAGCAAAACTCTACTACTTCCGATACGTCTTCTTCTGCCCATTCCTGGAATTCATCACCATAAACGTCCCATCCGGCTCGGCCGTCACCTTAATGTAATTCCCATCCGATCCGCGTTCAACGTTCGCAATCATAGCCTCGGCCACGTTGTGGTCTTTGCCACCGTCCACCGCGAAATGCAGTTGCCACAAATCCTGCAGCCCGGGAGAATCATGCACAATCTGCCAAGCATCCGGACTGCCGCCTTTATGCGCCCCATTATTCATAATCGCCACTCTTGGATGCAGCGCCCAAACCATCGCCTTCGAATTCGATTGATTGAACCCATGATGCGTCACCAAAAACAAATCCACCGTCCCGATCAAATTATTCGGACAAGCCAGCTCCAATTCTTTATCTTTCGTCAGGTCGCCCAAATCCAGGAACTTGAAATTTCCGTATGTAATCAACGTCCCCAGCGATCGCGCATTTTCCGTCGCATCGGCTGGCGGCTTCGGCTCCGAATCGCAATAAGGATTCGCCTCTCCCGCACCCGGCAACGGTTCCGTGATGTGCTCTCCCGCCGACGTCAAGGCTCGCACCGTGATTCCCTTCATCGGCAGTCCCTCTCCGGGTCTTAGTGTCAGGTGCTTCGCCCTGGGCAATAATTTTTCATATGCCGCGTAATCTTCCCGCGTAACATCCGAGTCCTCCTGATTCGGACCATGATCCACAAACGTCCCAATCTTTATGCGATCCACCAGCGCCGTGACTCCGCCCACGTGGTCGCGATGATAATGCGTGATCAGCAAATAATCGATCTGCTTGACGCCCGCCAACTTCGTCGCCGCCACAATCCGGTTAGCGTCCCTGCCGTCGAACCCCGGCCAGCCCGTATCGATCAGTACCGATTGGCCTGCGGGGCTCACGATCAGTGTCGCCTGCCCGCCTTCCACATCAATGGAATAAATCTGCAATGGTTTTGTTTTCGCCAGAGCGCCGGTTGCAAGAACCAGCACGGCAAATAAAACGCTGGATATTCTCCGGCCCAAAAAGCTGCCGAGCATAATCATCTCCTCATTCAAAACTGGAATCGTGGCGAACTAGATTAACACCGGGAAAAGGCAAAATACTTCGGGAAGATAGTGGCAATGAGGGCCGTGCCTTATCCCTTTTTAAAGATCGGTCTTCTCGATACTGGACACATCCACGCCGACAGGCTCTCCAGAACGGTGCCATCGCCGAACCTTGCCATCTCGATCAGAGGCTTCTGATGCAGTCCGCAAATCTTTGTCCCATCTTCTAACTCCGCCATCCCACACTCTGTCGAGGACTGTTGTTGCGGCATCATTCACCTCGCATAGTTACCGTTGCCCAAGAGGACCGAATTCCGCGGCATCGAATACCGGTCGTCAGTTCACCGTCAGGGGAACAGCCACGCTTGCGTCGGCCTTGGCATTCGATCCATCACTGACGTTGCTTTCCGTAAACGCGTAGACAGTCACCGAGTAGCTACCCGGAGGCGTGCCGTTGTTGCTTGGCGGAGGCGTGGTAGTGGTGTTGTTGCCGCCGCAGCCCGACATGGCACCGGCAAGAACCATCCCCGCAGCCAGCGCACAGGAGATAAGCGAGGTCCGGCTTCGTACGCGCCCGCTGGGTAGCACAACGATCGAGAGGAGAAATCCTGCGACCGCAATCGGCAGCCACGTGCGCATTTGAGGTTTTCGCGAACGAGGCGCAATCAATTTCGCCTCGCTCGTATTCGCTGTCGTCGTTACCGTCACCGTGACCGTCTCCGCCGCAGCGGAGCTAACCACAAATTTATTCAGCGGATCAGTTGTACTGATCGCGCAGCTCGCCTTCGGCGCGGTGGTCGCGCACGAGAAATATACATAGCCGGTGCCAGGAGTCAGTGTGGGAGTAAACGTACTAGTGTTGCCGGAAGTCGCTCCAGCCTTCACGCTGATGGAAGCTGGAGTGCCAAGGACCGGTGCAGTCACATTCGCGGCTTGATACTGGCGAATGTAATCGAACGTCATGATCGCGGGATTCGGCGTAGACGCGCTTGGCGTTCCACCAAGAGTGCCTCCGACTGCGATATTGGTGATCAGGAAAATCTTCGCGTTAAAAGGCCATGTATCCCCTGAAGGAAGGTTGTTAGGTGTTGCGATGTAATACGGCTGCAGGGGGTCGTCGATGTAGTACTGCTGCATGTTGGCGGACCAGATCATGCCATACGTATGAAATTTGGTATTGTCGGTGCCGGCCGGAAATGTGAAAGCTCCATTCGGTTGCAGGCCCGATCCCCCTGTCATAGTTGTGTGAATGGTAGACCTGTTGCCCGTAGGACCGGGGCCGCCTAGGACGGCTTTGGACCAAACCTCCATGATGTCCGCTTCGCCACACGCCGGCCACGGAGTCGTGTTGATGTCGCTACCGAGCGACCAAAACGCAGGCCACAGACCCTGGTTCGTTGTGTCAGGTAGCTGGATGCTCGCCTCAATCCGGCCATACTGAAAATCCTGCAACCCTTGCGTCTTCATGCGCGCCGAAACCCATGTCCCGCCATTGTTGATGGCCTGAATAACGAGGTGTCCACTGCCGTCAATGTAGGCGTTGGATGTGCTCGCCGAGAAAGAGTTCGGGCAGACGCCAAAGTTGTCCTGGTCTGGAGGCGCACAGTACGTCTCGATCTCATTGTTGCCCCAGCCTTGGTTGTTTCCGATGTCGAAGCTCCATACCGTCTCGTCGGGCGACCCTAGCGCACCATTGAATTCCTGGCACCATTGCGGATTCCATGTCACCGCTCCCGTCGTGGTTGGAGAGACTCCGCTACAACCCTGCGCACGAGCCCGCCCCGCTCCGACAAGCAATAGAACCATAATCGCGAGAAACCATTTCGACAGCCAGACCAATCGCTGCCCCATCCCAATGCCCATGAAGTTTCCCTCTTTCGCGAACACAACCGATTTCGCACATGGAAGCACACCCCAAGAAGCCGAGTCAAGCATTGTCATCCTGAGGAAGCGAAGTCGTTCGCTCGCGAACGGCTTCCAACGAAGGACCCATGCAATGTCCGGACGCGGGAATCTGAATGCTCCCACGTGAAACATCTATATAAATAGCCAGTAGATATACAAACTAGACCACCTTGACAGACCTCCACTCCGCCCCGATAATTGATGCTGTTTCTCGCAAGGCAGCAGTTCCCCGTCCTCCTTGCGATTCGATCCCATTTTGTAATCGTGAACGTTGGTGTGATGGACAGGACTTTGCATTCCCTTCGGAGGGCCATTCGATGGAGATTTGCAAATGGGATTGAGGAGGGGTGCTGCGAATTCGGAATCATCGTAGATTTGTAATTACGACGGCTGGACCCCTCCTGTCCTTGCTCGCGCTGCTTCAAGCCCAGACCGCGCCGCCGCCCCTTTCCGCTTCCCCGACATCCGACACTATCCCAACTTTTCGCGCCAGCTCCAAGTTGGTTCTGGTGGATGTTGTCGCGACCGACAAGAATGGCAAGTTCGTTCAAGGTCTGAAGGCCACGGACTTCTCTGTTAGCGAGGATGGTAAACCGCAACGCATTGCCGGCTTTTCCGCGCACGTCACTGAGACCGTGACCAATGTGCCTCCGAAGGTTGAGCTTCCGCCGAATCAGTACACTAACTTCTCCACTCAACAACCCGGGCACGCGATCAGTATTGTTCTATTGGACATGCTGAACACGCCGCGCATGGACCAAGCCTATGCGCGAAAAGAAATGTTGAAGTTCCTCGCGGGAATGCCGCCCGGCCAGACGGTGGCGTTGTTCGCGCTCAATTCGCATTTGAACATGATCCAGGGTTTCACCGGCGATTCCAAGGTCTTGGTCGCAGCGGCCAAATCGCTTTTGCTCAACAATTCTGGTTCGCATCTGTTAACCACCGAAGAAGAGCACCAGAACTCGGAGATATCGGCTGCAAACCAGGCTGCGGCCGCCGGACGAGATCCTTCTCAAGGTGCCGCGTCGGGGATCCTCAATGCTTTAGGAACCGAAGAAGATTTCCAGAATGATGTGCGAGTCAGAATCACCTTGCAGGCCATTGCGGCGCTCGCGCGAGCGGTAGCTGGCTATCCTGGCCGCAAGAATCTGCTCTGGCTTTCTGGGCGTTTTCCGTTCCGCCTTGATCCCGAGTTCAACCGCCCCGGCCAGGCGCGATATTTTTATGGAAATTCCGATGCTGTTCTCGAAACCGCGGCTCTCCTCGCCGCCTCGCAAACCGCCGTCTATCCGATCGATGTAGTCGGGCTGGAGGTTAACGGGCTGTCGATTTCCGCGCCCAGCACTTTCACCGGAGTCCAGCAGGGCCAAATTGAGGGGGCAACGAATCGTCAAGTCACGGCGCGCTGGGACCGCCAGGAAGCAATGTCCGACCTTGCTCGTGAGACGGGCGGTCGTCCGTTTTACGGCAGCAACGATCTCAAATCAGCGATGTTGCGGAGTCTCCAGGAAGGAACCAACTACTACACTGTCGCCTATGTCCCCGCGAACTCCAAATGGGATGGCAAGTACCGCAAGATCGGAGTAAAAATCGCGCGCGGCGGAGTGTACGCCCGGTACAGGAGTGGATACTACGCGGTTGTGGCAAAAGAGGACAGCGGGAACGAGACGGAAAGAATGCTCGTTTCAGCTATGCAGCCCACGCTGCCTGAATCCACAATGCTGCTGTTACGTGTTCGAGTGCTTCCGCCCGATCTGGAACACTCCGCAGTGAGAATCGACTATGCCGTCGCTGCACAAGATCTGAGCTTCACTGATGCAACGGATATAAATAAAGACAAAAATGCGAACATTGAATTTATCGCGATCGCCTGGGACAAGAATCACCTGAACGCCGGACAAGTTGTCGATACATCCGAGGTTTGGGTTGGCACATCCGCTTTCGAAGAGGTAATGCTGACCGGCTTCCCCGGGCATCAGGAACTCGAACTTAAACCCGGATCGTACGTGCTGCGCCTGGGCGTGATCGACCTCGTCAGCCAGAAAATCGGCACCGTGGACGTGCCTTTGACCATTCCCGCAAGTGAGGCTCAAGAAAAGTGAGGTCGGCGTCCCCCCAACATTGTCATCCTGAGGAAGCGGAGTCGTTCGCGAGCGAACGACACCCAACGAGGGACCTATGGAATTCCAACCATCGGGCTAATTTCCCCCGCCGTCGGTTCCTGCAGTCCCGCTTAGCGGGATCTTGTGAACAGTTCCAGCGCTCTCCGGGACGTTGAGTGTCCCAGCGAATGTGCCCACGACAGTCGGAGTGAAAGTCACGGTGACGGTGCACGTGCCGTAAGCCGGCAGTGTCATTCCGCAGTTGTTGGTTTGGGTCAACGTTTTGGACCCGCTCACGCTGATCTTGCCAATTCCAGTTGGCACGCCGTTGGTGTTGGTGACGATAAAATCTTGCGTCGGATTGTCCCCGACAACGTAACCGTTGTTAAAATTAAACGATTCCGGTGAGAACGTTAGCCATCCTGTCTTAATCGAGACGCCCGTCCCAGTAAGAGCAACCGTCACAGAGCCTGAGGAGACATTGAACGTCAGCGCGCCCGTGCGAGTCCCAGCAGCCGTGGGCGTAAAGGTCACCTTCAGCGTGCAACTCTTCCCTGCGCTCAGCGATTTTGGACACGTTCCAGCCTTGGCAAAATCACCGCTCAAAACCGTGCTGATTACAGAAACCGCGCTCGCACCTGAGTTGGTCAGCGTAACCGTTTGCACCGGACTCTTCGTCTTGACGAGTTGCGTGGAAAAGACCAGGCTCTCCGGCGAAGCTGTAACGGTGGGAGCGGTGCTTGCGCCGGTCCCGTTCAAGCTCACTGCCAGCGGAGCCCCATTGCTCGCAACCGAAAGGCTCCCGGTTCGTGCGCCGATAGCAGTCGGAGTGAATGTGACCGCGATCGCGCAACTTGTCGCAGGAGTCAATGCAGTTCCGCAGTTATTTGTCTGACCAAAGTCGCCGGTCGTAGCGATTCCCGATCCCGAGAAAGTCAACGGCCCGGTTCCTGAATTGCTCAGGAACACCAATTGCCCGCCGCTGGTGGTGCTGATCAACTGCGACTGAAAAGTAAGTGACCCTGGAGAAATGCCCGACACCGGCGCCGTGCCGGTTCCGCTCAACGTTACAGTCTGCGTTCCTGTGAACGCGTTATCTGAAATCGTTATTGCGCCCACTTCCGGCCCGGTGACTTGCGGTGCATAGCTTACTGCAATCGTGCAATTTGACCCTCCCGGCAAACTCGTGCCGCAATTATCGCTGCGCGTGAAGTCACCGGTGGGCAAGATGTTCGTAATATCGAGCGGCGCTGTTCCAAAGTTCGTGAGGAGGACATTCTGTGGCCCGCTTGTCGTTCCCGTATTCTGCTGCGCGAATACCAGGCTCGAAGGAACCACTGAAACCGCAGGCACCGGCGCAAGCACTGGGACCGCGTAGATCCCGCCCGTCATCGCCACGACATTGGAAGTATTGAAACCCGCGCCCGTAGTGACATCATCGAACAACGCGACGCCGGCTCCGCCCGACGAGGTTGTTCCAGCCACAAAAGTCGTGCCGCTGGCATCAACTGAAAGCCCTTCGACGGTTGTGCCAGTGTTTATTCCCGCCCAATTTGTGCCGGTCACGTCATCCACACGGATCACACTCGTCCCGTCGCCAACAAGAATTCTTCCGACGGGATCCAGCGCAACGTGCGACGGCGATCCAAAAGAATAGATGTAGCCGTTGATGACCGGCGACTGCGTGAGCGCGGTCCAGTTAGTTCCGGTCATGTCATCCATCCGGACGAGCCGCTTATTGCCGCCGTCAGCGATGTAGATCTTTCCGGCCGGGTCAACCGCGACTCCCTGCGCGCCGCTCAATTGATTCGCTCCACTGCTCGTGAAACTGGTCCAGTTCGTCCCCGTCATGTCATCGAAACGGTCTATGCGGTTGTTGCCCGGGTCGGCCACGTAAATTCTCCCGCTGGAGTCGAGGGCGATATCGCTCAAGCCCCCGGTGCTGAATTGACTGGCGCCAGCTCCGCAGCTACCGAAAGTGGTCCACCCGGCGCCAGTAATGTCATTCACCCGTACTATGCGGCAGTTGTAGGTATCCGCAACGTAGATTCGGCCAGAGCTGTCGACAGTCAGCCCATGTGGCCCGTAGAATTGGTTCACACCGCTGCCCGTGCTGCCCAGCACCTGCTTGTTGGTGCCAAGGAGATCGTCGGTTCGAACCAGCTGCGAATCAGAGTAGTCGGTAATATAAAGAGGAGTGTATGCGGAGTTAATTCCCGCTGCGGCGCAGCATGCAGCAACCGATTTTGATCCAATCTGCAACGTCAGCGGACCAATTGCCGCTCTCGCCTCACCTATAATCGCAGCGGAAACGCCGTTTGCCGTCTGCGTCCCCGTAAAGTTGCCGTAGAAGCTGTAGTAGTAATGAATGTTGCCGCCGCGCCCGCCTCCAGACGCGGAAAGATACAAGTCGGCCACGCCAAACGTACCCGCGACCGTGGTCAAGCCGTCGGTCGAGCTAAAAGTAAAACTGCCTCCTGTGCATTTGTAATCGAGAGTGGTGCCGCCGCCGACCGAAGTGATCGGACAATCAAGCGACAGCGTTCCCGCCGGATTCGTCACGGCCGAGCCGGTCAACTTGAAGTCTGAGCCGAGGGTCGCCGTCCCGCCCGAGCTGTTGAGTACAAGTTGGCTCGCGAATGCTCCCGGAGCCGCGGACATTATCATCAGAGCCGCAAATGCGAGTGCAGCTACGCCCAAACCTGCTTCCACTCTGCTTCGATTCTTCATGGCTTTCTCCTGGCGGACACCCTCGAATCGCGTCGAGAGCATGAATCTTCTCATCGAAGTTCTGGCGCGCTGGCTTCCGCGAAAAATCGCGGACTCAATTTCAAATCATCAGGTCGAGCGAGATGGTGTTGCTCTCGGCAGCTAGGCGGCTGCTCGAACCCGGAGGGCTCCCACAAGTGTGAGCAGAATAATCCCGCTTGTGCAGCCTGTCAATTGCCAAGAGGAATTAACTGCTGTGGACCGTACGTCTGTGGTGGGTGTCGACCGGACAATATCTTAGACTCCTACCGAATGAGATAAGCGGAGGCGTTGTTGCCAAACATGGCAATCGTGTAAATAATTGCGAGCGATCAGTCCTAATTGTGAAATATGAATCCGGCAACTTCAGGCTGCTACGATCTTCCGGTCCGGAGAGGTCACAGATGACTTGGCATCTTTTGGAATGTGACGCCACACTTGAATCATCAAAATTACAGTCGATGCCAGCAGCAAGGCTCCGGTTACCACGTGCGCGACGGTCGAGAACACCATCGGAAATTCGGGTTGGCTCGCATCCCTCCCCCACTCGACTCGCGTCATAAACGCCAGAAATCCTAAGAACAATTGCGCAAGCAAAAGGGAAAGCATGGCAATCGCAGGCTGTCGAATCGCGTCGATCTTCGAATAGCGGGACAGAGCGCGGACCGCAGTCCACGTGATTACGATCGCGACGACGGGCGCATTCAGCACGTGCGGCAACCATCCCATGCCTTGGTGCCGAAACATTGCTCCCAAAATAAGTTGGACATAAAGAACGAAGATTGAAAGAAACGAAAGCGTTAGAAGGCTGGGATGCCGGTTATCACTGGGGAGCTCGGGAGTCTCCTCAACCCAGGATCTACTGGTGAAAAGCGCGATCGCGCAGGCAATGCAGAAAAATGTCTGGCCCACGGCCGCGTGGGCGGAGGAAATCGCTGGAGGCAGGAAGTGAAGCACCGTCACTCCGCCGAGAATGCCCTGCACAATGATGGTCGCAAGCGCGCCGAGTGCAAGAGCCTTCATCCAGCGCCGGCGATCGGAGATCCATGTCCAAACGGCGATGGCGATTGTCAGCACCCCGGTAAACTCTGCGATTAACCGATGACTGTGTTCATAAACAATACCGCCAGTCCACGGCGGCAGCTTGTACAACGAACCGTAAGAGGTTGGCCAGTCGGGAACGGACATTCCAGCGGCATTGCTGGTAACGAGAGCACCGGCTATAAGCAAGAAGAAAGTCGCGACGGCGACAAACATTGCAAACCAATGAAGGGCTGGATCGTAACGCGTGGATTCGGCTTTCAATGAAAGCTCCTGGAATAATGAAGACTACGGACCGGAACAACTAGCTATTTTATCAATTTGCCTCATCGCTGGCACACGCGCAATTCGCTAATGAAAACAACTTGAAGTCCTTGTCATTCCGAGCCGTCCGCAGCCGAAGGCGAGGACGAGCGAGGAATCTGCTTTTGCCCGCGAACAGCAGACTCCTCGCGCGATGGCCCCGCGCTTCGGAATGACAATTCCAAATGGATTCAAAAGAACCAATCCCCAACTTCTATGCCCTCTTGCGCCCGAGTGCAGTGGGATGTTTCGGCTGGTAGAGGCCGAGCTGGCCGCCTCCCGGCAAACTAATTCTGGTCAGCGTTCCCCAACGCTCCTCAACGATTGGCGAGCACTTGATCTTGCGGGATTTCAGTGACTCGATCTCGGCGCGAACGTCATCGCACATCAAGTAGAGTTCGTGCCGATTATTTGCATCTGCCGGGTGGAAGGCCGCTTCAGCCGGAGGCATGGCGAATATCAGCCATCCTCTACCAGCGTCCACCGCCTCGAACTTGAGGACGTCGCGAAAGAATTCACGATCGGCGTCTGGATCTTTGCTGTAGAGAATAATGTGAGCGCCGGTGATCATTCGAATGTCCGCAACAATTTCTATTCAGGCTTGTGAAACCGTCGAAGGCTGAGTGCGGTCGGAGTCAGCCTGCATCGCTTCGATCACCGAGTCAGCGAATGCCATTGTTCGGGCCTTGCCTCCGACGTCGCGAGTGCAGTTCTCTTTGGTGCGATAGACCTCATCTAAGCCACGCTGAACCTTTGCCGCAACTTCGTTTTCGCCCAAGTGCTGAAGCATGAGCAATGCCGACCGGATGACCGCCGTCGGATTAGCCAGATCTTTGCCCGCGATATCGGGCGCTGAACCGTGAACTGCCTCAAAAATCGCGCAGTTGTCGCCTAAATTAGCGCCCGGCACGAATCCCAAACCGCCGACAAAAGCGGCGCACAGATCGGAAATAATGTCGCCGTAAAGATTCTCCATCACCAGAACGTCATACTGGTAAGGATTCATTACCAGCTGCATGCAAGTGTTGTCTACGATGTGCTCCCCGTAGAAGATCTCTGGATACTCTTTCGCGACCGTGCGGCAACAGCGCAGAAATAATCCGTCCGAAAGTTTCATGATGTTGGCTTTGTGGATCGCGTGAATTTTCTTTCGGCCATGCTTGCGAGAATATGCGAACGCGAAACGTGCAATACGAGTTGACGCCTTCTCGGTAATTATCTTTAAGCTCTCAACCACTCCGGGCACGACCTCGTGCTCAAGCCCGGAGTAAAGGCTCTCGGTATTTTCGCGAACGATGATCAGATCAACGTCGGGATATCGAGTTGGAACGTGCGGCAGATTCTGGATCGGCCGGAAATTAGCATAGAGCTCAAACTGCTTGCGAAGCTGGACATTGATGCTGGCAAATCCACCGCCGACAGGCGTTGTGACCGGGCCTTTCAGGGCAACGCGGGTTCGCTCGATAGATTCGGTAAGTTCTTTGGGGATGTATTCATGATACTTTTCGAACGCTTCCGCCCCCGCCTGGAACGTTTCCCACTCAAACTTCAATCCAGTAGCTTCGAGGATGCGCACCGCAGCCCGTGTGACTTCGGGGCCGATGCCGTCGCCGGGAATGAGGGTGATTTTGTAGGTCATGATAATGCTGCTTCTGGCTGCTAGCTTCTAGCTAGTGCCAAAAGCTACGGCTTTAAGCTAGAAGCTAGCAGCGAGAAGCGGTTTACTGGGTCTTCACTCCTGCTTTGCCGCGAATTTCTGGCGGCGGGAGCTCTTTCGTCTTTAGCAAGTCTTTCAGCTCTGTCATGAACTCTTGCACATCTTTAAAATCCAGATAGACCGATGCAAATCGGACGTACGCCACTTTGTCGTAGCGACGCAGGCGGTTCATGATTAGCTCTCCGACTTCGCTCGTTTTCCGCTCGCGCTCGGCGGATTCAACCACGAATCCTTCGGCTTCGTTTACAATCTGCTCCAATTTGCCTATTGGCACGGGACGCTTTTCGCAGGCGCGCAACAGTCCGTTCAGAACTTTTTGACGGTCAAACTTCTCGCGGCGTCCGTCTTTCTTAACCACCATGTACGGAATTTCATCGATTCGCTCGTACGTGGTGAACCGTTTCTCGCACTTCAGACACTCGCGCCTGCGGCGGATGGAATCGGCTTCTTTACTCTCGCGCGAATCCACGACTTTGTCGTTTGCGAAACCGCAAAAAGGACACTTCATGTTGATAAATAGGGATTTCGATTGATTGTAACAGGCCGAATCCGGCGTCACCGGCGAGGACTTCGCCTCTAACCAGCCTCTTTACGCCGGAGGAGGCGCAACGGCGGACATCGCAGCTTCTTCGTTCAGATGCGCCTCGTCAGATAGCCGCCGCAACGAGAGCCTTTCCTGATGGGCAAGCAGCAGTCCCGCAGGAACAATCGAAACAAACGTGACCAGCCACAACAGGATTCCGCAATTTGCGGCAAGCTCGTGCGAGACATTGAAGATGTGCTCAAGAGCAGAAATTGTCGCCAGTTGCGATCCCCCGCCGACGCCAGGGAGTTGAATCAGCGAGCCCAACATGCTGGAGCCCATCAACAGCAGAACTTTAGAAACTGTCAGGTCCGCAAGGGCGGCACCGTACGAGTGAGTAACCTCGCGATAGGAGAGCGCGATTAGCCACCACATCAGCAAAGATACGAGCGTCAATTGCACAAAGGAGACAAATCCGTGAATCGTATCGAGGCCACCGTGGAATTCCCGAATCTTTTGTGCGATTCGGTGACCCAGGTTCGCTGCGAGATGGGAAAATCGTCTTTCGATCCACTCCGCGACGAGGTCACCGTACTTGGCGACTATCACCGCGGCAATTGCCATGAACGCGACCAGGCCGATGAGTAGAAAGCCTCCAGTTCGAAGCCGCGGATAAATCTCCGGATTGGGAAGAAAGCGGAGATCCGTTGGCAGGAAAATGGCAAGAACAAGGAGCGTCGTGAATGCCCCAATGTCGAAAATACGTTCGACTGTCCAAACCGCCATTTGTGAAGAAAAACTCAACTTAGTTCTGCGTGCGATCAGATAGGGGCGAATTAGTTCGCCAGCACGTCCCAGAAGGGCAAGCCCCGTGAAGCCAATGATTGTCGGCGGAAGCAATTGGCCAGCCGCGATGCCCTTGCGAACCGGACGAAGAAAAATTGCCCAACGCCATGCCCGCAAGAAATAAGTGATGTAAATCAAAACCACCGCATAAAGAGTGTTAAGAGGATTGATGTGTTTCCACTGCGTCCAAAAAGTCTGCCAGTCAAAGTTTCGCCAAGTGCGGAACTGCGCGTACATTAATGCTGCGAGGACGATGAGCACCAGTCCATAGATAAGGAATTGTTTGTTTTTCATTTATGAAATGGTGGGACCGAAGTCAGTAAGTTGGCCACTTCTCCCGGAAGACAGTACATACCCAAGGTAAACGACGTGGAGGGGACGGTCAAACTATGCGATTTTCCTCAAGAGGACGAGCCCGCATTTCAGCGAGATGATTGCGATGCCTGCGTGTGAGGGTTCTGAGCAATCTTCTGCGTCGCCGCCGAATCTTTCTGGGCCGCGGGCTTTTTACTTTTGGCTGCCAATGCAGCAGCCTTCTGTTCCGCAATTTTCTTATTATTGAAGTCGCGTATTATCCGAGCAACATAGGCGCGAGTTTCGTGGTAGGGAGGCACTCCGCGATATTGCTGCACGCGTAACGGACCGGCGTTATATGCGGCCAGCGCTTTTTGTAAATCGAACTTATATAACTCCAAAAGCTCAAGTAAATACCGAGTGCCCCCATCGATGTTCGCTCCCGGATCGAATGCGTTAGCCACCCCCAAATTTGCAGCCGTTTTCGGCATCAGCTGCATAAGGCCTTGAGCACCCTTGGGAGAGACCGCATGCGGATTGTATCCACTCTCGGCATGAATCACGCTGCTGATCAGATCAGGATCGATCTGCGTGCGATCACTCGCGCTATTGATTGCTTGGTTCAGTGCGAGCGCTGTCATGGGAGCTGGAGCCGCGGGCACGGAGGACAGGCGATGCCGCGGTGGCAACATTCTTCTTCTCTGTCTCTATTTTTTTCTCCGGCGCAGCGACCGGCGTCAGATCGCGTTCGAAGTGTTCGATCTGAGCGGTGGGAACATCCACATAGCTGGTATTGTCGGCGCCTATGTAGAGCCGTGTAATGGAGCCCATCACTTCGCGGTGTTCGTGGCGGATCGAAAATCCATTCTGGAGAACGGCCAAGATCAGTACCAAAGGCCAAAGTGCAAAAGAGGAACGTAGCGATGGGCACTGCGATTTTGGTCCCAAGTTTCATTAGCTTTAAGCGCTGACCTCGGCACCCAACACTTGCTCGATTGCCGCCGCCACGCCATCCTGGTCGTTCGGCAAAGTTACTTCCCATCCCCTGCTACGCAGGTCTTCTGACGCATTTCCCATGATAAATGGGCGTCCGGCAAAGGCAAGCATTTCCACATCATTATAGTTGTCTCCGATGGCCATGACCTCTGCTCGGTCGATACCGCGGTAACGTGCCCAACGTTCGAGTGCATGACCTTTGGAACATCCCCGATTGAGAATGTCAACGATTGAGAGGTCGCGCTCAGGATATTCGGTCCGCGACACCGTTATGCAACTCTCCAAACCATTGGACTGCAACGTCGTGATGGCACGGTGCATTTTTTCGACCGGACCGCAAATCATGGCCTGCACCGGATCCCGGGTGAGCGATTGTTCCAGCGGAATCACGAAGTCGATGAACTCAAGATTTTTTTCCAGCCAGCGCCGGATGCTGGTGGTCAGTTCCTCCATGTACTCAAGGACGATGGCGCCTTTGCCCTCCGTGTCGAAGGTCAAAACCGTGTTCCCTCGGTACTCTTTCATCTCGGTGCATAGACGACGGCAAGCTTCCGCCGGAAGCATGTCGCGATGAAAAGTTTCGCCTTGCAACGATCGGGTGACCGCGCCGTTCGAACTGATCAGCCAGGGATTGAACCCCAACATTTCAGCGATAGGCCGCGCAAAGGCATGGCGTCGGCCGGTCACGAGAACTATCTCAACCCCCGCCTCATGTGCGCGACGGAGCGCTGCCAAGTCGGCATCGGAGATTCGAAACTCAGGATTGAGCAAGGTACCGTCAATATCGGCGGCCAACAGGCGGATGGGTGGCTTCACTGAAGGAATTTTAGCATCGCATGAGAGAGAGGGACCACTTGGCATCGAGCCACTAGTGCAATGATTAAACTCTGCAAAATAGCGGTTAATATGAACGGGAAGTCGAACTTCGATTAGCGGTGTCTAATAGCGAGTAGATCTTGGGCCTTGAAATCGGCGTTCTAGGTCCCACTTCCTGGGTGAGCCTGAGTTGAGAAATATACGAAACGCTGCCGTGCTGCTCGCCATGCTGGCCACAACCGCTCTTGGCAACGCAAAGACTGCGCAACGCGAGACGGTCAAACAGCCTTCCTTTTCTCTTGCCGTCGAGCTTCCCCAAGTTATAAAGGCACAGTCCGAAATGATCCTCGAAATTAAGATGACTAATATCTTAAAGGCAGATATTAGTTATGGCGTTATTTGCGGATGGCCGATGTGGCCAATGTTCCGAATTGACCTTCGGGACGCCGCAGGTAGTCCGGTACCGCAAACACCAGCCGGGCAAAGGATTTCTCGGGGACCCAGCGTTGTTACGTGTGCAGTTGGCTTCCCACTAGCACCCGGGAAAACATTAAGCCCGCAACTAATCTTAAATAGGGTTTACGACCTAAGCCGCCCGGGGGAATACACAGTCCAAGCTCACAGAACGGACACAGTCAGCGGGAAGGAGGTAAGCTCTAATCGCATCTCCTTCAAAGTGCCTCCGTCGGCTGGGCCCTTTATCAAAGGCAAGCCAGCATTTTCTGTTGCGGTTACGGCACCGTTCGCTTCCGTAAAACCGGGTTGGCAAATACCGGTTGAAATAGCAGTGAAAAATTCTTCGAATAAAGAATTGAACCTCGCGGTCTGGGAAGGGCAAAATCAAGACGCCACCACAAAGGAGGCGGATGAGTTTGGGTCTGGTTTGGAAGTCCGCGACAGCAAAGGGAATCCAGAACCCCTGACCAAAGACGGCCAGACCCTCCTAAACGGAGACGAACTGCCCAACGGCAGTTTCAAGTTTGTTCCTATCGCGCCTGGCGAGATCGTAGAAGAAACAAGGATCATTGGCGGGATTTATAACGTCCGCGCCCAGGGGGCCTATTCGGTTCAAGTCGGGCTGACTGACCCTACTACTAATCTTCCGGTAAAATCCACTGTGACGGAAGTGGCAGTCACGAATTCCGCGCCTTTTCACCCACCGTTCATAATCAAGGTCGGCCCGGAACTGTCGCTCGCGGGAGACCATCAATTTGCTTTGAGGATCTGCCAAACGAACATTTCGAGCCGCGCGATCAAGGTAGATAACTACATGTTCCTGGACGAAGTCGCGCTCTTAGACAGTCGGGGTAATCCAGTACCGTTGACTGTCGAAGGTAGGAGAAGGACACGGGAAGAGCGGTGGTTTCTTCAAAGGGGCGAAAGGGGCGCGGATGCGAGCCATTCTTGGGAACTGGCGCCTGGGGGGAACCTATGCGGTGCCAGTACCGTTAATGTGGACTGGGACCTTAGCAAGCCGGGCCAATATTCCGCGCAAATTATTCGACTCGACTATCCTGACAAGGCTCCCGGGCAGGTAATGGAAGATTTGCCAACCGTCAAATCAAATACCATTCTGTGGTCGGTGCCTTCGGAGGCAGTCCCTCCTCACCCCTAAATTTTCTCCGTTTGGCAAATAGATCGCAGACAAGGGCTTCATTGCCGCGAAATCAATCGCAGCCTTCTGTGCATGCTATAGTGCGCATCTACGCATGGGATCGCTGCTAGTTTTCGCTTTTTCGTGGTGGGGAATCATTCTTCAAGGAGTGGCAATCGTCCATTTTATCCGCCGTCGTCCGGACGGCTGGTGGTTGTTCATCATCCTGATCGGCGGCTGGCTGGGAGCGCTGGTGTACATTGCGGTCGAAGTCATTCCAGACGCTGGGTTGCTTCGGCAATCTTTTAAGGTCTTTCCACGACGAAGGCGAATTCGCGAACTTGAATCGGCAATCCTGGATAATCCTTCAGCCGGAAATTACGAAGAGTTAGGCGAGTTGTATCTCAGCGAAGGGAAGTTTGAACGGGCACGCCAAGCCTACGATAAAGCAATCTCTTCGCGCACGGATTCGATCGACCCTTTTTATCGTCGCGGAATTGCGGAAGTGCGTTTGGAAGATTTTGCCGCTGCCGTTCCGGACCTGGAGCGCGTGGTTTCGGAAGAGCCCTCATATGACTTCCACGGCGCGATGGGCCTTTTGGCGCACTCCTACGCGAACCGAGAGCAGCCCGAGAAAGCGGACAAGTTGTTTCAGGAAGCAACCAAGATTTCGACTTCCTCCGAAACTTACTACAACTACGCGCTTTTTCTAGCTTCGCGACAACGCAATGCTGAAGCGCGGGATTGGGCCAAGAAAATCCTCGCGAAGAAAGTGAACATGCCGGGATACTTGCGCCGACGGGAGCGGCCCTGGTTTCGCAAGGCGAACATGCTGCTGATGCGTCTGCGATAAGCGGCGGTCGCATAAGGGTTGCGGCTCGCCGGTGTAAACTTCGTCATGACCACTATGGATCATCGATCGTGCCTGAAATGCGGCGCAGAAATCCCGTTTGATAAGGCTTCTCCGGAATGTCGCGACGAGAACGGCGTTCTCTCTGTTCGTTACGACCCGCGCTACACAAAAATTGTCCTAGTCGATGCCGAATCGGGACTAAGACACGAAGTTAACCTTTCAAACGCCGAACAATCCGCAAAACCAGCGTCGCGCCAAATCGGCGGGATCATCGGCCCCTATTAGGTTGTCCGACTGTCCATTCTCATCAAGCGGCAAATGGGTTCTCGTCTGCGCTACGTCCGTAGATGACCGGAATCGGAACATCCAGCATTCGCAGGTAGACCGAGAGCTGACCGCGGTGATGGTACCAGTGATTCAGCATGATCGACCTCAAGACGCCGATCCGGGGTTTGGTGAATAGCTTTTTATCTTTCAAACTCAGACACCAGTCCCCCTGCGCCTTTTGATCCGTCATCCCAGCAAGACATTCCTCGGCGTCGCGAACGCTCTGTTCGAATGCTGCGTGAATCTCTTGTAGATCCTTGGGCGGCGTCGGAACGAAATTGCCCTGCGAAACGTCAAACCCGTCCAGTTGTGTGATCCTGGACAGGGCACCGGGCACCTGTGCGATGTGAATGGCCAACTGACCTAGCGACATCGATTTTTCATGCGGCTTCCAGGACAGCTTGTCAGCCGGAACTCTGTCCAGAATCCGGCGGGTGATAACAACTTCTTCACGAAACTCACTTAGCATTGGATCAAGCATCGTCGCCATTTTTTTCTCCTAAGACTGCGTTCGAAAGTTCTTGTGAATGAAAGTCAGCGCTACCGTGCATTCGAGCCGGTCGGCGTTCCTGACAACGTCCGGGCATCGACCATCTTTCCGTCGCCGTAACGGTCATGATGCCGTACCCGAGCCATGGGGTAGGGCAGACCATTACCTTCCTCGTCCCGGCCCTTCGGCGTGAGATCGAGATAGTTGTACGCATTGAGCATCATGTCGAGACCGCGTCCATAAGTCGAATACGTCTGGAATATTTCCCCTGATCCGTTCTTGTAGAACACGCTCGCGCCCGGAGCTTCCTCGCCCGGAAAGCCCGAAGTTCCGTAGTTGTAGCGTTTCTTGCCATTCGCTGCTTCTTCTTTCAGGAACGAAACCTCATAGTCGAAATTGAACTCGCTTTCAAACGAGGACACCCATTTGAAGTGCCATCCCATACGCTTCTTAAAGGCCTCGATCTCCGGCAAGGTCGCCCGCGAAACGGCGATGAATGTAGTGTCCCGTTGCGCCAGGTGCACGAAAATGCCGTCGAAGCTGTCGGCCAGGAATGAACAGCTTGGACATCCTTCTTTCCATCCGGGACCGAACATGAAGTGGTAGACGATCAACTGGCTGCGTCCGTCAAACAGGTCGGCCAAAGTTTCTTTGCCCTTCGGACCCGTGAAGACATATTTCTTGTTGACCTGCTCCCATGGCAACTCGCGCCGCTTGCGGCTCAAGTCATCGCGCAGCCGGGTGAACTCCTTCTCCTTCGTTAACAATTCCTTTCGTGCTGCCAGCCATTCCGCTTGCGGCACGACTTTCGTCGTTGACTTCTCGCTCGTCGCAGTCGACATTGTCATTGCTCCTCTCTTTGAAATTTGTTTCGTTGTTGTGAAACATTTTCGCGACCAGTCCTGCCAGCCCCGCCGTGGACATCGCACTCCCAACCATCCACCCCGCGCTCGCCAAACATGCTGGACACATAAATCCCTCCCGCATCTTCTAGCGCGATCCTTCGGCTCGTGCGCGAATGCGTGAAAGAATATGCCCCCAACCCTCGCCTACTCGTCCCCGGTGGTCGTCCTGAATCGCTCCCATCGCATAGTGGTGAAACTTGATCAAGGTGCCGCCGTCCACTTCGCTGAGCCGGTATTGCACATTGGAGACAGCCGCGTATGACATGAACAGCGGCCCGGTGATCTCAAGCAATGTTGGACGCTTGATCGCCTGGACGTTTCCCCAGAAATGTCCGTTGTTGTCGCCCAGATCGCGGTACCATCGCCCGCCAGGCCATGGCTCGATCTTCATCGGCATCGCATTCCCTTCCGGCGTGTCATTCGCGGGACCGATCTGTTCCAAGAGGGCCGCAAATGTGACCTCCAGCGAAGCGCGCACACGGATTTCCTGGGTCACATTCAAAGTTAAATTCTCGATTCCCGGTACTGTCGCAGTCATGCTCATACTTCCTCCTTGAATTATTGTGGTCGCCCGTTAGTTGGTTCCTTGGTTTTCGCTTCGGCGCGTTCCTTGACACGAAGCAGTTGGTGCGCCCATAAGCGTTCGAATGTTTTCGTCCACTCGTGCAGTGGGCGGATTGCCTCTGCATTTGTTCGATACAGCATGTGCCTCCCGTGACGCCGCACCTGCACCAGCCCGACATCCCGCAAGACCCGCAGATGCTTCGACACCGAAGGCTGCGGCAATCTCAGAACGGCCACGATATCGCCCACCGGCCGTTCCGCGGAAACCAGGAAACTCAAGATCTCCCGCCGACGTGGCTCCGCCACCGCGTTGAAAGCATCGGAAGTGGTCGCCGCTCGTGCCATGGGAATCAATTTACATTCCTATATGGGAATATGTCAAGAGTTAGCAGAAATTTTCTTTAGTCCACGTCGAAAGCGGTTTGCTCTACAGCAGGTGTAAACTTCGGCCTATCGTCAGTAGCAAAAGGGGAAAACACAGCATGGCGTCTGTATTGATTACCGGAACAAGCACTGGGATCGGCCTGGCGACCGCGCTGGTCCTTGGTCGTGCAGGCCACAAAGTGTATGCCACCATGCGCAACCCTTCCCGGGCGCCGGAGCTCGGCGAAAAAGTTGCCCAGGAGAAGCTTCCGGTAAAGATTTCGGTCATGGATGTGGACTCGGATACTTCAGTGAAGAGCGCGATTGCGGACATCCTGAACGACGCTGGCCAGATCGACGTGTTGGTCAATAACGCAGGAGTGGAGCGTATCGGATCGGTCGAGGAACTTCCTCTGGTGGAATTCCGGGCGGTGATGGAGACCAACTATTTCGGAGTCATACGTTGCATCCAGGCACTGCTACCGCAGATGCGCCAACGCAAGAGCGGATGCATCATCAACGTGTCCTCGGTCTCTGGCCGTGTCGCCAGTTCGCCTATGGCCCCGTACACCGCATCCAAGTTTGCACTGGAGGCGTTGACCGAGGCGCTCGCCCAGGAGATGAAGACGTTTAACGTACGGGTGGCTGTGGTCGAGCCCGGCACCATCGACACCCCTATGGCCACCTTCAGCAGCGACGTTTCGCCCATCTGTTTGAGGCATCACTCAATAACCCCACTCCGGCGTCACTGGTGGCAGAGAAGATACTCTCGATCATCGAGAGCGGGACGTGGCAACTGCGGCATACGGTCGGCCCAGGTGCAGTGCCTTTTCTTACCTGGCGTAACTCGATGACCGACGAAGAATGGGTGGACCTGAATGCCGCCGACGACGAAACCTGGTACAGCGTTATGGAGCGCGATTTCGGCAGGGCCATCCGTCCCAAGACGTTGATCTGATCCGCTCGCGGCTTGACCCTTCACAATTCCGCTCCCTCAATTCGTGCTACATTTCGTCAGCGGCCTCGCCTACTGGTTCAAACATGGATTCGCGCCTTATCCTCATTAATCTTGTGATCAAGCTCGGCGTGGCCGCCGCAGCTGCCAGCATTCTCGTTCGGTCCGTCGAGTTCAAGTCTCTTTTGTTCCGGGAAGAGCGTTCATGGCGGCAAAGAATCTATCTGGTTCTGTGGATCGCTGGCCCACTAGCCCTTGGCGTGTATTTCCGCTTCATTCAAAAGAGCTTCCTAGCTGGAGATTTATCGTTTGAGACTCCCATTCTGTTGGGAGTGGTTGCAGGAAGGTTCAACGGCATGTTGGGCGGCGCGCTGCTGGCGCTTCCCGCCGTACTGCACGGGGAGTGGGCGACTCTGCCTCTTAATATTCTCAGCGGGGCGCTGGCGGGCCAACTGCGTAGGTTGGCTCCTGACCGCGAAGATATCTGGTCATTCTCGCCGTTTATCGATCTCAGCGTCTATCGCATGATTCGCCGAAATCTGCCGACCCCGCGCCTGTACGACTGGCAAGTCATGTTTTTTTTAACGATTGTGGCGTTGCGCGGAGTGCAAACAGCAATTGCTCATTTTCGGCCACATGCAATATTCAGTCTTGAGAGTCCGAATCTCTGGGTGGAAGCTGCGATCTACGCCACGTCCATCATGGTAATCGGCATCGAACTCAAAATTTGGAACAGCGTCCGGATCCAGATAAAACTTGAAGAGCAAGAGCGGCTCTTGCTGCAGTCTCGCATGGAAGCGCTGCAGAACCAGATCAACCCGCATTTCCTGTTCAACACTCTGAATTCTGTCTCGTCGCTGGTCCGCTTCGATCCTGATACAGCTCGTGAGTTGATCATCAAACTCGCAAACATCCTCCGGCGCCTGCTGAAGAGCGGAGATGCCTTCGTTCCCCTAAGTGAAGAGCTGGAGTTCATAGATAACTATCTGGATATAGAAGTAGTCCGCTTCGGCAGCAAAAAATTGCAGGTATTAAAGGATCTCGCCCCAGCGTCCCTCGAAGTCATGATTCCCAGCATGCTGCTGCAGCCGCTAGTGGAGAATTCGATCAAACACGGGCTTTCGTCAAAGATCGAGGGAGGCCACATTTATCTGCGCAGCCGCCTTTCCGATTCCCAGCTGGTCATTGAAGTAGAGGACGACGGCGTTGGCATGGGTTCTGCAAATTTGCTGGAAAGACCAACCGGCTTGGGTGGAAACGGAATCGGGATGGCTAACGTTGCGGAACGATTGAAGGTGCTCTATGGCGACGCCGCCAAAATGACAATTGATAGCCATGACGGCCATGGAACTCTGGTGAGGCTGCGATTGCCGGTGTTACCAAACCCGGCTTTCCAAAATGACGAAGGGAACGCCGGAATTCTCTACGCCGATCGTTCGAGTACTCGGCGGTAAAATTCTTCATACTGCGGAATAATTCGGGTCGTACAAAATCTGGATTGCGCCACGCCACGGCACGCTTTGCCCATCTCTTGCAGAGCGCTCTCATCACTCAACAAGTCGATAGCATATTTCGCCATCGTATCAACGTCTCCGACATCCGCCAGAAAGCCACTTTTACCGTGCTCAATAACTTCTGGAACGCCGCCGACCCGAGTCGCGATCGGAACCACATTACATGCCATCGCCTCCAGCGCGGCCAGCCCGAACGATTCGAGTTGACTGGGCATCAGCATGATGTCCGCCAGGGGAAGTTTCTCGTAAACCTCATCCTGCTTGCCCAGGAAGATCACGTCGTGCTGAATTCTCTTCTGAGCGGCGAGCCACTCCGCCCGGGAGCGATCTGGACCATCCCCAATCAGTATTAGTTTCGACGGAATCTTCTTGCGGACCCGGTCGAAGATTTCAATCGTATCCGTCAACCGCTTTACGGGACGAAAATTCGAGAGATGCATCAGGATGCGCTCGCCGTCAGGCGCATATTGCAACCGCTGCTGGGCGGCAATCGGTTTCCGGATGTACAAATCGCAATTCACGAAGTTATAGATCACCTGAATTTCATTCTTGATTTCGAATTCGCGTACCGTCCGTTCGCGCAGATATTCGGAAATCGCGGTCACCCCATCGCTCTGCTCAATCGAGTAACGAGTGATGGGGAGGTAGGAGCGATCCTGGCCAACCAGCGTTATATCCGTTCCGTGCAGGGTCGTTACGAACGGAAGCCTGCGAGGCTTCGCCGCTGCCGCGACCATCTGGCGAGCCAGCATCGCGCTGACAGAATGGGGAATCGCATAGTGCACGTGCAGCAAGTCCAATTCGTAAAAGTCCGCAACTTCAGCCATGCGAGTCGCCAGCGCCAGGTCGTATGGTGGGTAATCAAATAGCGGATACGATGAAACCTCCACTTCGTGATAGTGAATGTTCATGTGATAGCCGCTTAGCCGAATGGGCTGGGCATACGAAATGAAGTGAACTTCGTGGCCGAGTTGCGCCAGTTCCAAGCCAAGCTCAGTTGCCACAACTCCACTTCCGCCATAAGTTGGATAACATGTGATTCCAATTTTCATCGCACGGACTTCCCGCCTCTGAGAAATTCAATTATTGCACGCAAGAAGGCGATGGCGCTTTTGGCGGCTCCGACACTTATTTGAATGTCAATGCGTGAGTTGCCGAAAGGAAATCAGGCCTTGTTGGATTGTTTAAAGGCCGCTGGAACTACGATTGGTTGTTGATGAACTTCTTGTTTAGCGTCAGCAGGCGCGGCAAATGAAGTGTCAAGCTTTTCGAGTAATCGCTGCAGGCGTTCCTGTACTTGATTGTCGAGCGCGGTAAACTCAATTCCCATGCCAACGCCGGGATCACTCGCCCGGACGATGCCGCTGGTTTTGATTTTCTCCGAATCCATCCAGAAGATGATGTTGACTTCCGTCCCGCGCGAGAGTGGTAGCAGGGTCTCGACATAGCATCCGCGACCACCAATGTCGGTGGCATTCGTCTGCATATGGGCTCGGCGAACGTCGGGAAAACCAATTTCGATGGGAAATAGAACTTTGTGCCGGACGAAGCGCCTTTTATTCGGACCGCCATGGCGTGCGCGATCGCCACTCGGCGCCGGCGCCAGGTCCTGCCATGGGTTCATCTGCTGGGGTAGAATTTGTACGCCTGCCTCGATCTTCCGTGCTGGCCCCGCATCGATCGCCCAGACTACGCGAAAACGCGCCTTTCTCTCCCCATATTGAATTCCTATGACTTCACCGGTCTTCAATGAGTGGTTTATTCCCGAGAGCAATGCGCCGTCGCTGCTGATGTTTCCAGCCATGGCGTTCTGGAAAAATGGCCGTGAATCCGCGTCCATTCCCCAAATGCGGACAGGGATATCGGCTTCCAAACGGGCTTCTGGCCTATTCTCCATAAATTCCAAGGACAATACTAGGGCTGGGCATCTGGAACAATCATACCCTCCCGTTCCTTTCCTGCAATCGCCAATATGCCTGGGATGGTTACCAAAAGTACTTGCACTTTGGAAACTCTTTCACCCGCCATCGCCCACAAAATCTCGATACGAAACGAGCTCAATACCCGCTTCTATGGCGATTTTCCGTGATTCTTGAGAGGTAAGAATCCGCAATTCCTGAGCCCTCGATTCCCGCAGACGTGTCTGAACCTTCTGGAGGTCGGGGTCATTGTAGCCGGGATGACAGACGAATTCCCACGTGCCGGGAGGAAGGCTTCTCAATATGGAGTGGAAGAGACTTTCATCCAACATGCCCGTACTTATGATCCCCAGCGTTCCGTCGGGCGTCTTCAGGCCGGCTTGTTCAATAGCCTTTTGGAATTTTCCCGCGAGGAGGCGAAGAATCTTGAACTCACCATATCGTTTCCAAAGTTTGGGACGGTTTCTGATCGCGCCGAACCGAACCTGGCCAAAAGGATTCCGGACCGCTCGCACTCCGCAAGCTTTAGCAGCCCGCAGCAGGGGACGCAGAATCTGCGGCAATAGATGCGTGTGCTTGTGGCTATCGAAATGGGAAACAACAATTCCTGCCGCTTGCAATTTGCGAATCTGCGCCTGGGCCTCGGCTTCGATCTGATTTTCATCAAGACGGCCGGTAAGCGTCGCCAAAAGAACTTTGCTCAAAGGATCCCGGAACCGAAGCGATTGACCTTCCACCAGCGTCGACACCTGCGAAGCATCGAGGACCGGCTGGCCATCCGTCAGCACGATATGGCATCCAACGCTAAGCTTCGGAACCGATCGCGAAAGCTGGACAGCATCCTGAAACGCGGGCCCATTTGCCATCAGCGTCGCGGAAGTCACAACGCCCTGCTGATGGCCCTCCAGAATGGCGCGATTGATCCCTGAGGTCAGCCCGAAATCATCGGCATTGATAATGAGGCGTCGCAATGCGCCAGTCTAGCAGGGAGGTGAGGGGTCTGATCGTGCGGTTGCGGACAAAGCAAGATCGAAACAGCGGTAGGGCCTGACTGAAAGTCAGGCCCTACCAATTTCCTAACGAATTCTCCGCTCGCGTATACTCAACCAGAACGGCGTAAAAGCCCTCACACTGCGGTCCCACCGCGAGGGCGGTTAGCTCAGTTGGTTAGAGCGCCTGCCTTACAAGCAGGAGGTCGCAGGTTCGAGTCCTGCACTGCCCACCATCTTTATTTTTGCGGAGTCATGCCGTTAGCACCAACGCAGAAATTGCCTCTTCTCTTTCTCAACAACCCCATTCTGCTTCGCCCGGCTTCGCGAAGTAACGCCTGTCTTCTCGCTCTCGGGCGTTTGACGTCAATTCCACTAATGCCAGACGTGCGGCAGTCACTAGAAGACTCCTTTTCTGCTGGGGTATTTGCTCCCATTCTTCACTCTCTCGCACACTTGAAAGGCTAAAGTCCGGTTGGAGAGCCTGTTGATAGTGGTGAAGCAGTTCTGCCAATTGTTCTGCGGATACTTCTTGCGCTGACATTGAATACCCTTTCTCGCGACGATCCAACCACGACTGTTGCCGAGGATCATCGCTAAGCCTATTAGAAGGCAAAACCCGTAAATCTCGAATAAGCGAGACATAAAGTGTTCGTAAGGCCCACCGCGCGAACCGTAATCAAATTCTCCGTCTCGCCAAGCCGTTCTGAAACATGGACTTCGTTCTTTTGATATCCATTCTGCCCTGTCCGTTCTAACAGTTTTCCAATCCCTCCGATTCAGTTCAACTCTTGTGTGATTGGAGGACTCTTCGAAATGTGGCGAAATTCCGGACTCTTGAAACTGGCGGCCGCTCTGCTCTGCACCGTGCCGCTGGTTGCGCAAGACACGCCCATCGACACGGCCGGCACTCAAGTTGCCACTGAGCAAACTCCATCGGCATCGGCAAATACGAATGACCTGCAAAAGGCGGTGCAGAACCCCGTGGCCAGCCTCATTAGCGTCCCGGTTCAAAACAACAACAATTTCGGTATTGGTCCGGATGGCCGTGTTCAGGACGTACTCAACATTCAGCCGGTCATCCCGGCTCGGGTGAGCGCCAACTGGAATCTCATAAGCCGTATCATCACTCCGATTATTTATCAGCCAACGGTAAGCCAATCGCTCAGGCCCGGCGGCCAGTCCGTCAATCAAGGTGCGTACGGATTCGGAGATCTGAATCCGACATTCTTCCTTTCTCCGGCGAAGCCGGGCAAGATCATTTGGGGCGTAGGGCCGGCGTTCGTATTGCCAACAGCCACCAATCCTGTGTTGGGGCAGGGGAAGTGGAGTATCGGGCCTTCGATTGTCGTGCTGACGCAGCCCGGGCATTGGACGCTTGGCGCACTGATAAATAACGTTTGGTCATTCGCCGGGCAATCCAGCCGGCCGGATGTGAACCAGATGGTTTTTCAATACTTCATCAACTACAACCTCAAGAAAGGTTGGTTCATCACCTGGCAGCCCACTCTGACTGCGAACTGGGAAGCTGACAATGGTGGTCGATGGGTGGTGCCGCTTGGTGGCGGCATAGGAAGAATCATGAAGCTCGGATTCCAGCCAGTGAGTCTCACCGCACAGGTTTATGGCAACGCCGTCCATCCACCCGGGGCCTCGCCGTGGGGATTGCGTTTACAAATCGCGTTTCTGTTTCCCAAGTTAACTCCGCAGCAGCAGAAGATGATGATGGAACAAAAACTGAAGCAATTGAATCAGGAGCAAGAGCAGAAGAAGTGAATGGGAAGCCCAGACTGTCAATTAAGACACTCATGTTTAGAAAAGTTCCGCAGGGAGAAATTCTTCAAAGGAAACGCTGTTACTACCCTGCTCTCTGTCCCATCATCAGTCTGTCCAAGGCGGCGATGAATTCATCCCAATCCACTGGCTTATGGGCCATGTAGTCAACGCCCATATTGAGTGCAGCTTTGGAATTCTCAACGGTTGCGTAGCCGGTGCATACCACCACAACTGGTTTTGGCTTCCGCTCGAGAGCAGATCGAGCAACTTTCAAGCCTATATCGTCTTGCTCCATGTTGAGATCAGTAACTACCACATCGAAGTGACGGTCGTCCGTCATTATCGTTATAGCCTCTGCACAATTTTCGGCGGTGATCACTGCGTACCCTTTGTCCTCAAAGACTAATCGCCAAGTCAATAGCACGTTTTTTTCATCATCCACTAGAAGAATCGTTTTCTTTTTCGAGGGCATTAACTGAATATAATACTCAAAGTTTCCTCATCGTTTCATTCGAAATCGTGGCTTTCGGGGATGATCAACACTAGTTTCAGGGATTTCCTTCGTGTACCTTATGTCCTTTGTGGTTGAATCGGGCAAGTCTTTAGCTGGATAGTTCAGCGTGAGCGGAGGTTCCACAAGGTGCAAACTCAGCGGGAGTCTTTTTGCCTGTTTTTCAGCCGATCTTATCTGTTACTCCTAGTGATTTTGGTGTGCTTAGGAGTTGCGAATGCCGACTCCCCTACGGTCGTACTGAGTCGTGATGGCAGCACCGTTGTTCTGGAGCCCTATGCTCCCAATATCATTCGCGTGACCCTGAGCATGAATAAAGAAGCGGCCCTGTCTGCACCGGGTTATGGCTTCTCGGCGTCGGCCGCAGCGGACGGCTGGGCGCATCAGCAGAGCGACCAAGGAGATATTTACCAGTCTTCACGCCTGATCGTCAGCGTTGGAACCAACCATCCTGGCAAACCAATGGCGACGCAGATTGATATTGGAAGGTTTTTTAACGGCTCAACTCCATCCGCCAACATTTCGATCCGTACACCCGAAGGTAAGACGCTTTTGCGGATGACCGGATGGTCCATGTCAGTGCCCAACTATAAAGACGGAAACGCGGCAGTGTTGAACGATAAGCGGCCTTCCGATCCCCCGTTCTATCAGGTCGGAGCAAATTTCGTTTCGCCAGATGACGAGCATTACTATGGTCTGGGCCAATACCACGAAGGCTTTCTCGATCATCGCGGGCATCGCGTTGAGTGTTGGCAGAACTACTTAGCTACGGCGGGTCCCAGCGTTTGCGTACCGTTCATGGTGACGAATTACGGTTACGGAATTATTTGGGATAACCCGTCGAAGACAGTGATTGAGCCGGGATTTAACGAGCAGACTCGCTGGACATCCGAGGTCGGTGACCGCGTTTCGTTCTTCGTGATTGCAGGTAATACGACGGACGAAATCTACTCAGGATATCGGCTGCTGACCGGAGCAACGCCCATGTTGCCGAAAGCGGCTTACGGTTACATTCAATGCAAGCAACGCTATTCGTCACAAGATGAAGTACTCGCGGTGGCAAAGGGATATCGTGACCGGCATCTTCCAGCCGACGTAATCGTCGTGGACTGGTTTTACTACTCAAAGATGGGCCAGATGGATTTTGTTCCAGAAAAATGGCCTGATCCAGCCGCGATGAACCGCCAGCTTCACGACATGGGTTTTCAAACCATGATCAGCGTGTGGCCGCGCTTTACGAAGGGCTCTCGCTACTATGAGTTCCTGTTGAAGAAGGGCTGGTTCGAGCACCTAGCCGACGGGACACCCACCGACGGCCTGCCCTATGACCGGGCTGGATCCGACATCGATACGACTAATCCCGAAGCGGCGCGATGGTACTGGGACACGATTCGTGACAACATTCTCAGCAAAGGCTTCGACGCCATCTGGGCCGATGAAACTGAGCCCGACCTGCCTCCCAATGGAAGTTACTTTTCAGTGGGGCCGGGTACTCGCTACTTCAATATCTATCCTCTGGTTCACACCGGCGCCCTTTACGACGGTTTCCGGCGCGACGTAAGAAGTCGGGCGCTGATTCTTTCACGAGATGCTTACCTCGGAGCGCAGCGCAACGGCACCATGTTCTGGTCGTCAGACATTTATCCTACGTGGGATACACTGAAGCGTGAGATACCCACAGGTCTCGGCTTCACCGCAACGGGCATAGCGTATTGGACTCAGGACATCGGTGGCTGGCAATACTTGCCCAAGGAGCACCATCCCTCGCATCCTCCGCTGCTTGACCCGTCCGATGGGCGAGACAACATCGGTGGATACGACGATTATCCCGAACTCTACACGCGCTGGTTCGAGTATGGTGCATTCCTGCCGATCTTCCGGGCACATGGCAGCCGCCTTTACAACGAAGTCTGGTCGTACGGAAAACAAGCAGAACCGATCCTCGAAAAATATCTCCAACTTCGCTACCAGCTCATGCCGTACATTTACTCGCTCGGGTACAACACTTACCAAACAGGCGCGCCCTATATGCGGGCTCTGTTCATGGATTTTCCCAACGATGCGAGAGTCACTGACATGCGCGATGAATACATGTTCGGTCCGGCCTTTCTGGTTGCTCCGGTGACTGAACAAGGCGCGACCACCCGCGCTGTGTATCTCCCCGCTGGCGCCGACTGGTACAACTACTGGACGAATGAACACTTCCACGGCGGACAGACAATTCAAGTGAATGCGGCCATCGACACGCTGCCGCTGTTCGTTCGCGCTGGATCGATCGTGCCTTTAGGAGAGCCGGTCGAAAGCACGAATGAAGTCCAGAAGATCGCCAAAGTGCGCGTCTATCCCGGAGCGGACGCCAAGTTCGCTCTGTATCAGGACGACGGAAAGACCTATGCGTACGAGAAAGGTGAAAGCAGCATCACGCGCCTGCAATGGAACGATGCGACGCGGAAGCTAAGCCATGAAGGCGCGGCGGGTTGGACGGTGCCAGATTCCGCAATTCTTGAAGTGGTTGGACGGTAAGTCGATCCGTACCCCGTTATAATCCCTGCATGATTGCTGAAAATGATTTTCGCAACTATGCGGAAAATAAGTTGGAGGCTTTGAAAAAAAGTCTCATGGCCGCTGAAGACTCAGCCGACCTCGAAGTAGAAGATCAAGCTGGAGCGCTGCATATCTCGTTCGAAGATGGCAGCAAGTTCATTATTTCCGCGAATTCCCCTGTTCGACAAATTTGGATATCCGCTCTCGCCACAAGTTTCAAGCTCGATTGGTCCGAAGAAAAGAACGATTTCGTGTTACAGAAGAGCGGCGAACCATTAAAACCGCTGGTGGTAAGGTTGATCAACCAGCAGCTGGGAGAAGAAGCTGTGACGCTCAGCTAGGCAACCTTCACGTGTTTTCGTCGGCGTATCCGGTATTCGAGCTTGGTTGCAGCTTTTGTCTGAGGTGAGTGGCGATTTGCTGGCCGTGGAAGCGTCCATTTTCAATAAAGATTTCGTTCGTTCTTGATCCGGCAACGATCACACCAGCCACGTAAATGCCTGGCACATTGGACTCCAACGTGACCGGATCGCAGACCGGCCTGCACTGCTCCGACGAAAGTTCGATTCCCATCGCGCGGAGAAAATCATAATCGGGATGGTAGCCCGTCAGAGCGAACACAAAGTCGTTCTTCAATTCAACCAAACCAGCCGGAGTGCTGAGAACAACGTAATCGGCGGCGATTTCCTGAACTCTGGTGTTGAAGTGTGCCGTGATCTCTCCGTTCTTAATTCGATTCTCGATGTCCGGCAAAATCCAATACTTAATATGGTTATGCAACTTGGGGCCTCGATGGACCAAGGTTACCCGTGCCCCATGACGCCAAAAATCCAGGCTCGCAATAGCCGCCGAGTTCTTTCCGCCGATTACCAGCACGTCAGTGTCAAAGTACGGATGAGGTTCGCGGTAGTAATGAAATACCTTAGACAAGTCCTCTCCCGGAATCCCTAAATAGTTAGGCAGATCGTAATAGCCCGTTGCAACTATCAGCTTGCAGGCCTGGTAATCGTAAATGCGTCCCAAACGGTCGCTTGTCGTAACTTGAAATTCGCCGTCAGCTCCTGAAACTGTCTCGACCTTTTGGTATTGGCGAATGGGCAGTTGATAGTGTTCGGCGACCTTGCGGTAGTACTCAAGAGCTTCCTGCCGATTCGGTTTCTGATTGGCCGTGCTAAAAGGGATGTCGCCGATTTCGAGCAGCTCCGGCGTGGTGAAAAACGTCATGTTCGCGGGATAATGGTAAATCGAATTGACCACGCATCCCTTGTCGATGACAACTACCCGGAAACCAGCTTTTTGCGCCTCGATTCCACATGCGAGACCGGTAGGCCCAGCACCGATTACCAACACGTCGACCCGCGTGTCGGGACCCGACTCCACTTGGGCGCGAGGGAGCGTATCGGGAATCTCCTTCGCTGCTTCGGAAATTTGTTTGTTCGCCAAAGAGTCTCGTCCTGAGGAGGGAACACGCGCGCCCGCGCACAAAGGCGCACGTGAAGACAAAGATTCTAGCATGTAGGCGCGGCGATTGGGACCGACGAGTCTAGCGAAAGGATGCGAATGCCGACGTTGACTGCGGGCCTAACCTCGCGCTGAATGGTGCGCGACAATCAGGGAACGCGGCCTTTAGTGTAAAGCTTGTGACTAGAACGCGAGGAGCTCAGCGTCATCGCACCACTAAACTGGCATTTTGAGTGAAACCATGGAATCATAGTGGCCGGGAGATCGCCGTGGCGACACAAGATAAAATCGACTGGTCGGAATGTCCGTTAGTCGAAATCAAGCCGGGAGTGCACAGTGGCGCTCCTGTGCTGCGCGACACGCGGATGCCGGCCAACGCGATTGTCGATAACTTTGAGTACGGCATGAGCGTCTCCGAAATCGCCGAGCAGTTTGAATTGGCGCCCGATCGCATTGAGGCGATTTTGGCGTACGCACAGAGCCACCGCGTTGCGCATCCTGTTTGATAAGAATGTTCCTGTCGGCGTGCGTCGCTTCCTGTCCGGACATGAAGTGCTGACGTTCATCGAAATGCAGTGGAACCCACAGCTTGAAAACGGCGAACTTCTCAACCTTGCTGAGGCGGCTGGATTTCACGTGTTGGTTACGTCCGACCAGAACATCGTGTATCAACAAAATCTTACGGGCCGGAAGCTCGCCCTTGTCGTCCTCGGTTCCAACATCTGGCCAATAGTGCGGAACCACGGCGTGACGATAGCGGCCAAAGTCGAAGTGGGCGACGCCGGGAAGTTATGACTTCATCGAAATGTCGTTGCCGCTGAGGCCTCAAAAATAAAGAGGGCTGAATCGGCACGCCGTCGTTATCCTAGACCTCATCATGTCAACTCTTACCGAACCCGCTACCCCATCCAAAGTGAAGACCCGAACTGAATCCGACAGCATGGGACAAATCGAGGTCCCGGCGCACGTCTACTGGGGCGCGCAGACGCAGCGGTCGCTTCTGCACTTCAACATTGGACGCGACACCATGCCGCCGGAGCTTATCCGAGCCTTTGGAATCCTCAAGAAAGCATGTGCGCTGGTGAATCAGGATCTCGGTAAGCTCCCGCCGATAAGGCAAAGCTCATCGTGCACGCGGCGGATGAAGTGATCGCGGGCAAGCTCAACGATCAATTTCCCCTCCGCATTTGGCAGACCGGCAGCGGCACTCAGACCAACATGAACGTCAACGAGGTGATCTCCAACCGCGCCATCGAACTTGCGGGCGGCCACCTGGGATCAAAAAAGCCGATTCATCCCAACGATGATGTGAACATGTCGCAGTCCTCAAACGATACCTTTCCAACCGCCATGCATATCGCGGCAGCCGAGCGGGTGAAGAACGCGCTGATTCCTGCGATCAAGAATGTTCATGACGCGATCGCGGCTAAAGCGAACGAATTCAAAGATGTTGTAAAAATCGGCCGCACCCACTTGCAGGATGCCGTACCGCTGACCTTCGGACAGGAATTCGGCGGTTGGGCGTCGTTGTTGGAGCGAGACATCAAGCGTCTCGAAGCTGCACTAGACGGCCTCTACGACCTCGCCATCGGCGGCACGGCCGTCGGCACCGGACTGAATGCGCCGCCCGAGTTCGCCGAACGAGCTGCCAAGAAGATCGCCGAACTCACGGGACTCCCCTTCCGCTCGCATCCCAATAAATTCGCGGCTTTGTCCGCACACGACGAGATCGTGTTCGCTCAAGGCGCGCTTGAAACGCTGGCGGCGTCGTTCATGAAAATTTCAAACGACATCCGCTGGCTGGCTTCCGGCCCGCGCTGCGGGCTAGGCGAACTCTCGATCCCAGAGAATGAACCTGGGTCGTCGATCATGCCCGGCAAAGTGAATCCCACACAGTGCGAGGCCATGACAATGGTATGCGCTCAAGTTCACGGCGCTACGGCTGCGGTAGGCTTCGCGGGCTCGCAAGGCAATTTCGAGCTCAATGTTTTCAAGCCGGTGATCATTTACAACTTCCTCCATTCTGTCACCTTATTCACTGACGCGTGCCATGGATACGTCGAGTACATGATCAAGGGCATTGAGGTTGATCGCGCCAAGGTTGACGGGTACGTCAAGAACTCGCTGATGCTGGTGACGGCGCTAGCTCCGAAGGTGGGATACGACAAAGCCGCCCATATCGCGCATACAGCGCATGTCGATAAGACCGGCCTTCTCGAAGCGGCACTCAAATTGGGATATCTGACGCGTGAAGAATTCGACCAGTTGATGAAGCCTGAAAAGATGACGAGACCATAGTCGCTGCTCGCGAACCCGGGAAGCCTCCATACCGTCTTAACTGCCTGAAACGAGCTGGCGCGAACTCAAAGGCAATCCTTTGCATCTATAAACGGGCAAAGGGAATCAACATACGTTGCCGCTGGCAACTAGCGGAAGGTGAAAGATCGCACGATGCAGCGACGACCGTTATTCGATCATCGAGCCATTTATGCCCTCGCACTGGGTCTTGGTTTCTGCCAGCTGGCGCATGGCCAGTTAACCAATGGTCCTACGAATCCAGCCACGGCAACTCAATCCAATTCTTCTTCAGATGCAAGCAGTACCTACAGCCCGAACGGCTCCGGCCAGAGCGGCGCGGCGGGCGGCCAGAATCCGTTTTACGGGAGCGTTCCTGACGGCAAAGCTACAGCAAATGTCTTGGCTTTGTCGTTGAGGGACGCGATGGATCGCGGGCTGAAAAACAATCTTGGTCTGCTCCTTCAGAGCGACAACACGCTGACGGCGCGTGGAGAAAAATGGAAGGAACTGAGCGCTCTGCTCCCAAACGTCAATGCTGGAATCACCGAAAGCGTGACACAGATCGATCTCGCCGCCGAGGGGTTTCGATTTAACACGCCGGGTATACCCAGAATTATTGGCCCGGTCGGGATCTTTGAGGCGAACGTTTTTCTCACGCAATCGGTATTCGATCTTCATGCGATCGATCGGAAACGCGGCGCCTCGGCCAATGAGACCGCCGCCCGCTACAATTACAAGGACGCGCGGGAACTGGTCGTCCTCGCCGTCGGCAACTCGTACTTGCAAACGCTTTCAGCCGCAGCCCGTGTGGAGACACTGGAGGCCCAGGTGCAAACAGCGCAAGCCCTCTATGGCAAGTCGGTGGACCAGCAAAATGCCGGAGTGATTCCGTCAATCGATAGCCTGCGCGCCAAGGTGGAATTGCAGAGCCAACAGCAGCAACTTATTTTTGCCCGGAATAATTACGCAAAACAAAAGCTGGCGCTGGGCCGCATTATTGGATTGCCAACGGGTCAGGAGTTCATCCTTACTGATAAAGTTCCATATGCACCGCTGGCGCAAATGACTGTGGAGGAAGCTTTGCAGCGTGCGTATGCATCCCGGTCGGACTTCCAGGCTGCAGAGCAAGAGGTACGCGGGGCGCAATACTTTCGCAACGCCGCTACCGCTGAGCACTACCCTTCGTTGAACATAGTTGGAAACTATGGCGATGCGGGAATCCGGCCAGGCAGTTCGCACGGAGTGTTCGAGGTCGGGGCAACCCTCGAGATCCCAATCTTTGAGGGCGGCCGCGCTCACGCCGACGTTCTGCAGGCCGAGGCAACTCTTCGACGGAGCCAACAGCAGCTTGCAAATCTGCGCGCGCAAATTGACTATGAAGTCCGTACCGCCCTTCTGGACCTGGCTGCTGCTGCCGATCAAGTAGAAGTCGCTCGCAGCTCGGTCGACCTGTCAGGTCAAACACTCGTGCAAGCGCGCGACCGCTTTACCGCCGGTGTGGCCGACAATTTGGAAGTCATCCAGGCTCAGCAAGCGGTTGCGTCCACGAATGAAAGTTATATTTCCAGTCTTTACGCGCACAATCTGGCCAAGCTCTCCTTGGCTCGCGCCATCGGTTTCGTAGAAGAAGGGGTCAAACAGTATCTTCAGAGTAAGTGATATGGCACAAAATACAGAGACGATCGAGCAAGAGAATGCGGGCCGCGACCTTCCGGCTGGCTCCCTGCCTCAAGCTGATAAGCAGCACGCTCCCTTGCCGGCTTCGGAGAGAGATCTCCATCCCAGACGTATCAATGTGAGCAGCCCGCGGTTTCGCATGGCCGCGATTATTGCCGCGCTCGTGCTGGTGGTCGCGCTCTTTTTCCTCTGGCGATATTTTTCCAGCTACGAGAACACCGACGACGCGCAAGTCGATGGGCATTTGAATTCCGTTAGCTCCAGAATCAGCGGGCATGTACAAAAACTACTCGTCGCCGATAATCAATTCGTTGAGGCAGGCACTCCCCTGATCGAAATTGATCCCAGCGATTATCAGGTGGCTTTCGAGCGAGCAAAAGCCGAATATGACTCCGCCTTGGCAGCTGCGCGAGGCGCTCAAGTGAATGTTCCCATTACGTCCATCAACACCGGCAGCCAACTCAGCACAGCTGAGGCAGACACAGAAAACGCGCGCGCTGGAATTGCCGCCGCCCGGCAGCAGCATTCAGCCGCGATCGCGCAAGTTGCCCAGGCACAAGCCAACAATGTGAAGGCTCAAAATGACGTTGCACGATACAAGTTGCTGGTCGACAAACAGGAAATCTCACAACAGCAGTATGAGCAGGCGATTGCTGCGGCGCAATCCAGTGCGGCCAGCGTAGACGCTGCCAGAGATACGGCGTCCGCCGCCGCAGATCAGGTAAGACAGGCGGAGGCTAGGCTGGCCCAGGCGGAATCCAACGAACGCGCCGCCAGCACAGGTCCGCAACAACTCGCTGTTATACGTGCACGGGCGCAGTCCGCCGAAGCCGATGCCGAACAAAAAAAGGCCGCGTTGGAGCAGGCCCAACTTAATTTGCAATACACTCACATCGTCGCCCCAGTCAGCGGGATTGTCACCAATCGCACGGTCGAGATCGGCCAAAACGTCCAGATTGGGCAAGACCTCATGAAAATTATTAACCTGGACGACATTTGGGTCACCGCGAACTTCAAAGAAACCCAACTGCGCAAAATGAAAGTGGGCCAGCCGGTTACCATAAAAGCGGACATTAATGGAAGAGAGTACAAGGGCCACCTTCAGAGCCTTTCCGGCGCCAGCGGAACGATCACAAGCTTGCTTCCTCCGGAGAATGCCACCGGCAATTATGTGAAGGTTGTTCAACGCATTCCCGTTAAGATTACGTTTGATCCGGGAGAGACAAGCGATCACGTTTTGCGGCCCGGAATGTCCGTCGAACCAAAGGTGTGGATTCGATGAGATAATCGGCGCCGGCAGTTTCAGGAGCTCCTTTGTATCGGATTATCACGGTCGAACGGGAGTACGGATGCGGCGGCGGAGAAATCGCCCGTGAACTCTCGGTCCGATTAGGTTGGAAGCTCTGGGATCAAGCTTTGACCCAGCAGATCGCCAAGCTTGCGAACGTTGAGTGCGCGGCGGTCGAACGCTGTGAGGAGCGCGTCGAGAGCACGTTTTATCGCATGGCCAAGGTTTTTTGGCGTGGCAGTAATGAACGGAGCATGGCGCTTCCGGGATCGCACGGTTTTGATGCCGATCAGATGGTGGAGATTGGCCAGCGGGTGATGGAAGAGGCAGCAAGAGCGGGTAAGTGCGTAATCGTCGGACGCGGTGCTCCTTACTTCTTACGGGAACACTCCAATGCATTTCATGTTTTTCTGTACGCTTGTCGAACCGAAAAGCTCCGCAGGATCCTTGCTCTAGGCAAAGCCGAACAGGAAGCCAACGACCTCCTTGATACCGTAGATGGTGAGCGCATCGCCTTCGTAAAACACTATTTCGACGCAGACTGGCCTACTCGCGGGCTTTATCACCTGATGATCAACACCGCGATAGGAAATGAAAACGTAATCTCAACCATCCTAAATACAATGCGCACTTTAGAGCAGGACTCGAAATCAAGTCTGGCCAGATCATGCGCGCCAGTGGCCTCAGAATCTTAATCTTTTTCTCTCTGCTTTCCATCGTCTTGATTTCAGACACTCGTCATTGGAAGTCTTCCTCAAAATGTGAGATGGTTCGGTTAAGCAATGGGATTGAATCATTTCGATCTAGCCATCATCGCGGCTTACCTAGCGGGAATCACGCTATTCGGTCTGCGATTCCGCAAGCGTCAGCGATCGATGCGTGATTATTTCCTGGCCGATCGAAACATCCCCTGGTGGGCAATCGCGCTCTCCATCGTCGCGGCCGAGACCAGTACCCTGACGATCATCAGTATCCCGGGCCTTGCCTACGATGCAAACTTCACCTTCCTGCAAGTCGTTATGGGTTATTTGGTGGGACGCGTCATCATCAGTTTCGTTCTGCTGCCGCATTATTTTCGTGGCGAGCTGTATACCGCTTATCAATTGATCGAACGTCGCTTTGGCGGCGGCTTGCGATCTCTGACGGCTGGTCTATTTCTGATTACCAGAGCGGTCGCGGAAGGAGTTCGTATTTATGCGGTTTCCATTGTGGTAGCAATTGCGCTTGGGACTGGAGAAGTTGCCTCTATCGCGATGATTACCCTGCTGACCCTGATCTACACATTCGAAGGAGGGCTTGGCTGCAGTTATTTGGACGGATGTAGTCCAGACCGCAATTTATGTTGCCGGCACATTGGTCGGAGTATTCACAATACTGCACCTTGTGCCGGGAGGCTGGACCACAATTCATGCAGTCGCAGCGAACGCTGGAAAGTTGCGCGTCTTCGATTTCAGTCCGAATTTCTGGAAGCCGTACACGTTCTGGGCCGGCCTTATCGGCGGAGCGTTCTTGACCACTGCGAGTCATGGTACCGACCAATTAATCGTTCAGAGGCTTTTGGCGGCGCGAAACCAACGCCAATCGGTTACAGCGCTGCTTTCGAGCGGCGGCGCGGTACTGTTTCAATTCGCGCTGTTTCTACTGGTCGGGGTGATGCTGTTTGTCTACTACCGTGTGCCGTCGATAAGCTTTGGCAGAGCGGACAGAATTTATCCTACGTTCATTGTCACTCGCATGCCCCACGGAATTTCGGGCCTGTTGATCGCGGCTATCCTGGCGGCTGCCATGTCGAACTTGAGCGCCGCGCTTAACTCTCTTTCATCCAGTTCGATGATGGATTTCTACTTACGTGGCAATCGCGAAATATCCGAGCAGCGAAAAATGCGAATTTCGCGAGTTTCTACGCTACTCTGGGCCTTAGTACTCTTCGGACTCGCGGTGCTGTCGCTGCACAAAGTAGGACGCGTAGTCGAAGTCGGATTGCAGATTGCTTCCGTAGCCTATGGAGCGCTGCTGGGCGTGTTCCTGTTAGGCGTCCTAACCAAGCGCGCCAACCAAACTGGCGCCATTGTAGGAATGCTCTGCGGATTCGTCACCGAGCTCTATCTATGGCTGGGGACCCCGGTTCCGTGGACTTGGTATGTAGCGATTGGAACAGTGGTGACGTTTGGAATCGGATATCTGTCAAGCCTGGCAGCGCGCAGAACCCAACTCACGTAGACCTGCGTGCGAACTACGCAGCTTTCATTCGATTCTGCCAGTGGGACCATACGAACCAGATGATTCCCGCCAGAATCAAGATTCCAATAGCCGCGTCGAACTTGTGAAAATATTTCCCAATCCCTCGCCAGTTCTCGCCTAACTTCATTCCAAACCAAGCCAACGCCAGACACCACGGCCATGATCCGAGAAACGTGTATAGATGAAAACGTCCGCGAGGCATTCTCGCAACACCCGCAGGAAGCGCGATAAAAGTTCGCACCACCGGCAGTAGGCGGCCGAAAAATACTGCGAGGTAGCCCCACTTGCTGAAGAAGCGATCTGCCCAGTCAAGTTCGTTCTTGCTGAGCAGGAGCCGGCGTCCATACTTCTCGACCAGTGGACGCCCGCCATAGCTGCCGATTTCATAAGCGATCAGCGATCCGATGTTGCAGCCGATCGCTCCGGCCGTCGCAACCCACAGCAATTTCATCGCGCCCGTATAAACAAGGTATCCAGCAAACGGCATGATCAGCTCGGACGGTAATGGAATGCACGCCGACTCGATCGCCATCAGAATGGTGATGCCGCCGTATCCGGTAGCCGCAATTAGTGATTTGATGAAAACGAAGAGTATGCCTAGGATTTTCTCGGTCATTTTTGGCTATGCTGCGGGGCAGGTTTCGCACGCCGCAAGAGTACTGAATGTGGGTTAGAAGGACCCTTCCTGAGTGAACGTGAAGCCGGGAAGTGACGCGCCCTCGGCGCTTTTAGCCACTTTGACCTTGACGGTAGGTGCGTCGGGAGCCGTGACCTCCGCCGGACGCAGCACCGCGTAGTGAGAGAATACTTCGCTGTAGACCTTGGTTACGAGATAATCCTGGCCGCCGTCGTCCTTGCGCCAGACCTGCCCAAGTTGAATCGACTTCACTGCCACGTTTTTCCCTCGATTAAATCTATATGCTCATCTTTGAGAGTACCGAGACAAAATTCCTTCGTCAATGTCTCACGGTCGCCCAGGATTACCAATGGACGCGGCAGTCCCATTTTGCGAGAGCTGAACTTTCTCGAATTCATCCCAACAGCAGCCTCTTCGATTTGCTACCATTCCGAGTAACACGAGAGCATTTTATGGCACGAGGCCTGATAACACGGCAACCCGGCAAGTCTGGACGGCACGAAGCGGTTCGAAAGCCAGTTCCTCTAAGAGAACGGATTTCGGTCAAACCGAAACGTGCGCCTTTTTCAAAAACTAAACCCACTAAAGGCAAGCAACCATACGATCCGCTGGCTCCCGAGCGCATTCACGAAATTCTGAAGCGCCTCGACCAATTATATCCCAACGTCACATGCGCCTTGACCCACAGCAGCGCGTGGGAACTGCTCGCAGCCACTATCCTTTCCGCCCAGTCTACTGATGTAAACGTCAATCGCGTCACTCCAGAGATTTTTCGAAAATATCCCACAGTAAACGATTTTGCCGCGCTAACCCCCGAGCAGCTTGAGCCTGACATTCGCTCCACCGGATTCTTTCGCAACAAGTCGAAATCCGTCGTCGGCGCCGCGAAACGGATCGTGAGCGAGTTCGGAGGAAATGTTCCAGACAATATGGACGACCTCCTCTCCCTCCCAGGCGTCGCGCGCAAGACGGCAAATGTCGTCCTCGGGACATGGTTCAAAAAAGGGGTCGGGATAGTCGTCGACACTCACGTCCACCGGATCAGCCGCCGTCTGGAATTGACGAAGCAGGATGATCCCAAAACAATCGAGCAGGATCTGATGAAAGTGATTCCACAGGAAAAGTGGATTCTCTTTGCCCACCAGCTCATCTGGCACGGCAGAAGACTATGCATCGCCCGCAAACCCAAGTGTGCCGAGTGCCCGCTGGAAAACATCTGCCACGCCGCCGACAAGACTTGGACAACAGTGGAAATTCACAAGAACGCGCGGCCTTAGCGGCTGACCTGCGAGTCGATTTGTGAGAGTCTAGTGGCCTGTTTCGTAAAACCGGCGCAATGCCTCCCTGACAATATTGCGCTCGGCGAAGTGGAGTGACCTACGGCACGATTTCTGAGCCTTGTGGCGATAGTATTGGCTTGCGTTCAAGTCGAAGCAAAAAGTGTCTCGCCACGAGCACAGGAAGCAGTACAGACCATCCGCGAGCTTCGAGCCATCGGCCTTCCGAATTTTGAAGCTGGCCAGAATGGACCGCCCGCAAGGGTTCCGGCTTTGCTGAGGGAACTGAATGGGCAGTTAAGAACGTTAATCACGGACATTCTGAATGATCGAAGCCGTTCTGGCATCGCGAGTGAGCGGGAGATCATCGCTGAGCTTGAGACGGCCGGATGGAAAGAGATTCCGAGCTACAAATGGGATGCTTACGGGGAGATCAGCCAGATCCGGTTTGACATAAGAACTGGATACAATCCCGGAATCCTCGTGGTCTCCACCCAGCTTTGGGTTCCCTGTGGCGCTGATCCCGATACCGCGATTTATGTATTCGAAGGGCATGCGAGAGATTGGAAATTGGTCCTGGCAACTGAGGCGGACTTCGACACCACTGGCGGGGGTGTGGAAAACGGCTTGCAGTACCAAGTGTCTCCCCCGGGCGCCAATGGGAATTGGTACCTCGCCATCGCCCAGGCGCCACCTGCGTGCGGGCCGACTCCGGAGCGAGCCAGCCTGCGGTATAAGATTTTTGCGGCGAAGTCGATCCCCCGATGAGCCACGTACTCTTCTGGATCGTCGTGAACCGCTGAATGAAAAGTTCCATCCTCCTTTCCGCCTGGAAGTGGAGGATGACTGGTTTGCGGTGACCAAAGGAAAGGAGCGAAAACTAGATGGAGAGCCGGGTGTTTCTATCGCTCGTTATCAGGTCATCGGAGACGAACTGACGCGTATGCAGCCTCTGGCGCTAACGCCGGAGGATTTCCTGGATGAATGGGTGCAATTAGACTGGAGCGAAGCAGTACATTCAAGCAGCCAATGTTCGGACCTTCCAAAGTGGCATTCGATACTCAATGCACTTGCATACGATTCGACGGAGATCGAGTTTGTTCAGCTATGCCGCGAACAAAGTAAGGCTGACAAGGTATGGCTAGCCGGACTGTGGATCGATCAAGAGTTGAATCCAAACAGTGAGAACGAGAGACTCTACATTGTCGTGAGTGAAAGGCACCACGCCTTCTTTGTCGATTCGGTCAATACAACCCGGCCGCCTGGGTGCGCCGGAAAAGCGCTACCAAAACTCACGAACTGGGAACTGCCCGAGTGGTAAGCGACTCTGTGAAGGAATATGGGAATACCGGCCACCACAAGCTCTGCAAAGCCGCGCGGTGACATAGGTGAGTCGAGTACGAAGAGCGGCTTTCATCCACGCTAAGCTTTCCGTAGTTGTTGAAACATCGCCATTTCACTCTTTAAGGATATTTGCGGGACAAGGCTGTGAGACTGCATTGACTTGCCGCAGCTTGGCCCCTAATATGGTCGCGTTCCGGCGAGCTTCGTCTATTGATCGGCCAAACCATCTCGCACTACCGCATCGTCGAGAAGCTCGGTGGCGGCGGCATGGGTGTTGTCTACAAGGCTGAGGATGTGAAGCTCGGCCGCTTTGTTGCTCTCAAGTTCCTGCCTGATGATGTAGCCAAAGATCCCCAAACCCTTAGCCGCTTTCAGCGCGAGGCTAAAGCCGCTTCTGCATTGAACCATCCGAACATCTGCACCATCTACGAGATTGACGACCAGCACGGCGCAGCCTTCATCGCCATGGAGTTCCTCGACGGCGTCACGCTGAAGTATCGCATTGCAGGACGACCGCTGGATACGGACACAATGCTCTCCCTCGCCATCGAGATCGCTGACGCCATGGACGCGGCTCACTCCGAAGGTATCGTCCACAGAGACATCAAGCCCGCCAACATCTTTGTCACCAAGCGCGGCCACGCAAAGATTTTGGACTTTGGGTTAGCCAAGGTCAGTCTGGCAGGCAGTTCTTCGAGCAACATTGCGTCCCTTAACACCCAAACGGTACCGGCGCAGGCGGAGCATCTGACCAGTCCCGGCACTATGTTGGGAACGGTGGCTTATATGTCGCCGGAGCAGGTCCGAGCGAGAGAGTTGGATGCCCGTACCGACCTGTTCTCGTTCGGTTCAGTACTCTACGAGATGGCGACAGGCAATTTGCCGTTTCACGGAGAAAGTCCGGCGATGATCTGTGAAGCCATCGTGAATCGCGCCCCGGTGGCCGTGGTGCGGCTGAATCACGATGTGCCGCCCAGGTTGGAAGACATCATCAACAGGGCGCTGGAGAAAGATCGCACTCTGCGCTACCAGAGCGCAGCCGACATACGTTCCGAGTTGCAACGGCTGAAGCGGGATACAGAGACGGGACGAGCAATAGCTGCAACTTCTGGCGCAGTGCCCGTGGCACAGGAAAGCGGCTCGGGAGTTGTCCAGCCCAGAGTTCCCCAATCCGGTTCCTCCCCTGTGCTGAGTCCGGCTCCGTCATCGGGCGCAGTGAAGGTCCCAGATCGCATAGGGACAGATCGTGTGGGGACGGGCGCCCCCGCGAGCTTGCCCCGAGCGAAGCCGAGGGGCCCAGGCCGAGCGAAGTTCGGCAGCTATGTCGCGGCCGCAATTGTATGCGCGGCCCTCGCTGCAGGTGTTTTGTACTTCCGCTCGCGCCAGACTGAGCACAGCTTAACCGACAAGGACACCGTGGTTCTCGCCGATTTCAGCAATGAAACGGGCGATGCGGTGTTCGACGACACGCTAAAGCAGGCGCTCAGCGTGGCTCTTAACCAGTCGCCATTCCTGAACGTGCTCCCCGACAACAAGGTCGCGGCGACCTTGAAATTGATGTCGCATCCAGTGGGCACGAAGCTTACGCCCGATGTCGCCCGTGAGCTTTGCCAACGGGTGGGCAGCAAAGCGTACATTGCCGGATCGATTGCCAGTCTGGGCAGCGAATACGTGCTGGGGTTAAAGGCGGTGAACTGCCAGAGTGGAGACCCGCTGGCGGAGAAGCAGGTGACGGCCGCCTCCAGGGAGAAGGTGCTGGACGCGCTTGGCGAGGCGGCATCCAAGTTGCGCACTGAGTTAGGCGAATCTCTGGCAACGGTGCAGAAGTTTGATGTCCCGCTCGCAGAGGCCACCACGTCGTCGCTCGAAGCTCTGAAAGCGTTCAGCCTTGGCAACAAGGCCCGTAACGAGAAAGGTAATGATGCAGCGCTGCCTTACCATCAGCGTGCCATCGAGCTTGATCCGAATTTTGCAATGGGCTACGTCGCAGTGGGCACCGACTACAACAATCTAGAGGAGGTGGGGCGGGGCAACGAGTACTACACCAAAGCATTTCAGTTGCGGGAACATGCCAGTGAGCGGGAAAAGCTGGTGATCGCCGCCTTCTACTATAAGGATGTAACCGGAGAACTGGACAAAGCTGCCCAGACGTATCAGGAGATGATTGAGAGCTACCCCCGGTACTGGCAAGCGTACGGCAATTTGGGCGGTGTGTACGCCAACCAAGGGCAGTATGAGAAAGCAGCGGAGATCACGAGGCAAGACATGCGCCTTGCACCGGATCGGGTGAGTAATTACGGAAATCTCGCCAACTACATCCTTGCTCTGCAAAGGCTCGACGAGGCGCGGCAGGTCATCCACGAGGCGCAGGCGCGAAAACTGGATGATTTTGTGCTTCGCAATGCTCTTTATGCTCTTGCCTTTCTCGGTTCGGACTCTGCTGCGATGGCAGAACAGCTACAGTGGTTTGGTGGGAAGCCAGCAAATGAGAACTTTGGACTGGCGCTCGCATCCGATACCGAGGCGTACGGGGGTCATCTAGGCCAGGCGCGGGAACTGACCAAGCGGGCGGTGGACTCCGCCATCCGGGCGGACAACAAGGAATCCGGAGCAATCTGGCAGGCAAATGCCGCTCTCGAGCAAGCCGCTTTCGGCAATCCTGCGGAAGCCCGGCAATTGGCGGAAGGGGCTTTGAAGCTTACTCCCACGAGTCCGGGATCCGCGGCCGAGGCGGCTCTTGCGTTTGCCATGGGGGGTGATACAGCCCGAGCAGAATCGGTGACACAAGATTTAGGGAAGCGATACTCGCTCGCTACCCTAATGCAGTCGCTCTGGCTACCGCCGATTCAGGCACAACTCGCGCTTGACAAGAAAAACCCGGCTTCCGCCCTGACTGCCCTGCAAGCGGCTTCTCCCATCGAGTTGGGGGAAATTTCGTTCCTCTCCAATATTTCCTGTCTCTATCCAACCTATGTTCGTGGAGAGGCCTATCTCGCCGCAGGCCAAGGGACCGCTGCCGCCTCCGAGTTTGAGAAAATCATCGACCACACCGGCATCGTCTGGAACTGCTGGACGGGAGCGTTAGCGCATCTAGGCGTGGCGCGTGCTAATGCCCTGCAGTCGAGAACGTCCCAAGGCGCGGATGCCGATGCGGCACGCACGCGGGCACTCACTGCTTACAAAGATTTCCTCGACCTCTGGAAAGACGCCGACCCCGACATCCCCATCCTGAAAGAAGCGAAGGCGGAGTACGCAAAGCTGAAGTAAAAGTTCGCGTTCTTTGCTGGTATCGCTGAAAGCGGCATAGAGGCCTTAGGTCGGCACCTTCAAGATCAAATAGCCGCCCAATAGCACAAAAATCAGATCGGGAGACCAGGCTGCCAGCGCCGGAGGCAATTGGCTGATGTTTCCCATTGCCTCAAACATTTCAGATGTCACCGAGTAAACCACCGCAATGCCAACAGCCGTAGCCACGCCCGCAAGCGCTCCCCGCTTCCCTCCAGAAAGCGAAAATGGGATCGCAAGCACCGCCATGACGAAAGTGATAATTGGAAAAGCGAATTTCTTTTGCAGTTGCACCCTAAGCCGGACTACATCGAATCCACTCTGCTGCAAATCATGAATGTAGCGCCGCAGTTCTTCGTAGTTCATCTCGGACGACTGTATGACTTCTTTCTGGAAATAGGCTGGCGGCTCACTGATGGCGGCAAACGTCGAAACATCGAAGGTCCGGTATTTCTCGATCGCAGAACCGTGAAAAGAACGTTCCCATCCTTTCGTACAAACCCAGCGTTGGAGACTTTCGTCCCAACGTGCGCGCTCGGCGAATATTCTGTTCGTGAGCTGGAAGGTTGCGGGATCAAACCGGAAGATTGACAAGCTGCCAAACTGAGAGCGCTCCGGATCAAAGAGTTGGTAATAGTAAATAGTAGAATTCCTTCCGAATATCCACTTGCGATCGGGATTTAAATAAGTCTGCGGCGGCTTTCCTTTAATGCGGTTACGCAGTGCATCCTGGCGCTTATTGGCATGAGGGAGATAGAACTGGTCAAAAAAGAAAAGCCCGGCCGCCAGCAAAGTTGATGCGATCAACAAAGGAACGATGATGCGATATATGCTGATCCCTGTCGCCTTCATGGCGGTGATCTCGTTGGATCGCTGCATCCATCCCAGTGTAATGAGAATCGCCAGCAGAATGCCGTAGTGGCTGGTTGTATAGATGAAGTACGGAGTTACGTTAAATAGATATTCCCCCACCACGACTGGCGAAATCTGATTGCGAAGAATGTCGCCAAGCAGTTCGAATAACGTGAACACCAGCAGCAGCATGATAAACGCGGAAAGCACGAGCCCCAGGTTGACAAAGAATTCACGCAGCACATAGTCGTCCAGGATCATGGGGAAGCGTGCACTGAAAACGCGCCGCCGCGAGACTGCCCGCTGGAATACATCTTCCGTACCATTGGCGCGAGGGGTTTTCCTTCTCTCCTTGAATCCGGCTTTAAAGGGATTCCAGATCCGCAGCGAACCAACCTCGAATGGCCGCCGTTCGACTCTCCACAAGAGGCATGCGCCCAATAGAAAGAAGACGACATCGGCAAGCCACACTCCCGCACCCGGAGCGATCCTGCCCTGCCGCGCCAGCGACACTCCTAAGAGCGACACAAAGTAGTAGGCGAAAACCAGCAGAATGGTGAGTACGAAGCCGCTGGACTTGCCTCCCTTCTTTGAGGACAGCCCAAGGGGAATTCCGACAAGCCCCAGCACTACGCACGCGGTCGGCAAGGCGAACCGACGATTCCATTCGATGTCATACCAGCGAGCCAAGACGGGATCACTCTTTGCTTTTGTCTTGGCTTCAACCCGCAACTCTGGCGTCGATAATTGCGTTAGCGGCGCGGGTTCCTGTTCTCTGACATTTTCCGTTTGCGGCAATTCAATTGGCCAATCGGTCTGTTGAAAGGTCGAGACCTGATAGCGATCCGGTGAAACGGGATCTATTTCGTGCATCGAGCCATTGGTCAGGTGAAGATGCAGTGTTCGCGGACCCTCGCTGACCAGAATTCCTTGCTGGGCTACGGTAATCCGCGGCGCAGATGGAGTGCTGATATCAGCGATAAAGACTCCCTTCCAGATGGCCGCGCCCTGCGTGCCCTTCACGTCCTGAACGTAGAGAACAAGTTTTGGAAAACCCTCATAGAACACCCGGGGTTGTATCTCAAAGGATACTTGCGAGCCCTTCAGCCGGTCCTGCAACCCCGCCAAAGCGGCCTGAGATCTTGGCACCAGGTAAGTCCCGTTGAACAATGCAATAGCCCAGGCAACCAGAACGAAAATAGAGATGAATCGTAGGAATGACCAGACGCCGATGCCGCTCGCCCGCATGGCAGTAATCTCGCTGTCAGCAGCGAGCCGGCTGAAACCAATCAAAATCCCCACCAGCACGGCCATCGGGATCGTGTAGGTCAGAGTTGCGGGCAAGCTAAAGAAAAACACTTTCACCACTGCGGGGAGAGGAGCGCTGTTTCGAATTACGAGTTCGAGGATGTGCCCTAAATCGCGGGTAAATAAGATGAAGGTGAAAACTCCCAGCCCGATCAAGGCGTGCGACGTCACTTCACGCAGAATGTAGCGGGTAAGAATTCGCATCGGGAGGAGCCAGACTGGAAGTCTAGCACGGTAAAAATAGACGAGTCTTCAATGGAATCCTGGAGATACAACCGCATCTCTAACGTTCCAATACAGCTAATGGTCGTATTACTTGCGTAATGTGCGTCCCCTTACCCTAGCCATTAGGCTTAAAGAAGAATTCTAAGCCCGGGAGACACGTATCTTCACCACAGAGATAAGCAACGGGAGTCGCACCGCGTCCGCTCGCGCGTTTATCCATAGCCTGAATATTTTAATAAAATATGTGCGCCTCTACGGCTTTGACCACAAGCGCACGGAAGGCCAGTTTGAAATCACGTGGAGAGAGTTGCAGCAGGGTCTTCCCAAGGACCGCGATGGAAGCTTCCTTCTAGGAGTCTCCGAAAATCGCCTTCTGCTCGATGGCATCGCTCTGGAATCTGGCCAAGCCGAACAAAGTTTTGCGAAATTGCTGACCACTGCTGGTCTTGCCAGCATTCACTTTTCCAACCAGGTGACAATAGAAGACTTCGCTCTGCTGGTGAAGGCTTTTTCTACCGCTGGTTCCAAAGCGCAGGACGTCACCAAACAAATCAAAGACACTTTTGGAAACAACAAACAAGCCAGCATACGAATCAACGAGGTGAAATTTGTCGCCGCTGATCCCGCTACCGGGAATGTCAGCATAGCGGCGCAACTAGCGGCGCAGTCCCTCGGTCCTGAGTTCAAGCAATGGCTGAATGATCCGCATAAGCTCATGCAGTTAATTGCGGCGGCGGAAGGCGCCAGGAACGGCGGTTCCGGAGGGAGCGGTGGGACAGGAACCGGCGTCGGCTCCAGTTTGCCTCCAGGAAGTTTTCCGAACGCGGCAGGGGATCAGTTGCCCGCCGGAAATGGTCCGGCGACATCTGGAATTGGTGGCAGCTGGACAAACGGTGTCGTGCCGCTGCAAGAGGAAGAAGTTATTCAGGCGATTCGCCTGCTGACCAGATTCGGTGAGGTGGGAAGCGATCCTTCCGCCAAGCCTGAGCAGTTCCAACGCGAACTGAACCAAGTGGATTCAACTACCAGGCTAAACCTCCAACAGCTACTGCAGAGCTTATCGGCCAAAGTTCCTTCTCAACGAGACGACACGCCGTTGCTGATGAAGGCCGCGGAACATATGGCCATTCGCTTCGCTCTAGAGCGATTCCAAAAAGGCGAAGTGAAAGTCAACGCAGTCCATCAAATGCTCGAACACATGAGCCGTCAAATGGACAGTCTTCGCCAGATTCTGCGGCTGCAGGAAGACAAGATGAGTAAGGCTGGCATTTTGGTCGAATCTCATGCCGACATTCTGGATCGAATGTTCTGGGCTGAGGTTCCCGATGCCGGCAAGAAAAGCGTTCTGCTTTCTGATGAAGCTCCTTGCGTTCCAGCTCGCAACGTCCGCCAATTTGTGGAACTGCTGCTTGAGCAGGATGACAAAGAAACAGCGATAGAGATTCTTCAGAACTACGCATCGTGCCTGAGTGCTAAAGATCCCGAGCCTCGCCGCAAAATCGCGACTGGCTTAAGCCAACTGGCTGACCTTTTTGCAATTTGCGATGAAGGCTTACTTGGCGCTACAGTTCGCAAGCTTGCGGAAGCTCTGGTTAAAGAACCGGACTCCGAGTTGCAAAGCTTGCTCAGCGCGGCTTTCGTTCGGCTTAGTTCGGAGGCCAGCGCCGTGAAACTTTACGGCGCGTTGAATGAAGTCTGCGATGCGATGGACGTAGTGGCGAAGCAGCGTCCTGTGCTCGCAGACGACTTGCGGCCCCGAATCGGGATCGAGAACCGCCTTCCGGAGTTCCTCGAAGAGGCGTTGGGTCTGCCGCAAGTGCCGGCAGAGTTGGTGATGGTTTTACGCCGTACCTCGCGGGCCGCTGTTGAGCATTTGGCCGACCGCTTTTTCCGTTGCATGCGACGCGACGAATGCGACCGCATGGTCAATCTGGTAAAAGATCTTGGTCCTCCTGGAATGTCGCACCTGCGGGAAATGCTGCGCATGGGGCCTCCGCGGCAGGCGTCATCCGTCATTGGCTTGCTCAGCCGGCTCGATGTACCCACCCTGCTGGAATTGCTTCCCACGCGCCTACCGGAGTGGAACCGTTTTTACCACGACTTGGTGGTGCGCCAAATTGCATATGGCGCCGCTCCCGACCGCGGACGCTCTTTGTTGGAATTGCTCGAAATTCTCGATCCGCTGGTTCTACCTCAAGCTCTGGACGAGATTGGCATGAGTGGAGACCGCTCCGCCGTTCCGCCTTTGATTGTCATGGCAGAGTCCGGCGAGACCGAAGGGCGCTCGCCATTGCTTCAATTGAAGGCCGTCGAATCCCTGGGAAGGTTGCGCGAAGGGGATTCCATCATGGTTCTCAGAAACCTTCTGGAAGCAAAAAAGATGTGGAAGTGGGTCCATCCCCGAGAATTGCGAATTGCAGCCGCTCAGGCGCTGACCAAGATTGACCCAACATACAGCAGCAAGATCATGGCCGAGAGCGGCCTTGAGCCCGCGGAACTGGCAGTGGCCGCGCTGGACGCCGCGCCTGCTTGTCCGTGGGTGCGGCAACGCCGTTATGAACGGATTGTCCTGAAGAAACCCATTTCAGCAACGATCAGCAGTTCGTGGGGAAAATCCGGCATTTTGATCAACGAACTGAGTTTGGGCGGAGGCATGGGCACCAAGCAGGACAATCTGAGGGTCGGTTCGGAAGCATCTCTCGACATGACCGCCGGCATGCGCCACATTCGAGCCGAGGTGTTGCTACGCCGCGCTAGAGTGAACGAAGTAGGATTCGAAATCGTAAACACCGACCTCGAAAGCCGCTATCGCTTGCGGCGCGTTTTGCTGGAAGCCATCGGGAAAGCTCCGGAAGATAAGAAAGAACAGTGGAGCGAAGCACGCAAGAACTGAGTGCGATCGAAACTAGAAAAAAGCCTCTGCGATGCAGAGGCTTCTCTCTTTGAGACCAGATTTATTTTACCTTCACAATAATGATCGCCAGGGTGTAGAGCGCCAGGGATTCGATTAGTGCCAGCCCAAGAATCAGCGCGAACGAGATTCCCGGACGGGCCGATGGATTTCTCGCCAAAGCCTCCGTCGCTGCCGCCGTAGCTCGGCCCTGTCCAATGCCACAACCGGCAGAAGCAATTGCCATCGAGAATCCAGCGCTAAGTGCGACCCAGTTCACCGGATTTGAAGTCCCTCCGCCCTGAGCAAACGCAGGCACGGCGAAACACATTACCGCCAACGCCATAAAAACATAACTCATCACACGCATCGTTTCTTCTCCTTCTATGAAATACCGCCAGTGGGTGGTTGACGTTACCGAACAAACGCCCTCACGCTGAACGGGGTGCAACAAAACTTTTAGTTTCGAGTTTCAGGTTTCACGTGAAAACAAAATCTAAAAATCGAAACTTTTCACCCAAAACTTGAAACCCGAAACTCGAAACTGCTTTCCTCAGTGCTCTTCCGCCACAGCTCCCGCGAGATACACCGTCGTCAGGAGCACAAAAATGTATGTCTGCAGCAGAGCCACAAAAATGTGAAGACCAAGGAAAATGATGGGTACGCCGATTGCGATCATGGAAAAAAACGCCATGATTACCAGATCCCCGGCAAACATGTTGGCCCACAGCCGTATAGTCAGTGAGAGCACGCGGGCGAGGTGACTGATCGGCTCAACTATGAGCATCACAACTGCCAGTGGAATTCGAATAAACAGGGACATGCTCGGATCTTGGGGACCTAAAAAATGAGCCGCATAATGAATGAGCCCTTGTTTACGAATCCCTTGCGCATGATAGTAGATAAATGCCAGTACAGCGCAACCGAGCGGGACTTCGGCAGAAGCGGTTGGGGATTCGAAGCCGGGAATGAGACCGATCAGATTGGAAATTAAGATAAAAACGAACAGCGTGGCGAGAAAGGGCGTAAAACCCTCGCTGTGATGGCCAATGATTTCTTCGCTCTGTCCATTGATAAAACCGCGAAGCAACTCGAAGGTGTGTTGCAATGGCCCCGGACTGTCCACCGAAAGGCTCGTTCGAACCAATGCAAACATCAACACCAGAAACAGAAATACCAATAATTCCATCGAGAACGCGTTGGTGATCGGCGCTTGCGGATACTTTGGCTCGACATGAAGCATCCGCAGCAATGCTGTCGCCGGGCCGGCGAAAAAGCGATTGAGGATTTCGGTAAACCAAAGCTGTTCCGGCATGAAAAGCTGCTTATCGCTCCTGGTCTCTTAAGATTACAGCGGTGCAGTCAGATGCGGTGAACTAATGCCATGTACAATTCGTAGGCTGCCTCGCACAAAATTGCTGCAACGGGAAGAAATAGTCCCGCCAAAAACCCGCGAAGACTGGCTGGATAACTGGTTAATATAACATAGGCGGCACACGCGACTGCCAGGTACCGCAGCACGAATCGCAGGATAATCCCCTTCCCCGATTGTGGAACACCCGAAACCACAGTCCGCTCGACAACTCCGGTCACGACGCGCTTCAACAAATGAAAGTTCAAATATGCGACACAACACCCACAAGCAAGGCCGGCAGCCATTCGCCAACCAAAGAATATCCAAGAGAGCGCGCTGAACCCAACGCCGATGACGATCATTCCCCGCCGAATGCGGTCCAGCGCGCCCTCGTGAAATGAGGCGCCCGAAAGATTCGTGATCAAATTTGTATGCGTATCGCCCAGGAAGCGCTCCTAAAAAACATCTGAATCATTTTCCCGCTTGCCCGAGCGCAGTTCCTATCGCAGCCTCAGCCAGGGGTGCGATTACTTTGAATCCCGCCGCGTTCGGATGCAAGCCATCATCGGCGAGATCTCTCTTCAGCATTCCCTTGTCATCCACCATCGCGCTGAAGTAGTCGAGGTATACGCAGCCATTTGTCGCGCAATAAGCTTTCAGCCAACGATTGAGTTCGAGGATTTTATCTGGGGACCTCTGCGCGAAGAAGTCCTGAGCTTTAGGCGTGTAGTTATTCACGGGGAGCACGGACGAAAAAACAAGACGAATCCCGTGAAGACGGGCAAGTTCCGCAAGCGTGCTGTAATTCGCTTCAATCTGCGGCAAAGTCATCGGCCCGGTATTACCCGCAATGTCGTTCGTACCAGCTAGAATAACAACTACTTTCGGTTTCAGATCAATCACGTCCTCGCGGAAGCGGACCAGCATCTGCGGCGTGGTCTGCCCCCCAATTCCCCGATTGATGTAAGGCTTTCCGGGGAAATAATCCGCGAGCTTCCAAATATCGGTGATTGAATCGCCAAAAAAAACCACACGGGATTCACCCGCGGCAGGAGCGGGCAAACTCGCGTTAGCATCTCGATAGCGCGCCAGTTGCCCAAAATCGTCAGTGAAGACTGCTATTCGCGATGCTCTGTATTGGTCAAGCCCCGCAAATCCGGTGGAGGGGATTGAGGGTTGCTGCGCCAAGGCAGAAAGAGCGAGGACGAAGATCGTAGGTATCAGAATTCGCCAGACTGCTCGAGATGCTTTTAAGCTCACGTTCTTCTTTCCTTAGGCAAACAGGATAGCGCACTACAGCAGGATTGAGAAAAATGATCTTCATCGCCATGACAATTCTGAACAGCATAATGTGTATACTTTATGTGTATACATTTGGAGGTTGATTTATGGGAACCGCGCGCGTATTCCGTTCAGGCAACAGCCAGGCAGTACGACTCCCCAAGGAATTTCGACTTAAAAGCAAGGAAGTGGAAATCTATCGCCGCGGCAAGGAAATCATACTGCGGGAAAAAGAAGGAAGTATGACCCAAGCATTCGATTTGCTTGCTGGCTTGCCTGAAGACGTCGAAAGCATTGATCGCAAGAAGGACAAACCACAAAGACGCAGGGGGCTATAGTGGACGCCCGCTACCTGTTGGACACCAACATCTGCATTTACATCCGACAGGAAAGACCGGAGGCGGTTTTGCGGCGATTTCGCAAACTCCGCCAGGGGGAAGCCGTTCTTTCCGTGATTACTTACGGGGAACTGCTCTACGGTGCCGCCAAAAGTAAACAACGCGTTGAGGCCCTCGATCGCCTGCGGGAGCTTCTCCATTGGTTGCCAGCGCTGCCGCTTCCCGAAACCGCCGCTGAAGCCTACGGGACGATCCGTGCCGAACTAGCATCGAAGGGCGAGATGATCGGAAACAATGACCTCTGGATCGCTGCTCACGCGGTGGCAACAGGCTTGACGCTGGTTACTAACAATGAGAAGGAGTTTCGGCGTGTTCGTGGACTCAAGATACAGAACTGGGCTATCTAAGGAGCTATGTGCTTTCACATTCCATCATAGTTCGGGCCGCCGCCGCCCTCCGGCGGCGCCCAGGTGATGATCTGATATGGATCCTGAATGTCACACGTCTTGCAGTGCACGCAATTTGACGGGTTCAGGCTGATGCTCTTTCCATTCGGCTGTTTCGCATCATCGACCATTTCATAAACATTCGCGGGACAGAAATTCTGGCACGGGCTTCCAAATTCCTTGATGCATCGACTGTTGCAAATATCCGTGTCGCTGATGATCAAGTGCGCTGGCTGATCTTCTTCGTGCCGGGTTCCTGAGTGATAAAGATCGGTCAGCTTATCGAACGTTAACTTCCCGTCTCCTTTCGCCGGACCAAGCAAGTGCGCTTCCGTTCCACCATCGGCTGGTAGATCCGCGAGCTTGTTCATGCGGGCGTACCCCGGCGTCGCGGGATAGCGATTGCGCAAGCCTCGTCCGCCAGTAAATTGCTGCAATCCAGCATGGAGCATGCCTCGCCAGAAACCGTGCTCGAATCCCTGATGAAAGTTGCGAACTTTCCAAAGCTCTTCCTTGATCCAACTATTTTCCACACGCGTTTGAAAGTCGCTTAGCTTTGTGGCCGAGAAGTCCGAGGACTTCAGCGCCTCGAAAGCAGTTTCGGCGGCCAGCATTCCGCTCTTGATAGCTAGATGAATTCCTTTCAGGCGTTGTGAATTCAAAAACCCTGCAGAATCGCCGATGATCATCCAGCCATCGCCCGCAAGCGGCGGCAGCGCCGACCAACCACCATAGGGAAGCGATTTCGCGCCATAGCGAATCATTTTCCCGCCTTCGAGCCGCTTTGCCACAAATGGATGCTGTTTGAAATCTTGAAGCACACGCTGGGGATCGAGCCGCGGATCGGGATAGTCGAGTCCAGTGACGAACCCCAGAGAAACAACATTATCCTTGCCCCCATAAATCCACGCGCCCCCGTACTCTTTGGAGGTAAGCGGCCAGCCCATCGTGTATATAACTTCGCCCGGCGCAATTCTTCCGGCGGGGATTTCCCACAATTCTTTTATCCCTTGACCGTAGGTTTGCGGATTACGGTCCTTGGCTAAATCAAGTTTCGCGATGAGTTGCTTTGTTAACGACCCGCGAGGTCCTTCGGCGAGGATGACAATCTTCGCGTTGAGATCGTATCCCGGTTCGAAATTAGACTTGGGCTGATTCTGTTTGTCGACGCCCTTGTCGTCGGTGCGAACGCCAGCCACGCGATTGCCGTCGAACAATAATTCCGATCCCGCGAACCCGGTAAAAACCGTGATTCCGGCCCCTTCGACCTTGCTGCCCATCCATTTCACAAACCGGTTGAGTGAAATGACGAAGTTCCCGTGATCACGCAAAGGAGGAGGCGTGATAGGAAATTTGAAATTGTTCTTTTCGGTCAGGAAATAGACTGATTCTTTGCTGACTTCCGAATCGAGCGGGGCTTCCTTCTCGAACCCCGGAAGCAATTCGCGCATGGATCGCGGATCGAGAAGCGCTCCCGATAGACAGTGCTGGCCGATCTCGCGAGCTTTTTCGAGAACGTAGATATTCTCTTTGCTGAGTGTCGAATTCGGGTTCGCAGCATTGTGCTGATCGATGAGTTGAGAAAGCCGCAGAGCGCAAGCCATCCCGGACGGCCCACCGCCAACGATGACAACATCGGCGGGCATCTGCGGACGTTCAAGGTTTTCGAGGGGCTTGCGGAAGATCAGCATTCAGCAGTTAGCCTTTAGCTCTTAGCCAGAAATTTCGTGGCCACCGCATTAACACGGTAAAGATCGATTATTTCTCCGCATCAAAGGACGCGTAGAACGAGTACGGAACCGTCTACTCGATCCAACTCGGGACGAATGTGAGCAGTGTCAGCATAGAATGCCTAGCGGTTCGCCAGACTGGCTACCTCGCGCAAGCCGAGCAACCTTTGATCCGCCGTCACCAAAGTTAGCTTTAGAACCTTCGCGGTAGCCGCTAGGAATCGGTCCGCCGGATCAGCATGAGGCAGGGACAGCGCGAAGCCAGTGCGAACAATCTCCTGAGTCAGCGGCGCTTCTCGTAGTTGGTCGGCAGCGCGCTCGACCCAAGCCAGCGGGTTGCCCACACGGATGCGGCCCTTTTGCATCAGCGCGAGAGCTTCCCAAACACTCACCGGAGACAGCCACAGATCGTTGTCGTTATTCGACAACTCTCGCGCTGCACTTCTTCCTATCCGCTTCGGATCCAATTTGCTCCAAATCCAGATATGAGTGTCGAGCAGTAGGTTCAATTGCGGTAGGCCTCGATGTCTTCCAGATCGATGACAGGGGAAACAATGTCGCCCACGACCTCGCCGGTCCCTATCATGTCTCCCAAAAACTCTCGCTTGCGGTCCGGTCCAGCCGGGATAACTTCCGCAACTGGGCGGCCATGACGCGTAATCCGCAGAGGCTGACGCGTTTTGTGCACTCGTTCAATCAGGCCGAGACACTTGGCCTTGAACTCGGAGATGGAAATATCATTCATGACCACTATTCTATCTATGGTCAATAAAATAGTCAATCCTCAATTACTTTTGCCAGCCCGGCCACCGCGCGCGGGAACGAGCAACCTAGCCGCCTGCCTTCATCTTCTTAATTTCCTCAACCAGCGGCGGCACCACATCAAACAGATTTCCCACGACCGCATAATCCGCGATCTCGAAAATGGGCGCTTCGGAATCTTTGTTAATCGCGATGATGGTTCGCGCACCCTTCATCCCCACGATATGCTGAATTGCGCCACTGATGCCCAGCGCCAGATAAAGCCTGGGCGCAACCGTCTGTCCTGACGATCCTATTTGACGGTCCATCGGGAGCCATCCCGAATCGCAAATTGGACGTGAAGCTGCGATTTCTCCGCCTAGGGCGTCCGCAAGTTGCTTCGCAATTTCGATATTCTTCTGCTCTTTAATGCCGCGCCCCACGGAGACGATGATCTCCGCCTGCGTTAAGTCGATGGCTTGTTTAGCCTCTTTGAATACTTCCTGCGGCCTGGTGCGAACGACTCCGTCCGCAATTTCCACATTGACGACCCCGACAGGAGCAGCAGCGGTTCCAGTTTCAACTTTGTCCCCTCGAAACGCTCCGTTCTGAAAGGTCACGAACCAGGGCGGGTCACAAGCGAAGCTCACGTCGGCCGCAAATTTTCCCTGAAACATTTGGCGCGTGAACAGGAGCGTATCGCCATCTTTCTTATAGCCGATGCAGTCGCTGATTACTGTGCTCCGCATGGCGGTCGCAAGTTTGGGGATGAAATCGCGAACCTGATAAGTATGCGGAAGAAGAACCACTTTCGGCTGTTGGGATTGAAGAAACTGCTTAAAGGCGGCGACGAAACCGTCAGGAGTGTAAGGCTCGAGTTTCGCGGATTCGACCGCGTAGACTTTGGAAACTTTTTTAGCTGCGACTTCGGCGGCGAGATTCCCGACGCCGCTTCCCACGACGGCAGCGTCGAGCGCCCATCCAGTTTCCGCGGACAATGCTTGCCCAGCAGCGAGAGTCTCCCAGGAGACACGGCTGAGTTTACCTTGGCGATGTTCGAGGATCGCTAGAATTGTCTCAGGCATAATGTGGACGTGTTGCGCGGCTACTCTTGCCTGCGAACCGACTAGGACGTACAGACGAATCTGACCGAGCTGCACGCCACAACATCTACTCCGTCAAGCTACCCCGTTTGTGCGAGCCGACTCCAAGCAGGATCATGCCCAGAGTTCCCTCTCCGAGCACCCACCACATCCACATGTGGGACCCGCTACGCAGGCCGACATAGACAAACGAACAAAGGATGAAGGCAAACCAGAGTAGCAGCTTGCCGGCCGTCATCATCACCGAGCCGACACGCTCCTCGCCGGCCATCGCCGCTTCTTCCATTCTTAACAAATCTTTCCCAGCCATAGTCTTGGGCTCCCTCGCCTGCCAGCAGTTAGATTACGTGGACTTCATTGCGTAACTTATCCACCAGTTTTTTGGCGATTTCGGAAGGCGTCCCCTCCAGGTATTCAGTATTTTTTGTCTTCTCCGGAACGTACATGCGTTCAATTTTCTGCAAATTGTCAGTTACAACGGATTTAACGTCGTCGAATGATATTTTTCGCAACGGCTTGTTCTTCGCCTGTTTGATGCCAATAAGCGTGGCATAGCGAAGTTTGTTGATGCCCGATTGAATGGTGAGCACCGCAGGCAATGGAATATCCACGTGCTGGAAGTATCCAGCTTCGAGTTCACGCTTCACCCGGATACCGGCGTCGGTCTTTTCAATCTGCATGATGATGGTCGCGTGCGGGGAGCCGAGCAGTTCCGCGAGAATTACTCCAGTCTGAGCATAACCATAATCATCAGACTGCAGACCGGTAAAAATCAGATCGAATTGTTCATCCTTGATCGCTGCGGCGAATGCGCGCGCGGCGTTGAAAGCGTCCAGCCTGACGAACGCGTTATCTTCCAGATGAATAGCCCGGTCAGCACCTTTGGCTAGCGCTTCCCGCAAGACCTGCTGCGAGCGCGCGGGACCGGCGGTGATCGCAACCACCTCCCCGCCGTGCTTTTCTTTTTGGCGCAGAGCTTCTTCGAGCGCGAATGCATCGGGCTCGTTGACTTCGTACGAAACATCTTCGCGAATCCATGTGCCGGACTCGATCAACTTTAGCGGAGCGTCCTTTTGAGGCACTTGCTTAAGGCAAACCAATATCTTCAACCGGACTCTCCCATTCAAAAATCCTAAGCGACGATTCGGACCCGCGACTACGACGGCTCCGACTCAAGCAAACCCGTCAGTATAGATGAGGAAGCAAAAAAAAAGCGAAGTGAAGAAAGAACTAGGCGTCTACGAACTCTCTATCCTCGATGGGCTCGTATTCCACAATGTATCCCGCGACGGCGCTAGCGGCCACAGTCAGCGGACTCGCGAGATACATTTGCCCAGGGCCGCTGCGTCCGGGAAAGTTGCGATTTTGGGCGCTGATTACAACCTGATCAGGCCGGGTAGTAACTCCGGGACCGGCGTTAATGCAGGCACCGCAACTGGGCTCAATCACGTGCGCTCCCGCCTTGTTGAAAATCTCCAGATACCCTTTCCTCACGCAATAATCTCTCGTTTCCTGCGATCCAAACTGGATGTAAAACTGCACTGAGTCCGAGATTCGTTTGCCTTGCTTCAGCGTGTCGGAAAGAACTTGAGCATACATATCCATGTCTTCATTCTTCCCCGCAGTACAGGTTCCACCATAAGCCAACTCGATCGGAACCGGCGTATTCAACTCACGAATAAACTTGCCATTTCCGGGATCGCCCGGCGTGGCCACCATCGGAGTAATTTCCTCGGCATTCATTTCGATCACGTGAACGTATTCCGCGTCGGGGTCGCTGTACAGGCCCTCTATCATCGACGCTGCCTTATGGCGACTCATTCCCCGACGCTCCATCAGGAACTCAATCGCTTTGTCGTCTGGCGCTACGATTCCAGTGAAGCCGCCGATCTCCGCCGCCATGTTCGTCATGGTCGCGCGCTCGTCAACGCTCAGTTCTTCAATCGCTTCCCCGGAATATTCGATTACTTTGGCCAGCGCTTTGCCGCTCCTGATGTAGTCCATCCTCAACAATGCCAGGATGAAATCCTTGGCGGTGACGTTTGGATGCTTTCGCCCGCGGATCATCACTCGAACCGATTCCGGCACGCGCACACGCACATCTTTTGTGATCCACGAATTGAATACGTCCGTGGTCCCAATTCCGAAAGCGACGCAGCCGATTGCGCCCGAGTGCGGAGTGTGTGAATCCGAACCAACGATCAACTGCCCGGGTAACGCATAGCTCTCCAACACGATCGAATGGCAAATGCCTTCGGATCCCTTGCGGTCCTTCAACTCCCCGTGCAGTCGGATTCCTCGTTGTTCGGCGAACTCTTCCTGTTTGAGCTTGAGTTGCGTGGCCAGATCAAGCAATCCCATTTTTCGTTTCTGCTCGGAAAGCACTTCGTCTAGAAATGTGAGGTGGTCGCGAAAGAATAGAACCGAAGACGCATCGTTGACTGGCGCGTCGCGCCCAACCAATTGATTGAAGAAGATGGCCGCCATGGGCGTGACGTACTCATGGCTAAAGCGCAAATCGGTGCGCGCGAAGCCGGAGTCTCCAGGCTTCACCGCAGGAACGCCGACGTTGTGGTTTGCGTCCACCATGTGCCGGGCGAAAATCTTTTCAGCCAGGGTCATGGCCCGAGGCTTAGTCTCAATCGGAGGCAGAAATACTTTTCCCTGGAGACGCGCTACGTTGAAATTGAAGAGGCCGCCATGCTCAATGATCTGGCGCGTAATTTCATCTTCTCCTTGAGTGAACTCAGAAAGAGGAATCTCCTCGCCGGCTCGAATTTTGTCAATTAGCGAAAAGTTCGTAGAGGTAAGAACGCCAAGATTCTGGCAATTCTGTTTGTAGATACGCTCAATGTTCTCAGCGATGACGATCTGAATTCCGGCGCTAAGTTCGGCATAAGGAGACTGTTCGCGGCTTGACCCTTTCCCGCGACGTTTTCCGCTAACCGCGGCTACGAAGCCTCCCCGCTTCACATCCCCACGGCCGATCGGAGTTTCATTTCCGCACTTCAAACCTGTGTACGGAAACTCTCCCAGCGTCTGATCAAAGAAAAAACAGATGTGCGCAGGGGTAATTTCGTCGGTCGAAATGTCGTCGCGAAGCTTTAGATTGTTAGCAGGATTGCCGGTGTCCCAAGGCAAATCCTCTCCTGCGAGTTGCCGTTTGATTAGTGCAGGGTCTTCGGTGAGGAATAGGATGCGTCCCTTAAGTCGAACTTGGTCGGGACGCTTCTCGATGTTCCGTTCGAGCAATGACGTGATCACTGGGCACCTGCGAGGCTAGGCAGCCAGCTTCCATTGTACCGTCATCTCCAAAGGAAGGGTTTGTAACGTAATTACAGAGGATTCGACCGGGAAGGGACTTTCAGTCGGGCCAAACGTTGATTTATCGGCCCTCACGGCACGACTGAAGGTCGTGCCCTCCCGCATCTCAGTGATGCGCGTTTTTGCGGTCATACTTCTCGCCTGCCGGGATCGCGACTGCCAAACGATTTTCCTTGGGCGCAAGTGGACAAGTGGCATACGGAGTGACCGCGCAGGGCGGGCTGTGAGCGCGATTAAAGTCGAGCACCACGCTGCCGTTCACAATAGGATCGGTTTCCAGAAAACGACCCCCCGGATACGTGTCGGTTTTACTGGTGAGATCGTTGAACACGAAAAAGAGACCCTTGGACGGATCGCCGCCCAAATCAGTCAGGCTGACATCTTGACCATTAATCTTGAAGTGCGCTTCTCCGGTTACGGGAGTGGGCGTAACATCTCCTAAAACATTAGGCACGTCAACGGTTTTCTTTCCATCCGAAGGCACCCATGTGGCAATAACGCGGTAGTTCATATTCAAGGGGAAGAATAAGGGGCCATGATAATCCTGCGCAGCCTGGCTCTTGAGGTCCTTTACGCGAATGCCGATGCGGTCACCGCGCTTGATTACGCGCATTCGAAGATTGCCAATCTCAAGCACCGTCGGATGTTCGGTTGCATCCGATTGCAGTTCAGCCTCAGTTGTTGGCTTTCCGCCGATAGTGGCCTCAACTCCAGGCAGAACCTTCACCATCACCACCTGCCCGTTAAAATCAAACGATCCCGCATGCGCTGGAACACTGCGATTGGCGAGGACAATTTGATTTCCGGAATCGCTTCCAAAGCTGTTGGCGCCCGGTTTCAGCCAAAACAACCCTGCCAGCGAAAGCCAGTTCTGTCTCAGATCGTCCGTTAACTCCGTCTTCCACTTTTCGAAAGCATCGCGGTAGGCCGCGTCTGGAGCCGCATTCGGGACACTCTCTCCCGGACCCGCGCTGCAATACGACGCCACCAGGAACAACGCGGAGCAAATTACAACTCCTCGCACCGATTTCATGCTTCGCAAATCCGCCCTTCTGATCCCTTACTTCTTCGACTTCGCCAGCTGCCGTACATACGCTAAGAGTTCGTCGATCTGCGCGCTCGACAACTGCGCCGAGAAGGGAGGCATATTCCCTTCGCCATCCGTTATGACGTGCTTCAATTCTGCATCGCTCTTTTTCTGCACAACTGCCGAGTGGAGATTGCGGGCTTTTAATTGCTTGCCCATGGTGGTATTTCCGGTAGCATCGGTTCCGTGGCACAAGACGCAATGTGATTTAAATAGGTTCTCTCCTGCCGCACCCGTGGAGTCAGTCCCGGCAAACGATACGGCGGACAAAAAGCAAACCGCCGCGAAACACCCTAACCCTGCCTTGCATAAAAACCTAAGACCGTTCATGTCGTCCGTGGCTCCTCTTGGCTTTCCAGCACTTCATTACTTCAACTTATTAAAGATAAACCAAGACTAACGACATGGAATCGCCTATTGCAACTAATCCCCGCGAAAAAGAATCTTGGGCTGCACCAGAAAGAGTCATCGCGTCAGCCCCCAATTCATTAGAATTGCAACTAGTGGCCTCGTCATCCAGAACGATCGAGAAGTCGCCTGTCACCGGGTACCACGGCGGAGGCTTCGTCTTCCCGCCAAGTAATGGAGGTGAGGGGGACAACCAAGGCGGCGACAGCTCGCCTGATTACGAACGCCGCTTACGCCGTGCCCGGTTAGGCCTGCTTTTTGCGACTGCCCCAATTTTGATGTTGTTCCTTACCGTGACTACAGTGTTCGTCATTCGACATGGCACCTCCACGTTCGACGAGCGTACCAATACTTACACCCGCAACTGGATACGTGTGACCCTGCCCACGGGCTTGTTATTAATCAATACGCTTGTGCTGCTCGTCAGCAGCATCACTGTCGAATTTGCGAGGCGTTTGATCGCGCGGGATGTCGCGCTCTCTCCACTGCGGTCGATTCCGGGCATTTCAGTCGGCGAGGAACGAGGATTCCCCTGGCTCGCGACGACTGCCCTTCTCGGAATTGCATTCCTTTGGGGACAATGGATGGCATGGCGAGGGCTCCTGGCTAGAGGCTTTTCCTTGTCCTCAGGCGCCAGCAGCTCATTCGTTTATTTTTTGACCGCAACACACGCCCTGCACTTGATGGGTGGCTTGCTGGTACTGCTCTACGCCGTAACCAATTATTTTCTTCACCGGCCTGTGGAATCAAGGCACATCGTGGTCGACGTGACGGCATGGTACTGGCACTTCATGCTTTTCTTGTGGATCGGCATCTTCGTGGTGCTGGAAGTTATGCGATAGCGGGGAAGTACTACTTTTGCTTCTCCTCATGAGCCTCGCGGACGTCAATTTAGTATCTTTTCAGAATATAGATCGCTACAGCCAAAGCCACTAATGCTCCAACAATTACTGGATGATCTTTGCAGTACTGAATTCTTCGAGTTTTAAACCAAATAAACATCGGCATTTCCCCAAAACATCTATCGCAGCCGGCCTAACTTATCCATCGGCCAATATCCGAAGACAGCTTTTCCGTAGATGAAACTCGCATTTACCGGACCAAAATCCCGGCTATCGTTCGACAGGCTACGGTGATCTCCCAGGACGAAATAGCTGCCGGGCGGGACGACAACAGTCTTATACGACCGTTCATCCACATAAGCCGGAGGAATGTAGTCCTCGTCCAGCAGATTTCCATTCACATAAACCTGACCACCGTCGATCCGGATGCGATCTCCTGACAGTCCTATTACGCGCTTAATAAAACTCTTGGAAGGGTCGCGCGGATAACGGAAGACAACAATGTCTCCCCGCTGTATTGATTCCAGCCTATAAACGAATTTATTGACGAAAATGCGTTCCTGATCGTCGAGAGAAGGCATCATGCTGGTGCCCTCAACTTTGACCGGCTGGTAAAGAAAAATGATGATGAAGGCCGAAATGGCGAGAGAAATAATTAAATCCCGAAGCCACACAGACACGATTGGTCGCTTGGGGACGAGGGCGGTTTGCGCCGGTGGCAGGTCCTTAATCACTTCGTGGTCTGACATCAACTTCAATTCTAACTGATGCGGCGCGGGTTAAGGCCGTTGCAACCTGTCTTCTCTCAAACGTCACTTTTTGAATAAATTTTCGAAAGCTTGTTTAGCGTCCGCCGGGCGCGCGGAGGCGGGAGTGGATGTCTGTTTCTCAACCCTCACGCTGATCGAGTAGAACGTGCACGAATTAAGCTGATCTTTGCGAGGTACCCGGTCCTTGATCGGTTGCATGCACTCAAAGCGGCTTGCTGGATCAAAATAAGTGCACTGCTTGCATGAATGAAGCTCGAAGCCACATTTCGGACATTTCCCGACCGGCTCAGGCAATGAATTCAGCAGCGTTCCGCATTGCCCACATCGCGATACAGAATGGGTAGCCGCAAGCTGTAACGGTCGCGGCCCGAAGTGATCAGCTTTCGCGGGTCTCGCATCGGACCTGTCCGGGGAAGGCTTTTGGCGTTCGCCGCGATCGCGATCCTGATAGCCATGCTGCCGATATTTCTGTTCTGACAAAGAGTCTCCTGTTGGCCGATATTGTCTCGCGCCCTGCCGCCGGCGGCAAGTGCACGGAAGTGCCGTGCGCCTCTCAAAGTAACAGCCGCGAAACGGCGCAAGAATACATCCCAGAGCCTGCCCTGAGCTTGTCGAAGGGGCGCAAGCCCTGGGGACGAAGCAGAAAATAAGAAAGCCCTGAAGGGGCAAAAGATCAGTTGCGACACAGACTTCCTCCGCCACGCGGCGTTAGCAAACAAACATCTTACAAAGCCCAGACTCGTGCGTGACACACGCGACCAAGCTCCAAATTACGCTGCTTCAAGTAAGCCTGGAGTCCCGACAACAAAAATCATCTACGAATTTGGAGCGCACAAATGAAAACAGAAAATTCTCCCTCACTTCTCTCATCTGACATTACTGATCAATCCAAAAAAGAAAAAAGCTCATCCATACGCAGCGCCGTTAACCGGCGTTCCTTCCTTTAGGAAAAGTATGGTTGTGGGAGCTACCGCAACCATTGGCGCCGGAATCCTAGGAAACGGAGTATCCGCCTTCGGACAAACCAGCAAAGGCCCCTCGATTACAGCCGGCGACATCGCAATCCTTCGGTTTTTGGCCGCAGCCGAACTTCTTGAAACTGACCTCTGGCTGCAATATACCGAGCTTGGCGGCACTCAAAACGGCGAGGAGCAAGGGTTGAACGGCGGAAGCCCCAAGTACATGGCCGCGCTTCAAATTCTTGACGCCGACATGCCGCAATACATCCACGACAACACCGACGACGAGGTCAGCCACAATCAATTCATCAACGCTTACCTGGTTTCGAAGGGGGCAGACCCGGTCGACTTGGACGCATTTCGCAACCTACCAAGCAGCCAGGCAAGTGGAGCGAAGAATATAGGGCGGCTCACCAATCTCACGCAGCTCACCGTCGACACCAGCTTTTGGACAAGATATCGCAGCAGCACACAGAATCCAGATTTAGACAAAGTTGTGTTTCCCCAGGCCGTAACTATTGTGAACCGAACCGCCATTCCAAGAACCGATGCCGATCTGGTCGGCCCCGCAACGGTTGCGCCCTTCGACATTCCCGACCATCTCAAAGCAATCGCTTTCACGGCGGGATTCCACTTTTGTGCGATCGAACAGGGCGGCAGCAGCCTTTATCCATCGCTGGCGCAAAGGGTCACAAACGTAGAAGTGTTGCAGATATTGTTGGCGATCGGGCCAACTGAAACCAGCCACTTCCAGACATGGCAGGACAAAGCAGGAAACACCGTTCCACTGACGGATGTCGACCCGATAACTGGAGCATCGGTCACCTTTCCGGATCTCACTGCGGATATCCCCCAACCGGAGTCGCTACAGTCCAACCTGATCATGCCGGAACCGACCGACTTCATTAGCCATAACTTGCCGCCATGTTCAGTTATCCGGCCAATCAAAACCAACGGAGCCGCGATGGTAGCTGTTAAAGGCCTAACGGCGGATGGACTCTTTATTGGTCAGTCGCCAGATTTCTTCCGGGCCCTTCACAAACTCGCGGCAGATGCTGACGCGGCCCAGCGGGGCGTCTAACGGTCGGCATCATCGCGCCACGATGTCTCCCTGGCAAGCGCCGTAGCGGGGGTTATGGCGCTTGCGTTTTTTTTAAGTTGAGATTGGTTGAGGAGAGAAATCATGTTTGAAGGATTGTTTCAACCCATGCATCTGCTCGTCATTTTCGGGATTGCATTGCTAGTTTTCGGCCCCAAAAAGCTTCCGGAGCTAGGAAAGGGAATCGGCGAAGGCATCCGAGGCTTTAAAGCCGCGATCAAGATAGATGAAACCGCAAAAAGCGACGAGCAGAAGTCTTGAACCTTCGGTCCTCTTGTTCCAATTCGGGAGGGCCCGACTTTTACTCGGGCCGAAGATCGATTTGGCGTCACTTACGGCCCGACTGAAAGTCGGGCCCTTCCCAAGCCTCGGCGGTAGCATCTGGCTATGAGCTTAGATACCGCTGAGTGATCGGCTCTCTGTTGTAGTGGAGAGGTCCTCTCTGCGTCCTTACACTCCTCGGACAATGCGTGGGCCATTTCGACAACTTTGTCGATCGGGTACTTGCCTGTACGAACACGGACCAAGAGGTCACGCTCGGGACGAGGCAAGGTTATCCTTGCCGACTGCACGAGTTCCTTGCATTCATACAATAGTCGAATCGTATGCATAGCCGCTTTAACGTCATAATCGAATTTTGCCTCGATCTCAGGACGCTGGCCTTTCTTGTCACGACCTCTCTTTCCTGTCATCCGCTCTAGTTGATCACTGGCGAAGCCGAGGAACTGCTTCGCGCAAGATCGCGCGAGGAAAGCGTCCTTGTTTTCTACAACGGTCGACCAGACCTCGCTCTTGATAGCGTTCTTCGCAAAGAGGAAATGCAGCGCCGTTGGATTTCCCTTACATGCCAAACTGGCCCACTTTTTGAGGGAGTAGAGAGTAACGTCCACGTCGTTCGGACCGTTTCGCCGGTCGTCACCCGCGGTTGACCACACGAAATGCGGAAGAGTGTCGAGGCCGAGAATCAGTTCCGGTGGCTCGACGTAAACACCATAGATATCGAGATCATCGGTTCCCTGAACCTTGGCCCCGTGGAGTTCGGATCCGCCGACGAATAAGTGGATGAGCCGATCGGAGTATGGGAATCCGGATTCGACGACATGCTGAAGAAGATCGGCCATCGTAGCAGATTATCATTCGAATCCTTTAGAACGCGGATCCCTCGATTTGCTCGGGATGACGATTCCAGCATTCAGCACTCAGCCAAACATCCGGAGGCTGAATGATGAATGCTGAGTGCTCGCCTTTGTTATAATCCCCCCACGCCTCCCACTGAAATGACCGAGCCGTCCACGCCCCTGATGCGGCAATATGCCGCCATTAAGAAGGAGCATCCCGCCGCTCTTTTATTCTTTCGCCTCGGCGATTTCTACGAACTTTTCTTCGATGACGCAATTCTTGCCTCACGTGAACTTCAAATCACACTAACGTCCCGCAATAAAGAAAAAGGACTGGCCGTGCCCATGTGCGGAGTCCCTCATCACGCCGCCGACGGTTACATCTCCAAGCTCGTGCGCAAGGGATTCAAGGTCGCGATCTGCGAACAAATGGAAGATCCCCAGCTCGCCAAGAAATTGGTTCGGCGGGAGGTCACTCGAGTTGTAACTCCCGGCACCGCCGCCGATTCCTCGCTAAGTTCCGAAGACAGCAATTTTCTTGCTGCGGTAGCTCAGAGCGAGGGACGCGCGGGATTTGCGGCGCTAGATTTATCTACTGGCGAATTCCGGGCGACAGAATTTCAAGGGGAGGACGCGCAGGCAAGAATTCAGGAAGAGCTTCAGCAGTTGCGCCCAAAAGAAGTTCTCTACGGATCGGCTGCTCCACTCTTCGCCTCAAGACAGCAGCCGAATCCGGTCGCTTCTTCGGGGGGATACTCCGAGACTCCACTGGACGACTGGATTTTTGCCCCCGACCACGCCATCCCGTTGCTCGAAAACCATTTCGGAGTCTTGTCGCTCGAGGGTTTCGGCCTGGCCGCCAAGCCTGCAGCCGCCTCTGCGGCTGGAGCAATTCTCTATTATGTGCGGGCGACACAGCGGGGCACTCTGAATCATGTAGATCGCGTCGGATTTTACGAGCGGCAAGATTGCATGATCCTCGACGCCGTCACGGTTCGCAATCTGGAGCTGATCGAACCACTCTTTGCCGGAAGCGATGCAGGGGTAACCCTCTTCCGGTGCATCGACAACACCGGCACCCCCATGGGAAAGCGCTTGCTACGCTCGTGGCTGCTGCGACCGTCGATCAAAGCAGCAGAAATAAATTCCAGACTGGACGCCGTAGAATCTCAAGTAAAGGACACCGTCGCCCGCGAAGAATTGCGCCGCGCCCTGGATGGGATCCTCGACCTCGAACGTTTGTTGAGTCGCGTGACCCTCGAAACAGCCAATCCACGAGACACCCTGGCCTTGGCTGCATCGCTCGAGAAAATCCCCGGCGTGCGTTCAGCTCTGAAACGCTTTCAAACCGAGCGATTGCAATATCTTCACGGTTCGATTGATGAACTGGACGACCTGCGGCAAAGAATTCACAGCACAATCGTCCCCGAACCTCCGATCTCATTCAGCGATGGCGGAGTGATCCAGCCTGGTCTCGACTCCGAGTTGGACCAACTGCGAGACCTGAGCCGCAACAGCAAGCAGTTTCTAGCACAGATCGAGCAGCGGGAGCGGCAGCGCACCGGAATTACATCGCTGAAAGTAAAATTCAATTCCATCTTCGGATACTATCTCGAAATCACTAAAGCAAACTTGCATCTTGTTCCGGCCGATTACGAACGCAAGCAGACACTTGTGAATGCCGAACGCTTTGCGACTCCCGAGCTGAAAGAATATGAATCGAAAATTCTCGATGCCCAGGAAAAGATCGTCGAGATCGAGCGCCGGCTATTTGTCGAGCTGAGGTCGGCCATAGCGGCCGAGGCTCGCCGCATCCGCCAGACTGCGCTGGCGCTCGCCGAAGTAGATGTGCTCGCAAGCTTTGCAAACGTCGCTGCGCTGCGAAATTATTGCCGCCCCACATTCGACGACAGCGCCGAGATCCAAATCATTGGCGGACGCCATCCAGTGATCGAGCACCAGGAGATTGCGGGAGGCGCTGAGCGCTTCGTGCCCAACGACCTCTATCTGAATTCGACCACTCACGCCGTGCTAGTGTTGACCGGCCCGAACATGGGAGGCAAATCTACCTATCTGAGACAAGCTGCGCTAATGGTGATTCTTGCTCAAATGGGATCGTTTGTGCCCGCAAAGTCCGCCCGCCTCGGATTAGTGGATCGAGTGTTCACCCGCATCGGCGCCAGCGACAATCTGGCCCGCGGTCGCTCGACCTTCATGGTCGAAATGACGGAGACGGCTGCCATTCTGCACACGGCCACGGCGCGCTCGCTAATTTTGCTCGATGAAATCGGCCGCGGCACCTCAACTTATGATGGATTGGCCATCGCATGGGCGGCTATCGAATATATCCACGCGCGGACTCGGGCTAAGACACTCTTTGCAACTCATTACTTCGAGCTGACCGAACTGGCGGAGCGGCTCTCCGGAGTGAAGAATTATCATGTCTCAGTAAAAGAGACTGGGGGCGGAATCGTATTCTTGCGCACCGTCGAACCCGGCGCGGCGGATCGCAGTTACGGAATCGAAGTAGCGAAGCTTGCGGGGCTGCCAACTGAAGTAATCCAGCGAGCCCGTGAGGTTTTGGCTGAACACGAAGACGCAGAACAACGTCTTGCCGCTCAATTGGCGAGCGATGCTTCCCGGCCGGCACCGGCGGCGCAATTGACCATCTTCACCGCGCTTTCGCAACCGGTGTTGGAGCGCCTGCGAGGAATAGATTTAAATCGCCTTACGCCGCTGGAAGCCCTGAATCTTTTGGCGGAGCTGAAGAAGCAAATTGATTGACGTTCGCGTTTGATCGAAAATTTTGTTCTGCGTGCCAAAAATCCAACAACCTGACGCCAATCGCGGCCAAGCCGGCCAAACGTTCATCATTGGATTCGATGGCACTGAAATTTCTCCGCAAATCCGTTCCCTGCTCACGCGATTGCAACCTGCCGGCGTCATTCTGTTTGCCCGGAATATTGTTTCGGCGGAGCAAACCCATAAACTTCTCAAGGACTGCCAGGCCTGCGCTAGCACTCCCCTTTTCACTTGCGTGGATATGGAAGGCGGCCGAGTCGACCGTTTCCGCGCTCTGAACGGGGGAACCCCCTCGGCGGCAGATGTTTTTGCGAGTGGAGACCGCAAACTGTTTCGGAAGCACGGTTCAGTCATAGGCAGCTTCTGCCGCGCCTTGGGATTCAACACCGACTTCGCTCCCGTGCTGGACCTGGCTTCTGAAGCTTCGCGAAGTGTGATGAGTTCGCGTGCAGTCTCCCCCGATCCACGCGAGGCTGCTGTTTACGGCCATGAATTTCTTTCCGGACTGCACGACTCGGGAGTTCTGGGTTGCGGCAAGCACTTCCCCGGTCTCGGCGAAGGAAACCTCGACTCTCATCTTCAGCTTCCCGTCATCGATAAGCCGTTAAAAAAACTCTGGGCCGAAGACATGCTTCCCTATCGGATGCTGCGGCGGCAGATGCCTTTCGTATTGATTTCGCATGCCAGTTATCCCGCCGTCACTCACCACGGCGCCCCTGCGTCGCTGTCGAAAAAGTTAATCACAGACGTCCTGCGCAAGCGGCTCGGTTACCACGGCTTGGTTGTCTCTGATGACTTGGAAATGGGCGCAGTGCTGCAAACTCTGCCCATTGAAGAAGCCGCCATTGCCCACACACGCGCTGGCGGAGACCTATGCCTAATTTGCCGCACAGAAGACCTGATCGTTCGCGCGTATGAGGCTATTGTTAGAGAAGCTGAAACTGACCGCCGCTTTGCAGCGCAATTAGACAAAGCATCAAAGCGGGTGAGCCGGTTGAAGACGAAACTTTTAGCCTCGATTGCCTGGAAGTTTCCCCCGGCTCCTACATCCAGCAAACTCGATCGGCTCAACCGGCAGTTGTGGGATCTGAGTGAGCGCGTGCGGCTGAAGAATATTGGCGAGCAGGAGCAGGCGTGAGAGTAGCCGGCGTAATGAGCGGAACATCAGCTGATGGGATCAATGTCGCTCTTGTAGACATTGCAGAAGGAACTCGCACAGCGCGACATCCGAAGCTGAAACTCCTGGGCCACGCAGAGTTCCCATATCCAAAAGCCGTTCGCGATGCGGTTTTGGCGGCTATGAACGCAAAGCGCGCCAGCGTTTCCGATTTGTCGCGACTAAATTTTCTGCTCGCGGATTTGTATGCGGAAGCGATAATCGCCACGCAACGCCGATTTCGGGTGAAGGTTCGATTGGTCGGCTGCCATGGACAAACGATCTATCATCAGGGAGAGTCCCAAAAGTATCTGGGACGAAAGCTCGCCGTAACCTGGCAAGTGGGGGATGGTTCCATCATCGCCGCTCGCATCGGAGTGCCAGTAGTTTCAGACTTCCGTCCGGCCGACATGGCCGCAGGAGGCAAGGGCGCGCCGCTGGTTCCCTTTCTCGACTACTTCCTGTTTCGCGATCGTAATATTGGCCGGATCGTGCAGAACATCGGCGGGATCGCAAACGTGACAGCGATTCTGGCCGGAGCATTACCCGATCAAGTGATCGCCTTCGATACCGGGCCCGGCAACATGGTCATTGACGCCCTGACCACGCACCTATTTAAGAAACCTTACGATTACGATGGCAGAATCGCAGCCTCAGGAACGGTCTTAGACCTTGTAGTTTCAGACATGATGCACTCGTCCTATTTTCTCCGCAAACCTCCAAAGACTGCCGGACGTGAGCAATTCGGGCGGGATTTTGTCCGGCTATTCCTTCAGAAATGTGGACGCGCCAAAAAAAATGACGTGATCGCAACAGCCACAGCGTTGACAGCGCAGTCAATTGCAAATGCATTGCGGCACTTCGTGCTGAATCGCGGATTCTACAAAGAATTCATCGTCTCCGGCGGAGGGACGAACAATCCCACACTTCTCGGAATGCTGGCGAACCTACTGTCGCCTTTGGGTCTACAAATCCGATTGTCAGACGAATTCGGAATACCCTCCGAAGCAAAAGAAGCCGTGGCCTTCGCGCTTCTCGCACACCAAACCTGGAACCGCAAGCCATCGAACATTCCCTCAGCCACCGGCGCGAAACGGCCCGCGATTCTGGGCAAGGTCTCATATGTTTGAAGCTGATCATTTCCCGGATCCTGCCTGGGGTGCCCCGCTCCTTGCCGCTTTTGCAAGGGGCGGGTGCATGCATCACACCGCCAGAATATCGCGGGCGGTCGGATTGCTAACTGCGATTCTCTTTTGTATTGCCTGCTCAAACAAACCTGACCCTGCGACGCTAGTCATGATCATCGAAAGCAGTCCGACAAATCTTGACCCCCGCGTCGGACTCGACGCGCAATCAGAACGCATTGATGACCTGCTCTTCGATGACTTGTTTACCCGGGATGATCATTTAAACGTCCAGCCCGGCTTGGTCGAGCGCTGGGAAACTCCCGATCCTCGAACTTACATTTTCCATCTACGTTCCGGAGTGCGTTTTCACGATGGGCGCCCACTCACTTCTCGCGACGTGAAGTGGACTTTCGATTCTCTACTGCAAGGTAAGATTCTGAGCACAAAGGCGGCGGCTTACCGCTTCGTAGATAGCGTCGAAGCTCCTGATGCCTCCACGGTCATCTTCCACTTGAAAGAACCCGATGCGCCCCTCCTAGGGAGTCTTTCCGATGGCGCAATCGGCATTGTCCCCTACGGCAGCGGAAATGAGATGAGCCGGCATCCTATGGGTTCGGGACCGTTCCGCTTCGTCAGCGCCGAGCAAGATAAAAATGTCATTATCGAACGCAACGAAAACTACTGGGGCCAGAAACCGAGCCTGAAACGGGTGCGTTTCGATATCGTGCCTGACATGACGACGCGGGCGCTCGAACTTCGCAAGGGCAGCGCCGACGTTGCTTTCAATGCGCTAACCGGGGATCTGGTGGTAACCCTTGAGCAGGAACCAAGCCTCACAATTGAGCACTCTACTGGGACGCGAGTTGCCTATATAGGATTTAATCTGCGGGACCCGCTGCTGAAAGATGTGCGAATACGGCAGGCCTTGGCCAAAGCAATCGACCGGCGGCCTATCATTCATTACCTGCTGCGCGATTTCGCCCGGCCCGCGAGCAACCTCCTTCCGCCACAGAGTTGGGCCTATACCGACGTCCGGTCGTATGACTTCGATCCTTCAGGCGCTCGTCAGTTGCTCGATACAGCTGGTTATACCGCAATCAATGGAATTCGTCTTCACCTCACCATGAAGACTTCTACCGAGGAAAGTACGAGGCTGTTAGCAGCGGTCCTGCAACAACAGCTACGGGATGTGGGCATTGCTCTGGACATCCGGACATTTGAATCCGCGACATTTTTCTCAGATATTACCCGAGGCGTATTCCAGTTCTACTCGCTGACGTGGACGGGGGGGAACGAAGATCCTGACATTTTTGAATACGTGTTTCACTCTTCGCGCTTCACTCCGAAAGGCGCCAATCGTGGTTTTTACTCAAATCCTCGCGTGGATGCTTTGATTGATCAGGCTCGCCGAGAGTCGGATCAAAGCGTACGCAAGCGACTCTACGCGGAACTTCAACAGATCCTCGCGAATGATGTGCCGTCCATCAACCTGTGGTACTTGGATAATGTCATGGTGCATTCGAAGCGGGTCCAGAATCTAACTTTGAATCCATCGGGAAACTACGATTTTCTGAAGACCGCTTCACTTGCGGCCGTGCACGAGTAAGTAAGCAATCATCAGCGCGATCTTCCGCCAAAATTCTCCGTGTTAACATCGAATCACAAGTGAGAATTCTTTTTATTGGCGACATTTTTGGCAGACCCGGGCGGACTATCGTCAAGGATCGTCTGCGATCTCTGGTTAAAGATCAGAAAATCGATCTTGTCATCGCCAACGGAGAAAATTCCGCCGCGGGCTTTGGCATCACTCCTCCTCTCGCCGAAGAACTGTTTGAGTTGGGAATCGACGTGCTCACCACCGGCAACCACGTTTGGGACAAGCGCGAGATTATCGATTACTTCGAGATGGCGAACGGAAACCAGCACAGCATGGCTCGACGTTTGCTGCGCCCTGCTAACTACCACTCCGGAATGCCGGGATGGGGAGTCTACGAAGGCAGTAAATCTGGCGTTCCCTACGCAGTAATTAATTTACAGGGCCGCGTATTCATGGCATCCAATGACGATCCCTTTCGCGTCGCCGATCAGTTACTGAAAGAAATCAAAGCAAAAATAATTTTTGTGGACGTGCACGCCGAGGCCACGTCGGAAAAAATCTCTCTCGGCTGGTATCTCGACGGACGAGTTACCGCCCTCGTCGGTACTCATACCCACATTCCCACTGCAGATGAAAGAGTTCTTCCCGGAGGCACCGCCTACATAACTGATGTAGGCATGACCGGGCCATACGACAGCGTAATCGGCGTAAAAAAAGAATTGGTGATTGGGCGATTTCTAAACAACATGCCGGCGCGTTTTGAAGCGGCCACCGGAGACGTTCGCTTGTGTGCCGTTGTCGTCGATTCTGATGAGACATCGGGCCACGCTCGCAGCATCGAAAGACTCATGCTGAAGTAATCGATTTGAATTGTGAGAAGGTATCTCTGTTGTCATTCCGAGCCAGTTTACTGGCGAGGAATCTGCTTTTTGCTATTAAAAGAGCAGATTCCTCGCGCGACAACCGCGCTTCGGAATGACAAGTTCCATGACATTTTCAAATTGCACCACAAATTAATGTATGCCAAAATCCTCTGCTCCAAAAACAAAAGCTCGCGTGCTGTCTTCAAAAGTGTCTTACAAGGGACCGGCGTTTTGGGTTTCCACCGACGAACTCATCGAGCCCACGGGAATCCGCGTTCGTCGCGACATCGTACATCACAGCGGTTCGGTGGTGATTCTCGCTGTCGAGGAAAGCCGCTCCGAGATTAAGATCTTGCTTGAGCGCCAGTACCGTCACGCGGCTCAGCAATTTCTATGGGAGCTTCCCGCTGGACGAATCGACAAAGGCGAACACGAGCTGAAGGCTGCAAAGCGAGAACTGATCGAGGAGACGGGCTTCACCGCCAGTCGCTGGAAGCGGATTCTCAAGTTCTACGTTAGTCCGGGCTTCGTGGCGGAAACCATGTCTATCTTCCTCGCCACCGGCTTGCGTCCTGGCCCCGCCCAACCAGAAGCCGATGAAGTCATCGATGTCCGCTTCGTCTCCCTCGCCGAAGCTCTCCGAATGGTCCTCTCCGGAAAAATCAAGGATGCAAAAACCATCGCTGGGGTTTTCTGGCTAAGTCACGAACGTGACGCCCGAAAGCCGCGCCGGTAAAGGGTTTCCCCCTCTTTTACTCTATTGACAGCTCACTTTTCTAGACGGACAATTGCAATTAATTAGTAGTTGCAAGGCACGGTCTCGAACCGAAGAGTACGTGTCCGAGGAGTAAGCACGTGGATCGTCTGAAAGGTACGGTAAAGTGGTTTAACAACGCTAAAGGCTACGGTTTTATCGGACGCGACGACGGCCCAGACGTTTTCGTTCACTACAGCGCGATTGCGTCCGAGGGGTACAAGAGTCTGCAGGAAGGGGACGCTGTGGAGTTTGAGATCACCCAGGGAACCAAGGGACCTCAGGCTGCTGAAGTTACAAAGGCGTCTTAGCTTTTGGATTGATATTCATTTCGGCGGTTCGCTTTAGATTTCGTCGCGCCGCATCCCAGATATCCCTGTCTCAGTTTCCAGCGCACAAACAATCTCCTATATAGTCTTTAATTCTGTGGACAACAAAGCCATTGCCGGAATTCTTTACGAAACAGCGGACCTCCTTGAAATCGATGGGCAGGATTCGTTTCGAATCCGCTCCTACCGAAATGCTGCCGAAGCCGTCGAGGCTCAACCTCAACAAATTTCTGAATTGATTTCCGATGAGAAGCAAATTCTCGCCATTCCTGGAATCGGCCGCGGAATGCTTGGCAACTTCAAACAGCTTCTCAATGAAGGCCGTCTATCGCTACATTCCGAGTTGCTGACCAAGTATCGGCCGTCAATGCTGGACCTCCTGAAGATTCAAGGTCTCGGTCCAAAAACAATTGCGGTGATCTGGAACGCTTATCAAGTTTGCGACGTCGAAGGAGTCGAGAAGCTCGCGCGCGAAGGAAAAATTCGCCTTCTTCCCCGCATGGGCGAGAAACACGAGCAAAAGCTTCTCAAGTCGATCGAGGACTATCGCCGCATCGCCGGCCGCTTTCTTCTCGAAAACGCCGAGACGCAGGCCAACAAAATTATCGAGCATCTCAGCAGCTACCCCGGAGTGGAACAAGTCACCCCGGCCGGCTCCTTGCGCCGGGGACGCGAAACCGTGGGCGATCTCGACATCCTCGTAACCGGAGCCGCATGCTGCGATGACGCTGAACGCGGGAAGCTTATCGAACACGTGATCAAGCTTCCTGGCCTGATGGAAATCATCGCCAGCGGCGAAAACAAAGTAAGCTTCCGTATTCGCGGCGGCATGCAAATCGACATCCGTCTTCTCCCTCCAAAGTCCTTTGGAGCTGCCATGCAATACTTCACCGGTTCCAAGGCGCATAACGTTGTCCTGCGGCAGCGCGCACTGAAACTGGGTTACACGCTCAACGAATACAGTCTGGCGCGGCTCGACGATGAAACTGTTGTCGCCGGAAAAACTGAAGAGGAAATCTATGCCGCGCTGAAACTCGATTACATCCCTCCAGAGCTTCGTGAAAATTGCGGAGAAATCGACGCAGCCGAGCAGCATAGCCTGCCAGCACTGATATCTCAGCAAGACCTACAGGGCGATGTGCACATGCACACCGTCGAAACCGATGGCCGCAACACTATTGAAGAAATGGCCGAAGCCGCCATTGCCCGCGGCTACAAATACATGGCCATTACCGATCACTCCAAAAACCTGGCGTTCGCCAACGGACTCGACGACAAGCGCGCCGAGGAACACATTAGGCGTATCCATGCGGCGGACCAACAGACCGGCGAAATCAAAATCTTCGCCGGAATCGAAGTAGACATCCTCGGCGATGGCTCGCTCGATCTTTCCGATTCAGTGCTCGAAAAAATGGATTTGGTCATAGCCAGCGTGCACTCTCACTTCGGCCAAAGCCCCGCCGAGATGACCGACCGTCTGCTCAAGGCGATCTCCAATCCAAATACGTCGATCATCGGGCATCCTACCGGACGGCTACTGCTTCGTCGCGACGCTTATCAGTACGATTTGGACGCTGTTCTCAAAGCCGCAGCAAAAAACAAAGTTGCGATGGAACTCAATGCTTATCCAGACCGGCTCGATTTGTGCGACCGTCATCTGCGCCTTGCCAAACAGTACGGAGTGAAAATCGTAATTAACACCGACTCGCATCACACTTCGCATCTCGAGACAATTCGATTTGGCGTGTTGCAGGCCCGGCGCGCCTGGCTCACCAAAGATGATGTGCTTAACGCGCTTCCGGTGGCGGCATTCGCGAAGGCTGTGAAACACGAGTGGCCTTTGGCCGCCTGACGCCTGACGCTTTCGGCGCTTTGTCGTTTGGATTAGAATCACCGCCGAGGCCGTCATGCCAGAAGACACGCCGCTTAACGCATCATCTCCGCAAGCCCAGCAACCCGCGGCGCCAGGTGATTCAAACTCGCAACCTCCGATCAGCTTTAACATTGGCGAAGAATACGGAACGGCAAAAAAGAACTTGCCTCCGATCAAGATTGTGCTGATCGCCATTGGAATTGTCGCCATAGTTGCGGCAATCCTTATTCTGATCCAGCGTCCCCATTCATTGGCCACGGGATCGATCACGGACGTATCCAGCGTCGACGTCGCCGGTCAAAATATCGTGATGGTTGCGCTGAATGTGTCGCTACAAAATCGCAGCGCAAGAACTTATTGGATCAAAAGCATCAAAGTCTCAGTCGAGACCCCCAAGGGAAACTTCGACGACGATGCCGCCTCGGCAGTCGACTTCGATAGATATTTCCAGGCCTTTCCTGCACTGAAGGAACACGCGCTGTCACCGCTCATCGCCGAAACTCAAATTTCACCCGGCGCTGCGTATTCAGGAACCATCGTCGTGAGCTTCCCGGTCACAGCGGACGACTTCACCAACCGAAAGTCGCTGAGCCTAACCATTCAGCCCTACGACGCCATTCCGCTGGTGCTGATGAAATAACACCGGATCAGATTTTGATCTCGTCATAATCAAATCGAACGAGGCTACCCCATCTTTGCGCGGTTTTCGCAAAGGTGGGAATTCCAACTGCGTGCAGCGAGATCCCTGCACCTCTCATCGACAACCGGGTGCCCCATGTCCTGCCCTGAGCGAAGCCGAGGGGTCTCGCCACTTTTGCAAGACGTGGGAATCATGGCTCGCTTCACGCTCGCAACTCTTGACCGTGTATCGCACGGCGCAACGCCGCCCGCGCCAGCAAGCGCGTTGAATCAAGCGTCGGCAGCGGAGAATTCGAGTCGTTCATGATTAACGGAATTTCGGTGCAGCCGAGGACGACGCCGTCGCACTTCTCATCTTTCATTCGTCCAATCACACTCCGAAAATAGGCGACCGCCTCGGGCTTAAAGACGCCGCAAACCAACTCATCCATGATGATGCGATTGATTTCTTCGCGCTCAGCAGCGTTCGGACGAACAAACTCCATTCCGCGCGCCGTGAGCTTTTCGGGATAGACCTCGCTTGCGACAAGCCAACGGGTTCCAGTCAGTCCGAGGCGCCGGAACCCGCGATTCACTGCCTCAGAGGCGACGACCTCAGCGATGTGCAACCAGGGCAACGGCGATCGCGGCTCAACCAAAGGCAACGCCTGATGGATGGTGTTGTCCGGGCAGATCAGGAAATCGGCGCCGATCTTCGCGAGCTTATTGGCCGAGGCAAGCATCAATTCACCCACGCCCTGCCAGTCTTCGCGGTCGAGGCATTTCGTATAGTCAGCGAAAGAGTGCGTGTGCATCGAAACCTCAGGATGGGTGTGCGGGCCGAGAACAAGCGCGCCTTCCGCGCAGATAGTTCGATAACAAAGTGATGCACCTTCGGCGGTGCAGGCCACGATACCGATGTGCTGGGGCATGCCCTGATTTTACAAGTTGGACTGTGTGTTTTCGGACTGAGTGGAGCGGTCGCGCTTGGCCGCGAGACGCTGGAGCCCTCACGCCTGATGGGCGGGACTTTAAAAACTCGGACCAAACGGCGGAGAGACGAGGACGGGACACTCTGCCTTCTTGTAACTTCTTCTCAGAATCTGAATCTTAGTGATGGTAAAGGAGTCAAAATCCCTACGACTGTTTTGCGGAACTATCCTCTGTATCGCTTAAAGGAGAATCGAAATGGCTGACACAGTTCGCGTCGCACTATGGGTTCGGCTGGATGCAAAGCCGGGAAAAGAGGCGGAAGTGGAGAGCTTTCTTCGCGGCGGCCTTGCCATCGTTGAACAGGAGCCGGCGACAATCGCCTGGTTTGCGATTCGCATGGGACCCTCGACTTTTGGGATCTTCGATGCGTTTCCGGATGAGGCGGGCAGGCAGGCGCATCTCACGGGACGTGTTGCAGCGGCACTCGGGGCGAGGGCGTCCGAGCTTTTGTCGAAACCGCCGTCGATCGAGAAAATCGATTTGATCGCGGCCAAGCTTCCGAGAGCTAGTTCTGAAAAAGCTGCGTAGGTCAAAATCCCCGCCCAAGCGGAGCTTGAACGGGCACCCCACTGGTCCAATTAATGCTTCTGAATGAATTTGTGGTGGACGAGGTGAGTCTGGGCGGTGGGCTTGATGTCGTCGTACTTCAGGCAACTGATCGAGCCATCGACTTCGAGGACGGCGAGCGCGACATCGTGGTAGCTGGCGATTCCGCGCTCGCGGAGGGCGCGCTCCAACTCGTCCATGCTGACGTGCTCTTTGGCCATATGCGACTCGATGACTTGACCGTCATGGACGAGAAGGCTGGGTTGTCCTTGGACGAATTTGCGAAAGCGGCGATTGGCGCCGGAAAGTTCGGCCACGAAATAATTCACGATTAGCAAAGTGGCAGCGGCAACCACGCCGCCTAGCAGTGAGGTATCCGGGCCGGTCATCGCGTTCTGCACTGCATTGCTGATCAGCAGCAGGAGGGTGAGATCGAAGGGCGTCATCTGGCCGACTTCGCGCTTGCCGCTTAATCGCACTCCGAGCAGCACTACGACATAGACAACTGCCGTTCGGAGCGCGATCTCAGCCAGAACGTGAAAGCCCGGAAACATGCGAGGTTAGAAACCGGTGGTGATCGGAACCGGTGCACCCTTCGGCGTACTCAGATAGCCGGTGGCTTTCTTTTTGTCCACCGACCAGACGACGAGCTCGTAGAGCAGGCGATCGCGTCCGCTGTAAAACTGGATCGGCTCGCTCACGTTGCGATCTTTTTTCTCGATGGTTTTATCGTCAGAGGTTACGTCGAGAGTAAATTTTCCCTTCTTTGGGTCGGTCTTCCTGAGAGCCAGGCTTACTGTGGCGACTGGCTGCGACTTTGCGCCTTTTATCAAGCTGAATTCGTAGTAGTTGCGGTCGCCCTTATGTTTGAGAGCTTCGAGATCGTCGCGAGTTTTGGCGATCAGTCCGCTTTGAAGACCAAGGTCGCCGATCGTGCTATCCAACTTTGCGCGGGTTGCTTCCAGATCGGCCTTGGTGGACGCGACGTCGGTCTTGACGCCACCGACATCGGTCTTCACGCTCGCGACTTCGCCGTTGACCTGGCCGATTTGCTGCTTTTGTTCTTCTGCGAGGCGGGCCTCAGCTTCCTTCTGTTCGTTTTGCAACTGGGCAGCGCGAGAAACGAGTTCTTTCTTGGTCAAGCCGATCTTGCGGGCGAGGGCTTCACTTTGAGCTTCTGCCTTGGTGTCGGTGGCTTGGATTCGCTTGCTCAAGTCGGCGAGCTGTTGCTTGCTGGCATCCTGATCGCTGCTTAAAGCGGTGACACGAGTGCGCAAATCGAAGAGGAAATAAAGCGATCCGGCGATGTAGAGAACCGACAGGAGCAACACTATCCACTTCCATGTGTTGCTCGAAGACTCGTCGTGCATTCCTGCTGCGTCGTTCATCGACTCCTCCAAACTCTGGTGGTAAATGGTTGTTTCTATTGTTCTGTAGCTAAGGCCAAGGTGTCAATTGGCAGGGAAGGATACGACACCCGAAAGGCCATTATTGGAATCGTCCAAAAACGGGGTTGAGCTGGCCCGGTTACAGCCTGATCGTTCGCAGACGAAGCGAATTCGAGATCACGGAGACGGAACTCAGGCTCATAGCTGCAGCCGCGAGGACAGGGCTCAAGAACAATCCAAAGAATGGATATAGTACGCCTGCGGCGATGGGAACTCCGAGCGAATTGTAGAGGAATGCGAAGAAGAGATTTTGCCGGATATTACGCATCGTGGCCTGGCTCAACTTTCTTGCGCGCAGGATGCCGGCTAGATCGCCCTTGACGAGGATGACGTCTCCGCTCTCCATGGCGACGTCGGTTCCGGTTCCCATTGCGATTCCAACATTGGCTTGCGCGAGCGCGGGGGCATCGTTAATGCCATCGCCCGCCATGGCGACGGTGCGGCCTTGCTGTTGAAGACGCTTCACAATCTCGGCCTTGTTCTGCGGGAGGACCTCAGCTTCGTATTCATCGATTCCGAGCTGGCGAGCTATGGCTTCGGCGGTTGTGGCGCTGTCTCCAGTGACCATCAGAATCCGAATGGCTTGGTTTTTCAATTCACGCAGTGCCGGTGCTGTTGATTGCTTGATGGGATCTGCAATCCCAATTGCGCCTGCAAGATTACGGTCGATCGCGGCAAGGATAACGGTCTGTCCGAGGCTGCGCAATTCTGTTGCTTTCGCGGTGAGGCTCTCGGTCGAAATGCCTGAGTCTTGCAAGAATTTTTCGGTTCCTGCGATTGCTGACTTTCCGTCGACGATTCCTGCGACGCCTCCACCGGTCGCGGAAGTGAAATTCTGCGCCTCCGCGAGTTCGAGTCCGCGGGACTTCGCGGCGGACAGGATCGCAGCTGCGAGAGGATGCTCGCTTCCCTGCTCCAGGCTGGCAACGAGTCTCAGTAGATCCGATTCGTTGTATCCATTTACCTCAATCACCGAAATAACTTTTGGTTTGCCTTCGGTGAGCGTGCCGGTTTTGTCGACCACCAAGGTGTTTACTTTTTCGAGAATCTCGAGGGCTTCGGCATTGCGGAGCAGCACTCCAAAATGTGCGCCGCGTCCCATGCCAACGGTGATCGCCATCGGCGTTGCAAGACCAAGCGCGCATGGGCACGCAATGATCAGCACTGCAACCGCGTTGACCAACGCGTGCGCAAAACGCGGCTGAGGGCCCAGCAATCCCCAGGCCAGGAAAGTTAAAACTGCAATGCCGATAACGGCTGGAACAAACCATGCTGAAACGCGGTCGGCCAAGTTTTGAATCGGAGCCCGGCTGCGCTGCGCTTGTCCAACCATCTGAACGATTTGGGCCAATAGAGTTTCGCTGCCCACGCGTTCCGCGCGCATCACGAATGAGCCCGTCCCATTGATCGTCGCTCCCACCACGTGGCTCTGTGGCGTTTTTTCGACCGGCATCGATTCGCCAGTGATCATCGATTCATCGACAGAACTGTTTCCTTCGAGGACCACGCCATCGACGGGAACTTTCTCGCCCGGCCGCACTCGAAGCCGGTCGCCTACTTTGACCTGCTCCAATGGGATGTCAACTTCTTCGGCGTCTCGAAGTACGCGCGCAGTTTTTGGGGATAAGTCGAGCAAGGCGCGGATTGCCTGTCCCGTGCGGCTTCTGGCCCTTAGCTCAAGGACTTGCCCCAGCAGAACCAAGGTCGTGATTGCGGCTGCAGCCTCAAAATAGACGGGAACAATTCCGTTCATGTCGCGAAACGTAGCGGGAAAAATCCCGGGGAAGATTGTGGCGACAAGACTGTATCCATATGCCGCGCCCACTCCCATCGCGATCAAAGTGAACATATTGGTGGACCGGTTCACGATCGAGGCCCACCCGCGCTGGAAAAACGGCCATCCTCCCCACAGAACGACGGGCGTCGCCAATAGCAATTCGATCCACGACACCCACCGCAGTGGCAGCACTCGCGCCACGGGTGAACCGGGGAACATGTCGGCCATCGCTATCGCGAACAGAGGAACTGTAAGGACGAGGCTGATCCAGAAGCGACGGGTCATGGCGCGCAGTTCGGGATTCTCGTCGCCTGCGGTAACGGTGCGCGGTTCGAGCGCCATTCCGCATATCGGACAAAATCCCGGGCCGGGCCGGACAATCTGCGGATGCATTGGGCATGTGTACTCGACTCTGGTTGGCGCGGGTAGGGCACGATCCAGCGACATCCCGCAACTTGGACAAGGGCCCGGCTTGCTGGCATGGACCTCGGGACACATCGGGCAGACGTAGTCGACTGGGTTATCCACTGACGCTGGGCGAATTACTGCCACATCGAGAACCTGGCGCGAGGAACGGTTACCGGAGCCGCTTAGGTAGCGTTTCGGATCAGACTTGAAGTTTTCCAGGCAAGAAGCGGCGCAAAAATAGTAGGCCTTGTTTTCGTAATTCCAGGCATACTTCGCCGTCGCGGGATTCACGGTCATCCCGCAAACTGGATCCTTTGCCGGAGCTGCCGCTAATTCGGCTGGTTCGGCCTTCATCGTTCTGCCTTATGCTCCATTTCTATACTGCTTATGAGAAACTCTGTAAGTATAGAGATAAGGGATCAGGATTTGGATTCAGGGCGGCCTTTGGACGGTTTCGGCAGACTTTGATTCTTACTTTTCAGCACCCAACGAAATGAGGTTCTTCGAGATGACGCAAATGGAAGTTGTCTATCGCTACGGTACGGCTCCCGGGGAGGCCGGGATGAGGGCGCTCGATAACATTCGCGAGGTTTATGGCGTGCGCGGAATACGTTTCAACGAGAAAGACCGGTCAGTCCGGGTGGAGTTTGATGCGTCACGTTTTAAAGAACCGGTGATTGCTGCACTGCTGCGGCAGGCTGGAATTGATGTGCAAGAGAGGGTGGCGCTTGCTTAATGCTGGGGGAGGGCTGTCTGCAAAAAGCAAGGGGCGTCCAAGAAAACCTCTGGCCGAAGTTTATTCTCAAGAACGCCCCGTTGCGCGCCACTTCGTCTGCTGGTGATAGAGCATCTGCCATGCCATGGTCCAAGGTAATGAAACTAAAGAAACCGCGGGAGAGTTGCCCGGTAGTAATTGCCGGGTGGCTGGAAAGTTTTACCTTCGCGGGCGGATGGAAAACCCTCGGATGGGGCGGCGGCTCCATAGAATGTTACGGGGTAGAAAGACGAAATGCAGATTCGCTGGACGCGTCTTATCAGCAGGTGCGCAACGATAGTCGGCCTCTGCGTCGTGGTATTTCTGGGAATGCAAGCGCCCTTCGACGGTTCCCATTGTATTGACTGCGGAGCCAAAATTGGCTTCCCATTCTCATACATGCAGGACGGAAGCTATGGAACCCACGGTTATATGCTTTGGATGGGGTTTCTTGGTGATTTCGCTATTGCAGTTAGCGTCAGTACGTTCGCGGTGTGGGTGTGGCATCTCAAGAAGGCTTCAAAGTAGCCCACCGCTAGACATAGCGAGCTCCGTCTCTACACTGCCATTTCGTTTATAATTTGGGTCGCAGCTATTGAAATGATCCGCGATTGCGCCCGTAGCTCAGTTGGATAGAGCGAACGGCTACGAACCGTTAGGTCGGGAGTTCGAATCTCTCCGGGCGCACCATTTTCTCATGCAGTCGCCGTCAGCGACTTCCGCAGAATCGGATGGGGAAGAGTTTCCGGGCAACCAAAGTCCGCGTCAGATGTTCCAACTACCAGTTGGCCGGATCAATCGCCACTGATGTCGCGGAACTGCCACCTTCGGACGTTTGCCCCATACTGGGCTGCACTTATACGTATCGTGGCTCTGACTCTGCTGGTGGCTCGCACATCATCCACCGTTCCGCAAAGGTCTTCACCTCTCCATTCCACAGTACAGTGCCAATCAAATCATTCGACACGGCAATCTTTGGATCAGACTGACAATTTTCCGCCGAATCTCCCGATCCAGATCTCCAGCATGTTGCCTCCAGCACCAGCATTTTCGCCGACGTGCTCGGCGGATGAGCTGGTGATGTTTCCTCAGCAAAACGGTTACCGCTACACCCGTCCTCCCCCCACCGGGGTAGCTCCGTTCGTTCTCGTTGTTCCGTCGCTTACTTAGCCGTTCATTGTTGAATCGCAATATCAACAGCAACCCACGACGGAGAGCCCATACCTACGGCTCTTATGCCGCGGACGTTTCTAAATTGTCATTGAGTATGCCGAATGCTCCGTCGGCTCAAGACTTTGAAGCCTCGGCAACAAACCCCACGGGGAAGGAGTCAATATGGCCACCGCGACTAACGAACAGATCGAACAATCTCGTCCGATCCATGTTTTTGATCAGCTGGAGTTCGGGCAACTCATACCGTGCCAAGTATGCAAACAGGAACCGGCCGCCTACCATTGGACCGAGCAGCGAGCGGGAAGGATTCTGCAAAAACGCGATCTTGTTATCTGCCGAATTTGTGCTGGGATGATTCTCCTCATCGGGAAGGACGAATGAGTTCGCTTCATTTTGCGCGACGAAATGAGCACGATTCTATGAAACAAAAGACAGATGGACATTGACTGTATGGGATTCGATGAACCATTGCGACTCACACCAGTCCTTCCTTCAATTCCTTCAAAGAATATTTTGTGCCGCGCCAGACTACTCCGCCGCGCCATAGCGCTAGCAGCATCGAGCGCAGCATTGTGTATGCGAACAAGAGGGTGCTGACGGGATGCAGTACAAAGTAATAGGGCGGGATCGACGATCTCCAGGACATTCCTACGTAGATTGAGAACATCGAAAGTAGCGCGATCGCGAAAGGCAATCGCGCCCATCCGTGGGCTACGACCACTCCGATGAAAGGAAACAGATTTAAGAACAGCAGCGCAACCACCGAGAGCAACACTCGCCACCACTGGAAGGACAAAATGGCGAAGGAATTTTTCGTCAGATTATTTACTACGCCCATCGCTCCTTTTGCCCATCGGATGGTGATCAAGTCATCGCCGAAGACGTTTCGCTGGGCGTATCCGCCATTTTTGACTATTTTACCGAGCTTCATGTCGTCCACTATTTCAAAACGCACAGCCTGATAAGTTCCAATCGCCTCGTAGACACTGCGCCGGATCAGGTTGAACGCACCCACTCCGATGTGGTCTTTGGTCTTGGGATCGGCGACCCTCCAGGGACGGTGTCCGAAGACAAACAGTGTTTGGAAGAAGGCAATCATCATTTTTTCTCCCGCACTCTTCATGATCATGCGCGGGAAGACAACGAGATGGTCAGCACGTTCAGCCTCGGCGTAGACGAGAGCGCGTCGCACAGATTCCGGCTTGAAAAGTACGTCCGCGTCGGTGAAGAGCAGCCAGTCGCCGGTTGCCTGTCCGGCAGCCGTCCACATCGCGTGCGCCTTGCCGAGCCAACCTGCTGGCAATGTCTTGACGTGAATGACTTTCAATACGCGGGACGCGTTGCTGTCAGCGGCGACAGAATCCATAATCTCGCCAGTGCGGTCTGTGGAACGATCATCGACGGCGATGATTTCGTAGTTGGGATAATCGAGCGCAAGAAGTTGGGTGAGAGTCTTTGCAATATTCTCTTCTTCGTTGCGGGCGGGAACAATGATGGTTACGCGGGGAACGGGAGAGGCTGGATGTCGATCCCATTCCGCATGGGAGATGTCGGGGATTCTTAACATGCCGAAACCCGCGCCTACCAATCGCGAGAGCCAGGTGAGTCCGAGGAACCAGCCGGCTATCCAGTAAAAATAAGTCATCCGGGATGGACACCGGCTTTTGTTGTCTGGACGTCGGGGGCGAAGCGCATTCCGTAAAACAGTATTGCGGATGAAATCGCCATTGCGATGATGGGAAGAATAAAAGCGGCCTGAAGTGACTGCCGGTCCGCGACGTATCCCATTAGCGTGGGTGAAGGCACGTCGCCCAGAAGATGGAAAATAAAAATGTTTACCGCGATGGCGGTCGCGCGAATATGCGCGCCTACGGCGTTCACGAGGGCGGTATTGAGGGGCGAAGTATTTAGTAGAAGCAGAAACGTTGCCAGGGCGATTGCGGGAAGCATAAGCGGTCCCCGGGTGAACAAGCCGACGATCATCACGGGGACGCCCAGGCCCATGCTGATCGCTGACACAAAATAGTACGAACTCTTCATTCTGGGTAGGAGGCGATCTCCAATCCATCCGCCGGCAAGGGAAGCGAGGATCCCGGCGACGACGACGATCTTTCCGAACATGAGATTGGCGGATTCAAGACTGTAACCGCGCACGCGGGACAGAAATGTAGGGATCCAAACCTGGATTCCTCCCAGTGAAAAGGTCATCGCAGCCATGCCTAACGTGACGGTTAGGAACGCAGCGTTGCGCGCCAGTCCCCGCAAAGTTCCGCGCTCAAAGGTTTCCTTTTGCGAATCGAATTGACCACGCGGCGGTTCTGGAATGAATAATAGAGCAATCGCTAGAAGGAAGCCCGGCGCGCCGGCGACGTAAAAGGGATAGCGCCATCCGAAGGTGGGGCCGAGCTTGCCGCCAAGAAGATAACCCATCGCCGTCCCAACAGGAATCGCCAGATAAAATATTCCGAAGATGCGCCCGCGTATTCTCTCAGGGAATAGATCCGCCACGAAAGTCGGAGCGATCGTGACAAACGTGGCCTCGCCGACTCCGACCAGCGTGTGGCGCAGCAATAGCTCCCAATAGGTATGTGTGACGGCGGTGAGCAGGGTAAGCCCACTCCAGAAAAATGCACCGCCGATGATGATTCCCTTGCGCGAGTAGCGGTCCGCCAGCGGACCGGCAAATGGGGCCGCGATCATGTAGAAACCGAGAAAGGCGCTGGTGAGATATCCAACCTGGGTGTTGCTGAGATGAAATTCGCTCTGCACCAGCGGTTGCACCGCGAAGAGCACTGAGCGATCAATGTAGTTGAGTAAATTCAGCGCGGTGAGCAGTGCGAGCGCGGTCCGCGGATAGAGTTTGCTAGATGACACTTTGCGTGGAATATAACATGGCGGGTCGGGAGAGCTTTAATTGGTGCTCAAGTCGGGACAATCTCTTGATGCCTTGCGAAAACCCGGTTCTTAGTTATTAGTTCCCAGTTCTTAGTTTCTGCCTTGGCCAGCGAGCCACTACCAGAGTAGAGATCCCTCCGCGGGGACGGAAATCGCCTTTCACTTCGGCCCATACTGGACGCGACCATCGCACTACATCTTTCAGCACGCGATTGACAACATTCTCCTGAAAGATCCCCAGATTCCGGTACGACTGGAGATATTCCTTCAGCGACTTCAGTTCCAGACACTGCTTGTCAGGCATGTAGCGGATGCTGAGGTGGCCGAAATCCGGCAAACCAGTTTTGGGGCAAACGGAGGTGAACTCCGGATCATCGATCGTGATTTCGTATCCGGGAAACTGGTTGGGCCAACACTCGATTTCGGGGAAATCCGCGTCGAGGCCAGATTGGGCGTGGTCGCGAGTGTAACGGGGAGATTTCGGCATGCTCCATTGTAACCAGCATTCGCAGCGGAAGTTTTCGGAACGAGGTGAATACCTCTACTAAGTTTGTGCATCCAATGGCTTAAGTGTGACCTGGCTCAAGGCCAAGTGGTACATTTATGCGACTAGTTTCCTAAATGGCATTCGTTGAGAAAAGAAGACCCGGTATTTTTGGCGGCCGTCGCTGGATTGGATGGTCAATAGGCATTGTCGCGGCAATAGTGCTGCTCGGTTCGTTCATGTCCCATGGCGACCCTGTTCCGGTCATGGCGACCACAGTCGAACGTACTACGATTCGAAACGTCGTAACGACCAACGGAAAAGTTGAGCCAGTTCAGAGCTTCGAGGCTCATGCCCCAGCCGGCACGACAATAAAGAAACTATTCGTCCGCGAAGGCGATGCTGTCAGGAAAGGACAGCTGCTGGTTCAGATGGACGATGCCGAAGCGCGCGGACAGGCGGCGCGGGCACTCTCACAAATGCGAACCTCCGAAGCTGCCAATAGCGAGATTCACAGTGGCGGTAATCAGGAAGAAGTTCTGACGTTGCAATCTGAACTGGTTAAGGCGCGCACGCGGCGCGATGCGGCGCTGCGAAACCGGGACGCGTTGCGACGACTTCAACAGAATGGCGCAGCGTCGCCGGGCGAGGTGCAGTCCGCCGAAGAACAACTTCAGCGCGCTGAAGCCGATCTCAAATTGCTGGAGCAGAAACAGAAAGATCGTTATTCGCCTCCCGAAATTTCTCGCGTTCAAGCGCAAATCGGAGAGGCGCAGACTGCATACTCTGCTGCCGAGGATCTGCTCAGTCAACTCAACGTGCGGGCTCCTTTTGACGGCATCGTTTATTCGCTTCCGGTGCATCAGGGGGTGTATGTGAATCCCGGCGATCTGGTCTTGCAAGTGGCCAATTTATCCAAAGTGCTGGTCCGCGCATTTGTCGATGAGCCCGATGTGGCGCGACTCGCGCCGGGTCAGCGTATTCAGGTCACTTGGGATGCTATGCCTGGCCGCACATGGGAATGCACATTAGGTTCAGTACCGACCACTTTGCGGCTGCATGGAACGAGAAATGTCGGGGAAACAACCTGCGTCGTCGAAAACGCCGATCGCAAACTGCTGCCCAATGTGAACGTTGGAGTCAATATCGTAACTGCCGAGCACAAAAATGCTCTGGCGGTCCCGCGGGAAGCGGTTCGCCAGGACGATAGCAAACCATACTTGTTTCAAATTGTGGACAACGAACTTCGACGGCGGGATATCGCAACTTCGATATCGAACTTAACTCAGGTGGAAATTAAGGGCGGGGTCCCGGAAAAAGCTTTAGTAGCGCTCGCATCGACAAATTCCAAACCGCTGCACGAAGGACTGGTTGTGAAGGTGGTTCATTAGATGGGCTACAGGCGACAGGCGGCGCTCTGACCTACTCCGGTAGGCTCATGCGCTGCAAAAGATCGGCAAATCGGGCGTCGGCGCGAAGATTCACGCGTCGGCGCGGGTGCTCTTACCGGGGCGGAACTTTAGTCGGCCTTCACAAGCTCAATTTCGGCGGATGCTTGTTTGCCAGTCATCGGAACAATGACTCCCGGTGATTTCATCGTCAATCTGTTGCCTTCGACCCTCATGAAGTACACGCGGTCGGTGCCAGCGATCGCCTGACTCGATGCTGTATCAACGTGGGCGGTTAATTTGATGCCTTCTGACGCCTGATCTTCAGTCGAGTATTTGCCCGTCCAAGCCACATGCGACTTCATCATTGCCACGGCTTCAGCATCCGTTAGTGATGGTGCGACTGGTGGTTTTCGAGTCGAGTCAACGAACAACAACCAAATCCGGTCGCGGGTGATGCTGACGTACCCTGCTACCTGATCTCCCAAAGGATAGCTGACCTTACCTTCACTTGTAACTTTGAGGATGACGACCTTCCACGTCCCGACGATTTGATCTTTACTCGTTGTGTGCTGGGCGAATGACGGCACGGCAACGAGTGCAACCGCGACAGTCGCAAGCAGCATCTTGTTCATGGCAATCTCCCCATGCGTGCAGCGATTAATTCTACTGATGATTCCTGAGATGTCCATCTACCACTATTTGAAGCCGCTGAACATTACGACATCGGTATCGTTGTAGCGAGAGCGCGTGATCGCGAACTTTTTGCCGTCGCGAGACCAGGCATAGGCGGATACAACAGCTGGTTCGGAAGCGAAGTGGGTCAACTGCACCGCAGCGCCGCCGGCTAGCGGCTGCATGTATACATTCGTGGCATTCCCCGTTGTATTGTGGACATAGGTTAGAGCCTGACCATCGGGCGTCCAGCCAAGCCACTGCCAATTGTATGTCGAGGGTAACTCGATCTCATGCACGAGCGCGCCGCCTTCCAGCCTCTGCACAACTAATTTCGATTGCCTACTAGCTCCTTGCCCCTCGGACCGTCCATAGGCGGTTAACGTGCCGTCCGGAGACGCGACTGGCAACGTCACGTTTCCGTGTGCTAATTCCACAGGTGCGCCGCCATCAATGGAGACCTTGAAATTGTGATACACGTTGTCAGAGGCTTGGGGTCCTGAATACAGGACCCATTTTCCGTCGGGAGTGCAGGACGATGATTCCTCGTCCTTCCCAAAAGTGAGCTGCTTCAACTCGCCCGTGGCGGCATTCAGACGCCATAGGTTCGGGGTGTTGCCCTCGAGAACCCTGGACACAATAACGATATCGCCGGGGCCGCAGCCTTTTGCGTCGAGTATCACATCATCGGTCTCCATCAGGCGAGCCCGGTTAGTTCCGTCGGCGGCTGTTGAATAAATGTGAAACGCCACATCCTTCTGCAGGAGTTTGCCTGCCGCGGTCCATGAGAGACCGTACCCGGTCGCTTGTTCCGTCGAAACAGGAGTCAGTTTCCAATCGATTTTGTCGTTAAGGATGGAGGGCGAATCACCCACATAAATCGTCGCGGCGGGGCGCGCCTGGGCGGTGACAAACGATTTACCGTCGCCGGAAACACTGAGGGAGTTATATCTACTTAAGTCGTTGCTGATTTTCACAACATCTCCCGCCGAATAGGGCTGAAACCAGATCTGCGACCTCAGGCCGGTTGACTTTTCCGCGGCCACTTCGAAAAGCCCAGAGGAATCGGGCAGCCACGCGACGGCACTAACGAGCATTGGCGTTGGAAAGCTCTTTACCAATTTTCCCTGGGGGGTGAGAACAAGAATTGACGTAATGGCGTTTTTCCCTAACTCAAAGGCATCCACCGCGATAAGGTCGCCCGAAGCCGACCACGAAGGATCGGTGTTGAACCCGTCGGACCCCGACTCTCGCCGGAAGATCACATTCTCATCGCTGCCGTCCGCATTCGCGACCAACAACTGATCCTCTCCTTTGCCGGAAATCACACGCCTGTACGCCATTCGTTTGCCGTCGGGTGAGAATGCGACCCCGCTGGCAACGTCACTCACGATCTGCCGCGATGTCCCACCCAAGGCAGGCACACTGTAGGCATTGATATTGTTCGCATTGGCGGGATCGCCGTGGGTGTAGTAAAGATAGTTGCCGTCGGGTGTGAAAGTTGCGCCAAAGCCGAAGAAACCAGCCTGCGGCGGGACTACAGTCACTTCGCTGCCGGTGGCGACCTGTTTGACCCGCAGGCTGCGTTCCCCTTCGCGCCTGCCATACGCGACCAGTCTGCCGTCTGCCGAGATGCTGGCAAAATTTATGACTTGTCCGTGGTCGGTAAGGGGCCGGATGCTGATGTTGCGAGTATCTATGGAGGGTGCGCTCCGGCTCAGATATTTGTAGAGACCGAATCCTGCCGCGAGTAACAGCAGCAAAACCACGACGCTCGCTGCGACAAGTTTCCCCTTGTTCCTCCGGGCTTCACCGATTAGCACGGAACCCGAAGATGCTCTGGCAACAGTGGAAACAGCGGGGGCTGCGGACCCGGAAGCCGCAGGTTGGACCGAAGCAGAAGAACCTTCTGAGGCGGGCTCTGTCGCCACTCTGCCCGATTCCGTCTCCCGTTTCAGCCGCTTCAAATCGGCTCGCATGTCGGACGCGTGTTGATAACGCAAATCACGGTCCTTCTCCAGCGCCTTGTGGATGATGCGCTCGAGCTCGGCTGGAACTTCCGGATTGAGGCGCACAGGAGCGGTCGGAGCTTTCCGTAGAATCGCGTCGAAAATATCGCCCGTGCCTTCGCCTCGGAACGGCACGGTGCCTGTCACCATTTCATAGAGCACTGCTCCAAACGAGAACAGGTCGGTGCGCGGATCTAATTCCTTGCCTCGCACCTGCTCCGGAGACATATAGGCGACCGTGCCCAGCGTAGAACCGGGGCTGGTCAGATGCTCTTCGCTCAGCAGCGTCTCTTGAGCTGTCGCGGTCGCCCCCTCCATAACCCGGTTGCTTCGCATCGTCACTTTAGCCAAACCGAAATCCAGAATCTTGGCACGGCCGCGCTTGGTCACAAAAAGGTTTGCCGGCTTGATGTCGCGATGCACGATTCCCTCGGCGTGGGCGGCATCGAGCGCGTCAGCAATCTCAATGGCCAGGGACAGAATCGTCTCCATTTCGAGCGACCGTCCGGCGATGCGGTGCTTCAGGGTCAGCCCATCCAGAAACTCCATAGCGATAAACGTCTGCCCGTGCTGGTCATCAATCTCGTGGATAGTGCAAATGTTGGGATGGTTCAGTGCAGACGCGGCCTTTGCTTCGCGCTGAAAGCGACTAAGAGCTTGCTGATCTTTGGCCACTTCATCCGGCAGGAACTTGAGCGCCACAAAGCGATCGAGTTTGACATCTTCGGCTTTGTAGACGACGCCCATGCCACCACCGCCGATCTTCTCGACGATGCGGTAGTGCGAGATGGTTTCGCCGATCATTATGAAACGCGCGTCAGGGTGGTCCGATTCATCTTACGGACCGTGCATTCCCGAGTCAACGAACCGCAGCACCGGTCACAGTCGTGGATGTTAAAAGTGTCTTTTCTAACCAATGTGACATCCGAAAGATCGCTTGACTCGAATAGCCGGTACCTCTAGATTTATGAATAATGCATTTTGCTAAGTCAATCTTGCTGGCAGTGATTGCGGTCGCTCTTGGGGCTTACGGCTTCGACTGCGAGGCTATGACCACGCCAGCCCAGGCGAGCCAGTGCTGCAGCTCTATGTCCATGCATTGCTCGTCGCACGGATTGCGTGGCATGGATTGCTGCAAGACGATGCGCACAGTTCACGCTCCGTTTGTGCGACCGTCGTCCGTGCGTGCCTTCTCCTCTTCGTCCATCGTCTTCGCGATGATGCCGACTGCTGGCGAGCCTAATGGCGTACGTTTTTCGGATCTGCGGCTTGCGGCGCAGTCTCACGCTCCACCCGAACCGCCCTTAGCGGCTGCTCGGCCCCTCCGCGTCTAAATCTCACCCTCCAAATTCTTCGCACGTTTTTTCAGGCACGCGTGTGCATTAGCTTCGCTGTTTTCTGGAGGAGATTTGTGAGATTGCAAAAGCAGGCGGCTTTTTATTGGGGGACTCGGCTCGCGCTCGTCGTATCGTTTTGCGGCTCGACTGCCACAGCGCAAGGGCCAGCCCCCGAAACGGCTCCACCATTGTTTCCGGGCGGCGGACTCGTGTCCTACAATTCCATCTTCACAACACGCAGCCTCACTGCTGGTACATCGAGCGCCATTCCTGCGACTGCGCGTCCTACTTTCTCACATGAGGGTGATTTCAACTTCACGTGGGGGTTCCGCCATGATTTTGATTTGACCGCTCTCATCCCAATCATCACGAATCACTTTGATGTACCGGGCACGCCTGCCATTGGGGGAACCGGCCTGGGCGACGGGCTGTTGCTCGTGAAGTACCGTTTCTACCGGAGAGATTCGCAACGAGGCACAACTCAGGCATCGGTCACCGCCGGTCCCAAGATTCCTACAGGGCGGACAGACCTGACAAGTAGTACTAGAAATCTGCTTCCTGCCACCTTGCAGCCCGGTTCAGGATCAACCGATTTCTTCATCGGGGCAAATTGGACTTACACCGGGCTTTTCAATATCAGGCGTCTTGTGGCGGATGAGGACTTCCATTCCCTTATCACCTCACAAGGAACACAGGAGACGCGGCTCGGCAGCACTTTGGAATCCCGCTTCTGGCTTTCGTATAGACCTTATGAATCGAAGAACGGAGGCCGTGAATGGTTCATCGGGCCCGTCGTGACCTGGCAGCACTCTCAGGATGACCGCATCGCGGGGGCGACTCATGTTGGGAGCGGTGGCGACGTTTTGCTGGCTGGGGTCACGACTTACGTGGGAGTGCGTCCTGGGGTACACGTTTGGCTTGGGGTGGATTGGGACGCTGCGCACTCTACCGGTGCGTTATTCATGCCGTTGCGGCACCACATCAGTTTTGGGATTACGCAGCAGTTTCGGCTGCATCTTTAGCGACTTGAATTTTAACGAAAGGAGAAACGATGAAAACGAGAAGAGTGGCGCTACTTGTTCTGCTCGGTTCGATGGTGGTTGTGCCCGTGGCTAAAGCGCAAATCAAACACATTGAAATGCGCGTCGAGGGCATGACTTGAAATTTTTGAGCCTACGGGGTGAAACAACACCTCGGACGCCAGTCTGGCGTTCAAAACGTGGAAGTTAGCTTGATAGACGGGAGAGTTGATGTCACTCCCAAAGAAGATGGGCAGATTGACCCTGTCCAGCTTCTGAAGGCGACGTACGACAGTGGTGTGACCGCTGCGGAAATGGATATGACTGCACGCGGAAAAATCGTGAAAGACTCTTCGGGCAACCTCGCACTACAGGTCGAACCGAATCGGTCATTTGCGTTTACACCGAATGAGTTGTCGAAAGGGCTCGAATCTCTTGCGGGGACTCAAACGATGGTCACGATCCGCGGCCAGTTGTACAAAAAACCTGCGGGGAAGAAGAAAGCTGACACTTCGGCCCCGCTAAAGCTGCTCGTTCTGGAAGTGCAGAAAAAGGAATAAATGCTGAAAAGAGGTTTGCTATTTCTGAGCTTTGCTGTTGTCGGACTCGCCGGGTGCAATCGCCCAACGGCGAGTTCGACTCAGTCGAAAGAAAATGTAATCGCTGCAGGCGAGGTTGGTTCGCGATTGCCTGATTTCGCCGTGAACGACTTGCAAGGACGCAGAATTTCCTCGGCTGACCTTCAGGGCAAGGTGGTGCTCATCGATTTTTGGGCAACGTGGTGCTCGCCGTGCAAAAAGGAGATGCCGGGCTATCAAAAACTCTTAGACCGCTACGGCTCTCGCGGATTCGTAGTGCTTGGCCTTAAATTCGATACCATGAAAGACACGGAAGAGCCAGTTCTATTCGCAAAGAAAATAGGGGTCCGTTATCCGCTGGCGGTCGCCTCTGCTAGTTTGCGGAAGGAATTCGGAGGAATCGAAGGCCTACCGACGACGATGATCTATGATCGACAAGGCATACTGCGCAACAAGGTGATCGGGTTCGAATACACAGATGTAATTGAATCCGATGTGAAAGCGCTTTTGTGATCGCATCGCCTTCGCGCTTTCCTTGCGCGACGAACTACGGGAAATCAGGACAACTTATCGTTCAATGACAAGCGCATCCATCTCCAGGAATTCCTGCACAATCGGTTCCGGGCACTTCTCCATGTCCGCATAGGTGCCGAAGAAGAGCACTCTGGCTTCGTGCAGGAAGACGACTCGATTCGCCAGCTTCCTGGCTAAACGCATGTCGTGGGTTACCACCACGCTGGTCAGGCGAAGTTGGGTCTTCAAACGTTTGATGAGGTCTCCTAAGAGCTGCGCCATGAGGGGATCGACCATCGTTGTCGGCTCGTCATATAGAACACACTCGGGTTGCGCTGCGAGCGCTCGGGCAATCGCGACAGAACGTTTCATCCCGGTCGAGAGATCTGACGGAAGCAAGTCTCCCATTTCCTTGACGCCGACCATTTCGAGCAAGCCGTCCACGATCTGAAAAATCTGCTCTTCGCTGACCCCTTTCCGCTCTCGCAATGGAAACGCGATGTTCTCGCGCACGGTGAGCGAATCGAAAAGCGCGCCGTTCTGAAAGACCATCGTCACTTTCTTGCGGATTTGCTCCAATTCAACTTCGGTGAAGTCAGTGATGTCTTGCTGAGCGACAATTGCGCGGCCGGAATCTGCCTTTAGAAATCCCATAATAATTTGCAGGGTCACCGATTTGCCGACACCGCTGCGGCCGAGAATGCACACCGTCTCCCCCGGCATGACGTCGAAGGTCACGTGTTCGAGCACGTGATGATCGTTGAAAGCCTTAGAGATGTCCTTGAAGGCTATATAGGGGCTTGGTGGCTCTTTTGTGCTTGGTTGGGCCGGTGTGCTCATTGTTTAAGATTCTCGCAAGATGTCTTCTCAGCAACTCTAAGTTCAGCTTCCTGCCACTCTTCAGGGGTATTGAGATTGCGAAACATTTCTGGGCGAAAGCCTAGCTGTTGCAGCTCCGGATCCTCAATCACTCTGGTTTTGACTCGGGAAAATAATAGATCGATTCTGTTTTGTCCCAGGATCAAGGATTGCTCCGCCACTTCGGAAAACTCTTTGCGGTATATGGCGCATAAAGAATGAATGTGTCCTCCTGAGCGAGGGACCGTAACCATGGCACCGCTCCGCCGAGCTTCCGAAATCAGGAACTCCAGGAAACTACTTTCGATAAAAGGCGTATCGACGGCGATAATAAGGTTCAACGCTGTCTTGGTGCTCACCAGCGCCGCATGAATTCCTGCCAGCGGTCCGCGCTCTGGATAGATGTCTTCAACAACAGTACCTAACTTGGCGAATTTGGCGGCCTCACCCACAATTCTTACATTCGAAGTCGTTGACTTCGCCAAATTCAGAGCTCGCGAGAGAAGCGTCCCGTCGCCGAGCTGCAGGAAGGCCTTGTCCTCGCCCATGCGGCTGCTCTTGCCGCCTGCAAGTATGAAGGCAGTGACGTTGTCCACGGGCTGATGATACACGGCGGCGAGGCGAGAGAGCTGCGCGACTCTGCCTTTACTCCCACTCAATCGTTCCTGGCGGCTTCGAAGTTATGTCGTAAACGACACGGTTCACGCCTTTTACTTCGTTCACGATTCGGCTGGAGATCGTCTTCAAGACTTCGTGCGGCAACGGCACCCAATCCGCGGTCATGCCATCTTCTGAATGCACGGCGCGAACCGCGCAGGTATACGCATACGTTCGCTGGTCGCCCATGACGCCCACGGACATCACCGGTAAAAGCACCGCGAAAGATTGCCAAATCTTGGTATAGAGGCCGGCGCGACGGATTTCAGTGACGACGATGTCATCGCATTCGCGGAGGATTGCCAGCCGCTCAGGCGTTACTTCACCGAGAATCCGTACCGCTAGGCCAGGTCCGGGAAACGGCTGTCGTTGCAGAACCTCATCGGGCATGCCAAGATCGCGGCCAATTTTCCGGACTTCGTCTTTGAATAAATCCTTTAATGGCTCGATGAGTTTGAGCTTCATCTTCTCGGGCAGGCCGCCGACGTTGTGATGCGACTTGATCACCTGCGAAGGTCCGCGAACTGAACGCGACTCGATCACATCGGGATAAAGCGTGCCTTGCACCAGCCAATCGACTTCCCCTTCTAGCTGCTCGATCTTTCGCGCTTCTTCGTCGAACACGGCGATGAACTCCGAGCCGATGATCTTTCGCTTGGTTTCGGGATCGGTAACGCCTGCCAGTTTGCTGAGAAAGCGCTCGGTCGCGTCCACGGCGAGCACATGCAAGCCGAGTTTGTCGCGCAGTGTTTTCTGCACCGTTTCGAATTCGTTTTTCCTCAGCGTGCCGCTATTTACGAAAACGCAGGTTAGCTTGGAAGTTCCGCTTTCATCTTTCAGCGCCCGGTCTACGAGCGTGGCGGCTACGGCTGAATCCACGCCACCCGAGAGGGCGCAAATTGCGCGGCCTTTTCCTACAGTCTCTCGTACACTCGAGATGGTTTCATCGATGAAGCGTTGCGGAGTCCAGTTGGGTTTTGCTGCGCAAATGTTGAGGACAAAATTTCGCAGAATATCGGTTCCCAAAGGAGTGTGATGGACCTCGGGGTGAAACTGCACCGCCCACATTCTCTTCTCGGAATTTTCGATCCCGGCAACCGCATTGGCCGACTTGGCCGTAAGCACGAATCCAGCGGGAAGTTCTACGGCTTCGTCGCCATGCGACATCCAGACTGCGAGGATTTTTGGAAGGGTCTCGAAAAGTTTCGATCCATTTAGGACCTCGACCTTGGCATGGCCATACTCGCGCTTCTCGGCCGGATGCACTTTGCCTCCAAGCGCGTGCACCATGTACTGCAAGCCGTAGCAGATTCCAAGAATCGGAATACCCATTTCGAAGATTCGGGGATCAGCGGTCGGTGCATCTTTGTCATAGACCGACGATGGACCGCCGGATAGAACGATGCCAACGGGAGAATAACTTTGAATCTCATCGAGCGGAGAATTGCAGGGAAGGACCACCGAAAAAACATTCTGTTCGCGGATACGGCGCGCAATGAGTTGCGAATACTGCGCGCCAAAGTCGAGGACAACGATGGATTGGGTTTCCACTATTAAATGTCTCAGATTGAAGCGCTAGTGTAAAGGAAAACGGGCAGTGGATCAGTTTTGATGTTTTCGCTTGTGCAACCGCCTGTACCAGAAGATCGCCCCGGCGTGGGCTTGGAAAACCCCAATTACCACTAGGGCTCCGGAACCTATAAAACCCAAAGTGCGCGGGGTACTTGACTGATACTGCGCATAACCGAGCATCGCACCTGTCGAGGCAACAATGGTGCCCCCGACAATTTGAGCCAAATACTGAAAAGGCGTCGTGTACTTTTCTTGCTCGTATGTATACAGTCCGATGCCTTGCTTCTGGGCTGTTTTGTGCGGCTTCACAGGTGTTATATATTGCCACAGTTTTAGTTTGCTAGATGAACGATTTCCTCAAGACTCATACGACGATGAAAGGTTCGGGGTATCGCTGAGAATGAGTTCATCTCGATCCATCCTCGTGGTCGGAGCAGTCGGGTTCGCGGGACGATCCGGGTTCAATAAAAGCGGTGGCGGTGCGGGCAGCGTGATTGGTTCGAGAGGTAACTCGATCATCGCGACATACGCAGCCATTCTCCCGGCATAGAGAAAATCGGCTGCCGCGAAATAAAGCAGGACGACAAGCAGAACTCCCCCCAAAACAATCGCCGGAGGCAACATTCCGGCAAAGCCGAGTGGCACCGCGATTATTGAGCTGGCAATAACAAATACGAAAAAGTGCGCGAGCCCGAACCATGTGCTGGCAGCCAGTACTGAGACCGAACGCACGCGCCAGAGATCCACCGCTTTCGAAATTGCACTGAATGTGAGGCTGCCCTCGGCTACTGCAAAGATTGCGGCGAGGGAGAGAATCCAATTCAGAAACGACCACGCCAGAAAGATCCCCATAACCAGCGTAAAGAAAATTAGTGCGGCGCTGCCGGGCGCTGGATTGGTTGGGGGAGACGCGGCTTTCGACAGAATGAACGCCCCGAGAACACCCACCGTTGCCGCCGCAGCAATCACAACACGCAACAGGTTGAGTCCCAGCGGAGAGCGCGGACGATACTTCGGGTCGCGAACTTGCGCCGATTCTTCTCCCTCCTCGGTTTGATCTTCGCGGAAATAGTCGACCAGAGCCGTGACCGTCATCATGCGACTCCATGAAGCGATGACAACCCAGGCGAGCGACAACAGCAAAAGCAGGAGCAACGCAGCTTTGGCTGCGCGAAAAGCGCTGCCTTGAAGAATGTGCGCGATCGCGTGTGAAACAAGAAGCGGGTGTCCGGTCTGAAGTAAGAACATATCGCCGGGGCCGACCGGCAGCGTATCGAGATATTGAAGAACCGAAAATATCAGCAATGAAATCGCAGCAAGTCCGAAGGTCCAACGCCAGGCGATTTCAGCCAAGCCAAGACTGGGGCGGGTGAACATTAGCCGGAAGCCTTCGAGAGTGGGAGAGCGCTGCTTCATCTTCAGTTCGATCTATCGAACCACAATATTGACGAGCTTGCCGGGGACGACGATTATCTTCACAATCTTCTTGCCTGCTATCGTGGCTTTGATTTTTTCGTCGGTCAGGGCGCGTTCCTGAAGGATTTCTCCTGGCGCATCGACGGGCACTACAATCAGGCTTCGGAGCTTTCCATTTACCTGCACCGGGATTTCGATCTCTTCTTCCTTCGCCAAGAGAGGATCATATTTCGGCCACGGCGCTTTCAATAGACTTCCCTTCTCGCCAAGCATCTCCCACAATTCGTGCGCGAGGTATGGAGCGAAAGGCGCCAACAGTAGGACCAGGTCGCGTTGGACTCCAGCCAAAATTTCCGCCGGTACGGCTTTAGCAGGAGCCCGCGCCACACCGTCTTCCATTGCGTAGAGTTCGTTGACCAACTCCATAATCGCGGCGACGCAGGTGTTGAAGTGCCAGCGTCCTTGAAAGTCATCGGTTACGCGCTTGATGGTCTGGTGGAGCTTGCGTTGGATCTGGCGGGCTTCGGGAGACAGGGGTTCATCTTTGTGCAAAGAAGACGCGGCGAGCCGCGTCTCTACTTTAGATTTGTCTGCGTGTCTGGCAACGTAGCGATACACGCGATTCAGGAATCGTTGGATGCCTTCGACGCCTTTATCCTGCCAATCCAAATCGCGATCTGGAGGCGCCGCAAACAAGCTATTCATTCGCGCGCTGTCTGCGCCATAACGAGCGACCATGTCGTCGGGAGAAACGATATTGCCAAGGCTTTTCGACATCTTGGCGCCGTCTTTAATCACCATGCCCTGAGTGAACAATCTGGCGATTGGCTCGTCGTTGTTAACCAATCCCATATCGCGCATGAACTTCGTCCAAAAGCGCGAATAGATGAGATGAAGGATGGCGTGTTCTACGCCGCCGATGTACTGATCGATACCGCGATCTCCGAACCAATAGCCCGCAGTCTTACTGTCAAACGGCGCATTATCGTTGTGCGGATCGGTGTAGCGGTAGAAATACCAGGACGAATCTACGAACGTGTCCATTGTGTCGGTCTCTCGGCGCGCAGGACCGCCACACTTTGGGCAGACGGCGTTCACGAATTCCGGCACGCGACTCAGCGGCGATCCGCCAGTAAGCGTGATGTCGATCTGGTGAGGTAGCAATATCGGCAGATCTTTCTCTGGGACGGGACCGATGCCGTCCTTTTCGCAATAGAGCATGGGGATCGGCGTGCCCCAATACCGTTGGCGTGAGATTCCCCAATCTTTCAGGCGATATGTGACGGTGGCCTTTCCGAAGCCTTCTTTTTCCGCATGCGCGGACATTTTTTGGATCGCTTCTTCGCAACTGAGTCCATTGAATGGGCCGGAGTTAACCAGCGTTCCATCTAATGTTGTAAATGGCAGAAGAGGTTCGGCGACAGTTTCTTCGGGATCAGTTGCTTGAGGAACAATTACGAGCCGGATTTCCAATTTGTATTTCTTGGCAAATTCGTAATCGCGCTCGTCGTGCGCCGGAACGCTCATGATGGCGCCGGTTCCGTAGTCCATCAAAATGTAGTTCGCCACCCAGATGGGGACCTTCTCGCCGCTGTATGGATTCACGGCAAAGCGGCCAGTGTTGACACCGTGCTTCTCGATCTCGCCGATGTCGCCGGTTTCTTTGGCTTTGCGCTGTTCGGAGATAAGCTGATCAACTTCTGTCCGCAACTTTTCGTCTTTGGCGGAGAAGCTCGCGACCAGCGGGTGCTGGGGCGCAAGCTGAATCAACGTCGCGCCGAAGATAGTATCTACGCGCGTGGTAAATACTGTAATTTTCGATTCCGCAGAACCCCCGTCAGCAAAGAGTTTAAAATCGACCAGAGTGCCTTCGCTTCGCCCGATCCAGTTGCGCTGCATGGTCTTGACCTTTTCGGGCCATCCATCCAGCTTGTCGAGGTCACGCAGCAATTCGTCCGCATAGTTTGTAATTCGTAGGAACCATTGCTCCAATTCGCGCTGCTCGACAACCGTGTCTTCGTGCCGCCAGCAGCGGCCTCCGACAACCTGCTCATTCGCCAGGACAGTGGCGCACTCCGGACACCAGTTCACTATGCTCTTCTTCCGATACGCGAGCCCTCGCTCGTAAAGCTTTAGAAAGAACCACTGATTCCAGCGGTAGTAGTCGGGCAAACATGTGGTTACTTCCCGCGACCAGTCGTAGGCGAATCCGAGACGCTTCATCTGCGCCTTCATGTTGGCGATGTTGCGCAGGGTCCACTCGCGGGGCGGCGTGTTATTGGAAATCGCGGCATTCTCGGCGGGAAGGCCAAACGAATCCCAGCCCATAGGGTGAAGCACGTTGTATCCGTTCATCCACATGTAGCGGGCAAGCGCGTCGCCGATAGCGTAGTTGCGAACGTGTCCCATGTGCAGCGCCCCGGAGGGATATGGCAGCATTTCGAGGACGTAGTATTTTGGCTTCGTCGAATTCTGCTCAGCGGCATAGAGAGATGCGTCGTTTTGCCAGCGCTCGAACCATTTGGTCTCGATGCGCTCAGCGTCGTAACGGATTTCGGCGTCATCGCGGCTGCGATCCTGACGAACTGTGGTGGCGTTCTCTTCTGGCATGAACTTTTGATTTTACAATGAGGGGATGGGAATGGTCGTGTGGCGCGGGCGCCCTCGGCCGCGAGGACGATACACATCCTTGGGAGCGCTCCACATCGGGTTCCTGTAGCAAAATAGAGGGACGACCTCCGTAAGAATGGACAAGTGGCTTTGGGCTGCACGATTTTTTAAGACGCGGGCGTTGGCGGCGCGAGCTTGTGAACTGGGAAGGGTTCAATCCAATGAACAGCTTGCCAAGCCTGCGCGGGACGCTCGGATTGGGGACATGTTGCGGTTGACCAACGATGGCGGCGAGTTCCAGGTAGAAGTTCTGCTTCTCAGCGAAGTGCGAGGGCCGGCTTCGGTTGCGCAAACGCTTTACCGCGAGACGGATGTAAGCCGTGAGCTGCGCGCGAAGGTGGCAGCGGAGCATAGGGCGATGAAGCAGTTTGAACAGCTGCCCGAAGGCAGGCCATCGAAGCGGGATCGGCGCGAGATTATTCGGTTTCGGGGCAGGGGATGAGGCTTGAAAACTTAAAACCTTGCGGAGCTTTGCTCCGCTGGGCGGACGAGGGCGGCCGAGCCTACGCGGACACTTTTGCTACCAGTTTTTTTAGTGCTTCCACGTTTCTTTTATCGTCCCCTGGTTCGTCTATTGGGGTTTCGGCAATGAATGCAGCATGGGCTAAGCGCGGGTCGTTTAGCAGACGGCGGAATGGTTCCAGGCCAATTGTGCCCTTTCCTATGTGCTGATGGCGGTCCAGCTTCGATCCGCGTGCGGCTTTCGCATCGTTGCAGTGCCATACCCGGACATTCCTCAGACCAAGTGTCTCCTCCAGTTGGTACAACGTCTTTTGCATTCCTGCCTCGGTCACAAGGTCATAGCCCGCAACGTGGGTGTGGCAAGTGTCGATGCAGGCAGCAACCGGGACCAGACCACGCAAGTGATGGAGCACTTCCGCCACTTGTTCGAAGCTAGCGCCCAAAGAAAACTCTGCACCGGCGGTGTTCTCGATCAGGATCGTTAGATTTTGTTTCGCGAGATCCAGGCCTTGCGTTGCGGCAGCAATTGCGGCCGCAGTTTGCATCAGTCCAGCCTCGCGATCGACTCCGCGGAACGAGCCGGGATGAAGGACGAGGTAATCCGCGCACAGGTTCAAAGCACGTTCAACTTCTCCACGAAAAGCTTCAATCGATTTCTTCAGGAACAGCGGCGTTATGCTGGCGAGGTTTATCAGATAGTTGGTGTGGATCACCAGCGGCTTCAAATCATATTTCTCGCGCAAGCGGCTCATTTCGGCACACTGGGGAAGGCTGAGCTCGTATGGCGCCCACTGGCGGGGGCTGGAAGAAAACATCTGAAACGTATTGCATCCCAGCCGCCAGGCGCGCTCCGCCGCGTTTTGCACGCCCCCGCCGCTTGAAGTGTGGATGCCGACGCGGCGCGAAGTCAGCCTGGGTGGGCACTTGGGAGGCGGGTGTTTAAGGATGTCCTGTTCTTGGGAGATTGTTCGCGGCATGGACTTTAGCAGGCTAGATCTTTTCTCTTTCTCCAAAGATCGCAGTGCCGACACGCACGCAGGTCGAGCCTTCTTCAATCGCAACTTCAAAATCGTGGGACATTCCCATTGAGAGGACGCTCAGGTTCAATGATGGTATGTCCTTCGCGGTTATCCGTTCGCTCAATTCGCGTAGTTTACGAAAATACGGGCGCGTCCGTTCCGGGTCTTGAGAAAATGGGGGCACCATCATCAGGCCTTGAAATTTCAGATGCTCAAATCCGGAAGCGCTGTGAAGCAGTTCTCCCATTTCTTCGGAATCACGGATTAGGCCTTTCTTTTCAGGTTCCCCGACAATGTTGATTTCAATCAGAACTAGAAGGTCTTTCCCGAGCTTCTCAGCCTCAGAGTTCAGCTTTTCGGCCAAGCGCAACGAATCTACTGAATCGACCGAGGTAAATAATTTCACGGCGTTCGAGGCTTTGTTTGTTTGAAGATGTCCGATCATGTGCCAGTCGACATCGTTCAGATGTGTCAGTGCTTCAGCCTTTGCTGCGAATTCCTGCACACGGCTTTCACCGAATTGGCGGATTCCGGAGTTGTAAGCCTCGTGGATTAGGTCCGGCTGAACTGTCTTGCTTACTGCCATCAAGGCGATTTCGTCAGGGTTGCGGCCGGATCGGCGCGCGGCGGACGAGATGCGTTCTCGCACGTGTGCGATGTTTTCTGCGACGGACATCTACAAACAATAAACCACAGAGGGCACAGAGGTTCACCGAGGAAAACCCAATGAGGCAAACTGCTTGGGAACCCTGACTCTTTCTCGCTGCCAAACAATCGCGGGCGGGGCGCCCGCGCCACACAAGCCCTTACATCATCGCTGTCGGCGGAGCGGGTTCGTTCGGATCACCTGCACTGGTCAGGGGTAATAGGATCAGCAGAGCTGCTAAGCCGGCCATTACTATCATCCCTCCAACCAGGTACGATGGATCTCTCAATACCTGCGGCCGGGCCCATGCCGGAGCAAACTGCAAACCGGCCCAGACCAGGCCTAATACCGCTTCGCCCGCGATCAGGCCGGAGGCTGTGAGGACACCGGCATTGTCGACCCGAGCGATTTGCGCAGCGTTGAATCCGCGACGCCGCGCCAGCCAGTCACCGAATGAGCGAAATACTCCACCGAGGAAGATGGCGAAAGTGGTTTCAAATGGTAGATACATTCCAACCGCCACTAGCATCGGGCTCCGCACCTGCATCATGATCATGGCGATGCCGAAGAAGATGCCGACCACAACAAGCGGCCATGGCATATTACCGCCGACGATGCCCAGTGCAAGGGTGGCCATCAAACCTGCCTGGGGCGCCGAAAGTTGGCGGTCCCCAAATCCGATTCCACCAGCTTTGATATTCGCCCCGTTCAGCAGCATTAGAGGAAAATACATAATGAGGCTCGCAACAACCACAGCAATCAGTTCCGCTATCTGAATTTTGCGAGGTGTACCTCCGAGGATGTAGCCGACTTTGAAATCTTGCAGCATCTCGCCTGCAACCGAGGACGAAACGCAAACCACTGCAGCCACACCCAACACCGCAGCCACGCCGGAAGGCCCGGAGACTCCAAGTGACACCATGAGAAGTGCCGCTATGAGCAAGGTCGAGAGCGTCAAGCCAGACACGGGATTATTGGAAGAACCAATGAAGCCGACCAGGCTGCCAGAAACCGTGGCGAAGAAGAAACCAACGATAAGCATCACGACCGCCGCCAGCACGGCGGGCCAAACCAATCCAGAGATATGGATATAAAGAAAACACATCAGCACGAACATTAGTGCGATCAATCCAAAAACCACTTTGGAGCTCATGTATTGTTCGGTGCGCGAGAGCTGAGATCGCTCATGAGCAGTTTGTTTCAAATCGGAAAATGCCTTGCCCAGACCCGAAGTCAGGCTTTTTCGCATTCCATACAAGGTGTACGCGGCACCCACAAGCATTCCGCCGACGGCGATGGGACGCACGATAAACCGCCATACCGAAATTGCCATCGTGGACCAATCATCCGGCGTGTCGGCTGGAAGGTAATGTTTAAGTTGCGGTCCAAGGAAAAAGATCAGCAGCGGCACCATCAATCCCCAGGCCAATACTCCCCCAGCAAATTGGATCGATGCCAACCGGAGTCCGATGATGTAGCCGACACCCAAATAAGCCGGGCTCACGCTGGGCGCGGAGAACATACTGGTTCCACCTGCTGCGAGTACATTTGGGTTCCCTGCGGTGCCAAGACGGACCTGGCTGCGGCCTATCCCTCCTACTGCGAAGTGAAAGTCTTTATCCGACGCAAACAATCCGAAGCGGCCGAGCATGTATACCAGGCCACCAACACCGATATTCCAGAATAGATACTTCGCCGCCTCGGCGCCTCGCCGGCCTGCTTTGTGTATTTCGGACGCCGCCACGGATTCTGGGAACGGCAACTCTGGGTCTTCCACCATGACCCGCCGAACCAAGGAAATGAACAGGACCCCCAAAATGCTGCCCACCATGATCAATGCCGTTGATTTCCAGTAGGCGTCGGCGGGGCGGAATGAAGGCCAGACCTTCGCAATCAGGAAGGCCGGAATGGTGAAAATCGCACCTGCTGCTATGCCCTCTCCGATCGAACCCGCGGTACGGGAAATATTTTCCTCCAGTAATGATCCCTTCCATGCCCTCATTGCCGCCATCGCGATGACAGCAGCGGGATATGTGGCAGCGATGGTGATCCCAGCGCGCAAACCGAGGTAGGCATTTGCCGCGCCGAGAACTACCGTCATGCATAGTCCGAGAAGCACAGCCCTAAGCGTAAGTTCCTTCATTTCTGCGTGCTCAGGGACGTAAGGTTGATGCTTTTTTGGGGGCAGAATCGAATCGGAGGGGCGCTGATTGCTCATTAGATTTTGTAGGCCTCAATTGCTAGAACAGCCATCTAAACAAAGGGCGCACGATAGCACGCCGTACTTAGCATTACAAGGTCGTGCCAGCCCGGGTAACCAGAAACAGATTACTCGTATTCATGGCAAATTGCGGATTCAACTCAGGATAATGTTAAATTCGCGTGAAATATTTTAGGAATGCTGGACTTCGGCTGGAGTTGTTATAATGTGATGAAGAATCCCTTTGGCCCCGATTGGGAGGTTGTGAGCATGTCACACAAACAATTTCGCTGCCCTGATTGCGGCAGCGTCGAAGGTTATCGCTCGCGCCCTCGAAGTGTAGTGGAAAAGTATCTTCTTCCAGTGTTGCTGCTGCAGCCGCTGCGATGCGCTGACTGTTATCGCAGGTTTTATTCATCTACGTTCACTCAGGCCCGGCAGAACAGAGTGTCGCGATTGACAGATCGGCCCGCTGAGTCATCGGAAATCCATCCGGCCGCGTAGTCAGCACGGGAACTCAGCCTTCCCTCTTAAGAAGAAGCTCCGGCCGGCACTCCAGCCTTGTGTCCACTGGTAATTGCCGTTGGGTCCTCGTTATGCCTTCGGCAGAAGCTGATACCCTTAGGAGTGGCTCGCCAGTCCAAGCTGACGGCCCTTTGCGGCTGATGACCGAACTCATGTCGTATCAAAACGCCATTGCTAGGATGTACGCCCTTGGCCACGAACTGAGCCAGCCGCCCTCGCAAAAGTTCGATCTGGCCAATATGAGGGTATTGCTCGGTGAATTGGATCACCCGGAGCTGCGAGTTCCGGGAGTCCTCATTGCGGGGACAAACGGAAAGGGGTCGACCGCAGCGACGCTGGCCTCGATTCTGAAAGCTTCTGGCCCGCGGACCGGCCTCTATACTTCTCCGCACCTCGTGCAGATCAACGAACGCATCCGGATAAATGGAGAACAAATCAGTGACAGCGATTTTGCCCTCTACCACGATGTCGTAGACCGCACTTGTGAGAGATTGGTTTCGGATGGCCAATTGCCGTGGCATCCTAGTTTTTTTGAGATGCTTACAGCGATCGCTTTCGAATATTTCGCGCAAAACAAAGTAGAGATAGCGGTGTTAGAGGTAGGCATGGGCGGACGTCTCGACGCCACGAACGTGATAGACCCGCTAGTCAGCGTTATTACGGATATTTCGCTCGATCACCAGGATTTTCTCGGCGATACCGTGGGTGAAATTGCGAATGAGAAGGCAGGCATCATTCGGCCGGGTGGAATAGTCGTAACCTTGCCCCAACATCCGCAAGCCAACGATGTAATTGGAAACAAAATTCTCGAGTTGGGGGCAAAAGCGGTAAGCGCCGTGCCATATGTTCCGCCAGTTTCCCCGGGAAGCGAGGAATATTTCAAGTTTTTCCCCTCAGAACGGCCTCCAGAAGGGAGATCGGCCTCGGTTCCGCGCTCGCGATATCGAGTCGAAGTGATGGGCAAAGAGATCGCCGTCGAGACCCCCTTAATTGGGCGCCATCAGTTGAGGAATGTGGCCTTGGCAATCGCAGCTGCGGAGGAATTGGCTATGCAAGGGTATGCGGTGACGCCTGACACCATTGAACGCGGGATTTCGGAAACAAACTGGCCGGGCCGCTTTCAAGTCTTTCCAGCGCGAAATGGCGCGCCTGAGTACGTTTTTGACGTGGCCCACAACCCGGCGGGAGCATGGGCTCTGCGGTCCACTTTGTCAACGTGCTATGCGGGTCGTCGGCTGGTATTCGTTTTTGGCGCCATGCGAGACAAAGCAGTTGGTGAGATTGCCGAAATTCTTTTCCCGTTGGCAGAGGCCGTGATCGCGACGCGGGCCGATAATCCTCGATCGTCCACGGTTGAAGAAATTCGCCGGGCATCGGTTCGCGCTTCGACAGACATAGAGGATTCCGCCGACGTGGCAGCTGCGGTAGCCCAGGCTTCAACTCTTGCAGGCCCCGCAGGAATAGTGGTAGTCACAGGGTCGATATACGTTGTAGGAGAAGCAATGCACGCAATAGGGCTAAGAGTCTGAAGCTGCATTGGATGTGGTTGCATCAATAGTGGAGCGCAAAGGAATGCCGTCCGCGAACCCACCGCTGCCTGAAATCGACGCCGAACTTGGCTCTGCGGAACAGATTCGCCCAGTTGCGAGTCGAAGAGCGGTCGCGGGATCGCGAAAATACGGGCTACTCAGCAAGCTCCGCTCGTACTTGATTCTTGATCCGCTGATCTGGCTGTACACCGTGGTTTTCGGAATCGCTTCGCTCCCCGTCTCTTTTTTCTCCAATAGGGAACGCATCCTGCATGGATTCGCGCATCGGTGGTCAGAGTTGATCATGAAAACGATCGGCTCTCCATTAAGGGTAGTTGGGCTTGAGAAAATCGATATATCCAAGCCTTACATCTATGCCGTTAACCATGCGTCTGCGCTCGATATTCCAGTTTTGTACACATATCTTCCTTTCCAATTCAGGATTGCTTTTAAGAAGGAGCTACTTTCATACCCAATTGTGGGATGGCATTTGAAACGTTCTGGGCAAATCTGCATCGATCGGGAAAACCCAGGGACTGCGATAGGTAGCGTGCGCGCCGCTCTGAAGGCGCTGAGCAAAGGAATCCCGCTGGTGATATTTCCCGAAGGGGGACGCTCGCATGATGGCGTTATCAAGCCATTCCTGGCGGGTGCGTTCTTTCTAGCGCTGACGGCTCATGTTAACGTCGTTCCCGTGGCACTCGTAGGCACTTTCGAAATGCTTCCAATGGACACGTATCACATAAAATCCCGGCCGCTGGAAATGCGTGTAGGCGCGCCGATATCGACCGCCGGTTTAACCCGAGAAGATATGGAACCCCTCTCGGACAAAGTACAGAAGGCTATGGAAGATCTGTATTACGCGTGAATCCTAATCCAAAAATTCTAACTAGTTCCAAATCCCCGTAATGACTTTCGCTTTAGCATCGCCGACATTTAGCGGCTTCAGCCCAAAATTATCTTCGATGGTTCGCAAAACGTCGAGGTGATCGTAGGGCTCACTAACTTTTTTGCCCTTCTTGAGCATGTCTCCAAGTAGCACGGTGTAGATGTGATTGTTTTTCTTTTCGGGCGCCTCGCTCTCGTCGTAGGTCAGAACTATTAACGTTCCTGCGCGAGCGTCTGGAGGAAACCAGTTTTCCAGAAAATTCTTGAGCCATGTCGAGGCTGTGCCCAGATTGGTGTCGTGGCCGTCATCGTCCAGATTCGGCGAGTAGAACATATAGGTCGGCAGAGGTTTGTATTTCGGGTCTTTCGGGTCCCGGCGGGAGTTTTGAACGTCGGTGACAAAAGCGTTGTGGGGATCCTTGGTATTGACCGACACGACGTTTTTGAATTCTTGTTTCTGTACTTTCTGGAAGCTCATGAACGGCACGTGCTTACGTGCATACTTACCAGAATCATATAGATAGGGCCCCTGCCCAGGCTTCGGAGGATAGTCCTCCGCATAGTTCTTCCAGTCCAGAAAATCCCCAATCGTACGGTGTTGTGCATCGTCAGGAATGTCCTTTTGGTCGTCCCCGAAAATGCCATGTATGCCGAAGGTGCTGCCGGCAATCATGGCTAGATAGTTAGGATACGAAGGGTGGCCCAGGGCTCTGAAATTAGTGAATTCGACGCCCTCGTCTGCAAGTTGCTTGAGATAGCTGTCTTTGATTGCCGAGACGTAGGCTTGATTTTCTAAGACAACAATCAGCACGTGATCAAAGTGCCTATTGGGATTTGCGTTTTCGCTGGCCGGATTAGAAGCGGAAGGTTGTTGTCCGAAAGCAAAGTTGCTGGAAATTAGAAGTAATAAGAAAAAAACAAATCGACTCATTTAGGCTCCAACACTATTTATAACTTAACACCCCTGTGTGGCGGACCTGCCCTGAGCGAAGTCAGATAGGGCTCCCGCCTGCGATTTCAGCACTACCGGACTGCGGGAGAATACCGTTGAGGACAAGTCGAGCCTCTATGGTCCTTAGCCGCTTCTTGTAACATGAGATGCAAATGCCGCAGCCGGTCACTCATACCAGCCTGAAGGTTCTCGAGTTCGACTCATTCCGCGAACTCTTGCGCGGATATGCGCAGTCTCCCTTCGGACAAAAGCTTATTTCACAACTTGTTCCTTCGACCGACCGCGCTTGGGTTGAAAATCAGCAAACCCTTACCACCGAGATTCGCGAGTTCCGCCGCGTGGGAGGGAGTTTTGAGTTTGCCGGGCTGCTCGAAATTAGTTCTCACCTGGAAAAGGTAAAGATAGCGGGAGCCGCTCTCGAGACTACCGAAATTCGGGATGTAGTCCTGGTTGTCGACCGAGCGAGCGAGTGGCGTCAGATTACTCTGAGCCCTCCGACTGCCATGAAGACTCAGTGGACCGCGGTAACAAACCTCTCATCTGGAATCGTGGACTTTACGGATTTTCTGCGCGGTTTTCGGAACAAGATTCAGCCGGACGGCACGCTCGAAGACAAGGCCTCGCCCGAACTTGCCAGAATCCGGCGCGAAACCGAAAAGCAAAGGCGGCAGATTCAGGAATCGCTCCGCGGTTATTTGCGGCGATTATCCGAAGGTGGAACTCTACAGGACGAGTTAATCACCATCCGCGGTGAGCGTTTTGTGATTCCGGTAAAAGTTGAGCAGAAGCGGCGCGTGCAGGGCGTGGTGCACGGGGCGAGCTCCAGCGGCCAAACGGTTTTCGTTGAACCTCTTGAAACGATCGAGCAGAACAACGAGCTGGTCCGCTTGCTCGATGAAGAGCAGGCGGAGATTCATCGCATTCTTTTGGAGATGACTCAGAAGATCGGCGAATCTTCGGATTCCATCGCTGCGGCGGTAGAAATTCTCGGTGAAATCGAGTCGCAGTTTGCCAAAGCGCGATTCGCGGAAGACTACGACTGCGTTCCGGTGCAACTGGACGGTCGCGGGCCGGCTGAGGCCGCCGTGGACGGGCGAGAGCTTGCCCTGAGCCTGTCGAAGGGGCGCCCGTCCTCACACGAGCCAAACACGCGGCTGATTCTGTGGAATGCTCGCCATCCGCTGCTTGAACGCAACCTAAAAAGCAAGTCGGGACAGATCGTTCCCATCACAATCGAACTGGAAGGTAAAGCTCGGGAACTGGTTATCACCGGACCAAACACGGGTGGCAAAACTGTTGCCCTTAAAACCCTGGGATTGCTCGCTTTGATGGCACAGTCCGGAATTCCGGTTCCTGCGGAGCGCGGGGAACTACCCATCTTCGATGCTGTGCTCGCAGACATTGGCGACTATCAATCGATCGAGCAAAACCTTTCGACGTTCTCGGCTCACGTCACAAATATTGATTTCATCTCCCGCACTGCCACTCCCCAATCGCTGGTTTTGCTGGATGAACTTGGCTCTGCTACCGATCCCGAAGAAGGCGCTGCGTTGGCGGTTGCAATTGCTGAACACTTCCGCCGTATCGGTTGTATCACGATCATTTCCACCCATCACACTTCGCTCAAGGTATATGGAGCGAACACCAACGGCGTGGTGAATGCCTCGGTGGGATTCAACGAGACCACATTGCAGCCAACTTACGAATTGAAAATCGGGGTGCCGGGCGCTTCCGCGGGAATCAACATCGCGAAGCGCCTCGGGCTGAATCCGTCAATCATCGAATCCGCTTTTGCCCGTTTGGGTACTCAAACGCGGGATGTCGGACAATTCCTGGATCGCTTACATTCCAGCCTGCGTGACGTTGATGAAGAACGGAATCAATTGCGGCTCCGCGAAGAAGAATTGGAGCGTGAGAAATCCCGGCTTGCTTCTGAAGGCAAAAAAGAGCAACAGGGGAAAATCCGAGAGATGGAGAAGAAGCTGGAAAGCGTACTGCGGGATTTCGAATACCATGCTCGCGAAGCTGTGACAGCAATTCAGGACCGCGCCGCCGCACAAAAGCTCTCGAAAGATGCAGAACGGAGGATCTCAAAGCTCCGGCGAGATTTCCGCGAACAATTCGATTCGACCGTCGTGGCACACTCTACTGGCGCGGACGAGGGTGATCCAAATGCCCAACCGCAAGTCGTGAAACTTGTTTCCGAGGGCGACGTGGTGAAACTGAAGTCCGTCGGGCGGGCCGCCAAAGTAGTCCGCAAGATCGATGACAGTCACTTCGAAGTCGAAATCGGGGCGATGAAGATGAAGATCGCGCGAGATGACATCGCCGAAGTTTTGATTCGCGCCACCGAATCTCCGGTCAAAGCCGCTCGGGCTCGCGGAGTTTCCGTTTCACTCGAGCGCGAAGATCAGAATGTTCCATCGGAAATCAACGTCATTGGCCGAACCGTGGACGAGGCCGCCAGCGAAGTCGAGAAATTTGTGGACCGCGCATTTCTTGCTGGATTGCCGCAGGTCCGCGTTGTCCACGGCAGCGGTATGGGCATTCTTCGAAAAGCGCTCCGCCAGTTGTTGCAAAAGCATCCTCACGTGGAATCCGTTACGGAGCCGCCTCAGAATGAAGGAGGCGGCGGCGCGACGGTGGTGGCGTTAAGAGTTTGAGCAGTGACCACGAGTAAATTTATTGTTGCTGGCCCGCTAACCATTCGGCTTCACGATGACCGCCGTGACTAAGCGCAAATAGTACGAGCTCCACGCGGCTCGAAATGCCGAGCTTGTCGAATATCCGAAACAGATATTTTTTGATCGTATTTTCGCTCAGGCTCAGTTCCCGGGCGGTTTCGCGGTTGCTGAGCCCATCGGCGACCAGTGCCACAACCTGCTCTTCGCGCGGCGTGAGCAGTTTCAATCCCGCGGAGTTCACGGTTCGAAGTGACGGCACTTGTGTGATTTCTTGAATGAGTTGCTGCAATTGCGCGGTGTTGGCCCATATCTGTCCCCTATGAACGCAGCGTATGCATTTGCACAGCAGACGAAATGGATAATCAGAAAAGCAGAAAATTCCCTTCGCCCCCGAGCGGAACGCGCTGACCACTACCTGAGGTTCGCAATGATCCAGCAGCAATATCTGAGGAATTTGGGGATGCGACATATGTAAACGGCGAACCATCGCCATATCGGGAGGACTGTCTCGCGGATGATCAAGGTCAAGGATCACGACATTCACGCGGGCAGACTCAATGGCGCTGAGAACGACATCTATATCCAATTCCGTGAAAAGCACGTCGAATTCGCGGCGGCGGCGAAGGGCATTCACCAACAACTGCGATTGCATGCGGTTGGAATCAGCGACCAGAACGCGGAGAACCTGAGTCTGACCCGGATGTGAACCCTTTTTCGTCCTCATGGAATAACGGCTCTGTTAATAAAGCCTGTTAAATCTTACGATCCGTCACGAGAGAATTCTGTGACATCCCAACGGTCGTTTCGGGCTAACTTGTGTGGAAAACTTGCTGGCTCACGCAGCTTACATTTCCCATTTCCGAACGAAGTCACTGCCAGCTATTAGAAAATGTGCTTCACCCGGGATGAGAGGGGGCCCGCATACGCGCTGAAGCAACTTCCCGCAAGTCTACTTTCGAGGGTCCTACCGGAGTAGCAAGTCCTGTCGCCGGTTTTGGCGCCCGGAGTTCTAGCTTTGTCCTGCGGCGGAGGTACGTCCCAGCCAAATGTGGCTTTCATAGCTTCTCTTAAGGTCAGCCGGGACGTTCAACTCCTTTGGCACTATTAGCAACCTTTGTGGACAGAACTTCCCATGTCTTGTGAGTGAATGGTCCGTCAAATAGATTGCGGCTAGCACAGGGAAATGCGAAACCGCCTAGTGAACAGCCAGATCAAACTCGTCTTCCACAGTTTAATTCTCGCTCTCATCTATTGGGCGTTACCGCAAGTCTCTGAAGTGGCCGTCGCGCAGGAACCGCAGCCGGCAGCGGCTGATGCAGTTCCTGGATCGGCGCAGGTCACCACATCCGGACAAGCGGACGGCCAATGGAGTCCAGCCCTGACGGGGGAACGCCGTCCGCTCTACCGGCTCCATAAGAGTGACGTCTTGGATATCAAATTCGCTTTCGAACCGGAGTTCGATCAGGTCGTCAATGTGCAACCAGACGGTTTCATAGTATTAAAAGGCGTAGCAGAGTTATATGCGGAAGGAATGAAACTGCCAGAGCTGCGCGAGGCTATCACGAAGGCATACTTGCCTGTGTTGCGCGACCCTGAGATCAATATCTTCCTCAAAGAGTTTGACCGGCCATATTTCATCGCGGGAGGTGAGGTCGGGCGTCCGGGAAAGTATGAGTTGCGAGCGGATCTCACCCTTAGCGAGGGCGTCGCATTGGCCGGCGGTTTTACCGAGCGATCAAAGCATTCCCAAGTCGTTCTTTTCCGGCGCGTAACTTCCGAAATCGTCGAATCACATGTGCTGGATGTGAAGTCAATGATGAAGTCGAGGAATCTTGATGAAGACATCCATCTTGTGCCGGGGGATTTCATCTTCGTGCCCCAAAACACGATCTCCAAGATCAAACGATTTTTACCAACCTCTAGCATGAGTCTCTATTCCATTCCAGCAAACTTTTAGGCAATGCCCTATGAGAGAAGAACTGGCCGTCCGGAAAACTGAGTGGAACCCTTCCCCGAGTTTGCGGGATGTTGCGTCAGTTCTGTTTCGGCAGCGGCAATTGCTATTGATGTCTTTTGGGCTGATTTTTTTCGGCTTTCTTGTTTGGGGACTGTTTGCCCCTTCCTACCAGGCAGAAATGAAGGTTCTAGTACGGCGCGGCCGACTGGATCCGATATTGACCCCAACTCCAACTCAATCGCCCTTAATCGAGGATGAAGTAGTAACTGAAGAGGAGCTGAACTCAGAAGTTGAGTTGATTCAAGACCAGGACATCCTGCGCTCGGTGGTAAGTAACTCCGGGCTACTCGACGGATGGCGAATGCCATGGAACCTCGGGGGGAGCGATGAAGTGCGGCTCTCGCGAGCAGTACGCCGTCTCGGCAGACGCCTAGATGTCGAAGCTGGTAAAAAGTCGGCGTTGATAACAGTAACCTACGACTCCTCGAACCCGGAACAGGCCGCCCGGGTATTGCAATGCCTTGCCGCAGCCTACCTGGAGAAGCACCAGGAGGTACGCAGGCCTTCGGGACAGTTTGATTTCTTTGATCATCAGGTCCTCGAATCTCGCCGTGGATTGCAACAAGCGGAGTTCAAGCTTATGAGATTCACCGAGTCCGAGGGAGCGGTTTCGGCTTCCCTGGAGCGGGACATTGCGCTGAAGAAATTCAGTGATGCCGATGCGAATTATCGCGAGACGGGTGTTGCGCTCGCCGAGACACGAGAACGGATCCGCAGCCTTGAAGCGACATTGAAGGTTTTGCCAACCCGCGCCACTACCGTGATTCGCAGCTCCGACAACCCACAACTCCTGGGAGAGATGAAGTCGAAATTGCTCGACCTTCAGCTAAAGCGGACCGATCTCCTCGCCAAGTTTCAACCTTCTTACCGGGTTGTTGAGGAAGTAGATCAGCAAATTGCTCAAACCAAAACCGCCATTGCAGCAGAGGGCCAGGCTCCTGTTCGAGACGTGACGACGCAGCAAGACCCGAACCGGGATTGGACTCAAGCAGAGCTGGTTAAAAACCGGGTCGAGCTTACTGCCCTGGAAGCACGCGGAGCCGCCACCGGCGTAGTGCTGTCCAATTACAGGACCAGTGCCCACCAACTCGGGGACCTGGCGATTGAACAGGAAGAACTACTTCGTGCACTAAGGGGCGCCGAAGAAAAGTATCTGCTCTACGTGAATAAGCGAGAAGAGGCAAGGATTGGCGATGCCCTGGATCAGGGCGGAATTCTGAACGTAACCATTGCCGAGCACCCTCGAGTGCCGGCATTGCCCATCTGGTCATGTTGGATGTTTGGCGCAGTTGGCCTCTTAGCCGGAGGCACTGTAAGCACCGGGCTTGCTTTTGCTACCGACTACCTGGCCACGGGATTTAGAACCCCGGAAGAGGTTTTGGCATATCTCGGTTCTACGGTATTGGCTTCCCTGCCCGCGAAGCCGGAGTGATTTTCTGGGAGCAACTGAGGCACATGTGGCTTATGAGTTGGTTAAAGGTTCCGAGCACAGGTGGCAAGAAATTATGACTACGACCACAGTTCTAAACGCAATCTTTGGCAATGCCACTTCTGATGCCGTCACGGATCGGGAACTGGGCAGCCTCAAGGAACGGGCCGCTTGGAACACTCGGTTCTTTGGTGAGGAGCAGATTCGCTCTCTGGTTCAACAGCTTTTTTTGCGGGGCGGACCGAGAGCTCCCCGGCAAGTAGTTTTCAGTTGCGTGGATGAAAGCTCTGACATTGCTGACATCTGCCAGCAAGTCGGGCACTCGCTGTCGACGGAAATCGCGGGAAGCGTTTGCATCGTCGAGGTTTCTGCTCATCCGCGATGCGATGAGAGCAGTTTTCAAATTCCAATTTCACACATTGACGGACTTGATTGCTTGCAGGACTCCACCCTGTGTCTCTCAAAGAACTTGTGGCTGATGCCCTCGGATGTATTCCTGCGAGATCAAAAAGCCCTATCGGCAGGCTGGTTGCGCACCCGCTTGGACGAGCTTCGTCTCGCTTTCGATTTCACGATTTTTCAGGCGCCCCCGGCTGGACAATTCAGCGATCCGCTGCTGCTTGGTCATCTTTGCGACGGAGTAGTTTTGGTTTTGACCGCGAGTTCCACACGCCGAGTTGCCGCCCGCAAAGTGAAAGAAAAACTGTATTCGGCAAATGCCCGCTTGTTGGGAACGGTCTTAAGCGGTCGTAGGTTTCCGATTCCCGACAGAATCTACAAAAGGCTATGACTAGACCGATGCGCTCGCTCAGGAATTCCTAACCGCAGTCAGCAAATGAAAAGGAAGTTATGTCAATGCGTACTTCTCAAGTCCCTAAATTCGGGAATCATGGTGAGGCGGCACTCGCGACGCGCTTTCTTCCCGCGATGAGAATCGTCAGCCCGACAGTTCCCCGCAAAAAGCTGCAGTCTGCAAACTTCAGGAGTGAGTTTACTTTCGAAACTCCAAGTTTTTTCCCAATTGTAACTTCGCGAAAGACTTCCTCGCCGCGTCTTGCCGTCACCATGAAGCGAACGATCGATATCTTTTTCTCTGCAGTGGGGTTGCTTGCCGTCGCACCACTAATGGCGGTGATTGCCGCATTTATCAAACTGGATTCTAGAGGACCAGTATTTTATTGCGCTCCTCGCGCTGGCAAGATGGGCCGCAGTTTTGTATGTGTCAAATTCAGGACGATGATCAACAACGCCAATGCGATGAAGGCGGGACTGCGCTCCGAAAATGAGCGTAAAGGGCCGTTCTTCAAGATTGTTCGTGATCCCCGGATAACGCGGCTGGGTAGAATCTTGCGGCGTTACAGTCTTGATGAATTACCTCAACTTTGGAACGTGCTGATAGGAGAGATGAGCCTGGTGGGGCCAAGGCCACATCCCCTCGATGATTGCCAACTTTATCTACCGCACGACCTGCGGCGGCTCGATGTAACCCCAGGCATCACCGGACTCTGGCAAGTCACGGCGCGAAGAGATCCGTCATTCCAACGAAACATGGCGCTAGATCTCGAATACATCGAGCGCTGGTCGCTCACCATGGATTTGCAAATTCTCTGTAGGACGATTTTGGTTGTGCTTCAGGGAACCGGCGCATGAGTTATCAGCGGTTAAATTTATCTCCGTTTGTACGTCTGGGATCAGGAGCGCGCACGAGATCCGCAACGGCGATTGCCATTTGGGCGGTGGCCCGTCCGCTTCACGTGCTGATGGCCGCACCTTCAGTGCTTTTCATAGCAGCGTTAACCGTAATGCTCTTCCGCCCTCCAGACTTGCAGTTCTATGCCCTCGATCGAGTCGCTCTCGGTGCGCTTACCTTCGTGGTGATTCTCCGGACATTCGTGTCGCAACAATCGCCATGGATTCCCGGCCCCGTCACTCTCCCAATGCTTGGCCTGGTGCTACTCGCACTGTCCAGCGTCTTGACAGAGCCGTATACAGCTCAAAACTGGAGCCTATTCGCGGCAAAGTGGGTGGTTCCTCTCGTACTCTATCAATTGGCTGGACTCGCCTTCCAAGGTCAGAAGTCGTGTCGGATGTTTGAGACTTTCTCCTTAGTTGTTTTGGCTTACTTAAGTCTCACGGCAATCTTTTTCTTAATCGACGCGCGAAGCCTAATTTTCCCCCGTTACATACTGGACGAAAACCTCGGAATTCACGCCGATCGCGCGCGCGGCCCATTCCTTCAAGCAGTGGCCAACGGCGTGACCATGAACTTATTAGGGCTGATCGCTTTGGACTCATTTCGTCGCAAGCGATTACGAGGAATGTTAGCGCTATTGTTTGCAGCAGCATTGCCTGTGGCAATTCTGGCAACGAAAACGCGAGCAGTGTGGGCTTCCTTTGCAGGATCGCTGTTGATTGTACCGTTCGCGTGCTCGAGTGCAAGGGTGAAGCGCGCATGTTGGTGCATTCTTGGTGCAAGCGGCATCTGCATCACAACTTTTCTCCTCTTCGGAGACACAAATACATCTCTGAGCGACCGCCTGCAAGAACGCGGCCCAGTTGAGTTCCGCATGGGCATGTACGTTGCGGGTTGGGAGATGTTTCTGGATAAACCGATCGTTGGATGGAGCGCAAACAGCATTCAGCCAGAACTCGCGCACCGAATCAGTGATTTCCATCCTCCATATTTCTTATTCCATAACACCTATCTTGAGATCGCGGTGAAGCATGGGTTGTTGGGACTGGTCCTCTACATCTGGGTGTTCGTCGACCTTCTTCGATTGGGTGGACGTCGCCGCAGATTCATGCCATCTAGCGACGGCAACTTTCTCGACACAGAATTTCGCAGGCTTTGGCCCTTGTTAGTCATCGTCTATTTGGTCAATGCAAGCTTTGTAGTTATGAGCTATCAATTCGTGAACGGGCTACTGTTCACGATCGCCGGAATGCTTGCTTCTCAGAACCGTCGAGCCAGCTCCAACCAGATCCATCTGGAGTAGGAACGCGCTCGGCTCCGGCAGCACGAATTCCCAAACCCCATGCTAGAGCTCGTTCTTCGATCGGCTTAATGATGCGGACGATTGCCTACATTTCGAATGTGTTTCCCTCGCCCTTAGAACCGTACGTGGCGCAGGAAATCGCGGAACTACGCCGACGCGGAGTTGTGGTTGTCCCATGTAGTGCGCGCCGGCCACCAGATGCGACCAATATCGAACTGAAATCATGGTCAGCTGAAACGAATTACATACTACCGCTGCGTTTAGGTCATTCGATACGGGCGGGCTGGTTGTGCGTTCGAAAATTACCGTTACTCAGCGGCGTACTGGTCCGTGCGCTCCTACGAGGCAGCGAATCTCCTAGCCGAAGGTTGAAAGCAATTCTTCACACATTTCTTGGGGCTTATCTGGCCATCCTGCTGGAGCCTTCCGAAGTCGACCACATCCAGGTTCATCATGGTTACTTTGCCTCCTGGATCGCAATGGTTGCAGCGCGTTTGCTTGGGATCACCTATAGCGTAACGCTGCACGGGTCTGATCTTCTCTTGCACAAGGCGTATCTGGACACCAAGCTACGCAATTGTCATTTCTGTACGACAGTGTCCGAATTTAATCGGAATTACATAATCGACCACTATCGCTGGGTTGATCCACAGAAAATATTCATTCGCAGAATGGGCGTAGACGCGACATCAACGTCTTCGCCACATGTCGCGCAGACTTCTCTGTCCATGTTGGCGGTTGGACGTTTTCACCATGTTAAGAATCATGCATTCCTAATTGAGGCGTGCGCTCGACTTAAACGACGCAGACGCCCTTTTGCCTGCTTTATTGCTGGAGAAGGAAAAGAACGATCGTCACTGCAAATTCTTATTCAGCGTCTCGGCTTGGAGCACCAAGTAATCCTGCTGGGACATCTTTCGCGATCAAAACTGGAAGCCTTTTACGAAAACTCGAATTTGGTTGTCCTAACCAGCCGGAGTGAAGGACTGCCCCTGGTGCTGATGGAAGCGATGGCGCGGGGAAAAATCGTCCTCGCTCCGTCGATTTCGGGAATCCCTGAATTAGTTATGGACGGTCAGAATGGATTCCTTTTCCGTTCGGGGTCAATCGACGATTTTCTCGATCGAGTAGAGAAGGTACGCGGCTTGTCGCCGGACATTCTAAGGAACATTCACGGAGCTGCGAGGAAAACGATTTCACAAAGCTTCGATCGCAACATCAACCAGACCGCCTTTATTGATCTACTTGTGCAACAGACAGCCAGTACCACGCAAAACAACCCTCATGAGAATCTTGTACTGCAACAAATATAACTTTCGCTTTAGCGGGACTGAAGCATATCTATTCGAATCCATGGAGCTAATGCGGTCACGGCGGCATGACGTTGCGTTGTTCTCGATGGCTGATCCGCGTGGCGACTCGACTCCCTATGATCGACACTTCGTAAGCAATATTGATTTCAAGAGCCCAACCGTTGGATTGCTTGCCCGGGTCCGGAAAGCGGCGCACGCAGTCTATTCCACCGAGGCGCGAAGGAAATTGCGTAACATGATTGCAGATTTTCGTCCCGACGTGGCGCACGTCCGAAATATCTATCACCATTTGTCCCCGTCGATTCTTTGGGAGTTGAGAGCCCAAAAGGTTCCGGTCTTATATCACTTAAATGATTTCAAATTGATTTGCCCGAGCTACAACATGGTTTCGCGCGGTATGGCTTGCGAGAAGTGCCACGGCGGCAAGTTCTTGAATGTTGTAACCGAGGGTTGCTACAACGGACCCGCTGGCTCCGCCTGGGTTCTGGCGGCTGAAGGCTATGCGCACAAATGGCTGCGCACTTATGAAAAATGTGTCGACCGTTTTCTCGCTCCAAGTCAATTTGTAAAAGATAAGCTGACAGAAAATGGCTGGGACGCGAACCGCATCGACGTTCTCCAACATTTTCAACGCATTCCGGATCAGATGCCGTTCAATTTTGACTCAGATGCCCCAATTCTCTATTTCGGACGACTGTCCGTGGAAAAAGGCATCGCTGATCTTCTGTGCGCAATGCAGAGGCTTCCTGAAATCCGACTAATTGTTGCGGGGGATGGTCCGCGGCGATCCGAGTTGCAGCAACTCGCTCGAGATCTGCACCTCACCAACGTTAGCTTTAGCGGACACCTCACCTGGGCCGCATTGGATGAGGTGATTGCTTCCGCTCGATTTACCGTCCTGCCATCTCGAGCCTACGAGACCATGGGGAAAAGCATTTTGGAATCCTTTGCCAGCGGCCGTGCCGTAATTGCTTCAGACCTCGGTTCACGCCGCGAACTGATTCGAGACGGACAGACTGGCTTGCTCTTTCGCGTCGGAGAGATTGGTCAGTTGGCTCAAGTTATCTCCCGCCTTTACCACGCTCCGGAAATCGCGGCACGCATGGGGAGCGAAGCCCGGGAATTCGTACGTGCAAATCATTCGCAAGAAAACCATTACGCGAAGCTGATCGGGATCTACCGTGAGTTGACTCAAATTATCCGCGCCCCGCCATTGCGCGTAGCGTTCATCGGCGGGCGCGGAGTAGTTTCGAAATACAGTGGCATCGAAAGTTATTACGAAGAGGTTGGGAGCGAACTCTCTCGCCTCGGGCATGAAGTAACGGTGTATTGCCGTAACTACTTCACGCCCGCGATTCCAAATCGCATCGGAATTCGCTTGATAAGGCTTCCAACAGTTAGAACCAAGCACTTGGAAACTCTTCTCCACACAGTTCTTTGTACAGCGCATGCAATGTTGAGTGATTCGGAAATCGTGCACTATCACGCCCTCGGTCCGGCTCTCTTTTCATTCCTTCCGCGATTGGTTGGGAAGAAAACCGTCGTCACGATTCAAGGCCTGGATTGGCAACGAACAAAATGGGGGCGGATTGCCTCAAGCGTGTTGCGACTCGGAGAACACGCAGCTGTGCGTTTTCCAAACGCAACCATGGTCGTTTCGCGCACTCTGGAAGATCGCTTTCGCTCTCGCTTCCAAGCAAAAATCAGCTACATTCCGAACGGCACTTCCATCCGTCAGTACGGCGTCAGCGGGCATTTAAAGGAGTGGGGGCTGGAATCCGGTAAATACATTCTGTTTCTCGGACGACTCTCGCCGGAGAAGAATTGCCATTTATTGATCGAAGCCTACGAACAGCTCAAGACGACCGTTAAATTGGTGGTGGCCGGCGGCTCAAGCTATTCGGACTCCTACGCAGCAGCGTTGCGACAACACGAAAGTGATCAAATCCGCATTCTTGACTGGACCTCGGGAGATGCGCTTGACGAGCTGCTTACCAACGCTTGTTTGTTCGTGCTGCCCTCGGATTTGGAAGGACTTTCCCTAGCCCTGCTGGATGCGATGGGAGCAGGTGTTTGCGTGCTGGCAAGCGACATTCCCGAGAATCGCGAACTGGTCGACGGAGTCGGTTACACCTTTAAGACCGGCAACGTTCTTGATTTAGAAAAAATGTTGCGGCTGCTGGTTACCAATCCTGAACTGCGAGAGGGCGCAGCAAAGAAAGCGAAGGAAAGAATTCGACAGGATTATCTTTGGCCAAATATCACCAAACAAATTGAACAAGTCTATTTGGATCTGATGGGCAGGGCTGTGAGACCTGACTTAAGAAAGACGCCATCAGCTGTTGCGCCGGCCAGCGTTACCGAAGGCGGTCGAATCGCATAACCGTCTGCCACGAGTGGGGCGGTTGACTGTTTTGTCTTTGCCGTTCAGCCTCGCTATCATCCCTCAATGTCTTCGGCGAATCAAAGCCCCATTGTCTTCAGCTTTGAAGATGCGCGTCATTTGGTAGAGAGACATGCGGCGACTCTGCGTGCTCGAGGCAAAGAATTGACACAACTGCTCAGCGCGATTGGCTTGATTCTTGCCGAGCCGGTATCCGCAGATCGCGATTTTCCGCCGTTCCCTAGAGCCGCGCGCGATGGTTATGCTGTGCGCGCCACTGACGTCGAGAGCACTCCCGCCGAACTCACAGTTATTGGAGAGATTAGAGCCGGGGGCCCGGAGGATTCTTCGATCAGAGTTGATGATGGGCAGGCAGTATCGATCACGACAGGCGCGGCATCCCCTCCCGGCGCGGACGCGATTGTCATGGTCGAACACACATCGCGAAACGGCGATTGGGTGAAAATTGGTAAGAGCATTTCTGCCGGGGAAAATATCGTTCCGACCGGCTGCGAGGCCAAGCAGGGCGACCGTCTGCTTGCGCCCGGTATGCGACTGGATCACGCCGCTGTCGCCGTTGCGGCTTCGGTAGGAAGAACCCACGTGCTTGTCTACTCAAAACCTCGCATCGCGGTATTGGCGACGGGGGACGAGATCGTAGATATTGCAGCGCAGCCTCGCCGAAATCAGATTCGAAACTCCAACAGCTATTCTCTGGCATGCACAAATTCAAGCCGCGGGCGGAGAGCCGGTCCTGCTTCCCGTTGCCCCCGATGAACCGGCGCGCCTCCGCGAATTAATCGTCGACGGACTAGACGCCGACCTGCTGCTGATTTCCGGCGGCGTTTCGATGGGAAAGTACGATCTAGTCGAGCAAGTTCTGGCAGAATTCAAGGCCGAGTTTTTCTTCACTGCGGTCCAAATTCAGCCGGGCCGCCCCACAGTTTTCGGCCAAGTCTTGTGTGGCGCAGACACTCCTGTCCGCGAAGCAGCTCCGGTGCGCAAGTATTTTTTCGGGCTCCCCGGAAACCCGGTGTCAACCATGGTGACGTTCGAATTGTTCGCGCGGCCCATGGTGGAAGCGCTGGCTGGCACGACTCGACGGAAACTCATTTTCCTGCACGCAAAATCAAAATCGGAAATCAAAACCAAGACCGGCCTGAAGCGGTTCCTCCCGGCAATTCTCTCCGGTGAATTCGAGCAGGCAGAAGTGGAATTGGCGGGTTGGCAGGGCTCAGGAGACATCGCGGCGACCGCGCGAGCGAATTGCTACATCGTGATTCCGCCGGATCGGGATAGGATTCCTGCGGGAGAGTGGGTGCCGGTGATGATGCGATAGCCGTGTCAGATTCTGTTAGACACTTTCTCTGCCTCTTTGCTGTGACGAACGCCCGTAAGCACTCGTTCAACAGCGTCGACGGTTTTCTTTACGTCTTCGGGCGAGGTCTGCCAGTTCGAGACGCTGATGCGCATCGCGCGTCGGCCATTCAAACTTGTTGTGCCCGAGAAGAACGAAGTTCCCTCCGCGTTGATTTTGGCTATGACTTCGTCGGTCAAGTTGTCAGAAGAGGCGCCCGATGGATCAGTAAAAGCCACGAGCCCTTGATTAATGATCGGGCTGCTCAACACTTCTACACCTTCCAGCTTTCCGAGACCGGCGACTAGCTGGGCGGCACAGCCGCAGCAGCGTTCAACGAGCTCCCGAACGCCAGTCCGGCCAAGCTCACGCAGGGCGGCGTAGCTGGCGAATCCGCGGGCTCGGCGCGAGAATTCGGGGTTCCAGTCCATCGGATCACGGGCAACGTCTTGCTGTATGAGATAACTTGCGTGATAACTCATGGACGCGCGGTGCGCATCCGGTTCGGCGACGAAAGCATACCCACAGTCATACGGAACGTTTAACCATTTATGGCCGTCAGTTGCCCAGGAATGCGCCGATTCTATTCCCCGAATCAGTCGTTCAAAGCGTGGACTAGCCGCTGCCCACATGCCGAAGGCACCGTCGACGTGCGCCCACGCTCCATATTTGCGCGTTATGGGGACAAGAGTTTCGAAATCGTCAAAGCCGCCGGTATTAACGTCTCCCGCTTGCAGCAAGACTATCGCTGGCTCGCGGCCAATCTGGTGCAATGCCGCTTCGAGCACACTTGGGTCGAGTGCGCCATCGGAATTGACGCGCAGTTGGGTGACCGATTGATCCCCGAAGCCCAGCAGGCGCAACGTTCGATCGATGGTGGCATGCCGAACACCACATAAAACACGGATTTGCGGCGAGCCGCTCATGCCCTGCCGCTCAACATCCCAACCTTGTTTTTTCAGCAACCATGTCCGCGCCGCAGCCAGACATGTTGCGTGAGCCATTTGGCAGCCGGTCACGAGCGCGAATGACGACGACGCTGGCAGTCGAAACAAATCCTTCAACCATGAACCTACTGCCTCCTCGACGATTGCCGATGCCGGGCTCACAGCATACAGGCCTGCGTTCTGATCCCAGGTTGAGGTCAGCCAGTCCGCGGCGAGTGCTGAGGGCAGGCTCCCGCCAATGACCCACGCGTAAAAACGGGCATTCACCGAATTGTTAAGACCGCCGTCAATGTCTTTCACAAGATCGCGAACGACGGATTCTGCCGGCAGTGGGTTTTGATTCCACTCTTTACACAGACGCTGCCGAAGAGTCTCGGGCGGGACAGTGGGACCTACCGGACGCTCATCCACAGTCCGCAAGTATTCGAGCGCGTGATGCATGGCGGTCTCAAGAGCGGGGGGAAAATCTTTTCTCATATCTGATCCTAGCTCGTGCTTATTTCGGAGATTGGAACTCTGCTTTGAGTTTAGCGAAAGAACTATACGCGCGGTGATATCAGAAATCTCTTGCGTTCCGCGATGGCAGATGTAATGTTCACAGCGGAGAAAACCAGCCATGTGCTTTTCAGCAACCGCGAACTTTGTTGGCAGCGGAGTTCTCGGCGCCGTCGGCGTGGTCACGTTGACGAAGGTGAAGCACAGGCGCGAACTGCTTTTCGCGGCGTTGCCCGTGCTATTCGCGATCCATCAATTCATCGAAGGATTCGTCTGGCTCGGCTTGGACAAAATTCTCTCGCCAACGGTGGCGCACGACATGGGCGCGGCGTTCATGCTCTATGCTCAGGGACTGTTCCCTTTCCTGTTACCCCTAAGCGTGTATCTTTTCGAGCCAGATAAAAGCAGCCGGGCACGCATGCTGCCATTCGTCGTGCTCGGAGTAGGAACGACGCTCTACATACTGTGGGCGTTGACGGCGTATCCGTTACAGCTATATGTCAGGAGGGACAGTATCGTGTACATCAATCAAGCCACGAACAACACGGCGGTTGCTGTGCTTTACGTGCTTGTCACTTGCGGCTCGCTATTTTTCTCGAAGATAAAAATGATGGTAGTCTTCGGCGCGGCAAACCTGGCAATTCTCCTGGTCGTAATGGCATTCAAGCGCTACGCCTTCACGTCGCTCTGGTGCGCGTACGCGGCAATCGCAAGCGTAATCATCCTCGCGTATTTCTGGAAGAGTGCTGAAGAGCGGCCGTTCCGGTATGTGTAAGAGGACAGACTGAACAGGCATTGCTTTTAAAAAGGACCATTGATGCGCCTCCCGGATCTGCCGCCCTGGGTTTTAATGTGGATCCTTGCCTTCGCCCTCTACTTCAGCCTGAAGACGCTTACGTGGTGGAGAGCACGATCACGAATGACTCATCCAGCTTGGCGTTCGGCGGCCTACCTTCTGGCTTGGCCAGGAATGGATGCAAACGCATTCCTGGACTCACGACAACAAGTACCTCCTCCACCGGCCATCACTTGGTTCTGGGCTACGTTCGAAACGCTTCTTGGGGCGATGCTTCTGTGGGCTGTAGCGCGATTCATTCCGGCAGGACAACCCCTTCTACGCGGATGGGTGGGGATGTTTGGACTGATCCTGTTCCTCCATTTCGGTACTTTCCAGTTAGTAGCTCTCATGTGGCAGAGGATTGGTGTGAAAGCTGAACCGATTATGTCTTCGCCTCTCCGTTCTACCTCTCTGGGGGAGTTTTGGGGAAAGCGGTGGAATCTAGGCTTCCGCCAGCTTGCCCATGAGTTGGTTTTTCGTCCACTCCATCGGCCATTTGGAGCGGCCACAGCCGGATTCTTAGTCTTCGCGATTTCTGGGTTGATTCACGATTTGGTGATTTCACTGCCTGCTCGCGGCGGGTACGGGCTTCCGACGCTCTATTTCTTGCTGCAAGGCACTGGAGTATCCATCGAGCGCTCGCGGTTCGGCAAGCGGTTGGGACTCGGTCAGGGATTGCGCGGCTGGTTTTTTATGGCGATGCTCCTTCTGGTACCAGTGTTCGGTCTGTTTCACCCTTGGTTTGTTCTGCGTGTGATACTTCCATTTATGCGAGCGATTGACGCGCTATGACGGATTCACTTGTGCAGAGGTTATTTGACATCGACCTATGGTTCATCGGGGGCGCACATTTTGTGATCTTGTTCGCGAGTTTTCAAGTGCCCTATAGACTTCGCTGGAAGCAGGACCTACAGCAATTACTGCCGTTCAATAGGAAACTGCTTTGGGTACAGAGTGGATTCACGGTCTTGACGATCATTGCGTTCGGAACACTAACGTTGGCGCTTCACAGAGAGCTCCTTCGAGGCGACCGAGCTGCATTGGGCCTTGCCTGCTTCATCGGTCTTTACTGGATTGCGCGGATTGTCGTAGATGCAACCTATTTTTCCCATGCAGACTGGCCAACTGGAAAAGCGTTCGTTGTCGGGCACGCCCTTTTGACCCTTTTGTTTGCTTCGCTAGCATCCAGTTACGTTGGGCTGTTTGTCTGGAATGTGTGGCTGCGAGGAAGTCGCTAGGCAGGACACTATTCCAAACTCACTTAGGGGATGAATTGGCGATTGTAACGGCATCCGTTTTCTTGCTTCTCGCAATCCTGCTGACTCCGTTTCTGTTGGTGCGGTTTTGCAAAAGGCAGTTAGCGGCCTTTCACAGAGCCATCACAAATCCCATTGCGTGTCGATTCGCCGCAAGATTACCCGGCTTTGGCATCATCGCGAATGTGGGTCGAAAATCGGGTAAGGTCTACCGGACGCCGGTGAATGTTTTCAAAGAGAAAGGTCGATTCCTGATCGCGCTCACCTATGGACGAGATAGCGGTTGGGTCAAGAATGTATTGGCCACTGGTGGCGGGGAGATCACGACCTGCGGTGTCTCATATCAACTTAATACACCGATCATCGTCCATGACCCTACGCACCGACGATTCCCACTCCTTGTCCGCGTAATCCTCGGCATTATTGATGCGAACGATCTTATACAGCTTTCAACATCTGACTTGCGTGGCGTTCCTCCACAAAGTTAGAGTCAGCTTGTTTGGCTTGGTTGACTCTCCCGACGTTAGTAACCATCGCGGCTATCCGCCGCGTGGAGATGGAAGCGATGGTCGCCGTCAGCATTCCCGCGCCAACCCAGTTTTTATACCTTCTACTGATTCCTCCGGTAGATTATGGTTTTTGGTCCGCCATCGATGATCTTGAAATCTGCTGGCACCGTGAATAGCGACGGATCAGGCTCCGCGCGCACGATGTTCGTTAATTGGAATGTCTGTTCTCCCATTCGCGGATCGTTGCGCTTGCTGGAGACAATCGTCTTGAGGTCAGGCGAAGTCCATACTTCCGTAACAATAGTGATAGCTCGCTCGTTTCCCATTTGACCGGCAGGAATCGTGCGCGTAGTACGAACTCCCGTCGCAACGACGCCTTCGAACGTTTGCGATGCGAGCGATTCCGTGGTTGCTTCGGACTGATCATCGATCATCAGACGTTTCGACAATGCCATCATCGGAAGCGGCATCGGGGGGGGCGGGAGCGCACCAACCCCCGAACTTTGTATGAAAATTTCGCCGGAGCCAACGGCGATGTCGGGGCCATTTGCATCATGGTGAGGCATCGGGTTTTTCCACGCGGTTTTATCGGTCAAATTTAGGGTGTACGAGGTGCCCGCAACCGGATCTTGGATAAAGACAAGATGCGGGGCGTTCGCGGCGGAGAGATTGCCAATTGGCGGCAGAGGAGCGTCCTGACGCGTGCGGCCCTGTGAATCCCGCGCAACCGTTCCGGTGTTGGTTTGAACGATGCGATTGCCATCCGCGAGCGTCTGGATGGACTCGTTGGTCATCGTAGCGGAATAGGGCGCGCCCTTAATCGGAGCTGCGGGCCCTTTGTCGAACGAGCTTATGGCGATTTGACCGACAGGCCCAGCGGTTTGATACATGATGTTGGCCCCATCCTGAGCGAATGCGCAGGAAGAAACTGCGAGAGTAATAAAGATCAATGCGAGTTTCATTTTGTGTAGTTCTCCTTTTTCAATTCAGTTAATTCAGGGCTGCAGACGGAGTCCTTGAGCAGACCCATCGGCAGCAATATCGAGCTCAGCAATAAAGCTGATCCCCTCGGGTACAGCACCCGGAGGGAACATGGCTTCGGCTGGGATAACGATCTGGATTGCGGGTCCAGCTGGCGTCCAACTTGCACTTGCCATCTTCGTACGCGCAACGGGGCGACGTCGATGAACTGTCCTGACAGACCTTGGCGCAGCTTCCCGGACAATGTCTGGGGCAGCGGCCGCCGCTGCTCGTGGTTGTATCGGAATTTGTTTGACGGATGCCCGCATGAACACCAGGGCCAACACTGCGGCCGCTGCAACGCCTGATAGGACAGGGATCCAGTGCCGTCGTATAAATGGCGCCGGCGTCTTTTGCTCGACGACGGCATCGCAATAGGCGACGAAGCTGGCGCTCACTTGCTCATACGCACCGATACGCTCCCGGCATTCCGCACAATCAACGATATGTCTTTCGACATCCGCGGCTTCGCTGTCTGGAAGCTCGTGATCCACCCACGCAACCAGCTTTCCTGAATAGTCACACATTGCACTTCTCCGCTAGTTTCTTGATTGCGCGATCCACCGTATCGGCCACTGTGGAGGTTGAAACCCCGAGCACTTCGCCGATCTCGCGATAACGCAACCCACTCGCGCGAAGCAGGAGGCATTCCCGCTCGGATGCCGTCAGTAGGCGGATCGCTTTTCCCAGGCGGCGGAATTTTTCCTTTTCAAGTACTACTTGCTCTGGCGTCGCTGCGTGCGAAATCGAATCGGTGTCTAGATCGAGCTGTGTGCCAAATCGCCGATCGTAACTCTGCTGGCGATTTCTAGCCCGATTGTGTGCAACCCGAAACAACCAGCTGCGAATGTTATCTTGCGGTCCGCCCGAGACCAAGTGCTTATGCAGCATAAGAAAAGCGTCTTGTACCACATCCTGCGCTTCGTCACTCGACAGCCCCAGGCATACCAGATATCGGAGTAATGGCTTGCGCAGTTCGCGATACAGAGTGGTAGCCTCGCATGAGTCGGTCGCAAAGTGCGAGAGAGGCAGAATCAATGGTAAGGAATCGCCACTCATAAAAGTCTCTGCATCGCGTCTCTACTCATAGAACAACTCAGCGTTCTGATTTTCCGGTTCGAAGGTCGGGTAACGATTCGCGAGATGGCTTCTAGTAAGATAATCCTTCCGAAATGCCCAAGAAGCTTTCCCACTACGACCGCGCCGGACGCGCTTCCATGGTCGATGTCTCAGCTAAGTCCGTAACCAAGCGTACCGCCAAAGCCAGCGGTTTTGTTGTCCTCAAGCCGGCCGTTCTCGAAGCGTTGCCACAAAATCCCAAAGGCGATCCGCTGGAAGTTGCTCGACTCGCTGGAATCATGGCGGCGAAGCGGACTTCCGAACTGATTCCCATGTGTCATCCTCTGCCCCTCTCGCACGTTGATGTGACTCTTCGCCTATGCGAGAATGGCGTCGCTATTCACTCAGCAGTAACTACAACCGCCGCCACCGGAGTGGAGATGGAGGCACTGGTTGCCGTCAGCATTGCCGCGCTGACCGTGTACGATATGTGCAAAGCGCTCGATAAAGGGATCGAGATTCGCGAGGTGGTGCTGGAGCGAAAGTCCGGCGGCGAAAGTGGCGATTACGTTCGCGCCGCGAAGAAAGCATCGCATGGCAAATAACGTCAAGCTGCTGCTCGTCGATGACAATCCCATGGTTCTTGGGATGCTGCGCGATGCGCTGACTCCGCTGGCGGTCGTGAGCACGGCGAGCGATGGAGCTGACGCGCTGCTGAAGGCCGTCGAGGACGTTCCCGACCTGCTGGTGAGCGACTACCGCATGCCCGGCATGGATGGCCGACAGTTGGTTGAAAAATTGAAGAGCCGCCCTGCGACGGCGGGAATTGCGGTGGTCTTAGTGGCCACGAAAGTCGACATCGCGGAAAAGCTCTCGATGCACGAATATCCCGTCGACGATTTTCTGGAGAAGCCGTTCTTCCTGAAAGACGCCACTCACCGAATCAAGCGTTTAATCGACAAAATTGCGCTGGAGAAGATGGCGAAGTCCACGGCGTCCGATGGAGTGGTTCGCGGCAATCTCTCGCAGATGAATGTGATTGACCTGGTGCAGTCCCTCGAAATGGGACGCAAGAGTTGTTCTCTCACCATGGCCGACGGAAAAGATACATGCGAAATGTTTTTTCAGGAAGGCCAGGTCGTGCATGCGGTCTATGGCAGCCTTACCGGGGATGCAGCCGTATTCAAAGTTCTTAGATGGACGGGCGGCAACTTCCAGATTAATTTCGAAGCAAAAACGTCGCAGCAAACGACAACCTTGAACACCCAAGGTCTCCTGATGGAAGGCCTGCGCCTGCTGGATGAATCCAATCGCGACGGCGGCGAGGCGAAGCGCGCGGAAGAAGAAGATGTCCTCCTCGACTCGTGAAGTCTATCTCTATCTTTTATCTTTGGGGCGCGTTCAGGGAGGCTTCCGCATTTACCCAATAGCTAGTTCTCGACAGAAGCCTTGTTCCAGCCGCGGGTTGTTTCAATCGGACCTCAATCTTATGAAGCCCAGGATGGGGCCTTTGCGGCTCGAAGCTCAGTAGGTAGCGGCTATGTAAATGGTTGGTAAAGTCGACCATGCGGCTCTCAAAAGCTTTTTGAGAGGTAAACAAGACGTACTCGCCTCCGGTCATCGCCGCAATTGTTTTGGTGGTGTTTTTTTTCATGGCCTGCCTCGCCATGTTAAGTGTGCCGATGATGTCCGGCGGAGCGTCCCAATACGCTTCGTCCCGGTTGCTGCCTCGCTCGGTATCCAGAACCTGCGAGAGCGACGGCGAGAACGCCAGGGCATACACAACGGTTGTTGCTCACCCCTACGGCCGCTACAACGTCGTCAGTTTTGGCGACGCGACTACCGTGGTCTCGGTTTTCGCACACCAGTAGTAAGATGCGCCGTCGCGCATTAGGTTCTTTTTCAAGCAAGTTCACCGAAACTTTTACGGCATCGCGAATTGCTGCTCCATTGTCGCCGGGCCGTAGGTTCTTAAGATCTTCGTCGATTGCAGTTTCATCGTCTCTGAAGTCCTCTACCAAATTGACCTGACTGTCAAACTCGACTAAAGCGACCCGCGATCCGGCCTGACTGAAAACGGGATTTAGCATTGAGCCGATGCCACGCATTCTTGGAAATTCGCGTTTGGCCCTCAGCCCGGTCTGAATCGCCACGACGACTGATACTGGGTCAGATTCCGGAGAATCGTCTAAATGAACCGTCTGCTCCGCCGCATCATCAAGGATCACGAAGTCGTTTTGGGTCAGGCCATAGACAACGTGGCCCCCGGTGTCTTCTACTAACGTGGGCATGAGTACCACATTGGCCTGACTGCGTAGAGAATCGTTCTGCTGGGCGAGGGAGCCACCCATGCAAAGGATTATGGCAAGAGCTCTAGGAAACATAGAAGCAATGCGCAGGGCAGGCAAAATTCTATTCCGGTTTTTCACCGCCCTTTGTCCTTTTTAGATGCAGGATTTGCCCGTATCATTGGCCAGACTGTGGGAAACAACGATCAAGTGTTTTTCTCAACTCCCCAAGGAGTAACTGCCGCTGTAATCACGATCAGCGATTCTGGCTCTCGTGGTGGGCGCGCTGATCTATCGGGACCGGCGGTTGTTGAGCTTCTAAAACAGCGCGGCTTCTCAGTTGCCGAGACGGAGACTATTCCAGATGACCAGCCGATCATTGAAAAATCACTTCGGCGGCTGGCTGGCGAAGCCAGCCTCGTTGTAACCACCGGCGGAACTGGCATTGCCCCGCGCGACGTAACTCCGGAAGCGACACGCGCCGTTTGTGATCGCCTTATAGAAGGAATCCCGGAGCGCATGCGGTCTGAAGGCAGCAAGAAAACGCCTTTCGCAGTGCTAAGCCGCGGGCTGTGCGGAGTCTCCGGCCGGTCGCTGATTTTGAATCTGCCCGGAAGCCCCAAGGGTGCTGTCGAATCCCTGGAAGCGGTAATTGATCTGTTGCCGCACGCCTTGCAACTGGTGAATGGGAACACCGAACACGAGGACAAACGTTAGTGACAAAAGGCGAGGCCCGAAATCTGGCCAACCACTGGATTGCGGCTTGGAACGCCCATGATCTGGACTTGATCCTGGCGCACTACGAGGATGCAATCGAGTTAACGTCGCCGGTTGCCGCTCAGCTGTTGGAAACTTCTGAAGGCAAGGTGGTCGGAAAAGAAAATTTGAGAGTCTACTTTCAGCGAGGGCTAGACGCTTACCCAGAACTCCATTTTCACCTTGAGGACGTGCTCTGGGGCGTGAACAGTGTTGTCCTCTACTACACAAATCAAAAGGGGACACGCACGGCAGAGTTCATGGAGTTGTCAGCGATTGGAAAAGTGGCGCGAGTTGTGGCGAACTACAGTGTCTAGCATCCGTAGATTCCTTTCACTCATTCCTCTTGTTAGTTTTTTCGGCTAGAAATTGAGACCTGAAAGCCAGGAGCACGATTCTTCGACTTGAAGACCATCAGGCACATCCTTTCACGCTACACCGTATTCCTCTGGGCGGTTCTTAAGCCGCTTGGGGCTTGGGGAATATTTCTCATCGCGGCCCTCGACGGCTCGGTTGTCGGGCTTCCAGTCGACGTAGTGGTTGCAGGATACGTGTACCAGAACCCAGCGCGGCTATTGCTATACGTGCTGATGGCCTCCGCCGGGTCGGCGTTCGGAAGTATTCTTATTTACGTCATCGGATACAAGGGTGGCGAAGAGCTGCTTCGGAAGCGGATTCCCGCAGAACGTTTTGAGAAAATTCACGCGACATTTGAGAAGCACCCTTTCTGGAGTTTGATGTTTCCGGCGATGTTGCCTCCACCGACGCCGTTTAAGTTATTCGTGTTGGCTGCGGCGGCGTCGGAGATGGGATTCTGGAAGTTCTTGCTGGCGATATTCTCCGGGCGGGTAGTCAGATTTCTTATTTTAGCGATTTTGATTTTAAAGTTTGGTCCGGGGTTCGTTCACGTTCTCGGAGAGATGTTCCGAGCGCACTTGTATTGGGTGTGGATTATTTTGGCGGTTGGGTTGACGGCCGGAGTGGTGATGGCGAAGAGGCGGTCAGGTCGATCCCGCCCCACACCTGTTAAAAATTGAGATTCGTAATCGAGATGCTTTCGATTGGACAGCCCGGGGCGGCTGTCCCTGCGTGAGCCGACTGCTATGCGGCCGCGGCGTGGTCGCCGTCTCCGTGGAAGGGCTTTGATATTTGCAACAGAACGAACGGCGTCGCGAACATCGCGGTTGTGAATAGCAAGTCCCCTGCAACGGCGCGCTTAAAGAAAGGCAAGCCTACAACGTAGCAAGTCGTTAATCCTGCCAAAGTTCTCGGATACATGTCTGTCCACGAAGCCCAAACCGCAAAGTTACTCAGCAGGAAAAATGAAACCGAACTGGCCAATGCCGCGACAACTATGCGCAGTGGCTTAGCGTTCTCACGAAGGTGTGTGCCCAGCCACAAGATGGCTGCGTACCATGCGAAGGTTACGTAGTGATCCCAGGTGAAGGGATACGCATATACAAATTTGGTCAGGATGACATCTGACGCCGCCATCAACACCAACGGAATCCATAGCTGCTTTCGCGATCCGCGAGCGCCGAAAAAAAGCAGCGACGCCGCCACGGGAGTAAATCCCATGGGATGGTAGGGAATGAAGCGGAATAAGAATGCGAACAGAATAAAGATATACGGCAGCATGGTCACCTCAGAATGTCTGACCTACGATTGTGTCTCTTGAGGAGAAACTCGTCAAGCGCGATGCTTTCGGGATGCGTTTCCGAAGGAAAATAAGCCTGCGAATAAAATGAGTTGCTCGAAGTGCCGACGCGGAAGCGGCGATGAGGGGATGGCCTAAGGGAACTCTGATTAAGTGTCTTGCGGTCCTCTGTGACCTCTGTGGTTAGGCTTTTGCTTGACACTTATTCGGAGTTCCCCTGATTGATGGTGCCAACTCCCGCGATGTACACTTACCAAACGCAACGCGCCCGTAGCTCAGATGGATAGAGCGGCAGCCTCCGGAGCTGTAGGTCGGGAGTTCGAATCTCTCCGGGCGCACCATTTCCCATTGCCGAGGGTTTGGGCCACAACAACAGTTGTGATTAGGCCGCTCCATGTAAGGATCAGTACGAAAAACACTGTCTTCATAACGCCCCATTCGGACTCTTCGATCCGATTCGTAGGCTGGGAAAACAGTTCAAATCATCTGATTTCATGCATGTTTCCAGCCCGAACTAGGGTGTTTAGTCTATCTGCTGAAGTGTCCCCTGGTTACCGCGAGGAGGGACTCTCGTCACCTTGTTGCAAGCCTCCGCGTGCGTCACTCTAGGCTGGAGGGTCTCCCACCGTTTCCCGCGCGTCCGCATATGAATGATCCACTATCTGCTTCGACAGGTGCTGACTGGACTAAGTTGCTTACCGATCACGAACTGATCCCGCACCTGAGTATGCTGCTGCAAGCGTATCGAGACGTTCCGCCGGATAAGCGCGACGAGATCCTGATTGCGACTCTAAGAAAAATCAAAAGCGCCGCGTCGCAAAAGCCGCTAGAGCCCCTGCCCGCGGCCGAACCAGCTGAAGTTTCGATTCAATCGTCAACTGCCGACTCTCCCGTGACTCCGCCGTTTGAACCGGAGTTATTTACATCGACGCGCGGGGAGGACCGCCGCCGTCACGCCCGGATGAAATGTTTTGTTGCTGTGGAACTCCGCCTTGAGGGTTCCAATGCTCCTCTTTGGGGAAACCTCTCAAATAGCAGTCTGGGTGGGTGTTTCGTCGAGACTGCCGCAACGATTGCTACGGGAGCGAAATTGGAGATTGGGCTTTGGGTAGCCACGGGCAAGATTTGGATCAAAGGTCTTGTTCTGAACGGAGTCGTGACGCGCACGAATCCGTCGGTTGGAGCTCGTGTCAAATTCGACGATTTGGGCGCGTCACAACGCGAAACGCTGCGTCAATTCATGAAGTTTGTCGATAGTACAACTCAGAGCTATCAAGCCGAGCACGGATATCTCGCGCAATTGAAGCGCTAAACCTTCGACGCCCGAATTTATCCCTTCGTTCCCTTACGATCGACCCTCCGCTCCAAACTTTGCAACAAGACCAGGAATGCCCTATCCTCGCTGCTCCTTGAAATATCTTGAAACTTCCTGCATCAGCGCACGTCTTACAAGAAGTTGATAAACTTTATGGGGACTTGCAATCAGCCGTACTGCAGCTGTGGAAGAAGACTCAGTTCTTGACTGAGGGGTAGGGCACGACTTTCAGTCGTGTGGTAAGTGCGATAAATGTTTTGTCGGCCCGACTGGAAGTCGGGCCCTACCCATCTGAGATGGCTTCCTCGTTCCGTTTACGTATAGCAAACATTTATAAGGAGAGATATTCATGGTGGCGAGCGAGCAAACATTGCTGACCAGCCAGCAACTGGACACCCTAACCATAAATACAATTCGCACCTTGTCGATGGATGCCGTGCAGAAGGCGAACTCTGGGCATCCCGGCACTCCGATGGCACTGGCTCCGGTCGCTTATACGCTCTGGCAGAACTTCTTACGGTACGATCCCCAGGATCCGATCTGGCCGAATCGCGACCGCTTCATTCTTTCGAACGGACACGCATCCATGTTGCTGTACTCGCTGCTTCATCTGACTGGCGTTCGTGAAGTGAGTCCCGACTACAAGGTACTAGACGAGCTCGCAGTCAAGCTTGAGGACATCGAGAAATTTCGCCAGATAGATAGTAAGTGTCCCGGGCATCCCGAGTATCACCTGACGTCAGGAGTCGAAACTACGACCGGTCCGCTTGGTCAGGGGGTTGGAAACAGCGTTGGAATGGCCCTGGCTGGAAAGTGGCTGGCGCAGTATTTCAATCGTACGGGCTACGAGCTTTTCAATTACAACGTTTACGCCTTCTGCGGAGATGGCGACATGATGGAAGGCATCTCCAGTGAGGCGGCATCAATCGCGGGACACCTCAAGCTCTCAAATCTGTGTTGGGTCTACGACAATAATCACATCACCATTGAGGGCAACACCGCCCTGGCATTCAGTGAAGATGTGGCCGCGCGATTCAAAGCCTACGGCTGGAATGTCACTCACGTTCATGACGCCAACGATTTGAGTGCGCTTAATCAGGCCTACAACTTCTTTTTGGATTCTAAAAGCGGGCCAACCCTGATCATTGTCGACAGTCACATTGCCTTCGGTTCTCCTAATAAGCACGACACCAAAGAGGCGCACGGCGAAGCTCTAGGTGAGGAAGAAGTGCGGCTCACCAAGAAAGCTTATGGATGGCCTGAGGATGCTCACTTTCTGGTTCCGGACGGTGTTCGCGAGAATTTCGACCAGGGTATCGGCAAGCGCGGCCGCCAACTCCGGCAGGAGTGGACGAAACTGTTCGCTGATTATGGAAAGCAGTACCCGCAGTTTGCTGACAATCTCAATCGCATGTTGCGGCGCGAACTTCCAGATGGCTGGAACAAAAATCTGCCAACGTTCCCCGCTGACGCGAAAGGCGTGGCAACGCGCGATAGTTCCCAAAAAGTACTGAATGTTTTGGCGCAAAACATTCCCTGGCTGATTGGCGGCTCGGCAGACTTGTATCCGTCAACAAAAACGCGGTTGACGTTCGAGGGCGCGGGAGATTTCGAAGCCAACAATTATGCTGGGCGGAATTTGCACTTTGGTATTCGGGAACATGCGATGGGCGCTATTGTCAATGGCATGTCGCTGTGCAAACTGCGCGCATACGGATCAACTTTTTTGATTTTTAGCGACTACATGAGAGCTCCGATCCGCCTCGCCTCACTGATGGAAATTCCGGTAATCCACGTTTTCACCCACGATTCGATCGGATTGGGAGAAGACGGCCCGACGCATCAACCCGTCGAGCAATTACCCTCGTTGCGGGCGATTCCCGGCCTTCTGGATCTCCGCCCGGGTGATGCAAATGAAGTTGTCGAGGCTTGGAAGGTCATCATGCAGCTTCAGCATAAGGAAGCTCTGCTGGTTCTCACGCGCCAGGCCATTCCGACTTTTGATCGCACAAAGTACGCACCCGCAGAAGGTGTCGCAAAGGGTGCCTACATTTTCGCTGACGCTCCGGACGGCAAGCCGGAGGTTATTCTGATCGCGTCCGGAAGCGAGCTCTCGCTTTGCGTGAGTGCCTACGATCAGCTTAAGACAGAAGGCATCAACGCCCGTGTTGTAAGCATGCCGTCATGGGGGCTGTTCCAGCATCAGAGCGAGGAATACCGGCAGAGCGTATTCCCCCCGCAGATCAAGGCTCGAGTTGCGGTTGAGCAGGCGGCAAAAATGGGTTGGGCGCAATACGTAGGTTCGACGGGCAAAATAATTGGAATGGAAACATTCGGCGCGTCCGCTCCTCTGAAAGATCTGCTGAAGAAATTTGGATTCGCGCCCGAAAAAGTTGTAGAAGCGGCGAAAGAATCAATCAAGCTCTCGAAACAATCTAACTAGCGACACAAAACACATCAATTCCGAATCATTCGATTTGCGAGGATAATATGCAACCCACCGGAGTTCTGGAAACCGCAAAAGCCACCAACCCACTTAAAGATTTGCTGCATTTTGGGCAATCAGTCTGGCTCGACTACATCCGCAGAAATCTCATTACCAGCGGCGAACTGAGACGCCTGATCGACGAGGACGGCCTGCGCGGGATGACATCGAATCCTTCGATTTTCGAGAAGGCGATTGCCGGCAGCACTGATTACTCGGATTTACTCAAGTCGTTGAAGTCGAGGACTGATCTCGACGCCAAGGGAAGATTTGAGATTCTGGCCATCCGCGACATTCAGGATGCGGCAGATATTTTGCGTCCGGTTTATGACAGCAGCAAGCGCCGCGACGGGTATGTAAGCCTTGAAGTTTCGCCTTATCTGGGGCGCGACACGCAAGGCACCATCGCCGAGGCGCGGAGATTGTGGAAAGAAGTCAATCGCGAGAACGTGATGATCAAGGTCCCCGGCACTACCGAGGGCATTCCCGCATTTCAACAATTGATCAGCGAAGGCATCAACATCAACGTCACTCTTTTATTTTCGCGCGAGGTTTATAAGAAGGTTGCGGAGGCTTACATCGCTGGACTGGAAAAAGCTGCGACCGCCGGCCTTGATCTCAGCAGGATCGCAAGCGTGGCAAGCTTCTTCATCAGCCGCATCGACAATTCGGTGGATGCGGTAGTCGACGCGCGTATCAAGGCATCCAACGATAGTCGCGAGCAGGAACAGCTCAAGAGCCTATTGGGCAAAGTTGCGATCGCGAATGCCAAGCTGACCTACGAAAGCTACTTGCAGATTTTCAGCGGCGACCGCTGGAACAGACTTGCGGCCAAGGGCGCGCAGACACAGCGCCTACTGTGGGCCAGCACCAGCACCAAGAATCCCAAGTACAGCGATGTGCTTTATGTCGAGGAACTTATTGGGCGCGACACCGTGAACACAATTCCGCCTACGACCTTCGACGCTTTCCGCGATCACGGGCATCCGCGCGAAAGCCTGACGGAAAATTTGGACGCCGCAAAGAAAACGATGCAGACTGTAGCAACTCTCAACATCTCGATGGATGAGATCACTGACAAACTGACCGACGATGGCGTGCGGCTGTTTGAAGATGCCTTCGACAAGCTACTCTCCGCAGTGGAAAAAAGTTCTAAGTCTGAGGTGGCTCCAAAAGTAAGCCAGCAGACTTACAAGTTGCCGGATTCTTTGGCGAAATCTGTGAAAACAAACATCGACGATTGGCGAGCGTCCGGAAAAGTTCGCAGGCTATGGCAACATGACGCGTCCTTGTGGACCGGAACGGACGAAGCCAACTGGCTGGGATGGCTCGGCATAGTCGAAGAGCAGATCGCGAATGAGGGAAAATTCAAGAGCCTGACCGATGAAATTAAGCGGGAAGGCTTCACCGACATTCTGCTGCTTGGGATGGGCGGATCGAGTCTGTGTCCTGAAGTGCTGGAAAAGACTTTTGGACGGATTCAGGGGTTCCCGCAATTGCAAGTGCTCGACTCCACAGATCCAGCGCAGATCAAGGCATTTGAACAGAAGATCAATCTACCGAAGACTCTGTTTGTTGTTTCCAGCAAATCAGGTACCACTCTCGAGCCAAACATTTACAAACAGTATTTTTTTGAACGGGCGAAACAAGTGCTTGGCGCTGAGAAGGCCGGAAGCCATTTCATCGCCATCACCGATCCCGGTTCAAAGTTGCAGCAGGTAGCTGAGGCCGATCGCTTCCGCCACATTTTTAATGGTGTTCCAACTATCGGAGGCCGGTATTCGGCTTTGTCGAATTTTGGTATGGTCCCAGCGGCGATCATGGGTCTTGATCTTTCGAAATTTCTTGATCGCACTCATGAAATGGTCGAGGCCTGCGCGTCATCAGTTCCAGTAGAAGAAAATCCTGGGGCTGTTCTCGGCATCATTCTCGGCTCCGCGGCCACCAGCGGGCGCGATAAAGTGACCATCATTACATCACCGCCAATTTCAGATCTCGGAGCATGGCTTGAACAATTGCTCGCCGAATCCACCGGAAAGCAAGGCAAAGGAATCGTCCCGATTGATCGGGAAGAATTAGGCTCGCCTGATGTTTACGGCAACGATCGCATTTTCGTTTATTTGAAACTCAGCTCCGGAGTGGACGCGACGCAGGAAAGCAAGGTTGCAGCCCTCGAGAGTGCGGGTCAGCCGGTGGTTCGCATCAACATGGGCGACACCTATGATCTGGGCCAGGAATTTTTCCGCTGGGAGATTGCGACGGCAGTTGCCGGCTCCATAATCGGGATCAACGCCTTCAATCAACCAGATGTCGAAGCCAGCAAGAATGTCACGCGCGCGTTGACTTCCGAATACGAAAAGACTGGTTCTCTTCCAGTCGAAGCTCCTTTCTTCGAATGGAATGGAATCAAATTGTTCACGGATAGAAAGAACGGCGACGAGTTGTCCAAAGCTGCAAACGCTAAATCACTGCCTGGGTTTTTGCGCGCCCATCTCAACCGGTTGCACGCCGGCGATTATTTCGGATTGCTCGCATATATTGAAATGAATTCTGACCACGAATCACTTCTGCAAGAATTGCGGGAATCGGTAAAGGACAAGAAGCACGTTGCCACATGCCTTGAGTTTGGGCCGCGGTTCCTGCATTCAACTGGTCAGGCTTACAAGGGTGGGCCGAATTCCGGCGTGTTTCTACAAATAACTTGCGACGATGCAGTCGATTTGCCGGTGCCGGGGCAGAAATATACTTTCGGCATAGTAAAGGCGGCGCAGGCACGCGGCGACTTCCAGGTCCTCGTCGAGCGCGGTCGCCGGGCTTTGCGAATTCATCTCGGCAAAGACTTGAAGAACGATTTGACCACACTGAAGGCTGCATTTAGTGAAGCACTGAGCTAGTCATTGGGAAAGTTTGAAAGGATTACGAATGCGATTAGGGATGGTGGGTCTGGGCAAGATGGGGGCAAATATGGCCCTCCGCCTGATGCGCGGCGGTCACGAAGTTGTAGGAAGCGATCTCAGCCCTGACAACGTTAAGCATCTGGCCAGCGAAGGTGCCGTAGCCTCCACTTCGCTGGATGATTTTGTGAGCAAGCTTGGCAAGCCGCGTATCGCCTGGCTCATGGTTCCGGCCGGTGATCCGACGGAACAAACCGTCCAAGCTTTATCGCAGCGTTTTCAGGCCGGCGACATCCTCATCGATGGCGGAAACTCTTACTTCAAAGATGACGTCCGGCGCGCAAAGCAGCTGAAGGAAAAAGGAATTCATTACGTGGACGTCGGCACCAGCGGCGGTGTTTGGGGCATCGATCGCGGATATTGCATGATGATCGGCGGTCCCGAGGAAGTCGTGCAACAGCTCGATCCCATTTTCAAGACGCTAGCACCGGGTCGCGGGGACATTCCGCGTACGCCGGGTCGCGAAAAATTGCCACCCAAAACTGCCGGCACGGCTGAAGATGGATACATCCACTGCGGCCCATCCGGCGCCGGCCATTTCGTCAAGATGGTTCACAACGGAATCGAATACGGCCTCATGCAGGCATATGGCGAGGGATTCGACATCTTCAAGAACGCCACCAGCAAGGACCTGCCAGATGATGAGCGCTACGATCTCAACCTGCCGGACATCGCCGAGGTCTGGCGCCGCGGGAGTGTCGTCAGTTCCTGGCTGCTCGATCTAGCCGCAATGGCGCTGCTGGAAAACCCGACGCTCTCGGAATATACCGGCTACGTGCAGGATTCAGGCGAAGGACGATGGACAATCGAGGCTGCGATCGCAGAAGCAGTCCCAGTCGATGTGCTTTCCGCGGCGTTATTCACCCGGTTCCGCTCGCGCCAGGAGCATACCTTCGCGGAAAAAATGCTTTCCGCGATGCGCCAGAAATTTGGCGGCCACATAGAACTGTCGGCGAAGAAGACCGCCTAATTTTTCTACCCGTCCAACGAGGATTATTTCATGGCGCAAACAGAGGTGGTGCCAGTCTACGAGCAGCGAGTAGGGAAGCCAAGCGATCCCTGCGTCATGGTCATTTTCGGCGCTGCCGGTGACTTGACCCGGCGCAAATTGGTGCCGGCTCTTTATAACCTTGCAAAAGCCAATCTGCTTTCCCCCAACTTCGCCATCGTGGGGATTGCTCACACCGCAATGACTCCCGAGGAGTTCCGCGAGCGCCTCTCGAACGGAATTAGAGAATATGCTGACGGCGACCTGGATCCTAAACTCTGGCAGTGGTTCGTGGAACGGATGTACTACGTAGCCGCCGAATTTAATGACAAACAGATGTACTCGGAACTCGGCCAACTTCTTGGCAAAATCGATGTCGAGCATTCCACCCACGGAAACTTCTTTTTCTATTTAGCGACATCTCCGGAATTCTTTGGTCCAATTGTTGAGCAGTTAGCGGCAACGGGACTAATGGACGAGAAGAGCGGTCAGCGATGGCGCCGCGTGATCATTGAAAAGCCTTTCGGACATGACCTGGAATCCGCGAAAACCCTGAACAAACAACTGTTGCAGGTTGCCAGCGAAACGCAAATCTACCGCATCGACCACTACCTGGGAAAAGAGACGGTTCAGAATATTTTAGCTTTTCGTTTTGCAAACGGAATTTTCGAGCCGATCTGGAATCGCCGCTACATCGATCACGTGCAGGTTTCAGTCGCCGAAACGGTTGGAATGGAGGGGCGTGGCAGTTACTACGATCGGGCCGGCGCGTTGCGCGACATGGTGCCAAACCACATCATGCAGCTTATTAGCCTGACGGCCATGGAGCCTCCAGTTTCGTTTCGTGCCGACGCGGTCCGCGACGAACAAGCAAAGATTTTGCATGCAATTCAACCGCTGAGTCCCGAAGAAGTACTGACAAAAAGTGTGCGCGGACAGTATGGAGACGGCGAAATCGATGGACACACGGTTCCTGGATATCGCCATGAGGGCGACTTGCCCGAAGATTCAAAGACTGAAACATTCGTCGCCATGAAGCTGGCGATCGACAACTGGCGCTGGGCTGATGTCCCGTTTTATTTGCGGACTGGCAAACGCATGGCCGCCAGGCATACTCAGATCGTTATCCAATTCCGGCGCGCGCCGTTCATGTTATTCCGCGATACTCCTGTAGAAAATCTGATGCCCAATCAACTCGTCCTGCAGATCCAGCCAGAGGAAGGCATTTCCTTGCGATTCGCCGCCAAGGTGCCCGGCCCCACCATGCGTTTGGGGGCAGTCGATATGAACTTCGAATACGCTGACTATTTTGGAAAGCAACCCAGCACCGGATATGAGCGGCTGCTTCACGATTGCATGATCGGAGATCAAACATTGTTCCAGCGCGCCGATATGGTCGAGGCTGGATGGTGCGTTGTCAGCCCTCTTCTTGATGTCTGGAAGGCGTTGCCGCCGAGGCATTTTCCGAATTATCCCGCCGGCACTTGGGGACCCAAAGAAGCCGACGAACTGTTAGAACGCGATAACCGTCACTGGAGGAATTTCGAGAAATGATATTGGCTGGCGACATCGGAGGCACGAATGCAAGATTGGCGTTTTTCGATGTCGCGGATGGCCGTCTAAGCCTGTTTTCCGCCACGGTCTTTCCAAGCCATCAGTATTCGGGACTCGATCAGATTGTCGCTGAATTTATTGAGACATCGAATGTCCGGCCCGATCAAGCTTGTTTTGGGGTGGCTGGGCCGGTGCGGAACGGTCGCGTCGAGACTTCAAACCTCCCGTGGGTTGTGGAATCCGAACGTCTCGCCAACGAACTCAACATCGCGAATGTTTTCCTGATCAATGATCTCGAGGCGAATGCGTGGGGGATTGTTGACCTCGATCTCAAAGATGCCATCGCTCTGAATCAAGTGAAAGGCAACCCCGAGGGAAACCAGGCGGTGATCGCTGCCGGGACTGGTTTGGGCGAGGCGGGAATGTATTGGGACGGTACACGCCACCAGGTTTTCGCCAGCGAAGGCGGCCACACGGATTTTGCCCCGCGGAATGAATTGGAAATCGAACTTTTTCGGCACCTAAACGCCAAATTCGGCCGCGTCAGCTACGAGCGAATTCTGTCTGGACCGGGCCTGGTAAATGTTTTTAACTTCTTGCGCGACACGGGACGTGGCATCGAACCGCAATGGCTTACAGGGCAAATGCGGAGTTCCGACCCTGCTGCCGCCATTTCACAAGCGGCAATGAATGGCAGTTGCCCTCTGTGCGAGCAGGCTATTGATATATTTGTTTCCGTGTATGCGGCTGAAGCTGGCAATCTAGCGCTGAAGATGATGGCTACCGGGGGAGTCTTCCTGGGCGGCGGCATTGCTCCAAAAATACTTTCGAAGTTGTCGCAGCCATTGTTCATGGGTGCATTTGTTACCAAAGGGAGAATGCAACCTCTGCTCGAATCCATACCGGTTAAGGTAATTACTAATGACAAGATTTCTTTATTTGGCGCAGCGCGGTGCGCTCTGGTGAAATCCGCGAATTGAGCTGGTTTCAACATGTCTCTTGTGCCCGAAATTCGAATTTTCAAGACCTCCAACGAGCTGTTCGCCGCTGCCGTAGCTGAGTTTGCCAAAGTTGCGGCCGACGCCGTTCAGAAGCGCGGACGTTTTTGTGTCGCACTATCCGGCGGCTCGACACCCAAGGCCATGTATTCGCTCTTGGCAACTTCTTCCACACCGATTCCATGGCAGAATATCTATTTCTTTTGGGGCGATGAACGGCACGTTCCTCCCACCGATCCCGAAAGCAATTACCGGATGGTCGATGAGGCGATGTTGTCAAAGGTTCCCGTGCCGCCGCGGAATATTTTTCGCATTCTCACCGAAGAGAAGGACCCTGAACTAGTAGCCAAGCAATATGAACAGACTCTGATCAAATTTTTCGGCTTGAATGCTGGACAGTTTCCGCGTTTTGATCTTGTGTTGTTAGGCTTGGGACCAGATGGACATACCGCATCCTTGTTTCCGGATAGCACTGCTCTCAGGGAAACAAACCGGCTGGTAGTCGCCAACTGGGTCGAGAAATTCAAAACGCATCGCATTACATTGACGCTGCCCGTTCTTAACAATGCAGCGGTAGTGGAGTTTCTGGTTTCTGGAAAGGAAAAAGGAGGAATTGTTCACCAGGTTCTGGAGGGCGAGGAGGGTCAATTTCCGTCGCAAATGATTCGCCCTCGGGACGGACGATTGGTTTGGCTATTGGACCAGGCTGCGGCGAGCGAATTATCTGACGTAAACAAAATCCAGATGCGGGCCCATTAATAAGGTCAGTTCTAGAAAACAGGCACTATCGTATTTTTTGTCACAAAAAGCTTGCGGTCAAGCGTCCGCAACGTATCCGCAAAATCACCGCCAATCGCATAAGCTGCGAACGCCCATCGAAAAGACAACTCATAAGGCTTGCTGTTGTTGAGATTCCATTGCTCAACCGATCTAAGCAAACGCTGTAGAGGCGGTTCGCATTGCTGTTCGTTCGTATCTGGCATTACGACCATGAATTCGTGCCCATCTTGACGGAAAACAGTATCCCCGCCGCGGAAAACCGTCTTCAATAACTTGCCGAATTCCACGAGGAGCACGTTGCCCTCGGTTACCCCGAACTTCGCATTCATTTCGTTGAATCCCGTGATTTCAATCTTCATGAATGTGAGATTCCCTCCCATCCTGTTGGAGCGAGCCACTTCTTTAGGAATCAATTGGTCCATGCCTCGCCGGTTTAATAACTGGGTGACTGGATCGACCAGAGATAGACTCTCCAACTGTTCATTCACCGCCAGCTCCCGAATCAATGCGTAGCGGGTGGTATTCATAAAAAATTGTTGTGTGAGCGAATAAATGTTAAAGAGCACGATCGACGAGATAAGCCCGAAGAGTAGCTGAGGCAGATATAGCTCATCCATCTTGATACTTTTAGGCGTCCACATGAGGTTCGGAGTAACAAAAGCCAGCACGGCTGCGGTGAACACGAGAAGAACCAATCCCCAAATAGACCACCGTTGAAGATCGCGTGCGGAGAGGTGGTGGATTTGTACCTGTATCTGCTCGGTGCGGCTTAGGACTGAAGTCTGTTCCTTTTTTTTCACAGTGGCCTTCGACATTTCTACTCCCGTTTTTCTGTTCTAGGCGGAATAGCCGAGATCAGTCTCTATCGCTTGGGAGCCGGGCCGTGTTGGAAATTACTGCAGGCGGGTACCTTGGTAATTCCAGAATGGGAATGGACTTGACTTCGAGTGAAGAACTGGGTGGTGCCTGCCAGATCAGGCGACGATGTCGCGCCAGTTTCCGATTTCTCTCAATCCTTGTCCGCGGATCTGCTCAAACAGTCTGACACGGTGGCGCAGATGCTCAAATTCGTGGATATCAGCCCAGACCTCTGCCCGCCACGCTTCTTCGTGCACTGACGATACCCCGCATGTCGCGCACCGCGTATGTAATCTCTTTTCAGTGGAAATTTGCGATTGTGTTTCGGGCAGTTCTATAAAGACACAACGTACTTCCTGAATGTCATCATTTTCTCCGATAACGTGCTCATAACGCAGCAGATACCCAAATCCTAACCTCGCCGCTTCTTTCTCCGCCTCAGCGCGCGCGTGGAAGGGACCATACTCCGCACGTAGCTGCTCGGTTGAATCGCAAGCCATCCAGAATTTCTCGGTGTAGGTCATGGGTCTCCGTTGCGTTGAACCTAGTCTATTGGGGAATGCGGCCAAAATTCTCGGGCCACATTTGCAGCGTTTTGTTAACGCTGATCCAAACAATCTAGCGATGCAATCCGATGGCCGCGAACGCGAAGTGGAAACCCTTCTTGGAACGTAATTTCGAGTCGTTCTCAACTTCAGCGATCCATTCCGGATGCAACCTTTTGCAGCGTTTTTCCCCCGGAAGAGTCTTCGTCGTTAACAGCATCACTCAAAGTTGAATTAACATCCCCTTAAGGTTCCGTTCTTTAGTGTTTCAGAAAGGATGCGATGGGCAAACGCCGCGAGCCCCGCACCGAGAAGAATCTTCCGGTGCGCATATTCGGTACTGATGCTGATGGGCAGATTTTCTCTGAGAAAGTAACCACTGTGAACGTTAGCCAGTATGGAGCTGAAATCAGCGGACTGAAAGCAATGCTCAAGGTGGACGATATCGTTGGCCTGAGCTATGGTCCAAATAAGAGTCAATTTCAAATCAAATGGGTTGGCCAGGCCGGGACGCCAAAGGCCGGCCATGTGGGATTACTCAATCTACATTTGGAGAAGGCTTTTTGGGACTTCTCCATGCCTGGCTTGGCTCCGGACGGATTCCAGGCTGGTACGGCAGAGCGCCGCAAGTATCCCAGAGTAAGGTGTGCAACCTCGGTTGAGCTGCATCCGGAAGACGCGTCGATCATTCGGGGAAACGCCTCCGATCTGAGCATTGGTGGCTGTTACATCGATATGCCAACACCTCTCGTTGTGGGGACTAAGCTAAAGGTAGGACTCTGGCTAGGGACAGATAAAGTGTGGGCAACCGGACTAGTAACCAATAGCACTCCGGGGTTTGGCGTCGGAGTGAAATTCGCCGAAATAGCTGATGCTGACACACGGCGTATTGCGGAATTCTTAAAGAGCATCAAAGACCGCTGACAAATAGACCTCCCTATCAGGTACCCTTACAACTTTGTAGCAAGTTTCTAAAGCGAGGGGGTTGTGATCACCATGTCATTCTTGAATTCCGTGCTTCGCTATCCAGCGGTGATATTAGGGTCAATCGTTTTGAGCGCCTCCCTTTCCGGATCCGCTCAAACTTCCAGTGTGGTTACGGCCCAAGATCAAGACAAAGTCCAGAGTAACGCTCCCCTGATTTTGACCCTTCGGGATGCTCTTGATCGGGCTAAAAAGATCAATCCTGAATACCGGGCTGCGCAGACGGAGTACGGGTCGGCCAAAGAAGACCGCGTGCAAAGCCGCGCCGCGTTGCTGCCGAACGTGAATTACAGTACCAGCTTTATCTACACTGAGGGAGGAGGCCTTCCCGGAGTTGGGCGGTTCATCGCCAACAACGGAGTTCATGAATACGTCAGCCAGGGGGACGTTCACCAGAATTTCTCACTGGGCGGCATTGCTGATTACCGCCGAACCGTGGCCGCCGAAGCTTTGGCCCGGGCGCGTTCAGAAATTGCGGCTCGCGGTTTGGTTGTAACCGTGACCCTGACCTACTACGGATTCGTGACCGCACAGAGGAAATACTCCAACGAACAACGCGCCGCTGCTGAAGCCGAACATTTTTTCGACATCAGCCAAAAACTTGAACATGGCGGAGAGGTTGCACACTCGGACGTCATCAGGGCGCAAATTCAAATGGAGCAAGTGCAGCGTGACTTACGGGCGGCCGAGTTGGAGATGAATCGCAGCCATCTTGAGCTCGCTGTTTTAGTGTTTCCTGATTTCAACGAGAATTTCGCAATTGTCGATGACTTGCAAACGCCAGAAGCCCTTCCGTCGTTCGCCGAAATTCAGGCCGCTGCCGCAAACAAGAATCCCCAAATCCGTGCGGCGGTCGCAACATTGCAAGCAGCCAAACAAGGCGTAACCTTGGCATGGAATGGGTTTTTGCCATCCCTGAGTCTGGATTATTTCTATGGAATCGATGCCAATCACTTTGCCGTGCGAACCGACGGATTTCATAATCTCGGATATGCAGCCACCGCGACGCTGCAGTTTCCGATATGGAATTGGGGAGCGAGCCGAAGCAAACTAAAGCAAGCTGACCTTCGGCGCGATCAAGCCACTGTGGAGTTGAGCTTTGCGCAACGTCAACTGCTTGCCAACATGCGGATTCTGTATGGTGAAGCGCAATCCGCGCAGGCGGAGATGGAGTCTTTGAATCGATCTGCCGAACTCGCGGCCGAAGGCGTTCGCCTGGCTAATCTGCGTTATCAATCTGGCGAAGCGCTGGTGTTGGAGGTTGTGGACGCGCAGAATACATTGACCCAAGCGCTTAATGCATTCAATGACGGCCAAGTGAGATTCCGCGTAGCCGTAGTAAATTTGCAAACCTTAACTGGCGCCTTCTAATCCAATGAAGAGCAAAACCATGCGAACGGTCTCCACAGAGGCAATCTCGGGATTCAAGCGGAAGTCGGCGATCTGCGGCATCTGGCTGACTCTCATGATCTCGGCGGTTAGCTGTTCGAAGCCACCAGGGGAAAGCGAGCCTGTAGTTCCGGTGCAGGCTGCTTCAGTGGTGCGAGGGGAGATCCAACACATAATCGAAGCCGACGCGATTCTATTTCCGCTACAACAATCCGCCATCGTTTCCAAAATCAGCGCGCCAGTAAAAGAATTCTATGTAACCAGAGGATCCCGTGTGCGACGAGGCCAGTTGCTAGCGACACTCGAAAACAAGGATCTCGCCGCCGCCGCACAAGACAACAAAGGCAGTTACGACCAGGCGCAGGCCACCTATCGAACCACAACTGCGGCTGACTTGCCGCAAACCATCCAAAAGGCGCAGCTTGACGCGGAGGCGGCCAAAAAATTATTGGACGCTCAGCAGAAGGTCTACGACAGCCGGCAAGAGTTATTCAAACAAGGAGCAATGCCGCGCAAGGAACTCGACCAGTCGGGTGTGGATCTCGTCTCGGCTCGCAATCAGTACGAGATTGCGCAGAAACATCTAGATGCCGTCATGGCCGTGGGGAAACAGGAAACGCTGAAATCAGCGGCGGGGCAACTTGAGTCTGCGAAGGGCAAATATGCGGGCGCCGAAGCGCAACTAAGCTATTCCGAAATACGCAGCCCGATCGATGGAGCGATAACGGATCGTCCTTTGTACCCGGGCGAAATGGCCCCTGCCGGAACCCCGCTGTTAACGGTGATGGATTTGTCGCAAGTCACAGCCCGCGCCCATATCGCGCAGCAAGACGCGGCCGTCCTTAGGGCCGGAGACAAGGCTACTATTAACGCGCCGGAACAGACACCAGTGGAGGGCAAAGTTACTGTCGTCAGCCCCGCCTTGGACCCGAACAGCACCACGGTCGAAGTCTGGGTGCAAGCCAAAAATCCAAAGCAGGAGTTGAGGCCGGGCTCCAGTGTGAAAGTTTCAATGATCGCGCAAACGGTTCCGGATGCGCTGGTAATTCCGGCGGCAAGCTTGCTGACCGCGCCAGACGGAACCACCACGGTAATGCAAATCGGAAGTGACGGCCGCGCTCATCTGAAGCCGGTGCACGCGGGCATCAAGCAGGGTGACACAATTCAAATTGTGGATGGACTTCAGGCTGGGGACCGCATTGTGACAGCCGGTGCGTATGGACTGCCCGACAACAGCAAAGTACAAATCCAGGAGCAGAATCAGAAGGAAGAGTCAACCCCCGATCAGAAAACCGGAAGTTCAAATGAGAAGAAATAGCGGACTCGGAGAAGCAAGTGACGCAACCTGAATCCCCCTACTGGTTCGTGCGCCACTCCAAGTCGGTAATCTTTCTGATTCTGACGGTCGCTCTACTCGGCGGGTATCTGGCATTCACTATCCCAGTCTCGGTTTTCCCCACTACGAATTTTCCGCGCGTCCTCATTGGGGTTGACAACGGAGTGATGCCCATTGATCAGATGATGGTCACTATCACCCGTCCCATCGAGGAAGCAGTAAATAATGTCCCTGGCTTGCTAAACGTTCGTTCGATAACCAGCCGTGGATCGGCCGAAATTGATCTCTACTTCGACTGGAACGTTGATATGTTCCAGACGCTGCAATATGTAAACGCAGAAATTTCGCGTGTACAGCCGGACCTGCCAAACACCGCCAAAATTGTCGCTAACCGGTTGACCTTCGCCAGCTTCCCAATCATGGGCTACAGCCTCACTTCAGACACCGTCCCCCAGACTCAGCTCTGGGAAATGGCGACCTACGACCTGAAGCCAGTATTGAACCGGCTCGATGGCATCTCCACGGTAATCATCCAAGGAGGACAAGAACCGGAATTTCATATCACACCAGACCCCGCCAAGCTGCTGACCGCAAGCGTTACCGTCACAGACATTCTCGATACCCTGCGTCGCACCAACCTGATTGATTCTCCGGGACTGCTCGAGCAAAATCATCAACTCGTCCTGGGCCTTATTAGCGGCCAGGTGCAGACTCCGGAGCAGATTGCACGCACCGTTATCAAAGCAACTCCAGCCGGAACTCCCGTCCGCATTGGGGATGTTGCAACTGTCGAAGCCGCCGTGAAACCCGTTTACACCATCGTGACCGCCGGGGGGAAGTCGGCTGTTTTGCTGAACATAAATCGGCAGCCGGACAGCAACACGATGCAAGTCGCGAATGAGGTTCACGCGGAGATGGCCCGCCTTCAGAAGTCGCTACCTCCGGGCGTGCAAGTGAGCCCGTTCTACGACCAGTCCATCATCGTTGGAGACTCAATCAAAAGCGTTCGCGACGCCATCCTGCTCGGTGTGCTCCTTGCTTCAATCATTCTGGTAGTGTTTTTGCGGGATTGGGGAACTTCAGTTGTTGCAGGCCTGGTCATTCCGGTCACGATTCTCTTCACTTTCATTGCGCTCAAGCTCTTGAATCAGACTTTTAATCTGATGACCTTGGGCGGTCTCGCAGCCGCCGTGGGTTTAGTTATCGATGACGCAATCGTGGTCGTCGAAAATATTGTTTTGCACCGAAGCGCCGGGCAATCGCGTCTGCGGGCGATTCATAGCGCGCTGCACGAAATCACCATCCCGCTGATTGGTTCGACGGTTACTCCCGTGGTTGTATTTCTACCGTTAATTTCGATAACCGGAGTTACGGGAACGTTTTTTCGCGCGCTGGCGGTAACCATGGCTGTGTCGTTGTTTACTTCGCTTTTCCTCGCACTGACGTGGACACCGAACCTGGCACAGTACTTCATCGGCAAAGGAAAACGATCGAAGCTGTCCGTTCTTGAACCTGAACATGTTTCCTCTAATGAAGAATCAGATGAAGAATCAATGGATCAACTGCTTAAGGCTGAAGAAGCGTCGATTAGTGGCTTCTTTCTGAAGATCGTCAACTTCCACCAGCGAGTCTTGCGCCGTGCCGTTGCCCGGCCATTGTGGCTGGTTGCCTTGGGAGTTGTGTTGATTGCGGCTTCATACGTCTGTTACCGCTACTCGGGGTCGGACCTATTGCCGGCAATGGACGAAGGTGGGTTCGTTCTCGATTACATTATGCCAGCGGGAAGTTCCCTCGCGGAAACCGACCGCGTCGTCAGTCAAGTAGAGCAAATTCTGCACAAGATCCCCGAAGTGGAAAGCACGTCGCGCCGAACCGGGCTCCAACTGGGACTTGCGGCCGTCACCGAAGCTAATACCGGAGACATTACCGTAAAGCTCAAGCAAAAGCGGAGCCGGGCTATCGACGACATTATCGAGGCCGCGAGGGTACAGATCACAAGTCAGCAACCCGCACTAAATATCGAGTTCACTCAAGTTCTGCAGGACATGATTGGGGATTTGACCAGCGCGCCAGAGCCGGTGCAAATCAAATTGTTTTCGCAGGACGCGGCTCTGCTCGAACAGTGGGCTCCCAAGGTCGGAGATGCTGTTCGCAAGGTTCCCGGGGCGGTTGACGTCCTGGATGGCATTGAAAACACAATCAGCGGCCCCGCGGTTACTTTCCAGATCGATCCCTCTGTGGCCGCTCGCGCTGGGTTTACTCCAGAAGAGATTGCGGTGGATGCGTCCGCGATATTGTCAGGCGAGCCTTCAGCGACGCCAATAATTAGTAATGACCGCATGTACACCGTTCGCGTGCGATTTCCCGCTGCAAACCGGGCTTCGCTGGAAGCCATGAAAGATACGCTTCTCACTAGCTCCACCGGCAAAACCGCAACGCTGGGGTCGCTGGCAACCGTCACCGAGTTGGCTCCACAGGCAGAGATTCGTCGCGAGAACTTGCAGCGCAACGTCGCTGTGACTGCGCGATTCGAGGGTACCGACCTCGGCACCGGAATGAGTGCTGTAATGACAACGGTGGAAGGCCTCCACGTGCCGTCAAGCATTCGAGTGGAATATGGGGGAACGTATCAGGAGCAGCAGAAATCGTTCCACGATTTAGTTTTTGTTTTAGTCCTCGCGATCTTGCTCGTGTTCATCGTACTGTTGTTTGAGTTCGGAGATTTTGCCGCGCCAATAGCCATTCTTGCTTCAGCGATTCTTTCTACTTCGGGTGTCTTCATCGCGCTCTTGATCACCGGAACCACTTTCAACGTGTCCTCTTTCATGGGGATGATCATGGTGATTGGCATCGTCGCCAAAAATGGAATCCTGTTGCTCGACGCCGACCAAAAACTACGTGCCCACGGGCTCTCCGCCGAAGACTCGATGCTGCAAGCCAGCCGGCGCCGCTTGCGTCCAATTGTCATGACCGCGCTGGCCACGATTGCTGGAATGCTTCCGCTGGCATTTGCTTTCGGTGCCGGCTCACAGATGTTGCAGCCATTAGCGATTGCCGTAATCGGCGGAGTTATCATTTCGATGGTCTTGTCGCTCATAGTTACTCCGTCGATTAATTTTTTCCTCAGTCCGGATCTCCCGGCAGCAAAGACAAGTTCACCAGAACTTTCGACTGCAACTTCGTAGGACTGGAGGGCCCGACTTCCAGTCGGGCCGATAATTGACTTTCGGCACCTACGGCCCGACTGAAGTCGGGCCCTCCCATAATCCCCCTCGCGACGCTGGTGACCTCCAAAAAGGCAAAAGTGAAAACATTTTCACACTGTGCGCCGAGGTTCAACATGCCAGGTCGATCCAAGATCTGACCCTCCTCCTACCTTCTAATGGCTTTCCCCGCTTTCGCAGGGATGGTCGTCGTATATGCTTCCGATGCAGCAAGTTAGGCCGCGAGATCATAGCCGGATATCAGGCTTCCCCCACGGAAAAACAAAAAATCGGGGCTCTGAGACAGGGCCTTTGGGCAGCCAATTGCATTAGAATAAGTACAACTTGGCATCTAAGAACGCCATGGTTGCGGGGCATATTTGACGCAACAGCTGATCAATTCGCCGCGTAAACAGCTCCTGGACGAAGCCTCGTTTCAACAACTGCTCGCCGCAGCCTACGTCTTACAACAGCACAGCGAGTCGTTTCATTCGCCGGAGATTCTCTCCGAATTTATAAGAATGCAGAGGCTCATCCGCTCAGGCCGTTACGGTCTGGTTGAGAATGCCAAACTTATCGCTGACCGGGTGCAGAGATTTACCGGAGCCAGCGGCGTCGCCATTGGAATAGCCACCAACGACGAAATTATCTACCTCGCGGCGAATGGAACGGCTGCCCGGGAAATTGGATTGCGCGCGCCGAGTGATTCCAGTCTGTCTTCCTATTGCCTCCGTACCGGGCTGACCCTTCAATCTCTTCGCACCGAAGATGAACCAAGGATGCTTTTTGCGGTCTGCAATAAAGCCGGTGTCGGGTCTTTTATCGGCGTCCCAGTTAGTTACGAAAATAGCGTTGTTGGTGTTCTCGAAGCGCGTTTCAAAGTTCCGAACGCTTTCCGGGAAGAAGATGTGCAGACCTGCGAACTTATGGCTGTCCTGGTTAAGGAGATTATCGCCCAAGCCGGTCAGCCCCAGAGTGCACCGCAGCTGGACGTGCAAGAAAATTTCGCTGAACCACATGTCGCCGATTCAGTCGAAGTGCGGGACGTTCCACGTACGGATCAACAATTAGAGTCGCCGCCACAGGCGATAGCGCCGGTGAACGCCGTTCAAACCTCATCCGAAGCTCAAGTGGTTGCCCCAACGGAGATGCACGAAATTCCCGAGATGCCGGTGATCGAACCTCCTGCTCCGGCTTCTGCAGAACTCGTCTCGCTGGAAACGATGCCATGTCGTGGATGCGGTCAGATTCTGGCTTCAGACGAATCCTTTTGTGGCAACTGCGGCACCGAGCGCACCAGCAGGCCTGATGGGCCCTTGCAGAGTAAATGGGCTTCGCTCTGGTATATGAATCAGGCTCGCAAGAGCGCTGAACCAGTGGACGACATCGCCGGGGACCTGGAGAAAAATATCGAACAACCGGCGTCTGATGTCGCACCAGCCGCTGAGTTGTCCGAACCTGATCAACCCGAAAGTGGGCCGGCCACCCCCACTTATGATTTGGTCCACTCTGCGGCCCCAACATTAGCTGCACCAGTTCGTTTGGAATGGCTGCCGGAGGGCGCTTCATCAGAAAACTGGTTACGGCATCAGTGGAGAGTTAGTCGGGCCAATTTCTATCTGGCAGGCGCGGCTCTTTTACTAATCGTAGTGCTCTCAGGCTGGGGAACTTCGCCAATCCAAAACTCGGGTCTGGCGCCAAACCCATCAGTTCCTCAGCTAACCCTTTTCGAGAGGATGTTGGTGGCTTTGGGAATCGCTGAGGCCCCAGCCACTCCCGTCTATCTTGGCAATCCCGACACCCCAGTCTGGGTCGATTTGCACACCGCTCTCTACTACTGTCCGGGCGCGGACCTCTATGGAAAGACGGAGGGCGGAAAAATCGCTACGCAGCGCACTGCGCAAATGGACCAGTTTGAGCCCGCCCATCGCAAAGCCTGCAATTAGACCAGCCTCCGATTTCCTGGCTCCATCTAATTAACGTCGCTATAGCAGATCGACGCCCGTTCAAGACTCAAGATTCTACGTTCCCACTTCTCCAAAATCTCAGGCGTGAAGCAAGTTTTCGTGTCTGCGAGCTTCGTACCAGAGGGCGAGTTCGACCCGGTTCCAGAGTCCGAGTTTGTCGTAGATGGCTCTGAGATAGTTTTTGACGACGTGTTCTGTAGTTCCGATCGCGTCTGCAATGTCCCGGTTCTTGAAGCCTTGGGCCACGAGCTCAATAACTCGATGTTCCCTGGCGCTTGGAACTCGTTTTCCGTAACGCTCGCCTCTAAACATAATTGCCTCCTATATAAAAGTGTCGCAAGCTTTACTCGCTTAATTCCGGTCGTGATTCCAAATCGAACAAACAGGCGATTGAAGTGCGCCTTCACAGTTCGCCTCGCTATTTTGAGTCTCTTGCCGATTTCATCGTTCTCGCAGCCTTGGAGCAGGAGCTCGGCGATCTGCTGCTCCCGCGGAGCCAGCGGAAAAAATGCTTCCTTCATGAAAGTCCCCCTAAAGCAGAATGCCACGCTAAACAAGACAGTACCGCACGGCAGCCCCTTTAAAGACACGCTGAGACCGCCGAGCGAAGAGTGAAACTTCTGAGTGGTTCTTTGTATTTTGTCTGCATCCTCGGGGCCATGTTTGTGCGATTTTCACAGGGAATCACAGACGAAACTGTGAATGAATTCTTCATTCCTGTAACCGCCGGCGGCCTGCGATGAAGGCCAGTTTGAAGGACTTATTATGAATGAGTTGCGGATCTCCGAGCAGGCACTGATCGCTGAAAGTCCCTTAAACACATGGGAAATTACGAACGAAGACTCCGGCTTCCTTGTTGCAAATCGAGAATCTAAACGAGACAGAGCTTGCGCGGAGCCAAGCAAAATGCCGGGCTGCGCCGAATAGTCGGCAGTGAGTCCGAGGCAATCGAATACAAGTAGAAGGATTAAGCACAATCACTTGTGTCAAAAATTCCTTATACGGGAATTTCCGCGCAGGATTTACACGATTCCCCGTAGACGCAAAGAATTTCTATCTAAACAATCAGCGTGGAATTCCGTTTTTCGCAACGTGCCCGGAAGCCGATGCAGTGGCAGGGTGTTGTTTCTGCGGGTGACTTGTGAAATTCATAGACTCTCCTGCGCCCGTCTTCCGTTGCGGCTTGCTAGTTGGAATGCTCGGCTTCGGGGTTTTTGGAGCGGGAGTCGAATGGATTTGCGCCGTTTGCCGTTCTAACTTAGCAAGTTGAGCGTTTTCGTTAGCTGTGGATGACTGGTTTGGCTGTGCACGATGAGTCTTCTTGGTCTGTTCTCCCGTGTGATGTGGGTGCGCATGGCTATAGGGGTCAGCATTCTTGTCCGCGGATGCGCAGGGCAAGACGACCATGAGTAAAGCAGCTGATAAGAGGAAATAATACTTCATATGCATTCCCGCCAATTCTGGCCTCGCCGACTTCAAATATTATAGCCGACCATCGCCTTCTAACGGGGTTTCCTTCGTAATAGTGACCGGCTCAGTCCATGGCAACGTCCTATGATTGTTATCAGCTATTTATCACTTCGGGCGGGTCCAGGACCAGGCTGGTCCAGGACCAGGCGGGTCCAAATCTTGCAATTCTCAGCAGCACTATAGCGGCAGCGTTTTATTTTCTGACAATATTTTGCTCTTGGGTTACCATTCCCTTAACGAGACAAAAACAGCGCATTACCTCCGGTTTGCAACGGCCCCCGAAAGAACACCGCTTTAATTTGAACTGCACTAAAGTGTTTGAAGAGCAGATGCGTCGGCTCATGGGATTTTGTTCCGATCCTGATACAGTAGAGTGTCGCCCGGCTTGGTGTCGCTGGCTTGGCGTCGATGAATTCCCCAATGCCGCCGTTTTCGCAATCGGTTCGCCTAAAAGTTCCTGTGCCATAGCTAAGTCCCACTAAATTCAATGGAGGTTCAGATTGTTGACCGCTTCGACTAGCCACCTTATTCCGCCGCATGGCGGTGAATTAGTTGATCTGACAGCTCAACCTGAAAGAGCGGCAGAACTCAAGGCGGAGTCACGAGAGTGGCCGTCCTGGGACCTTACACCTCGCCAACTTTGTGACCTTGAGCTTCTGATGAGCGGCGGGTTTTCGCCGCTGCGCGGGTTCGTGACGAAAGCAGACTACGAAGGCGTACGCGACAAGATGCACCTCGCCAACGGAGTGCTTTGGCCCATTCCAATAACGCTGGATGTTAAAGAAGAATTTGCCAAATCGTTGAAACCCGGTCAAAGCAAAATCGCATTGCGCGATCCCGAGGGAGTGATGCTTGGGGTTTTGCATGTCGAGGAAGTCTGGCAGCCGGACCGCGAAGCCGAGGCCAAAGCCGTGTTCGGCACGACCAGCACAGTACATCCCGGGGTCGATTACCTTCTGAACAAAGGGAACACCTGGTATGTGGGCGGGCGAGTTGAGGGTTTACAGGCTCCCTCTCACTACGATTTCAAGAGTTTGCGGCTTACTCCTGCCGAGCTTCGTGCTGAATTTGCCCGTTTGGGATGGCGGCGGGTTGTGGCGTTCCAGACCCGCAATCCGATGCACCGCGCCCACGTCGAATTGACATTTCGCGCGGCCAAGAATGTTGAAGCAAATCTGCTGATTCATCCCTCTGTAGGTATGACAAAACCGGGAGACGTTGACTATTTCACCCGTTCCCGCTGCTACCAGTTGCTGATGTCGAAGTATCCCGGAGGAACCGCCAAGCTGGCGATGCTTCCTCTAGCCATGCGCATGGGTGGTCCACGCGAGGCGATCTGGCACGCTCTGATCCGCAAGAATCACGGCGTTACTCACTTCATTGTCGGCCGCGATCATGCAGGTCCTGGCAATGACGCCGAGGGAAAGCCATTTTATGGTCCGTACGACGCTCAGGAATTGTTCAACAAACATGAACCCGAAATGGGCGTGAAGATGGTTCCGTTTCAAATGATGGTTTTCCTCGAGGACCAAGACCGGTATGTTCCAGAGGACGAAGTTCCAAAGGGATCGCGCGTGCTGAATCTCTCAGGAACAGAACTGCGGCGGCGTCTCAACGAAGGCACCGAGATTCCGGCGTGGTTCACTTATCCCGAGGTCGTGCAGGAGTTGCGGAACAGCTATCCGCCGCGTCATCGCCAGGGAGTAACCATCTTCTTCACCGGCCTTTCTGGTTCTGGAAAGTCGACTATCGCCAATATCCTGCTCACAAAGTTTTTGGAAGCAGGCGGACGTCCGGTCACGTTGCTCGATGGAGACTTGGTTCGCAAGCATCTCTCCTCAGAGTTGGGGTTTTCCAAGGAACATCGCGATATCAACATCCGTCGCATTGGATACGTCGCGTCGGAGATCACCAAGAACGGCGGCATTGCGATCTGCGCTCCGATTGCTCCCTACGATGCCACCAGAAAACATGTCAGAAGCATCATCGAGCCTTACGGCGGCTTCATTCTGGTCCACATTTCCACCTCGGTGGAAACATGCGAACAACGGGATCGAAAAGGCCTCTACGCGAAGGCGCGGGCGGGAATTCTAAAGGAATTTACCGGTATCTCAGATCCCTACGAGGAGCCCAAGGACGCGGAAGTTGTCATCAACACCGCCGACCTCACCGCCGAAGAAGCGGCACAACAGATCTTCTTGCATCTGGAGCGGGAGGGCTTCATCGGAATCGACAGCGCCCGCGCATGATGCATGCACTACTGCGATTGCGATAGAGTTCATCTGCCATGTTGATCGCGCTGAAGATCTTAATAGGTTTTGGAGTAGGGACGTTGATCGGCCTGACCGGGCTCGGAGGCGGTGTTCTTTTGCTGCCTCTTTTAATTTTTGTGCTGCATGTCCCGGCCATTATTGCCGTAGGTTCCGATGCAGTATTCAATTTCGTTACGAAAATCGGCTCCAGTTGGGTGCACTTAAGCAAAGGAACAGTTCGCCGGAAGGTAGTACTGGCTTTGGCTGCGGGAAGCGTGCCGGGATCCATCGTGGGCGTCAGTTTCCTGACTCATCTTCGCCACATCTATGGCGCGGGAGTTAACGACTTCATCAAGACTGCAATCGGCGTCCTGCTGATTTTTATCCCAATACTATTGCTGCTGCAGCGCCGAATCGAAAATAGCGTAGCTAACCGGCCTCCGACTGCGAAGTCTTTCCTGGGTATGCTTGTGATCGGTTTGGTTGCGGGGTTTTTAGTCGGGATGACCTCGGTCGGCTCAGGCAGCATCATCATGATGCTGTTGCTTCTTTTCTATAGTTATCCGCCGAAAGTCATGGTCGGGACCGATATCGTCCACGCTGTGATCCTCACCGGAGTAACCAGCTTGATGCATTATCGCCTCGGAAACGTTAACCCAGGACTGGTAGGCTATTTGCTGATTGGATCAATTCCTGGCGGCCTAATCGGATCGCAATTGAGCACTCGCGTCCCGGTGCTCTGGCTTCGTCGAATTCTTTGCGTGATACTTTTGGCCACGGGCGCCAGGATGTTGTGGGCTTAAGAACTAATCATGGACAACAAACTAAATTCAGAAACTTTGCAGCGCATCGAGGCAGCACTGGAATCAGCAAGCACTATTCTCAGTCGGTTCACCCCGGGCGACATCGAAACAGAATACAAAAAGGGACACGATCCGGTAACCGAGGCTGACCGCTTGGTCGACGCTGCTCTTCGCAAAGAGCTTCTTCGCGATGACGAAGGCTGGCTATCCGAGGAAACCGCCGACGATCTTAGCCGGTTGGATAAAAGTCGAATCTGGATCGTCGATCCTTTGGACGGGACCCGCGAGTTCGTCAAAGGGATTCCGGAGTTTTGCATTTCCATCGCAATGGTGGAAGACAGCCAACCGATCGCGGGAGGAATTTGCAATCCGGCAACGCGAGAAACATTTGTTGGGTCACTTCAGACCGGTGTCACCTACAACGGCAAGCCGGCGCGTGCGAGTCAGCGCACAAAATTGGATGGCGCCCTGGTCCTGGCAAGCCGAAGTGAAATGAAACGAGGAGAGTGGGAAGCGTTTAAAGAAGCCCCATTTAAGGTTCAACCAATGGGCTCGGTTGCTTACAAACTGGCTCGCGTGGCCGCCGGACTGGCGGACGCTACTTTCACTTTGACCCCGAAAAACGAATGGGATGTTGCTGCGGGCGCCGCGCTAGTTATCAGCGCTGGCGGGTATGTACAAACGCTCGAAAACGTCGGCCTGCTTTGCAATAATAGAAATCCCCTGCTCTCAGGCCTCATTGCAACCGGCCCACATCTTCGGGAAGAAATGCTCTCGTTGCTGAAAGAATATCCCCAGAGCGCGCTCCGTCAGTAATGTAGGTCCTAGAGGAACTTCTAATGGTAGGCCCAAAGCGGGTCTTCTTGATGTATCACGAGCTTGAGATTCCGGAGCGTGCACTATGCCAATCCGAGCCTGGATATCTTCGCTACGTGGTCACTCGCGACGATTTTCGCAATCAGATCAACCTCATTCACGCTGACGGATGGCGCGCAGTCAATGTGTCGGACGCATTCTCTCAACCCGAGTCACCGACAGTCGTGCTCACTTTTGACGATGGCTGCGAAACCGATTTGCTCTGCGCCGCCCAGATGCTAAAAGAAGCGAATTTCGGAGCAACCTTCTATATCACGGTTGGATTTCTCGGCAAGCCTGGTTACATGTCTGCAAGCCAGTTACAGCAGTTGAGCGATCAGGGTTTCGAAATTGGATGCCATTCCTGGACTCATCCCTATCTGACAGACCTTGGCTTGAAAGCACTCCAAAAGGAGATCGGGGACGCAAAATCCCGGCTCGAAGAAATAACCGGACGCAAGGTAAATCACTTCTCCTGCCCGGGAGGCCGTTGGGACGATCGCGCCGTAAAGATCGCCCAAGAATCAGGATATTTAACACTTGCCACGAGTCGCACCCATGCGAACTCGGTCTCGACCGATCCTTTTGCTCTCGGCCGCGTGCCTGTCATGCGAGGCACCCAACTGAAAACTTTTGCGGCCATCTGTCGCGGCCAAGGACTCGGGCAAATGAGGCTAATTAACAGTGTGAGGGAGACCGCTAGGAATTTGTTGGGTAACTCCGCCTATGATCGAATCCGTGCCACGATGCTCCACCGGACCGGCGGCCAAAGCTGACAATCCGTTCTCGACTCTCCTCTTACATACTGTCGAAACAGTAGGGTTGACACTGAATTACTCTAGCGACCAACCACTATCATTCAAGCCTCATCTTTTGTTTGCCGATGGGAACAGCATGAATTATTCCCGTCTGAAAACAGAGGAGGTAGAGATGTGGCCAAAGCGAGCTTTACTCTGCTTATCGTTCTTGCTTCTACCGTCGTTAGCGCACAAGTATTGGCTGCACCATCAGGACCAGAGCCTAGTCTCAAGACTCCGCTGCTTGGGAGCTCTCTAACCTGTTCCGAACCGCAGCCCCATGCTGTCCACGTTCCTAGAGCGATCTTGGAACGTTCGAAACTAAAGGCTAAGCTCCTGAACCTTTTGCACGACAGCCTTTACGATGATGAGAACGGAATCGTGAACGTCAAACGCGAAGAAGAGATCAGGAAACTTGCCAATAAGCTGAAGAGCGACAGGGACTGAAAGCAAACTGTTAATCGGGTCCGTTCAGAGGATCGGTTCAGGCTAAAGTCTGAACCACAAAATTCTTCACCTCGGGGCTGGGCGGACATTGAGCTTCAAGTAGGCCATGCCAAACCCCTTGTTATTCCGTATATCGCGAGTTACGGTGAATCCAGCGTCCACCAGGTATCGCAACATTTCACTGCTCAAGTAGTTCTCGACGTTCTGGGTGATATTCGAGTGCGATCGAGCGGATGCGTCGTAACACCTCGCCTCGCGTGGAAAAGAAAGCTTCGTATTCACCCCCTTCTATGTCCATCTTCAATAGGTCGACCCTCGCAATCTCCTGCTCCTCAAACACCTGTTCCAGCGTCTTAGTGGATACCGAAGTGGCATCCCCGCTGTTACCTTCATCAAAGGCGACCACTCGGCGGGCCTGACTGCGAGTTCCTGAGAGCTCCATCATTCGAGTCTCCGAACTTCTGCCAAGCGCACAGTTGAGGCAAGTAACCCGATCGTCAAGCCGATTAGTCTTGACGTTGTGGCAAAGCCGTTCATAGCTTTCGGGGAATGGCTCAATGGAATAAATTTTGGCGTGCGGCGATTCCCTGGCAGCAAACAAAGTGAAAAATCCAATGTTGGCTCCAGCATCGACGATGAGTGTTTCAATACTCTGGACGGGGTATACGCGCCGCAAAAAGATCTGCCAGAAGGCCAATAAATCACCATCTTCTTTCAGTTCGACCGGGGCGATGCCTCGGATCTTGAGCGAAAAGGGATAACTCAGATCTTTCAATCCCAAGTAGGCCAGTGTCACAGGCAACCACTGTTTAGTCTCCCCGATGCAACGAAGAATTTCGCGAGAGCGGGTTATATTTCGAAGGACTGCTGAGGGTTGCCGTTTCATCGGAGATGCGTTCGGATGAGAATGCGAAAGTCAGGCGATCACCAAAGAGCCTTCAATCGACGTTCGGCTTAGGTAGCCTGATCTGTGAGCTCTAATTCGGTTAGACTGGCCATTCTGCCTAATGGCGTACTCACCTTCAGCCAGAGTTTCGTATTAAAATAACTAAGGTAAGTGGCGCGCATCCACTTCTCCGCGAGACCCGGCCTTCTCTCGTCCTCCGGAGTGCTTAATCCATATCCCACATCGTTCAAGCATCTACCGACAAGTTTCTCTATGCCGGTGACTTCCTCCCGCGAAAGTCGTGTTTTCCAACGATTCATCGGCGCGGTATGCTCCTGTTCAGGTTTCTCTCGACCAGTTTTGTCTCGAAACGACGAATTCGATTCGCTCAGCGTGCCAAGGCTGGTGCGTTTGATGCGTTCATAGTCTAAGTCATGATCCAGGAACTCGCTCAATTTGTTGAGCGCGACCTCCGGATTCGATACCAAATCCTCGTAGTGCACTTCGACGTAATCCGACGCAATGCGGCTTCCGTATTTTTGGGCCGTTCGCACCATCCATTCCCAATACAGCGCCGTCGCCTCCAGGCTTCTTGAATTTCGGTCCCAAGGCAGCGGTCGAAATCCGCCCATTTTTTTCAACGATAATGCGATATCGCGGCCATCCCGTATGATGTGAATAAAAAGTGCGTTTGGAATCTCAGTCTTAATTCGTTCCATCCGAAGAGCATTGTCGCCATCGAGCACCGCCCAACGGGCTGCGTTCTGATTACCTGCGATCTCACCCATTATGACTCGAATGAAATCTCCACCATTTTTGCATTCTTCTAGCACCTTGGCTGTAATTTGTCCGGCGTCTAGTCCGGACCTGCGAAAGCCTTTGCTCCGTAGCCAAACCTCTATAATTTTTTTTCGATTCTCGTACTGTTTCAAACTTCCGAATCGCGGAAGAAGGGCCTTGTAAACCGGCACATATCCCCGATAGATAGCAAAGCCTCCAGCAGAAAGGAGCATGTCGTAGAGTAAATTCGTCCCCGAGCGGTGACAACCGACAATGAATACTGGCGACCGCTGGCGTTGTGTGGCTGCTGACAAGGAGACAGTATACTATGCAGAAAAGTGGTCGTGCCCTTACGCCCCTACGCTTTGGACAGGGCAATATACGCGCCAGCGCACAGTGCTGTTCTCGTTCAGAATGATTAGTGACACTCTCAGGTAGAGTGTTTCGATGCAACCTAGGAACGGAAAGCCACCGCGATCGGCGGGTTTAGCGACGATCGGGGTGGAACTGAGCCGGGCGGCACTGGTTCGCCTGTCCTGGATGGATAACTACCGCAAAACCAAAAACGTGGCCCTGACCTGCCGTCATTTTGGAATCTCGCGCCAGACCTTTTACCGGTGGCTCAAGCGCTATGAGCCCATGGATTTGACCACCCTGGAAGCGCGCAGTCATCGTCCCCACCACCGCCGCCAGCCGACTTGGTCTTTTCACTTAGCAGAAAAGGTTTTGACTTTGCGGTTGCAGTTTCCCCGCTGGGGCAAGGACAAGCTGGCGGTGCTGCTGCGGAAGCAAAACATTGCCATCTCGACTTCCATGCTGGGCCGCATTCTGAGCTCTTTGAAACGGCAGGGCCGGCTCGTCGAACCTCTCCGCAGCGGAGTTCCGGGGTCGCGTCGCGCCTTGCGTCCCCGTCCCTACGCCGTGCGCAAACCCAAGCAGTACGCGGTCTGCAGCCCCGGCGACCTAGTCCAGGTCGATACCGTTGATGTCCGTCTTATCCCTGGCGTGAACTTCAAACAGTTCACCGCCCGCGACGTCGTCTCGCGCTGGGACGTCATTCAGGCCCACCCTCGCGCCACTGCGCAAGCCGCAACTCAGTTCCTTGACACTTTGCAGCACCGCATGCCGTTTCCCATCCGCGCCCTGCAAGTCGATGGCGGCTCGGAGTTCGCCGCCGACTTCGAACAGGCCTGCCAGCAGCGTGGATTGCACCTGTTCGTGCTGCCTCCCCGCTCTCCTAAACTCAACGGCGCCGTGGAACGCGCCAACCGCACCCATACCGAAGAGTTTTACCAAGTCACCCACTGCTCGCTCGAAATGAAAAAGCTCAATCGCGAACTCCGCCACTGGGAAAAAATCTATAACACCATCCGCCCTCACCAGTCCTTGGCCTACCTAACCCCTCAACAATTCTTGCGCCAGATCCTATCTCAACGAAAGGAATGAAAGTGTCACCAATCTACTGGACGAGTACAAGTGTTTGCAGAGATATTCCAGTTCCCCTACAATTGAGTCGTCTGGACCCCCTCGACCAGACGCCCATATCCTGGATCGCATGGAAGTCAAACAAAGCAACAAAATCCCGAGTGTAAGCGTGGTAGTTCCCGCCTACAATGCTGCCGCCCTGATCGCGAATTGCCTAAACTCGATCCTGGAGCAGAGCTATACGGATTTCGAAGTCATTGTGGTAAACGACGGCTCACCAGACACAGAAGCATTGGAGAGCGCCTTAAGGCCCTTTGAGTCGCGCGTTCAATATTTCAGGCAGGCGAACCGTGGCCCGAGTGGCGCCCGCAATGCCGGTATTTTGCGGGCCAGGGGCAAATACGTAGCTTTTCTTGACAGCGACGATACTTGGTTTCCGGATCATTTGGCTGAACAAATGGCAATGCTCCTCAATAATCCCTCTCTCGATTTGGTGTATGCCGATTCTGTATTGGTGCGGGACGGCGTTCGAGTAGGGCACGCCTTCGGCTTGGAACCTCAACATCGGCCAGTCACCTTCGAGAAGCTTTTGACTGAGGAGTGCACCGTTGGTACGTCGTCAACCGTGGCGTCGCGCCAGGCTCTCATCGAGGGCGGCCTTTTCGACGAGCGCTTTCGATGTTGTGAGGATTTCGATCTATGGCTGCGCATGTCGTTTCAAGGCGCACGGATGGACTATCACCCTGGACTACACGTTGTTCATAAGCTTTCGCCCGAGAGTCTGTCGGGAAACCGCTATACGATGAAAAAAGCGCGTATCGAAGTTTACGAGAAGACATCTTCGACATTACAGATCTCCACGGCGCAACGAGAACTGATCGGCACCCTTGTCAGGAAGACCGAGGCCGAGTGTGACACTGACCTAGTGAAGCAGTTCCTCCAAGCTGGAGAATATCGTAAGGCAAGAGAAGTCGCCAAGCGTGCCATTGTTCTCAAGGATAACTGGAAAATGCGTTCTGCGGTTTTAGCTTTGTATATAATGCCCGGCGTCCTTCGACGCTTGCTCCCACTCTATGAACGTGCGCTAATCCGTTTGGGTCGGATGCGTCGCAAGAAGCTGATGAGTAACTGTGACAGTGTCTCCACCCCCATACAAATAAATGCGCCGATATGAAATCCTAGCATTCTGGCGTCCGCCGATTGCGTATTTATGCCTATGGCGGACGTACCTACCGTCGGCTTTCAGATAATTGGAGAGAAGGGAAGATATGATTCGCAAGATCAAAGCGGGAATTAGGCTCGTTGCAGGTAAACGTCCGCCAGGCTCCGATCTCCCAGTTTTTCCGGATGATGCTTTCCTCATCGCGTATCCGAAATCGGGAAACACGTGGACCCGTTTTCTGGTAGGTAACCTGCTCTTCAGCGACAAGCAGGTTCATTTTCTAAACATCCCGGAGTTAGTGCCGCACTTCGATGTGATGCCGGCGCGGTTTTTTCGCGAAATGCCAAGGCCGCGTGTCATCAACTGCCACGAAGCATACCGTCCACACTACAAGCGGGTCATCTATGTCGTTCGCGACCCGCGGGACGTTGTGGTTTCTTTGTTTCATTTTCAACGCAAGCGCGGCATCATCGAGGACAGTTATTTGCTGGACCATTTCGTTAGTCGCTTCATTGCTGGAGAAGCTGTGGGTCCCCAGCGCTTGGGCTCCTGGGCGCAAAATGTTGGAAGTTGGCTGGCCATGCGTCAAAGCGATCCTAATTTCTTGTTCCTGCGCTACGAGGATATGCTCCGCGAGACCGGCCCGGCTTTGGCGAAAATAGCTTCGTTTCTGGCCATCGATGCTTCGCCCGAACGAATTGCGAAAGCTGTGGAACGTAGCTCAGCGCAGGAGATGCGAAGCCTCGAGAAGGTTCAAGGCAATGAATGGCACCAATCGAAAGGTACGCGGCAGGAGATTCCCTTCGTTCGCTCCGCCCGATCGGGCGAAGGGAAAACAGTTCTTTCAAGAAACGCGGTTGCAGAAATCCAGTCCGCATGGGGACCATTAATGGAACGGATTGGATATGAACTCTATTCCGACTCAAATTCCAGTCAACGTGACGGTACGGCTCTTGAAGAACTTCGCCACTGACCAATCGAGTAGGGTGTACGACTCTCTCGGTGAGATTACCGGGGGCGTGGACGCCCCCTATAGGTTAATGACATCCCCGAATTATCAGCTTCGGTTTGAAGCGGTCGTAAGGCACAATTCCAGAGCGGGGATATTCACCTCAGCAGGATGATTCGATGATTTATGGCGCGACCCGAATACTGAAGTATCTTTTGGGGACCGACGTGGCCGGTCGGTCGATGGCAGTGCGCCGCGATGACACTTTTATCGTTTCCTACCCGCGATCAGGCAACACCTGGACACGGTTTCTGGTGGCAAATCTTCTGCACCCTAAGCAAGTCGTAACCTTCGCTAACATCGAGCAGCTAATCCCAGATGCTGAGGCGCAATCGAACCGCTACATGAAGCGGATTCCGACCCCTCGCGTCGTCAAGAGTCATCAATACTTCGATCATCGCTACAAGAACGTAATTTACATTGTTCGAGACCCGCGCGATGTTGCAGTCTCCTATTACGACTTTTCGCGAAAATACCGGTATATTCCCGATGGATTTTCGCTGGACCAGTACGTTAGTGATTTCGTCCATGGACGGCTAAGTTCGGCAAGTTGGGGAACTTGGGCCGAAAATGTTGGAACGTGGGTGGCCGCGAGGTACGGGCAACCCAACTTTCTACTGCTCAGGTATGAGGATCTTATTGGGAACACCGAAGTTGAGCTTGCCAAAATGGCGGTTTTCTTTAAGATCGATCCAAGTCCAGAACTACTCCGCTGCGCAGCAGAACGAAGCACCTCGGATCGGATGCGCGCCCTGGAAGGGACTGAAGGGAAGGAATGGATTTCCACGAAGGGAAAACGCCCGGATGTCCCATTTATTGGTTCCGCGGTTCCGGGGAAGTGGAGATCGAAATTGACAACTACAGCGATAGCAGAGATTGAGTCCGCTTGGAGCCCGCTGATGACCCGCTTGGGATACAAATCAGGCACCTCAATCCTAAGTTCCGAACCGAGTTCCGCCGCGCCTCTGCATGAGCCCCTGTTTCAACTTTCGGACTCCCCCCGAACTTGACGCGTCACGATTGCCGTTTCCGTCATTTAAGTTTCGAGTTTTGCATTTTAATCAATTCGACCGCGGAGAGTCTTTAAGCGAACGATCGGGTCAGTCTCACAGATGCGCAAACTGGACAAAATTCAGATTTTCAGGAACGTAAGCTCCAGCTGGTTTTCTCTAGGCGTCACCATAGTCAGTGGAATTTTTCTTTCCCCTTTCGTCCTCCATCGCTTGGGAGATTCGGCTTTTGGCATTTGGGTGCTGGTTTTTTCGATTACCGGGCAGTTCGGCCTATTTGATCTCGGGATTCGTTCTTCGATTGTTAGATACGTTTCCAAATTCTCGGCTACGAACGACAAGACGGAGCTTGCCCGCCTCATCAACTCCAGCTTATTCGGATATACGTGTGTCGGCGCCTTAACCATGCTGATTACGCTGACCGGTTATTTTTATGTTGACCGGTTGTTTAACATCCCGGCCGAGTTCCAATCAACCGCCCGTCGGATGCTGCTGATGGCGGGGACTTCAGTTGCGCTTGGATTTCCATTGGGCATCGCTGGCGGCTTTCTGGAGGGTTTGCAGAAATTTTATGTCTTGAGCTGGACCGAAATCGTCTCCACGCTGGTGCGGGTTGCGCTGATCGTTACTGCTCTGGAGCATGGGCGTGGGCTGTTGACGATCGCATTCGTCACGGTCAGCTTGCCCTTGTTGAGCTCGATGGTTCGTGGCTGGATTGCGCTTCGAATTCAGCCGGTGCCTTTCGGCTTGCAGTATGTCGACCGCGCCATGCTCCGGCAGATAGCGAATTACAGCGGCACAACTTTTCTGGTTGTCATCGCCTCTCGTCTCAAATTTAAAACCGATGAGATAGTGATAGGCGCTTTTCTTTCCGCAGCCGCAATTACGTACTTCAATATAGGAGCGCGCATCGCCGATTATGCCGACGCAGTCGTTATCGGCTTCGCGCAAATCTTCGTTCCTATGGCAAGCCATTCCGACGCCACGGGCAACGTGCAACGCCTGCGCAAGATATTCATCGCCGGAAACCGGTTCTGTGCCTTCACTATTTTCCCGATCTCTGCCATCCTCATAATTCTAGGCAAGTCCGTTATTGAAGTCTGGGTTGGTTCCCGATATATCGCCACGAGTTATCCCGTACTTGTAATTATGATCATCCCCTATACCTTAATGCTCGCTCAAGCGGCGTCCGGCAAAATTTTGTTTGGGATGGGGAAACACGGAGTGTGGGCGAAGGTTACCCTGATCGAAGGCGTCGTCAATTTAGTCCTCAGTGTCTTGCTGGTGCGTCCGTTCGGCATCGTTGGCGACGCTTTGGGTACCGCCATTCCGTTGACCTGTTCGATGATTTTTTTTATGCCGCAACACCTTTGTGCAAAATTAGGCTTTCGCGTCACTAGCTTTTTAGGGCAGGCGTATCTCTTGCCGTTGATCGTCTGCTCCCCCATGGTTGCAGTACTATTGTTAATGCGTCGCTGGTTCGTTCCTCACAACTATGTACAACTGGCACTCCAGCTACTGGCGGCTGCGCTCACTTATGGACTTGGTTTGCTTTGGGCCATATTGACGAAACGGGCATTGCACATTGAGCATCTTCCGTCAGAGTCAGAGCAATTCGCCAGCGAGACACTTGTTGCCGTCACTGAATTTCGGCGGGATTTGTAGATGGAAACATGTTTGAATCTCGTAACTCCCCATTTGTAACCTGATAAGTAACCTGCAAGGCTAAGCCACGCGGCACTGACTCGCAGACGGACAATTCAGCTTGAAAACAAGGACTCCCCGGGAGATATTAGGCGGCGTCTAACCCCTGTCGTTTGACCCGCGATTTGAAACAGGAAACAGTCCAACCACTCTGAAGGTGTACTTCCTAATCGGTTTGGGGCACGTACCAATGGCATCTCTACCGCCTTACCAGCACGGTCTAGACTCGGGTGGTTAGGAGGCAATCATGCTCCCCCGTGTAGCCGTTTTTGCGCCTCGTTCGTGCGTTAAGAGATCACTTATATCTGCAACAATCTTTGCGCTGTCTGCCCTCTTTTTTGCAATCTTTCTGCTAAACAGTTCAACAGATGCATTTTGCCAGGGGAAAAATGGCAGCAACTTTGACGGCCCTGCCGAGCTGCCGAGGGTTTATATTCAGTCAACGCTAGCTGACACTCCCGCTCCGGGACACACCATTCGCGTAGGTGCTGCGGGAGACTTGCAAAGCGCCCTGGACAATGCAAGTTGTGGAGACACCATTGAACTCCAAGCCGGCGCGTCGTTCGCCGGCAATTTCACGCTGCCCGCTAAACCGTGCGACGATCAACATTGGATTTTTGTCCGCACCGGCGCCCCAGATAGCGCTTTACCTCCCGAGGGCACACGACTGACTCCCTGTTACGCTGGCGTACCCGCCTTGCCTGGACGTCCTGACTTTCACTGCGTCACGACCGCCAATGTTATGGCAAAGCTGGTTCTAATTAAGCGAGGGGATTCAGGTCCGCTGTTTCTAGCGGCGGGTGCAAATCATTACCGTCTCATCGGTCTGGAAATTACTCGACTGGTCGGGAGCGGCCCCGCAATCGACTTGATACTACCGAAGGGGATGGCTGACCATATCTTCTTGGATCGTGTCTGGGTGCACGGCACGGCTCAAGACGAGACTCGGCGTGGAATCCTGCTGAGTGGAATCACCAACGCAGCAATCATAGATTCCTACTTCAGCGATTTTCATTGCACGGCACTGAGCGGGACCTGCACTGATTCACAAGCAATCGGCGGCGGCAGCAGTACCTTCGCCGGAGGCCCCTTCAAAATCGTCAATAATTTCCTGGAGGCCGCTGGTGAGTGCATTCTTTTTGGCGGCGGCGCTTCAACCACGACCCCGACAGATATAGAGATTCGTCGCAACCACTTGTTCAAGCCCATCATCTGGCAACTTGGACAGGCCGGGTTTGTGGGAGGGACAACTGGGGATCCCTTCATCGTTAAAAATCTCTTTGAGCTTAAGAATGCGCAACGGGTGCTCTTCGAGGCCAACATACTGGAGAACACGTGGGGAGGATTCACTCAGCATGGATTCGCCGTCGTCCTCACGCCCAGAGGATTCACCCGCAAAGGAAGCGATGTGAACCTGTGCGCAGTTTGCCAGGTGACTGACGTGACGATTCGGTACTCCACCATCGGTCACATGGCAGGAGGGTTCCTGATTGCTACCGCAATTACTAAAAAGGGTGCGTCCGCGCAAGCTGGTGCCCGTTTCAGCATTCATGACGTGGTCTTGGATGACATCGACGGTAACCGCTATGTCGGGCACAGTACGCTTTTGCACATTGCGAACAGCTGGTCTCGCAATGTTCTAAACAACGTCACTATTGACCACATCACGGGTTTTCCCGCCACCTACCTCTTTACTGTGGAAAATACTACAAACAATCCCGAAATGTATGGTTTCGTTTTTACGAATAATGTCGTTAGCTCGGCCGAGTTTCCCATATTCTCCGCCGGAGGCGGCAAAGCGAACTGCTCGGCCTCCATTTCTCCCCTGAACAATCTCTCCAATTGCTTCAGGACATATACCTTTAAGTCCAACGTTATTATTGGACCATCGGCCATGTTCCCGCCCTCCACATGGCCCGCGGGGAATTTCTTTCCGGAAGACTCGCAAGCCGTTGGTTTCTTAAACTTCAGCACTCATGATTATTCTCTTCTTTCATCGAGCCCTTATTCGAGGGCGACTGACGGCACAAATCCCGGCGCAGATATTGAGGCCATAGAAGAAGCTGTTTCGGGGGTTAACTAAGTTATGCGTCGCGACAGCACCTCATGCTGTCACTGTCCAGCATGACGGCGCTAATCGTCCTTTCTGAAAACGCTGCGGACAGTCTTCGCGAGTGATGGGGGCATCTTGTTCAACGTTCTCCGGCCCAGATCCTGCACTTTCTCATGCATGTCATGTTTGCGCATCCATGTGCAGTCTCTGCGATAACGGATAACCGGAACAACTTTCCCCCCGAACCTTCTGAGAAACTGATGAGCGCCTCCGAGAGAATGGCTGCGAAGTCCTTGCTGGCACGCCCATTCGATGCCGCGCCACTGTAACAAGTCGTTCGGTTTGAGGTGCAAATATTCGTCGAGGGAATAGTTCGCTGCGGACTCGAACAGTCCGCCCGGAAAAAATCGGAATATGTTGACTGCAATGACCTTTCCGGAGACTCGGGCCAGAAGCATTCTTCGGTTGCTGAGCTGTGCTGAGCGGTCGAAGACTTCAAAGGTACTGGTCTCGCCTTGCAAGGTTTTTCTTTCGGTTTGCCGCCATGCCACATACACCTCATAGGCTGCGGAAATATCCTCAGGTGTCGAAGCGACAGACACTTCGATTCCGTTTTTTTCCGCGAACCGAATATTCCGCCGTCGATCCTTGGAAAACTGTTTGAAGAGAGCTTCGGAGCCCAGGGTAAGATCCAGCACGACAGTACCTTGGAATTCGCGCCGCCGGAAGCCATGGACGCGAAACGCTGGAAGTTCCAAAGTCGACCAAGTGTAAACTGTAATCAACCTTGCCGAAGGGGCGCAGGACAATAATCCCCGCGCCAAAGCATCCACTGTGGCCGCTACATCTTTTTCTGTATTAACACTGATCTGAGGGCGGGAGGCGAGGCCGCAGGCGACGTATCCATTCACCTGCAAGCCTGTCACGACTCCGACCACTGCATCACCATCAACGGCGAGTACGGCGAATGGCTCCTTGCCAGCCCACAACGGCACCAAAAAATATTCTGGGGCATTGTAGTGGGATGGAAAATCGACGTGACTCAGGCAATCCCGCCACATCCGCTCGACATTCGGAGCAGGAAAATCCTTGAGAATTATAAAATCCATCCGCCCCTTGCTTATCCCGTTATCGGGTCAGTACCTGCTGGTCGCTTTCGCGAGATCAACGCCGTCTTCATGCTAGCAAACATTTTTCTGGAATTGGCTTGGACTCAAGGTGGGAAAAAAGTTGTACTTCGAACGAGCTGCCGACAAAACCAAGTCGGAAACAACTAGAACCTGTCATAAGAATGTGCTTCCCCGAGACGGCCAGTCTCCGGGAACCCACGATATTCCCGCTTTGCTGAGCTAGTAAGTTCCGGGAACCAGAGACACGCCATCCGCGCCCTTGACGACAATATTCTTGGTAATGGTATCGGTCGGAATATTATATTCGATCGCCGTCCACGCCGCCCCAATGTAGAGATTGCCCTTCCCATCGGACTTGATTCCATCCGGATTACTAATCTTCCCTGTTTGATACAACGTGAATCCGGAAAGATCGGTCGGAACTTCTATCAGGCCGCCCTCCTTGACGCCCCCCACTTTTCCGTCATGCGATATCCATAGCTGGCCAGTGTAGTTATCGTAGGTCATACCGTCTCCGCCATTTACTGAAAAATGCGGTTCCAACACCAGGGTCTTCAGCACGGCACCAGTCGTTGGATCGATCTGAACAACCGTATTGTGGTTGGCTACAGCAAATAAGTGTCCCGCGGCGTCGTAAGCGGTACCGTCGGCAGTACCCAGCTTCTTCGTTAACACTGTCGTTGTCCCGGTGAGGAAGTTGAAGCGCAAAATCTGCCCCGGTGTGTACTGGCTGATCAGCATACTCGTGCCGCCAGGCTCGATCGTTAAGTCACGGGCATACTTAAGCCCGCTGACTAAAACTCTATTGACACCTGTGATGGGATCCCATAGGCAAACCTGTCCTAGAGTCGGCAACGGTATGGAGTAAATCAGCTGGCCTTGCGAGTTCACAACCAAGTCATCCGGTTCAGCACCGATCTCGTACAAAGTAGTAATCGAGCCGGAGGCCAAATCTAGTTTCTCCAAGGTTCGTTGCGGCTCGTTGCTAATGTAAATCTGTTGTGCAGATGAAAACGTGACCATCACGAGCAAAAGCATCGAAGAGACAAAAGTAGGCAATATATTCTTCATTTTTCCTCGCTTGATTATCCGCAAGTCTTTCCGAAACTAACTGTGGGGGGGGCCTTCAACCGCGGTAAGGCAGTCTAGCATATCCTTTCTCGTGGACGAAACAATTTCTGGGACCCTTGCAGAGGCGTGGAAAATCGGCCGACCTCGAAACGAGTCCAAGAAACATCGGGAATTTGGAGTGTTATTATCGATTTCAGTGTCGACTCCGACAGAAGATAGCGTGGCCATAGCGGGGAAACAGAGTCCATGATCTCTCGAAAACGTACTCATTCCGTCTTTGTAATTTTGTTGCTGACTCTGGTTGTGAAATTTGGCGGCGCCGTTGCCAGTGCGGAATCTGTCCCGGCGAGCGATTTTGATGGTCCAGCCGAGCTTCCCCGTGTCTACGTTCGCAGCAGTTTAGCGGACACTCCAGCTCCGGGCAAAGTCCGGGTCATTCGAGAGAATGACAATTTACAGAACGCAATCGATGAAGCGAAATGCGGCGACACTCTGAAATTACAGGCTGGAGCGGCATTTAGCGGAAAGTTCACTTTCCCGAAAAAGCCCTGCGACGATACTCATTGGATCATCATTCGCAGCAGCGCTTCCAATGCCGAATTGCCGACCGAGGGTACACGAATCACCCCCTGTTATGCGGGAGTTACATCATTGCCCGGGCGCCCCGATTTTCACTGCGCCTCCGCAAAGAATGTGATGGCGAAGATCGTATTCGATGCGAAAGGCGACAACGGCCCGATTTTGTTTGCCTCAGGCGCCAACCACTACCGGCTGATTGGGTTGGAGATTACTCGAGCCAGAAGCGAAGCTCACTTGCGCCATCTCATCGCGCCCGACGATCCCGCCAGCACTGCGGACCATCTGATCTTTGACCGCATCTGGCTGCATGGAACTCCAACCGATGAAACTAAAGACGGCTTGCACCTCAGCGGAGTTACTTATGCCGCGATCGTCGACTCTTATTTGAGTGATTTTCATTGCTTATCAGGGAGGGGCAGCTGTACCGACGCGCAGGCGGTCAACGGAGGCACCGGAGACTTTGCCGGCGGCCCGTACAAAATTGTGAATAACTTTCTGGAAGCCTCGGGCGAAAACATTATGTTCGGAGGAGCTGCCGGAACCACTACGCCGGCCGACATCGAAATTCGCCACAATCATTTGTTCAAACCCATGCTCTGGAAGTCCGGCCAGCCGGGATTCGTGACTGGCTATACTGGAACCCCATTTATCGTTAAGAACCATTTCGAGCTGAAAAATGCCCAGCGAGTCCTTTTCGAAGGTAATGTGCTTGAAAACTGTTGGGGCGGATTCTCGCAGGCTGGCTTTTCAATTCTTCTCACTCCAGTCAGCCAAGGGGGCAAGTGCCCGACGTGTCGGACCACCAACGTCACCATCCGTTACAATTTGATTCGTCACGTCGCGAGTGGAATCACTATGACCACCCCAGTCGGGAAGCAAGATAGCCCATCGTCTGGCGGAGAACGCTACAGCATTCATGACATCCTGGTCGATGACATTGACGGCGAAGCCTACTCCGGCTTCGGCTTATTCGCGCTGGTAATATCGGTGTCACCTACCCTCAGGAGCGTACACATCGACCACGTTAGCGCGTTCCCGCCCCGCGCTGTTCTATCGGTGCTGGATCAGGGGCCTAAAATTGAAGATTTTACGATCTCAAACAGCATTTTTACTGCCGGCACTCGTCAGATCGCAGGGGCAGGCGGAGGACCTACCAATTGCGCCACGGGTCTTAACAATCCAACCGCCATTCTGGAACATTGCTTCTCCAGCGCTACATTCAGCCACAATCTAATCATTGGCGGAAGGGGCGGCTGGCCGCCTGGAAATGTAACGGTAAACGATGCCAACGAAGCAGGTTTTCGCGAGTTCAAGGGAGGACGAGGTGGTGACTATCACTTATGTCGTGGAAAAGATAACGGCAGCAACTGCACTAAGCCGTCACCTGCGCTGGCAAAGGGCGCCGATGGGAAGGACATCGGCGCGGACATTGAAGCCATCGAGAAAGCCACTTCAGGGGTGATCTGAAACGCAGTCTGGTCCTTCGCTCTGGACAAATCTCTGATATAACTCTTTGCTATCCACCGATTATCGCTTTCCGAAGAATGAACCGAGAATCTTGTGGATTAACATGCCCCCTTGGGACCATGTTCGGCTTCTCGACATCAGGTTCGTTTAACCAAGCGGCAGCGCACGACCGCGGTGGTAAATTCGCGAGTGAAACGAGTGTGAAGACTTCGAACTTTTCTGATGGGCACAAGCTCGAGGCTCGCGAACTTGAGAGGACTGTCGGCTACTAATTTCTCAAACCTCGCTACAGTCATTTTGTTCAGGCCGCCGGCAACCTCGCTGAATCGCGTCGCCCCGTCCGTCTTAAACGTAGACCGCCAACGAATAAGTGCCTTCTCGCTGAATACGAGATGTGCCCATGGAAAAACGGAGAAAAGATGACCCCCCAAGGGGTGGTACCAGGTTGGACCGAAACTAATGACTACCTCGCCCTCGGTTCGCAGAAGCGCGCACATGATACGCAAAACGTCGGCGGGGTCAGCGAAATGCTCAAAGGCGTCCACGGAAACGACGATGTCTGCTAGTTCATCGCTCAAAGATGCGAAGGAGCATCGATCTTGAACGCCCGCACTGATCGCGTTCTCTCTCGCGGATCGGAGCATGTCCTCCCGGATATCAACTCCAATCACCCGCTTGGCTCCTTTTCCAGCCATTTCGACCGCATCAACCCCCTCGCCGCATCCAAAGTCGATAACTACTTTCCCAACAATCTTCGAAAAGAAGTCCGGTCCCATTAACACGCCGAGCTTCGATTTGTTCTGATATGCCGACGCGCTGCAGCAATCCGGAACTCCGGGAGATATCCTTTTCAGAATTCGATATTGAATGTTCGTGAGCATTCACGTTTCGTGTTGCCGTCATTCTTAAGAGCAATCCAAGCCGGGACGATCCAAAACTATCTGCTCCAGTCGCAATCATTGTAACCTTGAACCGCACGATAACTTATCGCGATCACCCGCCCAAATTGACGGTTCCACTGCTCGAGCAGCACATGTCCGAGCTGTCTCTATTGGACGAGTCTCTTATCGTTACGCGGGTAATGTGAGGTTTCCGTCGCCCCACTTCATGAATCGAGATATGATCTAACTTCGTGATTCAAATTTGATTCTGCTCACTTTCGGCGGTCCAGCTATTCATGGAGCTCGTTGGGAAAAAAGTCTTAGTCACCGGCGCTGACGGTTTTATCGGCTCTCATTTAGTCGAGCGTTTAGTGGCCGAAGGTGCGGAGGTTACCGCCCTCGCGCAGTACAATTCTTTCAACAATTGGGGATGGTTGGAGGATATTCCGGTGCTCGCGAAGTTGAAGGTCGTCACCGGAGATGTCCGCGACGCGCATTTTTGCATGCAACTGGTTGAGGGGATTGAAGTCGTATTTCACCTGGCCTCGCTTATTGCGATTCCGTATTCTTATTCAGCACCCGACAGCTACATCGATACGAACGTCAAAGGCACCCTTTATATGTGCCAGGCCGCACACGCCCACGGAGTGTCCAAGTTCATCCAGACGTCGACCAGCGAGGTGTATGGGACGGCCCGCTATGTGCCCATAGATGAAGCGCATCCATTAAGTGCTCAGTCGCCATACAGTGCTACAAAGATCGCGGCGGATGCAGTCGCAACCAGCTTTTACAATGCATTCAAATTGCCTGTCTATGTGGCACGACCTTTTAATACCTATGGTCCTCGGCAATCGGCACGCGCCGTGATTCCCGCCGTAATCATCCAGATCGCCTCGGGAGCCAAAGAAATATCGCTCGGTGACACCACTCCGATCCGTGACTTCACATTCGTGACGGATACGTGTGAGGGCTTCATTAAAATTGCCAGACTTGATCAGGGTGAAGGAAATGTTTTCAATATTGGAACCAATACCGAAATCTCGGTGGGGGATCTGGTCGAGGAAATTAACAATATTATGGGAAGTTCTATTCGCGTGAAGTGCGACGATCAACGCATGCGTCCTGAGAAGAGCGAGGTTTTTCGCCTTCGTTGCGACAATCGCAAGCTCAAGGAGATGTCCGGTTTCGAACCTCGCGTCACGCTTCGCGAAGGTCTGACGCGCACGGTTGAATGGCTCCAGCGGAATCTCTCAAAGTACAAGGGGAACATCTACAATGTCTAAGCGGGCTGTAATCCTCGCTGGAGGCAAAGGCTCGCGGCTCAAACCCTACACCGTCGTTCTCCCCAAACCGCTGATGCCCATCGGCGACTATCCCATCCTGGAAGTCATTGTGCGCCAGTTGGCCGCGCAGAATTTTGATCGCATTACACTGTCGGTGAATCATCAGGCCGAACTCATTCGCGCGTTCTTCGGCGACGGAAACAGATGGAACCTGCGCATTGATTATTCGATGGAGTCGCAGCCGCTCAGTACCGTCGCGCCGTTGAAGCTGATCCCCGATCTGCCGGAGCAATTCATTCTGATGAACGGCGATGTTCTAACCGACTTGAATTTCGAGACCTTTCTGAATGCACACATCAAGCGGGCAGGACTCTTTACTATCGCGGCCTCGGAACGGGATCACCTGGTGGACTATGGAGTACTGGGAACGAACGCCGACGGATGCTTGAATTCCTTTACCGAGAAACCGGTATTGAATTATCTGGTCAGCATGGGCATTTATGCGGTTAATCGCTCTATCCTCGAATTTATCCCGGCGGGACGAAAATACGGATTCGACGACCTGATGCTCGATCTGATTGCGCGCGGTGAACAAGTGCGCGTGGAGCGTTGCCGCAACTACTGGCTCGATATTGGGCGGGTTGACGACTACATGCGCGCGATTGACGAATTCGAGAAGAAGCGCGAACAGTTGCTTCCAAATGGCGCATGACATCCTCGTTACCGGAAATACTGGCTTCATCGGACGAAATTTGACGCCTGTGCTCGCAGCACGCGGGTACTCCGTCAGGGGATTCAACAGCAGTCAAGGTAACATCTCGCGCGATTCCCTACCAGATGAGCGGGTGCGACACGTGGTTCACCTCGCAGGGCGAAGTTTCGTTCCAGAGAGCTGGCAAACTCCATCACTCTTCTACGAAACGAATGTCTTGGGAACGGTTAACGTGCTCGATTTTTGCCGCCGGCAGGGTGCCGCATTGACTCTAATCAGTTCATACGTCTACGGCCAGCCCAAACGTCTCCCGATACGAGAAGATGATCCGCTGGAGGCGGTAAATCCCTACGCTCATTCGAAGATCCTGGCCGAAGAAGCTGCTGCCTTTTATGCCCGGTACTTCAATGTCCGCGTTACGGTAATCCGCCCATTCAATCTATACGGCGCCGGACAGGACAGAAGATTCTTGATTCCGGCTTTGATCGAGCAGGCGATTGATCCAAGCGTCCAGATCATTGAGGTCGCCGACGGGCGTCCCAAACGCGATTTTCTTCATATAACAGATTTTGTCGATTTGCTCGTAGCCACCATATCTCATCCAGGCGGGATCTATAACGCAGGTTCAGGAGTTTCGGTCAGCGTTGAAGATTTGGCTAGAATCGTCTGCGCTGCCGCGGGGGTTGAGAAACACTTTGTATCGAGGCAAGAGCATCGCCCCAACGAGATTCTCGACGTTGTGGCCGACGTGTCCCGGGCTTCGCGCGATTTTGGCTGGGCCCCCAGAATACCGCTGAATGAAGGAATCGCTGCCACCGCCCTCGCCACGCGCGAGTCGAACTCCAGAGCCGGTGCCACGCATTGATGAGCCCGGGGGGTAAAAGCGTCGCTTATCTTATCGGTCAGTTTCCAGCCATCAATCACTTTCACCTCGCTCTGGAAATGCGGTTGTTACGGCGCAATGGTATTCGCATTGCGATCGCTTCTATTGCGTCCCCTGACCGGAGAATTGATGAGATGCGCCACGAAGAGCGCGAGGAAGTTCCAAATGTTTATTACGTCAAGCAACAGGGGCTTTGGAAGATTGCTATCGCGCATGTCGAGGTTTTGTTCTCTCGGCCAGCGTCATTTCTGCGTGGACTCGCAACCTCAATGTCAGTCGCCCGCGCGCAGAAAAAATCTGCCGCCTATGCACTCTTCTATTTTGCTGAGGCGTTGTTGGTTGGAAGGTGGATGCAAAGGAACCGAATCGAGCATCTGCACACCAGCTTCGCTTCGGGTATCGGATTGATTGCTAGTAACGTTTTCCCGATCTCGCATTCATTCGGAGTATATGGATTTGGCGAACTCTACAACCCGAGGGGCAACCTGTTGCGCGAAAAAATCGCTGCCGCGGAATTCGTGCGATCCGTAAGCCGTCACGGCTGCGGACAATTGATGTTGGCCTGTCCGCCCGAAGACTGGAAAAAGATTCTTTACCTTCCGCTCGGCATCGATCTCACGGCTTTTCCTGCGCGGCCTGATTTAGAAGATGCAGCATGTTTTGAAATTCTCAGCGTAGGCCGTCTCGCTCCAGAAAAAGGGCAGCGCATCCTCCTGTCCGCGGTTGAGCGTCTTGTGCACTCAAGCAAAGAAGTCAGAGTTCGATTGGTGGGCAATGGACCGGATCGCACAGTCCTGCAGAAGCTGGCCGAAACTTCCGGAATCTCTGATCGCGTCGTGTTTGAGGGATGGGTGGACCAGAATCGCCTGGACGAACTGTATGGGACAGCCCATGCGTTTGTGTTAACCAGCCTGTACGAAGGCACTCCCATCGTCCTGATGGAAGCCATGTCCCGACAGATGCCCTGCATCGCTCCCAGAATTAATGGCATCCCGGAAGTGATTACACATACCGTGGATGGCCTCTTGTTCGATTCAGGGGATGATGTCGAATTAGCTCGGCTTATTACCGAACTCATCGAGAAACCTGCGCTTGCGCGGCAATTCGGCATCGAGGCGCGGCGGCACGTTCATGCCCACTACGACATTTCAGCCAATACGGAACCTCTGGCGGCGGTATTCGAAGATTTATTGAGCAATCGTGAGCAAAAATAACCTTCTGGACCTTTTGTGATTTCGTAAACACCGGCGTCATCGAGTCCCGCGTTTCCTCTTCAGCAATTCAACGTAAAGATCTTCATGGCGCCTCTGCATTTGCCCGATCGTAAAATTCTGTCTTGCGAAATTTCTGCTGTTCTCCCCCAGTTGTGCCCGAAGATTGGCATCGCGCAACAAACTTTCGATTGCGCCAGCTAAAGCATGGTGGTCATCCGGAGCAACCAAGATTCCCAGCCCTTCGTTCAATAATTCCGGATTGCCCCCCACGCGGTTGGCCACTACCGGAACTCCGGCTGCCATGGACTCGATGATTACATTGGAAAGACTCTCGGATGACGAAGGCAGTACAGAAACGTCAAGAGACGCCAACACCGCCGAAATGTCCCGGCGATCTCCCAGGAAGATCACGTGGCCTCCCAGTCCCAATTCCTCGGCCTTGCGTTCGAGCTCTTCCCGAAGTGGACCATCTCCCGCCAAAATAAATTCAACGTCGGGAAGTTGCGATCGAACCCGGGCAGCGGCGCGAAGAAAATGCAAATGATTCTTTGCCGCGCTATTCATTCGTGCGATCATGCCAACCCGCAGAAGTCCCGCGCGCTTCCTCATCGCTGGCGCAGTTTCCTCAAAACAGGAATCGGGCAAGCCGTTGCCGATAACAACTATTTTCTCTTCTTTAAGGCCCCGTCTTATGAGCACGTCTGCGGCGGCGTGCGAGTTACACACCACGGCATCGCACCAGCGAAAGACTGCCATTTGTGCCCGCGACTGCCCCTCGCTCAGCAAATCTCCGAGTTGACGCTGGCTACCAAGTACTATTGGGACGCCAGCTAACCGCGCCGCCGGAATTAGTGTCAGGTTGGTGTAAAAATCAAAAGCATGAGCGATATCGATATCGTTCGCGCGCAAATGGCGGCGGAGCCTCAACCGGCTGCGGATGGACTGCAAACCATAAAGGCTGCCAGCCAGGGGAAACCGGGGCACGTCGCCCAGTCCTTCTAGAAACGCTCCTCGTGTTTGATTACAGCCGAGATGGACGCGAAACCGCGACCGATCAAGAGACCGGGCGAGGGCCGTGAACTGGCGCTCGCTGCCTCCAGTTTCGAAACTGTGAGTCATTAAGAAGACGCCCGGCGCGCTCTGGGATTGACCTGGCCGGGGTTCTTTCATTTCGGATGCGCCCTGGAATGTTGATGTCACTCTTATACAGAGCGTTCCCGAAACGCGAGTGCTTGCTCGGGTGGCCGGAAGTCGGAGACCTGACACGCTTCCAGAAAGTTCCGGTGCCATAATTCAAACATCAGCAACCGCCAAATGCGGGCGGAATGATCGCGGCGTTCCGTGAAATGCTCGTCCAGCAAACGACGGACACCTTGCGGGTTGAAATAACCGCGTTGTAGAGTGCGGGGCTCAAGCATCACTGTGAGTATCAGATCTTTCAATTCGTGCCGAATCCAATGAACCAGCGGCAGGGCGAAACCCTGTTTGGCGCGATAAAGGACATCTCTCGGCACACCGACTCGCTCCGCTAATTTCTTGAGGATATATTTTTGGCTCGTACCTCGCATTTTCCATCTCGAGTCAAGTCCTGTCACCCACTCAAGAAAAACGTGATCCAACATCGGCACTCGAACTTCGAGAGATGTCAACATACTCATCCGATCCACTTTGGTCAGAATATCGCACGGCAGATAGGTCTTGCTGTCGAGATACAACACACGGCCCAGGGGGTCGTTGGCCGGGGCTTCGTCCAGTAACGCCCGAAACGTCTTTAGCGGGTCGGAGCTTCCTACAAAGTCGCTGGAAAGAAGCCCCATCTGCCTTTGAAAAGGCTGAAAAGAAATTCCCTCCGTATAACGGTCCTGCCAGGGCAGTGAAATGCTATAGGCCAAGCTTCGTCCGGGCACGCCACGCGGAATCCACGAGTGAACTCGATCGCGATACCAACGGGCTGCCCAAGGCGGAATCCAGCCGTGAGACCGATCTTGCAGATGGATGCGATAGCGTTCATAACCGGCAAAGGCCTCATCACCTCCGTCTCCGGATAGCGCGACCGTAACATGTTTCCGGGCCAGACAAGAGATGTAGTAGGTGGGTAGCATAGAGGAGTCTCCAAACGGCTCCTCGAGAGAACGGGTGAGCGTTTCTACCGTTTGCATCACGTCCGGTTCCAGGATCAATTCGTAATGATCCGTGCCGAATTTCTCTGCGACCGTGCGCGCGCAGGGCGCTTCGTTGAAGTCAGCTTGTTGAAATCCGATTGCAAAAGTCTTAACCGGCGCGGAACTATTTCGGGACATCAGCGCAACTACCGTTGAAGAGTCCGTCCCTCCGCTCAGCATTGCTCCAAGGGGAACATCCGCGATTAACCGGAGGCGTACTGCTTCCTCCAGCCGGTGCTCGAGTTCCTCCAAGCACTCTTCTTCACTTGCAGGAGAGTGAGTGCCAAATCGCGGTAAATCCCAATACTTGCGAACCGTAAGCTCGCCTTTCTCGAACTCCAATAGATGCCCGGGGAGGAGCTTCTGGATCGGCGTAAACGCGGTCAGCGGATCGGGAATATATCCGAAATAAAAATACTCCAGCAGAGCGTTTTGATTAACCTGAGCAAGTTCTGGGGCTGCGGCCAGAATTGCCTTGATTTCGGATCCGAATAACAACCGCTGATCGATTAGCGCATAATGCAGCGGCTTCTTCCCCAAACGGTCACGGGCAATCAGGAGCCGGCGCTCATTCTCGTCGTATAGGGCAAAGGCAAACATGCCACGGAGTTTTTGAACGCAGTCCGATCCCAGATCCTCATAGAGATGAACGATCACTTCAGTGTCGCTATTTGTATAAAACCGGTGACCCCGGTTCTCGAGGTCCCGGCGGAGGTCCGGGAAGTTATAAATCTCACCGTTAAACACAACCCAAACGGTGCGGTCCTCATTGAAGACGGGCTGGTGTCCGCCGGATAAATCAATTACGCTCAGCCGACGCATCCCCAAACCCGTGCCACCCTTGACGAAGATGCCTTGGTCATCGGGGCCACGATACACGATGGCCTGACACATGCGGTGAATCGTCTGTTCGTCAACCCTGGTGTGGGGTCGCGCGTCGACGATTCCGGCGATTCCACACATGCGCTAACTCCTCACCGTGGCTGGGGAATTTCTAGAGCGCAAGGGACGAGCCGAGGGGCGATCTCTGGTGAGGCGGTAGTCGCGGTAGTCGCCGGGATTGCCTCCCCGTCCATCGCACGCCGCAAGAATGATATTCACCATCTCGCGCGCGGAAACAAAGTGCAGCGTCTCCCCTCTCTGAGGCGCGCCTTCCACCAATTCACGGAGAAAACTCTGCATGGAAGATCCCAATACTACATCCTCGTCGGCGGGATTCATGCCGTGGCAGTGCAATTTTATGAATAGCAAGTCCGGACGGCCTTGTACGCGAATTGCGGCCTGTTTCCATAGCCGGAGTCTGCGTAAGTTCGGCGGATTAAAGCGGGTCAATGCGCCATTCTCGACTCCCAATCGCCGGGCACGATTGGCCGGATTGAAATCCAGCACGAGGGGCCCCTGCACCATGAGCGGGAAAATTTCCGGCCGGCGTCCGCATCGAAGATCCCTGCCCTTACGATGAGCCGACTTCCGATTGAGCGGAAGTCGGCATTCATACAACGAGTTGGTCTTTCCATGCTGTGCTCGATGAAAAGGCGCGGTCGGAAGCGTCAAGTCCGCGTAGCAGCCGGTGTCCGCCAGGATTTGCATTTCAGCGTCTACACCGCAATATAATCCGCCAGCGGAATTAGCCAAGGCAAAGTTTCCGTGGACAAACGCGTAGCGTGGCGGCCCTGAACCATCCATGTAGCAAAGGGCACCATGCTCAGATGCGAGAATGTCTCGAAACTGCAGGAGCTGCCGACGGGTATTTTCGGCAGTGTCGGGAGCCTTCATGCCATGATGCAAATGAATTTCGATTTCACCCCATCCTTCAGAGCAATGTTCTCCCAAGTGCTCGATAAGACCCTTGTCGTACTGTTCTGCGGGATAGAAATACGTGTGCGTAAAAGGCTGGCCTTCGGCATCACGCCATTCCGCCACAGCTCTTGGGTAGTCTTTACACCAGCGGTCGAGCCGACGCTCCTGCTCAGCATAAGGAGCGCGAGCGGCTCCATCTGAAGGAATGATCGCAGGCTCAAAGTGATCGGCCAGAGCAATTACAAGGTGCGTACTTTCACTGGCAACCCTGCGACGAAGCCGCTGCAGCCCGTAGCCAGGAAGCCATCGCGCGCCGTACAGCAATTTATCCGTCACGCTCATTGCAAGAGTGTTTCCTCACTTGTGCCGCTGTGCCGCCAAGATCACTTTTGAAAATCAGGACAACTGAGGTTGCGTCTGATCTTGCCACGACGCTGTTGAGGTCTCCCGATTCTGCGTCAAAGGTTTGCGGCCCCGCACCCCAATGGCAGTCTCTGCGACGTGCAAGTCGTTCAGGCCGGAATTCTCAAACCATCGAAATACCTGTTCGTAAGTATGTTTCGACTGGTATTTGGGAGAGTACCAGTCAAAAGTATCGAGCAGCCGAGCCTCCGGATCCGCTTGCCGGTTCACCGGAAAAACATAATGAAAAAGGCCAGCCACCGGTTTCCCCAGTACCGGAATCCGGCGAATGCCGTTCTCGGTGTGATAAAAAAAAGGGACGGCCACTCGCAGAATATTATGCAAGCGTTTCGGCGGCATCTTGCTGGTATATCTACGCCAAAAATCACTGAAGCGGTACCACTTGTTATATCCGCTGTATAACCATACCGCGAAAATCCCCCCTGGCTTGAGATATTGCGGCAGGATCTTTACGGCAGCCTCGCAGTCCGGCGTGTGATGCAGTACGCCTATGCTGTAAATGACGTTCGAAGCTTTGTGGAGCAAAGGGCAATCTGAAAACGTCCGCCTGCATTGCCACAAAATCCCGATCCGCCAGGTTCCGCGCCGCCACTTCAGAGGCGGCGCTCAGATCTATGCCGATGACACGCGCGCCCCATCGAGTGGCGACTTCTGCAAACCGACCCATACCGCAACCCACGTCAAGTATCAGTTTGCCCCGCAGTTCTTCAGGCTGCAGACCGGTTTTCATTCGAAAGTGTTGGTCTGCCTCGCGAATCTCCCCCGTATCAAGCTGCGTGGTCGGATAACAGTGCCATTGAAACCCGAAGCTGTCGGCGTAGTTCTTCGGATCAACGAATCGAAGCACGCCGCCCTGTTCCGGATAATTCACGCCACAAGTGGGGCAGTTATGTCCGTTCGGCTGCGGCACCAACACGTCCTGGCAGCCCGGGCAGCGCAGCAGTGCCTGCAGTTCACCGCGAAACAAGCGTGGCTGGTCTTGGGTCGATTGCATATGTTTCCAACGGGCGAACAGGTCTATTCGACGAACTAGTTGAGGCTGCGGCAGCGCGCTCCCGCTCCTCGGCATTGGCGACAAGAACAGAAGTATAAGCTACAGCGAAATACGGGAAAAACTGGTATGCTTCCGGGGCAAAAAGAGCGCCCACTACAAAACCAATCAACGAACTACTTAACGCTCCAAGGAACAGGAGTGTTTCAACATCGAGGTCACGTCTCCGCCTTAACTTCCTCAGATTACTAAAACCACGTGCAAAGAACATGGCGTAAATAATGAATGCAGGGATGCCTCCCTCGGCGGCAACCTGAAGGTAGGTCATGTGAACTTCGTGCCAGTCTCCAGAAACAATAGGAAAGTTGTTCACTCCGACGCCCAATATCGGATAATGTTCTATTATTTCCAAAGCCCGGCGCATCAGGTATTGGCGCGCTTCAAAGGATCCGTGGGCCCTCGCTTCAGCCACCGAGTCCACGTCCTCTGCCGATATTGCCGCGAACCGGTCCCTGAGTTGTCGCCCAGCCACCATCATAACCAGTGTCCCCAGCACCAGGGCCGCAGCGATCAAGTGATACCGCCGGCCTTTCACACCGAGATGCCATAGGCAGACTGCCCCCGCGAAAACTAGGTCGATGAAGCCAGCACGCGAGGCCGTAAGCAAAAGCGCGGCGGCCATTATCAGCATGGCGCTAGCCCAAACCAGTTTCTTCAGAACGCCCTTCGCGCTTAGGAGAAAGGCTAGACAGAAAGGAAGTGCAAGAACAATGGCGAACGCCAGATCGTTAGGGTTTCCATAAATACCTCCGAGCACGCCCTGCAGACGATCCTGACCGTGGCTCTTGGTGATGGAGACAATGGCAATTACGGCCACGGACGCGCCCTGTATGAAAATCAAGCGGCGTAGTTTCGCAAAATCTGTTACAAGCAGAAAGGTGAGCATCCAAGCTATGTAGACCTTGGAGAAATCTAGCGTATGTGAAATGGCACCTCCCTTCCACACCGGGGGAAAGTGCTGCCGCAACAAACAAAACAAAAATCAGGGCCAAAAGGTAATTCGATTCCTTAGGCCGGTCGCGAAACTTTCTATCGGTCTTTCCACCTGATGATAACAACGCTATAAAGGCGAAGATGGCGGTAAGTTTCGCCAGTGGGAGATATCTCAAGCCCGGTATCCAATCTTCCGGGCGCGCACAATAGACCAAGTAGAAGGCGCACAGCCAGAAAAAGGCGCCATTTGAAGCTACTCTTGTCGTCTCCGGAAGATGCCGAGTAAACGAACCTTCCCTCACGGCTCGCCCGTCCGCATTTATCACTAAATCTGATCTCATTATTCTATTTCCAAGCTCGGCCAATAAGATTCCCCTCCGAGAATCCCAAAGCGGCCATTACTGACCTTTCCACTTCTCGTACTTTTGGAAGCTTGGCCAAAACGCCGCGCGCCCTGGTCACGGTTATCTCAAGTTTCCGAAAACCTACAATCTTGCAAATCTCCGCGATCAATTCTGTTGTGTTAGCGCGATAATGGGCTGGATAGATATCCGCAGGATTCCTATTTTCAATGACGCCAGTAGCTAGCCGCACCTTTAATCCCTGCGGAAGCATGCGGGCAATCCTAACAAAATAGCTGTGGGCGCTTGGAGTTCGAAAAACAAGACACCCACCGGCCCTCAATACGCGAAACATTTCGGAAAACGCCAGCGAGGGATATTTTAGGTGCTCGACAACTACATTCGCGGTAAGCATATCAAAACACTGGTCAGCGAATGGAAGCCGCTCGACGAACCCCACTGTTCTGCTGGTGATCGTTCGATGTCGCGCGATCGCTTGCCAGTCAGGATCAATGCCCACCACATTGACACCCTTCATCAACGCCCTTTCACGGTCAAGCTCCCATGGAAAGTCCAAATGCCATCCACAGCCCACATCGAGCCAATCAGCACATTCACACATCTCCAAGCTTCCCGAGACAGTCGAAATATAAATGTCATGCGGATGACGGGAATGGTCCGTGTTCCGGTGCTCTACTACCTCAAATTCTCGCTTGCGACTAGCCAACTTGCCAAACGACGTTCTCTGACCCTCCACCACAGTGTTCATGTCCTGTATCTAACCCTACCTAGTTCCAAAATTAGCAACTGTAACCGACCGCTCTTCCCTAGCCGGGAACCGCCGTCTCTTAATCTTACATGGGCAACGTCGAGCAACTAAATATTTCCAATCATCGGTAACCTCGCGGCTGAGCTGCATCTGTTCAGGGACAGTCACATGACAGACCTGATTACCTATGTAACGTTACTTCACGTCCCTCGCCTTTCTAAACTTTTTCCCTCGTTGGAAAAGCATTTCTCTTCATGTTCCCGGGTCGCTCGTCAAGCCGACGAAGAACTTCGTTCATCCCATTCAGGCTAAACGGTTTCGCAAGTGGTCACCGCCGTGCTCCGTAAGTATCAAATCTCGACCTGGCGGCAAGACTTTCGATGAGAAAGAAGCGATGCAAGAGCGACTGGAAAATCTATTAAAGTCCGGGATCCTGTTCCCGGATCGTTTCGATCAGTTGAGACGAAGTTCAAATTCGATTGGGTGTGAGGCGATTCTATGACGAAGTTTTTACGGTGCTTTCCATTAATCATTTTAGGAGTGTTAACAGCCTGCGGGGGTGGAAGTGTACCCTCCAGCAACGATAGCCATGCCAGTGTGGTCCTGCAATCGATACAGGTAAGCGCCGGCACTATGCCCCTGATCGCGGGACTTACCGGGCAGCTCACAGCTATGGGCTCCTACAGTGATGGCAGCACTAAAGACTTGACGAAGTCGGCCACGTGGAGTTCTTCCAATCCCGCAGTAGCAACCATTGCTGGCAACGGACTGGCCAAGGCAATGGCACCAGGCTCATGTGTAGTTACTGCCGCTCAGGCAAGCCTTACCGGAACAACTACGTTGACCATTGTTCCACCCGTGTTGGTCTCGATCGCAGTCACTTCAGCCAGCGCATCGGTTGCATCAGGTCTAACCGATCAGTTCACAGCGACCGGAACTTATAGCGATGGCAGCAGTCAAGATCTTAGCAGTTCAGCAACCTGGAGCGTTTCTAACCCCGCGGTCGCCTCAATCGCCCCTAGCGGCGTGGCTACGGCTTTGTCGACTGGATCGGCTGTGATCACAGCCGCGCAGGGAAGTATTAAGGGAACTGCGCACCTAACCGTCACGCCTCCATCACTGGTGTCGATCGCAGTCAGTGCGGCCGGTCCTTCAGTTGCCGTAGGCCTAACCGATCAATTCACAGCCACCGGCACATATAGCGATGGCAGCAGTCAAACTCTTGGTAGTTCGGTCACGTGGAGCACGTCCAATTCTGCTGTCGCATCAATTTCCGGCATCGGCCTGGCGACCGGAACATCGCATGGTTCCGTCGTGATCACAGCCACTTCCGGGACGGTCAGTGGAACTGCAAACTTGTCGGTCACATCTCTTGTGTCCATAGCGATTACGCTACCCCTTCCAGCCGTTGAATCCGGCACCACTGAACAACTCAGAGCAACAGGAACCTTTAGCGATGGGAGCACGCAAGACATAACCGGAACAGTCACTTGGGCGTCCTCCGATACAACCAAAGCAACCATAAGCAATTCGATTCCGACCAACGGCATGGTTCAGGCATTGAAGGCAGGTTCCTCAATCATTACCGCATCGTCGGGCGGCGTCTCTGCTTCGAGCACGCTTACCGTTAACAGCGGAACCCTGACTTCTATTGTTGTAACTCCAGCAACCCCCACGATTCCACTCAAAGTGGTTCAGCAGTTCACCGCAACCGGATCATTCTCTGACGGCAAAACGCAAGACGTCACGAATACAGTTGCCTGGAGCTCTTCTCAAAACGCGGTGGCGTCGACCACAGTCAGTGGAGCAGTGACAGCTCTCAGCGTTGGTACAGCGACGATTACCGCCACGTCGGGTGCGGTGAGCGGAAACGTTCTATTGACGGTGAATGCGTCTAACCTGGCGTCAATAACGATTCAACAGGGCAACGTCACGATGGCGCAAGGTACGTCGACAAAATTTAATGCGATCGGCTTATTCACCGACGGCAGCACACAAGATGTCAGCTTCCAGGCGACCTGGACCTCTTCAAACCCGGGCTTCGGCACAATTCAATCGGGCGGACGAGCGCGTGCCGTCAGTCCCGGCCTAACCACGATCACGGCGACTCTCGCGTCGCAAAGCGTTTCTGTCAACCTCAACGTCACAAGCGCAACTATCGTATCCATTTCGGTGACGCCTTCGATCTTTTCAATCGCTCCCGGAAGCCAACGGACGTTCGCCGCTACAGGAGTGTTCAGTGACTCGAGCAGCCAAATCATTACCGCTGACGTAACCTGGGCATCGAGCGACAACACAGTTGCAACGATGAGTGGTTCGGGGGCTAAGGGATTAGCGACCGCCGTAGGAACAGGCGCCGCAACTATCAGTGCAACATTTGGAAGTACGTCGGGCACAGCACAGCTGAATGTTACCGCCGCGACTTTGACGAGTCTTGCTCTCACTCCGGCCACGGGCATCTTATCCCCGGCGTCAATCCTTCCTTACACCGCGACTGGGACCTTCAGCGACGGAACTAGTCAAGACCTAAGCGCAATCGCGAATTGGAGCACTTCTTCAACCTCTATTGCGACCGTAACTTCTTTCGGCGCGGTAACCGGGCAGTCTGCGGGAACAGCGGTAATTACCGCATCTGTTGGAGGGGTCAGTAGCACGGCCAACATCTTGGTGGAATCGTCAGCTTTGACCCATATAGATGTCCTTCCATCAAACCCTTTCGTTCCCCAACAGATATCGACATACTTAACTGCCCTCGGCACATTCGCAGATGGGAAAACGCAGAATCTAACGTCAGCAGTTACCTGGACATCTTCGTCACCCGCGGTAGCCATAGTCAGCAATGCCGGCATAAAAGGGACCGCGACAGGAGTGGCGCCCGGTAGTTCGACGATCGGCGCTCTGTTCGCCGGACAGGCGGGTTCGACGACATTGCAGGTAACGAATGCCACGCTGACCGCACTTGCTGTTTCACCCAACTCGGCTAGCATTGCACTTGGCGCTTCCCAGAATTTGGCCGCTAAGGGGACCTTCAGCGATGGAAGCGTGTTGGACCTTTCCACTCAGGTAGTGTGGACTTCCTCGAATGCGAATGTTGCGGTCATCAATACGCAAGGGTTGGCTAGTAGTGTCAGCTCGGGAACAACGACCGTCGCAGCTTCGCTGAATGGCGTAAGCGGCACCGCGGTACTGACGGTACAGTAGAAGAAACGAGAAGGCCCAAGCTTGACTACCAGGCTTGGGCCTTCGTACGTTAGAAGAATGCCGCAATGGCTGCTGAAAGCGCGTAGGCCGAATTTCGGCGAAGCTTCTCAATACTCAGCAAGTTGTTTCATAGCGGCGAACAAGTCCGAAACTTGAGGCAGGATGGCATTCTCCAGAATCGGTTGATACGCGACATAAGTGTCCTTGGCTGCCACACGACGCACCGGCGCATCGAGGTGCTCGAACATCTCATCCGCGATTCGGGCTGCGATTTCCGCCCCGTATCCCCAACTCAAAGTGTCTTCATAGGCCACTAGCACGCGGTTGGTCTTTCTTGCAGAAGCGAAAATGGTCTCCCAATCATAGGGATTCAAGCATCGCAGATCGATCAACTCAACTTTGACGCCATGCTCGCGTTCGAGTTTCTGAGCCGCCTGAAGCGCTCGCGGCACGACGGCGCCGTAGGTAATCACTGACAAGTCCGTGCCTTCCTGCACAACCTTCGCTTTCCCAAAAGGAATCATGTAGTCCGGCCCTGGATTAGCTCCCCGGCCATATGTTTCTCTATACAAACGCTTGTGCTCTAGGAATAGCACTGGATCGTCACAGCGAATCGCCGTTCGCAGCAGACCGGCAGCATCCAGAGCATTCGAAGGAAAGACTACCCGCAGCCCGGGAATATGAGTGAATGCGCTCTCGCCGCATTGCGAATGGTAGATTGCGCCTCCCGTGAGGTATCCGCCAATCGCGACGCGGATTACCAGCGGGGCTGAAAAGCCATTGTTCGACCGCCACCGAATTACCGGCAGCTCGTTTCGCAGTTGCATCATGGCTGGCCATATATAGTCGAAAAACTGGATCTCGACTACTGGCTTCAGCCCCCGAGTTGCCATGCCGGTAGCGCGTCCAACGATGTTCGCTTCGGCGAGCGGAGAGTTGAAGACACGGTCCGATCCAAAATCGCACTGCAAGCCTGCCGTGAGTTTGAATACTCCACCTTTCCCTTTCACCATTTTCTGTTTCAAATATTGTTCCCGGCTGCAATCGGCCACGTCTTCGCCGAAGATAACGACACGTTCATCCCGCTTCATCTCATCGCGCAACGTGGAATTGATCAAATCTGCCATCGTCTTCGGTGCAAGCTTCTTTCCATCGGCGCCAAGCGCCTCGGACTCTGCTGCCTTCACGGTATCGAAAACCGCAGAGGTTGGATCCAAATTCGGCGAATAGACAAATTTTTCGACGCTGTCTGGAGAAGGAAAGCTCGCAGCCAGCGCGCGATCCACGGCGACCTGGAGTTCATCGTCCACCTTTTTCTCCAGATCGTTTATTCCCTTCTCATCCAGAATCCCTTCGCGCATTAGAAACATTTGCATTTGCGGGACAGGATCTCTAGCAGCGTCCCGTTGGCGCTCGGCCTCCGCACGGTACAAACGTTCGTCATCTGAAAGCGAATGGGAATATGGCCGAATGACGTGTGCATGAATAAACGCAGGACCTTCGCCCGCGCGGCAATGAGCCACCGACCTCACGAAGGCTGCGTAAGAGGCCACCGCATCAGTTCCGTCAACTTCTTCAAAGTGAAAATTGGGAAAGTTCGCGACCAACCGCGAGATATTCCCGCCGGGTGTCTGCACTTCGACTGGAACCGAAATCGCGTATCCATTGTCCTCAACCAGGAATACAATCGGCAGCCGCTGATTTGACGATGTGTTCAGCGCCTCCCAGAATTCGCCCTCGCTGGTCGTTCCATCTCCGAGCGAGACAAGGGTTACCTCATCGGCATGGAAACGGACATCCTTAAACTGGCGGTAGTCTCCTGAAACTTTCTTCGTCGAATCGGGATGGGCTGCGAGATAACGGCCGACCTCAGCGCATCCAACCGCTTGCAGAATTTGAGTTCCGGTAGGAGACGAGCCGGTGACAATGTTCAGCGCCGGATAGCTCCAGTGCGAGGGCATCTGACGTCCACCAGAGCTAGGGTCGTCCGCCGCGCCAACCCCCTGCAGCAACATATCGTACGGAGTCGCTCCTAAGGCCAAACAAAGCGCGCGGTCGCGATAGTAGGGATAAAACCAATCGTAGCCGGCCTTCATTGCGAAAGCCGCTGCAACGCCGACTGCCTCATGACCAGCGCCCGAAATCTGGAAGAAGATCTTTTGCTGCCGCTTCAGCATGATCTCCCGGTCATCAATGCGGCGGGACGTGTACATGATCCGGTAAGCCTCAATCAGTTGCTCACGGGTCAGACCCTCGTAATTTCTGATAATTCGCCGCACGTGATCGTTAATTGCGGTGGGCTTTGGATTTACTTTCGTGGTCGCCATTCAGGCTCCCCCCAACAAGTGGTGCGGTCCTGGTGCTTCGTAACGCAAGACTAGCATTGTAAATCTTCAAGGACGGTTCCGAATATACTGGATTAGCGGTAGAAGGCAAACCACCCTGTCGTAAGAATGATCAAGTTTAACCGCAAGTTCGATCCCAGCCACCTCAAGCTCCTGATCTTCGATTTGGACGGCACCCTGATCGACTCCCGCCTCGACTTGGTCCAATCTGTCAATGCCATGCTGCGGCATCTCGGAAGGAAAGAACTTGCAGACGAGGTCATCGCATCCTACGTAGGGGACGGGGCTCCCAAGCTGGTCCGGCGGGCTTTGGGCGACCCGAGCGATGAAGCCTTCTTCAAACGAGGACTCGACTATTTTCTCTCCTACTATCGGGAGCACAAGCTTGACCACACCACCGTCTACGACGGTGTCAAGCCCGCGTTGAGCCGGATTGAATCTTTGAACGGGAATGGCGCCAAACGTCAAATGGCCGTCCTGTCGAATAAGCCGGTGCATCCCTCGCGGGCGATTGTAAAGGCCCTTGGACTCGACCACTTCTTCGTCGCTGTCTACGGTGGCAACAGCTTTTCGACCAAGAAGCCCGATCCTCTGGGCGTAAACACTTTGCTGGCGGAGACGAACACCAGCCCCGAGCAGTCCATTATTATTGGCGATTCTTCGATTGATATTGTGACCGGGCGCAATGCCGGCGTCTGGAGTTGTGGGGTGACTTACGGCTTCGCCCCCCAAACCTTGAGCATCGCCCCTCCTGACGTTTTGATAGACCGCCCAGAAGAGCTGGCAGAGTTGTTTTCCTAGGAAGTGCGCACCATCCCAAGCATTACTCACGAAACCCGCTTCCGATACACTGCCTTCAAACATGACGAAACCCGAGGGCGGATTCACTCCTATCGAATTGCGCAAACTTCGCACTCTAAAAGATCCTTATAGCATCCAGCGCTTCTTGGACGACATGCCCTACCACTTAGCGAATACGTCATGGTCGCCAAGACTCGTGCTTAAGGAAAATACTTCCCATTGTTTCGAGGGCGCGATGCTTGCTGCCGCAGCTCTGCGCGCTAACGGATATCCTCCACTAATTTTCGATCTTGAAGCTGAGAATGACACCGATCACGTAGTCGCGATCTATCGCTTGAAAGGACACTGGGGTGCAATCGCCAAATCCAATTACACGGGCTGCCGCTACAGGGAGCCCGTCTACAGGTCGTTGCGTGAATTGGCTCTGAGCTATTTCGATGTGTACTTCAATCTTCGCCGCGAGCGTTCCTTGCGAACCTTCTCGCGCCCAGTCAATCTTTCGCGGTTCGACAATCGAGAGTGGATGACCACGGACAAGCCGCTCTGGTTTATCGCAGAATATTTATTTGAGATCCATCACTACCGGCTGTTGCCCACTGGAATGGAGAAGAGACTACACAGATTGGATGATCGTTCCTTCCGCGCCGGATGTTTGGGAAGGGCAGAGAAGCCCTAGATGGCAGAGGAAAGCCTCCGCTAACGCGGGAGGGCCCGACTTCAGTCGGGCCGGTGGTTAATTCTCGGGATTTACGGCCCGACTGGAAGTCGGGCGTCTCGAGCTCGCGTTACTTCAACACCCGATTCTTCGCATCCACCAAAACAACTTTGCCCTCGCGTGCTAACGCCTCGTCAACCCACCCAAACGCAGTCACAATCACCAGATCTCCAACCTGCACCAAACGCGCCGCAGCACCATTTACGCAGATTTCTCCCGATCCACGGGCCAAAGGCAGCGCGTAGGTTTCGAAGCGCTCGCCATTATTCACATTCCAAACATAAACTGCTTCTCCGGAACGAAGGCCAGCGGCATCCAAAAGGTCAACGTCAACAGCGATACTGCCCTCATAGTTGAGGTCCGCGCGGGTCACGGTGGCGCGGTGAATTTTCGACTTCATCAGCTTAATTAACATTCTGTAGTTTCCCAGAGGATTGGATGCCGGCCAATAATTTCCGACGCTTACCAGTGGAATGCGGAAACGGCCTGAGAATGTTCCGCTGCCGGGTCGGCCCGCGAGTAAAGTAAAAACTCGACGCCAGCCGATTTGGATGTAAAGAGGCTGTACAAGAGTGAAACTAGACACACTAGAAGCTAAAAGCCAGCCCTCCGCGAACCGCACGGGCTGATTGCACCAGATAAACCGTCTTGCCATCACTTCCGAGGACAGGAACATATCCCTGCGCCAACAGATTGCGCACTTCCACAAGAGCTTCGACGTGCGCGGGGATAAAGCCGCCCCCCGGAAGTGGCTGGCGGAACATTAAATTCAGGAAAGGATCCGTGCGACCCGCCGAGGTATTGAAGATGTCTACCGGCGTAAGCGCCGGTCCACTCACCCATCCATAAGAGGCGGCCCAACGAGATTTTGCGCCGGGAATCGTGCCGCTTACCTTGCCTGCTACACTGTGTCGGCCCCGCACCACGCTAAACTCTCGCGCATCCGCGAGACTGATGCCTTCCTTGTCCAAATCAAGGACGCCGCCGTAGCTATAGTCCATCGTAGCGGTGATATCGGCACTGACTTTGCGTTGGAACACCACCCGGGTGCCATGTGTTTCTAAGTTCTTGCCTCGATAAGTGAACGTTTCCGAATATTGGTCAGCTAAGACTTGTCCCGGGTCGCCAGGAAATGCACCCACGCCGGTTAGGGCGGGGTCGGATATGCGGTCGGAGTAAACAGCAAACTGCATGCTACTCTTCCCTGCGCGATGAGATACCGAAACTTCCTGATGATGCGCATGTTCCAAGGCCGGGGAAAATTCAACAACACTCATTCGAGGTCCAGACTGGCTCAGGTCGGTAGAAGCCGGTCCGAAGTCTTGATCCATGCGGGCATCCGGCTCCGATGTGGCATAGCGATATTCCACAACCGTGTCGGGAGAAACATGAAAATCCGCCGTACCGAACGGGCGAAGTGCGCTAACCCGGCCCATAAACTGGACCGTCTGCATTTCGCTACCAAAATTCAGTTCTAGATTCCCTAACGTGAGATTGTCTGAAGCGGTCAAGGCCAAGGCCTGCAATCCGCCGTCGCGGGGATAAAACTCGGGCGAAGCTAGATTGCGAAATGTTACCGCCAGTATCGGCTCAGACCCATTTTCCATAGTCCGCCGGTAGGAGGCGTGCAGCACAGTGGCCGGGGTGGCTTCGCCATATCCCACATTCCCGCTGAGAGCAACAGTTCCCGCGGAAAATAGCGATCTTTCGACCGAGAAATCCGTGCTCATGTCCGGCTGGCTCCCAAAACCCTGAGATGGGGACCCAGCAACAAACGACAGCGAACCCTTAAAATTATGATTCGTCTTGCCAGACTGTTCGCTCGAATTCATCGTACCGGCGGTAAGCACACGCAGAATGGGCCGATTAGCCGCCGAACGCAGAACCCATTTCCAATCATCCACATCGGTCCCGCTTCGTGCCGGGGTCAAGCGGACGGAATCGAACAATGTGCTCAAGGTTACATTCAGGACCATGACTGCGCCGGCGTGCAGTCCCACTCTTTCGTGCTCTTCCGTTAGGAACGACGGAGCGGACACTCGAACGCGGTAGAAACCGGGCAGTAATCCGCTAGCGGAGTAAAAACCTCGTTCATCAGTGAACACTTCCAGGCCTTGCACGGCCGAGCCGATCACTTCCACCACGGCTCCCATTTGCGGTACGCCTGTGGCGCTGCGAACGTATCCCGATATCGATCCGGTCCTTTCGACGGCATACACCGGAAGCACCAGACCGAAGGCAATCATCAAGCAGCCAAATTTTCGGAACATGGTGGTACCCGCCTTCTGGTACTGCAAGCCTTCAGGATTACTCAACGGCAAAGGTTGCCGATGGATCCACTGTCTGCTTTGAGACGTTGTCATTCACCTTAATGCGAATGCGATAAGTTCCCGGAACAAGATTCGAGGCCAGAAGAGTTTTCTGTAAAGTCATCTGGTCCCCGATGTTCCCCATGTGATCTGTCGATTCCACGGTATGAATTACATTTTTATTTGTGGTCGCGTCGTCGACGTAATAGTCAATTGTGGCTGACGGTTTATGGGTCTTATCGTCGAGGCTAAGATTATATACCTGCATCCAGAAATTCAGCCTCTGATTACGCTTAAAACTAATCGGTTTGCCGTCCGACGAGGCGACCCTGGGGCGGACCTTGGTTGATCCAATCACAAAATTCCCCGTGCCGACATTCTTCGAAGCGACCTGCTCCATCTGGTCCGCCACGATCAGCGACGAAGCGTCGAGGCGATCGTCAGCGAAATCCGGCACTATCAGGCTCTTGCTCCATGTCCCCTTGCGATCTCCGTTGACGTCTTTGACCACGATATCGAGACGGTAGTGACCGGGGCGCAGCGGGAGGGCCTTCCAGTAGACCGAAGAATTCTCGGCCGTCTTGGCCAAAAGTTCCGCAGGCACATCAATTTGCACGGTGTCTTCGAAAGTTTGCGCCGACCGCCCGGCCAACGTGGTTACACGTCCAAATATGTTTACCGTCCCACGCTGAACTCCATCTTTGTTCACAAACGTTACGTCTCGATTTTTCACTTGGATTGTCAGCGGAACTAGAACAGTCTCGCTGGTAACTTTCACAAAGTCGGCGCGCACATCGAACGGCATCAGGTTGTACCTGATCCTTGAGCTAACCACCTCTTCCAAGTCCTTGAACTTAATCGTAGGGGCCGCATTCAACTTCGTATATTGTTCCAGGGTGTCGAATTCTTTTTCGTTATTCTGCCCATTCATCCCGTTCACATTCCCCGTGCCGGTGATCCGATCTGCTTTGTTGGCCATGCCCATTTCTTCATACATGGTCAGGCCAGCCCCGGGCACGTGGAGTAGCGCATCCTTCTCGTTTTTGTCGATGGTCATGTGGTAGTCGTTACACATGCACGTGTCGACGAATTCGATTTCCACTTCTTCGCCAATGTTGTCGAGGTGGCGATACCGCCAAGTTTCAAAGGGGAACGTAGATGTCTCGCCTCCTCCTTCTTGCATCGTACGTTCGTAAACGCCTCCGGTTGGGTGGGCATCGATTTCGTCCGGTTTGCCAAACTTGATGTAAATGCGTCCACGATCGGTCTTCCAGCCGGGAATGCCCGAGGGGAAGTTGGCATTTGCGTATTCAATTCGCCGGTAGTGTTCGTCCTTGAACTCGTTGTCCACGCTGTCAGGGTCAGGATTGCGCCGCTGCCAGAAAGCCTCTATAAACTGATCCCGCTCCTCGTCATTGGAGAGTTGTTTGAATGCCTTTCGTTCTGAATCCGAAATGATGTAAACGACGTCTTCGTCCAGCCACTTCTTGTAGGTTTTGCTCAACTCTTGTTTCAGAGACTTTGCGTTTTCCTTCTTCTTTTTCTCATCAATGGGACGTTTGAGAGGATCGCTCTGAGAGGTATCTTGGCCCTGATCCTTGGCAGACGGCGCTCCGTCCTTCGAAGCATCTGTATTGCCCGTCTGTTGAGCTCTCAAACTCGATCCGGACACAAGGATCGACACCAACAAAAACGCCAAAATAGTGCGACTACGCCAATACAACCGGGACATAAGTGGGGCACTCCTTAGAAACACACCTAGTGGCCTCATTCTATGACTATCGGATGCGGTGATGCAAGGTTAAGGGTGCCTCAATTCGACATACCAGGGGCTGGATCGCTGAGGTGCCAAGTTTGGAACCGGGAAGGGCTCCGGCACCTCCCAAAATACCTCCATTTGGCCCTATCTGGGCCCATTCACGCCAGCCGACAGGGTATAATTTCGTCGATTCCCTTCGGTTTAGATTTCTGGTTCTGGATCACTTTAAGCTTGGCGCGGGAACTTTCGAGTCAACACTCACGTATTTAATAACGTGCACGGCTCACTCTAGTGGGGAATGTCATAGCAGTCTGAACAGTAGACGGGCGCCCGCTTCAGGATTGCGTCCAGCCGCAGTGATACTGAAACATTTGGCAGGATAATTAGACAATGAAGACTTGGAAGAAAGTCGCGATCGGCGTCGGCATAGTGGTAGTTCTGCTCGCCATAATGGGCTTTACCGTTCACCAGAGTCACAAGAACCTGGTGACCGTGCAAACCGGCAGGGCGGCGAAGCTGGACTTGGCTTCTGTCGTGAGTGCTTCTGGAGAAATCAAGCCGAAGACATACGTCAACATCGGGGCAAATGCCTTCGGCAAAATCACCCACCTCTACGTCAAAGAGGGAGATCGGGTTAGGAAGGGACAATTGCTGGCCCAGTTGGAAAATGTGCAGTCCTCCGCTGATGTGAACGCGAACGAGGCCTCCGTGGATGTGGCGAAGACTGATGCCATTGCTTCGGATGCGGCCTTGAATACCGCTTTGGCTGATTTGAACCAGGCGAAAGCAACCGTGGAGCGCGCGCGCCTCGATTGGAACAGGAGCCAGGCATTGTACAAAGATGCTCTAATCGCCAAGCAGGAATATGACACGCAGAAGGCCACATGGCAGTCGGCCGAAGCCAGTTTGGCGCAGTCAGAAGCGAAAGTAGCGCAAGCCAAGGCTCAAAAGGACTCCGCTGAGCGGCACATCGCGATGGCGGGCGCGAATCTGACCCATGCGTCTGAACGTCTTGCAGAAGACGACCTACGTGGCTCCTTTCGACGGAATCATCACGAATTTGCCCGTCCGCGAAGGCGAGACCGTAGTCATCGGAATTCAAAACTCGCCAGGCAGCACGCTCATGACCCTTTCCAATATGTCGGTGATTACCGCGGAAGTGGAAATGGATGAAACCGATATCGTAAACGTTAAGCTGGGTCAGCCGGCTGAAGTTAGCATTGATGCCATCCCGAAGAAGACCTTCAAGGGAGTTGTGACTGAAATTGGCAATAACGCCATTGTGCGCTCTACCGGCGTTGCAACCTCCCAACAGAACACCGCCAACCAGGAGGCAAAGGACTTCAAGGTAGTGGTAACCCTCACCGATCCCCCGTCAGATATTCGCCCGGGTTTGTCGACCACAGCGAAGGTCACCACTGCGACCAGGAGCAGCGCGTTGAGTATTCCAATTCAGGCCCTGACGGTGAGGCGTCCGGAAGACCTGGTTGAGAAAGGGCAAGAAGGTGGATCGGTGCACGCAGCTGCGCCTCAGTCCATCGACTCCGCAAAAACAGAGTCTGGGAAGAAAGAGAAAGAGAGCAAGGAAATCCAGGGAGTTTTTGTTATCCGCAACCACAAGGCCGAATTTGTCCCAGTGGACACTGGTGTCGCGGGCACTACCGATATCGAAGTGTTGAACGGACTGAAAGAAGGCGACGAGATCGTCACGGGAAGCTACAAAGTATTGCGAACACTGCGCCCTGGGGTAAATGTCAAGATCGACAACTCGGAGCCCAAGAAGGACGAAGGAGACAGTTCGTCGTAGGTAAACGGTAAAAACGAGCTTCTAACATTTACCGAGATTGAACGTCCAAGAGAAGATCGGAGCGGGTGAGTGTCCGCAGAATATCAGGAGAAAAAAATGGCGACTGCAGAAGTACTGAACATGCCACAAACGGTTGTGTCGGCTCCGCCAGAATCATGCATGATTTCCACGATCGACCTTTGGAAGACCTACGACATGGGATCCGAACAACAGGTTCACGCCCTCCGCGGAGTCAATCTCCAGATCAAGCGGAACGAATACGTCGCCATCATGGGACCGTCGGGCTCGGGCAAGTCGACCCTGATGAATCTTATCGGTTGCCTGGACACACCCAGCAAGGGCGAATACTGGCTCAACAGCCAGCGCGTGAGTGAACTCGACGACGACGAACTGGCCCGCATCCGGAACAAAGAAATTGGCTTTGTGTTTCAAACCTTCAATCTCCTCGCCCGCGCGACCGCCTTGCACAATGTGGAGTTGCCGCTGATTTATGCTGGCGTACCGGGCGATGAGCGCGCGGAACGCGCCAAAGAAGCCTTAACTGCGGTGGGAATGGGATCGCGTATGACGCACAAGCCGAATGAGCTCTCCGGCGGGCAACGCCAGAGAGTTGCCATCGCGCGTGCTCTGGTGAACCGTCCATCCATCATTCTCGCGGACGAACCGACCGGGAACCTCGACTCACAGACCGGCAATGAAATTATGGCGTTGTTCGATCGTCTGCAGTCCGAGGGAAACACGATAATCGTCGTCACTCACGAGCATGACGTTGCGGAATACGCGCACCGTGTCGTCTATATCAAGGACGGAGTGGTCGAGCGCGACGAAGTAAGTCAGAAGCGGCAATAACCGATCTGCTACGCTCCAACTCCCTGCGCCTTCTCTTTCACCGTCACTGTTGGGCAGGTGATTTCGCGCTCTTTCAGGGCAGTCTCTTCGCGCTGCCCCTTGGCGGCGGAGAACTTGGCATTTGCCGCGAACAAGGTGACCAGGGAGAAGTACATTACCGTTATCGCCGTCCCAACCACGAATCCGACGGCCGCACCTAGAAGGAACATCTTCATGGCGTCACGTCCTAATCTTTGCTCAGAATACGGATCCGACAAGTGCTCCAGGAAATGGGCCTCGGGGCTGAGGCGCGATCATACTAACCGACGGGTCATACAAAGAAAAGCAGAAAAAGCGCTAATATCGCTTGGGGTCAGCCTTCTCAAACCCCAACCGCACGACCTCTGCGGTATCTTTGGGTAGGGGCACCTCAGCCACTTCTTGTGGCGAGAACCATCGCGCTTCGTCGCAATCGCTACCGGCGCATAACTCTCCACCCATAGGCTGGCAATAGTAATCAACTAATACATAGTGATACAGAACAGACCCGCTTTCGTCCCGGATCACGTGGTCGAACACGCCCACCAAAGCCACAGGTTCGACATTCAAGCCAGTCTCTTCCCGAGCTTCGCGGATCACCGCCTCGCGCACGGTTTCTCCCAGTTCCACCGCACCTCCAGGAATTGACCATTCGCCGAGCATTGGCAAATGAGCGCGTTTTACCAAGACCACGCGGCCCTCATCAACAATAACGGCACCGACTCCGACCATTGGCGCGCTTGGATATTCGCGTTTCATATGCGCCCCGAGTGTCGCACTCCTCCCCGATTTCGTAAAACCTTTTTAGGGGTAACCCCATCTCAAGCCCAGAAACTAACTCCGGAAGCAGGCGAAACGATGGCGAAATCAAAAAGTGCGTCCGATCCAACGAAGCTTCATCCCTTTAATAAAGAAAAGGATGATGACATCGTGAATTCCGTGATCGAGACGCCGATGGGAAGCCGCAACAAATTTAAATTCGACGAAAAGATCGGGACTTATGCCCTGGCGGGAGTGCTACCGCAAGGAATGGTCTTCCCGCACGCTTTCGGCTTTGTACCCGGGACAAGGGCAGCCGACGGCGACCCGGAAGACGTGCTTGTCATCATGGACGTGCCGGTATTCACCGGATGCGTAGTTCCCACCCGGCTTATCGGTGTCATCGAGGCAGATCAAACAGAAGAAGATGGAAAAACCGAGCGTAACGATCGCCTCATTGCTGTGGCAGCGCACAGCAGGGATTACTCCGACGTAAACCATTTAAAAGATCTGAACGACAATATGCTGGACGAAATTGAGAAGTTTTTCGTCAATTACAACAAAGAAAAAGGAAAGAAGTTCAAAGTTCTGGGCCGGAGAGGCCCGCGCGAAGCACTAAAACTGCTGAAGAAGAGCCTGAAGTGAGTCACCGCTGCATTCAAGTGTGTGTGATCGAAAACCTTTGGATAGAATGTTTCCATGGCCCTCGAGGAATACAAACGCAAACGGCGCTTCGAAGAAACTCCTGAGCCTCCTCCGAAGATCGGCAAGAAGACCGGCAACCGTTTCGTAGTCCAGAAACACCGCGCCACGCGCCTTCACTACGATTTTCGCCTGGAGATGGAAGGCGTATTGAAATCCTGGGCCGTTCCCAAGGGACCATCTCTCGATCCCGCGGACAAGCGATTGGCCATGCAGGTCGAAGATCATCCGGTTTCGTATTTCGATTTTGAAGGTACTATCCCCGAAGGCAACTATGGCGCTGGAACCGTGATGGTGTGGGACGTTGGCACGTGGGAACCACTCTCTCCCGAACCGGTGAATGGGAAATATGTTCCGGGGACAGCGGCTGAAGCTGCGGCCATGTTGAAGAAAGGAGACCTCAAAATTCGCCTACATGGCAAGCGTCTGAAGGGGGACTTCGCGCTAGTTCACATCAAGGGTCGGCGTCCAGGAAGCAAAGGCACCGAGTGGCTGCTGATCAAAAAGCAGGATGACCAAGCGGTTGAGGGATACGACATCGACAAGTACGACACTTCTGTGCTCAGCGGGCAGAGCATGTCTCAGATCGCGGGCGACAAAGACTCCGCCGAATGGACCAGCAGCCCCCCAGTCTCTCGAGGAAAGCTCAAAGCCCCGTGGCTGGCTGAAACTCTGGCCAAGCTTGATAAGAAGAGAAAGAGTCAGGCTGTGGCGGAAAAACCCGCGTCCGATTTAAAAAAAAGAGAAAAGTAAATCTGTAATTCAATCTCCGGCAATCATCACCGCCACAACGCGAAACGTTTTGCGGTCTTCCTCCGCGAACTCTGCGCCCTCTGCGGTTAAAGATTTAAAAGGGACGGTAAAAAGACCGGTTCCATCTGTGATCCACCCCATGCTGGCGACGGCGGTTGAAAAGCCCTTCGACGACCCCGATTGGTTTTTTGAAATCAAGTGGGACGGCTATCGCGCCGTCGCATTCATCGCAAATGAAAAATTGCGCCTGGTTTCGCGAAATCAAAACGACCTCACCGGCCAATTTTCCGAACTGCGAGAACTGCCTTCACTCGTCAAAGCCCGCACCGCGATTCTCGACGGAGAAATTGTAGCTCTGGATGAAGAAGGGCGTCCATCATTCAGTCTCATGCAGCAACGCACCGGAATCCGCAGCGGCGGACGGCGCACCGCATCACGATCCGACGTGCCCATTTCCTATTTTGTGTTCGACCTCATTTATCTCGATGGCTACGATTTGCGTCACGTCTCTCTCGAAGACCGCAAGCAAGCTCTCGCACAGATTGTTAGCGAAAGCGAGACGGTCCGATTTTCTGAGCACTACCCCGGCTCCGGAATCGCATTGTTTGAGGCCGCGAAAAAGAAAGGCCTCGAAGGCATTCTGGCAAAACGCCGCGGAAGCTGCTACGAAGAACGCCGCACCCGCGACTGGCTGAAGATCAAAGTCACACAGACGGTAGATTGTGTGATCGGCGGATATACCGATCCAGAAGGCAGCCGCCAATATTTCGGCGCCTTGGTGTTGGGCCTCTATAACAAAAAGAATGAATTGATTCCGGTCGGCCAAGTCGGGACAGGATTTGATCAAGCAAAGCTCAAACAGATTTTTAATGCACTAAAAGATTTGGAAACGAATCGCAGTCCTTTTCACGAGAAAGTCGACGCCCGCAAGGTGCATTGGCTAAAGCCGGAGCGCGTAGCCGAGGTAAGATTCTCCGAGTGGACCCACGAAACCTCCGACGGCGGCCTAAAGTTGAGAGCCCCGGTCTTCATTGGATTGCGCGAAGACAAAGACCCGAAAGAATGCACATTCGCGGAACAGGCTCCGGCCTCGACAAGCGGATGAGCACCTTTCACTTAATTTCCTTCATCGACATCAACGTCCCGTAATCTTTCCCCGACGGCTCAACGCCCCTAGCCACAACCCCTCCAAACCCGTCCCGGAACTCCGGAAATTTCGTCACCAGCGCCTTCATCACTTCCATATTGTCCTGAAAAGACTTCGTTGTATTGGACACATCGGGCGAATCATATTTCACGACCAGATCAAGATCTTTTCCGACAAGCAGCGGGTAGACGGCGATCAGCTTATAACTCTTGCTTCCCGCCGCGAGGTTGACCGAACTGCCCTCAACCGGGATGTCCGTCGGCTTGACCGCCTGCGTCTCGTCGTAAAGTTTATCCGTACGCTGCGTCGACATGAAAGGTACGGGCGACAACAGCTCGCGTGCCTGGAGATAATACAGATAGGCATTATGGTTTTGGCCCTTAGCCTTGAAGGCGCGCGCCTGAGTCGTAAACCAGTTTCCATCATGCCCGTTGGTCTGAGTTTCCTTCACGAAATATCCACCCAGCTTCCAACTTGCTCCTTCTTTTTGCAGAACGTACGAAACGGTATATTGCTGCTTCGCGGTCGGGACATCCAGAATCACAATGCCATACTGTCCCGGAGGCAGGTTGGGAATCACAAACTCGGCGCTATTCTCGGTTTGCCCGTTTCGCCCGAAAACTCCGCACAAAAATTCGGCGCGTTCCGCTGGAGCGGGACCATCAGCAACAAGCAGAAACGGCGGCCTTGGCGTCGCTTGCGCGCCTGAAAAATCAGCTTTGTGATCGTTAACTGCGGCCTCGACACCCGAAAAATCGGCCGCCAGGCTGGGGATCGTATTCTGACGCAAAGACGCGGGATCGCCACGCGCCGCCATATCGAAATAGTTCTTTGCGGTGCTGATCAAAGCAGACTTCGTCGCCGCATCCATATCGTCCCCGGTGGTGCATGTTTGGGCAAATATCGGTCCAGTCGACAACAAGGCCAGACTTAGGACCAAGTTCACAGGCTGCAGCAGGACTCGACGCTTTTGGGTGGCGCAGCGGTTTACCGCTGCGATAACCGTGTTCGCAACCCGGGCTTTAGCCACTGAGGATAGCCGCATAATTCCATTCATAAATTCATTATCTTATATCCCAAATACGACCGCACCTTCGATGCGCAGATTCAGCCGAAAGCTGTAACAAACAGGACCAGTTCCTTCTTTGCCGACATGCTATACTTTTCACTAAGTTTGCCCTGTGTAAGCTGACGGAGGATTGTTATCGATAAACGCTTTATCCGCACGAACGACCGCATCCGGGCTCGTGAAATTCGAGTAATTGGTGACGAAGGCGAGCAGATTGGGATTCTAACCCCTTACGATGCACTGAAACTGGCCAAAGAAAAAAACCTGGATTTGGTGGAGATCTCGCCAACCGCAGTCCCTCCTGTGTGCCGGATCATGGATTACGGCAAATTTCTCTATCAACAGGAGAAAAAAGAGCGCGAGGCCAAGAAGCACCAGAAGACGATCACGGTAAAAGAAGTGAAGTTTCGCATTAACGTGGATGACCACGATTACGAAACCAAGAAGAATCACGTTCTGCGGTTTCTCGACGAAGGCGATAAAGTCAAAGCGACGATCTTTTTCCGCGGACGAGAAATGACCCGCACGACTTTAGGTCGCCAGATTTTGGACCGTCTGATAAAAGACGTCCAGGACAAAAGTATTGTGGAGTTTCGTCCCCGGCAGGAAGGCAACACGCTGCACGCCATCCTGGCTCCGAAGAAAGATACCGGACAAAAGCCGCAGGCAGCCGCGCAATCGCGAGCCTAAAATTTTCGAGGAAATATGCCGAAGTTAAAAACACATAAAGGCGCCGCCAAGCGCTTCAAGAAAACAGCAACCGGGAAAGTGAAGCGCGGCCATTCGCATTTGCGCCACATCCTGACATCAAAATCAAAGAAGCGGAAAAAGAAGCTCGGACATTCGGTCTTAGTCAGCGACGCCGACACTCCGAAAATCAAGCGCATGATTCCGTATTAGGATTTCCTTTGTGAACCTTAGTGTCCTCTGTGGTTAAAGATTTTGACCTTCGAAACCACTAAGACAGAGCGCGCAGAAACAAGCGTGCGAGGCGAGTGAAGAGGCGTAACGTAAAACGTTCCTTACCTCCAGCCGCCATTTAATAGAAGTCAAAAAAGGAGCACCACATGCCTCGTGTAAAACGCGGATCGAAACGCCGCGCCAAGCGCAAAAAGATACTGGACCGCGCCAGCGGCTATTTTCTTACTAAATCCAAACTCTACCGGTCTGCGAAAGAAGCGGTCGAACGTGGGCTGAAATTCGCCTACTCGGGACGCAAACAACGGAAGCGCCAATACCGTTCCCTCTGGATCGTACGCATCGGTGCGGCCGCAAAAATGAGCGGTATGAGCTACAACCAATTTATCCACGGTCTGAAGCTGGCTGGTGTGGAACTCGATCGCAAGATCCTGGCCGACATAGCCGTAAAAGAGCCAGATGCATTCAAGAGTCTGGCGGAGCAAGCAAAGACAGCAATCGCCGGCGCAGCATAGCGGTCAGCCGCCAGCAAACTTGGCATTCCGAGGCGGCGTTAGCCGCCGAGGAATCTGCTTTTCCTATACGCCTTTCCAACAATTCTCGCGAGGGCGACTTTGCCGAAAGATAGGGCAGCGCAGTACGCAGTCCCCAAATTAAGAGCGTTCGACGCGCCGACGCTCGACAAGTCCGTCGAAAAGCTTCTGGCTGCCCTCGATGCAGAATCGAAGTCAGTCCCTGACGAAGCTGCATGGAAGGAATTCCGCGATCGCTGGATTTCGCGCAATAACGGACTGCTGACACAAGTAAACGACCTGTGGCTGAAGGCCGCGCCAAAAGAGGCAAAGCGCGAAGTTGGACAGCGCGTTAATGACCTAAAGAAAAAAGTTGAATCGCAAGTCGAGAATGTCCGGACTTCCATTTCAAGTTCCACTCCAGCCGAAGCAAAGCCGAAGAAAGAGCACCTTCAAACAACGGTCCAAGCTCAGCGAAACGGCGTCGACATAACCCTTCCCGGAATCAAGCGGCCGCTCGGCGCGGAACATCCCATCATCAAAACGATGAACGAAATTGTTTCCGTCTTCCGCGATCTGGGATATTCAGTCCAGGAAGGCCCGGAAATTGAGACTGATTATTATAATTTCGAGGCGCTAAACTTCCCTCCAAATCATCCAGCGCGCGATACGCAGGACACGATTTTCATCGCCAATCAGGAATCGAAACTCGAGCGCGAGCGGCTCTTGTTGCGAACCCATACTTCTCCGGTACAGATTCGCGCCATGGAGAAAATGAAGCCGCCGTTGCGCATCGTGATCCCCGGCAAAGTGCACCGCAATGACGCCCCCGACGCGACCCACTCTCCAATTTTCCATCAGGTGGAAGGCTTGGCGGTTGATGCCAACATTACTTTCTGCGACCTAAAAGGCACGCTAGATCACGCGATGAAGTCGCTGTTCGGATCAAGCGTGAAAACGCGATTCTATCCGTCATTCTTCCCATTCACCGAACCTAGCGCCGACGTCCAAATTTCCTGTCTCTTCTGCGGAGGCAAGGGATATCGCGACGGCGGACGCTGTCCTAATTGCAAAACTAGCGGATGGATTGAATTGCTTGGATGCGGCATGGTTGATCCCAATGTGTTCGGCTTCGTGGGCTACGATTCGACGAGAGTTTCGGGATTCGCCTTCGGCATGGGCGTAGAACGTATTGCCATTCTGAAATATGGAATTGACGACATTCAGTTGTTCTATCAGGGGGATGTCAGGTTTTTAGAGCAGTTCTTGTAGCAATCAAGGGCATCCGAATTTACGAGTGTTTTCCGCTGGAACGGGAGGGCGAGGCTTTTCAGCCGTGCCGTGAGATCGAATTCGAAGCTTTGCGGCACGGCTGAAGGCCGTGCCCTCCCGAAGTTTCGCGATGTACGAATATGAAAATTTCTCCTCAATGGCTTCGCGATTTCGTCGATCCTCCCGTGGGCCCGGCGCAACTCGCCGACGACCTGACGCTCGCCGGAATCGCCGTCGAGTCCATCAGCGGTGAGGGCGACAACACAATCTTCGAAATGGAAATCACAACGAATAGGCCTGATGCTATGAATCACTACGGGGTCGCGCGGGAATGCTCTGCTCTTTACAATCTTCCGCTCAAGGCGATTGTGCCGGAGCTTCCCGAGACCAATGCGGGAGCGGATTTCGAAATTGAAATTGAAGATGGGGATGGCTGCGCGAGATACACGGCGCGAATTATTCGTGGCGTCAAGATCAAGCAATCTCCCGAACTCATAGCTAAGCGCCTACAGAGCGTGGATCAGCGGCCGATTAACAACGCCGCCGACGCTTCGAATTACACGCTTTGGGAGATGGGGCATCCAACGCACGCGTTTGATCTCGATTTGCTCGAAGGCGGCAAGATTATCGTCAGGCGCGCGCGTTCAGGCGAAACGCTCAAAACGCTCGATGGTGTTGACCGCAAGCTTTCGCCCGAAGATCTGATCATCGCGGACGCAAAGAAACCCGTCGCTCTCGCCGGAGTCATGGGCGGCTTCGACACCATGATCACTGCGAAAACGAAAAATGTTCTGATCGAATCTGCGTGGTTTGACCCGGCCGCCGTGCGGAAGAGTTCCAAGCGGCACCTCCTGCACACGGACGCATCCCATCGCTTCGAGCGCGGCGCCGATTACGGTGCGACTTCCCTTGCCTGCGCACGTGTCGCACAACGAATCCTCGAATCTGCGGGCGGACAGCTTCACGGAAGTGAAATCGATGCCGTCGCCCGTCCGCTTGATCAGGCCCCTGTCATCCTTCGAATTCCCGAGGTTCATCGAATCCTCGGTGAAAAATTAGGCACTGAAGAAATTCTGCGAATTCTGCGCGGGCTTGGCTTCGATTTGATTCCTGAACCCAGCGCCGAAACTGACTTCACGGTGCAGATTCCAAGCTGGCGCCTCGACGTTGAACGCGAGATTGACCTCATCGAAGAAATTGCGCGGCTGCATGGTTACGACAAATTTCCCAACACGCTTCCAGCCTTCGCGGGGGCGGTCAAGAACACGCCCAACGCGCAGAAGGATGCCAAGCTGCGAACGTCACTGCTGGCGCTGGGTTACAACGAGGCAATTTCTCCGACCTTCATTTCGCATCGGGACGCCGAACATTTTTCCACCGCCCTCGTCGTCGAACTGGCGAATCCGTTGAGCGAAGAAGCATCCGTCATGCGCAATTCCCTGGTGCCCGGAATGCTGGATATGCTTGCCTACAATCTGAACCGGGGAAACGAAGACGTTTGTCTTTTCGAAGCGGGAAATGTGTTTGCCGATTCCCCCGGAAAGCCGATCGAGACGAAGCACATCTGCATAGGTGCCACGGGGAACGCGGTTCCCGCCACGCTCGACGTGAAAGCTCGCGCCTTCTCGTTTTTCGATCTTAAGGGCGACATCGAGACCGTGCTTCGGGCGTTCCAGCAAGGCGTGCTTTTGTATGACAGCGAGACTTCCCAATATTACCGGCGTGGATACTCAGCCCGCGCCTTGATGGACGGCGAAACTGTCGCGCAGTTCGGACAGATTAGTCCCGAGACGAATGTCGGCCGCAAGTTGCGGCAAGAGGTGTTTTTTGGCGAAGTCTATCTGGATAAACTTTACCCCCACGAATTGCGACAGCCGCGATTCGAGGCCTTGCCACGGTATCCAGCGGTCGAGCGTGATTTTTCTTTTATTTTTGCGGACTCGGTTACCTCTGACAAAATCCAACGCGCTGTGGACTCGCTCCAGCTAAAGGAATTGCGCAGTTTTATTCCCGTAGAAATCTTTCGCGGCGGATCGATTTCGCGCGGTGAATATTCACTCCTGCTACGTGCAAGGTTTCAATCGAATGAACGTACGTTGCGCGAAGAAGAAGTGGCGCAATGGTCGGCGGAGATCGTCAAAACGCTCGAAGGCCTTGGCGGCAAGCAGCGAGCATAAGCTGAAGTTAAGACTTCGACCGTGGTTGACTCCGAAGATGCATAGGTCCTTCGTTGGCAGGCCTTCGCGTTGCGAAGGCTGCGCTGCCTCAGGATGACAACGGCTTAGGGTGGGTCACCCTGAGGTCCATCCCGCTTTGACTAGCATTTCGAGCGCAACATCGGTCAACGGACGATTCTCGTTGACGACTGTAAAATCCTCTAATTGCACTTGATCAAGGATAAAATTCAATTCCTCAACCCGGGCAACATATTCCGGCTGCAATATCCCCAATTCACGCATCTCTACACGCCGCCTCATGGTTTCAATAGTCGCGACGAGACGGCAAACGACGGTGTTTGCAGCCGGGATAATGCCGCGGCAGATTTTCAGCTGAACTTCGTCTTCGATAGCGCGCGCCACCACGAATCGTTGTACCCCCCGGGCCGCATAGTTTTCGCAGACGGACCGAAGGTTTTCGAACATTACGTGGTCGTTCATGGCGGCAGACGGAAGATGGGCCACGCCGAGCACATCCATGTCGATTGCCGCATGGACAATCCTGCGGCGCGCAAGAATATCCGACGCTTCGCCAAGCACAGCCGTCTTGCCAGCCCCCATCGCACCCGTAATGATGAGCAACGATTCCGTAAGCCCTCCATCGCTCTCGATCTTTTCATGACTTCTGCGGCCTGCGCGAAGGCGAAACAGAAGTTAACTTCACCGGGCTGGCTTCCTTAGGTTAGCCGCTTTTGGATCGGAAATTGCCGTTTTCTCTCGGAGAAGGTGCCAAGCCTCCATGTAGCTCTGGTATCTTTGCCCTCGCCGGCTTGGATTCAGCAGCAGGGTTCCTGTCACGCGGAGCGCCACATCAACGGGGATTATGTACCAAACGTCCATGGGAATAATGTAAGCGGCAAAGAAGTCCAATTCATCGGCGGTATAGCGCGAGGTGCGGGGGCAGCGCAGGAAACTACACGAGTAACCGAGGGGGCCTTTGTAATCGGTGGACTTAACCTGAACGCGAAGGAACGACCCGTTCGCCTCCACAGAGACGTCATAGCGGGCGGAATCTCCGTAGGGCGTTGATACATTCAATCCAAGCGCCGCGGCCCGTGTCATGAAAAGCAGCTCGACCCATTCGCCACGCTGCTTGAAAGTTTTAAAACCTTTAGGAAATGCCAAGATTGCGCTCCAAATAAAAAGCGCGGCCGTTGGGCCGCGCTTGGATGTTTTCTAGTATCTAGATCAATTATATCAATTTGAAATGGGCAATCATGCCACCTTAGCTACAAGTATATTTGGTTTGTTTGCCACGAGTTGAGGTGTTTGGAAGCATTTTGACCCCTTGACAAAATTTCGAGGTTTTGGCGGTTTGAGGGGAAAAATGGTCGTCAACCAAAACTGCTACAGTCTTCGCGGAGACCGCGAGAGGCTGGGCCACCGGTTCGCGTATGATTGCGCGCGAAAACCTATAATCTTGCAAAATCGCTATGGGTCTTCAAATCACCACACGAGAGTTCGGTCGAGTCACGGTGGTTGACGTCACTGGCAAACTGACGTTAAGCGAGGGTCGCACCCAGCTGCGCGACCTGATACACGTCCTCTCTGGTACTGGCCACAGGAAATTCCTACTAAATCTCGCGGGAGTCGAATACGTGGACAGCGATGGCATGGGCGAATTGGTCCGCTGTTACACCACCGTCAGGCAGACCGGAGGCGAGATGAAACTGGTACAAGTCAACAAGAGAGTGGCAGACCTTCTCCAGATCACGCGGTTGAATACCCTCTTCGAAATCTACCGCGAGGAGCAGCTCGCGCTGCGTGCCTTCAAGTGAGCCGGCGGCGAGATCTGATGAGATGAAGAAACCCTGGCCGTCCCAAGGAGCTGATGTTAGGACGTTTGCCTTTATTTTGATAGAGTTATGAAATAACACTTGCGTTATGATAAATAGGGATGGAAATAATAACGCCCGCGTGATACATCTGCCTAGGTGGCCGATATACTGCTTCCTGACGCATCGCTGGGAGAACATCATCAAAGCGTGGCTAGAATCCGAGAAGATCACAAGAACGCAAATTGCCTACTTTCAGGCGAAGATAGATGCCTATGAGAATGGCGGCCCCGATTTGAATCCGGGTTTGATTGAGGGCCCCGTGGCAAAAAAAATCTACAAGATGAAAATTAAGGGCAATAAAGGGCACGTACAGTTGCGTCCGATGGTGTGCTACGGCCCGGTCGCGGACGCGGAGGTTACGCTATTGTTCGGGGCTATCGAAAAGGATTTCAAGCTCAGACCGGAGAACTGCAAAGACCAAGCACAGACGAATCGAGAGACCTTGATTGCTGATCCAAGGAGGAGACGCCGTGAGCGAATTGCTTGAAGAACTTCGCGGGAACTTCGGGGATGCGGAGTACAGGGACGCCTACGCCGAGAGTTTTGTGAATACGTACATCGCGGCACAAATCAAGGTGCTGCGGGAAGAACGTCCGTTAACGCAGGGGGAACTTGGGGAGAAGGTCGGTACTTCGCAGCCAGGAATAGCTAGATTTGAAAACGTGAACTACTCGTCTTGGAAAGTGGAGACTTTGCGAAAACTCGCCCGCGCCCTGAACGTGTGGCTAAGAATCAGCTTCGAAGAATTCGGCACGCTGCCTTCCATTATCGAAGGTTTCAACAAAGAGGCTTTGGTCCGCTTGCCGTTTGACAAGGATCCAGTATTCTCCTCTGTCTGCGAGACAGAGCCATTGCATTTACTTGGTAGCGTCGTCAGTGACCATGATTTGAATGTGGCCCTTGGAAAGCAACCGCAGTCGATTAATGACCAGGATCTGAAGGACTACCAAGCAACAACGTCTTTTGCAGAAGCAGCCGGTGCAGGAGCCGCATAAGATATGCAACTGTTGAGCGTTGGACTTGCCAGATCTGTATGGTTGTTTGACATAAATGAACTGAATCCCACAGGGAAAAGTATTTTCCCGGATATCTTGGTTTGGCTCGGAGAAAAATACTCCTTTCAAACTTTCCCGAAGGCGATAGCTGACATAGATCAAGAGAAAAAAGCATACCTCTTCAAATCGGGACAGTTTCAGACCGACGCGGACACAATTTCCGTCAATTTCTCTATTTACAATGATGGTGTTGTCGCCGAGACTTGGGCCTCAACCGATAAAGGGGACGCACTGCTCGAAGAAATTTTGCGTTCCGCTGCCAGTAAGTACGGCTTGGTTTTTAGGCCTGAAATGGTTCGGACGAAGCAATACGTCAGCGAGGTCAACGTCCGGCTAGACCACCACCTCAACAACTTAAACCCAAAGATCGCCCCTTTTTGCCAAATGATCGGCGGATTGTTTGTGAGGCACAATTTGCCACCATTTGAAATGACTGGAATGATTTTCTCTCCGGATGTGTCGGCCAGTTCGTACAAGCCACCTGGCTTGCTTATCGAAAGGAAAATGGGCAGTCCTTTTACGGAGAACCGCTTCTGGAGCAAATCCCCCTTTACTACGAAGGACCACCTGGTCGCTTTAGAGGAATTCGAAAAGCTGCTTGCAAAATGAGTCCGCTCAGCAAGCTTAATATGACGTTGCCTGGTGGCCGGTAGTATCGATTCTGGCGAAATCGAAAGCTGGCACGGGTTCGCCAGCCCGAAGTCAACGAAGCAGAATCATGCGATCCAAAACTATCTACTTGCTTTTCGTCGCGCCAGCTGTAGCCTTCCTCACCATCTCGACCGCAGTTGTTGCTCAGTCGACTCCGAGCCGGTCACTTTTGGCGCTTTCGAAGCGTAACCACACACTCGCCATAGTGGACCCGAAAACGCTTCAGGTCATCGCACGCGTTCCCGTTGGCCCGGACCCTCACGAAGTTATTGCATCTTCTGACGGAAAGACGGCTTATGTCTCCATTTACGGTGGTGGCCGCTACCATGCGCTTTCGGTGATCGATCTGATCTTGCAGAAAGCGCTTCCCGACATCGATACCGGAGCCTTGAACGGCCCGCACGGACTCAGTTTTGTTGGAGGAAAGGTCTGGTTCACTGCCGAAGGCGCGAAAGCCGTCGCGAGTTATGATCCGGTAAGCGCGAAGATCGATTGGATCATGGGCACTGGGCAGAACCGTACGCACATGATTTACGTCAGCCCGGACGAGAGGCAGATCTACACAACCAACGTTAATTCCGCGACAGTTAGCATTCTGGAAAAATTCACTATGCCGCCGATGGGTCCTCCTCCGGGAATGCCGAAGCCACAGGGCACCCTGCTTCCTGCGCCCCCACCGAGGGGGAATCAGTCGCTGATCGATTGGAATCAGACCGTCATTCCGGTCGGCAAAGGCGACGAAGGCTTCGACGTTTCTCCGGACGGACGCGAACTGTGGACCGCGAATGCGCAGGACGGCACTCTCTCGGTGATTGACCTCACCACCCGAACCGTGACGGCCACGCTGGACTCGAAGACGTTCGGAGCAAACCGGCTGAAGTTCACTCCGGATGGAAAGCTGGTTCTGATTTCCAGTCTGCGCGATGGCGATCTAGTCATTTACGATGCTGCATCGCGAAAGGAATTCAAACGGGTGAAAATCGGTCACGGTGCGGCTGGCATTCTCATGGACCCGGATGGCAATCGAGCTTTCATCGCCTGTGGGCCTGACAACTACGTCGCCGTAATAGACCTGAAGACCTTCGAGGTGACGGGACACATCGACGTTGGCGGCGAGCCGGATGGTTTAGCCTGGGCGATCCGGCCGTAGCCCGAGCTAAACGCCCGGTGTCTGGTGCCCCAGGTTCGTGTCCGTTCTTTGGACGCTAACCTGGGCTTAGGAACACTCGCGGAGCAAGCGGAAACCAATGCTGATAGTCCGCCCGTACACTGATAATGACTGGCAAGCCGTCCTCGAGAGCTGCCTCCTCGCGTTCGCGCCGGTTTATGAATCGTTCGAACATTTACTCGGAAGCGAATTGTTTTTGCTTGTCTATCCGGACTGGAAGGCCTCCACCGAAAAGTATCTGCGCTCGCTCACTGAGCCGGGTGAAAAGGAGCAGTTCTTTGTAGTGGAGGAGACTGGTACGGTCGTAAGTTTTATTCACTACGCGTTCGATGCGGAGAAACAATTCGGCACTATCGGCCTAAATGCGGTTCATCCCGCTCATCAGGGCAAAGGTATTGGGGCGCTCATATATCGCCATGTGCTCGACATCATGCGGGCTCGGGGATTGAAATACGTAAGAGTTGACACCGGCGGCGATCCATCCCACGCGCCACCGCGCCACGCTTACGAGAAGGCCGGATTTGTTCCCCTCCCGGTGGTCCACTATTTCAAAAACCTAAAACTTCCGGATTCTAATCGGAGTTAGGGAGATTCGATCACCATGGGCGACACTTCTGCTCCACCGAAGCAATTTCTTAGCGATAAAGTTGGATTCTTCACCGAGTCCGTCATTCGCGACATGACGCGGCAGGCGGCGCTTTATGGCGCGGTGAATCTTGCACAAGGTTTCCCGGACTTCCCTGCCCCGGCCGAAATCAAGCTGGCTGCGCAGGAGGCGATCGCTGAAAACATCAATCAATATGCCATCACTTGGGGATCGAAAAATCTCCGCAATGCAATCGCGCGGCACATGCAGGACTGGCAGCAAATTTCAGTTGATCCCGAGACGCAGATCACGGTGTGTTGCGGCTCGACCGAGGCAATGATTTCGACTCTGCTTGCAACGTGCAATCAGGGAGACGAGGTGGTGATCTTTGAGCCGTTTTACGAGAACTATGGGCCCGACTCGATTCTTTCGGGAGCGAAACCGAGGTTCGTGAAACTGCGTCCACCTGAGACGGAGGATGGCGAGTGGACTTTTGATCAGCGAGAACTGCGAGCCGCGTTTCATCGCGGAACCAAAGCAATCATCGTTAATACACCAAACAATCCCACGGGGAAGGTGTTCTCTCGCGCCGAGCTGGAGATGATTCGCGATCTTTGCGTGGAATTCAATGTCCTCGCGATCACTGACGAGATTTACGAGCACATTCTTTTCGACGGCACGCAGCATATCTCGATTGCGACTTTGGACGGGATGCAAGAGCGCACCGTCACGATTAATGGGATGTCGAAAACATTCAGTGTGACTGGATGGCGAGTGGGATGGACCGTGGCTCCGCCAGCGATTACCAACGCGATTCGGAAGGTTCACGACTTTCTTACCGTAGGGGCTCCCGCGCCTTTGCAGGAAGCAGGAGCGGTCGCGCTAATAATGCCGGCCAGCTACTACTCGAATCTAGCAGAGGGATATCGCCAGCGGCGCGACCGGCTTATGCCTCCATTGACTGAAGCCGGATTTCGGTGCTTCCGTCCGCGTGGCGCGTACTACGTCATGACGGACATCGGCGGGTTCGGTTTCGTTGATGATCTCGAGTTTACAAAATATTTGGTGAAAGAAATCGGAGTTGCGGCTGTGCCGGGGTCGAGCTTTTATCGTGATCCCAAGGATGGGGCGCGGCAGGTGCGGTTCGCGTTCTGTAAGAAAGATAAGACGCTGGATGAGGCGGCGAACAGGCTGCGGAAGTTACGGAAATAGTGCCGAGGTCAAACTTGCTCTCCCTTGGACAGCCGGGGGGCGGCTGTCCCTACGTGGGCGTTTAGTTTTTTACTGTGGGATTTTGACTCTGCGTCTTTTCGGATTGCCTTACCATTTCGGCGATTTGCTGGTGGACGCTTCGGTTGACCGCCTCCATGTGCTTCTGCATGATAGGCGTCATCGTCCGCATCGACTCTGCCATGATTGCAGGCATCTCGCGTAGAACTTTCTCTCCAGTGGGAGAGGTGTAGAACGCAGTCAGAGTTTCCATGTCGCCTTTAGTGAAATGCTTCTGGTATGAGGGCACCATCGCCTGAGTCATGTCATCCCAGGGCATGTCCTTAATCATCGCGTCCACTCTCTGATCGGTCTGGGCCTCAAAATCCGCGGGGAGCTTGTCTTTATCTTTCATGTATTGCTCGTGCACCATTTCGTGCATTGGCGCGGACATCACTTCGATCATCTTGTTGAGCATGTCGTGATAATTGATCGCCTGTAGATATCGCTCAACGTCTTCTTTGCTGGCTGGAGCATCGTTGTTTGTGGCGGCTTGCTGGGCTACACAATTCCAGCAAAAGGCAAGGGACAGGATTACGGCGATCAGAAACCGTTTCATGGCAGACCTCCAAGGATGAGGGGGATGACGTACAGAATATCCGTGCGTCAATTCCTGTCCAAGTTACTGAAGTTAGTGTCGATGGAGTCGAGCTTTGCTGGAGCGGACAGCCGAAGGCGGCTGTCACTACGTGGATCGAGGAAGCTACTTCGTGGCTAGCACGAATGACTTTACGACTATGTTGTTAGGCCGCTCTCCAACCGGGATCATTGTTAGGAGGGAGTATTCCGTAGGCTCTAATTTCGTGGGCCTTCGTTTTTGGATTACGGTTACGTCCCCAGAGGCTGAATCTAGTACCAGCAAATAGTTCTGGCTCTGGGATAGGGCAAGTCCGTCGGGATGGCTTCCCACGGTCAACACGGCGATTAATTTTCCGAGATCGATGTCGTAAACCGCGACTGCATCCGAGCCAAAATTGCTGACGTACAAACGGGAATTGTCGGCGGTAACAACGCCCCGCGCCGGATTTTCACCAATCAAGTAGCTGCCGCTGATCTCGTTAGTTGTGGTTTCGATGATAGAAATATTCGAGGAGTCGAAGTTCGAGACGATAAGTTCGCCTCCGTCCGGTTTCATGGCCAACTGAACGGGGGTCTTGCCTACGTCGAGCAGCGCCAAAAGCGAACCGATCTTCAAATCGATGGAGGCCACTTGTCCTGATCCGGTGCATGCAACGAAGGCTTTGCTGTTGTCGGGAAGAATGGCGATATCTTCGGGCTGCTGACAAACGGGAATGGTGGCGCGAACCACGAGTTGGCGGGTGTCAATTTCTGAAATTGTATTGTCGCTGCGATTGCTGACCACCAAAGTGGCGCCGTCCGGCGAAACCCTTGCCAATCCTGGCGACTTTCCAACACGGAGGGTGCCGATTACACGGCGCTCATCGAGATCGATTACAGAAACGTTTGCGGAGCCAGAATTGGCCACGTATCCACGCTTGCCGTCGGTGGAGACATCGATGAAAAAAGGCTTCCCATGAACTCCAATTGTGGCGACAATCTGATTGCGTTCGGCATCGATGACGCTGACATTATTCGAACCAGTGTTGACGACATAGATTTCATTCTTCTTGCCGTTTGCGGCGACTCCAGTCGGTTCAGTGCCTACGGGAATCGTCTTCGCAGGTTCGAAGGTGCGGAGGTCGATTACAGTGACCGTGTTGCTCTTGCCATTCGTTACGTAGGCGTATTCGCGATAGGCGGGGCCGTAGTCCGGCAAAGTGCGTGGATGAAAATACCACCAGCCAAGGGCGGCGAGGGCTGACGTAGAAACAAAAATAAAAAGGAGCTTCTTCAAGGAAGTGATCGAGGCTCGGAGACAAATTTGGGCTTTGCTTGGCGGAAGAAATCGATTGCCATCTGTATCTCAGCTTCCAAAGCGCTGTTATGACCGCAGTCGACGGCAATGGCCTGAACGTCCAATCCATGTTCTCTGGCCAACTTCGCTGTGGGTTGGCTGGAAAGGGCGAAATGAGTCTCGTCTGATCCGTAGTAGATGCGGACGGGGCACTTAAAACTCGCTGCGTAGACCCGAGCCGAGCGAAGTTGGAGTGGGTCTCTGTAATCAAATGGCACACTAGCGCCGATGGCTACTGCATGTCTGGTGTATCCAACGGCGTCAGGAGAACCAGAGAATGATGCGGCGGCGCGGAAGTGTGTGTACGTCATTGCCGTTAGCATAGTCAGAGTTCCACCCGTGCTATGCCCGGCCACGTATAACTGATCGGGGTCTACATAAGTCTGCGTCCGAAGGTATTCAGCGGCGTTCACTGCATCATCCACCTCATCATAAAACATTGTGAAGTTCCCCGGCTGTCCGTCCTCTCCACGTAACACTGGAATCATCACGATGAAGCCCACATCTCGAAAGGCCTGGGTCGCTTGCCAATCCGAAAAATCGAAACAGAAGCCGCCGTGCAAAAACAACACGGCTGGAGACTTGCGCTGACCGTTCGTGGACGGCCGGCTTGCCCAAGCCTTGAGGCGCAAGGGTCCAGAGGGAAACTCGATTTCCGAAACGCCGTGGGGTGGTTTCGTCGGGGCACAGTCCTGGTATGGGGCCGGTCCAGTCTCGAGCAGTTTTGTGTGAAACCGCTCGCGCGCCTTTGCGTAATCCTCATTCTGAACCGTGATGTCGGGAACGACCGTTGGATCAATCTTGGGAGGGGTTTGGGCCGAAGTGATCAGAGCGGCAGAGCAGAAAATAAGCGCACAAATTGTGAAAAGACTTTTTATTTCGACGTTGCTTCCCATTTCAAAGTTCGATCATCAGTTACTTATTCTGGTGCCGCAGTTCAACGCGTGCCGTCGTCCCGGGCGGCATCGCGAATGCAGGCAAATTGGCCTGAAATCCCGCGACCGTCCTCCCCACGACCGGAGCAATTTGCCTTATCTGCTCCATCAGTTCGTCGAATTGCTCGGGATACAACGACTGAATCCCATCGGAAAGGGCTTTATCGGGATCATGGTGAACTTCGACCATCAGTCCGTCCGCTCCCACGGCGACTGCGGCCCGCGACAATGGCGTAACTTTGTTTCGTTTTCCGGTTCCGTGACTGGGGTCGACGATGATGGGCAAGTGGCTCAGGCGCTGGACCGCGGGAATCAGGCTCAGGTCCAGGGTATTACGCGTGTGATCGGCGAAGGTACGCACTCCGCGTTCGCACAGGATCACGTTGTAATTCCCTTCGCTCATCACGTACTCGGCGGCCATCAGTAGTTCTTCGAGCGTCGCCGACATTCCGCGCTTCAGTAAGACTGGCTTGCTGGCTCTTCCCGCACGTTTGAGCAGAGAAAAATTCTGCATATTGCGGGCGCCGATCTGGATGATATCCGCATATTCTTCGACAAGATCCAGCGACTCATTGTCGACGGCTTCGGTGACAATCCTCAGTCCAAATTTGTCGCGGACATCCGCCATGATTCGCAGCCCGTCCTCGCCTAATCCTTGAAACGAATATGGGGAGGTGCGGGGTTTGTAGGCACCTCCGCGAAAAAACTGCGCCCCGGCGTGATGAACTCGTTCCGCGACTGCGAAAGCCTGATCGCGGTTCTCAATTGCGCAAGGACCAGCCATGATTGCGAGGGCGGGGCCGCCGATGGCTGCGTCGGTGCCGGGGAAGGAAATCACCGTGTTGTCCTGCCGGAAATCGCGGCTGACCAGCTTGTATGGTTTGGTTACACGGATGACTTCCTGCACGCCGGGCATTTCGTCCAGTGTGCCGGTTTCGATCTCGCCCTGATTTCCGGTGATGCCGATGGCAGTTCTCTCGGCACCCGGAATTGAGTGCGCGCGATATCCCAACGCTCCGATCTTCTCGCACACCGCCCTAACCTGGTCGGGAGTAGCGTGCGCCCGCATGACAACTAACATGAGTTCACTCCAAGGGTTATAAGTTTATCGTCAAGTTGGCGACTGGGACAAATACGCTGTTGCTGGCTAGTTAGAGGACTGTGCAGTCGCCCAGGCCTGCGCCGCCGCGACGCGCCTTGAAATTGCGGGGTGGGAGTGAAAAAGCAATTCCACCCATTTGGACGGCGTACGCTCAGCCAGGTTCTGCTCAGCTAATTTATTCATCGATGAGATGAAAGGATCCACATTGGTGATGGACTCGAAAGCGTAGCGGTCGGCTTGGCGCTCATTATAGCGGGAGTAGGCATTCAGCGCGGGCAACAACAATACCGACAGCACCGTGGATACGAGGACGAGCAGAGGCAGGTTGGCGAAATCCGATAGCGTTTCGAACATGTGCAGGCGGTCGACCGCATAGTGGAGGACCCAGTTCGCGGCCCAAAATCCTACTAAAGTCGTTGCCGCCTGCATTGCGATGCTCTTGAGAATGTGACGATGCACGTGATGGCCTAGCTCATGGGCCAGGACGGCTTCAATTTCGTCCGGCGAAAAATTGTTCAGCAAAGTGTCCGCTAAGATAATGCGCCGCGTGCTGCCCAACCCGGTGAGCGCTGCATTGGCCTTTTTGCTTTTTTCGGAAAGGTTCCATTTGTACACGCCGCGCACCCTGGTTCCGGCACGCTCGCCGAGGTGCACTAATCTCTGTTTCAGATCTTCGTTATCGAGAGGTTCGAATTTGTAAAAGATAGGAAACAAAATGACCGGCGCAAGCTGAGCGAGAAGCACGAACAGTCCTAGAAATACCGCCCACGCGACCAGCCACCAGCGCTCCGGGTAGTGGCGAAGAATCGAGTAAAGCAGTTCGACGACGATTCCTCCCAACACCAATCCAACGAGAAAGCCTTTGGCCTCGTCCAAAAGCCATGCGGTCAAGCTTTGATTCGACAAGTGGTAGCGATGCTCAACGCGGAAGCCGTAATAGTCCAGTCCTGAGCCAAGCAGTTTACCGATCACCATCAACATCAACACATACAAAAAAACGGCGAGAGTGTAGTTTTGATATGCGGCGCGGTACGCGATGTCGCGAAGGGTACCGGTCCAGCCAGTGAGCAAGACGACAATCAAAAGTGCGAAACCGAGTATGAAATCGGCGATCCCGAGCCATCGGTGGATACGGTTATAGCGCCGGGCGTCTGGCGAATCGGTTGTCGCGACTGGAGTTTCCGCGAGACTCATCATTCAGCTTTGATTATCCCGCAATATAAGCGGTTTTGCGCAGGTGAGTTTTACTCGAAAGTCGCGGTCCCTATTTCGGCCGACAAAACATTAACCACAGAGGACACAGAGTTTCACAGAGAAAGAATCTGGATTCTGATGGCAAAAGTTTTGGTACTGAGCTTCAGAGTTTCTCTGTGTTCCTCTGTGCCCTCTGTGATTAAAAGACGGCCTCCGATTGAGGCATGTGCCAAGGCAAAGGTCGGGATAGCGCGTGCAGTCACATTGCAGAGCTTCGCTCTGCCCGGCGGATGAGGGCATCCGCCTCCGCGGGCGTTTGTCGCCCTACGTAGTTCCCACAAAGGCTTCGGCGCGGGATAGTATCTCGCTGACTAGTTCGGGAGAGGCCCCTTCAGAATAGACTCGCAAAAGCGGTTCGGTGCCGGAAGCTCTGAATAAGACCCAAGCGTCGGCCCCGTTGCCGTTTGTAGGCGCATCGAGAAAGAACTTAATGCCATCGAGATTTTCTTTGCGCACGATCGAGTAATTGCCGAGTCGCTTCGTTGCTTCATCTTTTGCTCTCTTTATCGCGCTCTGCTTGATTTCCTCAGAAATGTGCAAGTCGCGGCGACCATAAAAATGCGGGCCATACTCGCGCTGGAGATCGGACAGTAGTTCGCCCAAAGGCTTGCCTTCTTCGGCCATCACGTTGGCCAGAATCAGAGAGTTGAGGATGCCGTCGCGTTCAGGCAGGAACCGCGAATATCCGATCCCGCCTGACTCCTCGCCGCCGATCAGGATCTCGCGTTCCATCATGAGGTCGACAATATATTTGAAGCCAATGGGGCACTCGTTCAATTTCCGGCCATAATGCGAGGCAATTCGGTCCAACATTCGGGTAGTGTTGAACGCGCGGACCACTTCGCCCGGCCATTTCTTTCGTTCCAGCAACCAGCGCAAGATGACAGAAAATATTTTGTGGGAGTCGACGAACGTGCCATCTTCGGCAACCGCCCCAATGCGATCCGCGTCACCGTCGGTTGCGAAACCAGCGTGACACTTTTCGTTGACGACGGTCTGTTGCAGCAAAGCAACGTGCGGTTCGATTGGTTCTGGATTAATGCCCGGAAATAATGGGTTGAGTTCTTGCCGAATCGCGACGTGCTGAATGCCATTTTCCTGAAAGATGTGGGCGAGTACGCCACGCCCTGATCCGTGCATGGAATCGACTGCGAATTTGAAGTTTGCTCTGGCAATGAGATCAAGATCCACGAACTTTGAAATCGCCTCCATATACGGCGGCTTCAAATCAACTTCTTCTATCGGGGCTTTTTGACCCTTCGGCATCATGCCAGCATGAAGTTCGTCCTCGATGATCTTCATGATCGCTGGCGTCGCGGAGCCGCCGAAATTGCCTTTGAACTTCACTCCATTCCAGTTCCACGGATTGTGACTCGACGTAATGATCACGCCGCCCGCTGCTCCGCGTGCCTTCACGGCCAGCGAAATGGCGGGAGTGGGTGTCGAGTCACTGCAAAGAGTAACTGCGATTCCCGCGTCAGCGATAACCTCGGCGGCAATACAGGCCGCGCGCTGCGAAGCAAAACGAGTGTCGTAGCCAACAATTAATCCTCGACTGAAGTCTTCATGCTTCAGAACGTAGGACGAAATGGCACCAGCGACCCGCCGCACATTGTCGAAGGTAAAATCGTCGGCGATGATGCCACGCCATCCGTCGGTGCCGAACTTAATTTTCTCGGTCATGTTGAAGTCGAGGACTAAGTTGTTAGACCAACCTGTGAAGTTTCTTTTCGTCTAGATGCTTCACAACTTTCCCTACGTCTTGGGCATGTTCCCAGGTTGTGATCAAAAGGGCGTCATCTGTTTCGACAACCACAAGATTGCTGACGCCCACGGCAGCCACGAACTTTCCAGGCGCGTGGATGTAATTTCCCTCTGAATTGAGCGTGAAGACGCCTTGGCTCGTAATCAGATTGCGATCCTGGGCTGTACCTTTTGCAACATGATGCTCGTGAAGTGCAGTCCAGGAGCCAAGGTCGTTCCATCCAAAGTCTGCAGGCAGGCAAAAAATATTCGACGCGCCTTCTCCCCTTGCGGAGCGTGGTTCCAGCACGGCATAGTCAATGCTGATATTTTCGCTTTTCGGATAAAGCCGTTTAAATGTCTGAGGGAACTTCGATGTGCCAAAGGTGGCGGCAATCTGCTCCAGCAAAGAAGCGGTCTTCGGAAGATATTCCCTCAGCGCGTTCACGAGAGTTCGAGCAGTCCACAGGAACATGCCGCTGTTCCAATAAAAGTTCCCAGCCGCAACAAATTCCGCCGCACGCTGGGAATCGGGCTTTTCCGTAAAACGCTGGACCCGGAATGCACCGTTCGGAGTTGGCGCCCCCGCCTGAATATATCCATACCCAGTTTCGGGACGTGACGGACTAACTCCAAGTACAACAATGTTCTCTCCGGCCGAAGCAAGCTCTATGCCGTTTTTCAGTACGGTCCGGTACCTTTCAATATTGGCGATGACGTGGTCGGAAGGAAATAGCCCAATGACAGCATCGGGCAACGTGCGCTCAAGGATGAAGGCGGCAAGGCCGATTGCCGGGGCAGTATTGCGTCCGGCGGGTTCGGCGAGGATATGTTTCGTTTCCAGGCGGGGTAACTGTCGGACGATCTCCTGACGCAGGTCGTCGTTAGTAATTACCCAAAAGCGTTTCGGAGGAGCCAGCCCGAGCAACCGCGCCAAAGTTTGCTGAATCATCGTCCGCTTGCCGTCCAGCGCAAGCAATTGTTTTGCCCGCCGCTTACGACTCAGCGGCCAGAAGCGGGTTCCGCGCCCGCCAGCAAGAATGACCGGATAAAAGTCGGGATTTTTCTTCGCCATAGCAGAGTGTAAGGCAACCGCTCCGAAACTACATTCGAGTTGCAGGCTCCGGCAATTGCCCACCGGGAACGCTGCTCTTCAAGAATTCAATTGACCACTGCGGACGTACGGTGAATTTTCCTGCGCACGCGGGGACAGCAACGGCATCCCCCTTTGCGAATGTGACAGGCTCAGAGCCCTGGCTTTCGACGATCCCACAGCCTTCGACGGCAACAAGAATCTGCACAGAGGAGTGACCTGATTCGTCTTGCGTTTGAAATTCCTGAACATCTTTCAGCCCGTACAGATCAACTGCAAAGTATGGCGCAGCGACCATTTGGGATCGAAGATTGCGGCTCCCATTCATTTGCACCGGAGCGGGGCGCACTACTTTGCCCGACGACACTATTTCCTTTACCGCAGCCAAACCTTCTTTAAGATGCAATTCGCGCGGCCGCCCATAGTCATACAACCGGTAGGTTGTGTCGGACTGCTGTTGGGTCTCGACAATAATCGAACCCGGGCCCAAGGTGTGTACCGTGCCTCCCGCAACGTAAATCATTTCACCGGGGAAAACATTCAACCAGTTAAGAAGCTCCTCGGCGCGCCGAGCTTGAATGGCTTCTTCAAACTGCTGCAAGGTGACGCCTGCCTTCAGACCAAGTCCGATCTGAGCCCCAGGCTTGGCATGCGCTACATACCAGCATTCTGTTTTGCCGCAGGGTTGTCCAATCTTCTGAGCGCCAGCGTCATCCGGGTGCACTTGTACCGAGAGTTTTTCGTGAGGGAAAAGAAATTTCATCAGCAGGGGGAATTGCTTCTGGTTTTTAACGGACTTCCCTACCAATTCCGCGCCGTACTTTTCGCTCAGGTTGGCGAGAGATTGTTCTCTCAAATGGCCATTCGCGACTTTGCAATTATTGCCAGTAAGCCATGCCTCACCGATTTTTTCGTCAAAGCAGTGACCTGGGTATACGGGAGATAGATCCAGAGTTCCCCATGGACGCGGGTCGAACAGAGGACGCATCAGCAATGGGTAAAGGTCACTCATTCTCTGTAGGGACGATAATGCGGACAAACTGCCCCGCGAATTAGAAGCTTAATGCAGCGGCGGGGCTGCTTGAAGCGGAAATATCTATCTCAAACTATAGTGCTGAGAGGAACTTGCGCAAACGCTCCAAGCCGCGGTCAAGCTCACCGGTAGATGTAGCGTAAGAAATACGAATGTGCTCGCGAGTTCCAAACCCTTCTCCAGGGACCGTGGCCACGTGAGCTTCGCGCAACAATTTTCCGGCTAGGTCCGACGCTGAATTTATACCGCCTCGCCCAAAAAATGCCGACACGTTTGGATACACGTAGAACGCGCCCTCTGGGAGGTTGCACTTCACTCCGGGAATCGCGCGCAGCCCTTTGACCACATGGTCGCGAAGCTTGATATATTCCTGCCGCATGTCTTCGACGCAATTCTGCGGTCCGTTGAGCGCTTCGACTGCAGCTTTTTGTACGATTGAAGTGGGATTGGATGTCGACTGACTCTGTAACTTCTGCATCGCGCTTACGACTTGCGCCGGTGCGAGTACGTATCCCAGCCTCCATCCCGTCATTGCGTAAGTCTTGGAGAGAGAACCCACAATCACCATCCGCTCTCGATATTCACGCAACGATCCAACGGAGAATAGATCGCCGGTATAATTCAGGTAGACGTAACATTCGTCGGAGATCACCCAGATACCTCGTTCCGACGCCAGTTTCATCACTTGCCGCAGATCTTCTGGCGTCATAACCGCGCCCGAAGGGTTGGAAGGGGAATTTAGAATAATCAGCTTGGTACGCGAAGTGACCAGGTTGGCCACCATCTCTGCCGTGATCCGGAAGCCTTGTTCCTCGTCGGTCTCCAGCAAAACGCAATTCCCCCCGGCGTAGCGCACAATATCTTTGAAAGACACCCAGTAAGGAACGGGCAGAATCACTTCGTCGCCGTGATCCACCAGGACCTGGATCGCATTGAACAACCCGTGCTTGCCGCCAACCGAGGCGATAGATTCCTCGCGGCGATATCCCGAAGCAAAGTCAGCGGAATGGCGATTGACGATAGCGTCGCGCAATTCGGTGGTTCCCCCGACGGCGGTATATTTCGTGAAGTTGTTCTGGATGGCAGCAATGGCGGCGTCTTTTATATGCTGTGGCGTCGAGAAATGCGGTTCGCCGGCCCCGAAGTCCACCACGTCAACGCCCTGCTGTCGCAGCTTGTCCGCTTCAGCTACAACCGCCAAGGTCGCTGACGGCTCGATGCGGTTTATGCGTGCCGTAAGTTTCACTGCCGGAACTGCTTCAGTCACTGGAGTCATAATCTTCTTCCTGCCTTCGTCTTTCTTATCGGGCCTTGTTACGCGCGTGTTTCAGCTTCACAGCCGGGTCGAGTTTCTCTCGCAATCTTTGTTCGACAGCTTCCGGAACCAGATCCTTGATTGAACCACCCAATCGTCCCACTTCGCGAACCAGCCGTGAGCTGAGGTACGAAAACTGCTCCGCGGGCATCATGAAGACGGTTTCCAGATGCGGCGCGAGCTTGCGGTTCATCAGCGCCATCTGAAGCTCATATTCATAATCGCTGAGAGCCCGGATTCCACGCAACACCGCGCTGGCATGCACCTTCTCAGCATAGTCGACGGTCAAGCCGTCAAACGTATCCACGCGAACATTCTTGGCGTCTCGCGTAAGCTCCTCGAGCATGTTCCGCCGTTCCGTCAAGCTGAAGAGAGGATCTTTATCCGGATTGCGCAGGATCGCGACTACCAGTTCGTCGAAAATCTTGCTGCCCCGCTCGATTAGGTCGAGATGGCCATTCGTGGGCGGATCAAACGAACCAGGATAGATGGCGATGACCTTCTTCAATTTTCCCCGTTTTGGTGATTCTTGCGAACTTGGCAAGCTGGCTTCAAAGATTCTATTCGGCTGGGCAGAGAAATGGCAATAAGAAGCCTAAACACGCTCACGACTATTCATCTGCCACAAGTGGCTGACGTAAGATAATTGCATTCATGGAAAACGGCGATTACGAGCGAAATTAGCCAAGGCGAGGCACTGCGGAAGTGGGGGAGCAGAAGGAGGAGCAAATGAATCAAAGATTCTCGGGCAAGTTAGTGCTCGTCACGGGCGGGACGGGCGGACTGGGACGCTCTGTGAGTATGGCGTTCCTTGAGGAAGGCGCCAAAGTGGTCGTCACTTACCGCGACCAGCGGGAATGGGACGATCTCAAGGCCATCGGCGGCCCGAATATTTCATCACTCGCAGGCCAACGTGTCAACGTCACAGATGAAGTTGAAGTAAACCAGTTCGTCCAAAAAGTTGTTGCAGAGTATGGTCACTTGGATGTGCTAGTGAATACGGTCGGAGCCTATGCAGGGGGCATGAAATTGTGGGAAACGGATCCGAAGGTATTCGATCGGATTCTGGCTTTGAATTTGCGGGCCGGTTACACAATCTTGCGCGCAGTAGTTCCGGCAATGCTAAAGCAAAAACGTGGAACGATCGTAAATGTTGCGGCAAGAGCGGCCTTCGATCACGCGGGGGGCGCTGCCGCATATGTCGCTTCAAAGGCCGCCGCTGTGGCGATGATTGATTCGCTGGCGGCAGATCTTAAAGGCACCGGAGTGCGAGTGAATTCGATTCTACCTAGCATCATCGATACCGAGGCCAACCGAAAAGCAATCCCAAACGCTGATTTCACGAAATGGCCGAAGCCCGAAGACATTGCGCGCGTGATCCTGTTCCTGTGCAGCGAGGATGCCCGACTAATTCATGGTGCTGCCGTGCCAGTGTATGGAGATAGCTAATGTTCCCTGTTGTACCTCTCGAAGAGCCTTGGGGGAAGGCCAAGATCAAAATCCAGACGCAGGCCGCATGAATCCCCACCTTTACAAAAAACGTAAAGGTGGGCCAGCCACCTTCTTTGGAAGGCCATAGCGCTCACGATCCGGTCGATGAGTGATAGGCGATTTTTCACCAACTACAGCCTAATGGGCCAACTTCCGGGTTGCCGACAGGAGTTATCACTGAGGTGGTTCGAATCGGATTCCCGCCAGCAGCGTCCCGCACCAGCCCGGCAGTCGGCCCGTTTCCGTTCCTAACACTTCCTAATGGCCGGTCTCCAAAGCTCTGAGAGCTTCGTCTGCCATGGCGTCACCGAGTGCAGCCGATTTTTCATACCACGCAATGGCTTCGGAAGTACTTTGGGGCACTCCCAATCCTTGTTCGAAGAGTTTCCCCAGCTTGAATTGGGCCTCTGGATGGTTATGCTGAGCAGCCTGGAGGTACCACTTTTTTGCTTCCGGATAGCTCTGGTGAACGCCCCGTCCTTCCTCGTACATTTCCCCTATCTTAAACTGCGCTTCAGGGCGACCCTGTGTAGCCGCAAGCTCGTACCATTTCGCAGCTTGAACATTATTCTTCGGTACTCCCCGTCCGTGGTCATACATTATTCCAAGTCGATACTCGGCATCCGGGAATCCTTGTTTCGCAGCTAGTTGATACCACTTCATCGCTGTACTGGAATCTTGAGCAACGCCGAAACCAACGTCATACATGCCCCCCAGCCGATACTCACCATCAGCGTAGCCCTGGTCAGCGGCCTTTCGGAACCAACTAACCGCCTCCCGAGAATTGCGCACTACGCCTTGGCCAAAAGCATACATATTGCCTATCTTCACCTGCGCTGCTGGGTCGCCGGCGTTCGCCTGCTGTCGTAGCGTTTCCATCTCTTGTTGAGCAAAAGCGGGCAGCAAGCACCATAAAACAATTGCAATCGTAGTCAGAACAGTCCTCTTCATTGTCCTCCCTTTGAACGTCTGTCGCTTTCGGTTGCAGCAGATGTATACGAAGCTGACCACAGCTTGCTGAATGACAGCTAAAAACCGGGGACTGCAGACATGATCCCCGTCGAATCCATGCCTACGAGGTCTAAACTGGAATTGCGATTGCGGATAGCCGCGTCATCCTGCGCCATACCTCCTATTGCTGTTTGGCCGGTTTCGCCGTATTTCCGGCCAGAGGGTCGCTTGGCTCTTTTCTTGAAAACTCAGTAGCGGGAGAGGATTTCGAAGCCGATGGCAGCTGCTGCTCTACCATCTCCCGCAAGACGGTGTAGTTCGCCGCTCCACTGAAAAAATGGCCATTCACAAAGAAGCTTGGGGTACCCGTCAAGCCTAGGTACTGCGCCTCCTCCAAGTCCTTTTTTACTGCCGCGGTCTCCGCTCCGCTGTCCAGGCACTTGTCGAAGCGGTCTCCGTCCAGCTTGAGCACGCGGGCATGTTCCTTCAGATCCGCGACACCAAGCTGTTTGCTATAGAACAGGACGTCGTGATACTCCCAGAATTTGCCCTGCTCGCCGGCGCATCGAGCAGCCTCGGCGGCCTTCTCCGACCTGTGGTGCATGGGGAGGGGGAAATCCTTGTAAGCCACCGCGAGTCTGCCACCGTATTCCTTTTCCAGCTTCTGCAGTTCCGGCGTGATTTCCTGACAATACGGACATTCGTAATCTGCGAACTCGATCAAAGTGACAGGAGCAGCTTTTTCCCCGTGGATATAGGCATTTTGTAGATTTACCTCGGCAGATGGCGGGGCGAGCAGCACTAGCAGGTTCGCCTTACTTCGTAACTGATTCACATACGCCGTGCGGGCTTTAGTTCGACGCAATTCGCGAATGTGTTCCAGAACGCGATCCCGCATGGACTCGTAGGAGTCGCTGGAGTCCAAACCTTCGTAGTAGACCTGGAGCTGGTCATCCGTCGGATCTTTTATGTCTTTGTAGACTTGCGTATTCAATAGCTGATCGACAGAAAGATGCAGTCTTCTCGCTTCAACCTCAAGGAGTTTGTTATCGATTAGCTGGTCCAGGGCCTTACGCTGGTTCATGTAGTACTGGTACCTGGCCTGAAGCAGCTTGGCACCCTCTTTTTGTTCCAGGTCTGCCATCGTAAGTTTTTGACCGCTTACTTCGGCTACGACCTGTTTGCCGTCCTCGTTTTCTTGGGCAAGAAGATCTATTCCTGTAATCAGGAACAAACCAATCAGAAATACGAGCGGTAGCGCCTTCTTCATTTTCCTCCGGACCTCGGACCGCACCTCAGGCGGCGCAGCACAACCCACGCCGCTATCCGGCAATGAAAGTTGTTTTTAAGCTACCATGGGACCTGCCGAAGTTCAGCATGTCCCATCGGTAGGGTCATACTAGTCGCCGGTACCGCAAGTGCAGATCCCAGCCCCGCTTCCAAGAATGCCGATGAAAGCGCACTGTGCCTCCAGGTTCGCAAGCTCGGTTGCCCCCAGAGTCGAGTCTGAAAATTCAGTCTCGGTAATCGGATAGGCTCCGCCAACCGGATTCTGGATGTGAGTGCCCCATGCGCGCAGGTTCGCCTTTGGACTCACATTCGATGTCGGATCGCACGGTGAATTGTTTACTGCCGCGGAAACGATCTTGATCACTCCAGTCTTGGAAAAACTAGGAGTCAGCGGGTTAGAGGTCAGGTCCTTTTTCACCGAAAGCGTGCGGAGGCCGTTGTGGGTTTCCACGCAGCCGCAGCACTCTGTGAGCTGCTGGTCGTTGTCGAACACGTAGATCATGGCGCAAAGGTTGCCGTAGGTGAGACCTGGATTGTCAATTCTCACCGTTGCATCCGGTGCTCCGGCCACGTTGCTGTTGGAAAAGTAGTTGAGCTTGTAAACATCTTGCGCCATTGCAACGCCGGAGCCGAGACCCAAGACGAGTAACGCAATGACGACCAGGGGTAGCACTTTACATAGTTTGGAACTCATGAAGATCCTCCTGTGGCGAAGCCGGTTGGATGGGGGGATTCACAAGGCCGCGCCCGCGCGTAAACATACATCTTGCTCTGAGGTTTACAACTACCCATTTGGTCTAACCCAGGTTATATCCTAACGACCCCAAATCGATTGGGTTAATCCTGTGATGCAAATTCCCCCTCCGATTGCTTCGAATGCAGCCTATTCTCCAGTCGAGCCCGAACTAATGACTGCTCCAAATTGAGTTGAAAGGCCCACCTTTACGTTTTTTGTAAAGGTGGGAGCCACGCGGTCGGAGGTCACAGCCTTTTCTTGAACGCACAAGTAAGCTTGCTTTGTGTCCAACCATCCCCGGCGCGCTATTATGGTCGCCCTGGAATGGCAAATTGACGCGATCGTTCGAACAGGCGCGACGGGTGAGTGGCCACCTTTACGTTTTTTGCAAAGGTGGGACCAGCAATGTACTACCGAGTTTGACTTTGTTTTCCTAATCCTTCATAGCGATATCTGTGGTGTCGCTAGAAATCGGGGTCGCGCCGTAACTCCCTTATTCGCAATATTTTACGTATAAGTTCTTTGTCCTCATAGATCTGGGAAATTGTCACCTACTATGATTCCAATATATCGACCCCCGGGGGGAGGGGTCTTCAGGGGCGGCCTAATTTCCGTAGGTGGTGGTGAGGTACTTGCTGACTTCGCCTTCCAGTTGCGCGTAGTCGGAGTGTATGGTCGCGCGCATGGCGGCCTCGGTTGAGCTGCCCTCTCCCAGTCGCTGGAGAATGCGCTGCACGTCGCTCATACCGTAGGTCTGGATTATGTATAGAACTGCGGCCAGAGATTCGTCGTAAGCGAGTGACGCTTCCATGGGCGTAAAGCGCATGAAGCTGCCTTCGAGAGAATTGAATGGGATTTCGTGTTGAGAGCTAAACAGTTGCGCCAAACGGTTTCCGCTCGATGAGAGCGATTTGGGTTCAACCGCTTGCGCGATGCCTTCATTAAGCCACTGCGGACAGCGTCCCGCGGAAAGCTGATTGATAAACGAGTGCGCCAACTCGTGTTTAAGAACCCGGCTCAGTTGAGGAGTGATAGAGGTAATTCCCTGCACGGGGATTCTCAATTTGCCGTCATTTACCGCCCCGCTCCAGGACGGCGCTTGAGTAACATCGAAAAAAGCCTGGTCAGTATATAAAAAGACTGAGATGCTGCTCCGGGGAGCGATCCCGAGTTCGCGCACCAGATCGACGTATTCGGATTCCAGCGTGGCAACCAGTTCGGCACGCAGGGATTCCGAAGTCTGCTTCCCCTCATAGCGTAGCGTGAAGTGGCTGGTTTCCTTTTCGGAGTAGTCCGCTTCCACGGTCGATTCCCGCTGTGCCTTCTTCAGGTACTGTTCCAGCGAGGCATCCGGGCGCAGCGACAACGACCGCTTCCAGGAGACGATCGCCTCTTTGTTGTGATCAGTCGCAAACTCCGCGTACCCGAGCACAGCGTAGGCATCTGGCGAATTCGGGGCGTAGCGAACCGCGCGCTCTGCGGAAGACAAAGCCTGGGCTGCGTTTCCAGTTCGAACAAGCAGCGCGGCGTAATAATTCAGGATGGCCGGATTTTCGGGATCAAAATGCAGCGCTCTCTCAAAATCAACCCGGGCCTTGCCGAAATTCCCGCGCTCAAAATCATTTTTCCCGGCGAGATAATACCCCGCAGCGGTGGTCTTGGAGTTTCCCTGCTTTTCCAAGTCATTCAAAGCGTCGGCATCTACCACGCCGTGATGGATAATCTTGTCCGAAAGATCAGACTGATCACCCATGCCTTCGGCAGGTGTAAACACAGGAATGCTGGTTTCGCCCGGAGTGGCCGCTGAGTGCACTTCGGGCGCCGTACCGCCGGCTTCTATGTGGTCCACCGAGGAACTCAGTATGGCGAAGGACTCTTCACCTACTTCATATTCGAGACGGGTGCCATTTTGGCGAACATGGTCGGCCCAGATGGTGCCGCCATTTTTCAGGTGAATGACTTCCGCCGAGACGGGGTTGACAAGCAGGACAGACGTGGAGAAACATCCCACCAGCAGCAAGAAGATGACAGAGACACGCACGCAAGCGCATCCTAACTGAGTGGGAGCTGCATCCGTAGGTGCCTAAGGTAACCCATAGAGCTCGAGGTTTCGGATTGCTGGCCTGCTTCGCCGTGGCCTGCGGGGTGCAGGTTGCCGGGCAAACTCGCAATGACGCAGGGGCCACCGGCGGCCCTGCCGTTCAAGCAAGTCCCGCTGAAACCCTGTATCAGCAGCTTTGCACCGTTGGATTAGACCGGTCGCGGGTCTATCAGGTTCGGGATGCCTCCCTGGATCGCGCTTCCTCGCATATAAGCTTGAGCGATGGCACGATCGCGTTCACCGAAGATGTCCTAGGCCGAGTTACCGGCGCATTCTTCGAAGGAGACGGCGAAGTCTTATTGATTCCGCCGAACCAGATCGAGCGGGCCTCGATGACCCGTTTCACCGGAGCGGCAATTCTGGAAGAAAAGTTTGTCACGGCATACTTACGCTTTAATGATGAGACGTTTAAGGAATTAGCGCCGTTTCTCAGGCCGAGCGAAAATCCAGAGGAGTTCGTTGCAAAGTGGAATGACAGCACACGAAACTTGGCTGAGTTGGACGCTCTTCGGCTTCTGGTCAGCTTCAGCCGATTGCTGCCAGACAATAACGGTGTTGCTGCGTCACGAACCGGTTCCATCGACCGTGGCGATCGGATGCTTCATTTAAGAGCACAAGGTCGAAGACTCGGGACCTTCGATCTCTTCTTCGATTCGGAAGCCGCGGAACAGATTTCAGCTGGACAATTGCGAAGCGTCGACGGTGTCAATTACTACAATGTCTGGACTTCTTTCTCTCTGACGAAAAATGCGGAGTCGGAAGCGGCGACTGAGATTGCCGGCGAAGAGGATAGTGGTGGAGAGATTGACATCTCCAACTACAAGATCGACGCAATAGTTCATCCACCGACTCAGCTCGATGCCGAAGCGCGACTCAAAATACTCGTCCGCCGGGGCGGCGAACGCGCGGTATTATTCGAACTCTCACGGTACTTGAATGTTCGGCTGGTGAATATGGACGGCCACCCTGTCGAATTCATTCACAACCAGGCCCTCGAGGGGACGCGCCTCGCTCACCGTGGAAATGATCTCGTCGCGGTGGTGTTTCCCGAGCCGCTTCGAACCGGTCAGCAGATTGAATTGCATTTCTCCTATGGAGGCCCGGTCCTGTCGGACGCGGGAGGCGGCTTGCTTTATGTCGGTGCCCGCGGCACCTGGTATCCGAATCTCGGGATGGCCAAAGCGTCATTTAGTTTGGAATTCAGATACCCGACAGGATGGACGCTGGTCGCGACGGGCAAAAGAAGAGATGAGTCGCCAGAGCAAACTAGCGCCGCTAACACGCAAGTCGGCCGCTGGGTTTCGGAGCGTCCCATCCCGTTGGCGGGATTCAATCTTGGCAAATATGCCAGAGTTTCGAAACATGCCGGACCGGTTGCTGTCGATGTATATGCGGCATCCGGCATGGAGCGAGGATTCCCTCAGATCCCCCCAGAAGAGCATTTACCACAGCCGCCATTTTTTTCACGTGACAATCCAAGCCCGGCCCAGTTTGCGCCCTTGCCACCTTCTCCCGTGGTAAATGCTCAGTTGGTTGCGGACGACGCAGTTCGCGCCATCACTTTTTTCACGCGCCGCTTCGGCCCCTATCCATACGACGAACTTGCCGTAACCCAAATGCCTGGTCTTATGAGCCAAGGTTGGCCGGGCCTGATATTCCTCTCGAGTTTTTCGTTCCTCTCGCCAGAGCAAAAGTTGGCGCTCCATATGCCCCCAGTCGAAGAAACCAATAGCAACTGTGTAATCGCCCATGAAACGGCGCATCAATGGTGGGGGGACCTGGTTACATGGAGCGGTTATCGGGATCAGTGGATTGCGGAAGGGCTGGCGACCTACAGTTCCTTGTTACTGCTGGAATCGCAAGATCCATCGAGCTTTCGAGCGGTCATGGCAAGCTATCGCGACGACCTGTTGCAGAAGAATAAAGACGGCGTGTCCTTGATGGATGCTGGCCCCGTGACCCTGGGAGGAAGGCTTTCGTCCTCACAGTTTCCCGACGGTTACGAGACTATTGCTTACCAGCGTGGCACCTGGATCTTTCACATGCTGCGCACCATGATGCGCGATGCCGAACAGAAAAGTCCGCGCGGCCGGGCGACCGGAAGTTCGCCCGATGAACCATTTCTGCGAGCGCTGCGCATATTGCGGGAGCGCTATCAGGGACGATCAATTACGACCCGCGAATTAATCCGGATATTTGAAGAAGAGCTGCCACCCGGTTTCGGCCCCGGAGGCCGAAAGTCGCTGGATTGGTTTTATGAAGATTGGGTGAACGGAACTCAAGTTCCTGCGCTTGAACTGCACAGCGTGAAATATGTCGATAAATCCGGTGCCACTAAATCCGGTTCGACGCTGGTGAGCGGAATCATCAAGCAAAAAGACGCCGAGGATACCTTGATCACTTCCGTTCCGGTATACGCCGTGGTCGGTGGAAAGAACATTTTGTTAGGACGGGTATTTGCGGATGGAGTGGAGACGCAATTTCATCTGACCGCGCCGGCGGGCACTCGCAAAGTTCTATTGGATCCATACCAGACGGTATTGTCGCGAGCCCGTTAGGGAGTCTGTCTTGCTTGAGGACATCTGTCCCTGCACAGTTCAATGGCCATTTGCTATGAGATAATTTAGGCTCATCTCAGAATGTACAGGCGGTTCATGGGAATATTTTTTCGGCGTTCTGTTTTTGTGTTTCTCCTCGTTTGCCTTGGGTGTTCGGCCCAATCGGTTTCCCCGGATGTAGCCCAGCGTATTGAGCGACAAGTTCGGACTTATTACACCATCCCTCCGCGGGTAAAAGTAGAAATTAGCGCGCTAAAGCCCAGCGAATTTCCCAACTACGATGGCCTGACCATCACGTTCGAGGGAAACGAAAAGAAGCAATCATATGAGTTTCTACTATCCAAGGATAAAAAGACCCTGATCCGGATGAGCAAGCTTGATCTAACCAAAGACCCCTACGCGGACGTCATGAAGAGAATTGATATCGCTGGGCGTCCGACGAGAGGGAATAAGGATGCTAAGGTCGTTGTGGTCAATTACGATGACCTTGAATGCCCGTTCTGCACTCGAATGCACCAGACACTTTTTCCCGAACTCCTCAAGGAGTACGGAGATCGTGTTCTGTTTGTATATAAGGACTTTCCGCTGTCTGAAATTCACCCTTGGGCAATGCATGCCGCAGTGAACGCGGGGTGTCTGGCTTCGGAAAATAACGAAGCGTATTGGGATTTTGCGGACTACATCCATGCCAATCAAAGCGAAGTAAACTCGGAGAAGACTCGCAGCAGCCAGTTTGACGCCCTCGACCGCATCGCGTTGCAGAATGTCAAAAAATACAATCTGGATAGTAACAAACTGCATGCGTGCATCAAGGCGCAAAATGACACAGCAGTAAAGGCTTCGATCAAGGAAGGCGACTCCTTAGGCATGACTGCCACGCCTACAATTTTTGTGAACGGGCAGGAAGTGGATGGGGCTCTTCCGGCTAGTGAAGTCCGAAGCATTTTCGACAAGGCGCTGGAACAGGCCGGAATCGCCCCGCCCACCCGTGCCGGTGTGAACTCGGCACCACAGCCCAGCGCTAGATGATTCAACCAAACACATCCGTGTCGACTGAATACGCGACCACCCCGTTTGTCTGCCGATTTACTGGAGGATATTTGATCCTGCGTTCAAAGTTTTTGCGTTCGCTAGCGACATTGTTTCTTGCCTTAGTGGTGGCTGGCGGTCTGGGCTGTCAAAACAAACAGGCTGGCGGAAGCGACGTTGCCGCCATGGTGGACGGCCACAAAATTTACCTCGCAGACGTTGAGAAGTACTACGAGAACCAGACATCAGGGTCGAATCAGCAGCCCGCCGGTGAGCAGGCGACTACGGTGCGACTGAACATCTTGCGCGAATTAATTGATAACGAAATCCTGATGCGACGTGCCGAAAAACTCGGCTTATTGGCCACGGATGAGGAAGTCGACCGCAAACTCAATGAGATCAAATCTCCCTTTAGCCCTGAAGAATTTGCCGCACGACTGAAGGAGAAGAATATTACGCAGGATGACTTTAAAAGAGATATTCGGCGCTCGGTGACCGTTGACAAGGTAATGAATAAGGAGGTGACGTCGAAAATTAACGTGTCGGATCAGGAGATCTCTGATTACTACAATGCTCACAAAGCGGAGTTTAATCTGATTGAACCGCAGTATCATTTGGCGCACATATTCGTCACTCCACTGCCCAATCCGGAAAACCGGAATCAAAACAATAAAGCACAGACCCAGGCTGAGGCGCTAAAGAAAGTCCAAATGATCTTGAATCGGCTGGAGAGTGGCGACGACTTTGCCACTCTGGCGATGAATAACTCCGAAGATACGCAAACCGCGGGCAATGGTGGCGATCTTGGATTTGTTCCGGAGTCTTCGCTGAAAAACACTGACGCCGCCACCCGGGACGCCATTGGGAAATTGAAGGCTGGGCAATATAGCGATGTAATTGCCGTCATTAATCCCGCAAAACAGTTTGTGGGATACCATATTGTAAAATTGATCGCCAAGGAGCCCGCCGGGCAGCGGGAATTCTCTGATCCGCGGGTCCAGGAAGCGATTCGCTCCCAACTTCGCGATCACCGCGAGCAACTACTGAAAACGGCTTATTATGAAGTTCTTCGCGATCAAGCCAAAGTGGAGAACTACTATGCGGAACAAGTGCTCGCGGGTAACGGCATTGCCAAATAGGTGCCTGGCGAGCTACGCTCGCCTCCCCGGCCGACCGCGTCCGGGGGCTACGCAGTAAATGCTGACTTACTCCACGATTGCCAATACGTCTCCGGCGTTCACGTACGTGCCCTCCGTTATTAGCTGCTTCACGATTCCTTTATTTGGCGACTTGATTTCGTTCTGCATTTTCATTGCTTCCAGGACCAGAAGCGCCTGACCAACTTCGACTTGATCCATCGCGCTTACCATCACACGAAGAACTTTTCCCGGCATGGAAGCCAGCAACTTTGCTGTGGTGGTCGTCGCGGCCGCCCGAGAACGTCGCGCGGTGAGGCTTCGCGGGTCGGATATTTCCGCGATAAACGGTGTGTTGTTTATCCAGAGTCGTTCTTGGTTTCCCAGTTGATCGCGTTTGACCTCATAGACCCTGCCTTTGATTATCAGGGAGATTACACCGGGGCGGATTGGCTGGGCGTCAAGCGGGGCCAGCACGCCATCCAGTTCGCACTTCCATTCTTCTCCATTGCGCTCCAGCACGATCCGCAAGTTCCGTCCACCGATGCTAACGTTGTAGATCATGTTGAACGCGTTCCGGGATTCGACTTGCCGGGGCTTTTTGAACCCTCGCGGGCAAGAGTGCCCGCGCCACCTGGTCTGTTTCTATGTGTCCATGTTCGATGATTCGATCCTGGCTGCCCTCCTCCAGTTCGAGTCCGACAACCTGGCACTCTTGTTCGCTGTTCCCACAGATTGCATCTTGTTTTCGAAAACATTGAACAGAACAGCCGCAATAGCTGCCACCTGTGCGTTTTCATGATTCTCACTGATCGCGTCGGACCTAAGCAGCCGATCTAAGTATCCAGTGTCGATTTCCCCAGCTCGAAACGCGGGATCGCTCAAAATCCGGCGGAACAGCGATAAGTTGGTTTGAATGCCACCGACAAACATTTCATCGATTGCGCGAAGCGAGCGCGATATGGCCTGATCCCTGCTTTCTCCGTACGCGGTCAGTTTAGCCAGCAGCGGATCGTAATCCGTAGGCACCGTCCAACCCTCATAGACGCCTGTATCCAGGCGCACGCCCGCGCCCGACGGCTCCCGCATTAGAGTTATTTTTCCCGGGCTCGGAAAAAACTGATTGCCGGGATCTTCAGCGTAGACGCGGCATTCGATCGCGTGCCCACGAAACTGCACGTCCGCTTGAACCACAGGAAGCTTTTCGTTGGCAGCAATGCGTATCTGCGATTGCACCAGATCGAGGCCTGTAACCAATTCCGTGACGGGATGCTCGACTTGCAGCCGCGTATTCATCTCCAGAAAATAGAAATTCTTGTCGTTGTCAACCAGGAATTCCACGGTGCCGGCGTTTGTGTATCCGGCGGAGGATGCAGCTCGAACTGCCACTTCGCCCATTCGCCTTCTCAAGGTCTCGTCGACGAATGCCGAAGGAGATTCCTCTAGAACCTTCTGATGCCGCCGCTGAATCGAACACTCGCGTTCGCCCAGATGGATCGTGTTTCCATGCTCATCTGCGAGGACTTGAACCTCGATATGGCGGGGATTCGGAATCGCCTTTTCGATGTACACATCGCTGTTGCCAAATGCCCGCTGCGCCTCACTTTGTGCAGCCTCCAACGCTGCCTGCAGATCCTGTGGTTCCGTCACGAGCCGCATGCCCTTGCCACCACCACCCGCGGCCGCCTTAAGCATCACCGGATACCCGATCTGGGTTGCGATCTGCTTTGCCTGTTCTGGCGACTGCAAAGCTTGCGAATTCCCGGGGATGCACGGTACCCCTGAGTTTTCCATTTGTTGCCGGGCGTTGGTCTTCGATCCCATGATCTTCATCGAAGCTGGGGAGGGGCCAATAAACTTGATCCCAGAAATCCCGCAGGCCTCCGCGAAATCGGAGTTCTCCGAAAGAAAGCCGTAGCCCGGATGCAACGCTTCCGCCTCGCATCGCTTCGCGACAGTCAGGATTCGATCGATGTTGAGATAAGACTCCGGAGCGGGAGATGGACCGATGTAATAAGCCTCGGCCGCCATGCGCACGTGCAGCGCGGCCCGGTCGGCGTCTGAATATACAGCTACGGGGATTATTCCCATCTCGCGGCAGGCGCGGATGATTCTTACCGCGATTTCTCCCCGATTGGCGATGAGAATCTTATTGAACATCGAAGGCTAGTAAAACTGTGGTGGCCGCCTTAGTGACAAGAAAAATCCCCTTCATCGCGGAAGGGGATCCTTGTTTACAAGAACAGAACCGGAATCATTTTCCGCCCTGATCCGCGCCGGGTGCTGAGGGCTGCTTTTCAGCCTTAGCTTTTTTGGTGGCCATAGTCTTGTCCACCCACTCGTCGGCGGTTTTCTCATCTGCGGCGCGAGCAGCCAAGTCGCCGCACTCCAGGTCGGCCTTCTCACGGTATAGCAGATTCATGTATGCCATCGCATCATCGTAGTCAGGACGCAGATCCAATGCTTTCTTCAGGCTGTCGAGGCCCTCCTGAATGATTCCCCAACTCTTATCTTTTAAGCTTTCGCAGACGTTCTTGTCCTTAAGAGGCTGGTCGGGCTTGAGTCCGAGTTTGGCTCTTTCCGCCATGCGGGGCTGGTAACTCTGTGTCCACGCGATCACTCCCAGCGTGTAATAGGACTCGGGGTCGTTGGGATCAATTTCCAAGGCTTTGCGGTAGTAAGTTTTTGCGTCTTCAAATTTCTTCTGCTGAAGGTAGAGGTAGGCGATGCCCTTCACGCTATTCACGCTCTTAGGATCATGCTCCAAGACCGCCTTGAATTGATCAATGCCCTGCTGTGCCAGTTGATTGTTTTCGGGAGTGTCGACTCCAGGAACGTAAAGCTGCGTGTAGGCGGTGGCAAGATAGAGGCGGGCGTTCTCGAGACTTGGATCGAGCGATACGGCGTTCTGGAAGTGGTCGATTGCCTCCTCGTATCGAGCGTTCCGGTAGGAGGCGACGCCTTTATTCAACTGATCGCGTGCCCGCAGCTTGTTGCAGCCCGTGGTGGAAACTACGGAGAGGCCCAGGGCCACGAGCGCCATCAGCCGTAAATTTCTTTTCATCGCGTCACTTCCCCCCGCACGTTCAGATGTGGACACCCATATTACACAAAAATGTCCTTAGCGCACACACAGCGGCCCGGGTTGGCTACCCGGGCCTACGTCAGTTTTCTGGAATGCTTGAAACTTCTCTCAGAACTCTTCTCGAGAACTCTAACCGCCGGCTTCAATTTTGGCGGTGATCAGACCTACCTTGTCGACTCCCGAGGCGTGGGCGATATCTATTACATTCGCTACGTCCGCGAAGGGCACATTGTCATCGCCCTTTACGAACATCACCTTTTCCGCGCGGGTCTTAAAGATATCCGTCAGACGTGGTCCCAAACCGTCCCACGTTGCATCGTCGCCGTTTATTTTGAGCCCTGGCGCCTGGCCAGGACCGCGATCAAGGACCTGTACAACAATGGTGCGATCTGGAGTGTCATTCTTTGGCTGGTCCTTCGGAGGCGGCTGAGGCACCAGCGCGTCCAGTCCCTTCATTTGCGGAGGGTTGATCACCATGAAGATGATGAGCAGCACCAGAAGAATATCGATAAAGGGAGTGACGTTCATGCTAGCGGTCGGTCCGCCGCTCGAACCACCAGTTGTCATTGACATATAGAAATCTCCTCTGCTTCCAACTTTATTGACCGGGCCCTGTCGTCGGCGACGGGGGGGCTCCCGGAACGGGGTTCTGCTTCTTTTGATCTGTAAGCAGACCAAGTTGATCGACGCCCGCAGCTCGTACGTTGTCCACTACCCCAACGACCGAAATGTATTTGGCACGCGCGTCAGCTCGAACGTAAACGCGCTTGTCGACTCGGTTGGCTATGCGGTCCTTGATCTTCAACGTCAATTCATCGACCGGCAATTTATCGTTGCCCAAAAAGACGGCGCCGTCGCGCATCACCGCCACGATTAAAGCGTCTTCCCTTTCGGCATCCGGCATAGCCTGAGGATTATTCACCTTGGCCAGATCGACACTCACGCCCTTCTGCAACATGGGCGTGATGACCATGAAGATAATCAGCAGCACCAGCATGACGTCCACCATCGGCGTCACATTAATGTCGGAGTTTACTTTGGCTCCTTCGTCCCGTACTGCAATTCCCATAACGTTTATCTCCTGCTCTCGTGACCGGTTGATCCGACGCGGGATCGTCCCTGCATCGGATGCGAAACGCTACCTCGCGGTCAACCCTATGGCCGACGCGCTATGCCTCGACGCTTCAGGAAGTAGTCAATCAGTTCACTCGACGAGTTATCCATTTCCACGTCGAAGGCTTCTACGCGACCAGTCAGATAGTTGAACATCATGACGGCCGGGATGGCGACCAGCAACCCGATGGCGGTTGTAACCAGCGCTTCAGCGATACCGCCAGCGACGGCAGCCAGACCGGTAGCGTGGCTCGTAGACATATCCTGGAACGTGTGCAGAATGCCCATCACGGTTCCGAACAGTCCGACGAATGGCGCGGTTGATCCGATCGTAGCCAAGCCGCCCAATCCGCGTTTCAACTCGGCATGGACAATGGCTTCTGTTCGCTCCAATGCCCGCTTGGAGGCTTCGATAGTCTCGCCGGGAATCTCGCCGCTTTCCTGGTGCGCGCGGAATTCCATCAAGCCAGCTGTGACGACTTTCGCCAGGTGACTCTTCTTGTTGCGTTCGGCGACCTTGATCGCTTCGTCAATCTTGCCGTCGCGAAGAGCACCGGCCACGGCGGGAGCAAATGCGCGAGATTGTTTGCGTGCCGCGTTGAAGGCCATCCAGCGGTCAATCATTACGCCAATGGACCATCCTGACATGATGAACAGAAGGACCACGACTGCCCTTGCTACCCATCCCATTGCGCGCCACAGCGAAAGCGGATCCCACTGCGGCGCTCCGGAGTCTTGGAAAATCCAGGTAGCCGTCATGGATACGTGACTAAGTGTGTGTACTGCCAAATTTGCTACGAACATGAGTTCCTATCCTCCTCAGAAATCGTTTACGTCGAGATTTTCGATCTAAATCGCCAGATGCCTAAATTCTATCCACCTAAAGTGAAGTTCACCGTGACTTGGGTATCAACTTCCACGGGTTCGCCATTCAAAATATACGGTTTGTATTTCCATTGCTTTACCGCGTCGATCGCAGAGGGAACTAACATAGGATGCCCGCTGATGACGCGCAGGTTTTCGATCGACCCGTCTTTGCTGATCACCGCTTGCAGAAGCACACTCCCTTGGATGTGAGCTTGACGTGCCAGGGGTGGATAGCTGGGAGCAACTTTTCTTATAAGGAGACCCTGAGTGACGCCCTGGGACACCCGTACCCGCGTGGGGGCGGCAACTTTCGGAACCGCGACCGGAGTCGAACTGATGATTCCTCCAATCACACCACCGGCCTGACCGGGGCCACTCGAAATTCCTCCAATGACCCCTGCCGTCATCGGCGGGGGCGCCGCATCTTCCTTAATGATTTCAATCTTCTTGGGGATCTTGGTGGGCGTGCGAAGCTGGTCATTAATAATGTTGGTCTGAACCTGCTTAACGACGTGGACCACGGTAGGAGGCGGAGGAGGCGGGGGCGGAGGAGGCGGAGCCGTCAGTGACATCATCAACTGCGCCTTGGGAAGAGCTTCTGTGAACAGAAGCGGAATCAGGACCAGGACCCCAATCAATGCTATCTCCATAATGAAGGAGAAGGTGGTGGTCGCCAACCGCTTGTCCTTCAGTTTGCCGCCCGACTCGATTAGGCTATCTTCAAACATAGGATTTCTCCTGCACAAAACCTGTCTATGGCTTAGACACCGCCTGCTTCCCCTTTGCTCCCAACCACAAACATTGTTCCGGCGGAGTGCTTTTCACCGTTCTAACCGGGCACTCCGGCTTTCGAAATCTTGGACGGTGTGCGGCTAGGACTTTGCTTTGATCCCTTATCAGCCCCACCCGATTGCTTCCCAGTTCCACCAATTGGGGCGGTTCCGGGACCTCTGCCACGCTGAGAACGCCAGTCCTGATACGCAACCAGAATTGGCGCCGCGATGGCAATCGACGAATAAGTCCCTATTAAGATGCCGATAACTAGCGCCAGGGAAAAGCCATTTAACACTTCTCCACCGAACAAATACAGGGCCAGAACCGTCAAAAATGTCAAACCGGCGGTCAAAATCGTCCGGCTCAAGGTCTGATTGATGCTTCGGTTCACGATATCCGAGAGCTTTTCCCGCCGCATCAACTTCAGATTTTCTCGAATACGATCAAAAACCACGATGGTGTCGTTGTTCGAATAGCCGACCAGGGTCAAAATCGCCGCAACCACTGTGAGCGAAATGTCCTTGTTCAGGAGCGAAAATGCACCAACCGTTATCAACGTATCGTGGAAGACGGTTATAACAGCCGCTACACCGTAAATCCATTCGAAACGAAATGCCAGATAAATCAGCATGCCGCCGAGAGAATAAACGATTGCCAATAGAGCCTGCTTCTTCAACTGTCCACCCACTTGCGGGCCGACGATGTCCACGTTCCGTATGGCAAAATTGGAAACAAAGAAACCGTCCCGCATTGAGGCCAATACCGCAGGGTCGGCAACTCCGTTGAGATCGTCGATCGAGTTGAGGACCCCGCCCTTCACTTTATCCTTGTAGTCGATGACGGCTTTAGCTTGGTCGGCATAGCGCTGGGCTGCGTCAGTCCCCGCGTGCAGCGGATCTTTATCCATCAAGTAATTGGTAAGTGTCAAGGTGCTGGTATTGTTCAGATCTTGCTTGCCGGGAGGGGCATTGCTCTCCAAGGCGTTGATAATCATGGCCTTGCCTTGATCCAGGGCTTGCTCACTGGTTTCCTGCAAAGGCAAGTCAATCAACACTTCATTGGTCCCGGTTTCGAGGCTTTGGATGCGCGCGTAATGCAGGCCCGCCCTGTCCATGGCAGCTCGAATCGCATTGTCGTTTGGAGATTGAGAAAATTTCACTTCCACCAGTGTGCCGCCGCGGAAATCAATGCCGTAGGGAATGTGATGCCAGAACAGAATGGAGAACAAACCGGCCACGCTGAAGATCAGCGAAAAGGCAATGAAGTACCACTTCTTGCCGAGAAAATCTATATTAGCGTTGCGAAAAAATTCCACTCTTCCTCTGCATCCTTGTCATTTCGAGCGAAGCGAGAAATCTGCTTTTATCACTGGCAAACAGCAGATTCCTCACCGCTAAAGCGGTTCGGAATGACAATGTTAAAAATCAAATGCTCAATGCTTCTCCGCGCTGCTTGCGGCTGAGAATCCAGTCGAAAATCACCCGGGAAACGAACACGGCTGTAAATAAATTTGCAAACAAGCCAAAGCTTAAAGTTACGGCGAACCCACGCACGGGCCCAGTCCCGAATATGAAAAGAATTATCGCCGAGATGATCGTGGTGACGTGGGTGTCCACAATAGTGATCCAGGCGTGGCCAAAACCTTGCTCCACTGCCGAGGGCGGCGTTTTTCCATTTCGCAATTCTTCACGGATCCGCTCAAAGATCAGGACGTTGGAATCAACACCCATGCCAACCGTCAAAATCACGCCCGCAATTCCGGGAAGGGTGAGCGTTGCGCCGGTGAAACCCAGGAATCCGAGCAGTATCACCAGGTTCAAAATCAGTGCAATGTCTGCGTTAATGCCAGCAGCATGATAATAGATCAACATGAAGATCAGCACAGCCAGCATGCCGACTATCGCCGCCCGAACGCCCGCGCGGATGGAATCGGTACCCAGGGAGGGTCCGACAGTGCGTTCTTCCAGATACTTAATGCCGGCTGGAAGGGCTCCTGAGCGAAGGATCATCGACTGGTCCTTGACTTCCTGTTGAGTAAATCGGCCCTTAATAATGCCACTGTCGTGGATAGGCTCATCAATCGTTGCAACGGATTGAACTTTATTGTCCAAAACCACGGCTAGCTGGTCCTTGACGTGGGCCGAAGTGAAGGCAAAGAACTTTCGACCACCCTCACCGGTCAGGTTAAAGCTTACCGCTGGCTGACCGTTTTCGTCTTGAGAGGCGCTGGCGTCGCGCAGATCGCGTCCGCTTACGGCCGAGACTCGCGAAATGAGATACCACTGCTCGCCACCGTCAGCGGTTGACTTACCCGGCAGCAGGACTGCGTCGGGAGGTATCACTCCACCTTTTGCCTGGAGTGCCTCCTGTTCGCTGGGATAGGGACCACCCAGCGCTTGCCTGATTTCCAGCATGGCCGTCGACTGCATTATTTCCTTCACGCGGGCGGGGTCGTCCACGCCGGGGAGTTGCACAAGTATCTGGTACTCGCCCAGCCCGTGCTCTTGAATCGTCGGTTCGGTCACGCCCAACTGATCGATCCGGTTCCGAATCGTGTCGATGGCCTGGGAGACCGCGCGGGTCTTCAGGTCCTTAAGCGCCGGCGGTTTCATGGAAACCGTCCAGGTATTTTCCGGACCAGACGTCAGGTCATATTCCGGCAAACGATCTTGCACAATGGAACGCAGGTCACCGCTGGACTCAGGCGGAGCCCCTTTGATCACAATTTGTTCCGGATGGCCAACTGGGTCAGGCTTGGTGATCTCGACGTAATTTATCTTGTGAGTGCGAAGATCTTCTTTCAATCGCTCAATTGCATTGTCGGTTTCGACATTGACGGCGTCGTTGACCTGAACCTGGAGAATCAGGTGCGTTCCGCCTTTAAGATCGAGTCCGAGATTGATTCGCTTTTCCAGGCTCGCAAGAAAGCCGCGACCGGACCAGCTTTCAGGCACGCCGAAGATGCCGTATAGAAAAATCAGCAACGTCGCAACAATGACTCCGAGTTTCCAGCCTAAATTCTTGTTCATAACTAAAACTAATCCCTACAATATTTAAGATGCTTTGCTTGCGGCCTCGTCAGCGGTCGTCACGGTTGTCACAGATGCCCGGCTAACCTCGAGACGCAAATTGTCAGGAGGGACACGAAGGTGAACGTAATCGTCTCTCAAAGCTACAATCGTTCCCCGAATTCCTCCGCTGGTCACAACCTTGTCGCCGGTCTTAAGTTCACTCAACATCTGCTGCCATTTCTTCTGCCGCCGCTGCTGAGGCATGATCAGCAAAAAATAGAAGATGCCAAATATTAGAATGAGTGGGGCGAACCCGATCCAACTCAAACCGCCGCCAGCTTGCATTGCTAGAACCATAATGAAATCAGACCCTGTTTTTGCGCCAAGAATCCGGAACTGCGCCTTCCAACATTACGGGCCTCTGTGATTTATCGCGGGATTCTCGCGTATTCAGGCCGGACAATCCATCTTAGAAAGGAACAAGGAGGGGGAGCTATGGCTTCAATTGCAACTACTCTCCAGAAAGTAAACGCACCCCTTTCCCGTGTTCAAGGGAACCAAGTCCAATAGAATGACGCACGGACCGCATGGTGTCAAGATAGAAGGTAAGGTTGTGAATTGTATTGAGAATCTGGCCCAATATCTCATTGGATGCATAGAGGTGGCGCAAATATGCTCTCGAATATCGCGAACAGGTGCGGCAGCCGCAATTCGGGTCCAAGGGGCCTTGATCTGAGGCGTAGCGGGCCTGCTTGATGGATATTTTCCCCTCCGACGTAAAAAGCAGACCATGCCTCGCAGCCCGTGTGGGGAGCACGCAGTCCATCATGTCGACCCCCAAATTTGCATATTCCACAATTTCTTCGGGAGTTCCGACGCCCATCAGATAACGCGGCTTGTCTTTCGGGAGATGTTCAAGCGTAGCCTCGACAACTTCTCGAGTGAGCGATCGGGGCTCTCCGACGCTCAGGCCGCCGATAGCGTAGCCAGGAAAGCCGATCTCGATGGTGCGTTCGGCGGATTCTTTGCGGAGGGCGAGGTCCATGCCGCCCTGGATAATGCCAAAGAGAGCCTGCGTATGCTCACCTTGCGTAGGGGCAGCCACGCAATCGGTTCTCCATGGAACTTCGTGCTTGTGCTCTTCGAAATATTTCTTGCTGCGCTCGGCCCAGCGCAGGGTCAGTTCCATCGAATTTCTCGCTCGTTCGCTGTCGGCCGGATACTCGGTGCACTCGTCGAACGCCACAATAATGTCAGCGCCAAGGCCGATCTGTGCTTCCATTGCGCTTTCCGGGGAAAAAAAATGGGACGACCCGTCCAGGTGCGAACGAAACGTCACACCTTCTTCGGACACTTTCCGCAGCCCACTCAGGCTGAAAACCTGGAATCCGCCGGAATCGGTGAGAATGGCGCGAGGCCACGACATGAAGCGATGCAACCCGCCAAGCTTTCTGACTTGGTCGACCCCCGGGCGCAGGTAGAGATGGTAAGTATTTCCAAGAAGAATCTGCACGCCGAGTTCTTCCAGAACGTCCTGGGAGACGCCTTTAACCGAACCCAAGGTCCCGACCGGCATAAAGACAGGAGTTTGTACCTCGCCGTGGGAGGTGAGCAGGGTTCCGGCACGGGCACGGCCCGTCGTCGTCTGAATTTGGAATGGCAAAGACACGAATCAGGATTGTAGCAATCACCTAACGCCGACAGCGTCCTCCCCTGCTCACCTTAAGGGACGATTGGCAGAATCAACGCAGAGGGATGCTCCCGATCGTGGTAGATCGTATTTGTGGCAGAGACGTATTTCTGGCTCACCGCAGCTGTCTGTGTTGTGTTGAGGTTCCGGTCAAAGCGCGGGAAGTTAGAGCTTGAAATTTCCAATCTCAACATATGTCCCTGGCGAAACACATTGCTTGTGGACCAGAGATCGATCGCGAGCTTGTAAATCTGTCCGGGAACCATGAAGGCCGGCTTCTCCTGCGAATCACGGTAGCGTGCGCGGAGGATCCCCTCGGTCATGTTTTGCGCGAATCCATCGGGAGCAACGTCTACCAGCTTCGCGGTGAAATCGGTGTCTACAGCAGAAGAATTCACGTAAAGCTCGGCAGTGATTTGTCCGGTGACTTCCATGTCCTGAGCAAAGGCTGGACTCGAATAGATCAAAACATCCGGACGTGCCTCGAGAGACCGCTGATCGCGCGGCCCCGGCGCCAAATGTTGACTATCGCAACACAATGGGCCGCCGACGGTCGGAACTGGATTCCCCGGATCATAAGTAAAGTGATCCGGGGCTTCAGAGTGCGGACTCGCAGATGAGAGAATTCCATCACCTTGAAGGGAATTGGCCTTCCCGGCTGAATGCAGGAAATATTTCGTCTTCTGGGCGCGAGAAAGAGGCCAGTCATCTTCGTCCCGCCATTGATTAGCCCCCATTACAAATATTCTGACCCGCTTGCCATTGGCAAATTCGTTTTGTGCTCCCTTGAAGAGGTAGTCGTACCATCGCAATGTAATCTCGCTCTCGTTGAACTCAGCCGCTGCGGGACCGAAATCAACGTCACCTATTTTCTGGCCGCCGCCTGCGTGACCACCGATCGTGACTAATAGGTGTTGTCCGTTCCGAGCACTCTCACTTCCGCCGTGTGCCTTGATCCCAATGTAATTGCGCAGCGATCCTCCCTGAAAGATGTCATACCAGGCAGCGATATGGAGGGCCGGAACGGTTATGTCAGAGTAGTGCTCCTCAATCGACAACTGCTTCCAATAATCGTCGTAGTCGGGATGAGCTACCCAGTCGGCAAAATACGGCGCCAAACTCGCGATCGATGTCGATGCTGCGAGGTTGGGAAGATTAAAGAGAGAATAGGCTGAGAGTGGAAGGGTCAAGACACTCTTCATCGCGTTGGTATTGCTTTGCACTAGGCGATTCATCGTGTCTTGCGCAAGGCCTGATGTCCACGATTCGTCAAACCATTGTTCAAACGCGCCGCCTTGGTACGTCCACCCATCGTGATAATTGCTCGCCGTTACGACCGGACAGATACCGGCCAGATGTGGAGGGTGGGCGACGGCTGCCAGCATTTGTGTCGCGCCAACGTACGATCCTCCCCACATTCCTACTTTGCCATTCGAATACGGCAGTGCGGCCGCCCATTCGATGGTGTCATAGCCATCACTCGGTTCGTTCTTAAAGGGATACCACTCACCCTCGGAAGAATAGCGGCCGCGCACGTCCTGAACGATCGCAACGTATCCAGCAGCCGCGGCCCTCTGGCCAAACTCGGTGCCATTTCGTTTGTCGTAAGGCGTGCGTTGGAGGAGAGTTGGGAATTGCCCGTCCGCCTTCGGCCGGTAAATGTCTGCGTGAAGAGTGACGCCATCACGCATTTTTACCGCAACGTCGCGGTCGATGGTGACAGAATACTGATCGGCGGCGTCGGCAAGAACGGCAGAGCAAAAGAGGATGACGATGACGCTCAGTCGAACGACACGCGAACGCTTCATGGGACCAGACCTCCAACGGGATTGCGGCAGAAAGAGTATCAGAATTCATCGGGCAGGGACGGAGCCTGTCCTGAGCCCAGCAGAAGGATGAAAAACCTTCCCGCCGGGCCGGTTTGACGCTGCATGCTATTGTGACTCATGAAAAACTCCTCCGCGGACTGTGCCCCGACCATTGCTCGTGTCATTCTCTACGTGAAAGACATTTCAAAGGTCGCTGCCTTTTATGAGCGGTTCTTCGGCATGATAGCGGCCGAGGGATCAACCGATGGCTGGCAAGAGCTGACCAGCCCAGCCGGAGGATGCATGATCGCGCTCCACCAGGGCAGCGTGGCCCAGAAAAGCGGAGCAGCGATGAAGCTGGTCTTCGGTGTCGCCGACGTTGAAGGCTTCAAGCGCGCCGCGGAGAAAGAAGGCCTGAAGTTCGGCGTCGTTCACCGGGTCGAAGAAAATGGAAAGCGTTTCGAATTCTCCAACGCCAAAGACCCCGCCGGCAATTCCATCAGCATCTCCAGCCGGGGGATGATTTAACCTGTAGATTCTTCACAGGGTCAGACAATTATGCTATAGTGTCTGACAAATGTCCTCTTCCCGCATAACCGTGCGCGTTTCCGATGCCCTTACAGCACGCCTGCGGTCCCGTTCCCGCGCCAAAGGGACGACGGAGTCGGAACTTGTCCGCGAAGCCCTGGAAAACTATCTTGGCAGTTCTGAAGAAGAGCGCTCCGCGTATGAACTCGCCGAAGAGGCGGGGATCATTGGCTCTGCGCGGAATGCGCCCAAGGACCTGAGCACAAACCCGCGCCACTTTAAAGGCTTTGGAAAGAGTAAATGAGACGCGTCCTCGCGGACACCGGCCCCATCGTCGCCATCCTAAGCCGCCACGATCAATATCACCGCAAGTGCGTCGAAGCGCTGCGCGATCTCCCCGGTCCGTTGTTCACCTGCTGGCCTGTTATCACCGAAGCCGCCTGGCTCCTTCGCCGGGACGACAATGCCGTCGAGAAACTGCTTAATAGCATCGATACTGGATTCCTCGAGATGCTCCCGCTGACCACAGGCGACGCCAAGCCCATCGCTGCCATTCTGAAGAAGTACCGCGACATCCGAATCCAACTCGCAGACGCCGCCCTCGTACATCTCGCCACCCGCGACGGCCTGGACACAATCTTCACCCTCGACCAGCGGGATCTTTCGGTGTATCGGCTGCCGAAAGGGCGTGCGTTGCGGGTCATCCCTGAGCTAACCTGAATCCATGATTCGCATTTTTACGCTGATGCTCCTCGGACTGGTCGCAGCGTCTCAGGTCAGCACTCCAGGAGGCGGTATCACAATCACACTGGAGCGCACGGGATGCAGTCTCGATTTTAGCTGCCCGGTGTATAAGATCACTCTCGCAGGCGATGGCTCCGTGGTTTACGAGGGAAGGCATGCGGTCCATGCGCTCGGAATTCGGAAAAGCAAGATTGAGCCTTCGGCGGTCCGTCAGCTGGCCCAAACCCTTATTGACAAAGGATATTTCGACTTTCCGACCATGTACGGAGTCTGTGATGACGGACCGTCCGTGAAGACGTCCATAGAGTTGAATAGCCGTACCAAGGCCATCGAAGACAGTTGCCACGCCGGGCCTTCCGAGCTCCGCAAACTTGAAGATGAAATCGATAGAGTATCCGGATCTAAACGCTGGGTCGGCGGTTCTCCGAGATCATGAAATCCTTGGCCACGATGCCACTCATAGCATCGAGGCTCGGGTAGCAATCAGCTTCCTGACCTTCTCCACAAACTCCGCTGCTCCCATATCTTCGGTTTTCGCTTTCCCTCGCGTCCGAACGTTCACCTTCCCCGCTTCAGCCTCTTTGTCCCCCACAACCAGCAGGAACGGAACTTTCTGCATGGCGTGCTCGCGGATCTTCGCGTTCATCTTTTCATTGCGTCCGTCGACTTCGACTCGAACGCCTGCCTCTTTCAATTGCGCTGCGACTTTCTGAGCGTATTCGACATGGCGCTCCGCAATCGGAATCATTACGACCTGCACTGGCGACAGCCACACTGGAAATGCTCCCGCATAGTGTTCGATTAAGACGCCGAAGAAACGCTCGACCGACCCGTACAGCGCTCTATGTACCATTAGCGGCTGTTTGCGCGATCCATCTTCTGCAACATATTCCAAAGCAAATCGCTGCGGCAGATTGAAGTCGAACTGGACGGTTGAAAGCTGCCACAGACGCCCGATCGCGTCGACCAACTTGATATCGATTTTCGGGCCGTAGAATGCAGCTTCGCCGGGGATGGTTTTGTATTCGATATTCCGCTTTTTCAGAACGTTCTCTAATGACCGCGTTGCCATATTCCATTGGTCTTCGCTGCCCACAAAATTCTTGCGGTCATCTGGATTCCAAGTCGAAAGCTCGGTCTGGAACTTATCGAAGCCGAAATCTTTCAGCACGTCCAAAGCAAAATCCAGACAGGCTTCGATTTCGGATTCGATCTGATCTGGCGTGCAGAAAATGTGCGCATCGTCTTGCGTAAATCCGCGCACCCGTAGCAGGCCGTGCATGACTCCCGAACGCTCGTAGCGATATACCGTCCCCAGTTCACCGAGCCGCACAGGTAAGTCCCGATACGACTTCAGCGAATCTTTGTAGATCAAAATGTGGAACGGGCAATTCATGGGCTTGAGGCGATATTCGGCATCGTCGAGTTCCATGATGTCGAACATGTTCTCGGCGTAATAGCCTTCGTGCCCGGACATTTGCCACAACTGACGCCGCGCCACATGTGGCGTGTAGACGAGCGAATAGCCGCGCTTTAGATACTCAGCCCGCATCCAATCTTCGATTTCCTTGCGGACGATTCCGCCCTTCGGATGCCAGAAGATCAGCCCCGGCCCGGCCAATTCCTGAATCGAAAACAGATCAAGTTGCTGTCCAATCAAGCGATGATCGCGCTTCTTGGCTTCCTCGATTCGATGAAGATGATCTTCTAGATCTTTCTTCGAGAAGAAAGCAGTCCCATAAATTCGCTGCAGCTGCGGATTCTTTTCGTCACCAAGCCAATATGCACCCGCAATATTCAGCAGCTTGAACGCCTTTATTTTCCCGGTCGACGGGATGTGAGGTCCGCGACAAAAATCCGTAAACTTCCCGGTACGATAAATGGAAATCTTTTCATCGGGCTTGGTGAACTGCTCGATGAAATGGCACTTCATGAAGTCGCCTTCTTTTTTGAACTCTTCCAATCCCTGCTCGCGAGGCAGAAATTCGCGCGCATAAGGAATATTTTGCTGCGCCAATTCCTGCATCTTCTTTTCGATCTTTTCCAAGTCGTCAGGAGTGAATGGCGTGGGGCGATAGAAGTCGTAAAAGAATCCGTTCTCCGTCGCAGGACCGTGTCCGAGCTTCGTCTCAGGAAAGAGTTCGAGAACCGCCGCAGCCAGAAGATGAGCCGAAGAATGCCGGTAGACTTCGAGAGCCTCAGGATCTTTATCGGTGAGAATGCGGAGGTCGGTGTCTTTCTCCAGCGGCCGCGTCAGATCAATCAAATTGCCATTCGTTTTCGCCGCGAGGGCGGCATCAGCCAGTCGCGGACTTATTGACTTCGCAATCTCGAGGGCAGTGGTGCCCGTAGGAACTTCCTTAACGCTCCCATCAGGGAGCTTTACGTGAATGTCGTTTGGCATAGAGTTACAGTCAGGGTAAGGCCTAATCTCTAGAGTTTATTGGAGCTAGTTGGGAGGGTCAAACGAGTCCGATATTGGAACAACAGGAAAGGTCGGGAATCCAAGGTATGGGTTGCTATCTTAAGAAATACCTGCACAGCCCCCGGTCGTGATACTTATTTCATATGGCTGCTTCGCTGGCGATTGTTCAACCTCGCGTCAATTCAGAACTGAACGGAGCGAGATACAGCCTTTACTTGGCAGACTGCCTTAACTGGATGGACTCTTGCGCGCCGAGATCCATCCATGCAATTGTGACTGATCCGCCCTACGGGCTTAAGGAGTACACAACTTCCGAAAAAGACAAGCTTCGTAAAGGCCGAGGAGGAGTTTGGCGCATTCCACCCTCATTCGACGGTTGCAAACGCAGTCCTCTTCCTCGCTTTACAGTTCTGTCGAATGAAGAGCGCAGCGAGCTAAGACTGTTCTTTTCTAGCTTTGCCAAGCGGGCTCTGCGTGTTTTGGTTCCCGGCGGCCACTTGTTTATAGCCACGAACCCCCTCCTCTCCCATCTTGTCTATCTGCCTCTGATGGACAATGGTTTCGAAAAAAGGGGCGAAATCATACGCCTTGTACAGACACTCCGCGGGGGGGACAGGCCGAAGAATGCACACGAAGAGTTTTCCGAAGTTACGGTTATGCCACGTTCGGCCTGGGAGCCGTGGGGTCTCTTCCGAAAACCGTGCGAAGGTCGGGTTCAAGACAACTTAAGGAAATGGAATGCGGGGGGCCTACGCCGCGTTTCGTCAGATGCCCCTTTCTCTGATGTAATCTTGTCGGCCCCTACTAGGCGTGAAGAGCGATTAATAAGCCCCCATCCTTCGCTGAAACCCCAGTCCTTCATGAGACAGATTGTCCGCGCAGCGTTACCGCTAGGCTCGGGGATTATTCTCGACCCTTTCATGGGGGGTGGTTCGACAATCGGAGCTGCGATATCGGTTGGCTACGAAAGCATCGGAATTGAAATAGATCGCACTTTCCTGAAGATGGCGATGGAGGCTATACCTAGACTCGCAACCCTTAACGGGAATAACAGGCGCAATGGAACAAATGAAAATCACAGGCAGCGTGCGCTTGCACTCTGGTAAGAATCGTGAGATTTTGCTTATGCAATGTCGCTGGATGCGGATGGCTTTGACCGGTCTGTCTCACTACCTCCCGAGCTTAAGATCAGCCAAATTCGGGAGGCCATCGAGCATGTCGAGGATAGGGCGTTCGAGCTAATCGACATCTACTTCGAGCAGGCGAATATCTTTAGCGCAATAGTGGGCATTTTGGGTATTCAAGCTCTCCACGCGCTGAGCCCGTATAAAAAGCACAAGCATCCCGATGTCGCTCAACAGCGTTTTCCAGATCTTTCCTTACGTGGAAAGTTGAACCCGCCGCCGGAGCAAGCGCTGGAATCCAAAGGCTCAACCCGAGTCTGGGCGCTGCAGTCCCATTACAATCACCCAGGCTGGTACGTCGTCTGGCGTTATGCCGTCGATGAGACGAGGCGACTTAAACCAGGTAAACTTGCGGCAATATGGCGAGTCGACATCGCATTTCTCCGCCAACAGGATTGGAAGTACGAAGGGAGTAAAGCTGCAGGGGGTATTGGTGGTCGCACTCACACTTTCGGAATAAAGCTGCCCTCGACGGTTCTAAGGAATTGCATTATTTACAAGAATCCAAGGGTCGCCATTCGTCAGGGCGGACCCGTGTTGGCAAGCCTAGAAGGGTAGCTTTAGACAATAGAGGGCAAGCCAGAGGACGCCCGGGCGGGAGGCTGGCTCACCCTTCGCGCTTCGAAGGTGGGATTTACAACTCGCGAGGCCTTCCGAAGCAGAGCACGTAGCCGTTGTTGTCGATTACCTCGAATGCGCGAAGGCCGTCCTCGGTGTCTTTCAAATGCTGGTGCATCGGAACGGCTCTGCCGACGTACTCTTCGTACAGTGAGTCGGGGTCGGAGGTGTGGATGTAGGCGTCCCAGCGCGCCCATTCGTGGCGCGAATGATTCGGCTGCGGATGAATCTCAGGGGTAATCGCCTTGAAACTGATCATCACGCCGTCCCGGCGGACAAAGGCCCAGAAATCCTCGCCGACCCCGTCGCCTCCGCCCTTATACGCAATTTCGAAACCGAGCTTGGACTGGTAGAAGTCGAGGCTCGACTGAAGATTATCGACAATAAAGCAAGGAGTGACACTGTGGAGCGTCGCCACGGCTGATGGTAGCACGTACCTGCTACGATTTACGGTTCTCGGCGATGTGCCAAAGAACGCCCGAAGGGTCGCTCAAGTAAAGTATCCGCAGCCCCCAGGGCTGCATCTGAGGCGGCTTGCACATGATGCCGGGGTACTTCCTGGTGAACTCCTTTTGCTGAATATAGTCCCACCATGCGTCCGCATCGTCGACGCTCATGCTCATCATAAAATTGCCCGCGTGTTCGGCTACGTAGAACTTTTGCAGCAGGAAGCGGAAGGAACCGATCTGTAGTTCCGCGATTTGATCATTGCTAAATTTGATGGTGAAGCCCAGATCGCGGTAGAACGCTTTGGAAACCTCGAGATCTTTGGCGGGCACGAAGGCCTTGATGTCAGTTACGGCACTCGGAAGCATTCTTTTCCCCACGGCGATAGGATAAAACTCAAAAGCCCGATTGTCTGCCGGGCTGAGTAATGCCAGTTGGTACGCTGTCTATCAACACGATCATAACAAAGGCTCAGTTATTCTCACCGACAGTCCCTCTAACGGCCCGCCACTCGGTCTCAAGATCACCATAGGCCAAGCCCCCTCCCCCATCGCCAGCCTAGACCTCAGGCAACTATCCCACCCCGCCCGACCTCGCTAGACTCGCGCAATCCATCCCTCACAAGAAAAGAGGACCGGCCTGAAATGCATATGCAATGGCTCAGCCAGCTCCCCCTCCCGTTTAACCTGATTGGGGCCTACATTCCACTGATTGCGACGGTGGTGACCACCATTCTCAGCCTGGTGTTGGCTCACGCCACCCTGCGCTACGCCGAAGCCAGTGACAAAAGCCTGGCGCTGGCACGCGAGGAGTTCGAACGCCAATGGTCGCCCGAGTTGCACGTCAAGCTGGAGAAGGTCAGCTCGCGCAAGACCAGCATCGTGGTCACCAACCTGGCCAGAATTTCCGTGCTGCTGCAGATGGTGCAATTGCGCCAGCTCTCCCTGGCGGTGCCTTCTCTGCGCTCTGTCCTGAACGAGCCGTTGGTCGGCGGCTGCACCTGGACCAACGAACTGGGGAAAGATCTCTTCGCCTGCACCGGCAACGACTACGAAGGCCAAGTCGCCGCCTCCGTCACCTTTTACGCTTCTGGCCGCATGTTCCGGACCGATTGGTTCCGCTTTCAAGTTCAGGTCAGCCGTGGGGAAATCCAAAGGCTTGAGCCTGTTAACATCGGGGCGCGGCGAGTGCGCAAGCTCGATGACGAGGAAGAGGCTCAGCAGGCGCTGGTAGAGGATGTGGTCAAAGCCAAGGCCGCCGGCGCGTGATCCCCAGTCAGGGCTGCGCTGTCAACGCGGTGTCATCGAGAACCTTGGCGCAAGCCCGGAGAGGGACCTTACGGGCAGTGGGCCACCTGCGCCGCCCAGATTGGGCTCAGGCCTGGGCGGCTTTCAGTTTTGACCTGCCTTCGAGCTTTCCGCGGCAGGCCCAAACTCTTCGCCCATCCATTGCTGAAACGCCGCCATATTTTGCGGACGACCCAGAAAATTCTTTACCAGGTCATTCGCCGACATCGATCCTCCGGGCTCTAGCACGACTCGCCGGTAACGCATGGGCGTCGGACCGGCCAACAGATTGTCGTGGTCGAACTGAACGAAGAAGTCTTCGGCGATGACCTTATCCCACAAATAAGTGTAGTAGGCGGATGAATAGCCGCCCAGGTGTCCGAACGACGTATACATATGAGTGCCGGGAGTTGGCGTGAATGGAGTGTAGCGTTTGACATCGTTGAAGCAAACGGTGTCGAGATCGACGTCTTGCGGTTTGGTTTTATAGATGTCGTAGGAGACCGCCGTGTATTCGGTCTGGGTTGCAACCCAGTTTCCGCGCCCGAATGCTGAGGCGCGGTTCATCCGCGCAACCAGCTCCGCAGGAATGGGTTCGCCCGTTTTGTAATTGTGGGCGAAGGTCGCGAGTACCTGCGGGCTTCGCATCCATTCCTCAAGCATTTGAGAAGGCGCTTCCACGAAGTCTCCTTCCATGGTGATGCCGCTGATTCCGGCCCATTCTTGCCGACCGCCGAGAATGTGGTGCATCAAGTGGCCGAATTCGTGGAAGAATGTGACCACGTCTCCGTACTCCATCAGGCCAGGATCGCTAACGGTGGGCGCGGGAAAATTGCAGATTAATATGGCTTCCGGCAATTGCTTGCCGCGAACGCCATCCAACACCGGGTCCATTTCAGCGTGGCTGAACTTCCCTTTTCGCGGATGCATGTCCAGATAGAACCGGCCGATTACTTTGCCATTTTCAATCGTGTCCCAGGTTTCAACCGAAGGATCCCACGACGGTACGTTGAGCTCTTGTACAAAAGTCACATGGAAAAGCTTTGCCGCCGTATCCAGAATGCCCTGCTTCACCTGCTGAAAGGGCAGATACGGGCGAACGGACTGAGAATCAAAGTTGTACTGCGACCGTCGAACCATTTCGCTCAGGTATGAGACTTCGAAATCTCCGATCTCCTTGGCCTCAGGATCAGCCTTTTGCTTTTCCGCCAGCAACATCGCGAACTCTTTCTGCACCAGCGGCCCGGTGGCAGTGTTGAGTTGCTGGATGAAGTCACCGATGTTCGTTCCCTTGGCGATCATCTTATCGGCGGCGTTGTAGTCGGCCCAGGATGGGTAGCCCAGCAGAGTTGCGATGTCGTAGCGCGTCTGCATCATCTGCTTTAGGACATCGGCATTCTTGGGATATGCGCGGGTGTCGAACGCCAGCCAAAGACGGTGGCGCAGTTCAATGCTTTTGGCGAACTTTAGCGCGGGCAAAGCATCGGGATAATCCGTGGTGATGTGGATCTTGCCGTCCGTACCGGGTTTGTGGCGCTCGAGATAGTCCTGCGGTAGGCCGTCCAATTCGCTCACGTCTTTCACTTCGATACTCTTCTGACCGTCAGAGATGTTGCGCTCAAACATCGACTGCTCATCGGTCAACTGATCATTTAGCTTTTTGAGGCGGGTACGAGTCGCATCGTCCTTGTCAACGCCAGCCAAACGAAACTCCAGCAGCGTCCGCTGTACGTAGTAACGGGTCGCAGGGTCGGCTTGGGATAAATCAAGGCCCGACAATGAGTGATACACGTCTTGATTTAGAGAGAGAGCGGTGGCGACGGCGCTCACCTTGCGCGTCATCGCCGTCGCATGATCGCGGAAGGTCTCATCGGGATGCACTTCCTGCATCAATCCAGCGAAATAATTCGCAGCGTTAAGCTGCCTTACGGCTTCGTCGTAGGGGACAAGCGTGTTCTCGATGGTTTTGGATTCCTTGACTGCGACAATGGCATCGATCGAATGCTGTGCCGCCGCGAGCCGATCATTCTCAGTCTTCTCGAATGCCGCTACGTCTGGCTTGGTGCTCCATATGGGCGGCTGAGAGGCGGGCATGGTTTGAGCGGCGGCTGAGATTGCAAATGCCATAAGGATTGCTGGCGTACAACGAGCAAGAAACGACATACTTCTCTCCATTACGAATTAGATGCGCCTATTTGGAGTTTCAATATATATGGCAGCCACCGAGGGTTACAACCAAGTCGCTCTGCCTGGGACCAATGCACGCTGCGGAGGGACGGTACTCCCCCAGATCCTACTTGCGCCATATCCGGGTTTTGTTTTGGGCAGTGTACCGTGGTATATTGGTACCACGTATGAAGAATAACGATAGATATCTTGTCGAGCGGGTACAAACCGGAGTTCGCATCGAAAAGCGCTTATTGAAAGTTCTGCGGGCGTTTGCCGATTTCCACGATTTGAGTCTGGGCGATCTTCTCGAGGGCATTGTTCTGCACACCTTCGAAGGAAAGTGTCCCTTCAATCAAGACAGCCTCGGACGCATCAAGGAACTGAAAAAGTTCTACGGCCTCGAGCTTGATTCCTCGGCAAGCCATCGCCTCACCGAATCGAGCGGCGCCGCAGTCAGGACGAAGCAGGCCGGGAAAAAAGGCCGGACAGAGGTATTGCATGAACGATGATGACTTCATTAAGAGTTTCGAGGACTGTAGCCTCGCCAACGGATCCTTTCACCATTCTGATCACGTCAAGATGGGCTTCCTCTATCTGTGTCGGTACCCTGTGTTGGAGGCTCTCGAGCGTTTTTCAAGGGCGCTGGCTAGATTCGCCGCTGCAAACGGCAAACCCAATCTTTATAACGAGACCATCACGTGGGCCTTTCTACTTTTGATTCGCGAGCGAATGGCGCGAACGGAAGGTCCGCAAACGTGGCCTGAATTCGCGGCTAGTAACAGCGACCTGCTGAATTGGAAGGACAATATCCTAAAGAAATACTATCGCGACGAAACGCTTTCGTCCGACCTCGCGCGGACGACTTTTCTCTTTCCAGATAAAATCAGCCTCGATCGCTGACCGCAACGTCTGTGAGTGTTTTCTGCGGCTATAATGGCGTGCACGAATGGCTCTCACCTCCGGCACAAAATTAGGTCCCTACGAGATTCAATCGCCGCTCGGCGCTGGCGGCATGGGCGAAGTGTACCGTGCGCGCGACACCAGGCTCGACCGAATCGTGGCCATCAAAATCATTCCCACCGAACTTCAGGCAGATCCCGATCTGAAAGCGCGTTTCGAACGCGAGGCGCGAGCTATTTCCTCGCTGCAGCATCCGCACATCTGCACCCTGTTCGACATCGGCCATCAGGATGGGACCGCCTTTCTTGTCATGGAGTATCTCGAAGGCGAAACCCTCGCCTCGCGCTTACTGAAGGGCCCACTGCCGGTTGATCAAGTGCTGAAAGTTGCTATAGAGATTGCAGATGCACTTGAGAAAGCGCATCGGCAAGGGATGATCCATCGCGACCTGAAGCCGGGCAACATCATGCTTACCAAGTCGGGCGCGAAGCTGATGGATTTTGGCTTGGCCAAGGCTCGCGTGGTTCCGGGAACGGCGGCGGCAAGAACGCCCGGCGGACCGCTCACCCCCTCTACTCCAACGCTGAATGTGAGCATGCTGACTTCGCCCGTCGCCGCGCTGACGCAGAAAGGCGCAATCGTCGGAACTTTCCAGTACATGGCTCCCGAAGTATTGCAGGGCGCGGAGGCTGACGCACGTTCCGACATTTTCAGCTTCGGTTGCGTGCTTTATGAGATGGCGACGGGCAACCGCGCCTTCGACGGCAAGTCTCAAGTCGGAGTGCTAGCCGCGATCCTGGAGAAGGAACCTGAACCAATCAGCTCCGCGCAGCCGTTTGCCCCACCCGCGCTCGATAGATTAATCCGAAACTGTCTTACGAAAGACCCAGACCAGCGCTGGCAGTCGGCGCACGATCTGAAGGTGCAATTGCAGACCATTTCGGAGATGGGAAGCAAAGCCGGCGTCCCAGCGGCGGTTGTCGGCGCCCGCCGGCAACATCGACAGCTTCTCGGCGCCCTCGGCGCAATTGGCTGGGTACTCGCTCTCGGCGCGCTGATTGGAGCGCTCTACTATTCCCGACTGGCCTCGGAGGAACGACAACCGACGAGGGCGGAAATTGATTTGCCAACCGCGACCAACATTAACTTCGGGGGAATGGGGGGCGTTGCAGTCTCGCCTGACGGTCACAAGGTAGCGTTTCCGAGCGCAGCGTCTAACGACGCGACTGTCTGGATCCGTGATCTCGAGAGCGGCAAAGCATCGTCGGTTGCCGGAACCGGCGGCGCAAGCTTCCTCTTCTGGTCGCCTGACAGCCGCATGGTCGGTTTCTTTGCTGGCGGCAAGCTGCGAACTGTTTCCGCTTCCGGCGGTCCGGTCCAGATCATCTGCGACGCACCGGCCGGTCGCGGTGGCAGTTGGAGTCAGGCAGGCGTGATTCTTTTCACGCCAAATATCGAGGAGGGTCTATTTAAAGTTGCTGAAGCTGGGGGGACACCAGAGCAGGTTACAAAGCTGGGAGCGAACGGATTTACTCATCGCAATCCGCTATTCTTGCCTGATGGCAAACACTTCCTGTTCTCACGGCGAGCAGTGGGGGCGAGCAGCGGTGATCTCTACTCGGGCTCTCTGGACGGTGGCGATACCAAGCTGGTTGTCGAACGCGCCTCCAACGCCAGTTATACCCAGGGCTACCTGCTTTATGTGAGAGATCGAAATCTGCTGGCGCAGCGCTTCGACCCCAGTTCGTTGACGGTCAGCGGCAATCCCATACCGGTTACGGAGGACATCGAATACTGGAACGCAAAAGACCTGGGAGATTTCTCCGCCTCTGCCAATGGAACGCTGGTCTACCGCAAAGCGGAGTCCAGCCAATCCCGCTTCGCCTGGGTGAAGCTTCCCGGGAAAGAGACAGAAGAATTCGGAGATCCCATGACGGGCATCGATTCTTCGATTGCCCTCCAGGCGGCCAGACTTTCGATGGATGGCAAGAAGATTGCGTTTGATAAACGCGAGCCGAGCTCACCGGATTCGGAACTTTGGGTCTTCGAGATTGATCACAAGACTTTGACCCGGCAGGCCAGCAATGCCGCAGGAGGCATGTCTAGCGCCTTTTCCCCCGACGGCACAAAAATAGCAATCTCGACCGTGTTTGGCGGCGGAACTACGACCACCCTCGTCATCAAATCGTTGTCCACCGGCCAGGAAGAAAAGCAGGAAACTCCGGATAGGAAGCTGTCTTATGTGGATTCCTGGACGCCAGACGGGAAGTACCTGATCATGAGGATTCAGGACCCCAAGACACTTTTCGACCTGTACGCTCAACCCGTCGCGGGTGGTAGCCCAATCCCTCTGCTGACTCAAAGCTACAACGAATTCGAGGGCCTGGTCTCGCCCAACGGAAAGTGGCTGGCCTACCTTTCAAACGAATCGGGCCGGACAGAGTTGTATGTCACTGACTTTCCTGCGGTACATTCAAAGTTCCAAATTTCCTCCGACGGAGCTTTCTGGCACGCTTGGAGCCATGATGGCAAGCACCTTTACTTCGCTAATGGAAATAAGTTGTCAGCTTCGGAAATCCGTAACCCTGACACAATGGAGTTCAGCAATACAGAAGTCGTCACCACTCTGGAGGGCGTCCAACCGATCGCTTTTGCACCCGATGGCCGCCTGTTGGTGCTGAAGCCGCTTGGAGGCGGCAAGATTGAGCCGTTACATCTAGTGCTGCATTTTCCCGAAACACTTGGCAAGTAGGCGCATACTTTAAAGCAGGGCGCTCACCATCCTTCTTTCAGCCCCTTGTTTTGCTCATCTAGCCACTTCTGCAGCGGGGCGAAATATTCCAGAATGGCGCCAGCATCTACTTGGCGTGCTCCGGTCAACGTCTGCAATTCATCCGGCCAGGGCTTGCTCTGGCCCATCTCCAGCATTTTGTTGAATTTTTCGCCTGCCGCCTTCGATCCGTAGAACGTGCATCGATTTAGCGGCCCCTTGTACCCCGATTCCCGGCAGAGCGCGCGATAGAACTGAAATTCCAGCATGTCAGCAAGGAAGTAACGCATGTACGGGGTGTTAGAGGCGACGTGATATTTGGCCCCGGGATCGAAGTCGGCCTCAATGCGTTCCACTGGCGGAGTAATGCCTTGATATTTCAGGCGCAAATCCCACCATGATTTGTTGTAGTCAGCAGGTTTGATTTCTCCGGAGAAAACTTTCCAACGCCACTGATCGATCATTAACCCGAAAGGAATAAACGCGACCTTGTCGAGCGCCTCTCTTAACAGGATCGGGATATCTGCCTCGGGTGGAGGGATTTTATTCAGCAGCCCAATTTTCTGCAGATACTCGGGAGTGATTGCCAATGCGATAGTGTCGCCGATGGCTTCATGGAAGCCATCATTCGCGCCGTTCTTGAACAAATAGGACTGATTCTCGTAGGCGCGCTGGTAAAAATTGTGTCCCAGTTCGTGGTGAATCGTGACGAAATCTACATCCCGCACCTGAATGCACATCTTGACGCGAACGTCGTCTCTGTTGTCGATATCCCAGGCGCTGGCGTGGCAGACCACATCGCGATCGGCCGGTTTTGTAAATAGCGACCGCTCCCAAAATGTCTGCGGCAGTGGCGCGAAGCCAAGCGATTTATAGAAATTTTCTCCATAGTGGACCATTCCCTTCGCATCGAGATTTTTAGTTTTGAGAAGTTCGGTGAGATCGTAGCCACGGCTATTGTCCGGCAATCCGAGAAGAGGAAAAATGCCGTCCCACTGCTGAGCCCACGGATTTCCTAAAAGGTCGGCGGGAATCGGCCCATCCGGCGGAACAACGCTGGCACCGTAATGCTGCGAGAGTCTAGCGCGCACGAAGGTGTGAAGCGACAGATAGAGTGGCCGAACCTGCTGCCAGAGTCTCTCAACGTCAGCGCTGAACGCATCGGGAGGCATGTCATAACCGGCCCGCCATAGCTCGCCAGTATCTTTGTATCCGAGCTCGCGAGCGCCCTGATTCGACAGCTCAACGAAGCGCACATAACGATCGCGCATGGGCGGCGAAATCTTGTGCCATCCGAGCCAAACGTCCCGGAGTTCCTTGTGATCGCGGCTGGTTTCCATGACGTGTTCGATCTCGGTGATGTCGAGGCAATTATCTGGCGTTCGACAGTACTTGGCTTTGCCATAGTCGGCATCAAGTGAAGTGGTAATCTGCGTCATCTCCTTGCGCAGTGCCGGATCTCGGGGAGCAGGGGCGGTTAGGGATAACCGCAACAACAGGAATTTGCGCGCGAGGTCGGTCGGCATTTTCAGTCCGTCGAATCGCTTCGCTTGCTCAATCAACTCCGTAGTCGCCCCGGTGTATTGATCCTGGGCATCAGCGGAAAGCGCTTCGGTGTCATCGGTAATGAAATTCTCCTGCACCCAGCCAGCGCGATTGACCTTCACGTCGAGTTCGCCCAGACGAGCTTCCGCCTGAGTCATAAATTGCTGAGCGTCCGCGAGCGTCGGCGCGGATGCAGTCTGAGCTTGGAGGACTACGCCAGAGAAGAAAAGTACGAATGGGATGATGAACTTCATTTGGATCCTCCCGCGGGGCATTATAGCGGGAAGGATCCAAACGAGTTTGCGCGTCCGTCTTACATCGGAACGTCTTTTATGTGCGTGGAGATGTACCACTGGTTGCCGAATGCGTCCTTCACTGCTCCGCTGCGGTCGCCGTAGGGCTGGTCTTTGGGCTCGGAAATCGAAGTTGCTCCAGCCGCGAGCGCACGTTGGTAGACGGCGTCGCAATCCGGAACGTAGAGATAGAACATGGTTGGCATCGGCTCGTACTCTCCATGGGCTTCGCCCATTTCGAGTACGGAATCGCCAACTCGTATTTCCGCGTGATGAACAACGCCGTCGGGCGACGCGTATTTCGCAATTTCCCGCGCGCCAAACGCCCGCCTCAAGAAGTTGATGACCGGCTCGGCCCTCAATGGATGCAAATATACGTTCACGTTGTTCAGGCCCTCAGGAAGGTAGGTCTCGCCCTTGCTTGTCGCGATATACCAGAAATTTCCCTGTGGATCTTTCACGCTCCCCGATCGCTCACCGTATTCCTGGTCTCTGGGCTCGTCAATAGATGTCGCTCCCGCAGCCAGCGCTCTTTCGTAAACGGCGTCTGTATCTTCCACGTAAAGGTGCAGCGCATGGGTATTCGGCGTCGAGCGGAATTCGCGGCCGGGGATGCCTCCTCCCATCATCAGCATGGAATCGCCGATGCGCACCTCGCCGTGCAGTCCGCCCGCGGATCCAACGGCGCGGAACGTTTCCTCGGCGCCGAAGGCCTTCTTCGAGAACTCAATCAGAGCTGGACCGTCGGCTGCGATCATGTATGGAGTCACTGTCCGAAAGCCCTTGGGGATGGGATTTACGGCCGGTTTCTTCTCCCCCGTCGGCTTCATCATTGCATTGAAGCGGCGATGCATCTCCTCGACCGTCATCTCTTCTTTTACCGTCGATACGCCCCACGTATACCCAAATGGATCGAGCAAGGTTGCGTCACGGGATCCATAGAACTGGTCTCTAGGGGGCGAGACCAGCTTGGCTCCGGCGGAAACGGCGTGCTCCACAAATGCGTCCACGTCGGGCACACTCAGTTGCAGAGTAATCGACGATTGGGGCACAGTCTCAGGACTGTAGCGCCCGCCTTCCGGCCATTCCTCGCCGAGCATAATTACCGAGTCTCCGATCGTGATCTCTGCGTGTCCAATTCCTCCTTCAGTCTCGAAGCGGAAAGTCTCTTTCGCGCCGAAAGCGTTTTTGTAAAATTCAATTGCTTTACCCGCATCTTTGAATGCCAGCCTGGGGGCTGCGGATATGCGGACTGCGGCGATGGGTTCTGTTGCAGTTGCCATTGAAATACTCCTTTCCAGATCAGTTTTTAGACGTTCCTTGAAATTTTCTCGCGGGAGATCGCGTAACTCGCGTGCCATTTGCAGCATTGGTGCAAGGCTTGCGTCGATCTTGACCGGTTTCGCATCGGGCTTCGCCAGCATCGCGTCGATGGCCCGATTGAGTTGATCGATCTTTTGTTCGCCATTCAGAGAGCGCTTAGGCATTTGCACCCTCCATCTGCGCCCGTAATTTTTCCAGAGCGCGAAATTGGAGTTGCTTCACCGCACCTTCCGTACGATGGATTTCCTGCGCAATCTCACGAATACTTTTCTGCTCGACGAAGCGCATCACTACTACACGCCGCTGATCGGTGGGAAGGCTCTCGACGAGCTGAAACAGTGCAGCACGCTGCTCGATGTTGTGGGCCTCGATGTCTGCCAATTCGTCGAGTGTGACGTCTTTACTTTCCTGTTTAACCGCTTTCCAGCGATCAGCAATTGCATTTGCCGCGATGCGAAACAACCACGCGGCAAATGGAGTACCTCGCCACTCGAACTGCTTCAACTTACCCAACGCATGGTGAAAAACGTCCGAAGTTATATCCTCGGCCTCCTCGCGGTTCTGGACTCTTCGCGAAACGTACGCATATACCCGATGGAAGTTCAGCTCATACAATTCGGCGAACCGGCGCGGCTCACTCTGCGCCGCCTCCACCAGAAGCCGCTCGTCTGCTTCTTGCCTGAGAGCCTTCAACCGGTACTCCGCGGAATTCGACCGTCAATAGGATAACGGTCGCGAGGAAGGAAAAGTTACGGCTAGCGTGTGAATTGGTGGGCGCTGCAGGATTCGAACCTGCGACTTCCACCGTGTGAATTCTGACATCAACCCAGTTAAACCTTTTGCCTGCTTTGTTTTTCCGTGTCGTACTAAGCGCGAAATGCCATAGAAACGGGCAGTTTTGGTGACGAGTTGGTGACGAGTTTTCCGAGCGGCAACTGCTTCGCTTCTTGCGCCCTGCTCACATCCATGCCCCCGTACTTTGCGAACCACAACGAGACCGAGCAGGCAGCGAGCAAACTTTCGCATTGGCAAAATTTGCTCAAGCATACCCAAGCCCACCGACCGAGAATCTCCTTCCCCACGCTGCATACTAGCGCAGAGAAACCTTGCGACTATGAGGTTCAGGCCGACGAAGCACAATTCCGTTGCGGCCCAGAAAGAGTTTCTTGTTAGCTGGACTGCTCATCGTTGTGGATGCCGTTGGCCGCCTCCATTCGTGCCAGGAAGGCGTTTGTGGCTTCGGCCAAGGCGTGCTGCTCCCGTTTCAGTCGGTCAATAATCTGGCTTTGGTCCTCAAGCCGCTTCTCGGTTTGGATCGCGGCTTCGGCGTTGGCCCTGGCTTGTACGCGCAAACCAAAGTTTTCTTCATTCAGCCGATCCAGTTCACGGTAGTGCTTCTCAGCCAGTCTTTGGCAAGCCTTCAGTTCTCCAAGTACTCTTTCGAGTTCCGCTTGTTGTGCCATAATGCACCTCTCTATATCCAAGTAAATCGGCGACGTGCCCAAGAAACGCCGGACTGCGCGCGAATCCTTTCGGCAGGTAGAGGTCGCACACGCCGCGCGTTATACCTTCGTCGGTTAGGGTCAAAAGCATGATTGGCATCCACGGACAATACTTTCGGATGTCGATTGCTAATCGCTCTCCCGACATGTAGGGCAAGATGTAGTCCGTAATCACCAGCCGCACATCGTTCCCTGTGGTGGCGATCAAGATCCCGTGGCACGGGTCGGTCGTGCCAAAGACTCTGTAACCGGCGTCCTCTAAGGTTCCTACGACCTCAAGTAAGGTGGGTTCGTAATCATCCACGCAAAGAATCGCCATACTTTGCCCTATCACCAGCGATTCGGGGATAAAACGGAATGGGCTCGCGTGTTTTCGTAATGAGCAACGGCCAAAACATCAATCGATGGAAAGGCTACCGACGCGGTTGTCGTCCTTTCGGGTGGAACCATGCCGGTTTGGATCGCGTGGACAAGCATTTCCATCGCCTTTCTGGTATTCAACGGAACGACTACGGTAGCGGTCAGCAATCCCCTCTTTATCCAGGAGAGTCCTGTTTTTGAAACTCCGTCCACACCCAGATAGGGAAGATTTAACCATCGGTCCCGCTCGGCGCTTTCGGGAAGTTCTTGAAATGCTTGTCGCGCGCCCATCGCCATGGCATCGTTTTGAGCGGCGACCACATCCATGTGACTTTGGAGGGAAGTGGATAGACGCAACCATGACGTAATGAGTCTGTGTGCGCTGGCCTCAGTCCAATTTCCGCCCTTCACCAGTCTTACTTGGATATCGCCTTTGGTTGCGTACATTCCGTTGGTTCGTTGTTTGGCGGCCTCACTTTCCGAAGGGCCTTGAATGTAGAGGACGGAGCCTCCCTTCGGGAGGAGCGCGGTGAACTGAGTGCCTTGGATGCGGCCGATCTCTTCGTGATCGGAGGTCACGATAAAAATCGGCACGCGGTAAGCCGTGCGCAATTCCGAGACATATTCTACATCGCGATTCAGGACAACCCAGCCAATTCCAGCGGCTGCAGCGGCTTTCGCAACCTGCGGCAGAGCAGTGCCCCCGACCGGCTCGAATATGATTCCATCAGGATGGGCTTCAACACGCGATTGAATATATCCGAGCAACTGCTGGCTCTGTGTTATCGAATCGCTGTCAGCGTAGATAATTTCCACATCGACTCCAAGGCGGCGGGCGGCTTCTTCAGCAGCCACTGCCTGTTCAACCTGGTAGTCGTTGTCATTGGTAATCAGCGAGATTACAAATCTGATTTTCTTCATATATTTACTCACCGCCCGGCGGGTCAATGCACGGACCAGCAGACAAGAAGCCAGAAACGGCTGATGTCTCTGATGTTTCGCGGCGTCACCATTGCCTTCATGATCTTGATCAATAACGCAGGCGATGGACCAGCCTCACACCGTCCCGTCAAAGGGTCGAAATGGAACGGTTGAACACTGGCCGATCTCAGTTTTCGCGATGGCGAGGAGGTCGGACAAAGTTTCCGCGTTTTGTCTTCCCCGTTTTGCGTAAGTAAACTCACGGCTTGTTCGGAGTCAATAATTAGCGCCGCAAAAAGTCGCTTAGAAAAATGCATCGACCTCGCTCAGGGCGTGAAAGACATTTCTAAACGTAAAGCAACTCAAGACGCTCTCCGCTTACGGAGCGAGTGAGCCGTTTCTGTTGGAACGCCGGGGTTCGGCACGTCATGCGAATGAGGTTCAGCATGCCCATTCAGACGTGTTGTGGAATCATTCTCGACATGCCAATCGCCGAGCCTCAAAGCGACTCCGACGACCTGACCAATAACCTCAGCTTCCTGTGGATATTTGAGGACCCTAGCAATAACGGGTGAAAGAGGATGCGGCTGAAGGATGAGTTCTTCATGGCTTACGGTGCACCAGCAACAAATGTGACCTTCGCGAGTCTCTACAAAATAGATCGGGCGCTCGTATTCGGATTTCCAACCTCCCTTTGCAACTTCGCTGCGCGACTCGTCCACCTGGAGAAATGTTCCAGGAGGGAGAATGGGATACATGGTCAGATCCTCGCTCCCTATGTACCCGTAAGTAAATTTGCGACTCGCGAATTGCTCAAGATAGCTCAGCGGGACCACCCCCCACGCCTCGACCATCCGGCTAAAGTTGACCGTGCGACGGCTATCAAAACCCGGATCGATGCGGAGTGGCATCGTGGGTGCCGAAACGTTCGCCATGGCACCGAAGACATGCGATTTCGTTGGCGTCGAGACCTCAATATCTTTCGCAATGCCATTAAGATCTACGCCATACCAAGACAGCAACTCTCTTACGTCTTTGCGATAAACGACAGCGAGCGAATAGAAGCGATGAACGCTCGGTAGGATTCCCTTGGTCTCTATGTCCGAAAGTCGGCTGGGGGGAAGTAAGAACTCGTTATTGCCGTATCGCTCTGCAATTCTGATACAGGCAGCCTCGACGTCCTGCATGGTCAGGCCGAGCCGTTTTCGCAATAGCCGAAAATTTCGACCGCCTCCTGTCACTTGACTGTGTCCTTCCAACACACCTGGCATCGATCTCAATCAGTTGATTAATGTCCGGCTTCGGTAAAAAATACAGACCTAGCCTCATGTCGTCACGAGCGTTTTCCGCGATTTTTTGAAGGCTTCTGGCAGCCACTTGATGCCAGACCATTCGAAAACCCTTCTACACGTTGGCCTCCATCGACTCCTACTCACGCAAAAAAGGACGAACATGCCCGCATGGGGAAACGCAAGCCTCTTTTTAGGGCTGTACCCGGCGATGCAATGACGACATGTCGGCACACCTGCCGACCATTCATCAACCGACTCTTCTTTTGATTGAGATTCAGAAGGTCACTCCATGTGTGTCACGGCTTGTGTGGACCATCATCTCTGATCAACCTCTCATACGGTCATCACTCGCCAGAAGCCTCCCGAGTGCAAGCGGGAGGTTGTTTGTTCACCCGGTAGGCTAAACCTGCCGAGATACGTTCTCCAATCTATTTTCTCTTTCTTCGGCTTTCGTAAAAAAACTACTGCTCTGAAGTTATTTCTAAACTCCGAACTAGAATTTTGGGAAAGGTTCCAATTTGGTATCGCAGCACTCATGTCAATTGACGTTAGAGCTGTACTTGTCACACGCGACAGCGAAATGATTGGCGTCTTTTCCGATCGATTCAGGAGTCTCGGAGTCGAAACGGAAAGCGTCGATGACCTAACCTCGGCTGCGAATAGGTGGTTGCGTTCGAGGGTCGAAGGGATTGTTCTAGATTTCGATGACCTCGGAGGACAACTTCCGATTTTCGCGGAGCTTCGCAACAAGCGTTCAAATCAAGATGCCGTTGTGATAGGTGTCGCAACTGGACGAGCTAATCAAGAAGTAGCCTCCAAGAGCGGCGCGCAATTCTTAGTTGCACGTCCCTTTGTTGTCGAGGAGGTTCAACAGACGCTGGAAGCTGCACATCGCCTGATGGTAAGCGGCCGTAGAGCACACTTCAGGCTGACAACCGCGTTACGGGTATATCTCCGCGCCGACTCCGGAATCACGATTGAGTGCACGACGATAAATGTGTCGCGAAGCGGAATGGCAATTCTTTCCCCGCATGTCTTCAATGTAGGGGAATCATTGAGTCTAAGCTTTCTAGTACCGGGATACTCCGTCGCGCTTAAAGCCCGGGCGACGGTTGTGTGGGACGACAAACACGGAAAAGCCGGCTTGCGATTTGAATTCGTCGAGGAAGACAGTGGCGAACATCTTCATGCCTGGTTGGATGATCAATGCCTAATGTGGCACAAGGTTGGTTAGCAGAAGATACAAAACCTATGGAGGAGCCCTTTGGCGTTAATCTTGTTAGTTGAGGATAGTCGATTTTTAAGGGTGGCGTCGGAACGTGCATTAACAAAAGCTGGCTACAGAGTCATTACCGTGACAGATGGCGAAGAGGCATTACTCGCCGCGATAGACAAAATACCAGATCTCATAGTTCTGGATATGTTGTTACCAAAACTCGGTGGGGAGGAAGTGCTTCGGCAACTCAAGGCCAATACAATTACGGCGCACATTCCAGTTATTGTGTTGAGCAGTCTTTCACTCGCGAACGCTGAAAAACTTAAAGGAGAAGGAGCGGTTGCTTATTTCGAGAAATCGCACCTCCTACTTGACGGCAGCCCCGATCCTCTTATTAAAGCCATCGAAACTATACTGGCGCGAGACAGTAAGCAGCCCGATTCTTTTGCGATGAGAGCTAAAGACTGATCTGCCCTATAGATGGGGGAATTGTGCGCGTGATGTTGGTGGAAGACTCAGTTGTAGAGACACAACAGATAGGTAACTACCTGGCAGGGTGGCGAATCGAGTTCCTGCCAGTCGGCGACGGCAAGGCTGCGTGGGATCTATTGCAACGCCAGAATGCCCCGAGCCTTGTCCTGCTTGATTGGATCTTGCCAGGAATCGACGGAATCGAGCTTTGCCGCAGAATAAGGACCCTTGGAGCCATGGGAACCTATACCTACGTTGTTATGCTTACGGCAAAAGATAAGAAGCAAGACTTGCTGACCGCGATGGCGGCTGGGGCTGATGACTATTTGGTCAAGCCCGTTGATCCGGAGGAATTAAGAGCTCGACTCATGGTCGGGAAAAGATTGCTAGAGCTTCAACAGTCCATGAGGTTTGCTGCGACTCACGACTCCCTGACGAGACTCTTAAACCGCTCTGAGATTCTCGCTTCGATGAAACGTGAACTGTCCCGTTGCCGGCGCGAGGATCGCTCAACCGCGATCATTCTTGCAGACTTGGATCACTTTAAGCGAATCAATGATTCCCTTGGGCATGCCGCTGGAGATGCAGTTCTAAAGGAAGTGGCTGAGAGGTTGCAATCGGACCTGAGGACGTACGATTTGGTCGGGCGGTATGGCGGGGAAGAATTCTTAATCCTCCTGCCAAATTGTGATTCCGTTACTGCAACTCGCCGGGCAGACGAGATTCGAAACTTGGTTTGCCGGAAGGCAATTATCACAACGTTTGCAACTGTGTCGGCTACCGTCAGCATGGGCGTCACCGTTAGCGATAAGCCTCAGAGGCTTGCCGTCGAAGACTTACTCCACAAGGCGGATCAGGCCATGTACGCAGCTAAAGAGGCTGGTAGAAACTGCGTTCGAACCTTCATGGCTGTTCCCGAAGCTTCTAACGTCGCCGGATAAATGGCCTAGACAAATGGCTAGAATACGAGATTCTAGTAAGCAGCGCCCCGGCACTTGCTCCGAGTAGAAAAATCCCGATAATGATTAATGCATCCATACCCTAATGCTAAAGTGATTCGGGACAGATTGACCCCGAGAGCGATCACATTTACAAAATCCGAAACAGCAATCTCAAAATGAAAACATATTCTTAGCCGTGGCATTCGTTGAAGTTTCATTTCGAACTACCAGACTACCGGTTGCTGGATCGATCCAATACTTCCCACGGAGCATAAAAGGTTGTCCCTCGTTTGCTGGCAGGGGGAATGTGGCTTGTTTTGGCGCCCCACGAGCGATGTCTACCAAGCTGCGGCCGAAGCGTGCACGGGTGAGGTTAGGAACCTGTGTGGAGTGTTGGGCGAGTTGAGTAAACAATAGGTAAGCGTAAGCCACCCCTTTGGAGTACCCTGCTTTCTCAACTAAGGTGAGACTGACCCTCCACGCTTCGGCCTCACTATCAGAAGACGTTGCCGGCAGCATCTCCGCAATCTCGCGGGCGAGAAGAACCGGAATAACGGAATCGTCCGGCAGTATGTTAAGGAGGCCACGACTGACGATAATGGTTCTACCAACATGAAATATCTCGACGGGAGTGGTCAGAAGCACACGGCACTCAACACCTGACAGATAGACCTGATTTGTAACCAGGATTTTCTGAACGATTGCGTTTAGGCTTTCCTCAACAATGCCCGGCTTGGCCAACAGCTTTTCTTTCTCTAGCCGACCAACGGCGTCGGACCGCTCAGCTGGAGCGGCATCCGCTCTTGTTTCTGTTCTGTTGTAACCCCACATGAAAATATGGCCCCGATAGTGGAGATCCGTTTCCGCGTCTCTGTCAATCTGCCGCCATGTCTTGTTCTCGTCGAAATATGTGTAGAAAGGCAACCATATTCCTGGGGCGACCTCTTGCCGTACGCTGTCAAACGTAAGGTAAAGAGGGAGATTGCCACCGCCAACAAGTCGCCGGACAAGCTTTGGCGGGTGCGGTGGCGTAAATGTTCCTTTAATCCTGACGATTTTGAATGCTGAGTCCTCGACCCATATTTGCCCTTTGAATTGCCCCTGAAGACCTAGGTTTCTTGGTACAACAGAGAACATCAAGCATCGCCTGGCGTTCCATGTATCCTGCTGGACGTAAGTGAGGTCATAGGTGTCGGCGTCGAAGGCTTCAATGTCCACGAAAAGCATATCCAGATAACCGTCAGGGTATAGTTCAAATCTCGCGCCATTGTTGACGTGAACTTTTCTGTCCTCGCGGTCTCCGCCAAAAATAAAAGTTTGGTAGCCCGACCGGCCCCCATCCTTATAGCTGCGCGAAAAGTCGACTTTACTAAGGAAGTAGGCATCATCAATTGGGCTCTGGGCCTGGGTGTTTGGAAAAAGGCTCTGGAGATATGTCTCAAGCAGCGGAGTGGAATCGCGTAACCCAGCAATCATCTGTCGTTCGCCTTCGAAAATGCGTTTGGCGAGTTGTTTATGAGTTAAGCCACCGAACTCAGATGCGGTCGAACCTGCGTCTGCCGAAACTTGGGACGGCGCAAAGTGCGCGAGAATCAATAAGAGACAAGCTAAGAGTTTTTTCACGCATGTCACCGATTTATCGACCTTAGGTCGATTTACTGCCCATTGGAGGACGACGAGTTATAGAGCGCGCCGAAGGCATGAACTCCGGTGAGTACCAGCGGATAGGCTTTCCACCAGCTGCGGCTCGGAGAGACACGCTTGTAGTGATAACTGAGGTATATGGCGGCGGCGGTCAACGGAACTGCGACCGCGTAAACCCTTCCCCTCGAAGGGTGACTACCCAGTAGGGGGTTGGTTTCCTGGCAGCTCGGGGAACTCACGCAATTCAGGGTCGTTTCTGCGTCCGCCACAGTAGCAGCCACCATCATTGCGTTAAGGATGAGGAACTGGCGATCGATAGTCTTTGGCTTCTTGTACGAATCGATCGCCAAATCCCGTACGCTGGGGACAGGCGATTCAAGATACGGAGACTTGCGGGTGATGGTCTGGGGGTTGACAACCTGGGACGGTGTGTTCGGCAAGGCCGATACAGCAGGCTCTCGATGCGAACAATCTTGTTCTTGTGACGTTGCGGGCGACAGTGAATCGGGAACGCACTTAGTCACTTGGGCGTCCGCGTACCGCGATTCAGTAGAGCACAATGCAAAAGTGATAAGAGAAAAGGCCACAAGATGGCAAAGCCAGTTCGATAATCTCACGCACCTCTGCGAGGTAGACCTTAGCGACGGGGCAAGCGCATTCACAAAACTACTCCATTGCCGTGGAGTATAGACACGAATTAAACGACGAGGAAAATTCCTGTAGTTTTGTTACGGAAGGCGGAATTGTTCTGGAGTGACGCCCTTCGTCTGAGATTGTTTTTTCATCTGACGAACCTCGCCCCAAGCGTAGGCAAGTTAAATTTGTCAGCGATATTTGCCGATATGTAGTCAATGGTGCCGAAATATTGGCACAATTGGTAAGCGCGGGCCAGAGTCATGTTGGTCTTAGCTGTAGCGTCTAGGAGGTATCGGGATAAGAAGCTACGAGGCTGGAGAGGTGATGACAAAACACGGCGACTTCTTGTTTCTGTCCACTGCTCTCGACCATGAACTCGATGCCGTAGTTATAACCATCCCGGTAGCAGATCTTTCCCTCCACCCTGATTGGAGGCAGAGAGTACGGTGGAGTGAATTCCACCGCCATTTGGTCCCCGCGGTTCAATTCAGTTCCCGCAAACATACCCATTCCGCCACCGCTTAAAGAAAAAGCCCTTCCCGGCACGATCATGGTTTTATTGGCATTGCGAACAATCACCCGGATTGGAACGTTGGCCCTGTATCGCCACCATCTGCGCGTGTATGACCGCTCGGCTGTGAGATGAGTCACATCAGTCACAGAATTTGCCTCGGTTTCATCTGCAACACTCCAATGGAATTCCATTTGCCGTTTACGCTTCGTGAATGATTCAGTAAGAGCGACGCATCGTGTGATAAACAATCCAAACCACGACGGGATACTAACCTGGATATGTGAGTTGATGAACCAGATGTCAAACATTGTTCGATTTTCGTAAAAATGAGAGTTTATGTCCATAACAGGGACATGATTTTGCTAGCTTCAATGGCGATGTGAGCCGAATCGCCTTTTAAACAGCTGTTGAACAAGAAATACAGCCGAATCTCTAAAATGCACTCAACGTGCACAGTGCTAGTGGACAAACAGCATACGCGTTAGCAAACCGAGAGGACAGAGACATGCGGAAACAGAGGGGTTTTTCACTTATCGAACTTCTGATTGTGGTCGCGATCATCCTGATCATCGCCGCGATTGCTATTCCGAACTTATTGAGAGCGCGTATTGCGGCCAACGAATCGTCTGCTGCGGGCTCAGTTCGAACAATCATCACTGGACAGATTCAGTATCAGTCATCGCTGCCAAACAAGGGCTATGCGGCTAATCTGGTCGCCCTTGGGCCGAGCGGTGGTACCCCATGCGTTCCTGACCCGCTTGGTGTCGCTGGCGCGTGTTTGATCGACAACCAATTGGCTTCAGGACTCAAGACTGGGTATAACCTCGCCACAAATTCAGTCGGCGGACCGCCAGCGACATCATTCTTCATCAACGCAAAGCCAGTCACGGTCAACCAGACTGGCACTCGCTACTTCTGCGCCTTCGAAGACGCGGTTGTACGCGTCTCCTCGGCAGCGATTGCTAACGGTGCCTGCCCTGCCGCAACCACTCCACTGCAATAGCGCCGCCGAGGTGCGGCGGAAGTCCTACCATTTCTTCTCTTCTTGCAAGGTGTTCGGTATCTGCGCGGAACCATTTTTTAGACAGCCCTTACGGGCGAGGCTTACCGGGTCTCTTTTTCAGAATATCCTTCGCGGCTAGCCTTGCTAGACCGAGGATGATGCCAGAGTTGCTGAGAATGGCATCCGGCCACAAAGCATTCGCCGCTCTTTGAAGGGTTGTAAAATCTTCGCCACTCATTTTTACGTTGACCTGGACAGTGCGCTTTCCGGTGTTTTCCATCCCTCCTATCGTTACGTCGGTACTCTTTAACAGCAACGATACTATTGGTACTGTTCGTACCAACATTCCTTTGCCGACCACGCTCGGAGTTGAAACATGCACTGCGTTTACTGCGGTAACGAGATTCGAGAGGGGCAGGGCTTCTGCTCTAAGTGCGGGAAACAGGCCGGAGCAGCGAAGCCCGCTGCCAGAAGTGGCTTCGTTGTGGCTCTGCTCGCAGTTTTCTTCGTAGGGTTTGGTCTAGTGGTGTATTTGGTCCGCGCAGACAATACCGCAACCAACATGCAGCCGAACACGTGGGCGCAACCGCGTTTGTACACGGAAACCATCGATAATGCCTTCACTGTCCCGCAGCTTCGTGACAAGTCTTACAGGTTTGTAATTCCACCGGGAGCAAGAGACGCTACGCTTCAAGGCCGTTTCACTGCGACGGGCGGAGCGCATAACGACATCGAGGTTTGGGTGATGAATAACGACGGGTTTGTGAACTGGCAAAACAAGCGTTCTGTGACGCCGATCTATAACAGCGGTAGAGTCACACAGGGTACACTTAACGTTTCTCTTCCGTCCGCGACGGAGACGTACTACCTCGTCTTCAACAATCGCTTCTCATTCATTTCGCCAAAGGCCGTGCAAGACAACTTGACCCTACAATACAGGCGTTGACTTATCCGCTCCAAACCTTCACGGGCAGCATTATCTAGGCGGGCTGGTTTCTAACGTTACGTACATACGTAACGCACAGGGCTTGCAGGGTAAGTTCCCTTTGCCCTTTGAATCAGGAATCTTCTTTTGTCATCAAGTCAAAAGACAATTCCCCCGTGCCGCAATCTCGGCAAGCTCCGTCCATCGCTGGTCCCTGATACCCGCACGAGCACTCGATGTAGTATTCCCTCCGAACAATGAAGTATTTCTTCTTGGCCCGTTCTTCTGCGCAGATTTCGCGCGCACGACGGGGCGTCACCAGACCCTGTCCTGCAAGCGAGTCAGCCAGGAAGTTAATTTGGGAAGTGGACCTGGCGCGAGGGAATTTCGGATCACTCCTGATTCTCAGGATTAGTTCAGAGTGTGGATCAAGACTCGCGCTAATGCCCGCAGCCTCTTCGCGGACGGCTATGGCTACCTCTTCGGGAGATTGCGCCGCCAACAATCGAGCACCCAGCTTCGGCCAGAACTGGGCGAACTGAATGCGGTAGGTGTTCGCCGTTCCGACCACGATCCAAGGATCAATCTCGCGTGGCCTGCCCCTTCCCCGCTTTTTCGTCGGTTGATGGGACAATTTGTTGTCAGGTGTGAAATTTTCTCTTGGTTCGGCCATTTCTCCGGAACTCCCATCCAATATCCACTTAATAATATGGAATTATATGCACTTCTGCAACGGATTATGCGGACTAGTCTTCTTGCACTCCAATTAAATATAAGCAAACAAATAATTTAATTAAGCTAACCTGTAGACATCCAAAGCGAGCCTGTAGTAATAGATTTATTAGGATATAGCTATGTTTAATGCGGACACAAAATATTTCCCTTGCCCCATTTGCCTTAGACCGCTTGACGTACGAACGAGCAAGCGAAAGAAGCCCTACGTCATCTGCTCGCCCTGCGGAGTGCAGATGTTCATTCGCGAGCGAGCTGGAATCGCGGCCTTCGAAGGTTTGGTGGAGCAATGTCGGAAAGACAACGCCTTGGGGCGACTCATCCGCTTGGAACAGCGTTACCACCTGAAATGCCCCGAGTGCGAAAAGTCTTTTTGGGCGAGTCCGGAATTGCTGGGAACGAAACTGCTTAGCGGCAAAGTGCAGGGCTATCGCTGCCCTGAGAAGAATTGCCGGGGCATCGTTTCGATTGGAGAGCAGTCACAAGGATAACGATATCGGGAATCATTAGGAACTCTGACTACGGAAAAGAAGGAAGTGGAAAACACATGAAGAATTCCGGATTCAGTCTAGAGAGCCAATTCAAAGGTATAAATAAAGCCGTCGAAAACCCTAAGACGCCTCCGCAACTCATACCGAGCCTCCGCCGTCGGGCGAAGGAACTCGGCATCAAACTGGCCCGAAAACCAACGAGTCCATCCGTCATTTCCACTTTTCTTCGGAAGAAGGGATAGAGGCTTCTATGACCAAAGTCCTTTCCATTCGCATGCCGTCTATTCTCGAACGCGCCATCCGTCATAACGCTGACCAGTCGAGAATGGCTGTCTCGGACATCGTTCGTGTGATTCTCATGCACGCACCGGGAGGCCAGTTCAGTTTTTCTCGCCTGCGAGACGCTCAGCAATTCCTCGACGCCAAACTCGATGTCCGGTTGCCCGAAGAGCTTTTTTCAGAACTTCGTGCTGAATCGGAACAATTACGAATTTCAGTTTCCGTCTACAGCCGAGTCATTTTGTACGCCTATTACACGAAGCGTCTGGTTTATCTCGAAATGGGAGGCCGTTACACACTAGCCGAAAACCATGACCAAACGAAGAGTGCTTGAGATATTCGCATTGAATACGAGATTTATGACGCCGGATGAAGTCCGAAAATGTCTGCAGAGCAATCCGCAGCGCAGTTCTGTCTACAGCTATTTGTCTCGACTCTCGAGACAAGGACTCTTGGACCGGGCGCAAGGCTGGAATCGGGTTGCTTATCGGATTACATCCCGAGGAACCAATCGCCTGGAGTATTTCCGGGAGAGAGATCAGTAGACATCAGCAGCAATTGTCTTGTTTTATGGCTATACTTCCCAGCACGGAAAAGCAAGGCGGGCTAGCCCAGTTAGGAGGCTGGCACGAAATGGCTCGCCGACGTTTTCAAAGAGGAAGTATTCGCAAACGAGGCAAGCGCCAACCGATTTGGGAGCTGCAATGGTGGGAAGATTACATCAAGCTCGACGGCACTATCGGACGCAGGCGAGAATCTGTCATTCTTGGCTACGTTTCGGAAATGCTACCCAAACAGGCCCGGAAGGAAGCCGAGAGAAAGCTCGGTCAAGTCAATGCGGGCAAAGCCATCCCGTATTCGACTCTCAGCTTGCGGGAATTTGTAGACGAATTCTTTGTTCCCCTCGCCCTTCCTGTCTTGAAGCTGTCAACTCGGAAGCGTTATCAGTCAACTCTCAACCTGCATCTTCTACCGGCATTCGGCAATCGCCGCTTGTGCGATATCAGTGCCGTCGAAGTGCAACGATACATCTTAGAAAAATTCAGCAAGGGATTGGGCTGGGAAACCTGCAATCACCTTCGCAATCTTTTGTCGAAGATATTTGCCAGCGCAAAGAAATGGGGACACTTCGCCGGGGAGAATCCAGCTTCAGCAGTGGAACTTCCCGAAAAGAAACCGGCGCGGGAAAAGTGCGTGCTCATGCCAGACGATGTGACACGCCTTCTGGCGGTCCTGCGGGAGCCAGTCTTTACGATGGCGCTGATTGCAGTTCTGACCGGTTTGCGAATTGGGGAGATTATAGGTCTACGTTGGAAAGATGTAGACCTAGATCAAAAAGAACTGCGAGTCGAACGAACCGTTTATCGCGGTTCGATTGGTTCCCCGAAAACCAAGGGCAGCAGGCGCACGCTCCCGCTACCCGAAACAGCTGTCATGGCCCTCAAGAGCCTGGCTCTGCGGTTGCCAGACGGGAATCCCGAAAGACTGGTTTTCTCCTCGCGAAAGGGCACTGTTCTGAACGACACCAATTTACTTCTACGGCACTTGAAACCTGCAGGAAAACAAATTGGCGTCCCGTGGATCAGTTGGCATACGTTCCGGCGCACCCATGCAACGCTCTTGCAATTGGCCGGAGGATCGGCCAAGGATGCCCAGGCCCAGCTTGGGCACGCGCAGATCACAACCACACTGGGGATTTACACCATCCCTGTTCCCGCCCATCAAAGGGCGGCGGTAGAGAAACTTTCCCAATTGGTGACAAATGGTGACGAGTTTGAAGCCAATGGGAAAACCAAGGTCACCGGACCCGCGCTACTACAGTGAGTTCGATGGTGGGCGCTGCAGGATTCGAACCTGCGACTTCCACCGTGTGAAGGTGACACTCTACCGCTGAGTTAAGCGCCCTTGGAGAAGGCTATATTGTAGCAAATAAACAATTTCTGCGGACTGGCGGTCATGATAGCCTAATCTCGCAGCCCGCAGAGGCAGAACAACTCGGGAAGCCCCGGGCGCCGGCTGCGGACCCCTTGGCATGCCGAGCGATTCCAGATCGGTGAAGGTCCCCGTACCTCCTTCTTCCAATGGCACTTCGGGCGATTCCCCGGAAGCCGCCGAGCCGCAACTTTCTCCATCGGCTAGGGTTAATCCTGATGTGAGCAGCATTGCCATTGACCGTGGGTTGCTTGCAACTACCGGCGTGCCGTCGCACTTGGGGGCAAAGGCTGGGCGTCCTCTTGGTGCCGACGTAGCTTCGGTTGCGGAGCTGAGCGATGCCGATATCATGTTGCGAGCGAAGGCGGGAGACGATTCCGCGTTCGAATATCTGGTGCAGAAATACCGCCGGGCGATGGTGAGTTTCATGTTCCGCATGGCTCACAATTCGGCTGTGGCCGAGGATCTGGCGCAGGAGGTTTTTTTACGCGTGTACCGTTCTCGCGGAAGCTATGAAGCCAGCGCAAAGTTTACGACTTGGCTATATCGGATCGCTACGAACCTGGCGGTGAACCATGCGCGCGACACACGTAATGAACGCCCTGACAAAGTAGTGAGCCTGGACGAAAAAGATGAGGAAACAGGTCAGAGCCTCGATGTTCCCGATCACTCTCTGAGCGCCGAGGAGAATATGGTTCGGCGGGAGCGCATGGCGGCCATTCGACAGCGGGTTCAGGAACTACCTGAGCGCCAACGAATGGCGGTTTTAATGCACAAGTACCAGCAAATGGATTACAAACAGATTTCGGAAATTTTGAAGTTGAGCGAGTCAGCCACCAAATCTCTGCTGTTTCGCGCTTATCAAACTCTGCGCGGGCAGTTGCAAGAATTTTTATGAAGGATGTTTCTATGAAATGTAACGACATTCGCGAACTGATGCCGGACCTGGCCGCCGGACTGAGCGCAGCCACGCCCGAAATGGATGAACATATTCACTCCTGCTCCGAATGCAGCCAGTCACTCGCGGAGCTTCGCCAGACTATGACACTGCTTGACGAGTGGCAGGCTCCGGAGCCTTCGCCTTATTTCGATACCAGATTGAGCGCGCGATTGCGGGAGGAAGCAGCGAAGCAGCCGGCGGCGTGGCTACCTTGGCTTCGAAAGCCGGCGCTGGCGTTTTCGCTGGCTGCGATTATGGTGCTGGGGATAACCCTGTTCCGCGGAGATGGCTATCGCCGCAGCGGGTCTGGTCCTGTAGCGGCCGTGCCCGGGACGGCGGTGAGCGACTTGCAGGCGCTGGACAAGAATCATGATCTGTATTCGGATTTCGATGTTCTCGATGATCTTGAAGTGCAGCAGAACGTGACGGCGAATCCGTAATGTTGCAGAGAATGGCGATGTTGGGGAGGGCAACTGAAAGTCGGGCCCTCCCGCCTGCATCGGAAAGCATTTTTTTGGGGGAATAGTGGTTGAACTTAAGTCCATTTCGACTTGGGCCGCAACAGTGATATTAGCTGTGAGCCTCACATCCGCTCGTCCGAGCTTCGCTGCAGGGCAGCAGCAATCACACCAGACGGTTCCGCGTCCCCCCTCTTCACATCCTGCTCAGCAGCAACCAGCGCGGCCACCGCAGCAGCGATACTCAGCGCCGCCGATGCAAGGACACCATTCCGGCCAATGGCTACGTGAGTACAAAGACGCTCCGCCGGACCAGCAACGGCGTGCTCTCGAAAATGACCCGCAGTTTCGCAGGCTTCCGCCTCAGCAACAACAACGGTATGAGCAGCGACTGCAGGACTTCAGCCGCCGTTCTCCTGAACAACAGCAGCAGGTTCTAAATCGGATGGAAACCTGGGAGCACTTAACTCCTCAGCAGCAGCAGACGGCACGTCAGATGCATTCCCAATTTCAGCAGCTTCCACCAGACCGTCAACAGGCGGTCCGAAATGCGATTCAGGCCCTTCGTGCAATGCCGCCCGACGCCAGGCAGCGGGCGATACAGTCGGGCCGTTTTAGTCAATACTCACCACAAGAGCGCCAGCTTTTGAATGGAGCCTCTCAGCTTCCGCTGGCTCCCCCACAACCGCAGCAGAATTACGTGCCGCGACCGCCCCAGTAAGCAGTCAGCAGTCAGCCATCAGATTTTGGGGAAAGATGCGGGCAAAAGGCCAACGTTCCAGGCCTGAACGCTGAGTGCTGAACGCTAATTCATCAACGCAAGCATTCTTCGAATCGACAATGCCGTCTGGCGGATTTCGTCGGAGTCTGAGGCTTCGGGAGACATCTTTAAATATTCTTCCAAGTCTTCCGCCGCAGCCTTGGCTTGTCCCAGACTGTACCGCAACAGAGCGCGCTGCTTCACGTCTTCAGGAGAGCGCGGATAAATCACGAGCACGAGATCCACGAGCGGCAGGACCTTCTTGAAATTGCGGGCGGTCATGTAAACCGTTTTCAGATTGTTCAGAATGCGAGTGAGCATCTGCCGACGGCTCACCGCGAATAAGAATTCAGGACGCAGAGTCATTTGACCGGAGTAGATTTCATCCAGCCGCCGCTGACAATCTTGTGCGCTCAGGATGTCGCCGCCGTTGAAGCAATCGATCAGGGTCTCGCTGCCATCGATGTCGTAATTCTTGAGCAGAAAATGGCCGGGCATTCCGACTCCAAAGAGAGGAAAGCCCAGGCGGCGGCCAACTTCCATGTAGATCAGCGCGAGAGTGATCGGTATTCCGAGGCAACGGTCGAGAACATCGTTGAGGAATGAATTTCGGGGATCGTAGTAATCGTCGCGATTTCCTTGGAGCCCCGCTTGCTGGAACAACACATAATTGATCGCGGAAATCGTCTCGGAGGCATCACCAATTTCCGTGACGCGAGCCTCTGCTTGCAGAGCGAGTTCGTCAACCCGCTCCACGTAACATTCAATATTTAGTTCGGGATATTCGGTGCGGGCGATCGTCAAGGCTCCGCGGACTAAGTCGATTTTCTCGTCATCGACGTGGGGGCCAACCAGGGCCGCAAAGGCTTCAGTAAGCCCGGCTTGACCCTTATTGCCCATTTTATGATGCTAGCAGAAATGAGTCGTAGGTACCTTAGCGAAAAGCTATCCCCGTAGCAAGTTCTTGGCAATAAAGAGGATATTGGCGGGGCGTTCAGCAAGCCTTCGCATTAAGTACGGGTACCATTCTGTCCCGAACGGTATGTAAACTCGCATCCGCCAACCTTCACGAACGAGCCGCTGCTGTAGATCGCGCCGGATGCCATAGAGCATTTGGAATTCGAACGAAGCGCGATCAATCTTTTCGCGAGATGCAAAGGATTTGGCCGCCTCGATCATTTTTGGATCATGGGTAGCAAGTCCGTGGTACGCGCCACTTTTCAGCAGAGTCTTCATTAGGCTAACGTAATTGGCGTCGACCTCGGACTTCTTTTGAAACGCGAGCTCTGGCGGTTCCTTGTAGGCGCCCTTGCAAAGCCGGATGCGAATTCCATCAGTAAGTAGCTGCTCAACGTCCGCTTGCGAACGCCGCATATAAGACTGGATCACCGCGCCGACGCATCCCTTATTCTCCGGTTTGCAATGAAGTTCGCGAACGAAATCAAGCGTGCGCTGGGTGTACGCTGAACCCTCCATGTCCACCCGCACGAAATTGGGCGGAGACATCGCCGCGGCTTTGGCAACTAACCGACTGACGTTTTCACGCGCGAGGTTTTCATCTATGTCGAAACCCATGTGAGTGAGCTTCAGACTAATATTCGCCTTGAGTAGGCTGGCGGCAATTTGGTCGAGCAATTGGTCATATAGTTGTACGCTCGCGTTAGCTTCGGCGGCGTTGGTGACGTTCTCGCCTAGATTGTCGACGGAAACGCTCATCTTGGACTGATTCACAACTTGTGTTGCCCTGAGCACATTCTCGATTTGAGTGCCGGCGACGAAACGGCTGGAGATGCGGTGACCGATGGATGAGCCTTCGGCCAGCCTCCGGAGCGCCTGGCTTTGCGAAAGAGAAATGAACAAGCCTCTCAGCAAGAGGTCCTCAAAATATCTGGAGCAAAGGGGTGGGATCGATACTGAATCGGAGGCACAGAATTTTGTATCACAAGCAGACGATATCTCTGCTTGTTAACCCCGTTTGTTTGCGTTAGGAGGAAGGTTAAGTTAGAAATGATGGTCGCTGACCGCGCTCAGAGAAATCAACGTCGAGCAGACATGAGTTCATCCAATTTGAAAGCGGGCGACGAAAGCATGTTCGAGAAGAGAAACGTCCGTCGCGATTTCTTGAAAATCGCGGGTTCGGGAATCGCGGGCGCTGGAATTGCTACCGCAGCGCTGTGCGCCTCGCCGGCCGAAGCAAAGCCCACCCCGGGAAATTTCGACTCCGGAATTTTCGATGCAAAACTTTTTGGCGCCACTGGCGACGGCAGGACCATCGACAGCCTCGCGATCAATCGCGCTATCGAGATGGCATCCTCCTCGGGAGGCGGAACCATGCGGTTTCCCGCGGGAAACTATCTCTGTTTTTCTCTCCGCCTTAAAAGCAACGTGGCGATCCTTCTCGACCAGAACGCGATCATAGTGGCTGCCGACTCGCCGTCTTCCGGTTCCGGCGGGTATGATGCCGCCGAACCAAATACTCCATGGAACGATTATCAGGATTATGGACACAACCATTGGCACAACAGTCTGATTTGGGGCGAGGGCTTGGAGAATATTTCCATAATCGGGCCCGGGCTTATCTGGGGTAAAGGCCTGAGCAAAGGTTACGGACCGGGCCCCGTCGCAGAGAACCCTGGAGTCGCCAACAAGGCAATTGCCTTAAAAAATTGCCGCAATGTTATCCTTCGCGATTTTTCCATTCTTAAAGGCGGACACTTTGGCATTCTTGCCACGGGAGTCGATAACTTCACCGTCGATAATTTGAAAATCGATACAGATCGCGATGGTATCGACATCGACTGCTGCCGCAATGTTCACGTCTCGAACTGCACCGTGAATTCACCGTGGGATGATGGCATCTGCCCGAAGAGTTCTTACGCTTTGGGATATGCGAGGGCAACAGAAAACGTAAGCATTGCCAACTGCTATGTGACCGGCGCATATCAGCTGGGATCGGTGCTGGACGGGACGTTTAAACGCTTCGACTCTGACGCGAAAATTCCACGGACGGGACGTATTAAGTTCGGAACGGAATCGAATGGGGGATTCAAGAACATTACCGTATCCAACTGCGTGTTCGAGGGGTGCAGCGGTTTTGCTCTCGAAACCGTCGACGGAGGCTTGCTCGAGGATGTCACAATCACAAATATTACGATGCGGGATCTCACGTCGTCTCCGATTTTCCTGCGCCTCGGGAGCCGCATGCGTGGTCCACGTGGCGTTCCGGTGGGTTCACTGCGCAGAATTCTTATCAGCAACATCGTTTGCTCAAACGCAGAATCACGTCTAGGATCAATTCTCAGCGGAATACCTGGCCACCCTATTGAGGATATTCAATTGAACGATGTCTATATCCAACAACAGGGCGGAGTGACTGGAGAGGCGGCAACGATTCAACTCCCAGAGTTGGAGACCCATTATCCCGAACCGAATATGTTCGGCCCCATGCCGTCGCAGGGATTTTTCATTCGGCACGCCAAAAATGTTGAAATGAATAACGTCGAGATCACTTCATTAAAGGAAGACGCCCGTCCGCTTTTTGTTCTTGAAGATGTCAGGGCTGTAGATTTCTTCCGGATTAGAGCGCCGCACGTTAACAACGCCCCGTATTTTATATTGAGTAATGTTGAGGACTTTAGTATCGGCCGAAGCAGATTCACTCCAGATACTCACATCGACCGCGCGGATAATCAGAGACTGTAGCCTTCGTTAACCAGAAATACTTACGCTAGTTAACCGGAAAGAAATTTTGCGGCTCAGTTAAGTTAACGTTTGCTATAGCGCGGGGATTGGCGAACATAGGGGAACCATCATGCTGTTAGAGATGAGGGACAGACTGAAATCCGGTTGGGGCAATAAACCACAAAAATAACATTGTAGGAGAATGGGAAATGTTTTCTTCGTCAAGACGAGATTTCCTGCGGCACGCCTCCGCGGCAGGATTGGCTTGCTCTTCGAATCTTTTGGTGGGCCGATATTTGTCCGCTCAGACTGCTCCAACAACCAGCACAGTTCGCGTTTACGTGGATTCGCGCCGCGTAATCTCCACGCTTGACCGGAATCTGTTTGGCTCTTTCCTCGAACACTTAGGAAGAGCAATCTACGAGGGTATTTACGATCCTGGATCTAAGTTGTCGGACTCCAACGGATTTCGTACCGACGTTCTGAATGAGATTAAGAAGCTGGGAGTGCCCATCGTTCGTTATCCAGGAGGAAACTTCGTTTCGGGATACAACTGGCTCGATGGAGTTGGCCCGAAGCAGGATCGGTCGGTGCAACTAGACAAGGCATGGAACTCGCTCGATAACAATCAGTTTGGAACCGACGAATTCATGGCCTGGTGCAAGTTGGTTGGTACCGAACCGCTGATGGGCCTGAATCTTGGCACTGGAACCGCCGAGGATGCCGCCGCCCTGGTGGAATATTGCAATGTGGATAAGGGCACGAAGTGGAGTAATCTTCGGCGCAAGAATGGCGTCGCCGAACCATACAAGGTTCAAAAATGGTGCCTCGGCAATGAAATGGATGGCCCCTGGCAGATCGGCCACATGCCGGCAACCGAGTATGGCCTGAAGGCAGCAGATGCCGCTCGCCAGATGCGTTATGTCGACCCTTCGCTGAAATTGGTAGCCTGTGGATCGAGCGGACCCTTTATTTCGACCTATCTCGAGTGGGATCGGGAAGTGCTGGAGCAGTGTTACGACTATGTTGATGCTCTTTCGCTCCATCGTTATTTCGAAAACGATGAGGCTGCAACCGGCGGCAACAGCTCGAAGTTCCTCGCCATGAATCTGAGCATGGAACAGCAGATCGCCGAGGCACTCGCGGTTTGCGATATGGTCGGCGGAAGGAGGCATTCCTCGAAGAAACTGTGGCTTTCCTTCGACGAGTGGAATGTGTGGTATCACAAACGAAGCGCAGCCGATATGAATGGCAACAAACAGCTGGCTCCCCATCTTCTCGAAGAGGTTTACAACTTGGAAGATGCGCTCCTGGTTGGCGGGCTGCTGAATACTCTAATCCGAAATGCGGATCGGGTCAAGATCGCGTGTCTCGCGCAGCTGGTGAACGTCATCGCCCCGATTATGACCAATGCGAGCGGGTTGGTACGGCAGACTATTTATTATCCGTACAGTTGGGCTCTTCAATTCGCTCGCGGGCGCGTGCTCAATCTGCTAGTGGAGGCGCCGACATATAGTGTTCCGAAAATGGGTGAAGTCCCGTACATTGACGCAGCTGGTACGGTCAGTCCAGAAGATGGAAAACTTTCCCTCTTTGTCCTGAACCGCGACTTAGTTAAGTCGCACCAGATTGAGATCAACTGGGAAGATAGAGCGCCGGGGCGTGTTGCTTCTTCAATCTTGTTAACCGGCGATGATTTGAAAGCCTCCAATACTTTTGATGCGCCGCAACGGGTGGTTCCGCAAGACTTCGAAAAACCTTCAACATCTGGAGGCCGCACCATATTGGAAATGCCGGCTCGCTCGTACGCGGTAATTCAATGGAGCGCTTAGACAGCAAGACACTCGAATCTTAAGGCAAAAGAATGTTGCTGAAGAATCTTCGCGAAGAGGTACTGGAAGCAAATCTCGAGTTGGTGCGAAGAGGATTGGTCCTCTACACGTTTGGCAATGTGAGCGGCATCTCACGGGATGATGGGTTAGTTGTCATTAAGCCAAGTGGGGTTCCATACGAAGAAATGAGGATCGAGCATTTGGTAATTACCGATCTCGAAGGTAAAGGAGTTGAAGGCGAGTTCAGGCCATCTTCCGACCTGCCCACTCATCTCGTGCTGTATAGAACATTTTCGGAGATCGGAGGCGTCGCCCACACCCATTCCGAATATGCGACCGCTTGGGCGCAAGCGCGAAAACCAATTCCCTGTTTTGGAACCACTCACGCGGATTATTTTCACGGAACGATTCCGGTCACGGAGGTTTTAGACGGGGGAGAAATCGAGTCAGGGTATGAGAAAAATACCGGCCATGCGATTGTGCGCGCGTTCAAAGACACGGACTATGCCGCAGTTCCGGCAGTCCTGGTAGCAAATCACGGGCCCTTCGCGTGGGGACCAAGTGCACGCGCGTCAGCGCACAATGCGGTAATCGTGGAAGCAGTGGCGCGCACCGCCTACTTCACCCGGCAAATCAATCCCGATGCAAGCTGTGCGGGACTGGTCCTGCAAGATAAGCATTACAACAGAAAGCACGGGCGTGACGCTTCCTATGGACAAAACAAATAACCAATTGATGCCTTTGGGAGCAACGAGAATTTACCAGCGCTGATCGAGATTTCGCCAAGAGCCAAGAGCTAAAAGCTAAGAGCCAAGGAGTTCAATGCCCGAGAAAAAAATGACCATGGGGTTGATCGTAGGGAATCGCGGGTTCTTTCCCGATCATCTCGCCAAGGAAGGCCGCGAGGAAATGCTTCGCGTGCTCAAAGCTAAAGGTATCGACATCGTGGCGCCGACGCCCGAGGAGACTCACTACGGGGCGGTCGAAACCCGCGAAGAATCGCGGCGATGCGCGGATTTGTTCAAACGCAATCGCGACCGCATCGACGGCGTCATCGTTACGTTGCCGAATTTTGGCGAGGAACGCGCGATTGCGGACACTCTGCGATTGGCCGATCTGCGAGTGCCAGTGTTAATTCAGGCCACGCCGGACGATCCTAAGAAGATGACGATCGCTTTTCGCCGCGATAGCTTTTGCGGCAAGATGTCGGCTTGCAACAACCTGATGCAGTATGGGATCCCCTATTCGATCACGTCGCTGCATACGGAGAGCCCGGATTCTCCTGAGTTTGTCAAAGACTTGCATTGGTTCGAGGCGGTCTGCCGCGTCGTGAATGGCTTCCGCAACCTGCGTGTGGGAGCGATCGGAGCACGACCCGCCGCATTCAACACAGTTCGCTACAGCGAGAAGATTTTAGAGTCGCAAGGCATTTCGATCGAAACGCTGGATCTGTCTGAAGTACTGGGCCGCATCGGACGAATGAAAGACAACGACGATCTTGCACAGGCGAAGCTGGCGTCAATTCATAAATACGTCGACTCCGGCAACGTGCCGGCCGCGGCACTCTTAAAAATGGCCAAACTCGGTGCGGTAGTCGATCAATGGATGGCGGCGACAGAAGTCGCGATCAGCGCCGTACAATGCTGGACCTCCATCGAAGAGAATCTCGGCGTGGTGCCTTGCACGATCATGAGCATGATGAGTGACAGTCTTCTATCGAGCGCATGCGAGGTGGATATCTGCGGAGTGCTGGGGATGCACGCTTTGCGACTGGCTTCCGAAACGCCTTCAGCTCTCCTCGATTGGAATAACAATTATGGGCCTGATCCGAACAAAGCTGTCTGCTTTCACTGTGCCAATCTTCCGAAACATTTTTTCCGCTCCTTCAAAATGGATTTTCAGGAAATCATTGCTGGCACGGTAGGGAAGGAAAACACTTATGGCACGGTTGTCGGTCTGATCAAGCCCGAGAAAATGAGCTTCGCACGCTTCTCGACGGACGACACCGCGGGCCGGATGCGTGGATACGTCGGCGAAGGCAGATTCACGGATGATCCGCTGAACACTTTCGGGGGCGCGGGAGTCGTCGAGATTCCCCATATGCAAAAACTGTTGCGCTACATCTGCGAAAACGGTTTCGAGCATCACGTAGCCGCCAATCTTTCGACGGTAGGATCCGCGGTTTACGAAGCCACCACGAAATATCTTGGATGGGATATGTATTGGCACGATCGCAATGACGGGAACAGCTGATGGCGATTGTGGCTGGAGTCGACTTCGGCACGTTGAGCGTACGCGTCGCAATTGTGGACAGCGAGCGGGGAGTGCTTGACTCGGCCGTCGCCGAGTTCCCGTTACATCGCAAGCGAGAAGACCCAGAGTTCGCGACACAATCTCATGCAGACCACATGCGCGCTCTTGCCGCCGCGACCCGCGAGGCTGTGAAGAAGGCAGGCATCTCAGGGGCGCAGATAGACGCGATAGCTCTCGATACCACCGGCTCTTCCGTCATTCAAGTTGATAAGAACATGCAGCCGCTGGGCGAGTACTACCTATGGTGCGATCACCGCGCCAAAGGCGAGGCTGCCGAGATCACGGAAGCTGCTCATCGAGAAAATCTTGAAGCCATCAAGTGGTGCGGCGGAGTCTACTCATCGGAGTGGGGATTCTCGAAGCTGCTGCACTGGCTTCGCCATAATCCTTCCAAGCGACCCGAGTTCAGCTCCGCATTCGAACATTGCGACATGGTCGCAGCGACCCTATGCGGAATCACTGATCCCAGGAAAGTAAAGCGCAGCGTTTGCGCTATGGGTCACAAGTGGATGTGGAACGCGGCACTGGGCGGCCTTCCTCCCGAGGATTTTCTGGTTACAGTTGATCCCCTGTTAAAAGGCGTCAGGGAAAGACTTCAGGGCGAGTACGCGACCTCGGACAAACTCGCCGGAAGGCTATCCGCATACTGGGCCGAAAAACTCGGGCTGAAAGCCGGCATTCCGACACCAGTGGGCGCGTTCGATGCGCATTGGGACGCGATAGGCGCTGGATGCCGCACCGATGACATAGTCAACGTGATTGGCACGTCAACCTGCATCATCGGGATCACGCCGTCGGTGAATCTCGTACCAGGTGTATGCGGAGTAGTACCGGGTAGCGTGCATCCTCAACAGACCGGTATTGAAGCCGGTCTTTCCGCTGTCGGCGACATATTTAACGCGATTGCAGCGCGCGCTGGAACCGAGGTGCAGACTCTCAGCCGGGGATTAGAAAATTATCGTGCCGGCCAGACCGGCCTGCTACGCATGACGTGGGATAATGGCGACCGCACTGTGCTGGTAAATCCGAATCTCCGAGGAATGACGCTGGGCTGGAACTTGCAAAGCACAGCTCAGGACGAACTATTCTCCGCGATTGAAGGTACCGCTTTCCACACACGAGTGATACTCGATCGCATGGCGGAGCATGGTGTACATATCAAACGAGTGATCAACGCTGGCGGTATTCCGCAAAAAAACGACGTGCTCAATCGCGTATACGCCAATGTCCTGGGGCGCCCTGTACTGGTCCCGAACAAGAATGTCGTGAGCCTCGGCTCGGCTATCTTTGCATTTCTCGCCGCGGGAACATTCAAAACCGTGGACGAGGCACAGGATAAGATCTGTCCAGCTCACAAACAGTACGACCCGGATAAATTTCAGCAATCCGTCTACGATCCTTTATATAGTGTGTATCGAAATCTCTACTTTGCATTTGGATCGCCCGCGAACACTTCTTTCGGGAGCGTGTTGCCGACATTGATTCGAACCGCTGAGAAAACAAATGAGACTTTGAAAGTCACGGCTTCGTGATCCTGACATTGAAAATGCGGCGATCCGAAAGCGTTGAAGGGTTATGTAGTTCGCAATCCAACAATAAATAAACGCGGCGCGGAGGCCACAAATGAAGTTGAGCTTATCAACTGTTGGTATTCTTTTGGTTTCGTTGTTTGCAGTGAACAGTTGGAGTGAACAGGGGCACAAATCGACTATGCAAATGCAATCTTTTGGCAAAACCGAAGAGGGCCAGCAGATCGATCTGTACACTCTTGCAAACAAGAATGGGATGAAGGTCACCATCACCAACTTCGGCGCGAGCGTTGTATCCATAATAGTTCCTGACAAAGACGGCAAGATTGCCAACGTCGTGCTCGGCTATGATGACGTTTCTGGGTACGAGAGCGGCAAAGCCTCTATTGGCGCTACTGTTGGGCGTTACGCTAACCGCATCGCTGGTGGGAAATTCGTCCTCGACGGAAAGACCTACACGCTTCCACTCAACGATGGCCCCAACACTCTGCACGGCGGAATAAAGGGTTTTAACAAACGTGTTTGGACCGCTAAGGATGTGTCTGGAGCCGCTGGGCAAGCGTTGCAAATGACCTACCTTAGCAAAGATGGAGAAGAAGGTTTCCCGGGAAACTTGTCAGCGAAAGTAGTGTTTACATTGGGCAACACGAATGAACTGAAGATCGATTACAGTGCTACCACCGACAAAGACACTGTGATCAATTTAACCAACCACTCTTATTTCAATCTATCTGGGCAGGGCGAGGGAGATATTCTAGGCACCGAACTCACGCTTCATGCATCGCGATTTACCCCAGTTGATGCAACTCTGATTCCAACTGGTGAGTTGAGAAGCGTGAAAGGTACACCTTTCGATTTCACAAAGGCGACTCCGATTGGCGCGCGCATCGATCAGGATGATGAGCAATTGAAATTAGGCAAAGGATACGACCATAACTGGGTTTTGGATGGCACTGCGATGCCGCTTCGTTTAGCGGCTCAAGCTTACGATCCCAAGAGTGGACGGGTCCTGGAAGTCTTGACTACTGAACCCGGCATTCAGTTCTACACGGGAAATTTCCTCGATGGGACAATTCATGGCAAGGATGGAAAGGTCTACAACCGTCGCTATGCCTTCTGCCTTGAGACACAGCATTTTCCAGATTCACCGAATCATCCGAAATTTCCCACGACCGAATTAAAGCCGGGCCAGAAGTTTCATTCGATCACGGTCTTCAAATTCTTGACAAAGTAGAAGAGATTTCAGGGGATGGCAAGGACAGGATGAATCTTGCCCTCTCCTTTGTAAGATGGGTTCGCCTGTTAAAATGCCACTGTGCTCCGAAGAGAGATCATTATCTTTATCAGTTTGGTGCTCGTTTCTTTTGCTACCGCTCAACAAGCAGCGGAGCCACCCGCCCAGAAATCACAATCGCCGCCACAAGTGAAGATCAACGTTCTGAATGTTTGCACTCCTTCGCCGGACGAGCGGCAGCAAATTGCGTCCGCCTTATCTCGAATTCCGAAACAACCAGTATTCAGTCAGGATTTCGAGGTTGATCGTGGGCGGTCGACTCTTGACGAACAGCCCAGTTTCCTTTCAGTCGGTGAAACGGCGCACGTTTCAGCCGATTCTGCCACCGCCAACTGGGTGCGCATACGCCGCGAGTTTGGAGTGCAGGCTTTGTTTTCGACGGTACAGTATTCCTTCAGCCATGATCCCCGGACGATGACCGAGACGGTGGTGTTTCGAGTGCGCGATCCCAAGGATCTGCTTGAAGTCTCGATCGAAGATAGCGCATCATCCGTGACAACTCCGGCGGCTATGCTGAGTGTTAACACGCCGGTCAGCCGAATCCGATTGGAACGTTTCGGAAAGTCTTCCATCGTATTGGCGCGTTGCGAGGCGTCGGCTAGCGGACCTGCGCCGGACCAGAGTGTGTACGAGCCATTGTTTCAGAGCGGATCGTCGATCGTTGCTAACTACCGTGGTCTCTTAAGCGCGCCTCAGCTTGTTCCGGCGGAGTTGGCTAGAGTAGCCGGGGTTCCCGCGGTGAAGTCGAAACCTGCCAGGAAACCTGCCTCAACGAAACCTGAAGTCCAAAAGGCAAATGCCAGCGGCGGCGCGGATGACAAGAAATGAATACGCGCAACCAGATGTTTCGACCGACATCTAATTAGCGACGGTCCAAAATTAAGATAAGTCTATGGAAAATGTTCGGGATGTGGTCATAATCGGCTCGGGATGTGCCGGGCACACAGCTGCTCTTTACACTGCGCGTGCTAATTTGAAGCCATTGGTTCTTGAAGGTCACGAACCGGGTGGCCAACTCTCCCTTACAACGCTCGTGGAAAATTTCCCAGGATTTCCGGAAGGAATTCAGGGGCCAGAGCTTATTGAGAATATGCGCACTCAGGCCGGCCGCTTTGGCGCGCAGTATCAGCATGGGCACGTCAGCAAAGCCGATCTGAGTAGCTCTCCTTTTGCCTTGCACGTGGGGAAAGAGATTATCCATGCTCGTACTTTAATTATCGCTACCGGCGCGTCGGCCCGGTGGTTGGGACTACCGAGTGAGCAGGCGCTCATCGGCCATGGAGTGTCGTCGTGCGCCACCTGCGACGGGTTTTTCTTTTCCGGCAAGGAAATCGCAGTAATTGGTGGTGGCGACTCGGCCATGGAAGAGGCAACTTTCCTTACGCGGTTTGCCACAAAAGTCACTCTCATTCATCGGCGTGAAGAGTTTCGCGCCTCCAAGATCATGCTCGACCGGGCACGACACAATGAGAAAATACATTTCCTGACCAATACCGTCGTCGAAGATGTTCATGATGTCGCGCAGAAGGAGGTGACCGGTCTCAAGCTACGAGATCTCAAGACGAATGTGGCGTGGGATTTCCCAACCAGTGCCATGTTTCTCGGCATTGGCCACATCCCAAACACGAAGATATTCGAAGGCCAGTTGGAGACCGACCAGGATGGTTATTTGATCGCCACAAACAACGTCTTCACGCGAGTGCCTGGTGTTTACGCATGCGGAGACGTTCAGGATCGCCGGTATCGCCAGGCGATTACAGCGGCCGGTTCAGGATGCATGGCCGCGCTTGAGGCGGAAAGACTCCTCGAAAACCAGGAAGCATGATTCGGGATCACCCACCGAGCTACAACCAGCAATGAACGAAAGTAAACGTAGCGTGCGGTTCGATTAGGGCCACTTAGGTGGTTGACTATCCCGGCGGAACTATTTTAGGCCGATGTAGACATCCACCTGCGAGTTCTGTGGATCACGGCTGCGCTGGTCATAGACTTCGAAATCGGTTTTATAGGCTCGAACTCCCCCGAGTTGTCCCTTGTCTTCAAACTCCCAAATCCTTCGCCATGTTTCGGGAACGACTTTGGAGACGGGACCCGAAGGGGTAGCGACAATTGTATAGACGCCCCCCGAAACCGTTTTCGCAACCATGCCCGCGGGAATGGCAGACGCGTCCTTGACTCTCGCGCCAATCAGATAATCGTAATCGTCATGTCTGTCGCTTCGATAATTGGAGTAAACAACGAGGATGTCGAAACCGTCTTTATTGGGAATTCTGTCCAAAACGCCGTCTTTGAAAAACTTGTCCCACAGTTTGGGAATAGAACCGGCTCCCGATGCTTCCTTGGCATTGTTGGTACGGACTTCAATTCCAATCACTGAGAATTGCACTTGCTTTACGCCCTTCGCAAGCATTTCCTCTCCCGACGTGCGCACGGCAAACGCAAGAACTACGAACATCCAGCACAGAAACGCGGTTGCACCTGGCATCGTGTCCTCGAAATGACCGTTAGATTTCCATCACTTCTTTTTCTTTTCCTCTGTTCATCTCTTCCATTTTTCTGATTTCGTCGTCGGTGAGCTTCTGAATCTCTTCCATCGCGCGCTTCTCGTCGTCTTCAGTAATCTTCTTATCCTTCATAGCCTTTTTTATCGCATCGTTGCCATCACGCCGGATATTGCGCACCGCTGTGCGATGTTCTTCGAGCACCTTTTTCAAGTGTTTGACCATGTCCTTACGGCGCTCTTCGGTCAGGGGAGGAACCGGAACGCGAATGATTTTGCCGTCGTTCATAGGATTCAGGCCGAGTTCCGCCGTCCGAATTGCCTTCTCGATAGCCCCTAAAGAAGTTGGATCAAAAGGCTGCACGGTCAGAAGTTGGGCCTCAGAAGCGTGCACTTGGGCAATCTGATTGAGAGGCATTTGCGAACCGTAGAAGTCCACCGTCACCGAATCAAGCATGTGTACCGACGCGCGGCCAGTGCGCGTAGCAGCCATTGCTTTGCGAAAGTCATCGACCGCCTTGTCCATGCGTGTCTTGAGTTGGACGTACGTTTCTTTCAGGCCGGGAATAGCGGCCATGGTGGCTTGAGCCATTTGTGAGCTCCGACAGAAGAATTAGAACGTTGAATTATAAACCTAGAGAGTCCACATTACGCGCTGACCAGTGATCCGATCTTCTCGCCGGTCAAAACCTTGCGGATGTTTCCTCGCTGGTTCAAATTGAAAATGATGATTGGCAGATTGTTATCTTTGCAAAGAGAGATTGCGGTGGAGTCCATCACTTTAAGACCTTGTCTTAGCACGTCCATGTACGTGATCTGGGCGAATTTCTTTGCGTCTTTCACCAGCACTGGATCGGCATCGTAGATCCCATCAACTTTCGTGGCTTTCATGATGACGTCGGCCTTGATTTCCATCGCCCTAAGCGATGCAGCTGTGTCAGTCGAGAAGTAAGGGTTGCCAGTCCCTCCCGCGAAAATGACAATGCGCCCTTTTTCCAAATGCCGCAGAGCGCGCCGCCGAATGAACGGCTCCGCCACCTGATTCATCTCGATTGCTGTCTGCACGCGAGTGTGGATGCCCTGTTTCTCTAGCGCATCCTGCAAAGCAAGGGAGTTAATTACCGTCGCCAACATTCCCATGTGATCGGCGGAGACGCGATCCATTTCGCGTGCTTGTTCCGCCACTCCACGAAAGAAATTTCCGCCGCCGACGACGATTGCGATCTGCACGCCGAGCGTGTGGACGTCGGCCAGTTCCGCGGCGATCTCGTGGATGCGAAGTGGATCGACTCCGAAACCCTGGTTTGCGGCAAGTGCCTCACCGGAAATTTTGAGTAGAACGCGGCTAAAAACGGGGGTTTGCATTCGGTTCTCAGTTCTCGGATTTCAGATTAAAAAGGGCGCCATTGGCGCCCTTTCAATTATTCCGCTGGTTTTTGGTCGGGTTTGGTAATTGCGATGGTCTCGCCTGCATCGCCCACCTTGAAACGGGCGAATCGACGAACCGCAATGTTCTCGCCTAGCTTGCCGATTTTGGTTGCGATTAATTGTGAAATCGTTACTGTCTGATCTTTGATGAAAGGCTGTTCGTAGAGGCAGACCTCTTCATAGAATTTTCCCATCTTGCCTTCCACGATCTTCTCGACAACTTGGGCGGGCTTGCCAGTTGCCGCAGCCTGAGTTCTATAAATATCTTTTTCACGCTCGAAGGATTCTGGCGTCACGTCTTCTTTGCGGACGAATTTTGGATCGGTTGCTGCGATGTGCATCGCTACATCGTGGACCAGTTCCTTGAAGTCATCGGTGCGGGCCACGAAATCGCTCTCGCAATTCACTTCCACCAGCACGCCAATTTTCCCACCGGCGTGAATATAGCTTGCGACCGATCCTTCACTGGTCGCGCGTCCGGCTTTTCTTTCAGCAACAGAGGCTCCACGCTTGCGCAGAAGAACGATTGCCGCTTCGATGTCTCCCCTAGCATCGGTGAGGGCCTTCTTGCAGTCCATCATCGGGGCTCCGCTCTTGTCGCGGAGCTCCTTCACTTGGGCTGCCGTAATATTCGTATTGTTATTGGTCGCTTCCATACTTAGGATGAGTCCTTTTCTAGCTTACAAAATTTAACCCGCGGCGGTCGACCCGCGCGGGTCTAATTTATTGGAGGGCAAATTCGCGTAGCTAAGTTCTCAAGCGCGCTGCCGAGCAGAGCCTGACCTCAAAACGTTTGATGCTCCACCTCTGGGGTCTCGACTTCGGGCTCTTTTGCCGCGACCGGTTGCTTGCGGGTTCCGACTCCGAGCACATCCTCCATACTGATGTCCTCCGTTGCCGATTCAGCATCATCCGCTATCGGTGCTCCCTCGGCAGGTGCTTCCGTCGCTGCCAAAGCGGCTTGTTGCGCCGCAACCCCAGCTGCCGCAGCAAGATCAGCGTCGTTCTTATCATTCATGAACTGCGCGCCTTCGGCGATCGAATCCGAAATCTTCGATGCGAATAAACGGATCGCACGCAATGCATCGTCATTTCCGGGAATTACATAATCCACTTCGGTGGGATCGCAGTTGGTATCAACCACGGCGACAACTGGAATTCCAAGCTTGCGGGCTTCCCTGACGGCAATCTGTTCTTTGTTCGAATCGATGACAAAAACCGCATCGGGGAGCCGGTTCATATTTTTGATACCGGCGAGGTTCGCTTGCAGATGCTTGCGTTCACGCTCCAGCTTTATAACTTCTTTCTTGGGAAGCAACTCGTAGCGGCCGTCGGTGGCCATTTCGTCGAGTTCCTTCAGGCGCTTTACCGATTTCTGCACGGTAACCCAATTGGTGAGCAGTCCACCGAGCCAGCGCTGGTTTACATAAAATCCGCCGCAACGGGTTGCCTCTTCGGCGATTGCGTCCTGAGCCTGGCGCTTGGTACCGACGAACAATACAATCTTGCCTTGCATTGCCAGTTCCTGCACAAACTTCGACGCCTCTTTGAACATCTTCAATGTTTTTTGCAGGTCGATAATGTAGATACCGTTGCGCTCTCCGAAGATATATTCCTTCATCCTTGGATTCCAGCGCTTGGTCTGATGCCCGAAGTGAACACCGGCTTCGAGCAACTCCTTCATCGTAATGTTAGCCAATTAACCTCCTCATTGAGTCTGCATCAGGAACGTGGTTGCTCCCGATTGCCATTCCCGTCCCGTCACACGAGCCCGGGAAGAATTTTGAAAACAGCCTTCAGCCGTCAGCTATCAGCCTTCAGCCAAAACTCTCATTACCGCTTGCTGTACTGGAAGCGCTTTCGTGCGCCCTTTTGTCCGTACTTCTTGCGTTCCTTGGAACGCGAATCCCGGCTAACCAGCCCTTCGGCTTTCAGCTTTTTACGCAGCTCGATGTTGAAAACCATCAACGCGCGCGCGATGCCAAGCTTCACCGCGTCCGCCTGACCATTCACACCGCCACCAGTGACACGCGCAACGACGTTGAAGGTAGTTGCCATTTCGGTGGAGACCAACGGCTGTTTTGCCGCCGACTGCTGAGAAGGCGTGACGAAATATTCTTCGAAGGCGCGCCCGTTAATCTTGAACTCACCATTGCCGGGACGCAGGTAGACCCGCGCGATCGCCGACTTGCGCCGTCCAGTTCCGTAATACTGAATCAATTCAGCCATTAAGCTTTCAGCACTCAGCCGTTAGCAATCAGCTAACCGGTGCTCAACCTTTCAAAGAATTTCAACCCGCGCTTCTTGAAACTCGAAACCAGAAACCAGAAACTTGCTTTACGCCCGCACTTCCAAGGCTAAATCTTGAGGCTTCTGTGCCTGGTGCGGATGTTTGTCTCCGCGATAAACATTCAGCTTGGTGATCATTTGCTTGCCGAGTTTGTTCTTTGGCAGCATCCGCTCGACCGCCAGTTCGATGATCAGTTCCGGCTTGCGGGCGAACCTCTCGCGGAAATCTTCCGACCGCAATCCGCCGGGATACCCAGTGTAGTGTTTATAACTTTTCTGCTCCGCCTTCATGCCGGTGGTCTTAATTTTGTCAGCATTAATGACTACAACGTGATCACCCGTATCGAGGAAAGGAGTGTATTGCGGATTTTCTTTGCCCATCAAAATGCGGGCAACTTGCGACGCCAGACGCCCAAGCGTCTGCCCCGAGGCATCGACCACGTACCATTTACGAACGATTTCCCCCGCTTTGGGGAAATAGGTTGACATGCAGAATCTCCCAGAAAATAAAAAAACAGAAATATCAAGCCAGAAATATTAAAGAAGACCGCTGAGCACCCTGGAAACGCCGAAAGGCGCAGTCTACCAGGCGGGCAACCACAGGACTTCCAAAGACTTAAAGATAGCGTAGCCCGGAGGTAATTGTCAACGAAATCAGAGGGGTAGGTAGTGGCTGAACTTCAATCCTGAGTTGTCCGGTTGTGGAAATCCAAAAATAACTTGAGAAGGGAGAAGAGAGAAAATGAAAGCCTACAACAATTCGCCATTGACAAACACTTCAAGTGTTCTTATAGTGTTGTCAGGGCGCAAACAAGGAAAAAGAACGCGCGTGGCAAAGAAGCCTTACGAAGTCGAATACAAGGGTGTGATGATACGCTGCGATACGCCTCAAGAGGCTGTAGAGATAGCACGGCTGCTCGGAGGTGAGCCGGATCATCCGCATTACGCTCCTTGGCGAGTGGACGAGTTCACAGAATTTGTGGACCGCATTCAGATTATGCAGCGGCGATTGCTGAATATCTTGATTAAGGCGCAATGTCAGCCTGTTAAGGATTCTCGACTGTGTTCTGCGCTTCCTGCGTCTACAAACCAAGCACTTGCAGGTGTGTTGTCGGGGATCACGAAAGTTGCGAAAGCGATGGACATAGAGCCTTCTCGTATCTATTACCAGCGCAAGGTATAAGAAGGGTGAAACCATAAACCACGAACGACACTGAGGGCACGAAGGCTTTGATTCCAGGGTTTCCTTTGTGTACCCGCGTGTCCTTGGTGGTTAGATTGGGTAACCGGACCCATTACGAGAATCTATCGCCGAAACTTTCTACGAACTGCTCCGCCGACCATCATCAGACCGCTGCCGAACAATATAAGAGTTGAGGGTTCAGGTGTCTGGGAATCCGTCGGAGGCGGAACTCGCAGGCTGAATTGATGTGGAGCGATATTTATGCCGGAATTGCTCGTGGTCACGGTCAAATGGTTTTGCTCACTTGCTCCGCCGGACAGGGAAGAATTGTAGATTCTTCCGCCAAAGCTGCTGAACGAGTGGGGTGCGACGACTCCCGCGCCCGAGATTGGTGTGGCGTAGGCACCCACGCTCAGGCAGGTTACCGTTATCAATAAGGCGACGAGCGAAACTTGAAGACGAGACATTTTTGCCCCTTTCCAATAATTCCTGGTTCTAACGTAATTTTGGGGAGGCGAACGTCCAAAAGCGCACAGCTACAACTCGGTGGTAAAAGAGCAAGCTGAGTGCCAATCATAATTTGATGAAAATGCTAGCTTTAGGCGCAATATGAAACCCGTGCGGAACGGTTGTTCTCCTTCTGAGAGAAGTATTCTGCATTACCGGTCGCACGTCCAGTAGAGAGAAATGCCGGGGCGAAATGCTACATTGAAGGCTCCATGGCTTCTCCCCATTCCCGTTTTGTCAAAGCTTGCAAATCTCAAGAAGTCGATCGCACCCCGGTTTGGTTTATGCGGCAAGCCGGCCGTTATATGCCCGAATATCGCGCTCTTCGGAAGCAATATTCGCTGATCGAGATGTGCAAGAGTCCGAAGCTCGCTGCAGAAGTCACAATTACCGCGGCGGAAGCGTTGGGTGTGGATGCGGCGATCATCTTCGCCGACCTCCTGCTCCCTCTAGAAGTGATGGGCCTGCCGTTCCATTTCTCAGCAGGCGAGGGACCGGTAATAGAAAAGCCGGTTCGTAATAAAGAGGACATTGAGCGCCTTCGCACCGATCGGACCGCCGATTTGGGATATGTTGGCGAGGCCGTGAGTCTGGTATCCAAGCATTTCGGGAACTCGCTTCCGGTAATCGGTTTTTGCGGTGCGCCATTTACCCTTGCCAGCTACATGATCGAAGGCGGTGGTTCTCGCAGTTATCTCAATACTAAGAAGATGATGTATTCCTGTCCCACTTGGGACGAACTAATGCGAAAACTGGTGACGGTAGTCTCCGCGTACGCGGCCGAACAGGTTCGGTGTGGCGCAGACGTGATCCAGATTTTTGACAGCTGGGTCGGCTGCCTCAGCGTTGAGGATTATCGCGCCTACGTACTGCCCCGCACCGGTGAACTAGTTCGCACACTGCAAAGCACTGGGGTCCCGGTCATTTATTTTGGCACCGACACTACCTCGCTGCTGCCATCGATGAAGCGAACTGGCGCCGATGTAATTGGACTAGACTGGCGAGTTCCACTGGATGAAGGCTGGCGTAGTATTGAGTTTCAGGGCGCGGTGCAGGGCAACCTCGATCCTGTTTTGTTATTTGCGGATTGGAAGTTACTGAAGTCGCGAGCGGGTGACATTTTGAATCTGGCTGCCGGACGCCCTGGGCACATCTTTAATCTTGGCCACGGCATTCTCCCCGAGACTCCCGTGGAAAATGTGAAAGGACTCACGAGATTTATTCAAGAGCAGCCCGTGCAGGCGTTTTCGTCAACATCATGATGAGCCGAACCGAAATGCCTGTCTCGAAAAAAACAGCGGTACTCTTGTTGGCTCACGGCAGCCCCGACTCGGTGGAAGACATTCCGGAATTCCTGCGTCAAGTGACCAGTGGGCGGGCCGTCCCGTCCGAAGTCGTCGAGGAAGTAAAACATCGGTACACACTGATTGGGCGCTCGCCTTTAACTGAGCTGACAATGCGCCAAGGAAAGCTCTTGGCCGCTGAACTCGGGCTGCCGGTGTATGTGGGAATGCGAAACTGGAAGCCTTTCATTGCAGATGTCGTGCGCACGATGACGGGCGAGGGAATCGAGCAAGCCGTCGTAATTTGCCTGGCGCCTCAGAACTCCCGCACCAGCGTGGGCCTCTACCGTTCGGCGCTCGACGCAAATGGTGATCTCTCTTTCGGCGTCGATTTCGTCGAATCCTGGCACGATCATCCTCTGCTGATTAGAGCCTTCGCTGAAAAGCTGAAGGTTGGCTTGGCAAACGCGTTGCGGGAATCCGAACAGAAGATCGCAGTCGTTTTTACAGCTCACAGCGTGCCGCAGCGCACCATTGCGGATGGCGATCCCTACGCGAGACAAGCGGAGGAAACAGCGGCGCTGGTCGCTGCCGAAGCATCACTCGCTCGCGACGATTGGAAATTTGCCTTCCAAAGTCAGGGGATGTCCGGCGGGCCATGGCTCGGACCGACTGTCGAAGAAACGATCCGTTCGCTAAAAACGCAAGGATATGGTGGGATATTTGTCCAGCCTATCGGTTTTTTGTGCGACCACGTCGAAGTGCTATTCGATATCGACATCGCATTCAAAAAGTTTGCCGAGGCCGAAGGCATGCGACTCTGGCGGGCAGAATCTTTGAATGACTCTCCTTTATTAACTGCTGCGCTGGCCGAGATAACGAGGTTGCGCCTCAGCGCAGCGGAGAAGTCTGCTTTCGTTCCTGTACGCTCGATAAGCTAAGTCAATCCAAGTAAAAATGAAACGCATCGCGATTATTGGTGGCGGAATCTCGGGCTTATCCGCAGCATTTTTCCTCGAGCAGCGACGACTTGCCGGAATGCCGGTCCAATACACTTTGTTCGAGGCGGGTCCCCGCTTCGGCGGCGTGATTCTCACCGAGCGCGTGGACGACTGTCTTGTCGAAGCTGGACCCGATTCGTTTCTCACGGAGAAGCCTTGGGCCTCTGAGTTGTGCCACGAGCTTGGAATTACGGATCAACTGGTAGGCTCGAACGATTCGCAACGCAAGACCTATATTCTAGTAAATGGAAAATTGATCGCGATGCCCGACGGCCTCGCCTTCATGATTCCTACAAAGATGTTACCGGCTGTTCTGTCGCCGCTATTTTCCTTGCATACGAAGCTCAAGATGACACGCGAGTGGTTTCATCCCCCGCTCGAAGTCAAGAGTGACGAGAGCGTGGCTTCATTTGTGGAACGCCATTACGGCAAGGAAATGGTCGATCGCCTTGCGGATCCACTTCTGTCCGGTGTTTATGGAGGAGATGCGGGCCGACTGAGCGTGAAAGCCGTGCTGCCCCGGTTTGCGGAAATGCAGGAGCGACATGGCAGTCTTGGCAAAGCAATGATTAAGAATCGCTCGCAGGCAATCGGGAAAGACGCGCGCACAGTTTTCACCTCTCTCAAAGATGGAATGCAGCAACTCGTAGACAGTATCGTGCTTCGGATTCCCGCCTCCTATGTTCACTCGAACGCGCCAATTAAATCATTGCGTCCGGTTGACAACGGATGGCGCGCTTCGTGGAAAGACAATACCGAGCAGTTTGATTCAGTGATCCTTGCGGTTCCGGCATATGTAGCCGCGGATTTGCTGGATGGTACCTGCGCAAATCTGGCCTCCGAGTTGCGCGGCATTCAGTACAGTTCATCTATCACCGTCGCTCTTGGCTTTGATCAAAAAGTCCGCGCGCTTTTGTCGCCGGGCTTCGGATATCTGGTTCCGCGAGGCGAGGGCAATCGCGTGTTAGCCGTCACATTTGTTCACAACAAATTCCCCGATCGCGCACCGGAAGACCGCGCCTTACTCCGTTGTTTTCTAGGTGGAACGCGGGACGAAACAGTTCTCGAGTTGCCTGACGATGAAATCTTGCAGATCGTCGCGAAAGAACTTCGCGAGGTTCTTGGCATTCAGACCGAACCGCGCTTTGCCCGCGTGTACAAATGGAAGGAGGCCATGGCGCAATACAACGTCGGACATCTTGAACGGCTGAAAAGAATTGAAGTCCTGCGAACGCAGTTGTCGGGATTGTTCTTCGCGGGAAACTCCTACAGCGGCATCGGCGTTCCGGACTGCGTGCGATCCGGACAGCAGGCAGCAAACCATGCACTCGGCGTAGAGAAGTAGACTCGCCACGTCTTCGATCCATTATTACCCACGTAATCCCAGGTAACCTTCCACGATTGCAAAAACTATTCGTATCTAGCAGGGTTATACAAGTGGGGGTTCACACTCATGAAAACTTTTGCCTCGTCCGTAATATTCGCGCTGTTGGCTGTTTGTGTGGTCAGCGCTCAGGATCAAAAATCGCAAAACACGTCCGGTGAGATGTCGAACATGGATATGTCTTCTCATGACCCGTCACATAGCAACGCCGCAATGCATGACATGGCTGGAATGACCAATGATGGAAGCGCTTCCGCGATGCACGCGATGGAAGGCCATCATATGGACATGGGACCTCACATGAAGATGACCGCCTTGCGAAATCCGCAACCGGGCGATCAGGAAAAGGCAGATCATGTTGTTGAAGTGGCTCGCAAAGTCTCCGAAAGATACCTGGATTACAAAGTTGCGCTGGCCGATGGGTTCCAGATCTTTCTCCCCAATCTTCCGCAAAAGCAATATCACTTCACGAATTACTCATATGCCTTTGAGGCCAGCATGCATTTCAATCCCGAACATCCAACCTCGGTACTTTATGAGAAGAACGGCGATGGTTACAACTTTATAGGACTGATGTACACCGCCCCGAAGGGAACCGCAGAAGACGAACTCAATTCGAGAATCCCACTGAGCATCGCTCAATGGCACGCTCACGTAAATTTATGCATGCCACCGGCGGACCAGAAGAGTCAAGCGATGGGTGCGAATGCGAAGTTTGGTCTGGGAGGTTCCATCGCTTCGAAAGACGCTTGTGACGCGGCAGGTGGCAAGTTTGTCCCACAGATCTTCGGATGGATGGTGCACGTTTATCCTCTCGAGAAAAACCCACAGGATGTTTGGTCAGTTGAACGGCAAATGCACGCGCATATGGACTGAGAACGCTGAGCCGAGAGCCCGCAGGAACGAACCATTTGTCGCAGCAGTTGCATCGCGACGCGCGTGTAGAATCGCCACTGGATGGCGAATTCCGCAGAACCCCACAATGAAACCCTGAGCATCGCCGGACGGTTGATGCGACTGTTTCGCCCGTCGCATCAGCACACTGCTTTTTCCGCCACATTGCTTTTGATGACCACCGTTACGCTTTCGCGCGTAATCGGCTATGTACGCGAGCTCTACGTTGCATGGACTTTCGGAGCAGGAGTACAGACCGACGCATTCTACGCGGGATTTACCATTCCTGATTTCTTAATGTACCTGGTCGCCGGCGGCGCGACCTCCATCACTTTCATTTCCATTTACACGCGTTTTTTGACCGCGGATAAACAGGAAGATGCGCACAGGGCGTTTTCTGTTGTCATCACCGTGATGACAGCCATCCTGGGGGCTGGCGTAGTCCTCATGGAAATCTTTACGCCGCAAGTCACTCATTGGTGGTTCCGCGATTTCAATCCCGAGCAGTTGCGGCTTTGCGTTCACATCACGCGGATTATCTTGCCGATGCAGATATTTTTCTACATCGGCGGCGTGCTATCGGCGGTGCTGTATTCTCGACGGCTTTTTCTGCTCCCATCGTTGGGACCCATTCTGTACAACTGTTTCATCATCGCGGGCGGGGTGCTGCTATCAAGGAAGATCGGCGCGTCATCACTCGCATACGGCGCATTGGCCGGTGCATTTTTCGGACAGTTCGTTCTCTACGCAATCGGCGCGGCGCGAGCTGGCGCGCGCTACCGGATTTCTTTTAACGTCCGCAATCCCGCATTTCGCGAGTGGGTCCGCCTGTCAGTGCCGTTAATGCTTGGACTGTCACTGGTCACGGTCGACGATTGGTTCATTCGCCGCTTCGCTTCCGCGGGCGTGGGGGAAATTGCGCGCCTGAGCTTTGCCAAGAAGCTTTTCAATGTGCCGATCGCCATTCTTGGGCAGGCAGTCAGCCAGGCTTCGCTGCCGTTTTTTGCCCGCCTGTTCAACGAGAAGCGGATGGAGGATCTGGGCAAGAGTGTAAACGCCTCTATTTACCGCATTACCGCAGTCTCGCTGCTGGCGACCAGCTTTATGATGGCGGCGGCGTTGCCGCTTATCGATCTGGCCTATCGGCACGGAAGTTTCCATTTTTCCGATAGCAAAGAAACGGCAACATACTTTTTCTGGTTTTCGTTGTCGTTGATTTTTTGGTCAGCGCAAGGATTGTATGCACGCGCATTCTATGCCGCAGGCAACACGCTCACGCCGATGATCGCGAGCACGCTGATTACTGTGGCGTCATATCCGATGTATGCGGCGCTTTACCACGCCTACGCTGGGGTTGGTCTGGTGATAGCGTCCGACCTGGGGATCGCGGCGAATTGCGTTGCCATGGCGATACTGCTCAATCGGCGCAAGCTGATTCCAACTACGCAGCTCCCATGGAATGAATTGGGGAAGGTTGCGATTACCGCTGTCGTAGCCTGCATTTTGAGCTTTCAAATTGCCCGTACCGTGCCCATCAACGGCAGTAGAATCGCCGATCTCCAGGCCACCGGATTGATAACTGTGACTTGGGCTGGGACAGTCGCAGCTGGATTTTGGATCACGAAATCGAAACTACTTCGGGAATTGCGCCGCCGTTCCTAGCATCAGGGGATTTCGCGGCGCAGTGCTTGTAACGTTTGCAGCGCGTCAATCAAAATGTTCCGCTGGCGCGAATCATCTACCGACCCCCTAAGTTCTCGCAACCTTGCCTCAACCGCGTTGGAGGCCAAGTCAATTCTCTCTGCTAGTTTGGAACCGTCCAGCTCGAGCAGGGCCTCTTGATACAACTGATTCCAATCCTTGCTCTCGCTATCCTCCAGAGCATCCTCCAAAACGGCCTGGTCAACTCAAGAAACAACGATCTAGCGGATACCAAGCCCGCCGTTAAACTGCTGGATTGCCCGGTAACACTCGCACGCCGACTCCTCGAGTTCGGTCCGGTTCAAAATTTTTACGGTGCCGCGCAAATTCTCAATCATGCCCGCTCGCTGCAGGATTCCAGCCGCCAGGCTCACGCTGGGTCGTCCTGTGCCTAGCATTTGCGCGAGAAACTCGTGAGTGACAGGAAGCAAATCGGAATCAACCCGGTCCTGACACATCAATAGCCATCTCGCTAGCCGCTGTTCTATCTCGTGCAGGCGATTGCATGCCGCGATCTGGGCAATCTGCAATCCCTGAATCAGCACAAAGCGATTCAGAATGAGGCGTAACTCTGGGCAGTCCTTAAGCGTATGCTGGAGCAGTTTTGATTTGACCCGCAAGCCACTTCCAGCGATTTGCATAACCGCGCGATACGGTCCCCGATCCAGTCCTACAGCTAAAGGCGTGCCTACGAAGCCTTCCTTGCCTACAATTGCCACCTCGACGCTCCGCCCGTCGCTGGTGAGCACGACTAACGATGCCAATCCTTCATTCAAGAAATAGGCGAATTCAATATTCTCTCCGGGCTCGTCGAGAATGAGCTGTTGCGGCAGTTGGACGGGTTCCAGATGAGGCCGAATCAGGTTGAACTCGCGGCTTGGGATGCCGAGTAAAACGACGTTCTTTATCGTCTCTCCCGAAGGATCTGTGCGAGTTCCCGAACGAGCCGGGGCCACACTGCGTTTGGGCGATGGACTGTGAGTTTTTTGACGTTCCAACAGTTTTCCTTGCAAACTGGTGTTCAGGGACGGCCACAACCCATTGTGCGTAGGCTATTTGTGATGAGGAGGGATGTCTGTTCGCCAGCGAACGGTGGTGTTGGCGAGGAAGATCAGAACTGCTGAGGGACTGCGGGTATCGTCAAGTTTTGAATCATCCCGTAACATTCACAGGCTGTGCTCTCGAGCTGCTTACGATTCAGAATTCTGACGGTTCCTCGAACATTTTCGATCAAACCTGCCCGCTGCAACGTTCCCGAAGCCAAGCTGACACTAGGCCGGCCGGTCCCGAGCATCTCGGCGAGAAATTCCTGGGTCAATCGCAAGAATGCCGAGTCAACACGGTCCTGGCACATCAGGAGCCATCGCGCCAGTCGCTGTTCTATTTCGTGTAGACGATTACAGGCCGCGATTTGGGCTACTTCAAGGCCCTGGCAAAGCCCATAGCGATTCAGGGACCGCCTCAGATGAGGAGCGTCAAGCAAGGCATCCTGTAATACTTCAGATCTGATGCGAAGTCCGCTTCCAGCAATCTGCATGATCGCGCGGCATGGTCCGCTTCGCATTCCAGCGACCAAGGGCGTACCCACCATACCTTCGCGGCCAACCATGCCGACCTCGACGCTGCGGCCATCTCTTACAGCGATTACCAGAGAAGTCATGCCATCATTCGGAAAATAAGCAAAGTCGATCTTCTCCGTAGGCTCAAACAATATCCTGCGCTGTGGCAGTTCCACGGGCTCAAGGTGGGGACGCAGCAACGCGTATTCGTCCTCCGGTAGATCGAGCAATATCCCATTCTTAAGGGCTTTGCCCGCGATGTCAGTGCGCATGCCCGAAAGCACGGGCATCGGCCTGAGAGCTCGCAGGCCACGCCGTTTCGATCTTTGCGACGGAAATATGCGTGCAACTGCCATGAAAAATCGCCTCGCCTACGCAAAGCTTGGATGCTAAGAGGTGTCTCGATTGTTTTCAGAACCCCTGTAGCAGATGGCGGAACTTTACCTTAGAGAGGAAGAATAAAACCCGGCGAAAAGTTTCCAACCCGAATTTGGGGGGATGGTTGCCCAAGCGGACTGACTTGAGATTGGACAGAGGTTCCCCGAGTTCGGAGCTTCCGCTGAGGAAGCTCCAAACATGAAGCAGAATAAAGGTCTAAGCGCGAGCCGCTACGGCTTCGGTCGAGCTCGAGGCGGTGGACTTGACTTCCTCACCGTTGGGCTTCTGTTGACCAGCCTTGCGGATATCAATTCCGCCCTTGAAGAATGCGCCGTCCTCAATGGAGATACGGGCGGCGACTACATCGCCGGTAAGCGATCCATCGCTGCGAATATCCACGCGGTCGCTGGCCGTCAGATTTCCGCGAACCTTGCCCAGTACCACGATTTCCCGTGCATTGATGTTGGCCGAGACCACGCCATTTCGGCCGACGGTCACGCGATTCCCAGCCAGGTTTATCGAACCTTCGACTCGTCCATCAATGTAAAGTGACTCTGAACCGGTGACTTCGCCCTTGATTACCAGGGACTTGCCAATCGTTGCCTGGTCAGCAGTCGTAGCGGTCGTTGCCGGCCGGGCTGCGGCGGAAGGTGAGCTTTCGCTTATTGGAGAAGGCGTGCTTGGAGTTTGCATGGCGGGACGCTCCGGCTCATTGGGCCGAGTGGGTGTAGACGGCTGATTTGTAGGCTTCCACATTTCGCGAAAATCCTTTCCCTGACTAGTGAAATCGGTATGCGTGCAGTTTGGAGACTGGGCTAATTCTACTCCGCTTGAGGCGCAGAGTCTTGTGGAAATTCATTGCCCGCTAAGGTTCCGCATATATGCTCTGGACCGTAACGGATCGCCTGGCCGGCCCCCCGAGACCACTGCATGGTATGGTTTTGTTGCCGTCGCGAGAGCCGGCATGAGAAATCAAAATCGCGTATGAGACCAAAGCTCACCGCTGCTGCCATCCTCAGCAAGATTCAACGGCAGCCCAAACACACCGCCGGATTCAAACAACTGGTTCGCGAACTCGGACTACATGGCGATGGACGCTTCGAGCTCTCCGAACTCCTCCAACAGTTGGTTTCCCGCGGCGAGCTTATAAAAGTTGATTCCGATCGCTATGCGATTCCCCAGGCCGCTCCGAGCCGCAATCTGGTTGTTGGGAGGTTGACCATGCATCGCGATGGCTTCGGTTTTGTCATCCCCGATGCCAGCTCCCTTAGTCCAGCCCTCAAAGACCTTCTCTCGGGCGATATTTTCATTCCTCCGCCCTTCGTTGGCTCCTCAATGCATGGGGATCGCGTCCTGGTTGAGGTGGGCGCGATCCGTCCGGATGGACGAGCCGAAGGTCGCATCGTGCGGTCGGTATTTCGAGCGCAAAGTACGGTCGTCGGAATTTTCCACTACGGATCCCGCCACAATTATGTGACCCCCATAGATCAAAAAGTTTCCCAAGAGATCATCATCCCCCCAGGGGCGGAAATTCCGGAAATCGTCCCGGGCCAATCCGAGGACGGTCAAACGAAGCTACCGAGGGATAGAGAGAAGAGTGTTGACCGAGTTTTCGGCGAAGAGGCCGCACGCCGCAACTGGGATGACCTTGAGAATGCTGTTGTCGATGTTGAAATCACCGACTGGCCAACCGCATCCCAAGGCCCGCGAGGGCGGGTTGTAGAAATTCTCGGTTACGAAGATGACTTCGGGGTCGATGTAGAAATCGTCATTCGGAAATTTCATATCCCCCATCGATTTCCCCCCGAGGTTCTTGCCCAGGCTCGCGAAATCAGTCCAGTGATCCCCGCCGAGGAGGCAGCCAAACGACGCGACTTCAGAGATCTTCCGATCGTCACGATCGACGGAGAGACGGCCCGTGACTTCGATGATGCCGTGACCGTCCGTCAGTTAGACACCGGCGAGTTTGAACTACAAGTTCATATCGCGGATGTCGCGCATTATGTCACTCCCGATTCGCCGCTTGACCAGGAGGCTCGCTTGCGCGGCACGAGCGTGTATTTTCCCGACCGGGCGGTTCCGATGTTGCCTCTCGAACTGTCTACGGATATTTGCAGCCTGCGACCACAGGTAGACCGGCTGGTTCTTTCTTGCGTGATGCGAATTGATCCTCGAGGCGAAATTCTCGGTTACGAATTGTGCGAAGGAATTATTCGTTCGATTGAACGCATGACTTATACCGACGTTGGCGCAGTGCTCGATGGGGACGAGGCCGCGCGGAAACGGTATTCCAACTTGGTGAGCGCATTCGAAATAATGCGTGATCTGGCGCTCATTTTGAATCGAAAACGCGAGCGGCGCGGATCGATCGATTTTGATTTACCCGAGCCAATTATTGAGTTCGACGAGTTCGGATTGATGAAAAGCATCACTCGCTCCGAGCGCAATATCGCTCATCGCCTGATTGAAGAATTCATGCTCTCAGCCAACGAATGTGTCGCGGGGTATCTGGAGAACAAGCGAGTTGCATCGCTATATCGCATCCACGAAAAGCCGGATGCAAAACGCGTCTACGATTTCGAAGTCATCGCGGCAACGTTTGGATATTCACTCGGCATCGGGCCGCTGCCAATTCAGCGCATGCAGTTTAAATCCGACCGCCGCGCGAGTCACGGCACGGGAAAGCGAGCCAAAGAAATCGAGATTCCGAAAGATGTTCACATCACGCCCCGCATGTATCAAAAGCTGACTGAGAAAATAGCGGGCACTCCGGAAGAGAGAATTCTGTCTTTCCTGATGCTGCGTTCCCTGAAACAGGCACGCTACTCCGAGGAGAATCGTGGGCACTTCGCGCTTGCTGCAACGAGCTATACCCACTTCACTTCACCGATTCGGCGCTACCCCGATCTGATCGTGCATAGAATACTGAAGCAGGTACTACGCGATTTGCCGGAAGCAATGGATGGCGAGGTTCCCATAGGAATACTTCCTTCACCGAGTTCCAGTCAGGTATCGGCCCAAGAAAGCCCGAAGCCTTCTCCATGGTCAAAGCGTAGGGATAAAGACCACGCTGCGCATCGCGAAGCCCTCGAACCGGTCTCGGGACCGATTTCTCTCGAAGAGCTACACGAAATTGCCGACGAATCCAGCCACTCCGAGCGCCGCGCCGATGACGCCGAACGCGAGCTCATGGAGTGGAAAAAAGTTAAATTCATGGAAAACCGCGTCGGTGAAGACTTCGACGGCCTCATCATAAGCGTCACCAAGTTCGGCTTCTTCGTGGAACTAACAGATCTATTCATCGAAGGATTAGTCCCTCTCGACTCCCTGACCGACGACCGCTACACTTATCACGAAAATACCCGGGAAATCATCGGCTTACGAAACCATAAGATTTACAGCATGGGCCAAAAAATCCGTGTGCTTGTCGACCGCATCGACCCAGTAGAAAAGAAAATCCAGTTCGCGCTCTTTGAGGAAGTTGCTCCCAAACCGCGCCCTGCGAAGCGGTCGAAAAGACAAGGCGGAAAATAGACCGGTATCCCCAAGAAGGTTTCTAGCCTGCTAACGGACAACCGCAAACACTGGTAGTTTTCACAGTTCCCCCTAGTACAACAAGCAGCTATGTTTCCCTTGGGCTGCAGTCGCGATTCAAAGCGCCGGGCCAATTTCTATGCCTACACTGAACGCGAGGACCAACGTCCCGGATCGACGACCCATTGCTGCTCCAAGGATTGAACGCGTCTTGATGGGGTTGGGTTTAGCGCTGCTGGCAGTCTATGTCGCGGTGCGAACCGACGGGGCACTTTTGGCGCGCGCCCGGATCCTAAGCTTCGAGGCATCGCGGAAAAGTTTATCGGTAACACGAGGGAGTACTGGCCTACAGGATGCTTCGTCGGTTGACTTCACTCTCTGGTCCGAGAAGCGTATCGACTCTTACAAACAGAGTCTGGCTCAACATTTCGACCCACCTCTGGCACTGTTGCGACTGCCGAAAATCCACCTGGAGGTGCCAGTGCTTGAGGGCACGGACGAGCTAACGCTGAACCGTGGTGTAGGGCGGATCGTTGGGACAGCGCGACTCGGGGAAAACGGCAACGTGGGAGTTGCGGGGCACAGGGACGGTTTTTTTCGCGGACTGAAGGATGTGGGAGTAGGGGACAAAATCGACCTGGTCCTGCCAAACCGAACCGACACTTATGTAGTCGACAAAGTGGAGATCGTCAATCCAGATAATGTCGGCGTCTTGCGCCCCACCTCTGTTTCTTCCCTGACGCTCGTGACTTGTTACCCCTTTTACTTCATAGGCAGTGCGCCGCAACGCTACATAGTTCATGCATCAATCGCGGCACTAGATCGTTAGGAAAATGGCGCAAACCGAAGTTAGCAGTAAGACAAGAAAGAATTCGTTTCGAGCAAACCAGTTTTACAGTATTTCAAATCGATGAATTTCGAAGAATAAAAAGGAGAAGAAGCGATGAACTCAAAAGCCGGCTGGACACGTGCGTGGCAAGTATTCGTTGTGGGGGCCTTTTGCATGGCCTTTACTCTGAGCATGAGCGCGCAGGTGCAAACACAAACGAGCACTACCAGTGACAAAGCCATGGTCTCCACCAAAGTCGAGAGCGGTACGGTCGTCACCGTATCGGGGAACGACCTGGTGGTCCAGATGAGCGATGGCACCATCCGGCATTTTCCCAATGTGCCGGAAAGTGCTCGAATCACGGTGGATGGCAAACAACTCGGGATTCACGATCTGCAACCCGGTATGAAACTCGAGCGTACGATCACCACAACCACCGTCCCCAAGACGATTACGACAGTGCAGAGTGTGACGGGAAAAGTATGGCACGTAAACCCGCCAAATTCGGTCATTCTGACCTTGGAAGACGGCACCAACCAGTCGTTCAAGATTCCGAAAGGGCAGAAGTTCAATGTCGATGGACAAATGACAGATGCCTGGGGTCTGAAGAAGGGGATGAAAATCTCAGCTACCAAGGTGGTTGAGGTTCCCGTCACTGAGATTGAGGAGCAGAGGCGTGTGACTGGCTCGATGCCGCCGCCACCTCCGGCACCGCCCGCGAATGTGCCGATCCTGGTCGTCATAGCCGTGCCCGTAGCTGCGCCGGCTCCGGCTGAAGCCCCGGTGGCTTCCGCGGAACTGCCGAAAACCGGAAGCCTGCTTCCCCTGATCGGAATGCTCGGCCTTCTGTTGCTGGCGTCTTCGCTCGGGTTGCGAGCAGCCCGCCTTCGCGGATAGCACTAGTCAGGGAGCCAACGGCGTTGGCTCTCATGCATTATTACCGGAGGCGATTTCTCTCGCCTCCGGTAAGTCACAAAGCGTACCTGATTCAAAAGGGTGGTGACTTGGGGGTCCAGATGTGAAGGAGCCACTTACCCTAAATACATCACATGAACGTAAACGCCCAGGCGGGTATTGTAGGCAAGATACCAACCGTCATGGTCCGGGTCGTCGTAGATCACGATGTCATCGCTATCCCATAGCCAATCGTTGCAATAATCGTAGTCGTAGGGCGCGACCTGAAAGAAGAACCCGCCGATGTCAAACCTATCCCGGCTGCCGCCGTGGAGCCGCCAGATATGCTGCGGGCCGATGGCGCCAGAAAAGTGCCCATGCTCCCAAGGGCGATCGAGGTGATAATGCGGATCATTTGGTCCGCTGTCGTGCCCTACCCACTCGTCATTCTGAGCGTGCACGTGCGGCGCATTAGGATGGCCCGGTTGATCAGCGAAACTCTGCCGCTGATTTCCGTTCGCCACTTCCTGAGCCCCGCCGTTTCCGCGTGAGACGGGCACATTGGAGTGCTCTTGGGGTGAGGAGTGTGGCTGCTGGCGGGCGGGAGCGGGGCCGTGCGCCGGAATATGTCCGTTGCCGACGCCTTGTTCTCTGCCTTGTTGTTGCGGCTCGCCACGCTGCGGTTGACCTCCTCTCTGATCGGCTTTTCCTTGATCGTTCTTATGTTGCGGGAACGCAGGGAGAGAAAGAATTAGTGTCATCGCAAGAAATCCCAGGATGTTCTTCATGCGCATGCCTCCGATGCCCAGTAGGTTTACTAAATCCAGATCCTTGGATGTTAAATTGAGGGAAGTCGTGGCTTTTCTTGCAAGATATGGGCGGGAAAGCGTCAAAATACATTGAACGATCAGTTCACCACTTCAAATAGAACTGACGGAGGCTCGAAGATGAGCGACGATCCAATTAACGACGATCCAATCAAGAAAGACCCACGGTATCCAATCGGCAAATTCAAATATCAAGGGCCCCCCAACGAAGAACAGCGCGAGCAAATGATCGTCAACATCGAGAAGACTCCAGCAGCGGTGCGGTCGGCCGTTGCAGGTCTTTCGGAAGAACAGCTTGAGACTCCATATCGTGAAGGTGGCTGGACGGTGCGCCAGGTGGTTCATCACATTCCCGATAGCCACATGAATGCGTATGTTCGTTTCAAGCTCGCGCTAACCGAGGAAGAACCAACAATCAAGCCGTACCTTGAAGACTTGTGGGCGAAGTCGGCTGAGAATCGGTCGACGCCGATTGAAGTGTCTCTGGTGCTACTGGAATCGCTACATCGGCGCTGGGTATATTTGCTGCGGTCGTTGAGCACCGAAGATTGGAATCGCAGTTTCCGGCATCCTGAGACTGGACGTTTGGTTTCGTTGGAAAGGAATCTGGGGATCTATTCCTGGCATGGACAGCACCACGTGGCGCATATCACGGAGTTGCGGAAAAGGATGGGTTGGTAGTGGATTGCTCGGAATGGGAAGAGCCCGCCTGAACGGGTTGCGGCGCGCCTGAAGGCGCGCCCCTTCAAGAATATTGAGGGAGCATGAGTTTTTCCGCAGCCTGTGAAGGCGCGCCCTTTCAAGGACATTGACGGAGCATAACTTTTTCCGCAGCCCGTGAAGTAGGGCTCCTCTGGTTTGCTGGTCCCGATTCGCAACTCTAAGCGTGCAGGCCGATTTTGTCTCTCATCTCGCGGGCCAGGGCATCTACGGCGCGTAGCTTTGCCGTCGCAGCTGAGGGTAGAGTTGGAACCTGGAGAGCTATTTCGCAAGACAGTAGCAGCGCTGTAACCGTATCTTTCAACTCATTCCGCAGTTTCTGTTCCGCTCCCTGACGGGCGATTGCAGTTTCTCTTTTCCGGCGATGCAGCGCGGTTCGCAGCTCGCGAATCACACGTTCGACGCCACTGATTGCGAGGTTGATGTATACCGGCGTCGCCATTCCTATGTGCAGCAACACGCGGTCGGTTTCATCTGGATCAGCGTCCTGAAGTTGCTGGTCTACTACCAGCGCGGCAAATTCGTTTGCTTTTAGCAGCGTGGCTGCCTGACCAAGGTTGCCGGCTATTTTTACCGGTTCGGAAGTAGCTTCGGTGATGGCGTTCGCGCAATCCTGCGCTTTCGGAGAACTGGTTATTAAGAGAATCATGGAAGATCTAATTGCAAGTTCCGGTCCAATAATTCGTGCTGAAAACAAGACACTTCCATTTGTGCATTGCGAGCGCGAGTTCCATTACGGGAAGGAATCCAGCCTCCTTAGCTATCTTGGGAAGAGTACTCTTTCAGCTTCCTATAGAGAGTTGTCTTTCCGATTCCAAGCAGGCGCGCGGCCATCAGCTTGTCGCCATTGAGTTGAGTGATTGTGCTTAGAATCGTTTGCCTCTCCAGTTCCGTCATAGGGATGATTTTGGTCGAGCTTTCTGTCGGGCTAGGAAAGGCGCCAGAAGCGCTGTGAAGGGCAGGAGGCAGATCGCACATGTGGATCGTCGGTCCACTGGTTAATGCGCAGGACCGTTCCAGACAGTTCTCAAGCTCGCGCACGTTGCCCGGCCAATCGTAGCCAAGCATCGCTTTCAGGGCATCGTCGCTTAAGGTTCGTTCCTGACCCCCACTTCGTAAGATGCGTTCCAAAAAATGCGCAACTAGAAGCGGGATATCTTGCCGCCGCTCCCGCAACGGTGGGATCCGCAGGCTTAAGACATTGAGGCGGAAGTACAAGTCGCGCCGAAAAGTGCCTTGGGCGACAGCCTGTTCCAGATCGCGGTTTGTAGCCGCGAGGATTCTCACGTTTATATTTGTGCGCTTGGTGCTGCCGACCTGGCGAATCTCCTTTTCCTGAATCGCGCGCAACAGCTTGGCCTGAAGATCCACCGGCAGTTCCCCTACTTCATCGAGGAAAACCGTTCCGCCTTCTGCAATTGCCAGGAGTCCCTCTTTCGATTGCGTGGCTCCGGTGAATGCTCCTTTGACATAGCCGAACAACTCGCTTTCGATCAGGGTGGGGACAAGCGATCCGCAATCGACGGGAATGAACGGCTTCTCGCGAAAAGGACCGGAGAAATGAATAGACCGTGCCACAATTTCCTTGCCTGTTCCGCTTTCACCGAGAATCAGTACGGGATGATTGCTGTATGCCGCCTTGGCAATGATGCGATAAAGCTTCTCCATCTCCGGGGCACGTCCGATCATGTTGCCGAAACCGTGCTTGGATTTGATTTTCTCGCGCAGAACCCGATTTTCGGTTTTCAGCTTCAAATGCCCAGCCACGCGCTGCAGGAGCATCTTTAGTTCTTCCATGCTGAACGGCTTGGTCACATAGTCGTAGGCGCCGTTTTTCATGGCATGGACGGCGGATTGCACGGTTCCATATCCAGTGACCACGACGATGGCGGCGTCGGGTCTCCGCTGTTTTATCTGGTGCAACGCTTCCAGACCATTTGCGCCGGGCAACTTCAAATCGAGCAGCAGGACGTCGATGTTTTGAGAATCGAGCAGCCGATAGGCATGTTCCGCCGAATCAGCCACGGAGGTATTGAAGCCGAGAGATTGGGCGACTTCGCGGCAAACTTCACGGATCGCCCGCTCGTCATCCACTACCAACAAGTTCAAGAAATTTGCTCCCTCGATCTGCGGGGTCTGAGGAGATGGAGCGAGTGCGGCGGCGCTGCTCATGGCGATTCACTTTCTGGCTCAGTCAATGGAGCCCTGACATCAGAGTTTCTTCGACAAAATCCTCTTGCGACTCAATTCGTTTCGTCCGGTACGTCGGCTCGCGGTACACGAATGGTTACTCGGGTGCCTTTTCCCAGTTCGCTCTCAATCTCAACTTCTCCTCCAGCCTGCTTGACCAGGCTCTGAACCATGGTCAATCCGAGGCCTTGCCCCTGGCTGCGCGGTCTGGTGGTAAAGAATGGGCGAAACACCTGCGCCAAGATTTTCTTGTCCATGCCGCAGCCAGTGTCGGTCACGGAAAATTCCACACAAGGGATCGGACGGGTTAACTTTTTCTCAGAATTCGCGCTGCGCTGCGTGCTATTTCGGGTAGACAGGGTGATTTTCCCCCCGTTCGGCATCGCATAGCGCGCATTGACGGTGAGATTAAGAATTATTTGATGAACTTTGCCCGCATCCATTTTCACCAGACCCGCCGTCTCGTTCAGATTGGTTTTTACCTCAATGGACTTTCCCACGAGGCGTGTCAGAAGGCTCGCCATTCCGGAAATAACCTGATTCACAGATGCTGGCTCGATTGCGACTGGGCTTTCCGGCGATGGATTTGTCAATTGCTGAATCAGGGTGACACCATTCGTGCCTGCGCTACGGATTGCTTCGGCATGGCGGCGTAAGCGGCTCCCCTCGTCGAGCCCTTCAACGAGCAGGTCGCTGTAAAGCAGTATTCCGGTCAGCAAATTGCCGAAGTCATGTGCGACTCCTGGCAATGACCGGTCTATGTCTTCTAGCTTTTGAGACTGCGCAGGAGGCGCGTCGCGGTGGTTCGCCTGCGAGAATGGACGGACGCAGACGAGTTGAAAGGCTCGCTGACTTTCTTGAAAATCTAAGATCGATGCTTGCATCTGCACGATCGCGTTGCCGGGACTGAGCGAGGGTTCCTGAGCATCGCCGAATCTTGTGCCTCGGGGTAGCAGGTCCGTTAGCAGTCGACCTCGCAATTCTGAATTGGAGACAAGTCCATTGGCTTTTCCGAATGCGCGATTCGCATACACGATACGGCCGCTTTCCAGAACGGCTATGCTTTCCGGCCACACCTCAACTCCCGCAAGCAGTAATGCGGGATCGAAAGGCTGCTCCCGTTCGCGAGGCTGGGCCGACACTCTCATTGGACAAACGTACTTCTGAGAGCTCTGGTCAAAAAACGAAGCTCCCTATTCGGGAAGTCTAAGCGGGGAATCTCGGCGTGCTAAGTACACTCGTCACAGGCCGGTTGTGATGAGTGAACCCTTATTGGAAAAAACAAGCAGTTAGCCAGTTGGAAACTAGGCTTCAGATCAAAAGGAGAACGTCATTTGCAGATCAATCCGGCGGATAGCATTGCCTGAGGAAAATGGTCCCGAGGCAATCGAATTTGAAGTTCCAAACACCGGGGAATTGAGGTTTCCCACTGGCAGTCCGTAATTTATGTGATTAAAGATATTTCTCGCCGACGCGGTTAATGTCAGGTTATAGCGGCGGCTCACTGCGGCATTCTGTCCGAAGGGGTTTCCCCCGGCTCCGCTCAGCCCACGTCCACCCAAACCGCCGCCAGGAGGACCGCCCCGTCCTCCTCCTCCGTAACCGCCCCGCTGGCCGCCACCGGAACTTCCAGAACCACCTTTTACTTCGGGACCAAATCCAAAGGTCCGGCTGAGCCGCAAATTTAAAGAGACTGCAGCGGGGCCGTCGCCATAGTTGATGGGAATCACGCTCTCACCCGCGGGCGCGACATTGAAATCCCCCAAGGAAGTTGTTCTGGTATCGTTCGCTGGCGTGGTGCCATTAGCGAAGCCGGGCCGATCGTTGAAAACAGAATCGCCATTCAAATCCTGGCCGACGGTCACATTGAATGGTCCTCCGGAATTAACTGCAAGAAAGGGATTCAATTGGAAGCGGTATGGAAGAGTTATCGTTCCTCCCAGGAACAGACGGTGCCTTATGTCAAACGAGGCCCTTCCATAGTCTTGCATGAGGTTGTACGAATTCGAAGGGAAGCTCGACGCACCCGACGTATCGCTATTGGAATAATTCAGCGTGTAGAAGCCGAAGAGCGAAACCTTCGCTGCAACATTGACTCTCGCATTAACGATCACCTGGTTTTGCCGGAAAATGGCGTTCGAGCTGTATTGGTAGATGTTTGTCGTTCCTCCAAATGGGCGCTCTGAGGTCGGAGGATATGTCCCAGGCAACGGAGCGTTGATATTTCTGGTAATGAACTGGTCGTTACCGAAAGAGTTGAGATAGGTAACCGAGATGGTTGCGGATTTTGTCACCTGCCGCTCGATGCTGGCCGCGCTTTGAATAATTCGCGGTGACCGCAAGTTTGGATTGACTTGATAAATTGTGGGAGATTGCGTTCCTTGAATCGTGCCCGGAGCGGGGATCGCAGGATAAAAATCCGGCGACTGGACGATCGTGCGATTCTGGGTTATGCCATTCAGACGCTCCTGCTCGAGGTCCAGATTGTAAGTGAAGCGATCGTAAAATATTCCGAACCCGCCACGAAGAACGGTCTTAGGGGGATTCTTCCCTCCGCCTAAGCCCCAGGCGATCCCCAATCGGGGGGCAAAATCGGCGTGGTCTCCAGTATCATTTTGACTCTCAAAGCGCAGCCCGTAACTGAGGGTGAGGTTGGGACGGATTCTCCAATCATCCTGCACGTAGGGACCAACATCAACCATAGCTACTATCGAGAGCGGTTGACCGTTGGTGATCGAAAACTGGCTGGCGCCGCATTGCGCGGTCTGTGGAATCTGGGAAGAAGCCAGGCACGCTGCCCGACTCTGAGCCGGAGTCAGCCCGGCCTGAAGACCAAGCTGAGTCACCTGATACGCCTGAATTGACGGGAAGGTAAAAGTCCCGTTGAAATTTCCCGTCGACCGGTTGGAATCCGTCACCACGCGCAGGCGTGCGCCAAACTTTATAAAGTGCTTCTTATGAACAATCGAAGTGTAGTTTTGCAATTCATAGTGGTTCTGCACGTCCTTTAATAAGCCTTGCGGATTTCCTCCGCTTATGAAGGCGCCGAGAACCGACGTTGTGAAACCGGCGGATTGAGGAAGCTGATTGTCGGTGCTGCGGTCATATTGAAAACGCGTTTCATTCACGACATTCGGACTCAATATTTGGGTATCGCTAACCTGTAACGTGTTTTCAGTTTGATCGTCGTTGTAGGCCTGCGAAGCAAGAGAGAACTGCCCAACCCCCTGATTGTCCTGTGCGTTTTTTTCGTATTCGTAACGAGCCGTCAAAGTATTGTTCTGGCTCAGTTGAATGTCGACTCGGGGCGAGATGCTGGTGCGGGTCCGGGGATTGGATATTGCCTCGCTAAATGGAACAGGGTTGAAACTGGAATCCAGCACTGTAGCGTTAATCACCGAGTTTTGATTGATGTTTCTGCGTTCCGCCGTTAAGAAAAACGACGCTTTCTTGCCGAGAGGACCGTTAATGTTGCCGCTGTAAAGTTCGGAGTGATAGGGCGGCTGCGGCGTGTTAAAAGGATTCCAGTTGGAATTGAAAGCAGAATCGTTACCGCTCACCATGACTTGGCCGTGGAAGTGATCGGTTCCCGGCTTGGTAAAGATTTCGATTCGGCCGTAGCCGACCTTGTCAAATTCGGCGGAGAAGGGATTTTGATTTATGCGGATCTCGCGAATGGAAGACTTGGGAGGAAGCTGCCCTCCACTGAATCCGTCTATATAAATTTGGCCCCCGTTCGGTCCGGCGGACGGGCCCGCCAGAGCCTGCAGTTCCGTCATCAACTCGTCCGGATCATCCGACAGAGCTTCGAGATCTTTCCCTTTGAGAATAATGGCGCCAGCGTTGTTTTCGGGACTTACATCTACGTTCGTCCCCTGATCCTGTACCTCGACCTTCTCTTTTTCAACCTGGATCGCCAGGGCGATATCCAACTTTTGCCCTTGCCCGGCAGCGACGGCGACATTCTGTTGTTGAGACACGGAGAAACCCTTTGCGTTGGCGCTCACCGTGTACGTCCCCGGGGCCAGTCCTTTGATTTCGTAATTACCGACGTTATCTGTGACTGATGAAGTTTTCTGGCCGGTTGTAGAAGTGGCTGTAACCACCGCCCCTGGAATCACGGCACCGGTGGGATCCGCGACGGTTCCGCGCAACGTGCCCGAAGAACTCTGCGCGAACAGCGTGCCCGATGTGAAGAGCAACAGAAATGCGGCAACTTCGAACCAACGCAAATAGTGCCGCCGCATCCTCATTTAATCTCCTGAATCCTAGTTTTTCGAGGCTGCAAGCACCTGCAGATTCCTCGCTGCGCTAGGAATGACAAATATTTTTCTACTGCGTCGCTGCGTCGCCGCCTGCGGAGGATCCAAGGTTCCAGGGCGACAACAGTGTCGCTGCGCGTCCGCTATTCGGGGATGCAGTCAAGATCGGTTCCACGCCGCTTAATAAAGTGATCGCCGTCGGCGAAGAAGTACCTGAGCCTTCAGTCGCCACGATCATCACGGCATCGCCTTTGTGTAGATCGGCAAGAGTAACGGCTGGAAGGCGGCTCAACATTTGCTGAAAATCCGGCGGGCCGCCCGCACGATTCGCGCCGCCCGAATATCCACCGCCACCGCCTCCCGAATAACTTCCCCCTTGATACCCGCCACCGCTCCTCATCCCAGCTCCGGGCGCCGCCGAACCCGCGTCCGCGGGGCTGTTTGGTTTCGTCCCACTATTAGCCGCGCCACCGTTTGGTGATCCACCGTTCGGCTGATCCGCGGAGCCGCCCTTTAATCTCATCGCAATCCTTTGTGCGAACGCAGCGGGAAGTTGGCGCAACTGCGAATCTGACGTGACCTTCACTACCAACGGCTTTTTGGAGATCAGATCCATAACGCTAATCGTGTTCTGGCCAGTATCGGTCGAGGAGACAGTCCCGGCAATATTGCGAAACGTGCCCGAGACGACTTCCTCGGCATCGAGCGATGTGCCATCCGGACTGTGCGTTCCCCGGGCCCTAAGCTGGTCTCCGGCATTGATCTGCGCCAGAGTTCCGGGTGTTGCATCATCGAATTTCACGGACTCGGGGGAATATCGGCGAATCACGGTTGATTTTGAAATGTTGACTGTAATGTTTTTTGTCGCGGCAAAACTTGTCACGGAAACTTGGATGGTACCGGAACTCGCATCAATCGACTTCACCAATCCGCCCACGCCGCGCTTTTGCCAATCCTCTTGTTGCTGCTGTTGACGCGCCGCTACGTCGGACTGTTTCATAACCACGGCTGAAATCGCGACGACGGATTTGCCGTCATCCGACGCAGTTCCCCGAATTAACATCCGGTCGCCGACTTGCAATTCCTGTAGCTGCATCGGCGTGGCGTCCTTCAAGCTTGTCTGCCCCGGTGCGCTACGGAGAATGCGTGTTGAGTCTTGAATCAGAATCTTCACTTCGATTCCAGAGTCGGGTTGGAGGGTAATTTCACTTCCGTTGATCGCCTTCACTGTGCCGACTGGCTTCATCACGGAAGTTGCGGTTGCGGATGGAGCCGATTGAGATTGGCCATGACAGGTAATGTCGGTGCATAGGGTAATTGCGAAAATAATTGCCCATCCGAATCTAACCCTTACCGTCAACGAAGGTCTTTGAAATGACATCTCTTCAATTCTCGCAATTTGCGATTTAGCTGACTGTCAAAAGCATAGAACCGCTTTAACCGGGAGGGCCCGACTTTCAGTCGGGTCGTAAATATGCCAAACTCAGTGATCGGCCCGACTGAAGTCGGGCCCTTCCCGTTCCCTTGCGACTCCGCAAATTTATGCGATCACTCTCTTCGTCGAAGGGGTGGGGATTTTGGTCTTGAAGTTCGACGATGTCCGCAGTAATTCGTCCGTCTTTGACTTTCAATTTTCCGATTGTCACCGGCAGTTCGAAACGTCGCGGCCCAGCGCTCCCTGGATTGAAATAAAGCACGCCCTCTATCATTTGTTGCTTCGGAACGTGGCTATGGCCATAAATGACTGCTTTGAACCCAGATGCTTTCGGCTTTAGATCGAGATTCTCCAGGATGTGCAGTATGTAAATCGAGACTCCATCCACTTCCAAGACATTCGTCTCAGGAATGTTCTTCGCCCAAGGCTTCCGGTCTACGTTCCCCCGCACCGCAGTGACGGGAGCAATTTCAGACAAGCGATCGACAATTGTCGGATCACCAATATCTCCGGCGTGGATGATACGCGCCGTTCCACGCAGCACATTGATGGCTTCCGGCCGCAGAAGTCCATGGGTGTCGGAAATCACGCCGATAAACATAGTTTCAGTCTAATAACTCTTAATAATATAGATTCAAACACGGCGCAGAGGCCACATGGGGTAAAGAATCGTGTGCTGACTGTAAAGTTTTGTTTTGCACAACTAAAGTTGCACGTTTACCTGTGGGATTCCCTTTTCCGAAACTTTCCCTTGCCATCAAAGAGCATCCTTTCGGATAATAGTTAACAGTAAGCTTCCATACACACGTGTCCCGATACAGTCGAGTAGATTTACTTCGAATTCTTCGGCTCACGGCGCGCCAGTTGGCAGCTTGGGAAAAAGCTGAATTGGTGGCCGTTAGCGAAAGCTATTCCTTTTTCGACCTGTTGCAAATCAAAAAGATCCGTGACCTCTGTGCTCTCAAGGTGCGGCCCGCCATAATCCGCCAATCGTTGGCAGCGATGCAGAAGCAGGTGGCAGGAATGGAGAATCCCCTGCTCGAAGCGGGGGCATTCACCACTGGGCACAGGGTGGCATTCCGGCATCAAGGCAAGCTGGTCGAACCTATTGCCGGGCAATTCATGTTCGACTTCGTGCCGTCGGCGGGAGCGTTTACCCACACGGTGGAGCTGAAAGCCGTCCAGAAAAATGCGCGGAAGGGCGATAAGAAAAACGAACCGGATGCCGATGTCGATGTGTCTGAGCTATTTGCGCAAGGCATCGCGCTGGAGGATGATCCCGCCAATCAATTGCAAGCGATTGCGATCTATGAGCGGGTTTTGGAGCTCGATCCCGATCACGCCGCCGCTCACATTAATCTGGGAACGCTGCACTACAATCGCCAGGATTTCACCGCTGCCGAGCGGCACTATCGAAATGCGATTGAGGTGGATCCGCGATATGCACTCGCCCATTTTGATTTAGGAAATGTGCTGGACGAAACGGGCCGGGTGGCTGAAGCGATCAAGACTTATTCCACCGCGTTGCAACTAGCCCCGACCTACGCGGATGCGCATTACAATCTCGCATTGGCGTACGAGAAGCTGAAACAGCCGCGCAGCGCGCTGCGACACTGGCGAGCTTACGTGAAACTGGACACCACCGGCCCCTGGGCCGTCCACGCACGAAATCAAATCCAGCGAATCCTGCAAGCAGACGGCCTGAAGCTACTGCAAGGCGGCAAGAAAAGCTGAAGTAACAGCCGCCGGCTGTCCAGGCCGAACAAATTCGGTTGACTTTAAACTATCTAAAACAATTCACTCGAACTCGCGCTCCGAAAGACCATCTTCGGGTCGCGCTTCCTTAGGCCGCCCTGCCCTAAGAATCCAAACCCCCATGAAGAATTGTTCAAGAATCTGTAGTAGTGATTAACCCTTTGGCTCCCCGGCCTACTCTGTGTACTCTGTGTCCTCTGTGGCTCAGGTTTTCGTGATCGTTATTAGGTCCCAGCAAGATCTCGACTAAAATACCTTGGGGGCCTGCATGAAAGCCGCCATTCTGAATTCACCGCGAGCTGTCTCGCAGCATCCGTTGCAGATTGCAGACACGCCGCAACCGGTTCCGGCCATAGGTCAGGTCCTTCTTCGTGTGCGGGCATGCGGCGTGTGCCGCACTGACCTGCACATCGTGGAGGGCGAACTCCCGCAACGCCGACAAAAGCTCATCCCCGGTCATCAGATTGTGGGTGAAATAGCCGGCGGCGCCACGGCGGACCTCCCGCTCGGAACTCGGGTCGGCGTCTCCTGGATCGGGGGGATCGACGGGACCTGCTGGTATTGCCGGCACAACCTCGAGAACCTCTGCGATTCTCCAACTTTCACCGGCTACACCGCGGACGGCGGCTATGCCGAGTATGCCACCGCTCGCGCCGACTTCGTCTTTCCGCTTCCGGAAGCGCTCGACGACATGCATGCCGCCCCGCTTTTGTGCGCTGGCATCATCGGTTTTCGCAGTCTGCGAGTTGCCGGCGTCGAGCGTGGAGAGCGCATCGGTCTCTTCGGTTTTGGCGCGTCGGCCTACCTCGCGATAGCCGTTCTCCGGTCATGGCAATGTGAAGTCTACGTCTCAACCAGGGGAGCTTCGCATCGCAAACTAGCCGAGTCACTCGGCGCAAAATGGGTTGGCGATGAAACCGAAAAGCCTCCCGTGGAACTCGACCGGGCAGTGACCTTTGCTCCCAGCGGCGATGTGGTAATCGCAGCTTTATCGAGTCTTCGCAAAGGCGGAATCGTAGCCATCAACGCGATTCACCTCGACCGCATGCCTGAATTCGACTATGACCGTCTGCTCTGGGGCGAGCGTCAGATACGTAGCGTGGCTAATATGACTCGCTCTGATGCTCGAGATTTTCTTGATCTCGCCGCCGAAATTCACCTACAGCCCAGGGTCACCGCCTACCCCCTCGATCAAGCCAATGAAGCCCTCGCCGCTCTTAAGAATGATCAAGCGGACGGCGCTCTCGTAATCATTCCGTAGGGTGCAAAACATTGCATACAAGGCTATTCCCGAACCCTAAATCATTGATTCCTAAAGCAACATTTTTGGCGTCGGTATTGCACTTCTTCTTGCAGAGCCCAATAGGGTCCCGGAGGTACGATGAAATACTTGGTTTTGACGCTGGTTCTGCTAGGCGCGGCTTATGGGACGTTCGTCCCAGGGATGTATCCCTGTCCATTCGATAAAGAGACCGCGTATCGACACGATGCTTGCACCTACGAGGCAAACACGATTATTTGCAGCTACACGCATACTCATCACGGCGCTAAGGGCGAGGCAGTCCATAACTTCACGGTTCAATTTCCGTATGGAACGCCTGCGGAGTAGCTGCTAGGGTTCCTTCCAAGTCTCAGGCCGCAGATAACCTCAATTGAGTTAAACTTCACCGGACAAGCATGGCCAGCATCCGCCTAGGTGCATCGCCGTGTTTTCGGCCTGAGGTGTTTATGTCAAATCGCTTACCCACTTTATTAGTTTCCCTGCTGCTTTTGGTTGCCCTAGCGAGCGCTTTCGCCCAGCAAGACCCGCAAGTTCCGACCTTTCGTTCAAAGACAGAGGTCGTTCTCGTGCCGGTTTTGGTGCGAAGCAAGACCGGCCCGGCAGAAGGGCTGAAGGCGGAACAGTTTTCGGTGACGGAGGATGGCAAGCCACAGAAAATCGTCTCCGTGGAATTGATAAAGACCGGAACCAATGTGAAGCGGCTGCAAACACCGGGAGAATTCTCAAATGAACTTGTCGCGCCCGGTCCGGCGCGGCTCACGATTGTTGGCATTGACATGATCAACACTCCGTTTCTGGATCAGTCGTTTGCCCGCCAGCAACTGATCAAATATCTCTCCAGTTCAACAAACACAGAGGAGCAAACCGCGATCTTCGGCATGTACCCCAACGGCTCGGTCCGCCTGCTTCATGATATTTCTACCGATTCCGGCGCGCTCAGCAAGGCCGTCAAATCCTCGACTGGCACGCTGCCCAACTCCGCGGCGGACACGAAAACGTCTCCGACCTCTAGCAACCTTGAAATCGAGAGCGCACTCATGTCCCTAAGCGGAAACCAAAACTTGGGCACCGGCGATCCACGTTTAGCTAGCGCGGCGAACGAAGAGCAGGCGCTCGAATCGTTTCAGGAGTCCAGGGTAGGGGCTGGTGCGTACGCACTGCGCCGCAACATGGAAGCTACTTTATCGAGCATGCGTCAGATTGCAGAAGCATACTGGGGGGCGCCCGGACGCAAGTCGTTCATCTGGATTACTGGCAACTTCCCATTCGATATCTCGGGATCGGGAGAGTTCATTTCTCCAAAAGCCAATTTCACTGGCAACACCACGGAAACAGGTCAATACTATGCGACTCACAACGGCGCACTTCCCCCGTTGCCGGAAACCGCAAGCCTGGTCGGCGACGACGATCTCGCACCTCTGCGACAGGAGTTTCGGGAGTTGCTGCAACAGTTTGCGTCGGGAAACATTGTCCTGTACCCGCTCGATGCGCGTGGGTTGATGACTTTGGAGTTTGAGGGGTCCGACAACGGCAATAACGCGATACTGCGGCAATTCGACAAGGAGCGAGTTCAGACATCGCAGGAGGCGATGCAGACAATGGCACAGATGACCGGCGGCAAGCCCTGCTACAACAAAAATGAAATCGTGTCCTGCATCCGCGACGCTTCTCACGATGCAGACCAGTACTACCTGGTCACCTATGATCGCGACAAAAAGAACAAGAAGACAGGTTGGCGCAAATTGTCAGTGAAGGTCGATCAACCGGACGTGGAAGTCCGCGCCCGCAGCGGATATTTTTTTGGAACTGATTCCGGAGACAAGAATGCTCGCAACCGTGAAATCGGAATGGCGATGCAGTCCAACGTCCCGCTCAGCGCAGTTCCCTTCTCGGCCAGCTTCAAGGCAGTTAAGGTGGCAGGAGATAAAAGGCTGGTGAAGTACGAAATCTATATCCCGCCTGCAACCGTCGAGTTAGCCGATCAGGGCGACAACAAATTCCAGCTGGAAGTGATCACCGTCGTCAGTACTCCGAAAGATCCGCGAGTCGACCAAGTCGGGGACGTATTGGGCGCCAACTTGCCACCGGACGCGATTGCCGCAATCCATCAGCAAGGCATCGCGTATGACAACGTACTGAAAGTTCCGCCGGGTGATTACACCGTACGATTCATGGTTCGCAACGCGGCGACGAATGTAATTGGTAGCGTGATTGCGCCGTTGAAGGTTGACTAGATGGGACTAGGAACTGGAAGAAGATGGACCGGTCTCGGCGGCAACGTTCGTTATCGCAAAAAATGAGATTGCGACCCATGTCCTAGTGCCGAAGCTTTCCCACTACGTAGAGCACCAACGAGAGTACAACACTGATCAAGATCGAAGTCGCGAGCGGAAAATAGAATGTCGTATGCTTTCCGCGATACAGAATATCTCCGGGCAGACGGCCAATGGGCAGGTTGGTACGTCCGAGCACTAGGAAAAGTCCTCCCAACAGGAGCAAGATCAGACCAAGGAGGACGAAGAATTTACCCAAATCGACCATTGCTCTCTCGCGCTCCGAGTTAGGCGGCAGAACCCGAAGTCGCAGCTCTCAGCCAACCCTCCATCTGGTTATGGTTGACGACACCTGCCTGTTGGTTTACCGGACGGCCTTTGTATAGAACAAGGAAATTAGGTATGCCGCGGACGTTGAATCGATTGGCGAGTTCCGGATAGCGCTCCGTATCAACCTTGAGGACAATGGCCTGGCCCGCCATGTCTGCCGCAGTGCGAGCGACCTCTGGCGCTGCCATGCGGCAAGGCCCACACCATGCTGCCCAGAAATCTACGAGTACTGGAACTCGGGCATTATTGACGATTTCATCAAACAAAGCAGGATCGGCTTCGAGAGGCTCATCGACCGGTGGCAAAGGGGATTTGCAAGCTCCACAGCGGCCTGTGTCCGCGAGGTGACGCGCCGGAACGCGGTTCTTTTGGCCACAAGTCTTGCAAACTCGAACGGCAGACACCGGCACCTCCGCTCACAAAGCAGTCTGATTAAATTAACCAGCGGCTCTCAGTCGCACGAGCTGATCATCGATGGCGCTGGTGAGGGTTTTGAAATCGTAAGCGCCATCGTGCCTGACACCATTGATGAAAAACGTTGGCGTGCCATTCACTCCGCTACGCACACCTCCGAGGAAGTCCCGTTTCACTTTGGGCGCGAATTCATGACTTGCAAGCGCCTCGCGCAAGTCATCGACGGAGAGGCCGATTTTGCTGGCCAGCTCAAGCAGCAGCTTTGTACTCAGTCGTTGTTGGTTTTCATAGATGCCATCGTGCATCTCCCAGAAGCTGCCGTTGGCACCTGCAAATTCAGCGGCCTCGGCAGCCGCTTCAGCATGAGCATGGATTTCAGCTAGAGGGAAATTTCGAAAAACGAGCCGAAGGTCATCCCCGTAGCGCTCCTGCACCTGCTTGACGATGAAATAGGCGCTGCCGCAATGCGGGCACTGATAATCGCCGTATTCGACGAGGATGACCGCCGCGTCCTCACTGCCCTGAATGTGGTCCTCGGACGTAACTGGAACTTTTAAATTGGCCATACCTTTCTCCTATATTTACTTAGGTCATTTCACGCAGATTTCTCAACCTTCTCCGGCTGGAGATCTTCCAACGCTTGCAATATTCCCTCGGCTCCGGGATTCACCGCAACCGGCGAACAGTAGCTCCAGGCGATCTTCCCGTCTCTATCGATTACGAAAAGAGCGCGCTCACAGAAGCCATCCTTCTCACGGTAGGCCCCGTACTTCTTTGCAACATCACCTTTTGGCTCGAAGTCAGCCAGCAGAGGAAAATGCAGATTCCGGTCCTTAGCGAAGGCCGCGTGGCACCACGCTCCGTCCACCGAAATGCCCATCACTTCGGCATCATACTTCTGAAATTCTGGCAGGATTTCGTTGTACACAGCCATCTGATCTCCGCAAACCGGACTCCAATCCGCGGGATAGAAAGCCAGAATCACCGGCCTCCCACGCAACTCACGCAAGCTGAGTTTCTGATCCGGAGTGACGTTCAGTGTGAAGTCAGGCGCGACCGTTCCGGGAGGAAGAATTTTTGCCATTTTGTCACCGCTTTCCACTTCAAATTTTCAACGCAATTTCTTAGTATATGATCTTTTTCCCGGCCTCTCTACCACTCATCTTCTCCTGTTTTGAATTACAGCCTACCGGGTTTGAGTCTCTTTGCGACTCCCTGGTCTTTCTTTGCATCTCATCCCAAACCATCGATGGTTTTGGGTCGCGAGGTCTTTTTTGATCATTCAATTGTAAAAAAGGGCGGAGGTCACATGGGAGACGAGCCAGCCATGAACGGCCGCGACGGTTCAGCCAAGGCTGCCTGGCGCTTGCATGCCATTCGTGAAACGCGAAGGCGCAGATTCATCGCGGGGTTCCTGGCGGGATCTACTTGCTTAGTCATCGCGTGCCTGGTCGCTCTTTTTGGTCGCCCCTTGCGTCTTTCCGCACAGACTCTCTACTATGCGAAGCCTCCCAATGCAAAGAATGGGGAAAAAGTCTACAAGGGCGGCTGCATTGCGTGTCATGGCAGCGATGGGAAGGGCGCTCCCGTGGCAAATACAGTTTTCAAGCGACCGGATACGTTTCCCGATTTCACCGATTGCGCCGGAACGACACCTGAGCCGAACGGCAACTGGAAAGCAGTCATCGTTCATGGCGGACCCGCGCGCGGGCTTTCGCAGATTATGCCTGCGTTCGGCGATCTGCTGACTGACGAGCAGATCAACGACGTGATCGCCTACATGCGGGAGTTTTGTAAGAACATCCACCACGATCCGTTGGGCGAGCTAAATCTGCCGAGGGCGCTGGTTACGGAGAAGGCGTTTCCCGAGAACGAGATTGTGGTTTCGACAGCGGCGAGTGCGTCGGGTGCGCCGTCGTGGACGACGGACATCATTGATGAGCGAACGATCATCGACGCTCGAACCCAGCTTGAAACAGATGTTCCGGTGAACTATGCGGATCAGGGACACAACTGGACGGCAGGTTTTGGGGATATCACGCTTGCCTTAAAGCGCGAAATGTTTTCCAGCCTACGGACCGGTTCGATTCTTAGCCTGCAGGGCGGTATTCTGCTGCCGACCGGGGATAGCAGGCGTGGATTCGGGGCTGGCACAACGCAGTTCGAACCATTTGCAGCCTTCGATCAGTTGTTCAAAGAGAATACGTTTCTGCAAACGCAGTTAGGAGCAGATCTACCGGTGGATACGAGCGTGGCTCCGCGCAGCATGTTTTGGCGGGTCACGGTCGGGCAGGCGATGGCCCAGGACCATATGTTGGGACGGCTGTTTTCGCCCATGGTCGAGTTTCTGGCGGTGCGCGATTTCAGTCCCGGTGCCGCCACCAATTGGGATGTTCTGCCCGAGATGCAGATCACCATAAGCCGCAGGCAACACGTTCGCACGGGCTTCGGGGTGAGGGAGCCATTCACGAACACGCGGGGCCGAACCCCACAGGTGTTGTTCTATCTGCTTTGGGATCGGGCGGACGGGAAGTTATGGGAAGGTTGGCGATGAGACTCCGATGGAGTATTGCGATTTCTCTGGGTCTCGCGCTGGCTGGGCTTCCAGCAATCCTGCGCGGCAAGACGCCGACGGAGAATGCGAAGGGCGACAAGACACCTCCAGGAACTTTTTTCCGGACATCGGACCGATGCGTAGCTTGTCATAACGGCCTCAAGACAAGTTCGGGCGAGGATGTTTCGATCGGCCTCGAATGGAGCGCAAGCATTATGGCCAACTCATCTCGCGATCCCTATTGGCAGGGAAGCGTGCGACGCGAATCGATCGATCATCCTGAGTCAAAGCAGGCGATCGAAGATGAGTGCTCCATCTGCCACATGCCGGCGGTCCGAATGGCGGACCGCGACGCGGGAAGGCACACTCAGGTGTTCTCGCGCCTTCCGTTGAAGAGGTTTCCCAACGGAGATCGCGCGGCGGAAGATGGAGTCACGTGCTCAGTCTGTCACCAAATTGAGAAAACAGGGCTGGGGACGCCAGCAACTTTCGTTGGGAATGTGGTGTTCGCGAAACCGATCCAGAATGACGAACGTCCGGAGTATGGGCCCTTCGACATCGACTCTGGGCACCGGACCGTGATGCACTCATCGACGGCAACATACTTCCCGACCCGAGGGGATCATATTCGCGATGCGGGACTGTGCGGGAGCTGCCATACGCTAATCACTTCCGCGCTTGGACCCAACGGTGAGAAGGTGGCGAGGTTCCCGGAGCAGGTTCCTTTCCAGGAATGGCAGCACAGCGACTATGCGACAAAGCAGACCTGCCAGGACTGCCACATGCCGGTGGTGGACGAGCCGGTAGCTATCACGGCGCTCTACGGCCAGGCGCGCGAGGGCTTGCATCGGCACGTTTTTGTTGGAGCGAATTTCGTTGTGGAAGGAATGCTTCAGGATCATCGCGATGAACTGGCTACCGCCGCGCTGCCCGGGGAGATGGATGCCGCGATGAAGCGCACCACAGAATTCTTAAAGACGCAGGCGGCAAAGGTGACGATTTCCCGGATTGATTCGACCCCGAATGGGCTTGCCATTGATGTGCACGTGGAGAATCTGGGCGGGCATAAGCTACCCACGGCTTATCCTTCCAGGCGAGCGTGGCTACATTTTTCGGTGAGGGACAGCAATGGGCGCGTGGTATTTGAGTCGGGTGCGCTTAATCCCGATGGATCGATCGTGGGTAACGACAACGACGAAGATCCTCTGAAGTTCGAGCCACATTACCGCGAGATTACGAGTCCGGAGCAAGTGGAGATCTACGAACCAATTCTGAAGGATTCCGAAGGCAAGGTGACGACCGCGCTGCTGCACGCGGTCGGCTACCTGAAGGACAATCGGCTACTGCCGCACGGCTTCGACAAGGCCACGGCAGAAAAAGACATCGCCGTGACCGGTGACGCAGCCGACGATCCCGGATTCACGGACACAGGAAGCACGGTTCGCTACGTAGTCTCGACCGGGAATGCAACGGGACCATTCAAGGTCGAAGCGGAGCTTTGGTTCCAGCCGATCGGGTTTCGGTGGGCGCATAATCTGGCGCCTTATAAAGCAGATGAGCCGCAACGAATGGTGCGATATTACGAAGCCTCAGCAGGGCGTTCCGCCATGATATTGGCTAGGGCGGAGGCTACCCGGTAAGGATGTTGGCTAGTTTTAGTGCTCGTAAGCCATTGAAAGAATGGCTCCTCAGGTAGGACTCGAACCTACAACCCTCCGGTTAACAGCCGGATGCTCTGCCATTGAGCTACTGAGGAGTGTCGCGCGGATGGGCGTTTTTCCGATTGCCCGTCATTCATAATATCATTCGGATCAGAGTTACTCTAGGTGTTTTGGTCAAAGGCTGAGGTGGGCATGTCAGGAGGCTTCCGTTTGTTTTTTAGCAGCGCTTTGCTTCTGTTGTTCGCGGCCACGGTGTCGGCCCAAGGCAATAACAAAGATACTGACAAGGAAAATACCCCTCCATCGAAGACCGCCGGCAACGCTCCTCCGATAGCCACGAAAGAGATCGTGGAGGAGAACATCCACGGGCGGGTAATCGACGATCCCTATCGGTGGTTAGAGGATTCGAGCAGTCCCGCCTCGGAAAAATTCGTCAGCGAGGAACTTTCTTACACCCGCAGCATTCTCGATCCGCTACCTGGGCGCATGGAGATCCAACAACGTCTGACCAAACTTCTCTCCATCGGAACTATGGGTGCTCCGCAGGTTGGAGGTAAATATTATTTCTACACGCGCCGCGAAGGATCGCAGAATCAACCTGCCCTTCAAGTACGAGAAGGAATTCACGGAAAAGATCGCGTTCTGGTGGATGTTAACGATATGGCCGCAGATGGCACCGTGGCACTCGACTGGTGGGAGCCATCAGAAGACGGAAAATATGTTGCTTACGGAACTTCCGCGAACGGTTCCGAGCAAAGTACGCTGCACATCGTCGAAACCGCCAGCGGCAAGTTGCTGCCGGATGTCATCGACCGCACTCGTTATGCGAATGTGGCATGGAAAAAAGACAACTCAGGCTTCTACTACGGACGTACTCCCAAGATAGGCGACGTGCCGGCCGGCGAAGAGGTTTATCACGTAAAGATTTTCTATCACGCATTGGGAAGCGATCCTTCCACCGACTCTTTAATTTTCGGAGAGAATCTCGGCGCGCAGGACGTTCCCGCCGCGCAGCTTTCAGATGACGACGATCACTGGCTAATGATCGGCGTTCAGAAAGGATGGACACGAACCGACCTCTACCTGAAGGATCTGACGACGAGCACACCTCCCGTGGAAGTTACCGCCGACAAGGAATTCCTTTACGGCGCAGAGATTCTTCGCGGGAAGCTCTACATTCTCACCAACGAGGACGCATCTCGCTACCGCGTGTTCTCCGCCGATGCGGTGAACCCGAAACGCGAGAACTGGAAAGAAATCATTCCCCAAACCGACGCCGTACTTGAGGGCCTCAGCGTACTTGGCGGCAAACTGTATGCGCAATATCAGCAGAATGCCAGCTCCCATCTGAAGCTGTTCGAACTGAGCGGCAAGCCTATCGGGAATATTTCTCTGCCTTCCATCGGCACCGTTTCAGCAGTCGGCGGAAAGTGGGACAACAACGACGCGTTCATTGCGTTTCAGTCATTCACAGTTCCTCCATCGATTTATCAGATCGATTTGTCGTCTCCTGAAACTTCACTCTGGGATAAGGTCTCTGCCCCCGGCATCGACCCCTCGGCGTATGAGGTGAATCAGCTCTGGTTCGCATCGAAAGACGGAACCAAGATTCCGATGTTCGTCTTCCACAAAAAGGGATTGCCTCTTAACGGCAAGAATCCCACTCTGCTGACCGGCTACGGTGGATTCAACATCAGCCTGACCCCCACCTTTTCCGGCGGGCGTTATCTCTGGTTGGAACACGGAGGAGTTTACGCCGTGGCAAATCTGCGCGGGGGCTCGGAGTTTGGCGAAGATTGGCATCGCGCTGGAATGTTGGATAAAAAACAAAACGTCTTCGACGATTTCATCGCCGCTGCGGAGTTCTTAATTTCTTCGAAGTATACGGACAAAGATCACCTCGCCATTCAGGGAGGATCAAACGGCGGATTGCTGGTGGGTGTCGCGTTCACGCAACGTCCGGATCTATATCGTGCAGTGGTTTGCCAGGTCCCTCTGCTCGACATGTTGCGTTATCAAAATTTTCAAATCGCGAAACTCTGGATTCCAGAATACGGGTCAGCAGACGATGCCAAACAGTTTGAGTGGCTGTATGCCTATTCGCCCTATCATCACGTGAAGGCAGGCACGGAATATCCGGCGATTCTGTTTCTGACCGCCGAGTCCGACTCGCGAGTCGATCCGATGCATGCCAAAAAGATGACCGCTCTTATGCAGGCCGAAGCCGCCAACGGACACAGCGCCGAAAGGCCGATTCTTTTGCGAATTGAGTCCAAGGCAGGGCACGGCGTTGGGAAGCCTATTACCAAGCAAATCGAAGAAAGCACGGACGTATATTCGTTCCTGGTCTGGCAGCTGGGGATGAAGCCGTAGCGGGGTGGGTCCACGCGCGGCGGCCTTCGCCTGCGAAAGCTATGTGCCTGTACTTTCTGCTAGTTAGGAGGATGCATACAAGGGCAACCGCCCGACTGTCCGCGCGGCCCACGCCTAGCATCCAAGAGAAGTAAAATTATCTAAGGCCGAAGAGATAGGAGCAGACCATGAAAACTATCCTTCAGTTTCGCATCACGCGGCAACTACAGATCCTGTTCATCCTGTTCATTCTGACCGCAACCACCGCCTATGCCGAAAACAAGGTACTCGGGGAAGTCGTCTTCGAGGGCGCGACGAGTCTGGAGCAGGACTCCGGCGTCTGGGTCGATGGTCAGTACGTGGGATACTTGAAAGAACTCAACGGATCGAAGAAGGTATTGCTTTTGCCCGGCAAACACGAGATCTCCGTTCGTCATGACGGATACAAGGACTTCACCCAGGAAATAAACCTGCAGCCAGAGGAAAAGCACATAGTCGCGGTCAGTTTGGAGAAAGATCTCCGGTTTCAAATGCCCGCCACAACCGCTGAGATCAAGCTATCGGTCGATCCCGACCGCGCCGCTGTCTTCGTGGACGGTCTCCTCGTCGGACATGCCGGTGAACTCGGAGGAGTGGGCAAGAGTCTTCTGGTCGCGCCCGGACACCGAAAGATCACGATCAGTCTTCCGGGATATAAAACTTTCGAGACCGAAGTAGACCTTGCGCCTCATCAAAAATTCGACCTGAAAACCAAATTGTTAAAGACGGCAGTCGCTTCGGAGTCTCCCTCTCCTCAATGAGAGTATGACAGGCAGTGGCGGGCACTGTTCTGGACAGGTGCCCGTCCTTTGGAAATGGCCGGAGGGGTTTGAACGCCGTAACCTGAGAGCTGTTGCCACCTTGGACCGCCTAGAATGGTCGCTTGTTCAGGAGGTCGATAGCGTGCCTGTCAAAAGCTGGACACATGCGAATTGGAGAGCCGTTGGGCATTCGGCTCGCACCGCGGTTGCGGCGATGATTTCCCTGATCGTCGCTCGCCTTTTCCACTTGCCTGAGGACTACTGGGCAGCAATTACCACTTTAGTTATTCTGCAATCCACCTTGGGCGCTGCTCTAACCGTCTCTGAACATCGCCTTGCCGGAACCGCTCTGGGCGCCGCAGCAGGAGCGGTTCTGGCCAATCACTCCCAGGCAAATCTCATTGTCTTCGGTGCCGGGATTTTTCTGCTTGGATTGATCTGTGCCGCACTCCACCTTGACAGGGCTGCTTACCGTTTCGCCGGTATCACTTTTGCCATCGTTGCCCTCATCGCGCACAGCCAGCCCGCATGGATCATCGCGGCACATCGTTTTTTCGAAGTTTCCATTGGAATCGCTGTGGGATTACTCATTACAGTCGCGTGGCCAGAGCGACAATCTGCCACCTGATACGCTGGTCGATTCGCCTGAGGGATCGCCGTTTGACCAATCGACACTTCATCACGCTGAGAATCGTCATCACACTAATCAGTGCTTTCTTGTTTACTTGTTGCGGACCTCCGCGCGCGCAACGGATCGTAATAGGCTCCAAGAACTTCACCGAGCAACTGATACTGGGCGAGATTTTCGCTCAACAAATCGAAAACAAAACCCATCTTCCCGTAGAGCGCCGTTTTTATCTAGCGGGGACTTACATTTGTCAGCAGGCGATTCTCGGAGGACGAATCGACATTTACCCTGAGTACACTGGCACCGCTCTTACCGCGGTATTGAAACAAAGTCCGCAGAGTGGCCGCGAAGAAGTCTATAGCCGGGTCAGGTCCGAGTACGCGAAACGGTTCAACCTGGCCGCGGGCAGCCCGCTGGGCTTCAACGACACCTTCGCCATCGAAATCCGCGGCGACGACGCACAACGCCTACATCTGGCCACTATTTCCCAAGCCGCCGCTTATACTCCGCAGTGGCGCGCCGGATTCGGCTACGAGTTTATGGAGCGTCCCGACGGCTACAAGGGATTCGTAACGACTTATGGTCTGCGTTTCGCTGAGCAGCCGCGCATCATGGATTTGGGCCTGCTCACACGCGCGCTGGTTAACCGGCAAGTCGATTTGATCGCGGGAAATGCGACCGATGGATTAATTCCGGCTTTGAACCTGTACGTCCTCGAAGATGATCGGCACTACTTTCCGCCATATGAAGCTGTGCCCATCATCCGGCAGGAAGTGCTCTTGCACCATCCAGAAGTAGGAGTGGCTTTGGACGAACTTGCAGGTAAAATTTCTGACGAAGACATGCGGCATCTTAATTACGCGGTTGATGGCCAACATCGCGATGTGAAGGAAGTAGTTGGGGAGTTTCTCCGCAAAAAGGGGCCATGAGCGTCACACAGTCTGACTTTCGAAGAGCGATGGGATGTTTTGCGACCGGCGTAACGGTCGTCACAGTCGATTACGAGGGCACCGTTCAAGGCATGACCGCGAACGCCTTTTGCTCCGTATCGCTCGATCCGCTGTTGGTCCTGGTGTGCGTGGATCAGAAAGCGCGGACGCATGCTCACCTCCATCTCAAGAAACGCTTCGGCGTGAATATTCTGGCCGCGGACCAGCGCGAAATTTCCGACTACTTCGCTCTCGTGGAATCCAGTCGCGGCCACGCAGAAAAAGTGGGGGCGCAATTTGACCGCACATCCCACGGCACGCCCGTGCTGCATGGCGCATTGGCCTATCTGGAGTGCAGATTGCATTCCGCCCAGGACGCGGGCGATCACACAATCTTCATCGCTGAAGTCGAGGACGTGGTGGTAAGGGAAGGCCAACCACTGCTGTATTTTCAGGGCCAATATCGCACGGTCTGCTGAATGTTCCGGTGCACCGAAACTAAAAAACTATTGTCATTCCGAACGGGCGTTTAGCCCGGAGGAATCTGCTTTCCCTCGGCAGCTCGCTCCCGACTGGACTTTTGCCTTGGGCGGCGCAGCGCTTCAGCGCTGCGATCTCCGCAGTCGAACGAAAACGGGCTTTAGCCCGCTTTCCCGGAAATCTTGTCAAGGGGTTGAAAGCGCCCGAATCCCTCTAACTCGGTCAATCCATTCCAAATATAAATATCTAAACCGTGGCATGTTTACCCCGTCCAAAATGCTATTCTTGAAGTATAGACAAATCAGGCGTGGCCCACAGGCTGCGCCTTTCTTATTTGGGACGCAAGCATTTGGGAAAAATGAAAACATCCGGTATGGACATCCGTAACCACAAAAAGCGGGGACACTGGGCCGAACTCCGCTTCATGACCAAGGCCACCGAACTCGGATTTCAGCTAGCCAAGCCCTTGGGCGACACCGCCCAATACGACGTAATCGTCGATCTCGGAGGACGCTTCATCAGCGTCCAAGTCAAATCCACCTTCTTCCAGGCAAGTAACCTGAAACCTGGCAACTTCGTCGCCAGCCTCTTCCACGCCCACGGCCCCAACCGCCGCTATGAGCCCACCGACTTCGACTACCTCGCCGTCTACTGCATTCCCATCGATCTTTGGTACATCATTCCGTCCGCCGTAGCCGCCCGCAAACACGCCATCCGCGTCTGCCCCGGAGACAAACTCAACCAGTTCGACACTACAACGAAGCCTGGCATCTTTTATGTGACCGCGCCCCCTGCCCCCTCCAAAAGCCCGGCCGCTTCGACCTCTACGGCATAATCGAAAACTATGTTCCGCCCCGCAAACCCCGCCGCAGTAGGGGACGTTGACCATGTGACGCGGGAGCCCTCGCCCGCGGAGGTGTGATCTGGTGGTGCCTCACGCCGCGGGATCACTTCCTAAAACCTTGTCATTCCGAGCCATAGGCAGGTGCGAAGCGCCGAGGATATGCGAGGAACCTGCTTTTATCGACGAATCGGATGCCTATCCTAGCGTCGAGCAGTTCAACTCTACCCATCACCTGTCATCCCGAGGCCCGCGCCCTTTCCAGCGGGACGAGGGATCTCGCGCGAATAGCCATGACGCTGTCTTTGGAATTTGACCGTGTGGCGCGGACCCGCCCTGCTTTGGCCGAAGCCCTGAGCGTAGTCGAAGGAGAAGTCGAATGGGACCGACGCCCGTGAAAGTGTTTTGACTTAGGTGGCGCAACGCTTCAACGCTGCCATATCCCTCCATAAAATCTTGTCATCCTGAGGCAGCGGATTCGGTCGCTCGCGACCAAATCCCAACGAAGGACCCATGCATTTCCGCCACGGGACGCCCCTCGCCCAAAGGATATCACTCCACAAATATTGTCATTCCGAATCCGCTTCAGCGGTGAGGAATCTGCTTTCGTCGGAAGTGGCTTCCATAACTCCACAGCGACCGATTTCTCAAACCCACACGCCAACTCTTTTTGACGCTTCCTACACTCCAGGAATGTCGGGGTTTATCGAAAGTCGTTAACTCGACGAAATTCTGTCGGGTCAGTGAAAGCTGTGAAGAAGAGGGGCTTTCCTGAGAAGGCCAATGGCGAAACTGGACCGACGGCCATAAATGGAAATTCTTGCAAATCGCGACGGGGAAAACTTTGCGGGTCACGAAACGATTGGTATAACTCTAATGCACGCTTGTCACCACCTACGAAGTCCCTGAGGCGGTCGAATTCGGATCCCATCGCCAGACCAAAGCCAAAGGCTAGAATCCGCAGTTGCTGAAGAATTTCTGGATCAAGTCCGCCTAGGGTTTGACTAATGAAGAACCAGCCAAGGCCGTATTTTCGGGTTTCGCGAATCGCTCGGCGCAGCAAGCTACGGAGCCTTTCCGCGTCCGAATCTTCATCAAGCCTGCCGCTCGGCGCGTGACGATGAGCCTCGTCAAGAACGACGAGAACATTGGCGCTTTGTCCGGTAGCCAGGCTTGTCGTTGCTCGATGGACTAGGAGGTCCAAAAGCTTAGCGAGAATCCTTCGCTGTAATGCCTCAGACCAGAAACGTTGATTGCCGCGGCTGGAAATATCTATCACCACGACGGGACGGGTAGCATCGCTGTCGGCGCCGCCCAAGAGCATATTTACAATCCCACGATTTGCGTCATTTTGCTGCGGCGAGTGGCTGTAAAGTCGGCGACGCCCTTGCCCCGAGGTGAACAATTGGCAAATGTTCGTCCAAGTATTGAGCAGCTGCTGAAATCGGGCAGGGTCGCCCAAGAAACTCTGGACTCTTTGTTGAAGCTGGCGCGATCGTTGTGCCGTTGTGTAAATAAATGTTGCGTTTTTGCGGATTGTCGATTGCGGTCAGTGCTGCCCGCAGAACCACCTCTCCACCCAGTGAATCCAAATGGTGTGTTCCGTCCAAGGCATTTCTCACGACCTCTGCAGCTCGGCGCGCATTCTCAGAGGATGCGCTCGGTATCTGAAGCTGCTCAAAGAATCTCAAAGAAATGAGCATTTCTTCAAAGGTGGTCCAATCATCAAGCTGAATGTCTGCGATTCGGAATACGTGGAGAGACCTGCCCTGATTCCGGACAATCTCGTCTAAGGGCAAACCTTGTTGGCCAACCCTCGTGCCAGCAAATTCCAAGGAGAACTCGCCCAGCGGATCAATAACGAGGATTCCCATTTGTGGGTGGCTGCTGTATGCGGCAAGTATCATTTTGGCGAGTCCCGACTTTCCTGACCCTGTCTTACCGAACACGCCCAAATGGTATGCCTCGCCCGCGCCGCCGTCCCCGCTTCCAAAATGCTTAAACCACATTGGATACATTACATCGTTCGCGTAGGCGCGGCCGAGATATACGATTTCGGGCTGGTAGACGCTGAGGAGATTGTCAAGGAGCGGCTGGTCTACGCGAAATACCCGTGTTCCAGTCGGGGGTACCATTCCAAGTACTTCGGGATCATAACCGTTCTGACTCTGTCGGAAAGTTGCGCCTACCACTAAATCTGCTGTACGTGTGTCCTGCCGATTAGTAATTGGTGGAATCTCGCCCGTGCGCTTGATGAGGTTTCGGAAAACCGAATCCTCGTGCCAGCGGTTCTTAAGCTCTATTCCAACGATCTGCCCAACAGATGTGATTGCTCTCCCGTTCTGAACCGAGGCGAAAGCAGTCAAGGCTCCCACTAGTCGTTCCTCGGTCGCTTCTTGAAGCAAATCGAGCGTCAACTCGGTGTTCGTTGATGGGCTTCCTACTACAGCAACGTCTTGATTCCGGTTCTCGGCCATTTACGCTCCTCCGCGTCCACCCTGTGTCCGATAATTCTGAAGGCAAAGCATTGTCGTTTCGACATCCGTTGAATTGGCGACCACATGTTGAGCAACGGATTGCTCAATAACGGAAACTCCTGCACCGAGGCTCTTCACCATTCGGTCGGCCAGAAACAATGGATAGGGCTCAATTACTGCGGGAGAGAATAATTGACGCTGCACACCTTCGAGAATGAGCGACAACCGAGATACGCTCTTTGCGACAGGGCTTGGCAACTCAAGCCGCAGTGCAGGAAGCCAGCCGAAGGGCCGGAAATAAACTACCGCTAGATCATGCATAGCGCCATTCATTTCCCTAACATCCGAATCCGTGCAAAATTCGGTATTTTTTCCATCTATGACAGCGGAGGTTAACAGATGGTAATTTTCTGCCGGCTCCAGCACTGGTAAGCATTTGGTGTATTCTCCCGCCTCCAATAAAAGAGTTGCCAATGTCTTGCCGTCAACTTCAACCGCCAATTTGGCCGATCCACCCCTCAATAATTCGTTACGCGATGTAAACTTCGGGATTGCTACGGTGCGATCACTCTTAAGCAAAGCAATCAATTGCTGAAGAATTCCAGAATCCCAACGTCTAAGAAATTCCGAGCATAAGCCCCTGCCACAAGTTTGCAGGTTCTGTAATCCCTGGTTCAGATAAATGACTAGGGATGCGAATGAACCGTCGAGCATTACGACATCGTGAGGGGCCTTGTGGGCAAGGTTTAACTCCATGGAGATCATCATCCCTCGCAACGCACCTATCGTGTCCACCTCGTGAGAGATAGAGTCTACCCACATTTCGTGATAAGGCTGCGGCCAATAGCGCTTTGCCTCTTTCGTCGTTCCCTCAACCGCGACCGCTGCCGCAGCGCAAAGGTCAAGGGCCGTGAGATGGTGGACCTGGTATGAACCATCAATTCCCACGGTCGAAGGCTCGCGAGTAACATCCAAATCTGCTTTTCGGCAGATTAGACCTCTCTGTTGCGCCTCGATTCGAAGCGACGGGCGGGCCGCGCGAAGGTGCTCAAGGTTCTTACTGACTGCGGCGGCAACAGGAATGGCCTTGTCTAGAAGGTCTCGTACTAACGCGTCTGGCAAGTCTGCAAAGGTGTTCAAGCTAGCGCTCTGTCAAATCCATAAACGATACTCTGACCTCTGGTAACCGACGAATTCAGGCCTTCTTGCTGCGCGGGGTAGTATCCATCGTTCGAGGCACAATCCGGCCAACGTTTCAGCGGGCCAATCATAAAAACTCGGGCGCGATATTTCGCCGCGAAGGAACCGCAGTGACTTTGAACCCAACGGTGCTGCAAATACCTCACGCTCGATTCCGTGGTTCAACAAGTCGGGCGACAGGCCGAGTTTAGGGAGACACTTTCTCACCACCTCACGCTTGTTTCGAAATCCAGTGCCCCATGAGGCCTGTTTGGCGGTTGGCTCGCAGTGGGTGTTCACGAATTGACGGATGGCCCCGTAGACACCGTTAGAAAAATGAAATTCGCCAAACCCTTTTGTAAAGCCGATGCTGTGCCAGTAATCGAAACCGTCAATTCTCATCCTGTTATACAGGGATGACCGACCTAAGGCAGACGTCGTCGTTATCAAGGCCAGGTATGGTGGGCGCTTTGCCATTGCTGATCAGCGTCCTCGTCCCGAAATATTTGTCTCTAAATGCTCTCCGCACCTCGTTACTGAGCGCCATCATCGCTATAAGTTTCCCGCAAAGGAGTCCCGAATACGGAGGGACCGCGCCCAAAACATACGCGTCCAAAGTGTGATAAAGCTTTTCGCGTTTTCTGTCCGAATCCCATCCAATCCACCCGTCCCTATCGTGAACGGAGTAGACAGGGTCGCCCAGCCCGAATAAACCGATAAGCTTGTCATTCTGATCGTCAAAGACAAGAAATCTTAATCGACGCCCGTACCCTGCCGAAACCGGGACGCTCCAATGGAGACTCGCATACCGAAAGAGCAATTCATTCTCGGTACCCGCTTCCACCATCTCCAACCGTGGGGCGATCCTTTCAGGAGAAACTTCATTTCCAGCGGCAATAAACTTAATCAGGTCGCTTTCTTTACTACGCAGCGCTGGCATAGTTGCGACCAGTTTGTGGGACACGGCCATTCCGTGCAGATCGCGAACGAGGGACTTATCCGTAGGATTTGGAATTTGAACAGTGCCGCGATTCACACGGTAGCCTTGCTTGCGCAGAGAAGACAAGACAGCACGGCGTAGTTTCTTGGCGGCTTTTGATAGCATGGGATTAGTTAAATCAGAGCTTCTCACAAGCAAACGCCGACCCGTTAATCAAATCTTGACAGCTTCCCAAAAAGCGCAATCAACTAGGCAACCTTGCGAGGAGCAGCAACTCTATGAAGAACCCTCGTAAGCCACGCAAGCCAGTGCCCGCGGACAAAATTGCCCGCCTCGCCGATCAGGGAAAGGATGTGTCACGGTTCTTCACCAATACCGGCCAAATGATGGGCCCGATACAGAGGGTAAATGTTGACCTGGCTTCGGGCATGCTGGAGGAATTGGACCGGGCCGCCAAGGAACTGAATATCAGCCCTCAGGCGGTGATCAAGACGCTCATACGCCAGGCTCTCGACCATCAGTATCTGACTCGAGGGATGCGCAAGTCGGCTAGGTATGCGAGGCTCACGCGAACAGAAACTCCTTAGTACGCAGCTCTTTGATCGTGTCTCTCAGCTTCGCCGCCTTCTCGAACTCGAATCTCTTGGCGGCTTCGCGCATGTCGCTTTCTAGTTTGCCGATATAGATATTTAATTCTTCCTGCGTCTGGAACTCTGGTATGCCTTCGGTCTCACTTGCGGTGAGGTCGGCATAGTCGGCTTCGAGGATCTTTACCAGCGTCATATCCAGCGGGCGGATGATGGATTCCGGCGTGATTCCATTCGCTTCGTTATAGGCTTCCTGAATGGCGCGGCGGCGGTCGGTTTCGTTCAGCGCTTTTTTCATCGAATCGGTCATACGGTCGGCGTAGAGAAGAGCGCGTCCGTTGAGATTACGAGCACACCGCCCGATGGTTTGGATTAACGAGCCGGCGGAGCGCAGGAACCCTTCTTTGTCGGCATCGAGAATTGCCACCAGTGAAACTTCCGGAAGGTCGAGGCCTTCGCGCAAAAGGTTGATTCCGATCAGGACATCGAATTCGCCTTTGCGAAGATCGCGCAGAATTTTCACCCGTTCCAGGGTTTCGATTTCTGAATGAAGATAGCGGCACTTGACTCCCACTTCTCCATAGTATTCAGCGAGGTCTTCGGCCATGCGCTTGGTGAGAGTCGTAACGAGAACCCGCTCGCCGCGCGCGACGCGGCCGCGAATCTCATGCAGCAAGTCGTCAATTTGTCCCTTAACTGGGCGCACTTCAACTGGAGGATCGACCAATCCCGTGGGCCGGATGATCTGCTCGACCACAACGCCGGCTGACTTCGTTAACTCATACGGTCCCGGAGTGGCGGAAACGTAAATCATCTGGCCCATGCGGTTCTCAAACTCTTCAAAGGTCAGCGGACGATTGTCGAGCGCCGAGGGCAGACGGAATCCATACTCCACGAGAATCTCTTTGCGCGAGCGGTCGCCGTGATACATGCCATGCAGCTGCGGCACGGTCTGATGCGATTCGTCGATGAACATCAGGTAGTCGCGCGGAAAATAATCGAGCAGCGTGGGAGGAGGCTCGCCGGGCATGCGTCCGGTAAAATGCCGCGAGTAATTTTCGATGCCGTGGCAGTACCCCATGGCCCTGATCATTTCGAGGTCATACATAGTGCGCTGATGCACACGCTGCGCTTCGACGACGTGTCCTTGCTTCTCAAGCTCGGCTTCCCACCACAGCAGTTCTTCGCGAATCGACTGCGCCGCCGTGGCCTTTGTCTCGGGCTTCATCACGTAGTGCGTCTTGGGATAGATCGGCAGCCGCATGTACTTCTGTTTCACGGTGCCGAACAGAGGATCGATCTGCGAAAGCGACTCGATCTCATCCCCCCAAAGCTCGACGCGATAAGCCATGTCGTCATAGGTGGGGAAGATCTCGATCACATCGCCGCGAACACGAAACGTCCCGCGCCGGAAATCCCCGTCGGTGCGTTCGTAAAGAATCTCAACCAGCTTGCGGGTGATGTCCTCGCGCTTGATCTTCTGACCCTTCTCCAGAAACAAAAGCATCCCGTAATAAGCTTCAGGCGATCCCAACCCATAAATGCAACTAACCGAAGAAACAATCAAAACATCCCGCCGCTCAAATAATGACCGCGTCGCCGAGAGCCGCAGCTTGTCCAGTTCATCGTTAATCGTCGCTTCCTTCTCTATATAAAGGTCCGCCGCCGGAACATAAGCCTCGGGTTGGTAATAATCATAATATGAGACGAAGTATTCGATGGCGTTGTGGGGGAAGAAGCTTTTGAATTCGTGGTAGAGCTGGGCGGCCAGAGTCTTGTTATGGGCCATTACGATGGCCGAGCGGTTGACCTCCTCGATCACCTTGGCCATGGTGTAGGTCTTGCCGGAGCCGGTGACCCCGAGGAGGACCTGATGCTGGTCGCGGTCGTATACGCCTCTGGTCAGGGACGCGATGGCTGTCGCCTGATCGCCCTTGGGCTTGTAATCGCTGACTAATTTGAAATCCATAATCGTTTCGTGCCCCTACAGAATGCAATTTCAGGGGATAGAGAATCCTTTATTATACCTTGCCGCGAAGACTGCCTTCCGGCCCTATCCGCTGAAACCGCGCAATGAAATTCACATCACTTCCGGCCGAGCGAAGCGGTTCTTGTTCCAAATCGGGCCTATTGATCGTTTCAGAACAAACTTCATCCGCCGTATTCAGCAATGCGTCATAAAATCGTTGACTTGGATGAATCTGGGCACGAACTGTGCCAGCACTGAGGCGGTAGAAGACTCATACAGCATGTACCCTATCGAACCGAGACGAGGTTTGTGAGAATCTCCTCTCTGTTTCAGAGTGATGTCCTGGGGATCAGAAGTTGCGGGAAATCCATACTGCCCGCCCTGAGCATTCCGGTCAAACCAGTGGCGAGAAATACGGCTCTACGGCGGACCCAACAAAAACACAGCAAGAACAGCATATGAAAGGAGTGCGATGTATGAAGAACCTGTTCATCTCCGGTTCCGCTAAGCACGCGTTTGGATGCCGATATTTGCCTAACGTGGCGTTATTGGGATTGCTTCTCTGTGGTTTTGCCTCCGGCCTGCATGCGCAGACTTGGAACCTGGTTTGGAGCGACGAGTTCAACGGAGCTGCCGGTAGCTATCCCTCGTCAAGTGTGTGGAATTTTGACGTGGGCAACAATAACGGATGGGGGAACGGAGAGATCGAATTTTACTGCGCCCCCGGATCGAACGCGGCCCCTTGTAGTACTTCGAACCCAAACATATATGAAGACGGAAGCGGTCATCTGGTCATCCGAGCCAGCAAAGATGTGAATGGCCAGTGGACCTCAGGCCGAATGCACACCGAAGGCAAACAGCAGTTTACCTTCGGGCGGATTGAAGCCAGCATGCAGCTTCCAGAAGGCGCTGGACTGTGGCCGGCTTTCTGGATGCTCGGCGCCAACATCGGCTCGGTCGGATGGCCAAGCTGCGGCGAGCAGGACATTATGGAGTGGGTGCAGAGTTACGGTAACAGCACAACGTCATCCCACATCCATGGACCGGGTTACTCGGGAGCCAGCGGCATCGGGGCGAATAACACCTTCGGTGGCGGATCGACGACGGCGAGCTGGCATACTTATGGGAACATCTGGTCAAACAATCAAATCCAGTTCTACCGCGACAACTATCAAACTCCGTTTCTCACGATCACCCCGGCGAACATTCCATCCGGAGACAGTTGGGTTTTTAACAATCCATTCTTTATCCTGTTGAACCTCGCGGTTGGTGGCGGCGGTTTCCCGGGCACAACCAACAGCGGCACACCGAATCCAGAGTTGATGCTGGTGGATTATGTGCGCGTATACCAATTGAGCGGAGGCGGCGGCGGGATTTCAACTTCTGCCTGGTATAACATCGTCAACCAGAACAGTGGAAGCTGCGTCGATGACACGGGGCATGGAACGACCGACGGAACGGCCGTCCAACAATGGGCATGCGGCAATCAGCAGACCAACCAGGAGTGGCAGTTCCAAACCACGAGCGGCGGATATTACAAGATAGCCAGTCGTTATGCTCCGTCACTGATCTGGGATGTCACGAACGTGTCCATGTCCCCGGGAGCCAAGATTCAGCTCTGGACGTACGGCGGCGGACTCAACCAGCAGTGGCAGCCAGTGTCTTTAGGAAATGGCTACTACAAGATGGTTAACCGCAACAGCGGCTTGTGCCTGGATGTTCCCGGCGCCTCAACCGCAAACGGCGTGCAGTTACAGCAATATACGTGTAACGGCACCGGCGCGCAGGCCTGGAAACTAAATCAAGAACCTTGAGGATGCCTCAAGATAAATGAGAAGGCCGGGTAAGTGCTCCGGCCTTCTTGCTTTATTTCCGGTCGGCAGGAAATCGTCAATCGAATTGAAGATGGTGAAATCGTTTCTCATTCTTGTGCTATCGACGGCTTCATGCGCCTTCGTGTTACGCGCCGCTTCCCAGGCGCCTATCTCTTCAGGCGGCGCCTCTGCTGCGCAGTTGGTGCGCGATTCCGCAACCGCGCTCTCAAAGCTGCATAGCTATGAGCTAAACGTAATTTCCAATCAGTCGATCAACGATGGCAAGTACATTCGGACGGTTCACAGCTACGTTGAAACATCGTTTGAGCAATCGGGCGGACGAAAGCGCATCCGGATGGTATCGAGAAAGGCTGCTGATACGATGACGATTGTGAGCGACGGGGACGGATACTGGATTTACCACGAAAACAACCGCCGCTATCAACACCGGGCCGGGCATCTGCCGCCTCAGGTTTACCGTGGAGTGACGCCCGGTTTTTCAGACACACTCAGCGCCGAAAGCCTGCCCGTCTCAATGCGATCTGCCAATATCGTTCGACAGGAAACGCTTGCGGTGGAAGATCGCAAGGAGCAGTGCGATGTGGTGCTAGTCCAGCTTAAACCAAACGCCGCGCCACCAGATTACGGGATACAGAATGATGAAGTAACCCTCTGGATCTCACGCGAATACCACATCCCGATGAAGGTCAGCGCAACCTTCATTCAAAAAGACAAAGATGGAAAATCGCAAGCGATGGATATGACGATCCTGGTACAGAGGTTTCGTCCAAACCCACGCCTTCCTCTCTCGACGTGGACTTTTGTTCCTCCGCCCGATTCCCAGCCAGAGTCAAGCGAACCCGGCACAGCGACGAAGTAGGTAGATAGATTATCTGCTTGGCGTGACGCTGGCGCTCCGGCGTCATCGGTCTATATGGCAATTTCGTAATTACGGCTTTCTTCCCCAATTACCTAACCGTGGGTGGGATGTACTCCGAACGATGCACAACCCGGACAGATTTGTGGTCCATCTTGATCTTATCGTTCAATGCGACTGTTAGTTCATGCCGTTTACCATCCAGGGCGGGCGGCTTGAATCCAAGCTGATATCGGAAATGTACCTGCACAAGAATATCGTCTAGCGCCGCCGCGAATAGGGCTGGCTTCAACGAGAAGTACTGACCCGCTGTAGCTGCGCTGAAATAGTGGGCAACGTAGAACTGCTGCGAGGCGCCATTGTGGGGGAAGTAATTCAAAGGAAACCCTCCATCATTGATGCCATAAACAAATGCTGATGTGGCCAAGAGATCGTCCACGACGGCATCGGCTTCGTCGTACGGTAGACCACTCCGGTCTCCATACAAAAACACAACTACAGGCAGTGGCTCCGGCTTTGTATTGTGGGCGTTGGCGATAATCAGGCGAAGTGCCCGCTGAATCGAAAGTTCACCGACTCGGGTTCCAGATTCGGTTGGAGCACGATGCTGAACCTCCTCAATCATGGCAATGGGTGCGTCGTGATCGGTGGTTGGGGCAAGGTCGATCGCCTCCTGTCCATTGTCACACCAGTGAGCCACTCCAACGGTGTCGCGCTTGTCCAAGTGATCGAGCGCTGGTCTCAGCAGGGCAGCTTTGTTTCTCATGAAACCCGAGCCTGCTTCGTCCCAGTTTTTCTGGTTACAAATCATGAGGAACCATAAAGCAATTGGCCGGGTACCGTAATGTGCTCCACTGTCGAATGTCAGGATCGGCACCTGATGCCCGTTATCCAGCATCCGAAAGTCATCTTTCTTAAGCTCATTCAACGGAAGCCCGGTTTTCGCATCCTGGGTTAAAACGTCCACCAGCACAAGGGATGTCGAGGCGCGAAACATCGCCTGTCCTTCGGGTAGTGGGGTGACCTCCTTACTCGCAGTCTGTATCTTCGGAGCTTCAGGTTCTGGTTGCGGTGTCCGCGTGAGGCGAGGAGGCGCCGCTGACTCAATGCTCACATCGCGTCTTGCTGATTTGGTGAGGGCCGGGGAGTTCGCCAGGCTCGCAGCGGATCTCGTCTGTTCAATGTATTTCTGTACTCGAGTAAGAAGATCAGCGGAACGACTCGCCATTTCTGGATCACCACTACCCTGCAGCACGCGCAACAGAGATGTTGCTTCGTCAATCTTCTTGTCTTCGAGATACAGTTGTGCCAAGTTGAACTCATACTGCTCGTTACGGGGACTCAGCTCAACCGCTTTCCGCAAGACTCGAATCGCTTCATCGCGCTTCCCCTCTAACCTATAGGCGAACGCCAGCAAGTTATAGGCGTCCGCAAACTGGGGATCGAGCTTGATCGATGTTTCCAATTCATTTTGCATGGACTGCAATCGCTCAGGATTATTACTAGAGGCCGCGGTGGCTTCTTTTTGAGATAGTAGCGCTGAGTAATAAAGTACCCTCGGATCATTAGGGTCAATCTGAGCGGATTTGTGAAAGTACTCTCCGGCCTTCGCAAGATCCTGTTTGATCAAGTATGAGTATCCCAATCCTCGCAACGCCGATGCGTTGTTTGGATCGATTTTGAGTACTGCTTCGAATTCCTCAGCTGCGGTTTTTTGATAGTCCGGTGTGTGCAGATGAACGTCAGCCAGGATGGCCTGCGCGTTCACGGCAGACAAAGGCGAAGTAGGGTAGTCCTTACCGTCGATCCCGGCCGGAGCGGTGAGTTTGTAACCCTTGGAATGACCGCTGCTCTCGTAGTTGTGCAAGGCCTTGTCCAGCTGCTGCGGGCTCATTCCAAAAGCCTGCTCAACCGCATCTTCTACTGAGGCATGCCCGTTGTGAACCAAGTCGAAATAGCTGGCAACCTTCGGAAGCAGGGCATTGTCATAGATATAGTGAACAAGAATTCCTGACTCGGCATAAAAGACTGTTCGCCGGTCACCGCTTTCGTTGTAGGTCTTTGAATAAGGCTGTACTCGAAGCAGGTCCGCAACTTTCAACCAGCTATTGTGGTCCAGCACATAGTACTCGTTGTCTGGAACTATACCTACGTCAGCTTCCTTCCCGTCCACCACTATCGCCCGGAAATATTCGGCAAAACCTTCCTCGAACCACGGATCCAGTTGCATGGAGAGCGTGCCATTCATAAGCTGATGGGCATACTCATGAAAGACTACTTGCCAAGGATTCTCCAACGACATATTGAGCAGAATGAAGCAATGGTCCGAGCCAGGGACGAACAGGCCGCCAATTTGGGTGGCTTTGCCCTGAAAGATTGGTGCGAACTGTAGCAATTCTTTGGTATTGCGGAAACCGATAATCTGCAGCGGCACCGGAGTATTAACGTTCGCGTTTACCATCAGCGTGCCGAAGACGGCACGCATTTGCTCAAAACGAGCCGCAGCGTCGCGGCCGCGTTTTTCGCCAGCATCTGTCACGACCGAAAAGTGGGGAGACTTTATCTCTACCCACTGAGACTCACTGGAGAAGACGGTAGTAGTAATGCAGAGACTGACTAAAATACAAAAATACCGGGCGCGAGGACACATATTGAATTGTGACGGACTATCCTAACATCGGCTCCAGGTAATTGTTTTTGCGAGTGCACAAAAACAGTTTTGTTTTTTTTAGTCCCTTCCGTGGACCACCTTAGTGTATTTACCTTAGGGCTGGGAGGCTAAGCCGATCTACAACAGTCGGACCCTTTTCTGGCGGGCGTTACTTCTTTGAAATTTCGCTGGCGCGGATCGTCAGAGGCACGTCCACCGTGCCAATTTTCTGGCTACCCCGGTCGATGACGCCCAGACGCAGCAGATAGGAACCCGGCTTCAGTTCCAGCTCTTGATGCATTGGAAGTCCGGTCTTCATGACCTGTTCGAATTGCTCAGGACGAATGGAGGTTTCCATTAAGTCGGTTGCGTGGCCTACGTCCTGATTGTGCTTGTCCCATGCCGCGGCCATGAAGTCTATGGCGGCGTGTTTGCGCTTGCCGGAAACGTCGGTGAAGGCGATGTCCTGGGCTTCTACCGCATAGTCAATCCTCACAGCCTTGTGATCCTGGTCGGGTGGAAGTACTTGAACGCGCAACAGCAGCATGGTGGACTCTGGCACTGTAGGCAGCATCGCGGAGGCGAGCATTTTGGCCGCCTGGTCGCCCTTGAATTCCGGCTGCGAGACTGCGTAGTAACCGGAGCGGTGGCGCAAGTCCACGTGGGGCCGCTTAACCTTAATCTCGATTCTGCGGTACCTTCCATTCCAATCTGGATTGGTCGGGGAATACGCAACGGTGTAATAGTTCGTCCCCTCCTGAATACTGCGCAGCATCGCGGATTTCAGGTCGTTGCTGCCAGAGAACGCCACTCCGCCAGTCTGTCGCGCGATATCCTCCATCGCGTCCTGGTGGTCCCAACGGGTGAGTACCCGGCCGGTTGAGAAAGGAGTATCGGCGACCAGTCCGTTCACGTCGATTGGATAGACGGCCATCTGTGACGCGGCCATTAACGAGGCGGTTTCAAGAATCTCAGAGTGATGATCACGCACGTGGGTAGACTGACCCTCGCGGTTGAACTCCGGGTCCAGGCGAAAAGGGAACTCCGATGACAGCCACAACAGATTCTTACGCCCGGTATACCCCGACACGGAGCGGGCAATCGCCTGCAAGCTTTGCATGATCGTGACGGTCCGCACTTCACCTTGATACTCCTGCTCCAGCGACAAAGCATCGTTCAAGAGCACGGTTGGATCGCCGGGCAGACCCAGGGGGTTTTCAGGAATCTCCCAGTTTTGCTGGTCATCCTTCTCGGTCCGCAAGTGGGACGTGGAATTGTCGAGGAGGAGACGCTTTGCCGCGGCCACCAGCGAATCCGAACTTCCTGTGAAGCCTTGAATCATGGTGAGGCGTGAATTGAGCGCGAACAACGCCACGGTTTGTCCTGGAGGAATAGCTGCCAGAAACTTCAGCATCTGCTGCCGCGCATACGACTGGTCGAGCCGCGGCATGTCCAGCAGGTCCAGCAGGACGATGTTGACGGCACGGTCGGCCGGCAGAGTGGTGAAATTTGTGTATTGATGGGGCGGAAGCTGGATGGCTGGAAGCGACCGGACCGTAGAATCTTCCACATGGGCAGAAAAGCCTGATATCCGTTGCGGCTTGCCGTCTTCCAATACGGTGAAGTCGTCCGGCGTGAGCCCGGGGACGAACTTGCCATTCTTGTCGGTCGCCACAACGTCAACCAGCACGAGCCGGGAAGAAGCGTGGAAAGTGGCGATCGAGTTGGATTCACTGGCAGCGGATGAAGCGGACGGATTCGATGGCGGTACGGGGTTCTGAGCACCCAGCAGCGCGGACAATGACAGCAGGATTACAGCTCCCAGAATTACGGCACGAAAATGGTTTCCGGTCGGCAAGGGACCTCTCGATCACATTTGCAGCAATTTTTATTGTCCTCCAGCGGGAGAAAGTAAGCAATTCGTGCTGCAGGGTTTGACGGCCTTGGCTTGAGGAAACCAAAACCCTTCCCTTCGCGCAGTCGGCATTCCCACCCTTGCAAAGAACGCAAGGATGGGGCACCCTCAGTTGGTGGGTGGCTCTAGCAGCGAGTTCGTTCATCCCCGTGACATCACCCGCAATCGTTCATGATCACTCTTCCCCGTCTATACGCCATTCTGGATGCTTCTTCGTTCTCCGACCGCGAGACCTTGTATGAATCGGCAAAGAAAATGGTTGCGGGTGGCCTCACTCTTATGCAATACCGCAACAAGTCCGGGAATGCGCGTCTGATGTTGGAGCAAGCTCGTGAACTTAAGAGTCGGCTCGCAGATTCCGTCAAACTCATCATGAATGACCGCGCCGACCTCTGCATTGCGGCGGGATTCGACGGCGTGCATTTGGGGCAGGATGATCTTTCTCCCGAAGGCGCGCGAAAAGTGATCGGCGAAAACTTGTGGATGGGATTGTCCACTCACAACCCGAAACAGGTTGAGGCCGCCGACGGGACTTCAGCCGACTACGTCGCCATCGGTCCGGTGTTCGCCACTTCGAGCAAAGCGAATCCCGACCCGGTAATAGGTTTGGAAGGAATACGAGAAGCCAGGCGCCTTACACGTAAGCCCCTGGTGGCGATCGGAGGCATTACTCGTGCCAATTGCCTATCCGTAATGGAGGCGGGGGCGGACTCGGTCGCGGTGATATCCGACTTGATACCGGAACCTCGCAAATCAGTAGAGGAATTTCTCCGCATCTTGGGTTAAAGTCAGGACGGCGTGTTCGAGGGCATGGCTTTCAGCCTTGCCGTAAAGTTGCGCGATGATGCTACGGCATGGCTGAAAGCCATGCCCTCTCACAAACCGCCCACAAGTAATGGGTACTAAAATCACATCGAGCGTCATCCCGCCACTCTCGCCGGGTATCCGCCCCTCAAATCAAGATCAGGATAAAGACCTCATAAAGGGCCTCGGCCTGACCAGCGCAACAATGCTGGTCATGGGATCGATGATCGGCTCCGGCATTTTCATCGTCTCCGCCGAAATTTCCAGGGAAGTTGATTCTCCCGCGCTGCTGATAGCAGCCTGGGTCGTCACCGGCCTCATGACAATTATTGCCGCCCTGAGTTATGGCGAGTTGGCAGCCATGATGCCGCACGCCGGAGGCCAATATGTTTACCTCCGCGAATCACTGGGGCCGCTCTGGGGATTTCTCTACGGATGGACCTTGTTTCTGGTAATTCAGACTGGAACCATCGCGGCGGTGGGCGTGGCGTTCGGAAAATTTCTCGGCGTCTTCTTTCCGTCGATATCTTCCACGAATTGGATATTGCATTTCTACAAAGTGCCGCCGATCCACGTCGGTCCAATGGTTTTGGGAAACATGGATATTGGCCTCAACACCCAAAACTTGATTGCCGTTTTAATGGTCATTGCGCTATCCGTCATTAATATTTTCGGGGTCAAGACTGGCGCGCTCATCCAAAACATTTTTACTTTTGCGAAAATCGCTGCTTTGTCTGGATTGATTTTTCTCGGGATATTCGTGGGGCGGAACGGGCAAGCGCTGGCGGCGAATTTTCAGGAACACTTCTGGCGGAACGCTGGACTCGGCGCCCAGCACGCAGTTCAAGTAGGGGCCGGCGGACCGACTGTGATGGTCGGAACCCTCACGATTCTTGCAGTCGCCCTGGTGGGCTCACTGTTCTCCTCCGATGCGTGGAACAACGTTACTTTCACGGCTGGCGAGGTGAAGAATCCGAGCCGCAACCTTCCGCTGTCTCTTGCGCTGGGCACTGCCGCCGTCACTGCGCTTTATGTCGCCTGCAATTTTATTTATCTGAACGTGCTACCGCTGGAAGGTGTTCCCAACGGCGCAACGATCCTCGCGAGAGGCATCCAATACGCGACAGAAGATCGCGTGGCGACCGCAGCGCTGACGCAGATGTTCGGAGGCATTGGCGGGCTCTTAATGGCGGCTGCGATTATGCTCTCCACCTTTGGCTGCAATAATGGATTGATCCTCGCCGGCGCCCGCGTTTACTACGCCATGGCTAAAGATGGCCTATTCTTTCGCAGCGTGGCAAAGATAAATCCTACCTATAAAACTCCGGCAGTTTCGCTGATGGTCCAGATGGTTTGGACATGCCTGCTCTGCCTCTCCGGCAGCTATGGACAGCTTCTCGATTACATTATCTTCGCGGCCTTGCTGTTTTATATGCTGACGATCGTGGGATTATTCGTGTTGCGCCGCACTCGCCCGAACGCCGAGCGTCCCTATCGCGCGATTGGTTATCCAGTGTTGCCGGTAACTTATATTCTGATGGCGTTATTCATCGATATCGTACTATTGCGTTACAAGCCACAGTACACTTGGCCGGGCTTGATCATTGTGCTGTTGGGAATTCCTGTGTACTTTGCGTGGAAAGTGAAGGCTTTCCCGGAAAAGGTGACTAATGAGTCTTAGGCTATTCGCGAGAAAAGACCTGCCCACGCTCATGCGCGAGGCTGAGGACGAACCGGGCGTCACAAGTTTGCGCCGGGCCTTGGGACCACTGAATCTCCTTACGCTGGGCATCGGAGCAATTATCGGCGCTGGGATTTTCGTGATCACGGGACAGGCCGCGGCGCAGTTTGCCGGACCGGCGATCGTGATCTCGTTCATTTTGGCCGGCACTGCGTGCGGATTTGCGGGCCTTTGCTACGCCGAGTTTGCTTCCATGATTCCCATCGCGGGCAGCGCCTACACGTACTCTTACGCTACGCTCGGCGAGTTGACGGCGTGGATCATCGGTTGGGATTTGATTTTGGAATATGCCTTCGGCGCGGCCACGGTTGCGGTTGGATGGAGCGGCCACCTGCGGGCTTTTCTCCACGATATCGGTTGGAGTCTGCCCGCAATACCCACCTCAAATTTCACGTTATTCGGCATAGCCGTACATTTGAAATACGACTATGTGGGCTTTTTAGTGATCTTGGTGATCACGACGATTCTGGTGATCGGAATCAAAGAATCGGCAAATTTCACGACCGCGATCGTGATCTTGAAAGTAGCTGTTGTGTGCATGTTCATCGCGCTGGCGACGGCATTCCTGATGTCCCATGCCTGGCAACCAAATCACTGGCATCCTTTTATTCCCGCAAACACCGGCGAGAGAGGGCACTTTGGATGGTCGGGCATTCTGCGAGGCGCAGGAGTGGTGTTCTTCGCCTATATAGGATTTGATGCCGTTTCGACTGCGGCGCAGGAAGCCAAAAATCCGAAGAAGGACATGCCCTTGGGCATTCTCGGGTCGCTCGTCATCTGCACGGTGCTCTACATTTTGGTCTCGGGTTTACTCACCCGATTGGTTCCATACAGTGAACTCAACGTCCCCGACCCCGTCGTGGTCGGCATTCGCGTAGCCGGACAACAGTGGGCCACGTTCATGGTAGAACTAGGCGCTCTCGCCGGACTGGCTACGGTGATGCTTGTGATGCTGCTCGGCCAGTCGCGAGTGTTCTATTCCATGTCACGGGATGGACTGCTGTGGCCGTGGGCCAGCAAGATTCATCCGCGCTTCCGCACGCCATATATCACGTCGATTGTGGTGGGAGTCTTTGTTGCATTGCTAGCGACGCTGATTCCGCTGAATATCTTGGATGAGATGACCAGTGTAGGCACCTTGCTCGCATTTGTGCTGGTTAGCCTTGGAGTCTGGGTGATGCGACGCACTCATCCGGAACTGAAACGGCCTTTCAAGACACCGCTCGTGCCCCTAGTCCCGATTTTGTCCATTCTCTTTTGCAGTGTCTTGATTGTCTCTCTGTCGGGTTGGACATTGCTCCGGCTGATTGTGTGGCTGATAATTGGTCTGGCTATTTATTTCGGTTACGGACGCAAGCACAGCAAGGTCCAGATCATGAACGCGGCCAAGGTGCCGCTGGTAACGGGAGATTAGCTTTTAATAAGAAGTGAACCACGAAGAACACGGAGGTTTTTGTGTGCGGCTGTTGTGTGACTTCGTGTTCTTAGTGGTAGTGCATTCGTGAGTTTGCGAGGTTCGATACTGCCCCCTGCAAGCGGGGCTTTTTGTTTTAGAGTTAAGGTCTGCGAAGTTCAATCATGAAAATAGTATCCGCGGCTGAAATGCGTGAAATCGATCGCGTGACCAGTGAACGCTTCGGCATTCCATCGCTGACGCTCATGGAAAATGCCGGCAGCGCGGTTGCTGACTTTGTGCTGGAGAAGTATCCGTCTGCCAAAACCATCGGCGTGATTTGCGGCAAGGGTAACAATGGCGGCGACGGGTTCGTAGCCGCACGGAAACTCGTGAGTGCGGGGAAGAATATTCAAATTCTGCTTCTCGCGGATCCTTCCGAATTGCGCGGCGATGCGGCGGAAATGTTCAGCAGGCTTCCCATCCCGCCGGTAATCGTACGATCGAGCGAAGACTTCAAAAGAGACCAATCTCAATCGTTATTCAAGTCCGACATCCTGATTGATGCGATTCTTGGAACTGGATTCCATCCGCCAGTTAGCGAACTGTATGCCGAAGCTATCGCAGCGACTAAAGGCTCGGCTGCGTCCGTCGTCGCCGTGGACATTCCCTCCGGAGCCGACGCGGATGCGACCGTCAAGCAAACTGGAACCCTGGCTCGTGCCGACGCAATCGTTACCTTCACCGCTCCCCGCCCGGCTCACATCTTCGGAAATCTCACCAATGGGCCGATCGTAATTTTGCCCATTGGATCTCCCGATGAAGCAATTGTCTCGTCGCTGAATCTCAATGTAATCACGGCTCGCGACATTGCGCCTTTGGTTGGGCCACGGCCAGCCGATTCCAACAAAGGGAACTTCGGGCATGTCCTGGTAATTGGCGGTTCTCTTGGAAAATCCGGCGCGGCGGCGATGGCGGCATTTTCAGCGCTGCGAGTTGGAGCAGGGTTGTCTACGGCGGCAATCCCGCTATCCGTCTTGCCTACCGTGGCAGGGTTTCATCCCGAGCTCATGACCGAACCTTTAGAGGAAACGAAGGCCGGTAGCATTGCGTTGAACGCTTTGGAACACATCGAGGAATTGGCCAAGGGCAAGACCGTCCTCGCGATCGGCCCGGGAGTTTCGCGAAATTCAGAAACTGCGGAATGCGTGCGCGAGCTGGTCCGCACGGCAAGGATCCCAATTGTGCTGGATGCAGATGGCCTGAATGCCTTTGAAGGAGAAGCTGGCGAACTGAACCGTGCCGGCCGCGAACTCGTAATCACTCCACATCCCGGCGAGATGGCGCGACTCGCAGGTTGCAGCATCGCCGACGTGCAGCGGGATCGTATCGAAATTGCCCGGGCATTCGCGGCGGATCATAGTTTGATTGTCGTACTAAAAGGTAACCGGACTCTAATCGCGAAACCGGACGGGGAAGTATGGGTGAACACGACCGGCAATCCCGGCATGGCCACTGGCGGCACAGGCGACATTCTTACGGGCATGGTGTCCGGGATGATTGCGCAGCATCCCGCCAAAGTAGTCGAGGCAGTGATCGCAGCCGTTCATCTTCATGGGCTCGCCGGGGACGTTGCCAAAGAAACTATGGGTGAGCACTCGCTCGTTGCGACGGACTTGATCACGGCGTTGCCGGAGGCGTTCAGGAGGGTGCGGGCTGCGGCGCCGGAGAAGGTTGTCGAGATCGGCGAATGAGATGCCGGAAGCTTCGCCAGAAAAGCAGATTCCTCGCGCTCAGCTTTTAGCGTTCGAGAAGACATCCGGGCTCGGAATGACAAGCTCCTCAAATCTAGAGTGGCGGGCCAAAGACCAACGACGAAGGACCAACGACGGGCGGCGGTAATAAGGCCCAGCCCCGCAACCCCTCGAATCCGGACACGCGCTTCCGTAATCTGCCCAGTAACCTCCGGTCATGAGATAGTCGCTTCCTTATGACACATTTCCCCCAGCCCCAATCGGATCGTCGCGCAACTCGAGTCCACGTTGGAAGCGCCATCTCAGCCTTGGTTACCCTAGAAGATGGACAGCGCGCCAAGGCTAAACTTCAGACCATATCCATCACCGGGGGATTGTTGAGGCTTCCCAAAGCCTTGGACCACGGGGATTTTGTTGAAGTTGCGTTTCAGACTCAATCCGGCCCAGTGCAGGGAATGGCGGAAATGTTGAATCCTATGGGTAAGGCTCGCGATGGGATCCTGCAACCATTCCGCTTTATCGCCTTAGGGGACGACGATCACCGCACCTTGCGCATGGTGGTCGATGCGGTCTCCGATCGCAGCTTCATGGGGATCCGCTCCACCCAATTTGCACCTGCAAAAAACCAATAAACTTCTCTTGTCTCGTGGCTGTATAGAATGAAACGCCACGATGGACATCCAGGAATTCACCACACATTCAGCCGAAGAAACCACCGCCCTCGGCCGCAAGCTCGCAGCAAGCATGTTTCCTCCTAAATTGGTTTTGTTGCGCGGTGATCTAGGCGCTGGGAAAACTACTTTGGTGAAGGGCATTGCTGCCGGGTTCGGGGCGGCAAGCGAAGATGAAGTCACAAGCCCGACTTTCACTCTGGTTCACGAATACAGCGGGCCAACGGCCACGCTCTATCACATCGATCTTTACCGGGTCGATACCCAACGAGAGCTCGAGACGTTGGGTCTGGACGATCTGATGGGCGACAACAGCATTCTGCTGATTGAGTGGGGAGAGAAGTTTGCCCGCTTCGCAAAAGAACGCGATATTGAGATTTCTCTGGAGAGAATTGAAGAAAATGAAAGGCGGGTCCGGATCAGCTTCGGGACTAATGAGCTGTCTCGATGCTCGGGATAACGAGGGCCTTGAATTAGAAGCGCGAACGTTGAAGGCTTCGCCCGTTACCTCACGAGCTCAGACATTTCACTCAACGTCCGGTCAGCTGCAATTGCGATATTTCAACAGTTATGGCAATCTCTGCGGGACGTTTGCTCACGATAGCCGGACGATTACTTCTTTTACGACGGTCCAGCCCGCTTCGCCTTTCTCCATCACCACGTATGCGTCAGTAGCGCACAATGAGCCACACGTGTTGCTGGCATAAAAAACGGCCTGCTTCTCGTCAGAGCTGAAGCCAACCCGCGATAACGCGAGAAAGCCCTGAGACCCCGGATAGCGCTGGTTATACTCTGGCCAACCGCGTCCGTTATTGAAAATCGAGTCGATGCTGGGCAAGGAAACGAGCTTATAAGGCACAGGCAGGTGAAAGCTAAAACCTAGGTCTCCCTGCCGCAGGTTCGCTTCACGGAAACTGCTGATGGTCTCTCGACGGAGTGACGGTGCCTCCTTTTGCAGATGCGCTTCAATCTTCGTCCATGGCATGTCCGCGTCGATGTCCTCTTTGTCAGACTTCGTTCTGTCCACGATTACGACCTGAAACACGGGGCGGTCAATTCGCTCTTTCGCGACTTGTCCGACGAACGAACCAACAATGTAGGCGGAGAAGACCTCATATTCCGCATTGGTAACGCCCGCCGCGTTACTTCTTGCGGTTTGAGCGGACACGCAAATTGTCACTAGGGTGAAAGCGGCTACGAATCGAAGCGCCTTACAGTGTTGAGTTGCAGCCATGGAAGACGTATTATGCCGAAGAGGCATTCGAAAGAACAGGTAACTGTCGTTTTCAGCTGCGGATAAACATAATGACTCAGAAGCCCATGATGTTATACCCGCAGTCCACGTGGATTACTTCTCCGGTAATTCCTGAACTGGCGTCGGAAGCCAGGAACACGCCTGTCGAGCCCACTTCAGCGACATCAACGTTACGCAGCAAACAAGCACGTTCTTCATGGGACTTCATCATCTCGCCGAGCCCGGAAATTCCGCGGGCCGCGAGTGTTTTGATCGGTCCGGCGGAAATGGCGTTTACCCGAATCTTTCGCCGGCCCAAATCGTAGGCGAGATAACGCACCGAACTCTCGAGAGCGGCTTTGGCCACTCCCATTACGTTGTAATGCGGCACGACTTTTTCAGCGCCGTAGTAAGTCATAGTAATGATGCTGCCGCCATCCTCCATCAAAGGAGCCGCGGCTCGCGATACGGCAATCAGCGAATAGACGCTCACATCGTGCGCGATTCGGAATCCCTCGCGCGTTGTATTGACGAAATCATTTTTCAATTCATCGGCGGGCGCGAACGCAACGCTGTGGACCAAGACGTTCAGCTTCCCGTAGCGCTCTTTTAATTGGACAAACAGGCGATCAATTTCCGAATCGCTAGAGACATCGCACATGAATGCCTCCGCGCCCGGCAGCGACAGGATCAAGTCCTTCGCCTCCTGCTCGAGCCGCGGGTTCTGATATGTGATCGCCAACCTCGCGCCCGCAGCGTGGAGTCCTTGAGCGATAGACCAGGCGATACTGCGTTTGTTAGCGACTCCGAAAACGACCGCAGTGCGGCCTTCAAGGCTGAATGACATGCAGGCTCCTTCTGAACCGATAAAGAGAATACAGCAGGAGAACGATTTTAGATTTGTGATTTAAGATTGCGGATTTGAAAATCCTGGCTTAAGGGAGAAAGGCTACATTGGACGTTCAATCTAAAATCTGCAATCTAAAATCTGCAATCTCGATTGCGCTACTCAGAGGCGCCGACGCTCTCCGCCCGAGCGATGCCAGCCACCGGCCAGATCGCGCTGATGAACGCAATGGCGTACACCATTCCAATGATCGCGAATCCAGCGACTAAATTGTATTGAGCGACCGCGCCCACTAGAAATCCGATCACGACCTGTAACACCGTTCCGGCGAAATAGAACGTGTTTTGCACGCGTCCCATGAAATGTTGCGGAACCATTTCCATGATGCTGGTGTTATTTGCCACGCCGGTTAGTCCTCGCGCGGTGCCCATGATTCCGTAGATCGCCACCGCAATCGCAAGCGACGGGGAAAGAGGAACCAGGGTCATCGCGACCGCAAGCACTCCCATCGAGATCGCGATAGACCGTCGGGCCCCCAAGAAGGCGATTGCTGCCGGAGCATACAGGGCGCTGAAAAATGCTCCCGTTCCCCAGCCCGCATTGAGCCATCCATAACCAACCGCCCCCGCATGGAACACGTTGTCACTTAACGGCGCGGTAACAACGACGCCCGTCATCATCGCGCCCAGGAACAGCGCCCAGCTGATCCCGAGAAAAATGAGATTTCGATTACCTCGCAGAAACACCAACCCCTCGCGCAATTCGCGGAAGAAACGCTGGACCGCAGTTTCCGCCGCGGCAATATCAGACAGCAACTCCTGTGGACGCGGCACAACATGACGCCCTTTTCGCACCGCCAAATAACACAGAAAGGAAATCAAGTAGGTGGAAAAATCGATGAGCAGCACGCCGCCCAATCCAATGCGGTTGTAGACGAATCCTACAATTGATCCAGCAATCAGCCAGCCGCCCTGGATGCCAGCCAGCAGGAAAGTATTGGCATGCACGAATTCTTCGCCAGGGGTGAGCTCCTGGATCAGCGCGGTAATGGTCGGCCAGAACATCCAGAAACCAGCCGCCACCAGCGTGTTCATCAGATAAACTTCCCAAACTTTTACTTTTCCGGAAAACGCCAGTAGCGCAACCACTAGGATGATCACCGCCCGGGCGGCGTCGAGCATCATCACCAGCCGGCGGCGGTCTTCACGATCGATGACGACCCCGGTGAACGGAAGAAGAAATATCGCAGGGATCGTCTGTAAAACCGCGAACGTACCGAGTGCAACTTCAGAGTGGGTGGCTTGCAGTATGTACCAGGCAACGGCGGCGGAGTTCATGCCGCTGCCCAACATGGAAATCATGTTAGCGGCAAAAACGAATCGCAGCGGACGTTGTTGCAGAATGGATCGCACGATCCAATTTAAATGAGAGGGGTGCGAGTCTTCAAATTCTGAGACCTAAATAGAAGCTTTGCCGAATGGAAAACGCAGCTGAACCTGTTTCGCTTCCCAGAAAAGATAAACGATCAGCAGGATCATCTCCGGTTCGATGGGAGCTTTATACCGCGGAAATGGTTGGACCATGTAGTAAGGCAGCGGATAAATCAGCAAAAAACACGCCAACAGAAGCGCGCCGCATATGCGATTGCGAATAGTCAACCAGAGTCCTGCAAATGCGAGAACGGTGCCGAGAAGGAATCCGGTGTGTCGCGCAATTCCCAGATCGTAGCCATTCGAGGTGATCGTCAGCGATGGAGGAGCAGACCAAAAGTAGAATGCCCGTTTCACAGTAAACCAAACAAACTCGCCAGGATGGTTGCGGACGAACTCCTGAAATTCCTCGCGCTTGCTCTCCATGAACTTGATTTCTCCAAGTCTTTGAAACTCGTGCATGGCCGCGTCGTCATTTCCAGGATGCTCATTGCGGGTCCATAGCCCCGAGGATTCCTGATTGTTTGCCATATGCAATTCAAGGGGCAGATTATCCCGAACGAAAATGAATTTGCCGGAGACGACGTAGTTGCGAACGATCCAGGGGCTTACGATCACTACGGCCGCGAAAACGCAAAGTACAGCGCCAAGAACGTGTTCGCGGGTAAGGCCCCGGCGATAAAGAATCCACAGCACACAAAACGGAAGCATGCTGACCAGCGCTGTATTGGTCAACATAATCAGTCCCCAGAGTGCCCCGAAAAGAATCCACGCGTGATGGCGTAGCGGCCTATCGCCCATACGCAGGGTTAGCAGCAACGCCAGGCTTAACAGGAATGTAGTGAAGCTGGTTTCCCACACAACGCGAGTCGGCCAATAAATAACGTACGGAAAAACTGCCCAGGTCCAGGCCGCGGCTCGAGCGACCGCGCTTCCATAGATGCGCAGTGCAATGCCATAAATTGTGAGACAGGTAAGCGCCGCGAAGAGGCTGTTAAAAGCCAGGATCGCAAACGCCGAGGCGGCGCTATAGACACCAAACAATTTGAAAACTCCGGCCAGAATGTACGGATAAACCGGCGGCGCCCATGCACTGGGGCCAGTGTCGAGATCGGTGGGCGAACCAAAGCCGTGTCCAGTTGCAATCGAGCGGGCGATGCGCCCCATTTCCCATCCAAACTGAAAGTGATCTCGCCTCGGAGTAATGCGGTACGTGTGGCCAATTGTGATCACCGCGAGTCGCAGCAGAAGAGCGGTAAGAACGATGAACGCAACCGAATGCCAAAAGGATCGACGAACTGGGACCGCAAGCAAATTTTTTTCACCGCGATCCGTCATTGCGCCAGTCTATAGCACAAAGATTTTTGGAGTAGGGATGCCTGCTTCCAGTTCGCGGTGTGCATCTGAAACGACACCGGGAGTGCCCGACTTTCAGTCGGGCCGCTGATTCACTTGCAATATTTACGCCCTGCTGCAGCCAGGGCCTACCCACCCCGAATTTTCAAATCACTTCTTCACCAGTTCGTTCGACAGAAGAACCGCTTTGAGCGCGAGATTGTGAGCGCCCTGCAGATCGCCAGACTGCTCCGCGGCCTTGGCTTGCTGCATGTAGCTGCGCACCTGCGCGCTAGTGTCTTGCTGGCTCGCGTTGAGCTGATGTCCAGACAATCCTTGAAGGTTGGCGTCGGCTTTGGCCAAGAGGCCGGCGGTATCTTGTTTCGCGCGGGATGCTTGCTCGGGCGAAAGCGCGGTGGAGAATTGGGTCGAAGGATCTGAAGTACTCCCATTTTGCACGACTACATTTTGTGGAGCCTTGGCTGCCGTCTTGTGTTTTTTCTTGTGCGCCGGCGTTGGCGGGGCTTTTGCTGGCGGCGCAGGTTGCGTTTGCGCCGAGGACGGCGGAGTTTGATCTGTCGCTGGTGGAACAACCTGCGCTACGAGAACTGATTCGTCAGGCCGCGGAGTCTCCGCCACGCTCGGAGGTGCGTCCCGCAGTTGCAGGCAAACGGCTAACACCAACGCCAGGACCATGGGGTTCTCAGCTTTCTGACGCTATACAGAGCGAGGTTCCTGCGCTTCGGCCTTCTCCTGCAACGAATCTTGCGGAGACACAACCAGAGGCACTCGAAGGGTGAAGGTCGTTCCCCGCCCTGCAATCGATTCGAAATCTACGGATCCGTAATGCCACTGCATCACTTGATATGTTTGCGCAAGCCCAATGCCGGTCCCGTTCTTCTTGGTGGTGAAATAGAGTTCGAACATCTTCTCCTGCACTTCCGGGGGAATTCCGTTGCCCTGATCCCGAATGCCGGTGACGACCATTTCGTCCTCGCGGCGCGACGATATATTCAGTATCCCGCCCCGCGGCATTGCCTGCACCCCGTTGAGAATCACGTTCAGAATGGCTTGTTTCATGAAATCAGTGTCAACCTTCACCACTAGAGGTTCAGAAGAAAATTCACGCGTGATCTTTACATTTTGTTGTTCCGCGTCCGGGGCCGCTAACGTCACGACGTCTTCCAATAACCGTCGGAAATCTACTTCTTCGGGATGGAGGTCGCGCGGCCGCGTGAAATCGACGAGAACTTGAACCACCCGGTCAAGGCGGTGGATTTCGCTGTCGATAATGTCCATGTGACGTCGCGTATCAGGATCAATCTGTTGCAATTTGTTTTGCAATAGTTGCAAGTGGAGAACGATCGCGTTGATTGGATTCTTAACTTCATGAGCCACGCCCCGGGTCAGACGGCCACTGGCAGACAAACGCCGGGACATTTCAATTTCATCCTCGATCCGCCGTGCCGATTCCGTATCCCGCATGGTTAGCAAAGCCCCGATCGGTGTTCCCTGCTCCTGGATGAAATCGAGTGACACCTGCGCCCGTCTTCCGTTGGCAGATTCAATCTCGCGCTGCTCAAAGGGATGCCGAAGCCGAAAAGCATCGAGCACAAGAGATCCGAGCGTGGAATCTGGAGAGAAAATTTCTTTCACTGTCCTCCCCAATAATTCACGCCGGGGACGCCCAAGGAAGCGTTCCACCGAGGCGCTGACTAGCACCACGTTAGAATCGCGCGTGAACAACATGAGCCCGTCTTGGAGATTGGCCATGATCTGGTCAACGTTGTCCTTCAAGGCCGAGAAGATTTCTCTCGCGTCGCGCATCTGGCGGTCAAGGTGCGCGATCTTCAACGTCACCAAGCCGTATTCGTCGCGACCAGGATCCTCTTCGAGAACCGCATCGGCGGCGCCAGCGGATACACTGTCCAGCGTGCGACTGATTCGCTCCAGGGGACCCAAAGCCAGCCTCGAAAGCCCTGCCGCCACCAATAAGGAGAACAAAATTGCTGTAGCCGCCGCGATCGTTGCGCGTTGCAGTGTAGGAGTAAGTTCATTCTTCAAAAATACGGAAGAGACCCCCACTCGAACGCTTCCAAACGGAGATCCACCCATCTCAATCGGCATTCGCACGTCATAGACAGCTGGCCCCTTGTACAACAATCGGAGTTTCCGCCGGAAGCTGGCATCCTCTACAAGGGCAAAATCGGGACGGTCCGTGATTTGTTTGCCAATCAACTCAGGCCTGGTGTGGAGAATCACCTTTCCATTCACGTCGACAATGGCCGCATCCAGGACGGTTGGCCAATCCCGGGAGACGGAGTCAATCAGCATGTTCAAGTCGCGATCCGTGCCAAGGTAGTCGGCAAGCGATGCCCGAACAGCCATCGGGTTGTTGGTATCGACTCGAGTGCTGGTCAGATCCGGAACCGCGTTATCGGCCACATAGGCCAGCTGAGAAGTCAGATTTATGGCGGTTTGGCGCGAGTTAACTATGCTCTGCTGTAACAATCGCGAGATATAAATATAGGAAAAGACAGAAGCCAACACGGCCGCCATGAAAGTGACGGTGAGGACGATTTGAGTCCTTCGGCTCATATTCAATTCAACGTGGAAATACCGGCCGCGAACGAGGCCAACCGAAATTGCCTAGGCCTCCGCGATTTCTTCCTTGCCGGACGCCGCTTCGGCGCTGCCATATTCCTTCAGCTTGTTATGCAGAGTCTTAAGGCTGATTTCAAGAATCTCCGCGGCTCTGGTCTTGTTGTTGTTCGTTGATTCCAGCGTTTTTAAAATGAGCTGCCTCTCCGCTTCCTGAACGGTGGTGCCAATACCCAGATGAATCGAATCGGGATCGTTAACCGGGGGCCGGGCGGCAATATGACCGAATCCGGGGGGCAGATGCTTTGTCTCAATTACAGCGCCGTCGCACACAATCACCGCTCTCTCCAATGTGTTGCGCATTTCGCGAACATTACCCGGCCAGGCGTAATTTCGAAACAGGTTCAACACCGCCTCGCTAACCGCCGCAACCTTCCTCCCGTGCTTTGTGTTTACTTCCATCAATAAGTTTTGCAATAGCTCCGGCACATCCTCTTTATGCTCTCGCAGCGGCGGCATATGGATATTGAAGACGTTAAGCCGGTAGTAAAGGTCGTTGCGCAATTCCCCCCTAGCCACGGCGTCTTCCGGAACCTTGTTGGTGGCCGCTAGCACACGGACGTCTACCGTAGTTTCAGACTTACTTCCAAGTCGGCGAAGCTTCCTGTCTTCCAGCACCCGCAGTAGTTTGGCTTGGGTCGCCACTGGCATCTCCCCAATTTCGTCCAAGAGCAGGGTGCCGCCCTCCGCCAGCTCAAAACACCCGGTGCGGCGCTCAAGTGCTCCGGTGAACGCTCCTTTCTCATGTCCGAAAATCTCGCTTTCGATCAGCGTCTCAGGAATCGCAGCGCAGTTAATTGGCACAAATGGTTTGTTGCGGCGGGGACTCAGGTCATGGATAGTGCGGGCCACCAGTTCCTTGCCGGTCCCGCTCGCTCCTGTTATCAGAACTGACGCAGTGCTGGGCGCAACCATTTCGATCAACCGAAAAATCTCCTGCATTTTTTTCGAAGGACCTACGAGAGAGCCGAGGGATCCCGCATCGCGTAGTTTCCGCCGGGTTACTTCGAGCTCGACCCGAGTACCCAGCAGTTCCGAAGCATTCTGCAAGATGGTGCGAAGGCGATCGGTATCAATGGGCTTGGTAATGTAATCGTAAGCGCCCATGCGCATGGCCTGCACAGCGGTATCGATAGTGCCCTGGGCTGTTACCACAATGACGGCCATGGTGTTGCCATCGGCACCGATGCGTTCCAGCAGCTCCAGCCCTCCGAGACGCGGCATCTTAAGATCGCTGATGACAATGGAGGGTGCCCACTGCGAAACCTTTTCGAGACCGTCGGCGCCGTCAATCGCCGTTTCCACGCGGTAGCCCCATGCAGAGACCAGCTCCGCAAGACCTGTGCGCTCATTTTCCTCGTCTTCAACGATCAATACTTTTCCCTGGGTCATGGTTGAAGTTGTCATTATTGGGATCCGGTTCTCCCTGCTCACTTTGAGACGGCTTGCTGCTGTCATTCTTGACAGTAGCTAGTTGGATTAACGACCTGTAATCTTGTAAGCTGTTTCGGTACTTCTTACATTATGAACCAATGCGACCTCAATTGTGCAGGCAACCCTGCAATTAGAAGTTGCGTCTGTTGTTCTTTTTTGCGATCATTCCACGGAATCAATACAGTACAACTTTATTGGTGGTAGGGCCCCGTTCAAATCGAGTCGCGGAGGAAATCCATGTTAGTACGTCCGAAAGCAAGCATCACCCTGGTCGTGCTTGCCATACTGTTCACCGCAGTAATGTTGTCTACCAGCGCCCTGGCGCAGGATGACGCCACTCCCAAGGTAGAGATTTTCCTCGGGTATCAATGGTTGAACCCGGGCGCCTATGTCCCAGCCTGTTGTCAATCTGTTGACAATCCGATTTCTGTGAAGCTTCAATCCATGCCTTACGGCGTCGGAGCCAGCGTTACATATAACTTCATCCCGCACTTGGGACTGGAAGGGGACTTCGGTCATAACTGGAGTGACCAAGCCAACGAATCCACACTATCCGTGGGTCCTCGTCTGGAATACCGCACTGAAGGCCTCAGCATGTTTTTACACACATTGTTGAGTGCGAATCGCCTGCAGCCGCCTCAAATTTCGACTCGTTACGGAATCGGCGCGGTCCTTGGCGGTGGTATGGATTTGAGCCTTACCAAGCGATTCGCGTGGCGAATTTTTGAGGCCGATTATGTATGGGGCCACCAGAATTTTGTGAATTACGCAAGCCAATCATTCCCCAGCCTGCGACACGTGGCTTTGGAGGGCGTGCGGCTTCGTACCGGCATCGTGGTTAATCTTGATTACCCCGAAACCGCCATTCCTGCCGCAACTGTTTCGGTACAACCCTCCGAGGTTATGGTGGGTGAGCCTCTGACTGCTACAGCGACCGCAACTAACTTCGATCCGAAACATACCTTGAAGTATGACTGGATGAGTACCTGCGGAAAGATCACCGGAAACGGTACCACCGCATCGATCGACACCAACGGCGCAACAGCCGGCACTTGCACCGTGACCGTGCATGTTACCGATCCTAAGAAAAAGAAGAACAACGAGGCGACCGCCACGGCTAACTTTACTGTGAAAGAGCCGCCAAGGAATCCTCCAACAATGTCTTGCACCGCCAACCCGACCAGCCTCCAGGCCGGCGGCACGGTGAGCATCTCTTGCACTTGCACCAGCCCTGACAACGTTCCTGTAACGGTGAGCGGTTGGACGGCAAGCGCAGGCAACATCAGTGGCGATGGCAGCAACGCAACGCTGAACACGACCGGCGCGGCGCCAGGAACCATCACCGTAAATTCAACTTGCACCGACCAACGCGGATTGAGCACCCCGGTCACGACTCAGGTGACGATAGAGAATCCGCCACCACCAGCGGCCGTGCCTGAGTCCAGCAAGCTGAGCCAGTGCGACTTCCCGAACCCGGTTAAACCGTGGCGCGTGGATAACACTTGCAAGGCGATCCTCGACGACGTGGCTTCGCGCTTACAACATGATCCAGATTCAAAACTGGTGATCGTTGGCAACGCTGATCCGACGGAGAAGCGGAAGAACCTCGCAGCCGAGCGGGCTGTGAACTCTAAGGCCTATCTCTCTGGTGGCGAAGCCAAGCAGGGAATCGATCCTAGCCGTATCGAAGTTCGGACCGGCAGCGGTGGAACTAAGACGGCCGAGTACTGGATCGTTCCAGCAGGCGCAACCTTCTCGGGAGAGGGAACTCAAACCGTGGATGAGTCTAAAGTGATGGCCATACCTGACCATCCCAAGCCAGCGGCTAAAAAGAAAAAAGCCGCCCAGTAAATTAAATGGCCGGCCGGGCGCCAACCCGGTCGGCCATTTTTCATGCTCGGATTAGCGTGTCCTAACGTAATCTTGATTGACCCCCGAGAAACCTGTCACTCTGTGGCCCGACAGGCGTATATTGGGCGCCACAGGGGAGAACTATCTATCATGCATCGACCTTCACGTAAGTCACTGATTCTAATATCAGTCCTGCTCTTATGCACTAGCGCTCTTTGGGCTGGCCAGTGGACAGTCCTGGGTCCGGACGGCGGCGACGTTCGCAGCCTGAGCTATGATCCTCACAATCCAAACCGCATTTTCCTCGGAAACAGCACCGGTAAGCTTTTTCTCTCTGAGGATGGTGGCCACAGCTGGACACGTTTCGCCCACTTAGGCGATACCGACGACTACGTTCTTGACCGCATTGCAATCAGCAACCAGGATTCGAACACCATGTTTGTAGCCGCCTGGAGCGTGCAGAATCAGCAGGCCGGCGATGTGTTCCGATCCATGGATGGCGGCAAGACCTGGCAGACTTTACCAGGGATGCACGGCAAATCAGTTCGTGCCTTCGCAATTTCTGCCTCTGATCCTCAAACGTTGGTTGCCGGCGCGTTAGACGGTGTATTTCGCAGCGTAAACGGCGGCCAAAACTGGCAGAAGATTTCGCCTCCTTCCCAGGAAATCAAGAATATCGAATCACTTGCCATCGACCCGAAAGATCCGTCTGTGATCTACGCGGGTACTTGGCACCTGGCGTGGAAGACTTCAGATGGTGGCGCGAATTGGGAACACATCAATAAGGACAGAGGTTTGATCGACGATTCAGACGTATTCTCGATGATTGTCGATTCGACGAATTCTTCGGTCGTATTCGCCAGCGCCTGCTCGGGAATCTATAAGAGCGAAAACGCTGGTCAGCAGTTCCATAAGATTCAGGGCATTCCGTTTTCGGCACGCCGTACGCGCGTGCTGAAGCAAGACCCGAGCAATCCGCAGATTGTCTATGCCGGCACCACCGAAGGTCTTTGGAAGACTATGGACCAGGGCAAGACATGGAAGCAGGTCAGCAGTCCTGAAGTGGTAGTCAACGATGTTTTGGTCGATCCCCGCAATTCGCAAAGGGTGCTTCTGGCGACCGATCGCGCTGGAGTGCTTGCCAGTGACGACGGCGTGCAGACATTGACCGCTTCGAATCATGGCTACGCTCACCGCTTTGTAAGTTCAATCGTGGCGGACAAGAATGACCCCAATATGATTCTCGTTGGTTTGGTCAACAATCGGGAATTAGGGGGCGTTTTCTCTAGCGGCGACCACGGAGACCATTGGGTCCAGAAGAGCACCGGGCTCGGCGATCGTGATGTCTTTTCGCTGAAACAGACTGCTACCGGTGACTTCGTTGCCGGAACCAATCACGGTATTTTTCTGTTGCCGGCAAATGGCAGCGCATGGCATCCGATCAATACTGTAATCAATGAGAAGACTGCATTGCGCACGGTAAAGAAGGGCACAAAAAATACCGCCGTAGCCAGGACAACTGCTGTCCGGTCCACTCTTGATGTGCACGTGAGTGATGTTGAAATCGGGCGCAAACGGTGGATGGCCGCAACATCCGCGGGCTTGTTTACCTCAACCAATGCCGGCAAGAGCTGGAGCGGTGGTCCGGTTATGGGCAAAGTCGACTTAGTCTCGGTGAAGAGCAACGATGAGCTGGTTGTGGCTGCAAGCCGCACCAACGTCCTCGTCTCCACAGACAGCGGAATGTCATGGAAACAGTCCAGCCTGCCGTCTTACGTTATGAACGTTCGGGGCGTGACGATTACCCCGGACCAGCAAATCCTGATCGCCTCCGGACAGGGTGCATATCGCAGTTCTGATTCTGGCCTCAGCTGGCAGCGCAGCTATAACGGCTTACCCGATTCCAACATAAGCTCGATTTCTTATGACGAATCTGGCAACCGCTTATTGGCCACCAGCATTGCCACGGGCGTCATCTTCGAAAGCGTAGATGGCGGCCGCAACTGGAATCGTGGACCCGATACCGGGTACCCATTGCACAGCGTCACCGTTGTCCATGGACGCTTCCTGGGAGCAACCGCTTTCGATGGCGTGGTGATGCAGCCAGCCAACGAAACCGAGAGCGCCTCAGCAATGAACTAGCAGGAACTGGAGTCCTACAGCAATCGGGGTCCCTTGTCTATTAGGGACCCTATTTTTCTGCTCAGGAGGACAGAAATGCATGGAACCTCCTTCGCATATTGACTCCTGAATCCATTTCGTTTTACTCTGCAGTTACACCGGAAAGGAGGTGGTCGGATGACAAGTTCTGATTGTAGTGGTAGATCCAAAAGACCAGGTGAGGTGGCTGAGACTTAGAGCGGTCGCTCTGAGTGCTTCGCAACTATCCGTGAGTGAGGATCGAATTCCGCTCGGCGTAAGGTCGCGCTGGGTTTCTGGAAAACGACCCGGAAGTTCCGCCGAAGGTAGCCACGATGAGTGACCACCTCTTGGTCAATCCCAACCAGTCCACCGGAAAGGCCCGTGTGTAACAGCACGGGCCGTTCTGTTTCTGTGCTCGTCGATTGACAAGTAAATCCATTTCAGTATCATTCGTTTCGCGATGCCCACCATTGACCCCGAAAGAGAGCTTCAACGTCTCGCTAAGATTTATTCAGATCAGGCGGATGACGAATTACTTCAATCCGCTCGAAATCGATCTGCGCTCACGGATATTGCACAGCGTGCTTTGGACGACGAACTCCAACGCCGAAAATTAATTCCGCCGGCAACCACCTCAGGCGAAGAAGTCGAGTACCGTGAAATGGTTACGATTGCCAAGTTTAGAGACCTGCCCGAAGCCCTGCTGGCACAAGGCAATCTGAATTCCAGCGGAATTGAAAGCGTCTTGCTGGACGACAATTTGGTACGCCTTGACTGGCTCTGGTCCAATGCCGTGGGAGGCATCAAACTCCAAGTCAAGGTTGAAGATGCGGACGAAGCAACGGAAATCCTCAATCAACCTATTCCCGAAACGTTTGAGTTCGGGGGCGCGGGGGACTATCGTCAGCCGGAGTGCCCCAAGTGCAAATCCTTAGATGTGACTTTTCAGGAGATTTACAAACCCGTCGCCTATGGGAGTTTGTGGGTCGGTCTACCGCTGCCAGTTCATCTCAAAGGCTGGAAATGCCGCGCCTGCGGCAACGAGTGGGACGATAACAATCCCAACGAAACCGAACCCTAAGAGATATGTGCGTCTGAAGAAAACTAAGCCGCCAGCGCCGTTTCCACGGCTCTAACCAGCCCTTGGGAATCCGGTTTGGAAACTACCTGCCTGATCCCGGCGGATAAGACTTCACGCTTCAGGAATTGATCGCCGGCGAAATTAGTGAACATAATTAGCGCTGCGGATGGCATTACTCGAGTCAGTATCTTCGCGGCCTCCAAACCATCCATTTCGGGCATCGACATATCCAGGACGATTGCGTCCGGCTTCAGTTGCTGCGCTTTTTCGATTCCATCTTTTCCGTTGACGGCCTCGCCGCACACTTTCAATGAAGGTTTCGAATCGAACACGCGGCGCAGCGCCCGTCTTATGTCTGGGCTATCGTCGATGATGAGAACAGAATTTGCCAACACCGATCCTCTCCGGCTTTTACCAACTCTTACCATGCTCCGTGTCCCCGAGCGTTGCAATAAGGTGACGAGGGTAGTCAATAGAACAAAATGTGGGGCTTTCTCCTAAGATGAGGAAGCCAAAGATTTGCCAATCGGCATTCGTGCCGAGCCCAACGACGACGGTTCGATGTCGAACACTGCGTCTTTCGCAAATTCCTAAACTATTGAAAACATGAATCCTATTCGGTGGCTCGAGAGTCTCATTGTGGTATTTCTTTTTTGGGCTTAACGTATCTGTTAGTCAACTCGGTTAGGGTGCCGGAGGACGGAGGAAGACAAGTGGCGAGCCGGGATACCATTCCATTTCCGCAAAATGACGGCAGACGGTCCGAACGCGGATCACACATGCTGGAGCAGTCCACATTCGCAACAAAGTTGCTCGAGGCAATGGAAGAAGCCGTCGTCGCGACGGACCTCGCAGGGAACATCGTTTATTGGAATCCATTTGCAGAGGAGTTGTATGGCTGGTCAGCAGACGAGGTAATAGGCCGAAGCATTTTGAAAATTACAGTTCCTCCTGAAGCCGAACCCGCCGCCGCAGAAATCATGGCGCTCCTCAAGTCTGGGGCGAGTTGGAGCGGAGAATTTAAAGTGTTGCGCAAAGACGGTACAGTTGTTGTGGCTTGGGTGACCGACTCTCCTATCTTCGACGAAGGCGGCACGATGATCGGGATCGTTGGCGTGAGCCACGATGTTAGCGAGCGAAAACAAACTGAAGAGGCTTATCAAAAGATACGCGAGGAGCTGGAGTCTCGTGTCCAACAGCGGACCGCGGAACTCCACTCCGCGACTGAAAACCTCCGCCACCTCTCTGCCCGGCTGCTGCAAATGCAGGACGAAGAACGCCGCCGGATAGCTCGCGAGCTGCATGACAGCGTAGGTCAACTGCTCGCAGCCATCAGCATGAACAGCTCAATTCTCGAGCGGGAGTCTTCAAGGCTGACGCCGCAAGGCGCAAACGCGCTTCAGGAAAATTCGCAGCTCGTAAATCAAATCAATGTCGAGATTCGTACCATCTCCCATTTGTTGCACCCGCCGCTGCTCGATGAAGCAGGCCTTGGCTCAGCGCTTCGGTGGTACGTGGACGGTTTTTCCGAACGCAGTCAGATCAAAGCAAGTTTGGAACTGCCTTCCGATTTCGGACGTCTTTCTCCGGAGCTCGAAATTTCAATTTTCCGGATCGTGCAGGAGTGCCTGACCAATATCCATAGACATTCCGGGAGCCCCTCCGCTGAAGTTCGCATTCTCCAACACAATGGAGAGGTGAAACTTCAGATTAAGGATCAGGGCAAAGGAATTCCAGACGGAAAGAAATCAATGCTCAAATCCTCAGACGGCCTCGGCGTAGGGTTTCGCGGCATGAGAGAGCGCCTAAGGCAATTAGGCGGCGTCCTGGATATAGAATCCGACGGAAATGGGACGGTGGTCACAGCCACTCTCCCGCGGCGGTAGCAGTGAGGCTCGGCGACGCGGCCACATTGGCTTCCCGCTCCGTTGCTTGGGATGGGATATGATCCGACCTGATCTGGCCTCCCGTATGGGGGCTTGGCGGTGCACATGATCGGCCCTTCGTCTCGTTTCGTCTTTTTTGTTTGCCTCTGCCTGTGCTCGCTTCCCTCAACGCTGGTTGCTGAAGATGTCAAACTGCGGGAAGAAGCTGTCCGCCTTTTGGAGCGTGCCAACCAGGTCAGCCTGCCCGGCACGATTCCGAACTATGAGCAGGTCGTCACGTTCCGCGTGCATTACCTCGACGGCACCGTCAAGGAGGGATCGTATTCGCGAACGGGTGCTGGCGCGGCCGGTTACCGCGAAGAAGAGACCTTTGGCGACTATCACGCGATATCAGTCCGCTCAGGTAATCGCATGTCTTCCACGGTCGGCTGGGGAGAACCTCCGGAGCTGCGCGAACTGCGGGAGCAGTTACCAGTTCTTCTCGGGCGCTTTGATGAGCAGGACGTTATCCACTCCATCGACGCCACCAGTGTGCTAGGCCGTCCTGCCCAATGCATTCTGTTCGACTCCCAGTTCGGCAGCACCTTGCAGCACAATCAACTCTGCGTGGACGCGGAAATGGGCACTCTGTTGAATTGGCAACTGGGAGACGAGACGGTTGAAAACCTCGACTTCTTTAAAGTCGGCAACCTTTTGGAGCCGGCGCTGATCACGCGAAGCCTGCATGGTACGTTGCGCATGGAGATCGAGCAAAAGATATCTATGAACGAAGGCGCCGTGGATCCCAATATTTTTACTCCACCCACATCCCATTGGAACAAGTTGTTCCAGTGCCAGACCTGGCGTCGCGCAATCGCGATCTCCACCCCTCAGCCGTCACCGGGCACCTTGGGAACAGACACGGTGGACGTGGTTGTGACCGGCATGATCCTTGAGAGTGGCAAAACCGATGCCCTGAAGATTCAAAGTTCCGAGCACCCCGATCTAGATGCGGAGGCCTTGAGCACCGTCTCCAAATGGACGTTCCAACCTATGATGTGCAACGACAAGTTGGCTACACAGGGAACCGACTTCGTGGTTCACTTCCAAGGCAGATGAAGACGGCCCCCGCCTGAGGTGGGAATTCATCGTAAGAGCCGAACAACTCTAGCTATTCCAAACAAATCAAAGCTACGACAACCCGGACCAATGCGCCAGGGAACACGGATGACAGGACTTCCGCGACTAATCCGCTTTGGGATCATGCTGCTGTTAACCGCAATACTTTGCTCACCCAACGCCGCCGCGTACTCCGTCCTTACCCATGAAGAACTGATCGACCTCGCATGGAACGGCTCCATACGCCCATTGTTATTGGCGCGATTCCCCGGAGCGACCGCAGATCAATTGCGCGAGGCGCATGCCTATGCATACGGCGGTTCGGCCATCCAGGACATGGGTTACTACCCCTTCAGCAAGCAATTCTTCAGCGATCTTACCCATTACGTGCGAAGCGGCGACTTTATCGGATGGCTTTTTCGCAATGCGCACACAATGAATGAATATGCCTTCGCCATCGGAGCTCTGTCTCACTACCTGGGCGACACAATCGGTCACTCGGAGGCGGTTAATCCCGCAACCGCTGTTGAGTTTCCGAGCTTGAAGCGGAAGTTTGGTTCGTCGGTTACCTATGACGAGAGTCCTCACGGTCACATTCGAACTGAGTTCGCGTTTGACATCGACGAACTCTCCGACAAGGCATTCGCGCCTCCCGCATATTTGCGTTTTATCGGCCTCCAGGTGCCTCAAAAGTTCCTCGAGCGCGCTTTCATTAATACTTACGGATTTGAGCTTGAAGAACTCTTTGCACGCGGACGCACCCGTCCTGCGCTACGAAGCTATCGCACGTCTGTGCGCAGCTTTATCCCGACGTTTGCGGAAGCGGAACTGGTGCTTCACGGCCATAAATTTCCGCCAGATCCGGACGACGAGACGCACCGCATTTTGGCCCGAGCGCATCGCGCAGACAAATTATGAGCGTCACTGGGCGCACACATTGCGGGAGCCTGGATTCCGGGCTCATCTGTTGGCGGGTCTGATCTTTATCGTCCCGAAGATTGGCGCCGCGTCTGATCTGGCAATAAAGATTCCCAATCTCGATACCGATGACTGGTACGTTCGGAGCCTTAACCATACCGTGGATGTGTTTCGCGAAACGCTGAACAAGATGGCTGCTGGTTCGGGCACGTTGGCCGCGCTTCCAAACGTAGATCTCGATACCGGAAAGCTCATCAAACTAGGGGACTATCGTCTCACCGATCGAACATACGCAGCATTGCTAAAACGCATAACTTCGAAACCCGATCGCGTTGTTCCTAAAGATTTGAAACAAAACATACTCGACTACTACGCAAGTCTCGGGCCTGCAGCACATTCGGCAAAGCAAATTACAGGGCAGTTAAATGTCCTGAACGGAATGAAAGCCGCCGACGGTTTTAGGTAACTTAGACCGGAAGAATCAGCTGTTCCGCCGAACATCCCCCAAAAACTCAAACCGCCGGACTCTGACAGGTTCTTCAGAGGCCGGCGGCGTTTTATCGCTACTTGGGTTTTTTAAGTTTCGATAATTCGTGGAGTGATGAAGAAGATCAGTTCCTGGTTTGTGGTACTGACAGTTGTTCGCTTGAAAAGGTTGCCAAGGTACGGGATGCTGCCCAGCAATGGCACCTGGTCAACACTGATAGAGTTGTTGGTCTGGATCACGCCGCCGACTACGACCGTTCCGCCGTCCGTGACCAGGACTTGAGTCGTCGCCTGTTGCGTGATTAAGGTTGGGTTACCCTGTATGGCGTGTCCGAAGTCTGGCGTCGTATTTTCCACATCCACGTTAAGGAATATGGTGTTCTCCGACGTGATCTGCGGAATTACGGTCAGCCGCAGGAAAGCATCGACGTAGGTCACGGTAGGTGGTCCGCCCAACTGTGCTTGCGTCACAATCGGTACCCGAACACCCTGCTTTACAATGGCTTGAATGTTGTTCTGGGTTACGACCCGCGGACGCGACAGAATCTTAAGCAGGCCGCGCGATTCAGCCATCGTCAGGACCGCGTCGATCCGAACACTGTTGCTGTTGTTCTGAAATGAAAAACCGCTGGTCGGACTTGTAACAGGCAAGTTGGAGAACAGAGGAATTTGGTTGACAGTAGTCGGGGTCGGAGCAGCCGTACCAATAATTGTGTAAAGCGGGTTTCCTCCGAAGGCTCCAATAGGCGACGGAGCGCCGGTGCCTCCGCCGACAGCATTAGCAGCATTGCCCCAGCCAAATCCGAGCTGAGTTCCGATATCGCGTGCGAAGCTCCTGGTTGCGGCTACGACGCGAGCCTCAATTTCAACTTCCTGAGTCTTGCGATCAAGTTGGGTAAGCAAGCGGTCAATTCCTGGCATGACCGAAGGGATATCGGAAATGATGACTGCGTTCGTACGGTCATCAGAGATGACGTCACCCCGCTGAGTAAGGAACTTTTTCAACGTGACGACGACATCTTTCGAATGAGCATAGCTAAGGAAGCGGGTGACGGTGACTTTATCCACGGCCAGCGCTTCTGACTCCTGCTCTTCGCGGCGTCCATCAGCTTCCTTCTTCAAGGTGTCGACGGTAGCAATTCGCAAAACATTACCGTCAAGTTGCCGTGCCAGGTCATTATTCTTAAGAACGATATCCAACGCCTGGTCCCATGGAACATCGTCGAGGACGATGGTCAGGGTACCGTGAACGTTTGGATCTAGAACTACATTGAGGCCGCTGATCTCATGGATCAGGCGGAAGAAGTCTTTCAGGTCGACGTCCTTCAGATTAACTGAGATCGGCTCGCCGGTGTACTTTGGGCCAGAGACGACAGGCTGCTGCATCGATTGCGCTTTCTGTTCAGCAGCGAGATTGTTCGTCGGTACTTTGGGAGACGCGGATGGCGCCGAAGTATTCGACTGCATTGCGCTCGGCGCCGGCAGTAGATTGGTGTCCGGCCTTTCTACAAATTTGGCAGCGGCTTGAATTGCGCGAACTGGCGGCCCAGTGATCGCAGAGGCGGAGTCATCCGTTGCCTGCTTCGGCTTATAGGAAGGTTCGACAACAACAAAACTGCTCGCAGTGGAAGGAGCCGCTGCCGCAGGAACTTTCGCGGCGGCCAGGATCGTTGCGGGCGCCTTCTCAGTCTGAATCTGCGGTGCTACTGGTACGACGGCCGCAACCGGAGTCTTGGCGGTTTGCACCGGCGATGGAACCTTGATAGGAGTAACAACCGCGACGGCGGAAGGCGTATGCAACTTCACCATGAATTTCCCGCTGGGGCCGGGGATAAGTTCGTAGCGGCACTGATGCAACAAATCAACCACTACGCGGGTTGTCGGCATGGCCTGATCGTCCGTGCCAATTCGCACGTCCTTCACGCCATCGCCCGCGACGTCGATATGGTTGATGGAGGTTGCCATGGCGGTATTCGGCAGATCAATTACCAGCCGCGCGGGCGAAGCCAGAGTTTCTACCTTGGGCTTTACTTGCCCGTTGGCGATGACCTCTAACGTGATTCCGTCTTCTCCGTGGACTACATTGACCTTCTGGAGCGAGGCGTGAGTGTTTGTATTTACACCCGCGCTTTGCGTCTCCGCCGCTGCCATCAGAACCATTGCCAGCAGTGGTAGAAAAACACCCAGCAGTTGCTTTCGCATTTCGCTTCTCCCTACGGGTTGCGCTGTGCTGTCCCCGTGACTTTCCTAACAGATTTTTACCGCGCCGGCTGCCCGGCTCATTGCCGGGGCCTAAACTGCCGGCGTGAAAATCTTCTTGGTTACTTCCCGGGTAAATGGCTTTCCAAACTTATCCTGTACCGTTTCTTTGAATATGACCGAGTCTCCGGTAATCCGGACTACGTATCCGTTGAAGACGGGATCGTTCTCATGCAAGAAGTAAGCTTTGTCTAGAGCGTTCACCACAACCGCGATCATTCCATCGTCTGACTTCACCACGCCCCGCAAATTGATCTGATCGATGGCCAGGCAGCGCTTGCCGGTGCTGCAACCCGAACCTGTCATGGCACGGCTCATTACCGGGCTCACGAACGGGTCGCGGTGGCCGTTTACATTTATTTCCCGGGGCTCTTGCGGCTTGTTGGGGTCGGGTACAGTCTTTGTGTTCTCGACCTCAATCGCTTGTTTCGCGTGCGCCGTTTTCGACGCCTTATGTGTAGAGGCCGTCGCAGGAGCAGCAGTAACGGATGCTGCAGTCTTCGGCTTCGCCGCTGCATTGGTGTGAGGCGCGGCGTGATTTGCGGGCGCGGAAGCGGCCTTCGCACTGTATGGCGACTTTACGTCCGACGCCTCAGAACCTGCTAGTGCTTCGTTCGAGTCGGCGGTCTTTTGTTCTTGAACGGCATTCAACTTACTCTTCGTGTTGGTAATGATGTTGGGGTTCTGTCCGAAGACATATCCCGTCGTCATTCCTAACAGCAAAATTCCAGAGATGAGCTTCATATAATTCCCTACCTCTTTGCCAGCGCAGTTGCGGGCGCTGGAGTGTCATGACTGAAGAACGTGGTTGCTGTACAAGTGGCGACAATGCTCTCGCTGGCCGCGTATTGATAGGTGTGCTTGGCCTTGGCTTCGCTCGGCTTCTTAGTTGTTGCCACCAGCAAGTCAGAGATGTTCACGATTCGTTCCAGTTTCGATATCCGGTCAAAGAAGTTCAGCACTGAGTAGTAAGGGCCATCCAGTTCCATTTCAAAAGGCAGCTCGGAGTAAAACTCTTTTGAGGAGACTGGCTTGGCGGTATAGCGCCGCACTTCGATTCCCGCCTTGAGAGCTTCGGAGTCAAGCATCTTCATGAAGGCATCAACTTCCTTCTCGTCGGGAACGATCCTGCGTTCGATTTCAAGTTGCTGCTTCAGGCTGGCCACTTGACGCTCGATTTCGGCGAGCTTGGGACGGTAGGCTTCGAGTTCGGCATTCTCCCGCAGCTTGGACTGCAAGTTCTGCTCGGCCGAATCATTCGCCGCCCGTTGGCTCTTAAAAACCGTGAAGTAGAGGGCGACAGTTATGAGCGCAGCACCGATGAGCAGTGCGCCCCATTGCTTGATACCCGATAATTCGGCAAAATTCCCCATTTGCTCCCGCCTTTAGGCTTTCAGCTTTTCGCAGGTCAAACTAAATTGAAATGCCTGCATGTCCTTGAGTTGCTCGTCTTGATAAGTCTCTTTAATCTCGATGGTCTTGAAGTATCCGGTCTTCTGCAGATTCTGAATCAAGTTGGCAACTGCGTCTGTGCTGAGAGCCATACCTTCGATGTTGACAGATGTGCCCTGATCTTTCATTGTGCTTAACCAGACTGCCTCGGTCCCGTTTACGGTTTCACCGATTGTGTTTAACAAGTTGACCGGACCCATTTGTCCCGCCCGTAACTGGTCAATCACATCGACGCGGCGTTTATAGTTATCGGCTTGACGCTGACGTTCCAGGTATTTTGCTTTTACGTCGGCCAACTCGCGGTTCTTCTGCTCTGCAACTGCCATTTTGGTGACAATTGCCTGCTTCTGTTTGTCGAGGCTGTACCAGTACGCAGCATTGATCGATCCCACAAGCAGCAACACGATGAGCAGCTTAAATTTTGGAGATCCAGCTTCGCCCATCTCCATGGTTGGTCCAGCAGAGACGGCGCCGCGTTTGTTTCTCGGTTTCGATGCGCCCAGCAGATTGATTCGAATCATAAGTCTTCAAAGCTCCTTAATGCCAAACCTACGGCAACAGCCAACTGGCCAGCATTTTGCTCGATCAGTCCTACTCCCGGCCCATCGACCGGGGGCGCGATCTTCTGAAATGGATTGAATATTTCCACCGGCAACGAAAACTCCTGGCGAAGCGCTTCCACCAAACCCGGAACTTTCGAGGAGCCGCCTGCCAGATAAATCTTCTCGATATGTTCTCCCGACGAACTGGCGCGGAAGAAGTCAAACGTCTTCTGAATTTCCAGAACGATAATTTCCGTCACCTGCTGCAATACGGGAGTCTTTGCATCCTCGCTGACCGTTCCCACTTTGTGGCCGAGCTTCAATGACTCGGCGTCTTCGAAGCTCAGATCGAGTTCCTTCTGGAGCGAATCGGTGTACTGGTGCCCGCCTACGCTGACGTTACGCGGAAACAGCGGCGTGGTGCCCTTGACGATGTTGATGTTCATTACACTCGCGCCCAGATTCAACAAGGCGACAACCTGACCTGGCGCGGGCTCGTAGTTGTACTCATAGCAATTCTGCAAAGCCAGAGCATCGATATCCACAATAGCCGGACTCTTGCCTGACATCGAGAGTACGTTGGTGTAATTCAAAATCTTGTCCTTCTTGACGGCTACGAGCAAAACGTCCATCTGCGGATTGCCAACATCTTCGGAAAGAATCTGGTAGTCAAGATTTACATCCGCGAGATCGAACGGAATATGTTGTGCGGCTTCCTTCTGGATGGTTTCCGCTAACTCCTGATCGCTCATCGAAGGCAGCGAAATCTTTTTCACGATGACGGAGTGCCCGCTCACCGCAGTGGCGACGCTCTTGGTTTTGATCTGGTTATCGGTAAAGAGTTTTGAGATCGCGCTCGAAACCGTGCCCGAGTCCACGATCATGGAGTCGACCACGATATCGGGTGCCAACGGTTCGAGCCCGAGGTGCACCACTTCAACGCCGTTGCGGCCCTTCTTGAGTTCCACCGCCTTGATGCTTGACGATCCCACATCGAGGCCCACAATCGTTTTCGATCCCATTCCAAACATGTGTCCGCCTTTACAGTTGCCCAGCGGCTTTGGAAGCCGCCTTCGGTTTCTTGGTCTTCACTTCCATGTGGCTCGACTTTTCTTCCATCCACTGATCGAGCCGGGACTTCTTGAAGCGCCAGCGATTGCCGAGCTTGAATGCTGGAATCTTTTGTTCGTTTACGTACTTGTAAAGCGTGTCCGGACTGACTCCCATGTATTGGGACGCTTGGCGAATGTTCATAACCTCGCGTGAGTCAGCCATTGTTCAAAATCCTTTCCACAGAATTACGCCTGCCGCAGGACACTTGAGAAGAATCTACGAATCAACTTCCTCAAGAAACAACGTCGTACGAATTTAGGTGTGCTGAGCATATCTCAGCGGGCAATCGCAGCAGGTCAAAGTGAATTTCCGCGTTTTACTGGGTTTTATGGGTGTTTCGTGGAATGTAACTTGGGGTCATATGCATTGAGTGCCTGCTTATAGTATTCGGGCTACAGCCGGATACTATCTGTGGTACCGCTTGCGCATAAGTTTGACGATTCGGGAGAGGACCGTAACCAAAGTACTAGAGAGAGTACGAAGGTCTGTGTCCGCGCGAGTTGTATCATTAGGAAACGCTACGTTTTCTATGGGTTCGCCAAGGTAGCAACCATGGAATCCATAAACAATTTCGATTGGACAGCGATATTATCTTCCGCCTACAGTTTCTTGACATCCAACATCCAGCCGGTATCTAGGTTGGGGGATTCGGCATCCGGTCCGGGGATACCCCGGTTGTTTTCCGAGACCCAAGGATTGGGATGAAATGACGGCCTCTGCCTTGACCCGACTAAGAACCCCTTTGTCGAACAGTACTTTCCCGGATTATCAGTTGGACGACGCCTACGACGAAATGTTCGATAGGCAGGAGGAGCCTCGCGATCATTACCACGCTCTTTATCGGACGCTGTTGAACCTGCGTCCCGAAGAGCTCCGAAAGAGTCAGCAAGCGGCCGACCTATCGTTTTTACATCAAGGCATAACTTTCACTGTTTACAACGACAACGAGGGGACCGAGCGGATATTCCCAAACGACCTTTTGCCGCGGATCATCCCGGGAGACGAATGGAGAAAAATTGAGCAAGGCCTGACGCAGCGGATCATCGCGCTCAACCTGTTCCTGAAGGACATTTACCACGAAGGACACATCCTCGCAGACAACATCGTACCGCGCGAGCTCGTGTACAGTTGCCGCCATTTCCGGCGCGAGATGCGCGGACTCAATATCCCTCGCGACATATATGTGAGTATTTGCGGCAGCGATCTGGTGCGCATGTCGGATGGCACCTTCGCGGTGCTGGAAGACAATTTGCGGGTGCCGAGCGGCGTGTCATACATGCTGGCCAATCGAAAGGTTCTGAAGCGTGTCTTTCCGACGTTGTTTCGGGATTATGGCGTTTGCCCCATCGACCATTACGCGCAGGCTTTACTAGCAACATTGCGCGCTCTCTCACCGGTTAGTTCATCGGGTCGAAACGAGCCATCAATTGCGTTACTCACCCCCGGCGTTTTCAATTCAGCGTACTTCGAGCACACGTTTTTAGCGCAGCAAATGGGAATTGAGTTGGTCGAGGGGCGTGATCTGCTGGTGCACGACAACATTGTCTACATGCGCACGACTTCGGGTCTCCGGCGAGTTGATGTTATTTACCGTCGTGTCGATGACGATTTTCTGGATCCGCTATGTTTTCGTCCGGATTCGAATCTCGGGGTGCCGGGTTTGTTTAACGCATATCGCGCCGGGAACGTGACCCTGGCAAATGCGATTGGGACAGGCGTCGCCGATGACAAGGCGATGTATGCGTATGTGCCGTCGATTATCAAGTACTACCTCGGAGAAGATCCTATTATCCCGAACATCAAGACCTACCTGCTCACAGAAAAGGACGAGCGTAATTATGTGCTCGAGAATATAAACAAACTTGTAGTCAAGGCGGTGGGCGAGTCTGGCGGATACGGAATGTTGATCGGCCCGCATAGCTCGATCCAGCAACAAGATGACTTCCGGCAGCTAATCTTGGCCCAGCCTCGGAACTACATCGCGCAACCCACGATAAACCTCTCAAGAGCGCCGTGTTTCCTGGATGGCGCGGTTCAAGCCCGGCACGTCGATCTGCGGCCCTACATTCTGTACAGCGGCAACGTCAACCTGGTGCCAGGCGGCCTCACGCGAGTAGCTCTGCGTCGCGGATCTCTGGTTGTGAATTCGTCCCAAGGGGGCGGAAGTAAAGATACGTGGGTGCTTCGGGATGACAACAAGAACCCAGCGGGGTTGAAAGCGGTTGAGCGATCTGCTGACTAATTTCCTATGCTGTCACGAGTAGCCGAAAGTCTGTACTGGATGAGTCGATACCTGGAACGCGCCGAGCACACAGCTCGACTCATTGACGTGGATCTGCAACTGCGTCTCGACCAGTCCATGGAATCCAGTACCGGCCGCTGGTTGCGTCTGATTGAAGCATTGCGCGTTCCCGCATTGCTTGCTGGCGATGTCGATGCCTTGAGTTTGGCGCATACTCTGACGTTCAACCGGACGAATCCTTCCTCCATTGTTTCGTGTATTGCAGCTGCGAGAGAAAATCTTCGTCATGTCAGGGAACAGTCCAGCTCCGAAATGTGGGAGCAGTTGAACCGGCTCTATTTGCAAATGATCGGAACTCCGCCGGAAGACGCGTGGATTCTGCAATCGCATGCTTTTTTTCGAGCCGTGCAGGACGGCGCCCATCTGTTCCAGGGCATCGCCGATTCAACCATGACTCACGGCGAGGGCTGGCACTATATTCAGCTTGGACGGTTTGTGGAGCGCACCGACGTTCTTGCTGCGCTGATTGGAGCGCATTTCAGCCGGCTGGAGCACCCGGCGAACCAGCCGGTCGAAGGAGCTGGTTACCTGGAGTGGGTTGGCTTGCTCAAGTGCTGTGCTGCATTCGAAGCATATTGCAAAGCCTATTCCGCGGAGCTTCGTCCAATTCGTGTGGCGGAATTCTTACTGTTAAATTCCGAGTTTCCCCATTCGATTCGGTTTTCGGTAGAGAGCGTGCACTCGGCGCTCGGCCGTATTGGTGAGCTTACGGAAAGAAAGGTCACACAACCAGTGCGGCTCGCGGGACGATTGCGAGCGGCTCTGAGCTTTAGTCAGATAGAAGAAATCATGGCTGAGGGGGCTCATTTGTATATGGAGAACATTCGCAACCAGTGTGTGCAGGCGCACGCGGCGATTCAACAGATTTATTTCGATTACCCGGTTGAAACGGCTCTCGCAAGTTAGGCGCGAAATTTTCGGAAGAGGAGACAGAAATTGGTTTATTCCATCCGGCACATTACGAGCTTTGCCTATGAACCGGCCGTTCGCGAGAGCGTGATGGAAGTCCGGGTACAGCCGCGAAACGAGGCGCAACAGCGCTGCCTGACTTTCTCATTGGACGTCACTCCGAACGCAAACATCATGGCGTATCGCGACTATCTCGGAAACACAATTCACCATTTCGATATTCCGGGACGGCATAGTCAATTCAAGGTTACGGCAAATGCTCTGGTAGATGTTCAGGCAGCGGCCATCCCCACTACAGAAGACGTGGGAAACTGGAAAGATCTCGATTCTATTGTTGCGAACGGAGATTACTGGGAGATGCTTTTGCCGAGCCAGTTCGCGCAGTCGTCCGAACTGTTGGAGGCGCTGGCTGTCGAATTGAACGTAGAGAGACGCGGAAATCCTCTGGAAACATTGCTTGAATTGAACCAGGCGATCTACCAGGCGTTTGAGTATGTTCCGAATATCACGAAGGTTGATTCCCCGATAGACGACGCTTTGCGCGATCGTAAGGGAGTCTGTCAGGACATCTCGCACATTATGATCGCGCTGGTGCGGAAACTCGGCATCCCATGCCGCTATGTCAGCGGATATCTTTGCCAGCGCGAAAAAACTCATGATCGATCTGCTGACGGTGCCACCCATGCATGGCTCGAGACGTTTCTTCCCGGGCCGGGATGGGTGGCTTTCGATCCGACCAATGGTTTTGTCGGCGGGCAGCGCCACATCCGGGTGGCAATCGGACGCGATTACGCGGATGTCCCGCCGACGCGTGGAGTCTACAAAGGCGAGGCTGAGAGCGAACTTGGCGTCGCCGTGGTTGTAACTCCCGCCGAAGCGCCATCCCCGGAAGAAATCTCCCCCACGATTATTGTTCGTACCAAGCCGCCCAATCGTGGGGGATCTGACCAGTTCCAGTATGAACAACAACAGCAACAGCAGCAATAAGAGCCGCTAGAGCCACGTGGACGCGGATGCCCTCGTCCGGGTGGCTGAGCGGCAGCTCAGCCGTTGCGGGGTGCGCAAGAATCCCCGTTGTGCTGTAATCTGTTGGTTATTTTGGAGGAAGATATTGCGCTATCTTGATCGCCTTCAGCCGCTCGCCTTGCTTGTTCTACGCCTTGTGCTTGGAATCATTATGATCGCGCACGGGTCCGGCAAGGTATTTGGCGGGCTTTCGCACCACGTCCAGATGGTAAGCAGTCTCGGGCTGCCGGGATGGATGGCGTATCTTTCGGCTGCAGCTGAATTTCTTGGCGGTATCCTGGTGATCGCCGGATTTCTCACCCGTTTCGCCGCCCTCGCTATCACGATTGACCTGGCCGTCGCGATTTGGAAGGTGGCTTGGAAGGGCGGACTGCGAGGCGAACACGGCTACGAGTTCCCATTAAGTCTCGCGGCGATTGCGTTTGCGCTGATCTTTTTTGGCGCGGGTCCAATGGCCTTCGACAGCCTTCGCGGAGGCGGACGGTTGTCCGGGAAGAAGTGAACGCGCTTTTTAACCTACCAGCAGATTCCTTCGTAGGCGGCCGCGCTTTGCGGGCGGCGCGCGCGGTCGAGATTGATTAGGTCGATGACAACCTGGTCCGATCGTAGGAAACCATTTAGATGTTTCTGATCGGCTGATCTCGTCCCGATAATTATCACTTCGGCATTCTTCACCACTTCTTCTAGATTTGTGCTAAGCAGCGAACCGATGTGGGGAATCACTTCCTCGATATATTGGCGGTTCGACCCGGCGAGCCGTCCCAGGGAAACATCCTGATCCCATATGCGGACCTGGCAGCCTTCGCCAAGAAGGCGCTTTATTAACTGCACCTGCGGGCTTTCGCGCAGATCATCAGTCCCTGCCTTGAAGCTCAATCCCAAGAGAGAAACTTTCTTTTTTCCCGTGTGCAATACAGCTTCGATCGCACGATCGATGTGCTCGGCATTGCTAGGCATCAACGACTGAAGGACCGGAAGATCCAAATCCAATTCCTTAGCCTTGTAAGTGATTGCGCGCAAATCTTTCGGCAAGCAGGAGCCGCCAAATGCGAAGCCGGGAGATAAATAAGCGGGCGAGATGTTCAGTTTTGTGTCCGATGTAAAAATTTGCGTTACGACCTGGGTATCAACTCCCAGGTGCTTGCAGAGCGTGCCAATCTCGTTTGCAAAGCCGACTTTCACAGCATGAAAGAGATTGGAAACGTATTTCACCATTTCCGCCACGGGGATCTCGGTTTCATAGGTTGTGCACGGAAGGTCTTTGTATAGCTCGCGAACTTGCGTCAGGTGCTGCGGATCACGCGATCCGAGAATCGTGTAGGGAGGCTGAAGGAAGTCCGCGACTGCGCTTCCCTCTCGCATGAACTCAGGGTTATACACCACGTTGAAATCCGCGCCAGCTTTTAGACCGCTGGCATTTTCGATAATCGGAATCACCACGGATTCAGTGGTTCCCGGCAGCACCGTGCTGCGGAGCACGACCGTATGCAGCGACTTCTTCTCCCGCAACGCCGCGCCTATCTCGCGCGAGACTTGTTCAATATGGCTCAAATCGAGTTTTCCAGAACGAAGACTTGGCGTCCCCACGCATACAAACGAAATATCAGTTTGCATGACGGCAGTTCGCGGGTCCGTAGTGGCTGTCAGGAGGCCAGCCGAGTGCGCCTCCGCGATCAGTTCGCTGACACGCGCTTCGACAATTGGACTCTTGCCCGACCCCAACATGTCGACTTTGTCGCGGCTGACGTCAACGCCCACCACTTTGTGCCCCTTGTGAGCGAAACACGCGGCGCTAACCGTGCCAACATATCCCAGGCCGAAAAGGCTGATAGACGAATTCAAGTTCTAGCTCCCATGAGTGAAGTTGCAGAAAAAGTTAACTTTGGTTAGCCCGCCAAGTAAGTCTAGACGAACAGAACAAAGCTGCGGAGATACGAGGCTAGCATAAGCATTACCCGCGTAATGTATGTTTCATTTGCATACTGTCTCTCTATGATGACTAATTGGCATTAGGATTAATTTAGAAATGAATAGGCTAGGAAAAACTTTGTCTCGGCTCTCCCAGATGAGCTGGGATGAGCGGCGGACACGGCTGGTTCAGGAAGCCGGCAAACGCATCGATTTGGCGTTGTATCGCACTGGTTTGCTGTCTCATCATATCCGTCTCGTCGGCGCGGCTTCGCCTGGTGGAGAGTTTTTCTTTGCCCATGCAGATTTGCCGCATCTCGCTTCTCTCGTGAAAGCGAGGATGGGCACGGGAGTAGAAACCATACTGCGGGAAGCCGACAACATTTGCCATCATCGCTTTCGCCTTTTGGGCTATGACAATCTCGACTATGGGGCTGAAATTGACTGGCATTTTGATGTTGTTCACGGCAAGCGCGCGCCGATCCGACCCTGGTTCAAAATTGATTTTCTGAACTTCACTGAAGTAGGCGACCACAAAGTGATCTGGGAGTTGAACCGCCATCAACATTTGGTCACATTGGGGAAGGCATGGCTTTTCACGAATGACGGGCGTTACGCAAAGGAAGCGCAGAAGCAGTGGTATTCGTGGCAAGAGGCGAATCCGCACCCTATCGGAATAAATTGGGCCAGCAGTTTGGAAGTTGCGTTCCGCAGCTTGTCGTGGATTTGGATGCTGGCATTGCTTCCAGAATCTGAATCGGAGACAACTTTTCGCGCAGATGTGATTCGAGCCTTGGCGATCAATGGTCGGTACATCGCGAGAAATCTGTCGACCTATTTTTCCCCAAACACGCACCTGTTGGGAGAAGCCACAGCTCTTTTCTTCATCGGTGCAATGTGTCCCGAAATCGCTGGAGCTGATCGACTTCGAAACAGCGGTTGGCAAATTTTGGTGCATGAAGCTGAACGGCAGGTTCGCCCGGATGGAGTGTATTTCGAACAATCGCTCTACTACCATGTTTATGCTCTCGATTTCTTTTTGCACTCAAGAGTGCTCGCGGCGCTCGTTGATATTCAAGTCCCCGCGGACTTTGATCGAACTCTAAACAGGATGCTCGACGTATTGGCGGCCATCTCGCAAGCCGGGCCAGCAGAGGGATTTGGCGACGATGATGGCGGCCGCGTGTTTAATCCCCGGCGAAATCGCAGCGAGCACATGACCGATCCGCTGGCTTTGGGAGCAATATTATTTCAGCGCGAAGACCTGAAATCCACGGCTTCCTTGACCGAGGAAGCAATTTGGCTTTTTGGCGACGAGGCGGTTTCCTTTTTTGATAAGCCTCCAGGCATTGATCGCGAAATCGAAATCAAATCTTTCGCCCACGGCGGAATCTACGTAATGGCCAGCGGCCAAAGAATTCCCCAGCAAATGGTGATCGATGCAGGCCGGCAAGGCGCGGGACGTGGCGGACATGGCCATGCAGATGCTCTCAGCGTCAGCCTCACTGCTGGCGGCCGCCGATGGCTGATTGATCCTGGCGCGTTTTGTTACCTGTGCAGCGAGCGCGATCTTTTTCGAGGAACCTGTGCTCACAACACGCTGCAAGTCGATGGGCTGCATCAGGCCGTGCCCGAAGGGCCATTCGCGTGGAGTTCGATTCCAGAAGTTCGCTGCGAAAAATGGATCGCCGGCGAAACCTTCACCTATTTTGCCGGCAGCCATTCCGGCTATATGAGGCTGGACGATCCGGTTTTGCATCGGCGTTATATTTTCCATCTCCAGGACAAGTTTTGGTTGATACGCGATCGGATGGAAGGTAACGCAGCGCATAACCTTGAGATTAACTGGCATTTTGCCTCCGACATTACCGTTTCGAAAACAGAGAGTGGCTTCTTCGCAGTACCGAGGGAGCTCGCACTCAAAGATAATGGAAGGACCGATCGCCTGGGGTTGCTTACTATGGAAGGGTCAGTATGGAAGAGTACGTTGCACGCAGACTGCGTATCTCCAGCATACGGGACAAGACAACCTGCATCAGTCGTCCGCGTGAGCAACTACGTCAACCTTCCAGCGGAGCATTCAAGTCTGCTGTTTTTCTCCGAGTCACACCAGATTGCAAGATTCGCGCGACTAACGGATGAGGCGGAACCTGTTTCGGTTTATCGTTACGATGAAGCTCAAAGAACTCATTATATGATTTTTGCCAATCCTCAAATTGGTCCGGTCGCACGGGCTGAGCTTCGCTCGGCTGGACAGCCGGGTGCAGCTGTTCCTACGCATGCCGATTGGGGACAATGGACCAGCGACGCTGAGTTTCTGTACTTCGCGATTGAGAACGGTTTCGTTGTGCGATTCGTTCTTTGCGAAGGCAGTAAGGCGGAGATAAAAGGGAAGCCGGTTCTCGCTCACTCCAGCAAGATTGAACGTTTCGAGTGGCAGAGAGATACCGGCAAAATATGTTCGTCGGATGGTGCAGCTGCGAAATCGTTTTCAGAAAAAGCGCTGGAATCGTTCGCGCTCTAATTAGGAAAATTAAATGTGTGGCATCGCGGGAGTAGTCGAATTTAACCGGCGCGCGGAGGTCGATCCTCAAGTGCTGCGGCAGATGTGCGCGGCGATGGCGCACCGTGGCCCGGATGACAAAGGAATCCGCACCGAAGGACGGGTTGGAATCGCCATGCGTCGCCTAAGTATTATCGACGTCGCGTCCGGACACCAGCCTCTTAGCAATGAAGACGGCACGATCTGGATCGTATTTAATGGCGAAATTTATAATCACGCAGCTTTGCGTAAGCAATTAGAGGAGCAAGGACATCGTTACCGCACGCATTGCGACACTGAGACGATCGTTCACCTCTACGAACAATATGGGCGTGACTGCGTCCAGCATTTGCGCGGAATGTTTGCCTTCGCGATTTGGGATTCTCGCAAGCGGCAATTGTTCGTGGCTCGCGATCGGCTGGGGATCAAGCCTCTCTATTACCGTTCAACTTCGGATTCATTTCTGTTCGGCTCGGAAATAAAAGTCATTTTGGCGCATCCCGGCATCCACGCTGAATTCAATCGAACCGTGCTTCCGGAGTATCTCGCGTTTGGTTATCTATCGGGAGAAGAAACTCTGTATGAGGGAATCCGGAAGCTGATGCCGGGCCACACGCTCGTTCTCGATGAGAATGGTGCGATAGAGATCCAGCAATATTGGGACCTGTCGCTTGCGAGTGAGAATGGCTCGCATCCCGAAAATTATTACGTTCGGAAATATCGCGAAATGCTGGAATCAGCTGTCGGCAGCCACTTGATGAGCGATGTCCCAGTCGGAGTCTTTCTGAGCGGAGGCTTGGACTCGAGCGCCGTTGCAGCATTGATGACGAAGATACGCCGCTCTCCGGTAGAAACATTCTCGGTAGGGTATTCGGAGCATGCGTATAGCGAACTGCCTTACGCGCGAACCGTCGCGAAGCACCTCAATTCAATTCATCATGAGGTAATGGTCAGCCGAGAAGATTTTTTTGGAGCGCTACCTCATTTGATCTGGCATGAAGACGAGCCGATCGTGTGGCCCTCCAGCGTGGCGCTGTATTTCGTGGCGAGACTGGCGAGGCAGCGCGTAACCGTAGTCTTAACCGGAGAAGGCGCCGACGAAACTCTCGGGGGTTACACCCGCTACGCCTTCACTCGAAGGAATGCGGCCTTCGATCGCGTTTACCGCGGAGTGGTTCCCGCCATGTTGCGCGCACGAATCCGCAAGTCAGTCTCCGGCTCGGCGCTTATCAACGCGAACATCCGGCGCAAGCTGTCGCATACTTTTCTTGCTTTGGATGGAGAATCATGGTCATCGTTCTACTTCGATAATTTCTTCTCGGCTTTCAAGGCTTCCGAACAGCGGGAATTATTGACCGCCGATTTCGCTGAAGAACTGAATGAAAGGACAGCCTATCGCCACGCGCTGGACTATTTTGAGCACTCGTCCGGAGATATGCTTCAGCGGCTTCTTTACACCGACATCAAGACTTACCTGGTCGAGCTTTTGATGAAGCAGGACAACATGAGCATGGCCGCATCCATCGAAAGCCGTGTTCCGTTTCTCGATCATTCTCTTGTCGAATTCGCGGTTAACATGCCTGCGAAATTTCAACTGCAGAGGCTGGCGGGCAAGCACATACTTAAGAAAGCAGTTGAGGACTTGCTGCCGCATTCGATTGTTTACCGTAAGAAGTTGGGTTTCCCTACTCCATGGAGTGGATGGCTCGCAGGCCCACAATTAGATGTCATCGAGACCACGCTTTTGGAGTCCCGCACCATGGATCGCGGTCTCTTCAGGCGGGACACAGTCGAGAGACTGTTTCGCGAGCACCGTGCGCGATATCGGGATAATTACGACAGGATCTGGCGCTTGCTAAATCTTGAGCTATGGCAACGCGTCTGTATCGAAGGGGATTCTCACGAACTGCCCTTGAAGGATTCGAGCGGCGCTGAGTTGTTGCCTGTGGTTTGAATCGGGCTTATGACGACTTACCGAATCCAGACAGCTTTCTTCCCGGTCACAAAGTTTGCAAATGCGACTGCGGCAGCGGTGTTCAGAACGACGAACGTGAACGCCGCGTCCGCGATTCGACCCAAGGGACCTCGGTTGAATTGCCCAACCGCAAGCAAGCTGATAGCGTAGAAGCCCACCTGTAGCGCCAGTGCGATCTTGTAAATCGGTTGCTTAAGAAAAATGGTAGTCACCAAAGCAGCGGCCAGCGCGAAAGGAACTGCCAGCCGGAGCAGTTTATGACTGACGAACTCGAAGCGTAACGGATTGGAACTGCCGAGCAGCCACGGCGCAAGCTGAACTAACTGATAATTACCGCTGAGCGTCCTCACCTTGCGCGCAAATTCGCGGCTGGCACCTAGGCTCGGAACATCCCAAGCTCGGGCGCGCGGATCGAAAATCGCTCGCGCCCCTTGCCGGACAACATTCATCGGGATGTACACATCGTCCAACACAGTTTCGGGAGGGACAGATGACACGAGGCTACGTCTCACCGCGTACAGTGCGCCGGTGGCCCCGACGACCGATCCCGAGGCAGATTCGAGGTCTCGTACAATCTTCTCAATCCGCCAGTACAGTCCCATCCCCTTGACGTTCTCGCCAGATTCGGGGTCGCCTAACATTAATTCCCCACTGGCGCAACCGACTTCAGGATCTGCAAAGTTCTCCGCCAGAAAGCGTATCGCATCAGGCTCGATTTTCTGACGGGCATCGGTAAAAACTACGATCTCACCAGTCGCGGCTTCGACAGCGTCATTGAGGCGCGCGGCTTTTCCTTGAGAATCGGGATGAAGAATGACTTGAATCCCGGAATCCTTTGCCCACTGCGAAAGAATCTCGTTGGTGCCATCGGTGGACCCATCAGAAACCACAATGATTCGATGGAGTCCCTGGGGATAGTTCAATTTCGTTAAGTTCCGGAGCTTGCGTTCCAGGACTTCCGCTTCGTTGCGAACCACCATGACGATCGAGAGGGGCGGCGTAAATTGGGTTGCCTTTACAGGCCGGTAACGCCATCGCCGCCGGAGCCATAGCCATCCCGCATATCCCGCGTAGGTGTATGTGATGATCCCGACGGATCCCCAAAAAAGCCACTTCACTGCGCGCCCCGGCCGAGCAGCACGATCTTAATAGTTTGGAACATGATGAAGACGTCCAACCCGAGGGAGGCATTCTTGATGTAGAAAAGATCGTATTGCAATTTCTCTTTAGCGTCTTCGATGGTGTTTCCGTATTTATAACGAACCTGCGCCCAACCTGTGATCCCGGGGCGCACCATGTGTCGAACGCCATAGTAGGGGAGCTGCTTGCTCAGCCATTCCACGAATTCGGGCCGCTCCGGGCGTGGCCCCACGAAAGCCATGTCGCCCCTTAGGACACACCACAATTGCGGAATCTCATCGATCCTGGACGTGCGCAGAAATCGTCCAATCCTGGTGATTCGCGGGTCATCGTCAAGGGCCCAAGTTGGTCCGGTGTCGGCTTCCGCATCCTGACGCATGGTGCGAAATTTGTAACAGAAAAACGGCTTGCCGCCTCGTCCCGCGCGTTCCTGCCTGTACATTACGGGGCCGGGAGAATCTAACTTGATGGCAAGCACAACGAATGGCATCAGAGGCAAGGTTAGCAACAGGCCAAGCAACGATACGGAAAAGGCCAACAAGCGGCGAAACACCCGGAATGGAGTGCTGAAACGGAATCCCTGGGCATAGATAATCCAACTGGGATAGAGTTGCTCAACTTCGATCTTTCCCGAAATTTTCTCCAGCCACGAAGTTGCTTCTTCTATGTGAACTCCGCGCAGGCGAAGCTTTAACAGTTCGTCCATCGGGGAGGCGTCTCGGCGGTCCTGGACGGCCACGATTACTCTGCGGACATTTTTTTGCTGGACCATTTCCATGAGGTCCGCGGCCATGGTCTCGCGGTTCAACGCGCCTTGAACATTACCGCTCCAACCGACCACATCTGCGCCCAGTTCAGAACGTTTTCGCAAACCTAGGACGAGTCTGCGTGCCCGTTCGCCGCCTCCTAAAACGTACACGGGTTCGCGAAGATACGGCTGTTCCGACAACCAACCGTAGAAAGCACGCCATACCAGCAGCGCTACGGTGAGAAAGATTAATCCCAGTAGAAATGAGGACTTCCCAAGCATGATCCCGGGAAAGATCAGTCCGAGAATAGCAAGCGCCAGAGATAGAAATCCGGGCACAAGCAGTAGACGGAAATAGAGTTCCCCTTTTACATCGAAGTGACTGGGATCATAAAGGTCAAACCAATGAGAGATAAGAAGAACAACAGTAGTGAGCCCAAGTATTTTTAGGTAACCACCCTCATAGTTGAGCACCACATACCCGTCATCGGGGTGTTGCAGGACGACTGCCAGCAGGAAGGACGTCCAAACGATCAGCGCTTCGCCGACGAGAAGAATCAACGTTCGCGCCGGATAATAGACCTTGAAAATTCGGATCACGATTTACTTCCTGGCCCCGTTTGTGGCTCCATTTCCGTAAGCTGCGTAGTAATACCGGCTGTACGCGGATCCGCCATGTACTCCGTTGAGCACTACCCCAACCAAGGCGGTATCTTTGAATTCCTTTCGTGCTTTGCGGGCTATGTCAAAAGGAGTGGCGTTGGAGCGAACTACCATAAGCACGCCATCGCAGTAATTCGCGAGCAGGCTGGCATCGGAGATTGGGAGCGCTGGAGGCGAATCAATGATGATCCAGTCAAAAAGCGCCTCCACGCGGCTTAGCAGAAATTTAAGCCGCCCGTTAGCAAGCAATTCCCCGGGATTCGATACCATTCGCCCAGCTGGAACAAAAAACAGGTTCTCCATTGGGCCGCGCTGCATGACGCCGAATTCGTCAACTTCGCCAAGTAGATATTCTGCCAGCCCCGGGGTCGCGTTGGTTCCAAGAGTCCGGTGCAATTGCGAGGCGCGCAGGTCTGCGTCGATTAGTAGCGCCTTTCGACCAACCTGGCGAACCATAGCTTGCGCAAGGTTTGCGGAAACAAATGATTTGCCTTCCTTTGGCAAGGCGCTGGAAACCATCAGTTTTTTCAGCGATTGTCTTTCTCGCATCTGATAAAGCCGCGAGCGCAGAGTTCGGAACTCCTCGGTTCCGAATGCCTGTTCGTCATCGTCGAAAAACAACATCGTTCTTGGGTCTGGAGACCATCTGCCTTGAGCACTGCGGGCCAGCAGCGAGTCGAAAGTGAGCGCAGAATTGAACGTGGCGGTTGGATGTTGGCTCTGGGTATCGTTAAAGGTCACCGGTTCAGCAGATGACGCCGCGCTCGGCACCGGTACTGTTTGGGTCTCGACGTACCCCCCACGCTGCGCTCCAGCACGCTCCTCTTCGGCTTTCTTCAACGCTTCGTGAATCCGGCTCATAGTTTCCTTTCCTTCGGAACATCTTGTTCAGACTCGCGCAGCCGATCGGCAAGGTTGGCGAGAGTTTTCAACGCATCCACCAAATTAAATTTCTCCGTCGACGAATCTTGCGACACCGCGTGTATTGGTGATGGGGGGGCTGGATTATGATCGGTCAACGAACCTTTAACCGATCCGGACGGCACAACCCTCGGCCCCGAAGAAACGAGCGTAGCGGACGGCAATGCAGTTTCCAAATCTTCCGCCGGCTGAGAAAGCTCACGTGGATGGGATTCCGGCGATGTTGCGGCCAGAGTCCGCTCGCCAACCGCCATCTGACCCTGAGCCGGAGTCTGTGCTGGCGCAGATCCGTTAGACCCCGTTTTGGCAGAGGAAGATGGCTGGAACTGAGACTTGGGAACGCCTGAAAACGGGTTTTCCACAAGATCGAAGTCCCTCGCCACCACTTCGACTACGTTGGCAGTCACCATCCTTTGTTGATCGACGAAAGCGCTAACCAGGCAGTGCTCGCAAACCAGGTTGACGACACGTGGAATTCCACAGGAATACTGATGGATGGCCAACAACGATTCAGAATCAAAGATTGGCTGCCCATTCCAGCCAGCGATGCGAAGTCGTTGCGCCACATAAGATTTTGTTTCCTCCGCCGTAAGCGGATAGGTCTTCGCCCGCAAGGTCAATCTCTGGCGTAACTGCCGCAAGTTCGGCTGCTTCAGCTTTTGCTCTAATTCCGGTTGTCCGACGAGCACGATCTGTAAGAGCTTTTCCGTGAAGGTTTCCAAGTTGGTCATCATGCGGATTTCCTCGAGCAACTCATCCGAGAGACCTTGTGCTTCATCCACAATTAGAACCGCGGTTTCACCGGCGCGATAGCGATCCAAAAGCCAGTTATAAAGACGTAGCAGTATCTGGCTCTTCGACCTAGAATCGGATGGAATCCCGAAGTCCGCCATCATATAGTCGAGGAATTGGGGCACGTTCAGCCGGGAATTGAAAACAAACGCGGTGGGAACCTGCTGTACCCGCAACCATTCCAGCAGTTTATTAATTAATGTGGTCTTTCCGGTTCCCACTTCCCCCGTGAGCAGCACAAAGCCCTTACGGCTTTGAATACCGTAGGTAAGGCAAGCTAGAGCTTCCTCGGTATGCCGCGTTAGAAATAAATAACGGGGATCGGGGTTAACGTTAAACGGATTGGCCCGGAGTCCGAAAAATTCTTTGTACATTGCGCCCTTAGACCTCGATCGTCTCCTTCTCTTCTGCCCCTGATTTCGGCCGGCCATTCACTCCGCCGTGAAGATTTCTTTCTTCGCGATCAGCCCCTATCCATGGGATCGAAACCAGGACCGGCAAATCGAGCACGGCAATCGCATCTTCTTCAGTGCGAATTGATTTATCAGTGAATTCCAGCCACATCGCGAGCGCGATTCCAACAGCAAAGCCGGCGCCCAGTCCGCCGCCCGCAAACAATGGCCGGTTCGGAAAGCTGGGGCTGTCAGGAGTGGTCGCCTGGTTTAGCAATCGCATCTGCTCACCTTGCTGGCGGCTCTCCATATCGCCCTGCATTTGTGATTCGTTCCGCTTTGCCAGCAGATCGTCGTAAAATTTCTGCGCCGTATCATAGTCGCGCGTTAGTTGCTTGTATTTTTCTTCAACCGCTGGACTAAGGGCGAGGCGCCCCTGGTAAAGCTTGATTTGATCTTGCAGGCGTTTCTGTTCGCGGGTGGCTTGTGCAATTGCGTCGTCGTACTGGTGGATCTGCACCCGCATTTGCCGGATCTCCGGCGGCTCCGAAGAACTGGCTTTTTCATTCGCATCCGGAGCCTTCGTCGTGGCCGAATTTACATCACTCAGCTGTCGTTTTACCTCCGCGATCTCGGCCTTAACCTTCACAACGTCCGGATAGTCATCAGTGTAGCGGGACTGCAGCGAGGCAAGTTGGGCTTGCAATGTTGTCAGCTGCTGCTGCAAGGTCTGTGGATTGTTGCCAGAACCCTGCGATGCCTTCCATGCCGCCAGTTGCTGATCGAGCAACGACTGTGTGTAGGTCTTGTCCTGCTGGCCACGATTCAAGGTCTGCGTCGTAGCGTCGAGTTGTGAATTCAGCGTTCCGAGGAGTTTCAGATTGTCGTCCTGGTCTCCAGGCAACTGTCCGAGGTACTGCTGCTTAAACTCCGCCAGCTTTGTGTCTTGATCGTCCAAGCCGCTTTTGGCTTCCTGCACTTGCCGTTCAAGAAAATCTGTGGTGCTTTGCGCAACCTGTTCCCGAGCTTGCAAGTTCTGCTCCAGCATCATGGAGGTTAATTCTCCGCAAATCTGCTGTGCTGCTCTAGGATTGTCGGCGGTATAGCTGACCGTGAATCCAGGAACTTCGCTCGGCTGTCCCGGCTTGGGTTTTGACGCCTTGGTGCCCGCGCTGGTGGCGTTGGGAACTGTGCCGGGAGCCAACTCTGGAGCTATTGGTGCGATGCTGAGGTTGGTTTGAATATCTCCAATCACCTCCTCAGCAGACTTGCCCTTTGCCAGCCCCAGACGATCGATCATCGGCAGCAACCGCTTGCGAGTAAGCACTTGCTCCTGCATTGAAGCAATGCGTTGAATTATGTCTTCTGTGACCACAGGCTTTACGTAGCCCTCCGGAACCTGCTGCCCTTGGACGAGTACTGTGGCAACGGAAGTAAACTTGGGGGCAAATGCGTAAGAGACGAGGAACCCAGCAACCGGAGCGAGCAAAGCTGGAACAAGGATCACTTTCAGTCGTCGGCGCACCATGGCCAGGTAATCGTCGATGCTTAACTCGCGGTTTGCAATCATTTCGCTATCCGTTCTGGCCAACCCTTGTGGCGGCCTTTAAATTAGTCGAGGCGAATGGGGCGCGGATACCACTCGAAGCCAATCGCCCCCACCTGACGATTGGAAGTCTTACCGCAGTCGGTCGCGGTTACACAAATTGCATTGTTAAACGAAACTCTGTTGTATTGATAGCTGATGAATAAACGGTAATATCGCCCGACATGCCGGTGCGCAGCCGCACCGGCGAAGAAGTTCTGGTCGGACGTCGCAGGAGTCACGTTGGAGTTGGTTCCAAGCCTTGTAGTGTGAGTGAATCCGAGGTCTGCCCTTCCTTCCCACACTCTAGTCAAGGAACGCGAGGCGGAAAACGTTGCCAGGTCGCTGGACGCGCCCAGAAAATAGCCGGACCCATTATTGTTGGAATGCCTATATTCCAATTGCAGAAAAGTGCGCGTCAAGCGGTACCGCAACCGCAGGTTGCCTCCGGCCGATAGGTACGTGTTGGAACCAGAGGTCGGGTTCTCTACGCGGCTAACCTGCGGACCCGCTCCAATAACAAAGTCCATACGTCCACTGACTCTGTGCCCGTAAATAAAGTGAACTGTCTGCGTCAAAGACGAGATTCCCGCATACTTAGCCTGGGGGAAGCGGAATTCCTGCACGGCGTAGGCCAAGGCGACCTGGTCTTTGCGGTTAATTATACGATCATATGCCGCCTGCCCGGTGGCTTGATTGCTGTCAGCGAGTCCAAAAGTGTCATTGGTAAAATGGACAAGCCCATAACTACCCGCCAAGGTAAATGACGACCGAGGCGAGACACCCTGAACCAAGTCCACCACTGCGCTGTTTGTGATTCTGGGTTCCTGCCCGACAGATATCAGCTGACCGGCGCCAAAGATGCCCCCAGCGGAACTGCCCAACCCTAACGTGCCTCCGCCCGTTCCTGCGCTGGGCACGCCAGCGAGCCCCGCCTGCAGAGCTCCGGAACCGCCGTACGATCCGGAACCGAAGGTACCCTCGGGCAGGTAGCTAAAGACGTCGCGAACAACCAACTGGCCAGTTCTCCACGCCGCCCGCTGGGCGAACCCGAGCTCCTGAAGCTGGTTCGGGTTATCGCTGACACCCTGGTAGAACACTACGCCCCCCAAATACTGCAAATCGGTTTGATACCGCCCTTTAATCCTATGTAATGTGAGACTTCCCATTGCTCGAGTTGCACCACCCACATCTTGCGAATGTTGGCCAGAATTCAGCATTCCCGCTATATTCGACCCCGCCGATTCACTTAGAATGGCACCAGCTCGTAGAAAGCTTCGAGTTATAGCCTCCGGCTCAAGAGATGGCTGGTCCAACCCGGAAATGGGAGGGTTCTCGGCCGGCGATGGTATTGCAGTATCCACGCCAAATGCAGGAGCGGGAGCGTTTTGAGTTTGCTGGTCGCCAGGCGACGCCACATTTTGGTCATTACCGCTACCCTGTTCGCTTGTAGGGGTGTTCTGCGCCAAGCCGAGCCCCCAGGACAGGCAGAGGAAAATCAGCGCCCAGCTAATCCGTGATTTTGTGGTACATCGTTTAAGGTACAACAATTGTATCTCCAGGCTTTAGAAGGATGTTGGTGGCGGGGTTGCCCTGAAGCAATTCCTTATAATTAACTGGCATCTTTTGCTGCTTACCGTTCACCATGCGAAGAACGTATATCTTCTTGGTGTTCGCAAATTGAGTAAATCCGGCGCTCGAGAGGGCCTGCAAAACGGTCATATCAGGAACAAGAGTTACGGGTCCGGCATGCGATACTTCGCCGGTCACGTAAATCCTTTGGCTGTTAATGGCGGTGACGACCACTGTTACTCGGGGATCAGCCAGGTATTTCTTCAACTTCGCGGTGATTGAATCCTTCAGTTGCATGGGAGTAAGACCGGCGGCCTGTACATCATTCAACAGCGGAAGGGAGATCATGCCGTCCGGGCGCACCGGCAGCGTTGCCGACAGATCCGGCTCTTTCCAAACGGAAACGTGGAGCGTATCTTCTGGCCCAATTACGTAACCCACGGGGGCCGCGGACGCAGTCTCCTGAGAAGTGGGAGGTACGGTAGCCGTTGGCTGGCTGTCCACAGCAGCAGTCTTGTCCTTATCATTTTCTTTAGGAGCGTTCTGGGCCCAACTCCAGACGGTGACAAATCCCGTCAGGACCAATGTTGTAAATGCGATTTTCGCTTTCATTCCCTCTCCTGCTTACGATGCCTCATACTCGCTGTAGCCAATTTGTTTCAGCTTATAAAGCAGAGCCTTATAGCTAATCTGGAGATCTTGCGCCGCGCGTCGGCGGTTCCAACGAGTGCGGGTGAGTGCTTTCAGAATCAGTTCTCGTTCCGCATCTCTTGAGGCTGCGCGCGCGGCATCTTTTAATGATACCCGCGGGTTCTCTCTCTGAGGCTGCGAGTTGGTCAGCATCGCGCGCAAGCCGCGCATTGCGAGCGACTCATTTCCCAAGGCCACCAGGGCTTTGACGGCATCGGCCAATTCGGCGATATTCCCTGGCCACGTGTAGTCAGTGAAAAGTTGCTCGGTCTGCGGGCTTAGGTTCGGGACAGGACGGCCAAAATCTGACGCGAACTTTTCCAAAAAGAACTTAGTCAGACCGGGGATGTCTTCTTTTCGCTGGCGGAGCGGCGGTATCGGCAGGCAGACACCGCTAATCCGGTAAAAAAGATCCTCTCTAAGCCGTCTGGCTCTTACCTCGCTACCGAGATCGCGGGCGCTGCCGCAGATTAGTCGAGATTGCTGTACTCCATCTGCACGGGAACCGGAGAGGCGCTGCATCAATTTCGTTTGAATCGGTGCTGCAAGATCGCCGACCTCCTTGAGAAACATCGTTCCGGAGGTGGAACCAGATTCAATTTCCTGAAAATGTTCGGTATTCAGGTCCGCACAACACAGAATTCTGAACTCGTTGGTTCTTTGAGGGGAAATATCGTGAATCCGTCGGGCAATTGTTCGTTTGCCCGCTCCCGGCTCACCCAACAGCAACACTGGCACGTCGCTGTGCGCGAGCTCGTGAATAATGATCTCTACTGCTCTCATGCTCGGACTTAGCGTATTTTGAAACACCTGCATCTCCAGCTTGGGCATTCACGGGACCGCTACTCGCTGTTGGCGCTGCACAATAGAACTTGGCAAAGTTCAAATGGGGGGAGGAAACTATGCGGTTTGCGGATGTGACTACTCTACTGCAAGGTCTTTGCCACTCTGGAGTTTCCAAAAGTGGCAACTCCAAAAAACTCTTTTAACCTGTTTTCTTTCGTTTAGGACCGGTCTCGGGGCTCACCCACCCGCTAAATCCCTCCTTTAAGCTACATCGGAAGAGCACTAAAAGGAAAGTTTTTTCCCACTCATTGGTAACCTGCCTGGGATCAATTTGCCTCATGACGCCTTGTTCGTAGAGTGAGCAAATATGAAGAAGTTGCCTCTCAGCAAGACTAGGCCGAGCCATTTCGCCACTCCCGTTACCTTAGGCATGCGTCCGCCGATTGCGTCTGCCTCTCGCTTGGCTTATTCTTCGGTCAATTGTGCATTATCTTGCTGAAGCCGGAACCGTGCCTGGGCGCATTGGGGCGATGAAGTCTTATCGATGGCATGCCGTCGTCCTGATCGCGATGACCGGCTACCTGTACTTTCACATCCTCGTTCATTTGGCCGCGCAGTGGGCGACGGACCCAAACTTCTCCCACGGCTTTTTTGTTCCCGCTTTTTCTTTATTCCTTTTGTGGCAGAATCGCTCAACCCTTTCTAAACTGCCCGTAGTTCCATCGCTCTGGGGCCTGCCAGTGCTCTTATTTGCTGTGATGGTGCTCTTGTTGGGAGTACTTGGGGCGGAGCTCTTTCTATCCCGGGTCTCTTTGCTGTTGTTGATCGCCGGACTTGTGATCTTCTTTCTAGGGTGGGCCTTTCTCCGCGCGGTATTGTTCCCCTTGTGTTTTCTTGTATTGATGATTCCGATCCCGGTGATCGTTTTTAATCAGATTACTTTTCCACTTCAGATTCTGGCTTCGAAGGTTGCCGCTGCGACCTTACCTCTGGCTGGGGTCCCGGTGCTAAGGGAAGGAAACGTGATTAATTTGCCGGCAATGCCTCTCGAAGTCGCTGAGGCCTGCAGCGGGATTCGTTCGCTTCTTTCGCTAGCCACCTTGGCGATAATCTATGGGTACTTAATGGAACGGCGCATCTGGGTGCGGATCGTGCTGGCGCTCGCCTCTATTCCAATTGCCGTTGTCGCTAACAGCTTTCGCATTGTAGGAACAGGTTTGCTGGTTCAGTATTGGGATCCTGACAAGGCCCAGGGCTTTTTTCACGAATTCTCCGGATGGCTCGTCTTCGTGGTCTCACTCCTGATGTTATATCTTGTGCATCAGCTGTTCAGATTTCATGGCCACCACGAAGGGACTGCAGGTTGACGCCGAACTTTAGATTCGCTCTTGCCGCGCTGGTTTTGATTCTCGCGGCGATTTTGTTGCATGCGAGCAACAGCAATGAAGTACTCCCACCCCACCGTCCCTTGGAATCGTTTCCGGCTCACTTTGAAGATTGGAATGGCAGCGACTTGCCTATTCCAAATGACGTTCTCGATATATTGGGCAAGGGAGATTTTCTGCTTCGAGATTATCAAAATAAATCGGATTCGGTAGCGCCTGTGAATCTGTTCCTGGCATTCTTCCCTAGTCAACGGGCAGGAGATACGATCCACTCCCCAAAGCATTGTCTCCCCGGATCGGGGTGGTATCCCATTCAGTCCGACCGAATTGTCCTCTCTTTTCCCGGCCATACGCCGTTTCAAGTAAATCGCTATGTAATCGCCAGGGGCGCGGATCGCCAACTGGTCCTTTACTGGTACCTCGCCCACGACCGCGCTATTGCCAGCGAATATTGGGCAAAGTTCTATTTGATAAATGATTCCATTCGGATGCACCGCAGCGACGGTTCACTGGTGAGAGTGACTACGGAGCTGGGACCTGAGGAGAGCCCAGACAGTGGGCAGCAACGCCTTGTGGAGTTTGCAGGAAACGTTGTTCCGCTGCTCAATCAATATATTCCGCAGTAGGTCTGTGGATGGCGACCTTAGAATTGTCCTCGACTCAAACCTCGTTCGCGCTTGAAGGCGTTTTAGGCAAGCCGCTGTATATTCTCAGGATTCCCGTTCGAAGCGGTAGTTGCCGCGTCGTTCCTTGGCGATGGTTTCCGCAACATTGAGGAAGGCGCGGGCAGCGTGGGAGAGGCTGGCGGACTTGCGGTAGATAATCCGCAGTTTGCGATGCAAGCGCAACTCCTTTACCGGGATCCTGATCAGCTCCCCTCGGGCAATCTCGTTTTCTACGCTAATTTCGGGCAACAACGCGACTCCGTTTCCCAAGGCCACGAACGTCTTGATGGCCTGCAAAGTCGGCAGCTCGATGTCCATGTGCAAGGGCGTTTTGTGTTGCTTGAATGCCTGAATTACTTTGTCGCGATAAGGAGAGGCAACAATGTGGGCGACGAATGATTCCGTTCCCAGCTGCCGGATGCTGACTTGCGTTTCTTTCGCGAGCGAATGCTGCGGGGGGACAACGAATACTAGTTCGTCCAGATAAACAACTGTGGAGCGCAACTGCGGGTCCTGCGGATCGTATGTTAGCACCCCGAGTTCAGAGTTGAGGCCGAGAACATCATCGGGAATGTGGCTGCCGAGGGAGCGCTGGACCATGACTTTAATCATGGGATGCAGCCGCAGGAACTCGCCCAAGACCGGTAGGAGGTAAAGCGCGGTGAACTCGTTGGCGGCAATGGCCAGCTTTCCTTTTTGGAGCTCGCGCAATTCCACCAGCGCTTCCTGTGCGCTCTCTCGGAGGTTGAGCAATCTCTCTGCGTAGTCGAGGAGTACGCGGCCGGCGTCAGTCAACAAGCCGCCACGGGAAGAACGGTCGAGCAGTGGTTCTCCCACGTCCTGCTCGAGCTTGCGGACCGACTGGCTTATGGCGGATTGGGTGCGGTGCAGTTTCTCGGCGGCGCGAGAGAATCGTCCTTCACGCGCAACGGTTAGGAAAACTTCGAGTTGGGCGAGATCCATGAGCGATGTCCGTTGGGAGGGCCCGACTTCCAGTCGGGCCGTACATCTGTTATGTGGATTTCGGCACGGGCCTGAAGCCATGCCCTCCCGCCTTCCTCCATATTATGTAATGCGTGACGAGCAATCCATAAGTCTTTCTAATATAATAAACATTGCTAATACTGATTGCAATATTATTAGCTTCACTTCAGGCGCTCTTTTCCCTACCATAACAAGAGCGGGAGACTTCCCGGAGGTCGGCAATGGAACGGGCACGAATCACGATTTTTGACACTACCTTAAGGGACGGTGAGCAATCACCGGGCTGCAGTATGAACGTGCACGAAAAGCTGCGCCTGGCGCATCAGCTCGACCGCCTTGGAGTCGATGTCATCGAGGCGGGATTCCCGATTGCGTCCGACGGTGACTTCACCGCAGTGCAGGCAATCGCGGCGGCTGTGCCTCGCCCAATCATTGCCGCGTTGGCGCGCGCCTGTGCAAAGGATATAGAGAGAGCGGGACAAGCATTGGCTGGAGCCGTCTGTCCACGAATTCATGTTTTCCTGGCGACTTCAGAGATTCACTTGCAGCACAAACTGAGGATTACCCAGCAACAATGTCTAGAGCAGGCGCGGGACTCGGTGCGGCTGGCGAAATCGCTTTGCCCGGATGTGGAGTTTTCTCCGGAAGATGCGACCAGGACAACACCTGAATTTCTCTACAAGGTTCTTGAGGCCGTTATCGAGGCTGGCGCGACGACGTTGAATATCCCCGACACTGTGGGATACAGCGTGCCGTCGGAGTTCGGAGAACTGATCGCCGGAATTCGCAAACACGTGCGCGGAATCGAAAAAGTAACCATCTCGGCTCACTGTCACAATGACCTGGGTCTTGCGGTTGCGAATTCTCTGGCCGCCGTCGCCGCTGGAGCCCGCCAGGTGGAGTGCGCAATTAACGGGATCGGTGAACGCGCCGGCAACGCCTCTCTGGAAGAGTTTGTGATGGCGTTGCGTGTACGTTCTGACCGTTATCCCTATGATACGGGCGTGGTGAGCGAGCAACTGTTCCCCGCGAGCAAGTTACTGAGCGAAATCACTGAAGTGCCAGTACAGCCCAACAAAGCGATTACCGGCCGCAATGCATTTGCCCACGAAGCTGGAATTCATCAGGATGGAATGCTCAAGAACCGTTTGACGTACGAGATCATGACGCCTCAATCCGTTGGAGTGCCGGACTCGACACTGGTGCTGGGCAAACATTCGGGACGGCATGCGCTTGGTCTTCGATGTGAACAACTCGGCTACACTTTTGACCGACGCGAATTGGACGAAATTTACCGGCAATTTGTAGTCCTCGCCGACGAGATCAAGCATGTACACGATCATCATCTGCTGGACCTGGTCCGGAAGACTCGTGGTATCCAAGCCAGTTCGACACCGCATGCACTTTCTGGGTCGACTGGAGCCCAAGTAAGTGGGCTTCAACCAAAAAAACCGAGGCCCTTTCCGCCAGGGTTTCCGGGCGACTACAGCGCTGCAACCCTGCCCCGCAACACCATCACCGAGCACCTTCCTGACCAGGAAGACTATCTTTGGGGCGTCTAGCGCCAAATAATTTCCGAAGAAAATATATAATCCTCAACTTGCGGTAGAATCTCGCAAACAACGGCTTCCGTCTGGCCGAACAGCGACCCATAAAAATTCACCTGTCGGGGATTTGGGTTCCATATGCTTATCACCGTAGTCATCCTGCCCGGAGACGGTATTGGGCCAGAAGTAACTGACCAGGCGGTTCGTGTTCTAGAGACTGTCGCCACAGCCTTCGGTCATGAATTCAAGCCTATCCGCAAAGATATTGGTGGAGCAGCGCTGAGAAGCAGTAAAGATCCGCTCCCTAACGATACTCTGCAGGCGTGCCTGTCATCGGGCGCGGTTTTGTTGGGTGCGGTTGGCGGTCCTTCCTTTGATAGTTTCCCGAGCTACCTTCGTCCTGAGAGTGGGTTGTTAAGGTTGCGGCGCGAGCTTGGAGTATTCGCCAACTTGCGCCCTGCGATCTGCTATCCCTCGTTGAAGGACTGCTCTCCGCTCCGGCCGGAAGTCGTGTCAGGCACGGACATAATGATTGTCCGCGAGTTGCTGGGGGGGATCTACTACGGCGAGCCGCGCGGGACGGAAGGTCAGCCTGGTGATCGCAGAGCGGTCGACACGATGCGCTACACGGAGAAAGAAATCGAGCGAGTGGCTCAAGTAGCTTTCGGTCTGGCGCGATCCCGCCGCCGCAACCTGGTTTCGGTCGATAAGGCCAACGTGTTGGATTGCTCACGCCTGTGGCGCGACGTGGTTACACACGTTTCGCTTGATTACGTCGACGTTAAAACTTCCCACATGTATGTGGATTCCGCAGCCATGGCGTTGGTATCGCGTCCAGCGGAGTTCGATGTGGTTTTGACCGAGAATATGTTCGGGGACATTCTTTCAGATCAGGCCGCAGCCACAGTCGGCTCCCTGGGCATGCTGGGTTCCGCGAGTATCGGCGGGACAGTGGGACTCTACGAGCCAGTTCATGGTTCGGCGCCTGACATTGCGGGACAGGGCATTGCCAATCCCGTAGGTGCGATTCTCTCAGCTGCCATGCTGCTGCGGCATTCCTTTGGACTCAAAGAGGAAGCGGCCTGCATTGAATCAAGCGTTGCAGCGGTACTGGCGGCCGGAAATCGCACTCGCGACATCAGCAAGCCGGGGCGAGCTGCTCTGACCACGTCGGAGATTGGATCCAAAATAGTAGACGCCGTCAGCGGCGTCGGCGTTAGAAGCGATCAAAACATGGCGAGCTAGTGCTGTTTACCTTTCCGCCTCCACTCGTGAATTCGCTAGAAGGTTTGATTCCCATTGCACCACTTGGCGGTTATGGAACAACTCCCGTCGAATTGAGGGCATCGAAGTTTTGCACAGGCGTCACGGCAAATTGGTAGATGGACCTCTTTTCCAGGAGTACAATTTTTATATCGTCTGGTGAGCGGCAAATGCTTTCGAAGTGCTCCAACCCGGACTGCCCAACCTTGTTCCGTTACCTGCATGACGGGAAGTTGTTTCGCATTGAACTGGACGCGGTAAATGAAGAGACCGGCACTTTCGGGATCGATCCTGAAGCGAAAAAACCGGTTCGACGAACTGAGTTCTTCTGGCTATGCCGCGAATGTTCGGCAGAGATGACCTTGGATTTTGAAAAAGGGGTTGGAGTCAAGACCCGGCCACTCGCGCACTCTCACGCCATAGCATCCTAATGCGCCGCCCGAAGAAATCCTTTACGCCGCTGCTCACTGTAACGGTGTAGGGCATCGCTAATCACCGGATAGGCTTCCGCCGCCGGACGTATTTCATCCACTTCTACGGCTTTGCCCTCAAGCAATTTGTAATCCTGGAAAAAGCGCCGCAACATAATTAGTCGATGCGGAGGCATCTCCTGGGCCTCCCGGTAAGAATTGAACTCGGGATCTTCGGTCGCGACCGCGATGATCTTATGGTCCTTCTTTCCGGAATCGATCATGGTCATCAGGCCTATCGTCCGCGAGTGAATGATCGTGAGTGGTACCACGGTTTCCTGGCATAGCACCAAAACGTCCAGCGGATCATCATCCTCAGCGAGGGTTTGTGGAATGAATCCGTAGTTCGCCGGATAGTAGACCGCGGAATAGAGAACGCGGTCGAGTTTTATTAGTCCGCTAGTCTTGTCCAGTTCGTACTTCACGCTGGAACCAAACGGAATCTCAATTACGCTCTGAAACTCCTGCGGCAGTTTGTCGCCCGGGGTTACGTCGTGCCAAGGATGGATCATAGTTGGGAATCAGATTCATTCTAATGGATCGAGCCGGAAGGAGTTGTAATCGGAAGCGCCTACTTCGCTAACAATCCATGGTTGTGCTCGTAGCTTATAACGCGCGTCACCTTCCATACACCCTCTTTGTTCTGCCACAATGTCACAAACTTGGCGTCCCCCATACCATCCTCCGGGTGACCAGGGTGGTGGAAACGATGTATCCCGATCTCCACCGCTCCGTATCCCTTCAGCGGGTACACCTCCAGTGTGTCGGTTAACAGCGTACGCTCCACCTTCCCGCAGACGTTCTGTTTAATGGCAGCGAGAAACGGTCCTTTCCCTACCGAAAGCCCTGTCTGGTCGTGATAAAACTCCAGGTCATCCGATACCATCGCACCCAACGTAGTCAGATCGCAGTGGTTGTATGCATCGAAGAGCTTGGCATCCAAGGACAGTATTGTCTTAAATAGAGCGTCGGGTTGCGCGATGGATTGCGCGTCTGCAGCCATGCTTGAAAGAGCCAAAAGGACAAGCAGGAAGAGAGCCAGCGATTTCAAGTTCATAGAAAACTCCTTCGGGATATGCATGATTATGGGGAGGCTCGGCGACATCGTCGGGACAGGGCTATATCGAGGGTTGGTGTGCAATTCCGAGACCAACGGATTTATAGTGCAGAGTATTGATTTCACTATTTCGAAGGTCCCTTGTCAGATGGAATTCTGTCCGTTAGTGAACTCCTATATCCGATAACGGACAGTCGTCCGAAAGAATCTCCCCATGACACTCAAGTGTTGACCCCTCGCGCAGTCGACGCGTAAAGTTTAAAAAGGTGGTTGGGAACGATTTTTTAGATATGTCTTCTCAGACCAGCAGGTTCCTGAAATTTGGCGGGGCGGCGGCACTCATTGTCGTCTCACTTGGCTACCTCGCCTACACGGGAGTGCAGGAGAGTAAGAGCTATTACGTCACCATCGCGGAACTTCAAGGGATGGGCGACGGCGCATACAGCAAGCGGTTAAGAGTCGCAGGCAACGTACAGCCAGGATCAATTAAGCGCGTTGGAACCGATGTGCAGTTCGTTCTGGTTGAGAACGACAAAGTTCTCCCCGTGGTATACAGCAGCACCGAGCCGCCTCCGGATACTTTCAAAGACAATTCGCAAGCGCTTGCGGAAGGCCGGATTGGCCGCGACGGCGTTTTCCGCGCCAACCAATTACAGGCCAAATGCGCGTCCAAGTATGCTCCGCAGCAACCCGCTGCAACACCTCCATCGAGCCAGCCCACCAAGAACATGACACAGGTTCAAACACCGGCGGCAGCTGGCATGTCGAACTGAGCCCTCGTTTCGGCCTCCGGCACGTTACACTGCTTCCCGTGAGCCATCCGAAAGCGCCAGCAATTCCAGCAGCGGTTGTCATTTGCGACATCGTGAAGCGCTTCGGCCGCTTTGCGGCATTGCGTGGTGTGACCGCTGACTTCCTGCCTCACCGTCTCTACGTCATTCTCGGCGATAATGGCGCAGGAAAGACCACGCTCTTGCGAATCCTCGCGGGGCTGGCCCGGCCAACTAGTGGCACAGTTTCGATGCTGGGATCGAGTGGACCGCGAACCGCGGGGCGAGAAATCGGGTACATGGCACATCCGTCGTTGCTTTATGACGAGATGAGTGGAATGGAGAATCTGCGATATTTTTCCCGGCTCTATGGAATGGAAGATGATGAACGTTGTGCGCGCGTGATCCGTCGAGTGGGCCTTGACCCATCGCTCACTCGGCCTGTCGGACAATACTCCCAAGGCATGCGGCAACGAATGTCGCTGGCCCGGGCGCTGTTGCAGGACCCGAAAATACTGCTGCTTGATGAACCTTTTTCCAATGTAGATGTCCGTTCGGCGGGCGAGATGGTGAGATTGCTGGCGGCGGTGCGGGATGCGGGAACAACTGTGTTCGCTGTGACGCACCAACCGTCGTTACTCCAAGCCTCGGCGGATGAATTTGTCTCGATGGAGACTGGAAAAATTGTCGCCCGCACCCGCGAGCTGCCGCCGTCGCTTGAGGTGCCCCAGTCCGGGGACCACGGGCTTGAGGAGGGAATATGACTTCCTCAGCGAGTATCACCCGAGCGACTCTCGCGAAAGACATCCGGTTAGAGTGGCGATCGAAAGATGCCATCAATTCGATGCTGTTCTTCGCGTTGCTTGTAGTTGTTATCTTCAGCTTTTCATTCGATCCGATTGCCGAGGAGTCGCGACATATTGCAGGCGGTCTAATTTGGGTGGCCTTCTTGTTTGCCGCAGTGGTCGCGCTGAACCAGACCTGGGCAAGGGAGTTGCGCAATTCCGTGCTCGACGCTTACCGAGTCTCTCCAGCTCCGGCAAATGCGTTGTTTCTCGCCAAAGCCTTGGGAAATTTCATTTTTGTCTGCGTTCTGGAAGCCCTGATGGCGCCGCTATTCACGGTGTTTTATAATCTGCGCCCTTTGGGTCCGGCGTGGCAGTTGATTCCAGTCGCGATTCTTGGAACTTGGGCTCTGGTCGTGAACGGGACGTTTTTCGCAGCAATATCCATACACACTCGCAACCGCGAAGTGATGCTGCCACTTTTGCTTTTTCCCATTACAATTCCAGCTTTGCTGGCGATGGTGCAAGCAACTAATACGATTTTGACCGGGCAGGATTCTGCCAGATTCTGGATCGTCTTGCTGCTGACGTATGATGTGGTGTTTACTATCGCTTGTCTGGTTTTGTTTGAAACCGTGATGTACGCGGAATGAAGAAGGCTTTTCCAATCCTCGCTGTTCTTACCCTCCCCCTGCTGGGCTATGCCTTTTATGAGGCCATGTTCGTCGCACCGGCGGACCAAATGCAGGGGGAAGTTTATCGTATCATTTACTACCATGTGCCTTCGGCTTGGACGGCTTTCATTTTTTTCTTCATCAATTTTGTCGCGTCGATCGTCTACCTGATTCGTCGAAACCCGAAAGCTGACGCCGTCGCCGTCGCAGCCGCTGAGGTGGGGGTGGTCTTTTGCACGGTTGTGCTTGTTACCGGACCCCTGTGGGCGCGTCCGGTGTGGGGAATATGGTGGACCTGGGATATTCGCCTGACTTCGACTTTGGTGTTATGGCTGATCTACGTTAGCTATCTAATTTTGCGGCGGTTTTCTCACGGCGATCAGATGCCCGTTCTCGCTTCCGCTCTGGCGGTATTCGGGGCGCTGGATATGCCTTTGGTCTACTTCTCCATTTGGTTTTTCCGCACTCAGCATCCGCAGCCGGTCATTGGTGGAGGCGGGTCAATTGATCCGCGGATGCTGCATGTCTGGCTGCTCAATTGGGCGGCATTTTTCTGTTATGGAATGTTGATTTTCTGGGCGTGCTATCGTCTGGAGAATCTCAAGCGTGAGTTGGAAGAAACGCAGTCCCTCGAATCCATGCTGGAAGCACCGAGGTTTCGATGAAATATCTTTACGCCGCATACACCGCGACATGGATCATCCACCTCAGCTATCTCGGAATTCTGTCGGCGAGATACAGAAGACTGAAACGTGAAATGAGAGATTTGGAAACGAAGCTCTAGTGAAACTCTGATTTTAAGTGTCAAGGAAAAGCCTTAACCACAGAGGACACAGAGAGCACAGAGGACTGCAAAGACACTCAATCAAGAGTTTCCCGATACGCTGTCTATTGAAGATGAGATCTGTTGTCCGAGTCCGGCGGGAAGTCTGCGTTCGGAGTCGGACGCAAAAATTCGTATTCCTCTATGACGGCCGCGACCCCGACTCGCGAGACTGGCAATGGCTGCTCGATACGAACAACGCGCGCGATAAATCTCACCCGCACCGCATCGGTCAAGGTTATGTTTGGCGGGAATGTCATCGTCACTTCAATGCGGGCGCCCTCGACTACAGGCTGATCCAGGTAAAAGAAAATTCCCCGAGCGCTGACGTTCTGAGTCTCCGTTGCGATCTCATGGGCGTCGGCACCAAGCGGCATTCTCACCGTGGCGGGCAAGCGCATATAGAAACGGCGCATCGTGCGTCTTTCCTGCCCTCCCTGCGAGCCGGGTTGTTGTTCTTGGAGCATGCGAGTGTCCGGTTCCTGCCTTGCTAACGCCACTTCTCATGCAAGAGTCAACTACTTACACTTTGTTTGCAAGCGCAAAATGCGGGGAATTGCTTCAGTTAATGTCATACGCAGCTTGCATTAATCCGCACCTACTAATACATATTGATGCGGCAGGCGCGTTTACGCTGCGTTCGCCCAACGTACTTGAGAAGAGTGAAAGGCAAGATCGAGAAGAGCCCGGCATCTTAAACGTGTGTTGCTGGCATCTCATCAATCTTGCACTCCGCAATTCTGGGAAGCCGCGCATCTTGACATGCTATCCGTCAGATGTTTAAGTAGTTACTTATTTTCAAAACAGGTGACAGGCACCGATTCCGCTCTTCGGCGCTGCGCCGGAGCGTCTTGCACATCATTTATTCTTCTGTTTTCTCTCCACTAGATGGAAAGCTCGGAGGAGCTCTTGAGATTGAATTTCCGTAGGCTACGGCTTTTGACGCGGCGCATCCCATTGATTCTCGCCGCGTTGCTGGTTGGAATTAGTCTGTTCAGGCTAGACGCCGGTAAAGCTCTGGGTGGCGAAAACGCGATGAGCCAGCGCGGCAGGTCAGCGGTTTCTTCCGAAAAATTCCCTCAAAACGCTCTACAAATTGCGTCTATTTACGGCCACCTGCCTTTAAGTTTTGAGCCAAACCAAGGGCAAACGGATCCACAAGTAAGGTTTTTGGCGCGCGGCGGGGGCTACGGCCTGTACTTGACCGGAAGTGAAGCAATTCTGGCCCTGCGCTCGACGGGAAAACAGAATTCAATAGTACGGATGTCTCTGGACAACGCTAATAAGGGTCAGATTGTTGATTCAGAGGAGGAACTCCCGGGGAAAAGCAATTACTTCATCGGGAATGATCCAGCGAAGTGGCATCGCAACATTCCTCAATTTGCCCGGGTGCGTTATCACGATGTCTATCCGGGAATCGATCTTGTCTACTACGGACGCCAGGGAAAACTGGAATATGATTTTGAAGTTTCTCCTGGCGCTGATCCGAAGCAGATCGCGCTTCAATTCCAAGGCTCGCCGGGGCTGGCCCTGACGGCCGCAGGCGACCTCTCAATTGCGACGGAGGCTGGCAACGTTCAATTGCAAGCTCCGCGGGTGTACCAACAGATTGGTAACGGCGATCGTCCGGTCCCGGGAAAATTCGTTTTGCTGAGCGACAATCAGGTTGCGTTCGAGATCGGCGCGTACGATCGCACTCAACGCTTGGTTATCGATCCGATACTTACTTATTCAACATATCTCGGCGGCAGTGGTGACGAGAGCTGTTCCAAAATCGAGAACCTAGCAGGCATCTCAACGGCGCAGTTTACTCCAGGGTGCCCGGCGGTTGCGGTGGATGCCGCCTTCCGGACCTACGTGGCGGGAGCGACCACGTCAACTGACTTTCCCGGAGTGAGCGCAGGCTCGGGTTTCCAAAAATGTCTCGACACGCCGCCGCCAAACCCGACCAGTCCGGTCAGTCCTTCACCGTGCCCCACGGGACTGAGCAATAGCGATGTTTTTGTCGTCAGATTGAATGCGGCTGGCACGGGCCTGGATTTTGCCACCTATCTGGGAGGAAGCGGAACGGATGTAACGGCTGGAATGGCCGTCGATGCAAATTTCAACGTGCATGTGGCGGGAACGACGAATTCCGGCGATTTTCCAACGTTGCCAACTTCATTCCAACCCACGGCGGCTTCAACGGGCATACACGCTTTTGTGACCGAACTGGCCGCCGGGGGCTCCAATTTGCTTTATTCGACTTTTCTCTCGGGCAACGGGACCGACATCGCGGCAGGGCTGGCAGTCGATAACCTGGGCAAAGAATATGTAACCGGCACAACCACCTCTTCCAACTTTCCGTTCACGCCAACAGCGTTACAAACTGTTCCCAAGGCCGCAAATCAATCCTTCTTTACGAAATTGGATCCGACCATAAATGGACCAGGTGCTCTACTGTATTCAACCTACATCGGAGGCAGCACTGTCGCTACTGGAGTTGGAGTCATGGTCGGCGGCGGGATTGCAGTCGACACGAACTGCAACGCTTATTTAACGGGTGGCACAAATTTCACGGATATGCCGACCTTGAACGCGCCTCAGGGAACAAATCTAGGAGGCCTCGATGCGTGGGTAGCGAAATTTAGTCTCCCGACCGGATCGTCTTGCGGTTCGCTGCTCTCTCTTACTTACCTCACATACCTCGGTGGCAGCGGAGACAACGTCGGTTACGGCATAGCTGTCGACACTGGCTTCAGTGCATACATTACCGGCTCGACGACCTCTCCCGACATTGTGCTCCCGGGGGGATCAACGAACCCAGCACCTTTCGCCAGATGTCTGGATACGCCGCCGCCAGTGAGCGGGCCCTATCCTATTCCGCCTTGCGTTTCCAACGGCACCATGCCCGATGCTTTTGTGGCCAAATTTGGAAGCCTCACGACTGGCACGACTGGAACCAACGTTCCATATCTCTACTTCACATATCTGGGCGGGACCGGAGCAGATACTGGAACGGCCATTGCCGCGGATACCATCGGCGGTGCGTTTGTTACCGGTTGGACTACCTCAAGCGACTTTCCTACTGCTGTCCTCTCAGGCACTGCGGTGCAAACAATGCTGGGTGGCGGCAGCGGCGAAGATGCGTTCGTGGCGCGGATTGACACAACCACTATCTGCGCCAGCAATCCGCCCACGGTTCCTTGTCCAGGTTATACCTCGTATCTTGGCGGAAGCGGCACCGACATTGGAACGGGCATTGCGTTGGATTCGGGAAGCTCGACCTATGTAACCGGCGAAACCGCTTCGACGAATTTCCCGGTGGCTAAGCCCTTCCAGTCAGCTCTTAATGGACCAACCGATGCATTTGTGAGCAAACTCGGGTCGGTGGGAAGTTTGCAGCTAACTCCTACGTCACCCTCGCCAACGACGCCGGTGACGATCGGAGTGGGCAATTCAGTCGCTTTCACCTACACGCTCATCAACGCGGGCGATGCGACAAGTGGGATCATTGTCACCGATGCGCTTCCGTCGACTGGCGCGACGTTTAACTCGATCACTACTACAGTCGGCAATTGTGGCACCGTAGTGACGTCTACCGTGACATGCAGCATCGGGACGCTGAACTCCGGCGGCACGGCAACTATCACCGTCAATCTGACGCCCACTGCGCAAACCACGCCCCTGACGTCGCCCGGCGGCCTATCAAACAGTATTGCGGCAAGCGCTCCCGGCGCGCAGACAGAAACTGCCAGCAGCACCGCGGCCGTACAAGATTTCAATATTGCAGTCCAGTCTGGGACTCCGGCCACAATTACCGTCCCGGCGGGAGTTCCCGGTAATTTCACAATTCAAGTTACGGGCACGCTCAGCAATTTCCCGGATAGCATTTCGCTCTCAGTAGGTGCGGGGTTGCCGTCGGCTACGAGCACGGCATGGACCACGAACCCAGTTCCGAGCCTCACAGGAAGCGCACAAACAAGCGTCCTCACCGTCACGACCACCGCACGGGTGACAACTACCACTGAGTTCTTGGGACATAGGAGTGGTGCGCTTTACGCAATATGGTTGCCGGTTTCAGGAATGGCGTTTTTGGGTCTTGGTATCGGGGGAAAGTACTCACGGAAGCGACGAATACTCCTGGGACTCATGCTTACAGGTTTCTTCTCGCTGATATTCTTCCAGGCGGGTTGCGGTTCGAGCTCCACCACATCGACCACCACCGGAACCCCTGCCGGCACCTATACACTCACCGTGAACGCCACATCCGGCACAGCGACCAGAACTACGACGGTGACCCTAATAGTGCAGTAGGTGGGCTCGTCGAATCAGTTCAGGTCGTTCAGCGTTAGTGAAGTAATGCTTCCGCTCGCGGTCGGAAGAATTACGAATGTGCGGTTTTGTCCTGCAGCGAAATTCAAAGACGATCCAGTATTGATGTACTGCACGACGGGAAACCCCGCGGGAGTCACGATTATTGTGTACGACCCCGCAGTTAGCGATTGGTAAACGGAGCTCGATGTGAATCCAAGGGCAGATACAGTAGGAGTGACGCCTCCCCCGGACGGGTTCGACGACCCCGGCGGCAAAATATATACATCCACAGAACCCGCTTCCACAGCCGCATTCGCAATTCGGATCTTGAAGTCTCCCGAACTCGGAGCGGTGGTATCGTCGGTCAGCAGCATAGGTGTGAGGTTGGCTGCATAGTTCGCCGTGATAAGCGTGTAGTGTGTCCCTGAATTCAGAGTGATACTTTGACTTATCGAGGCCGTACTAGAATTCGAGGGTTCGACTACCAGAGTGGAGGCGCCAGAAGTCACGGTTGAATAGGCTGTGGGCGTGCCGAGAGCCAAGTCGCTGAAGAGAGTCGTTCCGTTCAATAAGACGTTTAAAGTGGTAGGTTGGTTAGGAGAAGCCTGGAGCGCACGCATTTGAGTTGACGTGCTGCTCCCACTGCCGCAATTAGAGCAAAGAAGCGTGACGGCTGCTACAAATGCAGACAAAAGAATCCGATAAAACAAACGCACAAAACGACCTCCTGAGTTAGGGTTGCGCTGAGTCTATCGGGCTTGCTCAGGAGAATTCGTAAAGAGTCGTGAAGACTCGTGAAGATTCGTAAATATTGGCCGTCACGCAGAGGCAATAGCCCTCATGACCTGTGAGTCAATGAGTGACGCGGCGATGTTACGCCAACCGGACGCCAGCCTGTTTCCGTGCAAGAATTGTCCGGGCCATCGTTCGTCCAAAGGTCACAATTTGCTTGTCTCATAGGATGGGTTCGGATGAAGAAGGTTTGTTTTCTGGTCCTCACTGCGATTTTCGTGGTTCGAGCGGATTTCGCGCAGACAACTCCGCAGAATCCTCCCGGAAAGCTCGCCGATGTCGGCGGGTACAGACTTCATTTGCGTTGCACCGGAAACGGATCCTCCACCGTCGTGTTGGAGTATGGGTCCACGGGTAACTCTATGGTCTGGTCTTTGGTACAACGCGATGTTGCACGCTTTGCTAATGTGTGCAGCTATGACCGGGCATACGAAGGTTGGAGCGACCCTGGACCGGGACCTCAGAGCATGCATCAGCAGGTTTATGAACTGCACGCTCTGCTGACGGCCGCACACGTCGATCCGCCGTATATTCTCGTTGGATGGTCGTTGGGTGGAATGATCGATCGCCTTTACGCCAATGAATATCCGCAGGAAGTGAGCGGCATGGTACTGGTGGACGCCACTCACGAAGACATCGCCTTCGGTGGTAGACCATTCCGGGAACTTTTTTCCGGCAAGCCGGTCCCAGCAATTCAAACAATGAAGTCGAATCCTCCGGCTCCACTGACGCCCGATGATCAAAAGCGATTTGAAGATTGGAAAGCCCGGAAGGTTCAGGAAAGTAAGACTCCGCCGGAATATCCGTGGACCAGGCTTTCTCCCACGGATCTGGCCTTGTGGCGCTTTGCTGATATGAATGCGAAACCAGTCCCCTCGGCGAAAGGCCGTCAGGAAGAATGGTTATCCGAGGAGTTTCAGCAAATTCACGACTCTCGCAGGAACGATCCGCATCCTCTCGGCAAGATTCCTCTGATCGTTCTGGCGGCGGGAAAGGGCGAAGGAAATGCCCACGAGCCTGCACGTGCTGCGCAATTGAAGGACATCGAGACGCTCTCGACAAACAGCGCGATGTTGGTCGATGAAAACAGCGGCCACGGGATGCCGCTCGAAAATCCTCAACTTGTTACGCAGGCTGTGGAAGAGGTCATACGGGCTGGCAAAACAAGCACCCCAGTGCATATGAGTGCGAAACCCTAGACCTCTCCAACTCAGCCAACCGATGAATCAGGCGGCAGCGCTCAAAACCCCCGACGGTGTCAATGAGTGCTATTGATTCCATGACAATGTCGGCTCCGACGCCCGAGTAAAGTTGGTGGTGGCAAAACCAACCAACAGGCTCGGGAGAAAGGAGCCGAACGATGATTATTATAGGAGTAGATTTCCACCCCGAGTTTCAGCAAATAGCTTCGGTGGATACTGACACCGGAGAGTTGCAGGAAAAACGACTAACCCATCGCGACGAGGCGGAGAAGTTCTACCGTGCGCTGGCGGGCCTGAAGGTGCGGGTTGGCATGGAAGCCAGCGGACATGCGCGCTGGTTCGAACGACTGTTGGCGGAACTGAACTTTGAGTTGTGGATCGGAGACGCCGCGGTGATCCGTACGAAGCGAGTACGCAAGCAAAAAACGGATCGCCAGGATGCCCAACTGATTCTGCAATTAATGCTAGAAAATCGCTTTCCACAAATCTGGGTGCCGAGTTGGGAGAACCGGGATCTGCGGCAACTGCTGTGGCACCGGCATCGCATGGTGCAGGCGCGCACCCGCATCATGAATCAACTGCAAGCGGTCGCGCTGAATGAAGGCTTGCGCTGCAAGAAGCGGTTGTGGCGCGAACACGGACGGGAGCAACTGGAATCGTTTCGACTAGCTCCATGGGCGAGTCGGCGACGGCGCGATCTACTGGAGTGGATGGATCGACTGAACCCGACCATCGCGGAACTAAGTCAGGCGATCGAGCAAGAAGTGGCGAAGTGTCCGGAGGCCCAACGTTTGATGACCCATCCCGGAGTGGGTCCGCTGACCGCACTGGCCTTCGTGCTGATCATCGGCAAGGCCGAGCGCTTTGGCTCGGGCAAGCAGGTGGCGAGTTATCTGGGACTGGTGCCGCTGGAAGATTCAAGTGGGAACCGGCGACGGCTGGGGCACATCACCAAACAGGGGAGTTCGATGTTGCGCTTCCTGCTGGTGGAAGCGGCGCAGGTGACGGTGCGCAGCCTACCCGAGTGGCGCAGCAAATATCTCCACCTGATGATGCGACGAGGACGGAAAATCGCCAAGGTCGCAATGGCCCGCAAGCTGGCGGTCCGTTTGTACTGGATGATGCGCCAAGGATGGGACTATCAGCAGTGGAGCAAGTTCGGTTCGCACGCGGGACAGCCCGGAAATCGCCATGGTGTGCAGTAAAACATCGAGCATATTGATTGGGCGTCCCGCTCCTCTCACGGAGAGGAGTTCGAAGTAGTAATCATGATCGCAGTTCGAGACCGAAGAGATGCATGGGTCGGACCGAGTTCCAGACCTGAATATTGATTACGAGAGCCTGGGTTGGTAGAGCAAAAGCAACAGCTTCAACGAGAGCGAAATGGCGCTCTTTCTACGAGTGCATGCTGGAGTGTGCTCGAAAACTGCTTGACACCGCCGACATTGTCAGAGAGGCGATATTGCAACAACGACGATCTACTGATAGCGATTCGTTCCGCTGGAGTCAAGCAAAAGTTAGGCGCCTGCGGAGAGCTTGTGGTGGGTGGTTGACGTCTGCGCTATACCATACTGCCGAATCTTGTACAGCAGAGCCTTATAGCTTATCTGGAGCATCGCCGCTGCCTGTTTGCGATTCCAGTTTGTTTCCTGCAAAGCGTGGGCAATGGCTTCGGCCTCCGCTTCATCTTTGGCGGTGCGCGCCAATGACTTCAATCCCCCCGGTCCGTCGCCGTTGTTCCGCAACGCAGGATCAGATTGAGCGCTGTGCGTATCCCCGTGCGGACGCAGCTCATGAATTGCCAGTTTCTCGTCTCCCAAAACCAGATACCGTTTTATAAAATTATTCAGCTCGCGGAGATTTCCCGGCCACGAATAAGCCATGCACGCGTCCATTAGCGCTGGAGTAAAAGGCAATGGCGCTCGCGCATACTGCTCCGACATCCGTGACATAAAGTGCTTCAACAGGATTGGAATCTCTTCCTTGCGCTCGCGCAGAGGCGGAATCTGCAAGGTGAAAGCATTGAGCCTGTAATAGAGATCCTCGCGAAGACGCTTGTTCGCCAGTGCTTCAGGAATATTGATATTGGTCGCCGCCAGAATGCGCACGTCGACTTTAATCACAGAGCGGCCACCAAGACGTGAGAATTGCTGGTCTTGCAATACGTGAAGCAATTTTGCTTGCAGGCCGGGAGGCATTTCCCCGATTTCGTCAAGGAGAATTGTTCCTTTGTTGCAGAGCTCGAACTTGCCAGGTTTGGAATGTGTCGCTCCGGTAAAGGCTCCGGGTTCGTATCCGAACAGTTCACTTTCGAGCAAATCCGCAGGAACTGCTGCACAATTCACCTTCAGAAAAGTTCGGTGGGCCCGTGGCGAGAGCTTGTGAATCAGCCGCGCCATAACTTCCTTGCCGGTTCCGCTTTCCCCCAGCATCAGTACCGGAATGTCCACAACCGCGACTAGAGCAGCCTGCGATCGAAGTTTGCGCATGACCGGGCTGGCGGCGACAAAGAAGACATCTTCTGCCAGCTCCTCAACTTCGCCGGGATAATTCTGCTGATTGGTTTCGAGACATTGATCGATCAGCCGATTCAGATCGGCCTTCTGAAAAGGCTTGGTCAGATAATCATGAGCGCCCAGGCGGATCGCCTGCACAACTTTACGGGTATCGCTCACGCAAGAGAGCATCACGACTTTCAGTCCCGGCTGAAGCTTGCGAAGTTCTTCGAGCGTTTGCAGCCCATCAATGCCTGGCATTAATAAATCAAGCAACACCATGTCGGGACGCAAGCCTTTTTGCAACAACTCCAGAGCCTCTTCTCCGGTGCTCGCGGTTTCAACTTTGTAGTTGTCCACTTCGAGAAGCGTCCGGATGTACCGCTGCATTCCGGGTTCGTCGTCGACCAATAAAATGTTAGCCGGCTGATTCATTCAATTTTTCCTTTGGAGGCGGATAACGGGGTGAGTGGAATGATGAATGAAAATTTGCATCCTGCCCCAGGCTCACTCTCCACCCATATCTTGCCGCCCATGGTATTGACCAATCTTCGCGCCGTTGCCAGGCCCAAACCGGTGCCGTCGGATTGAGTTCCGGTCTGCCGCAGCCGGAAGAAATCGTCAAACACCTCAATGTGATATTCCGCTGGAATTCCCGGCCCGGTGTCGGACACGCTTACTTTCACGGAGTTCGGCTGAGGATTATTTCGGCGGCGACGATCATCCTTCACTGCGGGCCTTCTCTCAACCCGGCGATCCCACATATACGGTTCCGCATGCAACCACACCGTCCCGCCGGACGGAGTGAACTTCGAAGCATTCTCGAGCAGATTCGAGACGACTCGCTCTACTTTTGGAACGTCGAATGAGAATTCTGTCAGCTTGTCATTGGACAGAAAGTAGAGTGCAAGCTTGCGTTCGTGAAAGCGCGGAGACCACAAGCGGCAAACCTCTGACAAGCAAGCATTCATATCGGCAGCTTCGTAGCGCAGCTTCATCTTGCCGGTTTCGAGCACACTGAAACTGAGGAAGTCCTCGATGAAATGCTGAAGGCGCTGGCCGTTCGACCTCATGTCTCCTAATACTTCTCGCTGGCGATCGTTTAAATCCCCGAGCTTTTCGCTTTGCAGAAGCTCAACATATCCATTGAGAATTGCGAGTGGAGTCTTCAGATCGTGGGCTGCCGAGGCCAAAGCATTGTTGGTGCGCAGGAAACGCTCCTGAAGTTGATAATGCTGCTGGAGCACTTGCTGACACTCAGGGCTCAAACACTCAGTGTCGTGAGGCATCGAAGATGCCAGTTGACGTGAAACCAGGGAGTCCACCGCATCGACATCGCGAGCAGGCGAAACACACGAATTTTCTGGTGTTGCGGCCATTAAATTGTCGGACTCGTGGCTTGTTTACTAAGGGGAGGGTGTAGCTCTCTAAGACTGCTACTGCTGTAACAAAATGCTATGTCACAGCACTAGCAGTGTCAACGAAAAATGCAAGTTTATGGACACGAAAGGGAAAATTATTTCCAAGAAAAGGTTTGTAAAAAAGAATTGGAACCGCTAAGTCGTGCAAATTCAGCGCTGAGTGCACAGACTGACGATTTCCTTTTTTTGACTGACGCCTTTGGGACTGGGCACCCGCCTTCAGTTTTTCACCAATATTTAATCTTCCCATACCCCATTTCCGGCTACTTTGGGACGCTGGTGCAGGTAGTGTTCCGCTCGGACAGACTTTCGTCCCAGAATCACCGTTTTCAAGCTCGGTTTGGCCCCATAGTTGCGAGAAGGATGTATTAAGTCCGTTCCCCCGAGGACAAGTGAATCGACGCAAAGCGGAAACCGAACGTCGCACGTGGTCGCGATTGCCTATTGCGATCCCAGTTTTTGTTCGCAGCAAAGACGAGAGTGGCCAGGAATTCCTGGAATTTGCCTCTGCCTTGAACATCTCGGCTGGCGGAGCATTGATTGCGGTTCGGCGCTCCCCGCCGCTCTCCTCAATGGTTTCGCTCGAAATACCGAGCGCGCCGCTGGCATCCGTCGCGTCGTCCTCGGTCGATTCCCGTAACATGAGGGCAGAAGCAATCCGGATCTCTCATGCCGAGGATTACCACCTCGTCGCTCTTAAATTCTTCACGCCCTTCCCTACTGATTGTATCGACGACGCTCCGCCGAAACGGAAGGTTCGGTTCACCGGTGTGAAAAGTTTTTCCTACGCAGAGGTTGTGAAATGAACCCTCCCGGCCAAGCCCTCCCATTCTCGAGGAAGTTGTGAAGCTTTCCACAATAAGTACCTGATAACAGCAACTTAGCCGTGTGCTCAGGGGTTTATGCCAGCCATCAAGCAGTTTGGCGCTCGAGGTGCACAAGGGATGGCGAGCAAGAGGAGTCAAAGGCGACACATGGCCCTTTCACCAAACGCGGTAAGTTCTCTCGTGCAGTCCCTTGGCGAAATTCCGCCCGATTCAGTCGTTTTTGGCAACTCCGACGCCATGCTGACGCTGCGCCGGAGGTTGGAAAAGATTGCGAATGCCAACGTCCCCGTCTTGATCGAAGGCGAGAGTGGCACCGGCAAAGACATTATCGCCCGTATGATTCACACCGGTTCGCCTTGGCGCACTGGTCCCTACGTTAAAGTTAACTGTCCAGCCATTCCCGGCACTCTCTTGGAGAGCGAACTTTTCGGATACGAGAAGGGAGCATTTACCGGAGCCTACGGCATGAAACCGGGCAGAGTGGAATTGGCCCACCGCGGAACTCTTTTCCTTGATGAAATTTCCGAATTGGATTTGGCGCTCCAATCCAAGCTCTTGCAGCTTCTGCAGGACGGTCAGTTTTGCCGAATCGGCGCCCAGGAGGATAAAAAAGTTGAGGTCCGGATTGTTTGCGCCACCAACCGCCAACTCGAAGTAGAAATTGAAAACGGAACGTTCCGCCAGGATCTCTTTTATCGTATTAACGTCGTGAACCTGCATATGCCGCCTCTTCGCGAGCGCCGCGGCGACATCGAACAATTGACCAATTATTTTCTCGAATATTACAACCGAAAGTACAACTGCCGGGCGCGGACTTTGTCCACAGATCTTTTAGGTGTCCTGCAAAAATACCATTGGCCGGGAAACATTCGCGAACTCGAGAATTTAGTGAAGCGCTACGTAATATTGGGCAGTGAAGAGGTCATCACCAGTGATCTGGTGGTGCGAGCCCCGGATTACTCCATGCCGGAGATTAACTTTGACGGTCCAATCTCTTTGAAGAAAGTAACGCGGCAGGCGACCCATGACCTGGAACGCAAGATTATTCTGAAGGTTCTACAAACCCATCACTGGAACCGCAAACGAGCCGCCAGGGCTTTGAATATTAGCTACCGCGCCTTGCTCTACAAGATCCGCGACGCAGGCCTGCCACCAAACCGCTCAACCCGCAGACCCACCGAACCGCCGCCAAGCCACACTGCTGCCGCCTAAGAACTGTGTGGGGCGGGCACTCCCTACGACTTCAACTGGGCCAACTGCTTCTTTACGTCCGCCGCATCGAGATAGTTGGGATCGATCTTGAGTACCCGCTCAAGTTGCTGCTTCGCCAGGCTTGACTGGTCGGTTTTCTCATAAGCCAGTCCCAAGTGGTAGTGCACTGTCGGATTGTCGGGCGACTTATTCTTCTCTCCCAGCTTCAAGGCTTCTTGGAAAAGGTCTATAGCCGATCTGTAAGCGCCTTTTTGATACAAAACCCATCCCAAAGTGTCGGCCGCGTTTGGGCTGTCGGGCATTTCACGCCGGGCGGTCTGCGCCAATGATAGCGCGACATCCACGTTGCCACCCGTCTGAAGCATGGCGTAAGCGAGGTTGTTCGATGCCAGAGGATTATCAGGCTTGAGGTCAAGCGCCTTCTGATATGAGTCCTTGGCCTGTTTCCAGTCCTTTTTTGATTCATACAGCTCGCCGAGCAAGATATAGAAACTGGGTTCTCCGGGATTGTCTTTAACCGACCGCTTGTAGGTTTCGATGGCCTGATCCGTCGACCCTTTCGCCACTTCCACCTGGCCTAGCTTAAGCAAAGCATCCGAATTGTTCTTGTCCAATTCGGCTGATTTCTTAAACGCCGCTTCAGCTCCATTCATGTCCTTCTTGTTGTTGAACAGTATCGTTCCCAGCAAATCGTAGAATGCGCTGTTGTTGGGAGACTTTGCTATTTGCGCGTTCGCTGCGTCAATAGCCTTGTCAAGCTGCTTCTCCGCGACGAATGTACTCATCAGGCCGGCTAGGGCGTCGGAGGAATTAGGATCGTGATCGAGCGCTTGCTGGAGGAATTTCGCGGCGTCGCCGAACTGCTTTTGCGCGAAGTGCAGGTTCCCCATTTGGAGGTAGCCCATTGCATTCTGGGGCGCTACTTCAATAGCTTTGGCGGCGTCTTGTTCCGCGCGTTGGAATTGTTGCCGGTTAATGTTAGACAGAGCACGCAGGGCGTATCCATCGGGAGAGCCGGGTTCAAGGGCAATGATCTGAGTGGATGCCTGTTCAAGCGCTGGCATGTCACCCTTGCGCAGATAAATCGCAGCTAAGGCCCGATAAGCCTCGACCAAGCGGGGGTTTATTCGCACTGCATCCTGCCATTCGCCAGTCGCGCGGGCAGTGTCTCCGAGACGTGCAAATGCCATCCCCAATTGGTAGTGCGCCACTGCATTCTGTGGATCATTCTTGATTGCAGTCTGCAAAGTCTGCGCCGCATCATTTGCATGTCCGTCGCGGAGTTGGATTTGACCGCGGTAGATCAGCGCTTCTTCGTCGTTGGCATTGTCCTTCAGTATCTCGTCGTTTAATTTGCGCGCATCATCCACCTTGCCTTGAAGGATCAGCAACTGGATATAGTTTTTCTTCACCTGAATATCTTTGGGATGTTGCTGGTAGAGCGAAGCGTACTCGGCTGTCGCTTTGCTCACATCGCCGGTTGCGAAATAAAAATCCCCCAGCATCCGGTACCCTTCTGAGTTGTCCGGAAAGTCCCCTTTGGAACTTTTTAGGAATTCTTCCGCCTCGGCTTTCTTCCCCTCGACCATGTACACACGCGCCAGCGCGGCTCGAGGCGCTGGGTCCTTTGGGCCCACTGCGATCGCCTGGCGGAATTGCTGTTCGGCCTCACTAAGCCGTCCCCGCGATTGGTAATAGCCACCCAAAGCCAGTTCGGCGTTCATGGCGTTCGGATTCAGTTCAATCGCCTTCTTGAAGTTGGCTTCGGCTGCATCCGGCTGATTCGTTCGCATCTGGAAAATGGCCAGGTTCAGATACGGCTCCGATTGACCCGGGTTTAGCTCAATCGCTTTCTGTATCTCCCGAATTGCGCCGCTGAAGTCATTCTGGGCCGCGAGCAGGTTAGCCACCACCATATGCACTTGTGGATCATTTGGTGTCTTCTGAAGGAGATAATCCGTTTGCTCTTGAGCCTGCTTCACGTCGCGCGCCGCAATCAGCAGGTTGGCCAGGTCGATGCGAGCCTGATAATTATTCGGCTGCAATTCGATCGTTCTGCGGAGCTCCCCATACCCGTGCATCCAGTCCTGCAGCTTCAAATAAGTCTGCGCCAGCTGGAAGTGGGCATCGCCATAGGTTGGGTCCTGCTGGATGGCGTTCCCAAATTGAATCGCGGCCTCGCGATATTGGCCCTTTTCATAGTACCGCTGCCCACTCTCGAAATATTTGCGCTTGCGGACATTCGGATCTCGAGAACATCCAGAAGTAAAAATGGCTATGATTGCCAGCGCCAGGAACAAGCGAAACGTGGCAGAATGCTTCATTTTACGAGTCTCCACAAGCCCCTTGTGCGGGGCGACGAACGCTCACTAGAAATTTTGAAGTGGCTACAAATAAAGGTTACTGCAATTCGGGCACTATGGAAAGGTTACCCGGGTCACTATTGATAGCGTCAAATAACATTTGAGCCGCGTTGGCATCCGAGGCATCACTCTATCTGACATTGCATCGGAGGCAAAGATGTCCATTAGACCCGTTCGCCGCCTTATCAAATCGAAGCCAACCCTTGAGGGCGCGGGCGTCCACCTTCGCCGCGCATTTGGCTTCGGAAATACCAAAGACTTCGACCCATTCCTTTTGCTGGACGATTTCCGCAACGATGTCCCGGAAGACTATCTCGCGGGATTTCCCTGGCATCCTCACCGCGGTATAGAGACCATCACGTACGTGCTTGCGGGAACGGTCGAGCACGGCGACAGCATGGGCAACCGTGGCGCAATCGCCGCCGGCGACGTGCAATGGATGACTGCCGGCAGCGGCATCATCCATCAGGAAATGCCAAAGGGCGACCAGTCCGGCCGCATGCACGGCTTTCAGTTGTGGGCGAATCTCCCGGCATCGCTCAAAATGACGGCCCCGCGATACCAGGAAGTCACATCGTTAGATATCCCTGAGATAAAGGACGACGACGGCACCCACGTGCGAGTCGTTAGCGGAAGTTTTTGGGGAAAGAAAGGTCCGGTGGATGGCATTGCGGCCGACCCGATCTACTTGGATGTCTCGGTCTCTCCCGGCAAAAGAAAAACGCTACCGGTGGAGACCACTCGCCACGCGTTCGCATATGTTTTCGCCGGGTCGGGGAAGTTCTGCAACGCTTCCGGTCCGCTCTCGGTGCCAACGGAAGCGGTGAAGTGGTTGGATACCACGCCTCCCGTGGAAGCGGACAATCGCTCGCTCATCCTGTTTGATCGCGGCGACGAGGTCACCGTACAAGCCGGAGACGACGGGATCCGCTTTCTCCTCGTCTCGGGAAAGCCTCTTGAGGAGCCGGTGGCTTGGTACGGCCCGATCGTCATGAACACCCAAGAGCAACTACAGCGCGCCTTCACGGAACTCCAGGAGGGAACTTTCCTGAAGGAAGCAAAGCACCAGTAGCTCGAGAAGCCTTCAATCTCGCTGCAAACCGGGCCCTTCAACGATTAGGCTGGCTTACAATGCTATAGCTCCGCTCCCATCTGTGGGCCGGACGCATCAATACTTCATTCGAAATGCGCGCGCTCATCATCATTATCGGGCTGATGGTCATTTTTGGCGTCCTGCTTGACGCCTTTGAGACCATCGTTCTGCCCCGGCGAGTTCAGCGTCACTTTCGGCTAACCGCGTGGTTCTACCGGCGGACTTGGATTCCCTGGAGATCGCTTGCCAGCCGCATCAAGTCTGTCAGACGGCGCGAAAACTTTCTCGGTTATTTTGGACCGTTGTCTCTGATTTTTCTACTCGCGCTGTGGGCCTTTTCACTCATTTTGGGATTCGCGCTTTTGCAATACGGATTCGGCGAGCACGTGCAATTGGCCAACGAGCACATTGGTTTTTGGGCCCTGCTCTACCTGAGCGGCGAGACTTTCTTTACTCTCGGTTTGGGAGACATAGTGCCGACCGGCGCTGCGGCCCGCGTGCTGACGGTATTGGAAGGCGGAATGGGCTTCGCCTTTCTCGGCGTGGTCATCGGATATCTTCCCACAATTTATTCGTCGTTTTCGCGTCGTGAAATTGAAATCTCTCTGCTCGACGCCCGCGCCGGCTCTCCGCCGACGGCTGCGGAACTACTGGCAAGACTCGGTAACTGCCCCGAACAAACCGTGCTTGATCAGATTTTCAAAGACTGGGAACGCTGGGCGGCGGAAGTCCTCGAAAGTCATCTTTCTTATCCAGCGTTAAGTTTTTTTCGTTCGCAGCACAACAACCAATCCTGGCTGGGAGCGATGACTACTATTCTCGACGCGACCGCCCTTGTCATCTCCGGCATCGACGGAATACGCAACGAACAGGCAAAAATCACGTTCGCCATGGCCCGTCACGCCGTCGTTGATTTAGCCCAGGTGGTGAACGCCAGATATGATCCGAGCTACTCCGACCGGCTGCCGCCAGAGGAATTAACCCGACTGCGAGAAGCGCTTGCAAAACGCGGGATTCGATTAAACGACCACCCAGAGGCAGAAAAGAAGCTGAGACATCTACGTTCTCTTTACGAGGCCTACGCCATGGGTATCGCGCGCAATCTCTTCATTACAATGCCCCCGTGGATACACTCCGAGAGGAAGAAAGACAACTGGCAATCGGGTCCATGGGATAAGGCGATTCAGGCCACAGACCCGGATACTCATCCGCTAAGCGAGAGCGTGCAACTAAACGTACATGTAGAAGATCATTTCTGAAACTGGCTGGGGTTTTTACCGTTGATTCCTTAATATGATTTTAAGACGGGCTGCGTGACCGCATATTTTCCCGTCATTGAGTTCCAGCGGATCCTCACCATTTCCCATACCATTCGCAAACCGTCGCGCAGTGGATTGATCGCGCCACCCTCCCGATGCGCCCACTTAACCGGAACTTCCTCCACTTTGAAACCGTGTGCTTTTGCAAGAAAAAGAATTTCAGGGTCGAATCCCCACCGCTCAATTTTCTGTAATGGAAAGAGCACATCCGCCGCATGTCGAGTGAAGGCTTTGAAACCGCACTGAGTGTCCCTAAAATGCAGGCCCAGAATTACCCGCAGAGCCAGATTGAAAACGCGTCCAAAAATCTGCCGGCGCAATGGCTGCCTGGTTGTTTGGAGTTCGGGCTTGAGCCACCGCGATCCAATGGCAATATCAGCTCCGTATTCAATTGCCGCAAAAAGCTTGGGAGCTTCTTCGATTGGGGACGACAGATCAGCGTCGCTAAACAGCAATATTTCCCCCTGCGCGTGCAGCATTCCATTCCGAACGCTGTATCCCTTTCCTCGATTGCCAGGATTGTTCACCAGACGCAGCATCGGATTGCGAATCGTCTGCTCCTGCACCAGTTCCGCCGTGTTGTCCCTGGAGCCATCGTTAACCACGATGACTTCAGCATTCCAGCCATTTTGCTCCGCGAACGCAAGAATCCTGTCCAAAGTAGCGCCAATGCGCGCCCCTTCGTTGTAGGCAGGCAACACGATACTGTAAGTGGGCTCCAAAGTTCTTGGTTGCGAAACGCACGCCAGATACGGCGTACAGTGTCCTACAGGAACTGGAATAGAGCAATGATGAAAATGGGTCCCTGACGCTCCACTTGAAGCGCAAGCGCTTTACGCCACCAATCGCTGTTTCTCCAGCATCGCGAAGAATTCAGCCACCATCTCTTCGTCCCACAAGCCAGCGCCAGCCTCGGTGTGCATCGTGCCCGCTGCTTGTTCGTGGGTCCGCGCGGGCTTATAAGGACGCGCCGTGCGAAGCGCATCATAGACATCTACTACCTGGAGCACGCGCGCCAGCAGCGGTATGTCCTCCCCTCGCAGTGCGTCGGGATAACCGCTACCATCGGAGTGTTCGTGATGACTCCGAATGATTGGAAGTACGAGCCGTAACGACCTGAGCGGCCGGCATATCTTCTCGCCCGTTGCGGGATGCTGCTTCATGATCTCCCATTCTGCCGGGGTGAGATCGGTTCCTTTCTTCAGAATTTCGTCGGGAACCGCGATCTTCCCCAGATCATGCAAGTATCCGCCTCGTCTCAATGCCACAATCGAGTCCTCTTCCAGTCCGAGATGTCGTCCCAAGTTGGCGGCATCCCGCGCCAACCGCTCGCAGTGGCCTTCGGTATACGGGTCGCGGCTTTCCACACTCAAGCCGAGCGTACACAGCACTGACTCCGCGGTCTCCAGTTCGTCGGTGAATTCTTTCAGCTTGAGCAGCGACTTGACGCGAGCGAACAGTTCTTCGGAGGAGACTGGTTTGCTGATCAGATCATCTGCACCTGACTCAATTGCCCGCAGCTTGTCTCCGCGATCGCCCAGACCAGTCATCAATACGAACGGAATTAAGCGAGTAGATGGATCTTCTTTCAGCCGCCGGCAGAGATCGAATCCGGACAAGCCGGGCATGATTACATCTGAAAGAATTAGATCAGGAAGTTGATTTTTGATTTCTGTCAACGCGGCCGCCGCGTCGGAAACTGTAATCACGTCATAACCAGCGCTAGACAATAGCTCCCGCATCACCAGCGTGAGGTCGTGATTGTCATCGACAACCAACAAACGCGCCGGTCGCCGTTGGGTAATTAAATGAGAATCGACGCTTATGAAAGACGGAGGCTGATGCCTCTTTTGCGAATCCATTGAAATTCCAAACCTCTATTGTAAAAGATATTGCGCGTCATTGGGGGCAGCCACAATTCCCAACTTAGGTACGCGGGCTCGGAATGTGTCATCTGCCCTTGTTTCTTCTTTGGAGATGCGCCTAGGGTTGTGGCCATGAGAAATCTTGTTAAGTCTCTGGTCGTCTTTCTACTCGCTCTTGGAACGTCCTTCGCAGCCTCCAAACCTCACGTCATCAACTTCGGAAAACCGATATCGGCGAAGTGGTTCGTCGGCGCCGATGAGACCTTCCCAATGGAAATCAAAGTGAGAGCACTCTACGTCGACTCGCGGTTAAAGGAATTCACCTTAGGGAATCCACACGACGTAACCGATCATTTTTTCGTGGTCAGGCGCGCGTTTCACGTGAACGACGCTCTGCCTGACGAGGGGACCGCAATCCCACGCTGGAAGTGGGAGCGTGGAGGATGGTTGCTGGTAGACCGCGTCTCCGGGCACATTTCGCAACTCACCCTTCCGGAGTTTGACACATATTATTCGGCGCCGAGTTGGTACCGCGACTACGTTGCCTATTGCGGCGTTGCTGACGACGGGAAAAAACTCTACGTCGTGGTGGCGCAGCTAGGGCGCAAAAAGCCAATCCTGAAAAAATCTCTTGGAGAAGCAACCCTGCTTGACCCCGCTGTGCAAATCTCCAATCGGCAAACTCCAGATAAGCCATCTGAAGACTTGCCTGACTCAGAATGCCCAGCCCCCTCCTGGCAGCGGCAGCCCCCCCGAGTAACGTTCACATCGCGAGGCCAGACGTTCACCTACTCAGTTCGGGGACATGACGCTGAAGTGTTAGACATAGCCGGTGATGAAGAAGGAACAGAATAGCGGCGCGTGAGACGTAAATGAAAAAGACGAATAGGGGGATGGGAAACAGCTCCGGAGGAGCAACCCATCTTAGCCCCGGACGGAAGTCCGGGATAAAAGTGGCGCAAGACCACGCGCCGCCCGAAGGGCGCAATCACCGCTCACACCGTAATACTGTTCTGAAAATCCCGGCCGCGCGTGTGGAATAGACCACGTGACGTCCCCCGGCGGCAACTGCGGCAGGTTTCCCTTGGCATGCCTCAAAAAATTAAAGGCGCCGAAGAGAATCACGGCCGTCACGACGAAAACACCGCCATTCCATCGCGTGCGAATTTCTGGGGGATCGGTAAGATGTCTGGCCAAAACCGCTCCCACCACAAGCCCGGTTATTAGCCCGCCAATGTGTGCGGAGTTGTCGATTCCCGCGCCCACTGCCCCGAAAAACAGATTGTAACCCGCGAAAATCAGAAGGCTCCTCATAGTGCCGCGTAGAGCTTCTTTCGGAATTGGCAGGCGTCCGAGGTACAACGCGGAGATGAGCGCTCCCGCCAAACCGAATATCGCGCCTGAAGCGCCTGCTCCCACTACCATGGGATGCCACCACAGGCTCGCCAAACTGCCACCGATCCCACAAGCGGTATAAGTCAGAAGGTAGGTCCAGCGATCGAAAATCCGCTCCGCCAGCTGCCCCAGACTCCACAAGCACCACATATTCAGGGCGATATGGATGATTCCAATATGAAGGTAATTTGAGCTCAAAATGCGCCACGGCTGCGACCCCAGCGACAATGGACCCCAATTCGCCCCCCAACTCAACAACTGCGCAGTATTCGGGTTCGTGAGGGGAACTCCTGAAAGAAGCATGATTACGAAAACCGCCGCGTTAGCTCCCACCAGCGCTGTCGTTACTGGAGGCCTCGCGCTCGCAATGGCGCGACGAGGTGCGGGAGTCGCGACCGAACCGGGCGCCTGAACGTCGATGGCATTCGAGCGGCATTCCGGGCACACATTCCCCCGGCCTCCGAACAGGGATGTTCGCAATTCACGACCGCAGCTAATGCAATTCGCCATACAGAAACTATCCCGCTTCCAAAACTGAGCATTCCCAGGCTGGAAAAACTACGCCCAAGCCTATCACCGAGTACGAAAAACTATCGGAATGAAAGCGAATTCAGTCGCCGACCGTTTCGAGCTCCGACACCACGGGCTTCCGCGAACTCACCTTGGCGCTGGTTACCGCCACAACCGAAGCAATAATGATGGCGCTTCCCGCCAGAATATATTTGTCGACTCTTTCGTGCAGCACAATCCATCCCAGAAATACCGCGACAATTGGATTCACATAGGCGTACGTGGAAACTTTCGATGTGGGCGCGTGTCCCAGAAGCCAGATGTAGGCGGTATACCCGACCCACGATCCGAAAATTATTAGATACATCACGGCTCCGGTTCCGCGTGGAGTCCACTCGGCACGCGAGAAATCCCGCAAAGCGATGGCGATGATCAGATTCGCGACTCCGGCAAAAGTCATCTGCCACGCAGTGGCTGAAAAGGGATCGACTTCGCTAGATTTCCACTTCTTAGCCAATACCGAACCCAGCGCCCAGCTGAAGGCTCCGCCCAACAGCTCTATAGCAGCCCACAACTGTGAGCGCCCGAACGAAGTGGTTGCGGTCAAGTCCGGCCACAAAAGAACCGCCATTCCAACCAGACCCAAAACCAATCCAGCTAATCCCTGCGCAGAGATCTCATGGTCGCCCAACAGCAACGAATCCAACACCAGAAACCAGAGGGGGATGATAGCCACAATCAGCGCCGCCAGACCTGACGATAAACGTGTCTCCGAGTAAGCAAGCGTCAGGTTGCCTCCGACCAGGAGCAATATCCCCACCACCGCCGTTTGTCCCAGTTGTAACGAGGAGTAAGCGATTTTGCGCCCGCTGAGCCCGCAAAATGCAAGCATGAATACGCCCGCAATCAGGAATCGGACGCCACACACTACAGGCGGAGGAATGCGCTCCACGGCAATGTCGATAGCCAGATACGTTGATCCCCAAAAAAAATAAACCAGCCCAAAGGCAAGGATCACGCTCCAACTGAATGTGGATTTACCTGAACTCATTAGATGAACCGTAAGATATAAGACTAGCCAATCGAAGCCGGGGATTCAGCCGACCTCAACTAGACGTGAACTAATAATGCGATCGAGTAAATCGTCAGCTAGATTTTTTTTCGAAGATGTTCAAAAACGAGATAGCCGACGAATGAGGAAATTATGGCAATAATAAAATTCTCTATCGTAAAAATATCTTCCACGGCAAAGAGCAGCGTCTTCCCACGCTCATTTGTACGGGTAAATTCCCCCATCAAAAGGTTGGAATAAAAAAGGACAACGATGAAACCGACCTCAATGATAGCTCTCCAAACCGGAGCCAACTTCCGAGGATTTCTCCCATTATCCATTGCGGTCAACTATAACAAGGAATGTTCCCCGCTCTATAAGTTCCGGCGAACCAAATCCACTGTAATCACGCTCATACAGCTATAATCCGTCTGCCGTCTTCCACCAAACTCAAGGAGAACTCATGGATCTTTCAAGCCGGGTCGCACTCGTAACCGGCGCCTCGCAGGGCATCGGTCGCGCCTGCGCACTCGGGCTGGCAAAGAACGGCGCAACAGTGGCCGTAGCCGCACGCAACCAGGAAAAACTGAATGACTTGGCGCGAGAAATTAACGCAGCAGGAGGAAAGTCCGTCGCATTTGTTCTCGACGTAACCGATGAAGATCAAATCAAGAACGCCGTCAAATCAGCGCTCGCCCAGTTCGGAAAGATAGACATTCTCGTGAATAACGCAGGCATAACCCGCGATCAATTGGTAATGCGCATGAAGCGCAGCGACTGGGATTCCGTTCTCAACACCAATTTGACTTCCGCATATCTTTGCACCCAACAAGTCATCGGATCCATGCTGAAGCAGCGCTGGGGACGCATTATCAATATCACTTCAATCTTCGGCCAGATGGGGCAAGCTGGCCAGGCAAATTACGCCGCGTCAAAAGCAGGATTGATCGGCCTCACCATGGCAATCGCAAGAGAAGTAGGTTCGCGCAACATAACTTGCAATGCCGTGGCCCCCGGGTTTATCGAAACAGCAATGACAGCGGGTCTCGCCGAAGACCTCAAGAAGGAAGCGCTAAAGATGATCCCGCTGGCGCGTATCGGCACTCCTGAAGACGTCGCGTCAGCAGTAGCATTCCTCGCCTCTGAGGAATCCTCCTACATAACCGGCCATGTCTTGAACGTGAACGGTGGAATGTTGATGGGATAAAGCGAGCCGTCAGCATTCAGCCTAGGGATTCAGGCGACAACGACTGATCGGACTCTAGAAATCAACGAATAGAGTAGGGGTTTGGCTGATGGCTGAATGCTGAGAGCTTGATCTACTGCGCCAATGCAAGCTGCTCACAAATCCGCTGAATTATCTCGGTTTGCTCTGGCGTCTTTGTAAGAAATTCGAAGCCATGCCGCAATCCATCGCGATATCGCACAATCGCCCGAATCTTCAGCGGAGCCAACGGGAACTCAAGCTCGAGAGCGACAACTTCACCGGATTCAAGTTCGCGGGTGAGGGTTCCCCCAATTCCGTCCTGTCCAACCTCATTCGATCGCCCCCACAAAGAAAGCCGCTCCCCGGATCGAAAAACACTTACGGTGATGCGAACATCCACCGGATACCGGGTGAATCGCCGTCTCGTAGCGGCATCTTCTTTCTTGGGGGCGGCTTTCGTCATCAACGTCATTCTAACCGTATTTGCATGCCAGCCCGCGTACTGAAGGCCGAGCACTTAAGCTGCGGACCACTCGAAAATCCTTATTTTTTGCAGGGTATCGCTGTATAAATTATTCGCCGCGAGTCTCACTATGATCCATGCATTAATTACTTACCCAGCCGTCGTTCGGATTCCCAATTCCTTGTAACTATCGTGCTCTTAGGCATTTCCAAAATGGCATGCCAAATGCATTTCTAAAGAGAGCGTTCAGAGTTCTGTGGAGGAAACCACTCATGACGAAGGATTGGAGAGAATTGTCTGAAGCTGCGAGTCGTGAACAGGATCCCAAGAAATTGCTTGAACTGGTCGAGCAGCTGGATAAGGCCCTTGAAGAGCGCGAGAAGACCTTGAAAGAAAAGAAAGAGCCGCTTACAAATCGTGACTCGAATCTTTATCCATTTCCTACTGTGAGAACGATTAGTACCCTTTCTGCCTAGCTCGCGACTCATACCAAATTCAGCGCATTGTCGGCTTTGTGCAATACCCGTCCGTTTGGTAGACAATAGACTGGACAAACACAAAAGCTGATTGCGAATTTGGTCGTACTGTTCCTTGAATCGTTCTCACTCAGCAAATCATCTTTCCCCATGGAGGAGAATTATGGCGCACGAGTTACCACCTTTACCTTACGACTACGCAGCTCTGGAGCCGGTCATCGACACCCAGACCATGAAGTTGCATCACGACATGCATCACGGTGCTTACGTAAAAAATCTGAATGCCGCGATCGAAAAACATCCGCAGCTCGCCTCGAAGAGCGCGGAAGATTTGATTCGTGATTTGAATTCCATCCCTGAAGACATTCGCGCCGCAGTTCGCAACAATGGTGGCGGACACGTCAATCACAGCATGTTCTGGAAGATCATGAAGCCCAAAGGCGGTGGCGATCCCACCGGTCCGATCGCTGAAGTCATCAACAAATCCTTCGGGAACTTCAAAGATTTCCAAACCAAGTTTAACGACGCAGGAGTAAAACAATTTGGCAGCGGATGGGTTTGGCTCGCGGGCAAATCCGGCGGCGAAGTGCAAATCATGAGCACGCCGAATCAGGACAATCCCATCTCGCAAGGCCTCTTCCCAATTTTCGGCAATGACGTTTGGGAGCACGCCTACTACTTGAAATACAACAACCGGCGTCCCGAGTATTTGGCCGCATGGTGGAACGTCGTCAATTGGGACGAAGTCAACAAGCGCCTAGCGACCTTCAAATCCGGCAAACACGAACCCGTACTAGCCGCGAGGTGAGGTAGCGCAACAGACCCCTTCGTTCTTTGTCACCCTGAGTTTCGGAGCGTCCCGCTTGCGGGACGCTCCGATGCGAAGAGCCTGCCCTGTTTTGCCGAAGCTCCGAGCGAAGTCGAGGAGGAAGTCGAAGGGAGCTCTGCACTCGATTCCGCCTCCAACCGCCCTTTGAGCATCGCCAATTGCGCTTAAAGCATCTCTGTTTACATGCCTCTCGACGTAATTATCCTCGGCGCCGGCGTCGCAGGACTCTCCGCAGCAATCGACCTATCCCAGTCGGGGATGAAAGTCTCAATACTAGAAGCCCGCAATCGCGTCGGCGGACGCATCCTCACCGAACACGATCCCGCGACCAAAATCCCGATCGAACTAGGCGCGGAATTCCTACACGGTCTCGCACCAGAAATTTGGGAGCCCGTGCAAGAGCAGAATCTGGAAGTCGCCGAGGTCGATGGCGACAACTGGTGTTTCCGCGAAGGGAAGCTTGGCTCCTGCGATTTTTTCGCCGACGTAGACAAAATCATCCGCAAGATGAAGGACCGTCCCCCCGACCAATCCTTCCTAGGTTTTCTCGCCAAGCAATTTCCAAATCCCAAACACGACCCCAGGCTGGAAGAAGCTAAGGCCCATGCACGAGCCTACGTAACCGGATTCAATGCCGCCGATCCCGGAAAGGTAAGCGTCAATTGGCTCGCCGAAGAGATGGAAGCCGAAGAACAAATCGAAGCCGACCGCGCTTTTCGGATCATTCACGGATACGAAGCGCTGGTCGAAATTTTGCAGCAACGCGCCCGCAATCTAAACGTGCCAATCAATCTCAATAGCACGGCAGAAAATATTGTATGGACTCGCGGCAACGTGGAAGTAAGAGGTCATTCATCTAGAAAACGATTTAAATTGTCAGCACGGCGTGCCTTGATCACCGTCCCACTCGGCGTTCTCCTGGCCCATCCATCAGAGCGAGGCGCGATCCGCTTCTCCCCTCGGTTGCCGTCGTTAAAACGAAAAGCACTCAGCAAGCTCTCAATGGGCCACGTCATGAGAGTCACATTACAATTCAAAGACCGTTTCTGGGAAAACATCCGTCCCCGCGACAGCAATAAGACGCTTTCCGAACTCAGCTTCTTGTTTTCAGACGATGAATGGTTCCCCACATGGTGGACTCAAATGCCGCTAAAATCCCCAATCGTCACCGGGTGGGCACCGTTCAAATCCGCCGACAGACTTTCCGGACACAACTCGAAATTTATCGTCGATAAAGCCCTGACCACTCTCAGCCGTCTGATGCAAGTCCCAAAGAAAGATATAGCGGCTGTGTTGAAGAGCGCCCACTTCCACGATTGGCAAGATGACCCGTTTTCACGCGGCGCTTACAGCTACGTAAAAGTCGGCGGGAAAAATGCGCCAGGTATTCTCGCTAAACCGGTTGACCAGACACTATTCTTCGCCGGCGAGGCCACCGACACCACCGGCCAGACCGGAACCGTGCACGGCGCAATAGCCAGCGGGAAAAGAGCCGCCCGCGAAATAATAAATCTCACCTAGGAACGGACGCCCTGGTCCGCCCAAACCCACGTAGGGACAGCCGCCCTCGGCTGTCCAATCCGAACAAAGCTCCGCAGCCCGCCTCATTATCCAAAAATCGGCCATCGCTTCCAAGCGACAGTCGCCACAATCAGCAGTAACACACTGGCTGGTACCGGATTCCCGCCGATCAAAAACAGGTGCGTCAAAACCGCTCCAATCATCGTGCATACTAGCAACGCCGCACCATAGAACGCCGTCCGCGGAATCACTCAGAGAACCGCACTTCCCACTTCGATGGCTCCTGTCACATATCGAAGCCAATCGCCCGCCCCGATTTGCGCGAACATAATCACCATTAGTGGATTACCCAACAGCTTCGCACTACCAGCCGCCAAAAACGCAGCCGCCGCTAATATTTGCAATATCCATAGCGCGATATTCCATGATCGTGAAACAGCGCGATTCGAGGTTCGAGTCGATACATAACCGCTTGCGATACTCGCGTGTGGCCTTGCTGTGCTGCTCATAATTATCTCCTTTTAAGTTTGTTCACGCAGGGGCGAACGCTCGCGTACACCCAAGCCGAGCGAGGGCTCGGCAGCAGCCACCTTAAGAAAAGTGTGGCGGGGGGCCGCGCGAAATTTCTCATTGCGCGGCAACCTGCGAAATCATCTCCAAAGCCGCGGCTTTCGAAGGACCGGCGAGTTCTCCCCCGGGCCGTTGGTTCTCGGCGTGGATAAAAGTGACATCGGTTGCGCCAATAAATCTAAGAATGTGTCGAAGATAGGGCTCCTGAAAATCGGCCCCCGCTTGCGGAGATCCGGCCGGATACGCCCCTCCACGTGAGGTAATCACGATAAATCTCTTTCCCTTAAGGAGTCCCTCAATTCCCGTCGCTCCATAGGCGAAGGTCTTTCCCATTCGCACCACCTGATCAATCCATGCTTTCAACGGCCACGGCAATGTGAAGTTGTACATTGGAACCCCGATTACGATTGTGTCGGCAGCAAACAACTCCGAAATTAACGTGTCTGAAATTCCCAGCACTTCGCGTTGCTCTAGAGAGAGCTTCGAAGAATCCGTGTGCGCCGCACTTGTCCACTCGTCCGTAATCAGCGGCAGCGGCGTCTTCGCCAAATCCCGCGTCACCACCTCGCCTCCGGGATTCTCCCGTTTCCATTCCTCGGTGAATTCTGCCGTCAGCTCGCGCGAAACCGAACTCAGCCGCGCACTCGAATCAATTCGAAGCAACTTCATAAAGCCTCCTCGCCTCGCTTTTGCTACGTATCTAAAGATATGAACAATATCCTTGTTAGTTACTATAAATAACTACTAGCATTTGTAAAGTAGGCACTATATAGTAACTAAGTGAGGATCAAGGCAAAGACAGAATGCCCGCCGAAGTCTTCTCCTTGTGAGATAGGCGGATTGCTGGAGCTGATAGCCCGCCCGTGGACGATGCACATCCTGTGGGCACTGGGAACCAACGGCCCTACCCGTTTTGGTTCACTTCGCCGCAGCGTTGATGGAATTTCGTCGCGGGTCTTAACCGAGAGGCTGAGAATGCTCGAAGAAAAAGGCTTCGTATATCGCCACTACGAGCCAACCATCCCCCCCGCCGTGACTTATGGGATCACCAACCGCATGAAAGATATCGAGAAGGTTTTCGCAGAACTCCACAAAGTCTCGAAAAAATGGCAGCAGGAAGACTCGCCCCGCAAGTCCGCCTCATGAATTGCGGCACTTGATTCTGTGGCGCGGGCGCCCTCGCGCGCGTAGGGACAGCCGCCCTGCTGTCCGGCTTCTTCTCTGCTGTGCATCAACAGAGATGCGTCGCATGCACTGAAGAGGGAAATCAAAGGTCCCCAGCCCCAAAGGGACGACCGATAATAGCCCAGGACGTAAGTCCTGGGTGAGAGTGCGAAGATGACCACGCGCCCGCAAGGGCGCAAATGCTGTATCGATCCCAGTCCAGGCTGACCTCGAATTGGGAAGACTTGTGAAGCGCATTTTCGTAGGTCTAATCGTGCTGGCGATTCTAGGCGCCGCTGCAACTCTGGTTGGTTTCAAGATCGTCCAGCGCAGGATCGCCGCGCGGATGCAGCCTCCGCACCTGCAAATTCGAAGAGAACCAGCCAATGACCTGGTGTATCGAACATTGAACGGGGAAACGCAGCATCTGGCATCGACAAAGGGACAAGTTGTGTTCCTTGATCTGTGGGGAACATGGTGCGTCCAGTGTGTCGCCGAGATGCCCACGGTTCAGAAGCTCTATGACCATTACAGAAACGATCCGCAAGTAAAGTTTTTGATCGTCTCCCGGCTAGACTCGCCTTCATCAGTCCTCTCGTACGCACGTCGCAACCACCTGAGCCTCCCTTTCTTACGTCACGCAGGATGAAGATATCCCTCGTTCCATGCAACTCGACCAGTTTCCGTCGACGTTCATTTATGCCGAAGACGGCACTCTGGTTTCAAAGCATGTCGGTGCCGCTGATTGGTCCGATCCGACGGTCATCTCTTATCGATCAACTGAAAAAACAATAACGGCAATTTCAACGTCGACGTTCCTCCATAACAGCTCCATCCCTTTCTGCATTTCCTGTGCGATCTCTGTGGAAATGAATATCCGAAAAAACTTCGCCCTCCCCGGAACCTTCTCCGGTTTTGACTAAAAGCAACCCGCAGCACGGGTTACATGACCTCAGAAAAAAATCCTCACAGCAAGATCAAATCCGGGAAGCCCATTCCGGAATTCCCTTCCTGTGCACCATAACCGGAGGTTTTCCGGGTGTATAGTCGTCCTCACTTCAGCCGAGCTCCAGCCACTCGAATGTATTCAATCTCAAAAATCAACTCTCCCTCCCCCAAGGGTGGATGCTAGGTGAAACAGAATAGTGAATGGAACATCTATCGCACACGATTCTTAGTTAGAGCTAGACAACTGACCCAGCATCTCGTTTTTACCGATGCATTGGGACGCGAACATAGAGGAGAACCCGGCGACTACCTGGTGGAGTCTTCAGATGGAACCACCAGGGTCACGCCGAAAGCGATCTTCGAGGATATCTATGTCGTGATGCCGACGACCGCCCAAAACAGGAAATCAACGGTCGATCCCATAACTTCAACAGCCAGAAAGAAATTCTATGAGTACCGGGCAGCCCCCTCAGCCTGACAGCTGTGGAAAATGCGACGGAGGTGACGTATCAGGCCAGTTAATTCTTTGAGATACAATATGTAGTGATACCCTATTGACAGGCCCCATATACGGGAGTACTGTGTGGCATCCTAGTCAAGAAATCGGCTACATCAACGGGCGCGAATATTGATGCCAAGCCCAGATTGTAGGCGGAGAGAATCCGAGGCTGGGTTGTAAGGTGAGGAAAAGATTGAGTCAGCAGACTCCAGCCCCGGAAGGGGCGACAGATCATAGCCCAGGAGGAGAGTCCTGGGTCAGATTCGATACGTGACAACGCGCCCGCAGGGCGCATAAGTGTCCGGTTCGGTACAGTTTAGGGCCGAACATCCCCTCGGGCATGACGGTTGGTAATTCAAAGGCACAAGATCCAAGGAGTCTCCATGGAAGGCATCGCGCATTTGGTTTCAGCGTCGCTGGCTCGTCACGGTTTCACCACTCACGTAGATCATCGCCGCTTGCAGTGGTCCCCGTGGCTCCGATGTGAATCGAGCCTCAGCGTCATGCTGGTCCCGAGCAAGCCCGGCCTGTTCGTGCTCGCAGAAGAGTCAGAGATACGTTTCGGAGCCGATGCCACACCTCTCACCCTGCTCCAAATCTCACAAGTTGAAGATCTGGAAACAGCCATGGCGCGTCTATTGCTGCCCACCGCGTCCAATGCGCGTTTTGTGCGATACGCGGTGTTAGAAGATGAGGATCAACGTCGATCAAGCCATCGCGCCCTACAGGAGTGGATGGCATCATCCCCCGAATCCAAGAATGAAACACCCAACAACCTGACGGTGCATACTTTCGCGAAGGAACAGCAGACCTCAGAAGATGCCGAGGACGTATTACAGCTACCACGAACAGGAACCAGCGGCTGATCACGTTCGGTCCAAACAGGTTGTAGGGTGAGGTAAAAGATTGAACTAGCAAACTCCAGCCCCGGCGGGGCGGCGGATAATAGCCCAGGACGAAAGTCCTGGGTAGGAGTAAGAAGTATTTTACGCACCCGCAAGGGTGCTACTGAAAGGGTTTTCATGCTCAAACATCCCGATAAATTCCTGCCGGTTACGACAGGCGGCGGTTTTCACGCACTAGTATCCTCTGGGTTTAACGGCGATCTCCGCATTAAGGATACTTCGACCGGAGATCTGTATTTCAATTTTTTTGCCTCTGGTCTGACGTTCCTCCGGGTCATCGAGTCAGAGAAGTCGAAGGGACGAAAGTCCTGGGAAAAGAGGTCGAACGATTCACGCGCCCGCAGGGCGCAATAACGGCAGAAACACCACATTCCAGCATGTACTTGAGGTCATCTAATAACAACCCGAACAAGCGGACCGCAGAGCCCGCAGGAGACTAAGAACCATGTCCCAGGTCACTACAAAAGGCGCCCCCACTGCAGCCCAGACGTCCACGACGACGAACGCCCCAGTCGCAAAAGCCCCAGGCCTATCCTTCCGCCGCCTCTTCACCAAGCCCGGCGTGTCTCCTTATGACGAAATCGAATGGGAACTCCGTCTCGCTCAGATCACCGACGCCAAAGGCAACGTGATCTTCGAGCAAAAAGACGTTGAGACGCCAAAAGACTGGTCAATGACGGCCACTAACATCGTGGCCAGCAAATATCTGCACGGAACCGTGGGAACACCAGATCGCGAATCCGGTGTCCGCGCCTTGATCACTCGCGTCGCCGAAACCATTCGCGATTGGGGAATGTCGCAGGGATACTTCAAGACCGCTGAAGACGGCGCAACATTTCACGACGAACTCGCTCACATTCTTGTCCGCCAACTAGCCGCATTCAACTCCCCAGTCTGGTTCAACGTCGGATGCGACCGTATCGAGCCCAATTCGGACGCTCAAAACTGGCACTGGAATCCCGTTGCAGGCCGCGTCGAGTTCGGCGTCACCGGATACAAGACTCCGCAGTGCTCCGCTTGCTTCATCAATTCAGTCAAAGACTCGCTAGATTCGATCCTCACCTTGGCGAAGACCGAAGGCATGCTCTTCAAATGGGGATCCGGCACGGGAACGAATCTGTCTTCTCTCCGTTCCTCCACTGAAGGCCTGAGCGGCGGCGGTACCGCCAGCGGTCCGCTGAGCTTCATGAAAGGCTTCGACGCCTTCGCAGGCGTCATCAAGTCAGGAGGCAAGACCCGCCGCGCCGCCAAGATGGTCATTCTTAATATCGACCATCCTGACATTATCGACTTCATCGAGTGCAAGAGCAAAGAAGAAGCCAAGGCCCACGCGCTGGTCGCCGCCGGATACGACGGCTCCTCTCCCGACTCCGAAGCTTATTCGTCCATCTTCTTCCAGAACGCCAACAACTCAGTCCGCGTGACCGACGACTTCATGTACGCCGTTATGCGCGACACCGATTTCAGCACCCGCGCCATCCGCGATGGACGCCCGATGCACACCTTCAAAGCCAAAGACCTGCTCTACAAAATCGCCGACGCCACCTGGCGCTGCGGCGATCCCGGCATGCAATTCGATACCACAACCAATCGGTGGCACACATCGAAAAATACCGATCGCATCAACGCCTCGAATCCCTGTTCGGAATATATGTTCCTCGACGATTCAGCCTGCAATCTCGCCAGCCTGAATCTGCTGAAGTTCGCTCCCAACGGGACTTTTGACGTCGAGGCCTATCGTCACGCCGTCGACATCCTTATTACAGCCCAAGAAATTCTGGTCGATAACGCCGGATACCCAACAGAAATGATCGGCAAAAATTCCCACGACTATCGCCCCTTAGGCTTGGGATACGCAAACCTAGGCGCGTTGCTAATGGCCGCTGGTCTCCCCTACGACTCCGACGCCGGACGCGACTATGCCGCCTGCGTAACCGCAATCATGTGCGGCGAAGCCTACTTGCAATCCGCAAAAATCGCCGAACAATGCCCGCCACTAATCCCGGCCACAGAGCCAACAAAAAAGGGCCTCTCTGAAACCAACCTCGGAGAAAATGTCATGCCCGGAGGCGCCTGCCCGGGCTGGTACATCAACCGCGAACCGTTCCTAGACGTAATCCGCATGCACCGCGCCTCGGTGAACAACATCAACAAGACGACCGTTCCTGTCACTCTCTACGAGAGCTCCAAACAATGCTGGGACGAAGCCCTGGCCCAAGGCGAAAAATCCGGCTACCGCAACGCCCAAGTAACGGTTTTAGCTCCAACAGGCACTATAGGTTTCATGATGGATTGCGATACTACCGGGATCGAGCCGGATCTCGCGTTGGTCAAATACAAGAAGCTCGTCGGCGGAGGGATGATTAAGATCGTCAATCAGACTGTGCCTACAGCGCTTTTCAAGCTTGGATACACGCATGATGAGGCGGACAAGATTGTCAGCTACATCGACGCGACTGGGACCATCGAAGGCGCGCCTGAGATTAAAGACCAGCATCTTGCGGTGTTTGACTGTTCGTTCAAGCCTTCGAAGGGAACTCGGTCGATCCATTATCTGGGACATCTGAAGATGATGGCGGCGGCTCAGCCGTTCATCTCGGGCGCCATTTCCAAGACGGTGAATCTGCCGGAGAATGCGTCCGTCGAAGACATTATGGAGACCTATCTCCAGGCGTGGAAGTTGGGACTCAAAGCCGTCGCCGTCTATCGCGATGGATGCAAGAAGTCGCAACCGCTGAGCACCGCTGGCAGCACGACTGCACTGAGCAGAAAAGAAGATGCTCGTACAAACCTCGACCGGGCTCCCTCGCCCGCCGAAGAAGTCAATTTGAACGGCCCTCCGCGGGCGGTTCGGCACCGTTTGCCCGAAGAACGCGCCTCGGTCACTCACAAATTCGAAGTGGGAGGCCACGAAGGCTACATCACCGTCGGCCTCTATCCCGATGGATGCCCCGGCGAAATCTTCGTCACCATGGCGAAAGAGGGGTCCACCGTCTCCGGGCTCATGGACAGCTTTGCCTGCGCTATCTCGATCGCTCTGCAACACGGCGTGCCTCTGAAACTTCTGTGCGAAAAGTTCGCGCATACCCGCTTCGAGCCCAGCGGCTGGAGCAAGACTCCCGAGATCGGATTCTCCAAATCAATCATGGACTACATCTTCCGCTGGCTCCAATTGCGCTTCCTGACCGGCCAGCAGCAGATGCTGTTCGATACGCTGCGGCCGAAGCTATCAGCTGTCAGCTCTCAGCCCTCAGCCGACATGGATACGTCTACGCCTTCTTCGGACCGGCCGCGAACGGGACCAGTTCATGCCGCCGACGCCTTATCCAACATGATCGATCTAGGAGACGCCCCAACCTGCAGCTTCTGCGGATCAATCATGACCCGCAACGGAAGCTGCTATCGCTGCATGAGCTGCGGGAGTACGAGCGGGTGCAGTTAGTTCTTGTTCGTCAGTTATAGTTCGGGCAATACCAATTACAAGGAGCATTTATGAGCGATAAATTGTTTATTGAAAGGCGGCCTGAAGAAGGTGACTACGCGATTCGGAGGCCTAATGCCGAGAGAATCAGCGATCACGAGGCTACGCAGGCTGACGCCATCGAAAGGGCCAGGGAAATCGATCCTAATGCCGCCATTCTTGTCGAGCGCGTTCGAAATACCGACCGTGGGGGTCGCGACAAATGGAGAAAGCCGTAGGATCACCGCCGCCGAATCATTAGTAGCATGCCGCACAGTTCGTTAGTGTGCTGCCGATTTCGAAAGTTAGCTAACAGACGTTACTGTGAAAGGGGGACACGGTGCATGCCCGTGTCCCTTTTTGCGCAAGGAGGAAACATGAGTGCCAATGCGATTCTGCGTAAGCAGGATATACCCAAGAGCTTCATCGACTGGCCACAACACTCACAGACGACGCCCAGAACGCGGCCCTGCGCAAGTGTAAAGAGCTTGACTTCGATACCGATAAGGGATTGATTTCATTAGAGGAGACGATGATCAACCTCAGCGCGGCGAGAGACATGCTCCTGGATGCAGTCCAGACGAGGAAGTTAGTTCAGCTGCCTCTAAGGCTTCAGTACTCACTGTTCGACCAGGCCGAGAGAATCGCCCATCAATTAACTTCGTTAGTGAATGGAACTGATGAAGTCGTGAATTTGGTCGATTCAGTTGAGGATATTACTGCGGCGATCTGGCAATACAACTTGCACAACCTTTCTGGCGAAGTTCTTGGGTTGCACGAGAAAATGAACCAACTCAAAGCACAAGAAACTAAAATTCGGCAGGTTTCGCGCGAAGCAGCCGGTTTTACGGTTCTTCAGGAATCAGCGAAGGATGGCTTGAGGGACATATCAGATATGGCATCTTCGGCAATGACGCTAAAAGCTTCAATGCAAGGCACCGCCGAAGAGGTGGCGACAATTCTTACGAAAATATCTGACCAGGGGCAAAAAGTTGCGAGCTTCGCAGCCCAAGTAGACCAGCATGAGACTACGGCGACACAACAACTGTCTGCCGCGAAGCAGTCTGCAGCAGACACAGAGGCAATAGCAAAAAAAGTTAGGGAACTGCAAACGGAAATCGATGGCAGCCGAGAAACGTTACAAGATCTGCAGGAAAAAACAGCGGAGCTACTATCTTCAACGCAGACGGCTATTTCGGACCAGTTGTCTGAGTTTAAGGTTAAGAGCGAGGGGTTGATGTCTTCCACGAGCGAGGCGATTTCGGCACTGACTGCGAAGGTAGAGGAATCTGGGATTGATCTCGAAAAGAGTGTTGCTGATCTCGTTACGGATACTGCACAAAAGCTTGCGGAATCACAGGCAGAGCACGATAAGAGCCTGACATCGCGGGGTGAGGGATTTACGGAAACTTCGGATGCGCAGCTAAAGAGCCAAATCGAGGCTTTTGATGTCCAGATCACACAGTGTGCGAACAGAGCTGAAGAAAGCGTAAAAGCTGGCGACAAAGAGTACAAGAAATTGGTATCCACCCTGGAGGAATTGGAGGGTCGTATACGAGAGTCAATAGAGCGGGCTACCGGCTATTCACTCTTTCAATCCTTCCAGAAAAGACAGTTGGACATAGCGAGTGCAAAGCGGTTTTGGGGCTATGTGCTCGGCGGGGTAGTCGTGCTTTCACTCATTGCCTCAGGAATATTCATTTACGAACTGCGGTATGTGCAGGTATATAACGCAGCCTTTTATCTTAAGTTATCGATTTCCATTCCGCTCATTTACGCAATCGCGTTCTGTAACCTTCAGTACTCTCGAGAGCGGCGTCTTGAGGAGGAGTACGCTTTTAAGAGCAATATTTCCGTTTCCCTGGAGCCATACCAAAAACTGGTGGAGAAGCTGGTGGACAAGACGAATCCGGAAGAGCTGTCAAAATACTCGGCCTTCATCATCGACTCAGTAACGCGTGTTTATACCTCGCCCACAGAACATATTTTTGAAAAGCCGGGAGATACGAACTCGGCAGAGAAGCTGATAAAGGCTCTGGGAGAATTCATTGAGCCAGTTATAAAGGGTCTGAAAAGATAGAACAGGCTATGGCAGGCAATCTGCTTGTCGAGCTTATCTAGGGCTGGCGCTTTGGGCTGTTTTGTCGCGTCCCTTCGCGACTTGGATATTGCGTTGTTGCAATCACGAATGGAAATCGACGGCCGCGGGCAGGGGCGTCCGAGTCACACCGTCCGAGGTGCACCTACTGTGATAAGGTTTTGCTAGCGTTGTTTTCGAGGTGAAACATGTCGACGAAATTACAAGAATTGCTGGAGCAAGCAAAGAACACCGTGCCCACCCCGCAAGAAAAAGAAGAACAGAGGCGGAGCTTTGCTTACGGGAACACGAAGATTGAGAATCCTCGCATCACGCGGGAAATGGTTGATCAAGCGGCGGACGCGCTGAATAAGGCTAAAGCTGGTGCCTCGCGCCGTCTCCCCTCAGTGCCAGAATGACAATCCATGACGGAAGAGGATCAGGACCGGCATAGCAAGGCGCTTGAGGTTGAACTGGTAACCGATCCGGACGAGCAAGCCAGGGCGGAAGCCGCTAATGGCGTAAAGCAATTCGATGCTGTCGCTGAACTCATAGAGCACTTTTCCGATCCTGAACGAAAGTTCAAACTTCGTCCTTCCCTCCTGCTGCATTTACAGCGAATCGCTCTTGATGGACTTAGTGCGTATGCCGGAAACTTTCGCCCTGCGGGAATAAAAATTGGCGGAAGCAAACACGAGCCCGTTGGCGCGCACATGGTGCCCGAAGAGATCGAACACATGTGCGATTACATTAACGACAATTGGGAAAAGAGTTCGCCCATACATCTGGCGGCGTACGCGCTGTGGAAGCTGAACTGGATTCATCCGTTTACTGATGGGAATGGGCGGACGGCTCGGGCCCTTTCATACTTCCTGCTCTGTTTGCGGCTCGGTTATCGCCTTCCTGGAACTAATACGATTCCGGCGCAGATTTCGAAGGATAAATCTCCCTATTACAGGGCGCTCGAGGCGGCCGACGAGGCTTGGCTCGCAGGACAAATTGATTTAGGTGAGTTGGAAAAGTTATTGGCTAGTTCGCTTGCAGAGCAGCTTGTCTCAGTGCATCAGGCCGCTTTGGGCGGCAGATCAATGAGCAGGCCGCAACCCTGACGGTGTCAAAGTAGTCCCATAAGCCCGGCTCAACTATAATCAAATTGTATGCAGCAGCCGATCAAAGTTATCGGGCGGTTTGCCACGGTGCATGACACCGCGAAAACTCTTGGCGTCTCCCCGGCGCGAACGCGGGAGTTGATCGAGGCGGCGAAAGAATTTTTTCCCTACCGAAGCTCCCGGAGCGGCAGTTTTGTTACCCACGACAGAAAGACGGGTTCCCGGGCCGGCGCAGTCAAAATGAAAAAGAGCAGCGGAAGACATGCCGAGACTGGAAAGAAAAAGGTCCAGGCGCGCACCGCCAAAGCGCACCGCTAAGACGGAATCGGTTTTTCTGAACATTCCGTACGACCTGGCTTTTGAAAATCTATATCTTGCCTACATTGCGGGAGCCAGCTGCTTTGGCCTGAAGCCGAGAGCTGCGCTTGAAATTCCTACCAGCGTCCGGCGATTGGACCGCATCCTCGACCTGATTCAAGAGTGCAACTACTCGGTGCACGACTTGTCTCGAGTAGAACTGGATCGCACTTCTCCACCAACTCCGCGCTTCAATATGCCGTTTGAACTTGGACTGACAGTCGCTCTGGAAAAAATTGCCATGCCGGGACACGCATGGGTTGTCTTCGAATCGCAACAATTCCGGCTGAAGAAATCCTTGACCGATCTCGATGGCACGGACCCCTATGTTCAGGACGGTACGATTCGAGGTCTTTTCCGCGAGTTGGGAAACGCGTTTGTCCGCAATAGGAATCAGCCGACCGTAGAAGAAATGATGAAGGTATATCGAGTATTGCGAGGCAATCTGAAAAATGTGCTCTACCGTGCGGGAGCGAAGCATCCTTTTGGAGCGCGCGTGTTTCGCGATTTGGGCGTACTGGGCAGCGCCGCGGCGGAGAGTTTGGTGTTGAAGTGAGATTTGACGCGGCAGCCTGGAGGCGACCTTCCGAGGCAAGGTCAAAGGCCGCGGACGAGGGCGGCCGCGCCACACGGGCAAAATCCCGTCAAATTGCCGATTTGGCGGAATTCTGTCAAGGGGTGTTTGGGGCGCGAAATTAGCTATGTTGATGCAAATGCGGCAAATATACTTGCAGTTAACGTGGCATGATTGGGTATTTCTGGTTGATATAATAGAGGTATAAGCGTTTGCGATGAGTGTCAACGGCGGCCTGCGGGCCGCTTTTTTATTGGGCTAGAAAGCTATCTACAAAAGTCATAGGGAAGCGTGAAGGGATTATCGTGAAAATTAATGCTGATGATGGCAAGACTTGCAAGCAGCGTGGGGAATGGGCGGAGCTTTGTTTTATGGCGCGAGCGACGGACCGGGGATTTAACGTCTCGAGGCCGCATGGAGACTCGGCCAGTTATGACGTGGGAGTGGAAGATAACGGGCGGTTCATGCGCATACAGGTAAAGTCGACTACGTTTCGAAGGAAGGGATCGTTCACGTGCAATATCGTAGGTCCGAAGCGTCAGCGATATGCGAGTGGGAAGTTGGATTTCTTTGCGGTGTATCTGGTGCCGATCGATGTCTGGTACATCATTCCATTTGAGATTGTGGAGAGCAATCTTTCGTTGAATCTTACTCCCGAAAAGGGCACAAGTTTTTCCAGTACATGGAAGGATGGAATTTGTTGCGAGGGAAGGCTTCAACGTCTCGGCGGCGCGCTGCGGGCGGATGAACCTCCCTTCCTATTCTTGTGATTTTCAGTTCTATCCCTACCTTAGCCCCCCCCTCTCTCCTCCTTTCCCCCTCTACCCCCTTCCTCTCCCTCCCCCTCTCCTGTTCCTTCGACTCCGGCTCGCCCCCCCCCCTCCTCCCACTCCTCCCCCCTCTCTCAGTGCGCGAACGTAACGTTCAGCCCGGTCGTAAACGTGAGATCGTTCTTCTTTTTCCCTACCGGCGGATTGGTGACATAGATATCTCCGAAAGCGTTTTGCCATCCCAGCCATTTGCTGATCTTCGTTACCGTGCCGAAATTGAAGGTTGACCGGTACTCTCCGGCTTCATTCAGGACGGGGAAGAAATATAGCTTCTGGCTCAGCAATGTTGCCTTCCCCAGCTTGTGAGTGAATTCCTCGCCGAGGGTAAGTGCCGCCAGATTGCGCTTTATAGTGTCGTAATTTTCCCGGGTGTAGTTCGCGCCTCCAAGAAGATCCAGGGTAGTCCGGTCGCTCTTGATGAGGTGATATCCCAATCCACCGCCGAAGATGGAACGCAAGTTCAGGCTCTGGAGAGTATCAGTCTGAAAATCGCCGCTTACAAACGCAAATACGCGCTGGGTCAAATTCCTTTCATAACGAATGCCACTCTGAATCGCGTTTGCGGTTGTAGTGCTCGGTCCCCCAGACGGGCCGCTGTTGGCATAGACGGAGTTGGCGTAGAGCGCAATGCGGTCGTTCAAGGTTTTCCGGTCGGCGGTGAATGCCAGGGCCAGGTTTTTGGTCTTGCTATTTCCGGCGGTGAGGGCGAATCCCACGTCGACCCCTCCATTCCAACCTTGAGTAAACCGCGGATGTTGCGACTGCTCGTAAGCGGCTTCCTGGTCGGGATTTCGCATAGTCAACACAGCGTCTTTCGGAACCGTGACCGTCCCGCTAGAGACCGTCGCCACTTCGAAAGTGCCCGCCGTGGCCGTGACCGTGCCCGTGGCGGCCTTCGCACCCTTCACCTCGACGTGCAGCGACTGCGTGGAATGAATTTCGTCGATAGCCGGCCATTGAATTGTGACTTCGCCGGCAAATTCCGTCTTGATCAAAAGAGTCTTGTCGTCAGAGTTCAAAATGTTGCCACTCAAGCGGTCGCCATTCTTCAATACCACTTGATCGGCGAACGCTACGACGGAATGAAACGCAACCATACTTAGAAGGGCGACTGACAGATGTTTTCGCAAGGCATTCCTCCAGACTGGAATCGGGACATGGACAGCTTGGGAAGCGTTGGCTGAAGATTAGGTTGCTTTGACTTGGCAAAGGGGCCCGAAGCGGCGGCGAAATACGAGGTCCCCATGATTGGCTATTCAAATCCGCATAAGGCAGGAACTACAACTTGCGGAAGAATCCGAGACTAGCTTTTGACGTCGGTTTTTGGAGTGTTTGTAGTAGAAGGCGGCGTCGGCGGCGGATCATTGGTGGCATCTTTCATCCCACTCTTGAGCGCGCGGATGCCTTCGCCGATTCCTTTACCCAATTCCGGCAGCTTTTTGGGGCCGAAAATCAGCAGAGCTATGGCAAAGATCACCAGCAGGTGCATGGGTTGAAACAGGCCTTCAAACATACAGTCCTCCGCACAGAATGCTCAGGCAATATTGTACTACTAAGTACAGTCCTCGTGAATCTTCGAGCACCTCCAACCCTGATCACCCAGACCTTATTACTCCAGCCCTTATTACTAAAGACCGTGAAAGCCAAAAATCAGTGTAATGAACGCGGCTTACTGTAGTTACCTTCCGTCCGGCGCGCTGTTGCCTTATGGTGCGATGAATAGCTGCCGCCATTCCTGTCGGGGCGAGGAGTCCGTTTTGCACAAGTTTCTAACCTTCTTTCTTGCTGTTGTGTGCACATGCCCCTGCTTGGCCGACGCACACCAGCCATTGACCTGCACCGACACGGTCGCATTGCTGGCTGGCGGAGTTTCGAATCAGAGGCTTGGAGAATTGGCACAAGAGCGGAAGGTATCCTTTCAGATCAATCAAGCGGTGCAGAAGAACCTGCTCAGGGCAGGCAGCGACGTAGCTACGATTCAGAAGTTGAAAGCCGATCAAGTGAGCGTTAATAGCAATTGCTCACCCGCGATGTGGACAGGCGCCTTCTCCGCTCATCACGCTGACTACCCGCGCGCTGAAGACATTTTCCGCAGGCTCATAGAGAACAATCCGAAGAACGCCGCGCTTCATTTTGCGTTAGCCTACATCCGCCAGCAGCAAGGCGATTGGGACGAAGCCTTCGACGAATACAGCACTTCAAAAGAGCTGATGCCCGGCCTGCCCGAGACACACCTCGGTTTGTCGCAAGTGTTTTATCAATCGAATGACGGAGACAACGCCATCGGCGAGGCGCGCACCGCGTTAAGCATCGATCCGAAAAATGCTGAAGCTCATCGATTTCTAGGACTCGGCCTGTACAGCAATGGAGAATCCAGCGCCGCCATGCACGCCTTTCGCGAGGCTTTGCGGTTCCAGCCGGATAACGCGAATACCTACTACGACATTGGGATGACACAGAACGACAAAGGAGATTCGCAGGCCGCAGCCGACGCGTATCGCAAGGCTATTCAACTGAATCCCACTTTCTGGCAAGCCCATAATAATCTTGGAATTCTCCTGCACGACGAAGGCAAGTTCAACGAGGCCATCACGCAATATAAAGAAGCCAAGCTGGTCGCCCCGAAAGAACCCACCATCAGAAATAATCTTGGAAACACTTATTACGACAAAGGCGAATACGACTTGGCCATTGCCGAGTTTCGCGAATTGTTCCGCGTGAATCCCAACTGGAAAGGCGGACATGCGGGACTGGCGAAAGTCTTCCTCGCGAAACGGGACTACCAATCGGCGATCGAGCAGTTAAGACTTGCCATCATCGACAATCCAACTGCCTCAGCCGAACACCGTGTATTGGGTCAGGTTCTGCAACTTACCCATCAGCAGCAGGAAGGATTGCGCGAACTGCGCATCGCGGTCGAACTCGATCCGGATTCTGCAATAGCCCACCATCTGCTCGGGACAGCGTTGTTTGAGGCGAATAATTTAGCCGCCGCCTCCCAGGAATTTCACGAGTCGTTGCGCCTGGAGCCGTCCGCCGAAAATCATTACTTCCTCGCTGCTTGCCTTATGGCCATGGGACACGACAATGAAGCGCTTGCGGAACTGGAACTAGCTTCCAGCATGAAACCGGGACAGAACCTCTACCGCGCCCGAAAAGAAGAGCTGCTCAAGCTGATGCGCGACAACAAGGTTCAATAACTAAAGAGGTTCTCCCGCGCTAAAACCCGTGTGACATCAGGACAGTTACTCCCATGAACTCTCGTGCTGTAGTTCAACCTCGTTCATCCTCCTAAAATCACAAGCGGAGAGTCATAACGATGAGCCCGACACAAACCGTTCCGGTTGGCAACGCGCGCGAAGTGCGAACTGTGCTTCCTTCCCAGTCAGGAATTCAGCATGCTCCGATTCAGGCACCTGCATCCGCCAGAACAGAAACGGTCGCATCTGAGCCACTCATTGCGAAGCGCGTGGGTTACGGCCTGCCGTGTGCCCGGTGCAAGACCTATTACGCGGCGAACCTGGCGGCGTGTCCGGTTTGCAAAGCGACGGATCGCGTGCCTGCAATTGCCGCAATCAGAACCAACACATCCGTCACAGCCGAGAAGTTGGCCGATCCCCGAGCCTTGGAAGAAGAGCGCGAACGATTTCTTCGCGAATTCAACTCTCAAGCTCACGCAGCATCACTCCTAGGCCCGACGGCCTCACATTGCACTCTCGACGAGAATCATCAGGGGACCCAGGAAACTGCCACCGTATGCCAGGATTGTTACGACCAGTTACAGGAACGAGTCGATGTCCTCGAAGCCGTCTTGCACATGGACGTGAAAGAAGCCGCCGAAGTAATTTACGACGCAGTATGGTCGGATCCCTCCGACCCAAGCAAGACCTATTTGAATGCGGCCCAGGCTGTGCTCAGTGAGCTGAAACGACGGTCCGGTATCACTCAGGTGTTTGGGCCTTTGCAGCCATTGCCGCACTGAGGGGTTGGTCCTGCAAGAAGCGAGAGACGGGGCCACCCGCCCAACGTAACTTTTGGGCCACAGCCTGAGAATTGAAGAGTAAGAAACAACGGGAGGGGTTGTGCGCTGCAGGACCGCTGCGATTTTGTCCGTTGTGCTGATCGGCGGGATGTTTGGCATTCCGGCTGCGGTGATGGCTATTTTTCTGCCCTCTTTAGAACAGGGCACCCCAAACCCAATACCAGGATATGAAAGGCTTCTTCTTGGTATCGCCCTCTTCTGCATGCGATTCAAATGGCTACTCACGGTTCCAATTCTTATGGTGCTATTCGGTACTGCTGGGTTGACGAGCATAGTAAGAATGTACAATCGGGGCAATACCCAGCCGCAGTCGTAAGAGCAGAGCTATATCGTAGCGTCTGCGCCGGAAGCGTTGGGCGCGAAGGAATCCGCCAACGACGTCTCCCCTCTTAAGAAAGTGTTCCTCGACCATCTCCGGCGAGAATCCGTTCTCCAGCGCAATCCCGCGGTATAACGCTCCACTAGGCCGCATGGTTCTGACTTGCGTTGTCGGATCCATCGCAATCAATCCGAAACGCAGATTCCATCCCTCGGTCCATTCAAAGTTATCGGCCAGCGTCCAATGAAAGTAGCCGCGAATGTCGTAGCCATCCTTTATTAGGCCATGCAGTTCCTTGAGCGTATTCAACAGCAGCCAGGGACGTATGCGATCCTCGGCGTCAGGCACGCCGTTCTCCAAAATGTAGATCGGCTTGCCGAGCCTCGCGGCACGCTCGACCGCGATTCGAACAACCTCGGGATAAGCCTCCCCATAAGGCCTTTCGATTCCAGAGTCGCCTTGCGGCACATGCGAGGGCACGTACACGTGCGAGAAGAGTTGGGACGTTCTCACGCAAATCGAATCTCACGTGCAGCCGGCTATACACATTGAGCCCCACAAAGTCGCAAGCATCTTTCGCCTCGGGAGTACCGCGGTCCGCCAGATTGAAAGGGAATTTGTGATACCCGCGCTCCATGCCTCCCAAAAAGCTTTCATTGAAGAGCGCGTTGACCACGCTCGTCGACCATCGATCAAACGGGGACGAAGGATTTGCAGGCACAAACGCAATGTAGTTGTGAGCCCATCCAACCTGCGCTTTTGGTTGGAGTTCGTGAATAGCCTGATACGCGCGCACGTGGATGCGCGACATGGAATTGATCACCCGGAACGCGCCGATCACGTCTCCCAGCCGGCCGGGAGGAAAATCGCCCCAGACATATCCCATCGAGGCGTAAACATTAGGCTCGTTGAACGTCACCCAGTACCGGCACAAATCGCCTAACTCTTCTACGACGTGCCGCGCGAACCGCTCAAACAGTTTCCCCGCGTCCGAACTGAGAAACGCCCCCTTCTGCTCAAACCATCGGGGATTAGTGAAGTGATGCAGACAAACCATCGGCTCGATGCCCCGCTCGAGCAGCGCCTTCAGCATCTCCCGATAACGCATCAGGCTCTCGCGATTCCACTGGCCCTCTTGCGGCTCGATCCGGCTCCATTCGACCGAGAGCCTCAAAGCGTTGAGGCCCATGTCTGCGGCAAGGTCGAAATCGCGCTCCGCATTCTTCCACCAATCGCAAGCGTCGCCACAGCTATCGCGCGTGCGGATGCGGCCCGCCGCCTCCCAGTCCGTCCATTGATTGTCGTTGCAGCCTTCAACCTGGTGAGCGGCTGTCGAAACTCCCCAGAAGAAACCGGCCGGAAACTGCAAGTGTTCGCGAATCTGCGGCAACGGTTGGCTAACGCTGTCTTCCCGAATGGGGCTCGATTCGTTCATCCGTAAAAGGATTTTATGGGATTCGGATTGAACTATGTAGTGGAAACTTTCAACCAGTGCTTACCAGTAATCGTCGCGCCTCACTGGAAGCCTTCGACCAGCATGATGTCGCCTTCGATTGGACTTCCCTCGGCCCAGACAGAATTTTCCGTCGGCCGAAACGCTGGGTCCGCTTCCCCAAAGGGGCAAATCGCCATGGATGTCGGCGACATGCTGGAGACGTTGGGTCGCCAGATCCAATAGCTGGATCGAAGGGGGTTTCGTGGTTCCATCGAGAAAGTACAAGCCTGCGCGGGATGGAGTCCATGCGTCGTAAATGGATAACCCGGGGCAACCCTGATTCCCGCAATTGGTCGCAACATCTCCGCCATCGTCCGCTACCGACATTAACGTCACCCAAGGCGGTTACATATGCGACACGCGACGTGCCTGGAATTTCCTGAGGGAGCCCCACCGTCGTCATGAGTTAGCTGCATTGCAGGTCCGCCGGCCACCGGCGCTTTCCAGATTCCGGGCTGCCCGGTCCGAACCTTAAAGTAAATCCATCGGCCATCGGCAGACCAGGAAGGTTCGCCTGCGTCAGGTGTCCTGGTCGGAAAGCGTTGCGGTGGCCCGCCATCCGCGCTCACCATATAAAGCTCAGAGTGCCCACTGGCGCGTGAATCAAAAACAATGCGTTGACTATCCGGAGACCACCGCGGCGTTCCGGTAATAGGACCGCCGAAAGACGTCAGCTTTATGGCATTCGAGCCATCGATATCCGCCACCCAGACCTCCAAACTTCCCGAGCGGGTAGACCCAAACGCTACTCGTTTGCCCTCCGGCGAGATACGTGGCTCCTCTTCTCCCTGGGTGGAAGAAATTATCGTCACAGCTCCATGCAAGGGCTTGGCAGGCCCTGCTAAGTCCAGGCGCTGGATGTGCAAGTTGTTATGCAAGAAACTCTGCTGGGCAAAAGCCAGCCGTTTTCCAACGCGTGCGACAGTTAGTGCCTGGGCCCCTTGGGCGAAGAGTAGTTTCTCCGGCGTTCCACCCGATGCAGGCACTCGCCACAAAGAGTTGTTGAGACTGTAGAGAATAGATTTGTCATCGACGGTCCAGGCCAAACCTGATAGGTCTCCCTGAATATGGACTAAGGTCTGCGACTTGCCGCCCTGCAACGGTTGAAGTGAAATTGTTCCGACGCCATAACGAGGTGAGGCAAACCAGCGCAAGGACGTCGCCATGGGAAGAGAAGGCAGGCAGTGCAGAAGTCTCACAATCAGGCGAGGTTTTGGGAAGTACTCGCCGCTCGAGAGTTTCCACATTAAGCAAGTGCATTTGAGCCAACGCCATACCCGGGGACATGGCTGCGTCTGGGCCGGGAAAAGCCAGCCACTTACTATCTGGGGACCAACTCAGTTGTCCCCACGCCCAAAGCGCAAGAGAGGCCTGACTCAAGTTACGCTCAGGGCCGCCTAAGGCGGGTATTAAATACAGTGTCGAATCGGTTTTACCCAGCCGCGCGAAAGCAATGGTCCGGCCGTCAGGCGACCACGCCGGGGCAATGGCTCTTTGGTCAAGAGCACGGCTTTTTCGGTTCCCACTTGCTTAACGTAAAGATCGTTGTTCCAGATGAACGCAATCTCATTGCCGTCGGGAGAAAAGCTGGGATACGCCTCCGAACCCGGATAAGAAGTAAGGGGCACAACAGTTAAGTTCTCGGCCGCCGGCCACTGGTTCTCGGACGAAACCAGTAAGCCGCAATCGCCACGAGCAACAATAGGGCCGCGGCTAGTGGAATCCACCAAGTGCGAAATCGCGACCGCGGTTTGCTCGGCTGGCTCTTGATGTTTTCCACTGCGGCACTAGACGATGAGCTATCCCGCTTAATTCGCTTGAGGTCGGTTCGCAGTTCGGCGGCGCTTTGATAACGCAGGTCAGGATCTCTTTCCAGGGATTTCCGAATTACCTGGTCCAACTCTTCGGGCAGTTCCGGGTTTAACCTTGTGGCAGAAATCGGATTTTTGTGCAGAATCGCGTCCATCGTTATTCCCCGCGAATTCCCGGAGAATGGACGCTTACTCGTCGCCATCTCATACAGGACGCCCCCCAGCGAGAAGAGATCCGTCCGCGAATCAAGCGGCTTGCCTAAAACCTGCTCAGGAGACATGTATTCGATCGTCCCTAGAATCGCTTCATGGCTGGTCAATCCCGTGGCTTCGGTTTCTCCTTCCTTCAATCGATCATCGGCAAAAGAAACCTTCGCCAGACCAAAATCGAGTATTTTCGCCTCACCGTGGGAGGTAATGAAAATGTTGGCAGGCTTGATATCGCGATGCACAATGCCCTTGCGGTGAGAAGCCTCAAGCCCGTCAGCGATCTCAATTCCCCAATCAAGCACCCGCTCCACCGGGATTGGGCCGCGGGCAATAATATCCCGCAAGGTCTGGCCCTCTAACAACTCCATCACGATGAAGTAGCGGCCGTTCTCATGCTCAATATCGTGAATCGTGCAAATGTGCGGATGGTTGAGACTGGAGGCGGCCCGTGCTTCCCGTTGAAAACGTTCCAGGGCTACGGGGTCGAGCGCTAAGTCGTCGGGCAGGAACTTCAGAGCAACGTTACGGCCCAGCTTGGTATCTTCGGCACAGTAGACAACACCCATGCCTCCGCCGCCAAGCTTGTACAGAATTCGAAAGTGGGAGACCACCTGCCCCGTTTTTAGATCTGTGTCGGGCATGCGCAGGATGTTAGCAGATACACATTGTTTTTCCGGCGGCCTGGCCCCGCCTTTGTGATTTTGATCTCCCTAAGCGCTATAACCAATGAAGGCTGCCCCGCTCGTCGCGATTTTCGACGGGTGGGGATTCGTGCTGATCGAGTGAATTTCGATCTCTCAGAAACCGACCCGTCAGAACGGATGCCTTACGCTGAAGGATTACTCGTGGGCAGGACGAAACAAGTTCTCCGCCGGCCCCTCTTCATTTTCGTTTGAGTCCCAGAACTATCGTGAGATGGCGGGCCGTTGTTCGGCGTCTAGTTTGTATCCGTTTAGAACGTCCTTCATCATGGCTGCATACTCGCTGTCGAGAAACCGGACGCGGAAAAACCATCGCCCGAGGACCCCAAGCTCACCCGGAAAGACATCGGTTTTGAGCTTGAACGAATAGGTCCATGTGATCCGAGTCTGTGCAGGGCTCAGTTGGACCGTCCTGAATTCTCCCACACCATATGCGATCGGTTTGGCCTTTGGAGTCGTGTAATTCCAGACGATGTATCGGAAGTGAGAAGAGGTCGTTGAGTCCTCATGCACCAGCGCTTCCTCCTCGGTGCTAGTCCCGTCTGTGAGGCACACGATATGACGTGACCCTGGAGCGCCAAATTCTCCATGAGTGAGCATGTAGTCCCCGGACACTCCTGGGAGCGAGTCAGATTTATTGATGGTTTTCTCCAAGGGCTTGTTCATCGCATCCGACACGACCGAGAATGGCCGGGAGATTACGATCTCTTCCGTGTGTGACACAAGTTGGTCAGGAGCAGCAATCAGCGGGTGGGGGCCATCTTGAAAGCCCGGGGGAGGAGCGCACGGAGCGGCCTGCGCGCGTGCAAAGGCAAGAATCAACAGAACGACGAGAAGCCGTATAGCTGGGCCGTGCTTCATAATCCTTGACCTCCCTAAAGAACAAAAGCAGGGACGTAAGCAAATTTATAGTTCGCTAATCGGAATATACGACGGTCGTACTATTTCTGTCAAATACCGCGTGTAAGATAGATCGCAACGACGGCTAACTCTGCAATGAAGAGAAGAACCTCAGAACGGCCAGCGGCGGAAGGCGAGACCCAAGAGCTTAAACTCCACAAGATTATCTCGGCGCTCATGCGGGAGTTCCGCTTAGAACCTGGACTGCTCGCCGGTAGTCCCTACTCTGGCCTTCACGCGAACGATATTGGGTTATTCGAAGTGTTGACTGAGCCGGGTACTTGGAACGTGCGAGGCATCGCACGCACGGTTCGAGCGCCGATGTCGACCGTATCTTCAGCACTCGATCGCCTCGAGCACTGTGGGCTAGTCAATCGAAGTCGTACCGCCGCCGACCGCCGCGTGGTCTTTGTTAAATTGACCTCTCGCGGCCGCAGGCTGTCCGACCGATTGCGCGATGCTCACGTATTAAACTGCCAGAAAATGCTCCTTCGACTCACGCCTGAGGAGAGAGAGCAATTCGTTCGACTCGCAGGTAAGATTGCCCTGCAACCTTGATTGGGACGGCAAGACCTTAGCCTCTATCGAGGCTCCCACACACGCGCGTTTCCATAATGCCCGCCAATGCGGCCGTCGCGGATGAAGTCGGCCATCATCTGGAAATACCCGGGAGCAAAACGGGTGGAGACGCGCTCACCCTTGGCGTTCAGCTCATATTCGGTCATACCGTGTTCCGCGCCGGGATAGACGGCGAGCGCATAATCCTTACCGTCCGCGATCAGCGACTTGATGCGCTTGGCCGTTTCGGCGCTAGGTGCTTCCAGATCGTCTCCACCGAGCACCCACAATTGCGGTGTAGTGGAGGCGCGCAGGGCGGGCATCGGCTCATAGCGGAACAGCGTGCTTTGCAAACCAAACTCTGCAATCGCGTCGATGATTTGCTTCTGGTCGAGTGGCATGATGAAAAAGACAAAGTCGCCATGGACGTCTTTGTACCAAGGCTCCGACTTATATTTCTGACGCAGGGCCTCGAACTGTTCGTAGCCCTCTTTGCCGTCGGTCTCGACCACGTGCTCACCAGCGCGCGCCAACTCGAGAGCCTTGGCAGTGTCCGCCGCGGAGTGATGATGGAGATACATGTCCAGCGCGACACTCTCCTGATCCTCTTCGAGCACGGTAACCGCCAGGCCGAAGCTCACAATCGCGAAATCCACGTGCGCGCGATTTGCGGCCAGTGGTACGACCCACCCGCCTTCGCTGCCGCCCTGATAGCCGATACGTCCCAGCCGTGCACCAGCGAGACGCTTCGCTTCTTTCATTGCCGCGATGGCATCCTCGGCGAGGACATTGAAATCCTGCGTGTATGTGCCGCCCGACAAACCAGTACCCCGCTTGTCATAAACAAACGCACCAATCCCTTGCGCGGGAAACATCCGCTGCAAGGCATAAGTGTCGAGGGCTGAATCGTGCTCAGAACCGTGCACCAGGACAACCACCGGGACTTTTCCACTGCCTTTCGGTAATACCAGCCTGCCGGCCAGCTTCACGCCAAGGCTCTGGAAGGTTGTATTGCTCACATCGAATGTGATGCGCCTGCCCGGCTGCTTTCCAAAGCTAATCTCGCCCTTGTCACAATCAGAAAACGATACAGTCTTGCCATCGGGACGATCTGTCCAACCATAGGTGCTTGACCACGTGCTGTTCTTCTCCGGGTGAAGCTGGCCTCTTTCACCGGTGAACGTCAGCCAGCGCAGCGTACCGTCGTCCGCCGGCGCTATGTCTACAGTGCTGCCGTCACTCAGCCGATACGAACCGATATGACAATCGTTTCTTGTATCGGCTGTTGCGGGGACCAAGAACAACAGCAAAGCCCCGAAAAATGAAATACTGGCGGGAAATTTTGTGTTCATGGCCTTCCCTCGAACCGAACTCGACCTTTTCGTCGATGCGTGCCCTGCTCCTGGACATCATGCTCGGTGGCTGGCCCACCTTTACGCTCTTTGTAAAGGTGGGAATTCATGGGGCTAGTCACGAATCTTGATTTTGGCCTCGCCCCACTGATTGATTCGTACGGTGCCCTCTTCCCCAAAAGCATAACTCCGATAGCTGCTCCACGGCCACTGCTCCGGTTCTTGCACTAGCTCCCGCTTCACCGGATTCCAGTGCATGTACCGCAGTTTCTCAATCCGCTTGCACTCCGTGAAGACATTGAAATCGTAGAAACGTTTTTGCCACACGTGTCCTGCGCCGGCCTCAAATAATTCCTGCGGCGCAGCCATTCGCCGCCGCAAAGTTTTCAGAACACGGCGGGCGAAGCCTTGTTTTAGCGCCTGCATCACCCGCGACGGATTCCTGCTCCGGTTCGCTGATCAATAAATGAATGTGATCGGGCATGACCACGTACCCCACAACTACAAAGCGATATCCTTGGCGCACTTGTTCAAGCACGGTGAGGAACAAATCACGCCGCTTCGGCTCGGCCAGCCAGGGTTGACGATGGTAGCAACTGCAATTGATAAAATGTAGCTCGTTGGTCCCGTAATAGCGCTTCGGATGATTCACAAAACGACTTTACGGATGCGTGGAAGGAAAAGCTGTGACGACTGACCTTGACACCTCCCACCTTTACAAAGAACGTAAAGGTGGGCCAGCCACCCCGCGAATTCTAAGTTTCCAAACTGCATTCCCGAGGCACTTTGGGATCTTCTCCATCCACCCGGAATTCCGATTCCTCCCTACCTGGGGCCGTAAACATTTATTATGAGAGCAAGTGGCGGGGCCAGAGGAAGGAGTGGCCTTGAACAGCAAGCGCGGGGATGAACGCAGCTCCAACCGAAGCAAGGATTTTATGAGCCTACTTTTCGGGCGTGAGGATCAGATCCTCGGCCCGAGAAGGCGGCGTTTAGTGCTCATAGCAATTGCAATCGGGTTTGTGACATTTTTTTTGCAGCTCATTAGCATTGACCCGCCGGTGCGTGGTAAGACTCAATGGTCTCTGTTCGACATTTGCTGGCGTATTTCCGAGCGTGGTTTACCTCCAATTGACCCTGTTTCTCTGCCATTCTCTCTCTCGGTCGTGTACGTGTTGTTGGTATCTGCGGGCGTAGCTGTATGCGTTTCTGGCTTACATCGCAGAATACCGCTCATAGCTTTGACCGCCGCTTTTATGGCCACTGAGAGTTGGAATTGGGACAAGAGCTCGTTCGAGGAAATTTGCTACCGAGACCGGCCATACCACAACTTGTCCGTGGCGGGACATGTAGCTTTCGGCCAGCTGATTCTTTTCCTTCTCATTGTTACGGGGGCTCTCGTGTTCATATCGACAAATGAGGATCTTGATGCGGCGCCGTCAGCGCCCAGGGCGGAAATAAGTGATGCGTCTCGGGCTCCTTCTGAGCCCGAGTTCTTGGATGCTGAGGTTTTATCGACGGACGACGAAGACGAGTTGGACGGACGGCGTAGCGAGGATCGACGACTGCACGAGTGAATTGCAAACGGCGGCGACCGCTAGCTACGACGCGCTGAACCGGCTGGCGAGCGTAACGGACAACCGTCTGCTGGCGCAAGGAGCGAGTTCGGCGGTCACGAACTACAGTTTCGACCCGGCGGGAAATATGGCTGGGTATTCTTATTCGACGAATTCGGTGCAGTCGGCCTATGCTTACGATCTGCTGAACCGGCTGAAACAAGTGACCTCGACGAAGGGGAGCAGCACGCTGTCGAGCTTCGCCTACACTCCGTTCCCGGCGGGAAACGTTCAGACGGTGGCGGAGTTGGGCGGGCGGACGGTCAATTACGGCTACGACAACGATTATCGTCTGCAATCGGAAACGATCGCCAGCGATCCGGCGGGCAACAACGGAGCGGAAAATTATACTTACGACCAAGTTGGTAACCGGAAGACACTGACTTCCACTATTCCATCACTGCCCGGCAGCATTTCTTACAACTACGACGCCAACGATCGCCTGAGCACCGATAGTTACGACAACAACGGCAACACGATTTCTTCGGGCGGGACCGCGAATACCTATGACTTCGAAAACCATATGCTCACGCACGGGGCGGTGAGCATGGTCTACGACGGCGACGGCAACCGGGTCGGCGAAACCGCGGGCGGAGTGACGACTAGCTACCTGGTGGATACGCTGAATCCGACGGGATATTCGCAGGTGCTGGACGAACTCGTCGGCGGCGCGGTCACCAAAACGTACGCCTACGGCCTGCAGCGAGTGAGCGAGAACCAACTGGCCGGAAGCACGTGGACGCCAAGCTTCTACGGCTACGACGGCCACGGGAATGTCCGGTTCCTGGCCAACACTGCGGGCGGCACGACCAACACCTATCAGTTCGACGCCTTTGGGATGCCCGTCGCGAGCACGGGCACGACTTCAAACCCCTACCTCTTCAGCGGCGAACGATTCGATCCAAACATCAGCCTCTATCATCTACGGGCGCGCTACTACAATATGGGCACCGGCAGGTTCGAAACGATGGACCCATATCAGGGAAAGATTTTCAATCCCGGCACGTTGCACAAGTATGTTTTCACCGGGAACAACCCTGTCAACCGGGTCGACCCATCGGGTCACGCTGACATAATTGAAGTTGCGTTCCTCTATTCACGGCCAGGCTTCAGCGTGTTAGGGCGCGCCTCACTTAAGTTCGATCCTACTAAGCTAGAAGACATTCTGACTGACCTAGGCCTACAAAGCACTGACATCTATTCTTTGGTGTCGAATGTTTCGGCTGCTAAGGAGATCGGTGTATGCGACGCCGCAGCGTTCCTCGTCACGAGCGAGGTGTTGGGCGGCCTCACCAATGGAGGGCCACGTGTATCGAATGTCCTGCAGGGTTGTTTTGGCGATGCCTTGGCAGGGTTCCTTGACAACCCATTCGGGAATCCACTCAAATAGCAATGAAATCCTTTTATCCAGGGAGTCCGAAAGGGTCATAATGAAAGCGGGCCTTGATTCTCTGCCCAGGCAGTCCTAGGAGCGCTCATGGCAGGACCTGTCTTTGGGAACCCTAATAGCTCCGGCAAGGTTACTGGTGTGCTCGTTTTACTGCTAGTTGTCGTTTGGATTATCTGGCACTTTTCGGGCTGGTTCCGGTAGCTGTGAGGAATCGGGATTACGCTCGCTATCACGACGGCGACGGCAACCGAGTCAGCGAAACTGCGGGCGGAACAACGGCTAGCTACTTGTCCTTCTGTTTGTGATTTGATGCTCGATGGCGCAAGCGGCGAGATGTGTCCCTGGTGCAATCGTAAGAAACACTCGCCCGTTTTCGCGGGGTTTCTTCCGGAGCCAATAGCGCCGAATGCTCTGATCTTTAAGTCAAGCCAATCCTTTGGTACCGGCGCACAGGCATTCAAGCTAGTCATAGTGTCGGCTGCTCTATATAGAACAATTAAACACGCTGGTTTAGCCGGCGTAAACTTTCATGCATGTGCCGGATGAAATGCAACGGAATATCTGTGCAACGTCGATACGGATGCGAGATTGTAACCGAGTCGGCCTTAACGGTGTGGAATTTATGCATGTGGCGAATCGACGGGAGATTAGATAGCGTGCACGCGCACGGACTCCATATGCCGTGTCAGCCTCGGCACTTTTAACGTTCTTGGTGAGCAATTGAATCAGATACGGCCATGGATCAAAGAGAAGTCGCAACCCTAATAGAGAATCTGGAAGCCGAGATTAACAACGGCGGCTTTGACCAGTTCTTTTACAATTCAGCGGGGGACAACACAGCAGAAGCCATCCAGGCCCTTGAAACAATTGGGGCAAACAGGATGGCCGACATAGTCAAGAGAGCCGCCTCGAAGTTTCCGGGTAACATGCCGCCAAAAGACCGATTTGTCCGCCAGGAACTATTGCTGGATATCTCGCCCAACGCAGAAGCATTTGAAGATCTGGACGCCGAGTGTTATGGATATCCAGACAATCTATCTGATCTTCTCGCGAAATATAAAGCCCGGTGAGACTCGCATTCCAAAAGCCTCGGTTCTGGTTCCGTCCGGCAAATCACAAACTTGGAATTTCCTTCCAAATCGAACGATCGGGAGCGCTACGGTTACGACCCAGCCGGGTGCCTCACACATTCGCGTTCTTTGCGGATGTGTGGGTTCCTCACAAGCGGTCCACAGGGCTGGCCTACCCTTTGAGGGTTTTTACTTCCTTAACAGAGTAACTAACGGGGGGCTGCCCGATCCGTCGCGGTTTTCGACGGTTTGCCGAGCGGCAAGTCATTCTTAGTTCGAACCCGCCGGTTTCTGTCCGGCTATAAACGCTTCAACGTTGCTCTTGTCTATCAGCGCAGCTCCCGTGTCCACAAACACAGGAATCGGAGACGACGGATCTGTCTCCCAGTTCTGTTGTAGCGACTCCGGCTTGTTGTGGTGAAGATCGTCCAGCATGGTTAACCCGACATAAGACATCGTGTAAGGCTTCTGCGCGATAGTGGCAACAATCATCCCCTTCTGGATCCATGCCAACGTTTCAGGATCGGTGTCCATTGCGACTACAGTCTTGCCGGTGACCTTGTAGCGATCCAACACATTTGCCACTTCCTTGCAGGAGAGCGCCTCCAGACACACAAAGCCATCCACTTTGTCCTTCTGTTTTCCGACAATCTGCGAGGTACTGTCGAATGCAATTGTGGGGTCCCCCTTCACGTCCACAATCTGCACGATTTTCATTTGCGGATCGGCGGCAAATGTGTCGCGATAGCCGCGAAGTCGGTCGTCTAAATTGGTTTGCCCGGGCATGGTGAAAACTACGACGTTACCCTTGCCGTGCATGGCTTTCACTGCGATTTTGCCTCCCATTACCCCGACCTGATAGTTGTTCGTCCCGATGAAAAACAGGCGCTTGCTGCCGGGTGAATCAGTGTCGATTGTGATGACGGGAATTCCCGCGGCAATGGCAGCGTCAATGTCCGGTTTCATTAACTCTGGATTCGCCGGGGAAACCAGAATTCCACTCGGATTCAACTTGGCGACTCGCTCAAATTCGACTTGCTGCGCTTTCGGATCATAAGTGTCCGGCCCAACAAACTCGGCTGGAACCTTCATTTTGGAAGCAGCTTGGGTGAATCCGGACCCTGCTGCCTGCCAGTAAGCAACCTTTGTGTTCGAGGACACAAGGTAATATTTTTCATCGCCGCCGTGACGAACAGTACAGCTCGAAAGCGAAAACACCGCAACCCCACCGATAACTAAATGGAACCACCTGCCCGGCTTCAACATGAGCGACCTCCTCAGGGGACCATTAAATAACAGAGGGATTGTATGCCCCCAGTCGAGACACACTCAAGCTCTTGTGTCTCGGGCGTTTAAAACGCCGTCAGTTAAATTCCGGTGGTTTCGTAACGCACGACCGCCAACGCCAGGCGGTAGTCATATCCAGCTTGTGAGCTGCTGATTTGCGCTTGCGTCTGCTGAAGTTGGGCTTGACTTAATTCGACGATGGATCCAAGGCCTAGCTTGTATCGGGTTTGCGCGAGGTCGAGGGCGAGATTGGCCTGATCCAACAATTGCCGGGTGACGTCCATTCTCTGGAATGCGGTGTTTGCGTTGAGCCAACTGTTGCGGACATCGCGCGCGATGGTATTGCGCAGATCGGCCAGGCGCTCCTGAACGGCCTGTTCCCTGAGAGTGGCCTCGCGTGACCGCGCGTTAAAAAGAAATCCATTAAAGATTGGGATTTCAACGTTGACACCGACAGCGCCATACCAATTGGAAATCACCGGATTGCGCACCGGAGTATCGCCGACCGTGCCGATGGCTCGAATGTTGGGGAAGAGCAAATCGTGCTGAGCAGACTGAAATTTTTGTGCCGAGCGAAATTGAAATTCCAGCGACAGTATTTCCGGGCGGGTGGAAAGCGCTTGTGAAATCAGGTCATCCACGTTGGCGGGAGGCTCAGTCGTCGCGGTCGTATCCTCGACCAGTTGAAAACTCTGAATGTGGGGATAGCCGAGGACCATGGAAAGCGTCGCCAAAGCGCCATTCTCATTATTCTGCGCATCAAGGACAAGAAGCTTGGCCTGCGACAGATTCACATTGGCAAAGCTGAGATCGAGTTGTGATTTCAGCTTGCTGTTAAACAGCGCCTGAATTTGATCGCTCACTGTTTGCCGCGCCGCCACCGTTTGCTGCGCCACTGTCAAGAGATCGTGGGCCTGCAAAGCGGCGTAGAAAGCTTGATCCACCGTGAGCAGGATTTGTTCCTTGGTAGCAACGGCGTTTTGTTCCTCCGCTTTCGCAGACAAGCTGGCGCTTGCGATCAGATTGCTGGTGTGTCCAAAGTCGGTGATGAGCTGGCTCACCGTGGTGCCAACAGCGGCGCGCTGGTAGACGATTGGATTATTCAGCGCCCCGGCAGTAATACGGGTGCCAGGATTGGCCTCCACGGCCGTGAGATTGGCAACCGCGGTTGGCCATAGAGTCGAGCGCGTTTCTCTTGTGACTTGCTGCGCCGCCAATGCGCTCAGCCGGGCTACAGATATTCGCGGATTGTTTTTGATCGCCAGATTCTCCGCATCTTTCAGCGATAAGGGAATCCCGGCAGCAGCTGGTTGCGGTAGGGCCGCATTCACTTGAGGAGACGGTGCGTTTGGAATGCTTTGCGCGTCCGCTGGCGGAGGATTAGAAGCTAGCGGATTATCGGATGGATTCTGCTGGGCAAAATTCCATCCCTGCATCAAGAGCAAGCACAGCAATAGTTCCCTCACAGCTCTCATGCCAACTGCCCCTGGGTTGTCCGCTCTTCCTTGCGATGTGCCCAAAGGTAAGCGGCCGGAACCAGATAAACGGTTACCACCACCGAAACCAGCAGGCCTCCGATAATCGAACGAGCCAGCGGAGCATAAGCTTCGCCCCCCGTCCCCAGCTTGAGTGCCATGGGAAGAAGTCCGATGAGCGTGGCGAGAGATGTCATCAAGACCGGACGCAAGCGAAGGCGCGACGCCACCGCGACCGATTCTTTCAAGGGCTTGCCCTGCCGCCACAGTGATCGCGCGAAATCAACGATCAGAATGCTGTTAGAAACCACAATTCCCACCATCATTACCAGCCCCATTAATGACATGATGTTCAAAGTCGTCCCGGTGAGCAGCAGAATGTACAACACCCCGCTGAGTCCTGGTGGGATGGCGAAGAGAATAATGAACGGGTCCAAAAAAGATTGGAATTGCGCCACCAGAATGAGATAGACGAGGGCCACCGAAAGCAGCAAGCCGAATCCAAAACTCTTGAAAGAGGATCTCATCCCTTGCACAGAACCCCTAAGGTTGACGCGCACCCCCTCCGGCAACTTCGTTTGCGAAACAATCTTGTCAATCGAGCTCGCCAATGTGCCGAGAGGTTCGCTCTTCGGAGCGACGTAAACGTCGATGACGCGTCGCAACTGATAGTGATCCACTTCGGTAGGCGACTCAATCGGAGTAATATTTGCCACCGAATCGAGTTGAGTTGTGTGCTGACTCGCTGTAGCACGAAGAGGAATCTGTTTCAGATCGCTGAGGGAACGTACTTCATCTTCCGGATACTGCACGGTTAACATGTAGTCGTTGCCGCTTTTGGGATCTACCCAGTAGCTTGGGGCAATCATCTGATTGGAGGTTAGAGCGGTAATAATATTGTCCACCACCTCTTTTTGATTCACTCCAACAAGACTCGCCCGCTCGCGGTCGATATTCACCCTGAGTGCCGGGTAGTCCACATCCTGTGGAATCAACACGTCATTAACATTTTTCAATTGTCGAATCTTGTTGCTGATCCCCACCGCCGTGCTATGAGCTTCCTCCATATTCATTCCGCTAACTTGAACATCAATCGGCGCAGGCAGCCCCAGATTTAAAACCGAATCAACCAGACCGCCAGACTGAAAGTAAGTGCTGATCTCGGGCATGTCATTGCGCAATGCTGAGCGCACGCGGTTCATGTATTCATAGCTGCCGACCTTATGTTCCTCTTGCAGGCTGACTTGCACAAAAGCCGTGTGCTGAGCTGAGTTTGGCGTGTAAATCGACGAAAATCCCGGCGTAACCCCAATGTTCGAAACGATCATTCCCAGCTCATTTGGCGGAACGATGTGCCGGATTTCGTCTTCCACACGCTTTACATATTGTTCGGTCAATTCAATTCGAGTTCCTGATGGCGCCTTTAGGTTGATCACAAACTGACCCGGATCAGTGCGGGGGAAATATGCAACTCCAAGCAAGGGATAAAGTGTCAGGCTCAATAGAGAAATACCCACTAAACCAACCGTGGTCCCGACCGGCCTGAGCAATGATCGGTTCAACGTGTGATCATATTGGCGAACCAGCTTTTCAAAATAGCGGTTGAACACCGTGACTACACGCCCAAAAATTGAGCCTGAAACTTTATGTTCGTGAACCAGGTGAGTTGACTTCATAAAGGTTGCACAGAACAACGGCACAACCGTCATTGCAACGAAAAATGACGCGAGCATGGAGAGAACAACCGCCGTCGCCAGCGCCATAAACAGAAATCGGCTGACGCCATAAAGAAATACTACAGGGAAGAAAACTACTATCGTGGTCAGCGTGGCCGCCAAAACTGGCAGGGCAACTTCCTGGCCGCCCTTTTCCGCCGCCGCTTCAGGGGACTCACCCATCTCCATGTGACGGAATATGTTTTCCAAAACAACCACTGAGTTATCTATTAAGCGCGAGAAGGCGAGTGCCAATCCACCCAGCACCATCGTGTTGACGGTTCCTCCGAACGCGTTGATGGCAAGAAATGCAGCTAGCGCCGACAGGGGAATCGACAGGAACACCGCTGCCGTAGCCCGCACGCTTCCCAAGAATAAGAGAATCATTATCCCAGTAAGGACCAATCCGATCCCGCCTTCGTGCAAAAGATTGTCAATCGCCTTTTTCACGAAAATGGATTGATCGAACACCACTTTTGCCACCAGCTGCTTGGGAACGTCCGTGAGCTCGGCGACAGCGTCCTTGATGCCGTTTACAACGGAAATTGTATTGGTGTCGCCCCCTTGCTTGAGAATAGGGAGGTAAACCGAGGGCTGCCCGTCAACACGAACCACATTGGTCTGGATTTCGTGCCCGTCCACTGCGTGCCCGACATCCTGTACCAGGACTGAGGCATTCCCTACGGTCTTGAGTGGCAGGCTGTCTATCTCACGTGTATTCGGCAGTTGGCTGTTGGTGTAAAGGTTGTAGTCAATTGGTCCAATCTTCACGTCTCCCGCTGGCAGAATCAGATTGCTGTCGTTGACGGTGCGAACTACGTCCATCACGCTGAGGTCGTGAGCCTCAAGTTTCAGAGGATCGACATACACCATGATCTGCCGATAGCGTCCGCCAAATGGCTGCGGAACAGACGCGCCGGCGACATTTGCGACTTGATTTCGCACATTGTATTGACCAAGATCGCGAAGCTGGGTTTCATTGAGGCCTTCGCCTTTCAACGTGATCAGGCAAACCGGAAGACTGGACGCGTCGAATTTCAAAACCACCGGTGGTAGAGTGCCCGGTGGAAGCTTTCTCAAATCCGCCATGGCCAGGCTGGAAATTTCGCTGAGGTCAGCATCGGGGGCAGTACCTGGCTGGAAATAGATCTTGATTAAGCTGACGCCCGGCAATGACCGCGACTCGATGTGATCAATATTGCTTCCCAGTGTAAAAAATCGTTCGAAGCGCCCAGTAATGTCGGTTTCAATCTGCTCGGGCGGCATGCCGGAGTAAAACGTTGCGACCACAACCACGGGGATGTTTATGGGAGGAAATAGATCCACCGGCATCCGAACCAGCGACACAACACCGACAATCGCGATCATCAAGCACGCGACAATAATCAGATAAGGATTGCGAATCGAAAATCCCGACATTAGAACTGGGCCTCGCCACTGTCAGCAATCATTTTGGGTGCGACGTGCTGACCAGCCTGGAAGTCGCCGGGAGATCCGACCACGACGCGATCGTTGGCGTTCAAGCCGGAAAGAATTTGAACCTTATTCGCCCCTTCAATCCCAAGCTGCACTTCATGCGGTTCTATTCGGTCCTGCGAATTTACAACCAGCACAGTCGCCTTTGATCCGTCCCGGGTTATCGCCTGGATCGGAACCGCAAGGCCATTCTGAGCATTCGCCAGGTTGAGCGCGACTTCGGCGTACATTCCCTGAACCAGCGATCCGTCTTTGTTGCGAACATCAACTTCGGTGTGCATCGTGCGGGTCTGCTGATCAAGAGCGTCGGAGAATCGAGCCACCTTGCCCTCAAAATTGCGATTGAGCGCCTGCACGTGCACCGTGACCGTAGTGCCCAAATGGATGGAAGGAACAGCTGACTCCGGAACGGGCAGAGTCAGCCGGAATAAATCTGTCTGGGCAACGCTTACAACCGGAAGTCCCTGAGCGTTGGATCCAGTCCCGGCTTGGACGAGCGCGCCGGTGTCGACGTTGCGTCGCGTAATCACTCCGTCGAAAGGAGCAACGATGCGGGTGTAGTCGCTCATGGCGCTGAACTGCTTCTGATCTGCTATTGCAACACCAAGTTGATTCTGAGCTTCTGAGAACGCAGCCTCATCCGCCGAGACTTGACCTTCTGCTTCTTTGTCTTTGGCTTCGGCGTCGTCGAGTTCCTGCTGCGCGATCAGACCTGGACGCGCGTCCGACGCCTGCTTCAGCCGCGTGAAATCAAGATGAGTTGCAACATATAGCGATTGGGCGCGGCTCAAATCACTCTTCGCCCGTCGCACCGAATCCTCACTGCGGCGGGCCGCAGCTTCCGCGCCCTGCAGTTGTGCATTCAACTCGGGAACCTCGAGGACGGCGATCAGTTGGCCAGCTTTTACGTGGTCGCCAACATCGACATAAAGTTTTCGGATGTATCCGGACACCTTGGCGTGGACATCCCCTTCCTGGAAGGGAACAAAGTCGCCCGAGAGTGTGATCTTGTTTGAAATCGGGGCGCGTTTCACGATTGCCACCGCTGCAGGTGTGATCGACGAATCCTCGGTTGGCTCCGCTCGGACATTTCCGAATATCCGGAAGAACACCGCCAGAATTAGAAGTGCCAACGCTCCGGCGGCGATAAGGTATATACGTTTTCGATTCATTCGTTTGCTCAAAACCGGAGACGATAGATCGGAACTCATGGCTGCGTTTGCTTCGACGCGCAATTTCTGTCGGAATCTGTCTTCCGGCTCACGATTGCCATCTTCATTTGCTGATTGCTGGGGAGCTTCAAGTAAAGAAAATGCTTGCCGGCACGAACTGGGACTGGACTGTTATCGGCAATTGAAGCGGGAAGGCTCTCGGCAGATGACTCGTAGTGGCCGACGTAGGTTTCGCAGGCAACGCGAACCGTGACGTTGTACGCATATATTTTCGACTGTAGAGGTGCATCCGCCGGGTTGGTCCCGCTGGTGTATTTGTGATTACGGCCTTCGCGTCCGTCGACTGAGAGAATCATACCCTGCTGGAAATTCGATCGATCCTGCGCGGTTGACGTGTTAAGGCTTATAAGACTTGTGAATAACAAAAGGGCAGACGCTCCCAAAACGTATTTCATGATCTCCTCCCAGGGGACCCGATTCTCGCCGCAAGAAATGCTTAGGCCTAAGCATCACGCAATTCCCTCGCAGAACGAATCTTTTCCGCGAGGCACACAACGCGGAAGATATGTATGGCCAAACACTACTCTGAGCTACCTTGAAGAACGACTAAGCGAGGAAAGTAGAAATAGGAGGGGGTCGATTGTAGAGATGCTGATCTAGAAGAATATTGTGTACCGAAGGACCGCTGGGAGCGAACCGAGGACAGAAACCCGGGGTCTGCAGAACGGCTATGCGAGAATCCGGGAGCGACACCCAAAGTGTCGCGTCTTTGTTAAGCCGTTGCGTCTTCTGATCTGGGGAATGGCCTGTTGCGATGCTGCTATTCCCTAGATGAACCTCTGCGCCTAAGGTGCCAGTGTATCTCGCCATCACATTCACCGCTAACGAGCACACAGTTGCGACGATAAGAATACTGCACCAACTCGAAACCCGACCGAAGCTCTTATTTAGAACGATTGGCATTCCTTGGAACACACCACACGCCCGACAGTGATCATAAACACCCAGGCTCGGCAAGACAAGATACTTACCTGTTAACTTAGATTCGCGAAATTTCTCTCGGTTGCATCGGTTCTGTCCCATCCGGGTTTTGAAGGAGACATCACCGGCGGATAACCGTGCCCCAATGCTGGTTTCCTCCCAGCATTGGGGCAGTTTCATGCAATTACGGCAGGTAATACCGGAACGAGGTAAACAACATGTTATCGTTCCCTTGGGGATTGAAACCCCCGCCCGACCAGGCGTTTCGGATGACGCGGGAATACTGACTCCCGAATTGCAAAGTACCTTTTTCACCTTTGTAGAAGCGATACCAGAACCCGCCGGTAGCCTCCCAGAGGCTTTTCGTGTCTCCGCTACACTTGGATAGCCCCCCTGGGTTAAATCCAGCAGAAAGGGGGGTTCCGGCAGCCCCTACAACAGGAACCGTCGTAGTACCTCCTCCCGGAGTTGAAACATTAACGACCGTCACGGTCGGTAGAGTTTCCGTCGAACAACCTGAATCGACGAAAAGTGGCGAACCGTAACCGAAAGTCCCACCGTTGAATATGGTTCGTGACGCATATTCGCCACCTGCGTTAAGGTAAACATCCAGCTTCTTGCCATGATACTCCACGGTCGCCAGACCTTGATAACTTCTGATTGGGACCAGCACACCGTCAGGTCGAATAACAAGATCCGGAAGCCCCGAGGTTCCGTAACGGCCGACGCCGTTTCCGCCCAGGAAGTGCAGAGCTAAGTCAACCTTCTTATTCAACACCGAGCCTCGAGCGTTGGCGCCGATGCCGCTTCCAATGGACGAATTGTTGTACGCGCCCGCCGCGGAAACCTTGGACGTCGGTGTTGCCGGTATTGCGCTAGGGAAAAGACGGTCGCGGAAATCGCTAACGACTCCAAAGACCTCATAATGGCCCCAACCCGGTTCAAAGGCCGCTTTGACAATAAAATCGGGGGTCGCATTGAAAGAATAATTCGCTGTGGGGTTGTAGAGCCCGCCGGCACTGCCTTGCGCCCCAAGGAGGTAATTGTTGCACGCGTACGATATGGTGCTGGTGCCAGATGCCACAGTACATGTGGGTCCGTGTCCACCCACTGTCGACTGCGAGTCTTCCACCGAGCCGCCAAGCCACATCTTGTTCCCAATTTTCTTCGTAACCCTAAACCCATACTGCCGCGCCCAGCTGAAGCCGACGTGGTATTGCGGGTCAATCGTCATCGGCAGAGTCTCGGTTCTGTTATCGAGGGCCTTCCTGGTTTCGGTGACTAGACTCCACATCTGACCACCGGTAAACGTCCAGCCGCTGTTCAATGCAGCTTGTGCCCATACTTGTCTCTGGCGAAGACTATAGCTGTTGCTTTGGTTATTGTTGGAGGTAATTGCTGCGCTTAGAAAGTCTGCTTCATAATAGCCACCGATCTTGGCGCTGGCCAGTTTGCCTTCGGCAAGCAGCGAAATCCTTGACTGGCGGCCGGAACCGAAGAATTCCGACAGGTTGTTTTGAGACGAACCCGGGTAGGGAACCGAGTTAAAGGGCGTATTGATGTCAGATGCCAGGGCATGCTGCCGCCACACTGTTTCAGCGGCTACAAAACCACCAGGAGTTAGCGTGATTCCTTTAAAATGAATCGCTAAAGGACTTCCAACTGCATCGTTGAAATTCTTCTGCGTCTCCTGCAAGCTCAACGCGACGCTGGTGTTGTTCAGTTTGATATCCGAGACGTCACTGTCAAGTTGAGTAACCTTCTGCTGCTGCTCGCCGACCTGGCTCGCTGCGGCGCTAGCTTTCGCCTGAGCGTCGGTCGTGGCCGCTTGATTCTGATCAATGCGCTGCTGCAATTGCTGAATGGCCTGATCGCGAGTCGCGAGCTGCTGCCTAAGTTCCTGAATCTGTTGCTGTTGGGAGTCAAGCGCCTGTTTCATCTCGCTCTTCATTTCTTCGATTTGCTTTGATACCGTCGTCGATGCGGCCTTGTGCGTCGTTTTCTTCGTTGTCTGAGTGGTAGTCGTCGAATCTTGCGGAGCCGGTGCTGCGAGCGCACCTCCCACAATCACGAACGAAAATAGCAAAGCCAAAGCATGTTTCATCTTTCCTCCTCCAAAATGGCGAAAGTGCAATCAGGACTTCAATTCGTTACGGAAGTAGTCGAGAAATCGTACTGGCTATTTGTTAACAACTGATGAATATCCGGTAAATACCAGGTTAATCGCGTTGATTTCATTGTTCTAGATGACGCACCGCCGTGCATACGGGAAGCTGGCGATTTGATTCGCCCATTGGGTTTCTTGCTGCCCAGGTCAAACTTAAAAGTGAAGGCTGAGTATAAGTCCGAACGCCTGTATTTGCTGGGGTTGCTTTTTGCCGGTATTGTTCTCATGTTCATAATAAGGCTCAATTTGGGTGTGTTTTCGGATCGGAAACCGGGCACCCGCGTACAAATCGGTACTGCTCCATTTGTGATATTTGCTGTCATAGAAAACCTCTGCGCTACCAAACGGTGTCAGATGGTAGGAGTGAATCCTGACTGTTCTTTGCACGGTCAACTCGTTGCGATAGCGCCAAGTTAAGTCTCCGGCAGAGAGATTCAGTTCTCCACGGTTTCGGTCGGAAAGCAGAAAACCGCCCTTCACCGGAAGATTAGGAGTGGCTTGGAAAATGAAGCGATTAACCGCAGGGGCGTCGGGCGAAGGGAGGTATCGATATCCGAACGAAAATGCCAGCAACCGTGATTTCGATTCGTCCAGATCATACAACGAGTCTCTTTTAAGATGGATCCGTGGCTTCACGAAAAAGTCGATGCTTGGGCCAATATCAGCCTGTGTTGGCTCTCCGTTTTCTCTGGTCCGCTTGGCCTGAAAACTCAGCCGGACGTTTGAGTTCAGTTTGGCATTGACGTCAATTTCAGGTAGGAATTCGAAGTCCTGTGCACCCGCGAGCGGTGAAAGAAGCGCGAGGAAAACAAATAATCCCAGTAACCGCGCAGAGAAGTGCATGACAACCGTCGCCGCGCGACGCGGTAAGTAGATGATATTCCTGGCCTGCACTTTGAATTCGTTGGCTGTCCCCACCAACCTATTGACAAACAGAAAACGAATGAACTGGCAAGTCTGACAGTCCTAAAGGAGGCGGTTTGCAAATCAGCCCTGCCTAGTCGGTCGCGGGTGTTTTCAGTGGTATCGCTGTAGCTAACCGCCGATTATCGGGGGATTCGGGGGTGCACGGTTGTTCAGTGAAGCGAATATGCAACAGGGTTTTCGGCGTCGATGTCTTTGACGCCGTCCGTGCATGCCACGGAGTCTTGATGCAAGGCGACGACCGCTTTCATTCCTAGCGGGTGGTCGGTTGAGACCGCATGTCCGGCATCGCCCAGCACGCGACGATTTGCTCCCTCAGAACATCGTCGGATTCCACCACCAGGAATTTCGCCGCTTTAATACATGATATCCGTTTCTTAGGATGGTGCCAGACAGTCGCGCAATTCAGTTGGCCCAACTATTTAAATGCTCCCGCTGTCAATCGACGAGACTTGACGCCGAATTATCTAGGAGGCGCGTACACGAAAATCGCGGACGGGTCTCTGAGTAGTAGAAGAAGGCAAGGCACAGTCACAGCAGTTAGAGACAATCCACTCTACCTTCGGTGTCAATGTTTGTTGTCTCTGGAGCAGAGCCGCTCACTTCGCTGTACCCGTTTGGGCTGGCCGTATGCCAGTTGCGTGGTGTAATATCGCACATGAAATGCACCGTGTTCCTCAAAGACGTGCCCTCGTTGATACCGTCCTATGCTGTGCCTCCGACAAGGCCAGCATAAGCGATTATGCAATGACTCTTTGGTAGCCAGTCTGTAAGTTGTTGATAGATAAATGCGGAGAGGTGGCCGAGTGGCTGAAGGCGGCGGTTTGCTAAACCGTTATACGGTCAAAAGCTGTATCGGGGGTTCGAATCCCCCCCTCTCCGCCAGATCCCTTTGAAGAAAAGGCACTTGCTGAACATCCCTCCTCTACTGCGACGTGGTCGACGACCCGGCGCGCCATTTCGAGAACAACTTGAGAACACTTTTCAAGATGTTCAGAGAACTCGCGCATAGCGGCCGCGACGTTGGGTCCTACTGCTTTGATGTAAATGCATTCCAGCCAGGGCTTGATCGGCATACTGTCCTGTAGGTGTCACATTTATGGTTAAGCTGGGGGAATTTTGCATCGATTTAGTGAGCGCTGCCCGGACCTTTTGGGAACGAGGCGAAACTCACTTCTCATTCCCAAGCCGGGTGCGGCGTCACGCAGTGTTGAAGTTAGAGGCGGCAGATCAGTAGCTCGCGCTCATAAATCATCTCCGGCGGCAAGTGATCATGAAGCTGAATAAAGAGCCGCTCGTGATCGATAACTTCGTCGCGCCACGCCTCGTGATCGACACTCTGGAGTTGCTCGAACTGTTCCTTTGGGAAGGCTAATCCCTTCCAGTCGATATCTTCATAGCGGGGAACCCATCCGATAGGAGTTTCCTTTCCCAGAGCACGGCCGTGGGCACGGTCAACGATCCAGCGCAAGACCCGCATATTCTGGCGGAAGCCGGGCCACAGAAAATTTCCCTCGGAGTCTTTTCTGAACCAATTCACGTGAAAAATCCGTGGGGTAACCTCCAGCGAGCGCTGCATCCTTAGCCAATGACGGAAATAGTCCCCCAAGTGATATCCGCAGAAGGGAAGCATTGCCATCGGGTCACGACGCACTTGTCCCAACGCTCCCGCGGCGGCGGCAGTGGTTTCACTTCCCATCGTGGCGCCGGTGTAAACTCCGGAACTCCAGTTGAATGCCTGGTACACCAAGGGAATAGTGTGGGCGCGACGCCCTCCAAAGATGATTGCGCTGAGAGGTACTCCTTTTGGATCCTCCCAAGCTGGATCAATCGTCGGACACTGAGAAGCTGGCGAAGTAAAACGCGCATTGGGATGGGCAGCCTTAGCGCCCGTTTGCTTGGCAATCTCTGGGGTCCAACGTTGTCCGCGCCAATCCGTGCACTCCGCGGGTGGCTCGTCCGTCATGCCTTCCCACCAGACTCCGCCTTCAGGCGTGAGGGCGACGTTAGTGAAAATAGTGTTTCGGGAAAGTGCGGCCATCGCGTTCGGATTGGTTTTTTTTGATGTGCCCGGAGCCACGCCGAAAAACCCTGCTTCCGGATTCATGGCACGAAGGCGGCCGTCTTCGTCCGGCCAAATCCACGCAATGTCATCGCCTACAGTCCAGACTTTCCATCCCTCAAAGCCTGCTGGGGGGACCATCATTGCGAAGTTCGTTTTTCCGCACGAACTGGGGAAGGCGGCGGCAACGTAAGTCTTCTCACCGGCGGGAGACTCGACTCCGACAATCAGCATGTGCTCGGCCATCCAACCCTCGTCCCGAGCCATGTTAGAGGCGATGCGCAACGCGAAACACTTTTTGCCTAACAGTGCGTTCCCGCCATACCCGGAACCGTAAGACCATATTTCCCGCGTTTCAGGAAAGTGAACGATGTATTTTTCGGGGTTGCAAGGCCAGGGAACATCTTTTTGTTTGCCGGTAAGTGGGCTGCCAACGCTGTGTATGCAGGGCACCACGCGCTTTACATCCTTATCGATTTCTTTGAAGACTGGCAGCCCGATGCGCGCCATCTTCCTCATGTTCGCCACCACATACGGAGAGTCGGTGAGCTGCACACCGATCTGTGACCTGGGAGAGCCAACCGGGCCCATGCTGAAAGGCAGCACGTACATAATTCGGCCTTGCATGGCCCCGTCGAATAGTGTTTTCAACTTGCGCCGCATGATGAAAGGGTTCTCCCAATTGTTGTTGGGACCCGCGGTCTCTTTGGAGAGCGAACAAACAAAGGTTCGGTCTTCGACTCGCGCCACATCGCTTGCATCCGAACGCGCAAGATAGCAGCCGGGCCAGAGCTTTTGATTGAGCTCCGTAAATGTTCCCGACTCAACCATTTGAGAACAGATTCGCTCGTATTCTTCCTCCGAACCGTCTACCCAGTGGATGGCAGAGGGCTTGGTCAACGCCGCCGTTTTCTCCACCCATCTCAAGAGGTGCTTGTTTTCGGCCAGGGGGGCCGCAGATTTTTTATTTTTCATAGAGTCGTTAGTCTATTGTCGTTCAGTTTCTTGAAGATTTCCATTGGTGCACGATTGCGTGGTGGAGCGACTGCAAAGTAGCCAGGACTCCGAAGCTACTGGGGTGTGGAAGAGCGGCCCTTGCAGGGCCGCGTAACTTCTTCATTTAGATGTAACGCGGCGCTGAAGCGCCGCTCTTCCACGAGTTCTTCGCGGGTCCCGATTTCAAAGTGAGGCGCTCTGCTTCGCCACGAATTCCCAGCCGGCGAAAATTGCGCCGAATTAAGATAGATGCTTGTGCGATCAATTAGTCTCGGCGCGGCGGCCGGTGGGAGTCACAGCTGTCGCGGTTCTCTTCTTTATAGCTGCTGGCTATCTCATTGTGCTCGGCGTATTGATCCTGGCCTTGCCGGGAGCCGTCTCTATGACTATGGGATCGCCGATCCTCAATGGACTGGAACTCGCCGGGCCTTATATGTTTCTGCTGATTGGTGGAGTGGGTGCGGCGATTGGGATCGGACTTTTGAGACTAAATAATTGGGCGCGGCGGGCGGCGATCCTAGCGAGCTTGGTGGGCATGGTTATGTTGATTCCAAGCGTTTCGGCCGCGGCGGTGGATTTTCGTCCCGCATTATTTTGGAATGGGCTGGGAGTCATAGTCCGGATGGTGGTGGTCTGGTATCTCTACCGGACTCCGGTTGCCGAGACTTGTCAGCGATGATATTGCGGTCGGCGTGCGGCGCTCAGGAAATGCCGAAATCGTACACCTGTGTGGCACGTGTAAATCGTTGTCAGGGGGTACGATAGAAAGTAATAGAGTGAACGATGCCACCCCTAACCAAGAAATTAACGCTTGGGATTGATGCTCAACTTTACGAGGAGTTAGTTGCGATTGCCGAGCAAAATGGGCAGACCAAGCAGCGTGTTTTGGAGCAGGCACTCAAGTTCTACCTGCGCAACGTGGTTCCTTCCCAGCACCCTGGTCCGCCCCGAGGTGATGGATGCCTTCGCGCAATCGGTTGCCCGCAACCGTGATCTGTTGCAGCGTCTCGCAGAGTAAGAGCACTCGGCTTTGGCGGCATCGTTTCCCACCCGTCGAAAATCGCGACGGGACGGGGCAGCCTCCTTCGTGATGATGCATACGAGATCAAAATCTCGCGAATGTGGGCCAGCCCCCCGTCGGCACTACATTTCCATCTCCAGATACAATTCAAACGCGTCACTATTAACTGAGGTTCTGGGAGTTTCGAAACACTATGAAATATCGCAAACTTGGCCGTACTGGTTTTGATGTCAGTGAAATTGCTCATGGGCTTTGGGGCATGAGCGGGTGGAGTGGGTCTGAGGACCAACAGTCGCTTGAGGCCATGCAACTGGCGGTCAATTTTGGAGTCAACTTCTTTGACACCGCATGGGCGTATGGCGATGGCAAGAGCGACGCGCTGCTGGGAAAGATCATGGGGCGCAATAAGAATAAGCGGTTGTATGCGGCGTCGAAAATTCCGCCGATGAATCTGAAGTGGCCGGCGTCTCCTGCGTATAAATATTCTGACGTGTTTCCAGCGAAGCATGTCTTTGAATACGCGGAGAAGATTCGGAAAAAACTCGGTGTCGATTCCATCGACCTGCTTCAGTTTCACGTTTGGGAGGACATCTGGACCGACGAGCCGGAATTCCGCGAGACCGTCGAAAAACTGAAGAGCGATGGATTGATCAAGTTTTTCGGTTTGAGTTTAAATCGCTGGCAACCCGAGAACGGCATCAAGGCCATCCGCACGGGACTGGTCGATGCAGTGCAGGTGATTTACAACATCTTCGATCAGGCGCCGGAAGATAAGCTGTTTCCTGTCTGCCGCGAGCTGAAGATTGGCGTGATTGCGCGCGTTCCGCTGGACGAAGGAAGCCTCGGAGGAAAAATGAAAGCAGACACGAAGTTTCCCGAGGGCGATTGGCGTGCGAAATACTTCGGTCCCGAAAATCTTGCAGCGACCCTCCCTAGAGTTGAAGAGCTCAAGGAGATAGTGCCGCCGGGAATGACGCTTCCAGAGGTGGCTTTGCGGTTCATTATTTCAAATCCGGACGTCAGCACGACCATCATTGGAATGAGAAAGCCGGACCACGTTCGAAACAACATTGCCACCAGCGATGCTGGAGCGATTCCTGCAGACTTGCTGGCTGAGTTGAAAAGTCATCGATGGGATCGTGAACCGACAAAGTGGTCTGACTAGTGAGAATGTTTTTTCCTCCAGGAGTAGTCATTCCTGATACGGATGGTTTTTCCATTTGGGATGCTGGGTGGGCTACCGTGGAAGAGCGGGCCTTGCAGGCCCGCGTTAAGAGAAAAGAACGATTTACCCGGCGCTGAAGCGTCGCTCTTCCACGGTGTCCATTGGCAGCGAGATTTTTTGTTTGATGTTGTTCCCTTCCCCAAAATTCATCAACATTTAACGTTTCCGCAACGATGGCGCAAACACCGCAGCCCATAATTTGGGATAACGAATTGTGTCTGCGATGAGCCGAGTGGAAATGGGTCTTCAAACGTCCGAGATGGAAACCGAGATACGCGACTCGCGTGTCTTCGTCGTAGAAGATGATGCTGATATTGCTGGCCTGGTCTGCTTCCACCTCAACAGTTCGGGATACACCACGAAGTGGCTGGCGAATTCCTCTTCAGTGATCGAAGAAGCCGAGAAGGACCGTCCCTCGCTGTTTCTGCTCGATATCATGATTCCCGGCAGCGATGGCATCGAGCTTTGCCGTCACATCAGATCGAACAAACGCCTCGCCGGAACCCGAATTATTTTTCTTACCGCAAAAACCGGCGAAGCTGATCGGATAAAAGGCTTTGAGACCGGCGGCGACGACTACATCACAAAACCGTTCAGTCCGCGGGAGCTGGTAGCGAGGGTTCGTGCGGTGCTGCGGCGCACCGTTCCGTCCGAGCAGCCGGATGTTTTGAATCTGGGGGAGATCGAAATCGACGCATCTTCCATGATTCTCAAAGTTGGTGGGCAGATAATTCCCACTACGGCGCGGGAATTCCGTTTGTTGCATTACCTGGCGCTTCATCGCGCCCGCGTCTTCACGCGCGATCAGCTATTGGATGCAGTTTGGTCCGCCGGATGCTTTGTGACCCCTCGGTCGGTGGATGTATATATGAGGCGTTTGCGGGAGAAGATCGAGCCGGATCCGGAAAATCCATCCTATTTGAAAACGGTGCGGGGAATCGGTTACCGTTTTGACAGTCCCCGATAAAATCTCAAGCGAGTTTCTAGACGCAGCGGACTGGAGATGAATCTTCTTCGGCTTTGGCCTGCCGGTTGAGTGATCCCTCGGTGGTGATGCGGGTGGCTTTGGATATCTCTTCTGCAACCTTGAATGCGGATTGGTCGCCGCGAACCGATTTATCGGCTCCGATCACTGAGCTGGCAGCCAGGGTAAAAAGAAGGGCATCCTCTTGCTTGTCGAAATACAGAACGACTTGACTAGCCGCCATACAGAAACCTCCACACAAAAAAATTCCGGCCAGGGTCTTTGTGACATCATAAGACTTCGGAGTGCGTCGCGGAGGGTACTCTCTTGATGCCTCATTAGTCAGAGGTGCACGGTGCGGCAGATTCCCGCCGCGGGAGGGCCCGACTGAAGTCTGGCTCTCTCCGTCTTCGCCGGGGAATCCTCCGGAATATCCCCTCTTCCGCGTGTTAGAATTTTCACAAGCATTCTCGCTCCCGGGAACCCAGGTTGATTGAGCTAGCACCCTCGATTTTATCGGCGGACTTTGCGCATTTGGCGGACCAGGTACGGGCAGCCGCCGAAGGCGGAGCCTCCGTTGTCCACGTGGATATTATGGATGGGCATTTTGTGCCTAACCTCACAGTCGGACCGCCTGTAGTAAGGTCGCTGCGAAAATTCACTGACCTGCCGCTCGACTGCCACCTGATGATCGAGAATCCTGATCAATTTATCCCAGAGTTCGCCGAAGCTGGGGCGGACTGGATCTCGGTCCATCAGGAGGCCTGCCGGCATTTAGACCGGACGCTGCATCTTATTCAGAGTCATGATTGTCTGGCCGGAGTAGTGATAAATCCTGCGACGCCTGTGGAATTTTTGACTGAGGTGCTCGATATTGTCGATTACGTTCTTGTGATGTCGGTCAATCCTGGATTTGGGGCGCAGAAATTCATCCATGGCGCCGTCCATAAGATACGGCATCTAGCGGACTTACGGCGCGAACGGCGGCTCAACTTTCGAATTGAAGTGGATGGCGGAATCGCCCGCGATACTGCGCCGGAAGTAGTCAGGGCTGGGGCGGAAATTCTGGTTGCAGGCAACGCCATCTTCGGTCAAGGCGATCCAAAGAGTAACGCACAAAACTTACTAAAGACGGCCACCGAGGCCATGTTGTCGAAAGTCTAGATCCTGCTCCAGCTGGCCGACTGGACGATGCGCTTGCCACTAATAAACGGGTAATAAGGAGTCTATGTCACGCCGCATTCCAATATTTCTTCTGCTGGCTGTATTAGCTAGTGCCGTCGCCTGTACCAATAAGAAAGTTAACAATCCATTGGCGAGTGTCGGGTCCAAGCAGCCTGACAAAGTATTGTTTGACCGCGCCATGAACGCGATGAAGCACAACCAATTTGACGTGGCTCGGCTCAACATGCAGACGCTAATTAACACGTATCCGGATTCCGAATACATCGCCCGCGCGAAGCTGGCAGTGGCGGACTCATGGTATGCGGAGGGCGGCTCCGCTAATTTGGCTCAAGCCGAGGCTGAATATGCGGACTTTATTACTTTCTTCCCTAACATGCCTGAGGCGGCCGAAGCGCAGCTGAAGATCGCCAACATCCATTTTAATCAGATGGAGAAGCCCGACAGGGACTACACCCATGCGATGCGGGCTGAGGATGAATACAGAAAGCTCATCCTACAATGGCCGGACAGCAAACTGGTTCCAGAGGCCAAGCAGCGACTGCTCGAGGTGCAGGAAGTAATTGCAGAGCGCGAATTCCGGGTCGGCCGCTTTTATTACAACCGCCAGTCTTATGCAGCCGCCATCGCGCGTTTGCAATCGTTGGTCGACAGTTATCCTCTATACAGCAAGGCGGACGAGGCGTTGTATTTATTGGGGCAGGCCTATGAAGCCGAAATTGCGATGATAAGGGGCCGCACGATTAATGAAGGACAAAAGGCCCGGATGATTGAAGACTTTACAAAGCATGCCACGCAGGCTTATTCGCAAATTTTGACTCGTTACCCGCTCATGGCCCGCGCGGATGACGCGAAACTACGTTTGCAAGCGCTTCACCAGCCAGTGCCAAGGCCAACCAAGGCCGCAGTTGCACAAAATAAAGCCGAAGAGAACAGCCGCCGGGCAGACCCCACGTTCACCAAAGTCGTCAGAACGTTCGAGAAGAGTCCGGACATGACAGCAGCCACGAGAGTCGGCGACCCGCCCTTGGTGGATCCCAAGGAAACCAGCGCCAAGGACATTGTGCAGGAGGCAAATCGGGCCGCAATGGGAAAGACTGCTGACTCCGAGAATGCTTCCGTTGAAACGGTAAAGGGGGCACCGCCGGGACCGGACGATCCAGCTCCGCGGTCGGATACGCCGCCGCCTGCGGCTGGCGATCCATCAGTGAATGGAACCGTGGTGGACAATTCGGCTCCGCCACAGGCCCAGCCAGCGGCAGAAGAATTGAAACCGGACGCAACTCCTGATCCCAATGAACTGAAGCCTAACGTGACCGCCGACAATACGCAGCCGCTGCCAGCTCCGCCGCAGGTCAATGAGATTCAGACGGGGGCTTCCGGGTCTACCGCCGGACAGGACAAGACCGGGGATTCCGCAGCATCCCAGGATATGGCTAGTGATAGGGACATTTCTTCCAGTAAGAAGAAGAAAAAGAAAGGGGTGCATAAGGTCGTCCCTTTCTAGGCTCCCTCGATTGGCCTCCGGGTAACGGCTAATATTGCCCCCAAGGTAACTTAAGGCCAGTCTGCATTGTCCCCTCGTAACCCCTTAATGTTTTATCTTCATTGACTTAGCGTCCCAGACACGTTAACTTCGCGGTATCTCCCCGCAATATCAAAGGAACTCATTTGGCGCGGAAAATACTGCTCGCTGACGATAGTGTGACGGCCCAAAATATGGGCCGGAGAATCCTCAGCGATGCCGGCTACGAGGTCATTACCGTCAATAACGGGTCTGCGGCGCTCAAGAAGATCGCCGAACTGACCCCGGACCTGATCGTTCTCGATGTCTACATGCCCGGATACGGGGGCTTGGAGGTCTGCCAGCGCCTCAAGGAGTCGCAAGCTACCTCGCGCATTCCGGTATTGCTCACGGTTGGCAAACTGGAACCCTTTAAAGCCGATGAGGCGCGTCGAGTGCGAGCCGACGGTCACATCATAAAACCTTTCGACGCCAACGAACTTCTCGCCGCCATCATGAGGCTTGAGGATCGCATCGTGCCCCAGCCGGCCTCCGCTAAGACGGGCCGGTTTGCTAAGGCTATTGCCTCTGCCGAAGACACTTCGTCGCGGCGCAAACGCGAGAAATCCTCCGATCCCGCGGGTGAAACTACTTCGGGATGGAAGCGACGGCTCAGTATTCCTCGAAATCCTCCGCCGGATCAGAGCGAAAAAGAGACTGTGCAACCATCTACGGGCACCGGGTTTCACGATCTAAGTCCGCGCACAGAGCCGAATGCTCCAGAAGCGAAATTGCTGGAGACTGCCGCCTCATCGAGTGCTGCGCAGGATTCTTCCGTAGCCGAAGAGAGCGTGACTCCGTCCGCTTCATTCGGAAAGTTTGCCGACCTTACACCACTTTCAAAGTCGAGCCCTGCCGTTGATGACGTTCCGGGAGAGTTGCAATCCGAACCTCAACCCAAAGCGGAAACGATTGTTAGCGAGATGCCGGTTGCGGACCAGCCTTCTTCCACGACCGCCAATGTTGCGTGTAGTGACCAATCCGCCGATGGGGCCGAGGTCATGGCAGCCATCGCATCGCTTTCGCCGGCTGTGGAGGCCTCCGAAGCAGTCAAATCGCCGACTCACGATGGCGACACCCCGATTGGCGCTTTGGCGACTGCGATTGCTGCGGTTAGCGCGGTGTTCAAAGGACCAAGATGGGTAGCGGAGTCCGTCCCGCTGTCAGATGGCGATTCTCATCTTCTTCTCGAATTGGAAATGGAGAAGGCCTACGCTGCGTTCGCTGCGGCGGAGAGTGCGAGGAATCCTTTACCTGTGGCGGTTGCAGGAGCGGACCCTCAACCGAGTGAAACCGCCATGGGGATGGCTTCGCCGGAGAGTTCTACGGAATCGCGCTTATCATTGGTCTCTGATCGTGACGAGGCCATTTCAAATCCTGAATCAAAAGATATCGCCGCTTCGGAGGGTTCGGGTAGCTCCTTGGCCACGGAACATGTTTTCACTGCGGCGGCCGGGCCTGAAGAGCAAACCACCAACCTGGTTGCTACTCCGATAGTTCAGCCTTCGTCTTCCGAGACAGAAACTAACGGAACTGCTCCTGCTGAGCCCGCCGCGTCAATCGGATTTCGAGACATCGCATATGCCGCTGCTGCTTCGGCCAGTTCGGGATCGAGTGAACCAAATCGCGATGCGGTCATTTCATCTGGTGGTGAGTCTTCCGCAAGCCAAGTGGAACCTGCGGCCAAAGCAGCCGACGAAATTCCTGTCCAACCAGAGTCCACCGCTTCTCAACCCTCGGCCGATGCAATCTCCTCGCCGGAGAGTTCAACGCCTCTTTCGGGAAGCCAAGAGGCGCAGCTTGCCAGCGCCTGGCAGAATTGGCGTCAGATTCGGGAATCCATCATTGGCCAGCAACTGCCCTCCCAAGTCGCGGATGCCGCCACCGCCGCGTTTAAGCAAATACGCGAAGAACAAAAAGACGACACTTCAGGCAAGGAATCGGAGTCCATGGCGCAGAACCGGGCAGCAGTTGAGGCGTCCACCATTGCTGGCATTGTTGATAGCGTGTTATCCGAATTGAAACCCAAGCTGATGGAAGAAATCGCCAAAAAACTCGCAGAGGACCGGAAGTAGCCAGCAGTCTCGCGATCCTGAATCGCCAAGTCTCAGTGAGTGTAATTGTCTGCCTGTTGTCAGTAGTTTCCCTGGCCGGATCTAGCCAAAAAAAACATTGACGCAGGCCTTATACTCGCTCCCATGCAACGGATGATAGCAACCGGAATAGTACTGATTGGCTTTGTCGGAGTGCTTAATGCCGAGGACAAGAACGCGACGGCTGGCAGGCTCTTTGACAATGCGAGACAGGTTTCAGATATTCGCAGCTCTGCGAGCAAGCCTTTTCGGCTAGAAGCCCAGATCAAGCTGGTCCGCGGAGGAGCAAAAGAGGGCACGTATATTGAGGTATGGCAATCTCCAACGCGTTGGCGACGCGAACTCACTATTGGCGACTACCACTACATCCAAGTTTCAGACCCCAACGACGACAAACATAGCTGGGTAATCGAGCCATCCGAGATGGCAGGGTTCGGAAGGGAAACGCTGGGGTTCTTGCAGTTGAGTGTGTTGGAAGCGAGTGACTTGAAAGTTGCGAAGGTTTTTGATCGGGACAAGCAAGGAGTTCAGCAGGCCTGTATCGAGACTAAAGGAGGCCTAACGATATGTTTTGACCGACTCACGAAAGCGCTGCAATCTGTGAAATTTTCGTCGCTAGGTCAGCAATGGCAGGACGAGTACTCGCAGTATATTGCCTTTGGAGGTTTCAGTTTTCCGGGTCGTATCAAGTCGGAATCGCCCGACGGTCAGTCATTGGAAATTGTTGTTAGCGAACTCGCCCCAGAGTCCAGCAGCGATACGAGCGTATTTGCAAAGCCACCAAATTCCGAACGCCGCCCCGTGTGCCGTGTCGCCACTCCACCACGACTCTTATCCAGTGATAAGGGCCCCGATTTCACAAGGGGTAACTATAAGGCAGTATTTGGACTGGTAGTAGGCATCGATGGACGCCCGAACAACCTACGAGTAATCGATTTTACCGACCAGAACTATGCTTCCGCTGCGCGGAGCATTGTACAAAGTTGGACTTTCACGCCTTCGGTCTGCCAAGGTGAAGCCATACCCGCTTGGTTTGAGGTCAGCATGGCGAGCACATCACACTACTGAACGCGGACTTGCGTGAATCGATAGTGCTTGGTTTTCGACATTGGAGTCGATATGCGCGAGAGCAGGGCGAGGAATGGCCTCTCAAAATTATGAAGCGCCCTTAACGCTGACTGTTGCAAAATCGCCGTTGCACCCATTGACGTGTCGTGAGCCTCCTTTCGCCAGACTGCACACTACTGCCGTCCGAATTTGACCGTCGTATCATCACGCCTTAGTATCGAAGGTTCAACTCTAGTACCATTTTTGTTTGACCGCCCTGAGTGGATGGGGCGGCCTTTTCACTGCGATGCCACACGATCTGCCCAAAGCGTACGAACCTGGCGCGATTGAGTCGCGATGGGCGGAGTACTGGGTAAAAGAAAAACTGTTTCGCGCGCCCAATCCTGAACGGGGCGATACCCGTCCGCGATTCAGCTTGTTGCTGCCTCCTCCGAACGTTACCGGACGCCTGCACATGGGCCACATGCTGAACCAGACGCAGATGGACATAATCATCCGCTGGCATCGCATGCGCGGATTTTTGACGCTTTGGCTGCCGGGGACGGATCACGCCGGAATCGCCACGCAGATGATGGTGGAGCGGCAGCTCGCGACCGAAAAAAAGAAGCGGCAGGATATTGGGCGCGAAGCTTTCATCGAGCGCGTTTGGGAATGGAAGCGTGTATACGGCGACGCCATTCAGAACCAGATGAAGCGGCTCGGCGCGTCCGTTGACTGGGATCGCGAGTACTTCACGATGGACGAACATCTCTCGTGCGCCGTCCGCGAAGCTTTTGTTCGTCTGTATGAAGACGGCCTGATCTATCGCGGGATGTACATCGTGAATTGGTGTCCCCGCTGCGGGACTGCGATTTCTGATCTCGAAGTGAAGCACGAGGAAATTCCCGGCAAGCTGTATGAGATTCGCTATCCCGTCGTCGGCTCCGACGAGTACATCACTGTCGCGACTACGCGTCCCGAGACAATGCTCGGGGATACTGCCGTCGCAGTAAATGAAAAGGATGAACGTTATAAGCATCTGCATGGCAAGAAGGTTCGCCTGCCGCTGATGAATCGCGAGATTCCGATCATCACTGACGAAATAGCCCAGCCTGAGTTTGGAACTGGCGCAGTGAAGATCACGCCGTCGCACGACGTAAACGATTTTGAAGCCGGCCTTCGGCACAACCTGCCGCAAATTAACGTTATGGATGAGTGCGCCCGCATGAACGAAAACGCGGGTCCATATGCGGGGCTGGATCGGTTTGAGGCTCGCGAGCGCGTGCTACAAGACTTGCGCGAACAAGGATTTCTAGCAGCAGAGAAGGATTACACGATTGCTCTCGCGAAATGTGATCGCTGCGGGACCATCGTCGAGCCGCGGCTGTCGATGCAGTGGTTCATCAAGATCGAGCCTCTAGCGAAGCGTGCGTTCGAAGTAGTGGACAACGGCTATATCCGCTTCACGCCAGAAAACTATAAGCAAATTTATTTGAACTGGATGCACAACATTCACGACTGGTGCATCTCGCGGCAGTTGTGGTGGGGACACAGAATTCCCGCGTGGCGCTGTTTGGATTGCAATGAAACAATCGTCGCCCGACCAACGCCGCCAAAATGCACGAAGTGTTCCGGTTCAAAACTTGAGCAAGAATCTGAACGTCCTCGACACGTGGTTCTCTTCGGGGCTGTTGCCATTTACCGCCCTCGGATGGCCGGAGGCTGCTCCCGATCTCGCGGCTTTTTATCCTACTTCGCTGTTGATTACGGGCTTCGACATCCTGTTCTTCTGGGTCGCGCGGATGATCATGCTGGGCTGCTGGTTTATGAGCCCTCCGCATGGCCCGCTTCTTGCTGGCGGAAAGGAATTGTTGCCAGAGGATGCGCTGCGGGAGAGCGTGCCATTCCGCGAGGTTTATATTCATGCGCTGGTTCGTGACGCCGACCGGCAGAAGATGTCGAAGACAAAAGGCAACGTGCTCGATCCAATTGAAGTGATCGAGAAATACGGGACCGACGCCACACGGTTCACTTTGGCATCAATGTCTTCGCCGGGGACCGATATCGCGTTCAATCCCAGCCGCACCGAAGGCTATCGCGCATTCGCCAATAAGATTTGGAACGCGGCAAGATTCATGTTCATGAACCTGGACCGCGTAGGCTCGTGTGGCGCGGGCGCCCCTTCGACTCCGCTCAGGGCAGGCCTCGCCCGCGATCCCTCTGAACAGACCGCTGGCATCGCGGGATTTACCGCTGTGACTCTCGAAGACCGGTGGATACTTTCCCGGTTCAATCGTGTCGCGGGCGAGGTTGGTGCGGCTCTAGAAATCTATCGTTTCGATGATGCCTCCCGAGCTATCTACGATTTCTTCTGGGGGGAGCTCTGCGACTGGTATATCGAGCTGATCAAGCCTCGTCTCCTTGCGGAAGGCGAGGCCAACGTCGAGTCGCTGAGAGCTTCATGCGAAAATTTGGTCGCACTGTTCGAAGCTTCCTTGCGATTGTTGCATCCCTTCATGCCGTTCATCACCGAGGAGATATGGCATGCGATTTACGATGGCGAGCCTCCGCTGCGTTCAATAGCATTGGCGGCGTATCCCCAAATTAACGACCGCCAGTTAGATGCGGTTGCTGAAAACGATATGGCAGTTCTGCAGGACGTGATAGTTAACCTGCGCAATTTGCGCGCGGAATTGAAAGTCGAGCAAAAACAAAAAGTGCCAATTCACTTTTATACCGAAGACTCGGCAGCTCGAAGGGTGATTGAGCAGAATCAAAGTGCTGTCGAACGTCTGGCTAACGTTGAGAGCATTACATTCAGCGAAAGCTCTCTGGCGAAGATCTCCGGCGCTCGGAATACGCCGCGTTTCGATTTACACGTTGTCTACGAAAAGAAGATCGACGTTGCCGCGGAGCGCGCACGCCTGCAGAAAGAAATCGAGCAGCATGAGAAAGAAATCGCGAATGGCCAACGGCAATTGCAGAATGAACAATTTTTAGCCAAGGCTCCGGCTCAGGTCGTGGAAGGAATCCGCAAGCGTGCCGAAGAATTGAAAGTTTTGCGGGCAAAGGCGCAGACTGCACTGGCTGAACTCACGTAGACCCCCGACGCCCTCGTCCGGTGGTCGAGCGAAACCCGATAGAATTCAAAGACAGGCGGGCGAGGCGCCCGCCCCACACGAGCTTATGGACTGGAATAGCCGACGCATTACGAGCATCATTGAGAACGCGCTGGTCGAGGATCGAGCCACGCGCGATGCGACCAGCTACGCCTGCGTTGAGGCCAGTCAAAGAGCGTCAGCAACAATCCTCGCGAAGCAGGATTGCATTCTGGCGGGCTTGGGTTGCGTCCCTCGAATTCTCGATGTTTACGCCGCTCTTGATGGCGCTGTGCTTTCTCATTATGAGGTGACGAGCCACCCCGAGATTTTTGACGGCGTCCGCTTGCACAAGGGACAGACCATCGCAGTGATTCGCCACAACGCCCGCGTGATTCTCTCCTGCGAGCGTGTGATTCTTAACTTTTTGCAACGGCTAAGTGGAATTGCCACTATCACTCGCAAGTTTGTCGACGAGGTATCCGGTACGAAGGCTCGCATCCTCGACACACGGAAAACGGTGCCGGGCCTCCGAGTGCTAGATAAATATGGCGTACGGTGCGGCGGCGGCCAGAACCATCGCCTGGATCTCTCCGATGGGGTTCTGATCAAGAATAATCACATTGCGCTGGCCGGGGGCATCGTACCCGCACTGGAACGAGCAAACCGCAATCGGCGCGGCACGCAGGTTACGGAGATTGAAGTGCGCTCATTAGTGGAAATGGAACAAGCATTGGAGCATGGCGCAGAAGCCATCTTGCTGGATAACATGTCGGTCGCCGATGTGAAGCTTGCAGTCGAGCAATGCTCCCGGCTGGAACGGAGAATCCCTCTTGAGAGCTCCGGAGGAATTACTCTGGATAATGTCCGCGCCTACGCTGAAACCGGAGTGGATTTCATTTCCGTGGGAGCTTTAACGCACTCCGCACCGGCTGTAGATATGAGCCTGCGAGTTTCGCCGGTGTAGTGACGTTCTGCTACGTCCTTTCATTATTTGTCGTTTCAATTTCATTAGCTCATAATTCCAGCATCAATCAAGCACTCCCAAGCCGAAGAGCGAATCTGGGTTCATCGAGCACACAAACCGACGCCCGTCTCGGCCGGCTGGTCAAGTTGCTGACCGCGCACGCAACGGTCGTGGTTAGCGGGACCAAGATCGCGGACGATCTTCACGTCAGCCGCTCCGAGGTATGGCGGTTGGTCCAGCAGTTGCGCCAGGTTGGCGTGGATATCGCCGGCCATCCTGCAACCGGCTACCGCCTGCAAACCGCGCCGGACTTATTGCTTCCCGACATGCTTTCGCCACTACTGCGCGGCACAATTTTTGGCGAAAAAATTCATCACTACTACAGAGTCGGATCAACGAATGATATTGCTATGGAAGCAGCGAGCGCGGGCGAGCCCGAGGGCAGCGTGTTCTTGGCCGAACAGCAAACCGCTGGCCGTGGCCGCGGCGATCATCAATGGCACTCCGCTGAGTCCACCGGCATTTATTGCTCGGTGGTATTGCGGCCGGTTTTGCCGCCATCCGAAACTCTGATTCTCTCGCTTGCGACTGGATTGGCTGTCTACGAAGCTATTAAGGAAGTCGACTCTCGAATTTCACCCGATTTGAAGTGGCCGAACGACCTGCTGATAGAAGGGAAGAAGTTCTGCGGAATCCTGACGGAGATGAATGCTGAAGCGACTCGCGTGCGGTATCTCGTGATTGGAATCGGCATGAACGTAAATCATGCGACCTTCCCCAAGGAACTTCAAAACGCGGCAACATCTCTGCGTCTTGAAACCGGTACCGAATGGTCAAGGACTGAGTTGTGCGCGGCTTTGCTAAAATCGCTGGATCGCGAATACCGGCGACTGATTCAGGATCCAGCGGCGCGCGGTTCGATTCTCCGCCGATTTCAGGAACGGTCTTCATCGGCGTGCGGCAAGCTCGTGGAAGTCGCGGAGAATCGCGGATTCGAGGGAATCACCGAAGGCTTGGATGACCGGGGCTTCTTGACTGTTCGCACCCATGAGGGTTTGCGAACCGTACTCAGCGGAACAGTGAAGTTAAAGGAATAGATGCTGTTAGTACTTGATGTCGGCAATACAAACACGGTGCTCGGAGTTTTTGATCCCGAGTCGTCGGATAACTCTGCCAACAATTCTCACCAGAACGGCCTCGTAGCAAATTGGCGGGTTGCAACCGTCGCCACCCAAACGGTGGATGAGTACGGCGTACTTTTCCGCAACTTATTTGCGATGGATCGTCTTGAGGTTAAGAATATTCGCGGAATTGTGATTTCTTCTGTGGTGCCACCGCTTGATTCCACGCTACGGCAAGTGTGCGAGAAATACTTTGGCGTTAAGCCGCTTTTTATCGAGCCCGGCGTTAAAACAGGGATGCCCGTGCACTATGACAATCCGGCCGAAGTGGGCGCGGATCGAATCGTGAATTCCGTGGCGGCATTTGAAAAGCACGGCGGACCGTGCATTGTAGTGGATTTTGGCACGGCCACGACTTTCGATTGTGTCTCCCGCAAGGGAGAATACTTGGGCGGTGTAATCTCTCCCGGCATCGGAATCTCGGCGGACGCCTTATTTGAACGAACCGCTCGCCTGCCGCGAGTGGATATCAAAAAACCTGCTCGGGTGATTGGCAGCAACACGGTCGGGAGTCTTCAGTCCGGTTTGTACTACGGATATCTGGGACTCGTGGATGGAATTCTCGCACTTTTGCTGGACAAGCTCGGACCGGAAACAACCGTGGTTGCGACCGGAGGGTTGGCATCGCTAATTGGTACGGGTTCAAAATACATCAAGCATGTGGACGATCTGCTGACTCTGGAGGGGTTGCGGATAATTTGGCAGCGGAACATACCAGCAAAGGGGACGAGTCAAAGCGGACAGCAGAGGGCGGCTGTCCCTACGCGTTCAAGAACACATCCCAATGAAGATCACCCGGCAAAATCTTCATCAAGCAAAGCCCGCTCTCTTTAGCCTTCGTGGAAAATTATTTTAACTACTTCACGGAAATTGAAGAGCATTTTCAACTCCGGCGGGGTGGCGTTCTTTTGCTTTCCACTCTGGATTGGGCGCTAATTGAAACCTGGAAGGATGCAGGAATCTCGCTGGAAGCAGTGCTGCGTGGGATTGATGCGGCTTTCGAGCGATATGCGAAGCGTCCCACGCAGTCGCGCAAAGTGAACAGCCTTGCTTACTGTGCACAGGAAGTCTTGACAGCCGCCGAAGAGATGAAGGAGGCGGCGGTGGGATTGGCATCGCAGAAAAAGCCTGAGAGTGGATTTCAGAGTTCCGAGATCGTTGCATTCCTGAACCGAAATGCGTTGGAGTTGGAAACAGCGACTTTACCGGACGGCGCGGGGATTTCTGGTCGAATGCTGGCCGCTGAGACCGCGAGTACGCTGCACAGACTTGCCGCTGAGTTTGAGAATGGGAAGATTCCTCCACGCCTCGAAGATTTAGAGCGGCGGCTCGCGGTTCTCGAAGAGAAATTGTTCGCAGTGTTGATGGCAGTGACGCCCGACGAGCAGATTGTTTCGGTACGCGCAGAAGCCGATCGCGAATTGTCTCCCTATCGCAGCAAGATGCCGGCGGCGCAGATACAGCAATTGCAAAAGCAATATTTGAACAAGAAGCTTCTGGAAAAATATAAGCTGCCTAGATTGAGCCTCTTCTATATGTGAATGCCTGTGATGGACTTTTTTTGAGACGCGCTAATCATCCACCCAAATTGTCGGACTTTCATCGGGCGTCTTCGCCTGTCAAGCTCCAAAATATCGATAGAATCATCACTTGCAGCTACCAATCGAAAAACTAATTTACGGAGGTGACGGATTGGCTCGCCTTCCGCCTGACGACCAGGGCAGAGGCAAAGCTGTCTTCATTCCATTTGTGCTTGAAGGGGAGGAGGTGGAAGCTCACCTTATCGAGCAGAAACGCGGATTTGCACGAGGCCTTGTAGATACACTTACGGCGCTCTCTATCCATCGTATTGAACCGCCCTGCCCATACTTCGCGCGCTGCGGGGGATGCCACTATCAGCACTCCAATTACGATCATCAGCTCGAAATCAAGTCGGCGATTCTAAAAGAAAATCTGCGACGAATCGCCAAGCTGGAATTAGAGACAGAACTGAGTATCCACCGGTCGCAGGAATGGAATTATCGTAATCGCACCCGGCTCACGTTGCAGACGAGTCCTGAATTTGCTTTGTGTTTTCACAAGTTCAATTCTCATGAGTTACTTCCGATCGAGCAGTGTCCAATAAGTTCTTCACTGATCAACCGAGGCATCGCGGCGTTGTGGGACATCGGGCGCGGAGGTGTCTTCCCCACCGAAATTCGGGAAATTGAAATGTTTGCCAATGCCAGCGACACGGAGTTGTTGATCGAGGCGTATTGCAAGGTGGACCTCAACGTCAGTCCGGGCGCGGCGCAACGGCTTCATGAGAGCCTCCAATCCAAAATCCCCGAAGTTGTCGGCGTTGTGATCTTTAAAGACCACGCTCCAAGCGGCTCGACTGACCAGGCCAATGAACGTGAGCAGGTTCAATTGGCCGGGCGAAGCGATCTCGTCTACAAGACTTCCCAAGGTTCTTATCGAGTCAGCGCCGGATCGTTTTTTCAAGTGAACCGTTTTCTGATTGCCGAACTGGTGAGCATCGTGACAGCGGGGCATTCGGGCGGTAATGCTCTGGATCTCTATGCAGGGGTTGGATTGTTTTCATCAGTTCTATATCGGGAATTCCAACGCGTAATCGCTGTTGAATCGTCACAGACTTCATATGCAGACCTTCTATACAATTCACCTCCGAATGTGAAGGCGGTTCAATCCTCGACAGAACAGTATCTGAAAAACGTTGGAGGAAAGCTGCATCCGGACTTGGTTGTGGTGGATCCTCCGCGAGGGGGTCTCAGCGAGATCGTGACAGAATTACTGACGTCGTTGCGATCGCCACGGATCACTTATGTTTCGTGCGATCCGGCAACCGTCGCTCGGGACCTGCGTGGTTTGCTCGACTCCGGGTACCGAGTGGAAAAAGCGCACCTGGTGGATTTGTTCCCTCAGACTTTCCATATAGAAAGCGTGTTTCAGCTGGTGCGATAGGGTCTTCGCCGAATATCCGAATGATGTGAATTTCTGACTTCTTCTGGCTTAACAAACCCATCTCGGCGCGACGCCATCCGCACCCGGCAACCACTCTTGTGGAGCGCGCTCGCATTTGCCCTCGGAATATTTACCGGCAGTCACGCCTCACCCACTTCCTTTTTATGGATGATCGCCGCCGTGGTGCTGGGATCTTCCGGGATGTTTTTTCTTCGCGAACGAGTGGGCCCAGCCTTCATCGTTATGCTCGGCGTGATGTTCGTTTGCGGTGCATTGTTGATCCAGCTGCGCCCGCCCGACGAAGCTGGGAGGGCACAAATTCTTCCATTCGCCAAAGCCAGTGAAGTTGTCGTGTCAGGACATGTGAAAAAAGAGGGAACCCTGCAGAAGAAAGATTTTGGCGAGGATGTCCAGAAGATCGACATGGAGACAGAACAGATCGTAGCGGACGGGACCACCTCGCCGATTCAATCGGGCCTGCGGATCACCATAGCCGGCAAGGAAGACGAGAGCGGGACAGGCTCGCCTTCAGACAAACCTGCCGCAACCGACATCTTTCGCTACGGAGAGCGCTTGCGCTTTCGAGTCAAACTTTCATTGCCGCGCAATTTTCGAAATCCGGGAGCGTTTGATTATGAAGGCTATTTGGCTGAAAACGGAATCGCGGCGCTAGGGTCCGTAAAACTTCAGGACATCACGGTTCTTCCGGGATTTTCTGGAAGCAGAGCTGAACTGTGGCGCACTCGCGTTCACCACAGCCTTATCGAAAAAATTCAGGCTCTCTGGCCCCCAAATCAAGCCGCGCTGGTCGACACGGTTCTACTCGGCGATAACAACCTCCTGGGAGTAGAAACCCGAACAGACTTTCAGCGTACTGGTACGTACCACGTACTCGTAGTTTCTGGGCTGAAGGTTGGGATTCTTGCGCTGGTGACGTTTTGGATGTTGCGCAAGCTGGGCTTAAACGACTTTGCCTCCAGCGCACTGACGGCTCTGTTAGCGGTTTCCTACGCCATTCTCACAGATGTCGGCGCTCCGGTTTGGCGGGCAACGCTGATGCTCATTCTCTATCTTGCTACAAGGCTGCTTTATCGGCAGCGGTCCATCCTGAACACTGTCGGCGCGGCGGCGCTGGCGCTGCTAGTTGTCGATCCGTCACAGCTATTTGGGGCAAGCTTCCAGCTCAGTTTCCTTTGCATGCTGGTTATCGGAGGCATTGGCATGCCGATTTTGGACCGTACTATGAAACCGCTGTCGCGTGCATTTCGAAATCTCGACGCCACGAGTTACGATCTGGCCCTCTCCCCCAGCTTGGTGCAGCTTAGACTTGATCTCCGGCTCATTGCGGGTCGCTTCCAACGACTTTTTGGGACAAGGCTCCCATTAATTGGGATTGCTGGTTTGGGGCGTTGTTTTGTCTTAGTCTCTGAATTTGTTCTGATATCGATATTGCTACAGGCCGGGTTTGTGTTGCCGATGGCCTACTACTTCCATCGCGCCACTCTTGTTTCACTGCCTGCAAACATGATCGTTGTGCCGCTCACTGAAATTATTATGATCGCCGCAGGAACCGCGATTGAGCTCAGTTATGTTTCTGTGGCGGCGGCGAAGATCCCCGCGCTCCTCGCCGGCGTCGCACTGAAAGCTACTGACGCGACAGTACATTGGATGGGCGCTCTTCGAATCGCTGACACACGCGTAGCTACTCCCGGATTTTGGGTCGCATTCTTAACCTGTGCTGCGCTCGTGCTCGCGATAATTCTCGCGCGACGGCGCCCACTGTTCGCGACGGCGGGATTGGTTGCAGTCGGTGTCAGCGCAATATGGATCAGCTTCGTTCCTCCAAGTCCCGATTTTCAGCGTGATATTTTGGAGGTCACCGCAATCGATGTCGGCCAAGGCGATTCGATTTTGGTTGTGACCCCGCAGGGACGCACGTTGCTGGTAGATGCGGGGGGACTGCCCGCGTGGATGCACTCCGACCTGGATATTGGCGAAGATGTAGTTTCTCCATATCTATGGTCGAGAGGAATCTCCTACCTCGATACTGTCGCGATCACACATGCGCACGCCGATCACATCGGCGGGATGCCAGCCATCCTCGCAAACTTTCATCCTCAGCAATTGTGGTTGGGAGTCGATTCACCTTCGCCCGAATTGCAGCACGTGCTTCAGGAAGCAGAGCGTCTAGGAATTCCCATTGCTCTGCACACAGCAGGAGACAAGCTCGAGATGGGCGGAGCCAATGTGCGGATATTAGCCCCTCTTGCAAGCGCCGATCTTCAATTGTCCCGTCCTAACGACACTTCTCTGGTGATGAAGGTGACTTACAAAGCAACGTCTGCTCTGCTGGAAGGCGATGCGGAACGAAAGGAAGAAGGTCTTGTTTCACGGGAGGAGCCGCGAGCCGATTTGCTCAAAGTTGCTCATCACGGCAGCGCAACGTCTACGGCTCCCGAATTCCTGGCGGCAGTGCATCCTCGGTTCGCGGTAATTTCTGTGGGAGCGCGCAACGTATATGGCCATCCGCGACAGGAAGTTCTGGATCGTCTCGCGCAATCGAAAGTAGGAACGTATCGTACGGATGCCAGCGGGGCAGTGACGTTTTACCTCGATGGCCGTAACGTCATCCCGGCAGCCGCAGCTAGCGGCGTCCACTAGGTGGGTCTTCAATAGCGTCCAGCTCGGAAGTCTCATCGTCCGCTGCTGCGCGTTTGGATTCTTCAATAAGCTGGCGTGCCTTGGCCTCATCTTCGGCGCGTACCAAAATAATTGTGCCGCCAACACCGGGCAGAATATCCTGCTGCGCATCCAGGGAAGTTATGTCCGACTCGATTCCGGCGGATTCGAGAAGCCCACGAACCACCAGGGCTTCCGATTCTTGTTCAGTGTCGAACACTCGCACCAGTCTTTCGTTGGGACTGGGGCGTTGCGACCCCGTAGGAACAGACCCATCACGACTCTCTGCCATTGCTCCTCCGATATTTGTTTGCGGCGCAGAGCACACTCTGCCCGACCCTCATGCTGATTCTACCGCGCTGAGACATTATGCAGTTCGAAATCGTCGTCGGCCACCAAAATGTTTGCTAGTCGATTCGTTGATGGTCCGGTTCATTCCGCTGTGATGCGGGATAACCGAGAGATGGAGGCAGCAGCTCCAAATCGAAAGTATCCGATATACTACAGTTTACTTTTATGGTTAACTATAGTTAATATGCATCCACCTGCCGGTGCTTTCGGTGTCGGATTTAGGCTAATGATACGGACGACTCTGCTGTTCCTACTACTCTCGGGTGGCTTCTGTCTGTTCCCGACGAACGCAATGTCTCAGGGCGAAACCACCAGTGCCATCGTTGGCGAAGTGAGAGACGCGACTGACGCAATGGTGCCCGGCGCCACTGTGACAATCACAAATCGTGAGACTGGTCTAACGCGCGGTGCCCAGGCCGATGACGCAGGCCGGTTCAATTTCCCCCAATTGAAACCGGGTACGTACAGAGTCAGAGTGGAAGCGCAGGGCTTCGAGCCACAACAAAACGAAAACGTCGTTTCGGGTCTGGGCCAGAAGCAAGAGGTCGGTTTCACGCTTAAGGTGACCCGATCAAATGAGACGGTTGAGGTGAACGGCGAAGCCCCGCTCATCAACCCGGAAAATGCTAACACTTCCACCACTTTGAACACATCAGCTCTGGAGAATCTTCCGAATCCAGGCGGTGACCTAACCTACCCTTTGCAGTTTTCACCCGGGGCTCTCATCAACACGGCGGGCAGCGGGAACGATTTTGTTGGCGGTACCAACGGTTACGGCAACGTAGAATTTAACGGACTCCCGGCCCTCTCAAACGGTTACATTGTCGACGGATTGGAAACGAATGATCCGCTGACTAACTTGAACAGCGGCCTCTCCACCAACCTTGTCCTTGGGTTGAATTCGATTTCGGAAGTAACTGTTAACACGCTTTCTTATTCCGTGGATCAAGGACGCTATGGAGCATCTCAGGTCAACTACGTCACAAAGTCTGGCTCGAATCAGTTTCACGGAAATCTCTACGAATTGTGGAATGGCGCGGTGTTCAATGCGGCGGACTACTTCACGAATGCGACGCCGGGCAATCACAAACCGGGGGCAACGGTAAATCATTTTGGGGGCAGCCTGGGCGGACCCATTGTGCACAACAAGCTCTTCTTCTTCTTCGACAGCGAATGGGTCCGGATTGCCCTGCCGATTGTCACACCAACGACGGTCCCGAGTCCTGCCTTCCAACAATATGTCTTGCAACAACTCCCTCTCGGTGGAACGGACTCCGTAACCGGATCGGCCTATCCGGCAGCACCGGAACAGGCCCCGTTCTACCAGAAAATGTTTTCTTTGTACGGAAACACGAGCGGCACTCCCCTTGCAGTGCTCGGATGTCCCTTCAACTCGGACGGAAGTGCTGCGTCGGGCAGCCCGCCGAATGGAAACGGTTGTGCGAACCGGCAAAGCGTTTCGCACTCCAGCGATGACCACGAACAGGTGCAGACAGTCCGCCTCGACTACAACATCAACGCGAATGACACGACTTGGTTTCGTTTTCAGGCTGACACAGGTGTACAAGCCGCCTACACAGATCCGATCAACCCTTTGTTTGATGCCGTCTCACCCCAGCCTCTCTACTCGTTCGCCGCAGGTTACACCCACGTTTTTTCACAGAACCTTGTGAATTATTTCAATCCGGCGTTTTCCTGGTATGAGAGCTTGTTTGGACCAAGCGACTTTCAGAAGACACTCTCGGCGTTTCCGATTGTGTTGCAGGGCGGCGGTGCGGACGCGCCGTTCACTACGGTTGGTGGGCTCGACAACACCTGGGTGCAAGGCAGGCGCGCATCCAGAGTGTTCATCAACGACAACCTCGCTTGGAGCCTCGGCGCTCACGAACTGAGGTTTGGCACCAACACGCGAATCTTTCGCCTCAACGACTACGATTTCGGTCAAGGCACTGTGCCCACAGTGGTGTACTCGACATTGCCGCAATTTATCTATGGAGTAGCGTCCACTGCTTCGAAGACTTTTCCTTCGAACGCAAACGAACCCTTCAACTTTCTGAATCTGGATCTCTACGCGCAAGATACTTGGAAGGTGACTCGCAAACTCACCTGGACCTTCGGCATACGCGACACACTCAACTCGAATCCGCTTAATCCACACAGCCAAATTGCCCGCCTTAGCGAATCTTTCAGTTCCATCTCGCATGATGTCGATCAGCCACTAAATGCCGCCATTCGAACTCATCTTGACAATCTGTTCTCATCTACACCGCTGGCCATTCTGCAACCGAGAACCGCGATTGCCTGGCAATTTGAGCCGAAGACTGTACTCCGCAGCGGCTTTGGGATTTTCAGTGATATTTTGCCGGGTAGTGTTGCCGACCTCGTCGGTACAAATCCCCCGTACGTCCAAACGTTTCAGGGAGGACTGCTTGGCAGCGTGGGAGGCACCGCAATCGCACCGGGAGTGCCGAACAGTGCAGTCGACGCGACCATCGCCGCTAATCAGAGATTCAGTTCGGGCTTTCCTCAGGGCCAGCTTTCGTGTGCTTCTCCACAAGCAAATCCCGCAACTTGTCTTCCGCCAGTCGCAATAACGGCGGTACCCGATGGCAAGCTGCATGCCCCGTACTTCATGGAGTGGAGCCTGGGAATTGAACATCAATTCGGTACGACGGCGAGTTTCAAAGCGCAGTACGTTGGTACCCGCGCGGTGAACCAGCCCTATCTGACGCAGGTGAATGGCTATCAAACCGTGTGCGACAGCTGCTTTGAGCCATTCCCTTACAAGCAGCCGACCGATCCACGATTTAGCGCCGTGACACAGTTCTCGACTGGGGAAAACAGCAACTACAACGGCCTTCAGCTGGCCGCTATGAAGCGGCTCGGACACGGTCTGCAAGGACAGGTCAATTACACGTGGAGCCATTGCATGGATGCGGTCTCAAACGGAGGATTTCTTCAGTTCTCCGCGGGAGGAATTCTTTCCCCTCTGCCGGGAGAGCTAGCCCGCGACTACGGTCCTTGCGATTACGACGTTCGCCACAATCTCAATGCGCAGTATGTGTATCAGTTGCCGATTAAAGTTAGAAATCACCCCTTGGCGCAGGCGCTAAATGACTGGCAAGTTTCTGGAACTATGTTTTGGCACAGCGGAGTCCCATTCTCGGTTCTGAGCACGCCTTATTCAGCCGGCGGAAACGGTGTTGTGCAGGGCAGCGGACCGCAGTTCGCAAGTGTTGTTCCCGGCGTAGCGCTATATGCGCATCGTCCTATCCCTGGTGTGACACAACCCGGCACGATCCAGTGGCTCAATCCGGACGCTTTTGTATCGGCGGTTGATCCAAGCACGGGGCAGTGCTTCGGCGGCGACGACCTGCAACATTGCCAATTCGGAAACCTCGGCCGCAATGCCCTGCGTGGTCCCAATTTCTTCTGGAGCGACTTTTATCTTACGAAATGGTTTCCCTTGACCGAACGTGTCAAGCTCAGGATGGAAGCCCAGTTCTTCAACATCTTCAATCATCCGAACTTTGGGCTTCCAAGTATGGTTCTGGCAGGCATCCCCGGAAAGCCTTCCACTCAGACGGGCTTTGGAGCGCTCACGTACACGACTTCTCCCCCTACCGGCCTTTTGGGCGTTGGTTTGGGCGGCGACAGTAGTCCAAGAATGATTGCGTTTCAGGCTCGCCTCGAGTTTTGAGAACAAGCGGCGCACGCTTTGCGCCTCCCTTTCCAGCGCCAGCCAATTCTGGGCCAAAAAAAAGACCCTTGCTATTTGCAAGAGTCTTTTTTGGGGTGAGGACCCCTATCCTCAATGAAGTCGATTATTTTGTCGGCTGGTCCTGACTGACTGGAACAGGCGAATTCGAGGAAAGCTGCTCAAGATCGTTCTTCAGCAGGCTGATCTCAACGCGGCCGCCACTCATGTGTTTGGTCTTTGAATCTGCGTCGGCCGAGGCCACAGGGGCATTACCCATGCCAACTACGTATATGCGGTAGACAGGTACGTCGTGATTCTCGACTAAGTAGCGAACAACGGAGTCGGCCATTTTTTGCGAGGTAGCGATCGCTGCCTGGCCTCGTCCGGAAGAGAAGCCCTGCACTTCGATGATGTAACCTCGCTGATCTTTGAGAGGCGTGGCCATATCGTCGAGGGCGGACTTTGCATTCTTGCTCAGAGCGCTTTGTCCCGGGCGAAACCGGATTTCCGTTTCATTCGAAGCTTTGTATTGGTCGATGTTGCTGACGACCTGCTCGACGTTTCCAATTCTTGTGTTGGCTTGAGTTGCAGTTTGCTGCGCAGCATCGGCTCTGTTCCCAGCGTCGACCGCATGTTGGTCGGCTTCGCTAGCCTTGGCGGAAGCCAACTGGATGCCTTGTTGAGCGCGCGCATCGGCATCTTTCAGGTTCTTGCCGTTGGTGGCCGTCAGTTCGTCGAGCTCATTCAACCGGTCGCGGATAGGCGCGGTCTGGCGTTGAACGTACTTCTTGCGCGCAAAAGGATTTACTCGTCCCCAGAATCCTTCACGAGCCGGAGGTTGTAACGGTTTCCCGGTTGCGCTCATATCAGAAGTTTGCGACGGCGTCTGGGCGGGTTGACTTGCGGTAGTCTGATCCTGCGTCGCCGAGCTGGTCTGCGCAAAGGCAGGAAAAGCCATAAGAGAAGCTACCAGTGAGGTTACAAGTACTCGATGTTTCATTTCGATCTTCCTCCAATATTGTGGGCGCGTTTGCCCATTTCCCGGCCGATACGACCGTCACGGCTAGCAAAATCTACGATACCTAAGATGCTGGTATCTACCCTTTCGTATAACAGTTGTAATGCCAAAGTAACGCCACAATAACCGTAATGTTATCAGTCAATTATAGGCCACCTAGACAGAAGCAAGGGCGGTTGCAGGGTAAATTTGGCAAAGGCGATATAAAAACTTCGTTGAACGGCTAGCCCTCAAACCCTGAAATTCCGAGCCTCAGGACGCGGATGCTTTCTCTTGGGCCCTCGCTCCTGCACGAAATGCTTTCAATGCCTCAAATATCTGTTCACCATACATCGCCGCTTTACGTTCCCCGATGCCGTGAACGCTCAGCAGCTGTGGGATGGACATTGGCTGCGTCCGGCAAACTTGATCCAAGGATGTGTCGTGCAATACGACGAAGGCGGGCACGCCTTGTTGTTTCGCTGCCTCGCGCCTCCATTGGCGGAGATATTCGCGTAACTCGGCATCGACTGCAGAAAGGAGTGTCGGAATCGCCGCGGGCTCAGAAATGGAGGGGATTCTTGAAGGCGCAGCAGACTTCGAAGATCCCGCCTTCGAGGTGCTCGCCACGCCCAGCCACTCTGGCAAGATGCCGCAGGCGTCGCATGATCCGCAGGTCTCCCATCTGGTTCGCTCTCCAAAGTGCGAGCATATATAACGGTGACGGCAACCTTGCGATTCGACGAAGCGACGAATTGTGTGGTAGCGATCCCACGATCGCTCTTTCTCTGTAGGATCACTGACCTGCTCGATGAAGTACGCCAGCAGTCCCGCGTCGCGCTTCTGCCAAAGCAGGACACAATTAGCCGGATCGCCATCGCGGCCAGCCCGACCAGCTTCCTGGTAATACTGTTCAATCGACTTCGGAAGAGAAAGATGGATCACTGCGCGAACTGTCGCCTTGTTAATTCCAAGTCCGAACGCGATCGTGCCAACCAATACCCGGACTTCGTCGGACATCCACAACTCCTGGTTGCGGCGTCGCTCGTCTGCTTCCATCTTGCCGTGGTAAGCGATCGCGCTAATCCCTTCGCTCTTGAGGAAATTCACCGTCAACTTAACTGCATCGATCGTTGGTGCATAAACGATGATGCTGCCTTCCGGATGATTTCGCACCGCCGATACCAGCAGATCTTGATGCTCGCGACTATTGCATTCGCGAATCAGATAACGCAAGTTTGGCCGATGAAAACTTGCGATGTACTTATCAGGATTTCGCAGTTGAAGCTGGCTGAGAATGTCGTGGCGCACCCGCTGAGTCGCGCTGGCAGTGAACGCCGCGATGGGACGATCGGGGAACGATGTACGCAAGCGCTTTAATTGACGATATTCGGGACGGAACTCGTGTCCCCATTCTGAAATGCAGTGGGCTTCATCCACCGCAAAAAATGCGATTGGAACTTTTTGCAGCCAGTCCATGGTGTCTGCGCGGGCCAGGCGTTCGGGGGAAATGTATAAAAGACGATATTCGCCTCGATGGGCTTTATTGATCAACGACGCCTGCTGTGCCGCCGTGATTGAACTGTTCAAAACGGCGGCCGGAATTCCCATTTGTGCCAGTTGAGCCGCCTGATCCTGCATCAACGCAATTAAAGGAGAGACGACCACCGCCGTTTTCCCGGATAGCAACGCGGGCAATTGGTAACAGAGTGATTTTCCTCCGCCGGTTGGCATGACCACACATGTGTCGCGCTCCGCCAGCAAGCTGCGGACAATCCGCTCCTGCAACGGGCGGAAAGAATCGTATCCCCAATATTTGCGAATGGTGGTTGCAAGCTCAACCGCGGGCGGCATGGCACAAGTATAAGGGAGTCAAGAACGGCTGTTCATCACGTTATAATCTGCCATTCCCAAATGAGGTCACTCTTCCGGTTGGTATTGCGGGCCCTGCTACTGCTAGTGGTCGCGTTAGTGTCGGCTCTGACGGCGATGCAGTTTGCAATCCATGGACGCGAGGTCATCGTCCCGAATTTCTTCGGAAAAACTCCGCCAGAGGCGCAGAAGATCGCCGCACAAGCGGGTCTGCCGTTACAAGTTGAACGCCAATATTACAGTTCCACCGTTCCCGAGGGCAGAATCCTTTCTCAACTGCCAACTTCCGGAACAAGAGTGCGGCGCGGATGGCAAGTGCGCGTGGCCGAGAGTCTGGGCCCGCAACGAGTCCAGATCCCGAGTGTACTGGGCGAAAGCGCGCGAGCTGCGGAAATCAATATTCGCCGGCGGGGCCTTGATATCGGGGCAGTTGCTCAAGTTGCCGTGCCGGGCATTTCCGTGGATCAGGTGTTGGCACAAAGTCCACCACCGAATGCGAGCGACGTTGCAGCTCCGAAGATAAGCCTGCTCGTCAGCGACGCCAATTCTCCTCAGGCATTTGTAATGCCGAGTTTTATTGGGCAAACTTTAGTATCTGCGACTGCCGCATTGCAGGATGCCGGGTTACACGTCGGAAATGTATCGGCGGCTCCGCAGATTCCCAATACCTCGTCCGAATCTACGGCTCTTTCGTCTCCTGCGTCGTCATTGCCAACAGCTGTAATCGTCTCTCAGGATCCGGTCCAGGGGCAAAAGGTGCTCACAGGAAGCGCGGTAAACTTTGAAGTTCGTTGAAACGGGAAGCCCCTGACGGTGGTCCAGTTTGGCGGAAAGCATCCAAGTGCGAAGCCATGGAAAGGCCAAGGTGCTGCGGTGCTCGAAATTGTGGCGGACTATCGAGGCGATACGTACCGGGCAGTGTACACGGTGAAGTTTGAGAGCGCTGTCTATGTGCTGCATGCATTCCAGGAGAAATCGCCGAAAGGGATCAGAACAGCTCGAACCGACGTGGAATTGATTGCTCGAAGGCTCAAGGCGGCAAGCGAAGACCATGAGGCGCGATATGGCAAGCGGAAGAAATAGGCGGACCGTGGTTCAAAGTTCGGACAATGTGTTTGCGGACCTTCGTGTGAAGGATGCCAGCGAGAAACAAACGCGAGTTCGCCTAGCCGTTGCCATCAACCAAATCATTCGAGCGCGCCACTTGTCGCAGATTGCGGCGGCACGTCTGCTGGAGGTTAATCAGCCGAAGATTTCGGCCTTGGCCAACTACCAGTTGGCTGGTTTCTCAGTGGAGCGACTCATGCGGTTTCTCAATGCCCTTGATCGGGATGTAGAAATCGTGATTCGAAAAAAGCCTCGATCACGCGAAAGCGCGACAATCGTAGTGGACGAAGCTCAGTTTTCTAGTTCTGCCTGAGCCGAATGTTCAGTTAAGAATGAGGATGCCAACACAAAGTACCGCCAGCGGCGGCAAGATGTGGTGCGGGAGAAACTGCAAACGTAGCCAATGGACTCAACCGAGACACCGAGCCAAGTATGGGAGGCGCATCGTTACGCGGAACACGCGCCCTACGTGCCTGCGCTCGGACAACCTGTGCTCGATCTGCTCAAGGTCCGTCCCGGCGAGAGGATTCTCGACTTGGGATGCGGTGACGGCGTCCTGACGGAAAAGATCGTAGCGCTTGGCGCCGAGGTAGTTGGCGTCGATAGCTCACCCGATATGGTTGAAGCAGCAAAGCGTCGCGGCCTCGACGCGCGCGTGGCGAGCGGATATAGCCTCCAGTTCAATCGCGAATTTGACGCTGTGTTCAGCAATGCCGCCTTGCACTGGATGAAGGACAATCCCGATGCAGTGATTGCAGGAGTGAATCGCGCCCTGAAGCCAGGTGGCCGCTTCGTGGGCGAAATGGGTGGACACGGCAACGTCGCCGCAATCACCGTGGCATTGCTCTCGATGCTGGAACGCCGGAACGTCGCAAATCCGGTAGCCCTGAGTCCGTGGTATTACCCAACGGTCGATGGCTATCGCGCGAGGCTCGAAGCAGGCGGCTTCGTCGTCAACTATATCGAGCTGATTCCGCGTCCGACTCCACTTCCAACGGGGATGGCAGCCTGGATTGAAACCTTCGGCATGTCGCTCATCCGGAACTTGCCGGAGACAGAACATGAAGCCGCAGTGGCCGAGATAGTGCAAAAGCTACGCCCAGTCCTCTGTGACGAAAAGGGCCAGTGGACAGCCGACTACGTCCGATTGCGCTTTGTGGCGAACCTAAAAGAATAGATTCAGGTTCCCCGCCTGAGCCAACCCTGAGAGCTATCCCAAATCCGATTACCGGCTGACCCTAGGTAATCTCGACAGGACTCTGGGGTTTTCTTAGCATTGTTCGTCCGCGCAGTACGCTCTCCATCCCGTCCCCAAGAGGCATTCTTCCTATGAAGTTTTCTGTCGACCGATCAAAATCCGATTGGATGCCGGCCCTTCTGTTGAGCAGCTCCTCGTCGGGAATCATATTTCTCTTGTTCCTGATGAGCGCCCTCGGCGCTAACGCGCAAAGTAGCGCAGGCTCGCCGGCGAAAACTCCATTTCAAACCTGCAATGTTGTCCAATTGGACGTTGACGACAGCACAGACGCGAATGCGGTCGAGGTGTTGAAGGGTGGGGTTGCTGATCTTTTGCAAAACGAAAAGTTCGACGAACTCGATTGCCTGGCCGATGCTCTACGGTCGAATAAGACTAAGTTTGCTTCCGGGGCTTGGAGGCTGCATAGCATTTATTCTGGCGTCGACCATCCCCTGCGCCACGCCACCGAGGAAGACTGGAAAGAAGACCTGGCGCATCTCCAGCACTGGACCGAAACCAAGCCGCTCTCAATTACGGCAAGGATCGCGCTTGCCCGAGCTTATGTTAGTTACGCATGGGCTGCCCGCGGACACGGACACTCCGATACGGTAAGCGGAAGCGGGTGGCGGCTCTTCGAAGAACGCGCAGATAAGGCCTACCAGATCTTAAATGAGGCGGCAAAGTTAAAGAGCAAATGCCCGGAGTGGTATGTGGCCATGCAACAGGTCGAGCAGGCGCAAGGATGGGATATTCCGCGGTCCAGCGCGCTTTTCGAACAGGCAATTGCGTTTGAGCCTACTTATTACCTTTACTATCGCGTTCACGCCGATCAACTGCTGACTAAGTGGGAGGGACAAGAAGGAGACACGGAGAACTTCGCTACGGCGATTGCAGACCGGATCGGGGGCAAGGAAGGCGATATCGTTTATTTCGAAATTGCGATAGAACTCGTCTGCTCTTGCGGAGACAATCCTGAGTTCGACCATATGTCGTGGCCACGCGTTCAACGAGGCTTCGCGAACCTCGAGAAGGAGTATGGCCCTTCCTTAGTAAACATGAACGAGCTCGCGTTGATGGCAGTCAATAAACAAAACTACGAAGTGGCAGATACCATTTTTAAGCGTATCGGGGACAATTGGGAAAAAGAAGCGTGGAGCGAAAAACAATATTTCGATGGGAACAAAGCGACGGCCGCCCAGATGGGTCCAATGGACGCCCAATCTCGCGTGACGAGGGAAACCGCAGAGGCCAACATGAAGACTCCGGCGGGATCGGGATACCGCACAGTAGTGGAACAGAAGCTCGCCGATTATGTCCGCAACTGCGTCCAGGACGGCAACACAGACCGACAGAAGTTCGAGATGTTTGTTCAGGTAGGAAAACAAGGAGTGGTGGATAACGCCTGGTCGCCGCATCCCACCAACGCAGCGATGTGCGTGATCCAAGCTTTGGCGAAAACTCACTTCAAAGAGGAAGCCGTATTTCCGCCGCCGCCCGGCCCAGCCTACTGGCTTCGGCTAGACGTGGATCCCGCGATTTTAGCCGTTGCTGCGAAGTAGTCTCGGGGAGAGTTCGTGATCGTCCAGATCGGAGAAGGGTAACCTTCCGTGAGCATGTACTTCCGGCCTCTTTCATCCTTCCATGCCGCGTGAGAAGGTGGGCTCGCCGCCCTTCGTCGTACCTTAATTCAGAAGTCGAGGTTACGACACTTGTTCATCTTAAAAAATACACGCAGTGGTTGCTCGCATTTCCTCCGGATCCGTTTGCTAGTGATCGCCTCCATATTCTTGTTTCTGGCATCCAGTAGCGCGCAACAGAAGACCTCAAATGGTAGCTTTGCCAGCAGCTCCGCAAAGCCTACGGTCACGTTGGTTCCCGAAACCGCCGCCAGCCTTTCTGGCGTTACGTTGATTCCCGCCACCGTGGTTGGAGGAAATTTGTCGAGACTGAGAATAGTTCTCAGCCAGGCTGCTGCCACTGGCGGAGTGCTAGTAGCGCTTCAAAGCTCGGATCCTAAAGTCGTGGCTACACCATCAAGCGTCACCATCCCAAAGGGTCATATTGGCGTCCGCGTCGCACTCACTACTGTCGCGGTGACGGCGACTCATTCGGTAACCCTTACCGCCAGCTACGGCGGTTCAAGTGCTGGAGCCAGTCTGACGGTCAATCCATCGAAGGCTGCTCCGTTTACAGTGAAGCTTCAGCCCGTTTCGCTGACCATTGATCAGGGTAGTTCGGCCACGGACCAGGCCGTGACTACCGCGGGGACGGGCTTCAACAACTGGCTCACTCTACGTGCTTCCAATCCACCGGCGGGAGTCACGGTGAGCTTTACGCCAACTGTGATTGCAGCTCCTGGTTCGGGGTCCTCCCAACTCAACGTCAGCGTGGATAACACCGTCGCAGCGGGCACATACGCGATAAAAATTACCGCTAGCGACGGCAGCATCACGCACGCCGCAACACTAAAACTTATTGTGGGCAACGGATCTTCGCCAGGTCCGGTGGGCCCTCTCACGGGATGTATCCGCACCATGAACGGACACAGGTATCAGGGCGTGGAGTTCGGCATGAACCGACCTGCCACAGTTGATTTCGATGCCGTGTTGTATTACGGACCGACCTGCGCTCCGAATCAAACCGCCGATGAGTTTGGTTACGGAACCCCACTGAGCCTCGGCGGCGGATACATTTTCTGGTTCGGCGATTTCGCCGACCAAATGAACACATCCGCGATTTGGACCGTGGGCAATCAGAAATCGCAGTGCGTGGACTATACCAAGGCTCCCGATTGTCCGTAGTCTAAAAAATGCAGATGCGTGCAAGGAAAAGCTGTGACGACTGAACATCCCCGGCCTTCGCGAAGAGCGCGAAAGGCTGGGCCACCCGCCGGACTTCGGCGCAATAATCACATTGGTTTTTTCCATTTTCATTTCGTACAATCCGGTCGTGGCTCCGTTGCCGCGCCCCAGCGGTTGTCCCACCAGAAGGAGCTGTCCATGAAGATAGCAAATGTGTTCTGTCGAGTTTGTAGCCGCCAACGGATACGCACAGCGATGCAGATCTTGGCGGTCGCCGCGCTGTGCGCCGGGCTGATCTCCGAGAAGTCATACGCGCAGTTGAGCATGCTTCACGCCAGCGGACGGAACATCGTCAACGCCAACGGACAAGTTGTCCCACTGCGCGGCGTCAATCTTGGCGGTTGGTTCATCATGGAAAAATGGATGGCGCCGCTCGACAGCGGCAGTCTGCCGGACACCTTCAGTGCCATGCAGACTCTCGACAATAGGTTTGGGGTCGCGACCGAGCAGAGCCTGATAAGCACGTACCAGCAGAACTGGATCACCACCACCGATCTGGACGACATTCGGAATGCAGGGTTCAATGTTGTGCGCGTGCCTGTGTGGTGGGGACAGTTTTACGCGCTCAATAACGTTTCAAACTCTGGATGGCGGTCCGACGCATTCACCGAACTCGACTGGTTGGTAAACAACTGCGCATCGCGCGGGATTTACGTGATCATTGACATGCACGGAGTGGTCGGTAGCCAGAGCACATCCGACGATACCGGGCAGGCGGGTCAGAACCAGTATTGGAGCGACGGCAACGATCAGGGAAATACTGCGTGGATGTGGTGGCAGATTGCCAGTCACTACAACGGCAATCCAACCGTCGCCGGCTACGATTTAATCAACGAACCTACGGGTGCGCCGAACTCGAGCGCAGTTTGGAACGCGTACAACAGCCTCTACAATAGCGTGCGTTCCGGCGACCCCGGACATATCGTCATCATGGAGGGGACTTGGGGAAGCTGGAACTGGAGTATGTTGCCTCCGCCTTCGCAGTTTGGCTGGACGAATGTCGTCTACGAAATGCACGAGTACCAGTGGAATGGAAACTCTTCCACAGTAGAGAACGGTTCCAATAACCAGGTTAATGACTTCAACAACCACGCCAGTTGGAACGTACCGGGCTTCATCGGTGAGTTCAATGATTTCGGCAACGGCGCGGCGACCTGGCAATACTCGGTCAATGCCTACAACAATGCCGGTTTGAGCTGGACCATGTGGGCATACAAGGCTACACATGGCCTGCTGCCTGACAGTTGGGGATATTACGATCCAACCTTCTGGCCTACGACACCGAACATTTCCTCAGATTCCGCTTCTACCATTTCCAGCGATTGGCAGCAGTGGGCGACCTCCCGGTCGTTCGGGCTGAACACTTCGCTCGGCATCAATGGCGGCGGTGTAAATGGAGGTGGCGGCATCAACACCAGCGCCTGGTACAACGTCGTCAATCAGAACAGCGGAAAGTGCGTCGACGCGACGGGCCGGGGCACGACGAACGGTACCACCGTCCAGCAATGGAGTTGTGGCAACCAACAGACCAACCAGGAGTGGCAATTCCAGGCGACCGACAGCGGGTATTACAAGGTAGTGAACCGGAACGCTCCATCCGAGGTGTGGGACGTAACCAACAACGGAACCGGCAACGGGAGCCTGATTCAACTGTGGAGCTATGGCGGCGGTACGAACCAGCAGTGGCAGCCTGTATCACTGGGCAATGGCTACTATAAGATGGTGGGTCGCGGCAGCGGACGCTGCCTGGACGTTCCCGGCGCATCGACAACTAACGGCGTGCAATTGCAAATCTACGATTGCAATGGCACCGCCGCGCAAGCCTGGAAGCTGACGCAGCAGCCATAGACTTGAGCCCTGTATGGGGAACATCCCCAGCCCTCGCAGAGAATGCGAAAGTCTGGGCGACCCGCCCCCGTCAGATTGAGTTGATTTACGGTTCGACCTTGTATAGCGCCACCATGCCGGCGTCCATGTGCTCGTCGATATGGCAATGGTAGAGCCAGATGCCGGGGTCGTCGGGGACCATGTCCACGGTATTCATCTGCGCCGGCATCAGAGTTACTACGTCGGTGCGTTTGCCGTGGTCCAGGACCACGTTTCCGTGCCAGTGCGGAGTGTGAAAGTTGACGCCTTCTCCGAGACTTAAAAGGTACCAGCGGACGCGCTCGCCTTTCTTCATTGTCATCAGCGGTCCGTTTGCGTAGATGTAGCCATTGATCGTGGCTTTGAAGTTGGCTGCGGTAAATCCGGTGCCTATGAGTGATAAGGTGCCCTCGTTATCTGAGGGTATTGCTTCAAGCTTGTTTATTCCTTTGGGGTCGGTGGTGTATGTCTGGATATTGTGAGTGAGGTACCAACTGCTGTTCTCGTCGAAGAACATGAACAAGGTGACGAATTCGCGATCCACGTCTTTGGGCTTGCCGCCGGGTCCCGCCATGCCGCGCCTAGTAATAATGATGGCGCCGATCAGTCCGCTTTCGACATCTTTGCTTCCGTGAGAGTGATAAAGCCACACGAGCGAGCTTGGATCATCGGGTCCGGGGCCGGCGCGTTCCGGCACCTGCCATGTATAGAGATGCGTTTTGCCGGGAGGCACGGCATCATCTTCTTTGTCGGCTCCGGAAGTGCCGTCGTCGTACATTGAGCCTTCGGAATCCTTGTTGTAGAACACGCCGTGAGGATGCAGGCTGTAAGGCCGAGTGGCGTTGTTCTTGAAATAAACCTTGATCGTATCTCCGACTTCGGCGCGAATGACTGGACCAAGAATCCCCATGTGCTCCCACTCGGGCGCGCGCGGCTTCAGATGGCTAAAAGTTTCGTCGGTGTATTCGCGATAAACGGCCTTCCTGTAAACCTTGCCAATGCGATGCGGGCCCTGTTCGACAAAAGTGACGGGATAGCCCTCGAATTTCATGCCCATCATTTTGTTCATGTTGCTGGGGGCGTAGTCCCATTCCACTTCGTCGGCGGCAATGTAGTAAGTGTGGGTTTGAGGTGCGTCCTGCGCGGCAAGTTGGATGCCGCTCAATACTGTCCCGACCCCGAGGACTAAAGTCAGGCTTATTAAGGCAAACAGCTTGCCAATGAATCTCCGAATCATTATTTAAACCTCTTGAAAGTTGGAGTGTGTTAAAGGGAGGGTCGATGTCACGAGGCAAAAGAGTAGCACAAGACATGGAAAATTCAGCAAATTTCCCGCGACGGGAAATTTTCAAAAGAAGCATTCGACCGTCACAGACTTTCACCCTTTCCCGGTGGTAAACACAATATGTCTCCCGTCGAGGCTGGACTGTAGCTTGCGATTCACGAGCAGGTTGGAGTCCTATGTCGCGCGCGTCGTATTGTGGTACTGCATTACGTCTATTATTTTTTGTTTTCTTGTTCTGCAACTTCCCAACATCCCTGTTAGCTCAGGATGGTTCCACCGGCGCGATCCGCGGAACGGTGGCTGACGTTTTGGGGGGGCGCATTCCGGGGGCATCGATTGCGTTGGTCAACACGGCCACCGGATTCCGCTATTCCACGAAGAGCGATGGCGACGGCGTCTTTGCGTTTCAACTGCTTCCGCCAGGAGATTATTCGGCGCGAGCCAGTTCGCAGGGAATGTCTCCCCAACTCACGCCCACCCTTCACGTTGACCTTGGCGCCACAACGAAAATTGCCTTCGACTTAAGCGTGGCCGGTGTGAAAGAGACGGTGACGGTTTCGGCTCCGCCGCTTCTGGTTGATACCGAGCCTGATCCCATCTCTTACTTGGTTGACGAACGAGCGATCACGGAGTTACCGCTGAATGGAAGGCGCTTCACCGATTTGGCCTTGCTGACTCCGGGAGTCACGCAAGATCCGCGCGGTTTGACTTCAGGCTCCAATGGCGATCTAGCTTATGGAGGGATTCGCGGATTTCAAACCAGTTATCTGGTCGACGGGGAAGACTACAACAATGAGTTCTATTCTCAGGCGATCGGGCGTTACCGCGCCCCGTACCAGTTTTCCAATGAAGTGGTACAGGAGTTTCGTGTGTCCTCGAACACCGCCGGCGCCGGTGTGGGACGATCTGGGGGCGCAGTCGTAAACGTGGTGACGCGATCAGGGTCCAATCAATGGCACGGAAGCGGTTTCTACTTTCTGCGAAACAGCGCCTTTGACGCTACCCACGCTTTCACCGACTTCAAGCCTCACGATGATCAACACCAGTTCGGTGGAACCGTTGGTGGGCCGCTGCGGCGCAATCGCGTGTTCTTTTTCGGTGGATTCGATCAGCACATTTTTCATCTTCCAACCGTGGTGCAGTTTGTGAACGGAAGTTCTGTCGTGACGCCGGTGGCAGGCGCTGGACCAGCCACGCCCGGAGACTACGAGCCGAGCGATCAGTCCATGGTTTTTGCGGCCGCCGCGCAACTCACGCAACAGGGCGGTCAATTTCCCACGCAACTTCTGGGGAATGCGGCTTTCCTGAAGTTGGATTTCAAACTCGCCGCACACAATGACCTATCGATTCGGCTGAATACATCGAGCTATTGGGGATCGAACAATGTGTTTATCGATCCCGCTAGTCCTCTGACTACGTACGGAATCTCGGACAATGGCGCAGAGCACGTCAACACTACGACGGGTGCGGTTTCGTTGACGACGGAATTATCAGGCAACGTCGTGAGTCATCTGCGCGGGGGATATTCGCGTGATTTGGAATGGTCCAACAGCAACTCGAGTGTCCCACTTACAAAGATAACCAGCATTTTTAGCGGGATGGGAAGGTCAACCATCTTGCCTCGCGAAACCAAGCAAAATCGATTTGACGTGGCGGAGACGCTTAGCGTGGAAGGCAGGCGTAACTCCTGGAAATTTGGAGGAGACGCGCTGTTTACGCAGATTTACGATTTCTTTCCATCGAATTTCGGCGGTGAGTACATCTTTGATCCAATCAAGGTGAACCCGTTCACGTTTGCTCCGCAGGAGGGCGGGCTACAGCTCACATCATTGCGGGCGTACGCACATCAAGTACCGCACTACTATTTGCAAAATTTTGGGTCGGCGGTTACACATCCGGACACCAATGAGTTTTCCGCTTTCGCGCAGGACACGATTCGGGTTGCGAGGCACTTGGCTTTAAGCGTCGGGGTCCGCTATGACTTGCAGACATTCACTACAAAGGGACTCACCCCGAACCCGCTTTGGCCTGAGGCCGGGAAGGTTCCGCTTGATCCCAGAAACTTCGGGCCTCGCGTCGGACTTGCATATTCAATGGGACGATATCGGCCGCTGGTCGTGCGGGCGGGATACGGACTGTTCTATACACGAATCCCGCAAATCTATAATTCAGCGGTTGCAAGCCACAATGGGCTCTCGGCGAATTATTTATTTCTGAACAATACGAATTACTACGATAACCAGGTCTTTCCGAAGTATCCCAATCCGCTGGTAAGCTGTGGGCTTCTGACTCCGGTATGTAGGCCTCCGGCAAGCCTTCAGCAGTTCACACAAAGTGACATTTCGGCTTTCTCAGCTGATTTTCGAACGCCTGAAGTACATCAGGCGAGTTTGAGTCTACAAAAAGAATTGGCAGATCGAGTGACTGCGGAGGTTACTTATACTTATGTTCACGGACAAAACCTGATTCGTGCTCGGGATCAGAACCTGCCACCTCCGGTGAATGTGACCTATCCCGTCTACGACAGCACAGGAACGAATTTCACGGGGAATTATTACAACGTGCAATCGTTCTCCACATGGCAGATGACGCCGTCGCTGACGTGTCCTTTTCCACCATGCATAAACCCGCTGGCTCGGCCCATTCCGCAATTGGGGGCCATTAATGTCTTTGAAAGCGAGGCATCGAGCGTTTATCACGGAGCAACGCTTTCCATTCAGCGCAAAATGACCAGCGGACTCTACTTCCGTCTTGCCTACACATATGCGCACGCTATCGATGACGGACAAGATGTGCTGGTCACAACCGTTTCAACGGTTCAGAACTCGTACTCAACCAAGTCGGAACGAGGGCCGAGCGTAACTGACCAGCGGCAGCGGTTCGTGCTGGCGTGGATCGCGGAGCCTAAACTGGTTCCTCATTGGGGAGGATTGCTGGAAAAATTGGTCGCAGACTGGAAGTACGCGGGGGTTGTGACAGTAGGCAGCGGGCGCCCGATAAACGTGATGGTTTCGGGAGATCCCAATCAAGACGGCAACAGTCAAAATGACAGACTCCCGGGAATCGGACGCAATTCTTTAGTTGGACCCGATTACGCGACCACGGACTTGCGGGCCACCCGCCGCCTGTTTACGCGGGACCGAATGAAGCTGGATTTCATGGCGGAGTCCTTTAACCTATTGAATCGCGACAATCAGCGAGTGGACATCACCGATAACGGCTTTCAAACCGACGTGGTGCAGTTTCTGCAAACGACTAAGCGCCTTGGTTTCGTTTACTTCCCGGCACATTACCAAGTGCCTACAAGTCTGACTCGAGCTACGAACGCTTATGCGCCCAGGGAGTTGCAGTTCGCCTTGAGGCTGAGTTTTTGATTTTGGCGACGCAAGATTTCTTGGCGGTGAGCGGGCGCTCACCCACACAGACGAGGACGTCCTTCCACTTCGCTCAGGACAAGCTGGGTCTATGTGATTTACCCTATCAATTGTATTCACTTGACTTAGAATCAGAATCTTGCAATAACTAACCTGTCCAAATTGGGCGAGTTTGGGGGTGTGTTTCCGTTGGCGGAAGTGAGATTGCAAGAGGGAGAATCCCTCGAAAATGCTTTGCGGCGGTTTAAGCGCAAGGTGCAACAGGAAGACATTATTAAGGAGGTCAAGCGGCACTCCTTTTACCTCAAACCAGGCGAAAAGAAGCGCGTGAAAGAAGCATTAGCGCGCAAACGTAGCCGTAAGAAAGCTCGCAAAGAGCAAGACTAGTTCAGATGAGTGATTTGAAGGCCGCCCCTCCCCGGTTGGCGGCCTTCAGGTCCGTTCGGTAAATCGCGCTGCGCCCGAGGTCAGTCTGCGGCGCATTGTTGTTGCTGTCTTCGCAGTATCCACGCCTCTCGAGGTGTGGTGGGCCGAATCCAGGGTTGTCTTCAAAACAATCGAGGGGGATGAACTAAGCTCCTGCGCCTCCGTGCGCGGCGAGGCCAACTTCCTTGCCGCAAGTGGAGATGCTGGGAATGGAATGAAGGGAGCATTTCCTCAATGGAATTTCGGGACAAGCAGTTACAGTGCATGGATTGTGGCGCGGACTTTACATTCACTGCGGGTGAACAATCATTTTTCCAGGACAAGCAGTTCAAGAACCCTCCTAAACGATGCAAGATCTGCAAGACGAAACGACTGGCGGTTTTAGGCGCGGCGCCGCCAAATGGCACCTTTGCCCGGGCTGAGACGCGGACCGTGTGTTCGCATTGCGGCAAAGAAACAACCGTCCCGTTTAGACCTAGTCAGGGGCGGCCTGTTTTCTGCCGGGAATGTTTCCAGGAACGACGAGGACAGTCCGCCAGCGCCTGAGTAGTTGCTTTTAATTTAGTAACGTCCGCGTCCGCGCCGGGGGACGGCCTGTCCGCGTTTTTCTCCCTATTGCCGCGTGACTTAGTGCCCGCTACAAAAGCGCGCCGGGTGGCCTCACCCTCTGAACCGCGAGAAGGTTTATGATGGATGCTTCAGGTTCCTCCAGATAACGAGAAGAATTTTCTAACCCAATGCTCCTTAAACATTGCCCGGTCAATTTCCGGGTTGGAGAATACCGTGAGCACCATCACTTCCCCCGCCAACACCGCCGAGCTTCAATCCTCTAACCAGCCGCTAAACTCAGAAGAACTCGATAAGATAAACGCGTACTGGCGAGCAGCCAATTACCTTTCAGTCGGCCAGATTTATTTACTCGCCAATCCGTTATTGCGGGAGCCATTGAAGATCGAACATGTGAAGCCGCGCTTGCTCGGACACTGGGGCACGACTCCAGGCCTGAATTTCATTTACGTTCACTTCAATCGCATCATCAAGAAATACGATTTGAATGTAATCAACATCACTGGGCCGGGTCATGGCGGACCCGGAATCGTCGCCAATACTTATCTAGAGGGAACTTATACGGAGTTGTATCCGCAGATTCAGCAGAACGAAGACGGGATGGGAAAACTCTTTAAGCAGTTTTCTTTTCCCGGCGGGATTCCCAGTCACGCTGCTCCCGAAACGCCCGGATCGATTAATGAGGGCGGAGAACTCGGCTACTCTCTGGCGCACGCCTACGGTGCAGTTTTCGACAATCCCGACTTACTGGCCTGTTGCGTAATAGGTGATGGCGAAGCCGAGACTGGAGCGTTAGCCACAAGCTGGCACTCCAATAAGTTTCTCAATCCTGCACGCGACGGTGCGGTTCTTCCTATTCTGCATTTGAACGGTTACAAGATCGCCAACCCAACTTTGCTCGGGCGATTGAGCGACGAAGAACTGAACCAACTTTTCAACGGTTATGGTTACACACCATATTTCGTCGAAGGATACGAGCCAGAGAAGATGCATCAGAAGATGGCTTGTACTCTCGATACCATCGTAGGTGAGATCAAAGCAATCCAGGCGGACGCGCGGAATAATCGATCGCGGGACGATGGGTCGAGCAGCTTCCCATCGTGGCCCATGATTATCTTCCGGAGTCTCAAAGGATGGACCGGTCCGAAATTTGTGGACGGGAAACCCGTGGAAGGCACATGGCGCGCGCATCAGGTCCCCGTGACCGATCTGCGAGAGAAGCCCCAACATCTAAAAATTCTTGAAGACTGGATGAAGAGTTACAAAGCGGAAGAACTATTCGATGCGAACGGCAAATTTCGCCCCGAGCTGGCTGAGCTAGCTCCAAAAGGCAATCGACGGATGGGCGCCAATCCACATGCCAACGGCGGCCTATTGCTGCAAGGTTTGTTCATGCCGGATTTCACAAAATACGGCGTGAAGGCCGAGCATCCCGGAGCTGAAACCGCCGAGGCAACCAGAATTTTGGGAACGTTTTTGCGGGACGTGATGAAGTTGAACCTCGACTCGAAAAACTTCCGAGTATTCGGTCCGGACGAAACCGCGTCCAACCGGCTCGATGCGATTTACGAAGTAAGTGGCAAAGAAATGATGCAGCCGCTGCTGCCCACGGATGAGAACGAATCGCGCACTGGCCGCGTCATGGAAATGCTCAGCGAACACATGTGCCAGGGCTGGCTCGAGGGATACTTGCTAACCGGACGGCATGGTTTTTTCTCCTGCTACGAAGCCTTCATTCACATCATCGATTCGATGTTCAATCAGCACGCAAAATGGTTGAAGGTGACTCGGGATATTCCGTGGCGCCGTCCAATTGCATCTCTGAATTATCTTCTGACCTCGCACGTTTGGCGGCAGGACCACAACGGCTTCAGCCATCAGGACCCGGGCTTCATCGATTACGTTATCAACAAAAAGGCGGACATCGTTCGTGTCTACCTTCCTCCCGATGCCAACACTTTGCTCTCGGTTGCCGATCACTGCCTGCGCAGCCGGCATTACATCAACGTGATCGTTGCCGGCAAACAGCCGGCTCCGCAGTGGCTCAACATGGACGCAGCCATCGAGCACTGCACCAACGGGATCGGAATGTGGACATGGGCCTGCACGGACGGAAACAGCGAGCCTGATGTCGTGATGGCTTGCGCCGGAGACGTCCCAACTCTGGAAACGCTAGCTGCAGTCGACCTGCTCAGGCAACATTTTCCCGATCTAAAAATTCGGGTGGTAAATGTTGTCGATCTCATGACCCTTCAGCCGCCTTCCGAGCATCCTCACGGTATTTCCGATCGCGAATTCGATTCGATGTTTACCACGAATAAGCCGGTTATTTTCGCGTATCACGGTTATCCATGGTTGATTCATCGGCTCACTTATCGACGGAACAATCATGACAACTTGCATGTTCGCGGATACAAGGAAGAGGGGACAACGACGACTCCGTTTGACATGACGGTGCTGAATGACCTCGACCGCTATCACCTTGCGGGTGATGTCGTCGATCGGGTGCCGCGGCTACAGGTCGTCGGTGCACATTTCAAGCAATGGCTTCGCGACAAACTGGTCGAGCACAAGCGCTACGTTCGCGAGCATGGAGACGACATGCCGGAAATCCGCGATTGGCGCTGGCCGTACTGACGCATGAAAGTTCTGGTGCTGAATTCCGGCTCCAGCAGCCAGAAGAGCTGCCTGTTCGATCTGGGCGACGTTCTCCCTGAAGATCCGCCTGCTTGTCTTTGGGAAGCGAAGGTCGAATGGCAGGGAGAATTTGCCGAAGCTGCGATTAAGAGCCGAAACGGAAACGAAGTAAAGAGTCGCGTCAAGTTTTCTTCTCGCTCGGAAGCTCTTGAACACTTCTTACGCACGCTTTGGGAAGGCGATAACCGTGAGATAGCATCGCCTTCCGAAATAGACATGGTTGGACACCGCATCGTGCACGGCGGCCCCGATTTCGCCGATCCCGTTTTCATCTCTCCGAAAGTTACCGCCGCGATTGCCGGCGTTTCTGCATTCGCTCCACTTCACAATGAAGCGGAACTCGAAGGCATAGAAATTGCCGAAAAGCTTCTTGGGTCAGTGCGCCAAGTTGCGGTGTTTGATACAGGATTCCACAAAGACATTCCGCTCGCAGCTTCGATTTACCCTGGACCATATGAATGGTTTGAAAACGGAATCCACCGGTATGGGTTTCACGGTATCAATCATCAGTATTGTGCGCGCCGGGCGGCGCACATGTTGGGCAGGGATTCGCTTCGAATCGTCAGCTGTCATCTCGGCAACGGATGCTCCCTGGCAGCAATTAAAAATGGGAAAAGCGTCGACACAACCATGGGCTTCACTCCCCTCGAAGGACTGATGATGGGTACGCGTTCAGGCTCGGTCGATCCCGGAATTCTGACTTACCTTATGCGTCAGAAAAAGCTGACGGGAGAACAGCTAGACGAAATTCTAAACAAACGCTCAGGCCTGTTAGGCATTTCAGGAATATCGGAAGATATGCGAGAGATTTTGGCCGCCGTGAACGCTGGGAATAGTCGAGCAAAGCTCGCCTTCGACATTTACGTACACCGCCTGGTGTCAACGATCGGCGCAATGGTCGCGGTGCTTGGTGGAATTGACGCGTTAGTGTTCACCGCTGGCGTTGGGGAGAATTCCGCGGATGTTCGGGCGGCAGCCTGCCAGAATTTTGCCCATCTGGGACTCGCGCTCGATGCGGGGAAGAACTCCCACTCATCCCCAGATCAAGATATTTCCTCTCAAGATTCCTCGGTAAGAATCTTAGTCATCCGCGCACAGGAAGATTGGGAGATTGCACGGCAATGTTGGCGAATGACGCCTGATTCCGATCGTGTGCCGCCACAAGGTACGTAGACCCGGACGCCGGATCCTACGCGGTCACCTTTACGCTTCCGCGGGCAGACTTACTATTTTCTTTTGGATCGCGTAGGTCACCAGCTGGGCTTTGTTGTGGATGTCCAGCTTGCGCATCAGATTGAATTTGTGCGCCTCCACGGTCTTAACGCTGCGCCCAAGCCTCCCAGCGATTTCCTTCACGGAGTTCCCTTCGGCGATTAACTTTATTATTTCGCGTTCTCGAGGAGTGAGGATGGACCCTCGAGTGGAATCGCGCGCCGAGCGGGCACGTACATCATCGACCATACGCCCGAGAATTTGGGGACTCAAATATTTGTGGCCTAGAAAGACTTCGCGCACCGCAGTAACAACTTTCGGCGCTGGCGAGTCTTTCAGCATGAAGCCGGATGCGCCCACACGCATGCACTGCAATAGATACTCCTCTTCTTCATGCATCGTAAGAAAAATCAGCCGGATATGCGGATAGTCTTGAACCAAAATCCGGGCGGCCTCAAAACTGGACATGCCGGGCATGCCGATGTCGAGCAGCACCACATCCGGCTGAAGTTCACGTATCTTTTCCAGCCCTTCGGCGGCATCGCTTGCTTCCCCAACCACTTCAAGGTCCGGTTCACTTTCCAGTACGCGGCGCAAACCATCGCGGAAAAGCGTGTGATCGTCGACAATCACACACTTAATAACTCGAGTTAGGCCATATAAATTCGAGTCCATGGTTGCCACTTCTAGCTAGCCCTCGCCGATGGGGCCGCATCTCGCATGTCCTTATGCTTGTCGCTGAGGGAGGGCGCAAGGGGTATTTCTATATCGATGATCGTGCCTCCCCCCTTTCGTGATCGAATCCGCAAGCTTCCACCCAGTTCTTTGATCCTGGCGTTCATGCCTCTAACGCCGAAGCCTTCTGAGGCACTAACCTTTCCGGAAAATCCGTGCCCATCGTCATCGATTCGCAACATAAGCCAGCCGTCGCGCAGTTCGATGCTCACGCCGAAATGGTGAGCGCCGGAATGTTTCGAAATATTGTTCAGCGCTTCCTGAACCGACCGGTATACGGCGAGCTCAATGTCCTCAGCGAGGAAATCTAACTCTCTTGGAAACGCTAAATGAGATTTCATGCCGGTTTGCTTACTTAACGCCTTCACTTCTTTGCGGATCGCGCCGATTAGTCCAAGATTTTCCAAGGGCTTTGGCGACAGGCTTCCGATGATTCGGCGTAACCCCTCAATCGTGTCGTCGAGTAAGGCCATGGCCTCTTCCACTCGCGGCTTTAAGGGTCCGTCCGCAGCCTGCCTAAGTAAGGTTCCCAGATAAAAACGGAGAGCCATCAGGCCTTGGCCCATTTCGTCGTGCAGTTCCCGGGCGATCCTTTTGCGTTCGTTCTCTTCCGCGCGGAGTATGGAAATTGGTAGATTCCTGGGCATTACGGAGTCTGATCTCAGGGTCACCTGCTTGTTTCGGGTGTGAAGCGTTAGAGGACTAGCCGTAATACCCGGGGTCTTCGCCTCGATATGTCTAGACCGCTGCATCAAATTGCACCCTTAGCAGAATTAAGATGATTTCCGTAGGGTCTGGTTTGTCCGGGCTATCAGATACAATTCAAAGGAATGTTGCGCTATTTCACATCAGGAGAGTCACATGGCGAGGCTTTAGTAGCCTTTCTTTCGGGTTTGCCGGCTGGTCTAAACGTTGACCAAGCCTATCTAGACCGCGAGCTTTGGCGCCGCCAGCAGGGTTATGGCCGCGGCGGACGTATGAAGATCGAGCGTGATACAGCCCATATTTTGTCGGGAATCCGGCACGGCAAGACCATCGGTTCTCCTATTTCTGTGATTTTGCAAAATAACGACTGGAAGAACTGGACCGAATCCCTCCCTGTGGAAGTTGGCGACCCTGGGAAACACAAACGAGTAGCTTCGCCCAGGCCAGGTCACGCCGATCTTGCTGGTGCTTTAAAGTACAACTTCGCCGAAGCTCGCTATGTGCTCGAACGCGCTTCGGCACGCGAATCGGCGGCGCGGGTCGCAATCGGCGCCTTGGCCAAAACGTTCTTGTTGGAATTGGGGATTGAGGTACTTAGCCACGTTGTTGCTGTTGGAAAGGCTTCGATGGGCGATTCCCAGCCGTCCTGGGAAAAAGTTCATGCACTCTGGAAGAAAGAGGAGATTCTCCTTAACTGCGTTGACCCTGAGACCGAACAGCAGATGAAGAGCGAAGTGGATAAAGTTCTTCGAACCGGCGATTCCGTGGGAGGAGTTTTTGAGGTCGTCGCTCACAACGTTCCGCCGGGCTTGGGGACCTATGTGCAGTGGGACGAACGGCTGGACGCATTATTGGCGGCGGCGGTTATGTCCCTACAAGCGGTCAAAGCCGTTGAGATAGGAGCTGGAGTGACGGCGGCCGGGTCTCCTGGCTCTGAAGTTCATGATGAAATCGGATACGGTGCCGCCGCTGGTTTCACCGGCTTTACGCGCAACCGGAACAATGCGGGTGGAATCGAAGGAGGCGTTTCGAACGGCGAGGACGTTCGCGTACGTGGGTATTTGAAGCCGATCTCAACCTTACGGCGTCCTCTGCAATCGGTCGACTTCGCCAGCCGCGAGCAAGTAAAAGCCGCCTATGAACGTTCCGATGTGTGTGTCGTGCCTGCTGCTGGTGTGGCCGCTGAAGCGATGGTTGCGCTCACGATCGCCCGGTGCGCACTGGAAAAATTCGGTGGCGATTCAATGGGCGAGACTCTGCGGAATTTTGAAGGCTACCGCCAACAACTGAGAGACTATTAACGACAGAATGATCTATCCAATTGTGAAGTTTGGAAACCCAATCCTCCAAAAACCCGCCGAACCGGTCACTGTATTCGACGCCGAGCTGAAAACGCTCGTTGAAGATATGTTTGAATCCATGTACGCTGCGCGCGGAGTTGGACTGGCCGCACCGCAGATCGGCATTTCGAAACGGCTTGCGGTAATTGACGTTACCTTCAAGGAGGATCCGAAGGCCCGGTTGGTGCTTGCGAACCCCGAAATCATTCATAAAGAAGGACGTCATCGCCAGAGCGAAGGCTGCCTAAGTATTCCGGAATTTCGCGAAGAGGTGTCGCGGGCGAAGAAGGTCACGGTTCGTGCTCAGGATGAAAATGGAAAATGGTTCGAGAAGACTGGCGAGGATCTTCTGGCGCGAGCTTTTTTGCACGAGACTGATCATTTGAACGGAAAGCTGTATATAAGCCATCTGAGCGCCCTGAAACGCGATCTGATCAAGCGCAAAATCCGTAAGCTGGTCAAGGCTGGCGAGTGGTAAGGACTTGTTATCCGTGAGGCTGATGTAGTCAGAAACAGCGCGGTGTTGCGGGGTCAACCGGGAAGGGCACGGCCTTTGGCCGTGCCGACCAGCTGATTTACTTGGATTACGGCACGACTGGAAGTCGTGCCCTCCCGTTCGTAGCTTCACGTTTCGGGGGGTCGCTAGCACCCGACCGTTGGTGATCTCGGGCCGCGATCTCAGACTACTTGTTATGAATCTCGTATTTTGTGGCACTCCGGCATTCGCCGTTCCAACATTAGAAAAGCTGGTCGATGCGGGATTCTCAGTCCGACTTGTGGTTACGCAGCCGGATCGCGCTCGCGGCCGTGGGATGGAAGTTGCTTTTTCACCTGTAAAACAGGCTGCATCGCAACTAAATCTCCCGATCACTCAGCCCGAGAAGATCAAGAACAACAACGAGTTCCGCGAACAACTAACAGACGCGAACCCCGATGCGATCATCGTCGTTGGATACGGTCGCATCATCCCTCAGTGGATGATCGATCTTCCCGCTCTTGGCAATATCAATCTGCACGGTTCTTTGTTGCCTAAGTATCGTGGAGCTGCGCCAATCCAGTGGGCAATTGCTTGCAGGGAGTCCAATACCGGTGTCACCACGATGCGAATCGATTCTGGTCTGGACACAGGAGACATTCTTCTGCAAAAGGAAATTCCAATCGAACCAAATGACACAGCTCTAACGTTGGGTCCGAGGCTTGCGGCAATTGGATCAGATCTTATGATCGAAACTCTGCGTGGGTTGCAGGCTGGGACTCTTCGAGCGAGGCCTCAGGACAACGCGAAGGCAACTTTGGCGCCGATTCTCAAGAAGGAAGATGGCCGCATCGATTTTCATCGCACAGCGGACGATATTTACAATCGACTGCGTGGATTTCAACCGTGGCCGGGGGCATTCACGACTTTTCGCGGAAAGAATTTGAACGTTTGGCGAGGTGAGGCGATGCAGCGCCTGATACCCGAGGGCCAGATTCTAGTAGAGGGTGATCGTCTGATTGTTGGGTGCGCCAACGCGACTTCGGTCGAACTTCTGGAAGTTCAGCCCGAGGGTAAGAAGCGAATGTCCGCCCATGATTTTATTCACGGATATCGTCCGCGCGATGGCGAGAAGTTAGGCGCTTGACCGTGCCCGTCTCCCGTTCACGTATCGCGGCTTTCGATGTTCTGCTGGCAATCGAACACGAGCAAGCCTATTCCTCTGAACTTCTGCATTCTCAGCGCTATCAAGAGCTCTCCTCACAAGACCACGGATTATTCACTGAATTGGTCATGGGAGTGCTTCGCTGGCGATCTCTCCTGGATCGGCATATCGCGGAGGCTGCGGCACGGCCCTTGCAGAAACTCGACATCGAAGTTCTTACCGCCTTGCGATTGGCTGCATATCAGCTGATGTTTCTTGATCGGGTGCCTGCTAGGGCGGCAGTCAACGAAAGCGTCGAACTGGTAAAACGCTCTCGCAAACGTTCTGCGATACCCTTTGCAAACGCGATGCTTCGCAAACTTTCGGTTACTCGCGACAATCGCGATCGGACCGCGATTGGCGGAGACGTCTCCCAGCTTTCGGATTCTTCAGCGCACCCGGCGTGGCTCGTTGAACGCTGGACCCGTCAGTACGGCGACTCGATAACGCGAAGGATCTGTGAATACGACCAGAGCATTCGTGAAACATCAATTCGTTTGACAGATTCATCCATCGAGCGCGAGCTTCAACGCGACGGAATTCAGCTGAATCCTGGAAAATTGCTGACATCTGCCCGAAGAGTTCAATCGGGGAATTTAACTGGGACTGCGGCATTTCGCGAAGGCCGCGTCAGCATTCAAGATGAAGCCTCGCAACTCGTGGCGCTGCTGGTAGGCGAAGGGTCGACGATCTTAGATTGCTGCGCAGCACCTGGTGGGAAAACCCGCGTAATGGCTGAGCGAAATCCGCATGCAACCGTGATTGCCATGGATGTGCATCCTCATCGGGCGCGGTTGCTTCGAAAGCTGGTGCCGGCGAAAAACGTGAAGGTCATTGCGGGAGACGTCCTCCAGTTGCCCACTAATCTTCTTTTTGAACGCGTGCTGGTGGATGCACCCTGCTCCGGAACCGGCACTCTGGCCCGGAATCCCGAAATCAAGTGGCGGCTGACCATTGACGATATCGCCGACCTTCATGCGCGGCAGATCGCGATTCTTCAGTCTGCGATGAGACGCGTGAGGCCTGGAGGCAGGCTCGTATATTCCACGTGCTCGCTGGAGCACGAAGAAAATTCAGATGTTGTCGAAGAAGCATTGCATGAAGACGAGTCGTTTAATCTCGTGAGTTGCCGGGAAGAGTTAGAGAGGCTTCGATCAGACGGGGAGTTGGCCAACGAAAACGATATCGATTCGCTCGTCCGCGGCCCGTATCTTGCTACGATTCCTGGACTACAACCCAGCGATGGGTTCTTCGCGGCGGTTATCGAAAAAGCCAATTAGTAGAGAGTTCTGAACTCTTAAGGCTGAGTGGAAGGGTGCTTTTTACGGTGCATCATCGACGTAAGTGTACTCGGTCCGCGCCAGATGAACTCCAGCGCGATGTTTTCGCCGACCGAAGCGAGCAGGGCGTAATTCCCCATTCGAAATGCGTCCTTGGCACCGTAGCGGCTGGGGAACCATCCATAGACGGCAGTCATAGTGCCCGCGTATGGCGACACCAGATCCGAAAAAGAGAATCCGCGATGCCCGTCTTCTCCTCGCCGGGTTGTTATAGTCGAGATCGCAGCATGCTCGAGTCGAGGGAAAAAGCCCTTGCACTCACACCTGTAATAAATAGTGTCTTCCTTGAAGATTTCGGCTAGACCGTAGCGCGTCGTCGTGGTTACTGCCGCGATGCCAAAGTTGGAACCGAATCGCTTTCCGTATGCTTCAGCCCCTTGCCCCCACTCCGGAGGCGTGCTGTCAGCCTGGTTAATCCCGGCAGCGGCGGCGGATCCAACAATCGGATAGGGGCCAACCATGTCGAAAAAGTAGTTATGACGTTTCAGTTTCTCACTCGGACGGACATACACCGGGGCCGACGGCAAAGTATTTGTGGTAGGTGCTGATGTTGCAGCGTTAGCGTGTGCGGAGTTCGTAGAAGGGTCTGCCGATTGCGTTTGTGCAACTGCGGACGCCAAAGTCATCAGAAGTATCGCGATCAGCGAAGCAAAAATCCGGCACATCTTCATACATTCTCTCCTGGATTTTCGCGCCGCACGTTCCGCGATCCATCCTGAGAACCACCAAATGATTTTATGGACTGAAGTGACATCGTAACAGAATCTTCCGCACAATTCGTGACAATCCGTGACAATGTGTCTTAGCCACGCTCAAAGCGACGCCAATCTCGTCCTTTACGGCTTCCGAAAAGTCCAGCGGAAACGTTTTTTGACCGGGCCATTCAATTATCCCACATATGGGATATGAGTCTACGGCAATGTGCGCGCAGACGCGCCGCTGTCCAACTTCCGCTGGACTACTTCTTCTACTTTTCTTAAGACCTCTTCCTCCGACATGCTTGTGGAATCGAGTATCAATGCGTCCGAAGCTGGCACCAGCGGTGATGTTGCACGGGTGCGATCGCGGTGGTCCCGCTCCCGCAGCTCCGCGGCGTTGCTCACGGTTGGCTTGCCGTGCTGCTGTTGCTGTTGCATGCGGCGTTGTTCACGGACTACGGGATCGGCGTCCAGAAAGATTTTGACATCGGCGTCCGGGAACACTTGCGTTCCTATGTCGCGGCCTTCCATGACCACTCCGCCGTTCTGGCCGAGTTCACGTTGCCGAGCCACCATCCATGCACGCACTTTCGGATGCACCGACACGCGCGAGGCTCCTGCGGTGACGTCGGCTTCCCGCACGCGCTGAGTTACATCGCGCCGGTCGAGGAAGACACGATTGCCCCCAAGGCTAGGTTCAAGCTGAATACTTGAATCCTCCGCCAGTTTTAGTAGCGCCGCTTCATCGTCGAATGATGCGTCCCATTCGATTGCCTTGAGTGCAAGTGCCCGATACATTGCGCCGCTCTCGAGGTTCACATAGCCAAGCTTGCGCGCCAGTTTAGAGGCGATGGTGCTCTTCCCAGCTCCGGCGGGGCCATCCACGGCAATAATGAGCTTGCGGGGCGCGTTGGAAGACACGGCGGAAACATCTTACACGGTTGCGACGTGCGGCTCGACGCTCAGTTTATGTCTTGATATAGGGTATTCTGATCGCAGAGGCTGCTACTTTGAGTATCGTAATTTCATGACGAAACGGAAGTCCCAAGGCGCGTACATGATTTCGGCCGTTGCTGAGATGTACGGTATCCATCCGCAGACCCTGCGACTCTATGAGCGCGAGGGATTATTGAAGCCGTCTCGTACCGAAGGCAATACGAGGCTATATACCGACGAAGATTTGCAGCGCCTGGAATTTATTTTGTCTCTAGCCCGCGACCTGGGAGTGAATATTTCCGGGATGGCGATCATCCTGCAAATGCGCGAGCGCATGGAAGAGATGCAACGCCAAATCCAGGACTTCGTAAAATACATTCAGGAAGAAGTGCTGGCTCGCGCCAGCGCAGCTGCCGATCCCTCACGCGGTGCGATCGTACCTTCGCGGCGGCCCTTTATTACTCCGGCGAGCACGGGCGCAAAAGAAAAGAAGCGATAACAAAGCTTGGCTCGCAAGTTCAGGTCCTAATGCCCTGCCCGCGTCTGCTTCTTACATCTTCCGTACCAGCAGTAGCGATTGATCGTCAAGCTGGACTCCGTGGCTTGCGACGATTTCGTTTAGCGACTTGCAGATTACCTCGAGAGATTCTCTGCCATGCCTCTGCAATTCTGCCTGCAGCCTCGCTAAGCCGAATTCTTCGCCGGCCGCATTTTCTGGCTCCAGGAATCCATCGGTGTAAAGTGCGAAGACGTCACCTTGTTCGGCTTGAATCTCGAAGCTTGCGAAGTCACCTCCAGGAAAAACTCCCAAGGGCAGGTTGGGAGATTGCAGTTGCATTACGGCATTCTTCGCAGCGGAAAAGTGCAAGATCGGCGGATGTCCCGCAAGACCTATCAGTAATTTATTTCCGTCATGCGCCAGAAAACAGAATGTGACGAACATATTGGACTTCTTGAGGGGAAAAATTACTTCGTTCAAACGCGCCATGAGATGCGCCGGGCTATCGCCAGAACTCAACAGCATCCGAGCGGCGCTCTTAACCATGCCCATCACAACTCCGGGGGCTACGCCGTGACCGGAGACGTCCGCCACATAAGCGACCCAATTGCTTTCCGAACCGGCAACATCGATGAGGTCGCCCCCAACTTCTCCGCTGGGCAGCGAGCGGCCGTAAAACTCGTACCCGGCAATTGTCGTGTCGATTGCGGGAACCAGCACGTGATGGATCTCTGTCGCCAATTCGATTTCCGCGTTGATGCGAAAAAAGCGCTTGCCCTGGGTGATCGTCACGTACAAGAAACATCCATACCCGACCGCGATTGCCAGCATTATGGCTAGCGCGTCAAAGGATAGGCGATGACTCAGCCGGGCGATCTCGACGGCATCCATTTGCGCGGTTTGCGGCCGGTCTGGGAGCCTTTGGGCTAAAAACCCCATCAAGACAAAGTGCAAGGCGAAGAGCGGGATTAATGCTTTCCAAAACCGTTTGCCAAGCGCAAATCCGGAGGCCGCGTAGAAAACAGGAAACAGGCCCGAGATAAGGAGACTAAGTGCGTAGCGGAGCGGGGGCTGGCGTCCCATCTCGATGATGTCGTTGGCAAAAGCGGCAGTGATGAATAGAAAGAAGACACCCAGAAGAAAACCGAGGAACGATGTCGCCGGAAGAGTTTTCCAGAAAGACTTGCTTGCGCTCATAGGAAGACGGCACTTCGGCGAATCCTAGCACAGCGAACAACTAAATCTTCGCTTCCAGTGACAATTGTTGCACTGAATTGTTTAGAACTCTCTGCGCGTCGTCGCGCTTCTGCTGCAAGTCGGCAATCTGTTTGTGCAGGGACTCCATTTGGTCTTCCTGTTGATTTAGTTGTCGAGCGTAACGTTCCACTAATGTTTTTTCTTCGGCGCTGCCTTTCAGGGCTTTCATATTCTCCCGCACGCGCTGCTGATCTTCGGAGATGCCGGTGATCTGCGCCTTGCGCGAATTGATTTCGGCGTCGAGGGCGGCGACATCGTTTTTTTGTTTGATGATCTGCCTGAGAGCCTGCTCTACCTCGGGATTGATCATCTTCTGCTCGAGGAAGAATCCAATCTGGTCGTCGTTTAGGTTCGTCAACTCGTAGCGGGTTGAAATGGGGCGGTGCTCTTTGACCACCAGCGTTTCCGCCTTTTTGGGATCGATGCTCATCCGAAAGCGATGGAATGATGTCGTGCTTTCATCGGGCTTCATGTCTTCGTCCAGCTTCCAACCGCTATGTATCGGGTGTTCAATGACGACCGTCCGCGGAGAAGTGTCGCGATCGCGGATCGTGTATGCCATTTCCTGCTGCTCTTCGCTCATGTAGGTCATAACGCCGCGGGCAATGACCACTCTTGTGACCTTCTGCCTCTCTGCTTTCTGTTTCGTGTCCACGAGTAGGCCGAGGTCGGCAGCGTAGGAGAGCAGTCGTTTCTCTGCGGGCTTGATCGGATCCATGATGCCTTCGCCGGCGAAAGCGTCTTCATCGAGCACGTTGAAACTTCCACCGTCAAGAGTCAGGCCGCTGGTGTTGTTCAACCACAAGGCCCGCAGGGCGTGGTCTTCGGAGGGATTCCAAACTGAAACCTTCTCTGCGTCGACGCGAGCCTGAAGGATTGGAACCAGCGCCGATTGGTTCTTGTGGATAGTTACGCGATCTTTAAGCTGATATTCAAATAGGTCGCCCAGGTCGCGGCTTTCAGAGCTGTTGGCGAAGGCTTGGCTCATAAGGTCAACGCGTCGCTGCCCGTCTACGACCGCATGATCAACTGACACGCCGCCTCCAACACCGAAGCCCACGCCTCCGACTATTCCGCCGAAGGCATTTGTGCCACTCTTGGTAATGGGGCCACCCATAGCCGACCCGTGTATCGCCTCAGTCGCAGGAGCAGGAGCTCCATTTTCCTTGAACACGACTGGAGGAGGTGTTTGGAGAGCCGCGCTCTGCTCCAACGCCGCCTCGTGCGTCTGCGGCGTCATCATCGCATTCTCTGGCATGGGAACTACCGGTCGCCGCGCATAATAAGGCTGCGATAGCTCTTGAATGAAAGACTGCGGCGCTCCCGCTATCAGCGACAACTCAACGTTGTCCCAATCTTCACCGACGGTGTTGTCAACGATGGCCCATCCTTGAAGCAGCGGCTTGCCATCTTTCGGAACCACGATCCGGTAAGTGCACTTCCAGATGGGAACCTCGCTGATGTAGCTCACAAGCAGTTCACGCTCTCCCGTACCGGCGGTAGAAATCGTGAGGCGGCGAACGTCCTGATCTCGCGTCGACGCGACCAAGTGCAGGTAGCGCCCAACTTCTTCATTCAAGTCTTTTTCGACGATACGCACGCTGGTCGCGGGAGTCAGATCGAACTGCCGCACCTCGCCGGTGTCACTCACCAAAGAAACCTGATCGACGGTGATTTTCTGATCATCTTTTCCGGGAAGCTCTCGCTGCTCGACGCTGAGCAGCCGCCCCGACGCGCTTTGAGTGCCGCTGCGAACTTCAATTCGAGCGCCTCGCATCGCAGCGAGAAATTGGGCAGTTGTGACGTCCTCGCCCAGCGGCAGCCGCAACGCTCCCAGCCGTTTGTTGATTGGGTCGATGGAGTTGTAGGCGATGCCGGTGATTCGTCCTTTGCCTAGATCAAGAGTGGTCAGCGACTTGAGCACGTCGTTGAGCTGAGCGGTAGTGAAATCGACGCTCACATCTTCGTTGCCATTCACGTGGCCGGAGTGCTCGAAGTATCCAACGCCATTTTTGTAGAGAATCACCCGCTTCACTGGAAGGCGAACGGCGTTCGCTGGCGCGGACGATTGCGCCAGTGCAGTCGTAGACAGAACCAGGCCCAGTAGAAAACGAAGCCACCAGCGCATAATCCCTCCTGAGGGAGACACGAAATAGAACGGAGGACTCCGCCCTAACTTGCGCTTCCCAGAAGATTAGACACCGAGGCAGCGCTGATGGTGGTATGAACTTGGGAGAGGACAAGCGAAGTTACTGACTGCTTGTTTCTGGCCGACACGCGTGTTGAGGTTGGTTTGCTTCCGGAACGAAATGAAAATCTACACCAAAGGCGGCGGACAGAGCCTGCCCTGAGCGAAGTCGAAGGGAGCGTCCGCCCACACAAGCTCAGTTGCTTCGTGGTGTGAACGGAATTTGATCCGACAATTGCTGGGCTTCGGATTCGCGGACTTCAAGGCGCATCTGCCGCAGAGTCGTAGCCTCTGCGGGATTCATTCCAGCCCTGAGGTCGGTTTTTTCGAGGAAATACCGCCAGCCGGCGTGCCGGTCTTCAGAGGTTTGTGAACGTTCAAATTGACTAAGTGCGCTCTCGCCAGTGGTGCGTCCTTTGATGACGATCATGACGCCGCCCGACTCATAAGTACGGACGTTGTGGCGAATGACCGCGAACGAGGCCTTCGATTCATCCTGCATGTAGGGAACTCCAGTCGAAGTGCTTTTCGTGCGGGGGAGAGATTGTTACAGCGTGCCCGCTACCTTTTACGGCTGCGGACACGCATGTTTTATTGAGATGTCTCCGCTTTACAGCGGGCGAACGTTCTCAGCTTGCCAGCCCTTTGGTCCCTTGGTGACCTCGAACTCCACACTCTGGCCTTCTTGCAGACTGCGGAAGCCGCCTGCCTGAATTGCCGAGAAGTGCACAAATACATCTTCGCCACTCTGACGGCTGATGAAGCCGTAGCCTTTGGCGTCGTTAAACCACTTTACTGTTCCTTGTTCTGCCATTTGTTGCTTGTATCCTTTTCAAGTTATTTTTACGCTGACGTTCGGAGGTACTAAGGGCAGTGCTAGCTGGTTTGCAAGAAGCTGTCCAACAACCGATATATCAAACGCAGCTATAGTGTAGCAGATTTGGGGCGTTCAGCGTTAGGGGAAAAAAGCTGAAGGTAACCTCGGGCTGGTATAGCCGTGTGGCAGCTAGGAAAACCTTTATCGTGGAAGCAAGCACTGAAGCCATTCCGGGGGTGCTTGGTACAATCACGCCACCCCGTGCTAGCGCTGTCCGCGCGTGGGATACCTCATTTTCGCGGAAAGTGCTTCTGTGCATTCGAAACCAGCCGGTTGGATCGTACTTTTCGCGATGATGCTGGCCCTTGTGGCGGCCGGAGCATGGCTCGGGGTAACGAGCGCGACTGGTCTTCTTAAGGTCTACCGAAGCCACGTCTGGGATTCGGTTCCATGTGTGGTTACCAGCAGCAGCATGTCTCGGCCCATTCCGTCAGTGCCAAATCTGACCTGGGTGGTAAAGGCGATGTGCACATACCAGAAGGGAGGTCAGTACTATTCTGTCAATTGCTCACCCCACGCCGTTGGCTCCAAAGATCTGGCCGAGTCACAGTATGCTTCGCTGCAGATCAACTCCGCGCACGTATGCTACGTAAATCCTAAAGACTCCTCGGAAGCCCTCTACGAGGAGGACCAGAACTCTCTGCTGCCTTTGTTGTTTTTCGGCATCGGCACGGCGTTTATCGTGCTCGGTTGGTCTTGCGCCAAATTCCTGATTAGAAATGGAACGTCCTAGAATTCAGGAGTTGGCAGATTCGGCGACCGGCCTTAGTCATACTTCTCGTACAGAATAGATTTGCGATCCCATCCCAGGCTTTTTAGCAGATCGCGGTTCGCCTTAACCATTTTGTCCAATCCGCAGATGTAGGCATGCATGTCGGATCGGCCAGTCGCAATCGATGGAACATGGTCCTGGACGTATCCCCGAAGACCTTGCCATTCGGGCGCGCCACGGCTGAGCGTTGGCAGATAGTGGAAGTTTTCGTGGTCCTGCGCGAGCCGCAAGAATTCGGCGTGATAGTAAATATCCGCTTCGGTGCGATTGCCGAAGACTAGCGACAACTGTTTGTTCTGATGCCGCGACTCATCCGCCAAGAGCCAGTGCAGCATGGAGCGAAACGGCGCGATCCCCGTGCCGGTGGCTATGAAAATCGTGTCCCGCAAAGGGGGACGAAGAATGAAGTCACCGAACGGCCCTTGGCACTGAAGTTCGTCTCCCGGCTGCATGTCGCAGAGGAAGTTGGACATGAAGCCGTCCTGGACCCGATTGAGGCAGAGGGCGAAACGATTATCTTCACTGGGAGGAGACGCGATCGAGTACGCGCGAGTAATTTCTTCCCCATCGGGCTTGTTGTATTTGAAGGAGAGCCATTGCCCTGCGACGAAGCCGAAACGATTGCCCATCTTAAGTTCGAATTCCAGGTTTTTTGTGAATTCGGACAGGCCAATCGACTGGGTCAAGCGAGCGGTGAAGGTTTGGAATGGAGCCATCAGCTATATAGATGACTCCTAGGGCAATTCAGCACTCGATGTTCCAGAGGGACCTCTTGAGATCGAGGCGAACGGCGACGACAGCCCCAAATTGCCCGCAAAAATTGGCCGCACCCCAGGTCCCAACTGCGGACAGATATTCGAAAATTCGGTCTCAAGAAGCTTCTCTGTATGCTTCGGTTCGAAGCGTTGCAACCAGTCAACAACTTCAGCCGCTGCCTCGGGGAACGGATCCTCACGATCGGGATTCATCAAAAGCAGCCGCTGAACACCCTTCTCGCGTGGAACCTCCGCTATAAAGGATTCAGACCCAGACCGAACAACGACGCCGCCGACTTGACTTGTCAAAGAACCAAAACTTGGCGACGTCAGCATCGCCTCTACCTGCCCGAGTTCCTCAAGCACAATAACTCCTTGCACTCGTTGGGTCTTCCCATCCGGGGTTCTTCGAAGCATTCGATAGCGTCCGTCATTAAATACCGCAAAACATATCCAAGGGGAGGTCTTTTGATCCGCGCTGACAAACCAAGTGCTGTTATAGGAAAGGCGCGCGACCAGAGTGGCATTCTCAGCGGGGGCCCCGTTGTTTTGGGCGAACGTGGGGGAAGTAACAAGAGTGGCAATGATAACGATCAGGACCGCTTTCGACGTTGTCATGAAAGACCTCCGCACAACCAGCTTTAACTTGATTGACGCGGCGGTTTCTGAATCGTTGAGCTCTACTCTACCGTCACCGACTTCGCCAAATTCCTTGGTTGGTCTACGTCACATCCTCGCCTGACAGCGATGTGGTACGCAAGCAACTGTAAAGGCACGATCTCCAAAATCGGCAAAAGCTCTTCGGGAGCCTGCGGGATGTAGAGGACGTGATCGGCTGCTTCTTTGATTTCCTCGTCTCCCTCGGTGGCTAGCGCGATTACTCTTCCGGAGCGGGCTTTAACTTCCTTCAGGTTCGAAATTGTCTTTTCGTAGCGAACCATCGATAGTGCATTTTTTGGATCGCGGGTCGCAATGATTACTACGGGCAAATTCTCATCAATCAAAGCGTTGGGGCCGTGCTTCATCTCGCCCGCCGGATAACCCTCGGCATGGATGTACGAAACTTCCTTCAGCTTTAGCGCGCCTTCGAGAGCGATGGGATAGTGAATGCCGCGTCCCAGAAAAAGGAAATCCTGTGAGCGAACGTATTCCTTGGCGAGGTCTTCGCAATCTTCTTCGTGCGTGAGCAAGTGTTCCAGCTTGCCGGGCAGGCGCGTCAGCTCGTGAATGGCCGCTTTCGACTGCTCTTCATTCATCACACCTCGGAGCTGGGCAAGGTAAAGAGCAAACAAATAAAGCGCCGTAAGCTGGGCCGTAAAAGCCTTGGTTGAAGCGACGCCGATCTCCGGACCGGCATGCGTGTAAATGGTCCCAGAGGCTTCTCGCGTGATCATTGAACCCACAACGTTACAAATGGCGAGAGTCTTCGAGCCCTTGGCTTTCGCTTCTCTCTGAGCGGCGATTGTGTCGGCGGTCTCGCCCGATTGCGAAATCAGAATTGTGATGGTGTCCTTATCGACGATGGGGTCGCGATAACGCCATTCGCTGGCATAATCCACTTCTACCGGCATCTTTGCCAGGCTTTCGATCATGAACTTTCCCGCTTGTCCCGCATGCCAGCTGGTCCCGCACGCTTCGATATTTATCTTCTTCGCGGCCTTGAATTCGGCGTCTGTTATCTCCATTTCATCGAGGTAAACGTGACCGGTCTCCTGCGAGATTCGTCCCAGCGTGGTGTCGCGGACAGCGCGGGGCTGTTCGTAGATTTCTTTCAGCATGAAATGCTTGAATCCGCCCTTTTCCGCCATGATCGGATCCCAGGTGATGTGCTGAATCTCGCGGATAATGGGTTGTCCTTGAAAGTCGGTAAGCTGCACGCCGGTCGGAGTGATTACGGCCATGTCGCCGTCGGCCAGAAAAAATAGATCCCGAGTGTGATAGAGAATCGCCGGGACGTCCGAGGCGACAAAGTATTCGTCTTTGCCCAATCCAATTACTGCGGGAGGGCCATTGCGAGCGGCGACGATCTTGTCTGCTTCATTGACAGCGATCACCGCGAGCGCAAAAACTCCCGTCAGTTGAAGCACGGTTTTGCGAACAGCTTCTTCGAGCGATGGGCGATGGCCATTGCCAGTTTCCAGGTAATACTTCTCTACCAGGTGCGCGATGACTTCCGTGTCCGTTTCAGTGGTGAACTTGTGGCCTTCTTCGATGAGTTTCTTTTTCAGGACGACGTAATTCTCAATAATTCCGTTGTGCACCACCACTATTGTTCCGGTGCAATCGCGATGAGGATGCGCGTTCTCTTCAGTGGGACGGCCATGCGTAGCCCAGCGAGTGTGTCCAATACCGTAGGTGCCGTCGAGCGGATTCAGACGAATGACTTCTTCGAGATTGCGGAGCTTTCCTTCGGCGCGGCGGATTTGCAACCCCGCACCATTGCCGCAAACGGCGATGCCGGCGGAATCGTATCCGCGATATTCGAGCCTTCGCAGGCCCTCGATAATGACCGGCACGACGCGCTTCTTACCGACATATCCGACAATTCCGCACATGCTGCAACTCCTAATGCGCCGACTAAATCCTTAACCTCAGCGGTTGAAAATCCGCATTACAGGCAGAAAATGGCGCTAATTCCGACTTACTCCTCGAGGGAAAAGCGAAACTCTTCAATGACCGGGTTGGTCAAAACTTCTCGAGCCATTCTTCCCACTTCGGTTTCGGCCTCAGCCCGGTTGAGTCCGCCATCCAGCGTTATCTCAAAATATTTGCCCTGGCGCACTTCCTCCAAGCCCTTGTACCCCATCTTCTTAAGGGCGCCTTGAATGGTCTTGCCCTGAGGGTCGAGGACACTCTTCTTGAGAGAAACGTAGACGTAAGCTTTCATGAGGGATGGCCTCATTATACGTCAGGGCCGAGGCGATTAAGAGGAACCGCAGGTCTAGCCCAGTTGGGAAATCTTGGCGTCGAGGTCGGCAAGCGCGGTTTCGAGCATCTTCTGGTGTCGCGGGTTTTGCACAGTGGTTAGCTGCTGAACAATACGGTTTCGGCTCATCAACAAGCCCTCGCGCAGTCGCTGATTCGCCATTTGATCGGCCGTTAACCGAGGCTTAGGTTTGCCGAAAAACTCAGAAGTTTCAGCCTGCTGCTCCTCGACCGACTTGCTTTCCCATCCTCTGGCCACAATGGAATTATATTGTAAAGATTTATATTTCCCCTGAAAGCGATTCCACGGCAGTCCTATTTTGGCTAATTAAACTTCGTTAGAACGGTCTCCACTGGGCGGTCATCAAAAATGCCTAACCCTTAATAATTTTTCGCGAACCCGAATTTTTTGTTATATGCTCTACCCAACTGTACCCTGTTTTTTGCGCCAAATCGTTTTTGCCCGAGGGGGAGTAAGTAGTTGACTCGTGCAAATGGCTTCAGATGGGCTAGTAGATAATAGCGGCGAACTTCGACGCTATGAGGCTCTGCTACAGACAGCAGACTTAGTCGTTCACCACCAGGAACTTTCAGACCTCTTCCGCGAGCTGGCCTTGCGGCTACGGGAATTTGCCGACTTCGAGTTGGCTAGTTTCTCCCTGCACGACTCTCTCAAGAACGTCATGAGGGTCCACACTTGGGAGGGCTCGACCCTCGCCAATGCGCCCGACGAAGTCCCGGTGGAGGACTCCGCCAGCGGGTGGGTGTGGCGTCATCAGCAGCCGCTCGTGGTCCCAGAAGAGCGGTTAGACAAGCATTTTCCCCGGTCGCTTACTTATCTACGCGAAAAAGGAATTCGCTCCTATTGCACCCTGCCGCTGACCACCGCACAGCGGAAGTTGGGGGCGTTGGGATTAGGCAGCTCGCGGGAAGATGTCTACGGCGAGAAAAACCTGCGTCTACTGCGTCGAATCGCGGAACTTGTCGCTCTGGCGGTGGAAAATGCGCTCATGTACAGCGCGCTCCAATTGGAAAAAGACCGCCTCCAGACTTTGCTGGAAGTTAATGCAACGCTGCTTACGAGCGTTGACCTAAAAGAACTCTTCCCCGCGATTTCCGGATTTATCCGCAAAGTAATCCGGCAAGAGTATGCCAGTATTGCCCTGCACGATGAAGGTACGAAGACACTGCGAATTCGTGCCTTGGACTTCCCTTTGGCCAAAGGTTCCGCCGGCGATGACCTGATGCTTTCAGTCAGCGACTCAATCCCCTATGCACGGGCTCTCCAAGGAAACGAGGTCAAGGTCTTTACCCGCGGGGATCTGGCAAGCATGCACTCCACTTTTGCCGATGGGATTCTGGAACAGGGTATTCAGACTCTGTGCTGCATCCCCCTGGTAACTCGAAAAGGCACACTCGGAACTTTAAATTTAGCCAGCCGCGAAGAGGATGCATTCATGCTCCAGGACCTAAGCTTCTTGAAGCAGGTGGCGACTCAAGTCGCGATCGCCCTGGACAATTCCCGTGCCTATCGGGAAATTGCGGAACTTACAAACCGGTTGGTAACAGAAAAGCTTTATCTGGAAGACGAAATCCGGTCGGAGAGAAACTTCGAAGAGATTATCGGGGAAAGCCCAGCGCTAAAACGCGTTTTGGGGCAAGCCAAAACCGTGGCTCCCAGCGACGCCACAGTCCTGATTCTAGGCGATACGGGGACAGGCAAGGAATTGATAGCCCGCGCTATTCATCGTATGAGCTCGCGCAAAGACGCCAGTTTCATAAAATTGAACTGCGCCGCAATCCCTACCGGACTGCTTGAAAGTGAATTGTTCGGACATGAGAAGGGGGCCTTCACTGGAGCCGTCACGCAAAAAGTTGGGCGCCTTGAACTGGCGGACAAAGGTACCCTGTTTCTGGATGAAGTGGGAGATATACCTCTGGAGCTTCAGCCCAAGTTGCTTCGCGTCTTGCAGGATCAGGAATTCGAACGGCTGGGGGGCACTAAAACCATCCGCGTCAGCACTCGCTTAGTGGCTGCCACAAATCGTGATATGGAGAAGGCCGTTGCAGAGCGGGATTTTCGCAGCGATTTGTTTTACAGGTTGGCCGTCTTTCCCATCCGCATGCCTGCGTTGCGGGAGCGCGGTAAAGACATTCCGTTACTTGTCCGATATTTCGTGCAAAAGTTCGCGCGCCGGATGAACAAGCAAATTGAAACCATTCCCACCGAAACCATGCATGCACTTTCAAGCTGGGAGTGGCCGGGCAATGTCAGGGAACTGGAAAACTTTATCGAGCGCTCCGTCATTCTTTCCGAAGGCCCAGTATTGAATGTTCCGTTGACAGAACTGAGGCCGTCAAACTGTGAGAATTCGAGGATGAACGGAACCCTCGAGAGTTTGGAGCGGGAGCATATCCTGCGCGTACTTCGCGAGACAGGCGGAGTGGTCGCTGGTTCACATGGGGCGGCGCTGCGGCTGGGGATGAAGCGAACCACGCTGCAATCAAGAATGCAGAAGTTAGGCATCTCGCGGGAAGAATACGACGAGTGAGCTGCGCAGTGGACTACCTCCCAATCGATCACCCTCTAAGTTGTCATCCTGACCGACTATTCTTCTTCGCTGGCGAAGAAGAACCGAGTCGAAGGATCGCTACCCCTCCTGCATCTGTCAGTGCTCCGACCAGGGACGCCTTGACTCTTGCACCCTCAGCATGACCAATTTGTTTGGGTCGGTCCTCTGACGAGGCTTCGGCACGGTGCCGTCAGTACGTCAATGAAATGGCTAGACTGGCCTCCTCACCCCTCAGTCGCCAACGGCAATGATTGGCGTTACCGCAGATTAACCGAATTTAATGTTTGGCCCTCGTCATGCGAACTACCTACCGGAGACGAGGTTGCCACAACCATGCCATTCGAACATCAGGTCCTAGGCGGAGCCACTCATCCTCCCTTAGCAACAGCGGTTGTGGCGAACGGAGTCATGGGGAATTTCCTTGCCGGCAGGCGGAGGAAAGTTGGAAGTGCCGTGGCGAACCGGGATCGCCTGGATCCTCTGTACATGTTTTACTGCGGTTTGCAATGGCGCAACCTGGGGGATAGCGGGGCCGGATGGGAACTGATCGAAGCACTTAGATCGTGGGACCGGGGGGTAAGGGGAGTCGCGGCGGCATTGCTGGCGAAGACGGAGCACGCGAGGTTGCTGGTCCGCGATTTGCGTCGTACTCGAAGTGGCCTCTATCGAATCGCAACAGAGTATGCGTCAAGAGATAGCAGACAACAACTCCCTGTCAAGGCGGTGACCATGAATACTCCGTATGGGCTCGACATCAGCGAGAATTGTGTTTCCTGCAAATTGCGGAAGAGTCATTGGTTCTGCGCTCTGTCGTCGGGAGTGTTGCAGTCTTTCAGTATGGTGAGCCATCTCAGCACTTATCCCGGCAATGCCATTCTGTTTGTGGAAGGACAAATGCCGCGCGGTGCCTTTGTGCTGTGTTCTGGAAAGGTAAAGCTTTCCACAACTTCCCGCGACGGTAAGGTTTTGATCGTAAAGATGGCGGAGGCTGGTGAAGTTTTGGGATTGAGCGCCGTGATCTCGGGCACTTGCTATGGCGTGACGGCGGAGACTGCTTCTCCTTGCCAAGTGAACTTCATCGAGCGCGAAACGCTTCTTAGGCTAATGGAGAAAAACGGAGAATTGGGGCTACATTCCGCACAAGCCTTGAGCAGCGATTTTCAATCGGCATACCGTGATATTCACGATCTTGTTTTGGCCCGGTCATCCGCGGGAAAGCTTGCAAAACTCCTTCTCTCCTGGACGCCAAGCCGCGCCAAATATGATCTGGGCTCCGAGATCCGTATTCGGAATGGAGTGACTCATGAAGAGATGGCGCAGATGATTGGGGCATCACGAGAAACCGTGACCCGTCTACTGAGCGATCTCAAGAAAAAGGAATTGATCCGGTTGGAAGGTTCGACTCTGGTGATTCGCAATCGCACCGCGCTTGAGGCTATGGCTGCGTGACTCCCGGGCAGACTGGACGGTGGCTGGTTCCTCCCCCGCCATCGTTCAGGGGAGTCGCAAAGTTTGGCGCTAGCTACCGTTCCATTGCGTCGATCGTTTGGAATAGCTGGGTGCGATCTGTCACTTCCACGTAAGGCTTGCCGCCAGGCTTATTGCTCACGATATAGATAGTCGGAGTCTGATGGATTCCGATCTTGTTTCCCACGTCCTTTTCCGCATTGACCTCTGCCTTCAGTTTCCCTTGAGGGTCGATCACGAAGGGCAATGAGACTTTGTGGTCCGCGGCAAATTTGTCGGAAAAGCTGCGCAGGTTCTGCGGAGTAATTTCCACCTGGTGCTCATAAATGTAGTCGCGATAGTCAGTCCCAAGTTCCTTCGAGTGGGCGTCGAAATAGTGCGCCGTAACCGCGGCTTCGAAGGACCAGTTGTGCATTGGAAGCGGAAAGTCGTGGATGATCAAAGGAATTTTATAGGTTTTTCCCGCTTGTTTCAGCAACGGCGCAGTGGTTCTACACATTGGGCATTGCAGGTCTTCGAAAACAACGATGGCGACCTTCGCGCCTTTGGGCGGTTGCAACGCGGGATCTATGCCTGCCTGCGACCAGCCAAAGGAGACTCCCAACAACATTAGGATGACGAGCATTAATATGGCGAACAAGGGTCCGTTCTTTCTCATATCTATTATGTTAACCGATGCGGTAAAGAGTGTAAGCCTGAATCTTTGTCGATTGTTTTTAACGGGATAAGGCGCTTTAGGCCGGAAAACTGGAGTTTATCGAGGTCTTTCCGACATGGACTAATATCCTCCCCGAGAATAGAATCGTGATGCATCTACACAGGCTCTATCCGCCGCGCGGAGGGGCACTGGAGGATTTGTGAGCATCACTCCAATCGGCGATTCTCGCCACAAGATTTCTGTCGGTTCCCTTCGAGAAAGCAAACGCAATCACGAACCGATCACCTGCCTGACTGCGTATGACTATCCCGCCGCGCGCCTCGTGGATGAGGCCGGCATTGATGTTGTCCTGGTCGGCGATTCGCTGGCAATGACCGTTCTCGGCTACGAAAACACGCTTTCGGTCACCGTCGACGAAATGCTTCACCACGTGCGGGCGGTGCGCCGCGGCGTGAAGCATGCCTTGCTGATCGCGGACATGCCGTTTGGCTCTTATCACGCCAGTGCGGAAGACGCCGTACGCAAAGCAACTCGATTCGTGAAAGATGGCGCTGAAGCTGTAAAGATTGAAGGCGGCGAAAAGCGTGCCGACCTGATTCGGCGCATTATCGACGCCGAGATTCCCGTCGCTGGGCATATTGGACTCACTCCGCAGTCGGTCAACGTCATGGGCGGATACAAAGTCCAGGGAAAGTCGCTGGCTGACATTGAACAGCTCATGCGCGACGCCGTTGCATTGGATCGAGCGGGTGTGGCGTGCATTTATCTGGAAGGAATTCCGCGAGAGGTAGCGGGAATGATTACCGCCGAGGTTAGTACTCCGACAATCGGCATTGGGGCAGGCCCGGATTGCGACGGGCAAGTGCTGGTGTTTCACGACATCCTCAATCTGACTTTTGCTCCGGCTGGAAAGTTCGTTCGTCAATACGGCGACGCAGCGGCGCTGATTAAAAACGCAGTTCGCGTCTTTCGGGAAGACGTGCGGTCGCGGCAGTATCCGGCAGATCGGGAGTCATATCATCTGCCCAAAGAAACGAAAGCGGCGTTGGATACGGTGCTAGAACGCAAGCGGGCAATGAGGCGGTAGTTGCGCGTTTCGTTTCGAATGCAGATTTTCCAGGACAAGATTCCCGACATGCGGGCTGCTTCCCGCGCGGCGCGACACGGCGGCAAGCGCCTCGGCCTTGTGCCCACGATGGGTGCGCTCCATGAAGGACATCTTTCGTTAATTCGCGCCGCGAAATCGCAATGCGATGCGGTCGCAGCTTCAATTTTCGTAAATCCCCTGCAGTTCGGACCAAGTGAAGACCTGGGGAAATATCCTCGGGATTTCGATCGCGATTGCAAACTGCTGAAAAAAGAAGGCGTGGACTTTCTTTTTGCGCCTTCGGTTGAGGAAATGTATCCGGCGGGAGCAGCAACGCACGTCACTGTCGAAGGTCTCAGTGACAAGCTTTGCGGCAAATCGCGCCCGGGTCATTTTCGCGGCGTAACGACCGTCGTTTCAAAACTCTTTCACATCGTGGAACCCGACGTTGCTTTTTTCGGACAGAAAGATGCGGCCCAGTTGGCAATCATCCGGCGTATGGTTCGGGATTTGAATTTTCCCGTTGCGATCGAAGCTTGCCCGATTCTCCGCGAACCTGACGGCTTGGCGATGAGCTCTCGCAACGCTTATCTGACTGCTCAGGAACGCAAGGCTGCACTGGTGCTTTACCGGGCTTTGAAGCGAGTGCAAGAGCTGTTCGCAGAGGGAGAGCGAAACGCAGCCAGGCTCGCTGACGCCGGGAAGAGAATTTTCATGGAAGAGAAACTTGCTAGGCTGGATTATCTGGAGATCGTGGACCCCGACAGCCTTGAGTCACTTACGGAAATAAAAAAAGCAGCGTTGGCCGCCGTGGCAGGCTTTGTTGGGACTACACGGTTGATCGACAATGTGGTGCTAGGCAGTGAGAAGAAAGTGTTTGGCTAGAGTCGAAGGACGCCTTAGTTCAGAGAAGCTATCGTAAACAAGCGCTTGCCTTCGCGATTCGCTCAGCGGGTAGCTTGGCGGTGTTTTGTAACTCCCCAACCTGGGGCCCCGTACCGCGTAAACTTTCGTGGAAAGGACTCCAAGTGGTTATCGAACGATGGCAGACCCAGTAGAAATCTTGAAAGGAGTTGCTCAGCAATTTCAGACAGGTGTCCGGGGCACAAATTTGTTTGATCCAAATGTCTGCACCAGCCCTGTTGATTCTGAGCGCCCATGGGAGCATCTGGCACTGCCGGGAGACATCTTTCGCCACAAACTCGACATCGAGCGCAAGGGACATAAAGTTACACTTCGCGCCAATAGCGAATTTGTGGTAGTCGTGGTGTCCGGTAGCTTTGACGTTGATGTCTGTTCGATCAATCGACGAGACCAAGTATTTCAGTTGGTAAACAGTTCTTTCCGAATACCAGGATTCTCTTCACTTCCTGTCTTTTCACGGCGATCCGACACCGACGTCGCGCAATTCTTGAAGTCAAAGGCTCTCCAACGCGCGTTGATCGCTCTACAGCCTTCAGGTACAGAAAGTGTGCATATCTATCGGAACGGAATTGTCGTTTATCTTCATCGCGACTCGCATGATCAGGTGATGTTCGCGATCGAAGCTCTGTGCACTTTAGCCGAAGAGATGCCAACCCTTGATAAGAAATTGGATGCGGTTGTGCTGCCTGCCCAATTCGGGGGCCTCTCTGACTTGATACTGAAATGGGCGGTGGGCGACGACGAAGCACGTAGTGGATTGATTGCGCATGCATCGCTCGAGGAGTTGCAATGCTTCGTTGCTTCGGTAATGCCTTACATTTCCGCGATCAACGAATACCTGGATTCTTTCGGGACTGAAAATCCGTCCGAAGCGGCAGTGGCCTTGGGAGCGCTTGCTGAGTGTGCAATTGAAGCCCAACGCCAACTCTAATAGAGGCCCTCGATCTGATGAAGGCGGAGGCTGACATATCTGGCGCACCCCTCTAACCAGCCTGCCGAGTAGTTGTCGGCCCGGAAACGAACGGGTTTCCCGCAATGATGTACCGCAAGGGCCGCTCGGCGGCTTTGCTGATGCCGATCCGCGGGGTGACCTGGATTCGGTCGGGACGACAGCCGTCCTCGACGATGAATAGATCGGAGCTTGCGTCGGTCAGATCTTTTTCATTGTCCCGCTGGCGGGTGATGCCGAACGCGTCCGCTAGTCTCCCCGGGCCGCTGGTCAGCTTCCGTAGATCGCTGGGTTTGTCCACCGTAACCTCTCGCAGGCGAGCCATTTCCTCGATTCCCTCGAGGGGTTCGAGGGCGCGGAACAGAATTCCTCCTGCGATGCCGTCGGGGAGGCACGAGACGTTCAGGCAATAGTGATTGCCATAAATAAAGTAGATGTACGCGTATCCGGGAGGGCCGAAGAGGACCGCATTGCGGGCGGTGCGTCCGGCGAAGGAGTGGGCGGCGGGATCGTCTTCTCCGAGGTATGCTTCAACCTCGACGATTCGTCCGGCGAGGAATTTCTTCCTATCGCGTCGGACCAACACCTTTCCGAGAAGTTCGCGGCTCACGTCCCGTGGATCGCGGTCGTAAAAACTGCGTGCAAGGACGTGCGTGTATTTGTGCAGTGATTTGGACACGGAAGAAGGCTTTGAAAGGCGGGGCCTTCAGCCCCGCCGTTGTTCAGATCAAAGGACATACGGCGCGCCTTTTCAAGGACGCTACGCCGCGTCCCCGGCGACGCTTTTCAAGTACGCCAGCACTTCCTCCGCGTGGCCTTCTGGCTTTACTTTGCGGAAGACGTGTTTAATCTTTCCACCCGGACCGATGATGAAAGTCGTCCGCGCTACTCCCATAACTTTCTTTCCATACATGTTCTTTTCCTGAACCACTCCGAAGGCTTCGCAGATTTTCTTGTCGGCATCGCCTAGCAGCGTGAAGGGTAGGCTGAATTTTTCCTCGAATTTCTTCTGGTCTTTAGGCTGGTCGGGCGAGATTCCGAGCAGTACGGCCCCGGTTTTCTGCATCTTCTTATAAGAGTCGCGGAACTCGCATGCCTCGATGGTGCAGCCGGGAGTATCTGCCCGAGGATAGAAGAAGAGTACGACGTATTTTCCGCGCAAATCCTTGAGTGACACATCTTTACCATTCTGATCGGGCAAAGTGAAGTCGGGAGCTTTATCATTGATATCGATCATGGCATTTTCTCCGTGTGCTTCGAAGTCCAACAACTCAGTTGTACGAATTTTGGCTGCGGCGAGGGTCGTTCTCGCGACGTCCGTTTTCGCGACGATTGGATTCTTCGCCGTCCAGATTGTACTCGCGCAGCGCGCCCACCGCGAGCCTGCGGACAAAGGCCCGCGAGCCACGGGGCTCATCGAACTCGCTCCAAACGGCAAAGCCCATCTGATTCCAATCGTCATCATGGTCGACGGCAAATTTTACGATGCCGCGGAATACAAAGCCTCTCCGGTACCGATATCTTTGGATTCTGGGACCGTTTATGAGGCATTTCGCACTGGAGTATCGCAGGGATTGTTCACAGTAAGGACCGCGCAAACGGGAGACCGCACATGGCGAGGAGAGGGGACATGGCAATCGGCGGCGGAAATCCAGGCGGCGGCTGAGAAAAAGAAAGCAGCGGCCGCAGCCAAAGCCAAAGCAGCAAAGAAGAACGAAGACGATCAGGAGGGTCCGCCGAAGCTTCGCCGCGCCGCGTCGAACCGGCCCGACCCGGACAAGACCAGTTCTCCCGCTGCCACACCGGCTGCGGGAACCACATCAAGTCCATCTGCGGATGCGACCAAACCAACTTCTAATCCGCCGGGAAAGACTTCGCCATCGAGTGCGTCTCAGTCGGGAACGACCGCAAGCTCCTCGACCACAGCGTCTGCTGCGCAACCACCCGAACCGTCTTCTCCCGAACCATCTACCGCTTCCGATGAAAATGATCCGGACAGGCCACGTCTGCGGCGAGGCGACGGACGGCCGGAAGCGAGAAACAGGCTCGCCGTTCCCACACCGACGGTAACGAAGGCATCCACTCCCGCTTCACCAAAAGCTGTTGCATCTTCTGGGGTTCAGGCTCCTAACATTCAGCTCATTCCAGCAGTCTCTGATGCGGGTGGACCCGAGCCGCGTCCTTATACGTTCAATATGAAGCCGGATGAGGAGCGCGAATTGCGGACGAGAATGTTGGCGCTTGCCGCAGCGGAAGTGAACGCTCGCGATAAAGTTCTGTCGCCGACGACTGCTGCAAAAACACTACCGCCTTCATCCCACAAAACCAAGGCAGCGAAAGCGCCGCAACCAACTTTTGATGATGTCCAATTTCATGTTTTCGATCTATCGAACAGTAACGAACCCGTGCTGATTATGACGGCAAAAGCAAAAATGCCCGTGTCGCACGCGGCCGATAATTCTCGTCCGCCGGACGGCTATCTGCTTACCCTGGTCGCTCGTGAAGATATTTACGGCGATCTTCACAAGGCCCTATCAAACGTGACCGACAACCAGCATCTGGATGTCTTGCCACGTCTGGATCTGATTGACGCAGTGGACGTGGATGGCGATGGCGGCGGTGAATTGCTATTCCGTCGCGTTTCGGACACCGGAAGCGGCTACGTGGTATATCGGGTAATTGGCAATCAGCTATGGCCGCTGTATGAGGGCCCCATCGGCTAATCGCGCGATTATAATCCTCACCGATGGCTAAGGACCTTCCCAAGAAAATCGAAGCTCTGCGCGACCAGATTCGCCATCACGAATACCGTTATTACGTCCTAGACGATCCCGAGATCACCGACACCCAATTTGACCAGCTCATGAACGAGCTGAAACAAATTGAAGCTGAACATCCCGAACTGATCACGCCCGATTCTCCCACCCAACGCGTCGGCGGCAAACCTCGCGAGGGGTTTCTCAAAGCGCCCCATTCGTCGCCAATGTTGTCGCTGGACAACACATACAACGTTGACGATTTGCGCAGTTGGGAACGGCGTGTTCATGAATTAGCTGGGCGCGAGGATATTGAATACGTCTGCGAGCTTAAGCTGGATGGCATGTCGCTGGCCTTGCATTACGAAGGCGGCAAGCTGGTTCGCGGCATCACGCGCGGGGACGGCACAATTGGCGAAGACGTCACATCGAACGTTCGCACCGTGCGATCTATTCCCCTCTCGATTTCAGCAGAGAAGCTGAAGAAAGCTGGTATTCCAGGCGACTTCGAAGTGCGCGGCGAAATGCTGATGCCGATCGCATCATTCAAGAAGATGAATGAAGATCGGGTCAACAAGGGACTGCCGGCATTTGTGAATCCGCGAAATGCCACCGCGGGAACCGTTCGCCAGCTTGAGCCGAGTATCACTGCTCAACGACGGCTTGATTATTTTGCCTATGCGCTGCTGACAAATGGCGCTACTTATTTCGATCAGCACTGGAAAACATTAAACGCGCTCGCCGCAACAGGATTCAAAGTGAATCCAGCTCGCGTAGTGGCGAAGAACTTTGACGAGGTTTGGGCATTCATCCAAAAAGAGGAACCCAGGCGCGAGAGCTTGTCCTATGAAATTGACGGCATCGTAATCAAAGTGAACCAGACCTCGCTACAACGGGAACTTGGGTTTACTGGGAAAGCGCCGCGCTGGGCAATTGCTTACAAATATGCCGCACGATCGGGGATTACCAAGATTGAAGACATTCTCGTGCAGGTCGGCCGAACCGGGAAATTGACCCCGGTGGCGGCGCTAACGCCGGCTTTTATCGGAGGGACCACGGTAAGCCGCGCGACGCTTCACAACATTGATGAAATTGAACGCCTTGGAGTGAAGATCGGCGATTGGGTGGAGGTAGAACGCGGCGGTGACGTTATCCCGAAAATTAACCGCGTAGTCGAAGACAAAGACCATCCGCGTGGAACCAAATCCTTTCACATGCCCGAAAAGTGCCCAATCTGCGGTACACACGTCGTTCGCACTGAAGGCGAAGTGGATTACCGCTGCGTGAATGCCAACTGTCCTGCAAAGCTTCGGGAAACCATCCTCCACTTCGCGTCCCGCGGGGTGATGAATATTGACGGCATGGGCGAAGCCTTAGTGAACCAGCTTACCGATCGCGCGATGGTCAAGAACGTTGCTGACATTTATAAGATCACCGAATCAGACCTGCTGAACCTTGAGCGAATGGGAAAAAAGTCGGCTCAGAACGTGCTCAAAGAAATCGAAGCCTCTAAAAAGCTTCCTCTTGAGCGGGTGATTTTTGGGCTGGGCATTCGATTCGTTGGCGAGAGGACTGCGCAGTTTCTATCTGATCACTTCGGATCGATGGATGCGCTCATGAATGCCAGTGAAGAAGAGCTTCAACAGGTGAAGGAGGTCGGCCCGCGGATCGCGGAGAGTATTTCGGAATTCTTCCGAGAACCGAAGAACCAGGAGTTGGTCGAACAATTGCGGAAGGCCGGACTCGCCCTGGCCGGGAAGAAAAAACAGCGCGGGACTCACTTGGCAGGAAAAACGTTTGTGCTCACTGGTTCCATGGCCCGGTACAGCCGGGACCAAGCAAAGAAACTGATCGAGGATGCAGGAGGTCGAGTCTCTGGCTCAGTCAGTAAGAAGACCGACTACGTGGTCGCAGGAGAAGATGCAGGATCAAAGCTGGACAAAGCCAAAGAGTTAGGGGTTACGGTGATCGATGAAAAGAAAATGGAGGAACTGGTAGGGCTTGCGTAGGGACAGCCGCCCCCGGCTGTCCAGGCGAAGTCCAAGATTCGACGATTTTACAAATTCGTGACAAATGCTCCCCGCCACTTGCTTTATGTTTCCCCTAACATAGCCCTGTAAATATACATGGGGCTGTTTCTCCGACAGGAACGTCACTCCGAGCTACTACGATCCCACAAATCACTCAGAGTGACGTTTCATACTCCTAGGGAAGTGCCGCCCTTATCCGCTTATAAGTAGTTTCCAGGCTTTCCGGAAGTACGCGCGTTTCTCCGACAACCGACATAAAGTTTGCGTCCGCGATCCAGCGGGGTAGGGCATGCATGTGGATGTGTCCAGCGATTCCAGCGCCTGCGGCTTTGCCAATGTTCATCCCCAGATTCAGTCCTTCTGGATTGTAGAGTTCACGCAACACGGTTTCCATCCTTTGTGCCAAGTTCATCATTTCGTGGGCGGCCTCGACAGGAAGCTTTTGCAGTTGGTCTAGATGTGCAAACGGGACAATCATGACGTGTCCAGAGGTGTATGGAAAGCTGTTAAGGATGATGTAGCAATGCTGACCGCGATAGACGATCAGAGCCTTGCTGTCCTCCAATTTCGGAAGCTCGCAAAATATGCATCCGGTGACTTGTTGGCCAGTGATATAGGCGAAGCGCCAAGGAGTCCAAAGATAATCCATCTCGCTCCGCAGATTAACAGATGATTGCGAGGCGCCGGAATTCGTCCCAATCGGACGCGCTATCTTCCCCTACTGCGAACTTCGCCAGGTTGCCCCTGACCTAACGTTCTGAAATTGTGCAGGAATGTTACAGTTTGATGTTTGACACTGTTCTAAAGCGGTTGCTATAGTCGAAGTGTTCCCTTGGGACGCGGGTATGTGTTCTTAAACGTCCGACCGCTGGGATTGTTCAAGTCCGTTCGCCAGGACGGGCCCATCACAACCTGAGACTCTCACCAGCAGTCTGCTGAACAGCCCGTATCCATCCCGCACGCCGTGCGAGAACACCGCAGAGAGGCCATAACCTTGCTCGACGACAACACCGCCCACAACCAGGATTCCGCAACCTCAACCATGACTGAAGTTATGCCTGAACCGGTAGCGAACACCAGTGTGGGTTCACCTTCAAGTGGCAACCCGGAGAGTTCCCATCAAAATCCGGTCCACCAAGATTCAAGTCAGGAAGACAAACAAGCCACCACAACCGCAGATGACTTCGCATCTGCCCTCGAGACCTTCACCACTGAAAGCGAAGAGGCGGCCAGCGAGGACCACGTTGTCAAAGGCACCGTACTAAAACTGACCGCCACTCATGTCGTAGTCGACATTGGTGCAAAGTCCGAGGGAATGCTTCCTTTGGCCGAGGTGTTGGATCACGACGGCAAGCCAAAATTCCAGCCCGGCGACGAAATTAATGTCATGCGCGATAAGGGTCAGACTGAGGAGGGTTACATCAACCTCTCTCACCAAAAGGCGCAGCGGCTGCGCGCGTGGGACGAAATCGAGAAGGCTTATAACGAGAAAAAGCCCATCCAGGCCGTTGTGATCGAGCGGATCAAGGGTGGTCTAACCGTCGACATTATGGGCGCCCGAGCCTTCCTGCCGGGCTCGCAAATGGATCTACGCCCAGTTCGCAATTTGGACAATGCCAAGGGTGAGAAGCTTGAAGTCGCCATCGTAAAGCTCAATAAGAAACGCGGGAATATCGTAGTCTCCCGCAAGCAGTTGCTGGAAGAAGAACAAAGCGACAAGCGGTCGAAGACCTTGGAGCACCTTGAAGAAGGAGGCATACTGACGGGGGTGGTCAAGAACCTCACCGAGTATGGCGCGTTTGTCGACCTGGGCGGAATTGACGGCTTGCTGCACATCACGGATATGTCCTGGGGACGGCTGACTCATCCCCGCGACCTGGTGAATGTCGGCGATCAGATTCAGGTAAAGGTCTTGAAGTTTGACAAGGACAAACAGCGCGTTTCATTAGGATTCAAACAGCTCACGCCGGACCCATGGCTCGATGCCGAGCATCGCTATCCGGTGGGCGCGCATGTGAGTGGACGAATCATCAGCGTCACGGATTACGGTGCGTTCGTCGAGCTGGAGCAGGGAATTGAGGGACTGGTTCACGTCAGCGAGATGACCTGGTCAAAACGAATCAAGCATCCTTCGAAGCTGGTTAACGTTGGAGACCAGGTCGATTGCGTAGTCCTAAATGTGAATCCGCAGGAGCGGCGCATTTCTCTCGGCATGCGGCAGCTTGCGGCCAATCCCTGGGATGAGCTTCATCACAAGTATCCCGTGGGCGCCACCGTCGAGGGGCGAGTCCGCAATTTGACCGACTTCGGTGCTTTCGTGGAAATCGATGAGGGAATCGACGGCCTGGTTCACGTCAGCAACTTAAGCTGGACCAAACGGGTGAAGCATCCGTCGGAAATTTTGAAAAAAGGGGATCGCGTTAAGGCAGTCGTCCTTGCAATCGAACCTGACAAGCGAAGGCTCTCGCTGGGCGTGAAGCAGCTTCAGCCGGATGTATGGGAAACGTTCTTCCAGACTCATCATCTCGGAGATGTGCTGCACGGGAAAGTGTTGCGTGTTGCGAGCTTTGGCGCTTTCGTAGAAATTGCCGATGGCGTCGAAGGTCTCTGCCATAACTCTGAAGCCATCGATGCCAACGGTCAGCAAATAACGCTTGAACCCGGCCTCGAGCACAATTTCAAAATTATCAAAATGAATCCCGAAGAAAAGAAAGTCGGCCTGAGCATAAAGGCCGTGGGAGAGGAAGCCTCGCGCTCGGAAGTGGAAGCCTATAAGCAGCCGGTCGCAAGCACCGGCGGCTCAACGATCGGCGATTTGATCACGTGGAAGCGCGCTGGAAGCGACAACGGCTGAGATAGAGTGGCGCGATGCCATTAGGCTTTTTCTGTCGATGCGACTGTCACGCTCGTAGTTTCCGAGTTTTCTTGTGGAACATCCGAGACTGGCGTCGGCAGCTCAGCCGCTAGGCCTGGCGAAGCCGAAGCACCTTCCACAGGCTTCCTCTCCAAAAACTTGCCCGTTTTCAGCACCGACCGCCCGAGCGACGGGTTGTAGCCAGTCCACGGGCTCTCGGCATTCCCCTCCCGTTCGGCGTGTGCACGCATACTTTCCATCTTGGAATCAAGGTCATCCAGATAGTGCAGCATTAGCGCTTCGGGGAACATCGGCAGCTTTGGAGACCCGAATTCATACTGTCCGTGATGACTGATGATCAGGTGCTCAAGCAGCGTCTTCATTTCGGGCGGAAAATCGGGAAGCTTGGCCAGCTTTGCCTGCAGCATCTCCAGCTCGATGACCATATGCCCGAGTAGTTGGCCTCGCGTGGTGTAGGAAAATCCCCGGCTGAATGTCAACTCGTGGATTTTGCCAATATCGTGAAGAAAAGCGCCGGTCAGAAGCAAATCGCGATTTACTTGGGGATAATTGCGGCAAACCAGGTCGCACGACCGGCAGAGCGACACAACATGATCAAGCAGTCCACCAATATAGGCGTGATGTAAGGTCTTTGCTGCAGGGGCGTTGCGATAGGCTTCGGCGATCTCCGGGTCCGCCATGAAAGATTCCACCAGGGCTTTCAGGTTAGTGTCTTGAAAACTGGCCACGAAGTCCGACAAAGTCCGCCACAATTCGCCAATGTCTTTCGTAGTTTTGGGAAGGTAGTCGGAAAAATCTACTTCTGAATCGCCTAGGCGGCGAAGCTTGTGAATAGTGATCTGAAACCGGTTCTTATATTTATTGATTAGTCCTTTGATTTTTAGGAAATCATCCTGCTCAAAAGCGTCGAGAACCTCCTCAACGTTGTCCCACATCTTGGCTTCGATCTGGCCGCAACGGTCGCCAAGCGTGAGCGCGAGATAAGGCTCGCCTGACTTCTTGGGTTTGACCTGTTTGGTAACAACCACGAAGCTGGAGGTGACGACTTTATTTTCGTGATCGGAGCAATCAGATAAGAAGAATTCCTTCATAATTGCCGGGCTCCGATAGCTCTGTCAGCGGACTAGTGTCAGGAATCTGCCCAGCTTAACCTAAAACACTCCAAACTTTTTCTTCTTTTTGAGTTCTTTTGCGCTCGCGGCTTTCGTATTTGTCTCAACCGGGTTGGTTTGGTTCGGGCTGGCCCCGCTGTCCGAGTATCCGTCTGCGATTTTAATGTAGGCTTCCTCGCGCAGTTTGGTTAGGTATTGCCGGAGCGCGGGTTGGAGCTTCTGCATGTACAGCGCGTCCATAATTTTCGGCTCGATGTCCTTCATCGGGGGAATTCCAGCGCTCTGGTGATCGGTCACCTTCAAAATAACAAAGCCCTGTTTGGTTCGGATTACGTCGGATACTTCTCCCGATTTGTACCCAAAGGTGAGATCTTCGAGTTCTTTTGCCAGAGTTCCACGCTTGAAATAGCCGAGGTCTCCACCCTGAGCGGCGGTTGGACCATCGGAGTTCTTTTTAGCGATGTCGTCGAAATTGGCTCCCTTGCGAATCTGCGCAAGCAGGTCTTCCGCCTTAGCCTTCGCAGCGGCAAGCTTGGCGGCCTCATCCCCGGTACCTTTGTCGGTCGAGACCAGAATTTCGCTGAGCTTTATCTGCTCCGGTTGAGCCAATTCGGTCTTATGCTGGTCATAAAATTCCTGTTCTTCTTCCTTGCTAATCGTGACACGAGAGCCGACTTCTCTTCCGATGACCTGCTGGCTTATTATCTGGTTTCTTGTCGACTGTTTGAAGTCCTCGAACGAAACACCTTGAGATTGGGCCACTTTTTCGAGATCTTCCATGTTATCGAGCTTCATCGACTTCCGCATCTCATCCAATTTCTTGACGAGTTCCGTATCCGCGGTGATGCCGAGGTCTTTCCCTTTTTCAAGCAACAATTGTTGGTCTATCATTCCGCGAAGAACGTCCTTTTGGCCATCGGCAACAATCTTTTGAGCGTTCGCGGGATCCTGCTGCTGGGCTTCCTGCTTTAGGTCTTCCTCGTTCCGCTGGTATTCGGTCTGCGTAATGATCTGATTGTTCACCCGCGCGACAATCTGCTCGACCACGGTGTCAGCAGATCGGGCAGAAGCACCCGCAAAGGATAGAAACAGCAAACTGAGGAATAGATTCCGCATAAAAATGAAAGAGTCGTTATTCAAATTGTAACTCCGAAACAGCCTTCCAACCAGAGCTCGGATTTACGAAAAACTAGGCAGAGACGCCAAGGCCGTGGAAGAGCGGCGCCTTCACGGCCGCGTAACCTCATCATTTGGGGATAACGCGGCGCTGAAGGCGCCGCTCTTCCACGCCCTTCCCATCTACGGATAGCCGGGTCGACTCCTCAGCTCGAGTGTCGAAATAAAGCAAGCGCGGTGACATCGTCATGCGTGGGAGGTGTATTCATGAACTGGCGCAGCGCGTTAAGCACACTGAGGGAAAGCTCTTTCGGACTTTCGGATGCGGTTTGCTTAAAAACATCCTTTACCCGTTCCAGCCCAAATTCTTCGCCCTTGCGCTTGCCTTCCAGCACGCCGCGCGAGACCAGAAGCAAGGCGGCGCCCGGCTCCAAAAAAACCAGGGATGCATCACTTGGCGCATGGGAAAACAATCCCAGCGGAAGGCCTGTCGCGCCTAGTTCGGAGAGTCCTGATCCGTCCCGTACAAGCCCGGGCGTGTGTCCGGAATTGACGTAACAGACGATACCTGTGAATTCGTTGTAGCAGCCGAGAAATGCCGGGCAGGATCGCAATCCCTTCTCGGTATCAAGAATGCTGCGATTGATACGGATTCCTAACTCGATCATGGCTTCGGATTCGTTGATGTCCTCACCAATAAAAAGCTCGGAGCCGTCTTTGCGGAAACTGTCTTGGACGGCACAAACGACGGTTCGATTTTCTTCGAGCGGCCCGGCTACGTCCAACAGGCCAAACAAAATTCGCCCATTGTCGACGCGCATAAAATCGTAGAAATCTCCGCCCTTTCGCTGCCCGTAATAGAACGCGTTGAACTCAGCATCCTGGATGTGTGGAATAGTGGCCTGCAACGGATGAACCACTGGCGCCGGACCAGACTTGTCGCGTTTGAAGAGAAATGCCATGCGGACGGCAGAAGGAAGTTAACACGTCGGGTGCATGACGGCCAAGGGATTCGACAGATAATTCCGATTGAGAAAGCTGATGTGAGGGCGTGGGGCTAGAAATTCCCCTCGAAAAGGCAGCCGCCGCCGCACAGCGAGGGATCCTTCGACTTCGCAAACCATCGCACACGAATCGGTTTGCTTCGCTCAGGATGACAGCTGATTGTCGGATGGAATTGTTCAGATGGTAGGCTTAAAGCGAACCCTCTTTATCTTTCGGCCCGCCTGCAAGGTAATCTGCTGTTTAACATCTAGGTAAGTAGCCGGATCGGTATTCAACTCACCGTTTACCTTTACAGCTTTCTGCTTCACCTTTCGCGCGGCATCACTTACCGAGTCTGCCAAACCGGCAAGCGCGAGTAGCTTATCCAGTCTCACCTTGTCCTCAGTCAGTTCGACTGTGACCTCTTCGACATCCTCGGGGATTTCATGCTTTTGGAATTGCTTCGCCCAGTCCTCAGCCGCTTTCGCCGCCGCTTCTGGCGAATGGAAGTCAGTCACAATTCTTCGGGAGAGGTCCTTCTTGGCATCCATGGGATGCGACTCGCGCTTCATCTTTTCGATTTCTGGAAGTTGCACGTCGGTTAGCAGCTCGTAATATCTCCACATCATTTCGTCTGAAACCGACATTACTTTTCCGTACATTTCGAGCGGCGCTTCCTGGATGCCAATCGCATTGCCGTATGACTTCGACATCTTCTGCACTCCGTCGAGACCTTCGAGAATTGGCATGGTAAGCACTACCTGCGATTCCTGGCCGAAACTTCGTTGTAGCTCGCGTCCTACCAGCAGGTTAAATTTCTGATCGGTGCCGCCTAGTTCAACGTCGGCCTTGAGCGCCACGGAGTCGTATCCTTGCGCCAGCGGATAAAGAAGCTCGTGCATAGCGATTGGTTTTTCTTCCTGAAAGCGCTTATGAAAGTCTTCGCGCTCGAGCATTTGCGAAACCGTAAACTTAGCCGCGAGTCGAACCCAGTCTTCTCCTTTCATCTTGTCAAACCACTCGCTATTAAAACGGGTCTGCGTGGTCGCCCGGTTAAGAATTCTGTAAACCTGCGCCATGTAGGTCTTCGCGTTGCGCATGATGTCTTCAGAGCTCAGCGGAGGGCGGGTAACCGACCGGCCAGTGGGATCGCCGATCATAGCCGTAAAATCGCCGATCAAAAAAGTGACGGTATGCCCGAGATCCTGAAAGTGCTTGAGCTTGCGAAGAAGGACGGTGTGTCCGAGATGGAGGTCAGGCGCGGTGGGGTCGAATCCAGCCTTTACGCGAAGAGGCTCACCCTTACTTTTAGATCTTTCAAGCTTTGCGCGAAGTTCGGACTCGCGAATGATTTCAGCGGAACCCTTCTTGATGTACGCAAGTTGTTCGTCAACGGGAAGAAACGTGGGCATAGGGTAACGATTATAGCGGTAGGCCACGTAGACCATGGACGCTACCATCCGCTCCTATGTGGTCCGTGTCAGCACAAGCCTCCGCCCGACTATTTCGTGCTTTGCATCCAAAACAATATTGATTGCTTGGGAATAAGCCGCGTGTTCCTGTTCCAGAATTCTTGCTGCGAGCGTTTGCTCATTATCGGCGTCGAGCACGGGAATCGCCTTCTGCACAATGATCGGGCCGTGATCGAGTTCTTCGTCGACAAAGTGCACGGTGCATCCGGTGACTTTCACTCCATAGGCGAATGCCTGTTCTTGCGCCTCCAGTCCGGGGAAGGCCGGCAATAACGAAGGATGGATGTTCAGAATGCGACGTGGAAACTGCCGCACGAACCAGGGCGAGAGCAGCCGCATGTATCCCGCGAGGCAAACCAGATCCACTTTGTGTTCCTGCAAGGTGGCGACCACTTCGCGATCATGCGCTTCACGCTGCTTGCCCTTTGAAGGAATGACAACTGAGTTCAATCCGAAGCCGCGAGCAAGGTCGAGACCCGGGGCGTCAGGTTTGTTGGAAATAACAGCCGTGATCCGCGCATTCCGAATGTCCCCGGAGGCGACGTTTTTGGCGATCGCTTCAAAATTCGACCCGCGCCCCGACAAGAGAATCCCTAGATTTTTCATGCGCTTCCAATTAGCGATCATAAACGAATGCCGGTTGAGGATAAGCCCAGTTCTCAGTTCTCAGACGCGGTTTGCTCCCGGCCCATCTGATTGATATAGTTTTACCACTCATGTATCAGGACTTTACCGCCGCCGACCGTTGGTCCAAAAAGGAAGTGCATTGTATTTACCAGGCGCTGATTGTGGCCATTGCCACCCGCCATGCCGATGCCGTGGACATTAAATTCCTGGCGGATGGACATCCGGTCTGGGTCGCGCTCCCGCTTCCTGCATGGGTGACGTACAAGAATCGTACGGGAAAAACGATCACCGATCCCCTAGCCATCGAGATTGCGGGACATTATTTGAAGACTGCCCTGGAGTCCGGAGAGGGCGATGGTCGAGAGATGTACTCCCTAACAGTGGAAGAAACTCTCAAGCACCTGGATGCGGTGGTTGAAAGGCCCGAGCCGGTATCCGCGGGAAAATCGTAGCCTGTATTAAGAGCGGGCCGCGATGGAATCAAATAAATTAAGAAACTCAAGCTTCCTGTTCGCGGGGAGAAACGAAGCCTCGAAAGAATTGCGCGCTAACTCACGCAGATGCTCATCTGTAAAGGAGAAGTTTTCCTGCGCTAATTCATATTCGCGAGTAAGCGACGTGTGGAACATCGCTGGATCGTCACTGTTCAAAGTAATCATCACACCACGATCAAAGTAATCTCGTACAGGATGCTCCGGCAAAGAAGGACAGCAACCGGTGCGGACATTGCTGGTAAGGCAGATCTCCACCGGAATTTGCCGCGTCGCCAACTCCTCGACTAATTCAGGGTCTTGCACGGCGGTTAGCGCATGTCCGATGCGTTCCGCTTGCAGATTCAAGGCTCCCCAGACGGACTCTGGTCCGGCGTTTTCACCGGCATGAGCGGTTAGCCGCAAACCATTTGTTGCAGCGTAGCCATACGCATCGCGAAAAAGTTCCGCTGGACCCTTCTGTTCGTCCCCACCAATCCCCACGGCGACGACGTGACGGTCACGATACTTTACCGCGTGCTGGAAAACATCCATGGCAGCTTCCGCTCCAAATTGACGAACTGCGTCAAACATCCAGAGTAGCGAGACTCCAAAATCACGTTCGCCGCGTTGCCTTCCTCGTTCCAGGCCTTCGAAAATGGACTCGAAATTCTGTTTGCGCCACAAACATACTCCAACTGATACGTAAACCTCGGCATGAAGTACGTTTTCCGCCTTGAGTTTTTCCATTAAGCGATAAGTTATGAGTTCGTAGTCTTCGGCTGTCCGCAGTAGTCCGGTTATTTCTTTGAACGCCATCAGAAAGCCGACAAAACCCTGTGACCGGTAGAGGCGGTGTACGTCCTCGATTGAGCCGGTCTCCCCGTGCCTTTTTTTTAGTTCAACGACAGTAGCAGGACTAATGGCTCCCTCCAGATGTAAATGCAATTCGGCCTTTGGGATTGAGAGTGCAAAGGAGCCGGATGAGCGATGTATGGCTACTGCCATGCTTCGGATTGTAGATTTTGAACGGAAGAATAGCGAGTTCTACGAGAGATTCGGATTCGGCCCGGCAAATTCACTGTGGTGGCGGCTATATAAACCGTAGATGCCCAGGCCGATCGCCAGCCAGCCAAAAAACCGGAGCCAAGTGAGTATCGGCAATCCCGCCATAAGCAAAACGCAAAAGAGCACGCTGAGAACCGGCGCGGCAATCCCGCCTGGCGCACGGAATCCACGACGGCGTTGTGGTTCGCGATAGCGAAGGATAATGACCCCGATCGAAACCAACGCAAAAGCAAAAAGCGTCCCGATGTTGGAAAGGTCAGCGAGAGTGCCGATGTCCAGAATACCGGCGGGTATGCCGACTACGAAACCGGCAATCCATGTTGCGGTTGACGGAGTGCGAAAGCGGGGATGCACCCGGCCGAACATACGCGGCATGAGGCCGTCGCGCGCCATGGAGAACCACACGCGAGCTTGGCCAAGCTGAAAGACCAGCAACGAGGAAATCATCCCCATCATTGCTCCGAACAGGACCCCTAAACGGACCCAGTGCAATGTCGGCGATCCGGTGAGGACGGTCAACCGCTTCATGCTGTTCACAACTGGCGCGGCGTCGTCGATGAGGGATTGCCATGGCACGATTCCCGTCAAAACCACAGCCACGCCAATGTAGAGAACGGTGCAGACGACCAGAGTTGCGATAATTCCGATGGGTAGATCTCGTTGGGGATTGCGTGCCTCCTCCGCCGCCGTCGAAACGGAGTCGAAGCCGATGTAGGTAAAAAAAATGATCGAGCCACCGGTCAGGATGCCCGACCATCCGTTGGGCGCGAACGGATGCCAATAAGTTGGATGGATATATTGTGCTCCAACGATCACGAAGGCGAGAATGGCGGCGATCTTCAAAATCACCATCACATTGTTGGCCTCGGCGGATTCACGAATACCGCGGACCAGAACAACCGTCAATATCATGACAACCAAGAACGCTGGCAGGTTAAAACCGAAATGAATTCCGGGAGGATAAAGAACATTACCCTTTAAGTCGGTGAGGCCCGCCGGTAGATAAGCGGGAGAAATCCAGCGCAGGCTGGGGTGAAATCCAAACCAGTCGAACATATCAACCAGATGCGCGGCGAATCCCACGCTTACCGCCATATTGCTGACTGCATACTCCAGAATTAGATCCCATCCAATGATCCAGGCAATCAGTTCGCCCATGGTCGCATAGGTGTAGGTATACGCGCTGCCCGCGATGGGAATCATTGAAGCCAACTCGGCATAGCAAAGGCCCGTAAATGCGCAGACAATCGCAACAAGAATCAGAGAAACCGCCAGCGCGGGCCCGGCCCCGGGGCGACCAAGCGTTGCGGTGTGCCGGATCAGATAATCAAGCAACGGGGCGTTCAGGACTGAGGATGTATCAAACTTTTGTCCGGCAATTGCCGTCCCAATTACGGTGAAGATGCCAGATCCAATGACCGCGCCGATTCCCAGCGCGGTCAGCGAAACCGGGCCCAAGCTCTTTTTCAGCCTGTGTTCGGGCTCATCCGCATCAGAAATCAGCTTATCGATTGATTTGCAGCAGAAGAGTTGGCTGTCAGATGTTCGAATAGTTTTGTTGGCGGATGTGGGTAGTTCAGCCAAAGACCAAGGCTCCGACGGATTTAGGAATTGAGCACCCGGCATTCAGTCCAAGCAAGTCTGAATGCCGAGCGCCAATACGCATTTGCTAGTGCTGACTGCTCATCTACCGCTTCGATGTCCCGCGTGCCAGCTTCTTCACCTTTCGCTTGGCTGAACCTCGCGCGTATTCCCGCTTCTTGAGCGGCTTGTCCGCTTTACGCTTCTTCCGTGCGGTGCGTTTCGATGCCTTGCGTTCTTCCTTACTCAAACTCGATGTATTCGCCATTAGTCCTCTCGTACAAAGTTAGAACACTCAGTAGATCACGCGCGTTCCAGTTGCGCATACTTTTCCACCAGCTTCTTTAAACCGAAGCGAGGAAATTGTACCGTAATCTTGGCCTCTTCACCGTCGCCTTCGCGTTGGTACACGGTGCCCTCGCCGTACTTGGGATGTTTTACCTTCTGTCCGGGACGAAATCCCTTCACTCCCCTCGGCTCTTCAACCGGCAATTTCGGCAGGCTAAACTTCTTCCCTCGCGACGCAAAGAACTCCGCGATGTTGTCAATAGAGTTGTACGTCTTTACCGCGGGCGCCTGCCGCCGTTGCTTGTTGCGTGCAGCCCAACTGACGCTTTGGTCCTCATCTTCATAGGCATAATGAGTTGAACTAACTTCATGCTCGTGTGGTGCGGGTGCCCCGGCCCACGACGTGCTTCGGCCACGCGAGGGTGTCCCTAGTTCTTCGAGTAACTGCGGCGGTATTTCGTCCAAGAATCGCGATGGGATGCTAGCTTCTGGCAGGTCGGTTCCGTACCTGCGGCGATAGACGGCGCGGGTGACGATCAAGCTGTCCATAGCGCGAGTCATGCCGACGTAGCACAGGCGGCGCTCTTCTTCGATGTCGTCGGGATGCAGGAAAGTACGCGAGTGCGGAAACAGTCCTTCTTCCAGCCCGCAAAGAAACACCAGCGGAAATTCTAGCCCCTTGGCGGCGTGCAACGTCATCAAGGTGATCTGAGCGCCAGCCTCGTAGGAATCGGCATCGCTGACCAATGCAGCATGGTCGAGAAACTGATCCAGCGTTTCTCCGCGATCGCGAGAGTCCATTGCGGCGTTTACTAGCTCTCGCAGATTTTCAATTCGCGAATACGCCTCAGGAGTGTCTTCTTCCTCGAGCAGCTTGATGTAGCCTGTGCGATCGATCAGAAATTTGAGAATTTCAGCAGTGTTCGCGGGAGAGCCCGGATCCCGAAATGCGGGAGCACTCGACGCTGCGGAATCATCGCCTGTAAGGGGCTCGGGAGGCTGTTGCGGCGCCGGACCGAAATCAAACGCCATGGGATCGAAGAAAGTCGCGTCTTCGAACAATTGTTGATCCTTCGATCGCCGCAAAGCGGCGCGCGATTGCCCTTCCGTGATCTCCGCGGACTCCCCGAGCGACGATTCCTCAAAATGCTCAACATAGCTACCTGCGAGCATCGCCTGTCCATCTTCGATAAGATCCGTGAAGCTTTTCAGAGCGGCCAACGCCCGGAGAGGCAAAAGTTGACGGTGAATCGTTTCCTTGATCGCATTCCACAGCGAAAGTCCAGTCTCCAGCGCAACCCGTTCCAAAGTCTCGAGCGTGGTCTTGCCAATGCCGCGCACCGGCGTGTTGATCACACGCAGCAGAGATATCGTGTCATCTACGTTATGAATGACTTTGAGATATGAAATCATGTCCTTGATTTCGGCGCGCTCATAAAACGAAAAACCGCCTACCACGTGATATTTCAGTTGATACCGGCGCATGGCTTCTTCAAACAGACGCGATTGCGAGTTGGTGCGGTAGAGCACTGCAACTCTGGAGTTTTCCCCTTGCTCGGAGGCTTCCCCCAAATATTTCGATATCTTGTCGGCCACAAACAAAGCTTCATTTTCGCCGTCCGGCGCTTCGTAGTAGCCGATCTTCGTCCCTCCTTGTCGAGAGGTCCACAGATTCTTCCCTTTACGCTGAACGTTATTCGCAACCACCGCCGAGGCCGCCTGCAAAATGTTCTGTGTCGAGCGGTAGTTTTGTTCGAGCCGGATGATCTTCGCTTCCGGAAAGTCTTTTTCGAATTCGAGAATGTTCCGGATATCAGCCCCTCGCCACGAATAGATCGATTGATCTTCGTCGCCAACGGCACAAACGTTGTGCTTGGAACCGGCCAGCAACCGCATCAACTCGTACTGCGGACGATTGGTATCCTGATATTCATCGACCAAAATGTATGGATATCGACGGTTGTAATATTCGCGGACTTCAGGCGCGGCTCGGAGCAAGCGAACCGTCTCGAGCAGCAGATCATCGAAGTCGAAAGCATTGGCTTTCGCGAGTTCCTTTTTATACTCCGCGTAAATCTGCGCAACCCGTTCAGTCTTGGGATCGGCCGACTGCAAGTACACTTCCTGCGGATCCAGCATGTGATTCTTCGCCCAGGAAATATGAGCCAGCACGGATCGCGGCGTAGTTTGTTTGTCATCAATGCCCAGCCGCCGCATCACTGACTTCACCAATTGCTGCTGATCGTTTTCGTCGTAGATGACGAAGTTCTTCGTGTACCCGATTGGCGGATTTCCCGGGACGCTGGACGGAATGCGCAGCGCCTCGATGTCGCGGCGCAAAACCCGTACGCAAAATGAATGAAACGTTGCCATGGCAGGCTTTGCAACCGAAAGTCCACCGACGAGCTTCTCCACTCGCTCTGCCATTTCCGACGCGGCCTTGTTAGTGAAGGTCATCGCCAGAATTGACTCTGGCATGACCCCAAGATTGTCGATGAGATGGGCAATCCGGTAGGTAATCGCGCGCGTCTTGCCGCTACCCGCGCCGGCAAGGATAAGCACAGGCCCTTCGGTGGTTTCGACGGCTTCACGTTGTTGCGGATTTAGTTGATCGAGGAAAGACAAACTGCTCCCTGCCGGAGTCCGGGCCGACCTTCGAGTCGGATGATCAAATGATATCGCAAGCCAGCTTGCGTGGGGACAGCCGCCCTCGGCTGTCAGGCCGAGCGCAACTCGGCGGAATATCGCTCCTGGGGAGCTAAAGAATTTTGGGAAAGTCGTTTTGAAAAGTGATGACTCTGCCACACTTCGGAGAGGTGCTTAGCGGTTGTCTCCGGGGCACAGTGACACGCGACGGTTCAGTAGCGTCCCCGCCCACCGCCGCCACCACCGCGTCCACCACGATCACCCCCGCGATCTCTTCCGCCGCCACCGGCACGCTCTACCTTGGGACGCGCCTCATTGACATTCAGCGCGCGGCCTCCCACTTGGCTGTTATTGAGAGCGGCGATTGCCTTCTCGCCTTCTTCGGCATTGGTCATCTCGACGAATCCGAAACCGCGTGAGCGGCCCGTGTCCCGGTCAGTCATAATGCTCACACGATCCACTTGTCCATAAGCTGCGAAGAGCTGGCGCAGGTCATCTTCCGATGTGTTGAAATCCAAGTTCCCCACGAAAATATTCTTCAAGCGAGTAGCCTCGAGGTGAGCTATCTGATTGTGCTTTCTTCGGCGGAAGCTGGCTGGTTATCCTCGCTTGATTGCCGTAGTTGGAGAACAGTCAAATGCGGCTGGAAGTATAGCAGGAATACTATTTATGGAACGGGATTCCACGTTGACTCGGTCAGTGGGGGATTGCCACCTCTCGGAAAGCTACGGATGGGTGTTCGAAACAGGCATAGCGGATTCCGCTAAGATCGGTGAATCCTTGTCTCCACGCCCGTAGGCTTCCCGATTTTGTGCAACTCCCCGGCAACCTCCGCATCTAAACATTGACAACGATTCACTCAAGTCTTATTATTAGGGTCCATCTTGCAGTTTCGCTGCTGATTTTAAAGGACTTGTAGGTTTTACGGAGGGCAGGGATATGTCAAAGATTATAGGAATTGACCTCGGAACCACGAACTCTTGCGTCGCGGTTATGGAGGGTGGAGAGCCGAAAGTTATACCCAACGAAGAAGGTGGCCGCACCACCCCGTCGGTGGTCGGCTTCACCAAAACCGGAGAGCGTTTAGTTGGCCAGGTAGCAAAGCGCCAGGCAATCACCAATCCGGAGAACACGGTTTACTCGATTAAGCGGTTCATGGGACGCCGCTACGACGAGGTGACGGAAGAAATAAAGATGGTCCCATACAAGGTCGTGCAGTCTGGCGATCACGTCGCCGTTTTGGCGCAAGGCAAGGAATACACGCCTCCGCAAATTTCGGCGATGATTTTGCAGAAATTGAAGAAGGCGTCTGAAGATTACCTCGGTGAAAAAGTCACCGAAGCTGTTATTACTGTGCCAGCGTACTTTAACGACGCCCAACGCCAGGCTACGAAAGATGCCGGTCAAATTGCCGGACTCGATGTAAAGCGGATCATCAATGAGCCCACAGCTGCAGCTTTAGCCTACGGCCTCGACAAGAAAAAAGACGAAACCATCGCTGTTTACGACTTCGGCGGCGGAACGTTCGATATCTCAGTCCTTGAAGTCGGCGAAGGCGTTATCGAGGTGAAGGCCACCAACGGCGATACTCACCTTGGCGGCGACAATCTTGACCAACGCATCGTTGACTGGCTGATCGACGAATTCAAGAAGAACGAAGGCCTCGACCTGCGTGGAAAAGGCAACGAAATGGCTTTGCAGCGTCTGCGTGACGCTGCGGAACGAGCCAAGATCGAGCTTTCGACGACTATGGAGACCGAAATCAATCTGCCGTTTATCACGGCGGATGCGAGCGGTCCGAAACACCTGGTCGTGAAGTTGACTCGTGCCAAGCTCGAATCGATGGTTGAGGACATCATTCAACGCTCGGTTGGACCGTGCAAACAATGCATGAAAGACGCCGGAGTTGATGCCAGCAAGATTGATGAAGTCGTGCTGGTAGGCGGTCAGACCCGAATGCCTCGGATTCAAGCGCTGGTGAAAGAGCTGTTCGGAAAAGAACCCCACAAGGGCGTGAATCCTGATGAAGTGGTTGCTATTGGCGCGGCAATCCAAGGCGGCGTGCTCGGTGGCGAAGTGAAAGATCTTCTGCTGCTGGACGTGACTCCGCTGTCGCTCTCGATCGAGACTCTCGGCGGCGTTGCGACGGCGATGATTCCGCGCAACACCACGATTCCAACTCGCAAGACGGAAACGTTCTCAACCGCGGCAGATAGCCAGACCTCGGTTGAGGTCCATGTGCTCCAAGGCGAACGTCCTCTAGCACGCGACAACCGGACGCTGGGTAAATTCCATCTGACGGGAATCCCGCCAGCACCACGCGGTGTTCCGCAGATCGAGGTGACGTTCGACATCGATGCCAACGGCATTCTCAACGTGACCGCGAAAGACACGGCTACGGGTAAGGATCAGAAGATAACGATTACGTCTTCTTCAGGTCTAAGTAAAGACGAAGTCGAGCGCATGGCGAAGGAAGCCGACTCGCACTCTGCCGAAGACAAGGCAAAGCGCGAAGAGATCGAGTCCAAGAATCAGCTCGATTCCATGGTCTACAGCGTGGAAAGGATGCTGCGTGAACAGGGCGACAAGATCTCGGGCTCCGAACGCGGAGACGTCGAAAACGCGATCGCCGACGCCAAGAAGGCACTTGAGAGCAGCGATAAGGCGACGATGGACAAGGCCCGCGAGACTCTAACCCAGGCTTCGCACAAACTGGCTGAGCAGATGTACAAAGCGGCTCAGCCGCAAGGCGGGCCGGGAGCAGGTGCCGGAGCGGGTCCTGATCCGCACGCGAATGGCGCGGCCGGCAATGGCCAAAAGAAAGACGAAGGAGTAATCGACGCTGAATACGTCGACGTCGAGGATAAGAAGTAAATAAGCTGTCAGCTTTCAGCCGTCAGCTCTCAGCGGGGGCGCCTCTGGGCGCCCCTTTGCTACTGAGAATTTAGAGCGAACATCCCGAGAGACTTTTCGGGCGCTCTGGGGGGATTGAAATTGCAATTCAAAGTAAACGGACAAGATTATTTTCTAAATTTCGTGGAAGATGAGGCACGCTGGTACGTGTTCGCGCCCACATTGACAGGGATACAGCGCATCCCAATCTATGTGGATGCGCCGAAGTACGAGCGTTTCGGGATTTTGGAAAAGGACCGACACAAAATCCAGAACTGATGATGATAGTCGACAAGGTACAGTCCATAGTTGGTTGAGATGAAACAGTCAACAAATGAAACACTATCTGTCATCCTGAGCGCAGCAAATTCGCTCGCTTTCGAGCGACTTTGCGAAATCGAAGGACCTCTACATTCTGCAACTACTCGTGGGAAAGAGCGAGATTCGATTTCACGAACGCACCTCGTGGCGATAAGAAAATGCTGGCAGCACCACATTCTGGTATAGGGGTCCTTCGACTCTGGTAGTCATTCGCTTCGCGAACAACTACCGTCGCTCAGGATGACAAAGTAGGAGATGACAACGTAAGACAAAGAACAATGGCGACTCAAACCAAAGATTACTACGGCATTCTTGGCGTCAAGAAGTCGGCCTCGGCTGACGATATCCGAAAAGCTTTCCGCAAGCTTGCGCGCAAATACCATCCGGACGTCAATCCGGGCGACAAGGCCGCTGAGGAGAAGTTCAAGACGCTCTCCGAAGCCAACGATGTTCTGAGCGCCCCCAAGAAGCGAAAAGTCTACGACCAGCTCGGATTTTATTCCGACAACATCGATCCCGCCGCTGCCGAGGCTTACAGCCAGGGCGGCGGACAACCAGGAACTGGCGGATTTCCCGGCGGGGGATTTTCGGGAGCTCCACCGAACGCTCAGGGCACAAATTTTGATTTCGGCGGCTTCGATTTCTCCGATTTGTTTGAAGGCGGGCGAGCGAAAAAAGCCAGCAGCGCCGGCGGCGGGTTCAAGGATATTTTCTCGGGCATGTTTGGAGGGCGGGGAGGCGCCGCCGCAGCCGAAGGGCCGGAACCGGGCCACGATCTCGAATATCAGGTGAATGTGCCCTTTTGGACGGCGATTCGGGGCGGCGTCATGCGGCTCAACATCACCCGGCGCGACGTTTGCCCGGCCTGTCATGGAAATGGATTTACAGAAGCTCCCGGAGTGTGTTCTGAATGCGGTGGCAAGGGTCAGGTCTCACAAACGGGCGGACGGATGAAGTTTAACGTTCCGTGCCCACGCTGTCATGGCACCGGAAAAAACATTTCCACCTGCACCACGTGTCACGGGGAAGGCAGCGTTGAAAGGACTGAGCCCCTGGAGGTCCGTATTAAGCCGGGCACACGGGACGGCCAGCGCATCCGCATACCGGGAAAAGGCAACACCGGATCCCACGGGGGGCCACCGGGTGATTTGTATGTCATCATCCGCATCGAGCCGCACCCTATTTTTCAGCGCGACGGCGATGACATCCGGATTACGGTTCCCGTGACCGCCACCGAAGCGGCTCTGGGCGCCAAAGTCGAAGTCCCCACCATCGACGGACGCGCACAACTGAAGATTCCACCCGGAACTCAGTCTGGGCAGAAACTTCGTCTGCGAGAAAAGGGAGTTCCTTCCGCCACAAAAGAAGGCTCTCGCGGCGATGAGATTGTCGAAGTTAAAGTAACTGTTCCCATGCCGAGGGACGAGAAAACCAAAGAATTGCTGCGGGAGTTGGCAAAACTGAATCCAGAAGATCCGCGCGCGGATCTCTGGAAGCAGATCTAAGCCTAGGGCAGGCCTTTTGCTGCGGCGAGCATTTCGTCCGCCTTTGCGCGCACGCGAATGTCCTCGGTAAGGTTGGTCCAACGTACTATCTTTGACGAATCCACCAGAAATTCTGCGGGCCGGGAAATGTCATGCCCGTCAGATCCTCCCCGGACGTGCAGCAGATCGTAGCGATGAATTACTTCCGCATTGGGATCGGAGAGAATCGTGAAGCTATAACCCGCCTTCTTGCTGAGATCACGTGAAATCTGGGGCGCGTCCACGCTGATCGCCACAGGCCGCACGCCTTCGGCCTTAAACTCACTTTGCCGTTTCTCAATTCCTCGTAACTCGAGGTTGCAAAACGGTCACCAATATCCGCGATAGAAAATCAACAGCACCGCTTTGGGAGAGGTGCCGTCGGCCGCCGGCGCAAACAACTGGTCCAATGAAACTGGCTGGCGCGTGGTATCAGGCAGCGTGAAGTCGGGCGCCTTTTGCCCTACATGTGGCGCGCCGCGGGAATGCGGAAGTGTCCGGGCTTGGAAGAACGCAAAGATCGACACTCCGGCGAGCAGAATCGAAAAGAGGCACAGGATTGAGCTGAAAATCCTGCCACGATAGACCCGCCGTTCCGCGAATATTCGCCACACTACCTTCTCGGCAAGAATTACCGCACCTAGGGCCAGCAGCAGACTCAGCCATGGGATAAAGCGCTGTGCCGGTGGCTGGACGAAGAAAGCCATGTTGCACAGAATCGCGCTCAGGGCGAGCGCAAATCCCCACCACAGGGCCGAATTCGAGGGCCTTTCGATCACGTCCTGCATGTCGGCCCGTAGTGTACCAGAGTCGAATCGCACAACCTCAGACCGAGAGTAAAGCGCAAGTCCACTTTATGAAACGGCTCGCTTTTTTCATCTTCCTTCCACTCTCTTCTCATATCTTGTAGTGTGCAACTTGTGTTAGCGCCGCAAGAAGGCGAGCACCGAAGGGAGGAAAACCGTCGAAATTGGCGATACAAAGTGTTGGAGCGATTCACATTGATCGCGCGAAAAAATCTTCGCGGCTGACTCTTTGGCCGCTCATAGCAGCCACGTTCTTCATGGTTTCTGGAGGCGCGTATGGAATCGAAGACATTGTCCACGGCGCTGGTTATGGACTAGCAATCCTGATCCTGTTACTTACTCCGATTTTGTGGAGTTTGCCAGCGGCTTTCATGATCGGCGAACTCGCGAGCGCTCTTCCCTGCGAAGGCGGATATTACGCGTGGGTGCGCCGCGCCATGGGCAATTTCTGGGGATTCCAAGAAGCTTGGCTTTCGCTAGTTGCCTCAATTTTTGACATGGCGATTTATCCGACTCTGTTTGTCGCTTATCTCTCTCGCCTTTTCCCATGGTTTGCGGAGGAGCACCGTGGAGCTCTAGTCGGGTTGGTGGTCGTCACCGTTTGTGCCTTACTCAATATCGCAGGCGTAAAAGTTGTGTCCACCACCTCGTTATGGCTATTCTTTCTGCTTTCCGCGCCCTTTGTGCTGATAGTCATCCTTGCGCCTTTCAAGTACGCGGCATTGCTCAATGCCGCGACGACGCCCACCACTTCCAAAGTGAACCTCGTCGGAGGCGTGCTGGTCGCGATGTGGAATTACATGGGCTGGGACAATGCCTCCACCATCGCCGAGGAAGTTGATCGCCCACAGCGAACTTATCCGCTCGCGATGCTTCTATCCGTCACCATTGTTGCTGTCAGTTACATACTTCCTGTCGCTGCCGTCTGGATCACCAAGCTTCCCGCGTCCGCGTGGGAAACTGGATCGTGGGCGGACATCGCAGGATTGCTGGGCGGCCCGCTTCTACGCATCGCTCTCGTCATCGGAGGAATGGTCAGTGCGTTCGGGATGTTCAACGCCCTGGTGTTGACCTATTCCCGCCTTCCGTTAGCTATGGCACAGGACGGTATGTTGCCTTCTGCTTTCGCGAAAGTACACCCTCGCACACGAGCCCCGTGGGTCGCAATCATTGCTTGCGCCTTCGGCTGGGGCCTTTGCCTCGGCCTCGGATTCGAGCGCCTGATAACAATCGACATTCTGCTCTACGGAAGCAGCCTCGCTCTGGAATTCATCGCTCTGATTTTCCTGCGCGTCCGCGAACCAGAGTTGCCGCGTCCTTTCCGTGTTCCCGGCGGAATGTTTGGAGCGATCGCCATCGGAGTCGCTCCGATGCTACTTCTCGGCTTTTCGGTGATTCGAAGTGCGAGCGAGCGTGTTTGGGGTATGAGCTCATTCGCGATGGGGATGATTCTTATCGGGTCGGGCGGTATAGCCTATTTTGCGAACTACGCGCTTAAGCCACACGGCTGGGGTGGGAAACCGTCATGTTAGCCGCCGCGCATAAGCGAGCAGTCGTGCGATTAGCTGAGAACTCGGTTGAGGAAGCCGCGGACGCCCGTGTATCCGAGCAATCCCACGCAAAGCAGCAACGCCACTAGGGTTGCCCAGATCGGCATGTGCGGAGTCTCTGGCGTTAGCGCGATACGCAATCCCTCGCTCATGTACACCAGAGGATTCATCAGCACTGCGATTTGAAGCCAGCGAACACTATGCAACGCGGCCCAGGGATAATAAACGCATCCGAAAAACGTAACGGGGACTACGACAACTCCGAACATCAGCGCAATATGTTGCGGTTTCACGATCGTCCCAATGGTGAGGCCTACGGCTCCAGAGGCCAGACTCGCTAACAACACATTTCCGATCAACACCGGCCAACTGTTCACGTGTACGTGCACCGGCGTCGCCGGAATAAAGTAGATCATTGGAAAAACGACGAGAGCTGCCACCACGCTTTGCAATGCGCTAAAAATAATTTTTTCGATGGCCACCAGACTCACAGGCAATGGCGACATGACACGATCTTCAATTTCACGGGTCGAACCGATTTCGAAAGAGAGCGGCAATGCGACTCCCATGATTCCTTGAACGAAAATTGCAACTGCAACCAACCCCGGCAGAATTAGCGTTCCAAAGCTTATCCCGCGCGCGTTCTGAAAATCTTGTCCCATCTTGGGGAAGAGGTAGGTGAACACGAAAACGAACATCAGGGGATTCATCACCGTTCGTATCATGAACGCGACAAACTCACGGCGAAGCACGGAAATGTCGCGAACCATCAGACCCCAGAATGCCCGCGCGTAAAGCATTGAATCACTCACGCAAATCCCTCCCTGTGAGTTTGATGAATACTGTTTCCAAGGTCGTTTCCGTGACGGAGATGTCCTTCAGTTTGGGTCCCGTCACTTCGATGATCCTGGGCAGCAGGCCATCGAGATTATCGACAAAAATGCGAACACCATCTTTGTTCGTTTCAACACTCTTTACCCCGTGGAGCTGATTTAGGGCCTGTTGGAGCTGAGGATCGCTTCCAGCAAGGTGTAGGTTGATCACCTTTTGCGCACCAACGCCGCTCTTCAAATTTTGCGGCGTGTCACAAACCAGAATCTTGCCGTGATCGATGATCGCCACGCGATTGCAAAGCTCGTCGGCCTCTTCCATGTAATGAGTGGTGAGCACGATGGTGATGCCTTGGCTGAGAAGTTGGCGAATACTGTCCCATAGAGCCAAACGGCTTTGCGGATCGAGGCCAGCACTAGGTTCATCCAGAAAGAGAATCTCTGGTTGGTGAGCGATGGCGCGTGCGATCTGCACTCTCTGGGCCAGTCCACCTGATAGCTCTCTCACGAACGACTTTGATCGCTCGGTCAGCCGAAACATTTCCAGCAACTCGTTGGCCCGTTTGCCAGCAGTTGCGGACGTATAACCAAAATACCGGCAGTGGAAATAGAGATTTTCCCAAACCGTGCACTGGCGATCCAGCGTGTTGTACTGGGGCACCACGCCCATGTGCTTACGCGCTTGAGCGGGAGTCGCGACGACATCGAGTCCGGCGATTCGAACTGTCCCGGAAGTCGGCAGTGTACGAGTAGTGCAAACGCTGATGGTCGTACTTTTGCCAGCCCCGTTCGGTCCAAGCAGCCCGAAAAGCTCTCCTCGCCTAACCGTCAAATCAATGTTGCGCACGGCCTCGACGGGAACTTTACCGGCGTACCGTTTGCTTAATCCCCGAATGCTGACGATGTCTTCCTGAGGCGGCATCATGGGTAAGCCTGAAATTATAAGATGTGATGACGCAGAGCGGCTAGGCTTCAGCGTAAAGCCGAGTCACGACTTTACGCGCTGCTGGCGATTCATACCGATCACGGGTTCGGCCTTCGCCGGAGTCATCTGAATGAGAGAACGGTTCCCCACGCGAATGTACTCAACCTCGCGAGCTGCCGACAGCGCGTTAACCGATTCCTTGACTCGCGAACGCGGAACAAAATTACCGAAGAAGTTTTCCAGTTCCTGCTGATCCGCGGCGATCACGCAACCAAGGTATTTCGAGACCAGTGCGGAGAGCGCTTCGCCCACTGAGAGATTCATGCCATCCCGAACCGCGTCAGGCGACCAGCGGTAAAGGACATCCCAGAACGAGCCGTCTGTGGGATTGTAATCGACACGCGTAATCCGCAGCCGCGACCAAAGCTCGCCGAGCGCGTGATCGAGAGCCGCAATCGACACGCTGCCACCGAGACTCTCTCGCATCTTTTGTTTCGATACCGGGCCCTCGCGGCTCACTACTTCAAACGCATCGCAAGCAAGGTTGGAATATTCGGATCGCGGTCCCGATTGCGGTGCCTGCTTGGGATTGCGCTCACCCACCAGAGCATAGAAATAAGGAAAGATTGAAGCCGCAACCAGAAAATTATTATTCTCGTCGAATGTGTTGGCTTCATAGGCGTCGCGCTCGCGAAGCATACGCACCATTAGTTCCGAGGCCTGCTGCGCCCGAGGATCGGCGAAAGCATGTTGCCACGTGGGAAGCTTTTCTTCCGCACCTGCCCAGGCACCGATAAAAGTCGGCGCCAGAACCGGCTGCTTAAGCGGATACATCATGCAGAAACCGACGGACTCGAGAAACGAGCGAGAATCGTCGAGCGTGCGGATTGGCTTGGCGTCCAGCCGCCACTTTTCGCGTCGAAGCTGTTGGAGCTCTGGTTCGGTCATAGGCAGCGGTGAGCACTCAGCATTCAGCATTCAGCACTGACTCTTCACGTTTTGGTTTGCAGCTGCTCAACTTTTTTGATGGCTGAGTGCTGGGTGCTAACTGCTGAGTGCTAAATTCTCTTAAACGCTTTCTGAATATCTTTCATTGAGTATCGCAGAACTACGGGCCGTCCATGAGGGCAAGTCATCGGGCACTCAGTTTTTGCCAGTTCCGCTAGCAGCCATTCCATCTTATTTTGTTCCAGCGGCATGTTTACTTTGATTGCCGCGTGGCAGGCTACGGACGCGGCAATTCGCGTGCGAACCTTCTCCATATTTATAGCCTGATCTTCCTTCGCGATTTGATCGAGCAGTTCGTACAACATTTTCTCGACCTGGGATGCATCAACCCCCGCAGGCGCGACTTTTATGGCAATGCTTCGGGTTCCAAAAGGCTCGACCTCAAAGCCGTTGTTGGCAAGTTCTTCGGAAATCTCGGTGAATAACGCCTGTTGGGCGGGAGTCAGCTCAAGCAGCAATGGCATGAGCAGATGCTGACTCTCCACTTTCCTGGCGCTTCGTTGCTTCAGAATCCTCTCAAACAGCACGCGTTCGTGGGCAACGTGCTGATCAATAATCCAGAGCCCCTCGTCGTTGACGGCGAGAATGAACGATTCCCGAATCTGTCCCAGTGGCTTGAGCGTGGCCAATGACGGCGCGAGATCGTTTGCCGGTTCGGGCGCTTCGGCTATAGCCTGAGTGCAATTGTCTCCCGTGACTACCGGCTCGCGGGCAAGTGAAACTGCGGCATTACCCTCTACGCTGATACCGCCGCTAAAATAAAAACGCTCGTTCGCGGGTGGAGCGGGCGCTTGCAAAGTGAAATCATGCGCGGGCAGCGGCGCGTACAACGGAGCATGCGGCTCGGGCATGTGCGCACCCGGCGTCAACGAAGCACTCGCCGTCGGACGTGCCGCAATTTCAGTGATGAACTTCGGAACCGGCCGAGCTTTCATTAGCGCAGCCCGCACCGAATCGCGCACGAAATCGTGCATCACCGTATTCTGGCGGAAGCGCACCTCTGTTTTTGAAGGATGAACATTCACGTCCACCTCTTCGGCCGGTAACTCCAGAAAAAGCAGGATGACCGGGTAAACCGTTGGCGGCAGAATATTGCGATACGCTTCGGTGATGGCATGGTGAATGAGGCGGTCGTGGATGAGGCGTCCATTGACGAAAACGTAAATCGAGTTGCGATTGAGCTTCTGGATTTCAGGCTTCGAAACAAAACCGTGAACCCTCAGTTCGCCAGGGTCTGTTGCCGGCTCATTTCCATTCGTTTCTTGTCTCCGCCACGGTGGCGGCTGAGGCAATCCTACGTGCCCCAGCGGCTGCACCGCTGTTAGCGGAATCATCTGATCCAAAACTTCCTTGCCAAAGATTTGGTAGACCCGCTCGGTGTATCCGGCGACAGGCGGCGCAACGAGAACTGCATTTGTCGCCGAATGCAGTTCGAAATGCTTGTCGGGATGGGCCAACGCGTAGTGTGTGACCAGCGAAGCGATGTGTGAAAGTTCAGTGGACTCGGCCTTCAGAAACTTCTTGCGTGCGGGAGTATTAAAGAACAAATCGCGGATTGTGATTGACGTTCCAGTCGGAACGCCGGCTTCCTCTATTTTGAAAATCTTGCCGCCGTTGATTTCAATAACCGTTCCTGACGCTTCTTCAGGCGCTCGTGTTTCCAGATGCAAGCGAGATACGGATGCGATCGAGGGTAACGCTTCGCCACGAAATCCCAGCGTGGCGATGCTGAGAAGATCCTCGGCGTTTTTCATCTTCGATGTGGCATGGCGTTCAAACGCCAGCATGGCGTCATCGCGCACCATTCCGCAGCCATTGTCTGTGATCTGAATGAGTTTCTTGCCGCCTGCTTCGATCTGAATTTTGATTCGTGTCGAGCCGGCGTCGAGAGAGTTCTCGAGAAGTTCCTTTACCACCGATGCCGGGCGCTCCACAACTTCGCCAGCGGCAATCTTGTTGGCAACGGCTTCGGAAAGGACGTGGATGCAACCCATGGTCTGCGAAAGGTCAGTTTGGCAGATGAGCAGAGAGAAGGCAAAGGGCAGTCAGAAATATTGCTATTGGGCGTGGCACCAACCGTACCTGTGTGGGGCATTCCGGCCATGTCCGCCCGTGCAGAGCTCGACCGAACAACCCAACACACGAAATATCATAGATATCTCGTGAGACTTCGCGTCCTTTATGGTTCAAGGTTTTCAAAGCGCACACTCCGGATGCTAAAAGCCTTCCCAGTCGCGGTTCTAGCGCGATATCCACAGCTGACGAAAGCGCACGACGACATGTTGAGGGAACAAATAATTCGCATTCCTAGGGCAAATCTTGCTGCGTATTAATCGCGGAGACACCGTTGAGCATGAACCTGCACAAGTACCGCTGCATATGCCTGTGAACAGCCTGCACTCGACTGTTATATAAGCAGATAAACCAGCTCGAATTTAATTGACTCTAAAAATAATGAGAGTAAAAACATAATCGTTCTTTGACACCTTCTGATGTTTATCCAGTTGGTGTGGCGTCCGGGGCTCAAGCGAAAGTCACCCTCTACATTGCGAAATGAATGAGGGAGGGCTAGCGAGGGTCTATAGCAAAGCGCTGGTTGAGACGAACAGGAAGACCTGTCAAAGGCAAGATAGAGTCCCGAGGCGTTGGGTTGGTTTATCCGGTTGGCGGTAAGCCCGGAGCCCGAGCAACAGATCGCGCGTAGCATCCGTAAGGAAGCAACGATGGCAGGTCGGCGAGGGTCTAAAGCGAGCTACTGGCCGAGACGAATGATCCCAACACCACCTCGGGATTCTTAATTTTTACAGGGCCAGCGGCGCATAAACAGCCTAGGCGCGGCCCTCCCCAAGCCAACTGATTAGAGTCGCCGCTGGCAAAAAATCGGAGCGGAAATTCGCTCCCAACTTTGCCGAGTTTGCGGTTGCCTACGGACCTTGCACAATCTTTATGCTCGTTACCAGACGGTCGCGAAAGATGTTGTTCGTCGCTGCTACCTCCGCCACCACATCCACGTTGACGCTGTAGGAGCCCTGAGGCAGGTTCTCTCCAAAGGGAATCTCGAAATCAAGCGTGTTCTTCTTCATAGGGAAATGCTGATAACCGATCGCTGTCGCTCGTCCATGCTCGTTGACGGCGAGCACAATCATTGTAAGGTCGAAGTCGTCCCCTGTCTGGTCAGAAACCTTAATCGATCCATCCACTCGATGTCCGTTGATCTTCGGAACCTGGCTCCATCGCACGATAAGAGGGGTAACGACTAACAGCGTGAAGTCCTTCGCAATTTGATGCGGAGGAATGTCACTGTCAGTGATTTTCACCGAAAAAGAGAAGACCCCAGTTTGCGTTGGCGCGCCGCTGAGAACGCCATCTATGCCCAATACAATTCCTGAAGGTAGAGATCCAGTTATTACTTGCCACTTCCGCGGAGTGATGCCTCCTTCCGCGTGCATTTCGAAACGGTAGGGCTGGTGCAAATAAGCTTTGGGAAGTGTGGCCGTTTTTACGACAACCGGCGCAACACCGCCTTGCCCGGGAGAGGAGATCGCACAGGCCCCCCAAAGGACGACCAGCATACTGGTCGCCGCGACATTAGAAAGTCTCCGCATGCTAGGGTGCGTACTCCGATGGCACTAGCTCAAAAACGGGGTAATTCGCAGCGATTGCCTTAAACGCATCGGTCGGCGAAGCTGCCGGGACCGGGAAGAATTTTTGAACGGCGAAAGCGAACTGATCTAAGTACGCCTTCAAAATCTCCGGCTTCTGTGCGTCTGCCACTGGAATCAGCCGAAATTTTAGCCTGGTTTGTCCTCTCTTCAGCGTGACGTGTCCGGCGGCTTCGGCATTTTTCACCCATTGCGTCTGCCCGCGAGGCGCCACCAGAAAGCTCTTCCCATTCAGTTCGAGCAGATTAATCGGAGTCGAAAAAAGCCGTCCGCTTTTACGCCCGCGAACTTCCAGGAGATAGCTGTAACGCGGGCCAAAGCCGAGTCCTACAAGAAAACCGAAGGTCCGATTGAAGGCGCGGTCGACTATATTCGGCGCGCGAAACGGAGTTGAGTTCGTGCTCATGATGAAAGCGTATTGTAGCCCCGGGACGGCCCACGGTGTGACCTCTCTCACATCCCTTCGCGCCCCTACCCTTTAAACTTGGAGACGGTCGTTTTCGGCACAGCCAATCCTGGTCTTCCCACGATCATTTATCTTGTTAGTGAAATGGTGGGGAGGTATAGCAGCGGAGGTTTCTAAGATGGCGGACTGCGCATCTCCCATTTTGGGAAACGTTCCCCACCCTAACGTCGAAAAGCACGACGTTAGGATGGGCGCTAACCTTGGGGCGCCGGGACTGGCGTTACTTGGTGATGTGCGCTATCCAGTTGCCGGAATGGCCCTGAGTATCAGAGTACTGTCCTGCCAAGGTAGTTCCGTCGGCTGATATGGCGAGGGCGGTGTAGAGGGTCGTGCCTGCCGGAATCTTTGCACCCAAAAGCCGCAACATCCGGGAGACCTTGACCATGCCACCCTTGGGCGTCCAAGCAAAAGCCTCAATGCCGTGGCCGAATGGGTCGCCGCTCCAACCAACGACAGTTCCATTATCGGCGATGGCATTGGCGGCGCTTTGTTCGTAAAGCCCGTGGCGGATGGTTCCCAGCGAAGTAAAGCCGTGGCTATCCGAGTAAACGAACGCGATACCGTTGTTTTGGGGGTCATAGTACTGGCCCGCGATTTGCTTGCCATCACTAGTTACGGCCGTGGCTTCGCCCAGAGTTTTGGCGCCCAGGAACAGGTCGTGTTTTCCTTCTACCCATCGCACCGGGCGGCGGGGGCCAGTCGGATCTTCCCAGAAACCTACGATGGTCGCGGAGTTAGCTGAGATCGCGGAAGCGCGGCTGCTATGGGCGCCGGCGGGGTGTCCAAGAGAAATACTGCCGATAGATTCGGCCCACGCAAATCCCTCTGCGTCCTGGCAATTCCATGCGAGACCCACAGCTATGGTTCCATTTGCGTTCAAGCCATAGCCGCTGCCCCAGCTGTTGCCGACGGCAGTGCAGCCGTTTGCGGGATGGCCGAGGTCAATGAGTCCTTTGGAGTTCCAGATAGCTGGGCGGCTGAAACCATCGCTGCCGAAATAGCCGCTAATGATCGCGGAGCCATCGCGCGAGATTCCGATTGCGGATGAAAAATAGTCGCCAGGGCCGAGGTCGACAAAGCCGGTGGCTGCCGTCCAGCGAAATATTTCACCGCCGTAGTTTGCAGCCATGACGTCGCCATTGCCGGAGAGAGCAAAGTTCGACCAGATGTTCGTGATAGGGTCTGCGACGATTTCGAAGGTAGCAGGGGCCGCACTGGCCGACACCGATAGCGCGAGACACAGGCACAGCAAGCCCGAGATAAGGAAACTACTTTTCATTTGTTGGGGGTCCTTTTTTAGGGAGTGAGAAGTTTTAAAAAGCCCCTTAGTATACAAGAGAATCAAGACGCTAGGTTGCGCAATGGCAAGCTTCTATTTTGTGACCGTCGCTTCTGTGGACCGGACAGTCCTGTCCACGAAAGCCGGAGAAAGGGACGGGGTATCAGAGAAAGAAGCGCTAATTCTTCGGGCGAGCGGATTGGACCACTCGAGGTTTTTCCATCTCTGCTTTGATACGAGAGAGTGTCATCTTCGCGGACTGCCTTCTGGGCTTGGGTAACAGCGCTTTGGATTTCTTGAGCATGACGTTGCGAAACTGCATGAATCTGCGCTCAGACGCGGAGACGTTGTTAAACCACGCCTCTGCGTCCGCTCAAAAGGTTGATAACCAGAACCACGAGGGCAACTACCAGCAATATGTGGATGAGTCCTCCGCCGATGTGAAGGCTGAAACCGAGAAGCCATAGAATTCCCAGGATTACGAAAATCGTCCAAAGCATGTTTTTCTCCTTGCGAGCGGACTGCCTTAAGCTTGAGAGCTTGTCCTATACAGAAGTTTGTGGCAGTTCCGATCTGGCACGATCACAGTTTGCGCTGCCGATATTGGAATTACTGTTCAAGATTGCTCACCTCGGGAGCGCGGCTTCACAGCAGCGACTTGCCACATTCGAGGCAGGACGATTTGGACCGCGAAGTTATCAATCCGCAAAAAGGACACATTCGTTGTGATCCGAAGCCAGCGATCTCCGGCTTCAGCTTCGTGGCACGAAGAGACGCATTCAACCCTTTCAGCCAATGAGCAAAGCGACTCAGGATATTCATTGCAAGACTCACAGTTAATACCGGTTCCCTCAGAATGGCATATTTCTGCCGGCCGGTCTGTGCAACATTGCACATGTTGAGCAAACCGCGGTGCTGAAGCGTGGTCAATTCCGCTCAGTTATTTTTTCGCCCACATGACATCATCGTGATGGGTGCGAGTAAAGCTTGCTCGCACATTCAGATCTCTGGACTAAGTCAGGTCGTCTGGAATATTTCCCCCCTTAGCGAGAACAATCGAGGATCAACTTAAATGAAGAAAACAATTTCTGTACTCGTGACCATGCTGCTTGTTTTGATGGGAACGTATGCCTGGGCAGGTTCGGCTCGCGAAGACACGGTGGATCGCCTGCAAATGTCGGTGGAAGTGCTGCATGCCATCATGAACACTCCGGATAAAGGGATTCCAGAAGAAGTTCTGAGCGATGCAAAGTGCATTGTGGTGGTTCCACACCTGGTGAAGGGCGGTTTTATCTTCGGCGCCAAACACGGACGCGGCGTCGCTTCGTGCCGTACATCTGAGGGTTGGAGCGCGCCCGCATTTGTCTCAGTCGGCGGCGGCAGCTGGGGATTGCAGATTGGTGTTGAAGGGGTCGATCTAGTCATGCTGGTCATGAACGACCAGGGATTTCAGCATCTGCTGGCCGATAAGTTTCAGCTCAGCGGAGAGGGATCGGCGGCGGCGGGGCCAGTGGGACGACATGCGTCCGCTGGAACTGACTGGAAAATGAATACCGAAGTCCTCACATACTCTCGGTCTAAGGGCCTGTTTGCCGGACTAACGCTCGAAGGCGCGGTCGTGGAACAGGATAATGATTCGACCCGCGCGATTTACGGCAAGAGAATGTCTTTCCGTACGATACTTTCCGGCAAAGTAACAGCTCCGCGAAGCACGGAAGCGTTTATGGAGGCTGTGTCGCATGCTGGCCAGAAGGCAGCCATCGCGGAAGCTCGAGACGACAAGAAGTAGTGTGATCTTGGCGGGATAAGGTTAGGGGACGGTAGGGCCCGACTTCTCGGTCGGGCCTGACTTATTTCTACAGGTTCATTTCTTCCAGTCGTAATCGTAGCTGTATCCGGACGGCTCGTTTCCGGACACGTAGCGCGTGTTGTAGTTCAGCAGATAGTCGACGTGAGATGCGTCCGCGGGGAATGCCTTGCCTGGATATGGATATCCGCCCATGCGGCGGAATGGCAAGGGCTCGACTGTGTCGCCTTCGGCGGCGTAGAAATCCATATCTTTCTCGTAGCCGTTTGCTTCGAAGAAGTAGTCGCGAGTCCATCCTTTTGGAAGCGCAGGCAGTGAGCGAGGATCGAATTCCAGCGCGACCTCTTCGCCTGATCCGAAAACTACCAGGCGATCGTCGAAGCCGGATAGCAACTCACGCACGTCACCGTAGCGCGTGTAAGTTCCGGCCTGCCGCGCGTATGGCCCGGTGCGGCTGACCTGCTCGTAGACGTATTTCACATTGCCGGGCGGTTGAGCTTCGATCTGGCGGGGATAGCCATGGAAATCGAGATTGGCGCTTCCCAGCGGAACTTCGGTCAGCTGTGAAGGCGATTTTTGTTCGGTGCGGTCGATGAGAATGCTGTCCCAGTAGATCTGGAGGTTGGTAGAGATACGGATGCGCTTTGTGCCTTCGGGCAGAACGCGGCTGAGATCGGCGGTGATAGTCCGCGGAAGCCCTGCGGGAAAGCCAATATCGTCCGAGATGCGCTTCCACTTTCCGTTGGCATCTTGAGCTTCTACATAAGGGGCGATCGCCTGGATGCCAGACTGATCGGCCGCGTACATTCCTGTTGCGGTGAAGTATTCGATTTCGCCGCGCATCAGCAATTCCAACGGACCGCCGTGGTACGGCTGTCCTAGATCAAGCTCGAGGCTGTGAAGTTTTGTGAAGCCCTTGAAGGGCAGTAGAGCGAAATCGCCGAAATACTGATGTGCCAGCAGACTGGGGAGAACGTCGTGACCGTGCTCGTCCCATGCTCCTGCGGGAGGACGCGCGTCGCGGCTGGCAATCACTTTGAATTCTGGATAGGGCGGATTGCTAGCGAAATATTCGTTGGGATAAACATCAACGTCGCTGGGATGATCTACGGCCAACAGGCGCACCTGATCGAGGTAGACGACTTCTTCCATTGGCTCCATCAGGCGGAAGCTCAGTTTGCCGTTTTTCTCTCGTAAAGCACCGCGATCGACTTTCACATATTCCGTCGGGCGAGGGATGTTGCGCTGTGCGGGCCCAACCCAGTGGCCTACGACGCCGGCGCCGAGTACGTCCGCAACCAGCTCGTAGTGGGTACCGTCCCAGACGAACAGCGTTGGACAGGAACTTCCACGCCGGTCGATTTCTGTATAAGCCTGCTGGTGATTTGCCGCGACTTCGATTTCGTCTTGCAAAACACCTGTGGGCCAAAGCATGCGAACCACGTCAGCCTGCTTCGATTGGCCGAGGCCGACTGTGATTTGTGTAGAGTTTTGGCCCAAGTATCCGGATGATCCGGCAATCTCGAATTTCTGGCGATTGCCTCCAGCAAACACTTCCACTTTGGTGCCGATACCGCTCTTGTTGTCGTTCAATCCGGTAAGCGTAAGCCGCAGCCAGTTATTTTTGTTGCCGCCTTCGTTTCGCAAGAGCACCGCAGGGCCGTGATTCTGTGTAATGAGAAGGTCGGTAGCGCCGTCGCCGTCGTAGTCTCCGGTGATGATTGCCCGGGGTTCTTTGAGTTGGATTTTGTCGAGTCCAACGTCAGCCGTCACGTCTTTGAAACCATCGGGGCCGAGGTTGCGGAAGAGCTTTACTTCGCCGTGTCCATCTTTAGTTTCGCCGACGGCTGCGAGATCGACCCAGCCGTCGTTGTCGTAGTCGAATGCGGCGACGCCGTAAGCGCGGTCCCAGTTAGTGGCTGGCAGTGCGACGGGATCGAAGCTCTTGCCGTGGTTGTTCCGCCAGAGAGTGATACCGGGTGGTCCGAGTTGTGTTAAAGCAATATCCATCCAGCCGTCGTGGTTGAAGTCGAGAGCTGCAATTCCAACTGGGTTGTAGGTAGTCGGCTCAGACCACGGATGACGAACGGAAAACCTCCCTTCGCGGGGGTTCTCGAATACAACTCGACCATCATGCGGTTCGCTTTTCCAAGTTCCTGCGACGATGTCCACAGCGCGATCATTGTTGAAATCGCTTCCTAAAGCCGCGAGGCCGCCGCCCGCACTTGACAACCCGGTACTGTCAGTTACGTTGGAGAATGTCCCGTTTCCGTTGTTGCGCCACATAGTATTTGCGGCTTCCGGTTGAGTGCTGGGGCCACCGAGACCCACATTAATCCAGCTGTGGCTGAGCGGGCCTCCCCCTGTTATAGAAGGAACAAGGTTCGAGCGTGTCACATATAAGTCCAAATCGCCGTCATGGTCGTAGTCAACGAACGTCAAGCCGAGACCAAAGCTATCGGTTTTGATCCCTGACGCTTCGGTGACATCTTTGAATGTAGCGTTCTTCTCGTTGTGCAGGAGGAGTACGCGTCCGCTCACGCTGAGAGCGATGTCCGCGAAGCCGTCGTTGTCATAATCTCCTGCCGTGCAGCCAAGCGCATGCATCGCGGGATCCAGCCCAGCTTTCTTTGTGACATCTTCGAACTTTCCCCCAATGTTGTGGAACAGTGTGACACCGCCTCCTGGGCCGTTGTTCGTGAGCAAAACGTCAATCCGCCCATCATTGTCAAAGTCGAGGAAGCATGCGCCAGAACCGATGAACCAAGCAAGATCAACTGGGCCCGGTGGCGACGGATTCGCAGTCAGCCCCGTCTCCTTCGTCGCATCCACGAACCTCACCGGAATCGCGAGTGGAACCTTTTCTACGGACGCGGGCGATTCTTCCACGAGCGAATATTTTCCCTGCTCTCCATAGGCCAGGCTGATGGCGGTGCCGAGTTTTTTCTGAGTAATAAATTGGAAGCGGGCGAGATGCTCTCGGGCGTGATCCGCGTCGCCGGATTGCTGGTATGCGCGCGACAGCCCAAATTGCGCGGAGGCATGCAGCGGATTGATCTTGAGCGCGTGCTCGAATGCGTCAATCGCTGGCGGAAACTGCCTAAGCTGCGAATACACCGACCCCAGGAAATACCATGTGTCGGCGTCACCAGGATCGATTTCAATTACGTGGTGGAATGCATCGACTGCCGCTTGGGGATCACTGCTGTTTTTGCTGAGCAAACCCAAGCTGTACCAGGCGTATGGATCTTTCGGATTGCGTTTAACCGCTTCGTCGAGGAGCGTCTTGGCAGGGTCGATGCGTCCCAAATTCAGCAGTGCGACTCCCTGATTCACACGGGCGATATCCAAACTTGGGTCGAGTTTTGCCGCCTGTTCGAAATTCTTCAAAGCCTTTTCGAACAACTGCTGATTCATGTAGGCCGCGCCGAGGTTGTTGAGACGGGCAGCTTCGATGGAGCTGGTATTCTTCGTGGATTCGTCGGGGAAGGCCGCAAAGAGACCGAAGGCGGCCAGTAAGATGGCGGCAGGAAAAAGCAAGACTCGTCGAATCATGCGTAAGGATTTAATCACAACGGGCGCGAACTTACACGCATGTTGAGCCGAGCGAAACAAATGAGCTGATAGGGGTCCGTCGACTGCGCGCAGGATGACAGCAATATTGGGCAGTTGCGAGAACAGGCGTAGAGCGGTCAAAGCTCACCTTGCTATTGGCTTTAAGCTCCGGCATAATAATGGTTTGCCTTATACCTGCCGAACGATTTAGAAAGGACTTACGCTCTGTGTTAATGATTCGTCTGGCGCGCATTGGCGCGCGCAAGCAACCCTATTATCGTGTTGTGGTTATCGAGAAAGAACGGGCTCGCAATGGCCGTCCGGTCGAAGTCGTGGGAACTTACAATCCGCGGACAAGTCCTGCCAGCGTTGAACTCAAGCGCGAGCGCATCGATTACTGGATATCCAAGGGCGCGCAGATGTCGTCTCGCGTGTCGAAGATCGCGGCCCCGGCAGCTCCGGCCGTCGCTAGCCCCGTTGCCTGATTTTTCATCTCTCCATCGAAAACAGGAAATCGCTTATGACTGAAGCTAGTGGAAGTGGTCAGACCGTGGATGCGCAGCGACTGATCGAGTACGTCGCTAAATCCCTGGTCGATGATCCGGAGAAGGTCTCCGTCACGCTGGTTGAAGAGCCGGGAGAGACGGTGATCGAGCTGGAAGTAGGGCCGCGTGACGTTGGCAAAGTGATTGGCAAGCAGGGCCGTACGGTTCGCGCCATGCGCAGTCTGTTGTCCGCCGCCGGCGTGCGATCCCGCAAGCGCTTTGAGTTGGACATTATCGAACCGGAAACGGCCGAACAAGAGAACCGCCAGTCATCACAGTAACAGTAGGAGATTCGGATCGAAGGCGAATACATAACCGTCGCCCGTATCCTGAAGACGCAAGGACGGCATGGCGAGGTCGCCGCTGAGTTGCACAGTGACGTTCCCGATCGATTCAAGCAAGGGATGCGCCTCTCAGCTCTGAGCCGAAATGAAAGCCGGCGTGAACTTCAACTGGAAGAGGTTTGGCCGCATAAGGGATTGCTAGTCCTGAAGTTCGCCGGCGTGAATTCCATTTCTGAAGCGGAAACGCTGGTTGGATCCGAGTTACAGGTTCCGCGAGAGCAGCGCGCGCAACTGGATCAGGGATGGAGTTACGTCAGCGATCTGGTCGGATGCACGGTGTTCGACGGGGAACACGAGATCGGTTCTCTAGAAGATGTGCAGTTTGGCGCGGGAGAAGCGCCGTTGCTGGTGGTAAAGCAAGGGGCCCAGCGATTCGAGATTCCGTATGCGCAGGCCTATTTAACGAGTGTGGATTTAGAGCGGAAGCGCATTCAGATGGCTTTGCCGGACGGAATCCTCGAAGTGAATGCTCCGATGACGCCCGAGGAGAAACAGCAGCAGCGTGAGACCGAACGCAGCGGAAAGAAATAATAGTCCGCGATGAAGATCGATATCATAACGATCTTTCCGGATTTCTTTCGTGGGCCGCTGGATTTCGGCATTGTTCGCAGATCTCGTGAAGCTGGGCTAGTTGAGATCGAAGTCCACGACTTGCGGGCATTCGCGCACGACCGGCACAAGACTGTGGATGACCGTCCTTTTGGCGGCGGCGAGGGCATGCTGCTCAAGCCGGAACCGATTTTTGAATGTGTTGAGAAGCTGGGCGTGACTGACCGCGAGACTCGTTCGGGCGCGGGAGCAAGAGAAACCGTGACGCTGCTTTCGGCGCAGGGAAAGCGCTTTACTCAGGAAACCGCGCAAGAGCTTTTCAACATGGACCACATAGTGCTGATCTGCGGCCGCTACGAAGGAGTGGATGAGCGAGTGGGAACTCATCTGGCAGATCGCGAAATTTCGATCGGCGACTACGTTCTTAGCGGCGGTGAATTGGGAGCGGCTGTAATTGTGGATGCGGTTTCACGGTTAATCCCAGGGGCTTTGGGAAACGAGGCGTCGTCGCGACAAGAGTCTTTCAGTTCGCGATCCCATACGCACGAGGGCGACACGCCGAATTCGACGTGCGCTTCCGGGGGCTTGCTGGATTATCCTCATTACACTCGTCCGGCGAACTTTCGCGGATGGGAGGTTCCCGAAGTGCTGGCTTCGGGAAATCACGAAGAGATACGGCGCTGGCGGCGGCGGACCGCAATCGAGAAGACCTTGCGCAACCGTCCAGATCTAATCGACGAGGCGGCTTTGGACGATGAAGATAGGGAATTGCTAGAGGAGATCAGGAGCAGCTTCTAGCTTCTGGCTACTAGCTTCTAGCTAAACACGTTGAATGAGTTCCGATGAGAAAGGCAAGTGTAGCACTCCTGCCCGAGCTAGAAGCCAGGAGCTAGAAGCGATTTTTAAAGCGTTTCGCGAAATTTAGGAGAGAGGCACCTTATGACAAGTTTAATTATTGAAAAACTGCTGGCAAAAGCTAAGCGCACGGACATTCCGGATTTTGTTCCCGGGGATACCATTCGCGTCCACGTACGAATCAAGGAAGGCGACAAGGAACGTTTGCAGGCGTTTGAAGGCGTGGTAATTTCCCGCAGCCGCGGTCCGCAGGCCAGCTTCACCGTCCGCAAGATGAGCTTTGGCCAGGGCGTCGAGCGAATTTTCCCGCAGAATTCCAGGGTGATTGACAAAGTGGAACTGGTGCGCTCGTCTAAAGTGCGCCGCGCGAAGCTTTATTATTTGCGTGGATTGCGCGGCAAGGCTGCCCGCTTGAAGGATGTGGACCGCGAGCATGTCGCGACGCCGGCTGCCAAAAGTTAGCTGGACGTGGGCTCGCCCGAGGTCGACGGATATTCAGCCGTCGTTTTCTGAAGCAAGATGATATACCCCTTACTTCTCCGAGGGAATTCCATCGTCGAATCGGAATTGGCGCACATGTCCGTCGGGAAAAGTCACCTTGGCATTCGTGACCACATTTACCTTATTCTGCTGGTATTCGTACTTATAAATTTTGCCATCCCCCAGCTCTTGTTGTGAGACCCTGCCGTCGTGGTAGAAATTTCTTAGTAGTACTCTCCAGTCGCCATCCACTATTGCAGTGAGGAGATATGGATCGAACCCGTCCTGATGGAGAAGACGGGCGTACTCGAACCGATAAAGAGTGCGGGATTCGTTGGACACTGTTTCTAGATGCCCGCTTGAGTTGTAAGAGTATTTCCTCAGATTACCGGCATCGTCGCGAGCTTCTATGATTCGCGCTGCATAGTCATATTTGAACCTTATCGTGTGCCCCGACGGCGAAACCAATTCATCCACATTGCGTGCTGCATCTCTTTTGAGTCGAATGTCGTGCCCTCGTCCGTCATCTATTTCGAAAGCGGCACCTTGCGCGTAGTTGGTTGAATAATATGCTTCAGGGAAGAGGAACCGGCGATGATCTTTGAGGTCGAGCGTCCATCCGTTTCCGTTCCACGCGATTTGGGCCCCATAGAATTCTGAAGAAGTCGCGGTATGCCGAAATACCGCATCCGCATAGCCCGTGCCTTTTGAAATTCGAGGGAAGTAGATTTGGCGCCCATCTTCCAAATTCAGGTCCATGTAGGTGTAAGGGAATCTGGTTCCTGTCGGGCAAATGTCATACGGATGATTCGCGCCAGCGCCGAAGGCTCGACTGTGGTAATCCCAAGGCCGATAAGTACGCGTGAGTGACAGCGGCATGAGATCCGGAATAAATAAGTCAGTCTGGCGAAGCACGAACATTCCCGAATCCAGAGCAACATCAAACTCATTAACAGGGATATCGTGTTGTACTGAGGGATGCGCCAGCGATATCGCCCCCGAGAATTCTAATTTTCCTGAACGGGACGGTTTGGGGACGATCACCATTGTGGGATAGGAACCATCCCAAGATGGAATCGTATTATCCAGGGGAAGCAGTTCGGGTTTGACAGCAGACTGCAGCCGCGGACGGCTGTAGGTCTTCCACGCGACGCCGGCCCACACGCACGTCGCAATCAGTAGCCCAAATTGAACGGATTTTCTAATGAACCGTGACCGGAAGGTCATGCAATTCCACGTGGATATTCTACGTAAAGGCGGGGAAACATCTCTTGGGCGTGAATGTTAGGCCTGTCGGCAGATCAACGTTCCGCTATTTTTGCTGGAGTTCGATCTCGAATGACTGTTCGAGCTCCCGCTCAGCCAGCTTGCGAAGCAGGTGCTGGAGCATCTTCCTGTCGCCTTTGCGGATTTTGTGAAACTGGATTCCAGTACCCGCTCCGGTGTCGACGTGCCGAACCTGTCCCGCCAAAACGAACTCGTAGTTTTCAATCTTTAGCACCAGGGACAAGTCCGACCCCAACGGCGGCGCGTTCTGAATGCTAATGAGGCATCCCAGTTCAGACAGGTCTTTGAGCGCTGCCTTGACTCGAGTTGTCCTCGAAACCTCGGAATTCACTTCCGCAACGCCTTCGATCTTAAACCTCGAGTGCCTCCTGCGGTTCTCGTCGTCGATGCGCCGCCTTTGGCCATTTTCCCCGGATTTTCCGTCGTCAGGAAGGGAATCGAAGACGGTGCTCATTTCGCGCAATTCGGTATCCCACATCAGGCGATCGGATTCGACACTCTGAATGCCGACCTGTCCGCGCTGCTTCGAATTTGACCCTCCCACCCACACTACGCGACAGAATGTCTTGTTTTTCCCGCGCTCGACCGCGACTATGTCTCCCGCTTCGACGACTGCGCGCAGCCCACTGATGCGGGCGCCACGGGATGAAATGTCGTAGGTGCAAGCCATGGCGAGAAGAGGCTTGTTTTCGCAGTCCCAGAAAGTGACACGGAGAGGCAATGCGACTTCCACGCGGGTGTCGTAGCGCTCTGGATCGGCACCGGGCAGGCTGGACTTTTCAGGATTCGCGGACAAAGGGTCCTCGGAGCCGAAAGTAGCAGCCGTCCGGAGCATGGTCAATTTACGGGGGTAATCAATTGGAAGTTACTCGTGGGATCATCGCCAACACTATGTCTCGGTTTTCCTCTCTTGCTGCACAGGCCTAGTTCGTAGAATATGGGATTGTTACTCGAAGATTTACCCAGCAGAATGGCCGCCACAGCGAAACTCGCGCCCAAAAAGCCTCTTTCCGCCGCTGCTGCGAAGCTTCGGCTGCTAAAGCGTCTGCACTGCACCTTGAAATATGAAAAAAGGGCATGGTCAGCCGGGGCACATTTGGTTGCGGGTGTCGATGAAGTGGGACGCGGTTCCCTTTTTGGGCCTGTGGTGGCGGCGGCGGTTATTCTCGATCCAAAGTACCGAATTCGCGGTCTTAGGGACTCAAAACTTCTCCCGCCCGAACGGCGAGAGCTTTTAGCGGAAAGAATTCGCGAGCACGCCATTTGCTGGTCCGTTGCCGCGGTGGATGCGGCCCGTATCGATCAGATCAATATTTACCAGGCATCGCGGGTTGCGATGAAGATGGCGGTCAGACAATTGCAGCCAGGACCGGATCATCTTTTGGTGGACGCGCTACGTCTGGATTGCGAAATCGCACAAAATGCAATCATCCACGGAGACGCGTTATCGGCCTCGATTGCGGCAGCGTCTATCATCGCAAAGGTCGCACGCGACGCGATCATTCGCGAATGGGATCCCATCTTTCCCGTGTACGGCCTGGCCTCCAACAAGGGCTACAGCACTCCTCGTCATATTGCCGCCTTGCGCGAGCATGGCCCGTGTCCGTTGCATCGGCAGTCATTCGCGCCAGTTTGGAACAACCCTGTGCCGCAAGAAGTGCTGAGTTTTATGCTTGAAGACGAGACCGAAGCAATCACGGAAGAGTTTAACGAACAGGCGGTCTGAGCGGCAGGCCGCTGCTTACAGGATCAGTCGTTCTTCTCCTACCCTGCGGGTTACGTGCTCGCGATCGAGATATTCGAGTAAGGGGATGGCATACTTCCGAGTTACCCCTGTTATGTCCTTGAAACGAGCCACGTCCATTTTTGGCGATTTTTTCTTTTCCTGGGCCAAGGAGTTTCTAAGATTCTCGAGCGCAGCTGAATGAAATACCAGATCTTCAGAAATCTTCACTAGCGTTTTGTCCCGTAGAAGCAGAGTGACAATTTTTTGTGCGCGAGCTTTATCGATCTTAAGGCCGGTAAGTACGTCCTTCAGGAAAGGGACTTTCAATCCTGCCGATGAAAACGCGGTCTCGATGATTCGCTTGGATTGAGCTTCTTCATCCTTCATCTTGACGCCACGGCCCGGCAGGCGAATGAGATCCCCGGCCAACTCGATCTGTTTCGCCCTCGATGCCTCTTCGAGCAGCCTTTCGAACACCGGGGACGAGTGGGCTGGTAGATGCTCGCGCAGTTCTTCTTTTCCCATTCCAGCCACCAGGGGATTTTGTTTGTGAAAGGCATCGAGGGTTGAAACCATCAAGTCATGGATCTGTTCGAAGGCTGCCACGCTGATAAGCAGATCATCAATCTGCAAGATTTCGGGGATTTGTGACGCGGTGGATTTGATTTCCGGAGGCGTCCAGGCGGTTTGCGCTACGGCATCGGCAATAGTAATTCCGCGGGTCCCGCGATTACTGACGCGAGCCCGCAGAACATCGATTTGCGAACCGGTTTGCAGAATTCGCAGAAAATCGACATGCGTCGCTGCCTTCTTTACTTTGGTTGCAGGGGCATTGTCCAGCACAATGCCGCCGCCGATGGTTATGGCCGGAGAAAGCTGCCGAAGGATGAACCGGTCTCCGGGCAACAATAAGGTGGAGTCTGAAAATCTCAATTGAGCGAAGGCATCTTCGCCCGGCGTCAGTTGTTTCGTTTCGTACAGAAAGACTTCTGCGGTGGCCTCCATTGTGTAGGAGTGAAACCGAGCGCGCGTCCGATGTTTCAGCGGCCTCGTGGATGGCAGAAGGGATAGCGAAACGTCAATATGATTCGTCGGCAGAAAAGTGTCGGAAGATGCCAGAGTCATGCCGCGGCTTAGTTCGTCCACGCTAACTCCAGCCAAATTCACCGCCGTTCTTTCTCCAGCAACTGCTTTTTCTGTCGATTGGCCGTGAACTTGAATACCGCGCACGCGGGCCCTTTCTTGTCCCGGAAAAAGTTCGAGCTCGTCTTCGTGGCGAAGGGTGCCGGAAATCAAGGTGCCAGTAACCACGGTTCCAAAACCCTTCACGGAGAAAACGCGATCGACCGGCAGACGTGGGTACGCCGTCGCGATTCTTGCGGGGGTCTCCAGCGCAAGCTGGAGTAGTTCCCTTCGCAACTCCCCAAGGCCTGCGCCCGTTATTGAACTTACCGCCACGATAGGAGATTGGGGTGTCTCTAAGAACGATCCGCGGACGAATTCCTCGACCTCGAGGCGCACCACGTCCAGTGTTTCTTTATCCACCAAGTCGGATTTCGTCAGGACGGTAATTCCGCGTCGAACAGAAAGCAATCGGCAGATGTGGAAGTGCTCACGGGTTTGGGGCTTGATGGATTCGTCTGCCGCGATTACCAAGAGCACAAGATCAATTCCGCCGACGCCCGCCAGCATATTTTTCACAAAGCGCTCGTGGCCGGGGACATCGATGAATCCGATGCGGACGGTTTCGCCATTTTCGGCGGGAAGTTCGAGATGCGCGAATCCGATGTCAATGGTGATGCCCCGACGCTTTTCTTCCTCCAGGCGGTCGGCATCGATTCCGGTTAGAGCCTTAACGAGGGCGGTCTTGCCGTGATCGATATGGCCGGCGGTGCCGACAATGATGGATTTCATTCGAGGACAGTATAAGGTCAGTCGTTCGTCGTTGGTCGTTGGCAAAATCTGCAAACCAACCGATGAACAATTCAGCCCTGGGCCAATCGTCTGTGGTCCGACGGGCGAGGGCGCCTGTCGCTCCATCGTCTTTGCCAATGACCAACGGCGAACGACCAACGACGTTTTGTGGAAAAAACTGTTTTTCTTTTCAACTGATGCGTCCCCGGATGCGACAATAGATATTCCCCATGTCCATGTCCCTGACCTCTGCCATCACCCCGGAAGTCATCCGGCAGCACGGAATCACTCCGGACGAGTACGAGAAAATCAAACGGCTTTTGGGCGGACGCGAGCCTTCCATCACCGAGCTGGGAATTTTCAGTGTGATGTGGAGTGAGCACTGTTCGTATAAGTCGTCGCGTGTGCATCTGAAAAAGCTGCCTACGCGCAGCAAGCTCGTGGTTCAAGGTCCCGGGGAGAATGCTGGCATCATCGATATAGGCGATGGATGGGCGTGTGCGTTCAAGATTGAGTCGCACAATCATCCCTCGTTTGTTGAGCCGTTTCAGGGTGCGGCGACTGGTGTGGGCGGAATTCTGCGGGACATTTTTACCATGGGCGCGCGGCCTGTTGCGGTGATGGATTCGCTGCGGTTCGGGCCCATTGAAAAGTCAAAGGCCTCGGGCGAGGGCGCCCGCGCCACCCAAGCTGAGATTCATAAGAATCATGCTGTGCTTGAGGGCGTGGTTAGTGGCGTGGCTTCTTATGGGAATTGTTTCGGCGTTCCGAACCTTGGCGGCGAGACGAAGTTTGAGCCCTGCTATTCCGGCAATCCGCTGGTGAATGCATTTGCCCTTGGGTTAGTGAGGCGCGACGAAATTTTCTACGCAAAGGCTGCGGGCGTTGGTAATCCCGTGATTTATGTTGGCTCGAAGACTGGGCGCGACGGAATTCATGGCGCGACCATGGCCAGCGAAGAGTTCAGCGAGCGGTCGGAAGCGAAACGTCCTAATGTGCAGGTTGGCGATCCCTTCATGGAAAAGCTTTTGCTTGAGGCGTGCCTCGAAGCCATGCAGACGGGCGCAATTGTAGGCATACAAGACATGGGCGCTGCCGGACTGACTTGCTCCACTTGCGAGATGGGCGGGCGTGGGCATGTGGGAATCGAAATTGAGCTTGACCGGGTTCCTCAACGCGAGACTGGCATGAGTGCATACGAAATCATGCTCAGCGAGTCGCAGGAGCGCATGCTGCTGGTGGCGCAAAAAGGTCGCGAGGATGAGGTCTTCCGCGTCTTCGAAAAGTGGGGACTCGACGCCGTCGAAGTCGGCCAAGTCATCAGCGAAGATACCATGCGAGTTCTGCATCACGGAGAAGTCGTTGCCGAAATTCCGAATCCCGCGCTCACTGATGATGCGCCCGTTTACAAGCGTCCGATGGAGCGTTGGGAGCCGCCGGTTTCGAGGGAGATGCCAGAGGGAATTGAGCTGGGCGGCGTCTCTGATCACACTTCCAATCTGAAGAAATTATTGCGTAGCCCGAACATCTGCGGAAAGCGCTGGGTGTGGCAGCAATACGATCACATGGTGCAGACCAACACGGTCGAGGGTCCGGGTGCGGGAGATGCTGGGGTAATTCGCATCAAGGGTTCTGATCGCGGACTTGCGATGGCGCTCGATGGCAACGGCCGTTGGTGTTACCTCGACCCCAAGCTCGGGGCGATGCATGCGGTTGCCGAAGCCACGCGCAACGTCGCATGTTCGGGAGCGACCCCGATCGGCGCGACTAATTGCTTGAACTTTGGCAATCCGGAAAAGCCGCACATCATGTGGCAGTTTTCGCAGACGATCGATGGCATCACAAAAGCTTGCGAAGAACTGGAAGTGCCGATCACGGGCGGCAATGTCAGCTTTTACAACGAGACACTTGGCGAAGGCATCTATCCGACGCCAGTGATCGGAATTGTGGGAACTCTGGACGACGTTCAAAAGGCGGTGTTTCCGCATTTCCGCAATTCGGGACGCACGGTTGTTTTGCTGCGAGGTTCGGATCCGGGTGATTTGACCGACGTGGAATCTGAGTTCGGATCCTCCGAATATGCGAAGGAGATTCTAGGGGAGATGTGGGGTTTCCCTCCGGCGATTGTGCTTGAGCGAGAGGCAGTGCTTCAGAAAGGGATCATTGAGATGATCGAAGCGGGGTTACTCGAATCCGCGCACGACTGCTCGGACGGCGGAATCGCTGTGGCTTTGGCCGAATCGGCAATGGCGCAAACCATTGGAATTAAAGCGGATATTCCATCGCAAGGACTTCCGTCCGAATTTGTACTATTCGGGGAAGACGCCAGCCGAATCATTATCTCTTGCGACCCAAGTCATCTGCCGGGAATCCAACAAATAGCGGTAAAATACGGCCTGTCTTCCGAAGCGATCGGGGAGACGATTCCTGAAAAATTTGAGATTTCGCTTGATGGCAGGCTGGTAGTGTCGGCGGGTGTGATTGAGTTGCGGGAAGATTTTGAGGGTGCGTTAGAGAAGGCGTTGAAAGCAGATTTGGAAGTTGCAGGGTAGCTTTCGGTCGAGCTTAACTCGACTGGGCGGTCGTCCCTACGTGAGCGGTGATGGGGTTAGCTAGAAGCCAAGAGCCAGGAGCTAAGAGCTATATGCTTCCTTCCGACAAATTTCACGATGAGTGTGGAGTGGTGGCAATTTACTCCAACCCTGAGGCGGAAAAACTCGCCTACCTCGGACTGCACGCGCTACAACATCGGGGACAGGAATCCGCCGGCATCGTGACCTCCAACGGCATGACCCTAAACATGCACAAGGCCATGGGTCTGGTCGCGGATATTTTTAACGAGGAAGAACTGGCCAAATTGCACGGCACGCTAGCCATCGGGCATACGCGCTATTCGACTGCCGGCGATTCGTCATTGCTGAACGCGCAACCCATCATGGTGCAATCGAATAAAGGGATGATGGCCCTGGCGCATAACGGAAATCTGGTAAATGCGTCCGAGCTTCGCGGGCGCATGGAGAGCCAGGGTTCGATTTTTCAAACCACCAGCGACACTGAAATCATCGTCCACTTGATCGCTTTCTCCAAAGAACAGACTCTGCCGGAGGCAATGGCCGACGCGCTGCGACGTGTGGAGGGTGCGTTCTCCTTAGTGATGATCAGTCCCGACCGAATTTTTGCGGCGCGTGATCCCCGCGGCTTTCGACCGTTAGCGATGGGAAGAATTCCTGCCCAGCCGGGGCAGAAGCAGGACACCATAGTATTCGCCTCCGAAACGTGCGCATTCGACTTGATTGGGGCGAACTATGAGCGAGAGGTCAAGCCGGGCGAGTTAATCGTTGTCGGACCGGAAGGCGTTACGTCGCGGTTCTATGCGACGCCCATGGCGCAATCGAGCTGCATCTTTGAGCACGTGTATTTTTCGCGTCCCGATAGCCGTGTTTTTGGACATCCGGTGCAGGAGAGCCGTGAAGAGCTTGGCCGCCAGCTTGCACGAGAAGCTCCCGCCGACGCCGATATTATCGTCCCGGTGCCCGATTCTGGAGTGACAGCGGCAATGGGTTATGCGGCGGAGAGTGGCATTCCACTACGGTTTGGCTTGATCCGCAATCACTATGTGGGACGCACATTTATCGAGCCGCGACAGGCAGTGCGGGATTTTGGAGTAAAGCTGAAGCTGAATCCCGTGCGCAGCCTGCTCGAAGGCAAGCGCGTGGTTCTCATAGATGACTCGATCGTTCGCGGCACCACCAGCCGCAAGATCGTTCGCATGATTCGCAACGCGGGAGCTAAAGAAGTGCATATGCGGATATCTTGTCCGCCCACTGTATCGCCGTGTTTTTATGGTGTCGATACGCCGTCGAAAAAAGAATTGATTGCTGCGAATAATACTGTCGAGCAGATTCGCGAGTTCATCGGCGCGGACTCACTATCGTATCTTTCGCTCGAAGGGATGAAAAAAGCTTGTGGCGACGGCGAGAAAACTACTTACTGCACCGCGTGTTATACCGGGAAATATCCGACCAATTGGGTGGATGTTGAAGAGATCCTGCCGGCGGCCGTGGTTAAGGGTTAGCGTCGCAGCTCGCGACCGGGGCGCGTCCCGCGCCACAAAGTCTCCCCACTGGGTCACGTTTTTCTGGCTGAGGCCACTCGCGGGATGCCTTGCAGGTCGTTTGTGATCTGAACTTCTTTCCAATCTGACAGAAGATTTTTTACTCCCTCCGCAATTGTTCCGCTGATTTCAACTACCAGCCAGCCGTTTGGCTTGAGTGCGGATTGGGCCTGCGGAATTAGGCGGGCAACTATTTCTAGCCCTGTTGGTCCAGCAAACACAGCGTTTCGCGGCTCGAATTTGCGCACTTCCAGCTGGACCTGATCTTCTTCTGACTCCCCAACGTATGGGGGATTTGAAACTATGAAATCGAAGCTAGCTGGTTCGAAGCCTTCCAGTAAATCCGCGTGATGAAACCGAAGTCGATTTTCGAATTCATGTCGAGCAGCGTTGGCACGTGCGATTTCGAGGGCTGCGTTAGAAATGTCGGTCGCATGAATTTCGGCGTTCGGCAGCTCTTTGGCGAGGGCGACGGCGATGCAACCCGAGCCGGTTCCCACATCAACGACGCGAGATACGGACAATTTGCGCCCTACACGCTCAAGCACGGTTTCAATCACATGCTCGGTTTCAGGGCGCGGGATCAGTACTGCTGGCGAAACGATAAAATCCATTCCCCAAAATTCCTGGTGTCCGGTGATGTACTGCGTTGGGATTCCCCGGGCGCGCTCAGCCTGGGCATTTTCGTAACGGCTGCTTTCTTCGGCCGTCAGCTCCCGTTCAGGATGGGCGTAGAGATATGCGCGGTCGCAGCCCAAAGTGAACATGAGCAGGAGCTCGGCGTTTAGGCGAGGGGAAGGTGTTCTCCCCTTAGTTAGGGAGGAGACGGCAATATCGAGGGAATCGCGAAGGGTCACAGTGCTATTTCAACACACAGAGTCCCACCATAGAATTAGGCGCATCTTTTGAAGGAGAATGAACCACGCTATCTGTCCGCAAGAGTGTTAGCCAAACAAAATGTCCTTCGGCGAGCATCTATTTCCGATAAATGATCGGCCCATGTAAGAACGATGTAACGCGTCCGACTGCTGCTCCGAGGGCTCCCCCGAGGACTCCGCCAAGCAAGGCTGCACCACCGCGATTTCCTGAATCGCTGGCACCGGCACCTATCGCGGCGAAGGCTCCTGCGCCAACCGCCGCCCCGGCAATTTCACTGTCGCCAGGACGCTCGATACGTATCCTTGAAATAGTCCATCGATTAAATCGGATCACGAACGGCCCGTACCGGTGGCCCCTGCTCGAAGTGTAATAATTGCACGCCAGTTCGGTATCGCTCGCAGAAACAAAATCACAATCGGCGTGACGTAGTGCCAGCAAATTGCGATTAGAAGCACGTACTGATATCGGAGTACCAAGCTGGAGGCTCTCCACAACGTGCCAGTCTCTTTGCGCGTTAGCGCACTCTACAAGAATCAACATCGCCAGCATGAGATTACATATTCGTTGTCGCATTCGGCGATTCTAGTGAGAGGACAAGCAGGAGGCGTTCGAGGTATGACAGTTTCGATAGTGTCACATTGATGTTGGTTCGAGGGCTTCGGAGACGGATGCTTGCCTCTGCCTGAGATCCGCGATCGACGAATCTGAAAGCAGAGAAAAGACAATCGCGCGACAACTTTTTGGTAGATCGCCCACCGTCACTGAATCGCAGATCACAGCCGTCATCTGCTCTATGCCCCGTGACCAATTCGGGCGTCGTGCGTCCAGCATTACCAACGCATCTGGATGAAAACCGGCGGCCATCAACATCGTGCGCGCCAACTTAAGAAAATCTTGCCACCGTGACGCAACTCCGACTAGAGCGCTCGACGGAGCCGGCAACCACCCGGCAAGCGAGGCTGGCACCGAGCGAACTTTCAACACCATTAGTTCTGCGCCAGCCGGTAGAGCTTGCCGCACTAACTTCTCTTTGCTCGGAAGTACGACCGGAATTGCGCTAGAGAGCTCGTCGACGAGCTCACTGTCTTGCACCCCACAGCTTCTGATGGGCCAGGTTACAGCGTGTTGCATTTCTTTCACGACAATCCTTCTCAGTTCTCCATCCGGCTCTATCAAGAGAAAATGATTGGGCGGTTGCAGCTCGAGCCATCGGCGCAGACGTGAGCGTATTGCGGGTAGAGGCGCGCCGAGGTTAATCGCTGAACGGTAAAAATCAGCAATCAGACGATCCAGTGCTAGCGCGGGAGACAGATCAATAGCAGGTTTAACGCGACGCACATAGACGCCGCTTCCGTGGCGAAACTCAACCCACCCCTCCCGCTCTAATTGCCGGTATCCGGCGCTGATGGTATTGGGGTGAATTTGGAACCGTCGCGCCAATTCACGAGTGCTCGGCAATCGCGACCCTGAAGAAAGTTCGTCGCACAGAATACCCAGAACGACTTGGGTTACAAGCTGTTCGCGGATGGTAACTTCACTTTGACGGGCAAACCAGAATCGCATGGCGCCAGTTTTTACCGTGGCGGAGTTATGATATCCGATCCTTTTAACCTACGGACGCTGTAGTTTCGTGCTTTAGCTTTTCTTCCTGATAGTAGGCTTCCAGGGCTTCGAATAGGGGCTGCAGTTTGCCGTCCATAACTTGTTCGAGTTGATGGATGGTTAATCCGATGCGGTGGTCGGTTACGCGATTCTGGGGAAAATTGTAGGTGCGAATCTTTTCGCTGCGGTCGCCGGAGCCGACCATGGCCTTGCGTTCTTTCGCCAGAGCATCCTGCTGCTTTTGTATTTCCATTTCGTAAAGGCGAGCGCGCAGAACTCGCATACCTTTTTCTCGATTTTTGATCTGCGATTTCTCGTCCTGGCAACTCACGACTGTGTTGGTCGGAATGTGCGTGATGCGCACGGCGGAATAGGTTGTGTTTACGGACTGACCGCCGGGGCCGGACGAGCAAAAAGTATCGATGCGAAGATCTTTGGCTTCGATCTTTACGTCCACATCTTCCGCTTCGGGCAGGACTGCGACGGTGACCGCGGAAGTGTGCACGCGCCCCTGCTGCTCCGTTGCCGGGACCCGCTGCACGCGGTGGACGCCGCTTTCATATTTCAATTGCGAGAAGACGCGCTTGCCTTCGATGATCGCGATGACTTCTTTCAAACCGCCCACGGAGGACTCCGACGTCGAAAGTACTTCGACTTTCCAACGCTGAGTTTCGGCGTAGCGCGTGTACATACGGAACATTTCGGCAACAAAAAGCGTGGCCTCATCGCCTCCGGTGCCCGCGCGGATTTCCAGAATGACGTTTTTTTCGTCATTCGGATCTTTAGGCAAAAGCAACAGTTTGAGATCCTGTTCAATCGTGGCGACGCGTGATTCCAATCGGTCGAGTTCTTCGCGTGCGTATGCCAACATTTCAGGATCTTTTTCGTCCGCAAGCATCGTGCGGCTTTCGGCGATGCCTCGGGTTAGATCTTTGTATTCACGATACTTTTCGACAACTTCTGAGATTTCGCTATGAGCCTTGGCAGTCTTCTGGTATCGCGCCGAATCATTGACGATGTCCGGAGAAGATAACGCCTGTGTTAATTCGTCGTAGCGAGATTCGATTTGGTTGAGTCGTTCAAACATAAGAACCGTCTTTGGCCGTTCGTCCTTGGTCGTTGGCTAAAACCCTCACGCAGCCTTCCCTTGCAATGAGTTGATTAAGCCGCTTAGGGCCCGGCCCACACCTTCCGCCAACGTTAATTGACGACTTGCTTCTTCTTTCGACAAATATTGTAATTCTTCGGCGATGAGTAATTGCGTTTGTAGTTCCAACAGCGAACCTCGTGCGTGAAAGAGAAAATGCGCAAACTCCTTATCAGAGCGATGCCCTTTTCCTTCAGCGATGTTGCTAGGGACCGAGACGGCGGCTCGTCGAAGCTGCTGGCTTAGACCGTAAATTTCATGTCTCGGGAAACCGCCTGTAATTTTGTAAATTTCGGAAGCCAGTTTCATAGCCTCCTGCCAAATTCATCCACTGAACTGTATGTGATGGATGAACCCGAAGGGCTTGCCGACGACCAACGACGAACGACCAACGACAGGTCTAGGCCAACGACCAACGACGGTTCCTAGGCAATCACCAGTTCGCCGCCGTGTTCCTTTTCCAATGACATGGCGAGGTTCAGGGCGTCAATTGCGCATTGCGCTTGAGCGTCCGCAGGCGGTTTGGTGGTGATGCGCTGCATCCAGAGCCCCGGGGCAGTCATGAGGGCGAAGAGGGACCCGCGATGCTTGGCGGCGAAGCGGATGATTTCGTAGGACAATCCCGTGATCAACGGAAGAAGAGCGATACGAACCGCGAATCTTGCCCAGAATGTTGTCACCGGAATTAACGTATACACGCCGATAGAAATGATCATTACCGTCATCAGAAAGCTGGTGCCGCAACGCGGATGAAAAGTCGAATAGCGCTGCACCGCACCGGTTTCCATGGCGTCGCCGTTCTCAAACGCGAAGACGGTTTTGTGCTCGGCGCCATGATATTCATAGACGCGGCGAATGTCGGGCAACAACGAGACTCCCCAAATAAAGAGTAAAAATAAAAGCAGCCGGATCACGCCATCGACCAGATTGAACATGATCTGGCCGCTGAAAATTGGAGCGACCTTCTTCATTTCAGTCGCTGCGACCAGAGGCAAAAATTTGTACATGAAGATGAAGAATCCAACTGAAATGATGATGTTGACGGCGGCCATCCATCCAGTGATTTCAAACTTCTTTTTCCCGGCATTCACCGGTTCTTCCTGTAATTCGTCCAAAGCGGCGTTGGCGGAAAAGCGCAGAGCCCGGAAGCCCAGGGTCATGGCGTGTCCCAGAGTAATTACACCGCGGATTACCGGCCATCCCATCCATTTATGCTTTTCTGAAAGCCGTTCCAGTGGCTCGCTGTGAGTGGATATTTCGCCGGAAGGCCTGCGGCATGCGATAGCCCAGGCGTGAGGAGAGCGCATCATAACGCCTTCAAGCACAGCCTGGCCGCCCACTAGTGTTTCTTCGCCACCTTCCAAGGCGGGAAGAAGCTGCACCGCGACCAGAAAATGCCACCACGTACTCAAGAATTTCTTCAATGAATGCATACCGATTGGATGATCCTTCCGCGCCGAAGAGCGCAAACACTAGAGTATCACGGATGTCCAGCATTCGAATGGGACGCAAGTTGCAGCAAATAATAGGGTTGATTAGTCTTGATGCATGAGAAGACTCGCGGCAGTTTGCGAGCAAATCGCAGCCACAACCAAGAAACTGGAAAAGACTGCGATCGTCGCCGCTTACTTCGGATCGAGTTCCGTGGATGAGGCAGCCGCCGCAGCAATATTCCTCTCGGGCCGCGCATTTCCGATTTGGGAGGAAACCACGCTGCAAGTTGGCGGTTCTCTGTTGTGGCGGATTGTGGAGGAACTGTCGGGAAAAACCGGGCCAGAGTTGACTGCTTCCTACAAACGCTACGGGGATCTTGGATCAGTAGCTGCCGAAGTACTGCCTCATATCAAAAAAGACGGCGACCTAACCGTGACCGAAGTACAGCGACGCTTTCGAGACCTGGCCGCCGCACGCGGAGTGGCAGCGAAAACTGCGCTTCTTCGGGACTTGCTTTCGCAGGTGACTCCGCTCGAAGCCAAGTACATTGTGAAAATCGTGACGGGGGACCTACGCATCGGGCTGAAGGAAAGCCTGGTTGAAGAAGCAATTGCCAAAGCCTATGGAGCGACGCTACGCGAGGTGCAGCGAGCAAACATGCTGCTGGGGGACATCGGTGAGACGTTGCGGCTTGCGGCGGGCGGCAATCTGGCTGAAGCTCGCATGCGATTGTTTCATCCTTTGGGATTCATGCTGGCGAGTCCTGCGGAGTCGGCTGAAGAGGCGCTGTCTTACTTCGAGAATGCATTCGTGGAGGACAAGTATGACGGAATCCGCGCGCAGGCGCATTGCTCAGGGGATGAAGTCAAAATATTTTCCCGCACGCGCGATGAGATTACAGAATCTTTCCCCGAACTAGCGGATGCCCTGTGTGGATTTTCGCAAGATGTGATTCTGGATGGGGAAATCGTGGCATGGGGAGCTCCGCGGGCGGAATCTGGTGAAGCCGGTCGCGCTTTGCCTTTTAGCGCTTTGCAGCAGCGGTTGGGGAGAAAGAAAGTCAGCGAAGAGATGATTCGCCGGGTTCCGGTCGCGTATTTGGCGTTCGATATTTTGTATGCCGGGGGCGAGTTGCTTTTGGATAGTCCGTTGAAAGAGCGGGAAAAGGTTTTGGATGACGTTTTGCGGACCAGAAAACCAATTAACCACAGAGGACACGACGGTACACGAAGGAAAACCAATGGTGATCCGCAGGTGCATCTTGCGTTTGATCCTCCCGAGGTGGGCACTCGCAGCGAGGTAATTCGCGCCCCAGTTTTTCGGCTGGTTCTCCCAAGGAGCTTGATGCCTTGTTCGAAGCGGCACAGGCACGCGGCAACGAAGGCTTGATGATCAAGGACCCTGAGTCTGCATATACTCCCGGACGGCGAGGCAAGTCCTGGCTGAAATTAAAGCGTGAACTCGCGACTCTCGATGTAGTTGTCACCGCCGTCGAATACGGACACGGCAAACGAATTGGAGTATTGAGTGACTACACTTTCGCGGTGCGGGACGGCGAGAAGCTGGTCAACATCGGAAAAGCATATTCAGGGCTCACCGACATTGAGATTGCTGAGATGACGCAATGGTTTTTAGATCACACACTGGAAGATCAGGGCTTGCGTTTATTGGTCGAGCCGAACATCGTTGTCGAAGTGGCATTCAACAACATGATGCAATCGGAAAGGCACAACAGCGGATACGCGTTGCGCTTTCCGAGGATTGTCAGGCTGCGCCCTGACAAACTGCCGGATGAAGTGGACACGATTGAGAGGGTGAAAGAGATTTATGAGCGGCAGGCGGGGCGTCCCGGCAATTCGCGGTCCAAATTTGAATTGTCGTCCTGAGCGAGGGACCTATGCATCGCGACTTCAATTACACAGGTCCTTCGCTTTGCTCAGGATGACAACAATGATTCGTCGCACGAACTTTACCCCTCACTACCGCCGACTGCGCCGCGAACATAGTAGGTGGGAAAATTTGGCTCCAGTTTGCGGCCGCGGGAACTGAAAATTAGGAAGGATCCGAGTCCTGCTTTCTGTGTGGCAAATTTCAGAGTCGTTACGACGACTCCTGAACCATATTTCACGCTTCGCCTGAAGTTGATCGAAGAAGCCTCGGCAAAATATTTCGTTGGGCAGGAGACTTCGCCGATGCGGAATTTGAAGTGTGCGCACTGAGCCAGCATTTCATTGTCGAAAACAAAATCGTCAGAATTTTCGAGCAGAGGCAGGGTGGTCAGAACATCACGGCTAAACGCACGATAACCGGTGTGGTATTCCGACAACTTGATCCCCAGAAATAGGTTCTCGAACGCGGTCAAAAGGCGGTTCGCCACGTATTTATAAAATGGCATTCCGCCGCGCAACGCCTGTCCCCCGATAATTCTCGAGCCTAGGACGACATCGTAAACCCCGTAAGCCACCATGCTGGCCATGGCCGTGACCAGCAACGGCGTGTATTGGTAATCGGGATGCACCATGAGGACTACGTCCGCACCTTCGGCAAGAGCTTCGCGATAGCAGGTTTGCTGGTTGCGCCCGTAGCCGTAATTGCGATCATGGACGAAGCATTTCAATCCCAACGCCTCGGCGAGCTTCACGGTGTCGTCGGAGCTGTGATCGTCAACAAGGATGCGGATGTCGACCAGATCGGGCAACTCGCGAACCGTCGCTTCGAGAGTTTTGGCCGCGTTATAGGCGGGCAGAACCACGGCGATGCGTTTATTGTTAATCATGCTGTTGTTTCAGCGACATCTTCCGGCGAGCTTCGCTCGCACACCCGGACGGGGGCGTCCGGGCCTACGCAAACTCTTATTTAGAATCGCGTGATTCAAGAATGATATCAAGTACGTAGACGCCGCGCGGTCATATTTCACACATGCCTTCCAATTTAGCTGCATCCCCAAAACCTGTTTCCGGGGTGAGTTTGCTGTATCTCGACTTCGTCATTACTGGCGTTGTAATGACACTTCTCGGGCCGATGCTTCCCATGCTCGCGGCCCGATGGTCTTTGAACGACGCGCAAGCCGGATATCTGTTTACCGCGCAGTACGCGGCGTCAATCGTCGGCATGTTGCTGTCGAGCGTCCTGGTCCAGCGCTACGGATACCGGATCACATTGTTGCTCAGCCTCATCATCATGGCGGTTGGCGTGGCGTGTCTCGCTCGAGGTAATTGGACGTTTGGACTGATCTCTGTCTGCATTTTTGGCGCTGGCTTCGGCATTAATACTCCGGCGGCAAATCTGCGAATTGCCAGATCGAATCCGCAAAAAGCGGCTTCAGCTTTGAACCTGCTGAATTCCTGTTGGGGAGTTGGCGCCATGGCGTGTCCGCTGATGGTGGCGGCGGTGCAGCGGTCCCGGCATACGCCTCAATTTCTCTACGGTACGGCGGCCGCGCTGGTTTTGTTGGCGGCTTGGATCGCCATGGTTCGCTTCACCAAGGACGGAAAGGCGACCTCGGAGACGGAAGTCGCAAGCTCAAGTCGCGGGATTTGGGATAATGGAATGCTTCCTATCGTTGCCGGGTTGTTTTTAATCTATGTAGGAACCGAAAACTGCGTTGGCGGATGGGTGGCCTCCTACGCTCATCGAATCGATACGCACGCACTCTGGGCGGTTACACCTTCTTTCTTTTGGGGAGCATTGCTTGTCGGACGTTTCCTCGCCCCGGTTGCGCTTCAGCGGCTGCGCGCAACTAAGCTCGCAACTGCTGGAGTCGCCCTCGCGGCGATTGGAGTAATGGTCTTGATTGCCGCCAAAGGAATGACCCTGATCATGATCGGCGCGGCCATTTCCGGTTTAGGATTGTCGTCGGTGTTTCCCATCAGCGTTTCATTGTTGTCGGAATGGTTCGGCGATGCGGCCCGCATCAGCGGGGTAATCTTTGCTTGCGGAAATTTCGGAGGAGCGGTCCTGCCGTGGGTGGTCGGGGCGCTTTCCACGCGTTTTGGAAGCCTGAGAACAGGGTTTCTGGTGCCACTGGCAGGGTCTCTGGCAATGTTGATTTTTTATCTTGGGCACGAAAATCCCAAATTGCTCAGCCCTCCCTCGCGACAAAATGCGTAGACCCAGATGTCAACATCGGGAGGTGAGCGACAGCTCGCCAGTTTGCGGAGTTTCGCTCCGCCCGCCAGATGAGGACATCTGCCCCTACGTAGATCGCTTTCCATCTATACTTCCGGTCGAGGAATAAATTCGATGCGATGCCTGAACGTCGTTTCCACGCGATTGCTGATTGCTGTTTGTTTATTACCAGCGTTTGCCTTGGCCGAACCCGCTCCAAGTAACCTGATCGCGAATATTCCGGGGCGAACCACAATCAACCTGGATGGGACCTGGAATTCGATCATGGATCCCTACGAGACTGGACTTCGAATGCGCTTTTATCAAAACGCGAAGGCGCGAGATAAGCGGGATCTCGTCGAGTACAACTTCGACACTTCTGAAAAATTGAAGGTTCCCGGCGATTGGAATACGCAACGGGACACGCTACTTTTCTACGAAGGGCCCGTGTGGTATCAGCGTTATTTTCCTTACGCCAAACGCCCGCACACTCGCGTTTTCCTCTATTTCGGCGCTTCCAATTATGCGACGCGAGTATGGTTAAACGGTCAAAAGGTAGGCGAGCATACCGGCGGTTTTACGCCTTTCAATTTCGAGGTCACTGGGTTCGTCTCTGAGGGCGAGAACAGCGTGGTCGTCGAGGTCGATAACACGAGGCAGACCGCAGGAGTGCCTGCGCGGGACACGGACTGGTGGAATTACGGCGGGCTGACCCGCAGCGTTGAACTCGTGGAAGTCCCCGAGACTTTTATTCAGAATTACTTTGTGCAGCTTGCAAAGAGCTCACGCGATGAAATTGCGGGATGGGTACAACTCAACGGAGCCTCACTCTCAGGCAAAGTAACCATCGAAATTCCCGAAGCACATCTCAAGCAATCGTTTGATACCGATGCTGCCGGCCACGCTGAATTTCATTTTCCGGCGAAGCTTCAACTTTGGTCGCCGGAAAACCCGAAGCTCTATCAGGTTGTGATATCAGCGGGAAACGAGACAGTAAAAGATGAGATCGGATTTCGCAGCATCGAGACGCGGGGAACGCAGATTCTGCTGAACGGAAAGCCGATCTTCCTGCGCGGCATATCGATGCATGAAGAAGCGCCATTTCGCGGTGGGCGGGCTTTCTCCGAAGAGGATGACAACGTGCTTCTGACCTGGGCCCGCGAGCTTGGATGCAATTTCGTTCGGCTTGCGCACTATCCCCACAACGAGGCGATGATCCGGTTGGCGGATCGCATGGGTCTGCTGGTGTGGTCAGAGATTCCGGTCTACTGGAGCATTGCGTGGCAAAATCCAGACACGCTGGAGAACGCGAAAGAACAGTTGCGCGACGAAATTGCGCGAGATGGAAATCGCGCCTCGATAGTTTTGTGGTCGATGTCCAACGAGACTCCTCCATCGGAGCCCGGACGAACTGAATTCATAAAATCCCTCGCTGCATACACCCGCCAACTCGATCCCACGCGTTTGGTGACATCTGCTTTGAATCACACGGAATCAGCGGGGTCCGGGGTGAGGTCGCTAAACGATGCCTTGGGAGAATCTCTTGACGTGTTAGGGCTGAATGAATATGTGGGATGGTATGAAGGAACGGTGGAGGATACCGCCCACATTCACTGGAAGACCGCTTATGAGAAGCCCCTGATCATCAGCGAATTTGGGGCGGGCGCGCCGTATGGAAAACATGGCGACGTCGATACCCGGTTTGCGGAGGAGTACCAGGCCAATTTGTTCGAGCACCAGATCAACATGCTGAAGCAGATCCCCTCTATGGCCGGGATGTCTCCGTGGGTGTTGATGGATTTCCGTTCGGCGAGGCGCTTCCTGCCGGGAATTCAGGACTTCCACAATCGTAAAGGCCTGATATCGGATCGAGGACAGCGGAAGCAGGCTTTCTACGTGCTGCAAAAATACTACCAGCAGATGCAGAGTGGAAAGTAGGGAATGCGGTGCAGCGGTTCTATGCCGCTGGCTTTCCGATATTATTTTTCGCCAGGAAACGTTCGATGAAGGTAGTGTCCACATTTCCTGCGCGGAAATCAGGATCGGCGAGGATTTTTCTGTGTAACGGGATCGTGGTGTAGATTCCTTCGACGATAAACATCTCTAACGCTCTCGACATGCGCGACACCGCCTCAACGCGATCTTTTCCTCTCACGATAAGCTTTGCGATGAGCGAGTCATAGTAGGGCGGGATCGTGCCTTCCGCATACGCGGCCGTATCCACGCGAACGCCGGTGCCCCCCGGCGGATTGAATGCTGTTATCTTCCCCGCCGACGGCGTGAATTTTTCCGGATGCTCGGCGTTAATGCGGCATTCGATGGCATGTCCGCGATGCACGATCGGCCCTTGTAGCACAGCTTCCAGGCGCTCCCCGGCAGCTAGCCGGATCTGGCTCTTCACCAGGTCAACGTCCGTCACCATCTCCGTGACCGGATGCTCCACCTGAATGCGCGTATTCATTTCGATGAAATAAAGCTGGCGATCTTCATCCATCAGGAATTCGACGGTTCCCGCGTTCACATACCCGATGTCGGAGAGAGTCTTTACCAGCATCTCCCCGATCTGCTTTCGCAACTCAGGACTGACCTGCGTTGATGGTGATTCCTCCAACAGCTTCTGATGGCGACGCTGCACACTGCACTCGCGCTCGCCCAAACTAACCACGTTGCGATATTCGTCGGCCAGAACCTGGAACTCGATGTGGCGAGGGCGCTCGATGAACTTCTCCATGTAAAGGTCGCCGTTGCCGAATGCCGCCGATGCTTCAGATTGAGCGGCTTTGAAGAGTGCAGGTAGTTCGGCCTCGCCGCGCACAATGCGCATGCCGCGTCCGCCGCCTCCCGCCGAAGCTTTGATGATGACAGGGAGGCCGACCTGTTTCGCCCATTCGAGGGCCTCACCATCACTCGCCAGAACCCCCTCAGATCCGGGCAGAATCGGCACTCCTACTTTCTTCATGATCGCGCGCGCTTTTTCCTTCTCTCCCATCAGGCGAGTAATTTCAGGTGGAGGGCCGATGAATTTTATGTTGCAGGTTTCGGTTACTTCCGCAAAGTTGGCGTTCTCGGCCAACAGGCCATAGCCAGGATGGATGGCGTCCACGTTGGCGATTTCTGCGGCGCTGATGACGGCGGGGATATTCAGGTAACTCAACGCCAACTGTGGGGGGCCAATGCAAATCGCCTCGTCCGCAAAACGAACATGCAGAGAATTGCGGTCCGCCTCGCTGTAAATCGCGACTGTGCGGATGCCTAGTTCCTTGCAAGCGCAAATTACCCGAAGCGCAATTTCTCCGCGATTGGCGATGAGGATTTTGTTAAACATTTATGAGAAGGTGTTTCGCGCCTGAAGCGATGAGGAAATAAAAATGGAGCGTTGAGCATCCCGAATAGCTAAAAGCAGGTCCCTCCGCTCCGCTTCGCTCCGGTCGGGATGACATTTTGGCATGGATTGCCCAGCCTGACATTATTTTCGCGGCCGGATGGCGAATAACTCCTGCCCATATTCAATCGGCTGGCCATTGGCGATTAACTTTTTCACAACTTCCCCCGCGACGTCCGATTCGATTTCATTCATTAATTTCATGGCTTCGACGATGCACAGAAGCTGGCCGACTTCAACAATGTCCCCCGGCTTCACGAACGGGGGCGACCCGGGTGAAGGCGATTCATAGAATGTTCCCACGATCGGTGATTTGACCAGGTGCAAGGGCTCCTCGGGAACCGGCTCAGGTTCTTTCGGGGTAGCAGGAGGAGCCGCTGGCGGCAGTGCGGACGCGTCGAGTGCTGCAGGTGCCGGCGGTGCGGCGAAGTAAGAAACAGCGGGAGGCGCATGCACTGCCTCGCTGGCACGCTTGATGCGCACTTTCACGTCGCCCCGCTCTAATTCGAACTCAGCGATATCCTTTTCAATCAGGAATTCGATGAGTTCTTTGATCTCTTTTTGATTCATGTCAGGTGGGATTTCCGCGTGCTCTCAGCGACGCAACGTCGCCTCTTCAAAATTAAATCCATGCGCGATGCCGGCTCACAGGGTTATCAGTTCCTTACTTGTAGGTGTCAGGACTTCGCACCCGGTTTTCGTGACGAGAACCATGTCTTCGATGCGCATTCCAAACTTCCCGGGGATGTAGACGCCGGGCTCAACCGTAATAACCATTCCAGGCTTCAACAAATCAGCTTGTCCGGCTGCGATTCGCGGCGATTCATGAATTTCCAAACCTACGCCATGGCCTGTCGAGTGTGAGAAATATTTTGCTAAGCCTTCTTTTTTCAGTAACTTGCGGGCAGCACTGTCAACTTCTGCCACGCTCTGGCAAGGCTTAACAGCCTCGACAGCCGCCTGTTGAGCTTGGCGCACCTTTTCGTATACGCGCCGTGCTTCTGCTGTCGGCTTTCCCACATGAACGGTGCGAGTCATGTCCGAACAGTAGCCCGCGAGTATAACACCGAAGTCGCAGACGACGAATCCCTTGGCGGCGATCTTTGCCTCGGACGCAACTCCATGCGGCAGCGCCGACCGCTTCCCCGATGCAACAATCGTTGGAAATGACATTTGTTCTGCCCCGGTCCGGCGGGCGGCGTACTCCAAGTCCGCCGCCACTTCGTTTTCTGTAATTCCCGGACGAACCGAATCCAGAATGACTTGGAATAATTCCGATCCCATCTTTGCCGCCGAACGAAGCAGTTTTATTTCCGTAGAATCTTTTACCATCCGCGCCTGCTCTATCAGAGGAGGCGCTGCTTTTAACCTGAAGCTCGAGCCTAGTGTTTTCGCAAGTTTGGAACGAGTCGATACCGTTAAGTGCTCGCCTTCAATTCCAACACTCAACCCGCGTCTTCCCGGAGATCGCGAGTTCGTCCGATAAGCCAATAGCCATTCAGTTGCCGATACCAATGCGGCCTTTCGCCCAATCACGACTCGAGAATTCTGAACTTCAGCTTTCGCTTGCTCGATATAACGCCCATCGGAAAAGAAGATGCTCCGATCTTCTGTAAGAATAAGAACACCCGAGCTTCCCGTGAACCCGCAAAGATACCGGACATTCGCAAGATGCGTAACCAGCAAAGCATCAAGCCGGTTCTCGTTAAGCACACCTCGCAATTTTCTTTGTCGGGCACCATGATCCATATCTATAGTTTAGCCCGCCGAGACATCCCAGATGGAAGGACGGGCGTCCAAGCCCGTCAAAGGACCACATTAGAGCGATGAAGCTGTCTCGACCACGCTTGGACTGCTACGGCACATTCGTTTTCGCCCGCTTCCACCACCACCGATGGCCCTTACACTGTGATTCAAACTCCGGATTGCAACGAGCGTGAAAGGTATTCTCGGCGATGGCAAGGCCCAACGCGGTTCCTATGAACATGTCAGAAGACCAGTGATCGCGAGCCATGAAGCGACTGAAAGTTACCGTAAACGCAGCACCGTAACTCAGAAAGCGCGCCCATGGCTTCGGATATTCGTCAGCCAGCACTGAGGCCATGGCCCAGGTAAACATGGCATGGCCGCCTGGGAACGAGGTATTCAAGGCGTGATGCTTGAAGAAGTCACCGTTCCCGTTACCCTCGTCGGGCCGCTGCCTGGCGAAAATCAGCTGCATCGGGGTATAGATCAGGAAGGTGTTTACCAGGGTTTCAAGTTCGATATCGCCGGTCTCTTTGGCGTGGCTATGATCGTCTTTGAATCCGTACGCGTATATCCCAACCAGCGACCCGGCCAAGCCGGCGATCGCAATATCGGAGGTGGCCTGATAGGCGGTGAAATTCGAGTGCGGAATATTACTTTCGATGTGGCGGTCGGCAGCGAGAAATGCACCGGTGCCTACCAGCACTAGAGCATCCCACTTAATGTTATGCCGCTCGAATGGGGCCAGATAGAGCCGCTTCTGATCTTCTCCGATCCGTTTGACGCTACGCTTAACCAGGCCCGGCTGGGACTTGCTAGAGGAGGTATCGGGAGCAGCATCCGGGTTGGCGGGGCTATTCTCGTCCAGCGTTTCGAATCGAAAATCCGGAAGGCGAAAGTTTGGGGCGGAAGTAGTCCCTTGGACACCGGGCCCAGGCAGCCGCAGCATCCGAACTGAAAACGGTGCTTGGCCATGGACGCCGATAGAAAGAACACTCACCACCAAGCTTGCCAAAGCTGTTCGAAGAATTGATGGGCTCAATTTTGGACCTTGCACCACTCAAATTGGACAAACACGCCACGTTAAGATGCGAGTTGGGGAAAATAGTGAGCCGGATTTCTACAAATTACAGTGTTGTTCAGGCGAAATTCCCAACCCGTCCGTCACCCCGCCATGCCCTATAATTGCTCGTTCCTATGGCACTCCCTAGCGGAACCAAACTCGGCCCCTACGAAATCCTCTCGCCCCTGGGCGCCGGTGGCATGGGCGAGGTCTACCGCGCGCGGGACTCGCGATTGGGACGCGATGTCGCGCTAAAGATTCTTCCGGAGTCTGTCGCTCGAGATAATGACAACGATAAGGAACGGCTACATCGCTTTGAGCAGGAGTCCCGGGCGGTTGCGGCTCTTAACCATCCCAACATTCTCGCTATTCACGACGTAGGCCAGCACAACGGCACTCCGTTTCTTGTCTCCGAACTACTCGAGGGAGCGACCCTCCGCGCGATCCTCGAGGACGGAGCACTTCCTCAGCGCAAGACGACCGATTACGGAGTGCAGATCGCTCATGGACTCGCGGCGGCCCACGAAAAAGGAATCGTGCATCGCGACTTGAAGCCGGAAAACCTTTTCGTCACCAAGGATGGCCGAGTCAAGATTCTCGACTTCGGCTTGGCTAAGCTCACGGAAAAATCTAGGCGTGGCGCTGGGGTCGAGGGCGTCACGCTGACCAGTTCGCCGACCGCGGCTGGCATGGTGATGGGTACAGCGAGCTACATGGCGCCCGAACAGGTGCGTGGCCAGGAACGTCGACGCACGAACAGATATTTTCGCATTCGGCGCAGTGTTGTTTGAAATGCTGTCTGGAAAGCGAGCATTTCTTCGCGACACTCCGGTTGAAACTATGACGGCGGTCTTGAAGGAGGACCCGCCTGAGTTAACCGATCCGGTCCATCCAATTTCTCCGGCGCTCGACCGGATTGTGCGGCGCTGTCTGGAGAAAAGTCCTGAGCAGCGCTTCCACTCGGCGAGGGACTTGTCCTTCGCTCTCAGCGGACTCTCCGGAACCGAGATGAGCAGCACGGCGCGAGCAGCCGTTGCGCCTCGGAAAACTTCCACATTGTTTCCCGCTTTGATAGCCGTTGCGCTGGCAGCGGTTGCCGGGATGACATGGTTTCTCGCGAACGTCCTGGTCCACCAGTGCGCATGCAGTTCGCCATCGCTATCCCAGGGGAAGTCAGTCATATGGCGCTGTCGCGCGACGGCTCAATGTTGGCTTTTGTGTCTCCAGAAGAAAAATCCGGCATACCCATGCTTTACGTTCAGCGCATCGGCTCGCCGACCGCAACAGTCCTGCCCGGAACCGACGGCGCAACTTATCCATTCTGGTCGCCAGATGGGGCGTACGTTGCTTTTTTTGCGAACGGAAAACTCGAAAAAGTCGCAGTCGCGGGAGGTCCTCCTCAAATGTTGACAACCGTGCTGTCAGCGCGTGGCGGAAGCTGGGGGCGGCACGATGTAATCATTTATTCTCCCGACGCCACGACCCCAATCTGGCGCGTGAATGCTGACGGCACCGGGCGAGCTCAAGTCACCGAGATTGCCGGAAGTGACAACGTCACGCATCGTTGGCCCAGCTTCCTCCCCGATGGCAATCACTTTCTGTTTTTCTCAAGTAACTTTTCAAACCCGAAGGACGATCGCACCAGCGGCATTTATCTCGGCTCTCTTGATCAGAAAGGCAAGAAACTTGTGGCGCTGTGCCGCTCGAGTTTTGGCTACGATTCCGGCCATTTGTTTTATGCCGATGATGAACGGCAACTGGTTAGCGTACCTTTCGACACATCCACTGCCACACTTTCCGGAAGCCCAAATGTGATCGCCACCTCGGTGGGATTTCAGCCCTCGACTTATTGGACGGCGCTCACTGTCGCAGGGAACGGTACGTTGATCTACAACACGAGCCGCGGGGGATCCCGCTCAGCTCTGACCTGGATTGATCGCACCGGCAAGGAAGTGGGACGAGTTGGGGAGCCGGGGGTTATGGCCAATCCTTCCCTATCTCCCGACGGCAGCCGTGTTGCCGTAGATATCAGCGATGAAAAGGCTAATAACGTCGATGTCTGGATCGAAAACGTCAACGCACCCGGCAGCTCACGCTTTACATTCGATCCCGCAGAAGAAGTTGCGGCAGTATGGTCGCGCGATGGAAAGACTGTCGCGTATCGATTCAACCGCGATGGCCGGGCACGCATCGAGCTTAAAGCGGCAACCGGACTCGAAGCGGAAAAAGAAATTCTGCGAGTGTCGCTCACCGATGACGTTATCCCGAATTCCTGGTCTCCGGACGACAAGCAAATTTTGTGGACCCGTCAGATTGCCACCGGCTCCAAGATATATCTGGTGCCGGTTGCAGGCGGTGAGTCAAAGGCTTTTTTGTCCGGCTCCGGCAGTCAGTCGAATGGACAGATTTCGCCCGACGGAAAATGGGTAGCCTACGCCTCTGATGAATCGGGCAATTGGGAAATTTATGTGACAACTTTCCCCGGCGCGGCAGGTAAGTGGCAAGTTTCGAGCGGAGGCGGTGTCGAACCTCGCTGGCGCGGCGACGGCAAAGAGATTTTCTATATCGGATCAACTGGCATGCTGACCGCCGTTCCCGTCAACGCCGGAGCGACGTTCTCTAGCGGCACGCCTACTCCCTTATTCCAGATCCATGGCCGCGCACCAATCTCTTCGACCGACGCTTTCAGCTACGACGTAGCCAAAGACGGCCAACGCTTCCTGGTGAATCGCTACGTAAAGCCAGATCAAATCGCGCCACTCAATATCGTGCTTAACGCTGGTGCACAGCCGTAGCGCTAGACGTTGTTTGTCCCAGGAATACTCTGAGAAGGGTTGCTTCGATCCAAACTTCCGCCCGAGCTAACCGCCACAATCATTACGACAATCCATAAGGCGCCTGCATACACCAAATACCACGCCGTTTCTTGCGCGGCTGTTGCACGAGGGGGACTGAAGACGACCAGCGAGCCGGTAGAGGCAATGTGCATGAGCTGGGCCACCAGCACACTCTTGGTGTTGACGTAGAGCCAGCTAATTAGCACTCGTATTGCTGTCATCGCGGCGCTGAAGGCAAGAAAATAGCGGGCCCGATACGCGCCGTGAGGGGTCGCGGTACCGAGGTAGTCGATGACGGGCAGATGCCAAAGACCCCAAAGCAGGCCGAGTAGCACACTCGCGGGAAGCGCACCGAGATTTCGGCGCATTTTAGGAAATGCGTAGCCGGTCCACCCAATTTCTTCGAAGAGTCCGGCGGGAATACCGAACAATAGGCCCATCAGAAAAAAGTTTGGAGCGAAGGCCGGTGAGATAAAAGTCTTTAACCCGAAAAGAACAGTCAGGATCAGTGCGGGAGGAATGAGAAGTGGCATCAACCATTGCACTGGGAATTGGAAACGTCGCATCCGCGAGAACAGATCCCGAAGTCCGCTTTTGCCATCCACAATTCTTGTCAAGTAAATGCCTGAGAAGCTGGGGCCCAGCAGCATGACCGGAAACATGAGAATGCCGTCGATTTTAGGAACCGGCTCGTGCCGCAGCAGATGAGGCGCAACCACAAGAAAAGCGCCGGTCCAGGATATTGCGAGGGTTAAGACGAAATAACTAATGACAGGATAGCGTTGGACGAAGGTCTGGTGCTCTGGCGATGGCATGACTCGCGAGTATTGCATACTGCGGTGATCATCGGGACTGCAAAGGGCCTATATAGAGGGCCCTCAGTTGCGGTTGGGAGGGCCCGACTTCCAGTCGGGCCGATTATTGGCTTCGTGGAATTTACGGCCCGACTAAAAGTCGGGCCCTCCCAATTCCGCGCGATTAGTGTTTTTCTAATGTGTAAGTGCGCGTTTTGAATTAAGAAAATGAAAGGCTACTGTTGGCTGTTCGTTAGCGAGTTCACCGTTGCGCTGTCGGCGGGTAAGATTGGCTTCGCCAGAAAGAATTCGTGATCGTAGAGATTGCGATACATGCGTCCCGCGATCTCGGCCGCTTTGGGACCGAACGTTGGGCGGCCCCCTTCCAGAAACACGACTACTACTATGTGACCGACGTTGGTCTTGGCGTAGGAACCGAACCATCCAAAGCGCGTGCCTTCGTGGGAGCAGGTTCCAGTCTTACCCAGCACTTCCTCTTCGGTGAAGTTCAGATGCAGGCTGCGGGCAGTTCCGTAGTCGACGGCGCCTGCCATCCCATCCGAAATCTCTGGCAGGACGTGGGCAATGTTCAATTGCCGCTTTACCAGCGGCTGGAAGTTTGCAATGTCCTCAGGAGTAGTGGGATGCTGCAACAGGTAAAGGGTTCCGCCATTCGCGATCGCCGAGACCAGCGCACCCAGTTGCAACGGTGTCACCGAGACGCCTTCTCCAAAGGAACACATCTTGCCGACGCCGCCAAGTTTCGCGGAAATCTCTTCGTCCGGATAAATCCCAAGCTGTTCTCCCGGGATGTTATAGCCAGCGAGCTCGCCCAATCCAAACTGCCGCGCATATTGGTGAACTCTTTCGAATCCCAATTGGCGTCCCAGCGCTTCAAAATATGCGTTGTTCGAGTGGGCCAGTGCCATAGTCAAATTCATGTGCGACCGGCCGCCTAGTCGAACCTCAGTTTCTTTAGTGATAAGTCTCTCGCTGAGCGCCGCAAGAGCTACGGAAAGTTTGATCGTGGAACAAGGCTGCGCGCCGCTCGACAGCGCAAGCTTCTGATTGACCATGGCCAGAATGCGTCCGCTAGTCGGCTCGATGGCAACGACGGTGCCATTCATGTTGCCCAAAGCATCGATCGCGGCCTGGCGGACGACAGAATCTTCGCCCGTGGTGACATCGCCTTCGGTGATGTCATCCGTGAACGAGCTCATGGTAAAGCGCTCATAATAACGATGGCGACGGTGGAGGCTGGCGTTGACAACATGGGCGGAGCCGGAGGACGTAACGCGGCTGCGAGCCAGACGGCTCATCCGCTTGCGGGCGTGAGGAGTTTCGGAAACTGGGCGTGGTTTTTTTCGAGTCACCGGATGCGTGTTGATCGTTGCCGCGATGCCGGTCTGGCAAAGCAACAGCAGCGAAAAACAAAAAACGGCGAGACGAATTAGGGAGGCGTGTCCCCTCGGATTATCCCCTGAACTCTGATTAAATCTCACGATACCCTTTGCCGAAACCCCGGCTAATTTCGCGGAAAATGGTGTGATTCGCGCGTCTCCGGATCGTCCTTTGGTGTCCTAGACAACCGGGCTAAAACCCCCAGCCAAGTCCCTCTACCTCTTCATAGTAAAAGAGCCCCGCAAGTAAGGGCAATGAAAAAGTTAACTTTTCACTTATCGCGCGAAAAGCTTGCACTACTTTGGGAACACGGGACTTGCGTGATATCGAGGCCAGTACAGGGAGCTTTGGTAACCGCCGAGTAGTTACTGTAACGACACTCAACAGACTGGCACTCCGAACAAGGACGTAAACAAGGGATGTCCAGAGGTCAGTTCTTCGAGCAGTTCGTTTTGAACTCGATTAGGGCCTCGATCCGGTGATTTGCCGCTTCTGCTGGAAATGACCATTTACTGACTGCATCTTCCACAGCGCCGCGCAGCATTTTGTGACCGCTCTCGAAAACTAGATTTGTCGCATTGCCATTACCGTCTACTTCCACGTTGAAATAGACCTGCCCGTCCACGCGAGCGAGCCTTGCAATAGGAGGGTATCCCGGAAGAACGACCTTCAGTGGCTGAAACGGAGAACTGCTAACCAGACGCACGGTAGGCGGCGGTAGCGGATTCTGGGCCGACTTGTACACGTCGGAGGGCTTGTCGGGCGCACCAGGAAACAGCCCATCGTATTTGCCCAAATTCAGCTCGTGCTCCGACTCTGACTTTGGGCGGGCCGAAGAAGGCTCCGCGGAGTCCAGCGCCGCGAAAATCGGCTTATCCATGACACCCGGCCCGATAGCCTGATCCAAGCGCTGCAGAATCCGGATTGTCCAAGACGTATGCTCCGGAGTCTTCGGCGCGGAGTCGAACATGTCCCGGTCCAGAATGTCCGCCCGAATAATGCGAGACTGAGCACCACACTGAAACTCCATGGCCACGTTTGCACCGCTAAAGACGAGGCACTTCTTGCAGCGCTTTAGTTCTCGGTGCAACTCTTTTTCAGGGATCGTGCACGGGTTCGTCCCACCGAGCAGGTCAGCAACCGACTCGCTGGTCGACGCGGTCGCTATTTCGACCTTTGCTGGCGTACATGTGTAACCCGGCGTGAGCGTGATCCTCTCAATGTAAGATCCGCTTGCGGCGGGACTAACGACCAGCACTTCGTAGTAATCGGTTGGAGGGCCGAAGTCGAAGAATGTGTGCCGCCCGATTTCGAATTGGGCCGGCACCGCTGCGGCGGGGCGAGAATCCCGAGCATCCGCGAAAAGGCAAACCAGAACAGCTAAACAAATGAGCGCCGATCTCCGCATCGCGCGAATACTATCACGATGGAAGGAGCGCCTTACATAGTCTCGCTTCTTTTCCTCAGGAACGCTGGCACGTCCAAATCTGACTGCTCGAAGTTGGCGATCATGGCGTCGCGCATGCTGTCGATGGCTATTGTTTCGGGGGCGACGCTCGACATTTGGCGCGTCGGTTCTTCTTGTACTACAACCGGAGCAGCCGGTTCGCGATCGTCGTCGCGATCGTCATCGTCGCTGTAACTCGTCTCCCGCGAAACGACAAACCCTAAATTGGCTTCATCGTGACGAGGCCGTCGCGGGCGATCTCCATCTTTGAATCCTGTCGCAATGACGGTGATTTTCACCGAGTCCTTCATCTTTTCATCGAGTACCGCGCCGAAAATAATGTTGGCATCGTCGTCGGCTGCGCTTTGGATGATCATGCAGGCTTCCTGAACTTCGGCGAGTTTGAGCGACGCCGATCCGGTGATGTTAATAAGGATGCCGCGAGCGCCGTCGATGGCCCCGGCTTCGAGGAGCGGTGACGCAATTGCTTTCTGCGCGGCTTCGACGGCGCGGCGCACTCCGTTGGCCGTGGCCGTGCCCATGACGGCATAGCCCATGCGCGCCATGATCGCCTTCACGTCGGCGAAGTCGCGATTGATGATGCCGGGAATCGTGATGATGTCGGAGATTCCCTGAACGCCCTGACGCAGAATATCGTCAGCGACACGGAAAGATTCAAAGAAACCGGCATCCTGCGCGACACCAAGAAGTTTCTCGTTGGGGATCACGATGGTCGTGTCGACGGACTCCATCAGTTCGCAGATGCCGCGCTCCGCCTGTTGCATGCGCCGTTTGCCTTCAAAGGCAAAGGGCTTGGTGACGACGGCAACAGTGAGAGCGCCCATTTCGCTGGCAAGCGACGCGATAATAGGGGCGGCACCGGTACCGGTGCCGCCACCGAGTCCGGTGGTAACAAAAACCATGTCGGAGCCTTCAAGGGCTTCGATGATTTTGTCGGAGTCTTCGAGCGCGGCTTTGCGGCCGACTTCGGGATTGGCTCCTGCGCCGAGTCCGTTCGTGAGCTTCACTCCTAGCTGAATCTTCACCGGCGCGCGCGACATCCGTAGAGCCTGAAGATCGGTGTTGGCGGTTACGAATTCGATGCCTTCCATGCCGGCGTCGATCATGCGGTTCACGGCGTTGCCGCCGCCTCCTCCGACTCCGATGACTTTGATTTTTGCGTCGTTGCGAGCTTCTTCAAAGCTGATGCGAATGTCGTCTTGTGGTTTCATGATGATTCCCCTTCGTGCCCCATTCGGGGCTTTTTTCACAATTACGCTCCCTTGCCAGCAAACATCGACATCAATCGCGAACTCCAGCGTGCATCCTGAATTCCCCGGGCATTCCTTGCGCGATGACTGTAGAACGCTAAGCCAATCACCATCGCGTATTCAGGTTGCGCCAAAGTCGAAGGCATCTTGGCGATCGGCATTGGCCATGAAAGGCGCACCGGCCGCCGCAAAACTGAATCAGCAATGTCAAGCAGTCCGGGTAAGCGGGAAGCACCGCCAGTCAGCACGATTCCCGCGAGACAAATTTCGAGCATGCCGCTGTGGCGCAAATTGTCGCGCAACATTTCAAACAACTCGCGAGCACGCGGTCCAAGAATTTCGCCAACCATGCGCTGCGAAACGAGGCGAGATGGACGGTCCCCCACGGACGGAACTTCGATTTCGTTGCCTTCCGGAATAAGCGTCACGATGGCGTTGCCATACATCTTCTTGATCTTTTCCGCTTCACTTACTGCGGTACACAATCCGACGGACAAATCACTGGTAAAGTGGTCCCCGCCAATTGGAAGGACCGCTGTGTGAGCGACCGTGCCTTCCTGAAACACTACAAGGCTGGTTGATCCCGCGCCCAAGTCGGCGAGGCAAACACCGAGTTCGCGCTCATCGCTGCGGAGCACAGAATCAGCGCATGCGAGCGCTTCAAAAACGGTATTGTCAACATGGACTCCGGCGCGGTTTACCGCGGTCACCACATTTTGAGTTGCGCTGGCGGCCGCGGTGATCATGTGCACGCGAACTTCGAAACGACTCGCCATCATTCCCAGCGGGTCATGTACCCCAGTCTGATCGTCGAGAATGAATTCATGAGGAAGCAGGTGCAGAATCTCGCGATCAGCAGGCAAAGGAATGGCGCGAGCTTTATCGACGGCTAGGCGGATCTCATCGCGTGAAATTTCACGAGCGCGCGTGCCGAAGGTCAGGCCCCCCTGTGTGTTAACCCCTCGCACATGCGAGCCGGAGACGCCGAGTAAGCAATGCTCTATCGGAACTCCGGAAACATCCTCGGCCAACTCCACCGCTTTCTGAATCGAGCTGACTGCCTTTTCCAGATCGACGATCACCCCTTTGCGCGACCCCCGCGATTCAGCAATGCCGTGACCTCGGTAGCGCAGACCGGTGTCGTTAGCCTCAACGACTAGAACGCAGGTCTTGGCGCTGCCTACGTCGATCGAGGTCATAAGATTTTCGTTCGGATTTGGCATTATCTGTTTCCCGGCTCCCTGTTACTGCTGTTTCGCAATTGCCGCGCTTGGTTTCTTCTGAGCCGCGGCATTAAGTGGTGCTGGTGGTGCCGCGTGAGTGTTTGTCTGCATGGACTGCACCCCATTGACGGATTTATTCTGTTCCGAAGCAAGGGTCACCGGTTTTTTGACTCCCTTTGAATGCGTTGAGTGATTCAACGTCCGGAGTGACCTCTTCTGGACCGCGGGCTTAACCACTGATTGCGAGTGATGTACTGTCGGCTGCCTGGTTTCGTGGCTCGTGAACGCGGCCGGTTTGACGCTGGCGGCAATCGCTTCTTTCGCAGCAGAAGTTGAGATCGTGGCCTGCTTCACAACTCCCTCTGAATCTGGGTTAACAATGATCTGCCGGTCGTAGCGCAGATCCACCGAATCAACTCTTCCAAACTGCTGCCGCCACTCTTTTACGTGGGCGACATACACCTTGTAGCGATCCAGATAATTCGAAGATCCGAGGTGAACCAACACATCACCATCGAGGCTGTTGGCGAGGACTCTGACGTCATCCAGATCCGACAGATCGACTTCACTGAGGTCCTGCGAATAATGTGCGCCGCCGGAATCGAGTTGGCTGACCAATTCGTTATAAATTCTCATCCGCGCCTTGCGTGTGGAGGGTGGCTCGCTTGAGTTCATTCCCAGGATTACCGGGAATGAATATTTCTTAGCACCGGTGGGCAAGTCCATCGGAGTTCCTACGTCATCGATCAGAAAAATTCTCGATCCGATGCGTGCAAAGGCGACTGGAGTTCGTTCATAGATGTGCACCGCGATGCGATTGGGCACAAATCTCATTACGCTCGCGGACTGCACCCACGGAATACGTTCTAGCTGCGCCTGGCGCTGCTCCAACGGAATGAAAAATATGTTGCGGCCGATGTCGGCGGCCATGACTTCCACCACCTGGGCGCGGGTGACATTTTGAAGGCCGGTGACATCAATGTCGTCGCTAGACTCCACTCGGAAGCGCCATGAGTGCTCGCCATAGTGATAAAGAGCTGCGACGGCAGCAACGCAAATGACGGCGACGCAGAGTGCCACGCCTGTCCATGCAAGGCCGGTTGCAGTCTTCTTTGGGATTGTGCCGCGGCGGACTGAGACCCGCTTCTGTCCACGCAGGAATGGAGATTCCTGTTCTGCGTCCAAATCGAGCATCCGCGCGCCATCGAATTCGTCGCGCACAGGCTCGTCGCGCACCTCCGACGGTGGATACAACTCTTCCTGCGAGATGGTGGAACCGCTTTTCCGTGCCATCAATCAGGTCAGTTGTCGTCAGCGAATCGCGAGCAAATTTACTATAACGGCTTTTTTTGAATGGAGGTAGAGAAAGTTTGGTTCGTTTTTACTCGGAAGGGCGGATTCAGTCCTGTTCTACATCGAGTCAGAGATTTGGGTCAGGGACCACACCCAGGGAGGACCCGGAGATGGCAATAACCACGTTCTTGCGAATCTGGAGAGCCCGCATGCGGGGGCATTGAGTCGCGAAAATCCTCGCCCTGATTTGTTCGTCTCTCACCCTGAACTTCTGATCGAGGTTCGCTTGAATCGCGATGGCATTTGCGTGGGCGCAAGCCAGTTCTGGGCTCATCTTGGGCTGTATTTTCTCTCGGGTTAGCGAGTAGATATTGCTGGCGATGGTTCTAACGACTGGACCAGTATATTGAGACACATCCAGTACTGAATTAACCTTCCGCGGCAGAGAATTGCAAAGTCCCAGCCCGAGAACTCCGACTGCCATCCAATAGATTGCCTTTTCGTGAACCATTGAGTTCCCCTTCCGTGAGTTAGACGGAAGCCCTTTCAATTTGTCACCATTGAAAATCAAAGGTAAATCTGATGAAAAAGCACCCTATGGGTGCCTTTATCCTCCTAGCTCCCTTTCAGACTTTAGCCTCGCTCCGTGAATCAACCGAGCTTTGAAGTTTTTCCAGGATCATTGGCGCTAACTGGCCGATGTTCCCGGCGCCAAGCGTGAGAATCATGTCTCCGGCTACGGCGATTGCGGCAACGGAAGTAGCTGCATCGGCGAAAGTGCTTACGTGACCTACCGGAAGGCCGCCGCCAACGACGATTTTCTGGGCTAATACCTCGCTGGTGATTCCTTCGATCGGCGCTTCGCTTGCCGGGTAGATGTCCAACAGAAACAGCGAATCGGCGTCTCCGAAGGCATTTGCGAATTCGTCCATGAGCAATTGAGTGCGCGTATAGCGATGTGGCTGAAAGACAACGTGAATTTTGTTGTATTTACATTGCCGCGCCGCGGCCAACGTTGCGCAAATCTCAGTGGGATGATGTCCGTAATCATCGACCACGCTGATTCCCGCAACTTTGCCCCGCAGTTGAAAGCGGCGGTCCACCCCGCGGAAGTTTTCCAGCGCAGTGCGAATTTGCGTGACATCGATCTCGAGGCCTACACCGACCGCGATGGCGGCCGTAGCGTTTGAGATATTGTGCAATCCGGGGACATTCAAACGGAACTCATCCGGACTCTTGTCCTTATATGTGACAGTAAACCGGCTGACGGGGTAGTTTTCCCCGGAATCTGGTGTACCTCTCAAAACTTTAATCCGAAAATCCGAGCCTCGCCGAACGCCATACGTCACAGTGCGTCGGCGAATCTGCGGAATGATTCCGCGCAAAAGGCGATCGTCATTGCAGGCTACGACGGTCCCATAAAACGGGACCCGGTCCGTGAAATCCAAGAAAGCCCGTTTTAGATCGCGCATATTGCGGTAGCAATCCATGTGTTCACGATCAATATTTGTGATCACGGCAAGAATCGGAGACAACTTCAGAAAAGACCTGTCGCTTTCGTCGGCTTCGGCGACTAGGTATTGCGAATTGCCCAGGCGAGCGTTTGAGCCCATCGCATCAACTCGGCCTCCGACCACGACCGTCGGGTCGAGCCCACCAGCAGCCAGGACTGCCGCGACCATTGACGTAGTCGTTGTCTTGCCATGCATGCCAGCGACTGCAATTCCGTATTTGAGCCGCATCAGCTCGGCCAGCATTTCGGCGCGCTGAATTACTGGGATGTGTAGCTCACGCGCTTCGGCGAGTTCAGGATTCTCCGTTGCAATCGCAGAGCTGGCGACCACGACTTCGGCTGCGGCAACGTTTTCCGCTCGATGTCCTTCGAAGATAATTGCTCCCAGGCTATGCAGCCGCTCGGTGACCACGCTGGTTTTCAGGTCAGATCCAGAAACCTTGTAGCCTAGATTGAGCAGGACTTCGGCGATCCCACTCATCCCGATGCCGCCGATTCCGACGAAATGAATTCTCTGGATTTTAGCGAACACTTAGGTGGGCTCTCTGAGCGCAGCTTCCGCGACCTTGACGTTAGTGAAGCCGGCTAATCGGGCAGCAATGGCGCCAATCTCTCGTGCTGCGTTGGGATGCGCCAAGCTTCGAGCTGCCTCGCCCATTCTTGCCAGATGCGGAGGATCGCCCAACAATGAGAATATCGTTTCGATCAGGCTCTCCGGGCTGAGATTGGATTCTTCAAGCATAACCGCAGCACCTGCCCTCCCTAATGCTTCTGCATTTCGTTTCTGATGATCGTCGGCCGCGCGCGGAAACGGAACCAATATCGCGGGCTTACCGGCAGCGGCTATCTCCGCCACCGTGCTGGCTCCGGAGCGGCACAGAACCAAATCGGCGCGAGCGAAGAAGGCCGGCATGTCATCAATAAAACGGTAAACTTCGACTTCGCCGTCTGCGTGTTCGTCCGATGCTGCGTATGCGGCTTGCGCCTCATTATAGTCGCGCTCTCCCGTCTGATGAATGATGCGAAGTTGCGGGATGCGCTCACGCAATAGCGCCGCCGATTCGAGCACAGCCCGATTGATGGCGTGCGCGCCTTGGCTCCCGCCGAAGACGAGTAGCGTGGGATTGGCATGCGCAATGCTCGCCACCTCGAAGAACGCCTGCCGCACCGGAACACCAGTCACGACGCATCGGGGGAAGTACTTCGCTGTTTCCGAAAAGTGGACGGCTGCTTCAGAAACAAAACGAGCAACCGTGCGATTGGCGAATCCCGGAAACACGTTGGGTTCGAAGGCGAGCGTGGGAATTCGTCGCAAGATTGCAGCCGCCATCGCCGGGCCAGATGCATATCCTCCAACACCGATCACTACATTTGGTTGGAACTCAGAAAATATGCGCCCCGATTCCCACACGGCTCTCGGCAAATCAAACATCGTCTTAACGCGGGTCGCGATGCTCACGTTCTTGAGAGCTCCAACTTTTACGAGCCGCAGAGGAAATCCACCTGCAGGCACCAGGCGATTTTCGATACCGCGGGCGGTGCCAATGAAAAGTATTTGGGTGTCATAAGTTTTCTGAAGTTCCTGCGCGATGGCGAGGCCGGGGATGACGTGTCCGCCGGTTCCTCCTCCCGCGATAATTGCCCGCATGGAGTGACTATAAACCGGAATAGGCGGAGGTCAAATGCATACGCCGAATCACTCCACTTGCTTGGTCACGTTCAGCAGCACGCCGACACACGCCAAGGTGATAAACAGCGATGATCCTCCATAAGAAATAAATGGAAGTGGAATACCCTTAGTCGGCATCATGCCAAGAACGACGCTAATGTTGATGAAGGCCTGCAGCACAACCATGCTGGTGATTCCCACGGCGAGAAAGCGTCCAAACATGTCTTGTGTGCGAAGTGCGGTGCGGATGCCGCGCCAGAGAAATATCGAGAACAGCACGACGATAATCAGCGCTCCTACCAGTCCAAGCTCTTCGGCAGTCACGGCGAAGATGAAATCCGTGTGCGGCTCGGGCAGATAAAACAGCTTTTGTTTCCCTTCCATTAGGCCGATGCCGGTAATCCCCCCAGTACTTACTGCGATCAGAGATTGAATGATGTGAAAGCCGCGTCCTTGCGGATCGGAGTAAGGATCAAGAAACGCCAGAATGCGATCGCGCCGATAGGCAACGTGGAAAATCAGAAAGTAGAGCGGCAAAATCGATGCGGCCAGGGCATAGCCGAGATAACGCATATCCAGGCCCGCAACGAACAAGACCGACGCCGTGATTGCCGCGCACGCAATGGCGGTTCCCAGATCAGGCTCAAAGACAATAAGTCCGAGAAAAAACAAAGTAGGAACGATTGCCGGCAACAGTGTATTTCGCCAGTCGCCGATGGACTTGGTTCGGCTCTCCAAAAAGAAGGCCAGAAAAAGAATGATGGCGGGCTTGGCTATTTCGGAGGGCTGAAAAGAGAATCCCCCAAAATGAATCCAGCGATGCGTGTTGTGGGCGCGGTCGAGAAAGAATACCGAAATCAACATCAGGGATGTGGCACCGAGCAATGAAAATACCACCGCAGGATGCTTGTAGTGCCGATAGTCGACCTTCATCGCGATGACCATGGCGACAATCCCGACGACCGCCCATCCCATTTGCCGCAACAAGAAGAAATAAGCCGACCCGTAGCGCTCTTTCGCCATCACAGCGGACGCGCTGAACACCATCACCAGGCCGACAAATACCAGCAACAGAGTGACCGTGAACATCCAGCCGTCGACACTGACACGCTTCGCCATGGGAGGATTTCATTTCACCACGCGCCGGGAAAAAATGAAGTCTTTAGATCGGCAGACTGTTGATTCTCTTGGTACAAGCTTCGGAGGACGTTGACCAAAACCCTTACTTGGACGCAGACTCCTAAGGGATTGCGATCTTTCATCAACGCACAACTGACAGCAGATTTTGACTTCGCAAGCACCTACACAATTGAGGGGAAAGATTTTGACCTCACAGGTACTCACACAACTGAGGGTGCCCTATCCTTGCGCGCTTTTCGCAAGGGTGGGGGCAGACTGCCAGCAACCAAATCCGTCGGAAAGTCGGTATCGGGCCGAAATGCATTTTTAATAGCCATGGAATATATTCCTGCCAAATGGAACCGGCTGAGAAACTCATTCGACGACTTCTGACATTCATTTTCATGATTCTTGCTTTCGTCATCGCAATAGTTTTCGGTGAATATTATCGAGGGATGGGCTGGCTCGGAGTTCTGATCTTTATCGTAGGCGCGGCAATGGGAGCCTTGGGCATACATCTCTGGAAGAGCCTAAGAAACTGAAGTCGGCCCAGCCCGTCAAATTGCTTAGTAGCCGCAGAACGCATGGGTGGCATCTTATTGGCCAGGTCGGCACACCGCCGACATTATTAAGGAAGTATCTAAGTCAAGGAGTATGTGATGAAGACAACGTGGAAGCCGCACATGGAACACGGAGAGCTTAGTACGAATGACCGCAAAGAACTGCCGGAGTCGGTCTATGCGTTTCCCAAGCAGCGCAAAGAGCCACTGAGGACGCGGCGCACGGGAAGACGATACGCGATTTCAGGCGACTCCAGTGCATCTGCGCGTAGATTTGCCAATATCCAAGAAGCCGCTAAGCACTACGGCGTGGAGGTGACGGAGAAGGGCTGGCGGGACCTTGGCAAACATCCGCACACAAAAAACCCTGCGCACTCAAAAAAGGCGTCGTAGCTCCGGAAAGACGACTGACCAAACGTATCCACCTAAAAAGGGGAAGCGGACGACCAAATTTGTACCCCACCCGTTCGCGTCCTTTGCGGATGGTGGGTTAGGTCCGCCCAACGGGCTACGCGCGTCTACTCCATTGAAATGTAGGAAGAAGGAGTTTAAGCAGCGCCTTCACAATCTCTTTGAAGGTTCTGCCTCGGTGCTCGTAGTTTTGGAAGTGGTCGAAGCTGGCGCAGGCCGGGGCCAAGAGGACAATATCGCCGGGCTGAGCCGCTTTGGCGGCGCGTTTCACGGCTCCATCCAGGGTTTCGGCGTGGACGATTTCTATCGTGCCTTTAATTTGCGATTCAATCTTCTCCGCGGCCGCGCCAATCGTATAAACGGCTTTTACTCTTTGCCGCAGCAAGTCGTTCAAGACGGAATAGTCGCTGCCTTTATCTTTGCCGCCGAGAATCAAATGAATGTTCGCGGGAAAGGATTCGATAGCTTTGACGGTCGCGTCGACGTTCGTTGCCTTGGAGTCGTTGTAGAATTCGACTCCGCGAATAGTCGCTACATATTCGAGCCGGTGCTCCACGGCCTTGAATTCGCGAATGGTTTTGCGAATCTGGCCCGGATCGCATCCAATGAGCATCCCGACCGATGCCGCAGCGAGAACATTCTCGATATTGTGCGCTCCTTTTAGCGAGATTTCGGTGATTGGCATGATTTCCGTTTCATTATTCCCATCCCGAGAGAAAATATGACCATCGCGAACCAACACGCCTCGTTCCACTTCTTTTTTTCGGCTGAACCAAAAGAGCTTCGATTTGACGGTCTCCGCCAGACTTACGCAGGTTGGATCATCCGCATTCAAAACGGCAAAATCATCCAGCGTCTGATTTTCGAAGATGCGGGCTTTCGCGGCAGAATAAGCAGCAAACGTGCGATGACGATCCAGATGATCGGGAGTGACATTCAAAATCACGGCAATGTGTGGCCGATAACTCTGGATGGTTTCAAGCTGAAAGCTGGAGACTTCGAGCACGGCAACCGTCTCTGGCGTGGAATTCTCCATTAGTGATATCGCGGGAGTGCCGATGTTTCCTCCGATGAGAGTGTGAAATCCGCAGGCGGAAATGATTTCGCCCGTCAGGGCAGTTGTGGTGGTCTTGCCATTCGATCCGGTAATGGCGATCATGCGGCCGGGAAAGAATTGCGCGGCGAGTTCGATTTCCCCGATCACCAGTTCGCCCATGGCACGAGCCTGTTGCAGAAGCGGCGCGTCGAAAGGAACGCCGGGGCTGACGACGATCAGATCCTGGCCTCGAAAAGTGCGCTCGCCGTGCCCGCCAGTTTCGATCGCGATGCCATGATCGAGCAATAGAGACAGTTCACTGCTGAACTGCTCACGCGGCTTTGAGTCAGAAACGGTCACATGAGCCCCTCTGGATTTCAGAAACAGAGCAGACGCGACGCCCGATTTACCAAGGCCTACTACCAATACATTTTTGTTGGCGACTTCCATGTGGTTTGTTGAGCTTCGCTCGGACCGCTTCGTGTTAGGGTTTCGTCCGCAGTTTCGTGTTCGGCGTCGCCCACAGTTTCGTATCAGGGCGTGCCTTCAGGCACGCCGTTCACGTGCGATTAGATTTTACGGCATGGCTGAAAGCCATGCCCTGATACGAGGCAGCCGGATTATCTTAGCTTCAGAGTCGTTAGGGCGAATAAGGCAAAAACTAAAGATGCGATCCAGAAGCGAACAATGATTTTGGATTCGGACCAGCCTAACAGCTCAAAATGGTGATGGATCGGGGCCATCTTGAAGATGCGTTTTTTGCGAAGCTTATAGGAAGCTACTTGCAGAATTACGGAGAGGGCTTCGATTACGAAGACTCCTCCAATGAACGGCAGCAGCAATTCCTGTTTGATTATGACGGCTACCGTGCCGATCGCACCGCCCAATGCCAGCGAGCCCACATCACCCATGAATACTTCGGCGGGATGAGCGTTATACCAAAGGAATCCGAGAGAGGCTCCGACCATGGCCCCGCAAAAAATGGTCAACTCACCTACCTGAGGCATTCGCTGCAATTCCAGGTAGCTGGAAAACGTCGCATAGCCGCTAATGTACGTGAGCACGGCCAGCGCGCCGGCGGAAATTACGGTGCAGCCAATCGCCAAGCCATCCAAACCGTCGGTGAGATTCACTGCATTGCTCGAGCCAACGATTAACAAAACGACGAAAACCACGAAAGGGAGAAACGCCAGCGGCCACAGTCCGGGATTGTGCAGCATCCTGTCGACCACAAGATCCGGTTGGTACTGCTTAAAGAATGGCACTTGCAAACGGGTTGAATAAATCCCCACGTTCTGCATGGCGATCAGCGCAACTGCAATCAAGACACCCGTCAGAAATTGGAAGCCGAGTTTCGCTTTAGCCGTCAGGCCAAGATTGCGGCGGTTCACAACTTTTGTGTAGTCATCGGCGAAACCGATCGCTCCGAACGCGCACGTGGCGAAAACTGCAAGCCAGACAAAACGATTGCTAAGGTCTGCCCACAATAACGTCGGAACAACGATGGAGATGACAATCAAAAGACCCCCCATGGTAGGCGTTCCGGCCTTCTTCTGGTGAGCCTGGGGGCCTTCTTCACGAATGTATTGACTGATCTGAAATTCACGGAGCCGATTGATAACCAATGGGCCCACGATCAGTCCTGTAAAAAGCGCTGTCAGACTGGCGAACGCGGTACGGAATGTCAAATAGCGGAAAATGCGGAATGGCGGGAAATAACGAAACAGCTTCAGATATAGCAGCCAGTAGAGCAATCAGCCTCCGTGCTGGTTTCAATTGTGCTGGATTAGTGTACCGGCCATTTGCGTCCTCCAGATTTCCAGAGCGCGTTCAAGTTTGACACCACGCGAGCCCTTTATCAGCACCACGTCTCCGTCGCGGGTTTCGTGCGCCAGCCACGCACCGGCTTCTTCGGCAGTCGCTGCGAACTCTGCACGCATTCCCTCCGCTTGCGCCGATTCAACCATTGCCTGCGCAAGTCCACGAACTCCAAGCAGCACGTCGATGTGGCGTCCCGCGATGTAGCGGCCTGACCCTCGATGCAATTCCTCGGCAGTGGGCCCGAGTTCCAGCATCTCGCCTGCAACCACGACTCGCCGTTTCGCCGGCATGGTACCCAGCGCCTGAACCATGGCTTCCAACGCCTTCGGATTCGAATTGTAGCAATCGTTGACTATCGTGATGTTACCGAGTTGAATGACCTGGCCCCGCTTTTCCGGCGGAGCGAGCGTGGAGAGAGCTTCAGCAGCCTCTGAAAGGCCAATTCCAAATTGCCGCGCCACCGCAACGGCCGCCAGCGCGTTATGGATGTTATGAGCGCCGACGAGTGGTAATTGAACTTTGCGCCCCTCGCCCGGGGCCACAATGTCGAACGTTGATCCGGCGATGCCTTGAGCTTCGATATTTTCCGCGCGGATGTCTGCGGTTGGTGCGACCCCATATGTCAGGGCTTTGCCTTTGAACGACTTCCCGAATCGCGAAACGTATTCGTCGTCAGCATTCAGTATGGCGATACCGGTGGATGGAAGAGATTCGATGAGTTCCCGTTTAGCCGCTGCGATTTCGGCGATTGAGTTGAAAAACTCAAGATGGACGGGCGCGACATTGGTTACAACACCAATTTCGGGTTGGGCGATTTTTGCGAGCCCAGCAATTTCTCCGGCATGGGACATTCCCATCTCGACTACCGCTATATCGTGCACGGAATCGAGCTTCAGCAACATTAGTGGCAGTCCAAAGTGATTGTTGAGATTTCCTTCCGACTTCAACACTCTAAATTTCGTAGAGACGAGGTGGGCAATCGCTTCCTTTGTAGTAGTCTTTCCCGCTGATCCAGTTACTGCGACGAGCGGTCTCGCCCACAGCCGGCGGACTGCGGCGGCCAGATTCTGTAAGGCGAGCAGCGTGTCATCTACGAGCAAGAACTGTGATTTCGCTGCATAACGCGGCACCTGGTCTTTGTGGATCACGGCAGCAACGGCGCCTTTTGCGAGAGCCTGCTCGACGTAATCGTGTCCATCCAGTCGCTCGCCGATGACCGCGAAGAAAAGCTCTCCGGCACGGATGGTGCGCGAGTCAATGGAATACCCTTCCGCGATGCCTTTGCCATCGAATTCGCCTGACGACGAAATGAATTCCGCGATCTGCGACAGGCGAAGTTTCATGAGTTCTTCCCGGTGGCAGATTCACAAGAATAACCGGACGCACCAAGGGTTTCCCGTGCGACTTTGACATCGTCGAACGGAATCGTTCCTTCTCGCGTTACCTGAAATTTTTCGTGCCCCTTGCCGGCTATCAGAACAATGTCCCCGGGCTTAGCCTTTCGAATTGCATATTTAATTGCGAGTGCCCGGTCGGGTTCCATCTGGTAATTCGCTCCCGAACGCTGCAGTCCAACTACGGCGTCATTCATGATGGCAAGTGGATCCTCACCGCGGGGATTGTCGGAGGTCAGCACGACCAGATCGCTGTTTTGACCAACAGCCTCTCCCATCAGGGGACGCTTCGCCCGATCACGATCGCCGCCGCAGCCGAAAATAGTGATAACTCTACCTCTTTCTACTTTGACAAATTCACTTGCCAACGTCGTCAGATTGCGCAGGGCATCATCGGTGTGAGCATAGTCCACCACTACTGTAAACGGTTGGCCACAATCCACGCGTTCGAAGCGGCCGGGGACGCGAGCCAAGTTTGCAATCCCATGCGCGATAGCTGAATCTTTGACCGAACGAGCGTACGCAGCCGCAGCTGCGGCGACGATATTGGACACGTTTACCCTCCCTATTAATGGAGAGGAAATAGGAAGCCGATTAACTGGAGTGATTAAATCGAAACTCGTTCCTCGCAGGCTGATTTCGATCTTCTCGGCATGGAAGTCGCCTTTTGCGAGTCCGTAAGTAAGCACGTTGGAACCCTTATGCTTGCTGACTCCAACCAGCTCGCGCCCGTGCTCGTCATCAATGTTGATCACGGCGGCACGCGGCGGCTTGGTTCCGCATCCTTCAAACAATATCCGCTTGGCGGCAAAGTATTCATCCATCGTGTGGTGATAATCGAGGTGGTCACGCGTCAGGTTGGTGAACACGGCAGTATCAAACGCCAACCCATAGGGTCGCTCCTGAGCCAGCGCGTGCGAAGAAACTTCCATGACAGTCTCTGTCGCGCCGCAATCAAAAGCTTCCGCGAAAATCGAATTTAGCTCAAGAGATTCTGGCGTGGTGTGAGGGGCGGGTAGGACTCTATCGCAAACGTGATATTCGATCGTGCCGATCAACACACTCCGGCGGCTGTCTGCTTTCAGAATCGATTCAAGCAGAAAAGCTGTTGTGCTTTTTCCATTGGTTCCGGTAATGCCGGTGATAGCGAGTTTTTCAGCGGGACGTCCATAGAAATTCGCGCTTAGGCTTGCCAGCGCGCGCCGCCCATGTGGGACCTGAGCCCACGCCATGTTCAGTCGAGGTTTCTCCGTTGTCGAATCGGTTACGACGGCAACTGCACCCGCTGCGATTGCACGATCGATGAATTGATTGCCATCACTCGACTCGCCCCGCATCGCGACGAACACATCCCCGGGCTTGATTTTGCGCGAGTCGTACTGCAATCCGGCGATGTTGGTATTGCCGCTCTGGGAGAGAACTTCGGCGCCGTCTAGAAGTTCGAGGAAAGTCATTGCCTCAATTTTAGTGCAAGTTGACCAGGCAACAATCGAGGATTGAGCGGTGGCCTCACCGGCCGAAGTGCACCATGATTCGCGTACCTGCGGCCACACGAGCTCCTGGTGGCGGCTGCTGCTCGTGGGCCAGTCCGCTGCCGACCGCATCCAGATCAAGGCCTGTTTCTTCGGCTGTCTCTACTGCAGCTCGAACGCTTTTCCCGATGAATGACGGCACCACGATTCCCCCCTGTTCCATATCGAGAACGACCGTGCTACCCGCCGGTAGCTGTGTGGGAACTAACGGTTGGGACTGGCCGGGAATTGCCGGCTCTTTCGAATTGCCGTCATTGTTAAAGCCGCTAACTTTCGGACCCTCGCCGGCCACGGGTTCTCGCAATGCCGCAGGGACTACACCAGGCACCGTCGCTGAAGCTGTGCTTTGCGGAGGCGCATTTTGCAGGCTCGTGTTCTCCGCCACTTCTAAGGGCTCTCCCAGATGATCTGGCGAACCTTCTTCTTCATCCTGTTCATTGACATGGCGTGCCGCCAGCAGCACCTGGCGATTTGGCGGCAGTTCGATGTCGTGTGAGGTGTGTAGATATTCGAGGACCTGCTGGGCGATGCGCTGGAACACGGGGGCGGAGACATCGGCGCCGTGATGCGGGCCGACTGGCGAGTCGATAATCACGGCAACCGTAATTGCCGGGTCATTGACTGGAGCGAAGCCCGCGAATGATGCAATGTATTTGGTCCGTGAATAAGCATGGGTTGCCGGATCAATCTTCTGCGCTGTTCCGGTTTTCCCCGCCGATGAGTAGCCTTCCAATATCGCCTTCCGGCCCGTTCCCGTTAGCACCACTCCTTGCATCATCTGCCTCATTTGAGCGGCGGTCATTGTTGAAAGCACACGGTGCGCGTCGGCGGGATGAAACGCAATGGTCTGAGGTGCTTGCTGCGGCTCAGCGGTGGCGGCAACGACTCGCGGAGCGACGTGCACTCCGTCGTTGGCAATGGTGGAGATCATCGCCGCAAGCTGCAGCGGCGAGACCCCTATCTCCTGCCCCGTCGAAATGGCCGCGATTGATACTTTCGACCAACGGCTCACTGGTTTGGTTAATCCCCGAGTTTCGCCGGGAAGCTCGATTCCGGTTTGCTGGCCGAATCCGAATCCCCGAATGTATTTGTAGAATCTGTCGTCGCCGAGGCGCAGCCCAATCTTAATTGCGCCTACTTCGCTCGAGTGCGCGAGAATTTCTGATACTGACAGGTTTCCCCAAGGCTTGTCGTCATGGATGCGCATTCCGTTTACGACAATGGATCCCATCTGGCAGTCGAACACTTCATCAGGACGTGTAACCTTTTCTTCAAGCGCAGCAGAGATTGTCACCAGTTTGAATGTGGAACCCGGCTCGTAGACGTCGCTTACGGCATGGTCTTTCAGTCGTTGCGGGGTGATTTCGCGTGACAGATTGGGATTGAAGGTTGGGTAATTCGCCAGCGCCAAAATCTCTCCGGTGTGCGGATTTTCGACTACCACGGTGCCTGCCTCGGCGTGGGTTTGCTGCATCTGCGCCGCTAGCTCTCGCTCTGCGATGTACTGGATCTGTTCGTCGATCGTTAGGACGACATTTTGGCCCGGTTCGGGTTGCTTTTCGACGCTTCCAAACCATTTTTTGTGGGCATCCACCGAGATGACCATGGCGCCCGGTTTGCCTTGCAGTTCATCTTCATATTGACGTTCGATTCCGCTGAGGCCCTCATCGTCCATGCCCACGTAGCCAAGAATTTGCGCGGCTAATTCACGCTTAGGGTAGAAGCGCTTCGATTCTTTTTGGAAATAAATTCCGCGCAGATTCAGAGAACGGATTCTGTCGGCTACATCGGCATCTGATTTTCGCGCGAGCCAGCAAAAACTTTTGGAAGCTTTGCATTTCGCCAGCAGTTCCCGCGGATCGCTCTTAGTAATGTGCGAGATAAGTGAAACAGTTCCGGCAAGATTAGGGATTTCTGACGGGACCGCGAATACCGAGTCCACCGAAATGGACATCGCGAGTTCGCGTCCAGCCCGATCGTAGATGATGCCACGACGCGGGGAAAGTTCTGCGGTTCGTTGCTGCTGGTGTTGGGCGCGCTGTTCAAAGCTGCCGTAGCGGAAGATTTGCAAATAAGTTAAGCGGACACAGATTCCGCAACACCATGCAGCAAGAATCGCTCCTAGTATGTAGAGTCTGCGATTCGCGATGGAGTGAACGTTCATTCGCTCAAGGCCGTATATCAACCGGTGTTCCGACTTCAACGAGCGACCAGATTTCCTCGATCTCCGCGTTGGTTACGGCGATGCATCCGGCCGTCCAGTTCACTTGACGATGAAGAGAGCCGACCCACGCATATTGCGATTCGAGGCTGTGGATCTCGATTCCGCCTCCGGGATTCACCCCCCGCTTGCGCGCCCGCTTTAAATCTTCAGCATTTGGATAAGAGATGTGGAGGGCAAGATGAAATCGACTCTTCGCGTTCTTCGAGTCGATCATGTACGCGCCTTCGGGTGTCTTTTTGTCACCCGCTTTTTCTTTCGCGCCGATGGGGTTGCCACCAAGCGCTACTTTGTAAGTCTTCAAAACCTGCCCGCCGTTGAAGAGCGTGAGCGTGCGCTCGCTTTTCACAATGACGATTCGGTCGGCCCTTTGTTTGTTCGGTGCCGTCGCGCTCGAGTGAACCGATATACACTCGGCTACCGCCACCAGAACGGCGAATAGAACTGGCGGTCGGATTTGAACCATGGGGCTTGAGACCGCGCTTTATCTTTCAATCACAGAAATCGGAGTCACGCTCGCCATAACGGGAGTGCTCGAATCCGGCGCCGAGCTGTCCATCCGGACCACCTGGCCAGCCTGCGGCGATTGCAGTCCCATCTTGCGCGCAAGAACGTCAATCCGTTGCGGATCCTGGAGCGACGCTTCCTCCAGGCGCAGATCGCGGTTCAGCTCCGACAACGCGTTTCGTTGCGATTTAAGAATCTGGATTTTGTATCCGTATTCAATCGCTTTGAAATGCTGGAAGGCGTATGTCATCACGAGCAAAAACAGACAGCACAGCGCACCGGCAAATTGCTTCATTTCGCGGCCGCGCCTGGGATCCTCGACTTTCACGAGCCGGGAATTATCAATGCCACGGGCAAAATATACTTCTGGCGTTCCCGTCCAACAGGGTACTCGCCGACTCGATGAAGCTGGGATCTGGGGTGCTGTCGCCATTGTTTATGCCACCTCGGAGAAGGTCAAATCCATGTGCGCGATTTCGCGCTGGGCTACGGAATACCAGTAGGCGAGTTTGTCATCCTGAGATAGCATGTTTCGCGGAATCTGCTTTTCCGTGTTTTCAACTGCGATCATCAGATCGTTGATTAATGTTCCGGTGTACATATATTTGTTCTCCTAAGTTTTGAACTTCTAAACTTTTTCCGCCGCTCTTAACTTCGCGCTGCGTGATCGCGGATTCTGATTCACTTCTTCTTCTCCGGCGACCACCGGTTTCTTAGTCAGAATTTTGTAGTAACCCTGCTTCGCGCCTTCGCGAAGAGAATCTTTAACGATTCGATCTTCGAGCGAATGAAAACTTATGATCACCAGCCTGCCTCCGCGTTTCAGCAGTTGCGGGGCGGCATTCAGCAACGACTGCAGGTCTTTCAACTCACTGTTTACGCAAATTCGGAGCGCCTGAAAAGTTTTGGTCGCCGGATGAATCCTTCTCTCCGCCTGGTTCATTGGCCGGGCCGCGGCTGAAACGATCTCCGCCAATTCTGCGGTAGTTCGTATCGGCCGCGACCGGACAATGGCTCTGGCGATTCTCCGCGACCTCCTTTCGTCACCGAATTCGTAAATCAGATCAGCGAGTGCAACCTCGTCGAGTTGATTTACCACTTGAAAAGCGGATTGCTCGGATTGCGGGTTCATTCGCATATCGAGGGGTCCTTCCGCCTGAAAACTGAAGCCTCGCGCGGGATCGTTGAGTTGCAGGCTGCTGACTCCGAGATCCGCTAGGATTCCGTCGTTGGTCCTTGGTCGTTGGTCGTTGGCTAAATCTGCAAACGATCCGTGACGGAATTCCACTGTCGGCCAGTCTTGTTCTTGACCAACGAGCAGCCTTTCTCGCGCGATTTCTAGTGCTGCTGGGTCTTTATCTAGGCCAATCAAATGTCCCGGTGCGCCTAGGCGTTTTGCGATTTCTAAACTGTGCCCGCCCAGGCCGACCGTGGCGTCGATATACGTCCCGCCGCGCTTGATAGCTAAAAAATCGATCGCTTCTTTTAAAAGAACCGGAACATGGCGTCCACCATGCCCACCCCGCTCGGGGATGTCTGTTAAACCTTCCGCCACTAGATGCCCAGCTTGTCCAGCGTGCTCTCATCCTCAGGCGTAAACTTTTCTTCCTCGACCTGCTTACGGAGTACTTCCAGATTGCGTACTTCCAAAAATGTCAGGTTCCCCATCACCGCGACTTCGCCCTTGATCTGCGCCGAGTCGCGCAGCAAACTTGGAATCAACAATCGTCCCTGACCGTCCATTTCGATCACTTGCCCGTAGTAATTCACCCGGTCCAGAAACTTTTTCTTCGTGGGATTGAACGTCGAGAGCGCCGCCAGTTTCTGCTCGATCCGTTCCCACTCCTCGAAGGGATACACTTGAGCAACCTTTCCATCGAGGCTGGTGATGTAGAATTGTGCACCGTACTTCTCGTCGATCACTCGCTTGAATTCCGCGGGGACCTTGAGTCGTCCTTTTTCGTCGACGCGAGTTGGGTGATTGCCGCGAAACATGTGTCCGGCCCTTTATTGGGGCTGAAAATCTTTTGGCAGCTACTGCCACAGCGAGGGAGGTCAAAGCGGAAAGAATGACGGTCGATTCTGGTTCTGTGGGGCTAATTTTCTGGGGGTCAGTCTTTAGATCCACTGGCGCCTCTCGAAATGCCAATCTTACCCACGAGCCTTACTGTTGAGACCACTTTCTACCACTTTTGTCCACAGTTTACGCCTAAACCGTTTATTGTCAACGAGAAAGTTGCAGGTTCGATGTGGAAGCTTTAACCTTTTCGGGAAAGCGCTATATTTTGTGGTTTAGAAAAGATAGGACCGCTATAAGTTGCGTTTAGAGACTTGGTGCGGCGTCGGTAAGTTTCGCTGTTTGTTCGCTTTAGAGGCGGATTCTGAGAAACGAACCTGACTGGCTCTAACGCCTACCCGTAAGTTCAGCGGGGCGATGGACCCGGCGCGGCTTGATCTTTTTACCGACCCCGCTGCCTTCTGCAATCCTCAGGTCGTAGTCATTTTGAAGATTGAGCCAAAACTGTGGGGCCAGGCCAAAATACTTCGCTAAACGAATAGCAGTATCCGCACTGATCGCGCGCTCCCCCCGGATCACTTCATAAATTCCAGCAAAATTTAAGGCCTTCGCCAGTTCATAGGCACTCGCACCCATGGGTTCCATGAATTCCGTCCTCAGAATCTCGCCGGGATGGACCGCAAATATTTTTCTCGACGTTGCCATGATGACTCCTGTTCTCAGTGTTTCGAAATGGCTTTGCGAAGTATTAGGACGACCTGCTCGACGGTCCGGCTGGCGGTATCAATCACAATGTGCTCGCGGTTCCATGGGCGGTAGTCTCGTGAGACTACGTCTTGCCAAGTAAGGGACCGCGATCCTGCAATGTCGGATATGCGTGTTTCTACCCGATGCTGATGTTCTTTGGCGTCAGAACAGATGACCTCGATTTCAACGGCAGAAACCTGTGCACGGTTCGCGACTTCGACCCACGCATCGCGGGAGAGCGGGATAGGATTCACTGAGTCTGCAATCACCGTCCTGCCGATACGGAGATTGTCTGCGGCGACTGCGTTGCCCACACGATAGCCTGCATCGTTGATTGGTGAGCAGAGTACCCCTGAATCCAAAATCGCCTCCTCGATAGAATCGATACGCACATGAACTGCACCTAGCTGGCGGGCAAGTTCTCGTGCAATGGTCGTCTTTCCAGTACCTGGCAGGCCGCCAAGGATGATGAGCATAGTGAGTTCCAAGTATATTCTTGGCTCCATCAGTCCTTTGATGAAGCTCAGTTTGTCGATCAGAAACTGATCCGCTATCTTCCAAGCCCGTCGTCAGACCCGAAACAACGGCCGGGTGGAACGGCTGAACACGATGCGAAAAAATAGCACTCTTTGCGATTGTCTTGACAGGGCGCGCCTTCAGGCGCGGCGTAAGGCGTTTGATCTAAATAACGGCGGGGCTGAAGCCCCGCCCTTTCAAAGCTACTCGAGCCTCAGAGCGCAAACCTTCCTTCCAAGAGTATCGAGAATGCATTTGGCGAAATGCATGGGTCCTTCGCTTCGCTCAGGATGACAAAACTTTTGGGGTTGCACTAAGAACCGGCGGCTGGCACAGTTTTTGCCTCGTCCTACCATATGGTTTGGAATGCCTTTGCCTGACGAATCTGTTTGTCGGCAGTGACCAGCGGCATGCCTTCGGCAATTGCGGTGGCTCCGATTATCCGGTCGGCGGGATCGCGCGGATAGGTGCTGGGCATCCGAACGGCCACTGCGGCAATCGTCGGCGTCAGAGGCCGGAGAATAACTCGGGACACTGTCTCACGAATAAATGATTCCACGCCGACTGATACCTGAACCCGTCCATTTTCCGCCAGCCAGGCCAGTTCCCAGAGCGTGATGCTGGCGACGGCAACTCCTGTCTTCTCCCGCGCTTCGCGAATCGCATCCCGCGCTTTCTGGGATAGCCGCTTCGGGTCGCTCGACATCCAGATAAGCACGTGCGTATCGAGCAGGATCATTTGCTTTCCCAGTCCTCGAGCGGAGTGACCGGACCCACGATGTCGCCGACGACTTTTACTTTCCCTGCCATGTATCCGAAGATGTCATCAGCGTTGTTTTGCGCGGGAACAAGCTTGGCTACGGGTTTGCCATGTTTGGTGATTAAAACGGGCTCCCCAGTTTCGAGAACCTGATCCATAACTGCCAGGCATTGCGCTTTAAAAGTTCCGGCCGCCATACGTTTCACAGAACACCTCGACAGATGAAATGACTATGGTCATTATATCATGACCATAACGTTTTATTTGTCTTGAAAGGGCGCGCCTTCAGGCGCGCCGTAAGGCTTTGGATCTGAATCACGGCGGGGCTGAAGCCCCGCCCTTTCAAAGCTACCTGCGCCTCAGAGCGCAAGTCTTTTTTCCAAGGTTGACTCACTCTCGCCGCGCAGCAGGTACCACGCCTCCTGATACTGTCCATACTTCGAAACTTTCATGTGCGGAGACAGAACCATGCTGCTATGCACTTTCATGATGGCCGCGATTGGAAAGATGTACCAGATGTCCTTCGGGATGATGTAAGCAGCTACAAAGTCAATATTGTCGGAAGTGTACCGTCGATGATTGGCGCCATGAAGGTGAATGATGTACGAACGGAAATTGCTGTAAGTTGTGGATTTGACTTGTACGCGCAGCAACTTCCCCCGGTGCTCGATGATGAAATCGTAGGGACTGCTCTCTCCAAAGGGTTTGCTGATGCGGAGTCCGTGATCGGACGCGCGAGCCATGAATCGCATTTCTGCCCATTCTCCGCGCGTCTTGCCGTCTTTGATATCTGCTCCGGTAAATTTCATGATTTCCTCAATCCAATAAAAAACGCGGCCCCGGAAGGAGCCGCGTGGTCAAAACTGACTATATTTCAAGGATAGCAGGTTGAAGGGGGTAAACATGCCACGTCCGGAAGGTTTATATTGGCAATGCAATCAGCGGCTTACGAAAATTAGACCGTCCGAGACCCCTTGACAAGAAAATGGTGCGGTGAGGGAAAAACCCGGCAGTGCGGCGACGATTCGCAACTTGCTTGAGACGCTTAGACGAGTTCCAGCCGAACCTGACGACCGACAACTGCTGCGGCTTTTTGAAGAGTGCCGAGGGTCACAGCATCGTTCTCGGGATCGAGGAGCCGGTCAAGCGCAGCGCGGCTCGTGCGCATACGCCGCGCCATCTCGACCTTGGTCAACCCTTTTTGGTGCATGGCAGCCGCAACCTGGCGGGCAACCACGCGTTTGATCGCCGTGGCGCTAACTTTCTCATAGAGGCCTTCCTCGCGAAGCCAGCTATCGAAGGTCGATCCGATATTCCTCTTTTTCATGATTGCGTCCCTTTCTTTCGTTTCAACGCCACGTCAATTTCCTGTTTCGGTGTTTTCTGCGTTTTCTTTATGAAGCCGTGCAGAAGCACCATGTAGTCTCTCTCAACGCAGAAAATCACGCGGGCGATGCGGCCGTGCGGCAAGCTGCTTCGGACTTCCCACAGCTCGCGGCCGAGTGAGCGCACCAACGGCATGCCAATCGGCCACGAAAACTCGACATCTTTGATATCTTCGCCGATGATCTTTCGATCCTGTGCCTCCAGGCTTTTAAGCCATTGCCTCACAGGCTCCCGTCCGCCATCGGAGCGATAAAACCGTGCCGGCAATCGCTTTAGAGCGCGTCGATTCATAGACAGTGTACCAATTTTGATACATCCAGTCAAGCAGGAGATCGGCTACTTTGCCTTCGTGGTAAGCACGTTAGTCCCCATGGCATGAGGACCGCCGGTCCAAAGTTGGAGCGGAACCTACTTCCCCACACGCGACCTAAAATCTTTAACGCGTTTGGAGTCGTAGAAAAAGCTCTTCAAGAGCAGCTCTAATTCCTTCGGCTCAGGGATGAGCCGTTCGGCTTCAGTGTAGACCTCAAACTTCCACTCCCCATTTTCGCGCCACATTACGATAAGACCTATTCGAAACCTTTCGAGTTCTGAGACGAATCTTTCGGGAAACTCGTAACTTTCTGTCGGCACCTCAGCGACCAGAAAAGCAAAATGCGCCCACCTGGAGTGAGCTGCTGCTTCATAAACGGAGGCGATGTTCTGAGCATCTTCGAACTTCTTTACTTCGAAAGTTGTAACCTCTAGGTTTGATCCAGGAAGAAATTCGAAAGTGTTGACTTCAACGAGGGTAAGGTCCGGACGCGACCATTGACCGGAGTCCCTTTGCCTCCCTCGCGGCGACGCAGTTATTCTCAGTTCGAAAAAGTCCTCTGTCTGTTCTGCTTCCTTGCCCCACTCATCTTTTAGAAGTTTTTTCAGCGGCTCGTAAAGTTCAAGTTCGTCAGTCACTAGGTTCGCATCTGCTGGAGGGGGAGTCGGTGGAACGGGAGAGGTCACCGTGAGCTGCAAAGCAACGCTGCCGCCGCGCCCCTTGCCTAATGTAATTAGGCCCGCTTGTTCAAGCTCATCCCTGGCTTGCCAATACCCTGCTTCTTCGAGTCCGGACTTACGACGCAAGAAAGTATTGCCAACAAAGCTTCCATCGCCTGGAATGAGCTGTAATAGGCCCTGTGCCGTTTCTGATAACTCTTTTTTGGCGCCAGTCATGGCGCGAATGTTACGCTCTTTCATACCAAGTTTCTAGACATGCGATTTGGCGACAATGGAATTGCGGTTCTCCCCGATGGCGGGTCTCTTCCAGGGGGGAATTACCCGGTTTATGCGAGAGTAGAGGTCGATGATAATGGAGGAGTGAGTGGCGAGGTACATTTTCTCAATGAACCTAAATTTTCAAGACCAATCCCAATCGGCAAAGAATTCGACCTCCTAGTCCCGCACCCAGACAGCATCCTTGGAGACAACATTGACCTACGGGTGAGATTCGTGGACGAGAGCGGTGCTGTGGTTGGGTACCGTCGTGGTTCATTGGCACAGTTTCGGCCTAGGGATAATAATGCAGACAATAAAATGCAGAAAGTCGAGGCCCCTTCTTTGGACAAAAGAAATGTTTTCGTGATTCATGGGAGGGATAAACGGCTTCGCGATGGAATGTTCGCGTTCTTGAGGTCTCTTGGACTCATCCCCATGGAATGGGCTCACGCGGTAGAGCTTACGGGGAAAGGCACGCCTTACGTGGGTGAAATTTTGGATGCAGCGTTCACGAATGCTCAAGCCGTCGTGGTTCTTTTTACCCCCGATGATCTCGCACAACTTCGCCCAGACCTATGCGGCGATAAAGAGCCAGAGCATGAAGTAAACCTGACGCCGCAAGCCCGTCCAAACGTCCTTTTTGAGGCGGGAATGGCGATGGCGAAAAATCCGGACAGAACAATCTTGGTTGAAATAGGTGCACCTGCGCCCATTCAGTGATGTTGGAGGTCGCCACACTATTCGAATGGACAATTCGACGCAGAAGCGCAACGATCTCGCAGCGCGACTCAGAAAGGCCGGATGTCCAGCTAACGTTGACGGCAACGATTGGCATACGGCTGGGGATCTAAGTCCCCCTGCCGTGCAACTTCCAAGAGAATCAGACTTTATTCCCGTAAGCGCGAAAACTGAGCGTTCCGATCCGATTGATTCGACAGGCCATCACCTAGCCGATTTGATCTCTGAGTTAGAGGACAATTTACATAAGGCACGCGCTCCTCGAGTTGGAGATGTATATTCACGCCCGTCAAGTCGTGTATGGAAGGAATATCGTAATAGGTTGGATATTCCACCGGAAGTACGTAGACGAATAGCAAATGCTTACCTACAGATTGATGAATGGCAAGACATCGTTGCATCGGGTTTAAGTCCAAATATAGGGAGCATGTCGCTCAATATTAAGGTTACTGACCTCAGCCGCGACCTCCCAACTTTGATCAGCGAACTCAAAAAAATTGACGCCTCGAGCAAGCTTCCAAAGCTTTCAAGCGATGCGCAGCAACTTCTGCTAAAAGCTTCGGAGGACAATGCTGGTTCGATTATGGTCGTCGAAATAAATGAAGGTCTAATCGTACAAGTGGATAAAGTGCAATTCGCTGAAACTGGGAACAGGAAATCAGAAGCCAGATGGAGACAGGCAGTTGATGATCTTGTCCGGCTCAATCTGGCCAAACGACCACAGTCGGACAGCGACATCTTGGATGTCACTCACGCGGGATACGAATATGCAGAGAAGCTGCGCTCTGCAGGCGCAGGCCCCTCGAATTAATCTGGACGAGTGGCCCAGATATAATCCTCCCATGGACCAGATAATTTTCAGATACCCCGGTCAAATATTCGTCGGAATCGCAACGCGAAAAACGGACGGTACGCTCAATCATCAAGGGTTCGTGCTGCTTAACGCCATACCTGACAGAGGCAGCATGTTATTTGATAGGCAGGTTTCTGAAGTGTTGACTGAGGAAATGATGCTAAAAGACCTAGCTCGCCGCGCCGCCGTGGAGAAAATGGAGGCGGTTGCGGTCTTGGGGGGTAAGTGTGAGGCACATCAATAAATGGAACGTCCGGCGCGGCGTAAATGCAATGGATCCTTCGCTTCGCTCAGGATGACAAATCTATTTGGGGATCCTCAAGAGTTAGAGGCACATTCCTCGTCATCTGGAGAGGCTGGTATTTTACAAATAGCGTCTCACTTTAGTCAGGTAGGCTCTGTAACTATCTCCAAACTTTTCGCTTAGATATTTTTCTTCTGGGACTACTGCCAGAAAATGCACTACTAACAGGGAGACGGGCGATAGCAGAGAGATCCAAAGATTGTTCAGCGCCAATCCCAAACCAAGCTGAAGCAGAGTCATGCCTACATACATCGGGTTGCGCGTGAACCGGTATGGTCCCTGGAAGAGCAGTTCCGGAGATGGTTTCCAGGGTATGGGGCTCTGGCCGGAGCGTGAGAAGAGTATGCGTGCACTGATTGCAAAAAATAATCCCATCGAGAGAATTGCAATGCCTAGCCAACGGTACGGGCGGACATGCGCGGACACCGCGAGCGGAAAGAGAGCGTACCGAAAAATGATTCCTAGAATGGTGAAGCCGAGATAAACCAGCGGCGGCGGGAATTTGACATCGGCTCCGCGCTCATCCTCTTGATTCTGCTTCACCGTATCTCCTTTCGCCATAGTTTACTTAAGAAAGGCCGACAGTTGGGAGGAACGATGGGCGGAGGATCGGCTTCCTACGGCAGCAACAATATTTTTCCGGTCGTTTTGCGGGCTTCCAGGTCGCGGTGGGCTTGGGCTGCTTCTGTCAACGGATAAGTATGGGCGATGCGCAGCTTAAGTTTCCCGGCGGCGATCATCTCGAAAACCGCGCTGGCGCGCTTCCGCAAGTCGTCAGTGGTCACGATGTAATGCAAAAGCGTAGGACGCGTTAAAAATAGCGATCCTTTTTGCATTAGCTGAATGGGATCGAGTGGCGCAACCGGGCCGCTGGAGCCACCGAAGAGCACCATGTATCCTCGGGGACGCAGCACGTTTAAACCTTTCTCAAAGGTAGTTTTCCCAACGCTGTCGAAAACAACGTCGACTCCCTTTCCTTCGGTCAGTCTCTTGGCTTCGGCCTCGAAGTCAACTTGCGTGTAGAGGATTACTTCGTCGGCTCCGGCTTCGCGGGCGAGTTTAGCTTTTTCTTCGGTCGAAGCGGTGCCGATCACTCGGGCGCCGATATTGTGGGCCATTTGCACCAGCAATAAACCGACTCCACCAGCCGCTGCCTGAACCAGCGCAGTCTCGCCACGTTTTAGCGGATAGGTATCGTGGCAAAGATAATGTGCGGTCATTCCCTGAAGGATTGCGCCAGCGGCCGCGCGGTCGTCGACTCCCGACGGAACTCGGACGGCCCGATCAGCAGGCACCGCGGCATACTCGGCGTAGGATCCTTGGATGCCTGCCCAGGCTACTGGATCGCCGACATTGATTCCGCTTACCTTGGAGCCGACGGCCGCGACCGTACCAGATCCCTCTTGTCCTGCCACGAATGGTAGGGGCAGCTTGTAGCGTCCTTCGCGCTGGTAGATGTCGATGAAGTTCACTCCAGAGGCCGCAGTTTTCACTACGAGTTCGGTTTCCTTGGGTTGGGGAATTGGTAAATCCACTAGCTCAAGAGCTTCAGGACCGCCCGGTTGTTTGACCTGGATAGCTTTCATGGGTGTTTCGGATTATGCCAGCTTTCGGCACGAATGCAATGGTTGCAGACCCAATAGAAACTCCGCCAGCGTCGGTGGCCGAATGCCGCTACAGCTTGTAGAGAGAAAAGGCAGTTCTCGGTTCTTAGTTCGTGAGCCCCGGCCTACGCTGCTTTCGTTGCGCTCTTGCAACCGGGATGCCCGCAAGAGCACCGGCTTAGAACGTCCACTTCATTATTTTTTGCTGAGTCTGCGCAAGCCTCGCTGCAATAGCCCTGTCCCTCGGCGATCGGGCAGGTGCATTGGGGATGCGCGCATTTGGATTCCACTGCTGATGTCATGATTCTCGCTCCTGTGGTTTTTATAACGTTGCGGTTTGGATGCTGAGAAACTTCAGTGCGTTCATTCGTCCGCATGTCTAAATTCTGGACGTAAGAAGAAGTAGTATTTACTCAACCGACCCGAAAGTAACCGGAGATCAGAGGAATCCAGCGTTGACCCGTCAAAAGCCAGGGTAGTAGGATTTGCTAACTGATAATCACTGATGTTCGTTGGCGTGTTGCAAGTACAAAGAGGGACATGGGGATTCATAGACCTTATATTTTCTTCGGGGCGTTTTGCACGTTGATTCTCGCGGTCGGGTGCAGTTCAAAACACCCGGTTGCCGCCTTACCCCCTTCTCAGGGTGCTCCACCGAAGATCGCGGCAGCGGCTGTTGATCCACCTCATTCTTCCTCTCAAGCCGAACCGGACCGATCAAACACGATACCGGCCTCTGAAACAAAGCCTGATCCTGACGCGGATTTGATTCTGGGGGTTGAGAAGGAATACCAGGCTGGCCAGAAGAATCGACTGGCTGGAAATTTTAACGCCGCCAAAGCAAATTTCGATCGAGCGCTCACGCTCTTATCCAACTCGTCGCCGGGCAGTGGCTCGGAGCCGCGTTTTAAAGACCAGCGTTTACAAGACGAGTTCGCTAAGGTCCAGACTGCTTTAGAAGAGCTGGAAATTCAGGTTTCGAAGGAAACGGAGACCGCTCCCGAACAGAAATCAGAGCCGGCCCCCATCGACGAGGCCAACGAAGTAACGTATCCAGTCGACCCAAATATCAAAGCCAAAGCGGCGGCGGAGGTAAAAGCTACGCACTCCGACCTGCCGTTGATGCTGACGGATCCGGTTGCGAGTTACATCAATTATTTTTCAACCCGAGGGCGCGGGACATTGGAGCATGCCCTCATTCGGAGCGGAAGATACCAGGAGATGATCCAGGGAATTCTGCGGCAGGAAGGCGTGCCGCAGGATCTGATCTACCTGGCCCAGGCGGAATCGGGATTCCATCCACTGGCATTATCCCGTGCTGGGGCTCGGGGAATCTGGCAATTCATGGCTCTGCGAGCAGCAGGATATGGATTAGAGCGGAACATGTGGGTGGATGAACGCCAGGATCCGGAAAAAGCGACTCGGGCGGCAGCGCATCATTTGAGGGATCTTTACAACCAGTTTGGAGATTGGTACCTGGCGATGGCGGCTTATAACTCCGGGCCTGGGACCGTCCAAGGCGCCGTGAAGCGTACTGGTTACGCCGACTTCTGGGAACTTTATCGAAGAAATGCCCTGCCGAAGGAGACCCGGAACTACGTCCCGATCATTCTCGCGGAAACTATCATGGCGAAGAATCCGGGGCAGTATGGGCTGGAGGATCTGGTGCAGGACAAGCCTGTGCCCTACGACACTGTAAAGGTCGATTACGCTGTTGATCTGCGCCTGGTCGCGGATTGCGTCGATGCGCCAGCCATGACCCTCGAGGACTTGAATCCCAGCCTGCTGCGGATGGTGACGCCGAAGAACCAGGAATTTACCCTTCGACTTCCACTGGGAACCAAGTACGAGTATCTGAATGCCATCAACGAGATTCCGAAGGATATGCGGGTTTGGTGGCGCTATCACACGGTCGTCCCGGGAGACACGTTGTCATCGCTTGCACACTCCTTCCACACCACTCCCCATGCCATTTCGCAGACTAATGGTCTGGCTGACGGCGAAGGTTTGGAGACTGATAGCAAGCTGATCATTCCGGTTGCGCCTGGGAAACATCCTTTTGGCGAAGGCCTTCCAAGCTATGCCAAGCATGTCACCGTCTACAAAGTTCGTAAGGGCGATACGATTCAGTCGGTGGCCGACAATTTTGGTTTGTCGACGACGGTGGTTAAGCGTTGGAACCACTTGAAGGGGAATAGCCTGAGCGGGCATCATGTTTTATATGTTCACCTGCCAGTCAATCCTAGCGACTCGACGGTTCCTGCCAAGTCTATGAGTCACAAGAACTTAAGCGCAGGAGCGGCGACTTCGGTCCGGCACTCTGTCAAGCCTGGGGAGACGCTTTACTCTATTGCGAATTCCTACAACACGACTGTGGCTGCGATTAAAGAGAACAACCGCAATATAGCTACTCTTCGACCGGGCATGATCCTGCTGATTCCGCGCAACGAGTAGTCAAGGTTCCGCAACGGCACGAAAATCTAAACCAGTTTCTGTCTCTGGAGCGGGTGCCGATAGTTCCCGCCTCTGTTACGGTAAGGCGGAGTCGCCGTGCTATAATCGCGCGCCGTTCAAGTTTTCAGTTGTCTTTTTATTTCCGCTAGCGCAAGGTATTTGTTTGCGCAGTACCGGTGCCGAGAGCAGCCGGAAAATCAGGAGGAGAAATGACTTTCGAAGAGAGACTTTATTTGCGCGATGACGAAGGTGATGAGTTTGGTGACGCCGGCTCCTACGGCGACACGACAGAAGAAGATTACGAAGAAGAAGAGGAAGAGGAAGAAGCAGAAATACCAGCTGTAATCATTGCGGAGGAAACCATTTCATCGGGACCAGTCATGCCTAGATCAGGTGGAGGGTCTGGGGGTTCGTCCAGGTCTTCTGGAAAGAAGTCTAGCGGTAAAAAGAAGGCAGCAAAGAAGGCTTCTCCGAAGAAAGCCGCAAAAAAGAAGAGTTCCAAGAAAAAGACTTCGAAGAAGGCGAGCAAGAAATCGGCGAAGAAAAAGCCAGCTAAGAAGAAGGCAGCCAAAAAGTCTGCGAAGAAAAAGGGTGGGCGCCGGCGCTGAGCGGCGACGCAAACAACTGGAACACAAACCGCAGCGTTCTGCTGCGGTTTTTCTATTTGTCAATTGTGGTTACGAAAATCTTTCGTTCGGTGTCACCTTTCGGGATATTCGAGCTTGTAGGTGATATAGCGCGCCAGAAACCAGGGCCAAGATGGGGATGACCTGCACGAGAAACGCAACCCATAGAAATTCTGAAAAAAATCGCCCATTGACGTGGCCAACGATCGGCAAAAACGCGGAATTATCGCTCATTCCTTGGCTCGGCGTCCACAACTGACGCCGTAACACGACGATAAATGTATAGCCAATTTGTATGGCGGCAGTTTTCCAAGTCACGTTCCATAGCGGACCTGGCCGACGACCTCCCATACCCATTCCTACTTGAATCCAGACTAGAGCTGTCAGTACGGTAGTGATCAATCCCATCTCCGCAACATATCTCAAAGCTTCATTTCGCCCATAATGTCCTCCTCCAATCTGCATAGCCATATCGTATACCCACCACAAAACCGCTCCAGACACGCACCAATTAACAATCAGAAATAAAAACAGGAAGAAAATCGATGAAGATCCCTTTGCTAGAGGTCCTAAATCGTTTGGTCCCCGGGATTGGAGTGTTTTCACAGTTCCCCTGTTTCTTGAGGAATCATTTCTTTGACTGGATGGCGGAAAGGCATTTTCCATAGAGTTCGAGGAGATGTCCGGCATATTCTTCGGGTTTGGAGGCAGCACCAGTTCCTTGAAAACCCACTCCCGAAGATGTCGTGCGGCCGTAACCGGTTGTCATCGCTATAAACTTCATTAGATCAAGAGCAATATCTTCGTTGCGGCGCGAGCCGGCAGTGATGCTGGGTACTTCGTCCATGAATTCCTCCCTCCTGAGAGGATACTGGAAGCGTTCCACAGAGGCCAGAAGGCCCTCGAAAATTCCATCTATTCAGGATTTACGCGGCACCTCACTCATTAGTGCCAGCAAATTTTCTTCGCTATCGTGAAAATGAGTCATCCAAAGGTCGTGGTCAGGCATTTTGGCTATCAGGTGAGGTTCATCTTCAAAACGAACTCCGCTTTGGATCATTTGGCGATGGGCTGCGGCTATGTCGGGAACAGAGAAGTATAGAATCGAACTTGGATGATCAAACTGCGGCTTCTCCGGAGGAGTCAACATCAGCCGGACGCCCCCGCAGTCGAAGAAAGCCAGATGTCCGGCAGTAAACAACAGCCGCAGTCCCAGGATGTCACGATAGAATGCGACGGCGCGGTCAACGTCGTAAACATTGATCGCAATCTGCCCGATTTTCGTGATGCCGATATCTTTTGTCGGACTTCCGGTAGTTGGACGTTCAGTCGGGATTCCCATCAATCGCCTCCGCTCTTTTTGTATATTGTTAGCATTGCTAACAATATATGTTAGCGATGCTAACTATATTGGATGACTAGAGTCAAGCCTAAAAAGCCTCCCTCGGGACCCGGCGACGTGACGACAACAGCAGACCACCTGCACTCCGCGGCAATCCATCTGTTACGCAGAGTGCGTAAAGAAGACGCCATCATGGCAGAGGCCCCCGCTCGTCTTTCGGCACTCTCGGTATTAGTGTTCGGTGGACCGATGAGCCTTGGCGAGTTGGCGGCGGCTGAGCAGGTCAAGCCTCCCACGATGAGTCGAGTTGTCGCAGGATTGGAACAGAATAGGCTGGTAGAGCGCTTTGCCGATTCCAACGATGCGCGCAGAGTTCGGTTATCCGCGACGGCAAAAGGTGTGAAGCTGATGAAGCAAGGACGCAGGAGGAGAATCCAATATCTGGTGCAAAATCTTACGGCGCGGTCGCCGGATGAATTGGAAGTTATCCGGCATGCAGTTGAAATTCTGGAGAAAGTTCTGAAGCATTGGAAATGAGTTAGGAACGGACGATTTTCTTCTTCGAATCTGGATTTCAGGTTTCGATCCCCACGTAGCAAACACGTCCAACCAGGTGATCGGAAGCCTTTTTGCCATGGTCGATCGGGACCACCTCGACGGGGTAGGCCGGATTATGTGGGCGGAGCACCAAATGGGCGCCCGCTAACTCGACATATCTAACCGTACAAACCGGCCGCTTGTTTACAACATACATGCCAGCCTCGCCCTTGCGATATGGTTTGAGCGAGTTGTAGTGACGGTCGATCAAAATAGTGGCGCCTGGTAGAAGGCGGGGATACATGCCCATGCCTTCCCGGGCGTCCGCCCTAATAAGGACAAAGCGCTCCCAGCGGTCCCTGTTGCCCTCCATGTGCGGACGCAGCGTCTGCAAGAAGCTTTTCTTGAACTTGAGCATGTCTTTGACACTTCGGCTCATCAGAAGAGGCAACGTCGCAGCCACCTGGTCATCCACGAGGAGAATATTTTCGAACTCATCGTCGCTGGGAGGCGGGATACTGGCGCGCATGTTGATTTCAGCGGGATCCAGCAGATCAAGAACAGAGAGTCGTTGTACATTCAGGACTTTGTCCATGCCCTCGATACTCAGTCCACGCTTCCGATTCAGAAAATTAGATATGTGTGCCTGCTTGAAACCAGTTTGCTGAGCCAGCCCTAAGCCTGTGAGATTGCCTTCTTCGATCCTCGACCATAGGGCCTTGCGCAAGTTGTCCTGCAAAACTTTAAATTTCATGCTGGCAGTATAGATCGCTGATATAGCGGTGTGCTATTGCATAAAAGGGCACAAAATCTGTGAGAAACCGTTGTCATTTCCGGTGACAATACGCCGAACCGGGCTCCTGTTGGGCCCGGAAGGATTAGGCGTACCGTAATAGTTTTCCACAGCAAAAATGCGGAGCTTGATTTTGTAGCAATTTGCTAAGCAAAAGACAAGCGCAACATCTATAAGGAAATAGATATCTTGACGGGCTATACCGCCAGCTATAGGATTGGCATCCTGTTATAACTCATCCGTCAGGGAAAAAAGGACAATGGCAAGCATTCTTAATTCAGATAACGAGTACTCCGAAGAAGACGGCAGCGGTTTTGTGGAATTTCGACGGAAGATGAAATACGCGGAAGTTCTGTCGTCTTCGATGGAGAAGTTGTTGAGGCAAATCCGCTTTACCGGCAAAGTAAGCATCCAGGTGCAAAATGGCCAGGTGTTGAAGTCGGGCTATGAGGAGGGCTATTTCCGGCAGCAACCGCCGGACCAGTTTTCCGCAGGGAAATAAGTTTGAGATCTAGCTTTAATTAAATAGCTAATCAGGCACTCCGTAATAGAAACGGGCCCTGTTGCCGGTAACGGCGCAGGGCCTTTTTTACTTTCGCTGCAGCTCTCATTTTCGAGCCGCCAGCAATGCCGCCGTTTGGCCTGGCAATCCGCCAAAGTGTTTCGTGACGGACGGCTGAAGCCTGACGACATAAATGAATGGAGGCGATTATGGAATCAGAAGAGTTCAATATCGTGCAGCTCGAACTGAAATATTGCGAACGCTGCGGAGGACTATGGGTTCGCCGAATGGGAGGCGAGGAGATCTATTGCCCATCCTGCGCAGTCGAAATGGTGGACTTCCCCACGTCCAGGCGAAGGACATCCGCGCGTCTACCAATCAACCATGAGTCGGAGGGGACTGCGGCGCCTAAGGTCGTATTCATCTGCGGAGAGGGTGGTAACGCATGACCGCGCCGCCAATCTGTTTATCCGGAGTCACAACAGAGAGCAGGCCTGTCGAGTTTACGGGCGAAGAGAGTTCAAGTTCCTCTGCGGACCTCGCCATCCCGCCGCCCGAGGCGGAATTACTCTCCCGCAATCCCGATTTGTGGCTTTACCGCGATCGCACAGTTGGAATGTTGAGGCGCTACCTCCGGCTGTCGATTGAGGTGGGACGGCTGCCGTCACTGCTGGGGCGGGAGTTCTTTCGAACTAGAGTGACGTTGTATACGGTCTCAACCTTCGAGGATGCGGTTATTTTTGTTCACGACGTAGAACGAATCCTGGAGAGGCTCGACTCCTTCGAGAAAAAGATAATTGCGAAGGTGGTTTTTCAGGACTACTCACAAGAGGAAGCTGCGCGGCTTTTAAATTGTGGGGTGCGTACAGTGGCAAGGCGATTTCCGGAGACGGTGGATCGCTTGACCGAGATTTTCCTTGATGGCGGGCTACTGACGCGGCTTCCCACTACAAGTTCGAGCCCTCCAGAATCTTGTCAAGGGGTCGAAACGACTCAAAAAGACGTAACTGATTGAGCGAGTAGGAAAAATAAAGTTGAGAATGGTGGCATGATTACCCTGTGGGATTTGATATTCTAGATTTGTAAGTAAGAAATTTCAAAAGGGCGCGCCAAAAACGCGCCCTTAATCTTTTTTGGATGAATTTGGGGAAACGGCATGAGGCGAGCCGCACTTAAATCCGGGGCGGGAGACTCGAGAAGAGGGTCACGGACCAAATCAATTCCGGAAACGCCGGTTGACATTGCCAAGATCCGAGATCAGATCAAACAAGCTGTTGGCGGACGGGCCGTCGACTTGGCAATTACCGCCATGAACGGAGTAAAAAAAGGCCATTATCTGCCTATGAAATATCTGTTTGAGGTGATTGGGCTTTATCCAGCGAGCGCTGCGGCCGAATCGCCGGAAGATGATTCGCTCGCCAAGATATTGCTGAGGAAGCTGGGAGTGGACCCAGAACTTGTTCGACCAGAAACCAAAGTTTCGAAAGATTCTCTAGAGCGCTGGCCTTCCGCAACCGGTGATGCCGTAGAATGAAAGTGAGTCAGTCGAGGTTGGTCGCGGAGAGATGGTCGGCGGCTTTGAAGAGGCTGGATTTGGGTTACAGGCCGGCCTCAGCGCGCTCCTCGCTGACGACGACGATCATTGAGGCAGACGGGAATTGCGGAATGGACATGACGTGGGTGACGGGGCGGATCGCAGTGGGCGGCGGCATCTGGGCTGATGAAAACATGTCCGATGTGGCTAAGGCCGGGGTTACGCACATCATCGACATGCAGGCCGAATTTGACGACGCCCTTTTAGCAAAGCCATACGGGATCAAGGTCTTATGGAATGCGACGGATGACGACTTCCAGCCAAAACCGGCTGAACTACTGCAACGAGGAGTCGATTTCGCATTGGAAGCATTGGACCACGACGGTACGAAAGTGTTCATCCACTGCGCAGCTGGGGTGCATCGGGCTCCAATGATGGCGCTCGCCGTGCTTTGTTCCTTGAGTTGGAATGTGGAAGACGCGATGCAGCTGATTGAAGCCAGGCGTCCGGTGGTAGATTTTGCGGAAGTCTATGTGCAGAGCGTGGAGAATTTTCTGCAAACTAGTGAACGCGGCAAGGTGGGTTTGCAGCGATAGTCGCCTGCATTAAGTCAATCCAAAATTGAGTTGTGATTTTTTCTCGAGCAGGAATTATTCCGCCTGCCTGTTACACAGCTAGCGCACCAAATTTGATCGAGTAATGGAGGGGTTATGTCCGACGCGAGCCGCCCAATGGGGCGGCTTTTTTATTTGCTGCCAACATTCCTGGGATGGATTGTTATGGCATCGATGATTTCGGCAGCGCAAACTCCTGCGCTCACCACAATTAACGATGTTGTTTATCGAGCAGACGGAACGCAAGCGGCGGGCACTCTGCTGATCTCGTGGCCGGCCTTCACGACCGCCGACGGGCACGCTATCGTCGCCGGAAATACCAGCACAGTATTGGGGACTGGCGGGGCACTCTCAGTCCAGTTGGTTCCGGACGCGGGGGCGACTCCTCCAAATACTTTTTACACAGTCGTCTATCAACTTGATTCTGGGGTGGTCGAGTGCCTGAATGCCTCCGCGTGGGCGAAGACATCGGCCCCAGTAAAAACACAAGTGTAGATGCCTGCTCGTCTCTGCTCTCAGCGACGCTAACCGACCTCTTCACTCCAATTTTCCAACGTCTTCTTCACTAGCGCCATGAACTGATCGGCCACAGCACCATCGATGATTCGGTGATCGTAGCCAAGCGTTAAATGAACCAGTGATCGTATGGCGATGGAGTCATTTCCTTCTTTGTCCGAAACCACGACTGGCGCTTTGGCGATTCCGCCGACGCCCATGATTGCGGAATTGGGCTGGTTAATAATCGGCAGTCCGAAAACCGCACCAAATTGTCCCGGATTGGTGACTGTGAATGTCGATCCTTCCACATCTTCCGGCCTGAGTTTTTTTGTTCTAGCGCGTTCTCCCAGATCGCTGATGCCGCGCTGCAATCCCAGGAAATTGAGATCGCCCGCGTTCTTGAGCACCGGCACAATGAGTCCCCAATCGAGTGCGACGGCGATTCCGACGTTAACATTACGGTGATAACGAATTCCATCACCCTCCATGGAAGCGTTCACGATGGGGAATTGCTGCAATGCAATGATCGCCGCCCGCACAAAAAACGGCATAAAAGTAAGCCGCACGCCATTGCGCTGCTCGAACGCAGATTTTGTTTTGTTGCGTAGATGCACGATCGAGGTGATGTCGACTTCGAACATGCAGTGGACGTGGGCACTGGTGCGGCGCGATTCGATCATTCGCTGCGCGATGATCTTGCGCATCTGCGTTAATGGAACAAGATCGCCGGGAACAGAAGCAACGCGAGAGGGGGCGGGCGCTGGTGCGGCGGCGGCGCTTGTCGTGGTCACAGCCGGCGCTGGCGAGCCATGTCCTTCGATGAATGTAAGCACATCCTGCTTCGTGATCCGGCCGCCAAGGCCAGTGCCTGATACCCTCGAGAGATCGATGTCATGTTCGCGTGCCATCTTGCGAACCAGCGGAGACGAGCGAGTCTGATCGTCGTCTCTTTCATCAGGGGCCGCCTTTGGGCTTGGAGCCGAAGCTTCATCTTTTGCGGCAGGCTCCTCCTTCGACTTCTCGGGAGCAGCCGCAGGTTGGGAATTGGATTTCGACGTCTTTGCCCCTACTGACTCGCCATCACTGGCAATCGTCCCAACCACGGTATTCACCTGGACCGTGGCGCCTTCACTGACGCGAATGTCTTGCAGCACGCCGGAAGCTGGCGCGGGAATCTCAGCGTCCACTTTATCAGTGGAGATTTCAAACAGCGGCTCGTCCCGCTGAATCTTGTCGCCTGGTTTTTTCAGCCACTTGGTAATCGTTCCCTCAACAATGGACTCGCCCATTTGAGGCATTACAATATCTGTCGGCATAATTCCTTCCGCTCGGCCAATTTGTGAAGTGGGGCTCGTAAAATCAAAGGCCGCTGCAACATGTCATTATATCTAAGGCAACCCCTGTAAGGTCCTGCTGCGATTCAATTCATCTCGTGGTCGCCGCCCGCTGGAGGCTGCAAAGTTACACCAAAAGCTTTCTTCCAATAATCCTGTACTGCCGGGGGGAGCTTCTCGATGCGAGAGAGAAAAGCGGTAACTTTCCACATATCGTCAGTCGTCAACACTTTGTTCCACGCAGGCATCCCGGTGTAGCGAATACCGGTGCTCACTGTATAGAAAGTGTGCCACTCCGGATCGTCCGGTGGATGAAGAATGAGCTGGGGAACTGGTGGGTAAAAGGATTTACCCAATTGACTTGGTTTTTGGTCGAGGGTGCCATGGCAGAGCGCGCAATTGATGGTGTAAATCTTCATTCCCTGAATCAAATTGTCATCCGTTGGCGGCACAGGGTTGCTGATCTTTGGCGCGTGCCGGTCCATCGAAGCGTCCACTGCGCTCATCGCGATCCTGCGCTCCATGCTCGGGGGCGTGGTGTCGGCATTTGTCGGCATGAGTCCAAAGGAAAGAAACGCTAAGCCGCCCAGAGCCAGCACCATCAAAGTCACAATGATTCCAAGAATAAAATTTCGCATTTTATCTCCTCAGCTAGCTATTCTGGATTGCGACGGAACAATTGTGAACGAACACACTCGCGATCATGCAGGCTTCGCGATATTCCAGTCGCCGACTATAACGGATGCTTGACCGCAAACCTACGTTGCCTTCCGCATTCCCATGGCTTCTGCTCAATAAGCTTTGAGCTTGCGTGCTTCCCGCACCACATCACCCACCTTCGGTAGGAAAAATTCTTCTTGAGGAGGAGAGAAAGGCACAGGCGTGTCCAACGCGGTGATCCGGACTACAGGCCCATCCAGGTCATCGAAGGCTTCTTCATTGATGATGGAAGTGATTTCACCCGCAATTCCTCCAGTGCGAACGTCTTCGTGCAGCAGAATTACCTTGTTGGTCTTGCGAACAGTCTGGGCAATGGCTTCGCGGTCGAGCGGAGAGAGCGTGCGAAGATCGACAATCTCGATTTCTATTCCTTCTTTGGAAAGAATGTCGGCCGCCTCGAGAGCTACGTACACCATCGCCGCATAAGTGATGACGCTGAGATCGCGGCCCTCGCGGGCTAAACGCGCCTCGCCCAGTGGCACAACGTAGTCTTCTGCCGGAACCTCATCCTTGATGCGACGGTAAAGATATTTGTGCTCGAAGAAAATCACCGGATTGTTATCTCTGATCGAAGCTTTGATCAGTCCCTTCGCGTCGTAGGCCGTAGCGGGGCAAACGACTTTCAGCCCTGGCGTATGCACGAAATACATTTCATTATTCTGAGAATGGAACGGGCCTCCGTGAACATTGCCGCCGCTCGGTCCGCGAAGCACGAGAGGAGCGGGCGGTCCCCAAAGATAATGGGTTTTCGCAACCATGTTCGTGATCTGATTAAAAGCGCAACCGATGAAATCCATGAACTGAAATTCGGCAACCGGACGCAACCCAGTAAGCGATGCTCCGAACGCCGCACCAACAATGGCAGACTCGGCGATCGGTGTATCAATCACACGTTCGGGACCGAACCGGTCGATGAATCCATCCGTGACTTTAAACGCTCCCCCGTAAATTCCGATGTCCTCTCCGAGACAAAAAACGGTGGGATCCCGTTCCATCTCTTCCCAAATTCCCTGACGGATGGCTTCGAGGTAGGTGAGTTGCGGCATGTTAGATAGACCGTCGTGCAGCGTCATTCATTCTAGTCGATTGTCTAACGGTTCGAAAAGCGAGTGTACTCGTCCAGTAGATTGGTGACACTTTCATTCCTTTCGTTGAGATAGGATCTGGCGCAAGAATTGTTGAGGGGTTAGGTAGGCCAAGGACTGGTGAGGGCGGATGGTGTTATAGATTTTTTCCCAGTGGCGGAGTTCGCGATTGAGCTTTTTCATTTCGAGCGAGCAGTGGGTGACTTGGTAAAACTCTTCGGTATGGGTGCGGTTGGCGCGTTCCACGGCGCCGTTGAGTTTAGGAGAGCGGGGAGGCAGCACGAACAGGTGCAATCCACGCTGCTGGCAGGCCTGTTCGAAGTCGGCGGCGAACTCCGAGCCGCCATCGACTTGCAGGGCGCGGATGGGAAACGGCATGCGGTGCTGCAAAGTGTCAAGGAACTGAGTTGCGGCTTGCGCAGTGGCGCGAGGGTGGGCCTGAATGACGTCCCAGCGCGAGACGACGTCGCGGGCGGTGAACTGTTTGAAGTTCACGCCAGGGATAAGACGGACATCAACGGTATCGACCTGGACTAGGTCGCCGGGGCTGCAGACCGCGTACTGCTTGGGTTTGCGCACGGCGTAGGGACGGGGACGCAAGGCGCGACGCGACCCCGGAACTCCGCTGCGGAGAGGTTCGACGAGCCGGCCCTGCCGTTTCAAAGAGCTCAGAATGCGGCCCAGCATGGAAGTCGAGATGGCAATGTTTTGCTTCCGCAGCAGCACCGCCAGCTTGTCCTTGCCCCAGCGGGGAAACTGCAACCGCAAAGTCAAAACCTTTTCTGCTAAGTGAAAAGACCAAGTCGGCTGGCGGCGGTGGTGGGGACGATGACTGCGCGCTTCCAGGGTGGTCAAATCCATGGGCTCATAGCGCTTGAGCCACCGGTAAAAGGTCTGGCGCGAGATTCCAAAATGACGGCAGGTCAGGGCCACGTTTTTGGTTTTGCGGTAGTTATCCATCCAGGACAGGCGAACCAGTGCCGCCCGGCTCAGTTCCACCCCGATCGTCGCTAAACCCGCCGATCGCGGTGGCTTTCCGTTCCTAGGTTGCATCGAAACACTCTACCTGAGAGTGTCACTAATCATTCTGAACGAGAACAGCGAGGGCCGATGGCGCTCACTAGACCTTTCCACTTCGGTCGTGTGGATGGGAGTTTCGACTTGCGCGCACAGATTGGGCCGATACCCACACCCTTTCCGCAGCGGAACGTCCTAGCGCGACATCCCCGGCGTCGGTTGTCAGAGTGAGCGTCTGATCATAATTGCGGCCGGAAACATGCAACTTTGCGCCCGGACGAATTCCACGCTGCTCCAGAAATTCCAACAACCGTCGGTCTCGTTCATAGATACCGCTGACCATGTAATTCTGTCCGGCATCCGCATGAGCCAGCAGCAGCAAGCCACGGCGGCGGCGGCTCGCAGGGCTCTCCAACTCGCTGACATTGCCGTGGGGGCATGCACCTCCCCGACCGAGTTTGCGCAAGAGCTTGGCTTCAAAGTCAGGAGAAACCGCATGCTCAAGGCGTTCCGCCTCATCGTGCACTTTGTACCACTCCATTCCGAAGACTTCGGACAGCATTCTTTCAATCAAATGATGGCGCAAAGTCAGCTTGCGCGCTATTCTGCGTCCCGCAGTAGTTAGGCTGACATGACCGTCGCGCTGTACTCGTACCAATCCATCTTTCTTCAGACGACGCATCGCCATCGTAACCGCAGGCGGCGACACCAGTAGCCAATGCGCCAGCGTGGCAGAAATTACAGTCTCGCCTTCGCTTTCGGCCTCCAGGATCGCCTTTAGATAGTCTTCTTTGGATACGGTGATCATCAATAAGAATTATACGGCGGAGGGTTAAGCATAGTTAAGTCTGACAGCGCATGTGTAAAGCTTAAAACTTTGAATATGTTTAAACGCGCGCCTTCAACGGTACAAATTTGACATCGGCGTGGCGGCCTCCTAACCTTGTTTCTCCAACCATGAAAGTTCTTGTAATCGGAAGCGGAGGACGAGAGCATGCTCTGTCTTGGAAACTTGCGCAATCGCCGCGGGTTTCCAAAGTCTACTGCGCTCCAGGGAATGGTGGAATCGGCAACGTTGCCGAGTGCGTCCCCGCAGATCAGAAAAGTCTCGATTCGTTGATTTCTGTAGCCCAGAAACTTCAGCCCGATCTAACAGTCGTGGGGCCGGAGTTGCCGCTTAAACTGGGTATTGTGGATGAGTTCACCCGCCGCGGATGGAAGATTTTTGGACCAACCAAAGCCGCGGCACAACTCGAATCTAGTAAAAGCTTCGCCAAAGAGTTCATGCAGAGGCATCGAATTCCGACCGCACATTACGCAATCTGCAACTCGTTAGATGAACTCGACGAGGCGCTGCCGCACTTCAGCACTCCGCTGGTTGTTAAAGCCGATGGGTTGGCAGCGGGCAAAGGTGTTGTGATATGCAAAACTAAAGAAGAGGCGGCATCCGTAGCCGCAGAAATGTTGATCGGCAAGATGGTGGGCGAAGCCGGTTCACGCGTAGTGCTCGAGGAATGCCTCGAGGGCGAGGAACTTTCCTTTCTCGTAATAAGTGATGGCGAACGTGTGGCGCCCCTAGTGGCGGCTCAAGATCACAAGCGTGTCGGCGACTGTGATACCGGGCCTAATACCGGCGGCATGGGCGCTTACTCCACGAGCACACTGGTGGATGAGCAGATGCAAAATTGGCTTCTGCAGCACATTGCAAGGCCAGTCGTGGAAGGCATGAAAGCGGAAGACGCGGAGTACAAGGGCGTCCTCTATTGCGGGCTTATGATGACCGCGCGCGGGCCGATGGTGCTTGAATTCAATTGCCGCTTCGGCGATCCCGAGACTCAACCGACCCTCATGCGATTGGAAAGCGATTTGTTGGAGGCGCTTGAAGCGTCGATTGAAGGACGGGTCAGCGACGGCGATTTTCGCTGGTCGCAAGATGCTTCGGTATGTGTGGTGATGTCATCGGAAGGCTATCCCGGAGTCTTTGAGATCGGCAAGAAGATTACCGGAGTCGAAGATGCCGAACGGACCGACGGAGTGAAAGTCTTTCACTCGGGTACGAGCCATCACGGTCATTCGTACTACACAGCCGGAGGCCGCGTCCTAGGTGTGACCGCCTGTGCTTCCGATTTGGGGTCGGCTGTACAGCGGGCATACGAGGCGGTATCGAAAATCAATTTCGAAGGCGCACATTATCGAACAGACATTGCGGCAAGAGCGCTTAAAACGAACTCTACGACATAAAGCCGGCTTGGCCGGGGGGAGCGATGATAAGCAATTTATGAGTCAACCATTGGTTTCTATCGTGATGGGAAGCGATTCCGACCTCGAAATTATGCGAGAGGCAGCCAAGGCCCTCGATGATTTCGGGATTCCTTATGAAATGGATGTCACGTCAGCACATCGCTCGCCTGACCGCACCGCTGCGTACGCGAGGGAGGCCACTCAGCGAGGGATTCACGTGATCATAGCGGGCGCGGGCGGTGCTGCCCATTTGGCGGGAGTCATTGCTGCTCACACCACTCTGCCAGTAATCGGCGTGCCGATTCCGTCAACCTCGCTGAATGGTTTGGACTCCTTGCTGGCGACGGTGCAGATGCCGGCCGGCATTCCCGTGGCGACGGTTGCGATCGGGAAGCCGGGTGCCACGAATGCGGGAATTCTTGCAGCGCAGATTCTCGGATTGTCGGATCAGAAGCTCGCGAAGAAATTGGATGATTACAAAAAGAGACTCGCAAGCGGAGTTGAGGAGAAATCAGCAAAGCTGAAGAAAAGTTTAGCCGGTGCGTAGGCTGGCTTAGGCGAGATCTAACGTCTTCAAATACTGGCGCAAGGGCCCTCCCAAGTCTTCCCGCTTCAGGGCGAGTTCCACGGTCGCCTTCAGGAAGCCCAGCTTATCCCCAGTGTCGTGGCGCTTGCCTTCAAATACGTACGCAAACATCTTTTCTTTTTTAAGCAGCAGCTTCATGCCATCGGTGAGCTGTATCTCGCCACCGCTCCCTGTCTGGGTTTCGGCGAGCGCTTGAAAGATTGTAGGAGTCAGGATGTAACGGCCTATTATGGCTAAGTTCGAGGGCGCATCCTTCAGCGTCGGTTTCTCGACCATACTCTTAATTTCAAATAGCCGGCCATCGAATCGTCCATCCGCGGGTTTGAGGTCGAGCACTCCGTAGGCGGAAATCGCCTCTCCATCGACAACCTGCGCTGCAATCACCGAACTCTGGGTTTCCTCAAATACATTCACCATCTGTTTGAGGCAAGGGACCTGCGCGTCAATAACATCGTCAGCCAAAAGTACGGCGAAAGCTTCGTTCCCAACCAACTCGCGTGCAGTGAGTACGGCATGGCCCAGACCGAGCGCCTCCTTCTGACGAACATAAGCGACGTAGATCATGTCGGAGATCTGACGCACGGTATGCAGAAGGTCTGTCTTCCCGCGCTCCTCCAGCATCTTTTCCAGTTCGTAGCTCACGTCGAAGTGGTCTTCAATCGCCTGCTTGCCGCGCCCGGTGACGATAATGATTTGGTTACAACCCGCTGCCAGAGCTTCTTCGACGCCGTATTGAATGATCGGCTTGTCTACGAGAGGCAACATTTCTTTTGGCTGCGCCTTTGTTGCAGGCAAGAAACGAGTTCCCAGGCCCGCTGCCGGGAAGACTGCCTTGCAAACTTTCATCTTCATAAGTGCTCAACTTTCAAGACAGCTTTTGTCTACGACCGGGTTGGACAAGAGCTGCACTGAACGACTTAGAGATTACATTGATAACGCAGAGAGTTCCACGGACGCTACTACTGCATGAATCCGCCGACATCCTTTTTTGCGGTTCCACCAACTGTCAGGCGATCAATCTTTATAGTGGGAATACCGACTCCAACCGGGACAGCCTGGCCATCTTTTCCACAGGTGCCGACACCTTCATCGAGCTTTAAATCGTTTCCCACCATCGATACGCGGGTAAGCACATCCGGACCATTGCCAATCAAGGTCGCACCTTTGATCGGAGCTGTGATCCGTCCGTCTTCAATCATGTACGCCTCGGAGGCGGCAAAAACGAACTTGCCGTTTGTGATATCTACTTGGCCTCCGCCAAAATTTACCGCGTAAATGCCGTTCTTTACGGAACGGATAATATCTTCGGGAGCGTCGTCGCCGGGCAGCATGTACGTATTCGTCATGCGCGGCATCGGAATGTGCTCGTAACTCTCTCGACGGCCGTTGCCGGTGTCGGCGACTCCCAGCAGACGGGCGGACAGCTTGTCACTGAGATATCCCTTCAAAATTCCGTTTTCAATGAGGACCGTGTTCTGGGTCGGCTCTCCCTCGTCATCCACGTTCAGCGAGCCGCGCCTTCCCGGCATTGTTCCGTTGTCCACGACAGTGCATTTTTCGCTGGCCACACGTCTTCCGATCAAGCCGGCGAATGCCGAGGTCTGCTTCCGATTGAAATCGGCTTCGAGCCCGTGACCCACAGCCTCATGCAACAGCACGCCGGGCCATCCTGGGCCGAGAACGACTTCCATTTCTCCAGCTGGGGCCTCGCGGGCGTCCAATTGCAAGATCGCTTGTCGTGAAGCCTCTTTTGCAAAGTATTCAGGAGTCTTTTCTCCGAAGAAGAAGTCGAGGGCAACGCGCCCTCCGCCGCCGGAACTCCCGCGCGCGGAATTCGTCTCGGTCTTCGCGATGCAAGACACATTCAATCTTGCAAGAGGTTGGCTATCCTCGGCGAACGCGCCATCCGAGCCAATCACCAAAATGTTCCGGAGTTCGTCCACGAAACTGGCGCGGACTTCTTTGATTCGCGGATCGTACGCTCGCGCCGCCTTGTCAGCACGCATCACCAATTCAACTTTGGCTGAGATTTCGGCGTCCACCGAAGGAAGTGCTATGGGGTACAAGCTGCGGGCCGGTTTTTCCTGAAATCCTACAACTGGAGTCTTAGCCGGGCCGGTCGCAATCAGGGCTGCCGTTTTGGCCGCGTGCAAAATTCGTTCGGGCGACAGGTCATCGGTATATGCATATCCCGTACGCTCACCAGAAATCACGCGAACGCCACATCCAGCCGAGATTCCCTGAGATGCGGACTTGACCATGGATTCATCCATGCTCAAAGCTGTCGATGAAAGATATTCAAAGTAAAGGTCGGCGTAGTCTCCGCCCGCTGACAATGCTGCGGCGAGGTAAGTTTCGAGTCCGCGTTCGGTTAGCCCATAATGCTCGAAGAAAAATCTATTTTTGTCCACGTTGATTGGATGCCTGCCTGTTTTGGAAAGACTCTGGGATGACTCTCTTAGATTATCCCACATGGCTTCACTGATCGGTGTTCGACGAAATACGTAGGCGGTCCGGATCTACGCGACCTCGAAATGACAACAACGCCGGAGAGTGCGACTTGTGTTCATTCGTCACAGACGCAGCCTCGCTGAATTGACACAATGGCGACGTGAATCCCGAGTCTTTGGCTCACCAGGTGGAAGACTTCCTCGTGGGAATTACTACAGCTGTAGTCGTTGAAGACGGCGATGTCATCTTCGATTTGTCGCAGACGAAGTACTCCGTGTCAGGGGAAACGCATAAGTGCCTGCTGCATATGTGGTCGTCGGAGCGGAACGTTGTTCGGCGAGTGCTCGATGCCGAAGTAAAGAATGAGGTGTTGCGGCTCCACGTGCAGCGGCTCGGTCAAACCAAGCCTACGAAATTAGAGATTTGTCGCAACAGGGATTGGCGCACACCCACGGCGAAACGCGTATCGCGGATGGGCTACCAGCGATTGTTGAATCGAGTACTCGAGCGCCGCTTTCCGGGATTCACCGTTTCACAACTCACTACCTCAACCGATCTTAAGAATTCGTTCGGTCCGATTTATACCAGAGGAATATTGCACCGGGGGCAGTCTGCGTTCGCGGTGCTGGGCGTGAATGCCCAGGAGACACAGGTTTCGATCGATGCGGCTTTAACCTTCGGAATCTTATGGCTGGATCTTTGCCGGCAGACGCGGGCCGGAAAGCTGGTCATAGAAGGTCTCAAGCTATTTCTTCCGGACCAGAGCTCCGCGGTTACAAGGGAGCGACTGGCTCGTTTAAACCCTGATGCGGCGAAATGGCAGCTGTACGAACTGAAAGAGCGAGACGCCGAGCTAGTCGAGATGGATATTTCCGATCGTGGGAATATTGCAACCCGGCTTGTGCACGTCGCCGACGAGGCAGCAGCTCGGGAGCGCTTTGCGGACTCGATCAAGTGCATTCACGATCTCATGCCGGAGGCTGAGATCGCGATGTTGTCCTCTGCGGAAATTGGATTCCGTCGTCACGGACTCGAATTTGCGCGCGCGAGAATTGCACACGATCCAGCGTCGTATCGCAGTTCCTCGGAAATTGTCTTTGGGGTGGGGCGCGCTGAAAGAATCCTCACCGATTCGAATTCTGCTGCTTTCACAACCCTAGTGAGGAGCATCGGAGAGGTCCGTCATCCGGAAGGCCCCCGGGATCATCCTTTGTGGCGTATGCATCCTGAGCGCTGGCTGGAATCCAAGGCAGTCCTCGATCTCAGCCCGCTAGATGGACAACTTGGAGGGCGAGCTCAGTATTCTCAAGTACCGGCGTTCTCCGCTTCGGACCGAGCCATGATTGACGTGCTGACAACCACCCGCGAAGGACGCCTTGCTGTGGTTGAGCTCAAGGCCGACGAAGACATCCACTTGCCGCTCCAAGGACTCGACTATTGGTCAAGGGTCGCGTGGCACAACGCGCGAGGGGATTTCGCCCGCTTCGGATATTTTCCCCAGGTCGAGACTTCAAATCAAGATCCGTTGCTATTCCTCGTTGCGCCCGCGTTGCGCATCCATCCGGCAACCAACGTCTTGCTGCATTATTTTTCTCCCAAGATCGAGTGGACGCTGGTAGGGATTGATGAGCGCTGGCGGGAGAACCTGAAAACCATATTCCGGAAACGAAGCCCCAAACAGTCGAGGGTCGCGTGAGCCCACGCCATACCTTCGATCTCAGGCTAAGTCAAAGAGCAATACTTCAGCTTCCTCAGTTCCCTTTACCGTCAACTGCTTTTCACTACTAACGGCAGCTCCGTCGCCTTGTTTGAAAACCTTTCCATTCACTTCGACCGAACCCTTTGCGATTTGTATCCACGCATGGCGATCCGGTTCCATCTGGTGGATCACGGTTTCGCCAGGTGCCAGAAGAGTGACATAAAGCTTGGCATCCTGGTGGATGGTCACGGAGCCGTCCTTGCCATCTGGACTCGCGATCAGCCGCAGTTTGCCAGCCTTCTCCACCGCCGGAAAAGCCTTCTGCTCGTAGCTCGGCTTGATGCCCTGGCGATCCGGCAGAATCCAGATTTGCAGAAAGTGAGCGCCCTCCGTCGTCGACGGATTCGCTTCGCTATGCCGGATACCGCTGCCGGCGCTCATGCGCTGGCCATCCCCAGGGCGAATCACCGAGCCGGTCCCGAGGCTATCTTGGTGTTCAAGGGCCCCATCGAGAACGTAAGTGATGATTTCCATATCTCGATGAGGATGCGTTGGGAATCCCTGTCCCGGCGCTACATAGTCTTCATTGATAACCCGGAGAGAACGAAATCCCATGAACTTGGGATCGTGGTATGTGTTGAACGAAAATGTGTGACGGGTGTTGAGCCAACCGTGGTCGCCTCCACCCCGCTCTCCACTACGACGAATATTGATCATTTCAAGAATCCTCGTTATAACGACTATCTAGCGATTAGATGAGATCCTTGTGATTGAGATTCAAGCGTGAGCACAAGCACACAGATGGATGTTAAGCTGCGCTACAGAACTAGGATTTGTCTCTGGAAAACGTCTTCTTTTCGGTTTTCTTGGTGCCGGTAGAAGACTCCTGCTTTGATTTTTCTTCTTTTTTCGACTTAGATTCCGAATCGCCCTTCGCCTCGGAATCCCCCTTGGAACCAGACTCGGCCTTTGATCCTGATTCGCCGTTCGAAGAAGACGCCGCGGACGGCTTTTTGGCGTAATCGTTAACGTACCATCCCGACCCTTTAAATTGGACTGCCGGAGCGGAAACAACTAATTCAACTGTCCCGCCACAGTCAGGACATTTCCTCATATGTGGGTCAGAATATTTCTGTATGCGCTCGAAGCGGTGATGGCATTTCTTACATTCGTACTCGTAAAGTGGCATGAGGTATGAAGAAGTTAACCGACGTTAACCGTAGTTCGATTCTATGATGCGTTGTGCCTTCCGTCAATTTTGGTACGAAGCTGCAATGTTAGACTCGCCATCATGAACGCCGGGGAAAGACACGCCCGCAAAGCTGAGGAAGATGCGGCACTGCCAGCAACGTCCCACACTCTGAGCGCTGGACCGGCACTCTATCTGGTTGGAACCCCTATCGGAAATCTCGAAGACATTACTCTTCGCGCTTTGAGGGTACTCAGAGAAGTAGACATCATCGCGTGCGAAGACACTCGACATACCCAAAAGCTTTTGAACCACTTCGGAATCGCATCGCGAGTAACGAGTTACCATGAGCACAATGAATCCCAGCGAGCAGCCGAGTTAGTCCAGCAACTGGGACAAGGCACGCGAATCGCTCTGGTCACTGATGCCGGAATGCCCGGCATTTCCGATCCTGGCTTTCGATTGATCTCTCTGGCTCTCGAACATCACATGCCAGTCATTCCTATTCCAGGGCCGTCCGCGTTTTTGACTGCACTGGCAGGGAGCGGATTGCCCACAGGATCCTTCCGTTTTCAAGGATTTCTGCCGTCGAGACGCGGCCAGCGGCGGCAAGTCTTGGAAGGCATCAAGTCTTCTCCGCAGACGGAGGTTTTCTACGAAGCACCGCACCGGTTAGTAGAGGCCATGGAAGACGTGGTAGAGGTCTTGGGGGCAAGCCGCAACATTGTCATTGCCCGTGAGCTGACAAAGGTTCACGAAGAATTCTTGCGCGGCTCCGCAGGCGAGCTGTTGAACGAGATTGCCAGTCGCGAAGAAATCAAGGGTGAAATTACCTTACTGATCGCAAGAGTTGACGAGAGTCAGCAGAACGTTGCCGTACCCACTACGGTTACGGTCCGCGAGCGAGTGGAACAACTAATCTCGGACGAAAAGCTGGATGAAAAAGCGGCCCTAAAGAAAGTTGCGAAAGAGCGTGGAATTTCGAAGAGTGAAGCCTATCGTGCCTTGCAGCGAAGCAAATAACAGCTATCCGCCAAGCTCTCGCTTTACCGCTTCACTCACCTGCTTGCCATCCACCCGAATGCCGGCACCTGAGAAGCGTGCCATCACATTTTTCATGACCGTTCCCATTTCCTTAACCGTTGGGGATCCCATCTCGGCGATAACTGCCTTGACTCCGGCAACGATTTGCTCTTCACCAGCGGCCTTGGGCATGTAGGCTTCGATTAGCGCGATTTCGGCGGTTTCTTTGTCGGCGAGCTCCTGGCGCCCACCCTTCGAAAATTGTTCCACGGATTCTTTTCTTTGCTTGATCAAGGTACTCAGCACCTGCAACGCTTCCTTATCATCGAGGGGCGACATCTTGTCGATTTCGCGATTCTTGAGGGCGCTCTTAACCATTCTCAACGTAGAGAGGCGCAGCTCATCCCGGGATTTCATGGCGTCGACAAGGTCCTTCTGGATTTGTTCGGATAGGCTCATGCGAGGAATTATAGCGGGAACTCATTTGCTTCGTTGTTTCCAGCGCTCGCGAGAAACGAATCCACAAGAAACGGGTTCCGGGATAAACTAGAGGCATCTTTCCGAAAGGGACCTTAAACAAATGCTGCTGAAGAACCGCCTTTTTACCCCTGGACCTACTCCACTATTGCCTGCCGCGCAAACCGCGATGGCGTCATTCACCATGCATCATCGCACCGCCGATTTTCGGGCGCTATATACGCGCGTCCTGGCCGACATGAAGGAATTTATCGGAACCAATAATGACGTGCTGGTGCTTGCTTGTTCGGGAACCGGAGTAATGGAGGGTTCGGTTTCAAACCTGACCTCGCCGGGAGATAAAGTGCTGGTTCTGACCGCAGGCAAGTTTGGCGAGCGCTGGCGCGATTTAACCAAAGCTTTCGGGTGCAATGTGGATGTCCTTAGCGTGCACTATGGCGATACTTTTTCCTTGGATCAGATTCGCCAGAAGCTCACGCCCGACGTTCGCGCCGTATATGTGCAAGCGACGGAAAGCTCAACTGGCGCCCGCCATGACATTAAGGGAATCTCCCGCTTGATACGCGAGAGTGGCGATGACAAGCTTTTGATCGTCGACGCGATTACCGGCCTGGGCACAACTCACTTCGATGTTGACGGTTGGGGCATTGACGTAATCATCGGAGGATCGCAGAAAGCCCTGATGATCCCGCCCGGACTAGCTTATTGCGCCATCGGAGAACGCGCCTGGAAGCGAATGGAGACGACGAAGAACCCCCGCTACTATTTCGATTTCCGCAAGGAGCGTAAAGCGGCGGCTAAGGGAGAATCCTCGTACACGCCTGCTACCTCTTTATTCGCGGCGCTAGGCGCAGCTTTGGATTTCATCCGCCAGATGGGCGAGGGAGATCTCGTAGCCGGACGGAAGGCTCTTATAGACAATGCAGAACTTGCCGCGGAAATGACACGCGCGGGCGCCCAAGCTCTCGGACTGAAGCTTTTCACGTCCGCTCCCGGCGCTGCTCTCACGGCTATCGATCCGCCCGCTGGCGTGGATTCAAGCGCAATCGTCAAAGCGTTCAGAGAATCTTTTTCTGCCGTGGTCGCCAATGGTCAGGGCGACATGAAGGGTAAGCTATTCCGCATCGCTCACATTGGTTACTACGACTATCTCGATACGGTTGGAATCCTTGCCGCGCTTGAACATGTCCTCAGCAGCGTCACCGGCAAATCGGTTCAGTACGGTACGTCCGTCCGCGCCGCGCAGGAAGTTTTTGCCCGCAGTTCGCAAGAGCACTCAAAGGTTGAGGCCGGTGTCGCAAGATAACGCTGAATCCGGGCGGGCATTTTCGGCAGCCCGTTGCCTATCCTCGGCTGCGGTCAGTTCACCATGAAATTGACCGAGTTCGAGTTCACCCCGTAAATGTTGCCGGCGGAATTCACATACACTTGTACGTTGCCAGCGGTTGCAATTGCAGATGCGGGGATTGCCGCCATCAATTGGTTCGACGTGACAAATGTAGTAGACATGGACGCACCACCGAAGAACACGATGGAGTTGGTCGCAAGGTTTGAGCCGTTGATAGTTAAAGTGAATCCTGGTCCCCCGGCTGTGGCGCTGCTGGGTATGAGGGCAGAGATATTCGCGGCGGCTTTTACTCCCATTCCATTTGCGCCCGCGGGCGCATTGTAACCGCCGCAACCGAGCGATAAGAGTGCGATCAGAAGTAGGCAACTGAGTTTCATACATTACTCTCCAGTGAATAAGCGATCTTCGAAACTAGGGTCAACTGGGAATAGCGTAGAGACTTAGCCGGAGATAACTGTCAACGTCGTGTCATTTCCCTGTAAAGATGTTGTAGAGATTGTTTTCGAGTGTGGAAAGATAGAATGAAGTTGAATTTAATAACTTAAAAACGAAGGATTCATTCGCCATGAAAATTGTTGTCGCTGAAAAAATGTCTGCTTCCGCCGTAAATCTATTGCGCGAACCAGACTGGACGATCGTCACCCCAGAGCAGATCGATGGGAACCTGGGCGCCCAACTTGAATCGGCGGATGCCCTAATCGTCCGGTCTGCTGTACAGGTCGATGCAGCCTTGCTGGCGAATGCCAACAAGCTTCGAGTAGTTGGGCGGGCGGGCGTAGGCGTCGACAACATCGAACTGGAGGCGGCTACCCGCAAAGGCATCGCCGTGATGAATACCCCCGGCGCGAATGCTGTCGCTGTAGCCGAATACACGCTCGGAGTGATGCTGGCGATGGCCCGCTTTACCTGCCGCGCCAATGAATTGATGCATGCCGGAAAATGGGAAAAGAAATCTCTGCAAGGCTCCGAGTTGCGGGGCAAAACTCTCGGGATTGTAGGTCTAGGAAAAATTGGGATGGAAGTCAGCAAGCGAGCGCGCGTTTTTGGAATGGAAGTGATGGGACACGACCCATTCGTCTCCGCCTCGGTTGCGAAGGAAAACTCCGTTCGTACGGCGACGTTGGACGAACTCTATGCCTCAGCTGACTATTTAACGCTGCACGTAGGCCTGACTCCGCAGACGACAGGGATGATCAATGCTGAATCCTTAAAGAAAATGAAACGCGGCGTGCGTCTCGTGAATTGTGCCCGGGGTGAACTGGTGGAGGAAGCAGCCCTCGCAGCGGCTCTCAAGGAAGGACAGGTAGCGGCCGCGTCGCTGGATGTTTTTGCCGAGGAACCGCTTAAGAATTCTCCATTCACGGCCATGGAGAACGTCATCCTTACTCCGCATATTGGTGGATCAACCAACGAAGCACAGGAAGCTGTCGGCCAGCAGATCGCCATGCAGGTCAAGGAATATCTGAAACATGGAGTTATTCAGAATGCAGTGAATGTTCCTTCGGTCTCCCATGACGAGTATCAGGAACTTCAGCCCTACATCGTTTTGGCGGAACGATTAGGCTCGTTCCTGGCGCAGATCAGCGCCGGGGCCATGGAAGAGATTTCGCTGGGTTACAGCGGACACATCGCGGAGTGGAAGACCGAACTCATCCGGAACGCAGCCATCAAAGGAATTCTGAATGAGACCCTTGAGGAAAAAGCCAACCTGGTGAACTCCGCAACTATCGCTTCGTCGCGGGGACTCCGGGTTGAAGAAACCCGTAAAACACAGCCTTCTAAAGGCGGCGCAGGAAGTGTGCTCTCGGTTCGGATCAAAGCCCGCAACGAGGAGCACGGGGTAAAGGGCGCAGTGCGGAGAGAAACAACACCGCGGCTGTTGCAAGTCGACGGAATCAACGTCGAAGCTCCCCTCGAACGAAACCTAGTTTACTTGCGCAACCAAGACGTTCCCGGCGTGATCGGCAAAGTGGGGACGGTCCTGGGCGCGCACAACATCAACATCGCCAATTTTTCGCTTGGCCGCCGGTCGTCCGGAACGAAACCGAACACGCCAGCCGAAGCGATTGCCGTGGTTCATGTGGATAGCCCGCTTACCGAGGCGGTTTTATTGGAATTGAGAAAAATTCCGGCAGTCGAGCAAGCCAAAGCCATCCAACTATATTGACAGGATAAAAGCGTGCTCTTTCGATCGTGGCGATCGAAACATCACAGCAGGAGACTCATGTTCAAGAAGGCGGGTTTAGTGGTGGCGGCACTGGTTCTGCTGGCGTCGACTGCAGTTGGGCAGGGCAATCGTTTCGACGTCGGCTTAGGCTATGAAGCGGTATTTCCCAAGCAAACTTCTGCCAACGGCATCGTGCTGTCTCCAACCTATTCTGGAGGATTCCTGGGAACATTCCGATGGCGGTTTGCGGAGAAACATTCGATCGAAACGAGCTACGCCCGCACCAACGATTCCCAAATTTATACGAACCTAAATACTTTTCGGATTCAATCCAATGTTACGGAATGGACTGGGGCGTATGTTTTCAGCCCCATGGAAACGAAGAAGTACGAGCCTTTTGTTTTCGGGGGCGCGGGCATTTTGGTATTCAATCCATACAACACGTTCGTCAATACAGTTCAGGTGCCCGTGCCGTCGACCCGGCAGACAGAGTTCGCAATTCTCTATGGAGTCGGGGTGGACTGCAAGGTATTCTCCAGCGTTCCGGGCCTCAAGAAGGCTGCAGTCACTCCTCACTTAGCGTTGCGAATCCAGTATCGGGGATTGTTCTACAAGGTTCCGGACTTCAACAACCCCAACTTGTTTACGGGAAGCCGGGGACACTTGGCTGAGGCCGCGGCAGGCCTAGTGATTAAATTCTGACATCAGGAATTCAGTGCAGTTTTCCGCAATTTACGGCTCTCCGCCAGCAGAGCCATTGAATGCATCAAGTTCTGCAACGTGACGATCCCGACCAAACGTTGGTCTTCGACAATCGGAATAATGCTGAGGTTGCGGGCAGTCAACTTTCGGAACGCTGAAGCAAGCGATTCCTTTTTTTGCGCAACCTCGAAAATTTTATTCATGACTGCCTGCACATAACCGTTCCCTTCCATCCGCAAAACTTGCAGAATCTTCTGGCGAGAGATCACCCCGACCATATCGCTTCCGCGGATCACAGGGAAATCATCCTGAAGGGAATGGACTGCCTTTTCCAGCGCATCTTCCAACGTGTCTGCGGGTGAAAGAGTGGCAAAATCAGTCAGCATAATATCTTCCAGCCGCACGGTTTCCAGCACTGATTGGAAAACGGCTGATCGTTCTTCCAGTTGTCCAGCCAGGAACAGGAAGAAACCGATCATGGTCATCCAGATATTCCACAGCATGCCGGTAAGCATGAACATCGTGGCAAAAGCCTGGCCGATTGTTATCGCCCTCTTGGTCGCGCCAACCGAGTCCATGTTCCTGGCGAAAACCGCACGAAGAACGCGGCCGCCATCCATGGGATAGGCAGGCAACAAATTAAGTGCCGCAAGCAGCAGGTTGACCCACACCAGGCTCCGCGCCAGATTGCTCGAGTGGACGTAGGGTTTTGCCCATAAGTTAATTTCCGGTGATACCAGGGACAACACGCCCACGGCAAGTGCGGCCACCGCAAGATTGGCCAGCGGGCCTGCCATCGCAATGCGAAAGTCCCTCTTCCAGGTTTGCGATTGCGGGTCGCCCGCTTCCTTACTCTCGTCTGACAACGTGACACCGCCAATGGGTAGCAGAATAATTGCCTTGGCAACGAGTCCCTCGCGTCGACTGACAATGGCGTGCCCTAGTTCGTGTAATATCACGCTCGCAAAAATTATCCCAACTAGTGCCAAACCTCGCGCCGGAGTGGTTGTGTTGGGAGACGCGGAATCGGTTAGCAATACAAAAATAAGGAGGAATACGAAGCTGAGATGGATCCGCAGTTCTACGCCTAAAATGCGTCCCGCCGAAATGGACCAATTTCTCATGTGAGATAGTGCCGCCTTGCTATCTCTATTCTATATATTTCAGAAGGACCCTGGGTATCGTGAGTTTGCGTCATCACAATCGAAAGTTCACGGGCGGAAAGGCTAGGAGGAGCGGAATTGCGAGTAATAGCTGGAACATATCGCGGCAGGCCCCTCCATTCGGCGCCTGGATACGACTTGCGCCCGACAGCGGATAGACTACGAGAAACATTGTTTAATGTTCTCACAGCAGGAAATCCCTCCGCGCTCGAAGGAACGCCCTGGATTGACCTGTACGCGGGCACCGGTGCCGTGGGAATCGAGGCCATCAGCCGCGGATGTGGGATTGTGTATTTCGTCGATTGCGCAACTCAATCTGTTGAGCTCATCCATCGTAATCTCAGTTCCTTGAAAATCGACACCGGCTTCGAGGTGATGAAGCAGGATGCGATTCGAGCATTACGGAACTTGAAATCGCGTGGCGTATCAGCAGATTTTGTTTTCCTCGATCCGCCTTACCAGATGGCGGAAGAGTATCGGAAAGTATTAGAGGAGATTTCGCAATCATCCCTGCTGAATCCCGAAAGTACAGTCATCGCCGAACACCTAAAGAAGTTCGATGCCAGAGAATCGTTCGGTCCCCTTCGACGCTACCGTACCTTGAAACAAGGGGACTCGGCGTTAAGTTTTTACCGGTTGCAGGCCTGATCGGTAGGGAATTGGCGTGTAGCGCTTGGCCAGTTTTTGGGTTGCGCAGCGGTTCACCGCTGCGATAGCTGGCTTGTTTCAACACGGCTCAGCCGCTGAGGATCAGCAGCTAGCATCACATCAGAATATCGTCAGCCCTTCTGACTATGGGATGCTGCATCTCCTGAAGATCGTTTTTCACCATATTCAGTCCATAGACGCATTGTTCAAAATGATTCGATAGCCTTGCAAACAGAGGCGCGACTTTCGTGTATTCAAAGTCCTCGAACTTGGAGACGATGTAGTAGCTCTCTTTCCCCGCCTTCATCCAATCAATGAAGCTCTCGGTACGGTTCCGGCGCAACCGGAAATGATTGATGCTCTCGGGAAACATCCCCGTGAAAAATAGGGTGTAATCGCCGATGTGTTTGCGCACCTGGCGTTCACGATCAAATGACGGTGCAGGCCCATACACAGGATCCGATTCCATCAGCATCTCGCCCACGTCTGTCAGTGATTTTCCAGCACCGTTGCGTATCTTATAAAGCTCCTCAACGTCGCAAAACTCCGACAGCAAGCGAGAAACGTAGCCGACAATTTGAGGATCGCGAATGCCTATTTCTTCGGCGTAATGCCTTCCCACAAGTTCCATGAAAAGCTGCTGCAATGGATGCGAATCCGGAATCATTTGTAGGCCTCCCCGAAAAGCCGCTATTGACGCGGGGCTCCATGGTCAGTTATCTCTCAGTCACACTTCATTCACAAGTAACTTCCGTGCGCCATGCCCCCCACCCTCGTGCCAGTGAGAGCAAAACGCGTCACTAGTTAGAACACACAACTAAGCCAAAGGTTTCATTTCAGACATTATTGGCAGACTGCCGGAGTCGACTGCTAATTAGGCTGCCGTGCTGAAAATGCTTGCTGACATTCGTGCGCTTATAATGGCGGCCTCGGAGAACCAAATATGCAAAGAACCAACATCTCAAGCGGCACTCCCTGGGAGCCGATCGTTGGCTACTCTCGCGCCGTACGGATCGGAAACCACGTGTGCGTCGCCGGAACTACCGCTTCGGACACCGACGGGAAGATCGTGGGGGCGGGCAACGCTTACGCACAGGCGGTACAAGCGATCAAGAACATTGAGAGTGCACTCCAAAAGGCGGGAGCATCGTTGAAGGATGTCGTCCGAACCCGAATATATGTAACAAATATCGCGGACTGGGAAGCTGTTGGTAAGGCGCACGGCAAGTTCTTCCACGATATTCGGCCGGCGACTAGCTTGATCGCCGTGAGCGCTCTCGTCGCGCCGGAGATGTTGGTCGAGATCGAGGCTGACGCGATAATCGTTGATCACAGTGCGGATCACATTAAAGAATAAGACTTTTTTCTCAGAAAGCCTTACTTGAAATTTCAATTACACTAATCGCTAATCTCTGAATTGGGGGTGTCAAATGCTTCGAATGTTGCTGCATTGGGTAATTAGCGCACTCGCCGTTTGGATTACGTCACGAGTAGTACCGGGCTTCTACGTAGATAGCGCAACTGCCGCTTTGATCGCCGCAGTTGTCATTGGGCTCGTAAACGCGACTCTCGGGCTCTTCGTGAAGATCATCACCCTGCCGCTGACAATCCTGACTTTTGGACTGTTCTGGTTTATAGTCAACGCCGTCATGATTGAGTTGGCAGCCAATTTTGTCCCTGGATTCCACATCCGAAGCTTCGCTGCCGCGTTCTGGGGAGGCATTGTTCTGGGCCTGGTCAGCATGATCCTGAAGTGGCTCATAATGCCTGCTGTGAGCGAGCGTTAAGATCCGACAATCGGGAGCACCTTGGGGTCCGCTTCCATGAGCCAGTTACTTGTAGCCTAAGTTTTTTTCCTTTTTTCTTGACGCCGCGCACCAGGCCCGGCAGACTCATGGGAACGGATTCCCCGTCCGATCAGCAAACTTCCTGGAGTTGTTGAATGGATCAACTAGGCATTCTTCTGTTCACACAAATTTCGCTCGCCATTGGCTTGGCGGGACTCTTATGGCCGGAGAAATCGATGCCGGTGTTTGACGTCTTGATGTTCCCCTGGCCTTCGACATACCGCATGCTTCGCGCCAATAGTATCGGAGCTATTGTCTTATCCGCTTTGCTATTTGTTGGGATGATCACGAGACATTACTGATCCTCGCGGGCGAACAACCGTGTCCGCGATCGAAGTATTCATGACCTGGGTTGCCCGAGACTGGTTTGGTTGTGATTTACTGAGTCCGGCCCCATGTCGGAACAATTCCCGATCTTGATTTCTGTTGGAGTCGAACACAAAGGGACACGCCTAGATCAATTCCTCGCCGCTAGTGTTCAAGCAACCAGCCGGGCTCGCATGCAGCAGCTCATTTCTGAAGAAAAGGTCCTGGTGAACGACTCGCCGGCAAAGGCTTCATTGCGCCTACAGGGGGACGAGCGCATCGCTATTCTCGGCACAGTTCATATTCCGCATCTTCGCGCCATTCCAGAAGAAATCCCGCTCGATATTGTCTTCGAAGATGACGATCTAGCAGTAATCAACAAACCTGCAGGAATGATGGTTCATGCCGGAGCCGGAGCCACTGAGGCTCAGCGAAATCGGGGAACACTAGTAAACGCCTTGCTGCACCGGTTTCAAACACTCTCGAACCTGGGCGGGGAACTGCGCCCGGGCATTGTGCACCGTCTCGATAAGGCAACGAGCGGCCTTATCGTGGTCGCGAAAAATGATGAAGCACACCGGAAATTGTCTGCACAGTTCGCCAAGCGGGAGGTTCAAAAGAAATATATCGCGCTCGGGCACGGGTGGATGAAGAATGAAAAGGGAACGATCAGCCGTAGCATAAGCCGCGATCGCGTCCATCGCACCAAGATGACGACCCGGCGTGAAAAGGGGCGCGAGGCGATTACTCATTACGTTGTTAAGCAGCGAATTGATTCTGCCCTCGGCAAGTTTTCCCTGCTGGAATTGAAAATCGATACTGGGCGAACTCACCAAATTCGCGTCCACCTGTCTTCAGTCGGGCATCCCGTGGTCGGGGACACTCTATACGGAGCTCCTAGAGATCTACGAGGGAAGAATCAACACATCGCCACGCTCCCCAGAAATTTCCTGCATTCGGCAACGTTGATATTTCAGCATCCCCGGACGGGCAAAAAGCTATCGTTTTCGGCCCAATTACCCCTGGAGTTACGAGAGTTCTTGGACCGTTTAGCAGCCGTCTGATTTGGGATTGGGTTACGACTATAATGAAGAATCGATGCATTCACGACGTTTCATTCTTCTTGCGTTCATTTCTACTTCGCTTTTGTCTCGAGTTGTAGCACAGAATACGGCCGCGCCAGACCTGCCCTCGGATCCGTCAACGGTTTCTCAGGAAAAGAAGAATCAGGAGAAGGCCCAACAGAATGCTCCAGCCGTGCAAGGGGCGACGCCAACTCAAACTCCGTCGAGTCCACCATCAGGGCCGCCGAATCAGCTCAAGCGCGCCACAAAATCCGCTTCGTAGCACCCTCAGGTGCTGAATCTGGGTCAGCCACTTCTGACGAGCCAACTGCAACCTTTCGCCGGAGAGTAAACGAAGTGAACGTGGTATTCACGGTTACTGATAAACACGGGCGCTACGTCAATGATCTCACCAAGAACGACTTCAGCATTATCGATGACCAAAAGCCTGCCCTCGAAGTTCGCAGCTTCCATCGGGAAACCGATTTGCCGCTGCAGGTTGGACTGCTCGTCGACGCGAGTAATTCGGTGCGAGATCGTTTTAAGTTCGAGCAGGAAGCGGCAATCGAATTTCTGAATCAGACGATTCGTCCGCGATATGACCAGGCTTTTATTGTGGGGTTTGATGTCACCCCCGAGGTCACACAGGACTTCACCGACAATACGGACTTGCTTTCGGTCGGAGTGCGCGGTCTTCGACCGGGTGGCGGTACGGCATTGTATGACGCCCTCTATTTCGCCTGTCGTGACAAGCTGTTGAAAGCTCCGCAGACCGGACCTACGCGACGCGCGATCATTCTGCTGAGCGATGGTGACGACAATCAGAGCCATGTCACGCGCGAAGAAGCGGTCGAGATGGCGCAACGCGCCGACGTGAGCATTTACGCCATCAGCACCAATATTAACGGCGGTGGCGCTCATGGCGACAAGATCCTTGAGCGAATTGCAGACGCCACTGGCGGACGCGCATTTTTCCCCTTCCAACTCAGAGAAGTAGGCGACGCTTTTTCCCAGATTCAGAACGAGCTCCGCAGCCAGTATGCCCTTGCCTACACACCGGCAAACCTGGCGCCGAACGGGAGCTATCACTCCATAGAAATCCTGGCGCAAAATCACAGGGGTCTGCGGGTGCGCAGCCGCCACGGTTATTACGCCCCAACCAACTGACTCTGCGATGCCTGGATATTCCGGAACTCCGCTACCGAAGAAGCTCGGGCTCAAAGATCAATATCGGGTTGCCTTTCTTGATTTGCCTTCCGAAGTCAGAACGGAATTGAAGCAGGCGTTGGCAACGTGCCGGATGGCGAAGAGCGGACCTTTCGATTTCGTACAGATTTTCGTGAAGAGCCGGGCAGAACTACGAAAACAGTTCGCACTGTTCTCTTCGCAGCTCGAACCGAGGGGGATGCTGTGGGTAAGCTGGCCAAAGAAGACTTCTGGAGTCACTACCGATCTCACCGAAAACGAGGTTAGAGACATTGGCCTCGAACTTGGTCTAGTCGACGTGAAGGTATGCGCCGTGACCGAGATATGGTCTGGGCTAAAATTTGTGATTCGAGTAAAAGATCGACCTAAAAAAACGGCCCCATAACTACTCCTTCGAGGCGACAGCGTAGTACCCGCTGCGCGCCTGAATCTTATAGTCTTTGCTGCTGGGGCGAATTTCCACTTTGCGGAAGCTTCCGTCCTTCGCGGTATTTGTCGGCGTGTAGCCGATGTTGTACTGGCTGCGAAGTTCATTGGCGATCTGATCGAAAGCCGCCTTCAATTTGTCAGCGTTGTTTCCAACATCAATGACGCGGCCTCCCGTTTCCTGGCTTAGTTTTTTCATTTCGGCTTCACCTGTATATCCGCCGAATCCGTAAAATCCACGATCTGCGCAGAGAAGCACGTAGACGATGCTGTCAGATTTTTGCGCAGCCTCAGCGGCGTCCTGAATCTTTAGCTGACTGCCTTCATCTTCGCCGTCAGTGAGGATAATCATGGCCTTTCGACCGACTTGCTGCGCTAGTTCGTCATGGGACGCGAGGTAGATCGCGTCATAAAGCACGGTTCCTCGGGGCCCCTGTGGTCCCGTGGGAACTGGGCCGCCGCCCATTCCGGGAATTACCCCGCCTCCACCTCCGGTGTTAATAACTGCGCTGTTCAATGCGACCTTGAGTAAATGGACTGAGTTGGTGAAGTCTTGAAGCAGGTTGGCATTGACATTGAAATCGAGGACAAAAGCCAAGTCCTTGTCAGTCAGGATTTGAGACAGAAAAGCGCCGCCGATTTCCTTTTCCATGCCCAGAACGCGCTCTTGACTGCCACTCGAATCAATCAGGATTCCCAGAGTAAGAGGCAAGTTCGATTCGGGAGTAAAGTACTTGATGGTCTCAGGTTTTCCGTTCTCGAAAATTTGAAAGTCGTTTTTGGTCAGATTAGGAATGAGCGCTCCTCTTTTGTCTTTGACATTGAAGAAGAGTTGCACCACATTGACATTGACTTTCAGTGTCTCGGTCGGCTCGGACTGATCCGTTGCTCCAGAGGAGGTATTCTGAGCATCGGCAACAGGACCGGCTAGGCTCAAAATCAGGAATAGAAAACAGGGGACGGCGAACAGGACACGGACTTTGGGCATGAAAGTATTCTCTCGCTCTTTTTTTGATAGTCTATCTACGATCCTTAGATGCGCCAAATGCCCGGATTCAGCATTGGAACGTCGTCAAGGGAATGATAATCCCCTGCGAGGCTTGTCTTGTATCAAGGAAAAATCTGGAAAAAGGCGCTCTCAAGACTGTTAGTCCTGTGGTTTTGCACATTTTATGGAGCAGCGGCCTCGCCTCAGCAAGCAGGAGCGGACAAGAAACAAGACATTCCGGATGCGCCTTCCGCAGTCAGGCCGCCGCAACCGTCTCCACCTGCGCAGGTTCCCGCAGAGACACCAGACCATCCCAGACAAGAGGGCCCACCTGGCGATCTACCGCCGCCTGAGGCTCCGCCCCCCGGAGAAGAGACTAGTCCTGCCGGCCAAGAAACCGCCGCTCCCTCATCTCCCACTGGGACTGCGCCTCAAGGCGGGGCGCAACAACCGCCGAAGGGGCAAGACGAACTTTACAAATTTACCGTTACTACCAATGAAGTAATTGTCCCGGTGAGGGTAACGGACAATTCCGGCGCGAGAGTTGACGGACTCTTATCGAGAGATTTTTCTGTCTTTGAAGACGGGAAAAAGCAGACGATGAATTTCTTCACCAGCGATCCGGTGGCGCTGTCAGCGGCAGTCCTTATTGATCTGGGATTGCCCGATGTTGCGGTGCAGCGGATCAACCAAACATTTTCGGTCCTCGAAAGCGCTTTCAGCCCGTACGATGAAGTTTCGCTTTATACATATAGCACTGCGGTCTCCAAGCAGACTGATTTCGGTTTGGCCAGTCGGCAAATGGCAGCGACCTTAAACGATCTCAAATCGGCCCGCGGCAGAAACAATGGTCCTGCGGTCCTGGGTGGTCCCATGGGGCCGGGCGGACCGACGGTGAATAACACTCCCGTGGATCCCAATGTTCCGCGTGTGATGACTCCGCCGAAAGAGTCTCACGTTCTCAATGACGCCATTCTTAGAGCGGCTCTGGATCTCAGCAAGCGAGATAAGACCCGCCGCAAAATTATTTTCATCATCACCGATGGCCGTGAGTATCGCAGCTCTGCCAGTTATCGGGATGTCCTGAAAGTTCTGCTTTCCCATGGAATCACGGTATACGCTGTAGCCGTCGAGAGCTCTGCGATTCCCGGATACAACAAGCTTGAGAGACTACATATGCCGGGTTTTGGATACAGCGATATTCTTCCCAAGTATGCGAGCGCCACCGCGGGCGAAATCTTCACGAATTTTTCCCGTGCCGGCATTGAGGAGAGCTACGCACAGGCCATGAGCGAAGCCCGCAATGAATACACGCTCGGCTACCAGACTCGCGCCACTCCGAGCACGGCTTACAGGCAGGTAGAGGTTCGGGTAGCCCGCCCAGAGGTCAAGGTGTACGCCCGTGACGGTTATTACCCAGCGCCAGCAGTATCCCGTTAAGGACTCCCGCAGACCTGATTTCGCTGCCAGAGTAACCTCAGTAATCCCGGTTAGAGGCCTCTCTGTGGTATAAAACCAGCAGTACCAAGCCAACTTTGCGGCGGCTCCATTCTCCGAGGGATTTGAATGTCTGCCCGCAGGTCTTGAGGAAAGTCTTTGAGTTTCATTAACTTTGCAGCCCGCGAAATCAATTGCAAAATTGTTTACTACGGAGCCGGACTCGGCGGGAAGACCACCAACCTGCAGCACATCTACCAAAAGACCTCGGAACAACAAAAAGGCAAAATGATTTCTCTGGCAACCGAGACAGAGCGAACTCTGTTCTTTGACTTCCTGCCATTGGATCTGGGTTCGGTTCGAGGCTTCAAGACCCGCATCCACCTGTATACCGTGCCGGGCCAGGTGTTCTACGATGCCAGTCGCAAATTAATTCTTCGTGGCGTGGATGGCATTGTTTTCGTCGCCGATTCGCAGCAGGAACGCATGGACGCCAATGTCGAGGCCCTGGAAAACCTCATGGCCAACCTCAAAGAGCATAGCTACGATTTCAAGAAAATTCCTTACGTTCTGCAGCTAAATAAACGGGACTTACCCAATATCCTTTCTCCCGAGGCTTTATCGAAAGAGCTACGGCAGAAGAATGAGCCTGTTATCGAAGCTATCGCGTTTCAGGGCGCGGGAGTTTTTGAGACGCTAAAGGAAATTGCTCGTCAAGTGCTTTTGGAATTGAAAGCCGGGGGCTGAAAGAGCCGGTGCTGATCGGTTGAACGGTAAAGGCAGGCGGACAGGAGTCACCGCCTGCTCAGAAAATTACTTCGTATCTGCTGTTGGAGTTGCTCCAAACTCGCGCCGGGCCACCGGTCGCGATGCTCTCGCTACAAGAGTAGGCCCGTTGGCGGCAGCTGCTCCGAAGCGGTCCATCAGCATGGGGACCATAGCTCCCTCAGCTTCCTTCACGAATGCCAGACTGCCGTCCGAATTCATATCCACGCGGATGAAATCGCCCAGCCTGACTTGGCCGGTGGCAACCAGATTTGCCAGTGGGAAAACCAGATTCCGCTCGATCGCCCGCTTCAGATGCCGGGCGCCATATTTCGGATCAGTTCCCTCCTGTAACAAAAAGCCCTTCACCTTGTCAGTGCATGTGAACACGAACTGATTAGCCGCGGAAGATGACAAAATACGCTGCTGCACCATTCCCAGCTCGATCTCGAGAATCCGCTCGAGATGTTCCGGACGCAGCGTTTTGAACACCACAGCCTTATCGATGCGGTTCATGAACTCAGGAGTAAACTTGCGACGTGCGGCGTCGACAGCGGTCCGATTGATCTTCTCGTCGAAACAAGCGTCGACCAGCATAGGCTTGGGAGCAAAACCCAGTCCGCCATCGACCAGACCGCTCATTTCGGATGCCCCTAAATTCGAGGTCATGATAATGATGCACTGGGATAGGTCGACGCGGCGGTTGTCCCCTAAAGTCAGCGTTGCCTTATCAAGAATCCCAAGCAGCAATTGCCAGAGGGAATCGGAGGCCTTTTCAATTTCGTCAAACAACAGAATCGACAACTTTAACTTCTCGGTATGCCACTGATTAAGCGCCTCCTGAGTTAACAGAGGGTGGGTCTCTCGATGACCGAGGTATCCGGGAGGCGATCCGATAAGTTTCGCTATCTCATGGGAATGTTGAAATTCAGCGCAATCAATTTTGATACAAGCGTGGGTGTCCCCGAACAAAGCCTCCGCCAGAGCCTCCACTACACGAGTCTTACCCGAGCCCGTGGGACCAAGAAACAGAAGATTTCCCACAGGGCGTCCAGGGGGGTTCATTCCGGCCAGAAACATCTGATAAATCTCTGCGACGGTCTCAACGGCTGCATCCTGACCGACAATCTTTCGCCGCAGGGCGCCTTCGAATTCCCTGGCGTCAGTACTGCGGCGGGTCGGGTCTAGGGTCGTGCATGCGACGGATTTCATAAGAATCGGGCCCTCAAAGCCCTTTTCCTGGCCCGTATTCTGGTACCGGGAAGGTTGTCCAACCGATTTCTCAGTCAAAGGTGACAATTTTTGTCGCCCCTGACCCTGCTGCTCACAACGACCTAGAGCAAATCCGTCGCCATCTTCGTATGCGATACTCATATCTCTTACCTTCAATCTTTAGATGCTGCTGGCGGCCAAATCGAGACACTTACCTTCGCAAGTGGAATCATGTAAAGAGAAAGACTTTGCGCAGGCACGACGTTTTGCCATCTCAGTGTGTAGGACGGCCTAATCCGTTCGGATTGCCCCGACGTGAGTGGCCGGATGTAACTGGCGGGGAAGTAGGCGGTCAGCTACATTCGGGAAAACAAATTCCTTATGGAGAAAACTTTGCGACGGCTAACCGTTCTTCCGATCGGGATCTTGTGCCTCGGGCTAGGCTTTTCCGTGTTCCACGCCGGCCTCCGTCCTGCAGTTGCCGCCGCTCAAACTACGCCTGCGCTGGCCAGAATATCTAACCCAGCGATCACAAACGTACCGAAGCTAGAATTAGCCCCAGTTCCCGCTCCATTGCCCGGTACGACGTTGTACGTCGCTAAGCGCGGAGACACCGTCGCGACCGTGGCCCACCACTTCGTTACCCAGACTTCCTATCTAACATCAACAGAATTGATTCAGGCGATTCGAAAGGCGAATAGCGATTTTCCAGGAACCTATTTCAAAAATGGCCAATCGGTAGTCGTTCCTGGAATACTCGCCGCACCCATTGTTGAAAAATCGATTCCCGTATCTCGAGATTTCGAAGTCAGAGCTGTCTATTTGACTGGCTTAATGGCGGGAAGTGATCATGGATTGCGAATTATCCGCCGCTGGCGCGAACTGGGCGGGAATGCGGTGGTATTTGATGTGAAGGATAGCGACGGAACCATCAATATTCCGTTCGATTATCCGCTGTCTGGCGCTCACCACGTGACCATAAGGGATCTGCCAAAATTTACTCGGTTCCTACACTCGCAGGGCATGCATGCAATTGCGAGAGTCGCGATTTTTCGCGATGAAAGATTGGTGGTGGCCCATCCGGAGCTGGCAGTGAAGTCGCGCAGGACCGGCCAGCCATGGCGTGAGAACGGCAAACTGGTTTGGACGGATCCATCCCAGCCGAAAGTGCAGGAATATGACATCGCTTTGGCCAAGAAGGCGGTTGAGGCTGGCGCCGATGAAATTCAGTTTGACTATGTTCGCTTCCCCGCAGAGGGCGATCAGAAGGATGCGAGCTTCTACTTCCAGACAAAGCATCCAGAGTGGCATCGTTCCGACGTAATAACCGATTTCCTGGAGCATGCTTACGGGGAACTCCATCCCACGGGCGTGCTGCTCTCGCTGGACGTTTCGGAATCATGGCATGGCAACGACCGGTGGATTTGGCCCACACCGGGCAGGACATCGTGGGAATGGCTAAATATTGCGACGTCCTTTCACCAATGATCTATCCGTCGCACTTTTTTGGTATGGACGGCATCGAGCATCCGGGAGACGCCCCCGAGCACTTTATTGGCGAATCCATGGACCGGTTTATAAAGATCACCAGTGGGAGCGGCGTGGTCATTCGCCCATGGCTTCAGGCATTCGCTTGGAGAACGAAGACATATTCGCCAAAATACATCGAAGTCCAGGTTTTGACGGCTAAGGAAAAGGGCGGGATTGGCTTCCTCTTCTGGAATGCGAATAACGACTACAGCAAACCATATATCGCCATGCCAGAAATGCGAGAAGCGAAGGACAAGTATTTGCGCGGGGACGAACTGCCTGTAGTGACCCGAGCGAACGCGAAGTCGGTCGCCGCAGCGCCAAGCAACTAAAAATTCTCTTTTTGGAGACCGACTGGCACCGCCATTGTGACCCCAATGCCGCCGGTCTTCTGTCCCGTAACATATTCATCCGCCTACGGTATTTTCCTGATCGACTCCCGATGTAGCCAGCGATCTACTTAAAAGAGCAGTTTTTTGTAGGCCCGACCGCGCATTCGTTGTTTGGGCCCTAGCGATGGAAAGGACATCCACCATGAAGATCGCTTCCAGCTTTCTGCGAGTTTCATCCGCAATCGCCATAACGATGGCTTTAGTGGCCTTGCCAGCCGTCTGCCAAGAGCATGAAGTAACAGGAGATTACGATTCTGGGTACCACATTCGCGTCATCACGCGTAGCACACAGGCAGTCGATTATCGGAAGACTGGATCTACGCACGTGGATCTTCGAGGCACCGACCTTATGCCCGAAGTGAAGGGCGACGCCAAAGTTGAAGGCCGAACCGGCAGGGTTGAGATTGACGCGTCCTTTGATCACGTTCGGCCCGCGACCACATTTGGCCTGACCTATCTCACCTATGTGCTCTGGGCAATCACTCCACAGGGGGGTCCGAGAAATCTAGGGGAACTGGTGCTTAAAGACGATCACGGAAATCTCAAAGTAACCGCTGATCTGCAGGCGTTTGCGCTGATCCTGACCGCCGAACCATATTTTGCTGTCTCGCAGCCCAGCGACTTAGTTGTGGCGCAAGATATTGTTCGCAAGGACACTAAAGGCCAAGTGGAACCGGTCGTGGTGAAATACGAATTACTGCCGCGACACATCTACGCGGCGCAGGTTTCGGAGGTCCCTCAGCCTATCTTTGGAGTCGACAGCAAAATTCCACTCGATCTTCTGGAAGCCCGGAACGCTCTCCGCATTGCGCGAGACGCCCACGCCGAACAATACGCCGCCTCGACGTACACAAAGGCACAGGGGTTGTTGGATCAGGCTGAAGATTACTACCGCCGCCACCAAGGCACGAGTCCAATCGGCACCGTCGCCCGCGACGCTACCCAGACCGCCGAAGAAGCCCGGGTGATGACGTTAAAGGCGGAACAGGATGAATTCGCGCAAAAGGAACGGGACGACGCTCGGAAACGGACGGAAGACGCCGAAGCCGCAGCCAAGGCTCAGCGCGAGGAAGCGGAATCTCAGCAGCAAGCAGCGGCGCAGGCCCAGATAGCAGCGCAGCAAGCTCAACTCGCGGCCCAGACCGAGGCTCAACAACGACAGCAAGCCGAAGCGGAGCGCGCTGCTGCGGAGCAAGCCAAGGCGCAGGCAGACGAAGCCAGGCGTCATGCGGAATTAGCACAACAACAGGCCGAAACTCAGACTAGTCAACTTCGCGCTCGGTTGTTGCAGCAGTTAAATCAGGTCCTGCAAACCCGCGACTCCGCTAGGGGACTCATCGTAAGCATGCCGGATGTGTTGTTCGATACCGGCAAAGCGAACCTAAGGCCGGAGGCACGTGAGCGGTTGGCCAAAGTCGCCGGAATCTTGTTGGCATATCCGGACATTCGCATCGAGATCGACGGCTATACAGACAGCACCGGAACTGTCGCATTTAACGAGAGGCTCTCGAGGGAGAGGGCTGCGGCAGTCGAGTCTTACCTATCCCAGCAGGGAGTCGCTGGAACATCGATGACCACACAGGGCTTCGGCCCGGATAATCCGATAGCATCAAACAGCAGCTCCACGGGGCGGCAACAAAATCGTCGCGTGGAAATGGTAGTTTCTGGCGAATCGATCGGCGCCGCAGTCGGATCGGGTTCAAGCGGTATGTCAGCGCAACCTGCGATGCCAGACCAATCTGTGCCCATGCAGCCGATGCCAGCACCTCAGCAGAGATAACGCTGTCTTGTGAATTCACCAGCCGGCGGCGAAACCGCCGGTTTTCTTTTGCCCAAAATAGGAAACAGAGCAAAGACGAAAGAAGGATATATTCTGTCTCACGCCGCCTGTGTCCGACCTATTTTCTGCGAAGATGACTGGCTCCGCCTCAGCTCGCCTCACTTACATTGACTGGCTGCGCGGCCTCGCGTGTGTGTTGATGTTTCAGACTCACTGCTACGACGCGTGGCTTAGTCCTGACGCGCGAAAGACCACTTTTTTCATGTGGTCACAGATTGTCGGAACTTTGCCCGCGCCTCTATTTCTGTTCCTCGCTGGAATCTCAGTCGCCTTGGTTACGAATAAACTTCACCGCAAGGGATCTTCCGCCGCTCAAATTGCAGGGGCAATTGTTCGGCGAGGCGCAGAGATTCTAGCGCTTGCATTCCTTTTTCGGCTGCAAGAGTACGTCATCGCGTGGGGATGGGCACCTGGAAGCGATCTGCTGCGAGTCGACATTTTGAACGAGATTGGCGTTTCCATAATGCTGATGGGTCTCACGTGCTGGATCATCTTTTCCAATTTCCATGGGCAGCATCTTTGGTGTGTTGCCAGCGCAACTTCAACCGCGATTGCACTCGCGATCTCCCTTCTCAGTCCCCTCCTGTGGACCTCATGGAGTCCGCATTGGATGCCGTGGCCGATCGAGTCTTACATCAACGGAGTGCACAACCTGGGAGAACCTCAAGCCTGGCTCTTCCCGATCTTTCCGTGGTCCGCCTTTGCATTCATCGGCCTGGCTACTGGATTTTTGTTGATAGGCGATTGGGCGACACAACTCGGAGCGCGCATGTTTGCACTCGCCGGAATTTCAGGCATCGGACTCATGTTGCTAGGGCACAGGCTGGAGACATCACCCTACCGTCTCTATGCGACAGATGATTTTTGGCACACAAGTCCGAGCTTCTTCTTAATCCGTGTAGGCTTGTTGCTCCTGATTCTAGCGATCGGTTATGTCTGGTGCCGGTGGGGCGGAGGGCGCTGGAGGTTTAGTCCCCTAATCCAACTGGGAAAGACTTCTTTGCTGGTCTATTGGGTGCACATCGAATTTGTCTACGGACGCTTCTCCATACTGCCGAGGCGTGCTGTCGACATTCGAACAGCTTCGCTAGGCCTGCTAATAATTTTCCTGGCGATGCTTTTACTCTCCACGCTGCGAACACGATTCAAGTCCGAGCTAAGTTTCCGATGGCTGCTACAAAAACCGGCGAGCGCGAACTAACCCATCGCGATGATGAACACACACAGAGGGGCAGAACCTGTCCTGAGCGGAGTCGAAGGATGTCCTCATCTGCCCAGCGGAGCGCCGCTCCGCAATGTGGGGTCTACTTATTTCTCGACAGTTGCAGTATGGCGTTTTCTACGAGTTTTAGTCCTATGGCCCATTGTTTGCGAGCGCGACTCTCGTCGTCGCCATAGCCGAATACGTAGGCAGTTATGTAGAAACCGTCTTGCATCCGGTCGTTATCGCAATTGTAGTAACAACGGCGAATCAGAAATTCTGCCGAGGCAGGAATCTCGGGAGCTCTCTTCAAGAGTCCCGTAAGATTTCTTGTCAGATCCTCATGGTCCATGAGCGAAAAACGCCGGGACCGTTCACTAAAAACTAAATCGACGTATGACCCGAATTTCACGGCGGCCGCGAAAATGTCTTCCTCCGGATTCATATCCGTGGAAGACCAAACGTCGCACTTCGCGGTTTCAACAATACTTGCGAGCGAATTGATCGCCGCCAGGAATTCTCCTAGCTCGGGATTGGCCTGAGCTTCCCTTACTTCAGCCAAAAGCTCGGGATGCCGCTTCAGGTCGTGGTATTGCAGCCCCTGATCGTGCGCTGCCCATGGCAGTTCGAGAACTTCATCTTCCGCTCCAAGTTCTACCGCATAATCAGCCTGCACGGAGACCTCTCCGGAAATTGCTACCTCGCTGGAGCCGGCTGCGGCGCCGTCGTTGAGCCCGGCGTCGAGAAATTCACTTTCGGCACTTCTCGTGACCCTTCTGACGCCGCGAAATATGCATCATTCGGCTTAAATCCAGCCCATTTCGCATAGATACTCGCGGGGAACTGCTGGATGTATGTGTTGTAGTCTTGCAGCGCGTCGTTATACCTCTTTCGCTCCACGGCGATGCGGTTTTCGGTTCCGGCTAGCTCGTCTTGAAGGCGAAGGAAATTCTCGTTGGACTTCAACTGCGGATAGTTTTCGGAAATCGCGAGCAGCCGTCCGAGCGCGCCATCGAGCTGTTGATTGGCGGCAATTTTATCGCTGGGGGTCCCGGCCGACAGCAGCGCCGAGCGTGCCTTGGCAATGTCCCCAAACACTGTCTGCTCTTGTTGCGCGATTCCCTTCACGGTTTCGACGAGGTTAGGAATCAGATCAGCCCGACGTTGCAGAACAATATCCACCTGGGACCACGCGGCCTTCACCGCTTCGTTTTTGGCAACCAGAGTGTTTTTCACTCCGATATATTGTCCGAAGACTCCGAGCAATATCAGTACGACCACCACGATGATGATCCATGTTTTGGCCATTAGCTCTCCTTAAGTACTGCAACCCAGAATCTGAACGAGACTATCCTACTTCGGCGAATCTAACATTGTATCCACAGCGGTAGCTACCAGCTGAACCGCATGTAAATAGCGTCCACAAATATCACCGATTTCGAAATCCTTCTGTTCCGCATGGTGCTCGCGAATATCGAGTAACTGTAGAAACGGCGACGGGTCGAATTTAATGCGAGCCGCGAGCATCTTGACCGTGTCTCTCTTCGCCAACGTCACCGTTTGTGGCGCAGCATCCCCTGATGCAATCAATGCATGCCGGAAAAGGGTGGTAAACGCCGGCAATGAGCGTAACAGCAGCTCCCAGAGTTCTCGCGGGCGAGCTGAGTTCAGCAAGATTTGCTGACGCAGCAGAATTGTCTTCTCGCGCAGTTCGTACTCCAATTGGACCCGATGCAAATGCATCGGAATTTCCAGACCGTTCAGCATGTCCTCTCCGAAAAGTACCCGATGACGCAGTTTCATGTCCAGAAACTCAATGGAAAAGACATCAGCGGAGCGTCTCATTTCATCGGCCGCGAGAACTAAAGGCGGATGATGTTTTTTCTCTACCCACCATTTCACGACTGGGGTCATTGTCGACAGAGCCGTGAATGCAGTTTCCCGCAAAATACAGAGCAGATTCACATTCGAGAAGTCGGGGTGAAACTCTCCTGTCGCGGCAGACCCGTAGAGAATCACGCTCGCCAAATTTTCGCCGGTCGCGGAACGCATCTTGCTGACAAAATCGCTTATCTGTTGTTCAGGAACCATCGCAGACCTCGCTAATTTTTACCAACTTCCGCTGGCGCCGCCACCACCAGAACTTCCTCCGCCGAAACCCCCAAACCCTCCGCCACCACCGCCGCCGAATCCACCTCCACCACCGTATCCCCCGCCTCTTGAGCCACCGCCCATCCCAGATAAGAGCATCCAGAAAAGTACGCTTCGCAACGGAGTGAAAAGCACAATAATCAAAATGATGAGGAAGATGACAATTTTACCGAGCGATATTCCTCCGCTCGGCTGATTCTCAACCGGCGCAGCTGCAGGCAATTGATTGCCAGTAAGTTGGATCCCGGCATCCTGGGCAATCACCGCCGCCACGCGGGAGGTCATCAGCAACAGCGCGCCGCTGTAGTCGTTGGCGCGAAGATTTGGAACCGCCTCGCGGCCAAAGCCACCAACTTTACCGTCTGGAAGAATCGGCTCAAGTCCGTAGCCAACTTCGATCCGGTTTTGACGGTCCTTCACCGCTAGCAGGATAAGCACGCCGCGATCGGTAGACTTGCTGCCGACGCCCCATTTTTTGAACAGGTCTACGGCATAGCTCTCAATATCCGATCCGTCGAGCGAATTGATAGTGACTACTGCAATCTGCGCATGCGCCTTTTCGTCAATTTGACGGCAAACGTCCTCTAGCTGAGCGGCAGCGCCCGGATCGATGACGTGAGCAAAGTCGTTAACGTAGCCAGTGGCTTTGAATTGCGAAACAGACTCGGCGCGGAGAAACGAAGCGAACACAAACAGCAGGGCCGAGAACAGAATCGTTTTCGCACCAAGCTTCATCGAGGCTGATTGTATAGGAGACAATCTCACTTCTGCCCAGATCGCATCTTCCACAAAATCTGCCGCAGAATTCCGAGCCAAAGAATCGTGTCGCGAGCCGGGAGTTTGAGACGGAGAACCATGCGACGAATTCTTTCATCTACGTCGGCGATCGGACGCCGTTTCAAGTAGCCGCTGACACGCATGGCGTCCAATAGTACTGACGTGATCCGTTCAAGCTCACTGGAGCTTGCCAGCTTCAGCTTCTCCGTCGTCGGAGTCGCCTTTGAGTCCCGAACTAGCTCATACAAACACACTGCGACCGCCTGACCGAGATTCATCGAGAAGTTCTGTTCGCTGGTCGGAATGCGCATCAACCAACGACAGTGGCTCATGTCGGCGTTGGAAAGGCCCCGTTTCTCCGAACCGAAGAGCAGAGCGACGCGGCCTGACGCTAGTTGTTTGCGGATAGTGCGCGATCCGTGTTCGAGCCGCCGCAGTGGATGTTGTAATTCACGGTCGCAACCCGCGGTCGTTCCAATCACCAGAACGCAATCTGCGACTGCTTCGGCGACACTTTCGTACGTCTTGGCGCGAGTCAAAACTTTCGCAGCGCCGACTGCTGAACGGGCCTCGCGAAAGGCCGCGTCGTAGGGATTTACAACTCGCAATCGGGCGAACCCGAAGTTGCTCATGGCACGGGCGGCGGCGCCAATGTTGAGAGGATTTCGCGTCGAGACCAGCACCACGCGCAGGCGTTCGAGTTCATCCGGAGTGAGCAAGAAGGCTTATTTTAGAACATCCAGCGAGGGCTCTGAGGAGGGCAGCTTCGCAACTAATTGAAAATGCTGCCAAAATTCCCTATTGACACATCGCAATATGCGATAATACTATCGCTATCAGTAATATGACATCGGGAGAAAAAATCCGCTACCTGCGTGAAGTGGAAGGCACCCTGCGCGGTTTAGGCCGGCCTTTGACTCAACTCGAATTAGTCCGCGCAATCCGCAAGGAGAAAGGTAAGAACATTAGTCAGTCGTATCTTTCTCAGATCGAGGGGGGAAGCCGTCCGCATATGACGCAATCCACCCGCGCCGTCCTCGCGAAATTCTTCAAGGTTCACCCAGGCTTCCTGGTGGATGATCCCGAGGGTTATCACACCGAGCTGATTTCCGATCTGCGGACCACGGAAGGGCAGCTCGATGTCTGGTTGTTGCAGGGCGCGGAACGCTTCGCCAAAGATTCTGAAGTAAGCGAAGCCATGATCAAGGCGGCTCGTGAAAAAGATACTCGCCGCTGTTTTGTGCTCTTGGGGGCCATCCTGGATACTCCGGGGCTGGCCGATCGGCTACTTGATACGCTGAAGCCGCAGAGGCACCAAGAGGCTCGTTCGCGAGAGGGGTGTTCGGTATGACATGGGCAGATTTCTATCTGATTTGTTTCGTGTTGGGGATCGCCTTCAGTCTGCTTTCGGTCTTTTCCGGAGGAGCACGCCTGCGGCTACATATTCCGCACTTTCCCCATGCGCACGCGGGCATTCCGGGCGCGGGTTCAGCGCATCATGCCGGCACGAACGTTGGAAGCGGTGGCCACTCAGTCATTGCAGCCGCATTCAATTTTGTAACTCTCACAGCCTTTTTGGCGTGGTTCGGCGGCACCGGATACCTGCTTACGAAATATTCGAGCCTCTTCGTTTTGATTGGACTAGGGCTTTCCACATTAAGCGGCTTGTTCGGAGCTGTCATTATTTTTCTCTTTCTTAACCGAGTGTTGACATCCGAGAACGAGAATTTAGATCCGGCGGATTTTGAAATGTGTGGCGTCCTGGGACGCACATCGGTCCCGATTCGCCCTGGAGGTACGGGAGAAATTATCTACTCACAGGAAGGAACCCGGCGTACGTGCGGGGCACGCTCCGACGGCGGTTCCGCCATCGTGAAGGGAGCGGATGTCGTGGTGACACGCTACGAAAAAGGAATCGCATACGTGAAATTGTGGAGCGAATTGTGTGGCGAGGAATTGGGCACCGCGGAGAGCGAAGAGGCGGGCTCCCCAAGAAAGAACGAATTATGAATCGCACGCTGTGGAAAGCATTAGTTGCGACGATGTGGTTGGCGTTGCCTGTGATCGCGTTGAGCTATCGGCTGGCGTGGGACCGATTGCCATCGCGGTTGGCAACACATTTCGACGCGGCCGGTCACGCCAACGGATGGATGCCGCCGGAAAACTCGTTGATCTTCGGTTTAGTCGTCACTGTCGTAATGCTGGTGATTTTCACCATCATCCTCACGCTAGGTCGAGAGAGCGGAGCGTTTTCGTGGGCGATGCTTGGGTTCTCATACGTTCTAGTCGGAGTGATGGTGTACGCGAATGAATCGATTCTCAATTACAACCTCAATGGAAATCCAATCCGCCCGTGGCCGATTTTGAGCGCCGTTGTTATCGCATCGGTGGCGTTAGTCGTGGGCACTCTAGGTATGAAGCGCGGCCAAGACTTGCCGTCAGGACCGGTTCTGGCGAAGGAAGTTCACGCATCCCCAGCGTGGGGTTCAATTCTCGGCGTTCCGGCAGCGATCGAATTAGTCGTAGTTGCCGTTTCGCGAAACACGGGGCTGCGAATTGGCATGGGTATCGGCGCGGCCGTTCTTTTTCTCGCCGCACTCCTTGCCTGGAGCGGATTCCAATACATCTTCAGCAAGGCTGGCCTTGAAGTTCGCACGTTCGGATTCCGTCTGCAATCGATCCCGGTCGATCAGATTCGTGAGTACGCCGCGGATCGTTGGACTGTCCTCGGCGGTTATGGCATTCGCGGCCTTGGCGATTGCCGCGCCTATGTATGGAGCAACACCGGCGTTCGCATCAAGACTGGCTCGGGGCAAGTTTTTCTGGGACATCGCGATCCAGAACGGATTATTCATGACCTCGATGTCTTGAAGCAGTTTGCGCATTAAGTTCTATGAAGTGACGGGCATCATTGCCCGTCGTACGGAGGCAATATGTTCGGCTTATCAGGCATGTTGGAAATTTGGATCTTCGTTGGCCTTGGGGTGATGGTCATCCTGCTGTTAATGAGCGGGATGGCGAGGCTTTATCGCAAGGCTGGACCGCACGAGGCACTCATCGTTTACGGTCTCGGCGGAACTCGCGTGGTAAAAGGGCACGGCACCCTGGTATTTCCAATGGTCCAGATTTGCCGCGAGCTTTCCCTGGAGTTGATGTCGTTCGACGTTGCGCCTCAACAAGACCTTTACACCAAACAGGGCGTGGCCGTAACGGTCGAGGCCGTGGCGCAGATCAAAGTCAAGTCGGACATGGAGTCGATTTTGACCGCTTCGGAACAGTTCCTCACAAAAACCGATCAGGAACGTGAAGGTCTGATCCGTTTGGTGATGGAAGGCCACCTGCGGGGAATTATCGGGCAGCTCACAGTAGAAGAAATTGTGAAGCAGCCTGAGATGGTCTCCGACCGCATGCGTTCCACTTGCGCCGAAGACATGAACAAGATGGGGCTCGAAGTAATTTCGTTCACCATCAAAGAAGTCCGCGACAAGAACGAATACATCACGAACATGGGCAAGCCCGATGTCGCGCGCATCAAGCGTGATGCCGACGTGGCCACGGCCGAAGCTGACCGCGACACAGCTATTAAGCGCGCTTTGGCTCAACGCGAATCCTCTGTCGCCAAGGCGCAAGCCGATCAGGAACGGGTACTCGCAGAAACTCTCTCTCTAGCTAAGCAGGCCGAGTCGCAGCGCGACCTGGAAGTGAAGCGAGCGCAATTCCTCGAAGTCACGAAACGGCAGCAAGCGCAGGCGGACAAAGCTTATGACATCCAAACCAACATCATGCAACAGCAAGTGATCGCTGAGCAGGTGAAGGTGCAACAAGTAGAAAAAGAGCAGCAAGTCAAAGTTCAAGAAGCTGAAATTAATCGCGTCGAAAAGGAGCTAATCGCCACGGTCCTCAAGCAAGCCGAGATCCAGCGGCAGCGCATTGAAACGCTGGCAGCGGCCGAAAAGCAGCGATTGATCGCGGAAGCTGAAGGTCACGCCTCTTCCATTCGTGCCCAGGGCGAAGCGGAAGCGGAAATCATTTTCAAAAAAGGTGAGGCTGAAGCCAAGGCAATGAACGTGAAAGCCGAGGCCTATCAGGAGTACAACCAAGCCGCGGTGATCGACAAATTGTTCACCAGCCTGCCGGAAATTGTGAAGGCCTTGGCGGCTCCCTTGGCGAACGTGGACAAAATCACCGTCGTTTCAACTGGAAATGGTGACGCAGCAGGACTCAACAAGATCACCGGCGACATCACGAAAATTGCTGCACAGGTGCCGGCGCTCTTTGAAACCTTGTCGGGCATGAGCATGAGTGACTTACTCGGCAAAGTGCGGATGATCGGCGACAAAGGACCCAAGCCGCCCGACGTTCTTCCGCCTGCAAAGGGTGACAGCAAATAGGCAGGAAAGAAAGCATTGGAGGGAGGCACAAGTATGACTTGCAAACCGATATCCGCCGGATTAGGCATCGCAATCGGAGTGGGGATAGGAACGGCAATTGGCGTAGCGCTAGGCCACGTCGGACCTTGGCTGGCCATTGGCGCGGGAGTTGGCCTGCTGATACCGAACCACTTCGGCAGAGATTCAGCAGGCTACACAAGGTCAAATCAGGCACAGAAGTGAGTGTTTCAGTGATGAGCATAAAGCAGTTTTTGAAGGGAGTCTACCATGGCACTGCTAGAGAGAGTTTCAACGTTAGTCCGAGCCAATTTAAACGACCTTATCGACAAGGCCGAACATCCAGAAAAGATGATCAAGCAGGTCATCCTCGACATGCAGAACCAGCTTCTGCAAGTTAAGACACAGGTAGCCATCGCCATCGCCGACCAACATCTACTCGACAAGAAGCGAAAAGAGAATGAAGAAAAAGTCGCCGAATGGACACGGAAGGCAGAACTCGCCGTGGACAAGAAGGAGGACGATCTTGCCCGTGCCGCCTTGCAACGAGTCGAAAGCTATCGCGACCTCTGCGACGGATTTGCCCAGCAGGTCTCCGATCAGAATGCACAGGTCGAAAACTTGAAGACCGCTTTGCGGCAACTCGAGCAAAAGCTCGCGGAAGCGCAAGGCAAGGCAGATCTGCTTATCGCCCAACATCGGCGCGCGCGAGCCGTATCAAAGGCAAGCGATGCGAAGATGGCGTCTGGAAATGGATCCAGCGGTGCCGCATTCGATCGTATGAAGCACAAGGTCGCACACTCGCAAGCGTCAAGCCAGGCTAAATCAGAGATGGCTGCGGATGACGTCGAAGACCGCCTCGCTGCGTTGGAAAAAGAAGACAAGATCGAGCGATTATTGGTGGAGTTGAAGGCCAAGCGGGGAGCGTAGAGGATTGTGTTGGGCAGGGACGCCCTCGTCCGCCAAGGGGCTGTATGAACATGTCTACCCCAAGCGGCACCGTGTAATAGGGATCCTTCGACTTCGCAGTTACTTCGCGCTGCGAAGCAACTGCTACGCTCAGGATGACAAATTCGCGGGATGGGAAAGAGTGAGTCCTACTCGCTGGTAAAGTAATCGACCGTAACGGGATTTTCAAAGAGCGAGTAGTCGCGGGTGGCCACGGTAATTCCGCTGTCGGTTACAAAGTACTTCTGGCGATCGGCTTCGGGATCGTAGCCAATCGTCGTTCCTTCCGGGATGTGTACATCGCGGTCGATAATTGCGTTGCGAATGCGGCAATGTCTACCGATATTCACGTGCGAGAACAAGATACTGGCGTCAATATCGCTGTAGGAATTCACGCGAACGTCGGGGGAAAGCACGCTATTGCGAACGCTACTTCCGGAAACGATGCATCCCGCGGAAACGATTGAGTCCATAGCCTGACCCGTTCGTCCGGGTTCCGCAAAAACAAACTTCGCCGGTGGATACTGCCGCTGGTGGGTTCGTATCGGCCACTCCGAGTCGTACAGGTTAAAAACGGGCGACACTGAAACGATATCCATGTTCGCCTCGTAATAAGCCTCCAGCGTTCCAACATCGCGCCAGTACAGGGCCTCCTTCTTGTTCTCATCGACGAAGTCGAAAGAATATACCCGGTAATCGTCCATCATTTTTGGCAGGATATCCTTGCCAAAGTCGTGGCTGGAATGTTCGTCCTCGGCATCCTTCAAGAGCACGGGAATAAGCACATCAGTGTTAAAGATATAAATGCCCATCGAAGCTGAGACCTTTTGCGGGTTATAAGGTGAGCGCAACGCGGTTTCTTTGGGCTTTTCCAGGAATCCGACTACGCGGTAGTCGCGGTCAACGTCAACCACACCGAAACGGTAAACCTCTTCGGGATCAATCTGGATTGTTGCCAGCGTAACGTCGGCGCCAGAATCGTTATGCTGTTTGAGCATCCGGCCATAATTCATTTTGTAAATATGGTCGCCGGAAAGAATCAGCACATGCCGGGGCTGCTCCGAGCCAATGGAATAAATGTTCTGGTAAACCGCGTCCGCCGTGCCCTGATACCACTGATCGCTGACTCTTTTCATCGGTGGCAGCACTTCGATGAATTCCCCCATTTCACGGCCGACAATATTCCATCCTTCGCGAATGTGGCGGTTGAGAGAAAGCGCTTTGTACTGGGTGAGGATGTAAACGCGGCGCAAATCGGAGTTGATGCAATTCGAAAGGGTGATGTCAATGATGCGATACATGCCGCCAAAGGTAACTGCTGGCTTGGCCCGATCACGGGTCAGCGGATAGAGCCGCTCGCCAGCGCCTCCCGCTAATAACACTCCCAATGTGTCTTTCATTCCATATGCCATTAACAGTTCGCGTTAGCTTGGATGATAAGTAAGGCTCCGTGGATTGTTGCAGCGAATTTCCCCACGGAACGGCAGCGAAATACTAGCACAGCCCAAGGATGCATGATTTAACGACTACTGCCGCCCTGGACGATGATGTGCGGACCGGCAGGATGCCCTTCAGGGTCGACAAATTTGAAGAATGCGAAATAACAGACAAGAAAAAGCCGTTCCCGAAGGAACGGCTTTTTAGTAACTCTTGGAAGGGTTAAACCATCAACTTGCGGCGGCCAACTTCGAAGAGACCAACGAATCCCAGCGTCAGGATCATTGCCGTCGTGCCGGGCTCTGGGACGCGGGGAGCAGGACCATTAGCGCCATCGAGCAGAATGTTGCCGGTCGGGGCAAACAACGAAACGTAGGTCCAGCCGCTGTCAATTGCAGCAATATTCAGACCGGGCGGGATAACGTCCGTTGTTCCGCTGGCCAGCAGTGTCGTTCCTCTTGTGCCGATAGAATTGGAGCCGTAAAGAGCCCAAGATTCTCCACTCTGCACGGAACCGATGGTGATCGTGGTGACATTAGCAGTAGTGAACTCCAGGAAACTGCTCCCCAGGATCTCGTGGTCTACCGTGTCATTAGCCAAACCCATGCCAGTCTCATCCCCGCCGTCATTCTTGTACCAAAGGTCGGTGGTGCCGGAACCCACGCCAGTGAAACCCCAAAGCGTGATTGAGTTTGACCCATCACTAAAGGTCCAAGTGGTGACGCCGAGATCGCCCACGCCCTTGCTTGCTAAATTATATGGGATGTCTGCGAAGCTTGCGGCGCACAGAACTAAAGTGGCCAGAGAGAGTAGAGCGAGAAAACGAGGGATACGCATTGGGAGATCCTTCCTTGCTACTTGCTAATTCGACGCGAGAATATTAGTCCACCTATTCCCGTTTTTGCAATAGTCCAAATGGCGTAGATTAAATGATAGTATGCAAAGATTTTACACTCGGCGGCGGGCGCCCAAGTGTGTCTCTTTTCCGGATTTGGCGCATCCAATACAATCGAACTTAATTCATTCAAATAAATGGAGATACGTATGTCAAAGGCTACGTTTGCCGCCGGATGTTTCTGGGGAGTTGAAGCGACGTTCCGGCAATTGCCGGGGGTGTTGTCGACCCGAGTAGGGTATACGGGCGGTCGGTTAGAGAATCCCACGTATAAGGACGTTTGCACGGATACGACCGGGCACGCAGAAGCAGTTGAAGTCGAATATGATCCGGCGAGAATTTCGTATGACAAGTTGTTGGATGTTTTTTGGGAGAATCACGATCCCACCCAATTGAATCGACAGGGCCCGGATTTTGGAAAGCAATATCGATCGGCGATATTTTTTCACGATGACGAACAGGAACGCGAAGCGAAAGCTTCGAAGGAAGCGTTGGAGAAATCACACCGCTTCAGCAAGCCGATCGTGACGCAGATTGTTCCCGCCGAAAAGTTTTACGAGGCCGAAGACTACCACCAGCAGTATCTGGAAAAGCGCGGCCTGGCAACTTGCCACATCAAGTAATTACGCCGCTGCGGTCAACAGGATTGGTTCGTCTTTGGTAATCATAAGCGTCTGTTCATAGTGTGCGGACGGCATGCGGTCGGTGGTGCGAATCGTCCAGCCATCACGGTCAAGAGTTACCCGGCCTGATCCAGCAGAAATAATTGGCTCGACAGTAATCACCAAGCCTTCGGTGAGAATCTGCGTGGCAGTGGGATCGCAGAAGTTCGGTACCCGAGGTTGTTCGTGGATGGTGCGGCCGATGCCATGTCCGCCCAAATCGCGAATCACGGAAAATCCGCTGCGCTTGACCTCGTGCTCTACGGAGCGTCCGATTTCGGATACACGGTGGCCGGAACGCGCAACCAGCATGGCTTGAGCAAAAGCGCGCTCGGCGCAATCGATCAATTGTTGATTGCTCGCGGCGACTCCGCCGACGGCGACGGTTAGTGCGGCGTCTGCCATGAAGGCGTCTTTTTCAACGGTCACGTCCAGCTTCACCAGGTCTCCTTCACGCAAGACTCTTTTCCCCGGGATTCCGTGCACAGCCTCGTCGTTCACGCTGATGCAATTTGTTCCAGGAAACTTGTAGACCGTCGCAGGAGCTGATCGGGCCCCGTTATGGCGCATGATGTTGGCGCCAGCTTCGTCGAGCTCAGCAGTAGTAACTCCCGGCCGGACCGCTTCTTTCATAGCGTCGAGCATGAGGCGGACCACTCTACCTGCCGCTCGCATCCCTTCGAATTCTTCCGGACTGGTGATCGACACTCTGCTCCCTCGTACGGCAAAGATCAGACTATCGCATTGGATGAACCTTGGGAGCGAAAAAGACGCCTTATCCAACAAGATGCAGCTTCCACAACATGAAGCTCGCGCTCTCCCGCAACAGCGCGACTCCTTTCTGCCACACAGAGTGCGGGCGCGAATCGGGGCGCGGAGAAACATACACTCGAATTCCTTCGTGTTCGAGGAGGTTACGTATTCGAAAGACGTGATACGCATCGCTGACGGCAATGCAACTACTCATGTGATTCTCGCGCATGATCACGGCTAGCCTTTTGGCAGACTCCGCAGTATCGGACCCCTGCGTTTCGGCGATGACGCTGGATTCGGGAATTCCGCGATGGACCAGATAATCGTGGCCAACTCCGCCCTCGCTAAAGGAAGGGTCGGACCCGGATCCGCCGGTGGTGAGTACTACGGGCGCTAGATGCTGATGGAAGAGTTCGAAGGCGTGGTCAAGCCGCGCGCGGAATACCGGCGAGGGACGACCATCATATTGGGCTGCGCCGAAAACAACGATGGCGTCGGCAGGCTGGAGATCCTGTTTCGAGGATTCCGCGACAATTTGCGATGAAACAAATATTAGGTAGCCCGCTACGACGAGTGCCGCGATGAGCAGTAGACGAATGATCCAATGGCTTCGGCGGTTGGATGCTGAAGCGCTCATCCTCGTGCAAAGAACTCGGAGATCTCCTGAGCGGGAATCGCACCTTCCCGCATGATCTTCCAGCGGGCTTCTTCGTCCGTTAAATCAATGATAGTTGAAGAGACCTCTCGCGGCGAAGGCCCTCCGTCCACGATAATGGAGATGCGGTCGTGAAGCTGATCGCGGACCGCATGAGCAGTGGTACATTCCGCTTCGCCGCTGAGGTTCGCGGATGTCGCCGTTATCGCAATGCCTGCTGCCTGAACTACCGCTAGAGGAATCGCGGAACTGGGTATGCGCAGTGCAACGTTTCCAGTGTTAGCCGTGACTTTTAAAGGAAGTCTTGAAGCGGCGCGAACGATAATCGTCAGCGGTCCCGGCCAAAATTTTCGAGCCAAAGCATGGAACTCTTCCGGCAGAGGCTTTGCCAGTTCCTCGGCTTGCTCCACACTTTCGATCAACAGCGACAGAGGCTTATGTCGGGACCGTGACTTGATTTCATATACGCGATCTACGGCTCGCAGATTAAAGGGATCCGCAGCAAGTCCGTAGAAAGTATCGGTCGGCATTCCCAGAACTTCGCCCGCCCGAATCTGGTCAGCCGCATAACGGACCAGGGATGCTTCTGGTTTATCGCTGTTAATTTTGACGATTTCGGCGCGCACCGAGCTACCCTTCCTAATTGTGGGGAAATTTAGAGACTTAAGATAACACGGGAAACGCTGTAAACCGACACAAACAGGTATGATTTGGCCAATATGAACAGCACTATGAAGAAGGCCGCCAATCGATCCAGTAGTCTCCAAGCGCGTTTGCGCATGATTGAAGGGCGGCACAATTCGTTGGTCAAGGAACTGCGGACCGCCTTTTCGCATGGCGAACTGACGGCGGATGGTTATTGCGCGATTGAGGGAGTCCGAATCGTAGAAGAAGCAATCCGCAGCGGTCTGAAGTTTCGTGCGGTCTTCTTCAGCAAGTCCGGCGAGAACAAGTCCGAGAGGCTGCTTCCCCAGTTGGCCGCCTACGTGGAAACGTTGCTGCTTCCGGACAAATTATTCGCCAGCGCTGTTCCCAGCGAGACGCCGCAAGGTGTGGCCGCCCTTGTGAAATGCAAGCAGTTCACTCTGGACGATATTCTCGCGAAAGTACAGACCGGTCCCTTGCTCGCGATTGCGGGAGTCCAGGATCCTGGAAACCTGGGCACAATGCTGCGATCCGCCGAAGCCTTTGGAGCCTGTGGGGTTGTTCTTGGAGAAGGCACGGCAAATCCATTCAATTCGAAAGTCGTGCGAGCGTCGGCAGGGTCGGTTTTCAGATTGCCACTGGTTCGGGCGAATTTGGCTGGAATTTTAGGAACTCTCCGCGAGAAGGGCTTGCGCCTCTTTGCAACCTCGTCGCATAGAGGCGTTGCTGTTCACGATGTGAAATTTGACAGCCCGGCAGCAATTTTCATCGGAAGTGAAGGGGCCGGATTGCCGCGCGAGCTGATTTCAGTGATGGACGAAATGATTGCGATTCCGCATTCAGCAAGCGTGGAGTCGCTAAATGCGGGAGTCGCGGCTAGCATTGTGTTGTACGAGGTGGCGAGACAGCGGGCCTAATGGCTTAAGGCGGGCTATGCCGCTGGATTGGGGTGCCGCAGGTCCGGAGATTTATCTTCAGCATCTAATCGCCTATGGGCTTATTCCAAGCCGTACCTAGTAGCGACACCACCGTCGACCGTACTCGTCCTCTCGCCGACCGAATGCGTCCGCGAACGCTTGACGAATTCGTAGGGCAGGAGCACCTTGTCGCCCCCGGTAAGCCGCTACGAACGCAAATCGAACGCGACGATACCGGCTCGTTGATTTTTTGGGGCCCTCCGGGAACGGGGAAAACAACTCTGGCGCAAATCATCGCGCACATGACCAAGGCGACGTTCATTGAGTTCTCAGCTGTCCTTACGGGAATCAAAGAAATTAAGCAGGTGATGGCCGACGCCGAGCGCGGGCGGCAATACGGTACTCGTACAATCGTTTTTATCGACGAAATTCATCGCTTCAACAAAGCACAACAGGATGCCTTTCTTCCTCACGTTGAAAAAGGCAACATCCGGCTGATTGGCGCGACGACTGAAAATCCTTCGTTCGAAATTATTTCGGCACTCTTGTCCCGCAGCCGCGTTTATGTCTTGAAGCCGCTTGCGGAAGAGCAGATTGTTTTGCTCCTGAAGCGGGCGATTGAAGACGAGCCTCGTGGCCTAGGTGGTCTTAAATTGCGTGCCTCGGATGAAGTGCTCACTAGAATCGCTTCGTATTCCAGCGGAGATGCGCGGAGCGCCTACAACGTTCTGGAAGTAGCCGCGACTCTGGCTCGTGAACATGATCGTAAAGAAGTTGGGGCCGAGATCACGACCGACATTGTTCAGGATGCAGTACAAAAACGTGTCCTGCTCTACGACAAGGGTGGCGAAGAACATTACAACCTGATTTCCGCCTTGCACAAATCGGTTCGGAATAGTGATCCCGATGCGGCACTCTATTGGCTCGGTCGTATGCTGGAGGCGGGTGAAGATCCCCTTTACATCGCGCGCCGAGTGGTGCGAATGGCGGTCGAAGACATCGGACTGGCCGATCCCAATGCGCTCGCCCTTTGCATGTCCGCGCGGGATGCCGTAGATTTTATTGGCATGCCAGAAGGCAATCTGGCTCTGGCACAAGCTGTCGTCTACCTTTCCGTCGCGCCGAAGTCGAACGCGCTATATACCGCCTATTCCGCCGTCCTGGAGGACGTTGAGCGCACCGCCGCTGAATCCGTTCCCCTCCACTTGCGAAATGCTCCGACACGATTGATGAAGGGAATGGGATACGGAGAGGGCTATCTGTATGCCCACGACCTAGAGGGCAAAGTGGCGGACATGCAGTGCCTGCCGGACAATTTGCGTGATCGTATTTATTACCGTCCGACTGAAGAAGGAATCGAGAAGAGAATTCGCGAACGACTGGAAGAGATCAAGCGGAAACGCGCTCCGATTGGCAAGGTCAAATAAAAGCAGATTCCTCGCCTGAGGATCCTTGCGGCTTGCCGATGCCATAGCTCGGAATGACAAGGTGTTTATTGAGTTTAGCGAAAACGCGCTCGATGCTCTTTCAGAATGCACAAATCCATCACCACAAAGATTCCGGCCTTCCGCGCTTTCTCTGCGGCTTTTTGATGAATGATCCGCTCCTGCATCCAAATCGCCGGCACCTTTAGTTGGATGGCCTGATCGACAATCTCCTCGACAAACTCCGGCCGGCGAAAAATATTCACGATATCAATCTTTTCCGGAACCGTTAGCAGCGACGCATAAGACTTCTCCCCCAACGCCTCGCTAATTTTCGGATTCACCGGAATAATTCTGTAGCCATGCGTCTGCATGTAGGCCGAAACTCCATGGCTGGGACGAAGCGGGCTGTCGGAGAGTCCCACGACTGCAATTGTCTTTGACTTCCATAAGAGCTCAGTGATGGGATCGGAATTCGGCAACAACGCCATGACGCCGGTATTGTAGCGGGTTTTATTGATGGGAAGGAACCGTCACGATTGAGCAGTTGACCTTCTACTTAACGATCAGCTTCTGCCTGTACATCCTGAGCGCAAGTTTCCGCACAGTATCTGAAACTTCCTTATTGCCGGATAAGTTCTTCAGATCGGCGACCAGAAGATTTTTCATCAGGCCTAGCGAGGCGTCAATCGGAGTGCGCGGATTGAAGACCAGATTGCGAACTATGTTGTACTGCTTCATGAAACGCCGCTTTAAGGGAATGGCACGAAGCACGGCCTCGAGCACATTCTTCTGGCTGGCAAACTTTTCGACCTCACTGTCGCTGATTTTGGGCGAATCCAAAACGGCAAGGGCTACGATTTTTGTACCATCACGAACCAGCAACGCCCGTTCTTCCTTGGTGCCTTTCATTGCCAGTTGAATTCGTCCCTTGATATCGAGTTGGGAAATTCGCTGCAGTGCGCTCCCCCGTTGCGGCATGGAAGGGGCCTGCGCGTGCTTATTCGTCGTGGTTGTGGCAGCGCTCCCGCCTTCGCCGCCTGCGGTCGCGGCCTTCGCCAGCGACGAATTCGTTTCCGCCGCCACATCTTCGTGGATTCCGCCTATAGGCTGGAATGGCTTTTCCCCTTCAGCCTCAATTTCAGTTGCGTGCTCAGCAATGTATTTAATGGCGCTCTCTTCAGCTTTCTCGTCCTCCCCTGGCTGGGGTGCCAGCGATGGCTGTGGAATCTCGCGTCCGTCGGGAGAAGGTGTTTCTATAGCGGCTTCGATCGGTAAGCTCAATTCAAGCGGCGGATCGCCATCTGTAACGGCTTCGACCTGCAAACCCGGTTGGGAGGGTGTGTCGACGACGGCTGTAGGCATTCGCGCCAGAAAAGTGATCCGTTCTTCAATATTCGCGGCTTGAATTTCATTCACGTTCGGGTTGGAAGCCAGCGCTGACAATATTTCTTCGGAGAGGATCGCCCGCGGATTATTTAGCATCGTCTCCACCATTTCTCGCGACAGCGTGGTCGCCAGCGCGGCCAAGCATGCTTCATCTACCGACGGATTCCCCAGCAACGCTTCATAAAGCGCAGGCCTAAAATTCTCGCGATCCGAGAAATACGAGAGAACCGCTTCCGGAGTCTCCGGATTAGCGGCCGCAGCCCGGCACGAGGCTTCATCCCATCCGGCAAGCGTCAAACGCGCCTGCTCGCCGAAGGGCTTGCTGGCGGTGGCGAGATAGACGAGGATCTCCAACATTTCTTGCGGTGGCAGGGCAAGGCCTCCACGCGCGGCAGACTGCACCAGGTTGGCTGGCACCGCCGACGCGCGTATGAGGTCGATCATCCGCGGCATGTGTTCACATTCTCCATTGCGACAATTCTCGAAACTATAGAATTACGTATCGGGAGCCTGTTTGCCAGCGTTTTTGCGACGGGAGAGGTTACTGAAGAGACCAAGAGTTCGTTCCTGGGTCACCGGTGAGTCCTAACTCGCAGCCGACTTTTCTCCCCGGCGCATCTGCAGGTAGGCCCGAATAAACGGTTGAAGGTCACCATCTATGACTCGATCTACGTCGCCAATTTCGAGTTTGGTTCGATGGTCTTTTATTAGCCGGTACGGTTGCAAAACATAGGAACGGATTTGCGAACCGAAATCGATATCTAGTTTGGAGTCCTCGATCTTCCGCGTCACTTCGCGCTTCTTTTCCAGTTCATGCTCGTAAATTTTCGATCGCAGCATGCTCATGGCACGCTCCTTATTCTTATGTTGGGAGCGCTCGTTCTGGCATCCCGCGACAATGCCGGTCGGCAGGTGGGTTATCCGCACCGCGGAATCGGTAGTATTCACGTGCTGTCCGCCCTTGCCGCTCGATCGGTATGTATCGATCCGCAAATCCTCGGGCTTGATGACGACTTCGATGCTGTCATCTATCTCTGGTGAAACGAACACGCTGGCGAAAGATGTATGCCGTCTCTTGGCCTGATCAAACGGCGAAATTCGGACGAGCCGGTGCACTCCAATTTCGCTGGTGAGAAGTCCGAACGCATACTCGCCATTGACCGCGAAAGTTGCGGACTTCAATCCCGCTTCTTCTCCCGGCTGGTAGTCGTACAGCACGGTTTCAAAGCCTTGGCGTTCAGCCCATCGCAGATAAAGGCGAAGGAGCATGTCCGCCCAGTCTTGCGACTCGGTTCCACCCGCCCCCGGGTGAATGGTCACGATAGCGTTGCGAGCGTCATTTTCTCCCGAGAGCAAGGTTTCGGTTTCAAGACGATCGACGAGCTGCCTCAGAGAATCGATTTCGCGGCGCAAATCGGCGTCGACATTCTCCCCCTCGCGCGATAGATCGAAATAAGCGGCAATGTCGCTGTCGCGGCGAATCAAGTCGGCTTCATGCGCGAGTAAATTCTCCAGGCGCTTCTTCTCACGCATTACCAATTGAGATTTTTGGGGATTCGACCAAAGATTCGGATCAGCTGCCTGTTTGTCGATTTCGGCTAGCCGAGGACGCAGATTACCCGCGTCAAAGGTACTCCCGAAGTTCGTTCGCTTTGGCTTTTAAAGCAGAATATTCGCGCTCTAACTCGACGTTCATCTTTACTTTGCCTTTTTAAGAAATGGGAGGCGCATGAACAACGCCACAACAGAAATTATCGCACACAAATAAGCGAGCCAATCTCCATGACGGGTATAGAAAGTAGTGACATCAGACAATGCGTAGGGCGCTTGCAAAGCAGTCCTGATCTTGCGAGGCACGTTCGCGACAACGCGCCCGTAGGGATCGATGGAAGCCGTAACCCCGGTGTTCGTATCTCGAAGAAGCCAGCGTTGGTTTTCGATTGCCCTCATTCGTGCCTGCTTCAAGTGTTGGGCGTAGGCGCCGCTGTCTCCGTACCAGCCGTCATTGGAGACGTTCACGAATACTTGCGCGCCGTTGGCGGCGAGTTGCCGGATCTCGTCTGGAAATATTGACTCGTAGCAGATGAAAACGCCCAGCTTTTTGCCGCCTGCATCAAGTGGATCGCGCGACTTGCCCGCCGAAAAATCGCCGACTTCTTTCGTAAGTCCTCCGGCGAAGGAAAATACGTTTTTGAAAGGAACGTATTCGCCAAAGGGCACTAGATGAATCTTGTCATAACGGCCAACCAGGTCTCCATTCGGATCGATGAGCGCTGCCGAGTTAAATATCTGCGTCGGTCTGGAAGTAAACGGGTTCGCGTTTTTGATTCCAACGCTGCCGGCGAGGATCCAGGCGTGAGTTTCGCGGGCAAATTGCGCGAGGGTGTCACGAAAAGCCGGATCACTAGTGTAGAAGGGTGCGGGATTTTCTGGCCAAACGATTAGCCTCGAATCGGCGGCGGTAGCACTTGGCAGGAGGTTCGGGGATTTGCTCAAAGTCAATAAGTCTTGCAGCGTGGTGTCGAAATATTCTTTCGTCCAATCTGCCCCTTCCACTACAGGGATATTCGTCTGCACCAGGGTTGCAACGTGGTCAGAGGCAAATGGAGGCGCCGGTATAAGACGTCCGGATTGCAGGACGACAGCCGCGCAGACTGCTGCCAGCAGGAGCGTCTTGCGCTTCTCGCGATGGACAAGAAAGCTGGCGGCGAATGCGGCATTTACGATCATGACCTCCAGAGATAGGCCGTAGACGCCCGTGAATGTGGTAATTCGAGCGAGCGGGATGTTATCCACTTGGGCGATGCCAAGAAGGTCCCACGGAAATCCAGTGATGCGAGTTCGCGCGAGCTCGACAGCGACCCACACCACCGGCGACAACAGCAACGCGCGTGGGTTGAACGATTTTTTGCCGGCGAGTACGGTCATCAGCAGGCCGAAGGCACCTTGATAAAGGCCGAGGTAGAGGCAAAAGAGTATAAGGATACCGATTGCGGCGAGCGTATTTACGCCTCCATATTGGCGCATCGTGCTGAAAATCCAATAGCAACTCCCCGCATACCAAAGAATGCCGCAGACGTATCCCATCACGAAACCTTGCAGTGGCGACGCAGGAAGCAACTTGACGCCTTCGGTAAGTTGCAGTGTGTCGGGCTGCCGCGCGCGAGAGAGCGCCACCAACAAAGGCGCCACTGCGACCCAGCAGAGCACATATAGATTCGCAAGCGGGAAAATTATGATCTGAAGAACAGCCGAGAGAAGAACTAAAAGCCACGCGCTCTTGTGGATGCGAAACACATGGAGAGGATAACAAACTGTTCTCTGGTGACTGCGATCGACCGGTTTGGGGGCACCCCCAATTATTTCTTTTTAGCGAGACGTTCAAGAACGCCCAACTGTTTCAAATACTCGCGCACCGGACGGGCCGGAGTGCCCCAAAACGCCACGCCCTTCCCTCGCAGTACCTTATTTGGCAAAACGCCGCCTTGTCCGCCGAGCATGACTCCCTCTTCGATTCGGGCATGTTCCCCGATTCCCACCTGCCCGCCAAGCACCACATCATCTTCAACGGTGATGCTTCCCGAAAGGCCGGTCTGCGCGGCAATGACAACATCCTCGCCAATCTGGCAGTTGTGGCCGATGTGGACAAGGTTGTCGATCTTCGTGCCCCGGCCAATGCGAGTCGTATCCAGTGCTCCGCGATCAATCGTGGTATTGGCGCCGATCTCAACGTCGTCCTCAATCTCAAGTTTGCCGATCTGCGGAAACTTTTCGTAGTGGCCAGTTGCGTCATCGCGAACATACCCGAAGCCGTCGCTGCCTAAAACGACGCCAGCATGTACGACTACGCGGTCTTCGAGCCGCGCGCCGGGATAGATCGTCACGTTGGGATAAAGCACGCAATCGCGTCCGATCCGAACACCCGCGCCAATGACGCATCCCGCTCCAATGGACGATCCGTCACCGATCTCAACGTCTTCTCCAATGACGGCGCGTGCTTCGACCGTAACATTCTTAACCAGACGAGCGGATGAAGGCACAACCGCACTGGAATGAATTCCCGGTTGCCGGGCAGGCTTGCGACGAAGCGCTTTCGCTGCATAAGCAAAACTGAGGCGAGGTTGTTTCGAAATCAGGATCGGCTTGGGATAAGTCTTCTTTGTGGCGAAACTGCCCGCAATCACGGCGGAAGCCTCAGACTCGAGGGCGAGCCGAAGATTCTTTTCATCCTCGACAAAAACCAGATCCCCTGCTGCGGCCGACCGGATACTTGAAATGCCAGTCACTTCAATCTTTCCGTCTCCCAGAACCCGAGCTCCGACCGATTCCGCGAGCGCGCTTACTCTCATTGCACCTTTTTATACGTTTGTCCGATGAAAGAAAAGCCAAGGACTACAATGTTGCAAGGGACCACACAGTTCTTGCATGGAAAAGAAGATATTTTGGATCTCATTCACGCTTCTGGGATTAGTAGCAGATTTCACGCTGCCGCTCTGGTGGGCGTTGGGGGCAACCATTCCAATCGTGTTTTTGAGCTGGTGGATCGCCTATCGCAGCGATTGGTTCTGAGGAAAAAACCTTGCGAAGTTTGGCAGCCGCAAATGAGGACGTTTCAAGTTCGGCTTGGTCAATGCCCTACTGCTTTGGGGTCCAAGGACGCTAAGAAGCCCCAGAAATCTTTATTATCGCGATAAGGCATGAAGGAGTCGTCAGTTGTGGGGTCTGGCATACTTTCGCCGGGTAGGACGTTTGCCTTCCGGTCGAAAGCGGCTTGTAGATGGACCTGAGCTCTCGCCAGATTTTTCTCTTCGGCATCCGCGCAAGCCAGGTTGTAATAATACATCGGGTAATCTGGATCTTCTGCGACCGCCTTCTCGAAGATAGCGCGCGCCCTCGGGATGTCTCCGGCCATTCCGTACGCCATTCCCGCCTGGTCGGTCACGACTCTTCTCATGGTCTTCACGTCGGCGCCGGAATTCTCCCCTACTTTCGCTAGGGCCATCTCAAGAATTGGCGCTGCCGCCTTATACAAATGGGCGTTGTAGAGAATCTGCCCGTAAAGGAACACGTCTTTGAACCTCGGAATATAGTTCTCGTCGAATTCATAGCTATCAAAAATTCCCCTTATGTCCCTGTCATCAGCCTTGATCGGTGCGTCGCTGTACACCTCTGGATCGCCGCAGATGTCGGCAGCTGCTAAGAAGCCGCGTACCGAGTACACCGTTCTATTGTTGCCATTCTTCGCGGAGTAGCTAACGAGAGAAACCACAGATTTGCCAGGCCAGGCGTCGTCAGCGAGACTCAGAACCTTCAACGTCGAATTGGTCTTCTTCTCTTCTTCGAGAGCGCCATCTCGGCATTTTGCGCCGCTCAGCGGTGCCTGTTCAGGAATAAGGAATAAGAAGGCCAGAAAAGTAAGACGACCGGATTCATCACTACCACGAATCCCGATCTCGTGCCCACCCGGTTTGGCGGAGGACTGAATAACCTTAAATCCCTCCGCAGACCAGCGCAATTGTCCCCGGTGCTCCGGTAGTGCAAGTTCGAAGGCATTGTCGACCGCCCGCCCAAGGGCAGAAACACCCATGATCCCGACCATGAGAAACGCTGCAACTCTAATCATGGGAGTAAGTCTACCCTGTAGGGGCAATTGGGCAAAGAAATCGATGTCAGGAAGTTGTATTCGGGTCCGACCCAGTGAATTTTGCGGAGCGAAGAAACGTCGTCTCTTTGAGACCAACTACCTTCAATACAGCCCCCCTTCCCTTTCAGGCCGTGTCTTCCAGCGCCGATGCACCCACAGCCACTGGTCTGGATACATCCGCACGTAATCTTCGATAATCTTTGTGAATAGCGCTGTGTTGGCGACGATGTCGGCGTCATCGTCTCCAGTGCGAATCAACTTAGCGGGGGTATCAAAGCGCAGACGGTACTTGCGCAACGCGGGGTCCCAAATGGTGAACCCCGGCACCACCGCCGCATCTGTTCGCAAAGCGATGCGCGCCAAACCACTTGCCGTGCATGCGGGGATGCCAAAGAAATCCACAAACACGCCCTGAGGCGGAGTCATGTTTGTGTCCATGAGAATACCAACCGTCTCTCCTGCTTTCATCGCGGAAAGAAGTCCTCGAACGAAGTCGTCTTTATCAACCGTTGAATTGCCATGCATGGTGCGGTAGCGGCGCGCCAGGCGATCAATGTAAACGTTATCCAAAGACCGCATCACGATGTGCAGAGGATGACCGTACAGCGAGTGCGCGAAGGCGGAGAGTTCCCACGCCCCAAGATGCGCAGTCAGAAACAACACACCCTTGCCACGCTCTAAGGCGCGTTCGAAGTTCTCGAATCCGTCATACACCACAACCTTGCTGACATTCTCGACAGTATATTTGGGGAACAAACACAGTTCGGCCAACTGGCGTCCAAGAGAAGTGAATACTCCCCGCAGAATTCTCGCGCGCTGATGGCGGCTTTTTTCTGGAAAGGCGAGTTCCAGATTCCGCATTCCCACCCAGCGCAGGCGTACATGCAGCACGTAAACCACCCATGCCAGGGCGATTCCTAACATTCGTGCGAGTGGACGAGGCAGCGCCCCGATGGTCTTGACGATCAACCAGACCAGCGCGTACTCGAATCGCTGACGCATTCCCCCGGGAAAATGGGCGGCAAGGGGCTTCGCCGCCCGTATTGAGTGTAAACAGTTATCGTCTACATGAGCGATGTTCTTCACTTTGAAGAAAGAACCGGGCCTGAGGATCGATGGACGCTCCTATCCTTACTTGCTCGCAGTTTTCGCCCATTTTGCCAGCGTTTGCAAAAATGGATAAGCTCCAGCGGGCGCATCGGCTTTCTCGAGAGAAGTACTGAAGGGAACTACGCTGCCATAAAACTCCCTTGTGCTGTCCTGATCCTGCTTGATCACAGCTCCGTCCAGTTCTAAACCGGCAAACACACCACGTGCGCGCGAATAGCTCAGTACTTGAGCGCGCATTTTCCAATCCGTGTCGGCAGTGGCGGCTCGCCCCACAGGGCCGGCGGCAACGCTGGCATCCGCGCCAAGCTTAAATTTGCTGGAAAGCAGATTGTTCATGCCCTGCTGATTCATGATAAGCATCACCAGATCGACAGCTTGTCCTCCGATTTGCAGCCCGAAGCTGCCACCTTCAATGGTCAGAAACGCCGGGTCGCTCCAACCCGTAGATGTCCGGCAACTGGCTACGCCTTTGCCGTATCTCGCGCCAACTACGAAGCCGGCTTTTAGCATCGAGGGGACAACTGCCACGCACTCCGCGGAACCCAAAACATCTTCTGGAATGCCCCTATCTGGAGTCTTCTGAATATCATCCAGCACTGCGGCTGCCGCCTGGATACGGTCTCCAGCTTTAGTTTGGTCAACGTCGGCAGCAAAGGTCGCCACCACCACACAGAACACAACACCCACCAACCCAGCTCTCTTCATTGCCATCACTCCTCATTCCTGGTTATTCGGTTACGCCCACAGACGAACACTCGCCACAGATAAATTTGAATGCCCTGATTTTAGAGGATTAACCCGAAGGAAACCGAAGAGTTGTCACAAAACAAACGGAATGTGTTGCTTATTTAGGCACTGCAAAAAATCGGGGCCAGAAATGGTGACCCTAAATCTCCATTCCCAACCCCGTCTCCCAGGTTCTGTGGTAGGTGAAGGGAGTATGCGTGAGAGGAAAAAACGCGACAAGATTACCAAGGGGAATTGTCCCGAAGTAACTTAGGGGCGCCCCATCGCTCTGAAGAAAATCTCTAAACTTCCTCCGCTGGACGCACAACCGCTTCACCTTTATGATTCTCTGAAGTGATCGGCGAGACAATATCGCATTACCGCATTCTGAGCCGTCTGGGCAGCGGCGGAATGGGCGTAGTTTACGAGGCCGAGGATACTACTCTCGGCCGTCGGGTCGCCTTGAAATTCCTGCCTCCAGAACTTTCTACCGAAACCGCCGCTCTTGATCGTTTCATGTTGGAAGCTCGGGCCGCTTCCGCCCTGAACCACCCAAACATTTGCACGATTTACGCAGTCGAGAATGCTGACGCTCAATCCTTCATCGCGATGGAACTACTCGACGGCCAGAGTCTCGACGCCCTCCTGGCTGGCGGACCGATGCCGCTCGATCGGGTACTCGAAATCAGCACTCAACTTGCGGACGCGCTTGACGCGGCTCATGCCAAAGGCATTGTTCACCGCGATATCAAGCCAGCGAATGTGTTTGTGACCCCGCGTGGTGTTGCAAAAATCTTGGATTTTGGTCTCGCCAAATTGACGCAAGGGTCGCACAACGTCGCCGATATGGCGACACTAGGTCATCCCGGTACAGCTCAACTGACCAGCCCCGGCAGCACCGTCGGTACCATCGCTTACATGTCGCCAGAGCAGGCTCGCGGCGAAACTCTGGACGCCCGCACCGACTTGTTTTCGCTGGGAATCGTAATTTATCAGCTAGCGACCGGCCGGCTTCCATTTCACGGAAAGACTTCAGCCGTGATCTTCAACGCGATTCTCGAGCGCGAGCCGGTTCCAGCTATTGAAGTCAACCCTGCTCTTCCGCTCAAGTTTCAGGAAATCATCGGTAAAACACTGGAGAAGGATCGCGAGCTGCGCTATCAATCCGCTGCCGATCTTCGTGGAGATCTTAAGCGATTAAAGCGTGACGCAGGCTCGGGTCGCGGCCTCGCGACTTCAGGTTCTCGCGTGGAAATTCCGCTAGCTTCGACCTCATCCACAATCAAGCCGGCAAGTAGTTCCAGAATAGTTACGGCGGTCCGCGGAAACAAACTCGGTGCGACCGTTACGTCCCTGGTTGCACTTGTACTAATCGCGGCCGCTGCATACGGAATTTATTCTTTCCTTTCCCGAGGCCGCACGGCGCCTTTTGAAAATGTTTCGGTCAAGAAGATCACCGACACCGGTAAGGCGTCGCTTGCTGCCATCTCTCCCGACGGAAAGTACATCCTGAACGTAAAGGATGACAATGGCCAGGAAAGCCTGTTGCTGCGCAATGTCCCTACCGACAGCAATACCGAGGTCGTTCCGCCGGCACTCGTGCACTACAAGGGACTGCGCTTCTCGCCGGACGGCAATTACCTATATTTCATTCGAAGCGAGGCCGGCAGTGACGCTTTGGAATATCTTTACCGCGCCCCGGTTCTCGGAGGAACGCCGCAGAAGCTAGTGACCGATATTGACTCGAACATTACGTTTTCACCCGACGGCAGCCACTTTGCATTCCTCCGCTACAACGATCCTGACGAGGATAAATATCAGCTGATCGTTCAATCCGCTGAAGGAGGAGACGAAAAGGTTTTGAGTTCCGGACCAATGAGTTCGGGAGTCTACGATCCGGCCTGGTCCCCTGACGGCAAGGTGATTATTGCTGGCATCCGTCAGCCGGAGGATGCCATCTCCGGCCTTATCTTGATCGATGCGAAGACCGGCCAACCAAAACTATTCTTCAAAGCGAGCTTCGGAATTCTTAGTGATCCGGCTTGGATGCCCGACGGCCGGGGTGTGTTGGTTTTGTTGCGCGATCAGACTTCTAACTTTACCTTGAATCAAATCGCATTTATTTCCTATCCTGAAGCGAAATCGCGTCTCATCACTCGAGACATCAACAACTATTCGGATCTCAGTGTGGCGCCCGACGGGCATTCTTTAGCGACAGTGCTCAAGCAAAGCCGATGGGATCTATTCACAACCCCAGCCGCAACTCCGAATAGCGGCCACGCGCAACAGGTAACTTCAGGAAAGCCTGCAGAGAATTTTGCCTGGACCGCCGACGGGCAATTGCTCATTTCTCAAGGCCTGGCCTTGACCCTCTTTAACCCCGCTTCGGGATCGAAAACCGAATTAATTTCGGCCAGCCAGGGAGACGGATTGGCAGCTGAACCCTCGGCCTGCGCCAACGCCCGCTACTTTGTTTTTACATTGGCCGGACGCGGCGGCAAGCGGTCTCAGGACATCGCGCGCATGGACGCCGGCGGCGGAAATATAAAGGAGATCACCGAAGGCAAGTTGGACGCGTCTCCCGTCTGTTCTCCCGACGGACAGTGGGTCTTCTACATTGACCAGTCGAATGGGAGCAAATTGTTTAAGGTTCCGATTGATGGCGGATCGCCGCAGCGCATCTCCGACCAACTCGTTGCGACACGCTTCGATATTTCACCTGACGGCAAAGTCTCAGCTTTCGGAACCTTTGACCATCTCGGCGATCACAAAGCAAAACTGGCACTCGTAGCAACTGATACCGGCAAGACATCCAATCTGTTGGCTTTCGAGCATCTGCCCCAAGGCAGCATTCAGTATTCTCGCGACGGAAAATCTGTTATTTATCCGGTTCGCGAAAACGGCGTCGATAATTTATGGCAACAACCCCTGGACGGCTCGCCAGGAAAACACATCACAAGTTTTGATTCGGAGCAGATCGGTGACAGCTTTGGGTGGTCTCTCGATGGCAGCAAGCTCGCGTTGATCCGCGGCCATGTCGATTCTGATGTAGTTCTGATCCGCGATTCCCAGCCTTGATTATTTCCCAAAAAACTAGGCGGCCCGCAGGCCGCCCTTACTGAATTCTGGTCTTGTGATTTATGCGGCCTTTACATTCTCGGCCTGCCACCCCTTGGGGCCCTTGACCACATCAAATTGAACTTGCTGCCCCTCTTGCAGGCTGCGGAATCCGCCGGCTTGAATGGCTGAGAAATGCACGAATACGTCTTCACCGCTCTGGCGGCTGATGAATCCATATCCCTTGGCGTCGTTAAACCACTTTACTGTTCCTGTTTCCATAACTTTGCTTGCTTCCTTTAATTGAATGTGGCGCTGAAGCTCAGGGGAGTTCTGCAGGCAGGTCACGCTACGGAGCGGGGAATCTGGGGACTGCAAAATTGCAAAGCTCAAACGCAGTGGGATTGTATCCGAGCACTTTGTTAAAGGCTATGAAATTCTCGCTTGCCTATGGGATGTTGCTTGTTTTCAATCGCTTACAACTAGCGCCAGTCTGGCACGAAAGTCGTATTGTAAACGTTGCGTCTCGGACGCATCATAACTTCTGTGATGTCCTTTGGCTCAAGGCTAGTTGGATCGATTCTTCTGAGTGTCTTTGTGCTGCTCGATGCACAAGCCCTCTTGCCACAGGCTGCACCGCAGACAATACACAGGACATGTCACGGACACGGGAATAAATCTCACTGCCCGAGATCGTCAAGTCATCAATGTTGTAGCGCTCATCACAATTCCGAAGCGTTGCCAGAGTACGCGTTCAATTCTTTTTCCCCGCAACATCCTTCTGAGAATTCGTTCAGAATGCCGCCTATCACCAGCGGCCATGAAACTTTCTTCTTTCCAAGCGTGGCTTCGTCAGTCCCTCCGCCTACGAATTCCCCTTTGCGTATCTAGCCAGAAACAGTAACGACAGCCGCCATAGGAACTGCAGCCGCGGCTAACAATCACTGTTTTTGTTTTGATTAAAGACACGCATGGAGGCGGAGAGTGCGAGCAATATTTCTATTACTAGCGGCCATCGCAATGCTGGCTCTGCCGCTAATTTCCCAGGAATCTTCTGGGCAAATGCAAATGACCGGCGGCGGCACTATGGAAAGCATGCCGGGTATGCAAATGGGACCGATGTCGGAATCGTCCGATAAAAAGCGGATGACGATGCCATCGGATTCCTTCATCGAATTTCTGCAATCCCACTCAACTTCCGGCACAGATGCCGAGCCCAACTCAACTCCATCCCAAATGCTGATGGCGAGTCGCGGCAATTGGACCTTTATGCTGCACGGTGTTGCCTTTTTGAATTACATCCAACAGACCGGCCCTCGCGGCGCTGACAAGCTCTTCTCGACCAATTGGATTATGCCCATGGCCGAACGAAAAGTTGGCCCAGGCACCCTGACCTTTCGGACAATGCTGAGCCTTGAACCCGCGACGATTTCAGAACGCCGCTATCCTGAACTATTTCAGGTCGGCGAAACCGCCTATGGACGCCCCATCACCGACGCCCAGCATCCCCACAACTTTTTTATGGAACTTGCAGTATCCTACGATTACATGGCAGGCGAGGACACCATGATCTCCTTTTATGCGGCTCCAGTCGGAGATCCCGCAACGGGACCAGCCGCATTTCCTCATCGTGCTTCGGCAGCCGAGAATCCCATTGCCCCTCTCGGGCACCACTTCGAAGATTCGACACACATTGCCGATGACGTCATCACGGCTGGCGTAACACACAGAATCGTCAGGTTAGAAGCATCAGGATTCCACGGCCGCGAGCCCGATGAATTCCGCTGGGATATAGACTCCGGCAAAATCGATTCCTGGTCGACGCGCATAACAGTTAACCCCGGACAAAACTGGAGCGCTCAATACTCCATAGCCCAGCTCCACAGTCCGGAAGCCTTCGTGCCAGCAGAAGACATTCGCCGCATGACAGCGTCGGTGATGTATAACCGACCTCTTCACAATGGCAACTGGGCGACAACGCTAGTCTGGGGAAGAAACCAAAGCCTAACGAGTGGAGATGTAGGCAACGGATATTTAGCCGAGTCAACGGTTCAATTCTTTCGCAAAAATTATGCGTGGACCCGCATCGAAAACGTGGATCGCACCAGTGAGTTATTACTCGGTGATAACCCTATACCTATAGGATTTACTGAAAGATATATCGGGCGAATCCAAGCTTACACCCTTGGCTACGACCGCGATATCGGAAACATCCCGCATCTTTCCACCGCAATTGGCGCGCAAGTGACTTGGTACGGAGTTCCTCAGATCCTTCAACCGATCTACACTCCGCATCCAGCGGGAGTCGTAGTGTTCCTTCGAATCCGCGCCTATTAGCCTGCGTCGCCGTATTCGTATTCGGGTCGAAAAGTCCGATGCAATTCCAAATCTTGTTGCATTTCTCAGAAATCAATATCGGCGCAAATTCCTCTAAACCGTCGCCCCCGACGCTGAGAACGGAGAAACCTGCAGCTGGCAACTGGCTCCAGTTAGTGGGATTTTCGGACTGTCGAGCGACAATATTTCACTCGCCAGATCCGTCCGGATTAGTGCAAGAAGTCCTCACCTCCCCTTTTGCGCTCAGAATTGAGTGAAGGGCCGCCGAAACCACAGAAAGCGATGTGATCAGCGACTGGAATGTTCTCAGGCCGGCAGCGCTTACTCCTTCCAGCAACGCTCAGCAATCGAAGCTCACCCTTTACAATCAAAACAACACAATGGAACTCGCCCGCATAGCCGCCTTGCTTGAGCCGTTTCTGCGCACTTCGAGCGACTCGGACTCGACTGAACTGTCGCAACGGCAGTTGTCGAGTATATCGATCTACATCGATGTGTTACTGAAATGGAACGCGAAAATCAACCTCACCGCTATACGTGATCCGGATGAAATTGTGACCCGGCATTTTGGGGAGTCGCTTTTCGCGGCGCGGCACATCTTTCCCCAGACTGCATTCAAAGCCGATGTCGTTGATATCGGTTCCGGAGCAGGATTTCCCGGACTCCCGATCAAGCTTTGGGCGTCGGATATCGAGCTCACCCTAATCGAGTCGAATAGCAAGAAGACGACTTTCCTGCGCGAGGTGATTCGTCTGCTTGCGCTCGGAAATGTGGAGGTATTTACCGGTAGGGCGGAGGCCTTCCGTGGAGTTGCCGACGTAGTCACCTTGCGGGCGGTCGAGCGATTCGATATCGCCCTCCCGACAGCGTTCGATCTTCTAAAACCAGAAGGAATGATTTCTCTCTTAATCGGCGAGAACCAAATAGCAACCGCAAAGGGCGCGAGTCCCTTCATCCAATGGCATCCGCCAGTTCCATTGCCGAATTCGCAAAAGCGAATTCTGCTTCTCGGAACGGTGAACCAAGGAAGCTAATCCTCAACTACGTAAACAGGTGGGAAGTAACCATCAGAAACTGGCTTATCGTAGCCCGAATCTTTCCATCGCCAACCTAAAGTGGACTAAGGCCAGACAGCTCCAATAGTGTTCCACGTGGAACATTTTGCGAAACCATCTCTCATCGGTAAGGTCCATTCGTCCGGAATGTTCCACGTGGAACGTTTCTATCCAAAATCCCGCATTGCCCTAAATATCAACCTGCACCGAAATGCGGCATTGCCAACGCCGCCCCATTTCGCATATCTTGCTCTTAACTCTCGGTTCTCTCAAAAACTAAATGGGACGCGTAATCGCCGTCGCCAATCAAAAAGGCGGAGTCGGTAAAACCACAACCGCCATCAATCTGGCCTCGTCCTTTGCTGCCGCAGACGTGAAGACGCTGCTGATAGATTGCGATCCGCAGGCCAATGCAACCAGCGGCTTGGGATTCGCCAAAGACCCAGAACGCCTAAGCACTTATCACTTACTGATGGGTGAAGCTACGGCTGAACAGGCCTTGAAAGACACCCAGCTCAAGCACTTGTCGATTGTTCCCGGACACAAGAATCTCATCGGGGCAAACATAGAACTCGTCGAGGCTGAGAGGCGCGAGTTTCGGCTCCGCGACGCTATTCAGCCGATCCAGGAACGCTTTGAGTTTATTGTCTTGGATTGCCCTCCCGCGCTCGACCTTCTTACGTTAAACAGTCTCACTGCGGCGACCTCCGTGCTTATTCCGATGCAAGCCGAGTATTTCGCTTTAGAAGGCGTTTCTGAATTGTTGGACACGATCGAACGAATTCGCGCCAGCCTCAATCCTGATCTCGCAATTGAAGGCGTTGTCCTGACGATGTTCGACGACCGTACCAATTTAGCTCAACAAGTAACTGAGGAGCTGAAGAAGTACTTCGGCGACAAGTTGTGCAAGACAAGCATTCCGCGCAATGTTCGCCTAGCGGAGGCGCCAAGTCACGGCAAGCCAGTTCTTCTTTACGACGTTCGGTCGAAGGGAGCCGAGAGTTATATCGAGCTGGCGACGGAAATTCTGGGTCACTACGTACCCGCGACCAAGGAAGATGCACCTGCCGACGCGGGAAATATTGAGCAAGAGAAACAAGTCGTAAACGCACCTCGTTGGAAGCGATGGAAGGAGCGGAACAAGCTCATCACAATTAATATCGCCGATCGGTGAGTTGGCCCGCCGACTATCAGCTCGGCCTGACAGCCGAGGGGCGGCTATCGCCACCTGAACTTGGAAAGGCAAAGATGACAACTGCAGAAAAGATTGCGCTCGATAAAGACAAAGCAACGCCCGAAAAGAATTCGGACAAGCGCCGTGCCCTTGGGCGTGGCCTTGATTCTCTGCTCCCTGGAAGGCCTCGGGCGGTTGTGTCGATGCCTGTGGCTACTCCTGCGGATGAAGAAAGCGTGGAACACCGCGCCGTTCTAGCAGAGGTCCAAGCGGCGCGAACACCCGGTGCCGACGAGGTAGTCCAGATTCCGCTCGATGCGATCGACGAGAACCCATATCAAACGCGCCAGCGATTTGACGAGGATGCGCTCGAAGAGTTGGCTCAATCGATCCGAAGCAATGGATTGATCCAGCCGATTGTCGTGCGACCCGGAAACGCCGGTCGCTATATTCTGGTCATTGGCGAGCGGCGATGCCTGGCTTCCAAACTGGCTGGAATAGGAACAGTTCCCGCCATCGTGCGAACTGTTTCCGAGCAACAAGCTGCGGAGATGACGATTGTCGAAAACCTGCTACGCCGGGATCTGAATTGCTTGGAGCAAGCCAACGCCTTTTCAAGATTAAGCCGCGACTTCGGGCTGACGCAGGAACAGATTGGCCAGCGCACGGGCGTTGCTCGCGAATCGGTTTCGAATTACATGCGCATATTGCGGCTCCCGGAAAGTGTGCAAGAACATCTTGCCGCTGGACGATTGGGATTCAGCGAGGCTCGCATCCTGCTGCAGCTTCCAGATCCAAAACAAATCGAGCGCATCGCTGACGACGCGGCCCGGAATCATTTCACCGTGAACTTCCTCAAGCAATTGGTCGACAATACGATTCTCTTAAACGAGGGAAAGCATCCAGAGCCGGCACCGTCACGCCCGGTTGATCCAAATGTTCGCGCGGCTCAATCTGAATTGGAGAAAATATTAGGAGTTCGCGTGAAGATCCACGACCGCAAAGGGAAAGGTAGGATCGTAATTCAGTATTCCACGCTGGACGACTTTGATCGAGTGCTGGATATGCTGAAGGGGGACAGATAGTCGTTGGTCGTTCGCGCTTGGTCGGTGGCCCCGCGAATTAGAATAGTTAAGAATCGAAGTAGTTAGCCCGTGGAACAAACCGATTAATCTTCGGTTCCATCTGGCGTTGAGTCACTGGTTTTTGAGGCCGAAGTGGGAGAAGCGACGAATCCCGAAGAGAGACTGCTGCAATCCGTGGCCATGCAGCTCATGAACGAGCCTCAAGTCACGATTGATGACAAGAAGCTGCGAATTAAGCGGGTCGGCAGTGGGCGCTTGCGAATGGTTCATTTCGCGATGAACGGCAGGCAGTTTGAAGCCATCGAGCAAAACCGTGACAAGCCGAGCCGATGGGGACAACTGGCTCGGGAGAAGCATCAGGTTGTTCAGTTTCGGGACGTAGAGACGCACAAGTATGTGGCCGTCGCGGTGGACGGCGAGATTACGGAGTATGGACGAGGTTGAGGTTCACGGTGGGTCGAACCGGGAGGGCACGACCTCCGGTCGTGCCGTAAGCGTCGCTACATCGACCTTCGGCCCGACTGAAAGTCGGGCCCTCCCGATTTCTCCACGATGCCTGGTTAGCATCAGAGCCTTGTCTTTTTGTCGCGGACAGGAGTGTCCGCGCCACATAAGATGATGGAAAGTGCTAGAGAAATGAACTCCCAGGAAAAGGGCTTGCAGGCTCGACGCTTTGTGGTCCGAGGGCGTGTTCAGGGGGTGGGTTTCCGGTGGTTTGTCGAGCGGGAAGCGAAAACACTGGGAATTGCGGGATGGGTACGCAATAATCCAGATTCGAGCGTGGAAGTTTTGGCTATGGGCACTCGCGATCAACTAGCGGGTCTTCGATGTCGTTTGCAACAGGGTCCGCGAGCGGCACGAGTAGATAATGTTGAAGAGTCCGAAGCCAAGCCTGTTTCTGGACTGACCAATTTTCGAATTGAAGGAGCCTGGTAATGTCAACGAATCCTCTGCCAATCAGGGCAGCAATCAATTGTGAACCGCTGAAATCGCTCATTCGCGAAGTTCCGGATTTTCCCAAAGCTGGCATTCTGTTCTACGACATCACCACCCTCCTCAAAGACAAACGTGGTTTTGCGGAGCTAATCGACGCGCTGGCTGAGCATTACATTGATAAAGACATCGATCTGGTTCTCGGGATGGAGGCGCGTGGATTCATCTTCGGCCCGGCGCTCGCCTATCGCTTGAATGCCGGATTCGTTCCCGTACGAAAACCGGGCAAGCTTCCGGCTGCGACGACGAAATATGACTACGCCCTGGAATATGGAACGAACACGCTCGAAATTCACAAAGACGCTATCAAGAAAGGTGAGCGGGTAATCATCGTCGACGACTTGCTGGCTACGGGTGGCACAGCCGAAGCGACCACGCATTTGGCGACTTCGCTAGGCGCGAAGATCTGCGGCCTAGGATTTGTGGTCGAGTTGGACTTTCTCAAAGGCCGAGAGAAGCTTAAAGGTTATGACGTGTTCTCGTTACTTCACTACGAAAAGTGATCAGTGCCGGGTTGAAGGGTTCTGATCTTGCCATACGAAGATCAAAACCAACCCCAAAGGCGGCGGAAAGAGTGTCCGCCCCAGACAAGCCCGGTTCACTCGGATATTTTCAACGAGGCTTGCTTGGGAATATAGCTTTTCCGCTTAAACCAATCTTCCATCGCGTCTCTCAATTGATCTAACGGGACGTTTGTTCCGATCTCCATTACTCCGTCGGCGATGGGGAGGGTGTCGTCGAAGACGGTCGCGTTTGTGAAGCTACGCATGGAGAAATTGTCCAGCCACTTTATGGGACAGGGGTGGCGTTGCCCATTTTCTTCGTATTCCACCCGGACCTTACGTGCGAACATTTACCGATTTAACCACAGAGTTGTAACATCGGCCTGATTTGGTCACGATGCCTTGTCCATACAGTAGTTCCTGTATTTTCGCTGGGAAATGACTCGGTATTCGTTAGTTTTCCTGTGGGATTGTTGTTGAAACTGTGACTTTGGGCGGCTTTGGCTGTTTCTCCGGTGTTTATAAAGCTCAGCGCTAGATCGGCCTTTCCCTTCATAGTTGTCTAACTCTTTCCTCCAATTCTCGGGTGATAGCTTCCGGTTCCGTTGTCGGGTCGATGATAATCGGAGGACCTATTTTCACGCGAATCTGTCCATGCCGTGCAAATCTTTTTCCACCTTGCTTGAGCTCGAACAACCCGTACAAGCGTACAGGGACGACTGGGATTCTGAGATTCTTTGCGAGTAATCCGATGCCTGCGCGAAAGGGTTGCAGATTCCCGTTCGTGGTATGCCGGCCTTCCGGAAAAACCAATATGCTGTAGCCATGATCCGCGGATACGCCCGCGTACGCAAAACTCTCTCGAAAACCTGCTTGACGGGGCAGGGGGAACAAATTGAACAGGGACACAGCTAGGAACCATTTCAGGCAATCGTAGATCTTTACCCAAACATTCCTGCCGGGATTCGGGGACCGCAAGGCTTCGAGTGTCTCGCCCGCAGTCGCAATCGCAAGCCGGCTTCCCAGACGTTTGGGCAATGCCGCGATCACAAGACCGAAATCCACATCTGAGACGTGATTGCAGATCACTAATGCCGGACCATTTAAGCCAAAAAGATTTTCCCGTCTCTCGACGCGCGGGCGTCCCAGGAAAAACACCGCCGGCCGCAGCAGCAGATACTGAGCAATCGAGCGAATCCAGGTGATCGGCCAGCGTTGGACCCACGCCGGGTAGTGATAAGTCACGCGCGCGAGAGATTCTCCCTGCAACATACGCTGCAGATCGCCCACCGTACTCAGCGATCCGAGGCTGTTTTCGTTGAGATCAATTTGATAACGGTCTTCGAGCGCGCCAAGAAGCTGCACCCGATCTAGAGAACTCAGGTTGAGGTCGGCTTCGAGGCTGGAGCTTAATGACAGGTTGGTGGGAGAGCGCCCGGTTATCCGCGCGATCAGTTCTGAGAGCGGAGTTGGAGAAGATTGGACGGAGTTGCCAAGCTCCCTGGACAGCACTTGGGCTTGGATTACATTTCTACGGGGTTTCTGTGTCGAGGTTCGCGGGAAGTCTTCATCCGGCCAGACATGCCAGAGCCGGATGTGTTGGAACTCGGCAAGTGATTCGTTCGCACGCTTCACAGTGGCGTCGGCATCCTGTGTTCTGTCCCGAAGAATGAGAACTGCATAAGGTTCGGCGTTCCCGTTGTTCGGCAACGCCACGACGACGCTATCCTCTATTTCGGGTTGACGACGAAGAGCCGCTTCGAGGTCCTCTGGGTAGACTTTCATTCCGGCGGGAGTGACGATTACATCTTTAATTCGTCCTTTGAAATAAAGATTGCCTGCGGCATCGAGTTCTCCGATGTCACCGGTTCGGTACCAGCCCTCCTCGCCTGCTACTGGCTGCAACCCCTGCCCAGTCCAATAACTTGTTGCGACACCTTTGCTCCGAACAAGAATTTCTCCGTCGGGCGCAAGCTTGACCTCGCGTCCTGCGAGAACTTTTCCTATTGATCCTTTGCCGAGACGGAACGGGTGATTGACGCTGATCAGAGAAGTGGTTTCGGTGAGGCCGTAGCCTTGTATTACTGCATAGCCAAGACGATCCCAGAAATCCTCGGTTTCGCCGTCGAGCGCTGCGCCGCCGGAAATGAAAGCCCAAAACTTCCACCCAAATTGCTTGCGGATGTTGCGGAACATCCACCACCGGAGCAAGAAGTGTCTGTCCTTTGCGGCCTGAAAACGCTTTTTGAATTTTTCTAGATTCGCTTGGGCGTCGAGATCGCGCTCTATTTTTTCTTTCAACGATTGCAGCATTCGAGGGACAGCAACGAGCACCGAAACGCGCTCTCGCCGGATCGTGCCCATTACTTCGCTCGGATTCAACGATTCTTGAAACACCACTGTGCCGCCCATAAGCTGCGGGAGAAAGATTCCAAGGAACTGTCCGAAGACATGGCTGAGCGGCAAGAGGTTGAGAAATCGAACCGGATGGACGAAGCGCTCGTATTTTAAGTATTTGCTAATTTCGCTTTCGAGAGGCGCCACATTGGCGAGAACATTTCCGTGACTGATAACGACACCTTTCGGTTCGGCCGTGGTGCCTGAGGTAAAAACAATTTCTAGCGTGTCATCGCGACTAACATTGGCTGGCGAGTACGGGTTCGAGGGGTGGCGGGATACGATCTCGGGTAAGTCATCCAGAAGAAGTGAAGTGGCACGGGCTTCTGATTCATGTTCGCGCGAGCAAATTAAGAGCTTTCCGCTGACCTGTTCGAAGACTCTTTGGACAAAGTCCGGAGCCGAGACGTTATCCATCGGGACCGCGGCCACGCCAGCGATCGCACAACCTAAGAACGCGGCTACCCATTCCGCAGAGTTCGGTCCCCAGAGCAAAACGCGGTCGCCTTTCACAACTCCGCGAACTTCGAGTTCGCGCGCAAAACGGAACGCGGTCTGGGCTACTTGGAGGTAGCTCCACTTGACGGTGCGATATCCGCGACGCTGGATGTAGGCGCAATCTCGTCCGCGTAATAGAAAATCGGCGAGGTATTCGCCAACCGCGCTGTGCTCCATCCTCACAGACTAGCGCACTGACGGAGTTCGAGCTTAAACCTCGTTTTATAGATAGACCCAGTTCTCAGGTCTCGGTTCTCAGTTCCTAAGTTGGTGCGGTAACCCAGTCGTACACTCCCCTTCGGTAACCCTTGGTAACCACACGATTCGCGGCAATGAGCCGTACAATCACCTTGTCAGGCCATCAAAAAGTCCAGGTTCCCGTTAGCAAGATGGTCAATTCGGTCATAAAACACCGGAGTTTGGAGTCCGTACTTCTATGGCGTTCGGGTTTGGCTTCAATAAACAGAAGGTCCTCAGTGCCGCGGAGAAGTTTGTTCAGCAGGGCAAATTGCAAAACGCCATCGCTGAATACGAAAAGGTTCTGAAGGCCGATCCCAAGGACCTCACGGTGATGAATACCGTGGGCGACCTTTACTCACGGCTCGGCAACATCGATAAGGCCGTGGAATGCTTCAAAAGCGTCGGAGATGCCTATGCCACCCAGGGCTTTACGGTGAAGGCGATCGCGATGTACAAGAAGCTCAGCAAAATAAAACACTCCTTCGAGGGTGTGCTTCGCCTCGCCGAACTCTACACGCAGCAGGGCCTATTCAACGACGCTCGCTCCCAATACTTACAGGTTGCTGAAGAATTTCTGCGCAGCGGAGAACTCGAACAGGCCGTGAAAATTTTCCAGAAGACTCTGGAAATGGATCCCGACAACGTCGCCATGCGTTCAAAGCTGGCGGAGGTTTACGTTCGCTTGGGGAAAAAAGCCGAGGCATGGCAGATTTTTGCCGCCGCCGCAGAAACCCTGCGAGCTCGAGGACAACTTGAGGGAGCAGAAACAATTCTCTCCCGCATGCTTACGCTTGATCCGGGCAATAGTTACGCACTTCTGCTGCGCGGTCGCACGGCGGTTGATTCCGGGGACATTGTTGGCGGAATTCAGTACCTCGAGAAAGTTGCGGACCTCGACAATCACCCGGAAGGCATGACCGCGTTGCTTGACGCTTATGTGCGAGGCGGACGTTTTCCCGAAGCGCGAGTGTTAGCGGGAAAACTCCTCAGCGTACACAACGACGCTGCCGGTTTGAACCGTTACGCTGATGCTCTTATGGCCTCGGGACATTTTGAAGAGGCGTTACAGATTTACGGCGAATATTCCGATTCTTTCTTGGCCTCCGATCCCGCAAAGATTCTTGACAACCTTCACTCCATCATCAGCCATGTTCGCGAGAATGCAGCAAGCCTTGAGATGATTCTGGCGTTGTTTGCCAAAGCAGGGGAGAACAGCCATCTCACCGAGGTTTACGAGTTACTCGCACACGCCTACGTTCAATCGGGCGATCTGGATAAGGCGCGCGACTATTATCTGAAGCTGACCCAACTCGAGCCCCAGAACCAGCTACACGCGCGCAACTACCAACAGATTGTGGGAAAACTGGGCGGCACTGCCGCTCCCAGGCTGATCAGCGCCGAAGAAGGTTCGATACTCATCGAAGACCTTGAGACGACGGCCCCATTTATCGAGCAGATTTACGCCGATGATGTGGCACTTGCAGTTCGTGCGGCTCTGACCGACGCCGAGCTTTTCATTTCTTACAACATGCCCGACAAGGCTCTCGCACCTTTGCTAGGCGAACTCCCAAAGGCTCCGCGGGACTTGCGATTAAATCAGCGGCTGGCGGCTCTATACAACCGAGGCGAGCGGTTCAAGGAAGCCGCTGTCTGCTGCCGAACTCTGGAGAGTATTTATCACGATGCCGGGCATCCCGAAGAAGCTACGCGTTATGGAGAATTGGCGGCGCGATATGAGGAACGGGCAGGAGCTGTAGCAGTCGCCGGCGATCAGGCGTCCAAGACCCTCCCGAAAGTGGTTGTGCCGGAGGTTGCGCCTACGGTTCAAGTCGTTCAGGTGGATACCTCCAGCGAGTCACACAGCGCGGTTGCAGCCGAGCCCGAGCTGAGTGGATTGTTCTTTCACGCTCCGGCGGCTGAGATTCCTGCAACGGCAGACACGAAGACACCCGAATTCGAACTGGGACCCGCGCAAGCAGCGGAATCCGAAATCGACTTATCCGGAGAATGGGACGGCGCTGTTTCGTCGGAGACCGCTCCTGACGTCGCGACTGAAACCGCTGCCGCTCCTACCATATCAATCGATGACCAACCAACCACGCATGCGACTGCGGAAACAACCGATAACGCGGGCCTTGTAGCCGAAACTATAGAGGAGATTCGCTTCTATCTTGCCAACTCCATGATCGAGCTGGCGCATGCGGCTTTGGAAAAGTTACAGGAACTGAACCCCGATCCGGCCACGGTTTCGATGATGCGCGCGGAAATAGAAAGCACGGTCGTGACGGCCGCGCCTGCTGAAACTGCGAATGAGATTTCTGTAGAGGTGGTGGAAAATTATCCAGAATCAGAGCCAGAAACAGAAACAATCCCGGCGCATTCGGAGGACGTGCAAGCGCAATCTTACGCGGTCGCTGAAACCCTCGCACCCGATGTTGCCATACCGGTTGATGCACCCGTCGATCTTCCTGCCGTTGTTCACGCTGATGTTTCTGCTGGCCACGCCGATCTTACCGCTGAGGTCCCCGGAGACTCCGCCTCTCATCTCGAATCATCGCCGGTTCCTGAAGTCTTAATCGTTCCCACAGTGCCGCTCGTGATACACGATGAACCTTCCGAGCCAACTTTGGTGCCTCAGCATGAAGCAGTGGCGTACGTGCCGGAGGCGGCTACATTCGACGCTGTTAGCAACAATATCGACGCGCCAACCGAAGCGCAGATTGAAACACCGCACGTGGATGTTGCTGCTGCCCCCGAACGGATCGACACCCTAGCAAGCATTGTGAGCGAATTGGAAGCATCGCTCGGTGACAGTTTCCTTGAAAAACCGCCTGCTGCACTTGCACAAGCGGACGCTAGCATCGAAAGCCAGCCGGTTAAATCTGAGGTTGATCATCCCGTTGCTCCTCCCCGCGTTCTTGCCCCGGCCGCTATGGCTGCGGCTGCGCCGGGGTCTTCGTCTGCATCCTGGAAGAGTTCGACCGAGTTTACGACTTTCGCCAGGCCTCCAATATCGAATCAAGCTCCGCCTGTTGAGGAACAGCCAGAAAGCCTCACCGCAGTTTCAAGTGCTGGAATCGATTTGGCAACCATGTTTGGGGATCTAAAGCACGAGCTCGAAGAGGATGCTGCCAATTCCGATGAGGACCCGGACACGCACTATAGTCTCGGCGTAGCCTTCCGCGAAATGGGTTTGCTGGATGAAGCGATTGGAGAGCTACAAAAAGTTTGCCAAACGGTGGAGCACGGTCATCCATTTCCACAAATATTGCAGACTTACACTTGGCTTGCCCAGTGTTTCCTGGATAAGGGAATCCCCGAGGCCGCTCTGCGCTGGTATGAGCGCGCTTTGGCACTTCCAACGCTTGATAGCGAAACCCGCATGGCTCTGCACTACGAACTCGCTTGCGCTTACGAGACCGCCGGAAACAAGAGTTCCGCCCTCCACTATTTTATGGAGGTTTATGGCAGCAACATCGATTACCGCGATGTAGGCGAGCGAATTAAGGCCGTTAAGTCGTAGAATGTCCCGATGGGTCTCGATTTGAAGAGCTGGCCAAGCGGAGTCATTCATGAAATTTTCCTGTCAACGATTGCTGGAGGCAGGACGTGAGCAGCGACTCTTCGACGCCGCGGGATGACGGCTCCGTCGGTCCCACACAGAAGATGTCATCGCTGGATTTAGCCGAGCCTGATAACCGGTTATCCCAAACGAATATACCTGCGCATGGCGGACTTCGCCGATGGGCCATCCGGCTCGGCATGCTGTTGTTCGTGTCGGTATGCGCTGTTTTCGGCGTTCTTTTGGTGATTTTGCCATGGACTCCGAAGTGGACAGACAACTATGTCCTGATTTCTCATCCCGCTTTGCGTGGTCTCCTTGAAAATGGTTTTGTACGAGGCATGTGCACTGGCCTCGGAGCGCTCGACATTTGGATTGGATTCTGGGAAGCGATGCATTACCACGAACGAGAGACTCGAACCTGACGTACTCTCATCACACACCAAATTCTAAAAAGAGACACTGCCATCATGAACGAAGAAGATCAGTGCAAGCGTGCGGCTCTGGCGTACCAGAACGACCCTTTCCTAAGAAGCCCGGATGGGAGGATTCTGCGTATTCTGTCCGAGTACGCCGAGCCACTTTCGCGTTTTCGCCGCGAGCAGATTCAGGATACGGTGGTGTTCTTCGGTTCGGCTCGATTTCATAGCCGATCCCTGGCGGAGATGGATTTAGCGAAGCTCAACTCCGCGCAACTGAGTCCAGAAGAAAGCCATGACTTGGACCGGAAGCGTGTAACAGCAGCGCTGGACATGGCGCGATACTATGAAGAGGCGCGGCGGCTAGCCTTTCTGCTCAGCAAGTGGTCCAAACAGATTCCCGCGCGCCGGCACCGGTTTGTGGTCACTACCGGCGGTGGCCCAGGAATTATGGAAGCGGCGAACTTGGGAGCCAAAGAGGCCGGCGGTAAAACGATTGGGCTAAACATTCAGTTGCCCTTCGAGCAGAACCCGAATCCGTACATAACCCCGTCGCTTAACTTCGAATTTCATTATTTCTTTATGCGCAAGTTCTGGTTTGCTTATCTAGCCAAGGCGCTGGTAATTTTTCCGGGAGGATTTGGCACCCTGGATGAGCTGTTCGAGATTCTTACTTTGGCGCAAACTCAGAAATTGGCCAAGAAAATACTTGTGGTGATTTACGGAAGCGAATATTGGAATCGCCTGATCAACTTCCAAGCCATGGTGGATGCGGGTACGATCTCGAAGGCGGATCTTGATCTTTTCAAAATGGTCGACTCACCTGAAGAAGGCTTCGAATTCCTGCGCGATGGGCTGACCCAATACCATCTCGGTCCTGAAAAATCGAAGCGCACAGGCGAAATTGTTCCTGAGATCGCCAAAACCAACCCGTAGAATTTCGGCTCAGAGTTGCTCCTTTATTACATTACCGATCGCTCTCAATTTAGAGGCGATGAAGTTTCTCGCCAAAAAAGGCTTTTGAATAAGATCGCCGAGGCGGCAGAATGTGGCGTGGACTTCATACAGCTGAGGGAGAAAGATCTCTCCGCCCGCGATTTAGAGTCGCTCGCTTACAACGTGATGCTAACGATTCGCGAGAATTCGCCGTTAGGAGCCAGTGGCCAGGTCGCGACGCGTTTGTTGGTCAATTCGCGGACGGATGTAGCTATCGCGTGTGGTGCCCATGGAGTGCACCTGCGCTCGCATGACATCTCGCCGGACAATGTTAGATGGATTTGGCGAGACAGCGTAACACCAGGGAGAGCAAACCCAATTGTTAGCGTTGCATGTCATACCGTGTCCGAAGGCAGGGTTGCGGCGGGGAACGGCGCCGACTTCGCTGTATTCGGGCCGATATTTGAAAAGAAAGAGGCGCAGACGCCTGTCCAGCCCGCAGGTCTCAGCCTTCTGAGAGACGCCTGCCAACAGAAGATCCCAGTCATTGCCTTGGGGGGAATCACTTTGGAAAACGCGCACACTTGCATAGATGCGGGCGGGGCGGGTATTGCCGGAATTCGAATCTTCCAGGAAAACAAAATCTCCCAAGTTGTGCGCCAGCTGCGGAGCTAGCGGATACTCGGTCATCCCCCATTCTCTGAAAAACCTCTGTTCTTAAAAGCGTGAATTGCGGATCAATAATTCTTCTTGACTTCCTATACTGTGTATCATATGGTATGTGTCGTACACTGTATGACGCACAGCGACCGCACGATGAACGCGTTCGAGAACCTCCGGCTTGAAATGCGTCGCGGGTTCCTGGTTTTGGCGGTACTGGCATCGCTGCGCACGGAGCAGTACGGATACACTCTGCGCAAAACTCTCAACGATCAGGCGATGGACATTGACGAAGGCACACTTTATCCGCTGCTGCGACGACTGGAGAGCCAGGGCTTGCTGGTCAGCCAATGGCGCGAAGAAGAGAAGCGGAATAAACGCTTCTATCGTCTTTCCCCAGAAGGCAAGAAGGTTTTGAAGCAACTGCTTACCGAGTGGGACGGAATGAATTCGTCGCTGAGCGACATTTTGAAGGAGCAACATCATGGAGCTTATTGATCGCTATTTCAAAGCAGTGAAATTCTGGCTGCCGAGCGCACAGAAGCAAGACATCATCGCGGAGCTATCGGAAGACATCTACTCGCAAATCGAGGAAAAAGAATCTGAACTCGGCCGCAAGCTGACCGACACCGAAGTCGAAGCCGTCCTCAAAAAGAGCGGCCCGCCGATGCTTGTGGCTGGCCGCTATTTGCCGAAGCGATACTTGATCGGGCCAGCACTGTTTCCCGTCTACTGGTTCATTCTGAGACTCAATTGGATGTGTGTCTTTGGACCGTGGCTCATCCTCGTGGTAGGCCTTGGAATTTTCGCCCCAGCCGGTGGTAGCTGGCATTTTCAGGGAATGTGGGAAGTGTTTTCGCAGGCCGCCCTGATTAACTTTGCCGCTATTACGGGAGTATTTGCGCTGATCGAACGCTACCATGCCAAAGGATGGGTGACCGATTGGAATCCGCGCATACAGCTCGCGGTGCGCGATCCAAACCGCGTTCCGCGCAGCTCATCGATTAGTGAGCTGGCATGGTACTCCACTCTATTTCTTTGGTGGGTGAACGTTTTGCGGCTTCCGGCCATACCCGGCATAGAAATCAAGATGGCGCCGGCGATCTCGCGTTTCTTATTTTGGCCGATTCTGGCGTTGTTGTTTTGTCAGGGGGCCATTGCTTGCGTCAACGCCTTTCGGCCACAGTGGAGTCCTCGTCGCGCCGCCATTCGAGGGATTGTTGATGGGTTGAGTCTGATCATAGTGTGCCATCTGCTCCTAATTTGGATTCAAGGTGGAACGTTTGTCACCTTCACCTCCGCGAAGTTCTCCCCTGCGGAAATCGCGGCTGCTGAAAAATGGACTACTTTTGGATGGTCTGTGATGCTTCTCATCTGGGCCGCAGCGAGCTATGCCGCGAGAGTGTTCCAGGATGCAAGAAGAGCAACGAGCAAGCCGCCGATCCGCAACTGGGCATTCGGGCTTCTCGTGGGCGAGTGAGCGACTGCTGATCCCCATTGTCGGGGTAGCAGGAATAGCAACAATTCTTTACGAGGTATAAGTCATGGAGCTTATTGATCGTTATTTACATGCGGTTAAATTCTGGTTACCGAGGAAACAGAAGCAAGACATCATTGCGGAACTGTCGGAAGATCTCCGCTCGCAGATCGAGGACAAGGAAGCCGAGCTGGGGCACACCCTGAACGAGTCCGAAGTCGCGGCCCTCCTCAAGCAACGTGGACGCCCGATACTGGTGGCGAACCGCTTCCTACCACAGGAATCGCTGATCGGCCCAACGCTGTTTCCCATTTATCTGTTCGTGTTGAAGATCGTGGCGGCCTTCTACATGGTGCCGTGGATTCTAGTGTGGACCGGAATCGCGATCGTCCGCGCCACGCATTCTAGCCAGAGTTTGATTGCAACCATTGGATTGTTTTGGACTTCTTTCTGGCCGGTGACTCTCTTCTGGGTCGGAGGAGTGACCATCGTATTCGCGATTCTGGAGAGGGTGCAGGCCAAGTCCGGGTTTCTGGAAGAGTGGGACCCGCGCAAGCTGCCGCCTGTCCGTGACCCCAACCGGATAGCACGTTCTTCATCTATTGTAGAAGTAGCAGCGAACATGGTGTTCTGCATTTGGTGGATAATCGGAATGTGGTACCAGAGTTTTTTCCACTTCGCTGGGGTAACCGTCACCCTGGCGCCGGTCTGGCGATATTTCTTCTGGGGCTTTTTGTTCGTGTCCGTGGTGAACGTCGCCTTGGCAGCCGCGAATCTGTTCCACCCGCACTGGAGTAGCCTTCGCGCCGGCGTCCGGCTGGCAAGCGATTGCGCAGGATCAGTTCTGTTTTGCTGGTTGCTCAAATCCAACTTTTTGGCGGGCATCACGGTTCCCAATGTTGAGGCCTCAAAGACACAGGCGATCACAAATGCGATCAATTGGTGGGACACGAAAATGGTTCCCGCAGCGATCGTGATCTGCACTGTGATCGCAGCTTTCGACGTTTATCGGATTATTCGGTTGAAAAGAACGACAAGCACGTTAATGCCGCAGACATTGGCACCGGCCGTATTGGGTTAACAATTAGGAGGGACGGGCCGAAAGCATCGTGAGGATTTCTCGTAGTCCCTGGCGAATGTATTTGAGTTCGGGCACGGGGTGGGAAGGAAATGGAAGAGGATTTTGTTTCTTATCGACTTTTACTTCCGCGCGAAGTTGTTGCCTGGCCCCTACGATGGTGAATCCTTCTTCGTAGAGTAGCTTCTTGATTTTCAGAACACTCTCAACATCCTTGCGACGGTACATGCGTTGGCCAGTGCTACTCTTGACCGGCTTGAGCTGAGAAAACTCCGTCTCCCAAAAACGCAAAACATAAGAGGGCAGCTCGCAAAGACGAGAAACTTCTCCAATGCGGAAATAAAGCTTATCCGGAACCGCAACTTCGGCGGTTTTAGTCGATTTTGCGGTTGCTTTATTGCTTAAGCTCATATTCCTGCCTGCTTCGGTGAATAGGCAAGCGATGTAAATCCTTTACTGGCGTTTCTAGCATGAGCGAGCTTTCGGCACAAGGCATTTTGAATCAATTTGATCTTTAGTCCATCGTGCGGCAACAGGGTTTGACTTTCGCAGACAGCAAAAAACCTCTCGGGAGGTGCTTCTCACGAGAGGCTGTCAACGATTTCGAACTTGTTGCGAGCATCTTCTCGCTTAGGTTAGTGCTTCTTTTTCTTTGCTGCCTTTTTCTTTGCTGGCATCAAGATTTCCTCCTGGATATTTTTCCCCTGAAAAACATTCTTACGTCACCAGTTCTTGGACTAGCAACGTTACTACCACAAGATATTGCGTCGTATTAAGTGAAGTGTCAACAGAAATCTGTGGTTCCACCTAACTTTGGATTAACGATAAAGTTTGTTTGGGCAATGCACGCTTCTCCGTTTTGAGACATGAAGGAAAATCGAAGCGCTTGTTTTTGTACGTGGAGGAGATGCTTCAGAAGAGAAATGGCCGCCTCGACTCGGTGCTAGACTAAGAACTTTGTGGAAACTTCGTTGAGCTCTCTAGTGGACACATCCAAAACGATGATGGCTGTGGTAAAGCCGAAGGCCGCTCCCGGAGCGGAAATCCGTGAAGTCAAAATTCCGGCCTTTGGGCCCCGCGACGTTCTGGTGAAGGTCAAGGTCGCGTCCGTCTGCGGCACCGATCTCCATATCTATCAGTGGGACCGGTGGGCAGAGAAAAGAATTCATCCGCCGCTAATTCCAGGGCATGAGTTTTGCGGAAACGTCGTCGCTCTGGGAAACGAAGTCACCAGCGTTCAGGAGGGCGATTTTGTTTCGGCGGAAATGCACGTGGCCTGCGGAAAGTGCCTGCAATGCCGCACCGGTGACGCCCATATTTGCCAGAATGTAAAGATTATTGGCGTGGACTCTGACGGCGCGTTCGCGGAGTATGTCGTCATCCCAGAAACCAACATTTGGAAACTCGATCCCGCGATTCCGCAGGAGTATGCATCGATTCTTGATCCATTGGGAAATGCGGTTCATGCTGTGCTCGCGGGCGAAATCGCAGCCAAGACAGTCGGCATCACCGGCTGCGGTCCGATTGGCCTGTTCTCAATAGCAGTGGCGCGTGCGGTGGGGGCTTCTCAAGTTTTCGCCATCGAGGTGAACGAACATCGCCGTCGAATCGCCAAAGAAATGCGCGCGGACTTTGTTCTGGACCCGTCCACTGAAGACGTTCGCTCAGTTGTAGTGGAAAAGACTGACGGCCTCGGCCTCGACGTAGTCCTGGAGATGGCGGGCCATCCCAGTGCGATCCGAACAGCGTTCGACATCGTGAGGCGCGGCGGACGCATATCTCTTTTGGGCCTTACGTCCAAACCGATTTCGCTGAATTTTTCCGACGACATTATTTTTAAAGGAATCACGGTTCAGGGAATTAATGGGCGACGCATGTACCAGACCTGGTATCAAATGACTGCACTCCTCAAGAATGGGAAACTTGATCTGCATCCCGCGATCACGGATCGAATGGCCATGACTGATTTCTCCAAAGGGATGGATCGTTTGAAAACCGGAGAGGCCAGCAAAATTCTGCTTTATCCGAATGGAAATCACTAACGGCGGGACGATTCTCGGCATTGAGAGCTCTTGCGATGAAACCGCCGCAGCCGTCGTGCGCCGGGGGGAGCAGGTCCTTTCCAACGTAGTTTTCTCGCAGATTGCGATTCACCAGCCATACGGAGGGGTTGTGCCCGAGTTGGCTTCACGAGAGCATCTGCGCGCCATCGTCCCGGTGGTTCGCAAAGCTCTGGCTGACGCTGGCCAGAGCTATCAATCCCTCGATGCCGTGGCCGTGACCCGAGGTCCGGGCCTTGCGGGCGCTCTGCTGGTTGGCATCAGCTACGCAAAAGCACTGGCGTTTGCATTGGACAAGCCGCTGATCGCAGTGAATCATCTGGAGGGCCACATCCACGCCGTGTTGCTGGAGGAACGTCAAAAAGGCAACCATGTTCTGAACTTTCCGGTCATCGCGCTGGTCGTCTCTGGTGGCCATACCCACCTTTATCTCGCGCAGCAAAATGGGGAAAGTTGGTCTTATCAAAACATTGGACGCACCCGCGATGACGCAGCCGGCGAGGCCTTCGATAAAGTGGCGAAGCTTCTGGGATTGGGATATCCCGGCGGCCCGCTTATCGATAAGCTCTCTGTCTTCGGAGATCCCACTGCAGTGCGATTTTCGTCTCCACAGCTAAAACATCGGGACCGCAATGAGAGAGTTGGGGACAAGAGGTCGGATGAGTTCCCGCGCTTTGATTTTTCTTACAGCGGAATCAAGACTGCGGTTCTGCGATACGTGGAGACGCATGACTTAGCCGCAAGAATTGACTTCCGCCGCAAACACCTGGCCCAGATCAGCGAACCTACAACCGAAGATTACCGGACAGCCTGCGATCAGGAAACATTGGATCTTGTCGCGTCCTTTCAGCACACCATTGTTGAGGATTTGGTCGCAAAGACTTTGACCGCAGCGCGAAGTTACGAAGCGGCAACTTTATTAGTCACGGGAGGAGTAGCCGCAAACAACGAACTACGCCGGCGCTTTGAAACAGATGCACGCGCAGAGGGGGTGCAGGTTTATTTTCCATCGCGTTCTCTCGCGACTGATAACGCCGCAATGATTGCAGCGGCGGCATATCCCATGTTCCTAAAGCAAGAATTTACGCCGATGGATTTCTCGGCGGAAGCTGGCCTGGCGCTTAGATGAGACGTGTATTCCTGGACTGCATTAAACGCAGATGAATTTTGGGAAGATTGACGCCTAGCTGTTCGCCGTTTTCTTCATGGCGTGATCGCCGAGTACCGAATCGAGGGCCTTGCCGAGTTGGGTCTCAATATCAATATCTTTGAATATCGCGAAGGCCGCCCGCTTTTCGTCAGCGTCAAAGCCGCTGCTTTTGCCCGCCAATATTATTACCGGGATTCCAGCAGTCTCGGACTTGGTTTTTAAGGCTGTGATCAGCTGGCTTCCGGTCATTCTCGGCATGTGCATATCGGTGATGATGATGCTCGGGATTCGCCGATTGACGTACTCTAACGCTTCTTCACCGTTGGTTGCTGACTCCACTGAAAATCCTCGATCCTCCAGGAAACGGCAAATGGTATGCCGAATCAGCATAGAATCATCCACGACCAGGGCCGACGCCGGCATTTCCTTCTTGGAGGACAATATAGCCACGGCTGACACTAGCAACTTTGAAGTAGGCCCACAAGCTGAAAGCCCCGAAGCATAGTTACTTTGGTGAAAGACACCCGTGCTCGCACCTGCCGGTCCATCTGATTAGCCAAATGGCCAAGGAATTTAGAGTTCGTTCGCCAGCGTAGTATCTTCTATGGCCATGTCCTTGAATTCACTGGACTCGAAGATTTCGCCGCATTCGAGGCATTCTACGAACTCGGCGTCTTCTTCCCGGGCCACAATCTGCACACGCGGATGCTTGCATTTTCCCATTCGATCTCTTCTAGGGGGAGCTTGGGGAAGCGACTTGAAATCATACCCAAAGGTCTTACCGGCGATTTTGGAAATCTGAGCCTTGCTGATCCAAATTCCGCGGGAAATTGCCGTAGTTTTAGCGTCATTGGAGAGCCTTGTCAAGCCCCATCAGTGCGGCACCAAAGTTACATTCAGGTTCTGGTATGGTTCAGCTATAGGAAACGCTCGTCGACCCGCTCTCGTTTCAGATGCAGGGCAGCTAATCCGCTTACAGCCCTAGCTTTACCTTTGAAGCTCTCGTAGAAGCCAATCCCTGTTAACGGTTGCTTTTGGCAAGAGGGGCCGCTAGAATATTCATATCCGACCAAAAGAGTCGTATTTCGGGTTTGCGAGTGCTCAAGTTAACCAAAAAAGCGGACTACGGGTTGATGGCGATGAAGCACCTCGCCGAGCACGCCGAGGGGGGTTCTTGCAGCGCTAAGGATATTGCTGACTCGTATGCAATCCCCGTAGAGGCGCTGGCGAAGATCTTGCAGAGGCTGGTAAAAGCTGGACTTCTGCAATCGCAACACGGAACTAAAGGCGGATACACGTTGGCAAGAAACCCGCGGATGATCACAGCTTTCGAAGTGATCCGCGCCATCGATGGGCCGCTATTTATCACCTCATGCATTACGGTCCGCGGCGAGTGCGATCAGAGCGAACGCTGCACGATTCGTGAGCCGCTGCGGCGGGTCAATGACAGCATCGAAGAGGTGCTGAGGCGCATCACTATATCGGACATGAAAGAAGAATCAGAGTCAACCGCAAAGACTCGAACAGAATCGAAGAACCATCGTGAATTAGTAAATTTGTCATTATCTTAATTTCAGCGTATTACGGAGAGCAACAATGACTACGGAAGTAAAGACGGCCGTTCAGGAACAACGCAGCGAAGCCAACGGCGTCAAATTGCCGGTTTACATGGATAACCACGCCACCACTCCCATGGACCCGCGGGTCCTCGAAGCCATGCTTCCATACTTTATGGAAAAATTCGGCAATTCGGCCAGCCGCAACCACTCATTTGGATGGGCAGCTGAGGAAGGCGTCGACACCGCACGTGAGCAGATCGCGAAATTGATCGGCGCGACTCCAAAAGAAATTATTTTCACCTCAGGCGCGACCGAAAGCGACAACCTGGCGATTAAAGGCGTCGCGGAGATGTATCGGGAAAAGGGAAATCACATCATCACCGCCGTCACCGAGCACAAGGCTGTCCTCGATACCTGCAAACGTCTCGAGAAAAACGGCTACCGGGTCACGTATATGCCTGTTCAAAAGGACGGGCTAATCGATCTTGAAGACCTCAAGCGCGCGATTGACGACAAGACAATTCTGGTAACCATAATGGCCGCTAGCAACGAAATCGGTGTCCTGCAGCCCATCGCCGAGATCGGCAAGACTTGTCACGAGCGCGGAGTCATCTTCCACACAGACGCGACCCAGGCCGTCGGCAAAGTTCCAATCGATGTAAACAAGCAGAACGTTGATCTGCTCTCGATTTCTGCACACAAGATGTACGGACCGAAGGGCATCGGCGCTCTGTACGTTCGGCGCAAGAATCCTCGCGTGCAGATTTCCGCCATCATCGACGGCGGCGGGCACGAGCGGGGTATGCGCTCGGGAACACTAAATGTTGCGGGAATTGTGGGACTCGGCAAAGCTTGCGCCATTGCCTCGGAGGAAATGGCCAAAGAAGCCAATCATCTTGCCGCTCTGCGTGATCGCCTGAAAGAGAAAATTATGGGCCGGTTGGACGAGGTCTACATTAACGGAACCATGGAGCACCGCTTGCCTGGCAATCTGAACATCAGTTTTGCCTACGTCGAAGGCGAGTCGTTGCTGATGGGCATCAATGACATCGCAGTTTCCAGCGGTTCAGCATGCACCTCCGCGACGCTTGAGCCATCCTATGTATTGAAGGCTCTCGGCACAGGCGATGACCTGGCACACAGCTCGATTCGCTTTGGTTTAGGACGGTTCAACACGGAAGCCGAAGTGGATTACGTTGCTGACCGTGTCGTTGAGACAGTAACGCGGCTGCGGGAATTGTCGCCGCTTTACGAAATGGCCAAAGAAGGAATCGATATTAAATCAGTAAAGTGGGCTGCGGAAGCGCACTAAAAGTCACTAAAAGTAAGGTTAGATTTTTTGAGGAGAGAAAATGTCATACAGCGATAAAGTACTCGATCACTATTCCAATCCGCGCAACGTCGGGTCATTGGACAAGAACAGCAACGAAGTTGGGACCGGCCTGGTGGGCGCTCCTGAATGCGGCGACGTTATGAAGCTGCAGATCAAGGTGAATCCGCAAACCAGCGTCATCGAAGAGGCCAAGTTCAAGACCTTCGGATGCGGCTCCGCCATCGCGTCGTCTTCGCTCGCCACCGAATGGGTGAAGGGCAAGACGGTCGAAGAAGCTCTTCAGATCAAAAACACTGAGATCGTGAAAGAGTTAGCGCTTCCACCGGTGAAGATTCACTGCTCGGTGCTCGCTGAAGATGCCATCCGCGCAGCGATTCACGACTGGAAGAAAAAGCAGGAAACTGCGAAGCCGGCAGCGGTAGCAGTTCAGTAAGTCGGCGGAAGTGACGATGACAACCGTGACCGAGGAGACCGCCAAAACCTCCGAACCAGTACCTCGCCCGAAGGGCGGCGTCCTGGTTACGGATAAGGCGCTGGCGAAAATCCGCACAGCCATCGTGAAAGAGGGAATTTCACCGGAGCAAGGCGGACTTCGTTTAGGCGTGCAGGGTGGCGGATGCTCGGGGCTAAGCTACAACATCCGCTTCGATACACAGCCCCGCGAACGAGACCGCATCTTCCAATTCGGCGACGTCCGCGTCTTCGTGGATCCAAAAAGTTTTATCTATCTCCACGGCATGACGCTGGACTATCAGGAAACGCTGATGCAGCAAGGTTTCGTTTTCGTAAACCCGAACTCATCGAAATCCTGCGGCTGCGGCACATCTTTCTCAAGCTGAATTTGATGGTGTGGCGCGGGCGCCCTCGCCCGTGAGGCGTGTGCCGCAAATTAGTTGTCATTCCGAGCAGGCGCAGCCTGAGAGGAACCCCTATACCCGGCAATCATTCATGGAACGGGACAGGGATCTTTCGACTTCGAAATGTCGCTCGCAAGCGAGCGACTATTCTCCGCTCAAGATGACAGAGTATTTTTAAGATGACCGATTCTCCCCAATCCGCAATGGCAATCATGGGTAATCCAGAGATCACTTCCGCTTGTTGGTCTTGCGGAGACATGCGCGCCGCCCAATTCTGTAGTGCGTGTGAACGAGTTCAGCCGCCGATGCCGGTTGATTACTTCGTATTCTTCGCACTGCCCAGAAAATTAAATATCGATCTCGCGCAACTGGAAAAGGACTTCTACCAATTAAGCCGTCGCCTGCATCCCGACATCTCCGTGCGCGGCGATGAGCGTGAGCGCGAATGGAGCCTTGAACAAAGTTCTCAACTCAACGACGCATATCGAACCTTGAAAGACCCAATCAAGCGCACCGAATATTTGTTAAGGCTTGAGGGAATTGAACTCGAAGAGCAATCGAAAGCCGCGACAGAAAAAGCTCGAGCCTCAGGACAAGCCAAAAAACAAGTCGTACCTGAAGATTTGCTGGAAGAAGTATTCGAACTCAACATGCAGCTGGAAGAGTTGCGCATGAATCAAAAAACCGGAGACGACGATCCAGCGTTGGTTAAGGAACTAGAGACTCACAAAGATTCGCTGGAGGCCAAACATCAGGCCCTGGCAGACGAACTGAAAACGTATTGGAGCGAATGGGACAAGGCTAGCGACGCAACAACGCGAAAAGTTACGCTGAACAAGATGGCGGACCTGCTGAATCGCCTCTCCTACATCCGCAACCTGGTAAGAGACGTGAATGAGGCACTGGAGAATTGAGGAATTGTTGAATTTACGAATTGACAGATTGAAACACCTCGCGTTCTAAATTCGTCAATTCTAAAATCGTCAAAATTCGACAATAGCGTATGACTACTGACCGCATCGTTGGAATCGATCTCGGAACCACAAACTCTCTTGTAGCGTTCATGCCGGGGGAAACCCCTGTAGTTATTCCCGGAGAAGACGGGGTGAATCTCGTTCCATCCGTTGTTGCTTTGGACGAGAATGATCGGATTGTCGTCGGCAACGCTGCGCGAAAATACCTGATCGAGACTCCAGAGCGTGCCGTCTACTCAATTAAACGCCTGATGGGACGCGGCATCGAAGACGTCGCCGAAGAACTAAAGCTTTTCCCATTTCACTTGGCGGATGATCTCGAATCCGGCGAAGTTCTCCGCATCAAGCTCGGCGAAAAAACTTTTGCGCCGCCGGAAATTTCAGCTTTCATCCTGCGCCAGCTCAAACGCAACGCAGAACGTTTCTTCGGCGCGCCGGTGACTCAAGCTGTGATTACCGTTCCTGCGTATTTCAATGACGCCCAACGCCAGGCCACCAAAGACGCCGGTCGCATCGGCGGCCTTGAAGTCCTACGCCTGGTAAACGAGCCGACGGCCGCATCCTTGGCGTACGGTCTCGACAAAAAGCAAAATGGCATAATCGCTGTTTACGATCTCGGCGGCGGCACCTTCGATGTATCCATCCTGAAACTTCACGATGGAATCTTCGAGGTCATCGCGACCAACGGTGATACGCATCTCGGCGGCGATGATATAGACAATCTCTTAATCGCCATTGCCATAGCCGATATTAAGGGCGACCTCGGTGTCAACGTCTCCGGAAGCGGAGAGATCGTCGCCACCATCCGCAAAGCCGTCATAGAAGCTAAGATTGCTCTGTCGTCGCAACCGTCAACCAAACTCGCCATCGATCTTCCGGACGGCAAAAGCTATCTGCGCGAAATCACGCGAGAACAGTTTGAAACATTAATTGATCCAGTGATCAATCGCACTATCGGCCCCTGCAAGCAAGCTCTGAAAGATGCCGGACTGAAGCCAGAACAGCTCGACGAAGTGGTTCTTGTCGGAGGCTCAACCAGAATTCCTAAAGTGCGTGCACTGGTCGAGCAGTTGTTCCAGCGCAATCCCCATACCGATCTGAATCCCGACGAAGTAGTAGCCCTTGGCGCCGCGGTGCAAGCCAACATCCTTTCCGGCGGATCCGAAGCCACGCAGGACATGTTGCTGCTCGACGTCACGCCGCTATCGCTGGGGATCGAAGTAGCTGGCGGCGTTGCCGACAAGATCATTCTGCGAAATTCCACTATCCCCGCATCAGCGACGCAGCACTACACAACTCAAGTGGACGGGCAGGCGAATGTCGCCATCCACGTCTTGCAGGGGGAACGCGAACTCGCGAGGGACTGCCGCTCCCTCGCTCGCTTCGATCTAAAGGGTATCCCTCCTATGCAGGCTGGACTTCCCCGCATCGAAGTCAAATTCCTGATCGATGCCAACGGCATTCTGCACGTAACCGCCCGCGAGCAGCGTAGCGGGAAAGAATCCGAGATCGAAGTGCAGCCCAGCTACGGGCTAACCGACGAGCAAGTCGAGGGCATGATCCTGGAGTCGTTCGATTACGCGGAAGACGATCTCAAACAGCGCCAGGTAATCGAAGCCCGAAACGAGGCTGATACTATTCTCGCCGCGTTGGAAAAGGGCAGAACCAGCGCGGCGTGGGGACAGCTCACCACGATCGAAAAGCAACGGATCGGCGATCAGGAACGAAACCTTAAAGAAGTTAAGAATCAAGACGACTACCACGCAATCCGGGCTGCGATCGACGAATTGAATCAAGGCACTATGCGCCTCGCGGAGTTAATGATGGACACAGCCGTCACCACGGCGCTCAAAGGCAAGTCGATGGACCAGAATGATATGGCGGAAGGGATCACCACCGCACACCCCGTCGCGAAAGCAGACTTCGAATGAATGAGACAATGACTGAACTCAAAAACAGCAATACAGCCACCATGGCCGAGGAACCCTTGGGCGAAAATATCGTCGAGGTAACTTTCCTGCCCGAAGGCAAAACCGTCCAATACGAGCACGGCAAACTTCCCTATAAAGATCATGGCAAAGAAGAATCTCTGCTCGACGTTGCGCTAAACAATGGCATCAAACTGGACCACGCCTGCGGAGGCAATTGCGCCTGCACAACCTGTCACATATGGGTGAAGCAAGGTGCAGATAATTTGTCAGAGATGGATGACGACGAAGCTGATCGCCTCGATATGGCTGCTGATTTGCAGCTAAACTCGCGGTTGGGTTGTCAGGCTACGATTACGAAGCCGGGCAAAGTGGTGGTGGAAATTCCGGCGTGGAATCGCAACTACGTCTCCGAAGAACACTAAAAATCGAGTCTTCGCAACGCAGCGACAATTAATTTTTTCCTCTCTAAAAGTGGCTTTTCAGAGATAATAAATCTCCGTTCCGTATAAGCTGGTTCTTCATCTTCGAGGAGAATGCATGCCGAAAGACCTTACCTGGGATGACGCCGACGATATTGGAATTCTGCTTTCCGAAAAACATCCGAACATAAATCCGCTCGAAGTCCGATTCACGGACTTGCATCGCTACGTAACCGACCTTCCCGAATTCAAGGGTGATTCGAAGAAGTCGACTGAGGGCAAGCTGGAAACCATCCAGATGGCCTGGCACGCGGAATTTCTGGATAAAACCCAGGGATAGCGACGGCCTACTTGCTCATCGTTGCTGGCATCGCGTCTTCCACGCTGGCCTCGCGCAGGAATTTCGCCGCCTCCTCGGGCGGCGTTGGGTTGATGTAAAAACCCGTTCCCCATTCAAATCCGGCGGTCTTGGTCAGTTTCGGCATGAACTCGATGTGCCAATGATAGTGGTCGTTGATGGGGTCCTGCACCGGAGAACTGTGGATCACCAGATTATACGGCGGATTATCCAACACCCGATCCGCTCTGGTCAGCAGAATCTTCAAGGCCTTCGCAAGGTTCTCGAACATATGTGAAGAAGAGTTTTCAAACGCCGATTCATGCTGCTTCGGGAGAATCCAGGTTTCGAATGGAAACCGTGGCGCGTATGGCGCAATGGTGATGAAGCTCTCATTCTCCGCCACCACGCGGATGCCGGATTCACTTTCCTGGTGAATAATGTCGCAAAACACGCAGCGCTCCTTGTAAAGGTAGTACTGCTTGGCCCCTTCGATTTCCTCGCTCACATAAATCGGCAGAATTGGGAGCGCGATCAGTTGAGAGTGCGAATGCTCGAGTGAAGCACCCGCGGCTTCGCCGTGGTTTTTAAAGATCAAAATATATTTAAAGCGCTGATCTTTTCTCAGGTCGAGTATGCGGTCGCGAAAAGTCCACAGCACATCTTCAATCCGCTTTGGGGGAAGCGTTGACAGTGTGGCGCTGTGGTCCGGAGTCTCGATGATTACCTCATGCGCGCCGATGCCGTTCATTTTGTCGAACATGCCTTCGGCCTGACGGTTCAAATTCCCCTCGATCCCGAGGGCCGGGAACTTATTGGGAACTACTCGCACTGTCCAGCCGGGGGAATCGCGTTGCGGCGCAGGTCCGCCATTCGCGTTAGGCCGATAAGCCTGGACCTCAGGAGGTGTCTTGCCCTCATTGCCATAGCAAAAAGGACAGAAACCGCCTTTCATCCTGATGGCCTCGCGCGAGAAGTCGGTCGGTCGTTTCGCGCGGTCGGTTGAAATTATGACCCACCGCCCTACAATTGGATCTTTTCTAAGCTCAGGCAACTGCTAGCTCCTTATTCAGCCCGCCAGCGAATTTAACTTTATGATGCAGGAAGGGCATTCTGAAACAGCTGGAATTGGGGCGGGCTGGAATGCCGATCATAATACACGGTGATGACATCAAAGCGCCACTGCAAATCGTGAGGAAGATGTCGCAAGTATTCCCGAGCGGTGGCTGAGAGCTGACGCCACTTGTCGCGATCGACGGCAGCTTCGGCAGGCTTAACATCGTGGGAAGTGCGCGTCTTGACTTCTATAAAGCAGAGAACGTCTTTGTGCCAGCCGATTAGATCGATCTCGCCACGGCCGCGAGGCGATCGGAAATTGCGCGCGACCATCACGTATCCCAATTGCCTTAGGTAAAAATAGGCGTCTTCTTCGCCCCGGCGGCCAGTGCGCGTGTGTCTTGCAACGGCTCTCGGTGGGAGAATATATGCGGCAAAGAAATCTAGGACCTTGACGGCTGCGTGAGTGATGCGACCAGAGAACATAGATGATCGCTCAAGTTTAGACTGGTAGATTTGTTGAGCGATGTGACGGCCGTCACGCAGAACGAATAATAGTTAGTATCCGCAGGCCCTGAAAGACGGTCCTTCGCAACGCGGTGACGCGGCTCTGAAGAGCCGCTCTTTCACGCTTTGCTCGTGATCAGATGGGGACGGAAAAGCGGCCCTAGCAGGTCAGCAAGTGGGTGCCTTACTCGTATGCCAACGCGTCGATGGGATCTTTCTGCGCCGCCTTATAAGCTGGATACAGGGCACCTGCAATCGCGCCGACGACTGCAATTCCCGTAGCTTTTAATATCCATTCCAAATTGACGATAACGTTCAGAGTTGGCAATCGATGATGGATTCCTGCACGTGCAACCATGCTGAAAACGATTCCGACTAGAATTCCGGCAATCGCCAGCAATACGGTTTCCCGCAGAATTACGTTTACGATGTAAAACTTCGAAGCCCCAAGGGACTTGAGAATCCCAATTTCGCGAGTGCGTTCCATCACCGCTGTGTACATGGCCTGGAAGATGACGATGAAACCGATAATCAGAGATATCCAAATGACTACGTCGATAAAATCCGACAATCCAGGGTAGTTCGCAGGGGTCATCATCGAAAGGTACTCGCGCATGGAGCGGACGGCGTATTGCTGCATGCCAGGATAGCTCTGTACTTCTTTCACGACGGCATCAGCATTTGCAGGATCATCTAACTTCACGTAAAAGACGGAAGCCCTTCCCTGACTGCCATTGATGTCCTGCAGGGTGGTAATGGGGAGAAACCTGCGCGCGCCCTTGCCATGTTCCACGATTCCGGCAATACGAAATTGATGATTCAGAATTGTGATGCTGTCGCCGACTCTCGCATGCTGAGAACGCGCGAAATAATCGTCGACGAGAACGTCTTGCGCCGTCTGGAATGGTCCTCCTTCAATGTATCGAAAGGGACTGCCCAGCGCCTCGAAACTCTTCAGGTCTATTCCATAAATTACTTCAACGGTGCCAGCCGTGGAAACCATCGTGATCACAGGCGAAACCTGCGCCACATGAGGAAGACGGCGAATGATGTCGCCAACTTTTATCGGAACCGGTGCACTCGACAATCCTTGTATGAAAGAGGAGTTGGGCGGCTGCACAATCACGTCCGCTCCAATTCCTGCCTGACGGTCCCGCGCATCGGTTAGCGTTCCGACCGATAATCCGACAATCAGCAGAATCAGCGTCACTTCAAGCGCGATGGCGACGATGCTGATTAGTGAGCGGATGGGCCGGTGTACCAAATTGGCCACGATCATTTTATTCATAGGTAGTCGATATTCCTATTTTTTATCAGGGTCGGCCGATTTTACGGGTGATGCCTGGGGCCGATCCAAACGAACGACCTCGGCCTCTGGCGGTTGCTCCAGTTCGAACTTGTCATCCGACAGAGGAGTGTTCAGTTCCAGCTTCACAAAGTTAAGGGTGATATCGTACTCCTCCTGCGGCCGCGCAATCTCAATTCGCCCTGGGAATTCGATTCCATGTTCGTCCTTTTTATAGCTTTCGTACCGCGCATCGGTAAGCACATCGCCATCTTCGTTATAGATCATCTGCCGTGAGGGCAGGAGGTCATCACGGCCAAAAACAATCGTGCGGGCACGGAACCATCCCTGGTTGCCCTTCTCGATGACATCGATTACGTATTCCGATCGCGAGTATCTATGACCCTTAGCGTCAACTACCATGTGCGATTGATTCTCTTTGACCGCGATATCGTGCTCCGGGTCGATGTGCCGGATCAGCAGCGCATCGTAGATTACTTGTGGCCGCAAATTTTCCAACGGCTGTTGCGTGTTGTGGGATGGCACATCATTACGGCCGATCACAAAACGATTCTTGGGCGGAATCCAGAGCTCGAAGTTGCTGCCGTCGCTGACCATGTCAAACGCGCGAGTACGAACGACGGGCATTAGGCCGGTCATTCGTAGCATTGCGGGTTTGCGGGCCAGCACGTAACCGCGAATCTCCTGGTAGTCGGTGATCTTTCCCTTTTTCGCTCCCCCCACCGACGTGTCGATGTCGACGGTGGCCTGCATCGATTGAATCCGCGCTGCCTGCTCGTTGATTGAGAGTATGAGTTGCTGTTGTGTTGCGGACTTTAGGGGAGCAACCGTAATCTGCGGCTGGACCGGGCGCGACCTGAAAAGACATCCACTTAGAGGGGATACCGCTAAAAAAAGAATAGCTGCTCTGAGTCTACGCAAAGGGGGCATCTGGTTGGCTTTAGATGAGTATAAGCGATGCGGAGTCGCAGTGAATGCAGCGGCCGGAGTCAGGGTCATTGGAGAGCCGAAAACCGTGCCGTCTCCGAACCTTGATAGCCGAACAAATCTTACCGGGGCGGCAGGTCCCACTCATGAGATTTACTATCGCGTGATGGAGATTTTCAGGGTGCAAGAGCCCGCGTTCCTACGAAGGAGTAAGATTTCGGGTTCACCTTACACTGCCGGACAAAAATATCTCTATGTATTCCGATCCGCCCTCTCGAATAATCCGCCCATATATGCCAGAACTCGACTCCGTACGAGGCATCGCCATTTTGCTGGTTTTGCTTCTTCATGGGATGGCGCGACCCCTGAATGCGGAACTCTCTCGTACCGGTAATCTTATACTCGCCATCTCAGGGTACGGCGGAGTTGGGGTGAATTTGTTCTTTGTACTATCCGGGTTCCTCATTACCGGCATTCTTGTCAACAGTAGAAGCAACCCTGACTACTATCGCCGCTTTTATACTCGTCGCGCGCTCCGAATCCTGCCCGCGTTTTACGCAACGCTTTTTCTCTTGATGTTGGGCGGATGGATCGGATGGCGTTTTTTTCTCGCGAGTATTTTGTTTCTCGCTAACAGCGCAAATCTAGTAGGAGTGGCAATTCAGTATGGGCCCCTCTGGTCCTTAGCGGTAGAAGAACATTTTTATATGTTCTGGCCGCTGATTGTTCGCAGATCTTCATCGCGCCTCCTGATGATTATTCTCGCGATTATCATTGCGGGAACCCCGTTCGTCCGTGCAATTACCGCCATGGTTTCGAACTATCAGCGGCACTTCATGTCGCTTTACACGTGGTGCAACTTGGACGGAATTGCACTTGGGGCATTATTAGCCATCTGGTTACGGCTACCCTCTTTTGAGAGAAAGCAATTGTCCGCGATTGCTCTGCCGCTGCTTATCCTTGGCTCCATCAGTTTTGCATTTTTGCTGAGCTACCCCCGTGCTGAAGCAGCGTTTTTGGGTACCGCATGCAATCTGGCTTGCGTCGGGTTATTGTCGAATATGTTGCTGATGGGGACGAGCCGTTCGAGTTTCCTTGTGCATAGTTCGGTTCTGAAGTTTTTCGGCTTTATCAGCTATGGCCTGTATCTCATCCATGCCCTGGCATTCAAACTGGTAGAAATCATATTTGCGCCTGCTTTTGCTGTGTTGATCTCTGCTGGTATGCCAACCGCCGCTATGTTGCTTCGCTTCTGCACAGGCAGCGCTCTCGCGATCGGCGTCGCCTATTTGTCGCGTCGTTCGCTCGAAGAAAAATTCCTACGGATGGGCTACGCATCCAGTCGTTGATGCTCCCCGGGCACTTCGATTCCCTTGAGATTAGAACGTTATTTCCCTTCAACCGCTTTTCTGTATGCTGCGACGTTGCGATTGTGTTCTTCCAGCGACTGAGCGAAACGGTGGTGTCCGTTGCCATCGCTGACGAAATAAAGGTAATCGGTTGTGCCGGGGTGCATCGCAGCTTCGAGCGCGGTCTTTCCCGGACTCGCAATTGGTCCCGGAGGTAGCCCTGCGTGGATGTAGGTGTTGTACGCGGAGTTGAACTGCATGTCGGGGTGATGGAGGGCTCCGGTATACGTCCCTTTCAGCAATTCGGCATAAATGACGCTGGGATCGGCCTGCAACGGCATATTTGTCTGGAGCCGGTTGTAATAGACGCTGGCAACCATAGGCGTCTCCTCAGGAACAGATGTCTCTTTCTCAATGATTGACGCCAGAGTTACCGTTTTTTGCACGTCAGAATTCAAGCCAATTTGCCGGGCAACCTGGCGGAATTGCTTCACCATGGAAGCCAGCATCTCGGTAGTGGTCTGAGTGCGCGTGAACTCATATGTGTTGGGAGAGAGATAGCCTTCAAGACTCGTAGCCTCGGGAGCTAAATCGGAGATCAGTGCCGATCCGTTCATGGCGGCGTCGAGAAATTCTTGCTTAGAACAGAGACCCGCATCCTGCATTGCCTGCGCAATTTCAAACAAGTTGAAGCCTTCGGGAATTACAACGGTGTGCACATAGATATCGCCGTGAACCAGGCGCTTATGGACTTCTACGGCATTCGCAGTTTTTTCGAAGAGATATTCACCAGCCTTGAGTGACCGGCGATCATGCAAGTAGTGCCAGATCAGAAACGCGTCAGCGCTGCGGATGATTCCAGCATCCCGCAATTCGTTCGCGATGCGTCGAGTGGAGAAGCCGGGTCGCAACAAGACAAATTCTTGCCCCGTTGGAGTCACCGGTAGCGCAAGCCCCCAAGCCAGCCAAGCTGCCCCGGCGATTACCGCGAGCAGAATCAGTTTAAAAAGGGTGCGCAAGATGGATATTTTAGATGATGGCGTCGCGAATAGTAGTTACGTTGGTCTTATGGCGTTTCTAAAACCGGCAGCTAAAGGCCATTCCCTGACGGTTTCGCATCCATCCAGCTCTGTAGAATCAGCATTGCCGCCAGTTTGTCTACGACTTCCCCGCGCCGCTTGATCGACATCTCTGAATCTCTCAATACCCGGTTGGCCTGTGCAGAAGTTAGACGCTCGTCGCTCAGGTGGACTGGGATCCGAAAATACTTTCGCAGGTCTTCGGCGAATAGTTGCATCTTTTCAGCCTGTGTTCCTTCTGCACCGCTCATCCGCAACGGATACCCAACCACAATTTCCGTGACCCCATATTTCACAATCACTTCTCTGAGTTGACTAAAGTCCAACCTCTTGTTGTGGCGTCGGATAGTCTCCAACCCCTGCGCGGTGATGCCGAGAGGGTCAGAAACGGCCATCCCGATCGTCTTAGACCCTACATCCAAACCTAGAATCCGCGGGTGAGACAGGTGAATAGACGGGGTTTCCGAGGGGGACATCATGCTAATTATATGTCGGTCGCGCTCGAGCGGAGTAAGCTACGATATCGCATATGACGGAAACTGCCGAAATTCAAATGGAGTCCCTGCGGCCAGCAACTTCGGCGGAGCCGGCCCTTCCCGGTCCACGGCGGAACTGGACTCAAAACCTGATCGGCATCGGAGCCATTCTAGCCCTTTGTTATTACTGCGAGATTGTCCTGGCAGTAATGTTGGTCGCCGTCCTTCTGTCGTTCGTTTTGGCGCCTATCGTTGACGGACTCACGCGAGCGCGGGTGCCTCGCGGATTAGCCGCTGCCATAGCAATCCTATTATTGCTAGCCGCCCTCGTCGGGGTCGTATACGTGTCTTACAACCAGGCCGCGTCTCTCGTCGACAATTTGCCCAAGTATACGAGCAAGCTTCGTGAAGAGGCCGGGCGGTATCGCAAGAAGGCGGAGAGCCTGGAAGTATTGGAACCTGAACACGAAAAAGGTGTGATGAGTGTGCGTCCCGCAACGGATTGGACCGGGGTTTTAACCCATGGAGTAGGCTCGCTCAGCGAGGTTTTCCTGGCCGGGTCGTTCATTCCATTCTTGGCTTACTTCATGCTGACATGGCAGGAGCATGTGCGATCAGCCACAGTCATGCTCTTTCCCATGAAGAGTCGAAATACCGCCTACGTCACCCTTGGCTTGATCTCGGCAATGATTCGCAGTTTCATGGTTGGAAATCTGCTTATTGGAATTTTTCTGGGAGCAATGACCACAGTCGTCTTTTGGCTCCTGCACCTGCCATTCTTCTATATTGTCGGATTTATCAGCGGCTTCTTAAGCCTGGTGCCGTATCTGGGTGTTGTGCTGGCAGTGGCTCCGCCTATTTTCGTTGGCTTGGGGCATGTTGGTTCTACCGAGCTTGTCTACATGATCATGGCCGTGCTCGGACTGCACATGCTGGCGTTGAATGTCTTGTATCCGAAAATTCTTGGCAGGCGTCTGCAGCTCAATCCCTTGGCGGTGACTATGGCATTGCTGATTTGGGCATCGCTATGGGGCGCAATCGGACTGCTTCTCGCCATTCCGATCACGGCAGCCATGAAGATTATTTTCGACCACGTAGAGCCATTGAAACCTTATGGGGTGTGGCTGGGAGAGTAAGTACGACTTGTTAGGCTTGAAATTCTGAGGCTTCCGGCAACCGGAGCTTGCTTTTCGACAGAGCTTTGGAAAGCAATTCCTCGATTTCGGATTCCTGGCAATTCTTTGCCATCGCCATTTCGCTGACAAGCAAATAGCGGGCCCGCTCCAGCATTTTCTTTTCCCGGAAGGAAAGGGATTTTGCCTGGTGCAGCACCAATAGGCCCTTCAAAACGGCAGCCACTTCCAACAGTGAGCCCGTTCGCATTCGCTCAGAGTTTTCCTTAAAACGGTACTTCCAGTCGGCATTGCTGTCGCACTCGCCATTGGTAAGAAAATCAACGATCTTTTGAATCTCCCCGTTTCGAATTACACGCCGTAAGCCCACCATCCCCACATTGTGGAACGGCACCATCACTTTCAGGCTACTGGATTGAATTTTAAGGAGGTAGAACTGCTCAACGGTGGCGCCCATGGTGCGGCTGCTAATTTGTTCGATGATTCCCACGCCATGGTTCGGATAGACAACTTTATCGCCTATGTGGAAACTTTCACCGCTTAACATAGGAAACCGTCGAGGAGAGCGGGGGAACAGAAGAACAGCACATCTTTTAGTCTATCCCATCGCGGGAATAAAGGCAATTTTGGGGCCTGCAATCAGGGGAGTTCGAGGCTTGGTCAGTATTAAATGGTTATAAATATCAACAGCATAGACCTTGGTCTCATCGCCGATCGTCTGGGAAGAATCCCGAAAGCTGCCGATAGCCTTAGCGAGGGTTTATAATCCCCAAACGAATGACCCAGGAAATAACAAAGAAGCTGCGAGCCGAGATCGATCAGCTTGAGCACGAACTGGTCCACGACCTCCCTAAAGAGATCAAGAAGGCCGCGGCCCTCGGAGATCTCAGCGAAAACGCCGAATATCACATGGCCAAACAGCGGCAGGAGTTTGTAAAGGCCAGAATTCGGCAATTGGGCAAGCGGCTAGCCGATTTTTCCCTTATCAACATGAATGACATTCCCAAAGATAAAGTCGGACTCGGATCCACAGTCCGCATTTTCGACAGCAGCAAGAACGAAGAGATCGAATACAAGATCGTGACCAGTGAAGAAGCCGATTTTGCCTCGGGACGAATCTCAACAACGTCCCCGATTGGACGGGCGTTGCTGAACAAGAAAGTCGGGGACATGGTTCAAGTGGTCACCCCCAACGGCAAGCGCGAGATGGAAATCCTTACCCTCAGCACCATGTTCGATGTAGCCGAGGCCGAATGACGGGGGCTGAATGACATGGACCAGAGCATTTGGACGAGGATGCGGCGTTCTTCTTGACGCCATTGTCCGTTGGCTTGCCCTCGCCCACATCAATCCCAACGTGCTTACTTTTTTGGGATTGGTGGTTAATAGCATCGCGGCCGTCCTGTTTGGCTCCGCTAACGCGGAAAATCAGGCGCGAATGTTTCGCTATGCGGGGTTCGTGATCATCGGCTCGGGATTCTTCGATCTGGTCGATGGACGAGTCGCCCGCGCCACCAATCGGGTGACTCGCTTCGGAGGGTTTTTCGATTCGGTCATCGACCGCTACAGTGACGCTTCCCAATTCCTGGGATTGCTTGTCTTTTACGCTCGATATGACCGCTTCTTTTATGTCGTCCTCACCGCGTTCGTGATGATCAGCTCCATCATGGTCAGCTACACTCGGGCTCGCGCCGAATCCCTGATCGGTTCCTGCAAGGTCGGATTTATGGAACGCCCTGAGCGCCTGGTTCTGGTGATCATAGGAGCCCTGTTCAACCGGATGGCTCCGGTCCTGTGGTTGATCGCAGTGCTTTCTACAATCACAGTGATTCACCGTATGCGGTATACATGGACTCGAACCCAGGGCGTAGACACCCCGGCCGCTGGCGCAGGCCAAGCGGCCTAGTGTTGAACATTCTTCCTGTTTGTTAGACTCGCAGCTTAGTGTCCACAAACTCCTTGTCACACAATCCAGTTCTTCTTGTCCACGGCGGCGCCTGGGACATCCCCGACGACATGGTCGAAGCTCATCTGAATGGGGTTCGAAATGCCCTGGCGGCTGGGTGGCATGTTCTAGAGAGTGGGGGTTCGGCACTCGACGCCGTGGAAGAGGCCGTCGTGATCATGGAAGATGATGATACTTTCGACGCTGGCCGCGGCAGCTTCCTGAATCGTGACGGTAAGGTCCAGCTTGACGCTCTAATCATGGATGGCAGCACGTTGCGAACCGGAGGAGTGGGATGCGTCGAGCATCTTCGCAACCCCGTCCGAGCCGCTCGCAAGATTCTCAGTGAGAGTCCTCATGTATATTTCGTCGCCGAAGGCGCCGTACGATTCGCGGCCGAGCATGGGATTCCCCTCTGCGATAATAGCGAACTCATTATTCCCAGAGAAGTCAAGCGGTGGCGCGAGTTTCAATCCCGGCCCGCTGACGATCCCAATGAACTTTTCGCGCCTGCGATCTCTCACGACACGGTCGGCGCGGTTGCCCTCGACTCTAAGGGCAACATCGCCGCCGCAACGTCTACAGGCGGCACGCTGAATAAAGCCCCAGGGCGGCTCGGGGATTCGTCCCTGATCGGATGCGGCTGTTACGCCGACAATAAATCCGCCGCAGCCTCGACGACCGGCTGGGGAGAACCGATCATGAAGCTGGTGCTGGCAAAGTGGGCCGCAGACCGCGTACTTGCAGGCAATCTGCCCGAATGGGTCGCGGCTGAGGCAATCAACTACCTGGAAGGCCGCTTAAACGGGCACGGCGGAATGATTCTTCTCGATGCTCATGGACACTTCGGCACGGCTCACAACACTCCTCGAATGGCATGGGCGGTAAAGACTGTGGTCCAGGAGCAAGTAGCGATTAAGCGGGAACGGTCCTTGAAATAGGACTGCTCTCCTGGACTGAGGCTGGATAGAACCGGGAAGGGCCCGACTTTTAGTCGGGCCGATCGTGGATTTGCGCCGTTGACGGCCCGACTAAAAAGTCGGGCCCTTCCCGTTAGCTGCCCAGCCGCATCCGGAGTCGAGGGTTGCTCGACATGACAGACGGGACGTCTGTCACTACGTGTTTCAGGCTACGCCGAGGGAATATCCATCCCATGCTGGAAGTGATATTGCAGAATCTTCGCCGCAATCGCGGGAGTCATTGTGGGCTCGGTTCCTTCCACCGACCGAACAATTTCTCCGCGGCAAACCACCTCGGCAGCGGACAATCCCGCAATTTCCCTTGGCAACACCAAATTGATCTCAAGTTGAACGTTTGGCGAAATCAACTCCTCGGCACGGAATAACATTCCAGACCGGCTTATATTTTCTGTCGTCCCGCTGTGCCAGCCCTCTTCGCCGAGCGGGCGATACTTCAACGGCAGTTGAAGGCTAAAGCGTTTGGCGCGGAAAGCCGAAAGTCTCTCTTTATCACGATCCTTAGCAGCAACTTGCGAAACTGATCGAGCGGACATGGCAACCTCCTGAGGGAGTGGTGTCTCGAGCATCTCCCGGACTTTTGCCTTTAAATCCGGGAGTGTGAAGGGTTTCTGAAGCAGAGTGATACCCGCGTCCAGCGTGCCGTTGTGGCCTATCGCATTCTCGGTGTAGCCTGACATGTAAAGCACTTTCATGTCGTCGCGGTCTTTCGCAAGACGGATCGCAAGATCTCGTCCGTTCATTCCGGGCATGATGACATCCGTCAGGAGTAAGTGGATTGGGTCGGGATAGGCTTCAGACATCCGAATGGCCAAGTCGCCGTCAGCAGCATCGAGCACTGTGTAACCCTGCGCACGCAGATAATCGCTGGTCAGCCGGCGCAGATTTGTTTCATCTTCGACGAGCAGAATCGTCTCGTGCCCCCTCTCGATCTTGGTCGCCGCCATCGAGGGATGAAGAGCTTTTTCCTCGCGGTCCACAGGTACTCGAGGCAGATAAATCTTGAAGGTTGTGCCTTTGCCGATCTCGCTGTATACCCATATAAAACCGCCGCTCTGTTTGATGATCCCGTACACGGTGGACAATCCAAGCCCAGTTCCTTTCGCGCCTTTGGTCGTAAAGAAAGGTTCGAAGATATGGGATTGAGTCTCCGCATCCATCCCAGCGCCACTGTCGCTGATTGCCAGCATGATGTATTCCCCGGGCGCTGCGGATGCGTGAAACCGGCCGTAATCCTCCCCGAGCGTGACGTTGGCAGTCTCGATTGTGAGTTTCCCGCCCTTCGGCATTGCATCGCGAGCGTTGACTGCCAAGTTCATGATGACTTGCTCGATCTGGCCAGGATCCGCTTTGACCGCCCCCAAACTAGTCGCGGGAGCCATAACCAGATCAATGTCTTCACCAATCACGCGAGTTAGCATCTTCAGGTTTTCGCTAACCAAATCGTTTAGATCGAGGACGCGGGGCATAAGCATCTGCTTGCGGCTGAACGCCAGAAGTTGCCGGGTTAAGGCCGTCGCACGGTTTGCCGCATTGGCGATTTCTTGTGCCGGTGGGCGGAGTTCAACATTGCCGCCGATTCTCTCCAGCAGAAGTTCGGAATATCCGGAGATAACCATCAGAAGATTGTTGAAGTCGTGCGCAATTCCACCGGCCAGCCTGCCAACGGCCTCCATTTTCTGGGACTGGCGGAGCTGCTGCTCCAGGGATTGCCGTTCAGTGATGTCCTCGGCATAGAGTTCGAAGAAAATCGCTTTGCGCTCGCCACGAATAGTCCTTCCAGAAAGACGTAGGCTGGTCGCGGTTCCGTCCTTTCTATTCCATTCCGCGAGCATTCCGTTGAAAGCCTCCATAGAGCGGAAGTAGTCGGCCACTTTGAACCATTCCTGGGAGTCGGCGTATAGATTTGCCACATTCTGCCCTATCAGCTCAGCCGCCGATTCCCGGCCCAACATACTAACCAGCGCCGGATTAGCATCGAGGATTATGGCGTCCGCATTACAGCGGCAGATGCCGTATGGGGCGTTCATCACCAGGGAACGGAAATTCGACTCCGACCGGCGCAGGCCTTCCTGGGCTGATCGCAATGCCGCATTAAACGAACAGATCAGCAGCGCAACAAACACAAACAGCGTCAGATGTATGATGGCCTTGCGATAATCAGCCGGAGACTGTGCTCCGGCAAACGAGAAGTACGAACTGACTGTCAACGCGAACGATGTGGCGACCAGGCCGGGCTTCCAGCCGCCATACCAGGCGCTGACCATGATCGCGACGGAAAAGACGACCAGTCGGCTCTCAACCAGGTCTGAAAGCAGAAACGCTGGAATTAGAGCAAGAGTGATGCTGAGAACAGCGACACCATAACGCAACGCGGCAGCTCGTGCAGGGGCAACATGCCGTTTGCGGAGAAGGGGGGGCTTCACTCGCATGCTTGCCAATGTAGTTCCAAAACGGGAATAACCGAAGGTCACGGGAGTGCATAATTCATGCGGCAGATGGCCCTGAGCGCGCCGTGGCCACTTTCGCGTGAGGCGGAGGCCAATATCGCGGGAGAAATTGTTTAAAAAACGTTGTCATCTCGAGCGGAGGAAGTTCGTCCTTGCGGACGAACTTCTATAGTCGAGAGACCTGCTGTTCGCCTAAACAGAGGAACCTTAGTTCACCATGAATATCGGACTATTCGGCGGCACCTTCGACCCTATCCACAACGGCCATCTTGCGTTAGCAAGAGCTGCCAGAGACCGTTTCCAACTCGGCCGGGTCGATTTCGTTCCAGCTCACATTCCACCGCATAAGCCGGCACAGCCGATGGCACCCTATTTTCACCGATACGCGATGGTGGTATTAGCGACGATGAGCGAAAAGGCTTTTGTGCCGTCGCTACTCGAAGCTCCGGAGATGATTCCGGCCAAGAATGATCCGGCATCCCCCAAAGGTCGAAAGGCGGCAGATGCCAACTACAGCATCGATACCGTCCTGCGTTTGAAGAAAACATTGAAAAAGAGCGACAGGCTGTTCTTTTTAATTGGGATCGATGCGTTCAAGGACATTGCCAAGTGGCGCGACCCCGAAGCGCTTTTCCGGGAATGCGAATTCATAGTAGGCAGCCGTCCTGGGTTCTCGCTTGCTGACATCGCAAACGCGCTGCCAGAAAAATTGCGCCCGAAGGCCGCAGCCACCAAACTGTTCGCAAAACAGTCCGCAACCGGCGACTTAGCATTGAGTGGAGTCACGCTACATTTTTTGAGCGATTTGGATAACAAGACCTCCGCAACTGCTATCCGCGAGGCGGTGAAGACAAAGCGTCCTTTGACAAAGTTCGTGGATCCCGCCGTCGCCGAGTACATCCGAAAGATGGGCCTCTACAAAACCGCATAACTGGATGCTTTCCTATTGTCAGATAGAATGGTCTGACTAAGAAGTTAAGCCAACGACGAAGGACGAACGACCAACGACGATTTTTCCCGCATGAAAAAAAATGAGTTGAAACAGCAAGTATCAGCCGCAATTGCCGCCTGTCAGGAAAAAAAAGCGGAAGACATCACAATTCTTGAGCTTGAAAAAGACTCCGGAGCATTCACCGATTATTTCGTAGTTTGCAGTGGGACAAATCCGCGCCAAATCCAGGCAATTTCCGACGAGGTTGAAGACAGGCTGAAGAAGGCCGGCCTGCGCCCAGCCCACGTAGAAGGATATAAGCAGGCGGAGTGGGTCTTGATCGACTACGTCGATTTCGTGGTTCACATATTCACCGAGAAAGCACGTCAATATTATGATTTGGAGCGTTTGTGGAAGTCGGCAAAAAAGCTGCGCCCTGCTGAACTCCTGGCCCCCGCTCGTGTCCGGAAAAAGCGCTTGACTGTTGTCGCGAAGCGAAAGAAACCTGCTTAGTTTCGGGATCAGCGTGTATCGGGTGCGCTCCCCGATTCGAACACCGGCCTCATCGTGGAAGAGCGGCCCTTCCAGGGCCGCGTTGGGGAAGAGATGGCATCGAACGCGGCGCTGAAGCGCCGCTCTTCCACGAAGTTCGCTTCGGCTGAAAGATTAAGCTGAAGTGGTCCACGTCAACATGCGCTTTGTATTCGAGCCTCGCAGCCTGAAACTCTTTTCCGTGGTTAAATCTGTCCTGTGAAATTGACCATAGCGTGGATCGGAAAAACCAAAGACTCGGCCATCCAAGAACTGACAGATAAGTACCTAAACCGTTTGGTTCACTACGCCAATGTTGAGGGGCTTTCCCTAAAAGATGAGACAAAACTGCTGAAGTTGAACGAAGGAAAATCTGACCGACACATTTTGATCGCCTTGGACAGCCGAGGTAAGCAGCTCTCCTCGGAAAGCTTGGCAGAGTTTCTTCGCAACCACCAGAACCGCGGCTCGGCTCATTTAGTATTTGCGATCGGAGGCGCGGACGGCTTCAGCGAGCAGGTCCAAAAGACGGCGGCATTCACCTTATCCCTGGGAAAAATGAACTTGTCGCATGAGTTGGCGCGGGTCGTATTGCTTGAGCAGCTCTATCGAGCGTTCACGATTCTGAAGGGACACCCATATCACGTTGGGCATTGAACCCCGTCCGCCGTCATCGAAAAACGAGTACCATTGGACGCGCCCCGACAGGAATTCGCTCTGTACTTTCGGAACGTTTCGTCGCCATGCGCTCAAAGCTACATTGGACTGACCGCATTACAAGAGGAAATCACAATGAAAAATCCAATGGACGTGCTTCGAATTAAAGAACAAGAAATTGCCCGTGTAAAGAAAGAGATTGACGCCTTGCGAATCGCAGCTCAATTGTGCGGCGAGGAAACCCATCCAACCAAAGGCCAACCGGTGGATTTGCGTAAAGCTCTAGACGTGCACTAGGAAGGGCCGCTCACGTAGGCCCGGACGCCCTCGTCCGGGCAGGCGAGCGAAGCTCGCCCGAAACTTCCGAAGAAGACCGCTCCGAACCGAATGGTCCCGCCTTCGATCGATGTGATCCAATCCGAAACAGGTACAATCAACCCTCCACGAATATGGAAGACATTCGTCGCGGTCTGATCATGGTGAATACCGGGCCCGGCAAGGGAAAGACGACTGCGGCCATGGGAACCGGTTTGCGCGCGGTAGGCCAGGGGATGCGCGTCCTCATGCTCCAATTCCTGAAAGGATCATGGCATTACGGCGAACTGGACGCCGTGGAGGCATTCGGCGGCAAGTTTGTGATGAAACAAATGGGGCGCGGTTTTGTCAAAGTTGGTACCGAAAAGCCTGATCCCGAAGATGTACGCATGGTCGAAGAAGCGTGGGCTGAAAGCGAAAAGGCGATCCAGTCCGGCGAGTGGGATCTCGTGATCCTCGACGAAATCAATTACGCCATCAGTTATGGCATGCTAGATCCGGCAAAAGTTGCAGAGAGCCTGAAGAAGAAACCAGAAACGGTTCATATTATCTTGACGGGCCGCAATGCCCATCCGACAATTGTTGAACTCGCCGACACCGTCACCGAAATGCGCCAGATAAAGCATGCGTACGAAAAGGGAGTGATGGCGCAGAGAGGAATCGAATACTAAAATTTAGCAATTGGGTAATTCAGTAATTGGGTAATTGAAGCCCTAATCTGGAGCGTTGATTTTCAATTACAAAATTGCCCAATTACTCAATCACTCAATGTCATGGCTTGGTTTAAGCGACAATCCGGCGAACTCGAAAACACGGGCGAAAAGAAGGTCCGCACCGAAGGCCTATGGGTAAAGTGCGACGATTGCCGCCAGATCATTTGGAAGAAAGATCTGGACGAGAATCTGAACGTGTGTCCGAAGTGTGACAAGCATTTTCGGATCGGCGCGCAGGAACGGCTCTCGTACTTGCTGGATGACAATCAATACGAAATTTCCGACGCCGGCCTGACCTCGACAGACCCGCTGAAGTTCGTGGATTTGAAAACTTACTCGTCCCGCCTGAAGCAGGCTCAAGCGACCACGGGTCTGAATGACGCCGTAATCAATGCTCACGGAAAACTGAATGGACGCCCGGTCATTGTCAGCGCAATGGAATACTCGTTTATTGGCGGGAGCATGGGAGCGGTCGTTGGCGAGGCAATCACACGAGCGATCGAGAAGGCCACCGATACGAAAACTCCAATCATTATTGTTTCGGCGTCCGGCGGCGCCCGCATGATGGAGGGCCTGATCAGCCTCATGCAGTTGGCAAAAATCTCCGCGGCGCTAGCTCGATTGGATGAAGCCAAAGTTCCCTATATTTCGGTCCTGACCGACCCCACCACAGGCGGCGTGACAGCTTCATTTGCAATGCTAGGTGATCTGAACATCGCTGAACCCGGCGCGCTGATCGGATTCGCAGGTCCCCGCGTGATCGAACAGACCATCCGACAGAAGCTTCCCCAGGGATTCCAGCGAAGTGAGTTCCTTCTAGAACATGGCATGCTGGACGCCGTCGTCCACCGTAAGCAGATGAAGTACTACATCGCGAGGGCCTTGGACTTCATGGAACAACCTACTGTCTCCCTGCAAGCGTCCGCATAAAAAAGGCCACGTGGTCGGCAGGACCTTTCCTGAGCGAAGTCGAAGGATTTCCCCATCTGCCCGGCGGAGCGGAGCTCCGCAAACCTATTCAGCTCCGCTCGCGCACCCAGGGGGATTGTCTGGCTACGAGATTCGAATCCTGCCACCGCGACTGCACGGAATGTGCAGCTTTGTGCATTTGAGTTACTCTTCGGGAATCCGCCAAATGGCCTGCTGGGACTGGCATTCCGGCTAAACCCCGTATTTTCTAGCCCTTTTCCAACCCGAACTTCTGACGCCACATCTCGCACAATTTGGCTGCACACCTGCTTCTTCTGAATACATCAAAGAGGCCGTAACCAGCAATGACCACGTCACTGTTTCGCCATTTCACAATGAACCGTTCCGAGATTACGGAGCGGCGCCCGCAACATGCCTCCTGATCTCCTTCCTAATTGCCTCTTTAAACTGATGGCCCTAGCAATAGGGCCTCTTTTTTTGAGTTGATTAGAGGGTAATAGGACGGCCTAGGCTAATTGCGCAATCTTAGCAGGCGCTGGATGCCCAGCCTCGTAGGCAGCAATTTCGGATTCGTGCTGCAAGGTGAGCCCTATGTCATCCAACCCGTGGAGCAGGCGGTGTCGGGTGGATTCTTCAATCTGAAAACTAGCTGAAAAACCCATATTATCCGTCACCGTAAGTTGCTCGAGGTCCACGGTCAGTTCGTAGTGTGGATTTTGATCTGCCCGCGCCTGAATCTCAGCCACATGCGCTTCTGGAAGCACTACCGTCAACACCCCATTTTGCAGACAGTTATTGGCGAAGATGTCGGCGAACGAGGGCGCGACTATCACTTTGAAGCCAAAATTCTCCAGCGCCCAAACTGCATGTTCGCGAGAGGATCCACAGCCAAAATTCTTGTCGGCGACTAAAACACTCGCGCCCGAGTACCGCGGCTTATTTAGGACAAAAGAAGGATCGGGGTTACCGTCTTTTCCGCGCCGCCAATCGAAGAAGAGGAATTCGCCGAATCCGGTTCGCTCGATTCGCTTCAGAAATTGCTTGGGGATGATTTGATCGGTATCAACATTCGCCCGATTCAGAGGGGCGACCCGGCCTTTGTGAACTCGAAACGGCTTCATGCTTATCCTCGGCGCATTACTGAAAGTGCCAGTTGCGGATATCGGTAAAATGCCCCGCAATTGCTGCGGCGGCAGCCATCATCGGGCTGACCAGGTGGGTGCGGCCCCCGCGCCCCTGGCGTCCCTCGAAGTTGCGGTTGCTTGTCGAAGCGCACCGCTCGCCCGGCTGCAAGATATCAGGATTCATTCCCAAACACATCGAGCATCCAGATTCCCGCCATTCGAAGCCCGCTGCCTGAAAAATCTTGTCTAAGCCCTCTTTTTCGGCTTCCCGCTTCACCGTCTGCGACCCCGGCACAACCATGGCACGAACCTTCGGATTCACATGATGGCCCTTCGCAACCCGCGCGGCTTCCCGCAAATCTTCCAGACGTGAGTTAGTGCATGATCCAATGAACACGCGATCCACCGAAATGTCTTCCATCCGGGTTCCGGGTTCCAGGCCCATATATTCCAGCATCCGTCCGACGGCCTCGCGGTCGCCGTTCTTGAGTTCGTTCAACTCCGGGACACATCCGCCGACCGACACCACCATTCCCGGATTCGTTCCCCACGTCACAAAAGGCTCAAGCTTCGACGCATCTATTTCGACGACCGTGTCGTAATGAGCGCCTTCGTCGGAAGCCAAACTTCGCCACGTGGAAACGGCGCTGTCCCAGTCGGAACCAGTGGGCGCGAACCGGCGTCCCTTCATGTACGCGAAGGTGGTTTCGTCCGGCGCAACCATGGCCGCCCGGGCACCGGCCTCGATGCTCATATTGCAGAGAGTCATCCGGCCTTCCATTGATAGTGCGCGCACCGCTTCACCGGCATATTCGATTACGTGGCCGGTAGCGCCGTCGGTTGTGATCTGTCCGATCACTCCCAACGCAAGGTCTTTGGCACCAACTCCCTCACCGAGTTTCCCGTTGACGTTAATCAACATCGTTTTCGGTTTGCGTTGCGGAAGGCACTGCGTAGCCAGTACGTGCTCGACTTCGGAGGTTCCGATGCCAAATGCCAGCGCGCCAAAGGCTCCATGGGTGCTGGTATGACTGTCGCCACAGACGATGGTCATTCCCGGCTGAGTCAATCCAAGCTCGGGGCCAATCACATGCACGATGCCTTGCTCTGCGGAATCCATATCAAACAAAGGCACGCCGAAGTCTTTGCAATTTTTCTGCAGCGCTTCGATCTGCCGCCTGGCAATAGGATCGAAAATCGGAGTGCCACGCGGCTCGGTGGGGATATTGTGGTCGACAGTTGCGACGGTACGTTGAGGCTGCCTGACCCGACGGCCAGCCACCCGCAATCCCTCAAACGCCTGGGGAGAAGTGACCTCATGCACCAAGTGTAGGTCGATGTAGAGCAGTGGCAAACGGTCTGCTGGGTGGCAGACGAGATGTGCTTCCCAAATCTTTTCGAATAAGTTGCGTTTTTTCACTGTGTTGCCTTGGCGAAAATGCTCGGTGGCCGCCTGAATCTTATTGCCGCTGAACAGCATTTTAACAGGATAGAATGTCGTGCAGGGAGGCCTGAAGATGGTCAGCATATCCCGCCCTAATTTCCAAGACTCGTATACCAAGAGCCGCAACCTGAAGTGGTCAACCGCTGAAAAGGCTATCGCCCGAAGAGCCTTTGACCGGTCACTCCAGCGGGAGTTGGAGGCGGTCATTCGGGATGCCAAGAGCATGGCCATGAAGATGGACGGGCCCCATGAGTTGTGGGAGTTGGAATATTATCTGACCAGGCGGCGCAAAGAGATCGACCGTCAATATGACTACAGATATTCGATGTTCATCTTCGTCTTCGCTGACCTGATCCGAAAGGGCCGCCTCCGCGAGGAAGAGCTGCGCGGCCTTACAGAAGATAAGCTGCGATACATCCGCTCGAATGCGAGCCTTTGAAGCACCGCTCAATCTCTCCTAAAAGCTTGCACTCATCTTCACCTCTGGAGTGCGCCCCTTCGGGTCTGTACACCGCGATCATCTGCAATCACTGACACTTTGCAATAGAATATCCGCCATGATTCGCAAACCCACATCGACATTCAAATCGCACCTCATAGCTTCTATCGCAGGCGGACTCGCCGCAAGCCTTCTCATTGCCGCCGCGTCGCTCAAAGCGCAATCGGGAGCGCAGCCGCCCGCCCCGTCGCCTTCCAAAACGACGGAACAGGTTTACAAAAACATTCAGGTACTGAAAGGGATTCCCTCGGATCAGCTAGTCCCCGGCCATGCAATTCATCACTTCAAGTCTCGGGGTCCAATGCGATTTTTGCCACATGCCGGGAGCATTTGAGAAGGACGACAAAAAACCTAAACAGATGGCCCGCAAGATGATGCAGATGATGATAATCATCAATCAGGAGAACTTTGACAGTCACCGCGAGGTGACCTGCAACACTTGTCATCGCGGATCTCCGAGGCCGGTAGCGATTCCGGTCATCAGCGCGGACGCGACCCCGCCGCTTCCGCAGGGCTTGGATGACGACAAGCCTCCGGCCAACCTGCCTAGCGTAGACCAGATTCTAGCCAAATATGTGCAGGCGGTCGGCGGCATGGACGCGATTAGCAAAATAACCAGCCGCACCGCGACGGGCAAAATCACACTTGGCCCACGTCAGTTTCCGGTCCAGATTTTCTACAAGAGTCCCAATGAAAGCGCTGTCGTGACCCAACTGCCGAATGGGGACAGTGCGACCATTTACAACAACCAGCAGGGGTGGTCCAGTACGCCCGGTCGCTCAGTGCGGGATATGTCCTCTTCTGACATTGCCTCCGCCGCGCTTGATGCCGATTTGCAGTTTCCGGCCGATGCCAGCCATGTATTCAAAGAATTGAAGGTAACGGGCGAAGAGAAGATTGGCGATAAGTCGACTTATGCAATAGCGGGCGCGCGAGAAGGGCAACCGCCAACTCGTCTGTATTTCGATCAGCAATCCGGCCTTTTGCTGCGAGAAGTACGGTACGCGGAGACTCCGCTTGGACTAAATCCCACACAGATTGATTACTCCGACTACCGCTGTCAGGGCGTAGTTAAAACGCCATTCCAGTGGACGATCTCCCAGCCTCGCGGACGATCCATGATTCAGATAGAGAAAATGCAGCTGAATGTTCCGATCGATGATGCGAAATTTGCAAAACCCCCAGCTCCACCAGCGACAGAGAAGCAATAGGGTGCGGCTTGAGAAGAATCAGCGGACGGGATGGCACGGATTTCACAGCGCTGCCGCAAAATCACGCTCCCTCGATATCGTTGAAGGGGCGCGCCTTCAGGCGCGCCGAGGACCTTCGATTTTAACACGGTTGGGCTGAAAGCCCGCCTCTTCAAAGAGTTTCCGGGGGAGATGTTCTCTCAGCAGCATGTTTCAGCCGTCCGTAAAGCAAGTGAACCAGGCGTGCAGCACGGCTAAGGCCGCGCCCTCTGGTCAGGCCACATATTTTCTAGGCACCCTCTTCGAAATACAGCAGAGAATTTCGTAGGGCGTTGTGTTCGCGAGCTTCGCGTGTTCCATGGCATCAACACTCAGTCCGTTAGACGAACCCAACAGAACAACCTCATCCCCAACCGCAATACCGGGGATGTCAGTGACATCGACGAGCGTCAGATCCATCGAAATCCGCCCAACAATCGGCGCATACCGCTCGCGAACGATCACGCGCCCGCGCGAAGAAAGCTGGCGATTCAATCCATCCGCATATCCTACCGGAAGGACAGCGATGGTTAACGGGGCGCGAGTCACGTAAGTTCCCCCATAACCCAACGCTTGGTTCGCTGGCATTTTCCGAAGAGAAAGAATGCGAGTCTTCCAGTTGAGCGCCGGCGTTACCTCGAAATCGAAATTCGTCAGGTTGCCGCCATTTTCAAAGGGCAGAAAATATCCATACAACGCAATACCGGGACGCACCATGCTGTACAAAGTTTCTTTTCGCGAGATGACCGCTGCAGTGTTGGCGGCGTGAACCAGCGGAGGATCGAATCCCGCATCTCTCAGCATCGATCGGGCTTCGGTGAATCGCTGCAGCTGTTGTTTTACAGACGCCGCGTCCAGAACTTCCGAAGAAGCTAGGTGCGTAGAAACCCCTTCCAGCATGAGATTTGAGGAAGACTTTAGTACCTCGCACACTTCGGGCAGATCTTCGATGGAGACGCCCAGGCGGCCCATTCCGGTGTCCACCTTCAAGTGAATAGGAAATCTGTTGACCTTGAGTGCCGCCGAGGCTTTGTTCAAAGACTCAATTTGACCGGCTTCCCAGAGAGTTGGGGTTAGCCGAAGACGAATTATCTCGGCTTCTTCTCCACGCCAAAATCCCGTCATCAGCAGAATGCGGGTCAGGACTCCAGCCTCACGAAGCGGAATCGCCTCATCCAGCGACGTCACACCCAGCCAATCAGCGCCTTCCTCTTCAAGTGCGAGAGCGCATTCGACAGCGCCGTGCCCGTAGGCATCGGCTTTTACAACCGCACACACTGTCACGTGATCACCAATATGGCGCTGCACCTGAAGGAAATTCTGCTGAAGAGCTGATAGCGAAACTTCAGCCCACGTAGGACGGGTGGAGGTGCGTGTCTCTGCGGGCGTGGCGGTAGTGCTCACAGTGTGTAGTCATATTGTGTAGGAGGTGCCCGCATTTGGCAAAACACGAAAGATTTACTGCGGGTGGTCGCGTTGTTTCAGCCACTCAATGAACATCTGCTCGAGTGGTCTGTCGTAAGTCATCATCATGTGACGCACGGTGTGTCCACTCACAAAGTGGCAGACTTCCTCTGCCAAATTCTTGGCATGATCCCCAGAACGTTCGAGGGACTGGGTCATGAAGATAACCTGGAGGCTCGCCTGATGATGCATGTTTTCAGGATTCTCGATATGCCTCATGAAAATCAGATTGCGAAGCCGGTCCATTTCCCCATCAGCTCGCAGCACCTCAATCGCCTTTTTCACATCGCGATTGGAAAATGCCAAGCCCACATCGGCAAGCATCTTCTCCAGGATCGTAGCCATATTCGTAAGATCGTGGCGGTCATGAGAATCGATGCGATCAGCGGCCGCCTGAGCGCTGCTGGCAAAGCTAAGTAGCAGGTCGCCAATGCGTTCCAGACCTATCATGATTTTCATGCAAGCGAGCAATTCGCGGGCTTCCGATTCGCTGACTTTCGTGATCGCTAGCGTCACACCCGCGTCCACTTCCATGTCCATCTTGTCGAGCGCTCGCTCGCGCTCGCGGATAGTGCCAAGCAAGGGGGTAGATCCGGTGGCGATGCCTTCGGCTGCGATTCCGGCGGCTTCTTTGGCCACCTCGCATGCATCAATAGTGCTCTTGACCAGGTGGGCATAAGACAGCCCAGGTTCCGGGTTCTTAACGCTCGCTGCTCCCATTAACAATGACCTTTTGCGACTGAATAATCGGGCTCCACAGCCTGTTCCCGACCACGAATTCTGCTAGGACGAAGAATAGGTGGTTTTTTCCACAACTTTGTTAAAAGTACATTAAATTCTACAAGGCGACATTGAATTGGTGCGGTCATCGCGCAGACACGGCGGCAACCGGCGCCAGCGGAAGCGTGAACAGGAAGGTGGAACCATGGTTCAGTTCGCTTTCTGCCCGAATAGCTCCACCGTGTGCCAGCACAATATGTTTTGCGATAGCGAGGCCCAGCCCCGTCCCTCCAGACTCACGGGACCGAGCCCGGTCAACGCGGTAGAAACGTTCGAACAACCGCGGCAAATGTTCCGACGAAATGCCAGGGCCAAAATCGCGGACATGAAACTCGATCCTGCTTTCAATGGTTCGAGCCCCCAAGACAATGACCTTTCCGGAGGCGGCATACTTCATCGCATTTTCGATCAGGTTGGAAAAAACCTGTTGGATAGCCTCGGAATCAGCATTTACATGGGTTGAGGATTTATCGTCGACCTGAATGTCAATACCGTGGACTCCGGCAACTTCGCGAAAGTTCTGCAAAGCCTCTTCAAAAAGTTCCGTGGTCGGGACCGGCCTGATGTCGAATCTTTGCTCTCCGGACTCTACCCGCGCCAGCGTTAGCAGGTCTTCGGTAAGCCGGGACATGCGCGCGGCATTCTTTCGAATAATTTCGAGAAAGTCACGCGAATGGTTACCGTCGCCCGTCGAATCCAACAACGTTTCCGCATAACCCTGGATCGAAGTCAGCGGCGTACGCAGTTCGTGGGAAACGTTCGCGATAAAGTCCCGCCGGGTTTTTTCGACTCGTTCTGTTTCTGTAAGATCGCGCAGCACGACGACGGCGCCGCCCCCCGGCAACGGTGCGGCGGTGACATCAAAAGCATGCCCGGGCACAATGGAAGTCGCCCTTGCCGTGACCGCTCTTCTGGTTTCACTCGATTCTCGAACAGCGCGTAGAAAATCTGGATCCCGCACAGTCTCGACAATAGGGGCATTTAGCCTGATGCGCAGAAACACCAGCCTTTCCATACTATGGTTCGCCCATTGCACAAGTTCGTCCGGGCCGATGGCTATGACTCCTTCCTGCATACTGTTCAGAAGGGTTTCGAGCTGATGCTGCTTCTCTTGCAGAGCGATGAAGCTCGTATGGAGTTGGCGAGCAGTCTCATCGAGGGATGTTTCTACCTGCTCGAACTCATCTTCCGAACTGTCCACAATTCTGGCATGGATGTCACCGCTGGCCATCTGCCTCGAAAATCGCACGATTCTTCGTAACCTGCTGGCGGTTGATTTGGCGGCAATACCAGCCAGAATCACTGCCACCAATGCCGCGATGCCGCAGCCGAGCAAAAACGAAGTCCAATAGTTGGAACGCGCGTTTCCAACGTCTGAAAGGGGATAGGCCAAACGCACTGCCCCTCCAGTCACCGGAGCGGCGACATAAAAGTACGGAATGGACAGACCTGGGCTAGGCCGCACGTCAGTTCCAATTTCTCCCTTCAAGGCCTGGACGAATTCAGGGCTGTCCGCGTCAATCGCCGCCGTTGACGCTTCGGAATCAGCCAGTACTTTGCCCGTAACATCGATCATCGTGGCCCGCGCACCTGCAGCCTGGCCTTCCTGAGAAACCACATCCTGCAAGCTGTACTGCCGGTCGGTATTCACTCGATTAGCAAACATCAAGGTTTTTTGCTTGAGATTGCGTTCAATTTCCTGTCGCAGGGGAATCTCCAGGGCCTGGCGGTTGAAGAACCCGATGGCTACCGCCGTTGCTGCTATCACCAGAACGAATGCTCCGAGCAACTTAAAAAATATCCGGTTTCTCACGTTTTTCTCACTTGGGAGACTCGAACCGATATCCGGCTCCCCTCACCGTTTTGAGATAACGGGGATTCTCCGGATCGCGCTCGATTTTTTCCCGAATCCGCCGCACGTACACATCGACAGAACGCGGTGTGACGTACGAAGTATCGCGCCAGACAGAATCCAGTAGCTGATCCCGGCTGAAAACTCGGCCGATGTGCCGGGCGAAGTGCTCAAGCAAACGGAACTCGGTGGCGGTTGTGGTTATCAGCTCTCCATCTACCGAAACCGTCATCGCAGCGCCATCGATTTCGATCTCTCCTATTTGCAGGGGAATTTGTGAAAGCGGTCGTTCGAACCGCCGCATCACAGCCTTGACCCGCGCTACGAGTTCACGAGGGCTAAACGGCTTGGTAATGTAGTCATCCGCTCCCAGCTCAAATCCCAGGATGCGGTCGGCCTCGCCACTCTTTGCCGTGAGAAATATCACTGGAGTCGACGATAGCGCCGGCGTTTGTCTGATTTGACGGCAAAGTTCCAGCCCATCCCGCCCGGGAACCATAATGTCGAGAATGAATAACGTAGGCCGCTGATTTTCGGACTCTTCAACCACCGATCCGCCCGAAGAGAAAATCTTGACCGCGAACCCGGCGGCATCAAGGTGATGCCGTACCAGGAATGAGATATCCGGATCGTCCTCCACCACAAAGATGCTGGCTTTCACACGGGTATTGTAGCCGGGAGCGGAAGAAATGGCATTAGCCCCGGATTACCGCCTCTCATGTGGGCTGACACTCTTGTCCGCCGTTGATTTTGATGTTGGGTAGGATAGCAATGTGACAGAGGCAAATTTGATCACTCAAGAATGTTCTGCAGTGCGTCGTGTAAGTCTTGATACTTGAACTGATATCCACTTCCGATCAATTTGACGGGCTCGACTCGCTGGCTCGCCAGTAGAAGTTCCTTTGCCATATCCCCCAGCATGAGACGCAGCGCAAAAGCCGGCAGGCCCAATAAGGCCGGACGCGACAACACTTTCGCCAAAGTTTCGGTAAATTCCGAATTCCACACTGGCGAAGGCGAAACCAAATTTACCGGCCCCTGTACAAACTCATGATCGAGGATGTGGTGGACCGCCCCAATGTGGTCTTGCATATGAATCCAACTCATCCACTGCCGGCCGCTGCCAATCTTGCCGCCGAGCCCTAATTTGAAGTTGGGTAGCATCGCCCTTAAAGCGCCGCCCTCCGCACTCAAAACAATTCCAGTGCGGATGTTAACGGTGCGAATCTTTGCTTCCGCGGCCGGCTTAGTCGCAGCCTCCCATTCGCGGCATACCTCTGGAAGAAAACCTTTGCCGGAGGGACTTTCTTCCCGCAAAACTTCCTCTCCGCGGTCGCCGTAATAACCGATGGCAGATCCCGAAATAAAGATGCGAGGCGGGTGGGCAGCTTTGGCGAGCGCTTCAGACAAATGTTGCGTCCCTAGAACGCGGCTGTCGCGGATGCGTGCTCTTTTGGAATCCGTCCACAATCCCATCACTGGTTCGCCGGCAAGATGAATGACCGCATCGAAGCCGGAGACCAGTTCGGGGCCCAGTGGCTTAGCCGGGTCCCATTCGACGCGCGTATCCCTCGCGGCGCCGCTACGTACTAGACGTGTGATGCTAAAGCCGCGAGCCTCTAAAGTCGGCAGCAGCGCGGTTCCAATCAACCCCGAAGCACCGCTAACCAGAATGCGAGATGAAGTCATCACAGAAGCCCGAGCCAAATCTAGCAGATGGAGCTATATCAAGATGCCGTCCTAGTCTCAAAGGTGCTCAAGCACTCCCTTTCGCTATAATCGAAGTCAAGGAACAAGCTGCGGGATAAGGCTTTTGTCTCCCTCCAATCCCTTGCGGCCCATCACAAATGGGAACGCTTCGCCAACAATTCGCAACCAATGTCCTCACCGTCACCAAGTTTCGCGATCTTTTGCGAACCATGCGTGAGAACCGCCCCGGGGATGATCTGGAGTTGGTGCGCAGAGCCTACGAATTTTCGCAAACTCATCACGCTGGACAATCGCGCGCATCCGGGGAGCCCTACCTCGTCCATCCTCTCGAAGTGGCGTTGGTTTTGGCGGACATGAAGATGGATCCTGTAGCCATCGCGGCAGGTCTGCTGCACGATTCCGTCGAGGATACCTCTGTCACCATCGTTGACATTCGCAAAGAATTCGGCGAACAGGTTGCGCACATCGTTGAGGGCGTTACCAAAATCAGCAAGATTGATTTTGCAACGCATGAAGAGCAGCAGGCAGAGAATCTCCGCAAAATGATGCTCGCAATGGTCGACGACATTCGCGTGGTGTTGATCAAGCTGGCTGATCGCCTGCACAACATGCGCACGCTGGAACACCTTCCGGCGGAACGCCGGGAGAAGATTTCGCGGGAAACGCTTGACATCTATGCGCCCATTGCACATCGCCTCGGAATGGGCAAAATCCGGGGCGAACTCGAAGATTTGGGATTCCGCTATCTGGATCCTATTTCCTATCGCCAGGTATCAGAAGCGGTGGAGGCGCGACGCAAAGAGGGCGAACAATTTCTAACCCGGGTACAGGAATTTCTTCGAGAGAAGCTGAAAGATGCCGGCATCACTGCGAGAGTTGAGAACCGTATTAAACGCGTCTTCAGCATTCACAAAAAACTTCAGCGCCAGCACATCAGCGTAGAGCAGGTCTACGATCTTTTCGCCATGCGGGTCATCACACAATCGCTACAGGATTGCTATGGAGTCTTGGGCATCGTGCACAACGTTTGGCGACCGGTGCCAGGGCGAATCAAGGATTTTATAGCCATGCCCCGGCCCAACTTCTATCAGTCACTGCATACATCGGTTATCACTGAGGAAGGCACTTCGTTTGAGATCCAGATACGCACCGAGGAAATGCATCGCATGGCGGAGGAGGGAATCGCCGCGCACTGGAAATATAAAGATGGCGCCGTCTCAGCGAGAGACGAACAGCGGCTGGCGTGGCTGCGCCAGGTAGTCGAGTGGCAGCGCGATGTTTCCGATCCCAACGAATTTCTTTCCACTCTGAAAATCGACCTGTATCCGGAGGAGGTTTACACCTTCACTCCGAAGGGACGGGTGGTGGTTCTGCCCCGGGATTCCACGCCCCTCGATTTCGCCTATTCGATCCACACCGAGGTAGGTCACACTTGCGTCGGTGCCAAAATCAACGGGCGTATGGTCCCCTTGCGCCACAAGCTGCATAGCGGAGACATCGTCGAAATTCTTACACAGCCCGGGCACACGCCCAGCCGGGATTGGCTCTCGGTGGTCAAATCTTCGCGGGCGCGCAACAAGATCAAGCACTGGCTCAATTTGCATCAACGCGAGCGCGCCATCGAAATTGGCCGCAAGCTGATTGAGAAAGAAGCCCGCAAATATCGCGTGGCCTTGAAAGAAATAAAAGACGAAGTCCTGAGAAAGATCGCGTCAGATTATGGACTAGGGCAGATCGACGATCTGATGGCCGGAATCGGCTATGGAAAATATTCCGCACGGCAGGTGCTTGCCCGGCTGTCACCGGCGGCAGCCGAACCGGAAGCTCCGCCAGACGAAGGAAAACCCGGCGCTTTTGCGAGTGCCGTCCGGCGCGTCTTTGGTGGCGAGAACAATAACGCCATCCGTGTAAAGGGGCAAGGAGACTTGCTTGTGTACCGGGCACGCTGTTGCAACCCGATTCGGGGTGAATCCGTCGTGGGGTATGTCACACGGGGGAAGGGCGTCGCCGTCCACTCGGTCAACTGTTCGAATGTTATGAACTTAATGTACGAACCCGAGCGCAAAATTGAGGTGGAATGGGCCCGTGACGATGAGGCTCCTACTTCATATCAGGTTAAGCTCACCGTATCCTGCGACGACCGTTTCGGAATGTTAAAGCAAATTACCGCTGTAATCAGCGACACCAAAACCAATATCCGTAATATCGAGGCGCGAACTTCAAACGGTCAAGCCAATGTGGATGTAGTCCTCGACATCGCCGACCTAAAGCATCTCGAGAACATCATCAATGGCGTACGCAAAATTCCGGGCGTACACGATGTCCAGCGGGTGCAAAAAATCTAGGATGGGCCGCGTCGCGAAGTTGGGTCTAGCCGAGGCTCGCTTGGACGGGCGAGGGCGCCAGTCCAAACACGATCACTGTGGCTGCATCGGCACCTTCACGCCGTTCTTCTTAGCGAATTCCATTGCTTCTTCGTATCCCGCATCCGCGTGGCGGATGATTCCCATTCCCGGGTCGGTCGTCAGCACACGCTCGATTCGTTTCGCCATCGCCGCGGTTCCATCGGCTACCGTCACTTGTCCGGCATGCAGAGAGTATCCAATACCCACACCTCCGCCATTGTGAATCGATACCCATGACGCTCCCGCGGCGGTATTTAGTAGAGCGTTCAACAATGGCCAATCGGCTACCGCGTCACTGCCGTCTTTCATGCTTTCAGTTTCGCGATATGGAGAAGCCACCGAGCCGCAATCGAGATGATCGCGTCCTATAACGATTGGCGCTTTCAATCTCCCCTTTTTTACAAGTTCATTCAATGCCAATCCGAACTGCGCTCGCTCTCCATATCCGAGCCAGCAAATTCTTGCGGGTAAGCCCTGAAACTTGATCCGTTTACGTGCCAGCTCGATCCATCGGCGCAAGATTTTATTGTGTGGAAAGAGTTCCAGCACCAAGTCGTCGGTGACATGAATGTCAGAAGGCTCGCCAGACAAAGCTACCCAGCGGAACGGTCCTCGCCCTTCACTGAACAGCGGCCGAATATACTCCGGGACGAAGCCCGGGAAGTCGTAAGCGTTTTTCACTCCACGCTGAAATGCAAATGTTCGAATATTGTTCCCGTAATCGAAAGTGACTGCGCCCATCTTCTGCAAGCGCAACATGCCTTCGACATGGCGCGCAATCGCATCGAGCGAACGATCCTGATATGCATCAGGATCGCGCTGCCGCAGCTGAAGCGCCTGTTGCAAAGTCATGCCATTGGGGACGTACCCATTCAGCGGATCATGCGCTGAAGTCTGGTCGGTCAGAATATCGGGTACTACACCACGCTCGGCAAGTTCGGGAATGATGTCAGCGCAATTTCCTACAAGCCCAACCGAAATGTTTTCTCTCTTTCGAATCGCATTTTTCAGGATACGCAGAGCCTCATCCAGAGTCGTGACCATGAAGTCGCAATAACCGCTTTTCAGTCGCTTCTTGATCCGTTCTGGATCGACATCAATTCCCAGGAACGCCGCACCGGTCATAGTAGCGGCCAATGGCTGGGCGCCACCCATTCCGCCCATACCACCGCTCACGATTAGTTTTCCAGCAAGATCGCCAGCGAAGTGTTTTTCTCCCGCAGCTGAAAATGTTTCGAACGTGCCCTGCACAATCCCCTGGGAACCGATATAGATCCACGAGCCCGCCGTCATTTGTCCGTACATCATCAGTCCGGCGCGTTCCAGTTCATTGAACTTCTCCCAGTTGGACCAGTGTCCTACAAGGTTGGAATTAGCGATAAGCACGCGCGGGGCATACTCGTGAGTTTTAAAGACGCCCACAGGCTTGCCGGATTGCACCAAGAGGGTCTCGTCGTTTTCGAGATTCCTCAGCGACGCTACGATCGCGTAATAAGCCTCCCAGCTTCGCGCCGCCCGTCCGGTTCCGCCATATACCACCAGATCACGCGGACGCTCAGCTACCTCTTCGTCGAGATTGTTCATCAGCATGCGCATGGCGGCTTCCTGCGGCCAGCCCTTGCAACTGATCTGATTACCTCGAGGCGCGCGGACGGGAGTATAAGTAGCAGGTTTTATCTCGGTCTCAACGGACATTGCTTGATGGTATTAGCTTGGCGGGAACACTTCAACGAGCCTTGAAATCCCACAAGCGAAGCCTATTCTGTACAATTCATGGTCGCGGGGCGGATTTCGATTGGGCGTATGGAAAATCTTGACGAAAGGCGATCAGCAAATATTGTTCTCAGCGATGTCGAAGCTCGCGTGCTGGGTTCGCTGATCGAAAAAGATATCACTACGCCGGATTACTATCCGCTGTCGCTGAATTCTCTGGTAAATGCTTGTAACCAGAAAAATAATCGCGATCCGGTAACGAATTTGGACCAGGACGTTGTCCGCGCGGCTCTCGACTCCCTTCAGCAAAAACGCCTTGCTGGACCAACCAGTAGCGCCGACAGCCGGGTCACGAAATACGAACACCGTTTTCAGGAAGTATTCAACTTCACTCGCGGCGAGACGGCAGTCCTTTGCGTGCTATTGCTGCGCGGCGCTCAGACCCCGGGCGAGCTTCGCGGACACACCGAACGCCTGCACCGCTTCGAAGATTTGACCGACGTGCAAGCCACATTGCAGCGCCTAATGCAGCGTGAGCCTCCAATTGTAAAAGTATTATCCCGCCAGCCGGGGACCAAAGAATCTCGCTACGTGCACCTGCTTTCGGGCGATGTGGAAGACGTTCCCGGAGCGCCGCCTCCGCCCGGCAAATTGTTCGGTGGTCCGGGAGAAGAAGATCGCATAAGTTTCCTGGAAGGCGAAGTGGCGACCCTACGCAAAGAGGTCGAAGACCTGAAGCAGCAGTTGTCAAGCTTCCGAAAGCAATTTGACTGATGCCTGTCGTGGCTGCTTCAAAACTGGCAGGACTCGCGGCGACGCTTGCATTTGTCGCTTGCACTGTAAAAATTGCCAGTTTCGAGCAGAGAACCCTTGTGCGAACCTAACCCGTTCGTGTAACGTTTCGGTTTCAGAGCGTTCGTTTGCTAAAAATCCGCGTGCATGCTTCACTTTTGACCGTCAATGCTGCAAGATATTCTGGATCAACAATTCCGTCCGATGAGCCGCTTTGTCTGAGGAGGTGCACTGTGCGCACATGCAAGCTTTCAATTTCAATTGCAGTTTTGACCGCGTTAATGGGATTGTCCGTCGCCTGTTCCAAGCAAGCGAATACTGATGACACAATGGCGAAGGACATTCAGACCAAGGTCGCTGCGGACCCAGATACGAAGGACTCCGACGTTCAGGTCGCGGCAAAGGACGGCAAAGTTACCATCACCGGCAAAGCGAAGACTCGGGTAGCACAGCAGAAAGTGGAGCAAATCGCACACGAGGAGCCAGGCACTACGGGCGTTGACGATGAAACTTCGGTCCCGACTGACATGGCAGCCGCGCCCGAACAAGCTCCCCAGGCGATGGCACCGCTTCCTGCGCCTGTGGAAAAGCCGGCCCCTGAGCCAATCGTTGTGCCGGCGGGAACCATTCTCACTGTCCGCGTGGGCCAGCCTTTAGGATCCAAGACCAGCCAAACCGGCCAAACCTTTCTTGCCACACTCGCACAACCGATAAGCGTACACGGTAGGCGCGCGTTACCCACTGGTGCGACCGTGAGTGGAACAGTCGTATCCGCTAAGGCAAAAGGCAAGTTTAAAGGTGAAGGAGAGCTGAACCTCGCTCTTACGAGTATCACGGTGAACGGGCACACCTACCAAATCCAGACGAGTGTCTTGGAGAGCGCCGTCAAAGGTAAGGGCAAGAGGACGGCTGTCACAACCGGTGGAGGAGCGGCCGGGGGTGCGCTGATTGGCGGGCTTGCGGGCGGAGGCAAAGGGGCAGGTATTGGGGCTCTGGTGGGCGCTGGCGCTGGATTGGTGGGCGGCGCGGCGACCGGAAATCAGCAGATCGAAATTCCGGCTGAGTCAGCCCTAAGCTTTCGTTTGGCGGCATCCTTGAGGCTCCCACCGCCGGCGGAGTGATATCTTGACACTGAACATGCCCAAGCTTTTCCCGGTGGATTTCCGGCGCCCACTAGCCTTTCTGCTAGTTCCTTTTGTTCGAGGTCTCCTGTAGTGTCCACAATCAGGAAGCTGGGAAGCGGCCAGCCATGACCGAATCGACAAAGGGCCAAAGGCGGTGCCGATGTCAATGCGCGTTCTCGTCGTAGAGGATTTCGCACCTTTCCGCGAATTCGTAACCTCAACTCTAGGGAAGGCGCCTGAAGTCGAGGTGATCTGCGAAGTTTCGGACGGATTCGAAGCAGTACAGAAAGCCGAAGTGCTAAAGCCGGATTTAATCCTCCTGGACATCGGGCTTCCGACGTTGAATGGAATCGAAGCGGCCCGGCAAATTCGCGAACTCTCTCCGGAATCGACGATAGTCTTTGTGAGCCAGGAATCATCCGCCGACGTGGTCGAAGAGGCCCTCAGCCTTGGCGCGTCGGCCTACGTGGTGAAAGCAAGGGCCGCGATCGAGCTATTGCCCGTAGTGAACGCAGTTCTTTTTGAAAAGCAATCCGTCCGTGACACGGCGCAGGCCGCTTCCTCAGCGTCCCACCTCAATTCTGCGACAGAGCATGACATTGTTTAACATTCGCCAGGCCTGCGTCTTCGCTTCCTTGTCAGATTTTCTGCTAAGGCAGCAGTTGAGAACTGCCTCCATATACCCCATTTTCTTTAAGTTAGTAACTGACTCCCAATTGTTCAGGATTTGATTCGTAATGGATTGATCGTGCGATCGCTCCGTAGCATATTGCTTCCACACAGAATTTTGGAGGCATCGCAGATGAGCAACCAGATACTGATCGCACCCCACAAGCAAGGATTTGTTTCCGCCCAGCGTTTAGACGAAGGGTTTGTCTCGGCATTGGAAAAGGCCGCCCTGCTTAGGTTGGCCAGCGCAACCCCTGCCTGGATCAACTCCGACCACCTCACCCTCTTGGGTTTCCTGGCGCAATGTCTCGCGGGAATCTGTTACGGCTTGTCTCGCTGGCATCGATCCGCGCTGCTGTTTGGAATTCTGTTTATTGCGCTGAATTGGCTGGGCGACAGCCTCGACGGAACCCTCGCGCGGTTTCGCAATCGTCAGCGGCCCCGCTATGGGTTCTATGTCGACCACGTCGCCGACAGCATTGCCACACTGTTCTTGATCGGTGGCTTGGCATTCTCCGGTTATGTACATCCCGCAATTGCGTTTGGAATGCTGGTGTCGTTCCTGTTGCTTTCGATTGAGGCCTATCTGGCGACGTACAGCTTGGGCCAATTTCAGCTCTCATACTGGAAGTTCGGTCCGACTGAAATAAGGATTCTGCTGATCATCGGAAACATCGCATTGCTCAATCACTCCGTTGTAAGCGTGTTCGGCATGCGGTTTCTCCTGTTTGACATCGGCGGATCAGTCGCGATTTTAGGAATGACTACCATGCTGATTGTCTCTGCTATTTCTCACACGATAAGGCTCTACCGTGAAGAGACCCTCTCATGAATCCCGCCATGTTGAACCGTTCAGCTAAATTCGCATTAGTCGGAGCCCTGGGAATTGTGGTTCAGCTCGCGACCCTGCACTGGCTCGCCAGTTCGGGCTGCAACTATCTTCCCGCAACCGCAATCGCGGTCGAGGCCGCGCTCCTGCACAATTTTATTTGGCACGAAAACTTCACCTGGAAGGACCGAGGCCAGCCGTCAACATCGGGCTTGTGCCTTCGTTTCCTGCGTTTTCATATCAGCAACGGTCTGATCTCGATTGCGGGAAATCTTTTGTTGATGCGGCTGTTAGTCGGCGGAATCAGGATGCATCCGATCCCAGCCAACTTGGCGAGCATCACGATTTGCTGTGTAGCAAACTTCCTGGTGAGCGATCGTTGGGTCTTCTTGGAGCCTCGGCAGACTATTTACTGGACCCGCCCCGGAGTGCGATCCGCCATTAGCAGCAGGGTGCGTTGAGCGAAGGGCGAATAGAGGAGTGCTGCCGTCGCCGCCAGAGCCAGCCCCACCCCAATTTGCGGGACCAATAAGAAGGGCGCAACTGCCCAGAGGCTATCCAAGATCAAGACTGCACCGAAAAAGCGGTTGAATTTTAGGGAGAGTCCCGCGAGATCAAATGTAATCGCGGAAACTAGGTAGAGCCGGACTGGGATTCCGATGCTTGCCGAGACCACTATCGCCGCGGTTATCCATCGCCCGGATGAAAATTGTTCAAGCAGGTCTTGGATGTGCCCCAGCCGCGCGAGCGCAGTGACATAGAAAATCAGATACATGATCTGCATCAGCAGAAACAAGAAACGCACATTCCGCCGATTAGCGGGAGGTACTTCATCCGCCGTCGTCAGCAGTGACGCGGATGACGTCTGCGAAAGATCTTTGATTGGATTAGCGGGCGCGACTTGAGGCGTTGCTGGGTCCGTCGGCGACGCTCGCGTGCCTCCGAATTCCACCGGCGCTATGAACCGATATCCGCGACGCGCAATCGTTTCAATGAACCTTGGATTGGTGGCAGTATCGCTCAGAGTTTCACGCAGTTTGTTGATGATCGTATTCAGTCCGTGATCGAAATCCACAAACGTGCCGTCGGGCCAGAGCTTTGTCCGCAAATCTTCCCGGGTTACGACCTCAGAGGGGCGTTCCAGCATTGCCACCAACACCCGGAATGCCTGATCTGGCAAGCGCAGTCTGACCCCAGATTTGCGTAATTCGCCTGAGCTTAAGTCAACTACGTAAACTCCAAAGCGATAGATTCCGTCTGATGGTGGTGCTGACATTCGGAGCTATATTACTGAGTTTTGAGGATGGTGGGGGCACACGACCCGAATCACGAGTAAACCAGAATATCAAAAGGCCACGCTTCTCGACGTGGCCTTTAAATCAGTTGCGCTCCTTCGCGGGCGAGAGCCTGCCCTGAGCGAATCCGAAGGGGCGCCCGCGCCACACAATCTCAAACCATCTAAAAGAGATTCCAGATGAATTGGTTGTAGACTTCGTGGTGATACTGCACTTCGGGGGCTTTCACGAAGGTCCCCAGAGCGCGCGGGCAGCGGTCTGCGGCGACTTTCTTCAAGTCCGCATACCGTCCTTTCACGTCTTCGCCGAGGATTTTGGTTATCCAATCGGATTCCGTGAACAGGTCGAGAGCTGAGTAGATGTTGTCCGGCAAATAACGTTCAGCCTGGCGGAGGTTCTTGATTTTCGCAGTATCGCCATCGAGGCCGCTTTTAAAGACCGAATAAAGCACCAGATATGGGTTTGCGTCGGGAGCCACAGAGCGCACCTCCACGCGCATGCTCTTGTCGTTTCCAATCGGGATTCGAATCATAGATCCGCGATCGACCGCCGAAGCTTTCAGCTGATTTGGCGCTTCGAAGTGCGGATCAAGACGCCGATACGCATTCACGCTGGGGTTCAGCAGCAGGCAGATGTCCAGGCCGTGCGTCAGGATTTTATCGACAAAGGACCATCCCAACTTGCTAAGTTTTTCATCGCCCTTTGGATCCCAGAACAGATTCTTGCCGCCTTTGCTCACCGAGACATTTGTGTGCATGCCGCTGCCGTTGACTCCGACCACCGGCTTGGGCAGGAAGGAAACTGTCATCCCCAGAGTTGTGGCGATCTGGCGGCAAATAAGTTTGTAAAGCTGGATCTGATCGGCCGCAGCCACAACTTCGCCATACCCATAGTTGATTTCGAACTGCGACGGGGCAACTTCGGGATGGTCTTTTTCGTTCTGGAATCCCATGGCGCGCTGTACTTCCGCGCATGTATCAATAAACTTGCGCAACGGATCGCCCGGCAATGATTTGTAATAGCCGCCGGTATTCACATACTCAAACTTGCCAGTTTCGTGGTAAGTCTGCTCGGCGTCAATGCCCTTGAACAGAAATCCTTCAATCTCATTCGCCGCATTCAGCGTGTATCCTTCGTCTTTGTAAAGACCCTGGGCAAAGCCTTTTAACACGCCACGGATGTCGGCTGCGTACGGCGTGCCGCCCTTGTCGATGACTTCGCCGAACACCAGTACTTTACCGCCGCCAAAAAAATCGGCTGGAGCCCAGTAAAATGCCGACCAATCAATTCCCAGGCGCAAATCGCTTTCTTTCTGTGCGGTAAAGCCGCGAATCGACGAACCATCGAAGGTGAGATTGTCCCAACTCTTGACCAGGAACTTCTTGTCGTAGTCGAGCATGTGCAAGCGGCCCTCAAGGTCGCTGAACAGCACAGTTACGGCCTTGATCCGCTTCTCGTCGGTCAAGTATTTGATTCGAGCTTCCTGAATTTTGTCAGGAGCGACGCGCTTCATGCGCTGCTCTTTCGCCTGAAGATTAAGCTCCTCCATTTCCTCATATGACAATGCTAGAAAATTTCGCAGTTCAGTTGACATTGATCTCCTTTGATGTGGCGCAACGGCGTCGTTAGCGCCCCTTCAGATGTTGGGACTTAGAGCGACGAGATAGGGTACTGAGAGTTAGCGTTTGGCACAAATCGAAAGACCTTATGAGCTACATCAAAGTTTTTTATGCCGCCTCTCGAACTCTACTACGTCAGCCAGTTGCCGTGGCGTGGACCTTCAGAAATCCAGCGATAGTACAATCGTTTTATGGGCGGATTTCTGGAACAATCTCCCGAGCAGCGAGAATCCATTTCGCGCCCAGTGCTTTTGGGAGTCGGGCTGGTTGTAGTGATCCTGGCCGTCGTGGTTTTTCTTTTGCGGCCTATTTCGAAGCCTGCCACTCCGCCGGATCCATACATCGCGAACGTAAAAATCTCCGATGTGAAAATGGGTGAAGCGACCAATTTTGTGGGCGCGCACTTCACTTATATCAATGGCACAGTGACTAACAGCGGCGACAAGAAAGTCACAAACGCCTTACTCCATGTTGTCTTCCGAGACTCAATGGGACAAGTGGCTCAGGCCGAGGATGTTCCGCTATACATTCTGGAAACCAGCGGCCCTTATCCGGACGCCGTCCCACTCAGCAAATCACCTCTCGTCCCCGGACAATCCAAGCAGTTCCGCCTGACGTTCGAGCATGTCAGCGACCAGTGGAACCAAGCCTATCCGGAAATAAAGGTGACGGGCGTCTCACTGAAGTAGCTAGCCTCGCATCTTCTCCGCGCTTATTCGGTAAAATACGGGTGTGCTCGATACCAAGCCAGTCCGGCTAACAGAAACCGTCAAAGCTGGCGGATGCGCGTCCAAACTGAGTCCGGCGATGTTAGATCGCGTACTTTCGAAATTGCCCAAGCAATCCGACCCCAACGTGTTGGTGGGTTTCGACCATGCTGACGACGCCGGCGTCTATCAAATCAGCACTGACACCGCCCTGGTGCAGACCGTCGATTTCTTCACTCCCATGGTGGACGATCCCTACACATTCGGTCAGATCGCCGCCACGAACGCTCTGAGTGACGTGTACGCAATGGGTGGACGTCCCATAACGGCTCTCGCGCATGTTTGTTTTCCAGCAGACGGTGATATGGAGATACTGGAACAAGTCCTTACTGGAGGCCTTTCCAAAATGATGGAAGCCGGATGCTCTGTGATTGGAGGGCACAGCGTGCGCGATCAGGAAATGAAGTTTGGATACTCCGTCACCGGACTAATCAATCCCGCCAAAGTGTTTTCCAATGCCGGGAGCCGACCGGGCGATCATCTCGTGTTTACAAAAGCATTGGGAACTGGCGTTATTTGCACCGCGATCAAGAATCACAGAGCCGCCCCGGCTTGGGTGGAAGCGGCCATCCGCTCAATGACTACCCTGAACAAAAAGGCTGCGGAGCTAATAGCGACAAAGGAATACGCGGTCCACACGATGACTGATGTCACTGGATTCGGATTCATCGCGCATGCACGCGAGATGGCATTGGCAAGTAATGTCGCCCTGCAGATATTTTCCGAAGCTATCCCTTTGCTGCCGGGCGCGTTCGAATGCGTTCGCGCTGGAGATATTCCAGGCGGACTTAAGGCCAATCGTGATTTTGCCGAGTGCGTGGTGAGTTACGAGAAGAATATTCCCGAAGAGCTGAAAACTATTCTGTATGATCCGCAGACTGCTGGTGGTTTACTTATCTCCATTGCGCCGGACGATTCCGAAAAATTAGTCCGCGACTTGAATGACGTTGGAATCCCGGCCCGCAACGTCGGAAATGTTACCGAATCCATGAAGCAACTGATCCGGATCTACTAAGGGCGACTGCGCTCATCTCTTCAGCAAATCTACGGGCTCCCTGACATCATGCACCCTCAGGTGCTTCACTAGCGTCGGGTATTTTCGCGCGACCGCTTCATACATCTCATAGGCTACTTTGCGGTAAGAAAAATGTCCTGCGGGCCCGGTGCGCAATTCGGATATGTAGACGACCTCCGCGAAATCCATCTTGAAAAGTGTTCGCTTGCGAAAGCCCAACGGAATTAAATACTGCGAGTTTTCGGGAGTGTTTCGATGGGAGAGCTCCTCAACCGCCGCTGCCGTGCGCAGCATAACCTGGTCGTAATTCGGGCGAACCCCAGCCGCTTCCAGCTCTTCGGGGCATTCGTAACCATGCCGAGTCGTGAACTCTTGTCCAATCTGGATGCATCGCCGATGCCGGTGCATATCGCGGAAGCCGCCGATATCCATCAAAATGTCGAAGCGGAATTTCTGTCCAGCGCAAAAAGCCCGTTGCATTTCATCGTGGCGTGCGCGATGCCGCAGGCCCATATCGACGATTTCGCATCGAATCGCTTCTCCGGCACCCTCAACAGCCTGACGAATCTGCCGATAGGGGTAGTGACTGTGCTCATAAATCAGCGTCGCTGCTAACTCTGTTTCCAGTGGTTCCTCATCGAGCAAATCAACTGGCGGAGCGTCAGCGATCGCAACGTTTCCCATTAGCTCGGCTGCAACCTGCTGTAAATCGCGGCGAGTCTCGATCTCATATGAACTCTGGTTTGCGTATTTGACCAGCGTCGGGGCGACGCGAGTCTCGCGCAGCAACTCCGCGGCAGCTCGTTCGCCGAGTTCTGGCGAGAGTGCCTTGATTTGTTCAACAAGGTTGTGAAGCGACTCGTGATGAACGTTGTACGCCGATGTGGTGGCAGCCTGCTTCAGTAGTTCCCCGAGGGATCGGACCTCCGCGTGAGTATGCGAAAGCAGCCGGGCGATCTGAGTCTCCAGCGTGCGCGCATTTACGATTTCGCCCAACGAAGTGTTGGCCGCGAGCGGCAGCAGGTACCGCGAAAAATCAAAAGCACGCGCGCGCAACGTTCGTTCGTACGCGTCCAGCTTCATCTCCTCTGGCTTGGGTGTAATTCCAGCGAGATATTGAAACATCCGTTCCGACAACGACTCGTATTCCGAAAAAAGGTCTTCGATCGTCGTCCGATACAGGTTCTGCGATTGCTTGTCAGCTCCGAAATCGGGGAAAAAATATCCACTCTTTTTGAAGTCCTGATAACGCGTCGAACGTTCCTGGCCGTCCCATCGCTGCTCGTCAGCCACCGCAATCGCTGCGAGGATGGACAAGCGCTCGATGGCCATGGCCACGTGCGCGAGATCGGCAATCGAACGATGGCCATATTGAAAATAAAATGTATTTAGGAATTTTTCCGCCTTCTGCTGGCTGATTTCCTTGAGCGACTCCTTCATCGAAAGAGCGGAGCGCGAATATTTGGCCATGGCGTAGGCCAGAACTTCGGGCTCCGCGCCGTGGACTGCGTACACCTCAACGGAGGGTTTGTGATCAGGGCCGGTTGTTTCCATCTCGGGAGTGGTGGCGACTTCGGACATGCTGGCCTTTTGCAAGCTTACCGATTACTGTCATGCTGAGCGAAGCTGAACTTAGGCTTGCCGAAGTTCGGATAGTCGAAGCATCCCTACCTAATCCCTGGGTTCGAAAACGTGCAGACTATAGGAATCCTTCGACTCAGTTCTTCGTCGCAAGCGATGAAGAACAATCGCTCAGGAAGACAATCGCATTCCTAGGCGGCAGCCTTTGTGGCTCGCCTCTCTTCAATATCGTCGAGAGCTTCCCAAAGAGACTTTGCGGCATTCTCTCCGGCTGCCAAAGCCCTTTCCGCTGCTTGGGGATTTTCCGCGAGACGCTTCCCTAACTGCTGACGCCAGACATCTGCGTGGAAAACGTCTGCCGTGGCGTGTAACGTGAAATATCCGTAAGTCTTTTCGGAGACGCCGTACATTTCCTTGAGGCCTCGAGCTTTTTCCTCAGCAACCCGCGGCACTTGCGACTCGTAAACGTAGAATGCCGCCAGGCTTTCTTCAGGCGTTCCGTTGCCCGCAGTTGAATGGAAAAAATCAGTTAGCCGCTTCACCGCCGGAAGCGGAGCGTGTTTCCGGATTTCCCGAGGTGCCCCCATCCCTTCGACAAAATCCATCCACAGCTCGGAATGAGGCCGCGCCTCGCCGGATGCGTCCCTTGTACCTTTTTCATCCGCCAAATTTTCCAGAATGGCTTGCCGAAGTTCGGAGTCATCCAAACGGACGGCCAATTCGGCGAGGTAGGTCGGAAATGCTTCAACGTGGTGATAGTAATCCTTCGCGTATTCGCGGAGATCGTCGCGAGTAAGTTCGCCAGCGCTCCACGCCTTATAAAATGGATGGCAGAGCAGGTCATACTTCGTAATACGCGCATCAAGCTGCTGGAAAAATCCTTCGGTGCTTATCATGGCATCGCCTCCTCATCAGTATGGGTAGGAGCACATCATACGAGACCGACAAAAATGTCACAATAGCGGCCCTCCATATCTGACTCTCCGTCCGATTTACTAAACAAACTTCCTGATCTAGGACTAGATTACCGAGATTTCGGATTCGATTCTCTGACGACACACTCTTGGGAGCATAATTGTGCGGAGAGAATGCTCCTTCAACTCAGATCAACCATTCTTGTACTCGCGTCGCTTACTTGCGCAGGTGGCCAAACGGCGCGATCCACAGACCTGGCAGGTTCACGAATACCTTCCGAAGTGAAATTCGCGGCCGGATATGTCAATCCAGTGCCGCGTCCTCCGGATTTTAAATCGGCATTGCTGTGGGGCATCGCGATTGCTGATACCCGCGTTCCCGGATACGAATCAGCCGTGGTTGAGATTGCGTCGACCCAACTCTCGTGTCGCGTAGACAGCAAAGACGTCATCCTGAATGACGATGGCGGCAGCGTGCGAGGAGGCCTCTACCAGCGCTTTCCCTGGTTCGCAACCGATCAGCACGAACCTATGCCGCTTGCTTACTCGGGGGAACCGAAGGATGCCGTCGTGCTCAGGGTGGGCGAGCGGGTTGATCGCGTCTGGCACTTCTGGAGCCACTCCCCGCGGGCGATCCTTCCTTCGGGCAAGCTGGACGGCTGCACGGTCAAAGCTCGCGTCAGAATCTCACGGGGAGCATTGCTACAAATGGGGATGGACTATTGGCGCTCGGCAACCGCTGCGTATGGCCCAGGAGGAAATAATCACGAGGCAGGAGCGAGCGACTGGTACTTCCCTTCTACTGAATGGCAGGAAGCCGTGTTCACGGATATTGTCCCTCAAGATCGGCGTTCACGTGGTGCGCCGAAGCCGCCATAGCGCATAGATGGACGCGATCAACAGAAGCGGCGAGGAATAAAATCCTGGTGCTGGACGTGGAAAATGTACCCTGCTCACGGTTCGCCCGAAAATTGTGGCGACAGTGTGACTGATTCCGTTCAAGAGCATAAGCATAGCCAAAACCAAGACGACCGTCCGAATCCAGCGCGATCCTCGAAATGCGAAGGGAGTCAAAACAAACATACTGACGAGCGCGATGGTCATTATGGTGAGAAAATCGCGCAATTCCAGGGTTGGCATGGGCCAGAAACCTAATCGCTGGCGCAGAGCGACGACTGTCGGGTTATAAACATCCAGAAAACCGGTGGATGCCTCATCAAAAGTGTGAACTGACAGGGCAAAACACAGCCCGAGCCATGCGATGCCAAGTTTTCGGTCGGCTGTGCTTCGAAGATCGGCCGGAGCCTGCGGGATCGTACTCATTGAAAGCCTCGCCAGAGCTAGCAACAATTACGCCACTTTGTAACCCCATCGATGAGACGCGTCAAGTCGTATTTGATCCCACCTTGCTAAAATGAAGGCAGGGCTTTTGTCGAATGCGGTTCACAGAACAATTCGACGTTGTTGTCGTCGGAGCCGGACATGCTGGTTGCGAAGCCGCAATGGCGGCAGCGCGTCTGGGACTGAAGACTGCTCTCTACACGCTCAACGTCGATCTCATCGCACAGATGTCCTGCAATCCAGCGATCGGAGGTATTGCCAAGGGGCATCTCGTTCGTGAAGTCGATGCACTCGGCGGCATCATGGGCGAAATTACAGATGCGGTCGGCATCCAGTTCCGGTTGCTGAATACTTCTCGCGGCCCTGCGGTGTGGTCTCCCCGCGCGCAATGCGATAAGCAAGCTTATCGCCTGAAGATGCGCGAGGTGCTGGAATCGCAGCCAAATCTAAAAATCAAGCAAGCTGAAGTAGCGGATTTAATCATAGAAGAGTCGTTGGCCGTCGGTCGTTCGTCGTTGGCCAACGACCCTGCACTTGCCAGCGACGAACGACCAACGACCAACGACCGGATTATCCGCGGCATACGTCTTCGCGACGGCCGAACCGTGGGCGCCGAGGCCGTCATCATCACGACTGGCACATTCCTCAACGGGCTCATTCATTGCGGAGAGCAGCAATATCCCGCAGGACGCTCGGGCGAGCCCGCGGCTGTGCTGCTCGGCGAATCTTTGAAACAACTCGGCCTCCGCGGATGCCGACTCAAGACAGGAACGCCTCCTCGTCTCGATGGACGCACCATTGATTGGACGAAATTCCAGCTTCAGCCCGGAGACGCTGATCCAACTCCCTTCAGCTTTCGCACCAAGCGTGTTGCCCATCACGACTCGCAGGTACCCTGTTACATAGCTTGGACGACGCCCGAGACTCAGCGCATCATCCGCGAAAATGTGCATCGCTCGCCGATGTACAGTGGCCAGATTCACTCGATCGGGCCGCGATATTGCCCTTCTATCGAGGACAAGATCGTAAAGTTTCCCGACAAGATTACGCATCAACTATTCCTCGAACCAGAAGGCCTGAATACGCACGAGATTTACGTCAACGGCATGAGTACGTCCCTGCCGGTCGAAGTTCAGTTGGAAATTCTTAAATCCATTCCGGGCCTAGAGTCCGCGGAGATGCTGCGTCCCGGCTATGCAATCGAGTACGACTCGATTGATCCAACTGAACTCGACCGGACACTCGAAACCAAAAAGATTTCCCGATTATTTCTGGCGGGACAAATCAACGGAACCAGCGGCTACGAAGAAGCGGCCTGCCAGGGCCTGATGGCGGGAATCAATGCCGCGCTGAAAGTGAAGCGTGAGCCCCCGTTGATCCTTGACCGCACCGAAGGCTATACAGCGATTCTGATTGACGACCTGATTTCGAAGGGCACGAACGAGCCTTACCGCATGTTCACCTCGCGCGCTGAGTTCCGCCTGCATCTGCGGATTGACAATGCCGATCGCCGCCTCACTCCGCATGGCCGCAGAATCGGACTGATCTCTGATTCCGCGTGGACGGACCATCTTGCAAAGCAGCAACGCATGGAGTCATTGAAACAGTTGCTGGAAAAGACTCGCCTGACGCCAGCAATGATCGAAATGATAGAGAGGATCGCTCCGACTCACGTTGGGGCGGACGTCCCTGTCCGCCCACCCGAGCAAAGCTCGGCAGCAGGTCTCCTCAAGGCGGAGCTCGCATCAGCCGCCGGACAGACCTGCGCTCAGTTGTTGAAGCGACCAGAAGTAACGATAGGAAATCTAGTTCCGATACTTCGAGATCTGGGTCCTGATTTGTTTAGCGAAGAGCAGATTACTCTGTCTTCCTCACTCCGCAATGAGCTCAAGTCAGTCGAAACCGAAATCAAATACGAAGGCTACTTGTTACAGCAGGATCGCGCGATCCAACGCCTGAAAAAGGCTGAGCAACGGGCAATCCCGGATTGGTTTGACTACGCATCCGTCAGCGGACTCTCTCGCGAAGTGCAGGAGACGCTTCTGAAAATCAGGCCGCGGACGCTTGCCCATGCCTCGCGAATTCCCGGCGTAACACCCGCGGCGGTGTCATTGGTGAACGTGTTCATCGAAATCCAGGGGAAACGCCGCGAGCTGGCAGCAACGCTTTGAAATCAAGATTCCTCCTCGGAATCGCTCGAATGTCAGAAATTTGCCAAACTAGGATCGACAGCCCGGTCGGCCCGTTAGTTCTGGCCGCCGATGAAGCCGGTTTGCGTAGCATCACGTTCGCGCCTGGCGAGCAAGAATTAGTTGCGTCGGGGAATAAAACAGCGGGTCCGCTTCAAGAACCTATCCGCCAATTGTGGGCCTACTTCGCAGGGGAACTGGAAAAATTCGATCTTGCGCTTTCTCCCGCAGGCACTCCATTTCAGTTGGATGTGTGGCGCCGTTTGTGTGAAATTCCTTACGGACAAACCATTTCCTACGGTGAACTCGCCCGTCGGATCGGCAACCCCAAGGCTTCGCGCGCGGTTGGTCTGGCGAACGGCTCGAATCCCATCCCCATCGTTATCCCTTGCCACCGGGTGATTGGAAGCAACGGCAAGCTGACGGGCTACGGCGGTGGCCTTCCTATCAAAGAAAAGCTGCTCGCGCTGGAAAAGCGTCAACTGCGGCTGCTTTGATTTAAGCGGTGGCCGCCTCCTGGCTTCCCAACGGCAAAAAATATTGCGTGCCCTTGATGGGCTCTGACACTTTTCGCAGCAGCTCCTGCAAATCTTGATTCCGCTCCACGAAGTCGATCTCCGATGTGTTCACGATCAAAAGATCGGAAGAAGTGTAATGAAAAAAGAAATGCTCGTAGGCTTTGATCACTTCTTCAAGATAATCCTCATTGATCGCCTTCTCCCCAGGCGCATTTTTCTTCTTTAGCCGCTTTTGCAACACCTCCGGCGTAGCTTGCAAATAAATCACTAGATCAGGCGTCGGCAGCTGATCGCGGAAATAGTTATAAAAGCGGTTGTAAGTTTCCAGTTCGTGATCGGTCAGGTTGAGGCACGCGAAAAGTTTGTCTTTTTCAAAAATGAAGTCAGTAATGACAGTTTTTGGTGAGTTCCGAGCCAAGTCGAGCGTCCGCAACTGCTCGAAACGGCGAATGAGAAACGCGAACTGCGTCTGGAATCCAGCCCCTCGCTCTCCGTTGTAAAAAGCGGTAAGAAATGGATTCTCTTCCGGCTCGGTGACGCGCTGGGCATTCAGGCGCTCCGCCAGAACCCGTGCCAATGTGCTCTTTCCGACCCGGATTGGGCCTTCTACGGCAATGTAGCGGGGCAGCTCAAAAAGATTGGCCATGGGTTAGAGGGTTTGCTTGGACATCGCAGGATATCTTGCCACAGCGCACGATGCAATTGAGCGAAGAGTTAACAGCTGATTGATGATTGAAGAATGCAGGATTTTCGGATTTTAAAACTCAATCTTCCCTCAAGGCGATTCCCCAACCAAGAATCTCAAATCTGCAATCTAAAATCTTCAATCCGAAAATCCTAAGTTCTTGCGATCCATTTACAATCCCTCTCAGTGCTTGGTCCCATCATTGCTGGTGCGGGCGTTGCTATCACCGTTTCTGCGGGATATCAATCCATGTCCCCCACCGGACAGTGGTATGGGCGCACGTTTACAGGTATTTCGGCTGGATCAAAACAACTCGCGCTCACCTTTGATGACGGTCCCAACGATCCTTACACAATGCGGTTGCTTGAAGTCTTGGCAAGGCACGAAGTTCGAGCCACATTTTTTATGATTGGCCGATATGTCCGGCAGCGGCCCGACATCGCTCGGGAGGTGTCGCGAGCTGGCCACGTGATCGGGAATCACACTTTCGGTCATCCTTTGCTGACTCTAAAGTCGGTTGACGGAATAAGGAAAGAACTCACAGATTGTGAGCATGCGCTTCACGACGCCATCGGCGGCCATTCCAATCTGTTTCGCCCTCCGTTTGGAGGACGCCGGCCCGCGGTTCTCCGTGTCGCACGGGAACAGGGTCTGAAAACGGTAATGTGGAATGTGACAGGTTATGATTGGGACGCGCAATCCGCGGACGACATCGAGCGAAAAGTTGTTCGACGAGTGCGCGGTGGGAACGTGATCCTGCTGCACGACGGCGGACACAAAGAATTCGGTGCCGACCGATCCAGCACTGTGGAAGCGTCAGATCGGCTGATCGCCCGTTACAAATCCGAAGGCTTCGAATTCGTGACCGTTCCGGAGATGATGGAACTGGTTGGGGCCCGAATTCCAGTCGGGCCGGAGGGCCACGAAGATCGTGATCGGCCCGATTGAAGTCGGGCCCTACCCAATTTCTCCAGCCTGGGTAGACTTGGCCAGAGCAAACGCCTTTTTAGCCGCTGCGATCGTTTGCTCAACGTTCTGTTCGGTATGAGCTGTGCTGACGAATGCAGCCTCGTATTGGGACGGCGGCAGATATATTCCATTCGCCAGCATCGCGCGAAAGAATCGAGCAAAAGCCTTAGTATCCGACTTCGAAGCGGAATTCCAATCGGTAACTGAACCCGAGTTGAAGAACCATGTGAACATGGATCCAACCCGGTTCGCCGTGAGCGAAATTCCCGCTTCTTTCGCAGCATCCGCCACCCCATCGACGAGTTTGCCCGTCAGTTGATCCAGCTTCGGATAAATTTCCTTCTTGTTGTCCCGCAGCGTCTGCAAGGTCGCAATACCTGCCGCCATCGCCAAAGGATTCCCCGAGAGCGTGCCCGCTTGATACATCGGGCCAACTGGGGCGACCAAATCCATGATCTCCGAGGGACCGCCGTAAGCACCCACCGGCAGCCCGCCACCGATAATTTTTCCCAGCGTGCTTATATCCGGGCGGATTCCATAGAGCTCCTGCGCCCCGCCAAAAGCCAGCCGAAACCCGGTCATGACTTCATCGAAAATCAGCACAGTCCTTTCGCGCTGGGTGAGTGCCCGCAAAGCCGCCAGATATCCACCAGAAGCGGGCACGCACCCCATGTTTCCAACCACGGGCTCCACGATCACGCACGCAATCTGGTGTTTGAATTTGTTGAACGCATGCTCCAGGGCCTCGGAGTCATTGAATGGCAGCGCCAGCGTGAACTGAGCGACCTCTGGAAGCACTCCCGCTGATCCCGGGATCGCCAGAGTGGCAACACCCGATCCGGCCTTTACGAGCAGCGCGTCCGCGTGGCCGTGGTAACAACCTTCAAATTTCACAATGTACTTGCGCTTGGTATATGCGCGTGCCAAACGAATCGCCGACATGGTCGCTTCGGTCCCGGAGTTAACAAAGCGTACTTTCTGAATGTGGGGAAACGCCGAAATCACCAACTCGGCGAGATCCGCCTCCTGCGCTATGGATGCCCCGAAGCTGGTTCCATTTTGTGTCGCCGTGGTGACAGCTTCCACCACATTGGGAGCCGCGTGCCCCAGAATCAGAGGCCCCCATGAACCTACGTAGTCAATATATTGGTTGTCGTCCGCGTCCCAGAGGTGCGGTCCTTTGCCGCGCACAACGAATGGTTGCTCGCCACCAACGGCTCCAAAAGCCCGCACCGGGGAACTCACGCCCCCAGGAATCATCTGTTCGGCACGCTTCTGAAGTTTGCGCGACTGCTCGACGCTACGAGCCACAAGCCTCCTCAATCGGATCGCGAAAGTATTAGGAAATGCAGAAGGAATATAACATTTACGTTAGTTAGAAGAAGGGGACGTAGACCCGTGCGGCACCTTGATTATGCCCGCTCGAGAAACTCGTTTGCTTTCCATCGTCTGCGCAGGGCCGATCTCCGAGGCTGACTAAATTCACGAAAAATTTATCTTTGAGCAACAATTCTGAAACGCACGCAAGATAAGCTTTTTATCAGTAAGGCACCCTTCTAACCGGGAGGGTTTCAGGACAGCTTTGGGGGGCTCCGGGCTGTCCTTGTTTTTTTTAGTGAACGGTTGCCGCATTATCTGCTTCCGCGGATTGTCTGTCCAGTTCAAAGTTTGTCCCTCACCCAGTGGTACACGGTCGCGCGGCCGATTGCAGCTCCAACCTCAAACGCGTAGCATCTAATTTGGTATGCCGACGATACCCTTATCCGAACTCAACGTCAGACCAGCGCAGCAGGCTGACCTGTTGCAGAAGGCCGGTCAGGTAACTAACCTGAAGTCCCTCCAGCAGGCTCAACCTCTCCAGTCCCAGCAGCAGACTCTGACTGCTCCCGCCAGAGCCTGCCGCAAGCCCACGCTCGTGTTCAGCGAGATTGTGAACTTCGCTTACGACACATTTTGCAGCAACAAAGTGCGATTTGTTCTCACCTCATTGGGGATGGTCATTGGCACAGCCTCCTTGATTCTGGTAGTAACCATCGGCATGACTGGGAGGCAGTACGTTCTAAACCAAATTCAGTCCATCGGCGCAAACCTGATTTATGCCGAATATGAAGGAGGCGGCCAGCCGATCACTAACTCCGCGCCCGACCCTCTTACCGTGGACGATATGACGGCCGCAGTGCGAGACGTTCCAGGCATCGTTGCCGCGTCGCCCGTGGTTCAACTGGGAGATCGCATTCCGATTGGAAACGGTAAGGAACGAGATATTCAAATTCTTGGCGCGTATCCCGAATATCTCATCGTCCGCAACCTGGTCGTTCTTTCCGGAAGGTTCTTCGATTCGGAGGACGAGCAAGCCCATAACAAAGTGGCCGTAATTACCGAGCCCATGGCCAAAGAAATCTACGGCTCACCTCAAGCTGCGGTCGGCAAAGTGATCTCAATGACCGGTTTGCCTTTCACCGTCATTGGCACCTTCAAGGAACGGGTGGATACCTTCGGCCAATCTGAGGTGACTGACAACACCATGGTCATCCCCTACACCGTTGCTCGCTATTTCAGCGACACGCCGATCGTGAAACAGATTTACTTTTCAGTCGCCGATCCCGCAATGGTAGCGCCGGCGACGGAACAGATAAGACGAGTCATTAAGAGCCGCCATCGTGCTGAGTCGGTTTATAACGTCACTAACCTGACCCAACTTGTTGCGGTGGCAGAGAAGACCGCGAATGCTCTTACCATGGTGTTGCTGGCCGTAGCTGCGATTGTTCTCTTGGTGAGTGGAATCGGCATCATGAACATAATGCTCGCGACCGTGAGCTCGCGCATACGGGAGATTGGGATTCGTAAAGCCCTGGGCGCAACTCAACGCGAAATTCTTTTCCAGTTTCTTTCGGAAGCAATTTTTATTTCTTTAGGCGGGGGGTTGATCGGCGTCGTAATTGGATTGGCAATTCCATATTCGGTTCGCTTCCTCACGGAATTTCGCATCCCGATTTCAGGATTGTCCGCAATTGTGGCTATCGTCGTATCGTCTCTGGTAGGAATCCTCTTCGGAACCGTCCCGGCTGCCCAAGCCTCCAAGCTGGATCCCGTGGAGAGCTTGCGCTACGAGTAAGATGGGATACGATTGATGATTCCGTCCCCGCCTTTACAAAAAGCTGAATGTGGTCCAGCCTCGACCTAATGAATCTTTCTCACCCGGCTGGAGTCTTCGTCCACTGCATAAACCACACCGGTGGGGCTTACCGTCACTGCGCTGGGATACATGTTCGTGCTGAGTGCGGGCAACCGGTTGCCGTTGTAACCGAAGCCTCCGCTGCCGGCAAACGTCTCAATGGTGCCCAAGCTGTTCACGATTCGGATGCGTGCATTAATTCGGTCCGCGATGTAGATGTTGCCCTTAGTGTCTACGGCAACGTCGGAGGGTGCAAACAACATGGCGGACGTGGCTGGCCCGCCGTCTCCGCCGAAGCCCGCGATTCCATTACCAGCCACAGTTGTAATCGTGCCGCTGGTATCGACCCTTCGGATGCGATTGTTTCCCGTGTCGCAGACGTAAAGGTTCCCTGAGGAGTCTACCGAAACTCCCCTTGGTCCGTTCAGCAATGCACTGGTCGCAGCGATATCATCGCCGTTATATCCAGGTTGGAAGTACTTGCCCGCGACGATAATGGCCGGACCGGATGGAGGGACTTTCCAAACTACCGAAAGCCCGTCCGCGGCATAAAGGTTGCCAGCTTTGTCGGTCGCTAGCGCGCCACCAAAAGGGGAGAAAGCCTTCGAAACGGTAGAAACTGTGCCCGTGCTGTCCACCTTCCGAATGTAGCCAGTCTGTTCATCCAAAATAAAAATGTTCCCGCTTTGGTCCGCTACAACGGCAACGGGAATCAGAGTTGTTGCCGTTGCCAAACCACCATCCGGCGATGGACCGGTCATGCCGGTTCCTGCAAAAGTAGTGATAATGCCGCCGGGAGACACCCGACGCACTCGATTGTTGTAATAATCGGCGATATACAAGTTTCCTTGTGGATCGAAACCTGCGTGGTCGAAGAAGTCAATGTTCAAGCTCGATCCCGTCGCACGGCCGCCGTCACCTGTGTATCCGCCGGCAAGCGTGGAAACAATTTGTGAGGTACTTATCTTGCGTATGCGCCCGTTTCCGCTATCAGCGACGAATAGATTGCCCACGCTGTCAATCGACAAGTCCCCCATATACGCAAACAGAGTAGACAGGGCGGAATTGCCGTCCCCATTGAAACCGGGGTTACCCTGTGACGGACCAGCGATGAGGGCGATGTTTTGAGTTCCAAGATCAACGTCCCATATGTCGCCGGAAGTAGTGATGTACAACTTGCCTTGCGCTAGAAGAAGTCCTGTGGGCTGCCCAATGCCAATCGAGGTCGCCGATCCGGTGGTACCGGTGGGCGACGAATTGCCATTGCCAGCATATGTAGTGATGGTTCCAGTTGAATCTACCTTGCGAATCCTAAAGTTGCCGAAATCGGAAATGTACAGGTTGCCCATGCCATCAGGCACTGCGCCCTGCGGATAATTAAGTTGAGCTGCGGTCGCAGGTCCGCCGTCCCCACTAAAACCGCTTACGTGATTTCCAGCCACCGTGTGAATGATCCCGGTGGGGTCCACCATACGAATGACTTGGTTTGACGAGTCGGCTATATAAACGTTACCCAAAGAATCCACTGATACGCCAATCGGATTGGAGAGGCTGGCTTGTGTGGCAGTCCCATTATCGCCAGAATATCCGTAGACGCCATTGCCTGCGAACGTCGTAATCGTGCCGCCAACCGCGATCCTGCGAATGCGCGAGTTAGCGCTATCCGCGACTAAAAGACTTCCGTCGCTTTCAAAAGCCAGTCCGGAGGGATTGAAGAGCTTCGCGGATAACGCCGGACCGCCATCGCCGCCGTATCCACAAATGGGGGACCCGGCAAACGGAACGATTACGCCCTTCGTCGTAATCTTCCGAATTTCGCAATTCACCGAATCGCTGACGTAGACGTTCCCCTTAGCATCTAGAGCGACAGCCTCCGGAAAATTCAAACTGGCGGCGGTTGCATGCTTCCCGTTGCCTAAATACCCTCCTGCAACCGTCACAACTATGGGGGTGGCAGCGTTCGCAGGTAAGGAAGCCGCGAACACACAACCGAGCAAAAGAAACCCAAGAGACGAGCGGACAATCGTTTTCAAGGAATCCTCCAGGAACAGGAGCACAAATCCAGGCTTGCTTTCCAGCACTTCGGGGAGCCGCACTCTCTCGTCAAGACCGATGGGAACTGCTGCCTCGCGAGAGGAACAGCTCAAAATATGATAATTGCACCATTCTCTGTTAAGCGATGTACGGGAGCGAACATTAGCCAAATAAAGAAAGCCGGACTGGTTGGTCCGGCTTCTTCGTTTCGCCATCGCCGGGGAACCACTTGGTTGAAGATTCCCCGCAGATCTCTTATTTTGGGAACAATTTACATTACAAGAGCTAGGTTCTCCAATTCCAACTGCAACACTGGCATGGCGCACCCGGACATTTCGACCCGTCCAACGGCATCCATTGCCGCCTGAGGGGAAACACCGTAGCCCCTGCCCATAAGGAATACTTGGACGAGTTCCGCCGCTTCGCGGGAATCGATCAATCCCCCCTGAAGCAGGTCATTTCGTAAGGCCGCCAGCTCGTTAGTAGTAAATCTTTCTTTCATGGCCGTCATCACCTCCGACTCCGACCTCACCACGTCTAACCTATTAGACTCCGTCAGTGTCGCCTACGTTGCATGCAATTTAAATGCCGCAATGCAGGCTTTCCTATATGTACGTTCAAAAAGCCGTTTCAGTTTCTTAAACCCTTTAAAAGCTATAAAGTTGCGCTGGGAAGGTTGGAAGCCAACCGACCGCGGTGTTGTGGAAGATGTCTCAAATCCGTCTCGAAATTGACAAGTTGTGTCGTTCCGGGAACAGAAGGGGGACCGAAAGTAATCCGGTCTCGGTGACCCCACCAGCCCCGACAGAGACTTAGACGTGCGTCGGGACTAAACCGATATGGAAGAATGGGAAAGATTACGGAAAACGGGAAAAAGCTATTCCAACTTCTTCGCCAAAAGCTCATTGACCAATTGGGGATTGGCCTGACCTTTGGAAGCTTTCATTACCTGTCCCACAAAAAATGCGGCGACCGTTTTCTTGCCGCCGCGGTATTGCTCAACCTGCTTAGGATTGGCGGCAATGACTTCATCGATGATTTTTTCCAACGCCGAAGTATCCCGAGACTGCTCGGGCCTGCCTTCGTCCTCGTAAACCTGCGGAAAGTCTTTGGAGCGCTCAAAGGAAAGTTCGTATAAGTCTTTAAGCATTTTGCCAGAGATGGCTCCGCTCTCGACCAGATCCGCGGAAACCGCTACGCCCTTCATGGAGATCGGAGACTGCTCAATCTCCAATCCCCTGGCTTTCAGGCGTCCCATCAGTTCGCTCTGGACCAGATTGGCCACGCGCTTGGGATTCTTAGCCGCCTTGGCCGCCTCTTCGAACTGATCGGCGAGCGTTCTGGTCAATGTAAGAACGCCGGCATCCTGATCGCTGATTCCATAGTCAGACACCATTCGCTTGCGCCGGGCTTCGGGGAGTTCGGGCAATGTCTTGAGAATCTCAGATCGCCATTTTTCATCGACAACCAGCGGAAGGAGATCTGGCTCGGGAAAATAGCGATAATCATGCGCCTGCTCTTTCGACCTCATGCCATAAGTCCTGCCTTCGGCGGAGTTGTAAAGACGCGTTTCTTGCGTGATCTTTCCGCCGGATTCGATGACGTCAATCTGGCGTCCAATTTCGTATTCCAGAGCTTCACGGATGAACCGGAAAGAATTGACATTCTTAACTTCGGTCTTGGTGCCGAATTCTTTCTGTCCCCGTGGACGCACGCTGATATTTCCGTCGCAGCGAAGCGATCCCTCTTCCATATTGCAGTCGCTCACGCCGGTGTAAAGAATGATTTCCTTCAGGCGAGTGAGGTATTCGTAAGCTTCTTCTGGGGATGCTATGTCTGGTTCGCTAACGATTTCGATCAGCGGAACGCCGCTCCGATTCAGGTCAACTGCTGTGGTGTCGGAAGACGCGGCAAAATCTTCGTGCAGGCTCTTGCCCGCGTCTTCCTCGAGATGGAGGCGCGTGATGCCGATTTTTTTCGTTCCAGAAGAAGTCGAAATGTTGATCCAGCCATGCTCGGCCAGCGGCTTGTCGTACTGCGAAATCTGATACCCCTTAGGCAAGTCGGGATAGAAATAGTTCTTGCGGGCAAAAATCGAAGTCTCGTTGATGCGGCAGTTGATGGCCATGGCAGCCAGCGTCGCGAATTCCACGGCCTTGCGGTTGAGCACTGGCAATGCTCCCGGCAATCCCAGGCAAACCGGGCAAACATTAGTGTTGGGAGGGTTCCCGAATTTCGTGGAGCACGAACAGAAAATCTTGGACGCCGTCAGGAGCTGGACGTGGACTTCGAGCCCGATGACGGGTTCGTACTTGGCGCGAGCGGAAGTGGAGGCTTCGGCAGTCGTTGCCATGGATAGATATTATAGAGGGCTGGAGGGCAAATGAGCGTGGCGAAGGCATCGGCCGGTCACCTACTTCGCGTCGCTGGCGCCTTCGTGCTAAACCTTGCCGCCGCGGTCTTCGGCCCGGCAGTCATTGAGTCTTCCGTCTGGAGAGCACTCCCCCGCGCAAGTTCGTTCACTGGAATTGAAGCAAAAGAATGGCTTTTGGGTCTCACAGGGGCTGCCTTGCTTGGATTCTTTATTCCTAGGCGCTGGCCCTCGAGGAGTGCCGTTTGGGTTTGGATTGCTCCGGTGCTGTTTTTTGCACTTGGAGCCTTGGCATACTCCGGAAGAGGGAAAAACAGCGTGCTCGTCAACGACGGTTTCTGGAAGCATTTTTTCGCTCCGGACTGCTCCGAGAAATCGAGCTGTCGAGACTACCTCGTTTTCACGGTACCGGCAGCCCGCGCGGCTGCGTATTCCGTGGCAGCATGGATGTCACTTCGCTTTCGGGCCAGGCAAGTTAGCGCATGATCGGCGAGATTTGCGGGGCTTCGCTCCGCCGGACAGGCGAGGACGGCTGTCCCTACGTCCGCCTAATTCTTCCCCAGCGGCACATCGAAGTACATCATCTCATTCCCTTTCGCGTCGCGGATTCCGGTGAAATAAACGTGCGAGCCAGCGGTTGGATTTGACATGTCCGATACATCAACGAAGACGAATCCTGCCTGAGTTCCATGCGGTTCCACGGCGCGAGCGTCGAATCGCGCATTTTGGATTTCTTCCTGAGCCTTTGCGCTCACGCCTCCCCCAGCTTTCTTGGTTGGAAATGGCAGAGGATAAGTCGTGGTGTGCGCGTGAGGACGCGAGATTCGCCGGTAAATGTCATCGGCGGACATCGGCAGCAGTTTCGTACGATTCGGCGTTACCATTTCCACGTTCATCTCGGTCAGGGCAACCGGTTGGTCGCCATCATTGGTGACGACCACGAAAATTGGCAGAATCCCCAACTCGCTGTAGTGGACCGAAAAAATGTTGGCCTTGTCGGCGGTGTCATAGGGGTCCAAGCCTACACTCACCTGCTCGGTGGAATGGTCGTCGTGCGCCGGGTACGACTTGGCAGGCTGCGGTTTTGGCATCACGAAATCCTTGCCTGCGAGACACAGGATTGGGAAGGCGAAGATACAGCAGAGGAAAATCCAGCTTCTAACGAGTTTTACAGAAGCGCCCATCATCGTCATAGCCATCGCATTATAGGATGCATCCGGCAAAGGTTATTACTGCCCTTCGCAGCCGCAAGCTGTGGCCACCCAGCGGTTAGAATGGCCTGCACATGTATTGGCTCTACAGCGCGCTGCTGGCAGCTGGGCTGGTGTTGAGTTTGCCCTACTGGCTGTTGGAATCTGCGCGTCACGGAAAGTATCGGACTGGACTAGCAGAGCGACTGGGGAAAGTTCCGCGCCGCCTCTCCTACGATCCCCATCTCCTCACGATTTGGGTTCATGCCGTCTCAGTGGGCGAGGTCATTGCAATTACCGGCCTTGTCTTCGAACTGCGAGGGCGATTCCCGCAGCATCGCATAGTTGTCTCGACAACGACTGCGACCGGACAGAAAATAGCTCGCGAAAGATTCGGCGAAGATTCAGTCTTCTACTTTCCGCTGGATCTGCCATTCGCCATTCGTCCTTATTTACGACAGCTACGGCCAGAATTGATTGTGTTGGCAGAGACCGAGTTCTGGCCGAACTTCTTACGCCTTGTACACCTAAGCGGCGCCAAGATTGCCGTGGTAAACGCGCGTATCTCCGACCGCTCATTCCCCGGGTACAAACGGTTTCGCGGAATCATCACCAGGATTCTACAAGATATCGATTTATTTTTGGCTCAGGCTGATGAAGACTCGCGCCGTCTGCAAGATATTGGAGCCCCGCCCGAACGCATTGAAGTCACCGGCAATCTAAAGTTCGATGCGCCCATCCCTTCTCCGCCACCGATCGTGGACAATCTGCGCTTGGCTTTTGAAGGCGCACACACGGGCCCGGTCTTGGTTTGTGGCAGCACCATGGACGGCGAGGAATCCCTGCTCCTGCGAGCCTTCGAACCTATCCTGGTCAGTCATCCCCGCGCCGTGATGATCCTGGCGCCGCGTCATCCGGAACGGTTCATCGAGGTTGCAGAGTTGCTGCGAAAGCTCAACGTCCGCTTCTGGCGTCGGTCAGAGTGGAAAGGAGAACCGATCTCAGGCGGGGTCCTGCTGCTGGATTCCATCGGCGAACTTGCCGCACTGTACTCTCTGGCGGGTCTAGCGTTCGTCGGTGGAAGTTTGGTGCCAAAAGGCGGGCATAACATCATCGAGCCAGCGCAATACGGCGTGCCTATCGTGGTCGGAAATCATACGGAAAATTTTCGGGATATCGTCGGCTTGTTTCAGAGCCGTAACGCAATCCGCGTTGTCGGCCCCGCTGAACTTCCGCTAGTCGTTATGGAGCTGTTATCCAACGATGCGGAACGAGTTGCCTTGGGTCGCCGTGCGACAGAAACTCTACGCTCGCAAATGGGAGCAACGCAGAGAACAGTCGAAGCTTTACAAAGATTGTTAATCTCTGCGCCTGCGCACGCTACATCTGCCGACAATCACATAGCGGCACCTCGCGGATGAACCCTCTTTCATCAATTTTCGGATTGGGTGTAACCATCCGAAACACTTTGTACGATCGCGGAGTCTTTAAAGCCCACAAATTGCGGGGTCCGGTGATCAGCATCGGAAATATTTCGGTCGGTGGCTCCGGAAAAACACCGTTCGTAATTGCTCTGGGCGAATTGCTGATCAGACGAGGAATCCAGTTTAACGTCTTGTCTCGCGGCTATGGGCGCAAGACAAGAGGCGTGGCTCTCGTAGATAGGAATGGCCCGCCGGAAGAATTCGGCGATGAACCATTGCTCATCGCACGGAAGTTGAACGTTCCCGTTGCCGTGGGAGAAAATCGTTTCAAGGCGGGCCTGTTTGTGGAAAACGAATTCGGGCCGCAACTCCATCTACTCGACGATGGATTTCAGCATCGCAGCCTCGCCCGCGATTTCGATATCGTGTTGGTCAATTCCGAGGATTCAAGCGATCGGCTACTTCCCGCCGGCCGATTGCGCGAACCCATCACTTCGTTGAGACGTGCGAATGCATGTCGTGCTCACCAATGGCACTTCACCAGATTCATTTCCGTTCCTTGATGGAAAGTTGATATGGCATGTGCGCCGCGGCATCAACGCTGCGAACGTTCCAGATCGCCCAGTCGTCTTCTGCGGTATTGCCCGGCCCAAGAATTTCGTGTCCCAGTTGCGTGATGCCGGGATAACTCCAGCCGCTGAATCTTTTTATCGCGATCATCACCGCTACACCGAACACGACATTCGCGATCTTCTTAAACTGCGGGAGCGAACTAGCGCAAATGGTTTTGTGACCACAGAAAAGGACGCCATCAATTTGGCCAGATTTCGCGCTGCCCTCAATCCCTTAGCCGTGGTCCCGGTAACCCTTGAACTGCTTGACTCAGATAACGTTGTGGATATCATGCTTCGTACCATCCATGAGCACAGACCACCGGCGTGAGAAAATCGGTCTGCTGATTCATTTATGACTAGGCATCCCAAAGAGTCCGATCGGCTTAAGAAGATCGTCGAGGCATTCGCCAAAATCACGATCACAGTTGTAGGCGATTTCGTGGCCGACGAATTTGTCTTCGGAGAAATTTCACGCGTCTCGCGCGAAGCGCCGGTTCTAATTTTGAAATACCGCGAAAAGTTGGTCGTACCGGGGGGCGGCGCCAATGCTGTCAACAATCTTGCGGATCTCGGCGTCAACGTGCTTCCCGCCGGCATCGTCGGAAACGACGAGGCCGGACGTCTCTTGCTGAAAGGCTTCCGCAAAAAGCACGTTCCGGTCAGCGGAATTCTGAAAGGCCCAGGCTACGCCACCCCTACAAAAACGCGCATTCTGGCGGGAATGACGCACTCGTCGCGACAACAGGTCGTGCGAGTGGACCGCGAGCCAGAGGCTGAGCCTGACCGCAACCAAAAACGAGAAATAGTCCTGGCCGCCCGCGAGTATGCCCGCGCTTCCGACGCAGTCCTGATTTCCGATTACGGATACGGCGCGGCGACGCCAGCGATCCTAAATGCAATTCGCGATAAGGGGCGCCTCGACAATCTTCCGGTCGTGCTCGATTCCCGTCATCGCATGCTGCAATATTCCGGAGTCACCGCGGCCACTCCGAACGAGCCGGAAGTCGAGGACGCTCTTCTCATGAAGATCGGCCACGATTGGTCGCAGCTTTGTTCTGCCGCATCGAGCAAGTTATTTCGCGAATGAACCTACAGTCTCTTGTCATCACTCGAGGACGAGACGGCATGGCTGCCTTTTCAGGAAATCAAAAGCCGGTGGACATTCCAATTTTCGGCTCCGATCAGGTGGCCGACGTCACTGGCGCAGGCGATACCGTGATCGCCACATTTACCGCCGCTTTGGCCGCGGGCGCGAGCACCGATGAAGCGGCGCATCTTGCGAACTATGCAGGCGGAATTGTAGTAATGAAACGCGGTACCGCGACGGTTTCCCGCGAAGAATTGCTGCTGGCGATAGAACACACCCCAGCGACGACGAGATCGCACTGAGCGAACAATTGAGCACGAATAAAATTCTCTCCCGGCAGGAATTACGTCAGCAGGTCGCCGACTGGAGAAAACGCGGCGGCGATTCGGTCACCCTAGCCAACGGCTGTTTTGATTTGCTTCATGTCGGTCACATTCGTTACCTGCGGGCCGCCAAAGAATTGGGAGGAAAATTAATCGTCGCCATCAACTCTGACGAATCGGTTCGAGCCTTGAAAGGCGAAGGTCGCCCGCTGATGCCCGCTGCGGAGCGCGCCGAAATTCTCGCCTCACTGGCAGACGTCGACGCCGTCGTCATCTTTCCTGAGCCGGATGTCCGGGCATTGGTGCGAGAGATCCGTCCCGACGTTCAAGCAAAGGGAACGGACTATACCGTCGACAACGTTCCTGAGCGCGATGTGGTCTTGGAATGCGGAGGCCGAGTCGAGATCGTGGGCGACCCCAAGGACCATTCAGCGACCGAAATCATACGATCCCGCATGGAAACACGGCGTTCGTGACCTCACCAAGTTCACCTTCTGTCGAACTCTCCGTGCCCAGTAAGTTCGACCGACTGTTAGTCGTGCGCGGCAGCGCGATGGGCGACATCATTCATGCGCTCCCCGCAGTCGCCGCCTTGCGAGAATCCCTTCTGCAAACGTCAATCGGATGGGTGGTCGAAGAGCGATGGGTTGAGCTACTATGCTCGCCATCGTCCTCACTCGCGGGACCGCGTTCAGCCGACCGTCCGCTAGCCGATCGGATCCATACGGTAAATACCAAAGGTTGGCGGCGCTCACTCATTACTCCGGACACTTGGCGGCAAATTTCCGGATCGGTCCGCGACCTGCGCCATCCTCACTATCAGGTTGCGATAGATTTCCAGGGCGCGTTGCGGTCCGCTTTGATCGCTCGTCTGTCAGGGGCAAAAAGGATTTATGGCTTTGCTAATCCGCGGGAGAGCGCCGCCAGAATGGCGTACACGGAACGAATCACGGCCAACGGGACTCATATGGTCGAACAGAATCTCTCACTATCCGAAGCCCTGCTTGGAAAACGTGTCGGATTGCCAGCGGCGCAGCTCCCGCGAGATAAATCTGCTGAACAAGAATGCGATCGCTACATGGTCGAACATCGAATCGAAAAGTTTGCCTTGCTCAATCCCGGCGCCGGTTGGGGAGCAAAACAATGGCCCGCCGAACGATACGGCGTGGTTGCGAAACAACTATCGGAAGAGGGACTGCATTGCCTCATCAACTACGGGCCAGGTGAGCAGACATTGGCAGAAGCGTCCGAGACTTCTAGTGAGCGACATGGCAGGGCGATTCAACTCTCGCTTACTCAATTGATAGCTTTCACTCGAAGAGCCGCTTTGTTCATCGGAGGCGACACCGGACCAATGCACCTGGCGGCGGCGCTGAAGGTTCCAGTCGTTGCGTTATTCGGGCCAACTGATCCCGCGCGCAACGGGCCATTCGGCACGAGGAGCGTCGTTCTACGAAACAAGTTAAGCGCAACATCACATAAGCGACGTATCCAGCCTGACCCGGGACTAATGGCAATTACGGTGAATGAAGTTGTCGCGGCAGCACGACAATTACTGAAGAGACATTCGTGACTCGCGAACCCTCAACGTCGTGGCAGAAAATAGCTCGCCGCATTCGCGTTCCGGTTGGATTCGCGTTTACCGTGCTTTACATCTGGCTCGCCCACCCGACTTGGAACTCACTCGTGATAGGAACGGTATTTGTAATCGCGGGAATCGCCATCCGCGCATTGGCCTCAGGCCACCTCAAGAAAAACGAGGAGCTCGCGACCAGCGGACCCTATGCCTACACGCGCAATCCTCTTTACTTCGGATCACTGATTCTGGCTGCTGGATTTGCCATTGCCGCGCGTAATTGGTGGATTGGAGCCCTTCTGCTAACGATTTTCGTATCGATTTACCTGCCGGTGATCAGCGCCGAAGAAGCGTTCCTGCGAACAAAATTCCCGGAATTTGCAAAGTACTGCGCCGAGGTTCCACGCGTGTTTCCTCGTCTTAGTTCCCATAGTCCCTATCAGCCCGGATTTTCCTGGGAGCTGTACCTAAAACACCGCGAGCATAACGCGACAATTGGTTCGTTGGCTCTACTCGCCTCGCTCATCGCTAAACTCTTGTGGAATCTTAATCACACAGCAGCACGCTAAGCGTTATTTCTCAGCGCTCACATTCTGTTGTTTTGCCAACCACACTTTCGCTTCTGCGAGTTCGGGGCGCTCCGAATTCGACGCTTCACAATTCTTGACTAGCTGCGCGTAGTAATCAGACGCCTTCTCGTTCTGTCCGCCTTGCTGTGCCGCACGTGCAGCCCCGTACAACGAATCAAATCGATTAGGATTTGTTTTCAAATCCGCCTGATATTCAACTAGGGCATCCGCGGGGCGATTCATCTCTAGCAGCATGTCTGCGAGCATCTCCCGAACAGGAATCTGGTCGGAAGCCTGATATACGCCGGAATTCTTTTCGGCAACAGAACGCAAAAGGCTAACGGCATGGTCTTTCTTGCCTTCCGAATATTCTGCCCAAGCCTCCGCTTGCTTCCGATCCTGATCTATTGCCTCGAGCGTCGGTTTTGATTTCTTCTGCTCCGACAATTTCTTACGAATGGATTCGATCTCCGCAATTTCCTTTCGCGCGTCGGCAGCTTTCCCGAGATGAGCCATGGCAATTGCCCGCGCCCAATGGGTGATCGATTCATCTTCGCTGTCGGCACCCGGAACCAACTCCAACGCGGCCGCTTCCTGCCATTTATGCAGCTCAAGCGGATACGACGCCTCAAACGCCACCAGCTTCGAAATTCGCGGATCGAAACCCATGCCGTACATATCTTTCATTGGTGGCATCGCTTTTACTTCTTCGATCAACTGATGTGCGTCGCTTTCGCGCCCGCTCTGCATATACGCATAAAACAGGAAATCCATCGCGTGGAACTCATGGCTCTCGCCACCCATCTCGGCATACTGGCGGCTTGCGGCAATCGAAGCCAGGTTCGAATTTATATCGTCCTGCCAAAGCCCGAGTCGGGCAAAAATGTGCGACGGCATGTGCAGCGCATGCGGGGCCGCAGGCGCGATTTGCGCATATCGCCGGGCGGCGGGCAAGCCTAGGGGGGCCATTTCCTGCGTGTCGTAGGCATGAATCAAATAGTGAATTACTCCCGGATGGTTCGGCTCGACCGCAAAGACCTGTTCCAACACCGCAGCAGCTTTCTTTCGGTTCCCCTGTTTCGCACTGTTCTCCGGCTCAGAAGCTAACAATGAAAGTGCATAAAACGCCGCAGCCTCATAGTCCTGAGGATTACGTTGATAAACCGTTTGCATCGCTTTGGAGTAGGCAGTTGCGCGGCTCTGATATTTCCGTGTGCTGGGTCCCGAATAGAATGCGTTGATAGCCGCGATGTATTCGTGCTCCCGTTCAGTCTTTGGACGGAATGCGTCAGCCGCATCCGCCTCAGACCGCCCCCTTTCCACCGTTTTTTCATCTGGATGATTCCAGAGTTGATGCCACAGGCTCATAGCGATCCCCCAATGCGCCATCGCGCACTGGTGATCCTCTTTGGCTATTTGTTCAAAGGTTGTTTCCGCCTGTTCATACCAGAACGAGTGGAGCAGTGCGACTCCCCGCTCAAACGACTGCTGGACGGAAGGATCACACGAAACGGGAAAGTGCACAGTACCAAGCTGCTCGGCAGTCAGATCTTCGTGATGGTGAGCTTCGTCGGCAAAAGACGGCGATGCGAAGAACAGCAGCGACAACAGCATTACGGTGGAACTTTTCATGGATTGTGCACCGCAAGCGAGTTTAGTCCGGGACGGCAGTGGCGCTCAAGCGCATGGAGAATCCAACAGGAGCCTTGTCATTCCGAACCGGCTTCAGCCGGTGAGGTGCCAGAAAAACAGCAGATTCCTCGCGCTTAAACCGCGCTTCGGAATGACAATTCCTTTAATTGTCGTTTTGAAAACCGGACGACGATACTGGCTGGAGTGTTCTCAAGCGCGAGTCTTCTTCTTCACGACGGTGACGGCCGCAACCCCAAGCTTTTCCCACGGACGCTTTGGTCGCTCCGTCGTCGGCTTGTCACGGTCTTCGACGCGGTCATATTGATACGACTCGCTTACCGTTCCCAACGCCTCGTTATAGAGGCTCGGCAACTGGAGGCCTTCCTTTAACTCTTCCGTAAATTGTTGCAGCGCTTTCAGGTGGTCGGCGGTCGCGGGGACTTCGGTCTTTGAGGTTTTCAGAAACTGCTGATACCCACGATTGATCAGCTTCGAAATCTCGCCGCCGATCAGGTATCCGGGATAAGCAAAGATTTTTGTTCCGTCATCGCCATCTTTCTGAATTGCCGCCGACACATTGTATTTCTTCAAGAACACACGGCCTTGAGTTCCCGGAGCTTCGATCAGATCGAATCCATGCTCGCGGAGCCAGTTCAGCGCTTCTTCATAAGTGCGTTCCACAACTTTCGTCGCCATTAGTATGTCTCTTTCCCGTTACTTCTCGATTGGATGCGCACCCGCTGGTAATGTATTCAGCGACGGCGCTTCCGGGTATGGTCTTTTATAATCTAACTTTCAGTTCAGGATGCTGTAATTGGGTAGTAAGGAACATTACTATAGTTAGCGCAGTTGGTCCCAGCGAATGTCGCCAGAACCTCACAACCCTGAGTCAGCGGTGGACGCCGACTCTGACACGAATAGCGCTGCGCCGCGCAACGGGGCTAGCCAAAGCACTGAAAACTCCTTTCAATCGTCTCATTCTTTGGAAGATGTAATTTTGCAGGGCGTTCTTTCGGATGCGGCGCGATTGGGAGTTACAACTCTCGATCGCGTGGGCAACACTCCCCTACTTCGCTTTGACCGGATCACTCGCGACTTGTCCGGAGTCGAACTGCTCGGTAAGGCGGAATGGTTCAATCCCGGTGGATCGGTAAAAGACCGAGCCGCGTCGAGAATCATCTCCGAAGGCAGGCGCAGCGGAAAATTCGCGCCGGGCAAGACTCTTCTCGACTCCACAAGCGGAAACACCGGCATCGCATACGCGATGTTTGGGGCTGCCGAAGGATTTCCAGTGACGTTGTGCATGCCGGAAAATGTTTCAATCGAACGCAAACATATTCTGCACGCCTACGGGGCGAATATCGTTTATACCGACCCAGCGGACGGCTCTGATGGAGCGATTCGCGTTGCCCGCGAACTTCACGCCAAACATCCCGACAAATATTTCTACGCCGACCAGTATTCCAACGACGCCAACTGGCAGGCTCATTACTACGGCACCGCCAATGAAATCTGGAAACAAACCGAAGGCCGCGTCACCCATTTCGTTTCCATGCTCGGAACCAGCGGGACATTCGTGGGCACATCGCGTCGATTGAAAGAACTGAATCCGGAAATTCGCTGCATCTCGCTGCAACCGGACTCTCCTTTTCACGGAATCGAAGGCGCAAAGCACATGGCCAGCGCCATAGTCCCGAAAATATATGATCCAAAGCTGGCGGACGAAGACCTCGGCATCTCCACGGAAGATTCCTACGCCATGGCGATTCGAGTAGCCCGCGAAGAAGGCCTGCTGGTTGGCATCTCAGCGGCTTCCGCTATAGTGGGTAGTCTGCAAGTAGCGAGACGCTTGAAACCGGGACAACAAGCGGTCTTCGTAGCCATCCTCCCCGATTCCGGCGACAAGTATTTGAGCGAAAGATTCTGGGAAGAAGGATGAAACCATTGAGCAATTGGGAAATTTTGAAATTGGGTAATTGGAACTTCCAAAATCGCGAATCGGAATCGAATTTGCAAGAATTTGCGATTTCAATTACTAAATTACCCGATTACAAAATTGCTAAATGCTAAAACTCTCCCAATCCCACTACGCGTCCCTCCGCCAGCACGGCGAGGAAACATATCCCTACGAATGCTGCGGCATCCTGCTCGGCCAAATGGACGGCGACACTCGCGTCGTCACCTCAGTCGCCCGCTGCGGAAACACCCGCACCGACTCGCCGCAGAACCGCTACAACATCGATCCAAAAGAGTTGGTCCGAATTCAGCGGGAAGGCCGCGGGCGTGGCGAAGACATCATCGGCTTCTACCATTCCCATCCCGATCACCCGGCGCAATGGTCCTCCACAGATTTAGCCGAAGCCCACTGGTTCGGTTGCTCTTACGTAATAACGAGCGTGGAAAAGGGCAAAGCGGTCTTGACAAACGCATTCGAGTTGACGGGTGTCGATGAAAATGACAAGAAGTTAGTAGACGAAAAGATAGAAGTGGCTTAGCTCGTGTGGCGCGGTCGCCCTCGCCCGCGAACTTGGAAGACGAATATTCCGCCAGAGCACTCCCGATACGGAACTTGTCGCTACCCAAAAGGAAGATTCCTGAAGCAATCGTGTTTCCCCTCATTACAATCTTCTGCATGCAGACGGGCGTCTGGAGGGTGTTGCCAGTGGGTACTGGACGATGTCTGCAAAACATTCGAGTGGCTTTCAGCCATTGCGGTTCGACTCCGTCGCCCTCCGCAGTCGCTCGACGAAATGCTTGACAATACAATGTTGCGGCATATGATTAAGGCTGCAGACATCGTCCAGCGTTAGTAATCAAGACCCCAGCATATCGGGGTCGTTCTATTTTTAGGACGTACGAATGCTCAGTCTGTGGGGTAGGGGCGTCCGCGTCACACAGCGCACAAACCCCCGTAACTGCACCCTCACCCCCGTCTGTGGCATCATGTAACCCTATGCCCAAGATTCACATACCCACTCCGCTCCGGCAGTATGTTGGCAAGCAAGCAGACGTCGAGGTTAGCGGCAACAGCGTTGGAGACGCGATGTCCGATCTGGTCTCGAAGCATCCTGACCTGCGGCGGCATCTATATAACGACGACGGCAAGCTCCGCGCCTTCGTCAACGTTTACTTGAACGACGAAGACGTGCGCTACCTGCAAAAAGAAGCTACGGCGGTAAAGGACGGTGATAGCATTTCCATAGTGCCTTCCATCGCTGGAGGCAGCATTGACGAATTGCCGGATTTTAGGATTTTCGAATTGAAAAGCTCCACTACAATCCGCTGTTGTTGTCCCCCAAGTGTTTAGTTGTTTTCTTAGGTAGTTGGAAATTCGTCAATCCCCAAATTCTCAAATTCGACAATTTAAGAGGTTCCCATGGCCACCATAACCGAAATTAAACCCGAAGCCGTCACGCTTTCGAATGAAGAAATCCTTCGATACTCACGGCACCTGATCATGCCCGAAGTCGGCATGGAAGGGCAGTTGAAGTTGAAAGCCGCGAAGGTGCTGTGTATCGGTGCGGGAGGGCTGGGTTCGCCGCTGGCTCTTTATCTGGGAGCCGCCGGCATAGGAACGCTCGGCATCGTGGACTTCGATGTGGTGGACTACACGAATTTGCAACGCCAGATTATTCACACCACCGCTGACGTGGGACGCAAGAAACTCGACTCGGCCGCCGACAAGCTTCATGCGATCAATCCCTTTATCAATGTTCGTAAATTTGAAGAGCGGCTCGACAGTTCCAACGCGCTCGAATTGTTCCGCGAATTCAACGTCATCGCCGACGGCACCGACAACTTTCCCACGCGATATTTGGTGAATGACGCGAGCGTGATTACGGGCAAACCCAACGTCTACGGATCGATCTTCCGCTTTGAAGGCCAAGCCAGCGTATTCGCGTCGAAAGACGGTCCGTGCTACCGCTGCCTCTATCCCGAACCACCGCCTCCGGGACTGGTGCCTTCATGCGCCGAAGGCGGAGTACTCGGAATCCTTCCCGGCCTCGTCGGCGTAATTCAAGCCACAGAAGTCATCAAGCTGATTCTGGGCAAAGGCGACCCGCTGATCGGGCGCTTGCTGCTGATTGACGCGCTGGGGATGAAATTCCGCGAGCTGAAATTGCGCAAGAATCCAGATTGCCCAGCCTGCGGGAAAAATCCCACGATCACCAAGCTAATTGACTATGAAGAGTTCTGCGGAATTCGCGGCGAGGAGCAGGCAGTGGAGATAAGCAGTACAGATATCCAGGTTGAAGAACTGAAGCGCAGGCTCGACGCCGGAGAAAATATTTACGTGCTCGACGTTCGTGAGCCGCACGAATATCAAATCTGCAATATTGGCGGACATTTGATCCCGCTCGGCGACCTTCCGAAGCGCGTCAGTGAACTTGATTCCAGCCAGGAAATCGTGGCGCATTGCCGCTCAGGGGCGCGCAGCGCTAAAGCCGTCGACTTCCTGAAGCAAGCTGGATTCCGCAAGGTGCACAATTTGACCGGTGGAATTTTAGAATGGGCGGATCGGATCGATCCGAAGATGCCGAAGTATTGAAAGTCAGTCGTTGGCCGTTTGTCGTTGGTCGTTCGCTTCCAACGCGAGTGTTCGGAAGATTTGATCGACTTGCTTGCGGGTCTCCAGTAGCGTTCCCGAATTGTCGATCACGTAGTCGGCGGTTTTAATTTTCACTTCATCCGGAAATTGCGCGGCCATGCGCCGCTCCACCTCCCGGCGCGCGGTTTCGATGTCGGTTTTCGTCCGCGCCGCCCAACGTTCGAAACGCTGTTCCGGACGGCAAGTGACGACGACCAAGCGGTCGAAACCCTCGTCGGCTCCCGCTTCCAGAATGAGGGCCGCCTCCACGATCGCAATGGCGTGAAGAAAGCGGCTGCCGATCTCTTCCAGCCATTCTTCCTGTTTCCGGATTACAGCTGGATGAACAATGCGGTTCAGCTCTTCAATGCGCGAAGCATCAGCCCGAGAGCTTGATCCAAAGGCCAGCTCCGCAAGTCGCGCCCGATTGATCGTTCCGTCTGCATTCAAGATACTGTTGCCGAAATACTCTACCACTTCTTGATAAACCGCTTCCCCGGGTTGCATTAGCTGATGCGCGATCTCGTCTGCTTGGATCAAATGCGCGCCCAGCGCTACCAACATTTCCCCAACTGCTGATTTGCCGGATGCAATGCCTCCAGTCAATCCAACCTTCAGCACGCGAGACTCGATAATTCAGAATGATTGCGCATTGCCTTCCGATTAGTTGTCATTCCGAATGGCTTTAGCCATGAGGAATCTGCTGTTCTTCTCTTACGCTAGAGACGGTGCAGGGATCCTATGACCTCTTCGCAATTTCGCCGCCCGCACGGTGTTCGACATCAACATCGCAATCGTCAGCGGACCCACGCCTCCCGGTACCGGAGTGATCGCGCCAGCAATTTCTGCAACCCGGGGGTGAACGTCCCCCACTAGCGTAGATCCCTTGAGCTTGAACGACTCCTCGCGTTTCGCGTTCCCTGCAAACAGTCTTTTGAACTCTTCGGGATCCGTTACCTTGTTCATTCCCACGTCGATGACCGTAGCTCCGGACTTCACGAAATCGGGCGTGATCATGCCAGCGCGGCCGATAGCTGCAACCAGAATATCCGCACGCCGGCAGACACCGGGCAAATTGTGGGTCTTGGAATGGCACACAGTCACCGTAGCATTTCCATTGATCAGCAGCATTGCCACCGGCTTTCCCACAATGTCGCTTCTTCCGACGACAACGGCTTCCCGGCCGGCGACTGGAATATTGCTTCTCTTCAAGATTTCAATAACGCCCGCCGGCGTGCACGGCACCAACCCGGGACGCTGCGTCGACAAAAAGCCAACGTTCATGGGATGAAATCCATCAACGTCTTTCGCGGGGTCCACCGCCATCAAGACTTTCTTCGAATCGACCTGCGGAGGCAGCGGCAACTGTACCAGGATCCCATCAATCTCATCCCGCAGGTTGAGTCCAATGACCAGTTCGAGCAATTCCTCGGTCGTCACGTTTTCCGGGGGGGTGTGTTTCTCGCTGTAGATTCCTACTTCCTCGCTGCTCTTAACCTTTCCGCGCACGTAGATTTCTGACGCAGGATTGTGTCCAACCAGAATCACCGCCAATCCTGGCCGCATTCCGATCTCCATTAACTTCTCTACTTCCGACGCGACTTCCGCACGAATTTCGGCGGCGATCTTATTTCCATCTAGAACCGTGGCACTCATTCAGCCTCATTTCTTGGGATATTCGACACAAATTTTCGCACGAACTCAGGGAACGCATCGCTTCCGACTTCGCAAACATGTATCTCAGCAAACTCGCGGACTCTATCCAATGCAGCTTGAAGGTCCGCGTGGAACCCTTCCATCTGCTTTTCATCCGTATTCGATGGCACAATAATTTGTCGGCTTATCCGCATCAGAGCCCGCGAGAACGGCTTCGGAATCATGCAGCCATCCCACGTCCTTAAAATCCATGCGTTCTCAACTGCAATATGAAACGCCACCATCGGCGCGGCCGTCGCTTTAGCCAAGAGCACGGGTCCAGGCTTCGCTACGTATCGTGGCCCTTTCGGACCGTCAATAGTAAACGCAACCGTCGAACCTTTCTCAAGATCGCGACGCATTCCCAGAAATGCGCGGACAGCCCCTCGGCTGCTGGAACCGCGGATCTTCACGAATCCAAACTTGCGGATGATCCTGCCCGTGTACTCGCCATCGAAGCTGTCGCTGGACATCACGCGGATGCCAAGATCGCGCCAAATGTAAATCGCTGGGAAAACGCAATTGTGCCAGAACGAAAGCACCATGGGGTGCGTATCGAGCCCAGCCGGACCGCCCTCTTCGAAGGAAACCGAAAATTTCAACGTCGGCGCGATCAGCCGGATCGCCAGCGCGCCCGCCCAAGTAATTAGCCACAGGAAAATTCTCTGTTTAAGCGTGAATCGCTGTCGTTGGACCAGCTGCGTGGATGGGACGGTTGGGGTGGTCGTTGCACTCACTATAATTATTGTAACGTTCAGGCGAAGTAGAAATCAGGAATTCCGGTGCAGACGCCTGGTATTCCGGTACTCTTCTCTAGCAACTTCCTCCGAAAAACGGAGACTACGCTGGTGCACAAAATCGTCTTCCTCTCCTTGGGATCAAACGTAGGTGACCGGGCCGCCAATCTGAAAGCTGCAATCGAGCGCATCCGAAGTCTTGGCGAGGTGACGGCCACATCGTCCATCTACGAGACGGAGCCAGTCGAGTTCCTCGCTCAACCCTGGTTCTTGAATTGCGTGGTCAAACTCGGCACGGAGAAAATGCCGAAACAACTGCTTGCGGCAATTCTCACTATAGAGAAAGAAATGGGCCGTCACCGCCAGCAAAAAAAGGGACCGCGCACCATCGATATCGATATTTTGCTGTTTGGAAATTCGGTAGTTGAAACTCAAGGCCTGACCATTCCTCATCCATCGATGCACGAACGTCGTTTCGTGCTAGAACCTATGTCAGAAATCGCCCCCGAAGTGCGTCACCCCGTATTCAAGAAGAGAATGCGAGAGCTGCTTGATGCACTACCTGCCGGTCAAATTGTAAGGAGACTAAGCTAACGACGGATTTACGGTGAAATGATTCTGCTTCCGACTTCATCAGCCGCAGTAATCACCGGCTCTTTCTCCGGAAACTGCTCCCTCAGAAAATCGATGAACGCTCGCGACTTCGGCCGTCCCGAAGTACGGCTGTAAGCCATGCGAATCAAAAATACGAGTGCAGTCAAAACCTCCGAATCTCTGAGTCGCGCGGATCCCGTATGTTTCAGCTCAGCGTCTCTAAACTCTTTGATCATGTCTTGAATTTCCGCCACGACAGATTGCCGCGCGATGCTGGCTATTGGCACCTCATATTGCAGGCCGGAATTAACCAGCGTCTCATACGTTCGACCTAAGGCTGCGAGCGCGGCAATCAAGTCCTCATCCACCAGAGCGCGATCGGCGCGCGCACTCTTCACCAGCGCGTAGTTAATCCCCAGCAGCAGATGTTGATGTTCATAGAGAAATCGCTCTCCAATCTCAACCTGAGGAAATAACGCCGCTTGATCCAAATCTTCCAATGAACGGGGCCGCTCATGCAGCCGAGCCTGCTGCAAATAGACGCACTCGCTGGGACAGTCCAGCGTGATCTCGCGATTTTCTCCGCAGCATTGCGGACAAATGCGTCCGTGCACCGCAGGGCAAAACCGCTTCTCTTTGCGCTTTTCGCAGATGGCACAACTCAAGATCGGCATCCTCGAAGTGCATTATGACATGTAAAAGCCCCTACCCCAGGTCACAGAGCCGCTGACCAAACCACGCCAGAGCTGCACTGAATCAGGAGTTTTCAACACAAACCTGTGGATAACCCCGATTTTTGTGGTCTTTTCTGGTTCCAAGATGAAAAAACCGCATGGAATATGGTCCAAAATACTTCTTTTCCACAACCAGCGGGTATAAGATGCAACCTCGCTCGAAAATTAAGTTCATGGAGGATTCATGGCTTCAGGCATGACCAAGACTCAACTCGTTCGGCATCTCGCAGAGTCACTCGAAACCAATAACAAGGCAGCGGCGGCTTTTCTCGAGACCCTTGCTGATACGGCTATCAAGGAGACGAAGAAGAACGGTATCTTCGTCGTGCCCGGCATTGGACGTTCTGGTGAAGGCGCATCGCAAAGCCCGCGTGGGACGCAATCCGCAAACCGGCGAACCCATTCAGATCAAGGCCAAGACCGTGGTGAAATTCCGCGTAGCCAAGGCTGCAAAGGATGCCATCGCTCCGAAGAAAGCATAGTTCTGTCACGAAGCGAAGAGGCCGGCTGCAAAGCCGGCCCCTATCATTTTGAAGGCTTAGGTAGTTGCTTTACTTCCCGTATTCATTCTTCACTACGGCTCCGCCCTTCATCACGAACTTAACGTGCTCCAGCACGGTCACATCCCGCACGGGATCCCGGTCCACCGCGATCAGGTCTGCCCAATTCCCAGATTCAACCGCTCCGACTTTGCCGGACCATCCCAATAGGTCGGCTGCATTGATTGTCGCCGCTTGAATGGATTGCAAAGGAGTCATCCCAAGGCTCACCATCACCGCGAATTCGTGGGCATTCATTCCGTGCGGATACACTGCAGCATCCGTGCCAAATGCGACTTTAACCCCGCTCGCGAACGCGTGGGCGATGTTTTTGCGCGCTATCGGCACCACAACTTTGGCTTTGGCCAACATCGCAGGCGGGACATGAAGCTTCTCGGCATTCGCAAGAAACCAATCCCCGAGGTAAAGCGTTGGAACCAGATAAGTTCCGTGCTCCTTCATGCTGGCGATGCCGGCATCGTCAATGTAAGAGCCGTGCTCGATTGAATCTACGCCCGCCTCGGACGCCCACAAAATCCCCTGAGCGCCGTGCGCATGGGCTGCAACCTTGCGACCCAGGCGATGCGCATCAGCCACGATCGCCTTCATTTCCTCCAAAGTATATTGGGAGTGTTGTGGATCATCCCCCATCGAGAGCACGCCGCCGGTTGCGCAAATCTTTATCAGATCAGCGCCGTACTTGATGACTTCCCGGACCTTATGCTGTACTCCTTCGATTCCATCCGCTACTCCATCGCCTACCGCATGGTACTCGTAAGGCAGCAGGTTGTTGTCACAGTGCCCTCCTGTAATACCCAAAAGAGGTCCGCTGACAAGCATCCGCGGCCCAGGAACATTTCCCGCATTGATTGCGTCGCGCAAAGCGACATCGGTGTAGCCATCAGCGCCAACGTTCCGGACCGTAGTAAATCCGGCCTCCAGTGTCAGACGGGCATTCTTAGCCCCAATCAAAGCCTGGCGGGGAATCGATATGGCGAGTCCCTCATAGCCAACGTCGTTCGGATCCTGGGTCAAGTGTGTGTGCGCATCGATCAATCCGGGCAACACAGTCGCGTGTGACAAATCGATGACCGTGTCCACGGAAGAACTCTTCGCATCAGCCGCCGGTCCTACGCTGACGATCTTTCCGTCCTCGATCACCACCGTTTGGTTAGACAGCACCTTCCCGTTCCTTACGTCCAGCAGATGACCGGCCTTCACTACTATCCGTCCAGAACTCTGAGCGATAGCGCTCTGCAGGAAGCAGGGAAAAACTAATAATGAGACAAGCAGTAGCAGGATCACAGGACGACTGGAATTTCGTTTCATCAAGTTCCTCACTATTGGATTACCCGTTGGTAACAATTCAGCGAGCGGTTTTTATCCGGCCTTGATTGCCCGAGCAGCAGTGCATTCCTCACAGGGACACACATCGCGCAAGAAGTTCCACGAATAGATTCCTAGCTCGTGTCCATCGTTCCAATTAAATTTAATGGCGTATTTTCCAACAGCCTCTGCCTTCAACGGCTTTGCGGATGGCTTGAACATCGGCAATACAGTGGTTGATTTGGGAGCCTCGCCAAACTTCCGCCCCGATTTCTTCCGCTCGTCATCGCACATGGCGCAGGGGCAGGCATCCCGCAAAAATGGAAACGAATAGTGCGATTTATGGCTGTCATTCCATTCGATGTCCACGCCGGTGCCCGTGGTCAGGTTGACTTTCACCGATTTCGGATCTGTAGAAGCGGGCATGGATCTTGAGTTTCCTCTGCGAACACCGCGGTGTTGGCGGAAATCGTCCAACTCCGCTAAAATAAGAGTCTAGACCATTCTTACCGGGGAGCAGTCATGGCACACGTTTGTGATGTTTGCGGCAAGGGGCCGCAGTTCGGAAACACTATCAGTCACGCGCACAATGTCAGCCGGAGGCGCTGGAACGTCAATCTCCGCCCAGTTCGCGCCAAGGTAAACGGCGTCGGAAAGCGAATCCGCGTTTGCACTTCCTGCCTGCGCAGCGGCAAAGTAGTAAAAGCGTAAATTGCAGATCGTAGATTTGAGATTGAAGATTTAAATTCTAAAATCAACAATTCGAAAATCTTCAATCGGTTTACCTAACTCCCAACAATTCCACATCAAAGATCAAGGTTGCATTCGGCGGAATCACTCCTCCGGCGCCACGATCTCCATAGCCAAGTTCCGGCGGAATCCTGAGTTGGCGCTTTCCGCCTACTTTCATTCCGGCGACGCCTTCGTCCCAACCTTTGATGACTTGGCCTTGGCCCAGGGTGAAAGTGAAAGGCTCAGCACGATCGACGGAGCTATCGAATTTCTTTCCAGTGGTTAGCCAGCCCGTGTAGTGGACTTTCACCATCTGTCCTCTCACAGCCGTAGGACCGGTGCCGACTTTGATGTCCCAGTATTGGAGGCCGCTAACTGTAGTTACCCCCTTGCCAGTCACTTTGATTGGCGCGGCTGTTTTGGCGTCAACCTGAGCGAAAAGCATTGAAAACGCAAACGTCAAAACAGAAATTAAGATCACACTTTTCATCGATTAGTTCTCCAAGTATCGTTTCTTCCGTAAAAGGTTTTATCATAGCCGCCAAAGTTAAGCCAACGCGATCACATCAATTTCCACTTGCACGTCTTTGGGCAGACGCGCCGCTTCGACCGTGGACCTCGCCGGCGGACTTGAAGTGAAATAACGCGCATAGACTTCGTTCATCGCGGCAAAGTCTCCCATGTTTTTCAGGAATACGGTCGATCGGACGACTTTTTCCAAACTGCTTCCGGCCGCGGTCAGGATGGCCGCCACATTTTTCAGCACCCGGTCCGTCTGCTCAGCCACGCCTCCGCTAATCACCTGCTGGGTCGCCGGATCAATCGCAACCTGTCCCGAGACAAATACAAAACCGTTGGCCCGAATCGCCTGAGAATACGGCCCAATGGCCTGTGGAGCATCTCTAGTCGCAATCACATCTAGCATAGGTCTCCTCTTTCGCTCTTCCTACGATTTCGCTCTTCCCGCCCTCTTCAATTGAAAATCTTTCGCCGTCAAGGTTTTCTCACAGTGATGTCGGCCCCGATCAAGTCAAGAAATTGACGGGCTGTTTCGAGCGCTTGCTCGGCATCCTGATGCGAGACGAAGCCGGCATCGTCGTAGAGGGCCAAATTTCGTTTCCGACGAAGACGATCAAACATTGTAATGAGGCTCGCGTGTTTCTTGTCTGTGTGCATGCGTACGAATTCTATGATGGCGATGTGATGCCCGGGCTGGCTTCGGGCGCGGAATCCGTTGCTGAACATGAATCCCAGCGAAGCTTTGAGCATTGCTTCATATGCTTGCTGCAGAGCAGCCTCATCGTCAAATGCGAGAATTTTTCTGGCCGAAGCGAGTTTTTTCTCAGCGCTTTGCAAGAAGCGGTCAATTTGTGCCCAGTCTACTTTTTGTGGCTTGAGTTTCTTCACGCCGCGCCGACAAGTAAGACCCGCTTATTGTGCCAGACATTCTCGAGGAAGGCATCCTTCCGCGAGCGGCGTGATTCGAATTCCTTCGGCGAAAGGACCACATAGTTGATTTCACGTCCGAGTTGTTTCTCAAGCTTTCGTACGGTTTCGGCCAACATTTCGCCGCGAGGAGTGCCTATAACAAGCACATCGATGTCGCTGGCGGCATCCTGCTGGTTGCGGGCAAATGAACCGTACAGATACGCTGCGCCAATCCCCTCAATTGTCTTGAGGGATTGTGTGATCAGAGGCGCCGCACCGATGGTTTTCGCAACAATACTGCGCACTTCGTTAAAAAGAGGATAGTCGCGATTGAGCTGAAAATACTTCTGCCGGCCGCTGACTTCCGACCGGAATAACCCCTCGCGTTCCAAACGGCCTAACTCTTTCGAGAGGTTCGAGGGATCAATGCCAAGTCGCTCCGCCAAATCCCGCAGATGGTGACGAGCCTTGGGATTTGTGAAGTAATAAACCAGCAGCCGCCGACGTGCCTTCGAGCGAAGGTCGAGCATGTGGTATTATTCTACCACAATTGTGGTAGATACTCACCACAGTCCGCCATCAAGAGGCCAAAAATGACTTCCGTAATTAGATCGGTTTCGGATTCGGTGATGGAATTCAGTGAGCATGAGTGCGAGTCTGGTTCGCAGACGGAGAGAGATCCTGAGATGAGATACCTAGCAGTCCTCACGTTGCTGGCGGCAGCTATGTCGGCGCAGAATGCGCCAAGCACGAACAGACGGCGCCATCTAGACATCCCGGCGATATCCGTAGTCTCAATCATCATGTCGGACAAGGAAGGGCATCCCGTCGCCCAAGGCAGCGGTTTTCTGATTAGCAAAGACGGCTGGATCGTAACGAACTACCACGTAATTAAGACTGGCAACTCCGCGATAGCTAAGCTCCCCAACGGCACACTGTTCGCTGTGGATGGAGTGGTTGCGTCCGACAAGGGGCGCGATGTGGCCATCATCAAGGCACATGGGGACGACTTTAGCACATTGGCTCTCGGAGACTCCGCGCGGCTCCAAGTCGGAGAGGAAGTTGTCGTGATCGGTAATCCCCTTTCGCTCGAATCGACGGTTTCGAACGGCATTGTCAGCGCGGTCCGAACCGTAGAAGAAAGAGGGGGCGAATTCCTGCAGATCACAGCGCCTATATCACCGGGCAGCAGCGGCGGCCCATTGTTCAACATGGCGGGGGAAGTGGTCGGGATCACGAGTGCCGGTATCAAAGGCGGAGAGAACCTGAATTTTGCTATCCCGATTGATGACGTAAAACCCATGATAAGCGGCGTTTCAAAAATGCGTACTGGTGTGGGCACTCTGCCGGATGAAGCGGAACCCGATGAAGCAGAGCCTGTTACCGCAGCGCCAACGCAGGGCCAACGTAGCTTTGAAGAACTGGTCAGTCATAAGGACAAAAGCATCGTTCACGAACTGGATGCTGATGTAGCTTATGTATGCTTTCCACGACCGGAAAGAGCGAATGACGAGTTCTTCATCGCCTCGTATGAGGAACCAAAAGAGAACGGCTGGGTGAACAATAGTGAAGTTGCCAATACTGTATTTCAAAAAGCCGCAGCGTCATTCGTGTTCTATGTTAACGGACAAAATGACGGCCATGGTGCGTATGCGGTAAATGTCGACGAATTAAGCATCGCAGACAGGAGGCAGTGCCGGCCGGCTGGATGGTATGCGGAGGGGTCCGCTGCTAATGGAAAAGCCACTGGCTCCAGTTGGTATTGGTATTGCGGCGGACTCTTCGGCTCCCTCAATTCCGGCATTACTGTGGACGAACGCGATGTGCGACTTAACGCCGACCTCTCGGTAACAATTACGGCTTCTACCGGAAGATTTTCAATTGAAACTGTTAAGGGAATTCAAACAAATGGGCGTTCCCAACTCTACCGACATAGTAGGCGGATATTCTGAAAGTCTCTTGCGGCACACTGAACGTGCGGACGAGGTTCTACGACTGCTAGGGCCTCTTCCAGCTTCGCCGCCTCGCCTTCAGTCGTGCGATTTCCTCTTCGATAACTGCGGGACATTGAGTCATCGAAGCCTGCTAATTTGGACTTAACTCCGCCCCTTGCAGAGCGTCTAACTGGTCGTCGTACCACTTCACTTGCCTTACCGACTTCTCCATTGCCTCCTGAAGATGCGCCTCAGTAAACTCAACTTCTCCTGAGGCGGTATTCACGTATCGCTCCGCGACCTGCTTTTTCTTGCCTCGGTACGTCCACTCGCTCTTGGAGTCTGCATGAATTATGGAATCGCGCACTGTAACAAGGTCGTCGAAAAAGTCAATCGGAACGGGGTCCGACTCTGTTCGCACCAGCTCTGCATTCAGCGCAGTGAGGTTCTTTACCAACAAGGGAACTACCCTCACGCCCTCTTCCTTTGCACGCTGCTTCGGAAGCCCTTCGAGCTTTGCACTCTGGTTCGGAAGCTGTTCGACAAAGACACTCACCCAGTGGTGAAGCCTTGTGACTAGACCTACCAAAGCCAGGCCGTTTGCCGCTCTCCGAAGCTCATCTGAATGAGCACGTATCTCTCTTTCGTCCCACCGCCCCAAGGAGATTTCCTCTCTCTCAAGACGGGCTATGCTCTCCAAAGCGAGCCTATGGTTCGTCCGTACGAGCCAGCCAAGTTCGTCCTCAAATGGGTGTGCCACATCAAGCAGTTTGCCTTTCAGGTAAAGCTTTTTTAGGCGCGTCAAGAGCAGGTCACCTTTCGGGAGACAGCCGACCTCGAGACCGTATGGCTTGGATTATATCGTCTGACAGGACAGTTGAGGGAAGGCGGAAGGTTTTCCCCAGCCTGACCCGTCTTTCGCGGCCTGGTGCCCCAGCATCAGGCCGCGAGGCCGACCACAAGGCTAATCCCTTGCGCGGTTCTTAATCCAAATCGGCGTGCCCACGAATCCGAACGCCTTCCGGATTTGATTTTCCAAAAAACGCTGATAGGAAAAATGCAATTGCACTTTTCGATTGGTGAATAGCACGAACGTTGGCGGAGCTACCGACGACTGCGTCATGTAATAAATCTTCACTTGTTGACGGGCTGGGACGGCAGCGCGATCAAAATCCACCGTCTTGACGAAGCGATTCATCTCCCCTGTCCCGATGCGCTTGCGGCGTTCAGTTGCAACCGTTTCCAGGGTTGGAAAGATTTTGTCGGTACCGACTCCGGTCGATGCCGACACAAATAGCACCGGTGCATAACTCAGGAATTTCAGCGCATCGCGAAGTTTGTATTCGTATGCTTCACGGTCGGCTGGACGCTTGCTGTCCTGCATTCGCGACGCCTTGGATTGACTTGCACTTCGCTTCTGCCCGCTGGTGATCAGATCCCATTTGTTCACGATGATAATCACCGAGCGTCCACTCTCATGTGCATAACCCGCGATGGTGGCGTCGAGCGCGCTGACGCCTTCGGTCGCATCAATGACCATGATGGCCACGTCGGCTGCTTCCAGATGCTTGCGAGCCATGACGACGGAAAGCTTCTCGGCCATCAAATGCGTCTTGCCCTTACGGCGAATTCCAGCGGTGTCGATGAACCGGAACTTCTGCCCGTCGCACTCGACAATCTCGTCGACGGCGTCGCGAGTGGTGCCTGGAATCGGAGAAACGATCGCCCGGGAAGTTCCGGTGAGCCGATTTAGAAGGGTGGATTTTCCCACGTTCGGATGCCCGATGATTGCCACTTTCGTTTCTTTCGCAACCTCGGGCTCTTCATCCGACAAATCCCCGCCGTCGATATCCCCATCTAGCTTCTCGGGAGTTCGCGATTCCGCTTTTGCGTCAGGGATCGCCGTCTCCAACTTCAAAGCTTCGAAAATAGAATCCAGCAGATCATCGACGCCGCGTCCGTGCTCGGCGGAAATGGGAAAGAGCTTTCTGATCCCGAGACGATGGAATTCGTCTGCTAACCGCTCCTGCTTGTCGCTATCAATCTTATTCACCGCGAGAAACAGCGGCTTTCCTCCGCGGATCATCAGGCGCGCGAGTTCGAGATCCGGTCCAGTGACCTCGGTTCGGCCATCGATAACCATGATGACAGCATCCGACTCGGCAAGCGCAACCTTCGCCTGGCGGAATATTTCCGACGGAATGAAATCTTTATCTTCGGGAATGATTCCGCCGGTATCGGCGATCCTGAGACGGTGACCGCGCCAGTTTGCCTCGCCGTAGAGGCGGTCACGCGTGATGCCCGGCTCGTCGCCAACAATAGCGCGTCGCGAACCGACAATGCGATTGAATAACGTCGATTTGCCCACATTCGGGCGGCCCACAATGGCGAGGGTCGGCACACCGACCGCAGCGGGTTCGCTCATCGCACTGGATCTGATTCTGGTCATAAGTGCCGTCGTTGGTCGTTCGTCCTTGGTCGTTGGCTAAAGTCAAAACCTGGAACATCTGTCGTGGATCGCAAAAGCGGGAAGCTGAGATTTTGAGCCAACGACCGACGACCAAGGACCAACGACCGTTTTAAGATGCAATACTACGCCCCGCGCCGCGTGGGGTGCGGGAGCGATTGGCGTTGAAGGTTTCTACGCGATTGCGTCCGTCACGTTTGGCGCGATAGAGCGCCTTGTCCGCGTGGTTGATTACCTCTTCGACCTCTCGCGTCTTCGTGGTGGGCTCGGCGACTCCGATACTTACCGTGACTGAGAGTTCTCCCTCGGAAGTTCTTTCTGGCAACTTTCTGGCAGAGACTTTCTTGCTCGGAGCTTTGGTTCGAGAAGGATTCCTTCGGTCGGGTCCGCGGGACGCAGCGCGGCGCTCCGGTGCCGAGCGCACCCGAAAATTAGAGGCTTGAATAGTTGCGCGAAGCGCTTCCAAATGCTCGACCACTTCCTTCATAGGTTTGCCGGCAAACAAAATTGAAAATTCCTCTCCGCCAACTCGAAATACCCTGCCCCCGCCACCAACTGCGGCAAGCCGTCCTGCGACGAGGCGCAATACCTCGTCTCCAGTTTCGTGTCCATATGTGTCGTTGAAATTCTTGAAGTGATCAATGTCCACGACGGCAATCGAATAAGGCGCGACCAAACCTGGCAGCGCATCGTTGTATGCGCGGCGTGATGGCAACCCCGTAAGTTCGTCTTGATAGGCAAGTGCGTACGTGTTCTCGATAATTGAACTAACGAGAATTAAGCCTGCGGTGGCGAAATAGGCATTTCCGATTCTATTGACACCGCCCGCCAGCAAGCCACAAAACACGGCGGCGAGCGACCAAAGTAATCCACTCTCAACAGGCTTGTGCTGGCGAAGAAATTTCATCAGCAACACTCCAAATGCGATCACAAATAGAACGATTGCCAGCTGCGGCACAAAATTCGCATGAGTGCCAGCGCCTCCCAGAATTGGATTGTGAATGATCGCCGGAGCAATCAATTCCCCAGGACGACATATCACCGCGACAAATACCGACTCGAAGAATAGCAGCGCAATATGCGACGCAATGCTGGGAAGGGCCAATCCCCGCTCGCGCACGAATGCTATAAAGATGAAATTCAGTGGGATGAGTACAGCAACCGCTTCAACGGCGATCCTGCCGGGCCCAGAAGATACAGGCCTTCCCGACGAGAAGAACTCCATCGCCCGGTACGCCAACAAAATGGTAACCAGGGCGAACAGAGTGCGGCTTGAGTGAAATCTCCAAGCCAGCAACATTCCGGCAAAAAATACGGCGTAGTAGTAAATCTGCACCGCCGGGACCGACAGCCGTAGCATGCCAATGCCAAACACTATGCCCGCGCATAGAAGCAGCATGCCGCCCGGGAGAAATAGCGGTTTGAGAGTTTTGAGAGTCAAGTTGGTGGAAAGTCCAGCCGAGTCCACTCAAATTATCGCCTGTGGCAGGACCTCAAGTGAATGGCGGCAGGGATTCCCGGCTCGAGGGGTGCCCCGCTCAAGCTCCGCTTGGGCGGGGATTTCGCTGGCGAGTTCCCGTTACTGAACTTCGTCCCCTTTGCGGAACACAGCACTTTGGTTCGCAGCGCTTTTCCGTGCCGCCACCGCCTCCTGCTCAACAATCAAATTAGAGCAACCTTATGCGAATCTTGATTGCGGAAGACGATCCGGCTCTGGCCAGCTTCGTGAAAAAAGGATTGGAAGCCGAATATTATGCCGTCGATATCTCCCCGAACGGCGAACAGGCACGGGCCATGGCCGCCGAACTCGATTACGACCTTTTGCTCCTGGATCTGAATCTGCCGTTGCTGGATGGAGTCACCGTGCTCCGCTCCTTAAGAGAATCCAAGCCAAGCATGCCGATTCTCATCGTAACCTCGCGGAATCGCGTCGAAGACCGCGTTCAATGCCTTGATCTGGGCGCCGACGATTATCTGACCAAGCCTTTTTCTTTCGCGGAGCTATCCGCCCGCATTCGCGCCCTTTTGCGTCGGAGCCATCTATCCGCCACCTCTACACTCAGCGTGGCCGATTTGAAACTCGACCGAGTGGAGCGCCGGGTTGAGCGCGCCGGCCGTCGCATCGACCTGACTTCGAAAGAATTCGCATTGCTCGAGTACATGATGCGCAATGCCGGTCGCCGCGTCACCCGCGCCATGATCATCGAACACGTCTGGAATCTCTCTTTCGATACCTCTACTAACATCGTTGACGTGTATGTAAATTACCTTCGCCGGAAGATGGACAAAGACTTCGCCAGCCACCTCATTCACACCGTCCGGGGCGTCGGTTACGAACTGAGCAATCGTTCAGCATTGCAACCGAGCGCACAGGTCCAGGCCTAGCCTCCTCCCGTTTCCTGTTACGGGAACTCTCTACGACGGTGAGACATTTCTAATCTGGCTCTAACGCCCTTCTTAGTTTCCCGGAATTAAATCGTAGATATACGCAGCAACCGTTGTCCCGCCTTTCCTGCTTTTACTTCTTCCCTCAAAAGCATGCGAGACGACCCGTACAGGGTGACGGCGTGATTCGCTCCAAATTCGAAACCTGACTCGGAAGGGACCAACGTGTCTACAAAGAAAGCCAAACCCGCCGGCAGTGCATGGGATAACGCTGAGGAACGCGAACGGCTCCTCATGCAGCAACTTCCACAAGTGCGGTACATTGCCCGCCGCATTCACGACCACTTGCCGCGGCACGTTCTTTCGGACGATCTTGTCCATGCAGGAGTTCTGGGCCTGATCGATGCATTGCAGAAATTCGATGCGGAAAAGCACGTTCAATTCGGATCGTATGCCAAATTCCGCATACGCGGCGCTATCCTTGATAGCCTGCGCGAGATGGATTGGAGCCCGCGCGATCTCCGGCGCAAAGGCCGCCGTTTGGAAGAAGCCTACAACAAACTTCGCAGTGAAATCGGACGCAATCCCAACGAACCCGAACTGGCTGCGGAATTAGGCATGGGTTTGCGCGATCTGCAAGTGCTTCTCGGAGAGATTGACGGACTTGAAGTCGGCAGTTTGCGTGTTCTCTCGCCCCGCGACGGCAAAGAGGAGGATCTGTGCGAATATCTGCCCAACGAAGCAGATGAAACTCCTCTTATATTGTGCTTGCGCTCGGAGATGAAACAGATCCTGGCCAACGCCATCGAGGAACTACCCCAAAAAGAACAGCAGGTCCTCGTTCTTTATTATTACCAGGAATTGACGATGAAGCAGGTCGGTGCCGTCCTTGGAGTAGGGGAATCCAGGGTCTCCCAGATTCATTCCGTTGCCGTGGTACGCCTGCGTGCCCGACTCGGGGAAATGACCGGAGACGCCACACATCTTCACCCCGCGCATGCAAACGCAGCCTGGGCCTGAAGGTAATTCCCCAAAGATTGTGATTTACAAGCCCTGCGACAGTGACAAGTTGTCCATCTGACCGGAGACTAGGACAACTTGTCATTGCGAAGACTCAGCACCGTCCTCGTATCCCACTGATTTCAAAGCCCGACTTTGCCTCGAAGGTTGGCTGTCCGATTGCCTCTTTGATAGCGAGACGCATCGGACGTTAAGAGTGCGTTAGAGGAAAACAATGAAAAAGTTCTTAGCTTTAAGTTTGCTCGCAACCGTTACTCTGGCTTACGCCGACGATTCCAAGTTATCGCCAGACCTGCGAGCGTCAAAGGCGCAGCATGCGCGGGTTATAGTTCAGTACAATCAGCAGCCAAGTGGTGGTTTGCTCGGCGGATTACTGGGCTTGGTCGGCTCCATAATAAGTCAAATCCCGTTGCTTAACGCCATCGTGGCCGACCTTCCGCTGTCGAACATTCTTTCGCTGTCGGACCAGCCAAACGTAAAGTACATCAGCCTCGACCGCACTCTCACTCCAACCCTCAGCAATGCGGCACCAGCCATCAACGCCGATGACGCTTGGCAATCGGGCTACACCGGAGCGGGTATCGGAGTGGCGCTGATAGACAGTGGAGTCGCCAGCCATCCCGACCTGAACGGCGGTTTCCTCGGCGGTTCGCGTGTGGTTTGGAATCAAAGCTTTGTTCCCGGGGTCTCCAGTGCGTCCGACCAATATGGACATGGCACGCATATCGCCGGACTCATTGCGGGCAACGGCGCCAGCTCCTCAGGCGTGAAGTATCTCCGTACCTTTGAGGGGATAGCTCCAAAAGCAAACATCATTAATCTTCGCGTTCTCGACCAAAACGGAGCCGGGACCGATAGCGCCGTGATTGCGGCCATCGCGCAGGCCATTGCATTAAAAACGCGTTACAACATTCGCGTCATTAACCTTTCGCTGGGCCGCCCGGTCTATGAGAGTTATAAACTCGATCCGGTTTGCCAGGCGGTTGAGCAGGCTTGGAAGAATGGAATCGTCGTCGTAGTGGCCGCGGGCAACAACGGACGCTATCAGCCTACCAGTGGCTACGGCACCATCAACTCACCCGCGAACGATCCCTACGTGATTACCGTGGGAGCGATGAAGCCCATGGGCACACCTACTCGAACTGACGATCTTATTGCCAGCTACAGTTCGAAAGGTCCAACTGCGATCGACGCCGTAGTGAAGCCAGACTTGGTTGCCCCAGGCAACTTGCTGGTGTCCACCGCTGAGGTCGGCACTCTGTACGCGGAATATCCCTCCAATCAAATTCCCAATAGCTATTACGTTCGCGGCGGAAACAGCGCTTCGTCAACCACGTACTTTAGCCTGAGCGGGACCAGCATGGCGGCGGGAGTTGTCAGCGGTGCTGTAGCTGACCTCTTGCAAGCCTCCCCAAGACTCACGCCTGATCAGGTAAAAGCTCGACTGATGGAAACGGCATGGAAGTCATTGCCAAGGTACAGCAGCACCACTGATCCCACCACTGGGATCACTTACACAGATCAGTATGACGTCTTCACCGTGGGAGCAGGTTACCTGGACTTAGAGGCCGCGCTTGCATCACCCGACGTGGCAAGGGGGACCGCAATGTCCCCCATTTCAACCTACGACCCCAACACCGGAAACGTTTCAATGCAATTCGATCCGTCCGCAGTCTGGAACACTTCTGCCATGTGGGGAAGCTCGGCAATGTGGGGATCGTCGCAGTTCATGTCTTCCACCTCCGCCATGTGGGGATCCTCGGCACTATGGGGAAGCAGCGCGATGTGGGGCAGCAGTGCAATGTGGGGATCTTCGGCGATGTGGGGATCTTCAGCGATGTGGGGAAGCAGCGCAATGTGGGGATCCTCCGCAATGTGGGGTAGTAGCGTGTCGGCGGGAGAACAGAACTAACGAGAAGAAGTCCGTCCGTACTCGCGTAGACTCAATCGTGCTCATATAGACCCAGGCGTCCCCGCCTGGGTTGGTGAGCGTAAGCTCACCGTTCTGACGCCGGGTCGAACGTCTCAGAACAAACGTTCCTGCCGCCGCAAATTTCCAAAAGCGCCTATGTTCGCTAGCGCAAACGTGAATCGGTACTGGTTTTCATTACGCACCGACCCCAGCGCAAAGCGTCGATATTCAAGATCAACTCCGCAACAATCCCAGTTGTACGCCGCCTGCACGGATCCATATTGAAGCGAGTTAAGATTGGCATCGTATCCAACGCTGGTGGCCCCGCTGAACCCACGCTTCCCCAGATGTCCATATCCCAACAGGACACGAAACTGGTTGAACGATTGCTCCGGAGCAGGAGCGCTTGTGCCCGACTGTGTTCCGCCGGCAGCTTGCAGGAATGCGTCACCTCCACCGATCGTGAAAGCTCCGTAATGGAAATTGAGCAGCGCAGTGCTGGCGTTGATTTGCTGCTGTTTGAAGTCGTAATCGATGTCCCATTCCACGTCAGTATGCCCGCTGCTCTGAACCCGAAGCCGTGAAATGAGCGGCGATAGATGACGGGGCTGCGTCAAGAATGAAATTGCCGTGAAATCAATTGTCGTACTAAAAACGTTGGGTTGCCCCGGCACCAGCGCTCCTCCAAATGTTGGATCGATAAAATATTTCTGCGCCAGTTCCCACGTAACTACTTCCCGGGTTTCCGGCCCCGGCTGGCAAGCGACTTCCGTAGATTCCTTCGGGCGTTCCCATGGAACAAAATTTGTGGCTCCCGCTCCTCCGACCAGCAGTGTTGGCATTCCCTCCGTTCCACAGTCTCGTTGCTCCGTAGTTGCCGACTTCGCATACAAGCGATTTACCACGCTGTATTCGACTTCATTGGTATTGCTAAGGATGTCGCGCTCATCAAACCTCACAATCCGAGAGAAGTTGTTGACGCCAGTCACATAGCTGTAAGTGATTCGAGGCTCGATCACATGTTTCCATTTACGCCCCCCTTTTCCATGCTCGAAGACTCGCTCGAGCGCCGGTGGGGTGAGTTCGACCGAACTTTCCAGCGCTTTCCGGTTGATGACGCTCGATTTCGGCGTTCCTACTTCGCCAATAGGCAGAAGCTGGTCGGTATAGATTGTGTCGCGAAGCTCGAAGCTTGGACGCAGCGACCATCCATGAAATTTCAGCGGAAGCGACACGTTGGGACCGAGATCGAAGCGTCCGACCAGCGGTGCGGTGCTGAAAGTAGGTTCGCTGCGCGAAAGTCCCTCCGCGGCGGCGTCATAGGACCAATAAAATGGTGAACTCGCAATTCGATGATCCACGCTCGAGAGTTCAATGCTCGGTGCGTGGAGAATGGTAATCAGATCTCCGGTTGTAGTGCTTTCATAATCCTGATAACGCTGCATCGAAAAGTTGTAGAAAAATCCTCTCGTCGCGTTTGAGAGAAAGGCTTTGGATATTACTTCCGAGTTCACAGCCTGCGAGAATATATCGTTGAAGGCGAGACGGAATACATAAGAGCTCAGATAGTCGAGGTTAGCGACTGCGCGAAAGTTATGGTTGAACGTACCCTCCCCTGTGAGGCGCGCTTCCGTGCCACCCTGGTTGACGCCATTGATGCCGCGATCCAGGACGCTATAAACATTGACATCGAAAAACGACGTTTCACTGGGACGTCCGCGAAAATTGCCCTGCGGAGCCCATCCGCGAGTTGAGAAGTATTCCGCGCCCAACGTGGCGTCCATGGTTCGACTAATCGCCCAGAAGACAGATTCGCCCATGATGTAGCCTTTGTTCGAAGAGTGTCCGATATTGGGAACGAGAAAGCCGCTTCGCCTCGGAGTCTTCTCGATGGGATGAGTAGCGAACGGAAAATAGAGAACCGGAATCCCTTCAATGCGGAAAGTGCTGCGGTAAATTGTGGCATTGCCCCCGACTTCCACCACCACTTTCTGGGCAAAGAACTGCCACTTCGGACGCGGAAGCTCGCAAGTGGTAATGCTGCCATCGTAAACCACATAGTGGTCAGGACCGATTTTGCGCACCGATTTACCTATGAAAAGAAATGGCGTAGGAGAGGTCAGGACCAGTCGCGATCCCTTGAAGCGCATGCCAATCGTTCCGCGCACACCTTCGAACCGTCCGACTTCGGACTCGACATTGTACGTCCCAGAGCTCGCGGTGATGTGTTCGTCATTCGCGCCGCCGTCAAGCACGACGTGGCCATCCACCGTGGCCTCGGCGGTATCCCGGTTAAAAGTCATTTCGTCCGCGTGCAGGACGAAGGTGCCGTAGTGAATCTCAGCGTCGCCATGCAGCTTGATGGTGGGGCCATCTAGTTCCTGGGTGATAGCGCTCCATCGGATATCCTGATCGGCTGGCGCAGATGAACCACTCGATAAATTTTGGGGATCGCGAGCTCCAGCATTTGGAGCGAGCAACTGGCTGGTAACTAGCGGAGGCGCGACTAGCAGATGACAAACCAACGCCCCCATGATAAGGAATCGAGAGCGGGCCTTCGTGGTGAAACGCACGAGCTTTCGATTAGAGAGAGCCACACGCTGGGATATCGCTGACCTTAGCACGCCGTTGCCTTTAGTGGCAAAATGCCACGCTTCCGTGTGTTATCGAATGGACAAGCTATAAAGATGAAATCCAGATTTGAACTCGGCCACAATACAACCGAACCGGCGCCAGCCAACGTGATTGGTGCTGAAGCCCTGGCTTCCGAACACATGGATTCCGAATGCATCGATGTGGAACCCATCAGGTCCGAGCGAAGCGAACCTGAAGTTTATGATGCGCGACAACATCCCTTTGCCGCCAGCCAGAAAAAATCCTCGGAACGGTCTCGCTTTGTGGTGGAAGAACAAATTTCATGCCTTGATCTATTGACTGACGATCTGTTGACCGATGACCCTCAGAAATATCGAGGCAGCCAAAGAAACATCCAGAACGAAGTCCAGCGCGCGGCTACCAGGCCAATCGTCGCGAAAGTATTGGACTCTTTATCATCCTCCGACGAGGGTTCGTGGCGGCAGCAGGTAACGGAACGCCTGAATAATTACCAGGCCCGCCGACGCCCCAAAGGGCCGCGTTATCCATCGCTGCAACTGAAGTTTGAAGAGCAGGCGTGGCCCTACCCATCGAAAGAAGCCAGCTTAAGTTCCGCCTCCCAGGTTAATTCCGCGTCGGTTGCACTGAGCCCTGCGAGGCCCGCTCCTCCTTCCCCGGAAATCGCACCCACCCCGGTATCACCAGCCAAACTCATCGCGTTTCCACGATCGTCAACAGCACCGCCAAGCCGCGTGGAAGAATTAGCCGAACCGGTCTTCGATCGCCCGCGAATTTTGGAAGGTCCTGAAGTCCCGCCACCCACAGCAGCGCTGGGCGGCATCTTACTCGAGCGCGTTGAGCAGCCTGCAGACGAAAAAAGGCCCGGCTTCGAGATGCCTTTGCAATCCGCCACAATGCCTCGAAGGCTGGCAGCAACCATGATCGACGGCTTCATAGTTTTGGTGGGACTGACGGCCTTTTCTTGTATTTTCTGGCGAATCACAGCAATGATTCCTCCAACTCGACTCGCCGCCGGAACTGTAGCTGTTGTGGGCGGAATGATGTGGGCCGCGTATCAGCACCTGCTAATTGTTTACTGCGGAACCAGCCCAGGATTGAAAATTGCGAAGCTTAAATTGAGCCATTTTGACGGCAGTCACGTTCCGCGAAAAACACGACGCTGGCGCGTCCTTGCCTCCATCCTTTCCGGCCTTTCCCTCGGGCTCGGATACGCGTGGTGTTTTCTCGACGAGGATCAACTCTGCTGGCATGATCGAATTACTCGTACCTACATGGCCCCAAACGCATAGGGGCCGACGCCCTCGTCCGCCCAGGCCGAGCGACGGTCGGCGATCGCCTCCCCAAGCCTGTTCCCAAGCTGCAATGGCAGCGTTATCCCTTCCTTTGTGTTAGATTTTTAACCTTAGTACTTCTCGGTCCCGAAAAACTAATTGTCAACTCCAGTCCAAAACATGCGGCCAGCGGTAAAGGTGTTTGTCGCAACCACGGTGATGCTGACATTCATCTCTTTTTGGCGCGCAGCGGCTATTGTGCTCGCCGATCTGGCCTCCTCCGCCTACTACGCGGGTGGAGACGCTGAAAAGGTCATTGGCAAAAGCGCCCCCTGGTTCATTCTCGCAGTCATGTTGTTCAGCTATGCTGTCCGGGCTCTTTACATAGAGTCCAGCAGCATGTTCGTCAGAGGGGGGGTTTACCGGGTCGTCAAAGAGGCTATGGGTGGAACTCTGGCAAAAATATCCGTGTCGGCCCTGCTTTTTGACTACGTATTAACCGGACCCATCAGCGCGGTTTCGGCGGGACAATACCTCGCGGGTTTCATAGAAGATATCGCACGCTATTCGCACCATCCTTTTCCGCACTTTCCTGAGAACACTTTTGCCGCGGCCTTCGCCATCCTCATCGCCCTCTACTTTTGGTGGAAAAACATCCAGGGCATCCATGAATCCAGTGGCAAAGCTCTGCAAATCATGATCGTCACGACCGTCATGGTCGTCATCCTCATAATTTGGTGTACGATCACGATCCTGAGAGCGCCCATTCAGATGCCGCCAAACCCGCTGCATCCAGGCGTGGTGCCGCTCACCAAAGAATCCATGGGATGGCTGTACGGCTCATGGCTCAGCCACCTGACCTGGATCATTTGCTTCGTCGGATTCGGACATTCAGTCCTCGCAATGAGCGGCGAAGAGACTTTGGCTCAGGTCAATCGCGAGATTGAGCACCCCAAACTAAAGAATCTAGAAAAGACGGGCGCCATAATTTTCGTTTATAGCCTTCTGTTCACATCGCTGGTTTCATTTTTCGCGGTGATTATTATTCCGGACAAGGTCAGGCCGGAATATTTCGGAAATCTTATCGGAGGCATCGCGATGTTTTTGGCTGGTCCGACATGGGCCCGCCTGTCGTTCCGCGCTTTTGTAGTGTTGGTTGGAGTTCTTATCTTGGCTGGCGCGCAGAACACTTCCATCGTCGGCGCCAACGGCGTGCTCAGCCGCATGGCCGAGGATGGCGTTCTTACCGCCGGCTTCCAGAAGCCTCATCCCCGGTTTGGTACAAGCTATCGGATCGTTAATCTGATCGTAATCTTGCAGGTACTCACCATCATTCTGACCCGCGGCAACGTGTTTATTCTTGCCGGGCTCTATGCGTTCGGAGTGATTTGGAGCTTTGCCTTCATGTCGCTGGCGGTGGTGGTGCTCCGATATAAAAATCCCGGAAATCGCGAGTGGAGGGTACCGGGGAATATCACTCTATTCGGCAGAGAAATCCCAATCGGACTGTTTATCATTTCGACTGTTCTATTTATTACCGCCCTGGTTAACCTGTGCACCAAATCTGAAGCTACGATTGCGGGAGTTATTTTTAGCGGCGTTTTCTTCGGAATTTTTACCTACTCCGAGCATCGCGTTTCGAAAACCAATAAAGGAAAGCCGGAAGGCCTGGCGCATTTCCGCGTCTATGGGAATGAAGAACTCGGCAGTAACGAATTGGGAGTGCGTCCCGGAAATGTTCTGGTTGCGGTCAGAGATCCTAGAAATCTCTATTACCTTCGCGAGGTCTTGCGGCGCACCGATACAACCAAGCAGGATTTGGTTGTAATGACCGCCCGCCTCTATCAGCGAGAACATTCCTTCAGCGCCCGCACGGTGTACGAGGCCAACGAGATCTTCGATCACTACGAGCAGGAGCTATTCACCGCGGCCGTAACCGTTGCCGAAAAGGAAGGCCGTCCAGTGTCGCTGCTGGTCGTTCCCGCCGCAGACGTGTTCGACGCCATCGTGGTTACCGCTCAACGCTTGGGCTCAAGCCGGATCGTCTGCGGACTATCCAATAAACTCACAACCGACGAGCAAGCGAAACTCACTGGCGATGCCTGGGAACGGCTGCCCGAACCAAGACCCCGCCTGATCATCGAAGTTTACGAACCCGGTGGAAAAGTCCGTGAGTATCCGCTCGGCCCGCACACACCGCGAATGCGCCCCAAAGATCTCGAGCTAATGCACCGGGTATGGCTCGACATCACTTGCGATCCCAAGTACGCGGGTGCACATCACTACCACGTAGTAGCTCTCGCGCTCGAAGAACTTCAGCGTGAATTGGGTAGCCCAGATCGCGCCGCACTCCTGGCGAAACTGCTGGACGAAATGCACAACGATTCCCCGAACTGATTGTCCATGGGAGTACCGGGTGCCCCAGGTCTCGCCGCACTTGCGAGACCTGGGATTCCACAAAGCCAACTCCAGGGTTTTTGACCCGTCCCAGCACTATAACTCCACCCGGTCAGGGATTAACCACAAGATACCGATTGAAGAACGTCAGCGTCTCTGTCGCCACGCGGAGGCGCGCTTCTGGAGTCTCGAATGTGTGGCCGCCTTCCATCTTGATAAAGCTGACGGGAACTCCCGCCTTCTGAAGTTTGTCGTAAAACTCCTGCGCCTGGGCTATGGGTACCGCCCCATCACTCATGCCATGCATGATGAGAAACGGCGCATTCGATTTCGCGACATGGAAAACAGGCGAAGCGTCACGCCAGACTTGGGGGATTTTGTCATACTCTCCGCCCAACAGGTTCACCAACCCGGCATCTCTGTCGTCATAATGATAAGCGGGAAAATCGACCGGCCCACTCACGTCGACGACGGCCTGCACGCGGCTGGAGTACCTCGCAAGCGCCGCATCTGAATTGTCGCGCGTATCCTCCATTCCCAGCAATGCCGCGAGCTGCGCGCCCGCCGAATGTCCAAAAGCTCCAATGTGGCTCGCATCAATGCTGTACTTCGCGGCGTTGGACCGCAGCCAGCGAACCGCTCTCTGCACATCGTCCAACTGTGCCGGCCAAAGGTTTTCGCTTCCGTGCAACAGACGGTAGTTTACCGAGACAGCCACAAATCCCGAACGCGCGAGGAACGTTGCCATGTTTCGCATCGTCCCTTTATCTAGGCTGCTCCACGCGCCGCCGTGGATTAAAACCACGGCAGGTCGAGGCTTGGTACTTGTTCCGGCTGGCAGATAGATATCAAGCCGCAACTTTTCCTTGCCGTGTACTCCGTATTCAACGTCTTGCTGAACAGAGATCTCCGGACGTTGGGGACTTTCCTGCGCGGCACGGCAAATACCGCATCCGAGCAGAAGGCCTGTCAGCAAAAGACGTTTGAACATGCGAAAAAGTTTATCAACTGGTTGGGGCCAGGTCACGAGGCGCTCCGTCCTCGTCTCTCCGGTCTTTTGGAGAGGCAGGGCGGGGATTTTCCCCTACATTCTCCTGTTAACATCGAAGCGTGAGCACCAATTCGCCAGTCCGCGTCCGTTTCGCACCATCCCCCACAGGACACCTCCACGTCGGCAACGCCCGCACTGCTCTATTCAACTGGCTCTTTGCGCGCCATCATGGCGGAACCATGATCCTCCGCATAGAAGACACCAACGTCGAACGCAGTGAAGCTCGCTTTGAAGATCAACTCATCGCCGACCTCAAATGGCTGGGACTCGACTGGGACGAAGGCCCCGAGGTAGGCGGACCGTTCGGTCCCTATCGCCAGTCCGATCGCGTCGGAATTTATCGCGAACATGCCGAGCGCCTCCTCGAAACAAAAAAGGCGTACCTATGTTTCTGCACCGAACAAGATCTGCAGAAGGAACGTGAGAGAGCCCAAGCTGAGCATCGCCAGCCAATCTATTCCGGAAAATGCCGAAGTATTGATCCCGCCGAAGCCAAGCAGAGAAGGTCGAACAGCGAGCCCTGTGCGATTCGTTTGCAAATTCCGGATCGCCCAATCCGTTTCCACGACCTCATTCACGGCGACGTGGAATTTTCCAACGAGGTCGTCAGCGATCCAATCATCCTGCGCTCAAACGGAATGCCGGTTTACAACTACGTTGTCGTAATCGACGACGCCCTGATGAAAATCACTCACGTCATCCGCGGCGACGATCATCTCTCGAACACTCCCAAGCAGGTAGCGCTCTATGAAGCTCTCAATTGGCCGGTGCCGGAATTCGCACATCTTTCAACAATTCTTGGCGCAGACCGCGAGCGGCTTTCAAAGCGCCATGGAGCGACTTCGATAGCAAATTTTCGCGAGATGGGAGTCCTCCCCGAGGCTCTGGTGAACTACCTGGCTCTGCTCGGTTGGGCACCCAGCGGCGGCACGCGAGAAATCTTCAGCATTGAAGAGCTGATCAGAGAATTTTCTCTGGAGCGGGTCACGCCATCTCCGGCAGTGTTCGATATGGAGAAGCTGTACTGGCTGAACCGCCACTACATCAAGCACGCTTCGCCGGAGCGAATTGAAGAGCTTGCGCTTCCTTACTACAAGCGCAGGATTCCCGATGCGTCAGGGAGGACCGATTATCCCTTGTCTCCCGCCGTCGTAGATTGGTTCGCGAAGATCACCCAACTACTCGCTCCGTCGGTGGATCGCCTCGACCAACTCCCAGAACGAGCTTCCGCAATCTTCAACTACGACGCAAAAGCCGCCCTCGCCGCGCCGGACAATGCCGAAACGCTAGCATTGCCAAATACTGATGCCGTGCTCACGAGATTCCTGGGCAAAATTCTCGAAGACGAATCCGCCCAGGAAAACAAACTGACCCCGGAGGGTTTCAAAACAATCGTGAACGAAGTAAAAGCCGAAACAGGAGCCAAGGGCAAAGAGCTATTTCACCCTATTCGTATCGTTATAACCGGATCGCACTCCGGACCCGAGTTCGACAAGCTAATCCCGATTCTCGAAGAAGGAAGCCGCCTACCCTTGCCCAAGCACGTGCTCAGCGTGAGAGAAAGAGCTGAGGAATTCGGCAAAGCAAAGACCAAATAGTACGTCCGTAACTAACGGTCTGATTCCATACCGAAGTATCATCTTGCCAAATCATCTGCGGGAGAGCGCTATGCAGCGAGTTGCTCTAGGTTTGTGCATTTTTCTTCTGATCGGCGGAACGGGTTATGGGCAGTCGTTAGCCGATGCCGCGCGTGCAAACCGCAAGCAGAAAGGCGCCGCCCCTGCGAAGATCGTCACCGGTGATGACCTCGTCGCAACGCCAGAAACAATTCAACTGATTCCCGGTTCAAGTTCCACAGGACAAGGAACGCTGGTCGCGCCCGGAAGAGGAAAACATAGTTATCGGGTCATCCTGTTGGATGCAAGCCGGTTTGTGAATGGAGGCACAATCCATATCACGATCACCGAAGGTGACGGGGAGTCCGAGGCATCTTTTGATTTGTACCCACAGGGTCTTCCGCTACCTTCAGAGGGACTGCCGAACTCTCTAGCCAATGCCTATAACGTAGGCAGCGGTTCCGGCGGAAAGATCAATTATCGTTTTGCCCATGGAACAGTCTTCCAATTCGCCGCCGAGGGTAGCTGGAACGCAAAGGCCGGAGCCACAAATACCTACAGCTTTGTAGTCGATGTAGACAGCCAATCTACGCGATGACCCGCATGTTCGATCGCTCTCGGGACATCGCGATATAACTCATCGACAGCGCAACGACTCCTCCAGCTAGAGTGTTTGGAGATCGGCGAGGTGCAACAATCGCTGAGCATCCCGGACGGCATCGGAATTGGACGCCTTGACGTGTGCCCACAAGACGAGCGCGCTAAGCAGCAGCCACATACCCGCGTATGTAGCCTGTTGCAACACCGTTGAGTGACCTACGAGTTGGAAAGCGAATACGAAGAACGCCCAAACTTGAGTCGCATAGAACATCAACGCTGAAACGGCTAGCCCTAACAACGCCCCAAGCCTTGCGAAATGATAGTAGCCGAGAAGAACCGGAAGCACTGACACAAACGCCGAACCGAAATTTATGAATGGATCAAGTTGCCGGGAAGGCCCAAGGAAGCGATTCCACGAAGTCCCATCAGCGGGAATCGAAGCGAGAGCAACGGCAAGCGCAATCACAACCGCACACACCGAGGCTACGAAGAAAACTTGTGTTCGGCTCAAGATGTGGAACTTCTGCCACACGAAATCATTATAACCAACGCTTCCCGCCGGGTCAGGATAGGGTTGCCCGCGCACTCAAAGGTTGATTTCCTTTGAATCATAACCAAAAAGGCTGGCCCACCTTTACGCTTTTTGTAAAGGTGGGAATTCGCGCCGCCGACGCAAGGCAATTGGTACTCCCACTTTGCCAAAATCGCGCATGGCTTGCTTTTGGTTCTATGGCTTGTTGGAGGTTGTACTGGACGGAGCCGTCGTAGGCTTAACGGCTTCACTTCGCGTCATGTTGAGATTCGTGTGGTGCAAAAAGAAACCTTCGCCAAAACCATCCAGCCGGGTGCCATCGGCCGAGAGAGTCAAAGTGTAGTTCTGTTGGTTGTCCCCGAGGGTTCGACAGAGCGTAAACCGCCGCTCCATCGACGCTGCCGGTGACCGGCGTGTCGGGTTCGGATTTCCCGCTGCTGGTATGCCACGTACCTTGTAGCGTCGATCCTGACTGGCTTAGGGTAACCCACCCCTGGAAGCGATCGTCAAAGTGGGTGAAGCTCCATGTGCCCGACAGAGGCCCCTGGGCAACTGCAGGCGCGGGATCGTTGATGTCGTCCGTGGTGTAGGTTTTCTTGGCGGTCGTGCCGCTCGGTTTCTTTTGCTGGCGGTTCTGACGTGCAGCGTCGCCCAGGGACTGACCGCCGCACAGGCCGCACACCACCAGCAACACCAAACCCAATGCCCGGAATTAACCGCACAGCGCTCACATTCCCCTCACACAAAAGCTCGCGATTTGCCTTCCAACGGTACCCCAACGCCCCGCAGCGCACAAAATTACGCCGGTAATATCGGTTGGCTGGCCCAGCCATGCAAGATTTTGATTTCCTCTGAATCACAACCAACAAGGCTGGCCCACCTTTACGCTTTTTGTAAAGGTGGGAATTCGTAGAGTAGACTTCGAATGCTTCTTGAGAAGCAGGCGCGGGACCTTGGTGATCCTTGGTATAACATCGCCTATTTCCGTTTCCGGTTCCGACGAAGCGCACTGTAGGCCAGATAGCACCCCACAACGAGAGCCGACAGACCGAGGACTAAGTTGTGCGGAATGGAAAAATCAAAGGCGGCAATCCCAACTGCTAACAATAGAGCGCCCAGCAAGAATCTCACCAGGTGAGCGAAGTCTGAAATGGGAGCGCCGGACCTCCTTTGCGAAATGAGTTGTGCGGCTCTCAGTCCCTGCTCAGGAGCAACGCTCTGTTGTATCGCTCTAAGTTCTTTTTCCCACTCTTGGGGCGAGTGCTCTTCGTTTCGCATTCTGGGCCTCTGGAAATCCTAATCTGGCTGAACTATGCAGTCCACGTTACTTTTGCCCAAGTCAGCGGCCCAAACCCACGGGAAACTTGACGACTAGTGAGCCCCTCCGCTTCACGTGTAGCGTTGAGTATTGGCTCCCGAACTGAGTGCTGACTGCTGAGTGCTCCAAGCTTCCTGCGTTAAACTTCTCCCAGTGGCATCCACCGACCAACTTGGATTCAGCTTCCGCCCTCCCGACCGCCGCGTTTGGACAGTCCGCGACTTGGTTGCCACCGTCCGCACCCACATTGAACGCGAATACGGGGACACATGGGTCGAAGGCGAAATTTCAAACCTGCGGGCACACGATTCGGGACATCTTTACTTCACGTTAAAAGATCAAAACTCCCAACTAAGCGCGGTCATGTTCCGCTCGCAAGCCAAGTTGCTGCGGTTTCGTCCCGAGAATGGCATGCAGGTGCTGCTTCGCGGCCGCGTCACGATTTATGAAGATCGAGGCCAATTGCAGATTTCCGCGGAGTATCTCGAACCCAAAGGCGCAGGTGCGCTCCAAGTCGCATTCGAGCAACTCAAAGCCAAGTTGGAAGCTGAGGGTTTGTTCGAGGCGGCCCGAAAGAAACCGATTCCATCGCTGCCCCGCCGCATCGGGATCATCACTTCTCCACAAGCGGCAGCTTTACGGGACATTCTGAATATCCTACGCCGCCGCCACCACACTGCGAACATTTTGATTTTCCCATCGCAAGTGCAGGGAGAAACCGCGCCGTTAGACGTTACTGCTGGTATTCGCTATTTTAACAAGGCCGTCAATGTCGACGTAATCATCGTGGCGCGGGGAGGCGGTTCCTCCGAGGATCTCGCGGCATTCAATCACGAAGGCCTTGCCCGCGCCATCGCATCTTCTCAGATCCCAATAATCTCGGCGATTGGCCATGAAACCGATTTCACGATTATTGATTTTGTCGCCGACCTTCGCGCCGCCACACCATCAGCCGCGGCGGAATTAGTAATTCGATCGCGACAAGATATCGAGGAGCAGTCGGAGGAACTGCATTTGCGCCTAGCCCGCGCCATGCGATACCGCCTGCTAATGGGCCGGCAGGCACTAACTGAACTAGCTCAACACGGTGCGTTCGCGCGGATGATGGACCTCATCAATCAGCGCCAGCAAAAATTGGACGACCTGACCTATCGGATGGAAAAGTCCGAACGCAGGTTGCTGGAGCTTCACCGGCGGCGATGGGAATCCGCAGCAGCCGCAGTGCGTCACTACGGTGTCCGGCGAGTTCTGGCAGGCATCCGCAAAGAACTGGATTCGCACGTCGCCGCCATGATTGCGGCAACCCGTACCCAACTGCTTCAACAGAGAGCGCACTTGGATCGAGTTACCCGGCAAATTGAGGCGCTGTCGCCGCTGGCCATCCTCGATCGAGGATACGCGTTAGTGTTTGACTCGTCAGGCAAGCTACTCAAAGATTCAACCGCAGTATCGCCCGGGGACGAAATTTCCGCGCGGCTCTCGCGGGGGACTTTGACCGCTATCGTCAAAACCACCAACCCCGACGCCACATGATGAACCCCAGCTCGTTATCCGGGATACGGAACCGTGGATTACAATATTCGGGTAGGCTGAGCCATCTTGGGAAAGGGGCCGCAGGTGACACATTTTTCAGCCGCCTGGCCACACTTGTCGGTGACAGCAATCATCGACATCCTATTGGTGGCGCTGATCATTTACGAATTCCTCGCCCTGATCAAAGGCACCCGGGCGGCCCTAATGCTGGTGGGTGTGGCCGTCGTGGGATTCGCTTTCTACTTCTCCCGCCTCGGCGAACTCAAAACACTAAATTGGCTGATCAGTACTCTTCTCCCGTATGGGGTATTCGCTCTAATCGTAGTTTTCGCTCCTGAACTACGCCAGGCTCTCACTAGGATGGGAAGAAAAATCACGCTGAGCCGGGCCCAAACCTCCGAAGCCGATGCGTATGACGACATTGTGTTGGCCGCGAATTTGTTTTCTCAAAACCAAACCGGCGCCCTGATCGTGATTGAACGGGAAATCGGCCTCAGGACATACATTGAGAGTGGCGTACCACTCGATGCGCATATTTCCTACGATTTGCTCGCCACAATTTTCAGACCGAGCGCGCCCTTGCATGACGGCGCCGTAATCGTTCAGAAAGACCGGGTTGCGGCGGCGGCGTGCTTCCTGCCTCTCTCCATGAATCCTGTGTTGTCCACTCAACTCGGCACAAGGCACCGTGCCGGAATTGGCGTTACCGAAGAGACCGACGCAATCTCCGTAATAGTTTCGGAGGAGACCGGCAGCATCAGCGTTGCGGTGGGAGGAAGGATCGAGCGCGATCTCAGCGTCGAGCAATTGCGCGAGCGGCTGGGAGGATTGCTGCGGCGGTACGTTCCTCAATCAACCTTACCCACCGTTATCACAAATGACAATGACCGGTTAGACGATCCCGCCGATGACATGTCTCGAAGCGACGTGGGGCGACGAGCCGATTCGGAGCCGAGGATACAACGCTAATGCCGGGCTCAATCAGAAGACGCCTGTTCCAAAACATCGGCCTAAAGTTGCTCTCCCTTGGCCTCGCTGTCGCATTGTGGCTTGCGGTGGCTCGCGACCCCGTTGCGGTGGTTGCAGTCGAAGTTCCGATCGAGTTCAACAATATTCCCCAGAATCTTGAGATCAGTTCCGAGAACATTCCGCGAATACAAATCCGATTGCGCGGTCCTGAGCACAGCGTCCGCCACATCCAACCGTCAGAACGTCTATGCCGAAGTCGAACTGGACGGGCAGAAACCTGGCGATCACACCTTCGACATAACTTCCCGCCAGGTCCACCAGCCAAGCGGCCTCGAAGTGGTACAAGTCGTTCCCAGCCAGCTTCGGGTCAGCTTTGATACGCGCATGACTCGTCAAGTTGAAGTCCATCCCCGGGTAATTGGGAATTTTGTCCCTGGATACCACATCGCTCGTATCGCGTCGAACCCTGCGACGGTTAGCATTATCGGACCCACGAAGCATGTACAGGTCACGGACTCAGCGATTACAGATCCAATCGACGTAACCGGGGTCATGGACCGTATGACAGTTCCGAGGCACCCTTACGTTTCCGATCCGCTTATTCAGGTCTCCGACCCTGAACCCGTGCAGGTTACAATTTATGTGCAAAAAGACGGCAGCAATTGACCACCAAAACCAACATGGCAGTTCAGACGCGACGACTGTTCGGAACCGATGGGATTCGTGGCGTTGCCGGTGAATTTCCTCTAACTCCCGAGAGTACCTACCTGATTGGCCGCGCCCTCGGTCATGATTTGGCGAAAAACAACCTTGCGAAAAAGAACTCCACCCCACGCGTGGTGATTGGTCAGGACACTCGAGAATCCAGCGCGTGGATCGCCGACCAGATCGCCCTGGGTTTGAAATCCGCGGGCGTCGAGGTTCTTAGCGCAGGCATCATCACCACCCCGGGCATCGCGTACCTCGCCCGCTCCAGAAAGCTCGATGCGGGATTAGTTATCTCTGCCTCTCACAATCCCTGGACCGACAATGGAATCAAAATGTTTTCCGGAACTGGCTACAAATTACCAGACGCCGAGGAGGCCGCCATTGAACAGGAGATTTTCGCCCATCTCCAGGATGCCGACTTAAATCTCCAAGCACGCGTGAATACCTCACCCACGTTGCCCGGGGAAGCGGACCTTCGCCATGCCTACGTTGAATGGCTCGCAGGAAACGTTAAGACAGACCTGAGTAGTTTAAGATTGCTGGTGGATTGCGCCAACGGCGCAGCCACCGCCGAAGCCCCGGAAATGTTCGCCGCCTGCGGCATAAAAGCTACATTCGTGCATGCTCAACCGGACGGCAGAAACATCAATGACAATTGTGGCGCGCTCCACCCCCAGACCGTCGCATCAGCTATGAAAGAGAGAGCGGGATCCTTCGATCTCGGCATAACGTTTGACGGGGACGCCGACCGCGCACTATTCAGCGACGAAACGGGCCGCGTCGTAGATGGCGATGGCATCCTGCTTCTAGCCGCGCGCGATATGCAGGCGCGTGGCCGGCTGCCCAATGCAACAGTTGTGGCCACGACCATGTCCAACATGGGATTCGAGATCGCTCTCCGCGAATCCGGCATTCGCCTGCTCCGAGCCAATGTCGGCGACAAATACGTGCTGGAAGAAATGCTGAAAACCGGAGCGGTTCTCGGCGGCGAGCAATCTGGCCACATTATTTTTCGAGACAGCGAAGCCACCACCGGAGACGGTCTTCTCACCGCCCTCCGCGTTATGGACGTCATTGTCCGAAGGGGGCAACCGCTTTCAGCCCTGATCGCGGATTTGAAAGTCTTCCCGCAGACGATTCAAAACATCCGGGTCCGGGAAAAAGTGCCGTTTCGCGAAGTCCCCGAAATTCAAAGAGCCATCGATTCAGTCGAAGGCGAACTCGACGGCAATGGAAGAGTCGTAGTCCGCTACTCGGGAACAGAAGCGCTGGCAAGAGTCATGGTCGAAGCCGATTCCGAAGAAAAAATGAAAGCGCTTGCGCAAAGAATCGTCAACGCAATCAGAAACAACTTAGGCATAGAAGCAAAAGTATAAAAACTCATCCCGGATCGCGATGAGCCATGCTCAACCTGCTAAGAAACATCGCGAATCTCTGGAGCTTGTCTCTTCTCCTGGCCGCTGCCGTAACTCTGCTGTGGTTTATCTACGCCGTCTTCCTGCGAAAACTTCTCCGCGCACGAAGGATTTCCGCCGCCCGCGAGAAACGCCTGTTGAGGGAAGCAGCCCACCGCAGTTAATTGATGTCGCCATCCGAAAGCTTTAACCACGAAGGACTCGAAGGTACCCAAAGTACAACCAAACCAGACTACGTTTATTGGGCCTTCCTTTGTGAACCTTCGTGTCCTTGGTGGTTAAAGTTCTTTCAATAGGCCTTAACAAAGAAATAAATTGTCATCGCAGCCCCAACCAAGATAACCGTCCAGCGGATCCATGAACCCGACACCTTCATCGCGTAATGCGCTCCAAAATACCCTCCGATGACTGATCCCAAAATCATCACCGCCGCCTGCGGCCAATAAACGGTTCGTGACACTACGAACACCACTACTGCCACGCCGTTGATCACGCTTCCCAGCACGCTCTTCAGCGCGTTCATCGCGTGAATATCGGTCATCCTAAGCGCGGCAAGCATGGCGAGGTTGACGATCCCCACTCCTCCACCAAAATATCCGCCGTAGACCGCGACGATCAGCTCGAACACCGATGCCCCAAAAATCGCAAACGCAGTCGCATCATGACCAACGCCCGAAACCTGTCCACGCGACAACCTCTTGCCAAAAATGAATAGCAAAGTGGCGCCCAGCATTAACCATGGAAGTACGCGCAGGAATGTATGCGGCGGAGTTTTCAGCAACAGCAGGGCGCCCACGATGCCGCCGATACAACTGGTAATCACCAATGGGACCATCACCCGCGCCGGTATATCAAGTCGATCGCGATAAGCGCCGCCGCTGGCTGCGACACCGGTCCACATCGCGACCGTATTCGTTGCATTCGCAGGAATCGGCGGGACACCGGTAAACAGCAGCGCCGGAAACGCGACGAAACTTCCGCCGCCAGCCACGGCGTTTATCACGCCTCCCAAAACACCGGCGATGAAGAGAAAGATGGCTTGTCCAAGATTCAACAGTCAGGTTTATAACAGACACAGTCTAGGCTCGCAGCTTAATTAACGTGGGATGAAACAAAAGCCAGATGAAAGTAAAGGGCCTCAGGCATCGCGAGAATCGATCACCTGCCGCCAATGCTGATTCTCATCCAGACGCAAAAGACCCCTCATAATCTGAAATCTATTAAACGTCGCGATTAGGCCCCGTAGGTTCCAGTCGCTTCGGTCTCTCGCGAAAAGCGCTCTCTAACTTTCCCGCCGAAATCCTGAACCTTATCCGCGATGTTGCCGCGAGTCTCTTCACCGCTAGCCGGCGCAAGCAGCATGCCCACACCCACTCCAATGCCGATTCCAATTAGCAGCGAAGCGGTTGTGCTCAGCAGCGAGCTATCCTCTCCGCGCAACGCATCGGACGCGCGGCTGACCCGTTCGGAAGCCGTCTCGTAACCGTCTTTCGCTTTGCTTCTCAGGTCCTCGAAGCTCTCCTTCGTCCGGCCGCGCAGGTCATCGATGTTGTCTGCAAACCGGTCGCGAACCGTGTCGAGAAGATATAGTCCTGTGCCGAGCAGCACATTCATAAGAATATTTTCTTTGCGTGATTTCATTCGATTTCTCCAGGGCGAGTGACTCGCCACCATCAAAGATGCGAAAACCAAGTCATCCGTTGGCGCAATGATCCGGGGTTTCCACTCACCAGCATAAGCCTTTTATGGGAGGAAATTCCGGCAAAAACATTCTTCTCCAATTCGCTCAGCGACTTTCTGGAACCGTGTTACCGAGGGTTACCTGAAATTCAATTTGAGAATCGAGGAGACGTGATCGGAACTCATCTTTGGGGGATTCGGAATGCCAAAGGCAGCATTGAAGACTTTGGGTGGCGCCGCGCTTTAGCGCTCCGATGTCAGCTCTATTCGGGACAGCTTTGGCCGCCGACGCAAGATTGTCCCCTAAAAGACAGGAGCAGGGATCCGATGATTCCTATCGAATCCCTGCCTGAAAAAGGTAGGTTACATGCGGGCAACTGTGCCCAAGATAATCACCACCCCTGAATTCAACAATCCCCATAAAACTGTATGACGCCCTAGGGGCAATCTGTATTTACCGGCCGAAAACGTCACAAGAACGATGCAAAAAGCGAAGAGAACCCCAACCCCTTGTCATGCTGGGGCAGCGGAGTCGCTCGCAAAGCGATTAGGACCGGATGTGGAAGAGCGGCCATTCATGGCCGCGTAGAGTCCTATAACGCGGTACGCGGCTCTAAAGAGCCGATCTTTCACGCTTTCCTCGTGATCAGGATGGCAAGAAACTAACGACTGAAGATGCAGGAACCGGACGGAGCGAAGGCTCCGTCCCAGTTTCTGCTGAACGCTGAGAGCTGGTAGCTCTACTGAATCAGCCCGCCGTTCCCATTTGGCTCTTCTTCCGGCGGAATCACGACCGCAGCCGCGACCCTATCCCCGGCTTCTATGTTCAGCAACCGGACCCCCTGGGCCGAACGTCCCGTCTCCCGGATCAGCTTCGATTCGATGCGGATAATCTTTCCATACTGGCTGATCAGCATGACCTCGGACTCATCCGCGACCTGCGAGATGCCGACAACTTTACCGTTCCGCTCGGTGGTTTTGACGTTGATAACACCCGAACCTCCGCGAGACTGCAGTCGATATTCATCGGCGGCAGTCCGTTTGCCGTACCCATTCTCGGTGACCGACAGAATCAGCGAGCCCTTGACCGCAACCTCTTCCGGCTCGCCTTCTTGATGCACTTTCGGCGCGCCCGGCTTGATCGTAGTAGCCATGCCGACGATATAGTCGCCCTTGTCGAGCTTCATCCCGCGAACCCCGCCGGCATTTCGTCCCATCGACCGAACGTCATTCTCGTCGAAGCGGATAGCTTGCCCGTCATGCGAAGCCAGGAAGACGATCTGGTGTCCGTCGGTTATGCGGACCGCAACCAACTCATCGCCGGGATCAATGCTGATGGCGATAATTCCCATTGAGCGAACGTGAGAGAAATCTTTCAACTCAGTTTTCTTTACCGTCCCATTGCGGGTGGCGAAAAAGATGTAGCGCCCAGCTTCTTCGAGATTGCGAACCGCGACCATGGTGCGAACCGTTTCGCCCGCCGATAGTCCAACCAGATTCCCGACATGTTTGCCTTTGCCCGCGGCACCAACGTCGGGAATTTCGTAGACCTTCAGCCAGTAAACGCGTCCGGTGTTGGTGAAAATCAGAATGTAGGCGTGGGTCGAAGCGATGAACAGATGCTCAACGAAATCTTCGTCGCGCGTCTTCATTCCCATGCGGCCGGAGCCGCCGCGCCGCTGGTTGCGATAGGTAGAGATCGCCGTACGCTTCATGTAGCCGGTGTGGCTCACGGTGACGGCCATTTGCTCGTCGGCGATCAGGTCTTCGAGTTTGATTTCGGCAGCTTCATCTTCGATTACGGTTCGGCGTTCATCGCCGTACAGCTTTTTGACTTCTTCAAGTTCTTTGACGATTACGTTGCGAAGCTTCTTTTCCGATCCGAGAATGGATTCGAATTCGCCGATACTTTCGCGGACAGTTCCGAGTTCTTTGCTGATTTCGTCAATCGACAAGCGGGTCAAGCGATGCAATTGCAATTCGAGAATGGCGTCGGCCTGAATCGTGGTGAAAGGCTTTTCCGGATCGAGCTTCGGCGCGCGCCCGGTAACGTTGATATCGATTTTCTTTCCGCCAAAGTACATCACCAAATTCTCGCGAGCTTCGGCGCGGTTGCCGCTGGCGCGAATGATGGTGATTACGTTATCGAGGTGATCGAGCGCAGTCTTATAACCTTCGAGGATGTGCTCGCGTTCTTTTGCTTTGTTGAGAAGATAAGCAGTACGGCGGCGCACCACATCGACGCGGTGATCGATGAAGTGCTGGATGGCTTGGATCAGCCCCATTTCTTTCGGCTGATTGTTCACGACGGCGAGGAAGATCATCGAAAAACCTTCCTGCATCGAGGTGTGCTTGAACAGCTGATTGAGGACGATCTGCGGTTCGGCTCCGCGCTTGAGTTCGACGACAATGCGCATCCCGTCGCGATCGCTCTCGTCGCGAATGTCGGAAATATCGTCAACAACTTTGTCGTTCACCAACTGCGCGATGCGTTCAATGAGTCTCTTTTTGCTGACCTGATACGGGATTTCGGTGACCACAATGGCTTGGCGATCTTTGTTGAACGTTTCGATGCCAGCTTTGGCTCGCATCATGAAGCGACCGCGCCCAGTCTTGTAAGCCTCGTAGATTCCCGCCTTGCCATGGATGATGCCGTAAGTGGGGAAATCCGGACCTTTCACGATCTTCAAAATTTCCGGCAACTGAGTTGATGGATTGTTTACGAGCGTGATTGTCGCATCCACGATCTCAGTCAGATTATGTGGAGGGATGTTGGTTGCCATACCTACAGCGATCCCGTTCGATCCGTTCACCAGCAAATTCGGAATCCGCGAAGGTAGAACATCGGGTTGCATGTTCGAGTCGTCATAAGTAGGAGAAAAATCGACGGTATCTTTATCAATATCTGCATTCAAATCTTCGGCAATGCGCGCAAGACGACACTCGGTGTACCGCATCGCCGCTGGCGGGTCGTCGTCGACTGATCCGAAGTTCCCTTGACCATCGATCAGCGGATATCGCAAAGAAAATGGTTGCGCCATGCGGACCAACGCATCGTAAAGCGCCGAGTCCCCGTGGGGGTGGTACTTACCCATCGTCTCGCCGACTACCCTCGCGCACTTTACGTATCTGCGATTGTGCAAAAGACCGGAATCATACATGTGGTAGAGGATTCTGCGGTGCACCGGCTTCAATCCGTCGCGGACGTCGGGAAGCGCGCGGCCGATAATCACCGACATTGAATAGTCGAGATACGACCGCTTCATCTCCTCTTCGATATTGACCGGTTGAATGTTCGCGGCGCCTGGGATGCCACCGTCGCCGGGAGGTGGAGGAGTCAGGGGAAGTTCGGGGTTTTGATCGTCAGCCATGAGTTAAGTTCTCTTTAATTGACAGCATCTTTCCGGGCAAAGAGTCGCGTTGCGCCTAAGGGGTAAGCTGCTGTATTTACATCAAGTTAGATGTCTTTGAAGTTGGATAGATTATACCACGAAATGGGTCCGCTACGTCGCTGCCAAGCTTCCCTCAACTGGACCGCCAATGGCAGCTGTCCCCAGCGATCCTACGCGCGCCAGACGCGCTGATACGCGTCAGCGGGCAAGGCAGGCACCTGCTGGCGATGGACGGAATGCGCGTGCAAGTTGATTGAGGTGGCAGCCTGTGTGCGACAGTTGCCGTTTTCCCGCTGGAACTCAAGCGTCGACACTCGATGTTCGCACAGCGTGCAGAGGAAGAGTGTGCCACCCTTCATCGGTCTTGTCGTGTAATATCTCACGTCCCTATTGTAGCCACATTCGTCCCCGTCAAGACAGTAAATAAGCCCATTTCCCGCCCCGAAAAAGGAATATGGGCACACTTTAGTGCATCATGAATGATCAGTTTTTGCTAAACGTTGGCGTTAACCTTTTCCCCATTCCAACGTCCAAAGCTAAACATGGGCCTTCTGATCGAACACGCGCAATAAGGCCTGGAGGGAACTAACCTGAGAGCGTTTGCGTATTCAGTGTTTGAGTATTCAAAGAGGATCGCTTTCCCAGTCGAGATGTCACGGCAGAGGAGTCTTATGGATGTAACACCTCACAGCAACGGGACCGAACGATCGCTCGCAGCCGGAGATGGCCACGTAAAGGAAGTCCTCAGCGCGGCGCACGAGGAATTGAAACACCTTCTTAGTCAGCGAGCCGAAATCATCAAGCGCATTGGTACCATCAAACAGACCATTGTTGGATTGGCTAATATTTTCGGAGACGAAATCCTCAGCAATGATTTGCTCGAACTGATTGATCGTAAAACTTCGACGCGCCAGCCAGGATTTACTAAAGCATGCCGGATGGTATTGATCGAAGCTGAAGTTCCCCTCGGAGCGCGAGAAGTCTGTGAACATCTTCGACGAAGGAATCCCTCGGTCTTGCTTCGCCACAAAGACCCACTCGCTTCGGTCACAACAGTTCTGAATCGACTGGTGGAGTACGGGGAAGCTCGAAGCGTGGTTCGCGAGAACGGACGGCGGGCATGGCAATGGGTGGCCGATCCGCTTAGTAGCGCAGTGCAAGACGCAGCAAGCTACGTCTCTACCAAGAATTAGTCTGGACAGCTTTCGTCAATGCTCGAAATAGTGCGCGCGAATTGGCGTCTTCCATCGATCGTTCCGGGTGCCATTGCACCGCCAGCACAAAATGATCGGGGGAGGTCCCCTCCAAGGCCTCGACAATTCCATCCTGCGGACATCGCGCAACTACCCGCAAGCCGTCGCCGATTAAATCGGCAGACTGGTGATGGCTGGAATTCACCGGCAAATTGATCCCCTGCACAATCTCGCTGAGCCTGGATTCCGGTTCAATCTCGACCGAATGTGCAATGGGAACCTTCCGTCCGGCCGCGTGATTTACCGGAGACTCGATGTGCTGAAGCAAATTCCCACTGCGATAGACATTCAGAATCTGAAGCCCATAGCAGATGCCGAGAATCGGTTTTCGCATGTTGTAAGCATCCTGTAGCAGCAATTCATCGACAGTATCCCGTTTGGCGTCGGCGTCTTCGGTTTTGGGATGTCGCGGTGCGTCATACTTCGCCGGATCGACATCCGCCCCGCTCCCCGGCAGAACAACCGCATCGCAACTTTCGATCAGCTTCATGACTTCTTCGGGAGTCTGGTCAAGCGGAATTCTGACCGGCAAGCCTCCTCCGATCTCAATCGCGCGTTCGTACTGTGGAATGGCTCGCTCGGCGTACTCGAGGTCAGTCGAATGAGGCATCGGAATGGCGATTCGAGGAATTCTCATACCGTGCCTCTGCTCGCGGTTCTTTCGATCGCCGCGAGCGCCCTGTTCTGCCGGTAGTGGCGGATTTCCATCGCCGTAGCCGAGACCAGCACGATGCATCCGACGATGGCTGCGGCTGGAGCAGCGATGTGCCGGTAGGCGAAAGCCATGTTGGCAGGAACTCCACGCAAGCGGGACCCGATGACGATGCCTAGAATTCCCAGAAATAGGCTAACGGCGAAGGAAAATGCGGTCAGAATGAAGGTCACGAGCAGACACCCGTGGAACAATCCAGAACCAGCTGGGACGGTGGACGGGTTTTTGAGCAGTCGACGGCATTGTATCTAAAGTACAACATTCTTGCGCCCCGTACGGGCTGCTTTTTATTTTGTGTTTTCCTCAGTTCTCCCACGGCTTACGCCGTGGGCTGCACTCTTGCGCCGCTTCGCGGCTGCACACTTCCGCGTTAAGTGTCGCTGACATACGCTAGAATACGACCTATGTCGCAAGTTGCATCCGCTATTACCCGATCGCCTTCTGAAGTAGTGCGCCAATCGCCCGTCTCACAAGCTCCAAATGGAATCTGTTATGCGGTTTCCGGAGAAGTCTCAGTCCCATCCACCGATCTCGAAAAAATGGTGTCTGCTGTGCCTGACTCTTTGGCGGCGGCCTTACAAGGTACGGCCTACTACTTCGTGCCTCTCACCGTGAATCAAGGGGACGAAACTGTGATTGCGGACCGCTATGATGTCGCGCTTAGCGACAATGCCGTCTGCCACCGCAACCTTGAGTTGGGGAACTCGCACTGCGTCTTTATCTCGACCCGCTTGATGGACGACAAGTTTTCGGTCGCCTTTGAGTTCTACATCAACGTAGGCCATGCAGTAGTCGAAAAAGCCGGAGTTTCGCGAGAGTTCGCGGATTTGGTTTGGAAGCAGGCAGAATCCAAGGTTCGGGGGGAGACGTTGCTGGATGCGTCCGAATTACGGAAACTGGCAATGGAGCCCGGTCCGGACGCGGAGAAGCATAAGAATGAATACTTCGCGGCCGCATTTTCGGATGCGATTTCCATATATCTGCTGTCGCTGTTCATTGATGTGGATTACTACGACCTGCGCGAGAGGGACTACACGCTGCTAGCTCCAGCGCAGATGGCGGAGCGGCTGCGAAAAGTAGCAGAGCTTTTTCCGGCGAATCCAGGATTTGAGTTTGCGATTCACTACAAGCGGAGAGGCTGAGGTTGCCGTTTACTTCGCCGGTACCGATGCCTTTGGCGCAGGCGCGCCGCGTAACAATCCTTCCGTACTTAGATCCTCGTCCACGTCGGGCCAATGAATCCCATAGCCGCCGCCGGCAATCTTCCAGTTCTTTCGCTGCGAAGCAGTCGCGTTTAGGAGGCGGGGATACCAAACGAGCGGCACCGTGATGACGCGACCGTCGCGGAGGTTCACGCTGACTGCGTCTTCTGTGAACTGCACGTCCAGCACCCGCTCATCCGCCGTTGATGCTGAAAAACTCATTCCACGCCTCCAAAAACCGCAGCTGTGAAGCCGCCACTATCGATTGTATCTCGCGCAGTTCGTGGGCGCGAAATCCAAAATTGCCCGCTAGTTGGACGGGATCAATCCAAAATTTGGCCGAGAGATCGTCCCGGTCAACGTGAATGTGGGGCGGCTCGTTAGGCTCGTGGCTGTAGAAGTAAAAGCGATACGGGCCCGAGCGCAGCACCGTCGGCATCCCGGCATTCTATCAACACTCTGCCAGCGACCTTGGGCCGCTCATCAGAAGCCCGCTGTGTTTTAATCAGGGGCGTGCCCGTCACTGTGCGATCCTTCGCGAAGATAAATCTCGGTCTGTGCATCGGCCCCCTTCGTCCGGACGGCTTTCACGAACTTCGCACCGTATATCAGACCATTGCTTTGCAGGATGTCGTTCGCCTGCAGATAATCCGCGGGACGGGCATCGAGATTCGTTGTGAAGACCCTCGGGTTCCAAAAGATCAGTCGAACACTTGCTATCGCATCATTGAGCGGGCGATGGACGCGCTCAAAGCTCGCGGGCGTGTGGTGATCGAAATCGAAAAGCGGTTGCCGGTTCAGGGCGGATTGGGTGGTGCGTCCGGCAATGCTGTTGGCAGCCTGCTGGCGTTGGAGCTTGCGTTGAAAAGAGAGCTATCGGGAGCGGAGAAGTTGAGAATTGCTGCGGAAGTTGGGTCCGACCTGCCGCTGTTTTTGATTGGCGGGACCGTGTTGGGAGTTGGGCGCGGGGAGGAAGTTTATCCGCTGGTGGATTTGCCGGCTGTTGCGTGTGTTGTGGCTTTGCCCGAGGTAAGCGTGTCGACTCCGCAGGCGTTTAAAGACTGGGATGCAAGCTTGTGTGGTGCGGGCGCCCCCGCCCGCGAGGGGTCGGCGGCAACGAAAACTCAGTCAACAACAAATCCTGCCGAGCTCCGTTCGGCGTGGACGGGCGAGGGCGCCCGTCCCCACACAATCATCCGTCCTAACACAGGCACTGCCTCCCACATCGGCCTCGATCCCCGCACCCGCGAGGCTAAATTGACGGCATCGCCTACCTCCGATAGAATGAATGAGTTCAGCTGTAGGCTTTCTGCTTGGCTGTGTAGTTTATCCGGTGTCCCTGTGAGTAAAGGCAGGGGCCGGGCCGAGACCCCGCTTCTCGACCTCGTCCGTACCGGGATCGAAAACGACTTTGAAAAGGTCGTCTTCCCAAAATATCCCGAATTGCGCGCGGTCAAAAGTGTGCTCAAGGACGCCGGAGCGGTTTATGCCTCGCTGTCTGGTTCTGGCTCAGCAGTTTACGGACTGTTCAAGTCTGGGAATCAGGCAAAAAAGGCTGCGGCGATTTTGACAAAAAAGGGTACAGCGGCAGTGGCGACCACCACGCTGACACGGCCACAGTATTGGCGCAGGATGTCAGATTGAAGATTTTAGATTGCAGATTTGGTTTTCAATCTACAATCTGAATTCAGCAAATCTGCAATCGTTTTACTGGGCCGTCGACTAATGGTAGGTCAAGTGCCTTTGGAGCACTTTGTCTAGGTTCGAATCCTAGCGGCCCAGCCAGAAATGCTGCTATTGGCTTTTAGCTCTTGGCTCTTGGCTCGAACCGTGAGGCCCAAGGGTAAGGGATTCTGAGTCAGGGATTCAAGCTAATAGCCAAAGGCTAACAGCTAAGAGCTTATCCTATGGCCACTCTTGCGACAGCGTCGGAAAAGAAGGCTCACGTGAACTCTGACGAGAAGCCGGAGCGCAAGCCCCAGCGCGCCCGCGTCGACGACAAGTTCAAGATTTTCAGCGGCACGGCCAATGAGCGGCTCGCCGACGATGTCTGCGAGTTTCTGGGACTGACCCGCAATCAGGCTCAGGTGACCCGGTTCAAAGATGGAGAAGCCTACGTCCAGATTCAGGAGAACGTGCGAGGCGCGGATGTATTCGTGATCCAACCCACATCGCGTCCGGTGGACGAGCACCTCATGGAACTGCTGCTGATGATTGATGCGCTCAAGCGAGCTTCAGCAAAGCGCATTACCGCAGTGGTTCCTTATTACGGGTATGGGCGACAGGATCGCAAAGATAAGCCCCGTGCTCCGATTTCCGCGAAGCTGGTGGCAGACTTGCTGACGACGGCGGGCGCCGACCGGGCGTTGATTATCGATCCGCACGCATCGCAGATACAGGGATTTTTCAATATTCCGGTGGATCCGTTGTTCGCGTCCCCAGTGTTGGTGGATTACTTCAAACGACTCAACTTGCCGAATCTGACCGTAGTTTCGCCGGATGCGGGTGGCGTGGAGCGCGCCAGGTTTTTTGCCAAGAAAATGGATTCGGCTCTGGCCATCGTCGACAAGCGCCGCGTTGAGGCGAATGTCGCCGAGATCATGAACGTAATCGGAGATGTGCAAGGTCGCACTTGTCTTGTCATCGACGACTTGATCGATACGGCGGGCACGCTGGTAAAGACCGCGGCGGCTCTGATGGAGAATGGCGCCACGGCTGTCTATGCGTGCTGCTCGCATCCGGTGTTTTCGGGACCAGCGGTCGAGAACATTGCCCAATCCTGCATTAAGGAAGTCGTAGTGACCGATACGATTCCGCTTAGCGATGAGGCGAAGAAGGAACCGAAAATTGTGGTTCGTTCCGTTGCCGGGTTGATCGGACGCGCGATCCAGTCGATTCACGAAGAGACATCTGTCAGTAAATTGTTTGTGTAAATTAGGAATCAAAATTTATGGCAACCGCTACTGAAAACAATCTGTTGGAAGCGCAACCCAGGCAAGCTGGCAACAAAAACGACGCTCGACGTGTACGCCAGGCAGGCAAGATACCCGGGGTCCTTTACGGCGCTGGCAAGGACGCTGTGTCGTTGAGCCTCGACCCGCGGCAAGTTGCGCGCATTCTTCATTCTCAGACCGGGCATAACACCATCTTCGACCTCGCGCTCCAGGGCGGCGAACGCTCCAAAGCCATGATCGTCGATTGGCAATACGAGCCCATCAAAGGCGCGCTGCTGCATATCGATCTCAAGCGCATCGCGATGGATCGGACGCTCACGGTCAAGGTTCCGATCATGCTCAAGGGAGAAGCGGAAGGTGTCAAGCAGCAGGGCGGAATCCTGGAGCAGATTTTGCGGGAAGTCGAAATCGAATGCTTGCCATCCGATATTCCAAGCTCGATTGAGGCCGATGTCACGGCGCTGGTGATGGGAAAAGTCCTGCGGGTTTCGGATCTTCCTCACGACAAGAAGCTCACGTTCCTGACGGACGAGAATCAGCCGGTGGCTCACGTCGTCTCGGTTAAGGAAGAAGTTGTGGCTGCTCCCGAAGCTGTGGCTGCCGAAGCTGGTGTTGCCGCCGAGCCGGAAGTCATCAAGAAGGGCAAGCAGGAGACCGGTGAGGAAGGCGCCGAACCTGCGGCCGAGAAGCCGGAGAAGAAGGAAAAGAAGTAAGTTTTGTAGCTTGCGTAGGGACAGCCGCCCTCGAGAGCCTGCCCTGAGCGAGGCCGAAGGGTCCCGTCGAGCGATCTCGACGGCTGGTTATCGGGGACGGTTGAAACGGCGTGAAGCTGATCGTGGGGCTTGGCAATCCGGGAATTGAATACCAGTTCACGCCTCATAACATGGGCTTCCTGGCGATTGATGCGCTGGCCAACGAATGTGGCGTTGAGGTTCGGAACCGCCAGTGCCGGGCGTTGACAGCCCGTGCGGAAATTGGTTCAGAGACAGTGCTTCTGGCGAAGCCGGAGACTTTCATGAACCTCAGCGGGATTTCGGTTCGCGAGCTGATCGCGAAGAATGAGATCGTCCCCGAGACGGATTTGATTGTGATCCATGACGAATTGGACTTCCCCCTGGGAACCGTCCGAATTCACAGGCGTCGCAGTTCGGCGGGACACAACGGAGTGGAATCGATCATTGGCGCGCTCGGGACGCAAGACTTTTTGCGGATACGCCTCGGGGTTGCGCCGGATCGCAAGGTCGAAGACGGAATGAGTTATTTGCTGTCTCCAATGCGGAAGGCGCAGCTGGAAACAGTAGATGAAATGTTGGGCAGGACGCTGGAAGCGGTAAAGATGATTCTTTCGCAAGGCGAGGCGGCGGCGATGAACTACTTTAACCGTAAGCCGGAGCCTGAAGATCCAGTGTCATGCTGAGCGCAGAACGAGGTCCGCGATAGCGGAGCTGGTTCGGAGTCGAAGCATCCCTAGCAGAAGAGCATTGCCGGGAGTAGGGGTCCCTCAGCTTCGCTCGGGATGACACGCAGAAGAGATTTGGAGAAGACTAAATGAATCGTACTTATGAATTGATGTTTATCGTCCGTCCTGACATGGCGGAAGAAGACCAGGACAAGCTTATTTCCACCTTGGAACATGCCGTGACTTCCTCAGGGGGAGTTGTGAAGAGCGTGGAAAAAATGGGAAAGCGCCGCTTGGCCTACATGGTGCGGCGTTTTCACGATGGCCTCTACATGCTTCTGACCGTCGAAGGCAGCGGCGGCCTTGTGCACGAATTGGAACGGCGTCTGCGAGTCACCGAGCCGGTTATTAAGTTCATAACTGTCCGCATCGATGAGGAACAAAAGCGGCTCGATAAGATCAAAGCAATCAAAGAGGCGCGCCGTAAAGCTCCGCCGGCGCCTGTAGCGCCGGAAGAGAGCACGCCGGAAGCGCCCGCAGTGACGGCGTAAGAGCCGTCGTTGGTCGTTGGCAAAACCTGCGGACGCGCACCGACGAGCTCAGATTGCGGGATTTAGGCCAACGACCAAAGACGAACGACCAACGACAGATTTTAAGGAGCAACATGGCTGACGAAACTAGACCAGCAACAATAGGGGCGGCACCTGCTACTGATCGCCCGAGTAACGATCGCCCGAGTAACGATCGCCCGAGTAACGATCGCCCTGCAACTGATCGCCCGAGTAATGACCGCCCGAGCACGGATCGCCCAAGTAGCGACCGGCCCGCCGGCGAAAGATCCTTTGGCGGGGACCGTCCTGATCGCGGAGAGCGGCGTCCTCCTTCCCGACCGGGTGGCGCGGGGCGAGAAGGCGGAGGCGGAGCAGGCCGCAAGTATTTCCGGCGCAAGAAAGTTTGCAAGTTCTGCACCGAAAAAATAGAAGCCGTCAATTACAAGGACGTGCGGCTGCTTGCGCAATTCGTGGCGGAAAGCGGCAAAATCGTTCCGCGGCGGCTGACCGGAGTATGCACACCGCATCAGCGGAGGCTGTCCTTGGCCATAAAGCAGGCACGCAATATAGCTTTGCTGCCTTTCGCAGGGAGAGCAGGTTAGGATGTGGGAAGGGCCCGACTTTCAGTCGGGCCGTAAATCGGCCGCATCGCTAATCGGCCCGACTGGAAGTCGGGCCCTTCCCAGTTGCATCCAATTCATGGGGAGCACGTTTAGTAGTTAACCGCCGAAATTTCACTAAATCGGAGTCATCATGGAAGTCATTCTCAAAGAAGATGTAGCAAAACTAGGATCGCGCGGTGACGTAGTCAAAGTCGCCGAAGGTTTTGGACGCAATTACTTGCTGCCGCGCAAGCTGGCGATTGAGGCGTCGAAAGGCAACAAGGCTGTAATTGAACAGATGAAGGCAGCCACGGTCCGCCGCACTGCCAAGGAAAAGTCGAGCGCGGAAGCTCTAGCCAAGCAATTCGAAGGCGTCTCGGTGTCGTTTCAGCGTCGCTCGGGCGAGCATGAACAGCTATTCGGATCAGTCACGTCGGGTGACATCGCGGACGCGTTGGCAAAGAAGGGCTTCGAATTGGATCGCCGAAAGATCCAGCTCCATGAGCCTTTGAAGACAGTTGGCGAGTTTACGGTTCCGATCAAACTGCACAAAGACGTGACCGCGCACCTAAAGGTGGTTATCGAGAAAGAAGCGGTTGTGTGACAACAACGCCGTGGGTTCCGGGGAGCGAATGGAATGGTCGAGAATTTTTGCTTGATCGGCGGCAAGGGTGTGCCTTCCCTTTTCCGGAGGGCATCGAATTTCATTCTGTGAAATCGCCCCTTCACCTCAACTACCGAATTTGCTAGGCTGACCGGAATGAATGAGCAGCAGCTCAAGCAATCGATTCTTGGACGCTTAAAGCACTCATTGCAAGCGTTAGCGCTCCCGGCTCACTCTCAGGTCGCCTACCTTCCAAACTTCGTTGTGAAGACCGACGAACTTGTGCTCGATTTTGACCATTGGAGAGGTTGTGCGATCGGGAGCTATCGCGCCGATCTGACGGCGGCCCAACTTGACACGCTTGCGGCAGTCGATACGCATATCGCTACCCCCAACTTCACAGACGACCGAAGTGTATGGGACGAGAGTGCCTTGTATTCGCATGCGTTTTGGGAAGAGCTTCGCAGTCTGGCGATTCAGTCGCTGAACGCGTTCGGCTGGCCGCAGGAAACCCCGCCCAGCCATGCGCACGAGTACGTCTCCAGCAAACAGCGATAGCTGGCGAAAAATCGACAATACGCTCACTGACCTGGATGCCACCCCGCACAAAATCAGTTCTCCACTGCGCTTCGCTGCACTCGGGATAGTAGGAGCGTCTCGGTTAGTTTTGCCGTCGAATAATGTGCGCGATTTCAAGTAGAGACTGTCTAAGCTGCTGGCAAGACGCTGGCTACGTCTCTACGAAGACTCTGCTCGCCCGCCAGCGCCCTAACCCCGCCCTTGACTCAGCACGAATCCTGCCATTCTCCTATAATTTCTGCTCACGCTCCGACTCCTGACGCGTCTATCAATACGACCGGGAAAACGGCAATGGCACCCGGGTTGAGGCAAGGACCTTTAGACGAGGATTAGGACAATATATGCCGGCCGATGCGTTGGTAATACGGTTTGCGGTTGGCGAGAGTTCCAGTCGGGAGCGGCCCGACCAGACGAAGCGAAACAGCAGCACGTGGGACCCCCAAATACGGGGCCAAATGGCTGGACAAAGTCTAAGCCGCATCGACGACACATTATTGGTCCGCGAAGCTCAGCGTGGCAATCGCGCTGCCTTCGAGGAACTGGTGCGGCATTACGACCAGGCTGTCTTGCGCCTCGCAATGCACCTCACGGGATCCGAGCACGAAGCCCAGGATATTTACCAGGAGGCTTTTCTTAAGGCCTACAAGAGCGTTGGCAACTTTCGCTTCGAGTGCTCTTTCTACACCTGGATCTACCGGATTGTGACGAACCTCTGCCTGGATCATCTTCGCAAGAGGCAAGTGCGAAAGGAAGATGCTCCAGTTGCAACTGATTCGAGCGGCGAGCAGTATGACGTTCTCGCCCGGATACCGGATGGACGGTCTGGCGCCGATCCCGAACGCGACCTGATGCGCCGGGAACTCGCTGGACGCATCAATCGAGCGCTCGAAAAGCTTACTCCGCGAGAGCGCCTGGTTTTTGAATTGAAGCACTACCATGGCTTGAAGTTGAGGACGGTGGGCGAAGTGTTGAACACCACCGAAGACACGGCCAAGAACACGCTGTTCCGGGCGACTCAGAAATTGCGTGGCGCTCTTGGGGACATGCGATGACGGGCGATTGTTTCTGGAAACGGGTGAACAAACATGAAGTGTGAATGGGTCAAAGAAAATATTCTGCTCTACGTTTACGACGAATTGGCGGACGATGCCCGTTACGAATTGGAGCAGCATGTCACGCGCTGCAAGAATTGCGCAACGGAACTGGAGAGGACGCGTAATTTTCGCGCTTCGATCCTGGAGCCCACGCTTGACGAGCCATCCCCGAACTTGCTGACAGCGTCCCGAATGAAGCTCCAGGAAGCGCTCGAGACCGCTGAGCAGAATGGGTTTTGGCGGCGTCTCATGGTTGATCCCGCGGCATGGCTTCAGCAGATGCGGTTTTCGCCGGCTCTTGCTGCCGTGCTTTTGATAGCTGGATTTGCGGGTGGGATCGGAACAACCTATAAGGTCTTGAGTAGTAACGGCCCCGTGATCATCGATAGACCCTCAACCCAGCAGCCAGTCGAATCTTCTATTAGCGGCATTCGTTCCGTCACGCAACAACCTGGCAGCAATCAAGTCAGCATTCAATACGACACAGTTTCCACGCAGCAAATGCAGGGTTCGCTCAACGATCAGCGCATTCAGCAGTTGCTGCTCTTTGCCGCGCGCAACAATTACAACTCCGGCGTCCGATTAGATTCGGTGGACTTACTGACCCAGCAACCTAGCGATGTTCACGTGCGCGAAGCGCTGATGTACGCCTTGCGCTATGACTCTAATCCAGGGGTGCGGCTTAAGGCGTTGGACGGCTTGGGGCCATTCGTGAAGGATGACGTCCGGGTTCGCGATGCCGTGCTCGAAGCTTTGATGTCGGATTCAAATCCAGGGGTTCGAACGGAAGCATTTCACTTGATCGAACCAGTGCGAGTGGACAGCAGCGTACGTATTGTCCTGCAAAAGCTGGCGGCCGGCGATCACAGTCCATACATTCGTTCGCAGGCACGTACTTTGCTGGCGCAACTGCCGGAGATTGATTGAAAAAAGATCGATTGAAAAGGGACATGCAATTGAAGGGAAACAATTTAATGCTAAAGAGATTCTCAATCGTCGCTGCGGTACTCGTGGCATTGTCGCCGCTGCTCAGCGCTCAGGAAACAAAGATCTATCGCGAGGGGGGAAGTTGGACACGCGAAATTAACGGCTCGCTGCCCGCGGCGCGGAACCTGCGCATCAGGGTGGACATCGGTTCCGTGCGGATCGAAGGAGGTTCGCAGCAGGGCATCACCTATTCGATTCGCAACCGCGCCCATACTACGTCAGAAGAAGAGGCACGCAGACAATTTGACTTGTACAAGATCAGCGCTTCCATCCGGGGAGACACGGCCTGGGTAGTCGGTGAGTGTCACGGAACGGACTCACACAAATTTTCTGGCGAATTCGTTATCAAAGTTCCGCGCGATCTCGATGCGGTAAAAGTTGAAACTGAAGGCGGCAATGTGGTCGCAACTGGTTTTACCGGACGCTTAGACACTGAAAGCGGGGGAGGCAACATTCGCCTCGATGATTTAGGTGGCGCGGTCAGTGCCGAGACCGGAGGCGGCAACATCGAAGTCGGAAATGTCGGCGGCGACGTGAAACTACAAACCGGGGGCGGAAGTATACGGGTGGCTTCGGCAAAGGGAAAGATTAGCGCTGAAACCGGTGGAGGCAGTGTTGTTATAGTCTCTGGCCTGCAGGGCGCAATACTTGAAACTGGGGCCGGCAATATTCAGGTGCAACACTGCGACGGGAATGTAAAAGCAACCACCGGCGGAGGCAGCATCGATCTTGGAGACCTGGGGGGGCCAGCTCAGATAGAAACCGGCGGAGGCAGCATCCGTCTAGCCTCCGCAAAGGGCGTGGTTCGGGCCGAAACTGGCAGCGGCAGTATTGAATTAGGAGGAGTGCCTTCGGCTCACGCAGAAACTGGATCGGGGGGAATCATCGCGAAATTCACTTCTTCCAGCGAAGTGCACTCCGATTCTATGTTGCAAACCGCGGTGGGCGACATCACAGTTTATTTGTCGCCAAGCATGAACATCTCAATCCAAGCGGCGATCGATGTTTCCAACGGCCACTCGATACGTTCGGATTTTCCCGAGATTCCAGTTTCAACCGAAGGGGGAGAATGGGGTCCGAAGAGTGTTAGTGCTGCGGGAGCGTTAAATGGTGGTGGTCCAGTATTGAAGATAAGAACTAGCTCGGGCAACATAGTGCTTCGGCGCGCCGATCACTAGGAAGTCATTTACTAAATCGAGGGAAATTGTATGCGGAACCTGACGTTTGCGAGATCGTTCGTTTTGCCAGCCCTGGCGCTTGCGATGTTCGCCAGTGAGTTCGCTTCTCTTTCCCTTTGGGCCACAACCGACGAAGCAGTCGGATTCTCGAGTGAGGGCGGAAGCAGCAGCGAATCTTATCTGGGCGTGGATACCCGCGACATTACACCCGACCGTCTCGCTACCCTTCAGTTGAAAGAGGAAAAAGGTGTCGAAGTAACCATGGTGGATCAGGACGCCCCTGCCGGGAAGGCCGGCCTCAAGGAACATGACGTCATCCTCAGCGTCAACGGCACTGCTGTTGAGAGCGTGGAGCAACTACGACGCATGATTCACGAAATTCCAGCGGGGCGTCAGATTTCGATTGGCGTGAGCCGAGGCGGACAGCCTCTCACCCTCAAGGCGCAACTGGCTGCCCGCAAGAGAGGGTTCGCCATGGCTTGGCCGCCGGGAAATAACTTCACCTTCAGTGGGCCGCCGATCCCTCCCGTGCCGCCCGTACCTCCCATGCCAGAGATGGATTGGCCCGTATCCATCGTAGTGGTTCACTCTTCCACTCGTAGTGGCCTAATGGTCGAAAATCTCACGCCGCAGCTGGGTGATTTTTTTGGAGTGAAGAACGGGCAAGGCATTCTTGTACGATCGGTCGAGAAGGGCAGTCGAGCGGAACGAGCGGGATTTCGCGCCGGAGATGTGATTGTCCGCGTGAACGGACAGACTATCGGCGACAGCGGAGACTTCAGTCACGTATTAAATGCCCGTAAAGATAACGCAGCCGCAGTGACTGTTCTGCGTGACAAGAAAGAGGTCACGATTACCTTGACGCTCCCGGAGCATGGCCCGTCCGGAGTCATCTTTAACGAGAGTTCCAATCTTCCTATAAGCGATTCACGCACACAAAAGGCGATAGTGAAGGCGCAGTCTGAGATCGCCCGTCTGGAGCCCGAGATTCAGTGCGAAATGGCCAAGCACGCCACCGAACTCCGGCATTTGCAAGCCAACGTTCAACTTCGCACTGCGGACATCCAGCGGATCGGGCCAGAAATAGAGCGGGCAACGACTGCAGCTCGCGATGAAGTGAATAGGGAAATGAAAGAGTTGCAACACAACCTGAACGAACAGGACGACAGCCTCAGGAAGTCTCTTAAAAAGGCCTTCCCGAACCAAGCAGACATATAGCTAGGGCACAGACGTAAACCCGGCCGCCCCTACGCAAAATTTATCTTCCGCTGGCCTGCCCCGAGCTTTTGCCAGACTCCGGCGCCTTGAAGACTCGATTGCGTCCGGCTTGCTTGGCGGCGTAGAGCCCGGCATCAGCCGCTTTAACCAATTCATCGCGCGTGGTGCCGTCGTCGGGATAGCTCGCTGCGCCGGCGCTGATGGTAACGGGACGAGGCACACCCGGAAACTGCCGCTCTTCCACTATGACGCGCAGCTTGTCCGCGACCGTCACAGCATGCACCGGATTCGTCTGCGAGAGCAGAATGGCAAACTCTTCGCCTCCGTAACGGCATACCACATCAATCTTTCTCAACTGTTGATGGAAAATCGAGGACACCTGACGCAACACCTCGTCTCCAATAAGGTGTCCGAATTCGTCGTTCAGGCGTTTGAAATGGTCGATGTCGACCATAATCACTGCCATGCCAGCGCCGAAACGCCGCGCCCTCTCGAGCTCTTCAGCCATGCGGAGCTCAAAAAAGCGGCGATTAAAAATTCCCGTTAAGCCATCCAGATAAGCAAGCTGCTTCATTCGCTCCACGTAATGAGCATTCTGTATGGCGGTAGCGCAGATGTCCGCTACGGATTCCAGAGCCTGCTTGTCTTGAACGTTGAATGCACCTATCTCAGAACTATCCAGAACCAACAGCCCGAGGGTTTGCCCAAACGAAACCAGCGGAATGCACATTCTGGAAGCGGTTTCCAGATAGAAACCATTTGAGCCGGGACCGCTGACAACGTCATTCTCGATCAGGGTTGTTGCTGACGCCAACGTCCGTCCCCAAAATCCTTCTCCAGCGGCAACTCGTCCGCCTTCCGGTATGCAGGGCGTCAGCTTGCCGTGATGGGCCCGGATAACTATGTCATCTTCGTCTTTGAGGAGAACTGAAACGTGCGAAACCTGAAAGGCCCTCTGAACCAGTGTGCAAACCTTCGACAGCAGTTCTTTGAGTTCTAAGACAGCGGTCGTCTGCTGTGCGATGGCATTAATTGCCTCAAGCTGCGATGCCCGCCGCCTCTCAAGGGAATACAAACGCGCATTCTGCAATGCCATCGACGCTTGCGTCGAAAACAGCATCAACAGATCGATGGTCTCTGGATCGAAATGGTCGAGGTTTTCGCTCTGACAGTCGAGGACACCCACCACCTCTTCACGTACTAGGAGAGGCACTGCAAGCTGCGATCGTGTGGATTTCGTTGACATGAGATATCGGCTGTCACGCGTCACGTCGGGGACATATACCAGCCGCCTTTGTTGAGCAGCAGCGCCGGTGACGCCGGTTCCAATTGGGACCCTGACCGCGTTGAGCTCGTTATCCCTGCCAATTTGTGAGCGCAGGAATAGTTCCTGGGTATCCTTTTCGAACAGCAGGATTGCCACATTCTGTAAGTGAAAATAGTCGCGAGCAATAAGCAGAATCTGGCTCAGGACCTCATCCAACTCAAAGGTGGAAAGAACAGCCTGGCTGGCATCGTACAGTAGAGCGACTTTTTGCATTTGCAGCCATGATTCTATCGTGACTCAGAAAGTTACTGAGGTGCCGAAAGTAATATGTACGGGGATGCATACGAGGGACGTTGCTGGCCCGCACCCGCGCATACGGTCAGCGCTTGGGAGTTCTCAACTGGGCTTTAAAATGGCTTACCGTCTTCACGATCCCCAGCATCACCAGGCAAAACCACAAGTCAACCACGAGGCCAAGATCCAAACGCGGCGAGACGTGCCGCGCAGACTCCGGAAGGTGTGGCATCAGCAGAAAATACACAGCGTTTCCCGCCACGACGGCGATTAATGAATCGACGAAATTGCCCACTCTTGTTTTAGACACCGATGTTTTAGACAACGACAGTCACCGTACTTAATCCAACTGTTCACCGCTCCTGCTAACATCCTTGAGATGCTGGAACCCTCCACCTCCGTCCAGTATGTGAAGGGAATTGGCCCGCGGTTGGCCGAAGTTCTTGGCGCCAAAGGCATACATTCGGTGGACGACCTGCTCCACTACCTGCCTTTTCGCTACGAAGACCGGTTGAATCCGCGTGGCATCGCGGAACTGAGGGCTGGAGAGATGGCCACCGTGATCGCCGAAGTCCGGACTTCGGGCCTATTCCGCACCCGCCGCATGCCAATCTTTGAAATGACTGCGGGCCAGGGAAGAAGCCGGCTCAAATGTATCTGGTTTAATGCCAGATACTTAGAAGGAAAATTCAAGCCAGGTCAGCTCGTTGCCCTCTACGGCAAGGTCGAGGAGGATTCGCGTCGGGGAGAGCTCCAACTGCTTCAGCCGCAGTTTGAGATTCTCTCGGAGCCTGAGGCCGAGGGTGAGGCAAAAGGCGTGTCGGAAGAGGACAAGCTTGCTAGCTCTCTCGAGATCGGACGAATCGTCCCGATCTACGAGTCGGCCGGTCAGGGGAAGGTCACCCCTCGCTGGTTTCGCCGGATTATCCACAGGGCGCTTGAAGACCTTGCCCCCGAACTTCCCGATCCCATACCCGAGCCAGTCCGCCAACGCATGCAATTAATAGGACCGCGCGAGGCTCTTTGGAGGGTTCACTGGCCTGATCCCGGTGAGAGTTTTCACGATCTGCAATCGTGGCGAACTCCGGCTCACGTCCGGCTCATCTTTGAAGAGCTCTTTTTCCTGGAACTCGGGCTCGAGATGAAGCGACGACAACAGAGAGCGCAGACTGGCATTGCGTTTCAATTGGATGAACGGGTACGTCAGGCAATAAAGAAGATATTGCCGTTCCATCCCACATCCGCACAGAAGCGGGTTTTGAAGGAAATCGCAGCAGCCATGGCAGAGCCATCTCCGATGCGCAGGCTATTGCAAGGCGACGTCGGATCGGGCAAGACGATCGTTGCCTTCGAAGCCGCAATCATTGCGATTGAGAATGGGTACCAGGTTGCCCTAATGGCACCAACGGAGATTCTGGCGCAGCAACACTATTTTTCCGCGCGAAATATTCTAGAACCGGCCGGCTATCGCATCGTGCTGCTCACTGGATCGCTAGAAGAAGATCGCAAGCGCGATGTTCGGCGCCACATTGCGCAAGGAAATGCCCAACTAATCATTGGAACGCATGCGCTAATCGAGCAAAAGGTCGAATTCGCGAAACTTGGACTCGTCATCGTGGATGAGCAACATCGTTTCGGAGTGTTGCAGCGATTCAGGCTGATGAAAAAGAGTGGCGACGATCTGCCCAAGGCCGCAAAAGATGAAAATCAATCCCCCGAACCGGACGTACTCGTCATGACCGCGACTCCTATTCCCCGCACTCTCGCTCTGACCTTATATGGAGACCTCGACGTTAGCGTTCTTGACGAGATGCCGCCCGGCCGCACTCCGATTGTCACGCGCCGCGTATCCGACGAGAGGTCTCCCGAAGTTTGGGAGTTTGTTCGCAAACAGGTCGCGGCAAAGCATCAGGTGTACGTCGTCTATCCTGTGATCGAGGAGAATGAAGAGAGCGAACTGAAAGCCGCGATTAAGATGTACAAAGAATTAAGCGATCGCGTCTTCCCCGAGCTGCGAGTGGGGCTTTTGCACGGACGGTTAGATTCCGCCCTCAAAGAGCAGGTCATGCGCCTCTTCCAAAATGGCGGATTCGATATCCTTGTGGCAACGACCGTAATTGAAGTGGGCGTCGATGTTTCCAACGCAACCGTCATGGTGATTGAGCACGCTGAGCGCTTCGGACTCGCGCAATTGCACCAGCTGCGGGGACGCATAGGCCGGGGCGCGGCCAAGTCGTATTGCATTCTGATGACCGGCGGCAAGATTTCCGAGGATGGAGAGCGCAGGCTGGACGCTCTCGTCCGCACCACGGATGGCTTTCAATTGGCGGAACTCGATCTTGAGCTTCGCGGACCCGGCGAATTCTTCGGGACCCGCCAGGCTGGCATGCCAGACTTCCGGGTGGCGAGTTTGACCAGAGACCGCGACTTGCTGGAGGCAGCACGGCGAGAAGCCATCGCAACGCTTGATGACAAAGAAGTATCCGCCGAAGAGATTTCTCGCGCCCAAGTTCACATGAGAACACGCTGGCAAAAAAGCTACGGACTAGTCGAAGTCGGCTAGGCACGTTGCGGAACTCGCAAGACTTGTCACCCTGAGCGAATGCGCTTCTTCGGTAGCGAAGAAGCGCCGAGTCGAAGGGACCCTATCCGAATCTACCTATTGGACCGGGCTGGTCGAGGGTCTTGCACAGGCACGACATGGGATAATCTTGGCTCTTGAAAATCGACTCCAAGTCCGACCTCTATCGCCGCCTTCCTTCGGTGGATGAATTGCTGCGAGCGGTCGAATTGTCCCGCTTGATCAGTGAGCACGGCCAAGTTATAGTTGCGAGCGCGATCCGAACTGTTCTGGATCGCTTTCGCGAGGAGATCGCAACTGGTGAATTCGATGAGCAGACCCTTTCAGACTTAGCCGCCGATGTGGTGGAAGAAGTTCAACAGTCCTTGAAGTATTCGTTGCGAACTGTCATAAACGCGACGGGCGTAATCCTCCACACCAATCTCGGACGCGCACCTCTGGCCGCCGCAGCTCTAGACCATATAGGAAACATGGCTGGAGGCTACTCGAATCTAGAGTTTGATATCGAATCAGGCGATCGTGGAAAGCGGAGACGTCCACGTAGATCGTCTATTCGCGGGAATCTTAAATGCTCACGTAGGGCAAAGCTCGCCAGCCATCTCCACAATCGTCGTCAACAACAATGCCGCAGCCGTGCTGCTAGCGCTGAATACCTTAGCCGAAGACGCCGAAGTTATCGTTTCCCGCGGAGAACTAGTCGAAATCGGCGGATCGTTCCGAATTCCTGAAATTATGGCGAAATCTCAGGCCATCCTGCGCGAGGTGGGCACCACTAATCGCACCTCCCTCCGCGACTACGAGTCCGCCATTAACGAAAAGACAAAGCTGCTGCTGCGAGTCCATCGCTCGAATTTTGAGATAACCGGATTCACCGACCACCCACAGCTCGAGGAACTTGTCGCGCTGTCTCGTCGTCGGAACATCCCCCTCGTGGAAGATTTGGGCAGCGGGTCTCTTTTCGATCTGCGTTCCGTCGGAGTAAATGGCGAACCTACCGTCTTCGAAAGTCTCCATGCAGGCGTCGACGTGGTCACCTACAGCGGAGATAAGCTACTTGGCGGCCCTCAGGCAGGAATCCTCAGCGGACGTTCGGACCTTGTAGCAAAAATGCGCCAGAATTCCCTGTTCCGCGCTCTGCGAGTAGATAAGCTAACCTACGCGGCACTGGAAGCCACGTTGTTGGCCTATGTGAAGCGTCACTACGATTCGATTCCAGTACTTCGCATGATGCGGCTTTCTAAAGATGCGATTAGGGCGCGGGCGGAAGAAATCGCAGACAAAATCCGCTCGCCAAAGATCGCGGTCGATCTCATTGATGGCGAGTCAGTCATCGGCGGAGGCGCCGCGCCATCAGCAGTTCTGCCCACGTGCCTACTCGCAATTACGTCAATAGACTTCAGCGCCGACAAACTCGCCGAGCAGCTTCGGAAATCGGATCCGCCGATCATCTCCCGCGTGCAGGAAGATCGGGTTCTGCTCGACCTCCGGACGGTTTTCCCCGAGCAGGATAAATTCATCGCGCAGGCGTTTGCTAAATTTTGAAACATGATGTGCCTCGATCCAACCGGGAGGGCCCGACTTCAGTCGGGCCGAATTGACCTCGCGGACGTTACGGCCCGACTGAAAGTCGGGCCCTCCCGGTTTACGCCAGGTGCTCACTCTGTTCTGATACGCTCTTCTTTCTGCTAACCACAAAGTCTATTTCGGCTTTTTTTTTCTGCGTGCTCGGCATAACCCTGCTCAGCGGCTGCGGGACTCCCGGCATCCCGCTGCCTCCTTCCCTTGAGCTTCCAAAGCCGGTCACCGATCTCCACGCCGTGCGAAAGGGCAACAAAGTGTACTTGACGTGGACAGACCCAACCCAAACAACTGATCGTCAAACCATTCGCCATTTCGGGGGCACGCGCATTTGCCGAAGTCTAACTTCTGCGGCAGCGCCTCAAGTAAAGAAGGAGGAATGCGGAAATGTAGCAGGCACCATTCCTCCACCTCAACCAATGATGGCCGCATCCACTCACAAACCGAAGGCAACTCCAACACCAAAGCCCATCGAGAAATACACTGACGAGATTTCCACGGCTGGGATAGATCCCCAGGGAACGTTTACCTACGCGGTGGAAGTTACCAACGATCGAGGACGCAGCGCTGGCCTATCCAATCGGGTGCACGTGCCCGCTGCGCCCACGCTTCCACCACCCGCGGATTTTGCCGCTCAAGTTAAGGCGGACGGCATCTTCATAAGTTGGACACCACTTCCTACGCGAGTTGAAATTCCACTGCTGCATTACGTCTATCGCATTTATCGCCGTGAAGAAAACGGCAAAGATAAGATTGCGGTCGAGTTGCCGCTCGATGCCGCACCCAACAGCTTCCTCGATCACAACTTCGAGTGGGAAAAAAGATACACGTATCGCGCCACCGTGCTAACTCTGATTCATCGGGAAACTGGGCCGGACGCACAGATCGAAGGCGACGATACCCCCGAAGTGTCGGTCTTCGCGCACGATACCTTTCCGCCTGCTTCACCTTCCGGACTGCAAGCGGTATTCTCCGGCGAAAATCAACAACCCTTTATTGACTTGATATGGAATCCCAACACGGAAAATGATCTAGCAGGTTACAACGTCTTCCGCCATGAGGGCGGCGGCGCTGCGGTAAAGATCAATTCAGATTTAGTGAAGTTGCCAGCCTTCCGGGATCTCAATGTGTCGCCGGCGAAGAAATATTACTACTCGGTTTCGGCCGTGGACATTCGAGGAAACGAAAGTCCCCGCTCCGAAGAAGCAAACGAGAGCGTGCCGTAACTGAAGTTATATTTGGCGGAAGGACCGCAAAAGCCTCTTCTCAGGAAACATGTTTCTAACATTCAACATCGCGCCTGCGGCCTTCAGCTTGGCCGCGCTGGCCTGCTGGGGAACCAGCGACTTCATTGGCGGATACGCTTCTCGCCGCGCCAACGCATTTCTCGTCGCCGCCATAGCCAATGCCAGTGGACTTATTTTCGTACTGACCATTGCCTTAGCGCGACATTCTCCCTTCCCCTCCAACCGCAGCATGGAATGGGCCGCTGCCGCTGGGCTCTCGTCGGGAGTAGCTCTGGCGCTGTTTTACCGAGCCTTGTCCACGGGCCGAATGGGACTTACAGCTCCCGTCTCAGCGGTGGTCGGCGCCGCAATTCCAACCGCCTTCGGCATGTTTCTGGAAGGCGCGCCTCGCCCGGTTCACGCCCTGGGATTCGCCCTGGCCGGCGTCGGAATCTGGCTGATTTCCAGGACCGAGATTTCAAACACGGAAGACAGCGGTCCCCCCGAAGAAATCGGATTGGCAGTCCTGGCCGGAATCGGGTTTGCCGGCTTCTTCTTGTGCATCAAGCAAGCGGGCAACGGTTCGGCTGATTGGCTTGCGGCCGGTTCGCGCGCGTCGTCTCTGTTCCTGACCGGGATAATCGTCCTCGCCGGCAGAATGTTTCGCTACACAGACTGGACCCATATAGCATTGGCCGCAGTTGCAGGATGTCTCGATGTAAGCGGCAGTGTATTTTTTGTCCTCGCCTGTCAGGGTGGCCGTCTAGACCAGGCTGTAGTGCTAACTTCGCTCTACCCCGTGATCACAGTGGTCCTCGCGCGATGGATTCTGCGCGAATATTTCACAAGGTGGAAAGTAGCAGGAATGATCGCGGCGCTACTGGCGGTTCCAATGATTTCGTCGAAGTAGATGAGCCCTCACTTATGATCCGGCTTCTTTTGTTGAGGCGGAACAGCCGGGTTCTCCCGTTCCTTCTGCGGCTCAACTTCATTGGGCGCTTCTGCCACCAGTTTGCGAATGAAGTTGGTTGGTACGGTCGCGGTGACCACGGAACGGTCCTTATGCTGCTCGACTTTCAGACTGGCGAATAATTGCTTCACGTCCGGATCCGGTCCCATCGATGTCGAGGACTCCGCCGAACCAAAAATGGCCAGAAATGTTTTGAGTTTTTCGGTGACGCGCTGTGCCTCGTCCTCGCTTCCAGTGAAGGCCTCCGCCCTCAAATGAACGATACCCAAGTCTCGTACCGAGCCCACAACCACCGCAGGCTGGGGGAAGAGGAAAGACGAGTCGAACGGAACCGTTCGGCTCGCCGCGGCATCAGCCGAACTGCCGGTGCGGAAAATCACCCACGCCAGACTCGCCAAAGGAACGTGCTTGTAAAACTGCCGCAGCAGCGCCGGCCCTCCAAAAGGAGACGCCAACTTGCGCGAGCGTGTGATGATCCCGCGGATCACTTCCGGGTCGGCGTTATTTGAGGCGGCCACAGTATCGACGCTAAGGATCGCGACCCGCAGCGTCCTTCCCTCCAGCGGAATGTTGTAAATCTGCGTGGAGCCAAAGTCGTCGACGGATCCAGAAATTTTATGGAGATACGCCCGGAAGCGCTCGCCATCGATCTTCCCGACAAATATTTCAGAGAACCGGACTTCTTCCTGCGGGCTAGCCGGGTAGTGGATCGCGAAGGCGGCATGGTCCAGATCGCGCTCGAACTGGAAACCAGTCTCTTGTATGAATTGCTCATACTCCGCATCGTGCGAAACCGGCGGCAACTTGCCGGTCATATTCGCGGCCCTTATCCATTCCAGATTGACGTAGGCGAATCCATCGGCGGCCGGAAGCAGGCGTGCTGGTTCAGGCGGAGCGTGCTTGCGAAGTACCACGACGAGGGCTACTGCCGCCGCGATCAGCAGAACAACAAAAACGATTGGAAGACTTCGTCGTATGCGCATGCAAGAGTAGCCGCCCGGAAAACACGGGCCGCTATCCCGAAGCTCTCTGAGAAGCGACAATCATAACATTTCGACAACTCGCCTCGGCTATCCATTCAGTTTCTAAAGCGTATGCAAATAAGCCAGCAGATCGTTAACCTGCTGCTGATTCAACACCGGGCCGAAGCCCGGCATCTTGTCTCGCCCCAGCTGAATAATGTCGGTGACGCGATCATCATTTGCCGGAAGGCCGCTGTCCTGCAAGTATTGCCGTTTGAACATACCCTTCAAACTCGGTCCTTTGCGATTCTTCGAGGAATAAGCGTCATGGCAACGATCGCAACGCTGATCATAGATACGGCGTCCCGCAGCCTGTTGAGGATTCAGTCCAAGTTCCGCATCACTCTTCCGCCGCTCTACCTCGCATCCTGCCAGATTTAAGAAACAGATTGTCGCGGCGAAGATCGTCAGCAGTGACTTCCTCAGGGACACCGAGTGAGATCGCATGGGTATAGGGAATGATACCAACGTGCCATTCCGCCGGTAAGTTCGGAAACGTAGAATGACACCCAAGATGCCTGCACTTTCAGAACGAATTCGCACCAAACCGATCTACGAACGGCCCAGCCGGGCAGATGGAACGCGCGTTCTGGTCGACCTTTGGCCCATTAGCGCGACCAAAGACCGAACTACATTGGATCACTGGTTGAAGAAGCTCGCACCCTCTGACAAATTGCAGATGTGGTTCCGTAACAATCCACAGTCGTGGCCAACATTCTGCAAGCAATATTTCAAAGAACTCAAACAGCCGGATGCGGTTGCTGCATTGAGCGAACTTTACAGCCTGGCTTCGCGGCCAGAACGTCTCACACTACTTTTCGCATCGGAAGATGAGCAGCATAACCACGCTGTCGTTCTCAAGGAACTGCTTGAAGGAATGCGAAAGCCGCCCACAGGAACCGGGCCATTGCGGTCCGTTGGCAGGCGCCAAGCGAATCGCGCTCGCGTCTAGCCGTGAAGATTTCAGATTGTTGATTTTAGAATTTAAATCTTCAATCTGAAATCTTCTATCTGAAATTGGTTAGACAAGTTGAAGTACAGGCGCAAAAAACTCTTCCACTCGAACCAGAATCTCCGGCGCGCTCTTGGATTCGTAAATCGCCTTACGCAGCGCCGCCCCGCCCGGAACCCCATGCGTGAACCATGACGCAAACTGCTTCATTTTGCCCTGCGCGTCAGGCAACTCTTCCTCAATCAGCATGCGGAAGTAGGTGTGGATCATATGGTAGCGATCTGACTCGCAAGGCTCCTCGTAAGGTTTGGGTTCGCCACGCACCGCTTCCCCCTCGCTGAGCCATGCCGTATACTGCTCGATCTGTCGGAAGATCCACGGATTCGACGGCGCCATCCGCCCGATCATCACCGCATCGCAGCCAGTCTGTTCAACCATCGCGCAGGCATCCTGCGGCGTTCGAATGTCCCCATTGCCAATCACCGGAATCTTGACTGAGTCTTTTATCTCGGCAATCCACTCCCACCGCGCAGGACCAGAGTATCCCTGCTCCCGCGTACGGGCGTGGAGCGCGACGGCATTCAATCCGCAGGCTTCCGCCATCTTCGCCAGTTCCACGCAAATAATATTTTCGTCATTCCACCCCGCGCGAAACTTAACGGTGAACGGAATCTTCACCGCCGCCCGAGTCGCCTCAAAAATCTCCCGGATTGCCGGCAGGTCTCGCAGCAGGCCCGATCCCCCATTGCACTTCACAACCTTTTTCGCCGGACATCCCAGATTCAAGTCCACCAAATCGAAGCCGAGGTCTTCAACCATGCGCGCCGCATCAGCCATCACTTGAGGATTGCTGCCGAAAAGCTGCGCCGAGATAGGATGCTCATCCTCATAGAAATGCAAATAGCGCTTGGCTTTTTTGTCTTTGGCACGAAGCACTCCGTCTGCCGAAGTGAACTCTGTCATGATCAGTCCGCATCCGCCCAAATTGCGAATAAAGCGCCGAAAGACGGTGTCGGTCACACCCGCCATAGGGGCAAGCACAGTGGCAGGAGAAATCTTCACGTCACCAATAGACAGGCTCGTCGGCACACTTGCAGATTGTGTGGCGCAGACCTGCCCTGAGCGAAGTCGAATGGGGCCCCCGCCCGCGAGACCGCCCGAGTTGTCCCAATACTTACGCACCTACCTATTTTAACCCCGGCTATTTTACTGCCTTCCCCAAGTTACGCAGCTGTGGCACAATTTGCATCACATAATCATATGGATGACATTGCAAGGACATCCCCTGCGCCAGGTCCCGACACGGGCAGATGGATGGGCCGCCTTCTGATCGCCGTGATTCTAGGCGAGGGTATTTGGGGGCTTATAGTTTCCCTCACCAACAACCTGATTCTGCCGTTCCTGGCGAGAATCATGGGCACCGACGCCCGGTCGCCGCTGTCCCTTGGCAATGGACAATTCAACGTCCCCGGCCTCTTTACTTCCGTACTAGAGCTTTGCTTTGCGGGAATCGTCGCCGTGATCCTGAATTCCTTAATGCAGCGAAAACCAACGCCGACTCGCAGCCAGCCGGTACGAGTAGCCCCAATTCCAGTTCAGCCCGCCGCTCCACGGCCGTCGCCGCTGGCGGTTGTGCCGGTGCAAGCCCCAGAACCAGCGCCAAAACCGGCCCCCCCTGAACCAGCGTCTGCGAAGGAAGTATCACCCCCTGCGCCACCGAAACCACCGAAGCCAGGAAAACCGAAGCCGCCCAGAGAGATTGTCTACAACAGCGTCGGAGAGCCTCTGCCCTTCGATGACGACGAGTAGCATGCCCCATCACCGACCGCTCAGCTCCAAACAAAAAACCCTCGCCGTGAGCGAGGGCTTCTAAAATCCAACCAACCGGCGGTTTACTTCTTGGCCGTTTCGGGCTTTGCCGGTTCGACTTTGGCGTACTTCCGGCGGAAGCGCTCCACACGGCCAGCAGTATCCAGCAACTTCTGCTTTCCGGTAAAGAAAGGATGGCAATTCGAGCAGATTTCCACGTGGATATCGCCCTTATGGGTCGACCGCGTCTTAAAGCTGTGCCCGCACGCGCACATGACGCGAATTTCGTTATAAGCGGGATGAATGGCTGCTTTCATGATTAGAATCCTCAGATCAGGTCATTAGATTCTATAGGAATGACGCCGGATTCAGCAACCCGAACGAGTCGCACGAGGGGACTGGTCAACTTGGAATGGTTCCAATTCGAATAAGATGATCTTTCGCAATGTCAAGCCTCCGTCTGAGCCGAATAGCGCTCGTGGCCGCCATCCTCGGCTTCTCACAGATGTCGCTCGGGCAGGTCCCTGATCAGCCGGCTCCCACCTTCCACGCTTCTTCGTCTCTGGTCTTATTGGATGTCATCGCACAGGACCCGAGAACTGGACTGCCTCTGGATAATCTGGGGCGCGAAGACTTTCGGGTATTCGACAATAATATTCTGGTTCCGATCGCCACCTTCGATACTGGGAAACACTATGACGCACGCCCGATTGCGCTCTGGTTAGTCGTAATCTGCAACGAACAGAATCAGGGGTTCATCAGGTCAGGCGCGTTTGTCGGCCATGAATCGCTCTTTCGCTCCCCGTTAGACCATCTTGATAAGCGCGACGGGGTAGGAGTTGCACATTGGTGCGACAACGGCGATGCAGAGCTTGATCTTCATCCTACCGGCGACCGCGATCTCGCGGTAAGAACTCTCGTGGAGGTGCTCGAACCAATTCCTTTTATTGCCCCACGAGGTGCCCGGGTGGGAGAGCTTGCGGTGCAGGAAATGTTTCGCTCTATCATCCGCGATACCCACCACAAAAACCCGGAACCCTTGCCGGTGGCCGTACTCCTCTATGGTGATCTAACAGGCATGCCGCTCCCAGAATTAAATGCCGTCGTGGATGATTTTCTGGAAACATCGGGGATCGTGTTCGGCATCAAGGATGCGAGTGTACCGGAGGGGTCTCCTCTCACTAACGGGGAGCAATCAGCGATTTTCCATTACATGGCAGTGGGAACGGGAGGCCAATATTTCGCGATCCCACCTGGTCTTTACGCGTCTGCCTTGGACAGCATCATCTTGCAACTGCATTTTCGGTATCAAATTGGGTTCAAGCCTTCTGTAATCGACGGAAAACGACACCGACTTCGTGTGGAATTGGTTGGCGATGCGCGGAAGAGATATAAGCGAGTCAGCCTTCGCTATCGTCCAGAGTACATCCCCACGCAGGCCCCTCCGGCCTGGCAACGTTGAGCTATCTCCCCGTCGTGGTCCTGTTGCCCCATGAATTATTGGGGATTACATTTCTACTTGTATCCCGTATTGTGAATGACGCAGGAGGAATGATCGGAAAAGACGCGGGCTCATCCAGCGCCAGCCACCCTGTCGCTTGACCGTTCTCAAAGTTGTTTTGCCGCTCCAGGTAGATATCAGCGGTTTTCAAATGCCAGTACACGAGCCCGTTCGGGAAACTCGCGCCGTCCGTACCCGCTGTGTACTCCTTGTTCCAGGTAGGCTTGCCAAATTTCTTTACAGCATTTTCATAAACGGAATCGAAATCAGAGGATGGAAATTTCGACCAGATTGCGCTTAAATTCCCGCGGTAATCGAAAGCTAAAGCCACAACGTCGATCGAGGAAAATTCGGGGTCCCGGACGCCGACAACGAGTCGGCTATCCGTTTCATGGCATTTTGTTTCGCCTTGGAACTTGTAAGCAGGGTGTTCCTGAACGTACCGGCATACCTCCAGCTTTGACATCGCGATCTTGAAACCATTCAAGTCTTGTGCTGCGGTTCTCGCGACACACGAGAGGCAGAAGGCAACAATCAACAGCCCGTATTTCATGCGCAGTCTCCGCATGAGGCACTATTTTATATCCTGCCACAAAAAAAGACGGCAGGGCCGACCCCTTACCGTCCTTAACTGAAATCCAAAAAATCTACTTACCCCGGTTCACTGCTTTCTTGAGTTCGGCCCCCGCGGAAAACTTCGCAACCTTGCGGGCTGCGATCTTGATGGTAGCTCCAGTTTGCGGATTGCGTCCGTTGCGTGCTTTTCTCTGGGAAACAGAGAATGTGCCAAAACCAATGAGCGCAACCCGGTCCCCTTTCTTGAGCGCGGACGTAATACTGTCGACGGTTGTGTCAATGGCGCCTGCTGCCTGTGTCTTGCTGATGTCGCATCCCGATGCGATGCGATCGATTAGATCGGCTTTATTCATGGTTTCTCCTGTGCCGGTTTCGCTTTGTCCAGCCCACGCTTAATACGCGGGAGAGGGCTTCACTGCGCTGGAAATCCGGCGGCCCTATTTAGCTACTGCGCGAGCAGAATGTCAACTGTGAAAATCCGCGCTGGATGCCTTGTTTGAGTCATGCCGGGAAAACTTCCCGCTACAGCACTGGCTTTTGCCGGATCGACCACCTACTCGCGCTTGATTTCTAATGATCTCAAGGATTTGCATGTCCCGAGCGATTTCCAGTTTGGAAACGCTCATCGAAGAGACAAGAGGTGAGTGAGAGTCTCCTTTTCCTCTCCCCTCCACAACGCGTCCCACATCTCCACAACATGTACACAGGTGACGATTTGTTTTCTATTGCGCTCAGCGGAAGCATGGCGCAATCTTCAAACAGCAATCCAACCAGACGAAACCCTAAAAGGAATTTGGGAATGGGAAAGTTACCAGCTTTCATGTTTTACCCTGGAGACTGGCAGAAGGACCCGTGCCTTCGCCGCTGTTCCAAGGCGGCCAAAGGCGTCTGGATGGATATGCTCTGTTTGCTTTTCGAATGCCCAGTTCGTGGCGTGTTTGTCGATGCCGCCGGTAAGCCTTGGAGCGACGAGGAACTCGCAGAGGCAATCGGTGGCGACATCGGTGCGAACTTAGGGTACATCGCGGAGTTAGTGTCGAAGGGCGTGGCCCAGAGAGATACTCGGGGAGCCATCTTCTGCCGGCGCATGGTTCGCGATGAACAGAATCGTCGATCAGCAACGGAGCGAAAACGAAAAGAACGTTCCAGTCACACTCGTGTCACGCCGATGTCAGTAAATGAAAGTGAAAATGAAGTTGGTAAGCAGAGTAAGTTATTTGAAGAAGAAAAGAAAATCATCGACAATTCAACTTTGGCGGTCGAGCAGATTGGTCATCTATATCCCGCGAACAGCCATTTAACAGGGCGTCCACTTCCAGCCGTGCAACAAAGCGCAATTTCGGAAGCGATCGCGAGGGACGGCCTAGATCAGGTTCTTTCGGGGACCAGGGAATTTCTGGAGAAAACCGCGAACTGGCCACCCTCTGAGCTGCGCTTCATCCCGAATCCGGTGAAGTTCTACACTGAGGGGCAGTATTTAAAGAATCCCGACTTCTGGGAGAGGAAGAAAGAAAATGGACGAGAAGAGTGTACAGTGCATCCAGAATCTGGCCTTACGCAATGGGGAACCTGCTGGGCTTGCTACTCCGCCAGGTGCAGAGGTGAGCTCCGCCCTGCATGAAGATGCCCCAGTCTGTCCGATTTGCGGAGGAACCGGCTGGAACAACGTTGGGGCTAGGAACGAAAAGCGTGTTGCACGTTGCGATTGTTTCTTGGGAAGCCGTGCAAATCGGCTGGTCAAACTGGCCAATATCCCCACACGCCATGAAAAAAGCGAATTTTCAAACTACAACACTGGCTCGAGTAACGTCTTGGCGGCAGCGAAAGGCACGGCGCAAAATTGGGCTGAACACTATCCTTTGGATCGCACTGGTTTTCTTTTCAGTGGCCCTAGCGGCGTAGGCAAGACTCACCTTTCGGTAGCAATAATCAAGCAATTAATGAAAAAGGGCGTCTCTTGTTTATTCTGCGACTATCGTGACCTTCTTAAGCAGATTCAGAATTCTTACAATCCATCCGTGCAAACGACTGAACTCGAACTCCTGCGTCCAGTATTCAAAGCTGAAGTTTTGATTCTTGATGATTTAGGCGCAGTTAAGCCGACGCAATGGGTCTGGGATTCCGTCAGCATCGTTCTAAACACGCGATACAACGATGACCGGACCACCATTATTACAACCAACTTTGAAGATGGACCGGCGAAGAGTCTCGGAGGCTCGCCGGCTCAGGCGGCGGCCCGCGAGGAGACCTTGGGCGACCGCATCGGAGAGCGAATGCGCTCACGGCTTTTTGAGATGTGCCGCCTGGTTCGCGTAGAAGGAAAAGACTTTCGAGAGAAATTTCGCAGTGCGGGCTTCCGCTAGGATTGCGGAATGGCTCCCATCATCTTGTTCACTTCGGCGTGTGTAGGGCCTTCCATCGCCTTATAAGTCCCGGACTTTTTTAACTCCTCCGCCAATCGCGACAATAGTCCCAACGTAGCCCGCATCGGCCCAGAACCCAAACTCACACGCGCCACGCCTAGTTTCTGCAGTTCCGGGACGGACGGGGACCCAGGGCCAGCCAAAATGTTCAGCGGCCACTTTAGATCCCTCACCAGCCGTTCGATTGTAGATGTGTCCCGCACTCCGGGCGCGAACAGACAATCCGCCCCGGCATCGCGATAAGCGGAAAGCCGACGAACGGTTTCGTCATAGCGGCTCTCAGGTTTCCCCACTTCCGCCAAGTACACATCGGTTCGTGCGTTCAGTACGACCGGTACTCCGGCTGCCGATGCCGCTTCTCGCACCGCCTTGATTTTCTCTACTGCGAGAGTCAAGTCAATCAGAGGATGCATAGCATCATCGCGGCTGTCCTCCAGGTTCATCCCCACAGCTCCAGCCTCGATAACCGCCGTCGCTGTCTGAGCCGCATCTTCAGGACGGTCGCCATAGCCAGCCTCAGAATCTGCGGTAACGGGAATTTTTACGGCGCGAGCGATTCTGGCCACCGCGGCAATCATTTCTGATCTCGATATCCGCTGCCCATCTGGATATCCCAGGCTAAATGCGACTCCAGCACTGCTGGTCGCAATTGCTTCAAATCCCACATCTTCAACAATGCGCGAGCTCGCCACATCCCAAGTATTGGGAAGCACCAGGATGCGGGCAGCGAGATGCAACTTCCGAAGCGTGTCAGCTTTTAATTTTTGGCTTTCGATGTCTGACATAGATGCTGTTTTGCGGAAGACGCGCGATGGAACGCACGAGGATCCTCCTGTATCACGCGCGCTTTCACGGTTTCTGAAACAACTTCTCGTAGTCCGACTTGCTCACATTCCTAGGATGTCGATCGATGTACCATAGTCTTTGCGGGGCTTGACCGGGCCGGAGGAGATCAATTGAGACGTTGTTGCGAGGATCTGTTGTGTCACCTTCTCTCTTGACCGAGATAGTCATCCCCTTTCCCAAATCGGCTGACAGAGTAGGCCCGACAAACCGCTTAGACCACCCGTTTATTTCGGTATCGCGGTCTGGCGATAGATGGTTGATGCCATCGAACTCTTGCTGCTCTCCCCGCGTCGACGGCCCGTAGTTGGCGCCAGTCCACTTGCACAGGGTGCCGCAGCCACAGTTTGCAAAGATTTGCCCGTCGAAAGGAGTGAGAGAACCACAGATTTTCTCCTGCTCTGGGACAGTATGTCGTTCGATTCCGGATGGCGTCACCCGGATGACCCAAAGCGAACTGCGTTGCTGATCGGGTTGAGCCGGAGCACCAAAATATTCCTTTATGTACACAATCGGGAGGTCTAAGTAGCTTGTCTGAAATCCGCGATAAACCGTAGTCACGGAGAGATATGCTTCATCTGCGTGCCATAGCAGGGTCGCGCCACCGTCATCCCGAACATAATAGGCTTTCTGATGCGCGATCGCTGCGATTGACACAACAGAAGCAGCCAAAAGAATACTGCCAACTGTAACCGCGATTTTCATTTTGCGCGTAGGCATTCTTAGTTGCAAGAAGTCGCCTGGCAGACGTTATTCAAGATATAACTTGTGAAATCGCCATCATAGTCTCCGCCCTACTGTCGTGACGCCCGTCTCTCCAAAGAAGGGTAGGAGGATGCGGCCCGCCCTAAAAATCACAGCTCCGAGCGGACCGACAATCCCAATTCAAACTGCTCGGCTAATTTCCCATCTTGTCCATTTTGGCCATGCCCATCGCATACGTGCCGGTGCACTCGTAGTCGAAGGAGCCGTCCGAATTGGCTTTTCCGGCGCAGGTTCCGGAGCCCTTGATGCCCTTATTCTTCCCGGTACCTCCCACGATTTTCCATTTATTCGCGATAGGCTTTGTGATGTCGGTGGAGGCGGAACCTTCATACTTGTAGTTAACCTTGTCGCCATCGACCGTGTTCGCGATGTAGTATCCGTGGAAGTTAAAGGTCGTTTTCCACTGATCGTCGACTTCCGTGAAGGTGCCAGACTTTTCCTTCAAGTCGCCGTCGCTGGAGGTAGCGTCACAGGTGCCCTGCTGGATTACATAGCTATGATCCGGAGTGTCGCCAACGTCGAGTTTGTTTTGCGTCGTTGCCTTCGGGCAATGCCATTTGGTGTCAATCTTGCTCTGAGCCGTTGCTACGGACACACAAGCAAGCAAAGCCAAGGCAAACAGCAATAGCTTATGCATATATTCTCCTTTGAGTTTCAGTGGAATAGCCGGGCAAATATAGTGCACTCGACCAATTTTGTACAGAACCTACATGTTGACTTTCTCATTCAGCGGCAAGTCCTGCGATGATCCTCCGACCATGAAGGTATAACTGCCCGGCACAAGCTTCCACGCATCGGTTGCCTCGTCGTAAATTGACAGATACTTGGGATCGACAGTCACCGTCACATCTTTGCTCTCGCCGGGATTCAGTTGCACTCTACTCCATCCCACTAAGCGCTTGGGAGGTTCCCCGGCATCGGCTGGCAGCGCGGCATAAACTTCAGCAATTTCTGTCCCGGCACGGCTGCCTGTGTTCTTCACCGTGAAGCCGACAGTCGCTCCGTGTCCCGAACTTACCTTCAGATCAGAATAGCTATAGGTCGTGTACGAGAGTCCATAACCAAACGGAAATAGTACCGGCTTGTTCTCTGCGTCATACCATTTGTAGCCAACTTTTAACCCTTCGTCGTACTTTACGCTAAAGGTAGGCTTTGCCTCACCCGTTCTCATGACGGCGGCCCTTCCCGTCGCCCCTGGTGGTGGCGTTACCCGGTGAGGATGGGGCAGATCCGCTTCGCTACGCGGGAAAGTCATGGGTAGCTTCGCGCTCGGATTTACATCGCCGAACAGAATGTTGGCCACAGCGTCCGCACCCTTGCTACCCGCATACCACGCTTCGACTATGCCGCTCACCTTGTCGGCCCACGGCATCGTCACCGCAGTACCTGTCTCGAGCACCACAATGGTTCGTGGATTCGCCGCAGCTACCTGTTCAATCAGCGCGTCCTGATTATCGGGCAACGACAAATTGGGCAGATCCATTCCTTCGCTCGCCCACTGGTAAGCGAACACAATCGCGACATCGGCTTGCTTCGCCAACGCCGCCGCCGAAGCCAGATTCTCACCCGAATCAAACTGCACATTCACCCCGGGGACCTTCGCGCTGACCGCCTTCAAAGGCGAAGTCGGAAACCAAATGTGCTCCTGCCACCTACCCGGCAGACGCCCCGGAGCATCCACCTGTGCACTTCCTCCGCCCGAGATCATTCCGGTGTCGGCGTGCGCGCCGATGATTGCGATGGAATGTACCGATGCGCGATCCAGCGGCAGCACGCCATCTTTATTCTTGAGTAGAACCGTGCTCTGCTCCGCTATTCGGCGGGAGATTTCAAAGCCGCCTTCTACGTCAACAACGCTCTTCTTGGTCGGATAGTCGACGATTCCGCTGGCAAACTCCGAACGCAGAACGCGGTGCACATGGTCGTCCAATTCAGCCATGGGGACTTTCCCTGCTTGCACCGCCTCTTTGAGTTTTGCGCCAAAAAATTCATCTAGCGGTTCCTCATTATCCAACCCGGCAGCGGACGCTTTCACCGTGCTGTGTGTTCCTCCCCAATCGGAAACCACGAAGCCCTTAAAATTCCAGTCCTTCTTGAGCACGTCGGTCAGCAGATACTTGTTCTCGCAAGCGAAATCGCCGTTAACCGCGTTGTAAGAGCACATCACAGCCGCGGGATTTGCGATTTTGATGTCAATCTCGAACGCCAACAGGTCGCTCTCGCGCATCGCGCGTTTGCTGATGATGGAGTTGACTTCGTTGCGTCCGCTTTCCTGATCGTTCACGGCGTAGTGCTTCGTATCGCCGATCACATGTTGCGCTTGCTCGCAACTGATCCGGTTGCCTACGAGCGTGCCTGCCAGAATCGGGTCTTCGCCCATGTACTCAAACGTTCTGCCGTTGCGCGGCTCGCGGGTCAAATTCACGCCTCCGCCGAGGGTCATGTTGTAGCCTTGCGCGCGCAGTTCGCGACCGATCAGCGCGCCGTATTCACAGGCTGCTTTCGGATCCCAGCTGGATGCCGACGCCAGATTCGACGGAAGCGCCGTCGAGTAGCGTCCATTCTCGCCGCTGCTACGAACTCCGTATGCCGCATCGCTTATCTGGATCATTGGAATACCGAGCCGCGCCGCGCCGAACACAAAACCCGCGCCGCCATTGCTTAAAAGTTCATTCGGAAAGGGTCCGCCCGCCCAACCGCGCATGCCGTTGCCATGAAGCAGATCGATCTTCTCGTCGAGCGTCATCTCTTTCATCACCATGTCCGCGCGCTCGTCGGGATTCAGTTGCGTATTCATCCATGGAAAGTTCGGCTTCTGATCTTCTTTCTGGTTCCGATGCTGGGCGAAAGCCGGGGCCACTAGCGCCCATAGCGCGATTGTCGCGGAGAACGTCAATAGCAGGCGAGAAAGACTGGGCATATTCGATTTCATCATTTTTATCGTGTCATCCTAAGTCGTGAATTTGCGCCCACCATCATACCCCTGAGCTGCCGGAATGTCTCGATGGCTATTTGCCTTGGTGCCAGATTTCCGCATGACTAGAATGAAGCCGTGCTAATGGAACGCGTGGAATTTGTCGCTGCGCGCGATGCCGAAATCTTTGACGCTATTCCCGCCACGCCCGCGGTTTTCCTGCTTCGTGGCGACGGCCCTTCATCCGAGCCGTATGTCACCAAGACTGCCAATCTACGGCGCCGGTTGCAGCGACTTCTCACGACCCCGACAGAACGCACCAAGAGATTAAATTTGCGGGACCATGTTCGTTGGATCGAGTACTCCCAAACCGGCTCTGACTTCGAATCCGGATTCCTGCTCTATAGACTCTTGCGAGCCACTTTTCCTAAGACCTACGCCGAGCGCCTGCGCCTCCGCTTCGCTCCCCTGCTCAAGCTGCACATGGAGAACCAGTTTCCAAGAGCATCGATCACCAGTCGGCTCGGCCGCTTAAATGGACGCAATGTTTATTACGGGCCCTTCCCTTCGCGAACTTTGGCCGAAAAATTCGCCAACGACTCACTCGACTTCTTCAAGATGCGACGCTGCGTCGACGACCTCAACCCCGATCCGCAATTTCCTGGATGCATTTATTCCGAGATGAAGATGTGCCTGGCGCCCTGTTTCAAGGGATGCACCGACCAGCAGTACGAGGCCGAAGTCGCCCGCGTGCAATCGTACTTCGACAGCGCTGGCGAATCGCTGCAACGGGAAATCTCAGTCCAACGCGACCAGGCATCTTCGAATATGGAGTTCGAACAAGCATCGGCCCTCCATCTGCGAATCGAGAAGCTCAACCCGGTACTCAGCCAGCTTCCAGAAATCGTTCACAGGATCGATCGCCTGGGCGCAGTGATCGTGCAACCGAGCGCGTCGCCGAACTGTGTGAACTTATTTCGAATTCACGCGGCGGTCATTTCCGCTCCGATTTCTTTTCCGATTCAATCCGGAGATCACAGCAAGTCGCAGTCCATGGAATCAAGAATTCAGGAGGTCCTTTCGTCAATTCTTTTCGAAGACACCAAGACTTTCCTCGAAGTGATGGAGCACTTAGCTATCCTCAGGCGATGGTTCTATCGCAGCAACAGAATCGGAGAAATCTTCTTCGCAGACAATAAAGAAGTGCTTCCGTTGCGCCGCATCGTCCGCGGGATTTCGCGAGTGTTCCGCGGCGAAAAACCTGAGGCTGATCCGATTCGAGCCCCCGATTGAGCTATGTTTCTTGTTTCAAAAGGTGCCAAGCTTCGCGGTATTGCTCATAGAAGCCGCCGCGCCGCTTAAGGCTCTTGTTTCCCGGATATAGGCGGATATTCTTGTGTTCGCCGAGTGCGTCCACAGGAATCAGGTACCAAGTGTCGTAGGGCGCCACGAAGGCGGCGATAAAATCAATCTCTTCAAGAGAATAGGAGGACTTCCCTTGTCCCAGATTGCGAGAGACGTGAATCGAGAATCCGGTATGATAAGCGCCCGGATCCCGCCTGAAAGGGTGGGAATTCCGGCCGCCCGCAGAGAAGGACCCAGACCCGCAGCATGGAGGGCCGTGGAAGAGCGGCGCTTCAGCGCCGCGTAAATCGGCTTTCCCTCTCAACGCGGGCCTGAAGGCACGCTCTTCCACGATGACGCACGCGGTATCCTGAATTGTTAGAACGAAGAATTCGCTGGCTTATTCGCGCAGTTCGGTGCTGCGGCAGTGACCGCAGCAACACCAGCTTGTTATCGTGCCGAGATGCCTTCGCCCTACGCACAGTGGATGTACGAATGGGAAACCCGGCTGACGTCCGTGGACCGCAATCGCATTGTGCGGCCGCTGGAGTGGGGCATCGATTGGTCGCAGGGATGGCCCTGTCGCAACGGCTGCAAGCCGGGAGAGCTACCCGAAGACAACGAAACTTATCTTCGGGAATACAACCGGCGGATCATAAATTCCAGCGATGAATTTTTTTCTTACATCATGCCGTCTGACTTTCGTCTGGAAAATCGCGAGGTGCAGGTCTGCAGCACTCGCGAAATACCAGATCCCAAGTTGGAAGCCAAGGTTCGCGGGACACGCGCTGATTTTCTCCGCTTCACTTCTCCGGTCCAAACTCCTTATCCGGAAAACAATTTAGTTAATGCCCGCTGGTTTCCGGCCGAAGGAAACCGTGCGGTGGTCTTGCTGCCGCATTGGAATTCCGATGCCCTGGCATACAACACTTTATGCCGCGTGCTGAATCGGCTGGGCATCGCGGTGCTTCGACTCAGCATGCCCTACCACGACGTTCCGCAGGCCGGCCGGAGTTCATCGCGCCGACTATGCGGTTTCCGCGAACATTGGACGCACTCTCGACGCCTGCCGCCAGGGAGTGGTCGATATCCGCTGCTGTCTCGATTGGCTTGAAGCGCAAGGCTACCACCAGCTTGGGATCGTGGGCACAAGCCTCGGCTCTTGCTATGCGTTCCTCGCTGCCGCTCACGATCCGCGCATCCGCGTGGCGGCGTTCAATCATGCGTCTACTTATTTCGCCGACGTTGTGTGGCACGGACAGTCGACTCGTCATATCCGTGAAGGATTGGAATCGCAGCTCGATGTTCAACGATTGCGCGGGCTGTGGAGCGCGATCAGTCCGATGTCATACTTCAAACAATTTGCTCGCTGGCCAAAAAAATCGCTTATTGTTTATGCAAAATACGATCTGACGTTTCTACCGGAATTTTCTCGCGACGTGGTTACAGAATTTGAGCGCTATAAGTTGGATCACAAGGTGGTGGTGCTGCCTTGCGGGCATTACACAACGGGAGAAACGCCGTACAAATATATGGATGGATGGCATTTGGGGTCGTTTCTGAGACGAGCCTTCAAGACCTCCGTGTCCTGACGATTTGTTTGGAAACGACGTTCATGACTCGTGAGCGAAATGGGGCACGGCGTTGCGCCTCTGGGGCGCGTGGTCAGGTTCCCACTTACCCCGGACTTACGTCCGGGGCTAAGATATGCCGCTCCTCCGGAGCTTGCTGTTCCGCGCCAAAAGCGGATTCCTCGTCCCCCCGGAATGACAAATAAATTAGAATAGGCGCTGACGCCTGCCCATGAAAAATTCCGCCATGTCACGCTCGCTTTCCGAGGTTGACCCAGAGATCGCCGCTGCGATCGACAACGAAACTCGCCGCCAGCACGAAGGCTTGGAACTGATTGCTTCCGAGAATTTTGTCAGCGAAGCTGTGCTCGAAGCCGCTGGCTCTGTATTTACAAACAAGTATGCCGAGGGATATCCCGGCAAGCGATATTACGGCGGATGCGAATACGCCGACGTTGTCGAAAACCTGGCGCGAGACAGGGCGAAGAAACTTTTTGGCGCCGAGCACGCCAACGTGCAGCCACACGCGGGATCGCAAGCAAACATGGAAGCCTATCCCGCCATCTTGCAGCCCGGCGACACTATCCTCGGATTGAATCTGGCGCATGGCGGGCATCTCACTCACGGCCATCCCCTGAATTTTTCGGGGAAGACTTACAAGATAATCCCCTACGGTGTCACCAAGGAAACCGAGACCATTGATTACGACGATCTGGAAAAGATCGCGGAGAGGGAACGCCCAAAGCTGATCATCGGCGGAGGAAGCGCATATCCACGCATCATCGATTTCGCGCGCATGCGGCAAATCGCCGACAAAGTCGGGGCGCTTTATCTAGTGGACATGGCGCACTTCGCCGGACTGGTAGCCGGTGGAGTACATCCGTCGCCCGTTCCGCACGCGCACATCGTGACCTCGACGACGCACAAGACTCTACGTGGCCCGCGCGCGGGAATGATTTTGTCCAAACAGGAATTTGCTGCGGCGATCGATAAAGTTGTTTTTCCCGGAATGCAGGGCGGCCCGCTAATGCACATCATTGCGGCCAAAGCAGTTTGCTTTCTTGAAGCGATGCAGCCGAGTTTCCGTGACTACGCCCGTCAGACGGTAGCCAACGCCAAAGTGCTGGCGGAAACACTTGCCACGGAAGGATTCCGCATCATCTCCGGCGGAACTGACACCCACCTTATGCTGGTCGACGTTTTCTCCAAGGGCATGTTTGGCAGCGAAGCGGAAAAGGCTTTGGGAGAAGCCGGCATCACCGTCAACAAGAACGCCATTCCTTTCGACGTGAATCCTCCGATGAAGCCGAGCGGGATTCGCATCGGATCTCCGGCTCTCACGACCCGCGGAATGAAAGAAGACGAAATGCGTCAAGTCGGACACTGGATCTCCGACGCACTCCACAATCGCACCGAGGCAGCCGTCCTAACGAAAATCCGCAAGCAAGTGTTGGAGCTTGCAGAAGCCTTCCCGCTGTATGCATCTCGCCGCGAGAGAGCGAATGCCGGGGTGCAGATATAGTCAGTCCGCCCGGTTGATTTCCACTACCATTCAGCAAGTTGGGTATATAATCCTCGGCGTTTGTCGAGCCACTCACTCACAGCGATCACTTGGCGGAGGCGTCAAGCAACTGTGGCTGTTCAATCTCGGTTTCCCGCTTCGTCGTCGCTCTTGCAGATTGTCGCCCCGTTAATGATCTCATCCGTTTCGGTCCTTCAAAACACGGCAACCCAAAGGAGGGCATCATGAGAAAAGTTCCGGTAACTTTGCTGGCGTCCTTAGTGTGCGCTCTATTATTTGCGGCGACCGCGGTCGCAACGCCTGCGCCGTCCGACTGTTCTGCACCCAATGCCGCGAAGGGAGAAGGAAAGTTCACAGGACAAATTTCCTCTCCGCCGGACGGCAGTTCCATGACGGTTACGTACGGTGAGCAGAGCGTCCTGGTGCACTACAGCAGCTCCGTCACGGTCTGCGAGGGCGGACAACCTGCATCCCTTAACGCTTTAACCCAGGGCGCAAGTGTCTCGGTCTTTGGTCCCTTGCGGCGCGGCGGCAAGAGTATGGAGATGGACGCGGCGAGAATCTTCGTCGCTGGGCCGCCGCAAACAACGCATCCCACTCCCGGTTCACCCCTTAGTCCTCAAATGGCGCGACCCAATCCGGAGCCAGCACAGCCCACCCCTCAAGAGACACAACCTCGCCCAATAAGCCAGCGTCCGGTTCCGAACTCGGTGATCCTTGGGGGCGGCACCTATGCGGGAACCATGCAGCGATTACGGGTATCGCGCAAGTATGCACTCTCCGATCTGCGCGCCGCGCCGCAAATGACGTTGGGCGAAGCGCGACTTGATTTCCGGCCGATGCTGAATAATCCCAAGGCACTATTCAACATGGCGCAACAGTTACGTGCGATGCCTCAGCATGTCCAGATACAGGAAGAAAGCTCAGAAGTTAGTGAAGTTGAGCAGGGATTGGTGATTCATCATGTCCTCAGCTACCGAATTCTTCCGGGAAAATGCAACGACTCGGCAGCCCGGGCTCAACTCTCTCGTGCCGGTGTTGAGTGCTTTACGCGCGCGTCAGCAGGTGACCGCATAGCGGAGTTCAGCCAGCCTGGAACTCCACATTACCTGGCCAATCGGGAGAAACGCCAAGCGGCAATCGCGGCCTACCAGCGCAATCGTGCGTTCGGCGATGCCGACGCGAACAAGGGTATTGCAGACTTGCGGAAAGCGCTCGCCAATCCCAGCCAGCGGACGGCAATCGCCGCACAGATTGGCCAAGCCGAGACTGCCCGCCTGAGTAGTCTCACCGACGAACAGCTCCAGGGAGAGATGATCAACTCAGCGGTGCAGCGTTTTGAAGAGACGATGTTTGTGCCGAAGCTCCAGTCCTCCAACTACGCGCATCCCCAACACATCCTGACCATTACTCCCAGCGCGGGCGAGATGGCCGCCGCCCAGCAACTATTGCGCGACGGTGTTCCGGAACACGGGACTGGGCCTTCCAGCTATCCCAAGCTCCTCAAAGTGGTTCCGGCAGCATCGCTGAATCATTTTGCCGGTTCCACCGCCCCCGGCGGAGATAAGTCTGCCGATCTTGAAATGGGTCCCTACATCTTTCTAACCGGATTCACGATTGGCCACGATTACGAGTGGAGTTGGGGAGCTCAAGTGACGATCAACTGGTGCGTTATAGGCTGCTCGTCAACCTACGGCCTCGGCTTGCATGCGGGGTTCAATTATGGTTTTGGCTTGCGCTTTCCCATCCAAACGCAGTTTAAGTATCACACTGTTGTTCACCCGAATAATTCGGCTCAGGCGAATTTGACGGCAAGTTTCAAGCCGATTGAGGGAACGGTTGACGATTTTTTCTCAGCCGGACTTTCGGGCGATCAGATGTATGACGGCAAAGAACTGGTGGCGCAGGTCGGCGCCGATGCCGGCTTTAGCCTGAGCCTGCCGGGTCTAAGTGCCAACCCCGATTTTCGCGTGGGCGTGGACTTTACCGATATGCTGCCAGCTCCTTATACTCATGGCCACTTCCTGCCGCCGGCTCCCGGAACTGGCGGTATCAACTCACCGTTTGTCTTTGACACTATTGACCTGCTTGGTGGATTGCTCAACTATGGCGTGGCCGGTGGACAGGTTTTCCCCGCCGTGAACATCAATCTCCATTCGGACAAGCTGCAACTGACGTTGAACGACGAGATCCTGAGACGCCAGACGCGACTGAATTCGACTAGTCCGCAGACGTTCCCGCTAGGCGTCACCCCCGAGGCAGCGGGAAACTACAGCCATTTCAGCGTGGGGAATCCGGTTTACAACCTGGGTTTTACTGTGACACCAGGCCTTAACCCGCGCGTCTTCGTGGATATCGCTGTATGGTCGGATCATTGGGATTGGCCCATTTGGTTTCCCCAGCTTGCGGTTGACCTTCCTCCCAATGGCATTGATTTCGGCTGCCATGCCGGAACCACCTGTGTGATTGACTTTCAGCCCGTGTATAACGCAAGCACTGGACAGGTCAAAGATTTGAGCAAGGAAAGAGAGGTCGCAGACCGCACGCTCATAGGCGGGGGCTGTCAGCGAGCGAACGGCCGCGAAGGCGACTACCTGTGTCCGGTCAATGGCATGCTTGGACTATGTAAAACCATGCTCAGCAATGGCGCGGTCTCGAGTTGCGGGGCACTGGTGCCCACGGTGGTTGACCAAATCCTCAAGCGCGGACATTGTACGGGCGGCGGCAGTGACGGCGCCTATGTTTGCCCGCATGACTTGATGGCTCTGTGCGAAGTCTACCTCAAGAATCAAGAGATTCTGTCTTGCAAACAAGCGAAATGAAACGCCTGCCCGGCCTTGGACGAGAGAAAGCGAGTCGCACGGGATCTTTGGCATTTCTTCCGTGACTTGAATCGCAGGGTCTCGATCCTCAGATGCCGTGCGTTGGGGCAGTCTTTGTGTTTAAATTCCCTTCGTGAAGGTTGCGATCGATATCCGGCGAATGACCGATTTCGGCGTCGGAACTTATACGCGTAACGTAGTCCGCGCTCTCGGCCGGTTGGATCACGAAAATGAATACGTCCTAATTGGAGCGCCCGAAAAAGTCGCGGAGATTGGGCCGCTTCCGGCAAATTTTGAAAGTATCCGCTTGATTCATGGCGAGGCCACCACCAAGGGCTATTTCGAGTGCCGCGCCATCCTGCGACAAATCGATTGTGATCTGATTCACATCCCTCACCTGTTTTGGATGCCCCGTAGCCTGCCCTGCCCCTACGTGATCACCGTCCACGACGTGCTGGAACACATGTACCGCGCGCGCGAGGGCTCGGGATTGCGGCGTTCTTTACATTTCCAGCTTACCCGTCGCGTGCTCAAAGGAGCGGCCAGAATTCTCGCTGTATCGAAGTTCACGAAAAGCGAAATCGAAAAGCTCTTTAATATTCCTTCAAGCAAGATCGAAGTCGTTTACAACGCGATTGACCAGCGCTTCCTGCATGGTCACGCCACCGACGCCGATCGCCAATTGCTTGCCGAGCGCTATCAGATCACCTATCCGTTCCTCCTTTACGCAGGCCGGATCAGTCCTCACAAAAATCTGGTGCGCATTATTGAGGCATTTTCGGCCCTGAAAGCGGAACTGGAAAAACAGGGGCAGTACCCAGATCTAAAGCTCATCATAATTGGCGATGAGCTCTCGAAACATCCTGACCTGCGGCGCACGGTGGTGCGAGGTGGGGTGCAAAATGACGTCCGCTTCATGGGATTCGTTCCCATCGAAGTCCTCCGAATTTTTTATGATCTGGCGAAGATCTTCGTATTCCCCTCACTCTATGAAGGATTCGGATTGCCCCCTCTCGAGGCGATGGCCCACGGAACCCCGGTCGTGACCTCGAATACATCCTCCATACCCGAAGTAGTCGGGAATGCGGCCGTGCTGGTAAACGCGGAAAACGTCTTCGAGATCATGCGGGCCTTGTTGCGAGTACTTCTTGATCAGGGTTTTCGTGACCGGCTAAAACAGCGCGGCTACGAACAAGTCAGGAGATTTTCGTGGACCGCATCCGCTCAACAAATCTTCAACGTTTACGAACAGGTCACTGGGACCGGTGGCGAACGGCGAGGGCATGCGGCTGCTGTGACAGGAAAAGCAGTGAATTCCTAGCAGCTGGTCGTGTCCTGCTTCCCAACAGCAGGGGTCCGTTTCTCCCCACTTTTGGGGTTTCCCGAACCTTCTCAGGAGCCCACAGACCGTTTAGGCGGAGTTTTCATTCCACCTGTGTACTCTCCGGCTTCTTGCCTTGGGATGTTCATGCTGATTTCCGGACGAATCAAAAGAATGATGAATCAAAGCAGTAATAGTGGTTAGTATGTTGGAAAAGAAGCCCGATTCCAGAAGAATTTCACTGCAAGCTCAGCTCCGATTGGTGACCTGAAAAGCAAATCACTGCTCTAATGTCTTGTCCTGAGATACAATTCCCGAACTATTCCGAGGACCACATTCATGCGCCTGATAGCTCTGTGCCTGCTCGCCCAGTTCATGGTCGCCCCGGCAATCCTTGCTCAAAAGAACGATGCACCAACCGCCAGTACTGATTGCACTTTCGCAGACGGCACTCAGATTAGCATGCAGTACCGGACTAGTAAGGGAGAAGAGCCTCACAGTGGCAAGATATGGGAGCCCGGCGGCGGCCCGATGGTTCTCTTTGCGCAGACCCAGCTTTTTCTTGCTGGCTCAAGCATCCCTCCCGGCGCGTACACCGTGTACACAATCCCGAATAAAAAAGAATGGACGTTGATAATCAACCGGAACGTCACCGCCGGCAGCAAATATGATCCCAGTCAAGATATGATCCATGCGCCAATGGAAACTGGAGAGATAGATAACCCGCAGAAGGATCTCCAAGTGGCGTTCTCCCATGCCGGGCCTAAAACCTGTAGCCTGCGCCTCTACTACGAAAAGGTGGGAGCCTACACGGACTTCAAAGAGCGATAGGACAGTTTTTGATCTTGGCGGGAGTGATAACCAACGAGAGTGGCCGATTTGTCGCTTCGAAGAGTGGGAATCGATGCCGTCGAAATCGAGTGATTTTGGTTTAAGAAACTAAGGACCAAGCCGAACACGGCAATAATTCCTAAGCCCGCGACAGATATGCGCCTTCCGACGTGTCCACCCGAATCTTTTCACCTTCGTTGATGAACGCGGGAACCTGAACGATCAGGCCGGTCTCGGTCTTCGCCGGCTTGCTGACGCTCGATGCGGTCGCGCTCTTCAACCCCGGTTCAGTCTCGATGACTGTCAACTCCACCGTCTGAGGCAGCTCAATCCCCACCGCCTTCCCATCAAAAAACTCGACCTTGATTTCAAGATTGGGAATCAGGTATTCGACCGCGTCACCAAGAATTTCCCGCGTCAGATGTGTCTGCTCATAATTCGAAGTGTCCATGAAGTAATAACTGTCGCCGTCGCTGTAGAGAAATTGCATGTCCACTTCGTCAACGTTGATCTTCTCAATGGGATCAGGCGAACGAAACCGATGCTCGAACATGGCTCCAGTTCGCAGGTTCCGCAGTTTGGCCTGAATGAATGCCCGCAGATTCCCCGGCGTGCGATGCTCAACGCTGAAAACAGAGTGCAAATCATTGTTGTGCTTGATAATCATCCCGGGACGCAGTTGGGTGGCTGGAATACTCATTACTGAAAAAGCTCCTTAAATGATTGCAGCTGGCCGGCAGAGGCGCACTTCGCTCCGCCTGGGCGGGAACTAACCCGTTCATTTTATACGGGCGACCGCAGATTTGGGAAATAACGCTAATTCGCCGGTGAGCTGGTGGGCACTTCAAAATCCACGCCGCGATCATCATTCTGTTGCGCCGTGGCTTTCAGGTCCAAGTCGGCAAGCGCAATTTTGTGCCTCTTCCCACCGGATAGGTCATACAGCGTGCTTCCGACAATCGCGTAATTGTCCACGGTGGCCTGATGGCCGTCTTTGAAAACCAGGACGGTCTGAGGCTGGTCGGGCACTTCCGGAGCAGGCCCGGGGCGTTGCTGTCTCGTCGCCAAAGCCTCGTGGTCGAGCTCGGACTGGCGGCTGCCACCCGATGGCACATACTGCCCGTCGCCGCGGCGATCAAAAATTGTTGGTCCGCCCCGGTATTCATCTGGATTCTCCGTGTTGTCTACTGAATCATAATTCTGCTGATACACGTCTCCGGAATCGAAAATAGGATAGCCATAGTAAGCCCCCCAGACCGGATAAAACGGATAATCATTGCCATTGCCATGATGATGACGTGGATTCCCGATCGGACGCCCTGGAAACATCGGATTATGAAAGTTGCCGTGACCGCCCCAACCAGGAGCGTTCACGTGTCCAAATCCGGTCTGTCCAAATCCCAACGAAGTCACACTAGGAGGAATTCCATTTACGTGGTTCCCTCCAAATCCCATTGAGGTTACCGACGGCGCAAAGTTGGCTTGAGCGTGGACCGTCGCCACCGAGTATCCAGCCATCAAGAACGCCGCCAGAACCAAAGCCAATAAAGCAATCCGCCGCATTCCCCAATCATAGCCGAGTTTGAGAGCCATCGAAGGCCTCCGAAGACGTAACCCTACTTGATTAGAACCTCCCGGAAGGCCGAAGGTTGCTGAATATTGTCAGGGCACCCGACCTACGGGATACTAGTCCGACACGGCCGACACGGTTTCGCACGAACGCCTCGCGATGAGGCGTGGGCCAAGCCCGCTGGTATCGAGGAGAATCTGAACCACCTGCGAAATTCCGGGGAGACGTAGGCAGGCGCCGGCAGACGCCCATCGCAGGTTAATGTGCTCAAGCCCACGCGCGAACGCACGCACACCCTCCTCGTCCCCGGTATCATCCATCGGATCGTAAGTGATGCGCCGCAAATCCCGCGTTGGATGATCCTCGGCTGCGACAATTCGTAAGCCGACGGCACCGTGAGATTCGAACCAGCGTCGCACTTCTGAGCAAGGACCACAGGTCTCGGCAATGTACAGTCGCGCAGGCGGACGATCGGAAGCATGCCATGGCGTCATTCGCGGTATCCAGGCGTGAACGTTGTTCCGGTACTCCACCCAAGGCTTGCCGAAACGAACTCTCATGTCTTCGCCTTCATCCCAAGCGGCGAGCCCGAGGCTATATAGAAAGGCTATAACACCTCCAGTTGTCAGCCACGGATTTCGGAGCACTGCGCCCCAGGCAGTCATCACCAGGGCGCACGACAGTTGCATGGGGTTGGAGACATAACGGTAAAACCCGCTTATCACAAGTTGCTTCGGGGGATCATATGGGATTGGAGTACCTCTGCCACGTTGCGCAAATTCCTGAACCGCTGAGACCCCCACAAGTCCAAGTAGCGCGATGGCTTGCAATTCCAAGCTGCGCAACCATGAGGGTTGGGAGAGCAACGCGTCCCATCCGCAGCCATTTTGAAGCGCGAAGCCAATTTCAGGGATTAGGAAGAGAAACACTCCGCCCGCTGCCAAAACGTGAAGTATCGCGCGCGATTTTAGGTGCGTATCGTTGAGAGTCCATCGCGCGAAGAACTGCGCAGGAAGCAGGACGAGACCTATCGCAGCAAATTCACCCATCAGCCAGCGATGGCCAAGTGCAACAACAGGGAAACACGCTGGCATCAGGATCAGATCAACGCCAAAGAAAACCGCAGTCACCCAAACCATTCGCGTCTCGTGGAAGGTTAGGATTGGAAGGATTCCCCAAAGCACCGCCCATCCGAGGAAAAGATCGACCGGCATTCCGCGAAATAGCCCGCCCTGCGCGTTGAACTGCCACCAGCCGAAATGCAGATTGAGCAATTGAAGAGCAAGCAACGATGGCAGAGTCCAAACAAATCCCAGCAGCGCTGCGGGAAAGATCCGTTTACGCTGCCGTCGCAGAAACGCAAGAAGGAAAGCAGCGATGACGGGGACGTAGAGTCCCAAGAATCGAATGGCCGCGACACGCCCCATCGCCTTATTCTCCTTGTTTTTCGGGCACCGGAGTTGCATTGGCCCGGATCAGATATTCCGCCGCCAAGCGAGTCGCGTATCGTTCCCATGGACGAAAGTACCAAGCTGGATCGAGTCGCCTTTCGAAGTGCAGAGTCCAACTCACGCGAGTGTGCTGCGCATCGACGGCAGTCCACTCGATCTCCGACGACTGCCAGTTCAGCCAGTGAGCGATCTTGGTGTGGTCAGATATCGCGTCAAATCGAACATAGCCAGTACGGGATTCGCTCACCTTCAGCAGCAGGTCGCCAGGTTTGCCCTCACCGCCAGCAAAGTGAATCGTCCGGGTAGCGCCGATTTCAAGGCCATCGCCCCAAGCTTTCGTTGGACGCGGAAATCCGAGTCTTCCATAGAGCGGCAACGGCAGATCAGTTCGAGGGCTGTGACTGAGTGCCACCCGCACGTCCTGTTCTGATCCATTAACGACTTGTGACGCTTGCACCGTTTCTTCGCGGTTGAATGACAACCTCGGAGAACTGCCTTCGATGCTGATGGGAAGGAGTAACAACACAACACAGGAAAGAGTGGTCTGCCGTCTCTCACGGTTCGAGTCGACAATCGCACCCACAATCAGCCCTACCAGGAAGAAGATCGGCGAAGCCATCAAGATACAGATGAAACCTTCGCCGAGGAGAGGGCCCGAAAGAAGCAAGAAGAGAGCGAGGCCTCTTATGATTCCGCCCTTCGCACTCTTTGCATTTGGCATCATCGCCAATAGAACCGCCAATACCGCCGGGATGCCGACAAATAGCACGGCAGTCTGCTCGAGCCTCCCCCGCACGATTAGGCGATACATGACACTGCCGGCACTGACCGCAAGAATCAAAAAAATGAGGGTCCACTGCGAACGGCTTATGGATGGTTTCGTTCCAAGATCATTCATTTGTTCCTCTCTTGCTTCTCAAGCGGTAGCGGGTGACCAAGTCTCTGGCTGCGCTAGGCCAGTCGGGGAATTCAAAATTGAAGCCGGATTGTAGGAGGCGACCGGGAACGACGCGGCGGCTTTTTAGAATGAGTTCGGTCTCGGTGCGGTGGAAAAACGTGGCCACTTCGAGCATCAAGCGAGTGGAAGGAAGACCAATCCGTATTCCCGCAGCCTGCCGCAAAGCCTCCATAAATTCGCGGTTAGGCAATGGGTTCGGTGCCGCGAGATTGATGGGGCCGTCCAGTTCTTCGTGTGCGATCAGAAAATCGAAGCTGCGAACAAAGTCGTGGTCGTGAATCCAGGAGACGAATTGCTTTCCGGAGCCAGCGCGGCCTCCCAAGCCGAACCTTACCAAGCGAAGGAACTGGTCGAAAACGCCACCTCCGTCCGGACTCATAGTCAGTGCACTGCGAAGAGCAACCTTGCGAGTATTGGCCGTGTTCGAAGAGAAGAAGGATTCCTCCCAGCTGGTGGCGACATCGATGCTGAACCTCCAGGTGCTCGGGATCTCGCGATCTTCCTCGTTGCCTCCGATCTCGCCGGTGGCCTCGTCCATGGGCCGGTCCAACGCGTGGCGGTAGATTGTGGCGGTGCTGGCATTCATCCACAGACGTGGCGGATGTGCCAATTGAGTGATTGCCTGCCCGAGCAACCTAGTGGTCGCAACGCGGGATTCCTTAATCTCGGCGCGGTTTTTGGCGGTGTAGCGGCAATTCACGCTCCGGCCCGACATGTTGATAAGCACATCCGCGCCATCGAGTGCGGATGTCCAATCGCCGAGCGTCGTGCCATCCCACTTAACCACTGGCCACGGCGCGGCGCGTTTACTGCGCGCAAGCACGGTGACATGGTGGCCTTGAGTATGAAAGTGCCGAGCCAGAATCGTGCCAACTTGGCCGCTGCCTCCCGGAATCACGATGCGGAGCTGTCGAGTCGTCGTCATTGCGCCTGTTCTCCCGCTTCAAGAGCATCTTCCCCGTAAGCGATTTCAAGCAGGCCGATGGCGAGTTTTCGGACCGGGCGCAGCAGGGGGAAGCTGGCAAGCTTGATAAGCGCGACTACCATTTCGAGGCTCTTCTCAAAGAGTTTCATGGTGCCCTTTTGTTTGGGCGAGGAGTCGTAGACCCAGAAGAGAATCAGTCCCATTTGATAAAGCCACAACACGCGGGGCAGATGGACTTTCAGGTCTTCCGGGACGCGCACCTTCGCGCCCTCGAGAGCGCGGGAGAAAAACCTGACGTCGTGGTCGCGAATAGCGCGAGTTTCCTTACTGAATGGGGAAAGCGGATGCTGCGGATCGATGTGTGCGGAAAGCGCCCCCATCAGCTTGCGATCTGCGGAGAAATATTCGAGCTTTACCCGAATGATGGCGTGCAGGCGGTCGTGCAAGCCTTTGGCGTTGGCCAGCGCCCCTTCGACCAGGGGAGCCATTTGTTCTTGGGCGCGCTCGTAGAAACCCATCACAATTGCATCTTTCGAGTCGAAGTAGTAATACGCGGCGCCAAGGGCAACACCAGCTTGGGCGGCAATGTCGCGCATCGTAGCAGCGTCAAATCCCTTGTCTCGAAACAATTGAAGGGCACTTTCCAGAATTGTGTTACGGGTGAGTTCGCCTTTCCCAGTGAGATTTGCCGTGTTGAACATGTTCAAATACTCGCCCATGCGCCAATTCCTGTCAAGGTAATAATTGAACGCGTTCAGTTACAAGAGGTTAGGGGTGGGAATTATCGGAAGTCGCGGAAGAAAGACCTGAGATCGTCAGCCAGAAGCGCCGGCTCTTCCGCCGCGGCGAAGTGTCCACCGCGCGGCATTTCGGTCCATCGAACCACGTTTTAGCCTCGTTCGACCCACTTACGGGGAGGAAAGGGCGACTCTATCGGGAAACGAGCGACGGCACACGGGACGGTTATTCGCTCGCCGCGCCCCAACTGCAACGGAGCAAGCTTGCTCTCGTAATACAGACGGACAGACAATGTAATCGTTTGCGTGAACCAGTAGAGGCTAATGTTCGCCAGCAACGCGTCTTTGCTGAACCGTTTCTCGACATCTCCATCGCAGTCCGACCATTCCCGAAACTTTGTGACTAACCACGCGGCCAGGCCCATCGGAGAATCGTTCAGCGCGATGCCCAGGGTCTGCGGCTCATTTCGCTGAACATGGCTGTAGGCTCCATGCTTCTGTAGCCACCCATCGAGGGTTTGCGCAAATTCACGCTCTGCTGCGGTTCGATTGTCATGCTCCAAATACGGCTGGTATGAACCAGGGATGTAATTCAGGTGAATTGCTTTCACGCAATCCGGATGAAGCATCGCCAGGCGCGTACTCACGGCTGCTCCGAAATCGCCGCCCTGCGCGACGTATGTGGAGTATCCGAGGCTTGTCATCAACTTGTTCCATAGCTTCGCGATCTCAGTCACATTGCATCCGCGACGGGTTGAAGCTTCTGAGAATCCAAATCCTACGAGCGACGGGGCAATCACGTCGAACGAGTCTTCTGCCTGCCCGCCAAAACGGCTCGGATGCGTCAGCATCGGAATAATTTCGAGGAACTCGAGAAACGATCCTGGCCAACCATGCGTGATCAGCAGCGGCAGAGGATTCTTGCCCTCACCGCGTTCGTGTATGAAGTGAATCTTGAGGCCGTCCACATTCTCTTTGAAGTGGGCGAACCGGTTCATTCGTTCTTCCTGGCGCCGCCAATCAAATTGCGTCAGCCAGTATTCGCGGAGCTCCTGCATGTACTTGAGGTCGGCCCCATAGGCCCATCCCGAATCGGGGACCGAGCCAGGCCAACGAGTGGATCGCAGTCTAGCCTTTAACTCTTCAATCTGTTCGTCAGGGATGGAAATTTTGAAGCGTTCCACGGCGGTAATTCCAGATGACAATTTCTGCGTTGCGGTTCAGGAGTGTGCTTTCGCCCAGACTATTGTGGCGGTGTGGCGGCGGCAGCCGGCGCGGCAGGTTGTGCGCTTCCGCCAGTATTCACCAGATCTTTGAGTTCTTTGCTGGGCTTGAAGAATGGAATCTTTTTTGCGGGGACCTCGACACGGTCTCCTGTCTTCGGATTGCGTCCGACCCGGGGATTGCGCTGGCGGGTTCGGAAGCTGCCAAAGCCGCGGATCTCAATCTTGTCGCCGACCCGAAGCGATCGCACGATGCTGTCAAAAATTGTCTCGACAATCACTTCACTGTCCTTGCGTGTAAGCTCCGCCAGCCGCGAGACTTCGTCGATCAGATCAGCTTTTGTCATAACGTCCCTTACCAACTAGATTTTAGACATGAATTGTATTGCCGGATTTTCGAATTTTAGCATTGCCGAATTTCTGAATCAGTTGCCGGTTTTAAAATTCGTCAATCCGTAAATCCAACAATTCGCCAATCAGCCGCAGGCCTACTTCCACAAATAATAAAATCCCATCTGATTTTCCATCAGCTTTTCTTTCGTGGGCAACCACTGTGACACGTCTCCGAACAGCAAATCCAACACCGTCTTTCGTTCGAGTTCAGGGCGCACCAGCACCGGCTCGCCTTTAATCCCGACCGCCTTTGCCGTGTCATCGACTGCGGCCTGGAAATCCCCAATCTGGTCAATCAGGTGCATCGACAGTGCCTCTTCGCCCGTCCACACTTTTCCATTCGCGATGGCCTTTATGTCTTCAACTTTGGCATTGCGCCCTTCGGCGACCGCCCGCACAAATTGCAAATACATATTGTCGGCGAGGGATTGCAAATATGCGCGCTCGGCGGGTGTCAGCTCGCGAGTGGGATCTCCGGTATCTTTGAATTCGCCAACGCTTAGGATTTCCTGCTTTAGCTTTGCCCAGCGCAGCAGATCGCCGTAGTTCAGCCACTCCATAATCACGCCAATCGAGCCGACGATGCTGCCGTTGTCGGCATAAATCTTGTTGGTCGCCGAAGAGACATAATAAGCGCCGCTGGCTCCTACAGTGCTAATTGAAGCCACGATGCGTTTGTGTTTTTCGTCGCGCACTCGCTTGACCGCGCGATAAATCTCCTCGGACGCTGCCACCCCGCCGCCCGGTGAATTCACCCTGATGATGATGGCCTTGATGGAATCGTCATCGCCGAACTTTTTAAGCTGGGGAACAATCACTCCCGGATCGACGATCACGCCTTCCAGATCGACAACCCCAATCTTGTCCCCGAAGGCATGTAGCGAAGCTTGATCTCCTCCAGCGTGCAATGCCAGAAATACCAGAACGAATACCGACATGACGAAGAGGAAGAAGGTGCCTCCTCCAATGACAATCCACAGCAAAGTTCGGGAGCGGGGAGTATCAGCCATAAAGTTCCCAGTAGTTTAGCACTGGAGGGGTAAATCGCGTTGATTTCCGCGGTAATTCAGCGATGGAATTCCTGACGAATGTGAGCGGTTGTGAACAGACAGTCAAAGGTATGCGAGGTAGGATTCGCGCTGTTCCACTGTGGCTGCTCCAGGTTCCCAGGCCGGGACTCAAACGGTGCACAACGCGCGAGTGTTCTGCGTAGGGCCTACAGCAAGATTAAATCCCAAGTGAAACCTCAGATCGCCGCTAGGCGAGAACCTTAGGAGGATTCCATGAAAAGAGCGTTATTACTCATTGTTCTATCGACAGCGTTGTTGACGCTGGGATTTGCGCAGACCCCCGACACCGGCACCGACACGGGCGCCGCTGCTCCACCCGCTGCGAACGCCGCTCCACCCGCCGCCACGGTTAATCCCCCCCCGCAGACTGCCATTCCGCCTGCCACGGAAACTGTTGCTCCACCTCCGGCGACGGCTAGCCCGGCTGCGGATACTGTCATTCCGCCCGCAGCGACGGTTAGCCCGTCACCGGAAACCGTCACTCCACCTGCTGCAAAAGCTGCTCACGCAGCGCCGCTGTCGAAGCATCCCCGGAGAGCGTCGGGCGCAAAAGATGCAGCCGCTCCTGTGCCCGCAGCGACGGTAAGCCCATCTCCGGAGACGGTCACTCCGCTCCCTTCGGAGGCGGCAACACCCGCTGCGAATGCCATCCCGTCCTCGGAGACAGTTAGCACCCCTGCTCCGGTCGCGACTCCGCAACCGGTCGTGGCTCATAAGGGCAGATCTACGTGGCTCTTGGTTTCGGTTGCCGTGCTGGTACTCGTCTTAGGCACGCTGATTCCTGCCTTCGGCAGATGGAGAAAACAGAGGAAGCTGGAGGACACCGAAGCCCCAAATCTTTCTTTCACAAATGAAACGGTTCCCGAGCCAGAGACGACAGAACCACGCAAAGCTGCGTAGCCTCCCCCGCACCCACCCTTCAGAAAACGAAGGGTGGGACCGTACAAAACATTGAACTGGCATTGCAATATACCGGGTATTGGCGGTTTGATGGCGCCGCAACAAATTACGGTGGCGCCAGCAAGGATGCGTCCGGGAACAACCCGCTATATGTGCTGGCGCGATTCGTTTCTGGAGCCGAGGAGATAAAATGCGAAAGCTTTTGCGACTGCTGAGTCAAATGGTTATTTTGTTGGGGCTGGTTGTGCCGGTTGTGATGCAGGCCGAATCGGATCCCGCAACAATTTATAAGACAAAGTGTGTCCTGTGTCACTCAGCCGACGGCAGCGGGGACGGCGCAACTGGCAAGGCAGTCCACGCGAAGGATCTGCGATCTGAGGAAGTCCAAAAACAAAGCGACGCAGCGCTGATCGAAGCAATCACCAAGGGCAAGGCGAAAATGCCAGCTTTCGGCGCCAAGATCCCGCCGGACGATGTAACAAAGTTGGTGGCTTACATTCGACAGCTCCCAAAGAAGTAGGTTTGGTATTGAAGACGACTGCTGTTGGTCTTCCCATTGTCGAGCTGCCATGATTGAGGGATTGCATGGTTGAATCCGCAGACTGCCCACCGCCAGCGCCGTCTCTCGAAGATAGACGCTCTTTTCTCGGAGCACTACTTGGCTTGGGATCTGTCTTCGTTGGTGGTCTGCTTTCGGTGCCCCTGGTCCGCTTCGCACTCTTCCCATTGCTCCGCCGAACAACCGAGCTCAAAAGTTCACCCGTGGGGGAGCTTAACGAGTTTTCGTCCCTAGCCGATCCCGTATTGAAAACTATTCAGATTGAGCAAGTGGACGGTTGGCGCAAAACAATATCTGAGAAGGCCGTCTACGTGACAAAAGACAGTCAAGGGCAGCTTCGCGTTCTTACTTCGGTTTGTCCGCACCTCGGCTGTACGGTGCCTTGGAACAAGGAAAAAAAGCAGTTCGTTTGTCCGTGCCATGGCGCCACCTTCACTCCGGACGGGACGCGTGTGAGCGGACCTTCACAGCGTGGCATGGATACGCTGGAAACCACGGTTCAGGACGGCCAATTACAAGTGCGATTCCAATATTTCCGGCAACTCGTCTCCGATAAGGAAGTCATTGGCTAGGAAGACATCGGCTAGGAAGGAACTTGGAAGGGATGCATTCTAATAAAAGCGCCCCTGAAGCGGCACCGCCAGCGCGAACAGGATTCCGGGCATGGCTGAATCATCGAACCGGATTGGACGATCTGCTTCGAATCACTCTCGATGAGCCCATTCCCGGTGGCGCCCGATTCGCCTACATTTTCGGATCAGGGCTGCTATTCATTTTCATTTCCCAGGTAATCACCGGAATATTTCTCGCTCTTTACTATGTGCCCTCAGCCGATCACGCGCACACCACGGTTGCGTACATAACGAAGGCAGTTACTGCGGGGTCTTTTCTGCGAAGTCTCCACGCATATGGCGCGAGTGCAATGATTGTCGTTTTATTTCTGCACCTGTCGCAAACGTACATCTACGGATCGTACAAAGGGCGCCGCGAGCTGCTTTGGCTTTCTGGATGCATGCTCTTCGGGCTGGTCCTCGCGATGGCTTTCACTGGTTATCTGCTTCCCTGGGACCAGAGGGCATATTTCGCTACCGCAGTCGGTACAAACGCAGTCAGCGAGGTCCCGTGGATTGGCGAGAGCATTAAGCGCATGATGCGCGGCGGCACCGACATGGGCACTCTCACCATATCTCGTTTTTTCGTAGCCCATGTTTTCTTTGTTCCGGCCTTAATCTTTGCGCTGCTGGCGTCCCATATTTTCCTCTTCCGCAAAGTCGGCGCTGCTGGACCCGTCAACGAAGATCCCTATCACCCGAAACAAAAAGCAGAGCCGTTTTATCCGCGCCAGGTATTGATGGACCTCTCGCTAACTGCTTTGCTCATTGCTGGACTCGGTTTGCTTTGCTTTTTCGCGCCAATGAAATTGGGTCCAGCTGCTAATCCGGCGGACGCACAATACATTCCGCGACCGGAGTGGTACTACTTGCCAATATTTCAGTGGTTGAAATACTGGCACGGCTCGGCGGCGATCATTGGTGTACTGGTAATTCCGACGATAATTGTCATGGCTATCCTTGCGCTGCCTTTCTTGGATCGCAGCGTTGAACGGCGGCCGTGGAAGCGGCCGATCGCGATGGTGTCGTATGCGTTCGTTGTATTCGCGCTGCTAGGGTTAGGTTTGCGAAGTCAGTATTTGGACCGTCACGACCCGAGCGTCGTGCAACAATTAGCGAAACAGGCAGCTGAAGAGAACGAATACGCGCGCAAGCCATTTGAGCCGGAGCTCTCTTCCGCATCACTCGCCGCGGCAAACGTGACGCTTGCGGATCCGCTAGCCGCCAAAGGAAAAACGATTTTCGAAGCCCAATCCTGTAACGCTTGCCACGGAGACGGAGGAGTGGGCACCGCAGCGGCACCTGCCCTGATCGGCGTATCCGCCAAATTTTCACCAGACCAGGTAGCCGAACTTTTCAAGCATCCCACAGCCAAGATGACTGCCGGTGGCATGCCGCCCATTGACCTTCCCCCGGATGATCTGAAGGCGTTGATCGCGTATGTAGAGAGCCTCAAGTAGTTGCAGACGACTTCGATGTGATGTTTTGGGCCACCGCCCATACGCCGGATGCGACCGTCCATGAGATAAAAAACGCTGTCCATGGCAAACGTGTCCTCGGGGCGGCCGATACTGGGGGAATCCAGACAAGGAGCGTGAACACGCTCAACATTCCCGCTTCCGCCCACGCGGCCGCGCGAGGAAGAACAGAGAACAACACGCCCAGTCCGGCGGCGATGTGTCCGGCGCCGGTGAGGTAGGCCCAGCCCGTCCGGTAAGGAAGCCACGCTGGCACGAGGTCAGCCGTCGCCTGCACATAAACAATGTGAGAGAGCCCGATGGGTATGAGAGAAACAGCGAAGAGGATCCGCGCAAAACGGATGCTGCTGTCTCCCGTGAGGAATGCCAGCGGCGAGTTGTCTGGGAGGCCGGAGAGCCGGGCAAAGAGAACCCATCCCCCGGCGAGAAGAACGGTAAGCTCGCCGAGGCCGAGCCATACGGCTTCCATCCCCGGCGCAACGAACAAGGCGGGCACCTTCAGCAGCGCCCAAATGATGAGATAGGGACAAAGAATGCGAATCGACCACGCAACGGTGGCGTTGAAAAGCAGTCCAACGCCTCCTAGCAACATGAGAACTCCGGAAGCGTAGGCGAGAGCGGTACGCCCAGGCACCCATGGGGCCACGGGCTGCCACACCAACGCGAAATCGCCGTAGATCAGCGCAAGAACACCGAGACCAATCATCCCGATGGCAAAGAGAGTCACGGCAGGTTGCTGGCTTCGGGTCATTAGCAAACAGACCTTATTGGAAGGCCAGAATCATTGTCAATCTGGGAATCACTGGCTGAGCCTGGAGGGGAGTTTTCAGCCTTTCACATAAGCGAGCTTTGCCGATACTTTTCCATCGCGCACGGTGAAAACATCGACACCGCGCAAGTGCCAGGGCTGGCCGTTGCGAATCTTGCGATAAACCCACAGGACTGTGGCGCGATTTCCGCTGACGATCATTTCTTCTGCATCGAAGTGTGCGTCGGGATTGCGGACGAACCATCCGCGCCAGAATTCGACCACGGCCGCTTTTCCCTCGACGCGCTTGCCGTCGGGGGCGGGCGACGTGTCCTCGAACACCGTGTCGTCAGTCAGAAATGCGGCCAACCCGTCAGCGTCGCGCCGATTGAAGGCCTCGTTGAAATTGGCGATGACTGCGCGCGTGGCTTGCTCCTGTGACTGCACATTCTGGGCATGGCTCATGGGAACCTCCCTGGGCGAACACAAAATCCCCAGCAGAAACACAGAGAAAGTTATCACCAGTGGTTGGCGATTTGCAGAGCTCCCAAGCATTTGATACCTCCGGAAGTCCGGGGTCCTACTTGACGAAGACCACGCTAGTCATACCCTTGGCACCCAGCGAAAGAGGATCCAGCCTAGTTCGTCATGGCTTCGGCTGCGACTGTTTCTTAAGCTCCTCGCGGAATGCCTGTTCTCTCTCGGCAACGTAGCTCTTGTAGCCATCCGGATCGATGAATGGATTCGCCGCGCCCGGTTTCATTCGCGCGAACTTCGCCTCCATTCCGTAGTATTCGCCGTGGGCGCCAAGGAAAACATCACAGGGCAAACTTTTCAAGACCTTGAAGCCGAGCTCGTAGTCCTGAGCGATCTGCGGATACTGCGTGTTGCCTACCAGCTTGTATCCGGGATTCACGTTCGGACTTCCGACGATCACTACGCTGTATAGCTTGCCGCCCTCACTTGCCTTTGTAGTCCACGTTGTAGTGCCCTTGGTATGACCCGGAGTGAGGTGCGCCACCAAGACCGTGTCTCCCAGGCGTACTTCATCCCCGTCATGAAGAACACGATCTACTTTTGTGGGCCTGTATTGCATGGCGGGAGAAGCGCCATATTGGAAATCAGTTTTGCCTCCAGATTCGACGACTGGGACATCCTGCTCCATCACGAAGTACTTCGCTCCCGTCATTTCCTTCAGCCGTGCGGCCCCGGCGCAATGGTCCCAATGCGCATGGCTGATGAGCAGAATCTTGATGTCGCTGAATCTAAAGCCCAGCTTCTCGACGCTGTCGCGGATAAGCGGGACTGAACTATCCATGCTGCTGTTAATAAGGATATGTCCCTCGGGCGTCGTAATCAGATACGAAGCGAGTCCCTTGCTGCCGACGTAGTAGAGGTTCCCGACAACACGATAGGGCGGAAAAGGCTCCGTCCAATCGGGACTGGCCTGAGCGAAGACGCAACCACCAAGGCACAGCAGGGCGATCAGGGCGGCAATCGTCGAATGAACAGCTTTCATCACCGGGGTCCGTCCAGGAATATTACCAGCGTCCGCCTGCGAGGGACCTGGAGAAAAGACGTAACCCCAAAATACAAAAGCCCCGGACGTTGTCACCCGGGGCATAACCTGTCCAGCTACGAAATCTATTCTCGCGTACACAACTGTCGAAGTCAATGTTACTTGAGGAGGCACCCTGTCCCGAGCCTCCTCGCAGCTGCCCTACCAACGGGGAGCCGTGGACCCGACGGGACTCGAACCCGCACCTTGTAGCTGGACAGGCTAACGTGCTCCCATTACACTACGGGCCCAATGCAGCCTAATCACACTGTCCCTGGTGAACAAGGTCGTCCGTCACATTAGAAGAGTGCCATTCCAAATTGGAACAAGCGTTTGCTCGTAATCAATGTTGACACATACGGCCGGAGGCCGTGCCCTTCAAAGCTATCCGATTAGCTCGGGACAGCGGCGGACAAGAGTGTCCGCCCCACATAAAACCCGAGCCTAGACGCTCACGGTTTGCGCTGTCGGTTTAGCCGCCAGCAACTGCCGGAGAACATATTGAAGAATTCCGCCGTTGGCGTAATATTGCGCTTCTTGTGGAGTATCGATGCGGACGAGGGCGTGAAATTCTTTTGTCGGTCCATTCGAAGCTGCGCGCACTCTAACTTCGCGTCCCGGGACGAAATTCGAAGTCAACTCGCGGATTCCTGAAATCTCGAAAACCTCCTCGCCAGTGATTCCCAGCGATTGCGCATTCTCGCCAGAGACGAATTGCAGCGGGACAATCCCCATGCCCACCAGATTCGAGCGATGGATGCGCTCATAACTCTCCGCGATCACAGCGCGCACTCCTAAGAGACGTGGGCCTTTAGCGGCCCAATCGCGCGACGATCCTGATCCATACTCTTTGCCCGCAATGATAATGAGAGGAACTCCGTCGGCGACATATTTTTCCGAGGCCTCGAAAATTGACATCTCAGCTCCATCGGGAAGATGCCGCGTGAATCCTCCCTCAAGGTTCGGAACCATTTTGTTTCGCAAACGGACATTAGCGAACGTACCGCGAACCATCACTTCATGATTGCCGCGGCGCGATCCGTAGGAGTTGAAATCGCCAGGCTTCACGCCGTGTTCGATCAAATATTTTCCAGCGGGACTGTCTTTCTTGATCGAGCCCGCGGGGGAAATATGATCGGTGGTGACGCTGTCTCCAAGCACGGCAAGTACTCGAGCATCTTTAATTTCCTCGACCTGCCCCGGCCGCAAAGTCATATCGTCGAAGTAAGGCGCGCGTCGAATGTAAGTTGAATTTTCATCCCACGCATAAGTCTCGCCCTCCGGAACTGGCAGCGAACGCCATCGATCATCGCCGTCGTAGATCTCTCCGTAACTCTTACGAAACATGCTCGACGAAATTGAACTTTGAATCGTCTCTTCTACTTCCCGCTGCGAAGGCCACAAATCGGCAAGATATACAGGCTTGCCCTGCTTATCTTTCCCGACAGGATCTTTGCGAAGATCAACATCGATACGTCCGGCGAGCGCGAATGCAACCACCAGCGGTGGGGACATCAAATAGTTGGCACGAACCTCAGAGTTGATCCGCCCTTCAAAATTACGGTTACCGGAAAGAACCGAGGCAACGACCAATCCATTCTCGTCGACAACCCGCGAAATCTCTTCCGGCAAAGGCCCGGAATTTCCAATGCAAGTCGTGCAGCCATATCCGACAGTATTAAATTTAAGTTTCTCGAGATATCCGGTTAGGCCGGCGCGATCCAGATAATCGGTGACGACTTTTGATCCCGGTGCAAGAGAAGTCTTCACCCAACTCGGAACTTCGAGTCCGCGTTCAACCGCTTTCTTTGCGAGCAATCCGGCGGCGATCATTACCGACGGATTCGACGTATTGGTGCAACTGGTGATGGCAGCTATGACTACGCTTCCATGATGAAGATTTCCGTTGCTGCCTGCCGCGGCGGGCGTCGAGTTCTGTCCCGGCTTTAACAATGTTGGAAGCGCACTCTCGAAGGAATCTCGCGCCTTCGACAGCGCAACACGATCCTGCGGACGCTTCGGACCAGCGATGCTCGGCTCGACGGAATCCAAATCGAGAGCTAGCAGCTCCGAATACTCGGCCTCGGACGTTTTCGCGTCGTGGAACAATCCTTGCTCGCGGCAGTAAGCTTCGACCAATGCGATTTGCTCTTCCGTACGTCCAGTCAAGCGCAGGTAGTTGAGAGTCTCTTTGTCGACAGGGAAAATACCGCAGGTCGCGCCATACTCCGGCGACATGTTGCCGATGGTCGCGCGATCGGCGAGAGAAAGTTCGGGAAGTCCCGGACCAAAATATTCGACAAATTTTCCGACCACGCCGTACTTGCGAAGCATTTCCGTGATGGTCAGAACGAGATCGGTAGCCGTTGCGCCCTCGCGCAGCCTGCCCGTCAGCTTCACGCCGACCACGTGCGGAATCAGCATGGAAACCGGCTGTCCCAGCATCGCAGCCTCAGCCTCGATTCCGCCGACGCCCCATCCCAACACGCCCAACCCGTTAATCATGGTCGTGTGACTGTCGGTGCCGACCAGTGTGTCTGGATACGCCGAGCGTTTGGCGTTCGATTCCTGGACGAAGACGACCTGCGCCAGGTATTCGAGATTTACTTGATGCACGATTCCCATGTCTGGCGGAACAATCGCAAGATTGCGAAATGCAGTTTGTCCCCAGCGGAGAAATGCGTATCGTTCCTTGTTGCGCAGGAATTCCAGTTCCGCATTGAGGCCGAATGATTGCGGCGTGCCAAAAGAATCCACTTGCACCGAATGATCGATCACCAACTGCGCCGGCTGAAGCGGATTAATCAGGCTCGGATCGCCTGAAAATTTGCTCATGGCATCGCGCATCGCGGCAAGGTCCACGACAGCCGGAACGCCGGTGAAATCCTGGAGCAGCACGCGGCTTGGCGTGAAGGCAATTTCGCTGTCGCACGCAGTCTTGCTGGTCGAACTCTTGCTGCCCCATCTCGCCAATGCCTCGATGTCTTGCTTCTTTACATTGCGGCCATCCTCGGTGCGCAGCAGATTTTCCAGCAAAATCCGCAAGGAATACGGCAGATGCTTGGTTGAAATACCCTGCTGGTCGAGCGCATCAAGACGATAAATCTCGTAGTCGAGCTTGCCCACGCGAAGAGTGGAGCGGCTATTAAAGCTGTTCATGAGGATGGCCTTCCTAAAGATAGTTTAGCCGTTCCGTCGGGGATTGCGTAGTGTTGGGGTGGAGCGAAGTCCTAACCTGAAGCTTTCTTCATCTAACAACGAGTAAACCAGACTTGAGTGAGAGTGGCAACCGACTTAAGGAGAAAACCAATGACGCAACAGACGAAACTTGGCGGAACCTTCGCCCTGTCCGGCAACTCGATGATCGTGAACCGTATGGGTTATGGCGCGATGCAACTTGCCGGTCCGGGAGTGTGGGGCGCGCCTCGTGATGTTGAAGAGGCGATTGCCGTGCTGCGAGAGGCGGTGGCAGCGGGCGTGAATCACATCGACACCAGCGACTACTACGGTCCACACGTGACCAACCAGATCATCAAGCAGGCGCTTCATCCCTATCCCGACGGGCTTGTGGTTGTGACAAAGCTCGGTGCTCGCCGCGGTCCGGACAAGTCCTGGCTGCATGCCTTATCGCGTCAGGAATTGATCGACGGCGTGCATGACAATCTGCGAAATCTTGGACTCGACAGGCTGGATGTAGTGAATCTACGGGTTGGAGGGTTCTCAGCTCCGACAGAGGGATCGATTGAAGAGCCACTTACTATGCTAGCCGAACTCAAGCGACAAGGACTAATTCAGCATATCGGTCTGAGCAACATCAGTCCCGAGCAGTTCGCGGAAGGTCAGAAAATTACCGAGATCGTTTGCGTGCAGAATTTCTACAACGTTGCGCACCGGGATGATGAGGGCTTTATCCAGAACCTCGCGAGCCATGGCATTGCTTATGTGCCGTTCTTCCCTCTTGGCGGCTTCACGCCGCTGCAGTCGTCGACGCTCGATACGGCGGCCGCATCGGTCAGAGCTACTCCCATGCAGGTGGCGCTGGCGTGGCTACTGCAACGTTCGCCGAACATTTTGCTTATCCCGGGGACATCATCGCGCACGCATCTTCGGGAGAATCTTTCGGCGGCCACGTTGCAACTTCCGCCGGAAATACTCACCCGACTCAACTCAATTGGAAAAGATGGCGGCGCGGAGAATGGGTCGACCGTAGCTGTTGCGTCCTAGTCCGCTTGGTTCTCGAAAACTAACGGGCGAACGGATCTACAGACGGTATGTCAAAGACGCACCGCTCAGTTCCATGTAGAATTCTGGCGTGAAAAACGTCATTGCGTTGCTCTTGCTGGTGGTCGCTTCTAGTGGGCAGAGACCGATTGCCGGGCGGAGCTTTACGTGGAATTGGCAAAATGCTCAAGAGCTTACCGTTGCTGGGCAGTCGCTCTCCACATCCAAGGACATTAGCCCGTCAGACCGGACTAGACTGCTCGAAGCCTTAGTCGAACAATTCAAGGGCGAATCGAAGCCGAGGGAACGAGCTGCAAGGACGCGGGTGAAACCGCTCGACCTGAACGGCGACGGCGTACCTGAGGTAGTCTGTCAAGCAAGTGACGATCAGATGTGCAGCCCAACAGGAAACTGTTCCTTTTGGATTTTTGGAAGGGATAGCACCGGCTATAGGCTGCTGCTGAAGAAGGCAGCGATCCAGTCATTCACTATTCAGCGAACGCGGACAGACGGTTACTTCGACGTTGTGTTGGGAATGCACGGCTCCGCGACTGAGCAAGAGTTGTTCCTGTATCGCTTCCGCGATGGGCGATATGGACGAACGGCTTGCTACGAGGCGAAGTGGACTTATCTCGGCAAGGATGGTGAGTACCATGACCTGAAAGAGCCGCGAATAACGCCCTGCCCAAGGTAACACCTGTAATATCACGCCGGGTGCCCTCTTCAAGCTCTGCTTGAGCGGGGACTTTGATGTTCACTCGTTAGTGACTCGCGACGGCCGCGCAAGCACCTACTCCCATAGCTTCCGGATTGAGACGTTCTCAACGAGACTTTGGAAGACTTTCATTTCGTCCACAACTCGCGCCACTTGGGCTCAAATGTCAATACGCTTCTCCAGGTGACGACTTGCATACCAGCATGGGAGGTACCCGAAGTGAGGAAATATTGACTTCACACAGGTTTCAGCTTGGGGATCTTGATAGTCGTATTCGGTTTTTCCGTTCTTCTCGTGGATCGCATAATAACTTTGAACGTTTACGGTGCCAAATTGATCGCGATGTCCCGGAATTCTGTAGCGGATGGAAAGATAATCCCCACAATAAAGCAAGCCTAAGAGGCCAAGAATGACCGCCACTATTCTCAATAATTGGCGCTTCATGGCTAGGCTTTAGTGTTCGTATCCTCCGGCTTCCAACGAAACTTTGCCTCGGAACATTCGATACACGAGCACGAAATATCCAACGGCCAGAAGCATGCCAAATGACCACCAGACTAATCCGACGTGGAGTGCGTGCGGCCCCGAGATTGCGTTCTCAATGTTGATGTCGTATGCGGTACCCGTCGTCGCAGGCAGCAGGCGGGGATAAAGCCCGATTGCGGCGCCGATGAGCATCGTCGCCAGGTAAACGCATGAGCAGGCAAACGCATTTCGGTCAGCCAATTTGCGATTGAAATAAATAATTCCCAGCAAGGAAAGGACGACTACCACCGGCACAACAAAGGCCACCGGATAATTCCGATAATTCGTGAGCGTGTCGGGACGCGCCTTTACGGTTGCAGTCAGGCTCACAATCGTGAGCAGCAACAAGGCAATCCATAAAGACCCAGCCGCTTTCCGGGCGCGAGACTGCAAGTCACCCCCGGTCTTAACCGCGATATACAGTGCGCCGTGAACGCCAAGAGCGACGAGAGCAATGATTCCTCCGATCACCGTGTACCAATCCAAAATTCCAGGTTGCGGGCCGGTTAAAAAGTTGGTCCATAGGGGCAGGAAAAAATAGCCATCCGCCTGCAGCGGTACTCCCCGGATAACATTCGCTAGCGCTGCGCCATAGAAAATCGCAAGCAGGGTACTAGAAAATACAAACAGTCCGTCGAAAAAAGATTTCCATACGCCCATCGCGATTTGCATGCGTAGTTCAACCGCAACCCCGCGCAGGATCAGCAGCCATAGCACGATCATCAAGGCCAGATAAAAACCGCTGAAGGCGGATGCATATAAAAGAGGAAATGCGAAATAGAGTGTTCCACCGCCCGCGATAAGCCAGACTTCGTTTCCATCCCAGACAGGTCCAATCGTTCGCAATGTAAGTTGGCACTCCTGCTCGGTGCGGGCCAGGAAGAGATGCAGGATTCCGACGCCGATGTCGAAGCCATCCAGTACGACATAGGCAACCAGCATGATGGCAACGAGCCAGAACCAGATGAATCCCATCGACTCTCCTCACGGCACCCTACGCTTGCGTAATCGGACTGCCTTTCGTTGCCGTCATCTCATGTATCGCTGGACCTTTACTGATGATTCGATATAGAAGAATGATAAATAGAATTGACAGCGTGGCGTACATGCCCATGAAGCCGAGCAAAGTAAAAAGACCGTTGCCAGCCGAAACATATTTCGAGTAGCCTTCCGAAACTCGAATGAGTCCGTAAACCACCCAGGGTTGGCGTCCTATCTCGGCCGTCATCCATCCCGCGGTATTGGCGATGTAAGGGAAAGGAAAACTCAACATCAGCGCCCACAAAACCCAGCGCGTTTGAAATAACTTTCCACGCCATAACAGAAACGCGGCGATCGACATCAATGCGACGAAGCATGTCCCCAGCCCGGCCATGATGTGGTAGGCATAAAACAACAGCGGCATCGGCGACGGCCATTGATCGCGGGGAATTTTGTCCAAACCTTGCACCTCAGCCAGCGTAGTCCCATAAATAAGGAAGCTGAGAACGCCATTCACCGCAATTGGATTGTCAATCGTCTGCCTCCTTTCGTCTGGCTGCCCCATTAAGACAATAGGCGCGCCCTTTTTGGATCTGAATAATCCTTCCATGGCGGCAGTCGCAGCCGGTTGGTGCTGCGCCATGTAGCGCCCGTGAAGGTCTCCGGTTGGAAATATTTGCGTAACGCATGAAATTGCTCCAGCGATCACTCCGACTTTTAGAAATATTTTGGCGTGTTCCGTGAATTGATTCTCCAACAGATAGAAAGCTCCCACCGAACTCATTACGAACGATCCCGTAATTACCGCGCCTGACATGTTGTGCGCATATTGAATCAGAGCCCACGGATTGGTGAGCAGTCCCCAAAAGCTGGTGACTTCGTATACGCCATTTGGCAGCACACTGTATGCGACCGGATGCTGCATCCAGGCATTGGTCACGATGATGAAGAATCCAGAAACCCACGAGCCAACGAAGACCATCAAAGCGGATGCCCAGTGTCCCCAGGGGGAAAGACGCTTCTCGCCAAAAAGGAAAAGCCCGAGGAAAGCCGACTCGAGAAAGAATGAAAATACTCCTTCCATCGCAAGCGGTTGCCCGATCACGCCTCCCGTAGTTCGCGCGAATTGAGACCAGTTGGTGCCGAACTGAAATTCCATGGGAATTCCAGTAACGACTCCAAGCAAAAAATTAATAGCAAATATCCGTGCCCAGAAGCGGGCAGCTTCGTTGTAGCGCTCATCGCCGGAACGAAGAGCGATGGTCTTGAGCGCCACGATGAGCAGCGCCAGCCCCATGGTCAACTTAGGAAACAGATAATGGAAAGTGATGGTAAATCCGAAATGAATTCGATGCAGCAGCAGTGCATCCATTGGATTCCCCGGCTTTACTCAATGTAGATGGCGATAGCGACCATCACAAGCAGCGTCAACTGAGAGCGATAGACTGCAACTCTGACATTCCGCGCAGTGTAAATTATGGGCTGGAAGCACCGCAATCACATCCCTGCGAGGTCGGCGATGAAAGCTGCAGCCGTGTTCGCATTACGAGTCCTTGTCCTCACACTGGTTCTGATTATCGTTTTCATCATTGCCACTAACGTCGTTGGCATGGCACCGGCGCCATCAGCTTCAGCCCAGCCGGCGTCCACTTCAACGGATCAGGCGCAACTGGCCGCTTCGTTGCTCGGACCTCTGCTTGTCTATACGTTCCTGGTTTCGCTGGTGACTGCATGGATCATCCAGAACTCGCGCTGGCGCGGACTCAAGTTGATCGCAGCGCTGACTTTCACTTTCTACGGACTGATGACCGTTATCACCCAGATCGAAACCATCGTGTACTTGCGCGCGAAAATGCCGCCCGGACTGATTAAGAGCCTTTTTGTGATGGGAATAATAGTCGCGGTTCTGTTTGTTCCCCTGGCAGTGCTGATCATGGGGAAAATACGGGGCCCCGAGCAGCTACACGCCGAGCGCGCTCTCACTTTGAAGAGCAAGGCGGCCCGTTTTGCCATTCTCGCCATCGTATACGTGGTCCTCTATTACCTCTTCGGATATTACGTGGCCTGGCAGAATCCCGAACTTCGCCTCTACTACTCCGGAACAACGGAGCTAAAGAGCTTCTACCAGCAAATGCGCTCTACCATGACGGCAACGCCGTGGATGCTGCCGTTTCAATTCGCACGGGGACTCCTGTGGGTCCTATTCGCATATCCCGTGGTTAGGATGTTGAACACCCGCAGAATTGAAACCGCAGCCATCATCGCGGCGCTATTCGGAGTAGGAAGCTTCGCGCTGTTCATTCCCAACCCGCTGATGCCCGCTTCCGTAGCCCACAGCCACTTCTGGGAGACGCTATGCTCCGACCTTCTCTTGGGCGCAGTCGTGGGATGGATGCTGGGAATTCCGACCGCCCGCAGAGTAGGACTCTGATTCTTGAAAGTTCGCGCTCTCTTGATGTAAACGTATCTTGCCGAGGATATCTCAGGAGACATCAATGAAACGGAAGATTCTCATGGCGACCACAGTAAAGACGATCATCGCAACAACCTTCGGGCTGGTCGTCATGCACGGCGCAGCGTGCCAAGCGCAGGACGCCAAAGCGCCGTATCCCACCATGGCGCCGCTTGAGCAGTACCTGATTGCGGGTCGAGATGCCGAGATAACCCTGGCACGCTCCGCGGCTCCGGAATCCATCTCAGGTGATGCCGACATTTTGGTCCTCGGACGGCACGGCTACGAAACTGCAGTCAAAGGTAAGAACGGTTTCGTGTGCTTTGTACAACGATCATGGGCCGCCGGGCCCGACGATCCCGAGTTCTGGAATCCCAAGCTGCGGGCTCCGATCTGCCTCAACCCGCCCGCCGCGCGAACGTTCCTTCCACTCATTATCAAGAAAACCGAGTGGGTATTGGCTGGACGATCCAAAGCTCAGATCGCCGAGGATCTCCAAGCCGCTTTCGACAAGAAGGATTTGCCCACGCTGGAACCGGGCGCGATGAGCTATATGCAGTCGAAGCAAGGATACCTAAGCGATAACGACACCCACGGCGGGCACTGGCATCCCCACGTAATGTTTTTCGTTCCGCTGGCCGAAGCTCAAACTTGGGGAGCAAATCTCACGGGCTCCCCGATTCTGGCATCTCAGGACCCTCCCGAGCGCATGACGATATTCTTGATTCCAGTCGCCAAGTGGTCAGACGGCACGCCCGATGACGGTAAGCCTGACTCCCAGCATAATCACTGAGTCGATTTCCTCGTCCGTGTCAACTGTGGCTTTTGACAGTTGCTCCGACCATCGAACACCCCTAGTCTGGTAATCGTCTAGGACTACCGTTGGAACCGCGGCAATACGAACGACAAGCCGAAACGGCGAAGCCGAGGGAGGTGTGTATGCGCATTTGGTTGGGTGTGATCCTGGTGTGTTTGACTGTTCCTTCCGCAATTGGCCAGACGCCGTCGTCCAAGTATCAGCCAGGCACGATCATGGCCGTCACGCCACGGCAGAAGCCGGGACAACCCGACAGCGACGTTACCCAGTATGACGTTCTCAGTAAGAGTCGGGAATACAAAGTACGCGGTTTTGTTTACCCCACCCAGTGGCGTCAACACAGTGAAATATCTAGTGGGCGACCAACTCCTGGTTCTGGTCGGCAGCAAGACTCTTACATTTAACAGCCCGGTATCCGGCAAAACCGAAGTGCCGATCATCAGCCGCGAAACCCTGCCGTCCCCGCAGCTGGACGCGTCGAGTGTATGCGGCCAGTACTCTAGCCTGAAGATGCAGCGCCTTTCCGAGAAACTCGCTCTTACTGATGAACAGCAGGCTCAGATCAGGCCGATATCGCAGCAGGAGGCAGGAGAAGTGGGAGCGATTTGCTTCAATCCCGTGCTCTCCCGAGAAGACAAATTGAGTCGGTACGAGCAAATCGTCCTGGCGTCGGACGCAAAGATGAAGCCCCTGCTCTCTGCCAGCCAGGTGCAGAAACTTCAAGACCTGCGCAACGGGCAAAAGCAGGAACTGAAAAAGATCATCGCCCAGCAAAGCGCCAAGCAAAACTAGCAAGGCCCGACCCACCTCGCAAGATTCTGATTTCGTAAGAACAATAACGAACGAGGGTGCCCCATCCTTGCGCGGTTTTCGCAAGGGTGGGAATTCCAACTGCGTGCGGCGAGGTATTCGCCCGCACAGGTTTCTCCACTTTACATGATGAAGTTTTTACTTCTTGGCCTCGAATCCCCGGCCGACCCGGAACACGTGGCCATCGGGATGTCGAAGATGCATCTCGCGGACGTTCCACGGCATATCGGTGGGCGGAAATGTGACCTCGAGCCCGGCGGCGACGCAGTGCTTGTGCATCTTGTCCACGTCGTCCACCCAGACCGACATCCAGACGCCCTTGTCGCCCTGTTCGTCTCCGTCCTGCTGAAACGTCGTGGTGTTCGCACCGCGGCCGCGGCCTCCCTGCGCCCCATGACAAAGAAAGATGCAGGCTTCTTTACCCGATCCAACCGCGCCAAACGTCGGAGGCGTTCCCCAGTCCCACAATTTCTTCCATCCCCACTTCTCAAACCACGCGACCGTGATGGCGATGTCGGACACGTTCAATATCGGAGTCAAAGCTTTGACGTCCATAACGGAAGCAGGATAACACCGGCGGACAAGGGATTTTGAATTAGCCCCTAACGAACGAGGATGAATGCTCGCACCGCCGCAATCCACTCCATAAAACCTTGTCATTCCGAATCCGCTTCAGCGGTGAGGAATCTGCTTTTCCGCGTCGGGTGCCACGAACCCAACAGGAACACCGGAACAGGAACGCGGGGCCAGCCATGACATTCCCCAGGTATTCCGGGACTACATAGCAAGCGGGGGGAAACTCGAAGCCGAAAGAATTGGGGCACCTTCCATCTGTCCCCGGATTATCCGCAAGATTTTGATTTCGTACGAACTATATCGAACAAGGGTGCCCCATCCTTTCGCGTACTTTGCGAAAGAGTGGGAATCCCAACTGCGTGGAGAGAAGGATTCTGATCCTCTAAACCAAAGGCCGGGAGTCCAGTTCAAGCCCTGCTGAGCAGAAAAGTTCTGTGGAGCGGACACTCCTGTCCGCGAAATGCATGCATCGCAAACACCCAGCCCCGGAAGGGAGAACGATATTAGCCCAGCGCTTCAGCGCTGGGAAAAGTGAAAAAACAATTCAAGTCCCCGCGGGACGGCCGAGTTCTCACACAGACTCGCAAGTCTTGGGTAAGTTAGGTATCAGGTTTACGCCCCAGGGTGCCACGCACCCCCAACAGGAACTCCGGACCAGGAACGCGGGGACAGCCATGACATTCCCCAATATTCCGGGACTACACAGTAACGGCGGCGGGGAAACAGGAACCAAAAGAATTGCGGCACAGTCGAGATCGAATCACACTGGACAGCGCGAAAACGGGAAAATCTTGGATACTTCCGGCGGTCGAGATACTCTCGAGGGTCGCCCAGTTCAAGCTCCGCTTGAGCGGGGATTTTGATGTTTACTAGTATAATTCGGGCGGTTTCGAGCTAAGAAAGCAGATCCCCGCTTTATCGAGGCAGTATCGGACATCGACTATGCGAATTCTCTCCCGTTGCGTTGCAGCTGTGTTGTGCCTAACGTTTGCTTCTCCGACCAATTGCGGTCGAGCGTTTGCTCAGCAGGCCGCGAATAAGCCCCCGATGCTGGTGACATATTTCGGAACTGGCGGCATCGAGCTACCTGCTGGACCGAACTGGAAGCCCGAGCTCTTCAACGTCTACGATGACGGGAGGCGTCCCGTGGCGCAGTATACGATGGGTGGCAGTGGCCTAACGGTGTCGTTCATTCTATTCGAAAATCTATCTGGCAAACCATCTGCCCAAGGGTGTCGCGACGATGCAATTAATCCGATTCTCGAACACGATGCGAAGCTGATTTCCAAACGGGTTGATGGCGAGGTGAAGAGCACGCGCGGAGAGACCCTCGCTACAACGTCCTATTTAATCGACATGAGCCCGGCCGCGAGCGGCCATCACCAGCACAATCGGTCGAAACTCCCGCTGAAGATGCCACAATGAAAGCCGTGCTTGCTGACTTTCATCCCGATTTGATGTATCAACCTAACGCAGTTGACTATTTCAGATTGGCCTCGGTGCTTTTCAAAAACTCGCCTGCTTTGGCCGCGCCGTACTACAAATCGGCACTGGATGCCATGCCCAACAACGCCAGCACGATCACGGCTCGTCGCGTTACAACGGATCAGCTTGTGATGTCGTTTGGCATGAGTGGAGACTTTAAGGACAGTCGCGCCATCGCTGAAAAGGCTATCAGCGCCGATCCTGACTACCCGATCAACTACTACAATTTGGCTTGCATAGACGCTGAGCACGGAAACGCAACCGATGCCAAGATACATCTGCAACAAGCCTTTGACCGGAGAGCAAACGTGCTGAAGGGCGAGTCAATGCCCGATCCCACCAAGGACGACTCCATTTTGAAGTTGAAGAAGGACGACGCATTCTGGCCGTTTGTACTGACACTCCCCAAAAATTAGGTCTTGGGAACTCGGGGAAAGACGGGATGCTCCCCAGTATTCCGGGACTACACAGCAACGGGTCCGCTTGAGCGGGGATTTTGATGTTCACTCGTCACTGACTCGCGTCCGCGGAGCAAGGTACTCTCGTCCCATGCACTGGGGACTGAAACGCTTCCACGAAACTCGCCACCTTCATTTCCCTGTCCCCGGGTTACCCCTCCAAGACACTACCTCGAATACCCTGCTCGCTATAGAATCAAGTCTTCTCCTCCCAATGGCGACGAAAAGTTGGACTGGCACAAGCCGGGGAACCAGCTCAGAGTGGAAAGTGTATCTCGGTGACGCTTTGACAGTTCTGAAAGGGCTGCCTGCCGACCATTTTGACTGTGTCATCACTTCCCCCCCGTACTACTGGCTCCGCGATTATGGAGTCGAGGGGCAGATCGGCCACGAGGGAACGGTAGCAGAATACGTAAAGGCGCTAGCGGACGTGATGGACGAGGTTCGCCGCGTACTGAAGGATCAAGGTCTCGTGTTTTTGAACATTGGAGACACTTACTACTCAGGCAAAGGGAAATCGCACGGCGTAGACCCAAAAAGCACGAAGCGTCGTTTCGGGCTGCGGGCGGTGGACAAAAGTGGTGGTGTCGGAATCGGGATTCGTCCCAAGTCGATCATTGGTATTCCGTGGCGAGTCGCAATGGAAGTGGCAAAACGCAAATGGGTGGTTCGGAGTGCGATAATTTGGCATCGCAAACACGCCCTGATAGAGGCGGTCTTAGACCGCCCGCGGAGGAGCTACGAAAATATTTTCATGCTCGCAAAAGATCGTCATTACTTCTTCAATCGGGCCGCCCTACGTGACATTGTTGTGGAGGAAGATGTGTGGACGATAGCTGCCCGTCCGAAGCCAACTAACGGGATCGATACCGCGCCCTTTCCGGACGAATTGGTCGAACGCTGTATCGAAATGGGATGTCCGGAAGGCGGGAGGGTACTCGACTGCTTCGCAGGGAGCGGAACGACGCTTCGAGTTGCGGTCGCGTCGGGTCGATCCGCCACTGGAATAGACTTGAACCCTGCATTCTGCGAGTACATGGTTGGGCAACTTCGAGAAGTCCTGTAACTATGTACCTTTCGCGTGAGCTAATCCGGCTAGCACTCTCCGAACTCAGTGATATTCATCCATTCTTTGGAATGGATTATCTTGTCTTCAAGCAGGGCGAAATTCCTGTCGGGACGAAGACGACTTTCCCGATCAACAGAAATTTGGAAGACTTTCTGAGACTGCATTACAAGCCCGATTTGAAGTCCAAGTTCTACTTTCAACCATTCAAGACTTCGAGCCGTGCGGGGCGATGGCTATCTTACAAATACCCGGCTTCTGGCGCGCAGAAGACGCGCACGAGTGGGCGGCTCGCCGCTGCCTTCCTTCATGACCGGAACACCGACCAGTGGGGTTGGAGTCGAGACTACATTCGCGTTCTGCGTTCGCAGCTTGACATAGACAAGACGGAGCGGATTCCTGTCTTTTGGGTCACGGTGTGGTTGTATCGGCATACGGACTGGCCCGCTCGAACCTCCGCGTCCTCAATCGTGAAGTTCTTCCTGAAAGAGTTCCACATCAACGCGGATGAGCAAGAAGAACTGCTCAGGACGACAGTACCGGACATCGCTCCAGATTTTCTGTTGCCCACGCCTTTCTCAGATGACGAACTGATTCGGGTCGATATTGGACAACCTCCCGATGCGACACCGGAAGAAGGGGGCACACTAAAGTACCTCGAAATGAGAGGAATCGGTCCGACGCATCGCCTTGAGTTCAACCCGGCCGAGCGTTTATCGGTCATCACGGGGGACAACGGCTTAGGCAAGACCTTCATTTTGGAGTGTGCGTGGTGGAGCCTAACCGGGCACTGGGCTGGAGCGGCAGGCGTACCCAAGAACGGACGCCAAGCGGGATGAGCCGGCAATTGCGTTCACAATTGCCGGGCAGAAAAACTTCCAAGAGAAAAAGACGATCAAATTCGATTGGAACGATCAGCGATGGCCCACGACCAAAAATCGCCCGACCATTCCCGGTCTGATCCTCTACGCGCGAGTGGACGGGTCGTTCGCGGTATGGGACCCAGTGCGTCACACTGGGGACGAAGGCGATGAACGAGCCCAATTGGTGTTCATCCGCGATCAAGTAATGGATGGTCGCGGCAAGCGGATCAATGGACTACTTCGCGACTGGGTGAACTGGCAGCGCAGCCCCGATCCAACAGTCTTTGAGATGTTCAAGGCTGTGTTGAAGCGACTCTCCCCACCGGATATGAACCCACTAGAGCCCGGTGACCCAATAAGGATCGCAAGCGATGCGAGGGAAGTTCCCACTCTGCGCCACGAGTACGACGTTGTCGCGTTTACCAATGAATCAGCGGGCGTGAAGAGGATCGTCACCGTCGCCTATCTGCTGGTCTGGGCGTGGAATGAACACAAGGTCTCCTCAGGGCTGTCCAAGAAGGAACCGCAGAACCGCATGGTCATCCTGATCGATGAGATGGAAGCTCATCTCCATCCCAAGTGGCAAAGGGTTGTGCTGCCCGCTATTCTCGACGTGGCTAGCATCTTAGGAAAAGAATTAGAAGCGCAAATCATCATCGCGACGCACTCGCCGCTGATACTAGCATCCTTGGAACAGGACTTTCACGACCCGATCGACAAACTGTTTCACCTACAGATGGCAAAGGATGGAGTCAAGTTCGACGAAGTTCAGTTCATTCGCCACGGTCGGGTAGACGCTTGGCTCACATCGGAACTATTCGAACTAAAGGAAGCCACTTCCCAACCCGCAGAAGCCGCTTTGGCGAAAGCAAAGGCCGTGCTCGCGGAGGAGAATCCAAGTCCAGGACTTATCAAGGAAATATCGAAACGATTGGGTGAGACACTACCACCCGAAGACGAGTTCTGGCCTCGTTGGTTGTACTTCGCGAAGCAGAAGGGGGTTGAGCTTTGATTCCCGTTGTCAGGCAAAAGGAACCAGCCTCTTTCGCTGTGAAGGTTAGGACGCCGGGCAACGCATTTCTTAGACGCAATCGAACTCCAAGTCGCGAAGACTTCAGGAAAAATCAATTTTGGAATGACTGCTTGCCCGATCTGAGGGCAGCTTACCGCAACATCTGCGCATACTGTTGTTTCTACGTAGCGATGGAAAGCAGCGTGGATCACTTCATGCCGAAGTCCACCTACCCGCATCTTGCGTATGAATGGAACAACTACCGACTGGCGCATTCGAAGATCAACAGCTACAAAAGCAACACGGTCGGGATCGCTGACCCCTTCACAATTCAGCCGGGGTGGTTCATCCTCGACTTCGCGAATAGCTACGTAAAGCCGAACCCTGCAACGAGTCCAGCGGTTCAAAAGTTGGTCGCCCACACGATCACCGTGCTTCGCCTCAATAGCGACGACACGCTGGTTCAGACCAGATTCTCAATCGTCCGAAACTACTCGAACAATCATTGCGACATGGATTTCCTTGAGGGGTACTACCCGTTCATCGCGATCGAACTGAAGAGACAGGGCGTTCAGGACACAATCAAGGGCACAATTCCTTAGTTCGAATCGTAGTGACCTCATGACACCGAGGCGATCAGGCGGATCTCCTCACAAGCCCGTGGCAGTAAAAATGCAAACCCTGCCCTTTTCGAGGCTTGACCCCGTTTTCGGGATCCGTCATAACTAGATTTACGGGGTCATCAAAGGGCGGTCCAATTGCTTGAAATAAAGAAGAGCGAAGCTACGTGACCAAAACTAAAAAAGATCATAGCTGAAATGCCAGTAACTCCCATGCCCTCTAGATTTTGCGTGTAAGCCCCTTGTCTTCATAGATTTGGAATCGCGAAACCGCTAAATCCATGATTCCAATATATCGACCCCCCGGGGGAGGGGGTGGGGGTGCTTCCCCACCAACGCCGAAGCGGTGCCGAACTGACGGCGCGGCTCAGTCTAAAATACGGCTGGAAGGGGTGGCCTATGGAGATGAAGCTTTCTGAAGCGATGCAGATTTTGGAACGCGGTCCCGGGACCGTCGATCAGATGCTGCGAGGGCTTCCGGACGAATGGGTTCGCGCGACCGAAGGCGGGGATACATGGAGCTGTTACGACGTCGTGGGACATCTGATCCACGGCGAAGTTACGGATTGGCTGCCCCGGGCGCGAATCATTCTCGAACATGGCGAGAGCCGCACCTTCGAACCCTTCGACCGGTTGGCGCAGCTTAAAGAAGATAAAACGCAACCGCTTGAACGCCTACTCGATCGTTTCAAGGAACTGCGCGAGCAGAATCTCAATGCCCTGCGCGGAATGCACTTGAGTTCTGAGGATCTCTCACGCACCGGCACTCATCCTGAGTTGGGAACCGTGACGCTGAGGCAACTTCTCTCCACGTGGGCGGTGCATGATTTGACCCACATATCCCAAATCAGCCGCGTTCTGGCAAAACAATATGAAGCTGAAGTGGGCCCGTGGAAAGCGTATCTTGGTGTGCTCAATACTTCGATTGACCGTTCCGAAGATCGTCAGGCAGAAGTTCGACGAGCAAAAGATCGGCGATCAGCCACTGTCACCACGGAGGCCTTATGAAACACCAGCTTTCTGTTGTCGCCGGTGTCGCAATCGTAGTCCTACTAAGTTTGAATATTGCGAAAGCGCAATCGGCATCCGGTGCGGACACTTTGCGACAACTTGAAGCCGACTTCATGAAAGCCGCAGCGGAAAGAGGCTCGCAGGGATACATGTCCTACTACGCTGAAGACGCGGTCGAACTGCCCAACGGCGTGGATATAATCCGGGGCAAGGACAGCATCGCGAAGGGGATGAGCTTCCTCGATCAGAAAGATAACCACCTGACGTGGACTCCCGTTTACGCCGACATGGCCGCGTCAGGCGACTTGGGCTACACATTCGGAACTTATGAATTCCGATCCAAAGACAAAGACGGGAAGCCGACGGTCGAGCACGGCAAATACGCCAGTGTCTGGAAGAAGCAGAAAGATGGAACCTGGAAAGTTGTGATGGATATGGGAAACGCGTCGCCGAATCCGAAGCCTTGAAGTGGGGAAATGAAATAGAAAGAGCGCAGATAATACCTGCGCTCTCCCCGAAACATTTACGCGACTACGCAGTTACTGCGGTGGCGTGGTAGTTGTAGTCGTAGTCGATTGGCTCTCCGGTTGTCCTGGAGTCGTTGTAGTTGTAGTTGTCTGGTTCTGCTTCGTTTCTTTCTTGTGATGATGCTTGTACTTGGTGGTGGTATCTGTAGTCTGAGTAGTCTGGCTTTGGGCCGGAGTCGCCGGAGTTTCAGTGGTCGTGGTGGTGCTGCTCTGAGTTTGAGCCGGAGGCGGAGTCTGCGTCGTCGTTGTAGTAGTGGATTGCGTCGTGCTGTCCTGTGCGATCACAGGCAGCGACATGGCGACCGTCAAAACAGATCCGCACATTGCGGCAAGCACTTTTTTCTTCATTCGTCCTCCTTCGTTATTTAAGTGGCGGCAATAGGATGGCTGTGGAGCTTTTCGCGTTGTTTGCGCGAAAAAAGTCATTTGGGATCAGTGATTTGGGAAGTAAATTGTTACGCGCGAAAACGGTCTTGAAATGGAGTTACGAACCTGCTCCGGCAGCTTGCTCCTTGGCTTTGCCTTCTTTGGCTGCCTGCTTCTGCGCGACGTTCAGCTCTTTTTCGAGGGAAGAAAACCGCTGCATAATCTCGTGGATTCGCAAAGCCATATTGTGGATGGTATCGATCTGCGAACGGACAGGCGGAGCTAACGGCGCCAAAGTTTCGGGCTCAAGCAACAGCAGTTCAGAATTTCCCAAGACTGAGGTCAACGCGTTATTGAGTCCATGACGCATTTCCAGAATGTAGCGTCCGAGCGCAGCATCACGTATCAACTGCGAGTTTGTTTGGACAAGCCGCTGAGTCCTCGCGGAGGCTTCAGCAGCACGCAACGACTCGCTGACGATATGGACGACGGCATCGAGCCAACCTCCGCCATCCTGAGTAAGCGTCATAAAGCGGCATTTGCCGTTGACGAGTGGTTGATCGATTTTGCGAATAAAGATCACTGGCTTGCCGCATGCGTCCAATGCCTTGAGTATCGGAGGCATCGCGTTGGCCGTGAGACCGCCGACGATGGCAACATCGAATCCTTCAGAGTCCAGCCCAGGACAAAGATCGCCGCTCATCAACGTGAAAGTGGGGAGGGAAGGCTCGGATTGCCAGCGGGCAGTGATGGCGTGCGAGAATTCCGCCTCGTTCGAGATGATTAAAACGGTCGATAGATACACGTTGCGGAAATCTCCGATTAAATTGCGAGCGTGTTTAGCTGTGATCGGAACTGTCGTCGGCAGCGGCCGAACTGCCCAAAACTTCAAACTCCGTAGCTGCTGTGGCGCCGGCAACTGCTGCACGACTTTTTGTTGGGCCAGTCTTTGCCGCTGACGCCGTCTTTGCAAGAGCACTATCGACCACGGTCCGCAAATCGACTAAGAGGCAAAGTGGTTGACCGGAAGAATATTCGGCGTGGAACATTACTTTCCATGACTGACAGATCATGCGCAGGCGCAGAAGCGGTTCGTAGGCTGAGAATTGCGCCTTGCGGCAATCAAGGCTCTCAACGCCGCGAATTTCGAGCTCGCGCAGGCCATCCAGAATTGCGTTGAGATCCTGGTGCATCAGACGAAAGAAGACACGCCGGACGAGAAAACCAGAGCGCGTAAACGAGGCCATTGCGATGGGTAAGAAATAATTATCGCCGCACGATTCTTTGAGCTTTCTGCCATGTTCGATGATGCGACCGGTGAACAACTCTTTCAGAGTCCGGCAGCTTTCTGCTTTCTGAACCAGGGCCTCGAGAGGCTCGAGCCATTCCGGTACAGCTAAGTCGATTGTGCCCAGCACTGGCTCAAGGGTTCGAGCGACACATTCAAGATCGAACTCACGATCTGCCAGATGTGAAGGAGCGCAAAGAGAGAAGAGCTGCACTAACAAAAAATCTGTCTTATTGCGGTCCGACTCGTTGCGTTCGCGCTTTCGAAGAAAATGACGCAGCAGGGCACGCAAGGCTTCATCGTCGGCGACGGTTGTAGTGGTTTGCAAAAAGTGGCGGAGCTGATGAACGCCGATTCGCTCATCCATTGTTGTAAACCAAAGTCGGGCCGGCGCGAGTGATTGTTCCGCTGGGTGGCCGATTTCTTTTTCCAACTCGTGGCAGGCAGGGGCTTCGATTACGCATTCCCGAGCCAAAGAGCAGTACAGCGGATAAAGGAGTTTGGCGTCGCTCCACTCCACGTGGGCATCGTCAATTCCGGGGAGGGTCGGTGGCGGTGTTGTGGTCATTGTTTTACGATCCAGTTAGAGACAGCTCGCTTGAATCGCGCCGCGACAACCGTGCGGCTTCCGTTATATTGCAGTGCGACGACACAGGCTTCAGTGTCGAGTGTCCCATCAGAATTTTGCAGTCTCAGCATGTCGGCGAATTCCAGCGGCAGGTTTGAAGAAAATAATACTTCTCGTGAAGTCCCAAATTCGATAACCGTGTTTTCACTAAATCCGTTTCCCGGATTGGCCAGGTGGGTTAGTCGCACGGGGATGCGAACGGGCGTGGCTTCAGGAAAGAATCTCGCGAGTTTTGAGATGGAGCTTTCCCGCCCAGAGCGAGCGGTTGCGGTTGCCGCTTTAGCCACAAGTCCTCAATTTCAAGAAGGCTCGATTTCAAAAGGTTTATTGCGGCCCGGCCAAGCCTGCCGGTTAGCATGGGCTTGAGTACCGGAACCGCGCTGTACGAATTGCACGACTCCAGCCAAACGCGTTGAGGCGGTAAGTTATTGATTATGAGAGTAAATCGGCGACAAAACCGAACGGGAGTCACTCAGTGCGCGATCAATTTGTCTCAAAATGACGCACAAAATCTCAGGCCGCTCACCGGCTTGAATTATTGCAACGCTTGAACAACGTCGGAGAGGCCGGGGCGACCACCAATGTTGTAGCGTTTCAGTTTGCGGTAGAGTGTTGCGCGACTGATCCCGAGCATCTTTCCGGCAAGCGCTTTGTCTCCTTTAACTTGTTCAAAGACACGCTCGATGGTGGCTCGCTCGATGTCCTCCAAGTCCGTTGTCGAGAGATTGGATTGGAGACTTGATGACGAAATGTTAGAAGAAGCGCGCGGCTGAACTCCAGGCTCCAACATCGCTGCCGCGACGACCGCGGGAGGGAGATCGTCATGATCGATTGTGCGATCGGCCCCTAGAGCTACGGCGCGTTCGATGCAGTTCTCCAGCTCGCGCACGTTCCCCGGCCAATCGTACTGCAGCATCGATTTCATAGCGGCGTTTGTAATCTGGATGGAGCTGCCCGACGCTTTTCGATCCAGAAACCAGTGCGCCAGCATTGGGATATCAGAGCGCCGTTCCCTCAAAGCGGGCAGATGAACAGTAACGACGTTCAGTCTGAAATAGAGATCTTTGCGGAATGAGCCGGTCTGGTACTCTCTCTCGAGATCGCGGTTGGTAGCAGCCATCACGCGCACGTCCACTTTTACCTTTTGATTGCTGCCCACCGGCCTGACTTCTTTTTCCTGCAAGACGCGCAGCAATTTGGCCTGCATTTCCGGAGGCAGCTCGCCAATTTCGTCGAGAAAAATTGTGCCGCCGTGAGCGGATTGGAAGAGTCCAGTCTTTGACCGTACGGCGCCAGTGAATGCGCCTTTTTCGTATCCGAATAGTTCGCTCTCAATCAACGTGGGAACCAGGGATCCGCAGTCGACGGCGACGAAAGGGCGATTTGCGAATGGACCGCGAAAGTGGATGGCCCGAGCAACCAACTCCTTACCGGTGCCGCTTTCTCCCGTGATGAGGACTGGGGTGCGGGTATCTTTCAGCCTGGAAATCATGCGCAGGACATCCTGAATTTTAGCGGACGAGCCGACGATGCCATGAAGTCCGCTTTCTGTGTCCACGCGTTCGCGTAGAAATTTATTTTCCTCCACCAGCCGAATTTTCTCCGCCATACGGCGCAAGAACAAACGGAGTTCTTCCAACGGGCGAAAACGGCTTACTGATGTAGTCATAGGCGCCGAGCTTCATGGCTTGTACCGCCGTTTCGACCGAGCTGTGGCCAGTCATGACGGCAATCTCGCAAGCCGGTAGAAGCTTTTTTACCTTTTCCAGGAATTCCAATCCCGACATATTTGGCATCACCATGTCGGTGAGAACGATGTGTGCCGGATGTTCCTCGAGCAAAGCTAGGGCAGCGTCTCCGCTTTCAGCTTCCATGCAGGCAAATCCCAATCCTTCGCCTACAGTCATGCAAAGTTTGCGAATACTCTCTTCGTCGTCAACGACCAGTAGATGAATACGAAGATCAGGGCTCACTGTGCCTTCCCCATGGTTTGCTCCACTACTGCGAGAAATTGCTGAACCCGGAACGGCTTTTCAACGCAGGGAGCGCCCGTCTTTTGCAGCGTCGCCACGGTTTCTTCGTTGGCAATATCTCCGGTTATAAAAACAATGCGAGAGGCGAGTTCCGGACGGTTGCGGGTGATCCAAGCGTGAACGTCGCCGCCGTCGAGACCTCCTGGGGTTCTCATGTCCGAGACGACACCTAAAAACTCACCGGATTCGAGCAAGCGAACGCCCTCAGCGCCGGAGTGGCCACAGACAACCGAGTATCCGTTGCGCTCCAGGGCGGCGCGGACATAACTCATTACCGCTGGCTCGTCTTCGATCAGCAAGAGCGGCAGTGCGGACGGTTTTATAGCGGACTCTGTCATTGCTGCATAACCCCCGCAGCAGCTCCCACTGATACGACTTCGGAAGCCACCGGAAACCGGACCACGAAGGTAGCGCCTTCTCCACCGACGTTGTTGTAACAAAGGATTTCCCCACCATGCTCGCGGACGATGCCGTAGCAAATGCTTAAACCAAGCCCTGTCCCCTTTCCAATTTCCTTGGTGGTGAAGAATGGATCGAAGATGCGATCTGGAAATGTTATCCCTGGGCCGTTATCACGAAATGAGATTTCAACCATGCTTGCCTTCCTTAGAGTCACGATCTCGATGCGAGCTGGACGAACGGCTTCGCGCACGGCGTCATAGGCGTTGTTAACGATGTTGAGAAAGACTTGCTGCAACTGGTGAGCGTCCCCGACAACGAACGGCAAATCCTGATCGAACTGTTCGATGACTTCCACGCCGCGACTATGAAAGTCATAAGCGCGGAGTTGAACGGTTCGGCGCAAGATGGCATTCAACTGGACGGGCTTGCGCTGAGGCGGCATCTGGCGGGCAAAGCTCAGCAAATTCTGCACAATCTGCTTGGTGCGCTGGGCTTCTTGCAGTATGACTCTCAAGTCCTTACGCGCGCTTTCTGGAACCTCGTGATTCTCCATGAGCAAGTCGGCGAAGCCGAGAATGGCGGTCAGCGGATTGTTAACTTCATGCGCCACGCCGGAAACCAGTTGTCCTACGGCTGCCATTTTCTCGGCATGCATTAACTTGGCTTGCAGAGTGGCTGCGTCGGTAATGTCGCTCATGACCACGACGACACTTGTTACCTGGTTATGCTCGTCTCGCATCGGGCTGAGATTTACCGAGAAATGCGCGACCCGCCCGTCAGCTCGCAAAATTTGAAGATCAAGGTTGTCCACCTGATTGCCGGCGAGTATTTCTTTAAAAGCATCATTGAGGACGATGCGGCGCGCCGGAACCACCAGGTCATCGAGGACGCAACCCAGCATCTGCCGCTGCTCGTAACCCATGTCATACCATCGGCTGTTGGCGTAGCTGACTTTGCCGGCGGTGTCGGTTACCAGGATGAGGCTCTGCGTGTTATTAAGAATTTTTCCTGAGAAATCGCGCTCGCGCTGAAGTTCTGATTGAAAGTTCTTGAGGCCGCTGATATCAAGCATCAGCCCGCGATATTGGATCATGGTGCCGTGAATATCCCGCACCGCAAAAGCATTGATCAAGACGTGAACCGTGCTTCCGTCCTTATGCTTGAGAGTTTCTTCGTGATTGCGCAACACACTTTGCCGCTGCATATGGCTGGTAATTCCCAGCAATTGCTCCGGTGAAAAATAAACCTGGCTGGGAACGTCGGTTTGCAGAAGTTCCTCGCGACTGTTGTAGCCGAGCATGCGTACTAACGCGTCATTTACTTCGATGAAGCGCCCATCGGGCGTGGAGAAGAACAAGCCTTCCTGTATGTTATCGAACAGCTCGCGATAGCGGCGTTCGGCCTCCCGCCGGTCGGTTATGTCTTTTAATACGTGGATGGTTTGGAGTACTTCGCTGCTGGCACCGTGGACGCGGGAAGTGGAAACTAGGAACGTACGCTCCAGTTCGGGGTGTACGTACTCGCCCGCTCCCTCGCCTGTGCTCCGGCAGAATGGACAAGAACGCGGTGGCGCATCGGTACCGGTGGCAAGCAGTGCGCCCATGTTCACGCCGATGAGCTCTTTGGGCTGCACTCCAATAAAATCCGCCAGGGAGCGATTGGCCCGCAAAACATTTCCCTCTTCATCGTGGGAGACGATGAAATCGGTTATGGCGTCGAAAATCTCGATCCAATGACGATTGGCGAGATCCATCACCGCGAAGAATCGCGCGTTTTCCAAAGCAACGGACGCGTGTCCGGCGATCGCCTGCAAAAGAAGCTTGTCTTCCGGGCCTGAAAGTTTGGCAAGGCAAAATACTCCTACTAATTCTCCGGTGGCGCCGAGCAGTCGAACCACGGTGCAGTCTTTCCAGCCTAATGCCTCCGACATCGCCACACCCAGCAGGCCCGCAGCGCCTGCGGAGACGATGGGTTCGGGGTTTCGGGACAAGGCTTCCGAAATTGCGGTTGCGAAATTGTTAACCGGCGAAGCATCGTGAATGTCTTCTCCAGAGAGGTTCTGGAGGACCACTGTTTCCAATACCGAATCGCCTTGCACGACCAGCGCCGCAGCGGGAGCGTTTGTCATGGCCAAAGCATGAGTAACAAATCTCTTCGCCAGCTCGGGAACGCCCATCTGGGAGCTCAATTCAAGAGCTAATCCCATCAAAGATTCGGCTCTCTTGCGATGCTGCTCAGCCAAATCCAAATTCCGGGTTACTTCAAGTGCGATCGCAACCTGGGTAGCGAGGGCGCGGGCTCGCCGAATGTCCTCCTGCGAAATGTCGGCGCCGTTGCTGCGATCGAGGACACCTAACATTCCCAGAACTTTGCCGTCGGTTCCAAGCAAGGGAACTGCTAACAATTGTCGGACTCTGAACTTCTCAATCAGTTCCAGGTTCGCACCGGGGACTTCCGCAGGATGGTCGGTCCAGAAGGCGTCTTTCTTTAAGAGTGCTTGGCTCGTTGGGCCTTCCGGTAACATCGCGTCGGTGGGAGCGGACTGGCCGTCACTATATTTCCAACGGATCCGAAATGCCTCGCCTTCGAGCAAACCAACGAACGCACGCTCAAAGCCAAGGAAGTCGCTGGCTCGGAAAACAAACTGACGCATGAATTGGTCGAGATTCCCAAGCGATCCCAGTTCGGCGGAGATGTTCAGCAGTTGATGGAGTTCGTGGCCTTGTCCGTGGGTGGTTGCGTACAATTCGGCATTCGCGATCGCGACCGCCCCAAATCCAACCACCGCAGAGACCAGCGATTTCTCTTCTTCGCGAAAGGGTTCGTTCTCCCTTGGATACACGAGGACTGCGCCTTCACCCTGAGCAGTGTGAAAGGGAACAGCGATCAATTCTCCTGCTGGAACTAACTCCCCCAGCACATGAGTGGAAGGATCGATTGGAACCGCGATTAACTTTCCCCCTGAAAGAGCTCGTCCCGCTAACTCTGTGGCAAATTGCACTCCCTTACGGTCGTGGCGGGCGCGAACTGACAACCCCAGCTCAGGACTATCCGCCGAGACATTACAAAGTTCGAAATTCGTTCCTCTGCGTATGAGGATAGCAACCAGACTCGTCCGCAGCAGAACCCGAACCCGCCCACCAACGGCCTCGACGACGCTCGATACGTCGAGGACGGAGTGAAGCATTTGTGCGACTTCCGCCAAAATCTCGGTGCGGCGATGCTCTTCGCGCGCGATTTCCGACAGCCGCGCGGCTTCAAGGAGACTAGCCAATTGGCCGACAAGAATAGTCGCCTTGACCGCGAGGTCTTCGTTGAAGAAGTCGACTTCGTCTTGCTTAACAAATACCGCTACGCCGGTCACCTCGTTCGAAACCAGCAGAGGAGCTGCCATGAGGGACTTACAAGGGTTGGAGGACGGGGAAGTCTCGGCCAGGTTGACCTGATTTGCGAATACGGTTTTACGTTTACGTACCGCATCCGCCACAGTGTTGCTTTGACTTGAGTTTAGACGCGCGCCGCGAAAGCCGTCGGCCATCAAGCCGTCAGCTTCGACGCCGATGAATTCAGTTGGGGAGAGCACTCGCCAAAAGTAACTTCCATCCACCTGAAAGAACTGACGTGTGATTTCGCAAAAGAATCGGATGAGGTCGGACGCCGGCACGGCCGAAGCAGCTGCTTCTGAAATTCGGAGGAGCAAGTCCTGGAAGGACTCTAGTGGGTGGGCGGCCATCGGTGGAGTCACCCGCAGCTGTTTGTGTTCTCCGATCAGAGCTTCGCTCCTGCTGAGACGCTTATAACCAATTGATTAATTGGACATTAGCCTTAAATCTCATTTTGAGTCAAGAGAAATGACGGCCAAGGTACCGAAGTGGGAATCCCAGGATTGCCTCCCGCGATATCAGATTGAGACCAGAATCGACAAGTGAGACCAGACTTGCGGCATTCTGCGTCTTCGTACCGCCGAAAGTACCAAAGTAATTCACTGAATCTAAAAGGATTTGTTGCCGAAAAGAATGAAGGGTAAACCTAGAAGGAGTGAAGTGGCACCGCCGTTGCACCGGCAAGAATTCGGAGCAGCGGAACCTTTGTGACTCGACGGAGGATTCTCCTTTGCGAATAGTTCGGCTGTTGACCCAGTGGCTACTAGCGGCATTGCTTACGGTTGCGGCGGTTTCGGTTTACTCAAGCGTACCGTGTGTCGCTCAGGACGCAATGACCCGGAAAGTAAAAACGAAAGTTGCTCCAACGTATCCAGAGATCGCACGGCGGATGGGGATTTCTGGCACGGTGAGATTAGCAGTGGTTGTGGCGCCGAATGGCAACGTAAAAACCACCACCGCAATTGGAGGCCATCCAGTGCTGCTGAATGCAGCAATGGACGCGGTCAAAAAATGGAAGTTCGAGTCCGCGGCGGCAGAAAGCACAGGGACAGTTGAGATCAAATTTACCCACAAGATTAACTAAGTCGAAGATATGAGGACGGAGGAACAGCAATGACGATTGGCAGGAAACTCTATTGGAATTTCGGAGCCATCCTTCTGATGGTCGTGGTGCTTTTCTTCGTGAACATCGTGGCCATGTACAGAGAGCGCAGCGCAAAGGCCGCAGCTGCCCAGGTCGCTACAGATAGCGGAGGCGACGGACAAAATCAGATTTCAGATGATGCAGAACCGATTGTATCCTGAGCAATTACCTGCTCAGCGGTGATACCCGCGAAGTTGACCGGATGAATGACGGCGTGCGTCAGATCGACGAAAAATTGCAATTAAGTCCAGAGATTGGCTTCCGAGCAGGAGCGCGAGGCACTCGACAAGGTCCAGAGGAATGAGGACACGTTGGGCCAGGGAATTCGCCGCTCCGCTACTTGAGAAGCGAAAACAGGTGGATGCCGGGAATTCTACGGTTGCGGAACTTCAAATCTTCTACCTGCAAAAAGACGCCGCCTCATGGGTAAAGACCTCGACTGAATCGCTCGACGCCGCAGATCGAGAAAACGACACGGTACTTGAACAACGCCGGGCGTTCGGACGAAACGGCCAGCACCTGGACGATTGGGAGTCGCTTTGTTTAGCACGCTGATCGCATTGGCGTCTGGGTGTTGTCATTGCTTATCGGACTGCAAAGTCAATCACCGGTCCGCTGAACAAACTTGATCGATCGTAGCTCAGCAGATTGCCAATAATGGCGATTTGGAGCACCACATTGACGTCCAGGGCAATGACGAAATCGGGCAATTGTCCCGCTACTTTCGGTAGCATGGTGACCTACCTGAGAGAAATGGCATCGGTTTCGGAATCCATCGCTGGCGGAAATCTTGCAGTGGAAGTTAAACCCAGATCGGACCAATGACACTCTCGGGCAATGCGTTTGCGCGCATGATCGAGGGGCTGAGAAGCCTGGTACGGAATGTTCGCGATGCGTCCTCGCAAGTGGCCAGCGCTTCAAGCCAGGTTGCGGGGGCTTCCGATGAATCCGCCAAAATCAGCTCTGCAAACTTCCTCTGCGATTGACGAAGTTACCAGCACCATGCACGAGATGAGCGTCAACGTACAAAACATGGTGAAAAGCACCCAGGTTCAGGCTTCGAGCGTAAGCGAAACCTCGGCTTCTATTGACCAAATGGTCGCCTCCATTCAGAGAGTGGCGGACACAGCCAAAGTGTTGCTGGACATCTCCAACCGTTCTCGCGAGGAAGTGCACAGTGGGATTACCACGATGGAGAAGGCGACCGATGGATTGAACCGGATCAACACCACAATTCATTCGTCCGGAGAAATTATTGATGTTCTAGGCCAAAGAGCCGATGACATTGGAAAGATCATTGAGGTCATCGACGACCTGGCGGAGCAGACAAACCTGCTGGCCCTGAATGCCGCAATTGAGGCAGCCCGCGCCGGGGAACACGGATTGGGCTTTGCCGTGGTCGCTGATGAAGTCAGAAAATTGGCGGAAAAATCTGCTCAGTCGACCAAAGAAATTTCCGAGATTGATTCAGAGCATTCAGAAGGAAGCAAGAAAAGCCGTAGAGAACATGGAGCAGAGCACGGACATCGTGAACGAAGGGATTGGGGCTTGGCGAAGAACTGAATGGAGCGCTGCGAAAAATCTCCAACGTAGTGACGGAGGTCTATAAGTTCGCGCAAGAAATCGGCGCCGCAACCAATGAGCAGTCCCATGGATCCTCCCAGATTGCGCGGGCAACTACTCGGCTGAACGAGATCACCCACGAAATCAACTCCGCGGTGGAAGAGCAGGCTTCTGGAGCGCATGCGGTGGTGAAGGCGATGGAGAGGATGAGGGAATTGGTGCAGCAGACGACATCGGGTTCAACCGAGTTGGCTGCTTCCGCGGAGCAGATGTCGAAGATGTCACGCGAGCTTAATGGATTCCATGGACCGCTTTGCGCTGGAGCAAATGGAGCGGGCCTTAGGGTCCGAGGCAAACCGGATTCGACGCGGCGCAGTTGCTCGCCAGGCGGCTGCTGGGCCCGATGCGTGATAACTCAACACCACACATGACTCGTGAACTGCACATCGTCGGCTTCCGCGTAGGACGCGAGACCTATGGCGTCCCCATCGTTTCTTTGCACGAAATCGTAAGCGTTCCCGAAATTACCGCCGTACCCGATGCGCCCGACTACGTAGAAGGCGTGATCAATCTGCGCGGAAAAATTGTTTCCGTGATTGATCTCAGAAAGCGTTTGGGAGAGCGGGAAGATAATCAACAGCCGCCGGAATCGGATTTTGGTTGTGGAGCACAGGGGACGGTTATCCGGCTTGATTGTGGATTCGGCTTCGGAAGTGTTAAGGTTCCGGCTGAAGACGTCGAACCGTCCCCACGCAATTCGAAGATGGTGGCCTTAACTGCGTAACCGGTCTGGGAAAATATCAGGGTCGTCTGATCGTGTTGCTCGATATGTCAAATTACTCGAATACACCAGCCTTCAGCGGAGCGTCAAGCTGTCGGTCAGCCGCAATCCGGCGCCGGCGGCAAAGAGCCTCGAAGGCGGTTGCGGCGAAAGTAATAAAGAAATTCACCGGAAAAGAGCCAATGAGCACACCAGCCCTCGCGATGCAGGTCTCGGATGCCGAATTGAAGCTTTTACAGGCGCTCGTCTATCAGGAGTGTGGCATGCATTTCGACTCCAGGCGCGAGCATTTCTTGCAGGATCGCCTGCAACGAAGACTCAAAGAATGCCAGCTTGATTCTTTTTACAGTTACTACAGATTGCTGATCAGCGACCAGGGCCGGCAGGAATTGTCAAAATTGCTGGAGGACCTGACTATCAATGAAACAAGCTTCTTCCGCAATAAAGCGCAATTGGACCTGTTCCATCACCACATACTTGCGGACATCCTGCGGCAAAAAAAAAAGTGGCGATTTTTCTCTGCGCTTTTGGAGCGCGGGTTGCTCCACCGGACAGGAGCCCTACACCATCGCGATGCTGGTGGCGGACGCGCTTCATAAATCACGTTTAGGTTCGACAAATCGCTGCCTCTGATCTGGCCAAAGCCGCTCAATACCCGCTCCCTGGAAAATTGAAATCACGCGCCAGTGATCTTAACTATTCGGTATTGCGAGCGGGACAGGAAGGCAGCTATTCGGAAAGCCAGATGGCTTCAGTCGATTACAGCTACCGGTTGCGTTACTTCGACAAAGTGGGTGAACGGTACGTCATCAAGAAGGCGGTAAAGGAACTCGTCCATTTCGACTTTCATAATTTAAAGACCAAATTATCTGCCGCAACATAACGACGTAATTTTCTGCCGCAACGTAATGATGTATTTCGACGAACCTGAGCAGAAGCGCTTAGTGCAGAAATTTGCCCGCTGCCTCAATCCGGGAGGATATCTCCTGGTCGGCCACGCCGAGAGCCTGCGCAACCTGAGCGAGGATTTCACACTGCTGTACCGGGAAAGCGGAACCGCCTACCAGCACATCGGGGCGAAGCTATGACGCAGTTCTCAGACGAAACCGGCGCCGAATTGCGTGAGCTGTTCTTCGAGTCCGCTCAGGAATTGCTGCACGCATTGAATGACCAGGCGCTGAAGCTGGAGAAACAGCCAGGCAACATTGAGGCGGTGCGAAGCATGCGTCGCACCGTCCATACGCTAAAAGGTGATGCCGCCGCATGCGGCTATAGAGAAATGAGCGAATTAGCGCATGAACTTGAGGATGCTCTTGCGGCTGACGTCCGTGCCAACTCACATTTCGTCTGGCGGAAATTGCGTTCAGCGCCGCCGACACTTTTAGCTGCGCTGCTTGCCGCCTACCGTGATGGCGGAAAGTTGCCTTCGGTTACGCCGCGGTGAAAAAACTGTTCGGGAATTGACAGGGGTGAAGCCGAAAGCCAGCAAGAAATCCCGTAAGAAAACTGAAATTGTCGCGACGGCAGTCTATGGACGGAATACGAGAAAGCAGCAATTAAGGAAGCAGCCAACCGGGGGACAAGCGAACTTACCAGGTCAACGCGCAGATCGACCGCTTTTGTGCGATGCCCATGGCAGCGCGGCAACTGGTCATGATGGCGTTCAGCAAGAGGGGAAATTCTTGGAGCGCGTCCGGAAGCAGGCGCCGAAGGAACCAGCAAAGAACTGCATTTTCTGGTGGCGAAGTGAGAACGCGGAGGTGATTGCTGCCCAAGTGCCGCATCCCAACCATCATTTCCGAAGTCAGTGTTCAATTATTGTCGGAGTTTCCTCGATGCAGCCGGCAGACGGAGTGGAATCTGCGTTACCCAGCAAGTCGCCTTCTGCGACCGAAGAGAGTCCGATGTACTGGATGAACTCTTATTGTCACGAAGAGCAGCGCCATCATCGGAAATCAGTGCGTCTTCAGAACCGGAGCCGTCGCGCACAGTCAGCCTTCTCTTCAAAGCGCGGAGAACACTCTGCGCGTCGACTCGGACGGATTGATGCCGTGCTCAATCTCGTCGGAGAGTTGATCATCGGAAAATCCATGCTGCAACAGGCGCTCAACGAGCTTGCCAAACTTCATCCTCGCGAAGCGATCCGGGGGAAGTTTCCGATGCCATGGCATTTCAGTCGCGAGTGTTAGGAGATCTGCAACGCTCGGTGATGAAGGTGAGGATGGTTCCGGTAGAGCAGTTTTTCGACGATTCCCACGAATGGTCCGCGACGTCGCGAAACGTTGTGGCAAGGATGTGGAGTTGACCATGAAAGGTCAGGACACAGATCTCGATAAAAGCCTGTTGGATGCGATCGCCGAGCCTCTCACTCATATCGTTCGAAACGCAGTCAGCCATGGGATTGAGTCTCCCGAGGAACGACGGAAAAATTCCAAGCCCGAAAAAGGCAATCTGCGGCTCGACGCATATCACCACGCCAATCATGTGATTATTTCCGTCAGCGACGATGGCGCAGGTATTGATCCGCAAAAGATCAAAACTAAGGCGCTGAAACAAGGCGTTAGTCACTGCCGCGGAAGCAGCACGACTTACTGACTCGGAGGCAATGGATTTGGTATTTCGGCCGGGGTTCAGTACCGCGGAAGAGATCACGGAAATATCCGGACGAGGCGTAGGTCTGGATGTGGTACGAAGCGTCCTGCAACGGCTAAAGGGACAGTCGATATCGAAACGAGCGCGGGAGGCGGCACGACCTTCCGTCTCAAGTTGCCATTGACGCTGGCCATCATCAAGGCTCTATTATTTCGTGTGGAACAGCGGCTTTACGCAATACCTTTGAACGCGGTCGCGGAAATCACCCGAGCTTATGAATCGGACCTGCATCAAGTGGAGTCTTACGAAGTCTTGCAATTGCGGAACCAGGTACTGCCAGTCATGAGAATGGGACGTTCGAGCGAAAGTTCCACAAAAGATGCCGAAACAAGATGTTCGTGCTGGTCATTGCATTTGGCGGACGCAAACTTGGGTTGGCCGTGGATTCGTTGGAAGGTGAAGAGGAATTGGTGATCAAGGCTCTCGACGATCAGACCGTGACAACGGATTTAGTCAGTGGCGGCTCGATTTTGGGTGATGGCCGTGTGGTACTGATCATGAATCTCGCGGGCATCGTCGATCGATTCTCTAAATCTCGTTCAGGGGAGACGCGCAGCGCTGGCTGCCTCAGAACTGTTGCTTTCGAATGCGGAGCGGAGCAGAATTTGCGACGGCGGGAGGGGCTGGCCAATGATATGACGAGCCAGTACGAGTCCTGGTCGTGGATGATTCCGCTTTGATGCGCAAGCTAATTCCACAAATCATCGAAACCGATAGCTCGATTCAGGTTGTCGGTACGGCGATGGATGGAAATTTCGGCCTTAAGAAAATTGAAGAATTGAGGCCGCAGGTCGATCACTCTGGATCTGGAAATGCCCCGTATGGGCGGGTTAGACATGCTGAAGGAGATTATGCGGCGCTACCGGTTGCCGGTGATAGTCGTGAGTTCGCACAGCACTGCCGGGTGCGTCGGTCACACTTCAGGCCCTGTCCATGGGCGCGTTTGACTTCGTCGCGAAACCCGGGATGTTTCTGCACGGATGCCCGAGATTGCACGAGATCTTAATTTCCAAAGATCAAAGCTGCTGCGCAGAGCCGCGGGGTAAATATCCCCATTGTTCCCGGAACAGTAAAGATCGCGCCAAGCGCGCGCCAGACTTAAAAAAGCAGCCGACACGCTTCATGGCAATTGGTGTTTCCACCGGAGGGCCGCAGGCGGTGCAGTATGTGCTCGGCGGAGATTCCTGGCAGATTTTCCAGGCTCAATCGTAATTGTTCAACACATGCCTGAGGGTTTCACTGAGATGTTCGCCCGCCGCCTTGATGAAATTTGCGCGATTCGGTCAAGGAGGCCCAGTCGGGAGATCTTCTGGTTCCAGGACGCGTGCTTATTGCTCCGGGCAATCGCCACATAAGGATGAAGCGGCTGCCGCTCGGAAATATTGTTGTGTTAAGTGATGATGCCAGAGTAAATGGACATCGCCCATCAGTGGACGTTTTGTTCAAGAGCCTCGCGCAAGAGTTCGGAGAGCAGGGAACCGCAGTCCTCATGACTGGCATGGGCGATGACGGTGCTGAAGGAATGGGAATGGTCAAGGCCGCGGGAGGAATGACCATGGCTCAAAGTGAGGGTTCCTGTGTTGTTTTTGGTATGCCGAAGGCCGCTATCGAAAAGGGTTTGTTGTTCGTGTAGTGGACTTGGAGGCGCTGGGTAATGCATTGCAAGTGAACTGCATGACCAACCGAGGGGTGTTAGATCGATCCGCAGTGGCAAGTCGGCGGGGGTTGGCAAGTTTTGAATATGAAAGCGCAATTGAGAATCAACGCAAGGAGTTAGAGCAGCACTGGAGGGTGCTTCATATGGATCAATTTGTGCCAGTACGACGCAGTAAAGATGGACAGCCAGTTCGCTATCTTATCGTCGATGATTCCGTGTTCGCGCGCAAGAACCTTGCCCGGATCATCGAGAGCTTTGGCGGGCAGATCGCTGGGGAAGCCGGGGACGGCCTCGCAGCGATTGCCGAATACACTCGCATCAGTCCGGACATCGTGCTGATGGACATCACCATGCCGCAGATGGAAGGCATTGAAGCCGCCGAGAAGATCGTTCAACAGCATCCCGAAGCACGCATCGTGATGGTGTCTTCCGTGGGATACCAGGAAAACATAGTCGCGGCTCTGCAACGAGGCGCTCGGCATTTCGTACAAAAGCCGGTCAAACCGGAGGTCTTGTACGAGGTGATCAAGTATGTCCTCGGAGATGATGGGGCGGTTACAAACAGCGGCGGGTGCCGGAGCCTGATATGAAGATGGAACTGATTCAGCCATTCATCAACGCAGCCGATGCGGTACTGGCCCCGGGACTGAAGTCTCCGATGTTTGTCGGGCACCTCAGCATGGAAGAGGAGGCTTATCGGCGAAAGGGCGTCGCGGCGCTAGTGTGGTTGACTGGGGACATCGAGGGGCGAATCATCTTCGATCTCGATCCCGCAACCGCAGGACGCGTCGCTAGCCGGTTTGCTGGATCCGAGCTACCGGAATCGGATGGTCTGGTGCCGGAAGCTGTGTGCGAGCTTGCGAATCAGGTAATCGGCAATGCTGTAGCGACGTTGAATGATCAGGGATTTCATTTCCGCGTGCATCCGCCGGCACTCCTTACTTCTGAACATGGTTCCAAGAGCACTGAAGACACTGAAGCTATGGTGCTGTGCTTTGAGACTGCCAGCGGGAACATATTCATGAACATTGCGTTGCGCTATAAACTGGAGCAGGCGAAGGCAGTGGCAAAGTGAGAGTTGGCTGATTTAAGGGCTGGCTCAAGAAATCGCTTGACGCGGGCCAGTGAACCATTACGACGGGCGCAAAGTCATTTTCCAATCACTCTGTCGGTGACCCTTCAAACCCTTCCTCGAAGCTCAATTCTGAAAAATCCCGCTCACTAGCGAAACAGCCGCTAATCTACTGCGTCGCCAACATGAATACAGGATTCTGCGAAGGTGGCAGTCCCTGAGTTGCCGCGGATGGTGCAAAGGCACTCACGGGGGTCTGGAGACTCGTAATGACAGTATTAGCTGGATAAAGGCTACTGCTGGTTGGGACAGCACTGATAATTGTGGTATTGCCGGCGTCGCAATTGGCTACGTAGACACGAGAGCTGTCACCAGCGGCGACGATGGATAGCCGAAAGCGAACCGGAGGATTTGGACTCAACGAGTTTGGCGGGCCGCACGCGGTTGGATTGGTCATGTTAACGGCTACACTTCCCAGGGAAATCACGGACGAGACCTGGTTGTTGTTTAAATTTATGACCGTAGCTTGCGAGGTAATGCACGGGGCGGCGATGCCGGGGCATGACGAAGCGAGTTGATAACTAGCCACATACGCACTGACGCTGTCCGGCAGGGTGGTCACGGACACCGGAGCGAAGGTCGTGGGGCAAGGTGGAACTGAGCCTTGCACGATGCAATCCGTCGCGAGAAGCCTCGGAGGATCCTGCGACGCGTCAATAATGCTTACGCTGCCGTTTGACGGGTTCGTTACATACAAACGGTTCTGGTTCTTGTCGTACAGCATGAAATTTGCGCCGGCGCCAACTGGAACCGCGCCCGGCAAAACCGTATCCGAAGCGGTGTCAATTGGAAAAACTTCGCCCGCGCCGGCGTCGAGTACATAAGCTCTTGCACTGTCGGATCGGGATAGCACCCACACCGGTGACGACCAGGAATTCGCCACTGAGGCATTGAGCGAGTTATCCAATGGATTAATGCTGCTTACCGAGCCAGGTGTAGTTCCACTTGCCTGACTTGCAACATATAATTTGCTTCCGCTCGGAGTTTCAGCCAAGGCCACTGGTTCAGGAGCGGGTCCAGCCGGGTTGAGCGGAATTATGTGCGTAACTGCGTTGAGCGCGGTGGAGATGGCGGCGACGGTTCCGGTCCCAGAATTTGCAACGTAAACCGTGTCATTCTGAGTCGTAGCCACGAATACCGGGCCGGAGCCCGCAGGTAAGCTGATTGTGGTTACTGGAGTAAGGTTAGTAGAAGTTGGGCTGCCCGGCGGAAACTCTGAAACTGTGTCTTCGAATTTGTTGGCAACGTAGACCCGTGAGAAATCCGGAGTGAGGACTGCGTGTACCGGACTCACACCTGTTTTAACCACCCCAATAGTAGTGTCTCCGGAGACGTTCAATCTGGCTGCTGGTCCCCGGATTTTGGGGTCCATTATCGCTTATGACAAACACCGCGTTGTGAAAACCGGGATTCGGCTGGTTCGGAACGATGGGTGTGGCCACTGGCCGGTAGGTTTGTCCACAACCTCCACAGATCAGTAAAAGGGCTAAGAGTCCAACTGAACCAGCCGCACGCACTAACGTCATTCCCACCCCGGCACAAGAGTCATGTCGCTAATATTTTCTAATCGAAAGAAGTTTTCCCATTCTAAACGTCAAATAGAGTTGAGCGCCAGCAAGCGGCAGCACATCGTCGGAGGCCGCGGACCTCGCAGATGGCGTTCCTCATCTCAAACTTACCCAGTTGGCGCCACGGCATTACCGGCGCGGTTACTATGGTTGATTGCTCATGGCCGATGACCCGCTTATAATTTGGCTACTTTCTGCCCGACACTAGAGGTTCGATTCCCCCATGTCAAAGGCCACAGGTGCCGAGCTCAGCCGCCAGTCTCAAGAGCTGACGATTTTTCATGATGTGGCCAAGGCCCTGACCTCGTCCCTCGACCTGGATTCCATACTACAAACAATAATGGACAAAATGGCGGAGTACTTCCGTCCGGAGACATGGTCCCTGCTTATGCTGGACCACGAGAAAAATGAACTGTACTTTGCGATTGCAGTCGGAGCCGCTTCGGAGTCTTTGAAAGATGTTCGCTTAAAAGTTGGCGAGGGGATCGCAGGCCACGTAGCCAAACATGGCGAAACATTGATCGTGCCGGATGTCGCCGCCGATACCCGTTTCAACAAGCGGATTGACGAAATGACCAAATGGGAGACGCACTCCATAATCTGCGTGCCGGTTCGATCGAAGCTGCGCGTGTTGGGCGTCATTCAGTTGGTCAACGTTGACATGAAGCACTTCGGCGATCAGGAGCTGTTTTTCCTGCAAGCGCTCTGCGACTATGCAGCAATTGCCATCGAGAATTCGCGCTCGGTCGAGAAGATTCAGGAACTAACTATCACCGACGATTGCACCGGCCTCTACAATGCGCGGCACCTCTACAAGACGCTGGAGACGGAGGTCTACCGCTCTTCCCGTTTCGCTTATGAGTTCACCGTGCTATTTATCGACTTGGACCATTTCAAGCAAGTCAACGATACTCACGGGCACCTCGTAGGAAGCAAGCTGCTGGCTGAAATTGGATATCTCATAAAAGCGCAACTCCGTTTGATCGATTACGCCTTCCGCTATGGCGGGGACGAATTTGTAATTCTGTTACCACAGACTGGAAAAGACTCCGCACTGGTGGTTGCGCGGAGGGTCCGCGACAGCCTGCGCACCAGCATGTTCTGCAAGGAAGAAGGCTTGAACCTTAACGTCCGGGCGTCCATGGGTGTGGCGACGTACCCGCACGATGCGAAGACTCCGCACGACATCATCCGCCAAGCTGATGAAATGATGTATCTGGTGAAAAATACGTCGCGGGATAATATTGGAATTGCGCAACGCGGCGTGATGAAGTAGAAGTAGCGCCTCAAATAGGCGATCGCCCTTCCAGGCGCCCTCGACCGTCGAAGGCTCGGCTGCAACTCCGACTTCGCGGCGATTCCTATCGGGTAGCCGAAGACCTTCTGAGATACTCGCCCGGCAGCATAACGGCGATGCCCTCGATCCTCTTGCCAAAGTACTGGCCGAAGTGTCGGACGTCCCCGGTTAACAAGTGCGTCGCTCGCGCTTCCATGGCGGCGAGTAGGATGGGTAGATCCTTCTCCGGCAAAGAAATTCCTCTCGGAAGGTTCCGTTCAGCCGCCTCGAAAAGCTTCACTACTGCCGCTAGCCTGGCGAGCCTCGTTTGCCGATCCTCCTCAGTTAGGTTGGCCCTTGCTTCTTCAAGCGCATAACGGGAACTGCATAAGACTACGTGTTCAAGTTTCCAAAGAAGAAGAAGGCCCGCGCCGGGGCGGTAGGCTGCGGAAAAAAGTACATTAGCGTCAAGAAACAGCCGATCCATTAACCGGGTCGCCGATGCGGAATCGAAGCTGGGTCAAGACCTAGCTTCCGAACCTCTTTCTTCGCTTTGCTGTAATCGGCCTCGCTGGTGGCCGTGGAGAGTAGGAACTCCGCTTTCCGCTCAGGACTGTATTTTTCAACCGGAATCAGAACCGCAGGGCGGATGAGGATGCCATCTTCCCTTTCTTCGGCGGTCACGAGGCTGCCTTCTTCCATCCCAAAACGCTTCCGCAATCTTGCTGGTACGACGATTACGCCTCGTTTGCCAACTCTCGCCGATTCCACAGGTTCCTCTGAATATCTAATATTACTATATATCTGATATTCAGACAATTGTCCCCCGCAGCACAACTGCTAGACTGGTTTTCCATTGATCTCCCCTCGGGAACGCGATCGAATCAAGCGGCCCCTGCTTCTTGCCAACATTGGCCAGCTTCTTACACTGCGTTCTGCTTCCGAAAGTCACGGTCCGCGACGCGGTTCAGTGCTGAAAGAACTCGGCATTATCGAAGATGGGGCAGTGCTTTGCATCGGCGGCAAAATTGTTTCCGTCGGGAAGACTAAAGATGCATTGCGCGATCCGTGGCTCAAGAAGAATCGAAAGAAAATCCTGGAAATCGATTGTAAGAACGAGGTCGTTCTGCCAGGTTTTGTTGATTCCCATACTCATCCGGCATTCATCTCTCCGCGGCTGGTCGATTTTGAGAAGCGAATTGCCGGGGCGACTTATGAAGAAATTGCCGAGGCTGGGGGCGGCATTCGCGCGAGCCTGGAAGACGTGCGCAAGGCAAGCAAAAAGATGCTGGCGGAGAAAATCCTAAAAGGGTTTCATGAAATGGCCGGTCAAGGAACGACGACCGCGGAAGCCAAGTCCGGTTACGGCCTATCGCTGGACTCCGAAATTAAGTCGCTCGAAGCCATTCGAGACGCCGCTTCGCAATGGCCTGGGACAGTTGTTCCTACACTGCTTGGCGCTCATATTGTTCCGCCCGATTTCAGAGGGCGCGCCGCCAAATACGTCGATCTTGTCTGCAATGAAATGATTCCGATAGCGGCAAAGCGGAAGCTTGCGCAATTCGTAGACGTTTTCACCGAGCGGGGAGCGTTTAACCTTTTGGACACGCAGAAGCTTTTTCGTGCCGCGCAGAACAACGGTTTGGGACTGAGAGCACACGTGTGCCAATCGAGCACGGTTGCCCTGAGCGCATTGTTGGAATTCGATCCCTCATCGTTCGATCACATGGATTATGTGAGCGATGAAGATATCCGTATTCTTGCAAACCGCAATACCATTGCGACACTTGTCCCAGGTGCGAATTACTTCCTTGGATTGGAGAAATTTCCGCCGGTGCGGAAACTAATCGACGCCGGAGTTCCCATAGCTCTGGCGACCGATTACAACCCGGGGTCTTCCCCCACAACAAGTATGCCCTTCGTCCTATCACTGGCGTGCACACATATGAAGATGTCTGCCGCCGAGGGGATTGCAGCGTCCACCGTCAATGGCGCTTGGGCATTGCGACTTCAGGATCGCAAGGGGTCAATCGAGCCGGGAAAAGATGCCGACTTGGCTATCTTCAACGTCAAAGATTATCGCGAAATTCCCTACTGGATCGCCTCCGACCCAATCTCGGCTACTATTTTGAATGGAAACGTCTCCTCGAATACACTTCGTTGAGGGGATGCGCTTTGATTGCTATAATCGGTGCCTGTTCCACAGGTCTTCTTGACGGAAGTCCCGCCAGCGTTTTCAGCGCGTCCAGCACGACTCGCACGGCGCCCACTCTCAAGCTGTGGATTCAAATGTGGCCAGGTAGCTCAGGTGGTAGAGCGCAGCCCTGAAAAGGCTGGCGTCGGGGGTTCAACTCCCTCCCTGGCCACCATATTTTCTAAATCTGTGCAGTCCCGATGCCACAGCCTCAAGAAGTCGGCCAGCAAAAATTAGCAAGAGTCAAGCCGATTCCTGTCAGCGTCATAGTTCCTACCCGGAATGAGGCTGCAAATCTTTCTCGATGTCTAGAGTCCCTGCGGAGCTTCGGAGAAGTGTATGTAGTTGACTCGCAAAGCGAGGACGCGACCGTAGAGATCGCACGCTCTTACGATGCGAAGGTTGTTCAGTTCTTTTACAAAGGGGGATGGCCGAAAAAACGTCAGTGGGCTCTCGACAACCTGCAGTTCGCCTACGACTGGGTATTGTTACTCGATGCCGACGAAGTACTGACTGCCGAGTTGGCGGCCGAAATTGACCGAGTCTCCGCTGATGACAACGTGGACGGCTACTATGTAAAGCTGCAAATGTTTTTTCTAAATCGCCCACTTCGATTCAGTGGGGCGAGTTTTTGGAAGATGTCGTTGTTTCGTCGCGGTAAGGGAGCGTATGAATGTCGGCTAAAGGAGCAAGACGCTTCCATGGCAGACATGGAAGTTCACGAGCACGTCCTTGTAAACGGGCGAAACGCTAAGCTGCGTAATCCTCTCATCCATCACAACGTAGAATCACTTTCGCGCTATATCCAAAAACACAACGAATATTCGAACTGGGAAGGCAGGGTTTGGGTGAATGATGAAAAGCAGACTGGTTTATCACCCTCCCTGTTCGGTGTACAAGCGCAGCGGCGCCGTTGGCTGAAGAAGCGATTTCTGGGTGTGCCGGGCTCTCCAATTCTCTACTTTCTTTACAAATACCTTTTTTGCCTTGGATTCATGGATGGTATACCCGGCTTTTTATATTGCGCTTATCAAGGCATTCAACTCTTCAACACCAAGGCCAAGATTTACGAGCTGCGGGCAAACGCGGGTATCAAATAGATCGTGTTGCTGGCTGCGAAAATGAGTCAAAGGCTTTAACCACAGAGGACACATCTATGAAACCGTCGGCTGGGTCAAGTGCTTTTTGCGCACACTAGGGTGTGCACTCGGGAGACGAGCGCCATTTCGCTCTATTCGGAAAGGTTTTGCCATCGTCAACCCCAGGCTCGCTGCTAATCGTTCGGTCCAACTTTTCGGTTCGACCTAAACATCTATCCGATCGACTTCGACCATGATTATTACTGCAAACTCCCTTCTCGAGAAGGGAGCGGGGCGCCGCAATCAAAGGGTCGGTGTTCGGCCTCACACCACGTGTCCTCTCGGGCTACCCCACGTGCGAACCGGACTGGGACGCTGCCGGCGAATCTTCGGCTTTGCGCCACAGCCAGTACAAACTCACCGCCAGTCTGCGCGCCATGGCGGCGATGGCGATATTGCGTTGCCGCCGCATGGCCAGATGCACGAAGCGCCGCCGCCACCCGGCATCGCAGCGCACCGCCGCCTGGGCCGCCTCCACCAACAGGAAACGCAACAGCGTGTTGCCCTGTTTGCTCAGGTGTCCCAGACGTTGTTTCCCGGCGCTGGAATCTTCGCAGGGAATCAGTCCCAGGTAACTGCCCACCTGTTTGCCGCAGCGGAAACGATCCGGCGTCCCCAGCACCAACACGAAGGCCAGTGCCGTGATCGGGCCCACTCCGGGATGGGTCATCAAGCGCCGCACCTCCGGCCGCCGCTCGACTTCCTGCTCGACTGCCTGGCTGAGTTCGGCGATCTGCGGCGTCAACTGGTCCAGCAGTGCGAGCAGATCGTGCCGCCGCCGCGCCGTCCACGGAGCCAGCGCGAACGATTCCAATTGCGCTCGTCCGGTCTTGCTCCATAGCCGCGACTTCCTCTGTACGCCTTGGTTCAGGGCGATGGCGTGCAATTGATTCTTGACCCGCGTCCGCATCTGCACCAGTCGATGCCGATGCCACAGCAGTTGCCGCAGATCGCGATTCTCCGGGCTCGGCACCCACAACTTGGGAAAACGACCTTCCCGCAGCAACTGCAGCAACAGCTGCGCATCCCCGCGGTCGGTCTTCTGTTTGCGCACCCGTTGCGCCGCGATCTTGGCGGCATTGCCGATCCACAACTCCATCTCCAACTCCGCCGGCAGCCGTTCGAACCAGCGCGTGTGCCCGCTGGCCTCGATCCCCACCCGTACCTGCACTCCGCGCCGCTTCAGTTCGCGATAAAACCTTTCGGCCTCACCGGTGCTGTGCTCCAGCCGTTGCTCGCCACACTCTCCGCTCTCGTCGTCGAACCACGCAATTTGCTGCATGCCCGAGTGATAATCACATCCTATAATCAACATGTTCGGCTCCTTTCTCCCGAGCCTTGGAGGGTTGACACTCCCAAGTCTACTCAGGTCTGAGGAGCCGACGGTTTCATCAAATCAAAGGATCACAAAGGAAGGCCTAAACCTAGAATGGTTGTGATCCTTCGAGTCCTCTGTGGTTTGTCCTCGACGCATATCTCCCACAGATCCTTCACCAAATGAATCTATAATCGGAGATCATGAAGAAGGTAGTTCATGCGGCCTGTCCTCACGATTGTCCTGATGCATGCGGAGTCTTGATTACTGTGCAGGATGGCCGTGCTACGAAGATTCAGGGGGATTCAGCGCATCCCATAACCCGCGGATTCTTGTGCGCCAAGGTCGCGAAGTATCTCGATCGGGTGTATTCGCCTGATCGTGTGCTTTATCCGATGAGGCGAATAGTGCCCAAGGGGCCTTCTGAAGAACGGACCTCTACTTCATGGCGGCGAATTAGCTGGGACCAAGCCCTGGACGAAATAACGGCACGATTCCAGAGGATCTCCACTGAGTTCGGAAGTGAAGCTATTCTTCCGTACTCTTATGGGGGGACGCTTGGCGCGTTGAATGGCGCCTCCATGGACCGCCGTTTCTTTCATCGGCTGGGGGCATCGCAATTAGCGCGAAACATCTGTTCGGCGGCTGGAGAAGCGGGATTGAAGTCGGTGATCGGGGTAAAGCTGGGAACTGAGCCCGAGCAGTTCCGCCATTCCCGGTACATCATTGCCTGGGCTTCGAACATTCACGGAAACAACGTTCATTTGTGGCCGTTCATTGAAGAAGCTCGAAGACAAGGCGCGAAATTAGCTGTGATTGATCCGTATCGCACGCGAACCGCAGCGTGCGCGGACTGGTATCTCCCGATTAATCCGGGCACCGATGCGGCCCTCGCGCTTGGGATGATGCACGTCATCATCAAGGAAAATCTTTACGATGCCGATTATGTTTCGCGGCATACGCTCGGCTTCGATGATCTACGCGAGAAGGTTGTCGCCTATCCGCCCGAACGCGTCGCACAGTGGACGGGAATATCGGCAGCGGACATTGTTAAACTGGCGCGCGAGTATGCCACGGTTCGCCCAGCAGTCATTAGGTTGAACTATGGCGTCCAGCGCTCGGAAGGCGGAGGCATGGCTACGCGCTCCATCGCCATGTTGCCTTGCATCACCGGGTCGTGGAAAGAAGTTGGTGGTGGATTGCAGCTTTCAACCAGCGGAGCGTACGGGCTCAATCGTGATGGATTGGAGCGCCCGGATCTCATGGTTGAAGCACTCGGACGACCCGCTCGCACCGTCAACATGGTGGAGCTGGGGAGTGCGCTTAACACATTGACAGATCCGCCAATCCAGGCCCTTTTCGTTTATAACTCGAATCCTGCTGCGGTTTGTCCCAATCATAACGACGTGATCCGAGGGCTACGAAGACCAGACCTGTTTACCGTGGTCCACGAACAATTCTTTACCGATACCACGGACTACGCCGACATCGTGTTGCCTGCCACTACGTTTTTCGAACACAAAGAATTGCAAACAGCGTATGGCCACTATTATCTGCAGAATTCCGATCAGGCGATCGAGCCTCTCGGGGAATGCCGATCCAACGTAGAGGCGTTCAGGGCCCTGGCGAAGAGAATGGGTTTTGAAGATGAATGCTTTCGCGAATCCGTGGAGGAGATGATGGACACGGCGCTGTCTTCGAAAAATCCATGGTTAACCGGGATCGATCGCGGTCGATTGGAAAGAGAAGGCCACGTCCGCCTCAATTTCGGAGCTAACTGTGAATCACAGACGCGCAATGCCGAGCCTTTCCTGCCTTTCGCTTCGGGGAATTTCCAAACACCGAGCGGGAAGGCCGAGCTTTACAGCGAATCTGTAAAGTCCCTGGGACTGGATCCAGTAGCGGAATTCACGCCTCCCGCGGAATCGCGGCACGGCGCTCAGGCTAAAGACTTCCCGCTCGAAATGTTGGCAAGAAAGGCCGACAATTTTCTGAACTCGACGTTCTCAAATTTGCCATCGATCGAAAAAATGGAAGAACTCGGCCTCCTCGAAATTAGTTCCGCCGATGCAAAGACGCGACAGATTGCAAATGGAGACAAAGTCCGAGTCTTCAATCAGCGAGGCGAGATAGTATTAAGTGCAAGGGTCGATGGAAAGGTGCAGCCCGGTGTCGTCTCAGCAAGTTTATATTGGGCAAAATTGTCGCGCGATAATCGCAACATAAACGTCTTGACCTCGGAAAAACTTACGGACTTGGGCAACTCCGCTACGTTTTATTCCGTCTTGGTTGAAGTGGAGCGTTTTCACGCCGCCTCTTAGCGAGTAAATTTGACACACAGCTTGGACGCTCTCCACTGCACTACCGTATAATTGCGGTTTTCCATACTCCAGCGCTCTGAGGTTTTAGCGATTCATCGCTCTCGTCAGGATTACTCTGCCCGAATCGAGGGCGGCACGCATTCATCCCCTGTGTGGCCTTCGGGTCAGCGTCCATGTTCTTCATTCCTAAAGTTTTGTCACAGTGTGGGTCGGTGGATCAGTGGCCTCATCATAGCCGTATTCATGCTTAGTTCAATGGGTCCGGCGCAGCAGGATATCGTCGTGGACATCGTGATCCACGGGAATCGCCGAATTCCTGGAGATAGCATTAAGGCCAGAATCTTCACCAGACCCGGCGATGTGTACGACCAGGCTGCGATCGAACGTGACTTCAACGCGCTGTGGAACACAGGGTACTTTGAAGATATTCAGTTCACGCGAGAGCAGACACCAAAGGGTTGGCGGCTCAATATATACGTAAAGGAGCGGCCCACGATTCGTGAGATCGATTATGTGGGGTTGAGTTCGGTCTCGAAGAGCGATGTTTTAGACCGTTTCAAACTCGCCAAAGTGGGACTTTCAGTCGAAAGTCAATATGACCCGACCAAGGTTAAAAAAGCTGAAGTCACAATCAGAGATCTGCTTTCAGAGCACGGCAGACAGTTTGCCACGGTTCGGACCGAGGTTCGCCCGATCCCTCCGGCTGCTGTCGGCATCACCTTTGTGATCAAAGAGGGACCGAAGGTCAAAGTTGGAAAGATCACTTTTCAAGGCAATGAGCATGTGAAAAGCCGCGTCCTGCGTGGTGCCATGAAGAACCTGAAGCCTATCGGCATTCCCCATTCCATATTCCTCGAGAACCTGTTTGCAAGAACGTACGATGCGACCAAACTTGATGAAGATACCGAGCGGGTTCGCGAAGAGTTTCAAAATCGCGGCTACTTTACGGCTGTAGTGCAGACGCCGAAGACTCAGATTAAGGACACTGGACACACCGGATTTCATATCCCGCTGCTGCAGAGCGGACCTGGCAAAGCGGTGGACATAACCATCCCCGTGGAAGAGGGTGAACAGTATCGCCTCGGTGGGATTACGTTTAAGAATAATAAGGCAATTACAAATACCAAGGGGCTGCGCGGGCTGTTTCCAATCAAAGACGGGGATATTTTCGATCGCAGCAAAGTAGCAAAAGGGCTTGAAAACCTTCGCAAAGCCTACGGACAATTCGGTTACATTAACTTTACGTCGATTCCAAATGCCCGCCCAGATGAGGCCAAGAAGCTAATTTATTTTGATATTGACGTTGATGAAGGCAAGCAGTTCACTGTCCGGCGCATTGAATTTGTCGGCAACACCACTACCCGCGATAAAGTGATCCGCCGCGAAATAGCATTGGAAGAAGGTCAGGTTTACAATCAGCAGCTTTGGGAACAGAGTCTTTTGCGGCTGAACCAGCTAGGCTATTTCGAGCAGTTGAAACCAGACGATCCGGACGTAACCGACCGCCGCTTGGACGAAAAAGAAGGCACCGTGGACCTGACTCTGAAGGTCAGAGAAAAAGGCAAGAACAGCATTGGGCTGACGGGGGGAGTGAGCGGTTTATCCGGGGCATTTATCGGACTCAGCTACAGCACCAACAACTTCCTGGGCTTGGGTGAAACGCTTTCTGTGTCTGCGGACTACGGGAGCCTTCAGCGTAATTTGACGTTCGGCTTCACCGAACCGTATTTAATGGATAAGCCGCTGCAACTCGGCTTCACGGTGTACTTCCGCAAGTCCACCTACAATCAGGCGCAACAAACTGCCATTCTTACCGGGCAGGCGTTGAACTTGCCCTCTGCCCAACTGCAGAATCTGCAGAACTACACGCAATCGAGCAGGGGCTTCAGTGTCTCACTGAACTATCCCCTGCACCGATCCTTCAAGCGCGTCGGCATAAGCTATTCCTACGATGATTCCTCTCTCGTCGCGCTCTCGACGGCATCTCAAGCGCTGTTTACTAGTCTTGCTTTCAGCGGCGTCAGTGGGCCTAACGCGTTAAACGGAATCATCACCAGTAAAGTCTCTCCAAGTTTTTCGGAAAATAAGCTCGATAGCGGCATCTCACCCCACAGCGGAGCCAGCATATATGCCGGAGGCGAGATTGCCGGACTTGGAGGCACTGTTCGGACGTTTCGTCCCGTCTTCGAATATAAGAAGTTTATTCCCGTTCAGAATAGGCGCAATACAGTTGGATATCGGGTTCAAGGTTCATTCCTTACAGGTTATGGCGGCCTGGTTCCTCCGCCGTTTGAGCGTTTTTATCTCGGGGGGGAAAACGATATTCGCGGATTCGACATCCGTTCCGTCTCGCCGATTGCTTTTTTGCCGGGCTCAAGCAGCGTCGCGTTGCGCAATCCTGATGGCACAGTTGTGCCGAAGGATCCGAACAATCCGCTGCGAGGAAGCTACAACATTCCCGTGCCCGTCGATCAGATTACTTTCCCCGGCGGGGACTTGAGCCTGATCGGCAATATCGAATACCGGATCACCATCGCGGGACCGGTCGCTTTGGCGCCTTTTATGGACGTCGGCATTGATCCAATCATTAGAGATTCGCAATTACGCATTAACCCAGGCCAGTTGGCGACGATTAACAACACAGTTTTCGGCTGTCCGTCGCAAGATATCGCTTTCAACTGCGTTGGGGGGCAGTTGCCGGGTGCTCCAAACTCAAGCATTCCTCAGTTCTCGCAGTACCTGAAAGTGTTGAACAGCACTAACTGGACTCCGCGGATGTCCACTGGACTCGAGCTGCAGGTTTTCCTTCCCGTCGTGAATGCACCTTTTCGGATCTATTGGGCATATAACCCGCTGCGGTTAAACACGACGGTAAACTCTCCGATTCCAATCACACGCGCCATGTTCCCGGCTGGCGCTGCTGGAGACTACACTTTTCAGTTCACGAGAAACGCTTTCTCTCCGCAATATATGTTGAGAGAGCCGCGAAAGACTTTCCGGTTCACGGTCGCAACAACGTTTTAGCGGCGTGAGAAGGATTAAAGTATCAGTGATTTGTGAGGATGAAGATTGTTGGAACGAAACGGCGGCGAGTCCGTCTAAATCATCTAGGCCTAAATTGCAAAGCTTCTATTCAGCGAGGTCATTCATGAAATTGCATTTTCTGCTTCCAAGTTTTCTATTTATGCTTGCACTGCCTGTATTTGCTCAGGTAAACAGCCAAATTCCACAGGGATTCAGCCTTGACAACATCGATAAGACTGCAGACCCCTGCGTCAGCTTCTATCAATACTCTTGCGGCAATTGGCTGAAGAAGGCGGAGATTCCGGCTGACCAGACTTCATGGGGAAGTTTCACCGATCTCCGCGAACGCAATACCGCGATTATGCGGGGCATTCTGGAAAAAGTTTCAAGCGATGATCCCAGCCGGAACTCCATCGATCAAAAAATCGGTGATTTTTATGGCTCGTGCATGGACGAGAAGGCCGTGAATGCGAAGGGAATCGATCCGCTCAAGCCTGAACTCGATCGCATTGCCGCGGTCAAAGATAAGCCCGCCCTCATTACTGCTATCGCTCACGATCATTTGCTGGGGGCAAACAGCTTCTTCGATTTTGGCTCCAGCGCCGATTTGCACAATGCAAACATGGCGATTGCGAATCTCGACCAAAATGGACTTTCACTTCCCGATCGCGATTACTACATCAAGGACACACCGAAGATGGTCGAGATGCGAAAACATCTCGTGGAGTACGTCACCCAGGTCTTTACTCTGGCTGGACAATCACCGCAACAGGCGGCTGACTCTGCTCACATCGTGTTGCGAATCGAAACTGCTTTGGCGAATGCGGAAATGGATCGCACTCTGCGTCGCGACCCGAAAAATATCGATCATAAGATGGATCGCAATCAAGCCATCGCCCTCGTTCCCAACCTATATCTGACCCAGTATTTCGAGGACGTTGGTTCCCCCAGTTTTAGTTCGCTCAACGTTCGCAATCCGGAGTTTTTCCAAAAGCTGAACGGAATTCTGGACTCAGAGTCGCTCGAAGCGCTGAAAGTCTACGCGACTTGGCACGTGTTGAGTCTGTCCGCGCCTTGGTTGTCAGATCCTTATGTGCAAGCCAACTTCCAGTTCCGGCATAATTTGACGGGTCAGGCTGAAATTCAGCCGCGTTGGAAACGTTGTGTCATCGCAACCGACAATGCGCTCGGCGAAGCGCTGGGGCAGCGCTATGTCGAGCTGACTTTCGGGGCTGACGGAAAACAACGCATGCTGAAAATGGTGCTCGCGCTCGAACAGGCGCTGGGAGAGGACATCGATGGTCTGGAATGGATGTCGCCCGAGACTAAGAAGCAGGCTCATCTGAAGCTGGCGGCGATCGACAATAAGATTGGTTATCCCGATAAATGGCGGGATTACAGCAAACTCACGATCGCACGAGGGGACTTGATGGGAAACTATCTGCGTGCCAATGAGTTCGAATCCAAGCGCAACGTCAACAAGATTGAGAAGCCTGTAGACAGAAGCGAATGGCGCATGACTCCGCCGACGGTGAACGCGTACTACAATCCTTCGCTGAACGAGATCGTTTTTCCAGCCGGCATTTTGCAGCCGCCGTTTTTTGACAAGCAAATGGACGATGCCATCAACTTCGGCGGCATCGGCGTAGTTATCGGCCACGAACTGACACACGGCTTCGACGATCAAGGCCGCAAATATGATCCGCAAGGGAATCTGCGTGATTGGTGGACTGCCCAGGACGCCACCGAATTTGAGAAGCGGGCGAGTTGCGTCGCTAATGAATACAGTAATTTTGTGGCCGTGGACGATCTGAAGTTAAATGGGAAGCTCACCCTTGGCGAAAATACCGCTGACAATGGCGGCGCACGCATTGCTTTCATGGCGCTGCACAATGAAATCGCCAAGGATCCCACCGGAAAGGTCGCACAAAAAATAGACGGCTACACTCCCGATCAACGATTGTTTCTTGGTTTTGGGCGGGTCTGGTGCGAGAAGCGCCGTCCCGAATTCCAACGCATGCTAGTTGTCTCGGACCCGCACTCGCCCGGCAGGTATCGGATCGAAGGCACAGTTCAAAATATGCCTGAGTTCGAGCAAGCTTGGAGTTGCAAAGCGGGACAACCAATGGTCAGCGCAAACGCCTGCCGGGTCTGGTGACCGAATTTACCGCCGAGCACGCAGAGACCGCGGAGTTTTAAAGTCAATCTTCATGATTTACTCGGTTAATCTCGGCGAACTCGGCGTGCTCGGCGGTAAAACTTTGCTAACATCCTCTCTCGCGTGAAATCCGTTGGGGAAAATGTCGTCCGCATTGAAGCTGAGGCCTTGCGCGCTCTGGCGGATCGCCTCGCCGGTCCCATGGCCGCACCCTTTGCCCGTGCAGTAGAACTAGTCTATTGCTGCGCCGGTCGCGTCGTGGTTACGGGCATGGGCAAGAGCGGCATCATCGCACGCAAGATCGCAGCCACGTTAAATTCCACGGGCACGCCCGCCTTGTTTATGCACCCGGTAGAAGCCGTCCACGGTGACCTGGGAATGCTGGTCGCCGGAGACGTTGTTGTCACCCTGTCTGCCAGCGGAGAAACAGAAGAAATCCTTCGATTGCTTGCCACGATCAAACGATTACAGCTTAAGTTAATCGCCATGACCTGCGACGAAATGCGCTCGCAGGACGCATCCAAGACTTCGACTTTGGCCGCCGCCGCAGACGTGGCGCTTGATTGCTCAGTGGCCAAAGAGGCCTGCTCAATGGGGTTCGCGCCAACTGCTTCCACGACGACCATGCTCGCATTAGGCGATGCGTTGGCGATGTCACTGGCAGAGAAGCGGGGATTCAAAGAGGAAGACTTCGCGAATTTGCACCCTGGCGGCAAATTGGGTAAGCGCCTGGCGCGAGTCGAAACCCTCATGCACAACGGAGACGACATTCCTCAAGTGGGCCCTGAAGCACTGATGCCCGATGTGATCTATGAAATGTCACGCAAAAAACTAGGGATGACAACAGTCGTTGAAAAGAGCAAATTGCTGGGTGTAATCAGCGACGGTGACCTCAGGCGATTGCTTCAAGAGCGCGGAAAAGATGCTCTCGATCTGAGCGCGGCAGAATGCATGACTAGAACACCTCGTACAATCCTCCCGAACGAATTCGCGGCGACGGCACTGGCCCGAATGGAAGAAAAGAAAATTACTTCCCTGGTGGTTGTGAGTAACGATGGCGAACTAGAAGGCATCGTCCATCTACACGATCTGTGGGGAACTGAAATAGTGTAAGACCCACGGGTTTAAGTTAGATGTAAGATCGTCATATGTATCACTACGATCCTAGCGTTGCCCTTGAAGAACTCACAGAAGACGCCACGCTCCCGAATCCTGTTCACATGAGAGATATGCTGCTGAGGAAACAATTGACTGCGGACAAATCTCTGGAGCTGAACCGGCTCTTCGTTGAATATCAAAAATTCTTCGGGGAAGCTCAAAAACTCGGAAAGCAAATCCTAAAAGAATTGACTACGCTCACGTAGGCCCAGACGCCCTCGTCCGGCGGCTTAAGCAAGCTCAGCGGATTTGCGTACCGATCAATCCCCACTTCCAAGCTTCTCCGCTTCTTCCTGAATCCGCTGCCAAGCTCGCTCAACGTGACGCCGCTCGGTATTAGTTTGCCCGATGCAAAATCGAAGCGTCATTCGATCATTCAGTCGCGTGTGCGTCAGGTATAACTCTCCGCTGCTGTTCAGGCGGTCCATCAGCTTCTGATTGACTTCATCCCCGCCTCGGTGTCGAAAGCACACGAGATTAAGCGGAGCGGGGACGACCAGTTCGAAGCGTGCGTCTTTCCGAATCCATTGCGCGAATTGCTGCGCCAGTTCCACATGCCGGCGAATGTGATATTGCAACCCCTCGATCCCATAATGCCGGATCACAAACCAGAGCTTTAATGAGCGGAAACGGCGGCCCAGAGGAATTTGCCAGTCCCGATAGTCAAATACGTCGCCAGAAGCCGTGGCCTGATTTCGTAAGAATTCCGGCATCACAGATAGTGTCTGGATCAGCGTCTTGCGATCCGCCACATAAAAGCAGTCACAATCGAAGTTGGTGAACATCCATTTATGGGGATTGAAGCAATAACTTTCGGCGAACTCCACGCCTTGGTGGATGTGCCGGAACTCAGGACAGAGAGCGGCAGTGCCTGACATCGCGGCATCAACATGCAGCCAGAGTTTGTTATCCCGGCAGATCGGACCAATTTGCGGCAACGGATCGATTGCGTTTGACGATGTTGTCCCGACCGTGGCAGAAACGAAGAAGGGCGTTAATCCCGCGGCTCGATCTTGCTGGATTTGTGCGGAAAGCGCACTCGGATTCATGGCGAAGTTTGCATCTACTTCAACGAAGCGCAAGTTATCGCGCCCCAATCCCGCAATTTGCACATTCTTTTCAGTCGCAGAGTGCGCCTGCGACGAAGTGTAAGCAATCAGGTTGCCGTCACATCCTCGCTTATTGCTCCCAACGTCAGTGGCCCGTTCGCGCGCGGCCAACAACGCGCAAAGGGACGCGCTCGAAGCTGTGTCCTGAATCACCCCGCCTCCAGTGCTGGATGAAAGAAATTTAGCCGGCAGATCGAGCATCGTAACAAGCCAATCGAGGACGTGCGTTTCAAGCTCCGTGCAAGCCGGACTGGTAGCCCAAAGCATCCCTTGAACTCCTAATCCGGATGAGATTAGATCTCCGAGGATCGAAGCGCCTGAGGTGTTCGAAGGGAAGTAGGCAAAAAAGTTCGGCGATTGCCAGTGTGTAACTCCGGGGAGAATAAGTTTTTCGACGTCTTCTAAGATCGTCTCGAACGATTCTCCGACTGCTGGAGGATCGCCCGGAAGGGAAGCCCGAATCTCTCCCGGCTTCGCACGAGAGAGCACCGGATAAGACTCAATAGCTTTGTAGTAGTCAGCGATCCAGTCGATGACAGCGTGACCGTGCCGTCGAAACTCGGCCAGAGACATGTGAAAGCTTTTTTCGTCACGTAGCAAGTCTTCTTCGAGAGACATGATTGAGAGCGATCTTTATCCTAACTGGTCGTAATAAACACAGGTGTCGTAATCGAACGAGACTCGGCCATTGACCTGATATTTTTCGAACATTCGACGCAATTCCTCAATCATGAGTTCGTAGTTTTCTTCGCCTTTCTGCGGCGCATAGGAAGAAGAAAGCAATCGTCCTTCAAGTCCGGCGTAGTCAAACGTCTGTTGATAGTCGAACTTGCGGCTTCGAAAAGATGGATTTCCGAAGAATGCGTCAATGGCCAGGGTCATGCCAAGTCGTCGCACTTCTTTGTAGTCGGTTCCATACGTGCATACTAGCCGTTCGTATTGGCGCTGAAAGTCAGTTGAGTCTACTCGACGATCGTTCCAGATCAGAACGACCCAACCGCCAGGCTTGAGGATCCGTACGAATTCGTCCTTTGCTTTTTTAGGATCGAACCAGTGCGCGGCCTGAGCCACCGTAACGATATCAACGGTCTGGGCGGGAAGGGTGGTCGCCTCGGCAGTTCCCGAAACGCTGGTAAACCTTTGATATCGCGCCAGGAATTCTTCACCTGCACTACGCATCTCGGGATTCGGTTCCACGCCAATCACACAATTACCGTTCTCAAGAAGCAAACGGGTGAAAATTCCAGTGCCAAAGGCAACGTCAGCGATGGCCGAATTCTCAGTCAATCCGCATTCAGCTTTCAAGAGATCGATAACTTCCGGAGGATATCCCGGGCGATAACGAACATAATTCTGGGCGCGAGTAGAGAATCGCTGAGTCGCATCCTGAACCGACATGAAAACAGTTTAACGCCCCGTGAGCCGTTTCAGGCTTTTGGGCTCAATGCGGAAGCGATCAGTTGCGCTGCTTACTTGGCTTCTTCGTAGCACGCTCGATTGATTGCCAAGCATTCGAGCGCTGTTATTTAGCTATTTTAGCTCGTGATTGAGTGTTTTAAGCCTCGTTGGTTTCCGCCCCATACTTTCAATGCTGACCTAGCGGCTAAGTATCCAAGGGGCCAGTACACAATGATTTTCAGTATCTGTAGTAACCAAATGTTTACCGATGCCCGCCCATGTAGCGTCAGTAGCAGCCGCAGATCCGGATTCTGCATCACCATCCCAGCCAAGGTCGCGACGACAGCAGTCCACAGGATCGTGCGAAGCAACGGCCGAAGCGTCGCCACTTCTGCGCCCTGGTTCATGCCTGACAATGACGGGCCGACAACCAGAACTATTTGTACAATTAGCGGAAAGCTTACCCTGTAAAACGTCAACGCAAAAACCGGAGCGTTAAGGTCGGGGAGCGAGGGCAGGCTGAACGCGCGGTGAAGATACTGTGAATAAAACTCAAGAGAAAGCGGTGCGCCCAGAAGTGCTCCGAAACACAAGATCAGGCAAAAGAGAGCGCAATTGAGCCGAATGGTGGACCCTGATATCCAGCCGAGTACAAAACCACTCGTCCAAGCGCCGCAAGCAAGCGTTGCGTAAACCTTAAGAATAAGGGGGACGCAGTGGACCAACTCGTACCGAAACCCAGCATTGCCAAGGTCGCCCCATTGCCAGTTGTTCGCGTAGAGCCACACATAGATGGCGCTACCGTTAGCCGCGCGTCTGGAGATGATCGAGAGCAACATGCCGAGCGGGATAATCAGTCCCACCAGGGTTAGCCAAGGTCGCCAGTGCGCCCATACAGCTGCTTGTCGCCTTGCGACCAAACCCATCACATCGCGCAACGCTTGTCCGCCAGTCTCTCCTGACTCCGCGAAATCGCCACATATAGCTTCTCGTTCGCGTGGGTCCAAAAGTTGGGACGCGATGTCCACGAACCACCAGCATAGCCGCCTCATCGACGTTCCCCGAGCCGATTCGCCTCCCAGGAGACGCCGCGGCTTACACGCTTCACCGTATCGAAAAAGGTGGTCGCCGCCTTAACGCCCTTCGCTGTCACACGAACCATACGCTTTGACCGGCCTCCTCGTTGAGGCGTGGCATTACCCATCCAGGTCTCGATTAGACCCTTTGCTTCCAATCGATCAAGTGTTGTGTAGAGCGCGCCAATGGAGCAGCGGCGTCCCGTGGAGTTCGTGATCTCCCCTCGGATTGAAGCGCCGTAGGCTCCTTCACCCAGCCGGGCAGTCGCAGTGACCAACAGATACTCGAATTCACCAAGCATGATTAGTCATACATTGTGAGTGTAATGATATTTTGTGTCAATAGGAGTGTAAGCGGATAAATCGCGTAAGTGCTATCACTCGCTTGAACTGATAAATTATGTGTAACCATGCGCCTTGTCGTCAAAGTCGGCACCAGCCTTATTGCTCCGGGAGGAACCATTGATACGGTTCGCATGCGAGGTTTGGTGGATCAACTGGAGCCTTTGCGTCATGAATATTTGATCGTCAGTTCTGGGGCAATCGCGTCCGGGATGTCGAATTTGGGATTGAGCAAGCGGCCGTCCACTGTGCCATTAATGCAGGCGTGCGCGGCAGTCGGCCAAAGCGTTCTCATGAACACTTACGAGCGGCTATTTTTTGGCAAGAAAGTCGTCGCTCAGTTGCTGCTTTCGAGCGACGATTTTACTTCTCCGGTGCGCTACAAGAATTTGCAAAATGCTTTGCATGAGTTGCTAAAGTTAGGCGTGGTTCCCATCGTGAATGAAAATGACAGCGTTTCGGTGCGGGAGCTTGTTGGGGCTTTCGGCGACAACGATGAACTTAGTGCACTGCTTGCGACTGCGGTTAAAGCGGACTGGCTTCTCTTGCTGACCGATGTCGAAGGTTTCTACATTCCCAATGGAAAGAGACCACGTTTGCTGCGCACCGTTCGCAAACTCACTGCCGAAATGGAAGCGTTGTGCGATGGCAAAGGTAACTTGGGAACTGGAGGGATGCGCTCAAAATTGCGCGCTGCGAAAGCCGCCAGCGAAGCGGGAGTCAGCGTTGCCATCGTGAATGGGCGTGATCCGAACGCAATCTCTGCCGCGATAGAGAGAAAGATCGGAACTTACTTTCCTCCTCAGCGACCGGTTTCCTAATGGCCACCACATTAAATGCCTCGCTCTCGACACGTGACAAGCTCTTGCGGGCTAGGGACGCCTCTGCTCGCCTCGCGCAGCTTTCCACTCAGCAGAAAACTAATGCTCTGCTGGCCATGGCAGATGCGATTGAGACGAATTCCGAGAGCATTCTCGCGGCAAATCGCAAAGACATCGAGTCCTCAGGACTAGAAGGGGCATTGCTCGACCGATTGCTGCTGACTGCGGACCGCGTTTCGTCCATGGCGCAGGGTATGCGAGATATTGCGAGTCTTCCCGATCCAGTCTGGGAGACCTTGGCGGAATGGACGCGACCCAACGGAATCCACATTCGAAAAGTCCGAGTGCCATTGGGAGTGGTTGGAATTATCTATGAATCGCGTCCGAATGTGACCGCCGATACTGTCGCACTGGCGTTCAAGACTGGCAACGCGATCGTGCTACGCGGCGGCAAAGAAGCCGCGCACAGTAATAAAAAAATCGTCGATATTCTGATGAATGTTGCCGGCGTCTTTCAAGGAGCAATCGAGCTGCTGGATTCAAACACGCGCGATTCGGTTCATGAATTGATCAAGGCGCGCGGATTGGTCGACGTACTGATCCCCCGCGGCGGACCGGCTCTCATCTCTTATGTCACGGAGAATGCGACTGTGCCTGTGATCGAGACTGGTGCCGGGAACTGCCACATCTTTGTCGATGAATCTGCCGATTTCGAAATGGCGGATCGCATCGTTATCAATGCCAAAACCCAGCGTCCGTCGGTCTGTAACGCAGCCGAAAAGCTTTTGGTACATGAACGCATCGCCGCAAATTACATCCCGCGAATCGTGAAGAGTCTAATCGAAGCTGACGTGGAAGTCCGCGGCGATGAAGAGACTTTGAAACTGAACGCAGGATTGGCAGTTCGTCCTGCGGGGCCGCAAGATTGGGGAGAGGAATACCTCCGCCTCTGCATTGCGGTTCGGGTCGTGGCTGGAGTAGATGAAGCCATCTCGCACATTAACCGGTATTCAACGAAACACTCCGACGCGATCGTTACGAACGATGAGACGAATGCACGACGATTTCTGCGACAGGTCGACTCTGCGGCGGTGTATTGGAACGCATCGACTCGTTTTTCCGACGGAGGCGAATTCGGTTTTGGGGCGGAAATGGGTGTCAGCACTCAGAAGCTACATTGCCGCGGTCCATTCGCCTTGGCAGAGCTGACGTCTATGAAATATGAAGTGATTGGAACTGGCCAGGTGAGATAGAGTCTTGTCAAATCTTTTGCGAGTTAAGCACCCGTGTCCTATCTCCACACCTTAACTCGCATCAGGTCGAAGTGATGATCGTAGGTCCAGACCTGCAAATCCAAACGAATCGCCATGCTAGCCGTAGTCGCGTCGAAAAGCGTGACGGCCTGATCAGCGAGCGCGCGTACTCTGATTCCTGCTTGCCTATAGTCTTCGGCCGTGGGGTTGACCAGGGCAGCGCTAGTCATTTCTTCCAACCAGCGCGAAGCAACGCGGTTGCCAAGGCGAAATAACACCAGCGTGTAGGCCTCAAGTAATGTGGGATAGGCAACAACAACTTCTCGTTTCTCCCGGTATAGCCGCTCCAGTTCCTTGCCCGCTCTTTTGTGATGCGCGTCGTCGGGATCGACCGCCGCGTATAAAGGCCCGGTGTCTGCCATCACCGCGCGTATCACTTGCGTAATCCGCTCAGATACTGATCATGTTCCCGGCTTACTTCTGTGCGTCCGCTACCCCGTCCTGAAGGCGTGATCTGCAAAGCCTGGCTTGCCTTCAGGAATCCCCGCTCTCCCAAATATTGCCGCAAAGCGGCTTGCACCACCGTCGTGAGCGAAGGAGGCGCTTCATGGGATTGAACGTAGTTTTTGACAGCTTCAGCTAAATCGTCCGGAAGGGTCATGCTTGCGCGTTTCATATTTGAGAGCATAGCATATTGTGGTGAAACTGGTGAAATCGGTGACGATGGTGCCAAGTCAGCAGCAATCAACCTGTGCTAGCCTTCTTGATTCGGAGCCCAATGAGATCTACTGCCCTTTTTGCCTGCATTGTCTTGCTGACAACATCCAACCTCAGCGGCGATAGCCCCTCAACCGCCGAGCAATCTATTTTCGGATTTCAAGATTCTCTCAAAGAGCGAGCTGTGGAATCCCGCTTCCTCGCCGTCCCTGATCCAAAGCTTGCCGAAGAGCATTTGCGAATTTTGACGCAGGCTCCTCACATCGCGGGTTCGCCTGAAGACAAAGCCACTGCGGACTATGTCGCTAAAAAGTTCCGTGAGGCTGGCCTCGATACCGAAATTGTGGAATATCGGGTATGGACGAACTATCCAAAGGAAATCAGCGTGGATGTGACTGCGCCCGCCGGCGTTCAAATGCATGGCCCCGCGCGGGAGCACGTCGATGGAGATCCGTTTCAGGATGATCCGCGAGTAGTAATGCCTTACAACGGCATGTCGCCGTCGGGGGATGCCGAGGCCGAAATCGTTTACGTCAACTATGGGACTCCCGCTGACTATAAAAAGTTGGACGATTTGAAAATTGATGTGCGCGGCAAGATCGTGCTGGCGCGCTACGGGGAAAACTTTCGCGGAGTGAAAGCATTTGTCGCGCAGGAGCACGGAGCAGCTGGACTTCTCATTTACTCCGATCCCGCTGACGACGGTTGGGCACGCGGAGACAAATATCCGCAAGGCCCTTGGCATCCCGACACTGGAGTTCAGCGCGGATCGATTGGATACATGTTCGAGTTTCCAGGCGATCCCACCACTCCCGGCATCGCGTCGGTTCCCGATCTACCGGATTCAAAGCGAAGGCCGCCGGCGCAATCTGCCCAGATGCCAAAAATTCCGACCACACCGATTTCGTACGCCGAGGCGTGGCCAATTCTTGAGCACCTCGCAGGCCCCGATACTCCGCGAGAATGGCAAGGGGCGCTCCCTTTCACATATCACATTGGACCCGGCCCAGTGAAAGTGAAAATGCATCTTGAACAGGACTATCAGTTCCGAACGATTTGGGATGTTATCGGGCGCATCCGGGGAACCGAAACGCCTATTAGCTGGGTTGTTGCTGGCAACCATCGCGATGCGTGGGTTTATGGCGCGGTCGACCCTAACAGCGGAACCGCTGCGATGCTTGAGGCTGTCCACGGAATCGGCGAATTGTTGAAGTCAGGTTGGAAGCCGAAACGCACCATCGTCTTCGGGAGTTGGGATGCCGAAGAAGAAGGGTTGATCGGTTCGACTGAGTGGGGTGAGCAGCACGAGTCCGACCTCGCCAACGCGGCCGCATATTTCAACGTGGATGTCGGCGTTTCGGGATCCAAATTCGGCGCATCGGCGGTGCCCAGCCTAAAACAGTTCTTGCGCGACGTAAGCAAAGGCGTGCCGAGTCCAAAGGGTGGAACGGTTTACGAGGCATGGCAAAAGACCAGCGCCGAAGCAGTAAATACGCACGAAACCAGCACTAGCACTTATCTTCCCCCAGCTGCGGGCAAGGCCGATGTGCCCGTCGGTGACTTGGGCAGCGGTTCTGATTACGCAGTGTTCATCCAGCACATAGGGGTGCCCTCTACGGATATTGGCTCGACGGGAGCGTATGGCGTTTACCACTCAGTCTTCGATAATTTCAATTGGTTCAAAAAATTCGGCGATCCCGATTTCGTTTATGAGCAGCAAATGGCTAGAGTTTTTGGACTATTGGTTATTCGAATGGCCAGCGCCAACGTTCTGCCATATGACTACGAAGAATACGGGAAGGAAATAACTTCCTACATTGACGCGGCAAAAAAGAGAGCACAAAAGGAGTTTGCTAACCAGGCACCAGATATGGTCGATGCCACTCAGGCGGCGCAGCGATTCGAGAAGGCTGGCGCAAAAATTCTTGGAGTCCAACGAAATCCACCAAGCGATACGGGAAAATTAAACAAAACTTTAATCGAGGCCGAACGCGCCTTGCTCATTCCGGAAGGACTTCCAAACCGTCCCTGGTACCGGCATTCGATTTACGCGCCTGGAGAGTACACAGGCTATGCTGCCGTGGTAATTCCGGGAGTGAATGAAGCCATCGACAAGCACGACCTGGATCGTATGCGGAAGCAATTAAGTGCCCTGTCCGACGCGTTGAATCGAGCGGCGAATGTTTTGGGAAGTTATCACTGATTCCCTTTGCTTTAACTCCGTAACTGAACTCCGCCTCATATGAGGATTTGGAAGAAAATCGCCATCGTAAACGTCGGAGCGCTGATAGGAATCGGCTTTTCTCTATTTACCGTTCCACCCGCAACTCCGTTCTGGATATGGCTCACAGTTTCCTGCCTTGTTTTTGCCGTAATGAACTATTTTTTCTGGAGGCGCCTGCGGAGGCCTGCTGGCGAGCCCAGGCGCGGCTCACCTGCAGGGGTACTGATTGCTTTGCCTTTCGGCGTGCTTCTTGTGGAACTCATCATCCGATATTGGCACCATTGAGGAGATAGGGTTGATCCGAGCGGGCTACAGAACCCATGCGCAAGGTATTTAGGTGCATTCTGATCTTCCGTCCTGACTGTTAGAATTTCCTCTTCATGAGTCCCGGCAACGTAGTGCAATATTTTTTGCGGGATACACCTACAGCTGCGCTCGAAACATTTCTGGCATTATTTCCAATCGTGAATCCCTTTGGCGGCGTGCCGATGTTCTTCGCGCTGACCACCGACATGGACCGCGGCGAACGCAGAGCAACTGCCCTAAAAACCGCGCTGTACGTGATAGGAATACTGATTGTATTTCTCTTTTTCGGACGGTTCGTGCTGAATTTTTTCGGAATATCCCTCCCGGTGCTTCAGATTGCCGGAGGATTGATCGTCGCGAACACCGCATGGGGCATGGTGACTGCCAGCAGCAGGATGACTCCAGCTGAAAGCCATGAAGCCACGACCAAGGAAGACATTTCACTCACCCCGATGGCGATGCCGATGCTCTCCGGACCAGGGTCTATCGGAGTAGTGATGGGTCTCGCGGCTCACGCCGACAGCATGGCCGCTTACCTCGGAATGGTGATCGGGATCGTGGTCTTGGGCTTAGTCGTGTTCTTATTTCTATCTCTAGGGGGACCGTTCGTGAAGCGCCTGGGCCCAGGCGCAACTGGCGCCATCAACCGGATCTTTGGATTTTTGATTCTTGCGCTGGCGGTGCAGTTGGTATGGGACGGCGCGGCGCAGTTCAGTAAATAGGCCTTTCTGTGGCGCGGGCACCCTCGCCCGCAAATTTGTGGAGAGGTGCAGGCCCCCGGGTCTCTTCTCTGGGCGTGTAAAATGTCAACAGGAGTCACACATGACTGCAAGTAAGGAGCACGCCCACGAGCTTATCGAGCGATTGGCCCCGAGCCAGGTTTCGGAGGCGATCGGCATGCTCGAAGCCCTGCTCGATCCCGTCTCCCGCGCAATCGCTAACGCTCCCGTCGACGACGAACCGCTCACCGCGGCAGAGGAAAAAGCGCTCGACGAAGCGCGCAAATGGTCGAAGCATAATAAGAGCATTCCACACAAGCAGGTCCTTGCTGAACTTGGGATCACCCAGGAAGAGATCGACCATTTTCCGGAATCGAAGTGAAGCGGATCGTTTGGACCGATCCAGCCAGGCGTGATGTTCGCAACCTCAGCAAGCCAATCGCAATGCAAATTTTGTCAGCGCTGCATCGCTTCGCAAAATCGGGCGCTGGCGACGTGAAGGCACTCCAAGGAAGAGAAGAACTTCGTCTACGCATCGGCGACTACCGCCTCTTTTTCCTTTGCCCAGATAGCGACACCATCGAGATTCGCCGCGTGCTTCATCGTGGCGAAGCCTACCGTTGAGGTGGAGTGGCACGCGCATTCGTAGGAACGCGAAAGGATGGGCCATTGGGCTTGCCTAAGTGTTAGCCCACCGGTTCTATCTGCAGCTTTACGTATTTCGATCGGTCCATCTCTCTCAGAATTGAAACTGTGGCGACGGCAATGGCATGACACAGTTCTGCGTCAGACCCATTCGAATTCACGTAGCCCCAGTGAACGATTCGGTTGCGCCGCTTGAATAGTTCTCCTTGGACGTACTGCGTCGGGCCAGCGCTTCCGGTGTTTGAAAGTCTAGAAAATATCTTGCTTGCATCTGAGTTTCCCTTTACGAATTCGTCGAAGGTCATGCCCGTCGCATTTTGGGACACAAAGTCAGCTGGCTTTGGAAATCCACCGCTTCGCGGGAACTCTTTTTCACACTGCGCCTCCTCGGCTGGCGTTGGAAAATTGAGCCCGGCCGCGTAATGCTCCATCCCTTTGAGCTTAAGAAATAGTCGAGTGAGGAACGATCAACCGCCATTACCGAAATAACAATCGAGAGGGTGTAGTCCCCACCGTCTAGCTCCGCTTTGCTCCGATACAAAAGCCGTTCGGCACTAACGCTTACGCTCAGCGGGCTGATGGAGCAAGCAGGCTTCCTGCAATTCGAGCAACCAGCTGCTCCGAAATCTGCATCACCGTAAGCTGAGAACACGTAGCGTCCGCCGCAGCCACACGGCCTCTCATCGGTGAATTTCACAACCCTCCATTCGGGTGCCGAGTCGGGATTTTTCTGGTTTACTTGAGCGACACTAGCTTCTCCACCAACTCCGAGTAGTCTTTCTTCTCCAGGCCATGCACCTGCTTGTTGTATTCGTCCACTTTGCTTGAATAATTCATGGAGCAGAATTTTGGGCCGCACATGGAGCAGAATTTTGCTTCTTTGTAGAAGTCGTCGGGCAGGGTTTCGTCATGCATCGACCGGGCGGTTTCGGGGTCTAGCGATAGGGCGAATTGCTTTTCCCAGTCGAAGGTGTAGCGGGCGTAACTTAGCGCGTCGTCGCGGTCTTGAGCTCCCGGTCGACGCCGTGCAATATCCGCGGCGTGCGCAGCGATCTTGTAGGCGATGATTCCGTCTTTGACGTCTTTTTCGTTGGGAAGTCCGAGATGTTCTTTCGGAGTCACGTAGCAGAGCATCGCCGCGCCGTGCCATCCGATCATGGCTGCGCCGATTGCGGAAGTGATGTGATCGTATCCCGGCGCGATGTCGGTGACGAGGGGTCCCAGCGTATAGAAAGGAGCTTCGTAGCAGAGCTCTTTTTCTTTATCGACTTGCTCTTTGATTTTGTCGAGAGGCACATGCCCCGGACCTTCAATCATTACCTGAACGTCATACTCCCAGGCCTTCTTGGTTAACTCGCCCAGGGTTTTTAATTCCGCGAATTGCGCTTCATCGCTGGCGTCGGCGATGCAACCGGGACGAAGTCCGTCTCCCAATGAAAAGCTGACGTCGTGCTTGGCGAAAATCTTGCAGATGTCATCGAAGCATTCGTATAGAAAATTCTGTTTGTGGTGGTGAGCCATCCATTGCGCGAGAATTGCTCCACCGCGGCTGACGATGCCAGTAATGCGCTTTGAAACCATCGGCAAATATTGAATCAGCACGCCGGCATGGATTGTCATGTAGTCCACGCCCTGCTCGGCTTGCTCCTCGATCACTTCGAGCATCACTTTGGCGTTCAAGTCTTCTACGCGCTTGACTCGCGAAATAGCTTCATAGATCGGCACCGTCCCGATCGGCACGGGAGAGTGACGGATGATCGCCTCGCGAATCTCGTGTATGTTCCCGCCGGTGGAAAGATCCATCACCGTATCGGCGCCGTAGTGGACGGACGTATGCAGCTTTTTAAGCTCTTCCTCAATGTTCGAAGTAACTGCGGAATTGCCGATGTTGGAATTAATCTTGCACAGTGACGCAATTCCGATCGCCATTGGCTCCAGTTCAGGATGATTGATATTCGCGGGAATAATCATTCGCCCCCGCGCCACTTCATCGCGAACGAGTTCGGGCGAAAGTTTCTCGCGATGAGCTACGTGGTTCATCTCCTCCGTAGTTACACCTTTGCGGGCAAAATGCATTTGCGAAAAATTGCCGTCATGGGGCGCTGATCTGCGAGCGGCAATCCATTCGGCGCGAGGCTGGGGAACCGCAGGCCCGCCGTTACCATGTCCATTATTTCCATTGATAGGAGCGCCGTTAGTAGAAACCATCAGTGATACCGCCCTGTCTGAGAATTGAGGTAAGTCTAGATTATACGCTGCAAGATTCCGCCCCTTATTTTGCAAGACGGAAGGTCTCACCTCTTAATTCGGCTTGCGCTGCTGAAGTTCGATGGGTTGATTTGAAGTTGGTTTGACTTCCGGCTTCAACACTGTCGCGTTCGCTGGCGCGGCTGGATTGATTCCAAAATCCCAGACCCCCGAGTCCATACCATCCTTGCCCAGTAGCTCAACCAGTGCGTACTCGCCATAGGTCAAGTCATTTGACGGGGTTATCTTCGCCCACCCTCCGGTTAGCTGTTGAACTTTGACGGGAATGAAATCCTGCTGCTGGCTGACTTTTCCGCTGATAGTTACTTTAACGCTTCCAATGATGCGATGGTCTTGTTTCGGAATCAGGCGAACTATATGAAAGCGGTCGGGAGTTTCTTCATCAGCCTTTTTCGCCTGGCCGGAGGATTCACTGCTCTGATGTGGCTCCTGCTCGTTCGCTTCCTCCTCAAACTTTACGTAGATCGAAGGCAGAGCAACATGGGCCTGGATCTTCGAATGCAGACCTTGAAGCTCAAGATCCTGTTTGCTGCCGGCAAGCGGATTTATGGCTGCTCGCAGGACATTGTGTTTGGTGTCCTCGTTGAGTTCTGCATTGTTCTGCTGTAATTCGACCAGCCCAGGCTCGGTATGGAAAATGTCCAGCACAAACACGTCTCCGTCGTCGGGCAGGCGCAGTCCCGGCACCACCTCCGGTGATTTGGCTTCCTCGGCCAGCCGCTCAGCAGCTATTTCTTTGTCCAACTCCACAGCTTCTGGCACAGGCGCTCCGGCCGCACGGTCTTTCTCGAACTTTGTAGTGGCGGCCCAGTCGACCAACGAGTTGGGAACGTCCTCCCAGTCATTCCGTTCAGCGCTGAAATAATGAACGCGGTCTCCTTTAATTTCCCATTTCGTGGCTAGTTGGTAAGAGCCATCCTTGAGGATTAGACGTTTGGCTAGTTGCTGAGCTGGCGATTGGACGGAAAGGGATAAGAGACACAACCCTAAAGAGACTCCGGCTAGAGTCATGTGACGAAGTAGCTTCCTTCTTTGGGTGGCGCAGGGCATTTGGCCCTGCGATAAACCTTCGCGGCATTGATTCCGCAGCGCTGAAGCGCTGCGCCTCCCAAATAACGTAGGCGCTTTCAGCCAATTCATAAACCGGTTAAACGGCCCTTTGCCATTAGATGCCTACTGTAATTCGATTTTGACGACCGCGTCCGGATTTTCACGTTTGCTTCGTCAAACTTTTCTGTCATAATTGATCGTGCACCCAGTCTGCACAAAATTCCAAATACAATTTAAAGCGAGGAAGCGATGTCGGCAAAGTACATCTTTGTGACGGGCGGAGTTGTTTCTTCCTTGGGTAAGGGATTGGCCGCAGCATCCATCGGGTGCCTTCTGGAGAGCCGCGGTCTGAAGGTCAACTTGATGAAGTTCGATCCTTACCTTAATGTCGATCCGGGCACGATGTCGCCTTTCCAGCATGGCGAAGTTTTCGTCACCGACGACGGCGCGGAGACAGACCTCGATCTGGGGCACTACGAGCGCTTCACTCACGCCAAGCTTTCCCGCGACAACAACTGGACCACAGGCCGAATCTACGAGCAGATTATCGCCAAAGAGCGCCGTGGCGACTACCTGGGCAAAACTGTGCAGGTGATTCCGCATGTCACCAACGAAATCAAAGCTGCGATGAAGAAAGTCGCGCAGGACGTGGACGTCGCGATTGTTGAAATCGGCGGCACGGTTGGCGATATCGAATCGCTTCCGTTCATCGAAGCAATTCGCCAGATGCGTCAGGAACTGGGACGCAAGAATACTCTGTTCATGCATGTCACGCTGGTTCCGTTTATTGCGGCGGCGCAAGAGCTCAAGACCAAGCCGACACAGCATTCGGTCAAAGAGCTATTGAGCATCGGAATTCAGCCCGACATTTTGTTGTGCCGCACCGACCGGTTTCTTTCCAAAGACATCAAGTCGAAGATTGCGCTTTTCTGCAACGTTGAGGAAGAGGCTGTTATCACCGCGAAAGACGTGGCTTCCATTTACGAAGTGCCGCTGGTTTTCTCCCACGAAGGTGTGGACACGCTTGTGTTGCGCTATCTCCACCTGGAGCCTAAAGATCGCGACTTAAAGAATTGGGAAGAAATTGTGCATCGGGTCTATAACCCGAAGGCCGACGTAACAATCGGGATCATCGGCAAGTATGTCGAATATGAAGACTCTTACAAGTCGTTGAAGGAGGCGCTGGTTCACGGGGCGCTGGCGCATAATTTGAAATTGCAGGTGAACTGGATTGAAGCTGAAGGATTGGAAGCGGGAGACCGGGCGTGCGAAGAACAGCTTCAGGAATACGACGGCCTGCTCGTACCGGGGGGATTTGGAAAGCGGGGGATTGAGGGCATGCTGCAGGCGATCCGCTATGCGCGCGAAAAGAAGATCCCGTATTTCGGAATTTGTCTGGGCATGCAGACGGCTTGCATTGAATTCGCCCGCAATGTTTGCGGGTTGGCGGAAGCAAATTCCAGCGAGTTTGACCCCGCTACTCCGCACCGCGTTATTTACAAGTTGCGTGAGTTGCGGGGTGTCGAAGAACTCGGAGGAACAATGCGGCTGGGAGCGTGGCCTTGCAAGATCGAGCCGGGCACTCTGGCGCACCAAATTTACGAGCAGGACGAGATCAGCGAACGCCATCGGCATCGTTATGAGTTCAATCGCGAATACGAGGAAACGCTCACAGCCGGGGGACTGCGGATTTCAGGTTCAACTCCCGATGGAACTTATGTTGAGATGATTGAACTGCCCGATCATCCGCACTTCATTGGATGTCAGTTTCACCCCGAGTTCAAGTCGAAGCCACTTGAGCCGCATCCTCTATTCAAAGCCTTTGTTGGAGCGGCATACGAGCATGGATTGAAGCGGCGCGCGGACAAAGATGCGGTGGATGTGGAGTTGTTTCATCGGCCGGTGAAAGTGGCGAACCGCTGAAGCTTTTACCACAGAGGGGACAGAGAACACAGAGGAAGTCAATTTCTGACCTCCGCATTGGCGCTGTCACCGTGGTTCTCCCTCTGTGCTTCTCTGTGCCCTCTGTGGTTAAGAAATGAGTAATTCTTTCAAAGCCGGCGAGGTTACGATTGGCTCCGGAAATCTCTTCCTGATTGCTGGCCCTTGTGTCATCGAGAGCGAAGAACACGCAATTCGAATGGCCGAAATTATTAAGGGCGTGACCCGAGCACTCAGTATTCCATTCATCTTTAAGGCGTCTTACGACAAAGCCAATCGGACGTTGATCCGCAGTTTCCGCGGGCCCGGATTAGTGGAAGGCCTGCGCATTCTCAAAAAAGTGAAAGATCAGGTTGGAGTTCCGGTGCTCACTGACGTTCACCAAGTGGCGGACGTGGCGAAAGTTTCGGAAGTCGCCGACGTGATACAAATCCCTGCGTTTCTTTGTCGGCAGACAGATCTGGTTGTGGCTGCCGCGATGAGCGAGCGCGTTGTAAACATCAAGAAGGGACAATTCGTATCCCCATGGGATATGAAACAAGCGGTCGAAAAATGCCGGACAGCAGGCAACGAAAAGGTTTTCTTGACAGAGCGGGGATCGAGCTTCGGCTACAACAATCTAGTAGTCGATATGCGATCGTTGGCGATCATGCGAAAATTCGCGCCTGTGGTTTTCGATGCGACACATTCGGTGCAGTTGCCGTCGGCAGTGGAGACTAACGGTGACAAGCCAGCCGCGAGCGGAGGTCAGCCAGAATTCATTCCTGTACTGGCCCGCGCAGCCGTGGCCGCAGGCGTTGACGGAGTATTCATGGAAGTCCACGACAATCCCAAAGAAGCCAAATCAGACGGAGCCAACGCGTTGGAATCGACGAAACTGCGCGGTGTGTTGAAAGAATTATTGGCTGTGCAAAATGCGCTGGCAACACGGGTGCCCTAGACCTACTAGCCCCAGAGGGACGGCCGATTACCCCAATTTCTACTGACCCATCCCCGCCGAGGGCATGACCAATTGTTCAACCATCGGGACCGGCAGCGGACCTTCATCGAGTACGCGGTCGTGAAACTTTAGCATGTCAAAATTCTTTCCTGCTGCCTCCTGATATTTCTTGCGAAACGCTAGCCACTCACGAATTCCTACGTAATAAGTCGGCAACTGGGTTGAACTGAGCTTAGCCCTGGTGAGTTTTCCTTCCGCTTCCGCTTGAGTTTGGAATGCCTCTTTGGTCATGAGATCCATGGCCTGCTCATCGGTCATCCCCATGGTTTGCATTTTGACATCCAGAATGGTGTTGGCCAGCAAACGAAGACGAATCTTGCGCATAACCATGCGGAAGCGTGGATCATTACCCATGTAGCCTTCATCCATCATCACCTGCGCAATATATTCGGCCCAGCCTTCGACGTAAGCTCCATTGGCGTACAGAGAACGCAAAAGCCTGCGCCTTTCCGGTTGAATATTGTTCAAGTGTTCAAACTGAATGTAGTGTCCGGGCAGCGCTTCGTGAATGGTGAGCCATCTTAGGGTGTAATTGTTGTACTCCCGCAGCTTGGACTCTGCCTTCTCGTCGGGCATCTTCGGATCAATCGGCGTCACCCAATACTCGGCTTCCGCGCCAGGTTCGAGCGGAGGCGCGCTGTGAAAGCCCGCTACGGAATAAATGCCACGCATGAACGGTGGAGTAGGAATGACTCTTAAATTATCCCGCGAACTCAGAGACACGATCTTCTTTTCGCGGATAAATTGCTTAATGCTTTCCAGGTCCGCCTCGATCGCGGACTGCAGTTGATCCCTTTTCGGATGATCGTCAGAGATTTTCTGCAACACTTCGCTGATAATTAAATTTTCTCGATCATGCGGCGAGAGATCCGAATGGTCGCTGTGATCCGGATACATCTGCTTGTGCATGGGGAGAGCTAACTGCAACATCTCCGCCCGCACGGATTGCAGGCCCCCCTCGGCGTCCGCCAGAACCCGCTCCGGCGTGACTGAGGTTTCCATCACAAGCCTGAATTTCTGATCGTAGAGTTCTTTGCCCAGGCGCCAACTTCGGGAGGCGGGCTGCCGAGAGAAGTTGGCCTTTAACCAATCCGAAAACTGCTTCAAAGCAGCAATCGCCGGCGGAGCAACCTCATCGTATTCGTTCTTTAGCGTTGAATTCGGCGGAATTTGTACTGCGACGGTATTCTCAATCAGGTCGACATTTCCACCATTTTCCTGGATCGCCGTAGCGGTGAAAATTGGATCAACATCGTTAAGGTATTGTTTGACCTGATCCAGCAAGCGCGGGATCTGTCGGATTCTCGACAGCACATGTCCAACCCGAACGTCTTGCGAAGCATAAGTTTCAGTTAGAGGGAGAAAAAGCGCGTTGCCAATCAATTCAACCGCGACTGTCGGGTTGTGCCGGTAATTTTGAATCTTGTCGAACTCTAGTAAGTTAAGGCCGATCTGGTCATCGATCAGCTGCCAATCTGCGGCGTCCTCTGGATTCAAAGCTGCTGCGGGAGTCTCGCGATGAAAACGGTCCCGCCACTGTTGATAAAACTCCCGCTGCTCAGCCATCGCCTTCAAGCTCATGTCGTCGAGCAGCGCATCGAGTTCAATCGTCTTCCCCGTCTTAGCATCAAGATGCTTGTGGTATCCCGCCTGCGAGGCATTTGTGGGAGACAATGCCAGCGAATCCTTCATGAACTGTTCGCTGAGATGCGCGAATTTTTCGGAGGCCACGGTATTCGCGTTTGAGGAACTTTGGGATTGAGGGCCTGCCTGTTGAGAGAAAGCCTGCATAGAAAAAATCGTTGTCCACGTCATCAGACAGCAAATTATGCGAATAAAACTCGCCATAGACTATACCCAACTCCATGTAGGTAACTGATTTGGTTCATCTTACGCGATTCATCGAAAATTAACGCTCTTTTCATCAATGCTTCAAGAATGGTGCATATCGTCATGGTATATGCCATCGGTCCTAATTATCACCGACGGTGCCACAATCCTCCTCTGTGCTTTAGCGTTCAAGATCCTCCCATTGTCGTTAATGAACGCGCTGGAATGCGAGCAAACGAAACTGATCGACATTTGAGGTGACGCATGCGCAAACTCACGATTGTCTTCTTTGAAGCTGGCGGAGGACATCGTAATGCAGCCGATGCCCTGAAGACCACCCTCGAAGACCAAAAGAATCCGTGGAGCGTCACCCTTCTCAATATCCAGGAGTTGCTCGATTCCCTTGACGTCGTTCGCAGCACTACGGGCGTGCGTTTGCAGGACGTTTATAACTTGATCTTGCGAAGAGGCTGGACCCGCCTTACTCCGCAATTGCTGGTCCTCTTGCAAGGAGTCATTAGACTCTACCACTCGCGCACAGTGAAGGCGTTGCAGAAATTCTGGAACGACCATCCCACCGACCTCGTGCTTTCCGTGATCCCTCATTTCAATCGTGCGTTAGCTGAGAGTCTCCGCGACTCGACGCAGCAAATTCCTTTTGTCACGATGCTAACGGATTTCGCCGACTATCCGCCGCATTTCTGGATTGAGCGGGAGTCACAATTTATTATCTGCGGCACCGAGCGCGCGAGGCAGCAAGCGTTAGCGATGGGCCACTCCGCGGACCACATTTTCGAAACGTCGGGCATGGTCATGAAGGCCAAGTTTTATCAGAAACCGCAAATAGATCGCGTCACGGAGAGGAGGAAAGTGGGCCTCGACCCGGAGCTGCGGACAGGGATCGTGCTCTTCGGCGGCCATGGTTCGCCGGCTATGACGGAAATCGCGGAGTTATTGGATCAGAGCCAGAACGATGTCCAACTGATCATGCTGTGCGGTCACAACGACAAGCTCGCTACTGAATTAAAAAGCATGCGCACGAAAAGGCCGATGGTTGTCGAAGGATTTACCACCAACGTTGATTACTTCATGTCTCTGGCGGATTTTTTCATTGGAAAACCTGGCCCAGGAAGCATAAGCGAGGCGTTGCAGTTCGATTTGCCAATTATCGTTGAGTGCAATGCGAGAACACTGCCGCAAGAACGATACAACGCGCAATGGATCACCGAGAAACGATTGGGAATCGAATTGAACACCTTCGAGGAAATTGCATCTGGCGTGAACCAACTGCTGGATGACTCGACATTCGAGGAATTCCAAGCCAATGCCCGAAAGTACTCCAACCGGGCTCTGTTTGAAGTGCCAGTGATACTCGACGAAGTATTCGAACGAAGTATGCCGTACTCAATAGCGGCTGCGGCATTTGCACAATCGATGGAGTGGAACGATTCGGGGGCTGTATGGGCTGCATTGTGAACTTTGACGAAAAATTATGATGTCCTCTGACCAGTTCAAAGCCGGAAAAGAACAAGCGTCAATTCTTGCAGAGCCGTCCAGAAGAAAAATCCCGCACTACAACACCGTCATAATCTCGGACGTTCATCTCGGTTCGAAAATGAGCCGCGCTGAAGCCGTCCTTCATATGCTGAAGACGACTTCTTTCGACCGCCTAATCCTGTTGGGAGACATTTTTTCCGATTTGAATTTTCGCCGATTGAAAAAAGAGCACTGGCAATTTCTTAGTTACATTCGGAAATTGTCCAATCCTAAGCGCGGAGTCGAAGTCGTCTGGGTCGAGGGAAACCACGATCACGGTCTCGCGGAACTAATGTCTCACCTGGTTGGCATCGAGGTTTATCAGGAGTATGGCTGGGAATATTGCGGCATCAAGCATCTGGCAATTCACGGGCATCAATTCGATCTGTTCGTAGTTAACAATCGCTTTCTTAGCGGCCTGTTTACCGCCTTTCATCTTACGCTCCAGAAATTTGCTTTCGGACAACAGCGTTTGGTTCGGTTTATCGACCGCTTCGATACCAAATGGCTGCGTCTTTCCAGCAAAGTCCGGGACGGAGCTTTGGCGCACGCTCGTACTCGAAACGCCCAGCGTGTATTTTGTGGACACACCCATGAAGCTCTGCACGTTGAGCGAGATGGAATCGAATACTTCAACAGCGGGAGCTGGACCCAACCTATTGCCACTTACATCACCATCGATGAAACGGGCGTTACCATCCGCGAATATAAGGACGACCTCTACGATCTCTCTCTTCAGGAATCCCTCGAGTCTCACTCGTTTGAGAAAAACTTCGAATTCGAAGATGTTGCCGGTTAACCGCGGCTGTGGAAATTTTTTAATCAACCATTCAAATTCGCGTCATCTCCACCCTGCGTCCAAGGGCATATCACTCTAGATGGTCATTCCCGCTGGAGAAACTTCGCAAATTTTCGGAGGATCCAATGCATTTTCAAACTATGTATCGCGCAGCTTGTCAGTATTTGGGGTTGAGCGCCGCGCTTTTGTCTACGGTGTTTAACTTAGTAACGCCGCCGTCTCTTGTTGCTCAAAGCACAAAAACTGCAACGCCTATTAAACACGTGATTGTGATTATTGGCGAAAACCGCACCTTCGATCATATTTTCGCTACTTACAAACCTAAGGCCGGGGAGACGGTGTCCAATCTTCTTTCCAAGGGCATCATCAATGCCGACGGTACCCCTGGACCGAACTACTCACTAACGACGCAATACAGCGCCGTGGACAGCACTACCGTCGGAAACGGCTTGTATTCGAATAGCCCGGCAGACAAAACCGTCTATGCCAACGATCCGCCAGTGGTGGCGGGGGGACCCACTGTTCCCCACGTGCCAAGCATCGCGATTGCGAAGCTTGTCGAGCCAGGTTTTTTGCCCAACAATTACTATAAGTTTCTGACCACGGGTGGAACCGGCCTTTCTCCCTACACCGTCGTGGATTCCCGGATACCTAATGTGAATAGCCTGCCCAACGGCGTTTTCCAGCTCACGCCAGGAGTGAAGTACGACGACTATTCCAGCAGCCCCGTGCATCGTTTCTACCAGATGTGGCAGCAGGAGGACTGCAACGCCAGCTATGCCACGAAGAGCAATCCGAGCGGCTGTCTGGCTGACCTCTTTCCCTGGGTTGAAGTCACCATAGGAGCGGGCAGCGATGGTTCGAGCGGCTCAACCTCGCCGCCGACTAATTTCATTTCAACCGGCGAAGGCTCGACATCGATGGAGTTCTATAACGTCCAAAAGCACGACGCGCCTTATCTGAAGTCCCTTGCCGATGCTTACACAATGAGCGACAACTTTCACCAATCGGTCATGGGCGGCACTGGGGCCAATCACATCATGTTCGGATTCGCCGATGCGATCTGGTATAGCGATGGCATGGGCAACGCCATGACGCCGCCAAGCAATCAGATTGAGAATCCGAATCCCCAGCCCGGAACCAACAATTGGTACGTCGAGGATGGCTACGGGTCCGGCGGCGGACCGGGTGGTGGGAGCTACAGCGCTTGTGCGGATACATCTCAACCAGGAGTTCCGGCGGTTGTGAACTATCTGCAGTCGTTGGCACGTCCCATCAAGCCAAACTGTGACGCCGGACACTACTATCTTCTGAATAACTACAACCCTGGTTTCAACGGGGACGGGACTTTGGCGGTTAACGATTCCAACTCCTACGCCCCCTATACCATTCCACCAACTTCAGTTCCCCACATCGGGGACGCTCTGATGGCGAAAAACGTTTCGTTCAAATACTACGGAGATGATTGGAATCTGTACCTCTCGGATCCGAATTACAACAATCCATTCGATAACTACTGCAACATTTGCAATCCATTTCAGTACGCCACTGACATCATGACGAACCCGACGCTTCGCGAGGAGCACATTCAGGACCTGGCCAATTTCTACGAGGATGTCAAAGCCAGTGATCTGCCAGCGGTGTCGATCATAAAGCCAAGCGGCGCGGTGGATGGTCACCCAGCGTCCTCGAAGCTGGATCTATTCGAGGGCTTCACAAAGCAGATCGTCACTGCGGTGCAGGCGAATCCTGAGTTGTGGGCGTCGACAGCAATCTTTGTCACTTTCGACGAAGGCGGCGGATACTACGACTCCGGCTACATACAGCCACTGGATTTCTTCGGCGATGGTACGCGGATTCCATTGATCGTCGTGTCACCATTCACCATGGGCGGTCACATAAACCACAGTTATGGCGATCACGTTTCAATCACGAAATTCATCGAGCGCAACTGGCATTTGAGCCCTTTGACGGCTCGTAGTCGTGATAACTATCCCAACCCAAAGACGGCAAGTGGTAATCCCTATGTGCCGTTGAACACTCCGGCACTTGACGATTTGTTCGATATGTTCAATTTCCATCCGTAGGGATGGGAAAGTCAACGGCGGCAATTGGGATTCTACCCGGTTGCCGCCTTATCTTTGCGACCGGAACACGTCTGCCCCTACGCCGGCCACACAAAAGGTTACCTTCGAATCCTGCGCTTTTGCCGCGCATCCTTTATTCTATAACCATATTTTATGGCGACTATTTCTAGAAAGACCTCCGGTTCCGGCACCACTGCCTTAATAGATATTTCCGCTGACGACCGTGAACGTGTGTTCGATTTGTTCCGCCGCTGGGGATACCTCGAAGCAGACCTCGATCCACTTAAGTTCTTGCGCTCCGAGACTCATCCTGAATTGCGAATCGACAATGAATTCGCGGAAGAAGCTCGCCGCTTCTATTCCGGAAGCGTCGGTGCCGAGTTCGCGCACATCCCAGACCCAGAGCGGCGAAGCTGGATACAGGAACGGATGGAAGGCGCTCAAACCGGCGTCGATCAAACTCACGCGCTGGATCAACTCATTCGCGCCGATCTCTTCGAGCAAGTTTTGCAGCAGCGCTATCTGGGCAGCAAGCGCTTTTCTCTCGAGGGTGTAACGGCGTTAATTCCGTTAGTTGACGAAATTCTCGAAGCTGCGGGAGAACGTGGAGCAATCGAACTAGTGATGGGGATGAGCCATCGCGGGCGACTGAATGTCATCACCCATGTCGCGAGGCGCGACCCCGCTGAGGTCTTCGCTGGTTTCGAAGATGTCGATCCACGCAGCACGCTCGGCGGCGGCAACGTCAAATACCACATGGGCGCAACCGGCGAATACGTCACTCGCAGCGGAGCGAAAATCCATATTCATCTGGTTTCCAACCCCAGCCACCTTGAGGCTGTGGATCCGGTGACGGTCGGGCGCACCCGAGCTAAACAAGATCGCGCCGGAATCGGCGGTGTTCAGAAATTTCTGCCGCTGCTGGTCCACGGAGATGGAGCATTCGCGGGACAGGGCATTTTTGCCGAGACTCTCAACTACGCGGACTTGTCTGGTTTCACCGTCGGCGGCACAGTGCATGTCATCGTCAACAATTTGATTGGATTTACGACCACGCCCGGTGAACTACACTCTGCGCATTTTGCAGCTCAACTCGCGCGCCGCCAGAACATTCCAATTTTTCACGTGAATGCCGAGGATGTCGACGCCGTGGTGCGAGTCGGTCGCATGGCACTGGAATATCGCTACACTTTCGGCAGCAACGTCGTCGTCGACCTCATCGGATATCAACGTCACGGTCACAGCGAAGTGGACGATCCCACTATCACGCAGCCGTTGCTCTATAAGGCGATTAAGGAACATCCGCCGCTCTGGAAGATATATGCCGAGCGCATTGGGGCGGAAGATGTTGCGGCCCGAGTCCAGGAAGTCAAAACCGAGTTTGAAACCGCCCAGCAGAATGCCGGTTCCATCACCAAGAAGCCGACTTTGCGGGACCTGCCAAACTACTGGGGCGCTTACAAGGGCGACCGTTACAAGCCGGCATACGAGGTAGAGACTGCGCTATCCGACGAGGAAATAGCGAGCGTCACTGCAAAGCTGACGACCTACCCCGCAGCTTTTCACATTCATCCTAAGGTGAAAAAACTGCTGGAGCAACGCGCGGAAATGGGTTCGGGCAAGCGACTGGTAGATTACGGCATGGCGGAAGCTCTGGCATTCGCAAGTCTGGTGAAGTCGGGAGTGCCAGTCCGCTTGAGCGGGCAGGACAGCCGTCGCGGAACTTTTAATCAGCGGCATTCCGTACTTCTCGATATCGAGAATGAGCAGGAATACGTGCCCCTCCAGCACATCGCGGACAATCAAGCGCGATGCGAGATTTACAACTCGACGCTCTCAGAGGCGGGCGTGTTGGGTTTTGAATACGGATACAGCCGCGACTATCCCGAGACACTCGTGCTTTGGGAGGCGCAGTTCGGCGACTTTGTGAATGTTGCCCAGGCAGTGATCGATCAATTCATCAGTGCCGGTGAAGACAAGTGGGGATTGCTTTCAGGCGTGGTCCTGCTCTTACCCCATGGCTACGAGGGCCAAGGCCCCGAGCATTCGAGTGCCCGCATCGAACGATTTCTGCAACTCGCGGCAAGAGATAATTTCCAGATCGCTCAACCCTCGACGGCGGCTCAGTATTTCCATTTGCTGCGGAGGCAGGCGCTCCGGAAATGGCGCAAGCCGCTGGTAGTCTTCACTCCGAAGAGCATGCTGCGAAGCCCAGATGCTTCGTCGCAGCTAGCCGATTTCACCGGCCAACGCTTCCGCTCCGTATTGCCTGACGAGGAAGTCGGCGAAGCCAAACGTATCCTGCTTTGTACGGGAAAGATTGGCCACGAGTTGCGTGCCGAACGAAAAAGGCGGAATGATAAAACCACTGCAGTGGTGTTTGTGGAGCAGCTCTATCCCTTTCCGGAAGCCGAACTGAGTGCCGAGTTCGACCGGCACGGCAAGGCCGAGATTGTATGGGTGCAGGAAGAGCCAGCGAACATGGGCGCTCTCTCCTTCATGTTGCCCCGGTTACGTCGAATCGCGGGCGGGCGCCCGGTGTTGTCTGTGAAACGATCGGCTAGCGCGAGTCCTGCGACGGGATCCGCTAAGGCACATGAGATGGAACAGAAAACACTGCTCACGCTATCATTCCCCAACGGCCACTGAGGAGCAGGGACTGATTACTTAAAGTGCAGGGCTGCTTCGGTTTGTTTCACTGCGCCTGATTTTTTGGCTGTTGTTTTCGGCATTGCGTACTTTGGTTTTATATCGTGGCATCCAGCCTCGCAGTAGACGCCGCCAACCGCCGACTCCGGCGTGGGCATCGGTGAGTTGACGGCAACTTCGCGCTCTTCTTCAAGAAACCGCTCGAGATTAGAAATCAATTTAGCGTTTTCTTCCTTGGTCAGCCATTTCTTGGTATTGATTAGATAGTTTTCAAAACGCGCAATCGGATCGCGTTTTCGCCAATATTCAAACATCTTTTTGGGAACGTAATCCGCACTGTCGTGGATGGCATGGCCCTTCATCCGCATCATTTTCGCTTCAATTAGAGTGGGTCCTTTGCCGCTCCGTGCGCGTTCGCAGGCTTCGTGTGCTGCGTCATAGACCTGGCATGCGTCGGTGCCATCCACAATGACTCCGGGGATTCCATATCCAATCGCACGTTCTGCCAGATCTTTTACACGGAACTGCAACTCCGATGGCGTTGAATACCCCCAATGATTGCTTTCGATAATCAGCACCAATCCCAGATCCTGAACGGCGGCGAAGTTTATGCCCTCGTAAGTGACGCCAGTCGACTGGCCGCCATCACCGATGTAGGTCATCACGGCGATGTTGCGGCCCTGAAGCCGCGCGCCGAGCGCAACGCCGGCCATCACCGGAACCAGGTCACCGAGCATCGATATGGGAGAAACGATGTTGCGTTTTTGGATGTCCCCGAAGTGCGAAGTGCCATCGCGGCCGCCGGTGGGCGATCCGGCCTTCGCCATATATTGCATCATCATGTCGCGCGGCGCGAAGCCGCGGACGAGAAGCGATCCCTGGTTGCGAATCATCGGAGCAAGCCAGTCGTCTTTATGCAGAGCAAAGGCCGAAGCGCATGAGCAAGCTTCCTGGCCGAGGCCGAAATAGACGCCGCCTACAACCTTTCCCTGTTTGTAGAGATTTTCCAGTGCCTGCTCCATCTTTCGATTGAGCAGCATCCAGCGGTAAATCTCAATGCATTGCTTCTTGTCGAGGTATTTCGACTCGCGGATGGGTGGAACCGGAGCGTTCAGATCGCCTCTGATGTCGTAGCAAATGGTCGACCCTTCGCAGTTTTGGCGGACTGTGAACGAGGGCTTCTCCAGCCGATAGTCAGGAACGGTGTAGGTTCGTTGCTGGGGATTCGAGGCCTTGTTGACGTTACCGTTTCCAGTCCCGTTATTATGAGAAGGAGATGCCTGGCGCTTTTTATTATTTCCGGAGTTCCTGGTTGGCTTGATTTTCCTGGACATGCTCGCCGCGTCTTAACTTATCCTAACGTGGACTGCAATGGGAATCCAGCAGGGGGTTGAAGTAATCTCTTTAGAGTCCGCTCGGGGCAGTCCGGACCGACGTGAGTGCGATATGGGGTGTGTTCGACATCGTTGATTTTCGGGCCGATGCGCTACGATTGCTGTGCCGGATGAAAACAAGTCATAATCCCGGGCCCACCCACAATCCTCTAGGAAGTTGGGTGTTTATGTTGGTGATCGGAATAATGACACTAGGCATGGTTGCTAGTGTTATCTCTCCCTACTTCATAGAGAGAGGCGAGCGGAAGCGGGCCAGTTGGCCACAGACAAGAGGAAAGCCGACCCGAACGAGAGTCGTCACAGATGGTCCGACGCCTCGATTTCCCGTCACAATGTATATCGGTCAGTGCTCGGTGGAGTACACCGTGGCAGGGAAGCAGTACTCTCTGTGGGCGGGTGCAGGCTATCTCGATAAAGATTCGAAATGGATTGCCGACAAGATGCGGGAATACCCGGTCTCTAGCTACGTTGTTCGCTACAATCCCCAAGACCCGTCAGACGCATCTGCCGAAAGATTGGACGGGTCACCTTAATTCGTTCTGATCGCGAACTTGCTATGCCCAAAATGTCTCTTCTTCTTTATGGATCTCGCGCAACGCGGCGGGGACCGTCAATGGCAGACCGACTGTCTCGCCCAACAGAGCGCCCAGAGTTTCAATCCAAAGAATCTGGCTTTGAAATACGTCTCCAAAATTGTGGACGACCGAGTTCGTAACTTTCGTCATGTCGATTGATTTATCCAGCATTTTAGCCATTGAAGTCACCGGCTTCGATGGGATACCACAGGGAATAATCAAATTGAAGTAGCTGAGGTCTGTGTCAACATTCAGAGCAAAGCCGTGCGAGGTGACGGAACGCGAGACGTGAACGCCGATCGCGGCGATCTTCGCTTGTTCGTCTGCTGAATCCTTCGCCGAGCTTTGCTCGGCCGCACAGCCGGGGGCGGCTGTGCCTACGTGATTCGTGCTGGTCCAGACTCCGGTGAGTCCGCACACACGCTCGGTTTGGATTCCAAATTCAGCGCACGCTCGAATCAACACTTCTTCAAGACGCCTTACGTATTCGACGACGCCCAGCGTCAGCCGCTTTCCATCAGTCGAGGGAAATGCCCGAAGGTCGAAGATGGGATATCCGACAAGCTGTCCAGGGCCGTGAAAAGTCACATCTCCGCCCCGATCAGACTCGAAGACTTCGACGCCGCGATCCGACAGCTGCTGAGAAGAAGCAATTACATTGGACGCCTTAGCATTGCGGCCGAGAGTGATGACAGGTGAGTGCTCAAGGAGAAGAAGAACATCTCCGATGCGCCCTTCTTTGCGGAGTTCAACAAGCTTCTGCTGAAGACGCAAGCCAGTAGCGTAATCGAGCGTGCCGAGTTGGAGGACGGAAATCATTGTTTCGAAGATCACGGATGAACTAAATCTTTGTCCTGCCCGCGACCGCGGGCTAGTTTCTCGAACTTCAACCAGCCCGGAACTCGGCGATTTCTTCTTCAGCCCGAAACAGCGGCATCACGTTAGCCCCATTCGCTCCGGCCGCCCTGCGGGCGATCTCTTCCACATCCTGGCGAGACCATCCTACGCTTGACACTTGGATCTCTCCATCCTGCGCGATCAAAAAAATAGAGGGAACGGTGGTCAAGCCGTAAGCATTAGAAACTGGAAACGTCTTCGTGTCGTCCAGCAATACGGGAAACGTGACCCCGAATTGCTTCATAAAATTAATTGTGTCTTTCTTATCGTTTTGCGAGATGCCGACAAACGTTACTTTCCGCCCGCCGTAGTTTTTGTAAATGCGCTCGAGAAAAGGAAACGCATACTGACAAACCGGACACGAAACTTTAAAAAATGCAGCGACAACGGGCCCTTGCACCAAAGCATCCCGCAGCGAGAAAGGCTTGCCACCTATAGAAGTCAGATTGAAATCGGGAGCCTGCATTCCCGAGACAAGTGCGGTCATACTTTTTCCTCCGACAAGATTCCTCAACCAGTTCATAGCCTAGTTTAAGCCTGCTCCTGTTAGATGACTTTTCCCTGTCGCAAGATTTTCCTTGCCAGGCCCGTGAGCGGCAAAGTTCGTGCGCGGCTATTCTTCACCCACTTTCCGGAAAGCGCGGATTTGATCGATTTCGTTACCACCCGAACCGTATAGTCCGTGACAGTAATGGAATGACGCAGGGTGAACGCCGGAGCGCCAGCGTCCTCGGCGATTTCTGGCAATTCCCACATGCGAGGCATCAGCGCGGCTTCTGCCGGTCTTTTCACTAGAAACACTGAACCGCTCCTAACATTCAGGACGTAGCAGACAGTTCGCTTCTTCTGCCGGTTTCGGTTACCGACTTTCGACAACGATCCTCGAGTACAGCACTCCCCCGTCACCGGGCAACTGAGACACTTCGGCTGTCCAGGCAAACACACCGTCGCTCCCAACTCCATCATGGCCTGATTGAAATCGCCGGGATTGTCGCGACACAGCAGTTTCTCCGCCTTCTTCCAAACTTCCTCGGCGCCGGAAATTCTCCCCAGAAGCCGTTCCACAACCCGGTGAACGTTGCCATCGACGGCAGCTACAGGCTCTCCAAAAGCAATACTCGCAACAGCCGCGGAAGTATACCGTCCTATTCCCGGAAGCCGGCATAATTGTTCCCTGTTCACGGGTAGCTTTCCGCCATGCAGTTTCACGACTTCCTTCGACGCGGCATGCAGCAACCGTGCGCGGCGGTAGTATCCAAGACCGCTCCATGCAGCTAGCACTGACGATTCTTTTGCGCGTGCCAACTTCTCGATCGTTGGGAACCGTAACAAGAATTTACGGTAATGCTCGGTCACAGCAGCAACGCGCGTTTGCTGCAGCATAATTTCCGAGATCCACACCCGGTACGGATCACGATCGGCGCGCCACGGAAGATCGCGGCGATTGAGTTCATACCACGCCAGCAATTTCCGCTGGAAATGTTTTCTTCGTTCGGAATCGTCCAACCATAAGTTGTCTGTGGTCGAACTGTGTTGGTCACTCATAAATGCTTACACCAGTGCTCGGCTGGAATTGTACGTTCGCCGGAAGCAGGCATTCAATGCGTCGTGGCATCCAGGGTTCACCCTGTTGACCCTGCCATCGCCACAAGGAATAATGATCCTGCTTGGTTTCCACAAATAACTGGTGGCCGTTTTTAGCATCCACAGATTCGAGCAATTCCTATGACCGACTTCAACCGCAAGGTGGAAGAAACGACAGCTCGTGTAAACAAAACGGTAAGCGAAGCCGCAGATCGCCTCGAGAAAGAGTCAGCGGAGCTGATCAAATATCTGAACGAAGAAGTCGTACCGGCGGTTCGGCAACAATCAACCAAGGCTCTGCGCATAGCGGCAGACAAACTGGCTCACCTTGCCGACTACATGGAGCGAAACAAAAAACAGGGATCAAAGTAAGCGCCTCTAATTGTTGGATTTTATTTGTCGCCACGTTTTCGATAACGCTCGTCGGCTGCAGCCGGCATAAGGCCGCGAGCGTAGCCGTGCCGCCCCCGCCCGGGATCGCAACTGGCGAAAGTCGGGTCAGCAATTCATCTCCCGAATCGCCCCCAAACTCAGTTGAAAAAAATCACGCGGGCAGAAAACAATCCCCAATAAATAACGGAGTCGCGGGCAACGACACGGAAGAATTGCAAATACCGCTCGACACTAAAGCTATTTTTGTAGAGACGGGTATCGCTAGCTGGTATGGCGCGCCATATCACAATCGCCCCGGCTCCGACGGCAAAATCTACAACATGAACGCGATGACGGCAGCGCATCGTACGCTTCCATTGGGTTCAATCGTACGCGTGACCAATGTTAAGACTGGACATTGGGCGATCGTCCGCATAACGGATCGCGGCCCTTTTATCGAGGGACGCATTCTTGATCTCTCTCGCGCTGCAGCCGCCAAGATTGATGTTGTACGTGCTGGGATCGCTCAGGTCCGAGTGGAAGTTCTTCAGGCACCAGTTCCCTTGGATAACGGTGGACGTTGGGCGGTGCAGATCGGAGGGTTCGACGTACAGGAATCCGCCAGTAAGTTAGCCGGTCAGATTTCCCACCGATATCATTCGGCCAAGGTAATAAGCTTCAACAGTCCAGTCGGAGACTGGTGGGTGCAAGTCCGGGTGCTCAATGATGACCGCGGGCGCGCCCAGGAAATAGCGCGCGACACCCATACAGAGCAGGGCGCGGTGTTCTTAGTACGACTGGATTGAAATGCTGCTGACGGAGTTTCAAGCCGCCAAAGGAAGCACCGACATTTGGGGCTTTTTGTACTGCATGCAACCCAGCAAAACAACGTGGGTCGTCATCCGCTCGTACCCTTCCGCGATGTAAAGGCTGCGAATGCTTATTCCAGGCAGGATCACACCCAGATACAGACTGGCGATGCTATGAACCGCGGAGAGCCGGAAGCGAATCGCGCTGTTGACCAGCTTCTCGCCTGCCGCTGCCACCGACGGATTCGGGCTGTGGCGGGCAACCTCCCCAAAACGGTGCAGCATAACGGCGTTACGCGAAGCGATGGCAATGTATTCGATCGCCGCCAGCAGACGAATTCGCTGAACCTCCCGGAATTCCGCAGGTTCCAGATTCCTCCGGAGGAATTCTTCCTCGCTCCGGTCCACCAGGTTGCGAAACGCTTCTATATCCACAGACCGCAACTGCTGCCGTAAGTTGGCCATGTCGATCGGAGGCGCAGGCCGCTCTTTTGCAAAAAACAGCAGCGCTGCCAACGAAAGGAAACCAGCCAGCACGAGAATGACGGTAATAATCATCGCTGAAGAAGTTGCTCCAACTCCCGGTTCCAAGCTTCCAGATTGTTCTCCGGCAGTTGGTTTGTTGTCATTTGGGATTTTGGTTCGGGCCTCATGAAATAGTAAAGCCATACTAGAACGCAACAATGATAGGTAGCCATCGCAATGAGGTTAAGAGTGCGATGTCCGGTGGCGCCGAAGCCGGCGCGAATCGCCTCGATCACCAACTGCATGCTCGCGACGATACCAATCCCAAGCGCAATCCCGAACATCGGGCTTCGCCAGGACAAGTCGAAGTATCGGGAAAGAGAAAAGAGAGCCAATAGAAGTCCGGACTGAAGGAGGCTCGCACTTCGATCCAAATTCTGTATTAACGCAATAAATGTCGTGGACGAGTTTCCCGGCGGTCCGATAGACAAGGCCAGCGCCAACGCAATAAGAACCACTGTGGCCGCCCGGAACAACCAGGTCCCCGGTCTTTTCAAAACCGGGTAACTTCGGAAAAGTTCCGTCAGCACTTCGTGGATGACCCCAAAACGAAAGACCGTGCTCAAACCCAATCCCGCTGCATAGACTCGGAAATATGTGTCGCCAAAACCGAGACGTGAGCTCGAAATGCTTAGCAGAGTTGCAAACTGGAGAATCTCAACGACGGTATAGAGGAAAAACGCGGGAAACTGTCGATGCAATTTCCGACGCAACATCGCCCACAGAACAACGATCTGGAGTACATGGGGAGCGGCCCAGCAGTAGTACCAAATGAAATAAGACGGAGTCATGCGCCACTGCGCGCACTATATCTGCTTTCTCAGCAGCGCACAACTTCATTTTTGGCCACAATTCATTTAACCAGAGGGCTTGCGATGTTAAAGTGACCGCTGCCGCCCGGAGGTCCGTCCGGATTCCCATCTGCCATTAAGATCGTTGGTGTCACGGTTAATGCCAACAAAACTGCTGCCAGAGACAACAAGAAATGCTTTTTCACGGTGAGCTCCTTTGAGTTGGAATTGCTAAGGGAATATTCTGCCAAGGTGCATCGGATTGCACATTTGTGCCAAATTCTTTCAGTTTTCTGGAAGCGTAACGCCTGAAGATAAGTCAGATCCTCGACGAAGAGGAAGAGAAGCTGCACAGCCCATCTCTTCGCGGACAAGCGTCCAGACACTCACGGACACAACGCGCATTCAGCATCCACATCGAAATCGACTCTCTGTGGCTTCGGCTGCGCCTTTTCAACCGCTGGCGGCACAATGGCGCGCGAAAGGAACCACCCCACAGCCGGGTCCTTCGTGACTTAGAGTTCGAGGCTTATTGATTTCTTGGGCCCCGCATGGGCAACTCGCTAAATCTCCTTCCAAATTGGAATTGCTGCGTGATAGTCTCGCAATTGGCGGCGTGTCCGCGATTTTCTGAAAGCGTAGCCGATGAAGCTCAGATCTGCGATTGAAGACTTGCACGACACGACGGTAGAAGCGCTTGATGGTTGTTTACGGCGGCTGGAATACTTTGGGGGACTGAGATCTAACGACAAAAGCAACAAAGATGGCGAGTACAAACATTGGGGCCTGTCGCGTGTGTACGGAGATCTGCCGGCCAAAAAGGCAATGGCACAAACTCATCGGCAGCTAGTTTCACAAGTATTGGCGACACCGATAAAATCGCTGCTCGATGATATTGATACGTCCAGCGCTTTGGCTGGATTGCCGCCGGCCAGCTACGTGGAAAAACTCCGCAATCCGGATCTCAACCTGCTGCCGCCTGCCCCGGGTCCAGGCTCGGCGCGTCACCTCAATTCAGTGTTGCAGGCCCTTTCGGCGCTGCTGAAGGCGCGACGGTCGAACGCCACTCCCCGAGCCTCATAGCCACCCCGACGACTTGTCCAATCACGTCGGCCTCCTGGGGATATCTTAGAACCCGCGCGGGAACCGGCGACAGTGAGTGCGGCTGCAGAATTAGTTCTTCTCGGGTTACGGTGCACCAACAGCAGGTGTGACCGCTGCGCGTCTCCACAAAATAAATCGGCCGCTCGTATTCCGACCTCCATCCTCCCTCGAGGACTTTGTTCTTCGACTCATCGACTTGCACGAACGTTCCTGGCGGCAAGAGCGGATACATGGTGAGATCTTCGCTGCCGATGTATCCATAGGTGAATTGGCGGCTCGCGAATTGCTCGAGGTAGGAGAGTGGAACCAGTCCCCACTGCTCGACCATTCGCCCAAAATTCGCGGTTCTCCGGGGATCAAATCCAGGATCAATCCGGACCGGCACTTTGACGTCGGAAATTCCCGCTAAAGCATGAGAAAAGTGTGACTTCGGAGGCATCGACAAATCCAGATCGTCCGGCACGCCATTCAAGTCGACGTTGTACTTGTTTAGAAGTTCACGAAAGTCTCTGCGATAAATCACAGCCAGCGAATACAGCCGAAAAATACTGGGGACGATACCCTTCGTCTCTATGTCTGAGAGACGGCTTGGGGGAATGGAGTACTCATCATTCCCATGTTTTTCCGCAATCCGTGAACTGGCTGTTTCAACATCCCTCATGGTTAAACCGAGCTGCTCACGTAGTGCCCGCAGATTTTGCCCACCGGAGTTCATTTAGGCCCTCTAACTTGTCAGACAAGTGCTTGCAATGATAACAACTTAAAGCGTGGTCGCAAAGCTTAGCACTTTGTTCGGAATTCGTAACGCAATTTTTTTCGATGCAATTGAAGCCATTATAGAGTTAGCCTCTTCTAAAAAGCGCTTCCCAAAACTTACCTCCCCCACGCTACTTGATCGTTCTCTTTTGCAGCGATCAGGCATTTTCTGAAAATCGGGCGGGGGGAAACCGGAGCAAGTGAAACCATGGCTGAGATTGGGGGCCCAGTTTATGTGCGCCGGACTTGCGGCCTAAACAAGAAATTCACTGGACGGACACGGCTAAGAACCGACCTTATGCCTTCTTTGTGGACCGTCTCGTCGGTCGATTCCCGATTCGAAACCTCGTCATATTGGATGAGGCTGTGATTGCACCGGCTTGCGCGAGGAAAAACCCCCTGCCTTCGCGGAAGTTAAGAAGTTCGGGCATAGTTGCCGTTACCGCCGCCAATCCTACGTCCATCTTGCCGTGGGCAGGGAAAGGTATGATCCTAACCACACCACCTGGGTAATCCGTCAACAAGCTAAGAGCCAGTTCGGCGCCGCCGCATACGAAAGCCCCCATGGCTGCCCGCTTATTACTCCGCCAAAACAAGGTGCCCGCCGCCGCGAAGACTCCAATGGTGAGGTAGTCGGCGATCGCATGCCCCCGTGGGGACACGATCTTGGGCAGCCTTCGGGTTACGGCATCTGCCATGCCGGGAAGCACAGTCATTCTCTCTCCTACTGGGGAACGGTTAGGCTGCTTCCGTGTCCACAGCTTCGACCAGCGGCATGTTCACCAGGTGTTCACTGAGAAACCACACCTGTAATTCGTTCAGTCGGAGCGCGTCGCTGACCGCCAGATCGTTTGTGCCGTCATCTCCCAGCTTGTCGGCTCTTTCAGCGAGTTCGCGGCATTCAGAGATTATGATCTGGTGAGCGTCGATCAGCCGCGAGATCTGCACTGGCACCTCTTCGCGGCCTCTGGGTGGCCTCTCGATTTTGGTGGTTTCCGCTACATCGTGAGCCATCGCGATGCTCAATCCTCCAAGCAATTGAATGCGCTCGGCGATGGTATCGACGAGCTCCACCTGTTCGTCGTAGTGTTTATCGAAAAGCAAATGAAGCTGATAAAAGGTTGGCCCGGCGACCTGCCAATGCGATTTCTTATACAGATCGCGCAAGGTCATAGTGTCGGCAAGCAGTTGATTGAGCTTTTCGGTCATTTCCAATCTGACCGGCTCTTCCAAATCCAACGGCAATGCATGAGTCACAGTGCCGTATCCCTGGATTTCACGCGCTCTCTGGTGAAGGCGGGGCTGTGAGTTCAATTTTGAATGATGGTTTCCGGCTGCAACTTTCTTGGGCATGTGAGTCCTCCCACTTACGATGCTGGTATTTTCTCATTGTATGCGTTCAGGAGCCGATTTGGCGGAGCCGCACGGCAAAACCTGTGAAAATCCGCTAGGTCCGCCGACTGTCTGCAATCTCGCCAGCAAAATTCCACATTATTGTCTATGATTGGAAGTTCCGCTAAATACTCTGGAGAAAACAGACGTGGCAGAGACTTTTAAGGCTACAGAAGCGCACACCAGCAGCAACGGATCAGAAGTACTCGAGACCCGCGAGTGGCTCGATTCTCTGGATTATGTCTTAGCCAAAGGAGGTCCGGAACGCGCCGGACGCCTCTTGCAGCAGCTCTCATTGCATGCACGCCGCGCCGCAGGAGTGAATCTTCCTTTCACGGCGACGACGCCTTATCAAAACACGATTTCTATCCGGCAACAGCCTCCATTTCCGGGAAGCCAGGAGATGGAGAGGCGCATCAAGAGCCTCGTCCGCTGGAACGCGCTGGCTATGGTAGTCCGCGCAAACAAAGTACAGGACGGAATTGGCGGACATATCTCCACGTATGCCTCGGCTGCGACTCTTTATGAGGTGGCTTTCAACCATTTTCTTCGAGCCCGGACCGAAACCGGCGACCGCGACATTGTGTATTTTCAGGGACACGCCGCTCCCGGCATGTATTCCCGCGCTTACCTCGAAGGTCGCATTCCAGTGCAAAAGCTGGAGAACTTCCGCCGGGAATTGAAACCCGGGGGCGGTCTTTCCTCCTATCCCCACCCCTGGCTGATGCCTAATTTCTGGGAGTTTCCCACAGTTTCGATGGGACTCGGCCCTATTCAGGCCATCTATCACGCCCGTTTTATAAAATATCTGGAGAATCGCGGGCTGAAAGAATCCACAGGTGGAAAAGTTTGGGCATTCCTCGGCGACGGTGAAATGGACGAACCCGAATCGCTAGGTTCGATCACCCTAGCGTCCCGCGAGCGTCTGGATAATCTGATTTTCGTCGTGAACTGCAATTTGCAGCGTCTCGACGGTCCGGTGCGAGGCAATGGAAAAATCATTCAGGAACTCGAAGCCATTTTCCGCGGCGCGGGCTGGAACGTCATCAAGGCGATCTGGGGAAGCGATTGGGACAGCCTGATTCAAAATGACCGCGACGGTTTGCTGGTCAAGCGGCTCGGCGAAATTAGCGACGGGCAATATCAGAAGTATTTCGTCGAGAGCGGCGCTTACTTCCGGCAGAATCTTTTTGGCAGTGATCCCCGACTCCTGAAAATGGTCGAACACCTTTCCGACGATCAACTTTCCCGCATGCGGTTGGGAGGACACGATCCCATAAAAGTGCACGCCGCTTACCGGGCCGCAGTGGACCATAAGGGGGCCCCGACAATCGTTCTTGCAAAGACCATCAAAGGTTACGGATTGGGCGAGGCCGGCGAAGGCAAGAACATAACCCATCAGCAAAAAAAACTGAATGACGACGAGCTTCGCATCTTCCGCTCGCGTTTCGGAATTCCGATTCCGGACGCCGAGTTACACGATGCGCCGTTTTATCGGCCGTCCGATGACAGTCCCGAAATTCAATACATGCAGGAGCGGCGAAAGCAGCTCGGCGGATATCTGCCGGAGCGCAAAGTTCGGTCCAAACCGCTTGCTCCGGTTTCCGAGTCGCATTTTGAGGAATTTTACAAAGGCACCGACGGCCGTGAGGCCTCCACAACCATGGTTTTCGTGCGGTTGCTTTCAAAGTTGTTGCGCGATCCCGAGATTGGCAAGCTAATCGTTCCCATAATTCCGGATGAAGCCCGCACCTTCGGTATGGAGGCGCTTTTCCGTCAAGTCGGTATCTATTCCAGTGTGGGACAGCTCTACGAGCCGGTCGATATGGCAACGCTCCTCTACTACAAGGAAGCGAAAGACGGGCAGATTCTCGAAGAAGGCATTACCGAAGCGGGTTCGATGTGTTCGCTTATCGCCGCCGGAACTGCATACGCCAATCACGGGATCAATACGATTCCGTTTTTTATTTATTACTCGATGTTTGGATTTCAGCGCATCGGCGATCTGATCTGGGCCGCCGCCGATATGCGAACTCGCGGCTTCCTGATCGGAGGCACCGCGGGCAGAACCACGCTGGCCGGCGAAGGTCTGCAACATCAGGATGGCCACAGTCATGTGCTCGCGCTATCCGTGCCGAATCTTCTCGCCTACGATCCAGCGTTTGCATACGAGATCGCCATCATTATCCAGGATGGAATCAAACGAATGTATGTGGATCAGGAATCCGTCTTTTATTATCTGACGGTCACCAACGAGCCTTTGCCGATGCCCGGGATGCCCGCTGGAAAAGAAGTGCGCGAGGGTATCCTGAAGGGTTTATACCGTTTCAAGTCTTCGGAGAAGAAAGACACAAAGCTGCGTGCCCAGCTCTTCGGCAGCGGAACCATCATGTACGAAGTGCTAAAGGCGCAGCAGATTCTTGAAGAGAAATATGGCGTCGCCGCCGATGTCTGGAGCGTGACCAGTTACAAAGAGCTATACCGCGACGGCAACGATTGTGACCGCTGGAACCTGTTCCATCCCGGTCAAGCGCCGCGCGTACCTTTTGTGACTCAATGCTTGAAAGATGCGCCCGGAGTATTAGTGGCCGCATCTGATTACATGAAGGTTTTGCCGGAATCGATTGCGCAGTGGATGCCGCGTCCTCTCGTTGCATTAGGGACCGATGGTTTTGGGCGCAGTGAAAATCGCGCCGCGCTCCGCGATTTCTTCGAAGTCGATGCCAAACATATTGTGCTAGCGACTTTGAACGCGCTGGCCCGCGACCACAAGATTGAATCGAATGTCCTGCAAAAGGCAATCAAGGATCTGGGAATCAACCCCGAGAAGTTAAACCCTGCAATAAGCTAACGGAGAAAAGTTTCGTGACCGAATTTAAATTACCGGAACTCGGCGAAAATGTGCACCAGGGCGATCTTGTGCGTTTAATGATTTCGCCCGGCTCCAGCATCACCGAGGGCCAGACTGTAATGGAACTCGAAACTGACAAGGCAGTCGTCGAAGTTCCGTCGTCGATAACTGGAACCGTGAGCGAGGTACGTGTAAAAGAGGGCGAAAAAATAAAGGTCGGTCAGGTCATTTTCACTGTCGAGAACGGTACAGGCGCTAAATCCAAAGGGCCAGCAAGACAGAACGAAAGCATTAGCAATAAAACGAACGGCGCGAAGGATGGGGAGCAGGGCCTTTCAGAGCCGCAGACCGTTGCGGCTTCTACTGCTTCCCCCCAAAAATCTGCCCCATCGAAAGTCGAATCGCGACAAGCCTCAAATAGAACCACTGCCGTTTCCGACTCGAACGGGACTTCGGAATTCAAGCTCCCTGAATTAGGCGAGAACGTCCATCAGGGAGACTTGGTTCGTCTCATGATCTCGGCGGGCGACAAAGTTTCTGAAGGCCAACCCGTGATGGAACTTGAAACGGACAAAGCCGTGGTCGAAGTTCCTTCTTCGGTTAGCGGAGTCGTGAAAGAAGTGCGTGTAAAACAAGGTGAAAAGGTCAAGGTCGGCCAAGTGATCTTCACCTTGGAAGACGGCGCATCGGCTCATCAGCCGCAACCGATCAAACAAGCGCCCGTTGAACACATGTCCGAGCAACACGGAGCCCGGCTCGCTTTCCAGACAGCAATCGAGGCGGAAGGTAAGACCGAAGAAGAAGCTCTTCCGCCCGATCCGCCGCAAACCCGCCCGGCGGATTTCAGCATGCCGGTGCAACTAGGCAAAGTGGCTGGAACCGAACACCGCGATCCGGTTCCTGCCGCTCCGCACGTGCGACGATTGGCGCGCGAACTTGGTCTGGATATTCATGAGGTGAAAGGCAGTGGGCCCGGCGGTCGCATCAGCGAGGATGATGTAAAGGCCCATTCGAAGGCCTTGCTGGCTTCGATGGCGGCTCAGTCACCACAAACTCATTTTGCTCAGCCCCAACTGCCAGATTTCTCCAAGTGGGGCAAGGTCGAGCGTGTCTCCATGCGAGGCGTGCGGCGAAAAACCGCCGAACATCTTTGGGAAGCTTGGACCACGATTCCACACGTCACTCAGCAGGACAAAGCCGACATTACCGAGCTTGAGCAGTTGCGTGCGCGTTTCGCACCAAAGGCGGAGCAGGCGGGAGGAAAGATGACTGTGACCGCGATCGCTCTCAAAGTATGTGCGGCAGCGTTGAAAGTGTTTCCTCAATTCAACGCCAGCATTGACTTGACTAAAGAGGAAATCGTTTACAAGCAGTACATCAACGTAGGAGTCGCTGTAGATACCGATCGGGGCCTGCTTGTTCCGGTAATTAAAGACGTAGACAAGAAGAATATCGTCGAGCTAGCTACCGAACTGACTCAGGCTTCCAAAAAAGCCAGAGAAAAGAAATTAACAGCGGACGAAATGTCAGGCGGAACTTTTACCATCACGAATCTCGGCGGTATTGGAGGCACGGGATTTTCACCTATAGTAAATTTTCCGGAAGTTGCAATCCTCGGCCTCTCCCGCTCCAGCATGGAGCCGGTCTGGATCAACGGAAAGTTCGAGCCGCGTCAGGTGCTTCCTCTGTCGCTATCCTATGATCACCGCCTGATTGACGGTGCGGACGCCGCACGCTTTCTGCGCTGGATTGCCGAAGCCTTCGAACAACCTTTCTTGCTGTCGGTTCAGGGATGACCATGTCCTCAAGTATAAGTCAAGAAGAGCTGGTGACGAGGCGAGACCTGCTCGTCAAGGTCTACAGCGCCTTCAATCGACGCGACATGGAGCCCGTTCTAGCAGTCATGCATCCAGATGTTGAGTGGCCCAACGGAATGGAAGGCGGATGGGTGCACGGTCGTGAAGGTGTACGCGCCTACTGGACCCGCCAGTGGCGCATGATCGATCCTCACGTCGAACCTGTCGCATTCAAGAGCGATGAGACTGGCAAGATTGTGGTTGATGTCCACCAGGTAGTGCGTGACCTTAAAGGGGCCGTTCTCTTGGATCGGAACGTCCAGCACGTGTACCTCATTGACGACGGCCTCATCCGCAAAATGGAAATCCGCGAATAAAACCTGCGGTTATCCTTCCGCACAAGCTTTTTTTCCTTATTTCTCTAACGGACTCAAATGTCGACAAACTCTAATCTAAACATGGCGGTTGTAGGCGCCGGACCCGGTGGATACGCCGCCGCGTTCCTCGCCGCCGACCTCGGAATGAAAGTAACGCTGATCGATCCGGAGCTAAATCCCGGCGGCGTTTGCCTCTATCGCGGGTGCATTCCGTCTAAAGCACTTCTTCACGTCGCTAAATTGATCGGCGAATCCCGCCACGCTAAGAATTGGGGCATAGAGTTTGCTGATCCTAAAATTGATTTGTCCCGCCTGCGGTCATGGAAGGAAGGCGTCATCAAGAAGCTGACGGGTGGGCTGGGCCAGCTTTCGAAACAGCGGGCAGTCCAATATATTCAAGGACGGGCTGCGTTTGAGAACTCCACTACGTTGCGGATAGAGAAGACTGACGGCAGCGAACAAAGTCTCAGCTTCGATCGGATCATCATTGCCACGGGCTCGCGTCCATCGGTAATCCCAAGCCTCAAGCTCGACAGTCCGCGAATGATGGATTCAACCAGCGCGCTGGACATCCAGGACGTCCCCAAAAGTTTGCTGGTCGTTGGTGGCGGATACATCGGCCTGGAACTCGGCAGCGTCTATGCCGCTCTCGGGTCGAAAGTCTCCGTGGTTGAGATGACGCCGGGCCTGCTGCCGGGAGCGGACCGCGATCTGGTGCTCCCACTTCATAAGCGGATAGAAAAGTCGTTCGAAGCGATTCTGCTGAATACGACCGTCACCTCAGTCAAAGAAGATGCGGATGGGATTCACGTAAATTTCGATGGACTCGATGTGAAGGAACGAGAGAAAGTCTTCGATAAAGTTTTAGTCTCAGTCGGCCGCAGGCCGAACTCCGAAATTGCCGGCCTCGACAAAACTAAAGTCGTCGTTGGACAGCGCGGCTTTATCCAAGTCAACAAGCAATTGCAGACGGACGACCCCGCAATTTATGCCATCGGCGACGTTGTTGGCGAACCCATGCTGGCCCACAAGTCCACGCACGAAGGACGCACCGCCGTCGAAGCCATCGCTGGACACAAAGTTGCCTTCGAGCCAAACGCAATTCCCGCGGTCGTCTTCACCGATCCAGAAATTGCCTGGTGCGGCCTCACCGAGACTCAGGCGCAAAAAGAAAATCGCGAACTCAAAGTCGCGAAGTTCCCGTGGGCAGCTTCGGGCCGCGCAATGACCCTCGATAGAACTGAAGGCATGACCAAGCTTCTAATCGATCCCCAGACCGAGCGTGTGCTGGGAGTCGGCATCGTTGGCGCCAGCGCTGGAGAGTTGATCGCCGAAGGGGTCCTTGCCATTGAGATGGGAGCGTTGGCCAAAGACGTTGCGCTAACTATCCATCCTCACCCCACCCTGTCCGAGACTTTGATGAATGCAGCCGAAGTCTTCTTCGGAACCAGCACGGACATATATCGGCCAAGACGGTAGCATAAAGCCTCAATGAAAGTCCGCGAGGTCGTTAAAAAGTTGGAAGAGGATGGCTGGCGGCTTGTTCGAACGAAAGGCAGCCATCGGCAATTTCACCATCCGGGTAAACCCGGCACAGTTACTGTTGCCGGACATCCGTCAGTAGACATTCCGCCCGGAACGTTGAACAATATCTTGAAGCAGGCAGGCCTCAAATGAAGTATCTCGTTATCTACGAAAAATCGGAAACAGGTAGTTGGGGAGCCTTCGCTCCCGATCTCCCTGGTCTCGGTGTAGCCGGAGAAACTCTAGCCGAGGTCAAGGACCTGATTCGCGAAGCGATCGAGTTTCACCTCGAAGGCATGCGCCAAAACGGAGATCCCATCCCTTCACCAACCGCTATGACCGAATACATCACGGTATAGTCCCTCGCTTGCAAGCATTCAACCGCCCATCGTCAGTACTATGCCGATGTCCAATCAAATGAAACGGATGGAGCTCGCAATACACGCACCTCGCCTTTTCTGATATTCTCATCCGTTTTACTCCAGACTGAAATGGTAGAGAGCAGGGGAGCAAAGTATCATCGAGGACGTTTGGGTGAAGCCCTGCGTGAGGAAATCCTTGCCATCCTTGAGGGCGAACTCGGCGATCCTCGCATCGGCCTCGCCACCGTCAGCAGCGTGGAGTTGGCGGATGATTCCCGTTCCGCGCGGGTCTACGTCACAGTAGAAGGGGACGACGACGAGGCAAAGCGCACCTTGGAAGGATTGACGGCGGCGGTTGGATTTATTCGCCGAGAAGTGGCCGAACGCCTCCATCTGCGTCGCCCACCCGAACTATATTTTCAGGTTGATCGATCAGGACAACACGTCGCAAGAATCGATCAGCTTCTGAAGAGAGCGCGCAAAAAGAAGAGCGGATAAGAGTCGCGAATATGTTGAAAGAGGTGCTCAAAAACATCGAGCAGCGCAACCGGTTTCTCTTAACTTCTCACGCGCGACCCGACGGCGATGCCATAGGTTCAGCGCTCGCGTGCAGTCAAATCTTGCGCTTGATGGGCAAGCAAGCCGAAGTGGTGTTGCGCGATGGCGTCCCTCGTATCTACCGATCGCTTCCGTTCGCAGACGATGTGGTACAGGCAGAACGTGTAAACGGAAAATATGATGCTGCAATTATTTTGGAATGCGACAGCATCCAGCGAACCCATCTCAAAGGCCTCGAGAATCAGTTTCTAATTAATATCGACCATCATTTAAGCGGACGCCCATTTGCCAATGTAAATTGGATCGATCCCAAGGCCGTGGCGACAGCTGAGATGGTTTATCGCGTGGCGCGCGAAGCCCGTGTGAAGATTTCTCCTGAAATCGCGACATGTCTCTATACCGCGGTGCTAACCGACACGGGGTCGTTCATGTTCGGTGGAACCAATGAGCACACGTTCGCGCTGGCTCGAGAGTTGGTGCTGGCCGGAGCTGACCCGGCTCGATGCGCGCGCAACGTTTACTTCGGACACTCTACTGCCAAAATGCGTCTACTCGGCGCCGCGCTGTCGCACTTGCAGCGAGAAGGCTCGGTGGCGTCGATTTGGGTGACCCAGGATGAGATGAATCAATTTAATGCCAAGGAAGAAGATTGCGAAGGATTAGTGAACTACGCGCTATCCATCTACGACGTGCAGGTTGCAATCCTGCTGCGCGAGCTTTCGGACAAGCGCGTCCGTGTAAGCTTGCGGAGCAAGGGCGAGATTAACGTTGCTTCCGTTGCAGAGCATTTCGGCGGCGGCGGCCACGAATGTGCGAGCGGGTTTTCCATCGACGGACCTCTGCAAGATGCTCTGTCCCGAATTTTGCCGCTGTTCCGCCCACGTGAATCCATACAATAAGCGGCATGCACATTTCATTCGCCCGGCAAGCTCTTTCCCTCGCCGGGGCTCTTTTGATTCTCATCGCATACATCGGCCACCAATTAAAGTGGATGGATTCCCGCAAATTCGCTTATAACGCAATGAACGCCGTTGGATCCGGCATCCTCGCCTACATCGCTTTCAGCCCATTCCAAGTGGGTTTTGTAGTGATGGAAGTCACATGGGCCATCGTCAGCCTTTACGCGTTGGGGCGTCTCTGGAAAACGGAATGACCGCTCGAACACCGGCAGCGAAAGCGGAATCCTCGTCGCGTCTTGCAACCGACATTTTTCTTCTTGCCGGATTTTGCGGGTTCCTGTTTTTCTTTGGACTTTCATACTTCGGGTTGGTCGGCGCTGACGAGCCTCGCTATGCGCAAGTTGCACGCGAAATGCTGAACCGGCACGATTGGATAACGCCCACTCTCGGTGGTAAACCTTGGCTGGAAAAACCAGTCTTATATTATTGGCAGGCAATCATCGCGTATCGCGTCTTCGGAGTCAGCGATTGGGTTGCCCGTATCCCTTCCGCCGCCGATGCCACGCTGATGGTTCTCGCGGTGTATCTTTTCCTGCGACGCTTTCGGCCTGGGTTTCAGTTAGATGGTGCATTGATCAGCGCCTCCGCTGCCGGAGTGATCGGTTTCGCGCGTGCGGCCTCAACCGATATGCCCCTCGCATCCATGCTCACCATTGCGATGTTGGCGTGGTACGCGTGGTACCAAAGCCGGACAAAAAGTTATTTGGCGTCGTCGTTCTTTTTCTTAGGCCTCGGAGTGCTCGCCAAAGGCCCAGTTGCAATACTGTTGGCGCTTTTGATAATCGCGATCTTTACGGCTGCAACTCACGATTTTGAGACGCTGAAACAAACGTTCTGGATTCCGGGAATCGCGATCTTCCTGGCAGTCTCCCTGCCCTGGTACATCGCTGTGCAACTCAAGAATCCCGAATTCTTTCGGGTGTTCATTCTTCAGCACAACTTGGCGCGTTTCGGAACGAATCTCTATCACCACCCTGAGCCATTTTGGTATTACCTCCCAGTCGTGCTGCTCGCGCTAATTCCTTGGACCGTATTTGTTGTGATCGCGGTTTCAAAAAGCATTAGCGCATGGTGGACGGAGAAGAAGGAAAAAAAGGAACTGTGGTCGGGCGAAGAGCTCAATGTGTTTCTCATAATTTGGCTCATTGTTCCAGTCCTTTTCTTCTCGATCTCGCAATCCAAGCTTCCGGGATACATTGTGCCGTCACTTCCAGCCGGTTCATTACTGGTTGCGGGATATATCCGGCGGCATTTCGCCAGGAGCGAACCGCTCCACACATTGCAGATTGTGATCCATTCCATTGTGGCGTGCGCTCCGTTAGTGCCTGCGCTCATGATCCAATACATTTTGCTTCAGCACCGGATCCCTTGGAGCAATGCTCACGTGCCTATCGCATTTTCCGCAGCATGCGTGGTCATCATGGCGTTCACGCTTAAAGTGTCTGGCCTACGAATGCTGCGCTTCGTAACCTTGGTTCCAGTAGTCCTGATTGTTGGATTAGTACTTCGGGTCGGAGCTCCAGCACTCGATGCCACCCTTTCCGCGAGGCCGCTGGCAAACGAGATTGAACGTCTACGCCCCAAACTTGAGAATCAATCTCAAACCATGCAGGTCGCGGTTTTCGAGGCGCCCCGCGAGACCGAATTCGGCCTGGCGTTTTACTTAGACCGTCCCATCGCACGTTATGAATCGCGTCAAATTCCGGACATAGAACATCTCGTCATTGCGCCTGCGGGCTCGCAAACCGTTGTCGCGAGCGCTGTCCCCGGCCGTCGAGTCTCCTATCTTGGAACCTTCGCGTCGCAGGAATTGGATTATTTTTGGGTATCAGAAAAACGCTTCTAGCTTCTAGCTTCTAGCGTCTCAGATACAACAGGGTAGGCAGCCTGAAACGAACCAAACGTGAGTTTTTGGCTAGAAGCTAGCAGCCAGAAGCTGATTCTTCCCGTTTGCTCCCATCCGTTGAAGCAACTACACTCGCTCTTTGGCATTCGCTTCCAGATTGCGTCAAGCTTTACTGCCTTCCAGGAGCCCCGTTGGAGATTCTTGACCTCAGGCACTTTTCCTCTGGAGACCTGCGCCCTCTTCTAAACGAGGAGATCGATCTCTGGGCGAGCCTTCTCTCGTGGGATTACAGCGGCTCCGCAGATATGATCTTGCGCTACGTGGACGCAAAGATTCTGCCCGGTTATGCAGCCATCGACCGGGGACGCATCATCGGCTACGCATTCTTTGTTTATGAGGGCAACAAAGGCGTGATTGGCGATCTTTTTGTCGCCGGAGGGGATGGGTCGTCCACCGCTCCAGAAGTCGAGTCGAGATTACTACTCCATGTGATCGAAACCTTGCAGCAATCGCCCGGCATTCATCGCGTAGAAGCCCAACTCCTTGTTCACCCAACCGGAGCCGTCGTAAGGCCATTTACCGAACAGGGCTTCAGCCAGCATGCACGCATTTTCATGCTTCTGGAACTGGGCGCTCTCCTGAAGCGATCGGTCCCGTTGGACAACGACATCGAAATCCGGGGCTGGTCCGAGCGGGATTATCAGTCCGCCGCCGCCATCATTACTTCGGCGTATCGTGATCACGTGGACGCTAAGATTAACGACCAGTACCGTACCCTGAGTGGATCGTTACGGTTCTTGAACAACATCGTTCGTTTTCCTGGCTGCGGAACCTTTGATCCCGAGTCGTCATTCGTCGCTGTTCACCGGCGGTCGCAAACTTTGGTTGGACTAATTCTGTGCTCGCGAGTGCGCCACGACGTCGGCCACGTAACCCAGATTTGCGTGCTCCCGGAATTCCGTTCTCATGGTCTCGGTGAAGCCTTGCTCGCCGCTACTGTGGCCAATCTCCGCCGGCGCAATTTTTCACTTCTCTCGCTCACCGTTACTGAAGCTAATACCCGCGCAGTGGAACTCTACAAGCACCTCGGCTTTGAGACCAAACGGGTATTCGACGCCTTCGTGTGGGAAGGCTGAATCGCAACTGCGTCTGAATTGTCATCCTGAGCGAAGCGAAGGACCCATGTATTCGGCGTGGCGATCCACAGGTCCGTCGCAAGGATGACAACGTGGGTGCGCGTTCTTTTTGCTATCACCGAATTTCGATTTGCCGCCGGATCTTGTAGCGGACTGGGTCACCGCAGGTTGTGAGGGCCTCATCGGCACAATCGCGTTCCAAAACCTCCAGCGGATTATCGATGCTGCCGGAGATGATCTGTCCATTTATCAAGCTGATCTTGATTTGGACATCGAAGGTTTCCTTGCCCACCGAAGCGACATATTTGTCAGCGGCGGATTTCGAAGCAAAATTCTTGGTTACTTCGACCCAATTGTTAGGAGTGTCGGCGACTGGCGCGCGCATCCACGCGGCGCGAAGCTTCACTTCAGGTTGTGGAGGCGGCACGTGGCGAACCTCGACGGTCGCGACCTTGTCGGCCGCGTTCACATCTGTGAGCGTGACGTCAAAATCAATGGAATCTTCTCCAATCAAGGCATAGTTGCCATCGGCCCACGAGTTCGGGGCGCCGTGCTTGAAATAAAAATGATCTCCCGGTTTGGTGAGAGTGCCCTGCCCGGCAGCGACCGTCATATCAGCGTAAAAGGTCAGCAAGTCCGTAATTGGACCGATCAGAATTGGGTCGACCTGGCTCAGATTCGGGATGGACAACGTATATCCCGGACTTAGCGAGAGAGGCTGACGAAAGTTCGCGCTCGAGGCGGAAAGAGCGGTCGCATTATCGTTCACCACCAGATTGGACCAGGCAAATTCTTCCACGAACTGCCCGGGGGCATTCTTCTTGACGACGCCGTCGGCTTGAATCTCGTAGCGCAGGGTGCCATGCCGGTCTTGATTCGTCGCCTTCATGTGGTAAGAAAGTTTTTCTCCCTCCTCGTAATGTCGGCTCAACAACTTCTGCGATGGAGGGAGATTGCCGCGCTCCGGCGTCACCTGAGCGTTAGCTGAAATCGCAAGCGCTGCCGTCAAAACAAACCAAGCCAAAGGTTGAAAGGAGGTCCGCATCGGGCAATTGTAGCTTTTGCCGGACCCAGTTTTCCGCTGGCGCTGTCATATAATGAATCGTTGGCAGCTGGACCGGACGGTCGCTCTCCGCAAGGGGGGAGGAAAGTCCGAACTCCGCAGAGCAGTGTGCCGGATAACGTCCGGGAGGATGGATTCAAGTCCATTCGACGGCTAGTGCCACAGAAAATATACCGCCCCGTCCGCAAGGCCGAGGTAAGGGTGAAAAGGTGCGGTAAGAGCGCACCGCTGCCGCAGTAATGCGGCAGGCATGGCAAACCCCACACGGAGCAAGACCAAATAGGGAGGGACGCGCGGGTTAGCCCGCGCACGTGCCGGCTCGGCGCGCCACAACCTCCGGGTAGGTCGCTTGAGCCTCGCAGCAATGCGCGGCCCAGAGGAATGACCGTCCCGCAGAAGCAATTCCGCGGACAGAATTCGGCTTACAGGTCCAGCTGCCTACAAATCTCAAGAGGGTTTCGTTCTGCATCGCGGCAGGGTCTATGGCGATACTCGGCTGGAATCTCGCTCCCTGCATTTCACTCTTGATACTCGATGGGAAAATCTGGTGGGAAATGCTACGGCCCTGGATCCGGGGGGTGATTTGACATGTAAGTTACAATAGTTACAACAGCTACAGCAGGAGAAGAATCTCATGTCAACTTCTATCGTTGTCAGCATGCGCCTCCCAGTCGATGCTGGAAAGCGCCTGAAACGCTTGGCACTCCGTCACGGATGGACTCCCAGCGACGCCAGCGCCCGATTGGTTGAGGAAGGGCTGCGTCGTTCCGAATTTGCGTTCATCGACTTTCGCGATTCATCCGCGGGCCGTCAAGCTTACATCCAGGGCAGCACACTCGCCGTCTGGGAAGTGATGCTGCTCGTCCGCAGCTATAAAAACGACGTACGTGCTGTGGCGAAACATCTCAGATGGCCCGAAGCGAAAGTTAAAGCCGCTGTTAACTACGCTGAAGCGTTTCCCGACGAAATCAATCAAGCAATCGCGGAAAACGATTCCATTGACTTTGATGAGCTAAAGAAGGCACTCCCTCAGGCTGCCATCTTTAAGCCGCGCAGAGCCGTCTCCACCAAAACCTCGAACCGTTGACATGCTCAAGCTTCTTCTCGATGAGCATATCTCGCCGGACGTCGCTGCCGGCCTACTCCGCCGCAATCCAAAATTGGTAGTTCGTTATATGACGGAATGGGACGGTGGCGACTTTCTAGGCCGGGATGATTCCGCCTGCCTTCGACATGCCGCCAAGCAGGGCCTTACCCTTGTGACCTACGATCGGCGCACGATCCCACCGCTATTAAAACTTTGGGCCGAAGAAGAGCGACAGCATGGCGGCGTCATCTTCGTTGACGAAAAAACCATTTCGCCATCCGACATTGGCGGTCTGGTTCGGTCGCTCACCGAGTTAATAAGAGAAACAAGGAATTGGAATTGGACCAGTCGGGTCTGCTTCCTGCGACGCTAGTCCGGGTTATCGGACTTGAGAGAACTGCTTCTACCAAGTGTTATACGCGGTCCCGTCGCTCGAAATCGCGCTGGAGGAACTGTGTACGTCATCGATTCCGGAATCCTGTTGATCCGGCGACATCAGGGTTGAATCTTCCTGATCGACGGTCCAGTCGGGCTTTGTAGTCATGGGATCGTTCGGGACTTGTTTGATGTACCCGGCTTGCACTAGGTCGTCGAGCGATTGCGGAGCTTTTTGCTTATCCAGGGTGTATTGCGAAATCACGGATCGCAGAGTAAACAAATTCTGCCGCAGGACGGATTCCCTCGCGTGCACAACCGAAGCCCGATAGTTTGGGACAGCTATTGCGAGAAGAATAGCGATCATGCTGATGACGATCATCAGCTCAATCAGGGTGAAACCACGGCTGCGACGGTTGCGGAGTCTTCCCATTTACCAATCCTTTTACCAGTCCTTATACTTGGTTCCGTCAAGCGCCGTGTCTTGCGATTTCGTGTACACGTCGAAAACATTGTCTCCGTCCCAGGAATCGGAGGTGGGATCATCCTGCATCGAGTGCATGCCCCATTCGGGTTTGCTCGTCATTGGATCTATCGGTATTCTGCGGAGAAATTTTAGTTTTTTGCCTTGCACGTCGACGCCGTTGACCAGCGTCTCCAAATCGGGAGGATAACCTTCAGATCCCACTTTGATTTGAAAGGCTCCGCGGTCCGCCGCATCCTTATAGCGGTCAATAGCGTCACGCATCTCCCAGAGATCAGCCCGCAAATCATGCTCCCGTTGGCGCTTGATCGTCACTCTGACGAGAGGAATTGCCAGACCGGTGAGAATGGTCAGGATGGCCGTAGCCACGATCAGCTCGATCAGAGTAAATCCCCGCGATTTGCTTCTCTTGCCGAACATATAAGTAGACGTCATGCTGAATTCGTTTCTCTGCTATTGAATCGTAACCGGAGCCGCCGTCCCGAATACGGGAATGGCGTGCATTGCCGGATCCACGGCCCCGCCTTTTGAAATGGACAACGTGGATTGCCCGGGGGCTTTCGCCCTGAAGGTCAACGTCACGATCGTCCCCTGTCCAGAAACTCCGGCCGATCCAGGGGGACGACTTGCGTTAATTTGCAAAGTGCCCGATGAGTCGTCGTCTCGCTTAACTAGTGTCACGAGTTGTCCATCCTGCGAAAGAAAGGGCCCATTGGAGACATTGACTACCTGCAATGCCTTTGGGTCGTAGCTCACTTGCAGGGGAACCGAATAGGCGTTCTGCACTCCCGATATACCAACGTTCACCGTGAATGTCGCCCCGGTACGTTGCGAGATGGAGGGAGGATCGAATCCAAAACTCCCTGCACCAGGGCCTGCGGCAGTCGGAGAGATGCCTTGAGGCGTGGGCGGCTGAACCAACTGCGACGGATTAGGTGCGCCGATTGGCGAACCGTTTGCCGGTGCCCCTTCGGACGCGGCTGCAGGATGGCTCACGCGGCGTAATCCGATGGAATTGGCGGTGCCTACGTCAATGCCTCTCTCGTTAAGTTCGGTAAGAAATTGCCCGCGAACAACGTGCGGAATAAGTACAAAAACCGTTTCGGTCTGCGAGTCTTGCTTATTCTCCTGGGCAAAGAAATATTTAAGAAACGGAATTTGCCCCAACCCCGGTATACCGGTCAGCGACTTTGTCTGCGAATTTTCCAGCATTCCTCCGAGCAGGTTTGCTTCGCCTTCCCGCAAACGAACTTCCTGTTCAATCTTCCGTTGCCCAATAACTGGCTGCGAAATGCCACCTATGTTTTGGAATGAATCTACGGCGGATACGTCCATCGAAATTTTGAGCGTTACTTCGCCGTCGAGGTGCACCTTGGGAGTGATGTCAATGTTTACGCCTACGTCGAGATATTGAAACTGCGTGTTTACCAGAGGATTGATTCCCACTCCTCCGATGCCGGGCTGGAACGATCCTGTAGCTACCGGTACTCGTTGGCCGATCTTCAAGGAGGCTTTTTGGCCGTCCACGGCGCGAATTTCGGGATTCTGAATTAGCTTACTGTCGCTGTCGCTGAATAGCGCCGTGAGAGTTGCGGAAGAAATGGTGACCTGAAAGTCAGTCGCATTCAAATTTCCCAGGGTGTTGAGATTGATCCCGCTGCTTCCACTCGAGGTCGAACCATTCACCGTGGTAGTTCCATTTGTGACGGTGCTTGTAGTCGTGTTGACGTTGGGCTGGAGTGTGACGGTAGCGCTGGTCGGCGGATTAATCCCCAACGTACGAGCTTTGTTACGGCTAATCTGCATGATTGCGACGTTGACGATGACTTCGGGCTTGGATCTGTCCAGATCACCAACTAATTTTTCAGCCAGCGCGATCTGATCTGGCGTGCCCCGGATGATGATGGCGCTCTCCGACGGCAACGGCTGAAGCCGGGAAATTTCGAGGATTTGGCGAAGCGCGTTCACCACGTCCTGCAATTCGGTGGGCTGCGAGAGATTCGCCATATACAACGTCTTAACGACGTTCTGTTCCAGCTCTTTGCGCTTGGCAGGATTGTCCGAGGCGATAAAGACTGTATTAGGCGTGACCGGTCGCCAAAAAGTCTTGGATTCCATTGCAATGATTTCAAGCGCTTCTTCGAGTGATACGGAATTCAAATCAACTCTGATCTGGCGCGAAGTGTAATCCGGATCGAAAAGTACGTTGATGCCGGCGAGTCTTCCGACCGTCTCGTAGATGACCTTGCTATCCTGGGTGGCTTTGATTGTGATGGGAATGTTCTGAATGGGCGCCAGTTCTACTGGTCCAGCAGCTTCCTGTACTCGCTTGTCGACGGTCGGATTATGCCCCGATGCCTTTGGGCCAAGGGCCTTACTGAGGTCGATCAGTTGCTGAGTGTGAAGGACTTCCTGGCGAGCAATCGCGCTAGCGGGATCGATCTCCACCGCCTTTTGGAATTCAACGAGCGCTTCATCAAATCTGCCAGCTTCCCGCAACAGTTGTCCGCGGTGAACGTGCGAGGCTCCGGCCAGGAACCGCAAGCGTTCATAGGAGGCGCGATAGCTGGTGTCCTGCGGCTTCAGGCCGTAGGCTTGCTTGTAGAAATCGTAGGCTTGTTCGTAGTTCTGCCGTGCTTCAGCGTCTTTGCCCTTCAAATATAATGACTTAGCCTTGTCGGCTGCGGCGGGCAAAGTCGCAATTAACACAAGGAGGACAACAACGGCCGGTCGAAACAGGCTTTTGATCACTGGTTCCTCGCAGGCAGTCTTCCGTCTTGAACCACGCATGATTCGAGGTAGGGCATCTCGATTTTTGCTGAAGAAGACGTGAGCTGGCTGATTATAGCATCGGGTTTCGAACAACCGAAGCTACTGTTTTGATTACCTTTAGCCACTTTGGTACTACTCCCATAGCCGGAGCGTGCGATCATGTTCCTCCCTGCCGACAGCGTTGCCCTTGCGGCGGCTTGAAATGCGATAACCTATTCAAACAGATATGGCGCGCCAATCGACCTACCCCATTCGGCCTAATCCGGAGAAAAATCCCAAGCGCGATCCCACGGCAGCGGGGGAACGAGATGCCGCCGTTAATAGGATCGCTTCTCATAACTACTTCTTGCTGGAAAAATTTGAGACCGGGGTAGTTTTAAGCGGTACCGAGGTGAAATCCGTGCGTAGCGGCCTGACTAACCTCAAGGATGCTTACGGATTGATCAAAGACGACGAGCTGTGGCTGCTCAATTGTCACATCGGCCCCTATGAGCACGGAAATATTTTCAACCACGCACCATTGCGGACGCGGAAGCTGCTTGTCCACAAAGAAGAACTCCGCAAGCTAATCGGAAAAACGCAGCAACGGGGACTCACGCTGATTCCCACTCGCATGTACTTCAAAAATGGCAGAGTGAAATTGGAACTTGCCTTGGCAAAGGGCAAGCAACTGTGGGACAAACGGGAAACCGAGCGCCGCCGTACCGCTGATAAAGAAGCCCGTGAAGCGATTCGAAGCCGCAAGGAAAGATAGGTCTTGTTGCGCGTATTCCGTGAATATGAGCAAACTGTCCAATAAAGTGGCAATAGTGACGGGCGCATCCAAAGGCATAGGCGCTGGGATAGCAACGGCCTTTGGAGCTGAGGGCGCGCGTGTGGCCGTGAACTATTCCTCCGACCGGGGAGGCGCCGAACGCGTCGCTCAGGCGATCACCGACAACGGGGGCGAGGCGATTGCGGTCGGGGCCGATGTGTCCAAGGCCGCAGATGTCGCGCGGTTATTCAAAGAAGTGGATTCTGCGTTCGGAAGAGTGGACGTTTTGGTCAACAACGCCGGAGTATTCCGGTTCGGCGCCGTCGCCGACATTACCGAAGAGAGCTTCCACCTCCACTACAACATCAACGTTCTCGGGACGATTCTCACCGTGCAGGAGGCGACCAAGCGGTTCGGTGCCGACGGCGGCAGCATCATTAACCTCAGCTCTATCGTCGGCTCACATCCCGTGGTGGGAGCCCTGCTCTACGCTTCCACAAAAGCCGCCATCGAAACACTGACCAAGGGATTGGCGCTCGAACTGGCACCGCGCAAGATCCGCGTCAACGCCATCGCTCCCGGTCATACAGAAACCGAAGGCAATGTAACTGCGGGGACTTTTGCAGGTGGTGCCGGCGCTGTTCTGGCGGCGAAAACGCCGCTCGGCCGCCTCGGTCGCGTCACTGATATCGCCCCGCTCGCGGTGTTCCTGGCGTCAGACGAATCAGCCTGGATCACCGGGGAGATCATTCGCGCCGCAGGCGGTCTCGTTGTGGCAACTTGAGTACGATGCGCTGACATCGCAATAACAAACGCAGTCAGGGCAACCCAGAAAGGAGAATACGATGCAATTTCAGAGTGTCTATTTCAATGCTTATCACAACCTAAGGCTGACACGAGATGACAAAGGCGTGCTGGTTGCTGAATTCCACACCAACGGCGGGCCGTGCGTTATGACCGCGCAATCTCACACGGAATTTGTCGATGGGTTCTACCGGATTTCGCAAGATCGCGCGAACAAGATCGTAATTCTCACGGGCGCCGGTGGGGAGTTCATTATTGATGTCGATTGGTCCTCTTTTGGGGACGCCGCCGACCCCGGCGTTTGGAGCCAGGTTCACGACGAAGGCGTTCAGGTGTTGGAAAACATAGCCAACATACGCGTCCCAGTCATCGCGGCAATCGAGGGACGTGCCCACGTGCATTCAGACTACGCGCTACTTGCCAGTGTAATTGTGGCAGCAGATAGCGCGACTTTCCAGGACGTGGCCCACTTCTCCCAGGGCGTTGCGCCCGGTGACGGAATCTTCACCACCTGGAGTTATCGCGCCGGAGCAGGACGAGCGGAGGCATTCCTGCTGAATCCACAGCCGCTGCCGGCGCGTACTGCACGCGAATGGGGAGTAGTTGCCGAGGTCGTGCCGAACGGTAAGGCGCTCAGTCGGGCGCGGGAATTGGCCGAGCTGTACCTTAACGCTCCGGAGGTGACCCGCCGAAACACACGCATCCACTTCATTCAACCGTTGAAGGAGCGCATCGTGCGAGAAGTTGGCTACGGATTGTCGCTCGAAGGAGCGTCGTCGGCCGACCTGGTCAAATCAATGCGAGCCAAAAGTGAACCCGTCGCTCAGAAAGGAAAAGTCGCCTGAAGTGGGGGCCGATGACCCGGGGGACTGGCCCACCCTCTTGACAATTCGTAGTAAAACTTTCCGCTGATATCCGGCGCTCATCACTCCGTCCTAGAGTGGCGCCCCACGTGGGTCCTTGATCTTTCGAAGGAGGGAACCATGCTCGCATGCCGGCCTCTGCAAGCGCAGACACAAGCAAAATTTTGCCACGTCCCCGAAAGGAGTCGACAACAATGACTCAGAAATTTGTGCGTTACAGTCCGGACGTTGAACACATCGAGCCCGATTTCGACCAAACCTTGCAGCAGGTCCTCGATGACCTGAAACAGCACATGCGGGGGTCGCTCAAAACCGAGGGAATCGGGCTTGTGGTGCGCAACGCTCATGCCAAGGGTTACGGTCTGGCCCAGGGAGAATTTGAAATCCTCAGTGGATTGCCGAACGAATATTCGCAGGGCATCTACGCCAAACCGGGACGCCACGAAGCCATGGTTCGTTTCTCAAACGGGACCAGTCACGTTGGTGACGACCGGTTCCTGGGACCGATCACCGGCATCGGCCTGAAGATTTTCGGAATCGATGGAAAAACTCTTCTGGAAGATGAGCCGGACAGCCACACCTTCGACTATGCTCTGATCAACCACCCGGTCTTCTTCGCCAACACGCTTGCGCATTATGTGTTCATTCAGTCATTATTTGGCGACATTGGGCTACCCCCGTCAGCGAATCTTACGCCGGAAGAAAGGCTGGCGGTACTCCACCGCCTTCTCTACAACTTTGTGACGGGCAAGGGCACGCTGCCACCGGAGCAGTGGGCGTGGGAGGAACTCGGCGCTTTCCTGCGTCTCGCGCAAACCAAGCCCGTGAATCTCCTGCTCTCGACGTATTGGACCATGGGTGCGGTGCGGCATGGCGACTACGTCGCAAAGGTTCGTGTGGCCCCGGTTCAATCGTTCGCCGACCGCGTCGAGCAGCGAGCTCTCGATCTCACTTCTGCCGAACAAGTCTTCCGGCCGGCGCTCGTAGCGGAGCTGCGCAAGCAACCCTACGAGTTCGACATCCAGGTCCAGCTCTGCGCGGATCTGGCTCAAATGCCGGTCGATAAAACAACGGTAGTGTGGCCCGAGAGCCTCTCGCCATATGTGACGGTCGCGAAATTACGGCTGCCGCAACAGGATATCGGCGGGGAAGACAATTTCGAGAAGATGGACAAGACTTCAATGACTGCCTGGCGCGTCACCGAGCCACACCGTCCACTCGGCAGCATCATGCGTTCACGCAAGGAGGTCTATAGGCAATCTTCGATCCTTCGCCACCAAGCAAACCACGAGGAACGTAAGGAGCCGAAGAACCTGGCAGAAGTATTCGGGGAGCAAAAGGCGGCCGCCTAGCCGGACCGCTAAGCGAACTATGAATGATTAGTTGAAAGGAGAAGGAACAATGCCAACGCAACCACAGACAGCGATCAAACCGAAGGACCAGGCCGCCCAGGAGAAGATCCAGCAGCTGCGGGATTTGTTCGCGGACGCGCCGGAAGTGGGGAAAAAGGCCCTGGAGAACGTACTCAAAGAACTGCAGTCGCAGGTTTCGGAACCACCGCCGCCAATCGAAAGCGCCGGCCGAGTCGGCGCCCGTCTCGGCAAGAGGTCCGAGTTGACCATCATCGTTCCGTTGATGCCGGGCGGCGCCAAGCGGCTTCGCTCATTTCTGCAATTGCTGGGCGGCAACCTTTCACCCGGTGCGAGCAAGGTCGGCACCCTCCACGACATGCGCTTCGTGTTCTTCGACAACGACACGAGAATGCTCTTCGCCACTTCTTTCGACGGCGATTGGGACACCTATATCGACGACTTCATCGCCTTGATCCCAGACTATCTGGACCTCATGGACTCTGCCTGGGAAGGCTGGCCGGGGATTCGCAACCCCGGGGCGAAAGATTACCTCGCTAAGCACCAGATCACAGCAGAGGGCTGGTTCGTCGCTGATCCGGACCTCACTTTGGCTGAGATCGAGCGGCTGAAGCGCCTCGGCAAGGCGACCGACGAATTCCTCGACAAGGTCGCATAGTCAGAGCATCATTCATTGGGGTCCGGGCCGAAATGCACCCGGACTCATAACTTAAGGATGCGCCCATGTCATCCGCACAGCAATCCATCAGCGGGAATCTTTCGACGCAGGCGCTGGCACTCGACTTACACGAGATCCAGGCGACCGTCCTCAGGCAAAGGCCCGCGCCGTACTTCGGCTCTCACGTGCTTTTGCGCGTCGACGATGCTCAAGTGGGCCGTGCGTTCCTCCGTCATCTGACACCTTACGTCGATTCGGCTGCGGGTTGGCGAAACGCGGCGAATGCCTGGATTGCGGTCGGCATCAGTTTTGCGGGCCTTAAGGCGCTCGGCCTTCCTCCGGACTCGCTGCAAACCTTCCCCGAGGCATTCCGAGAAGGGATGGCGGCGCGTGCCCGCCAGCTCAGGGACGAAGGCGTCAACGACCCGAAGAATTGGGACTCAGCCTATGGCAAGGGGCAAGTCCACATCGGGCTGAGCATATTCAGCGACTCCGAGGAAAAACATCGTGGTGTCCTCGATATCGCTCGCGCCCAGTACGCGGGGTTGTCAGGCATCAGCGTTGTGGCGATGCAGGACTTCGGCGCGCAGCCAGGCGACCTCAATTCGCTCGGTTACAAAGATGGCATCGACCAGCCGGCGATCGAGGGCAGCGGCGTCGAGCCGCTACCCGCTTGGGGTCGGCCGATCAAGGCAGGCGAGTTCATCCTGGGATATCCGGGCGAAGCCGGGGTTCTGCTGCCGATGCCACAGCCGGACGTGCTCGGTCGCAACGGCACTTATGTGGGCTTCCGTAAATATCAGACGCGTGTTGGTGCCTTCAATCGATTCCTCCAAGCGAATGGAAGCACCGAGGAAGAACGGGAACTGCTCGCCGCGAAACTGGTAGGCCGTTGGCGCAGCGGCGCCCCACTGACCCTGGCGCCGGATGTCGACGACGCCGCACTCGGTGCGGACCCGCATCGGAACAATGACTTCAGTTACTCGAACGATCCGCGTGGTCGGCAGGCGCCGTTCGGATGCCACATTCGGCGCATGAATCCGCGCGATTCGAAACTCACCCGGTTGACTGACGTCAATCTGCATCGCGTAATCAGGCGCGGTACCACGTATGGGCCGCCATACGATCCGAACGCCCTGTCCGAAGCAGATGACCAATTGCCACACGGAGCCTACTTTCTGTTCATCAGCGCCAGGGCGATGGACACCATCGAATTCCTTCAACAAGAGTGGATCAACGACGGTGATTTCATGGGGATCGGCGATGAGCATGATCCGATTGTCGGGTTGCAGGAGGAAGGGGCGGCGTTCACTATTCCGACGAATCCGGTCAGGCGCCGCGTTCACGGGATCGAAACGTTCAACGTGCTCCGCGGCGGCGAGTACTTCTTCATGCCGAGCTTGTCCGCCCTGGGATGGTTAGGGGATCTGGGATGACGGGGAGAATGCTACTAGAGGGATGAGCAGGGTGCCCCCTCGATGAGAGAGAAGGCGTTGTCCTATTAATGAGGCCAAATTTTCCAACCTGTCATCCATATAGACGACCGGTCGTACCGCAGCGGAGGTCCCCATGCACAAGAACGCTTCGCCAACGTCAAACAAAACTCCGCAGACGTTAAATGAAGCTCCCTTCACAACATTCATTCAATTGGACGGGAAGTCCCCCGTTCCATCGCAGTTTCGTACTCCGGGGACTTTTACGATCACCCGGCTCCAATCGCCGGCTGGGCTTCCTGACCGAATCACAAAGCTATCGCCCGTCCCCGCCCTCCTGGTGTCGATCTCCCTTAAGTCTCTGCCATCACCGAGCTACCGGGTGTGGACGGCAGACCAGCTCATTGCCACGTCCACCGTTCACCCATTTCGCTCCAATGTCATCGATTTCGACTCACAGCCAATGTGCTGGGCAGGTAGCGCCTTTGATTACGTTCACTATTCTGTCCCTCGTAAGGGACTGGATGACATTGCCAAGGATCTCGGTTTTGGCCGGGTAAGTGACTATCGCCTGGCAGTGCTCGAAGACGATCTGGTTGTGGCCCAGATCACCAAAAGCATCCTTCCGTTCCTTGGGCGGAGCGACCGTCTCTCTGTGCTGGCTCTCGATCAATTCAGCCTCATCCTCGGAGCACATCTTCTCCAGGAGTACGGTGTGCTTCAGAAAACAGCACGGCGTTCAAAGGGAGGTCTGGCGCCATGGCAGAAGCGACGAGCTTCGGAACTCCTTCATGAGAACATGCATGGCCGGATCCGGCTTTCTGACATTGCACGTGAATGCGGACTTTCCGTCAGCCACTTTGCCCGTTCATTCAAAACCTCTTTCGGCGCCTCCACTCACCAGTGGCTGATTCAGCACCGCATCGACCACGCCAAACAACTGATGAGCCAGACCGGCATGTCGCTGATCGACATCGCGATTCAGTCGGGATTTAACGACCAGGCAGCGTTCACCCACACATTCCATCAACTCGTCGGCGTCAGCCCCGGAAGATGGCGGAGGCATTACATGACAACGCATTCCGAAGCATAAGGCACCATAAGCACTAACTTAGGCAGGGCAGGCTAGAAGTTGGCCCACCATGTCGCTTTCTGGGCGGTAACTTCCGGCTTGCCGACTATTCATTCAACCGCGTCCTTCACTTCCCCTAACGTACGATCCGCGTCTTCTGCGGATGCAACTCCACGCAGCAGTTGTTTCAGGAATCGGTTTACGACCTGTGTTCAAGCGGTGCCATGCGCGCCTCGCTGAATTACGCCACCTTCACCGAAAGCTCTGTTCCACTCTTGAGCGGCAGCGTGATCGAAATAAATCCATTGCCTGGATCGCGAATAAACTCCAGGAAATCCGGCTCCGCGTTGTCGTTCATTACATACCCGCCAACGCGAAGTTGTGGAGCGACGATCTCAATCACGTCGCGCGCCAGCGAAGGTTCTTCATCGCGCGGCCAGCCGTCGATCAGGGCAAAATCCACCGGACCCCCCAGATCGCGCAGCGTCTGCCGCGCATCGCCCTCGCGAATCTCCGCATAGTCAGCGAGACCAGCCTCGCTGAGATTGCGCTTCGCGGTCGCGACTTTTGCTGGTACGAGTTCCGAACCGATTACGCGACCGCCGCCGTTGTCACGCATAGATGCAGCGAAATACAGGGTCGACATTCCGACCGAAGTCGCGAACTCGACCACACGCGTAGCGCGCATTCCACGGCACAAGAGATAGATGAGGTCGCCTTGCTGGGGACGAATTGAGAACCCACGGTCCGCATATTCATACGGATCCTGGCTTTGGCCGTCATCGTTCGGGCCGCCGGCCCGCGCACCGCGACGTTCCGCCTCCAATCGCTCGATTACCGCACGGACTCCTTCATCCTGAATTACGCTTTTTAAAGTTTCATTCAACAGAGTATTCGGCATGAATCTCTCTTTCTGTAGGTCTGTCCTTTTAGGTTTGATGTGCGCCTGCGGGCGCCGCTATTTTCCCAGTATCTCGGCTGCAGCCTGATCAAGAATTTTGGCAATCCGCTTCGCTTCCTCGGGATCGCACCCGTCTTTGCGGCGCAGCGCGTGCTTCAGAGCGTGGCGCGCACGATGCACTTCATCGGAAGCACCTCCGTCAGAATCGCCCACGCCGGCAAATGCTTCGCGCACCTGCTCCATCCGTCCTCCAATTCGCGCCAGAGCATCGAGAATCGCTTCGGCCTTCGCGTGGTTTGCTTCCAGATGGGCGTTGCCCTCGGGCGTAATGCTGTAGAGCTTCCGCGTACCCTGCTGCTCCACGCTGGTGTGACCGATCTCATGCAGGTAAGTCAGGGCTGGATAAATCACGCCCGGGCTGGGCGTATAGAATCCGCCCGAACGTTCTTCGAGGGTCTTGATCAGCTCGTACCCGTGCGCTGGTTGTTCGGCGAGGAGCGCCAGTATCACCAGTTGAATGTCGATCGCGTCGAGCTTGCGGCCGCCGGGAAAATCGCCGCCGGCGAAGTCGCCCATAAATCCGGGGCCTCCACGACGGAATCGGCGGCGCCCATCATGACGTCCGTGTTCTCGGCCATGCTCGCGGTCAGGTTCGCGACTGTGTTCGCGTCCGTGTCCTCGGGCGCGTTCGCGACCGAAGGCGCTATCGAAACGTGTTGAGCTTAAGAAGTGTTCGTAATGGTTTTGTCTAATCATGTTTAACAATATATCGTACGATATATTGTACGTCAAGACTATTCTAACCCCTGACTCGAGTGCTCCCAAACGGTTGAAGATAAATGGTTTAATTACTCAAGATTCGCGCGAGTTGCCCACGTCCTGATCCCCTCGTTATTTCGGGGTACCAGCCACGGGCAAGCCGGAAGTAATCCTTGGGTTAGCACTTACGGCGTGAAGGCCTCATTTCCTGATGCTTCGAGACAGCCGCGCCTCCTTCTTGGCGAGTGCGAGGCATTTTGAGGCAAAAAACAACAAAATCAGCAAAATCCTGCAAGAGAGCACCCACGCAAGAGCCTAGGTTAACCGCAGACATATGACTGAAGCAGGGGCGCAGTTGCGGGTCATCGAGGAAACGTCTGCGTTCTGGAGGGTTGTTTTCGATTACCCGCCTTTCAACATCGTAGACGCCAGCATATTCGAAGCCCTCCAGGATCTGCTCGCGCGAATGGACGCCAGCCCGAGCCTGCGTGTCGTGGTATTCGAGAGCGCGAATCCTGAGTTTTACCTTGCCCACTTTGATTTGACCGGCAAGATCGGGAACATCATGACTGCTGTCGGGGCTTCGGGCCTCCCGATCCTGATGGATACGTTCGTGCGTCTCACCAAGTCCCCAGTGGTCAGCATCGCGAAGATCCGAGGCTGTGTCCGGGGTGTGAGCAGCGAGTTCGTCCTCGCCTGTGACATGCGTTTCGCATCGCGCGAGAACACGCGACTCGGCCAACCCGAAGTCGGGGTGGGACTGCATCCCGGTGGCGGCGGTACGGAACGTCTTCCACATCTGGTCGGTCGCGGACGGGCGCTCGAAATCGTTCTCGGCGCGAACGACTTCGATGGCGACACCGCGGAACGATACGGATACGTCAACCGGGCACTTCCGGACGCCGAACTGGACGGCTTCGTCGACGCGCTGGCGCGCCGGATCGCCTCCTTCGACCGGCGGGCTATCGCGGCGGCGAAGAATCTCGTCAACCAGGTCTCGTTGCCGTCCGCCGACCGGCTCCTCGCCGCCATCACTTCTTTTGAGACCGCGCTGACGTGGCCTGAAACGCAGCAGCGAATCCAAACTCTTTTGGAGCGCGGACTCCAGCGAGACAGCGACTTCGAGAAGCGGTGGCCCGCGGTGCTTGGCACGCTTATCGACACGTAGTCAGTTTGTTGCGGTGCGCAGCGTCAAGCACGCGGGTGCAAGCTTTTTAAGCAATAAACAACAAAACCAGCAAAATTCTGCAAGAGAGCAGCCACCCTTGAGCCTAGGATGAGGATTATGACGGCTAGTTCAACGCAGCGCTCTCAACGTCTGACGCGCAACAACGCGGTACTGCTTCTGGTAGATCACCAGATCGGTCTGTACACCGGCGTGCGTGACATCGACACCCTTCAACTCAAGCACAACATCGTTGCTCTGACACGGGCAATGTTGGCGCTCAAAGTGCCCGTGATCGTGACCACGACGACGGAGAAAATGTGGGGACCGCTGATCCCCGAACTCGCCGACGTTCTACAGGGCGTGCAGAGAATCGAACGTACTTCAGTTAACGCGTGGGACGAGAAGCGTATCGTGGATGCGGTTAAAGCTACGGGGCGCAAAAGCCTTATCGTCACGGGCATTTCCACTGATGTATGTCTCGCGTTCCCGGCCATGGCTGCTCTTGCCGACGGGTTCCAGAGTTATGCTGTGATCGATGCGTCAGGTGGCTTCAGTCAGACTCAGGTAGACATGGGAGTCGTGCGCATGCAGCAGGCTGGTGTCGTTCCGGTTGGCTATTCGAATGTCGCTATTGAGATTTTGGCTGATAACGCGGCACCGGAGGCAGGAGCGGTCTATGCGGCGCTCGACATGCCGTTCAGCACGTTGGTTTTTGGTCTGAAGCAATACTATTCCCAGGTAGTGTGAAAAGTACCGATCAGCCGTATAAACGCGGCCTTGGATGACTGATCTTCGAAAGCAGCGGAAAGATTCAGCTAGCGCGTGGCACATTGAACCGATATTTGTTGATTTTGAAACGCTTGATTTTCGAATCGAGTGTTCGCGCCGGCAGCCCTAGTTTCGTGGATGCGCCCAACGGGCCCGAGATCCGTCCATAACACTCCGCTAGTGCGGCTTCAATCATTTCCTTCTCCTGCCGCGCGAGGACACCATTAAGCGTACTACGTCGGCTACGGGCGACCGGGAGTTCTGGGCGAAGCCAGGTCTCGTCCACCGAAAAGGTGTCGCCCTCGCACAGAATGACGGCACGCTCAATTACGTTTTGTAGTTCACGAATGTTCCCAGGCCAGTCGTAGGCCTGTAATAATTTAAGACTCTTCTTGTCGATCGTTCTGAATTTCTTTCCAGCTTTCTTGCTGAAGCGGTCGATGAAATACTCAACCAACAAGGGAATGTCGGCTGCGCGTTCGCGCAACGGCGGTACATCGATAGGGACTACATTCAGTCTATATAGGAGGTCTTCACGGAATTTGCTTTCGGCTACGAGCGTGTTCAAATCACGATGAGTAGCCGTTACTACCCTGACGTTGATGGGAATGGCCTTATTACTGCCCACGCGTTCGATTTCACGCTCCTGCAGCACGCGTAACAGTGCGACTTGGATCTCGGGAGGCAAGTCGCCAACTTCGTCCAGAAAAATTGTTCCGCCATTCGCCGATTCAAAACGCCCGAGGCGACGCTGGGTTGCGCCGGTGAAGGCGCCCTTCTCGTGACCGAAAAGCTCGGAAGCAATCAGCGATTGCGGGATTGCGGCGCAATTGACTCCGATGAATGCTCGATCCGCGCGATTGGATCGCTTGTGGATACTGCGAGCTATCAACTCCTTTCCCGTACCGGTTTCGCCGAGAATCAAGACTGTCGAATCGGAAGAAGCCAGCTTAGCGATTTGGCGTAACACTTTCCGTAGCGCTTCTGAGGAGCCGACGATGTCCTCAAACATCGAGTCACGATCGATTTGCTCTCGCAGTGCCAGATTTTCGTTTCGTGTTCTCTCTTCGGCCCGAACGCGGTCATCAATGTCAGTTCCAGTTGCGTACCAGCGAGTCACTTGGCCCTCGTCATTTCGGAAGGGGTTGTAACGAATAAGAAACCAACGATATTGGCCGTCTTTCCGACGAGCCCGCTGTTCAATTTCGAACGGAACCCCCCGACCGAGAGCAGCCTTGCGCTCCTCGCGCAATCTCTCCAGGTCGTCGGGGCGGAAGATTCGTTTCCGAAAGTCCGGAGTAATCACATCTTCTCCGGCTAGACCGGTGTAGTCGAGCGTCGCTTGGTTGGCGTAGGTGGGGGTGCCCAGGGGATCCTGGACGACAATCGCCTGCGGTATTAAGTCGGTGATGCGACGAAGCTCGCGTTCATCCTCCCGCAGCTTCGCTTCCGTTTGTTTGAGGGTCTCGATGTCGGTGCATGCTCCGCACCACCTGACAATCTTGCCGGTCTCGTCTCGTAGCGGCTCCACCCTCATGAGAAACCAGCGAAACGCTCCGTCATGGCGACGGAGACGCGCTTCCATTTCGCCGGGTTCACCAATGACCAGGAGTCCTCGCCATTTCTCCGTCAATGGCGCTCGATCGTCGGGATGGATCGCAGTTTGCCAACCCCAACCGTGTGACTCTTCGGGAGACAGGCCGGTGTATTCATGCCAGCGCTGGTTAAGGAACTCGTTCGAACCATCCGGCAGATTGCACCACGCTAGCGTGGGGATCGTGTCAGATCACCTGCCGAAGTTTTTTTTCCGAGTTCTTTAGTTCGTCCAGTGCTGTCTTGAGCGGCTCTTGGGATCGCCGACGTGTCACCGAAGCCATCGGGCGATTATAAGCCCGGCCATCTTTTCCTGATCAAAAATGAATTCCTGAAAAATCAGGACGGTCTGCCCGTCTAAGTTCAACTGCAACAGGCTATTGCAAATGGTCTGAGACTTGCACTACCGTCACTGTCTTCCGGAGCCGTAGAAAATGACGCTGCGGATTGAACGCGTCCAAGGGCGGATTCGGCTCAGCGGCGAATTTCGAGTCGGGCACCTGGATCAAGTCAAAACCGAAATCGAACGCTGCGAATCGCCCGTCGTTTTGGATTTGGAGGAATTGGATCTTATCGATCTAGAAGGTGTTCGTTTTCTCAACGCTTGTGAGTCGGCGGGCGTGTCGATCCTGCACTGTCCGCCTTACATCAGGGAATGGATGCTGCAAGAGCGTGGTCGACAGAAAGCGCAACCAGATCTATATGGCTAAAACTAATTCAGCAGCGCACATGCGGGTGGTCGAGGAAACGCCTGCGTACTGGAAGGTTGTGTTCGATTATCCGCCTTTCAACATCGTAGACGGCAGCATGTTCGAGGCCCTGCAAGAGCTGCTGCAGGCTAACCGCAAGGGGCAGCAATAAGGAGGATTCTCATGCCACTGGTTCGTGTGACGATGATTAAGGGGAAGTCGCCCGACTATATCAAGAAGATGTCAGACAGCATATACGAGGCGCTCGTCGATGGTTATATGCAGAAGGGCGATCTGTTCCAGATCATAGAGCAAGTTGAGCCGGGCGATCTGATCTACGATCGTCAGTTCGGGATCAAAGGGTCTCGCTCGGGAGATTTCGTGATCATTAACATCGAGTCAGACGCGCGGCGTCGGAGCGAAAAGGAGGCCTTACTGGCGCGTCTTTCGGACAAACTTGCTGCCTCGCCGGGAATTGCGCGTGACGATGTCTTCGTCCGTCTCTCCATGACCGCCGCTTGGGAAGATTGGTCTCTCGGTAGTGGTGTTGCCGTATCGTGGTCGTAGGCTCTCCCGGCTCGGATACAGGTAAATAGTAGGCTCTCCCGGTACGGGGGATGTCATGAGGAAGTCGAGGTTTACCGAGTCACAGATTGTTGCGATCTTGAAGGAAGGCGAAGCCGGAGTCGCACTCAGCGAGTTGACCAGGAAGCATGGGATCAGCCGTGCGATATCGAAAATCAATTAACTACTACAAAGGAGAATGGTCATGACGCAGCATATTAAGAGCGTGGTTCTGGTGCATGGAGCTTTCGCCGACGGCTCCGGTTGGGAAGCCGTCGCTAACATCCTCAAGAATGATGGGTACAAGGTGTCGGTGGCGCAACCCCCCGAGACCTCGTACGCCGACGACCAAAAGTACACGAAGGCCGCCATCGACGCCATGGGCGGGCCGGTCGTCCTGGTCGGCCACAGCTACGGCGGGTCCATCATCACCGAGGCTGGCAATCATCCAAACGTTGCCGCGCTTGTCTATATTGCCGCATTTGCTCTCGATGAAGGTGAGAGCTGTGCGTCGATCGAGCAGGCGTTGCCGCCGGCCAGCACGTCAATCAAGCAGGACAGCAACGGCAACTTTTGGATAGACCAGGAGCATTTTGTGGCAGACTTCGCGGCGGACATTCCACGCGAGAAGGCGGAATTCATGGCTATCTCGCAAGTACCGATATCCGCGGACTCGTTCACCCACAAAGTCACGTCACCTGCCTGGAGGTCGAAACCCACCTGGTACATGGTGGCCACCAAAGACCGATCAATCAATCCAGACCAGGAGCGCATGATGGCAAAGCGCGCCAAGGCCAAGACGGTCGAAGTGAATTCCAGCCATGTGGCTTACATATCTCATCCGAAGGAAACAGCCAAGCTCATCGAAGAGGCTGCCACCTCCGCGTCAGCCACGGCAGCAGCCTAAACCAAATCCGACACAGGCCCACTCAAGTCAAAACCTGGCTTGAGCGGGCCACTTCATGGTTCCAGTCGCACGTCAACTGTGCGGGGGTACGGCGTCTGCGGTGTGCTCGAAATAGTGTTCCGCGTTCAGATCGGCGATGAGCCCCGGCTGAACCGGTCGCCATCCCAGCTGCTCCTGAGTCAACGTGCTGGAAGCAGGAGCGTCCATACCAAAGAAGAGACCGATCCAGCCAAAATGATCAGCTGCTTCCTCGCGAGATTTGCTGACGACCGGTAGGTTCAAATGCTCGCCGATGACCTCAGCGATCTCTTGAGTCGCTACGCCCTCATCGGCAACTCCGTGATATCGAGCTCCGCTGGAGCTTTTTTCAAGCGCGAGCCTGTAGAGATGAGCAGCATCGAGCCGATGCACTGCGGGCCATCGGTTGAGCCCGTCGCCTATGAATGCGGAAACTCCCTTTTCACGTGCAATGCCGATCAGGCGTGGCACAAAGCCGTGATCACCGCTACCGTGGACCGATGGCGGAAGCCGCAGCACCGATGCCCGGACTCCGCCCGCCGCCAGCGCAAGCGCCGCCTGCTCCGACTTGCGGGGGAAGCTTGGATTGGGCGCATCCTCTTCTGTTGCGAGCGAGCCTCGGCGTTGGACGAACAAGCTCCCGGCAGTGACGATGAAGGGGCGGTCAGAGCCCGCGAGCGCGCCCCCGAGCGTCTCAATTGCGCGTTGATCAGCTTCCACAGACGGTGCGTAGTTGTTGAAATTGTGGATAAAAGCGATGTGGATCACTCCGTCGGCAGCCGCCGCCCCGTTGCGAAGGCTTTCGAGATCTTCGAGCGAGCCGCGATGTACGCCGGCTCCCGCATTGATAAGGGATTTGGCGGCCGCATCCGAACGAGCCAGGCCAAGCACCCGATGACCAGCGTCAATCAATTCGCGGACAACAGCGGAACCAATGAAGCCTGTAGCTCCGGTAACAAAAACACGCATATTCTTCTCCTCCTAAGCATTTGAGAATTCGGCCGATAGGGACGAAGCGTTTACTCGACGTGCGAGCCGTGTCGAAACTTTCGCGCTGAGCAATCGCCATTCGCGCGGGGAAATAGGCAGACTATTGCTCTCGATCAATTCATGCAGCCAGTCTTCTGCTGAGCGCTCCGCCTGTTCCGACCCGAATAACTGGGTAACGGCGTTGAAGAATGCTGACAACTCTCGCTCCGCCATCGTCATGAGGTCGGGGCAAGGATGATTGGAATTGTTTAACGGTTTGTAAACAACCAGTGGATTCATATTCCTCACCTCTCGAAGCCGGAAGAAGCGGGAAGCGCTATTGACAGGGCGCCGCGTTCCGGCTAAAACGGAGAGTGTCTCCGAATCAGTAGATAAGATAACCGGAGACTATCTCCGGTTGCAAGTTTTTTTTATATGGTCACCAGGAATCGAAAAACTGCCCCTCGCAAACCCCGCACAGATGCGCGGTTGAATCGTGAGCGCATTCTGGAAGTTGCAAAGGAGGCGTTTACCCGGTCTGGACCGAATGCCAGCCTCGACGACATCGCCAGAGAGGCCGGCGTTGGAGCTGGAACGCTGTATCGCCACTTTCCTACAAGGGATGCATTGATCGAGGCGGTCTATCGAACTGAAGTGGAAAAGCTAGCCACGGCTGAAAGAAGATTTGCGGCGGCTATGTCTCCGATTGAAGCCCTGCGAGCGTGGATGCTGTTATTTATCGATTACATTGCCACGAAGCAGATCATCGCCTCTGCACTGAATGCATACGTCGGAGGCCCCTCGAAGCTATATGAAGGTTCACGCGCTCAGGTGCAAGGAGCGATTGATTCGCTGGTGAGGCGCGCAATTAAGAACGGCGACATACGAAAAGATCTTGAACCATTCGATCTGCTTCGGGCGCTTGTAGGCGTCTCCAACGTGGCGTCCGGTCCAGACTGGCAGCAAAGCGCCAGGAGACTCGTGGATATCCTAATCACCGGCTCGCGGCCAATCAGATAGGCCCCGGGTGGCCCATTCTAAATTTCGCGTTCTTGCGAAATTTGGTGTGGGGATGTTGAACCCTAATCCGGGGGATTAGCTTCGGCGATCTGATGAATCGCGTTCTGTGCCGCGCGCAGGGGCACTGACACGTGCACCACGTCCTCGGAGTCATTCACATCCACGACAATCGAGCCGCCGATCTTTCGTACCAGGACATGATCTTGCGCGTCCATCACTTCAACCAGCACTCCATCGGGAGACTCGTAGAGAGCGGGAATCGCAGCGTCGATCAGCGGTAGACACGAACGTAGCTTCGCCGAGTCGTGCGCCCTCAAATCTCGATTGGGCACGAAGTGCAAAGCTGTGGTCGCAAGCGCGGCGGGAACGAACAAATTCACGTTCGCTCCGTTCGGCTGCTTTTCGTGAACTTTGACGTGAATGAATCCTTCGCTGGAAACGGCCGCTCCAGCAACCAGGGCCGTCCCGAGAACTCCGGCTCCGAGTTTTGCAAGGAAGATCATGTGAGGTTTCCTCCTTCTTATTCCGCGTCCGTGTTTAGCGAATCGATCCAAACCCGGACGTTCTCATCGCGGCCGCTCACTCGCACCAAAGTTATGTCGCCGACATTCTGAAGTGCTTTGACGGCGGCTTCGACGTTGATCTGGTCTTCGTTCGTGTCGGAGATCAGGGCCTGAGCGACATCCCAGGGAATCGTCACGTCGACATTTTCACCGGAGTTCTTGTCGATCACGTGCACCACAAGCTGGCCACGCTCTTTGGCCACGCGAACGTCGTCGCCGGTATCTTGCACGGTCACAAAATTGCCTTCGGGCGCGGCCTTCAGCGCCTCGAGAATGGCGTGGATGTTTACGTTATCGGCTCTGAAATTGCCGATTTGAACCTTACCGTCCCGAAGTTGCCCATGGTTGATCGCAGGGATCACCTTTTCAGCTAGCGTAAGAGGAACGTTGACCCGAACCAGTTCGTGGCTCGCCGCATTACTGACCCTGACGTGCAGATACCGCGTAGAGGAGGCTGCGATCGCAAAAGCCGTCAGCGACAGGACCGAAAATCCTGCGACCAACAAGAGGGGCGTGTTCTTCATGCTCATAAGACTTCCTTTTCGAGGCAGGCGCATTCAAACCCAGCGAGGGTGTGCGGCGCCATGCTCGTTTGCAATAGAGTTACGGAAGGTGGAAGAAAAAAGTTCCGGGAATCCGGAAGAGCGGAAGTTCAGACCCCAATTCTGTCATCCCGACAGGAACAGATCATCGCGAAGGCGATGATTCGTGGACTGGAGAGCCTGCCCAGTTTTGCCGAAGCTCCGAGCGAAGTCGAGGAGGAAGTCGAAGGGGAACTGCTGTTGTGACTTCGCCCGGCTGCGCGCTGCTGCCCACTCAAGCCAAAACCGGGCTTGAATGGGCCACCGTCCTTGGCAATGACGAGGTTCCATCGCTAGCTTTTATGTACGACCTCAAACGAATACCCGTCCGGATCAAATATATCGGCCGCGTAGTATCCCGGATAGTATTCCGCTCGTGCCCGCGGCGAAATATTGTCCCTGGCACCAGCGGAAATTGCCGCCCTGTAGAATTCATCGACCTTACTATTGCTTTCGGCCATGGACCCCTAATGAATGGACGCTGGATCAGGCTTCCCTTGTTTGATCCAGAAGAACGCCCTCTTGCCATCGCCAAATCCCCAAAGGTCAGGATGATTACCTTCGCCCTTGAAGGGTAGGAAGAACGTGATATTAAGAGGCTTCAAGGCCGCCTCATAAAACGCCAGCGAACGTTCGACATTGCTGACAGTTAGAATCATGTGGTCGAGCATTGTTCTCTCCTTCGCGGGTCGGCCAGCCTTCGCGTTTTTTGCGAAGGCTGGACGAGTGGCCCATTCTAAATTTCGCGTTCTTTGCGAAATCTAGAGTGGGGATGTTCAGCTCTTCTCATTTCTGTCATCCCGACCGGAACAAATCACTGCAAAGCGATGATCTGTGGGTGGAGAGCCTGCCCTGAGCTAAGTCGAAGGGGACCTGCTGTTGTGACATCACCCGGGGGTGGGCGCCTCTGTCACTTCCGCGATTCGCGGCGTGTCATCGGAACTCGTTCGCAATGAGGATGACGGCATAAAGTCCCCGTGCGCAGCGAACCTGCACAATGCAGTTACGGTGTCGCAACAGCGCCTGGGGAAACGCGCGGCCCAGCTTAGTCCCGCACAAATGAATGAGGTGTGTGCCGCTCTGCGTTTCTCTCTGGGTTGCGATTCAAACTAGTGATTGCGCTCAGCGTAACCTGCAACCTTCGTTAAAATGATCAGTCTGTCAGATTCAGCGCTCATCGCTAGCTAATGAGTGACACCTTCACCAAAGCGCAGCGAAGCCAGATTATGCGTGCCGTGCGTTCGACTGGCACGACTGCGGAGAAGAAGTGCGAGTGCCTGTTGCGATCTCTCAAGCTTTCATTTCGCCGACACGTCAGCGACCTGCCTGGACAGCCCGATTTTCTTCTGAGAGGGTCGAGACTCACCCTATTCGTGCATGGGTGCTTTTGGCATGCCCACAAGGGATGTAAGAACTCGACACTACCAATGTCGAACGTTGATTACTGGAGCAGGAAGATCGACCGAAATCGTAGGCGGGATCGGCGAGTCAGGGATGCGCTTCGGAAAGCTGGATTTCGCACCGCTGTGATCTGGGAATGTAAACTGAAGAATGCCGAATCAGTCACCAACCGCTTGCGCACACTCGGGAACCCCAACAGAACTCGGGAACAGTTGCGATAGGACATTCTCCGCGATCCAACCGATTACTGGCACGCACACCGCATCGCCAAATCCCCACAAAGCTTCATTGGGATCCACGGTGATCGGATAGTCTGGACAGCCCTGTAGCCGGGCATATTCTCTCGGGCTCATCCATCGCATCCGAATCCTGCCTTCACCAGCTAGGAAAACGATCTGTTTGCTGCTTCCCCCTCGTGGTGTGCGAAGACACCCGGCTAAACCATCGGTCCGAATCTCAGATCGCGATCTACCTTCGCGCACGCGCCGATAAATTGTTCCGATATTAGGATGCTTCGCATTCTTGAATTCGCGCATACGTCATTTCAGCGCCTCGGTCCTAATGACGATTCCGGCAAGTTTATCTCCGTCGATCAGCGCGATGGATGGTTTCGAGTCGTGCCTCGCCTCGGCCACGGCGGCCCGGGTGAAGTGACTGGTCGTAATGAGGACGCCCTTAGCAGTAGTATTCAACGCTCCCCTGAAGTTGTTAATCTCCGGACTCCCGACCGCGTGACGCCAACGCTTTACCTGCGCCTGCAAGTGGGTGCCTGCGAAGAATTCGTTCCGTTCATCCACGTACGCGTTTGCATCAATGCCGCCGTCCCCACTCGCCCGCGTAACCGACACTCGGACAAATCCGCTCAGTTCAAGCACGACCTTTATGAAATGTTCAAAGTCGTAAGGCGTGAATTCGAGCAGTCGCATCCGAACGGTTTCAGTCGTGGCCAACGTCGCGTCGCTACTACCTGGGGATGTTAGCGATACGATTTCCCTCTCTGGGGTGCCAAGCGGATGCGTTCGGCGGGACTGCTCCAGCAACGAAGCCGAAATTTCGGCTGCACCGGCGATTGGGACCACGTCTGGCGTCTCATGGATGAGAAGCTCGAATAACCAAACGGTTCGAAGGTTGCCCTTGCTGTCGACCTGCCGCTCCTGATAGTGCCTCAGGAGTTCCAACAATCCGAGGAACCGATAAATTTGCCGCCCGATATTGAGAAATCCGAAAAATGGGATCGGGACAGTGTACTGCTCGATAAGCCGCTTATTGCGGCCGGTTAGCTCTTGGTCTCCCGTTCGCCCTTGGGCAGTGTACGTAAGGACGTTCGCTTCGATTCGGTCACGGTAGGGATTCTCTGCCCGCGTCCTTCCGGAGTCTTCACCCGTCGTCATAATTGCGACGTGCCTCACGTGACCTTGGGCGTCCAAGGCTGGCCTTATCCCGCCGAGGTTCTCGACGTCAAGGGAAAACCTAATCTGATCGTTTGAATAGGTCTCACCGACCTTGAAGAATTCAAGTTGGTTCACGTCCGATCCTTTGCCATAGCCGACTAGTTTTGCGGAACGTTCGCCGAAATGCAAAACCGGGATTGATTCAACCTACGTGCCTTCTGGCTTCGTCCTTACGGATTAAGCCTCGAGGTCGAGGTCCTCGATAAACTCCGAATCCCCGTCCTCGCCCGTTACATCGAAGTCCATCTGTTCAATATCGGCGCTGCTGCGCTTCCATCGAGCCGCGGGCTCCATTGCGAGTAGCCGATTTTGAGCTTTCCTGGCGGCGTCTATGTGATCTTCCGCTTGAACGCTGAGCCGAGTAGAAACACGAGCCGATAGTGTCACGTTGAATTTACGCATTGGTCCTCTCTCTTTGCTAAGCGATAGCAACGGCGGCCCGAGACAGCGCCGGCGTCGCTATGAATATAGCGCATCATGCCGTCGCACGGTCCGGTGCTGCCAACAGACAGATAGACCCTTGGGAAATTGCGTTCGTCCGGGCGTACCCAGCAAAACGCTAAGCAGACATTCCCCTGCTGGAAGCAAGTCTGTTCGCGAAATTTAACGCTGGAAAACCTCTCATGAAGGTTCAGTTCCCGTTGCGAAAGAGCCTCTGTCAAAGAAGCTGCCGGAGCCGGCTCAGGTCATTCAAGTTATGCCGGATGACGAGATCAAGGTTCGCAAAGACCCAGCGTTGCGACTACCGCGTCAGATCGAACACATAGGCAGACTCGTAGATCACATCCTGACAGTAAAGGACAGCCGACAGCTTCGCCGTTCACTTGCTGCGCATTTCGAACGCCTTGATGAATATCGAAAGGCGTTCCTGGAAGCCGGTACGTCGGTCACTCGACCGGCAGGTGAAGATGAGAGGGAAGACGAGGAATAACCCAATGCACGACACCAACGCACCGGTTTTGACGGGTGGCCCATTCAAGCCCGGTTTTGTCGGCCGTCAGCTTCGCCTGGAACTCGTGTAAGCGTCTCAAGGCGCGAAAAGCATTCTGCATAGTGACTCAAAATCCTGGAGGGAGGATGCGTCACCACCACTTATGCTGAGCAAAGCCATTGGGCCGCATCCGACGACAAAACCGCGAAGTTCATGATCGACATGGAGCGCAAGTGGGCCGAAGGCGTTTGCACGAATAGTGGAGTTATCTCTGAGTTGTTGGCCGACGATTTCCTGGGCACCAGCACTGGCGGCGAGCGCTACACCAAGGCGGATGAGCTACGCGATGAAAAAGGCCCACACTCCGCGCACGGCTGCACACTCGATGATGCCAAGGTGCGCTTCTTCTCTTCTTCTTCGGGCGAAGACGTGGCAATCATTTACGGTAGCGAGCACGCCATCGGCAAAGACAAAACGCATCCAGAGGCGAAGCAGTGCCAGGTCTGGACCGATACTTGGTTAAAGCGGAACGGTAAGTGGCAGATCGCCGCCGCGCAGGACAACAAAGTCGATTGCAAGTAGCTGGAAGATGCTCCACGCAAGTAGGCGGGGGTCCAAAGGTTTGTAGGCCGCGCGGTTAGGAACCATCTTACCTTCAGATTGTCGGTTACTTCCGTAATCGTCTTTCCCTAATGAGATTTCATCTAACCATCGGTCGGCTGTATTCAATGGTGGGACGGCGGGACGAAAATGTCTGAATTTGACACCAAATCGGAAAGACCCTCACCCCCAGAGCATCCAGTGCATGAGTGCGTTGACCGGCCATCCTTACCATGTCCTGCTTGTGACAAGGCCACTGGCAACCCCTTTGCCACAGTGAGCCGAACGAAGAAGAGAGCCGCGGCGTAAAATCCGCGAAGGGGAACCCTTTCTCCATCGGCCTTCCGGATTCAAGAACAAATTCAAACAAACTACGGAGGCCCCGACCAACGGGAGGGCCGACGATAGTTGTGTATCCACGTTCCGTCGCCACAAGAAGATTTCCACAACCCCCTTGTGACATCTGACCTTGCGCACAGCCCCCGATTCGTTCCATTATTGTCCCGGCACAGGAGTAGACGCAGCATTATCGACAAGACGCTCGCGGTCTCAAGCTGGCCCGTAACTCCCATGCTTTCAATATTTTGACTATAAAGTCCTTGTTATGAAGATTTTGCGGAAGAATCTTGCCAATTGTAGACGGTAAGTTACTGATTCCAGATATTTTAATAAATCGAGGGGGGAAGGGGGGTGGGGTAGCTAAAAGGTAAACTTATTTCCCTCTGTAAGGTTTCTTGCCTGGTTCTGTTTACGTCACCGAACACTTAGGCATCCTAAGGGGCGGCTTTGGTAGAAGCGAAACAACCTTCCCCCGTTGGGTCGGGTTGATTACTTTGAACGAGGACAGACCCATGAAATCGACTCGAATATGTGCCGCTTTATTAACTGTTGCTTTGGCAGTGCCTGCATTCGGTCAAGTTTCTGTTTACATCGGAACACCTCCGCCTCCGCTTCGCTATGAGCGTCGTGGCCCGCCGCCGGGGGCAGGCTTTGTTTGGATCGAGGGATACTGGGCTCCCAACGGGCATCACTATCGCTGGGTTCCGGGTCACTGGGAGCGCGCGCCGTATGCGGGCGCATATTGGTTCCATCCGCATTACGACCACTACAAGGAGGGCTGGGAATACCACGAAGGTCATTGGGACCACGAAAATCACGACAACGATCATTGGCGTGATCACGACGACCATGACGACCATCACTAAACGCTAGAGCGAACACTCCGGAGATTATCGCCGGAGTGTTTTGCATTGCGGCATTCAAACACTCTTTAGTCGCGGGAGCAAAGTGTGGGAGCCTTATCAGCTCTGTGCAATTTAGAACACTATTCCAGGGGGGCGTTAGCTACACTCCAAGTACTGATTCATATTCGCCGATCACTTCCCAGCTGTATGGTTAGGTAAATGTCATTCGGAATTTACATCACCGGCTTTGTGATATTAATTGCCGGCCTGGTTTACGGCGCGGTCCTGGTACACGTGCCGGCGCACTGGATAATGGTAGGTGCAATCGTTCTGGTAGGACTAGGAATTCTGACTGGGGTAAAGGCGACCCGCCAAAAAGATTCGGCCCCCTAAGCCGAGCAAGCGACAGACGTTCCGTCCCTCGCGCTCTTGCACTTCACATTCGAAATTCCACAGGAGATCACCATGAAATTGAAATGGATATGTGGGCTGTTGTTATTGACAGCAATCACCGTCCCATGTTTCGCGCAGGTTTCTGTATACATCGGCAGCGCTCCACCACCCATTCGTTACGAACGGCGAGGCAATGCACCCGGTCCCGGCTATACATGGGTTGAGGGCTATTGGACCCCGAACGGCCATCACTACAAGTGGGTCGCGGGCCGCTGGGAACAGCCGCCTTACGAGGGCGCATATTGGAACCATCCTCACTACGACCACTATCAGCAGGGATGGCAACTTCACGAAGGGCACTGGGACCATGAAAATCACGACAATGGTCACGGGGACGAACATCATGACGATGACCACGGCCACGGCGGAGAGAATCACCGATAGCCACAAACAATTTACCGCGAGACAAAACCCTCAGGGATATATTCCCCGAGGGTTTTTTATATTGCACTTACGTAACTTCGGATTTCTTGTCGGGAAAAATATCATTTTCAGAGACGCCGTTGCTTCCCAGCGGCAGCTCAGCGAGGTCTTTCATGCCAAAGATTGGTAGAGTTTGTCTGATTTCGGCCGTCATCTTTCTGGTTACGGCGTTGGCGGTCGGTCAGGATTCACCGTCGCTGGGCGACGTTGCGCGCCAGGCCCGAAAGCAGAAGCAAGATCCGCAGACCAAGGCTACGCAATCATCCAAAGCTGCAAAAGTTATAACCAACGAAGAGATTCCGGAGCACTCCGAAGCGGACGGCCAGCCTTCCACGCAGGTTGATGTAAGGCAAGGAAGCGCTCCATCCTCATCGCCATCCGAAGGCGCGAAGATTCCCGCAGAGCAGTGGAAGTCGCGGATTGAGGCGCAAAAGAATGCCATCGCTTCTCTGCAAGGCTCGATCGAAAGGCTGACTGACTCGATTCATTTCGCGCCAGGTAATTGCGTCTCCGGCTGCGTGCAATGGAACGAGCGGCAGAAAGAAAAGCAACAGGAAGTAGAACGCGGGCAGGCGCAGTTGGCGGAACAGAAGAAGCGCCTCGAGGACATGCAGGAATCCGCACGACGCCAAGGGTATGCCAGTTCGGTCTACGATCCGTAGGGGCTGATTAATCTTGGAGACCGCGATAGCACATGACAAATGATGCAGACAAGAGAAGTCGAAAGAAGGTCATCCTCGGATGCGCTGTCGCTGGAGCCGCAGCTGCCGTCATTGTCTTCTCGCTTGCTTTTTGGGAAAACCGTTCTGATGCATCGACAGTTGGTCAGGTGCACGAACCTGTCGAGATTTTTGGCTCTTGTCTTGTGCCCTCCATCCATAGGTATGATGGCGGTAGATAATGCGCCACTCGCGATGCAGTCGGTAAGTGCATTTCTCATATTGTTAGAGAATGCCGCTCTCTACGGCTTAATCGGCGCTGGGCTCTACAGCATGGGGGGTCTCCAGGGGATTGTAATGTCGTGATTGAACATAATCAGAAATGCAGCCTCGGTCGTGTTTGCCTAACGGAATCAAAATCTCTCAAAGGTAAGTCCCACTTTTACGAAACGTAAGGCTGAGCCAGTCATCCGTCCCGTCCTTTCGTCTGCGGCTTGCACTTTTCCCTTCTTCCCATCGATACTGTGACAATCCATGAAAACAAATCTTTCTGTTGCAAACCCTGCTGAAGTTGAAACCGAATGCCTTGTCGCTGTTGCTCTTGATCGAGGCTCAAAAGAAAAGCCGGAAATATTTATTGAAACCAGCAATGCCGCAGTCAAAGAGGCCGGCCAGGAAATCGTCGGTAGCGGCGAAATATCTGGCAAGATGTTTGAAACAACAGTGCTGCATCATCCCGCGAAGTTGAAAGCCAAGCGGCTCTTGTTGATCGGCGGCGGCAAGGCGAAAGACTTTAACGCGCCGGTGTTGAGAAAGCTGGCCGGGGCGGCGGCGCGATATCTGAAATCAAGAGGCATCCGCAGCTTTGCATTTCTCGCGCCTGACGGCGGTATCAAAGCCGAAGACGCTGTAAGCGCGATCGTGGAAGGCGCATTCATCGGTAATTTCGATCCTGACACTTACAAGAGCGATCGCAAAGACCGGAAGATCGATTCGGTGACGGTTGTAGCTCGCGGCGATCAGGCGGCATTGCAGCGATCCATGGATCAGGCGCGGATTGTAGGAGAGTCGCAGAATTTTACTCGCGATCTGGTGAACGAGCCGGGAAATCGTATGACTCCCACGATGATCGCTGAGCGTGCGCGAAAAATGGCGGAAGAAGTTGGCCTGAAATGCGAAGTGTTGGACGGGGCAAAGATCCGCGAATTAAAGATGGGCGCTTTCTGGGGAGTCTCGCAGGGATCGGATGAGCCTCCCGCGCTGATGGTGTTGCGTTATGAGCCAGCCGGCGCGCCCGAGAAACCTGTACTGGGACTCGTCGGAAAAGCAATCACTTTCGATAGCGGCGGAATTTCCATCAAGCCTGCGGACGGCATGGAGAAGATGAAATATGACATGGCTGGCGGCGCAGCCATGCTGGGAGTCATGCGTGGCATCGCTCTCTTGAAGCCGAAAGTTAAGGTCACGGCAATTATTTGCGCCTCCGAAAATATGCCTTCGGGCAAGGCTCAAAAGCCCGGCGACGTGCAGATTTCGATGTCTGGAAAATCCATCGAGATCATCAACACAGACGCTGAAGGACGGCTGGTTCTAGCTGATGGACTCTCTTACGCTCGCCAACTGGGTTGCACTCATTTGATCGACGCCGCCACGTTAACCGGCGCAGTTGTCGTCGCTTTGGGGTACGTCAACGCTGGAGTTTTTGCCAACGACGACAAAATGTACGAGCGATTCAGCAAAGCGGTAAATGACGCAGGAGAGAAGTTTTGGCGCTTGCCGCTGGATGATGAATATAAGGAAAACATTAATTCCAACATTGCAGACATCGTTAATTCTGGCGGGCGCTGGGGCGGGGCGGTCAATGCGGCAATGTTCCTGAAAGAGTTTGCCGAAGATACGCCCTGGCTGCATCTAGACATTGCAGGCACGGCGTGGATGGAAGACAACAAGCCATGGATCGCGAAGGGGCCGTCCGGGATCGCGGTGCGATCGTTAATCGAATTCGCCAGACAGTTCTCCTAAGCTCGAAGAGCAAAGGGGGGTCGGCTTAAGCAACCATTCGCTCTTGTTGGCATCTGAACGCCGCTGATACAGAGGCGTCAAGAAGGTAAAAGCGTGAAGGAGAACCCATGAAGGAGAATCCATGAAGCCTTTGTTTATTATTGGATTGATCGTTTTGGCGTTGGGAATCTGTTCCTTCTTCGTGCCCTTGCCACATTCTGAAGAGCATGGGGTCAGTGCCGGGGATCTTCACCTTGGAGTCACGACGCATCACGAAGAGCGCGTGCCTCCTGCAGTGAGCATCGTACTTCTGGTTGTGGGTGCGGGACTGATGCTCGGCGGACGCGGAAAGAGTTAGTTGTCACATTACCGCTGGCACGGTGATTCCCATCACCGCTAGTGCTCGCGTTAGCTCACGGCGTACGACAAAAACAGTCGCAAGAAGAAACATTTTTCGTTCTTCATCGGATTCACTAAGAATTGGATGCTGATGGTAAAAAGAATTGAAGAGCTGCGCCAACTGAAAAGTATGTTTTGCCAAATAAGCAGGCTCGGTTGTGGCGATGCATTGATCAACCACGTATGAAGTTTTCGAAGCCGCCAGCCAAAGTTCCCAAATGTCATCTGCATCCGAGCCGCTGAGATATTGATCGAACTTAATCGTAGGTACGTCTTTTTCAAGACTCTCCGGCTCGATTCCTGCTTTGCGAAAGATGTTGGCGGCACGGACAACAGCATATTGTGCGTAGGGACCGGTCTCACCCTCAAAACTAAGCGCTTCTTTGAAGTCGAATGCGATTAGGGATTGCTTGGTGAACTTGAGCATGAAGTAACGAAGCGCGCCGACGGCGATTTGCGTTGCGATGGTAGATCGTTCTTCATCGCTTAATTGCGGATGCCGGGAGTCGACCTCCGCTTTTGCCGACGCGATAAGCTGATCGAGAAGATCGTCCGCCTTAACGCCGAACCCCTTGCGGCCGGAGACTTCAACGTAGGGCCTCTTGCTGTCTTCTTCCGATAACTCATACCCGAGTTCCGCGGCGCAACGAGGTGTGAGCGCGACCATCTCGTAGGAAAAATGTGTATAGTGATCGGCTTGATCGTTGTATCCAAGACCGCGCAGCGCGTCGATTACCGTGTTCTGCGCTTCGGACTGACGGGCATCAATCACGTTATAGATTTCCGATACATCTCCGAAATGGGGATGATTGGGGACGCCCTCAGTGCTCGATATCCAGCAATCGTGGCCGTTGGGGTAGCGATAGAATTTCAGATATTCGAAGTCGCGGCCTAACAATCCGAACTTCCACATGTGATACGCAATGTCTTTGCCGACATAGCCAACGGTGCCGTTGGAACGTACGATAACCTTTTGGTCTTCTTCGGAGACATCGTCCGACGATTCCTGCGTCGTAGATTCGGCGGCCTGAGCTGTTCCGCCACGCCGCATCACCCAGCATCCTTTGTTCTTGCCTTCGTTCTCAAAGAAGAGGACGCCGCCGGCTTTCAACTTCTCAAACGCAGCGTCCCAGAAATGGAGGTGAAGAATTTCGCTTTCACGCGGTAGGAAGTCATACTCAATATCGAGTCGGTCCATGGTCTCGAGGTGGCGGCGAAGGACGGCAACCGAGACCGTGTCCGCGACTGCTGAAGCCACGTTTCCACCCTTCTCGATTTCGTGTAGTGTCTGCGAACGAATCTGCAGATTCTGTTTGTCTTCCCGGTACCACTGCGAGACGCGCGCGTATAGGTCCCAGCAGTAGTAATCGAATCGTGGCTCGCGGGCGAGCTGCTCGATTTCGTCAAGCGATTTTTTCTGAATGTGTAAAAAGCCGACGACAACATCCGCCACTTGCACGCCAGTGTTGTCGATGTAGTTCTGAACGTCGACCTCTCTGCCAGCAAAACGCAACAGGCGAACAAACGTGTCGCCGAGAATTGCATTCCGCAAATGGCCGATGTGGGCAGCCTTGTTTGGATTAATGCTGGAGTGCTCGACCAGCGCCTTTCCCTCTGGAACTGCAAAGTCTGGCTTCTGATCTGCTGCGAGCGAAACGGCTAGTTCTTTGCGATTGACGCGAGCATTGATATATCCGGCACCCGCGACTTCGAATTTATCGAATCCCTCAATCGGGCCTATGCCGTTCACAATTTCTTCGGCGATCTTTCGCGGAGCTTTGCGAAGTTCTTTCACCAGCTCAAAGGCCAGCGGCAAAGCGTATTCCCCTAACTCGACCCGAGGCGGCTGTTCGACGACGATTCTCGGAAGATCGAGATCGTAAGTGCGCCGTACGAAATCTCGAATATGCTGGCTCAGCCGGAGTTCCAAGTCGCGGTACAAGAGTCCCTCTAAGTGATTGAAGAAGATAGCGATTGTAGCAGAGCGCACGAACGGCGCAGGTTTGACGGCGATGGCGGGCTTCCCTATGATGAACCTTCAACAGCTTTAACCGCAGAGGGCGCAGAGAAACGCGGAGAATTTCCTGCTAACTTCGTTGCCTTCCTCTGCGAACTCAGCGTTCTCTGCGGTTCAAAGAGCGACACTCGGAACAACCGACGCTAAATGACTAAGAAGTTTTACATCACCACGCCGATTTATTACGTCAACGCGCGTCCCCACATTGGACATGCGTACACCACGATTGCGTGTGACGCGATCGCGCGACGGCAACGCATGCTCGGAGCCGACACGTTTTTTCTGACGGGTACCGACGAGCACGGCCAGAAAATCGAACGTGCTGCTCAGGCCGCGGGCAAGACTCCACAGGAGTTTGCCGACGAGGTTTCGGAGAAGTTCCGGGCTCTGTGGAAGCGGATGGGTATCAGCAATGATGACTTTATCCGCACCACGGAAGAGCGGCATATACGACGTGTGCAAGAATTATGGCGGGTTATCCGCGACAACGGATACATCTACAAGGGAAGCTATACCGGGCAATACTGTGTTTTCGACGAGCTATACGTAGACGTCGGACCAGGAGAGCCTTGTCCGGAATGCGGGCGCCCAACCGAAACTGTTCACGAAGAAAATTATTTCTTTAAGCTCTCCGCCTTTCAAGACAAGCTACTACCGCTTTACGACGACCCGAATTTTATTCGTCCCGAGACACGGCGGAATGAAGTGGCGTCGTTTGTGCGTTCTGGCCTGCGCGATCTTTCTATCAGTCGAAGCACATTTTCATGGGGCATTCCCGTTCCCGACGATCCGAAACATGTGATCTACGTGTGGTGGGATGCGCTTGCCAATTACATTACGGCGATTGGTTTCGGATCCTCCCATCAAGGCGCGCAGGATGCGTTCGAGAAATACTGGCCTGCCGATCTACAGATGATCGGGAAAGAAATCGTTCGGTTCCATTGCGTGTATTGGCCAGCGCTTCTGATGGCGGCAGGGTTGCCGCTTCCAAAGAGCATTGTGGCGCATGGATGGCTGCTTTTTGAAGAGAGCAAGATGTCCAAATCGCGCGGAAATATCGTGCGGACAGAGACGATTCTTGATGTGCTTGGAGAAGATTCGCTGCGTTACTTTTTGTTGCGCGAGATCGTATTCGGACAGGATGGCTCTTTCTCATTCGATGCGCTGGTCCAGCGTTACAACTCAGACTTGGCGAACGGCCTCGGGAATCTTGCGAGCCGCACGCTGACGATGATCACCCGATATTCCAGTGGTTCCGTCTCCTCGCCCGCGGCGCTCACAGGTGATGAAGCGATCGCGGACACTGCGCGGAAGACTATCGAAGCCTACAACGGATTTTTCGATCAGCAGCAGTTCTCTCGCGCTCTGGAAGCGGCATGGGCATTGGTTGCAGCCGTGGACAAATACATCGTTGAGAATGCTCCGTGGTCACTCGCGGAGAAGACGGATGAAGCCAGCCAAGCCCGGTTGGCGACGATTCTTTACACTTCCGCGGAGGCTCTGAGAATTGTCACTGCTCTCGCTCACTCGGTAATTCCGGATGCTACGGCGAAGATATGGTCACAGCTTGGGTTGGGAGATATCCAGAAATTTGATCTGACCTCACTGAAATGGGGACAGCTTCAGCCGGGAACAAAACTTGGCGCCGTTGAAGCAGTGTTTCCGCGCGCCGATAAGAGCGCAGTCGAAAGGATGCAACAGATGGAAGAGCAAGAACGCAGTGGAGCGGCTGTTACCGAGGTAAAACCTTCAGCTTCTGAAGAGCCGCTCATCGGTCCTTCATCCGCGGAGACATCCAAATCGCCGACAGGGGTTAGTGCTCTGGCTGCCGACGCGAAGATCAGCATCGATGATTTCGCGAAGGTCGAGCTCAGAGTCGCGCAGGTGAAGGTTGCGGAGCGCGTTCCAAAAGCCGACAAGCTACTGCGCCTCGAAGTGGATCTGGGAACGGAAACTCGACAGATTCTCGCGGGGATTGCTGAGTCGTATACTCCGGAGTCCCTCGTCGGCCGCAAAGTTGTGATCGTTGCGAATCTCGCACCCCGGAAAATGCGCGGACTGGAGTCGAACGGCATGGTGGTAGCTGCGTCTCCGGATGGTGGAAAGGCAGTGCTGGCGGGCTTTTTGGAAGATGTGCCCATCGGGACGCGGTTGAAGTAGCTTAAGCAAATTCGCGTCGAGCTCCACTCGGCCTGGGCGGGCTCGCCCCCCCGAAATCATGTTTGTTGATTCTCATGCGCATCTTGACGGGGAGCGGTACGATCTGGACCGCGAACAGGTGATTGGGCGCGCTCGCGAGAATAAAATTGGGACCATTCTTGCCATCGGAATCGGCGACGGTCCCGGTACCCTGGATTGCGCCATCAAGCTGGCAGCGCAACATGATTTCATCTACGCGACTGTGGGGATCCATCCGCACGAGGCCAAACTCGCCACCGATGCTGACTTCGAAGAACTTGCAATACTAGCGAAACGTCCTAAGGTCATTGCCTGGGGCGAAATTGGCTTGGACTACTATTACGATCACTCGCCGAGAGACATCCAGCAACAAGTTTTTCTGAAGCAGTTGAAGCTTGCGCAGGCGGCAAAGCTGCCCGTGATCATTCATTGCAGGCCGTCGGAGGGCAGCGAGAATGCTTGGGAAGATTGCCTCGGAATTTTGGGGGAAGAGTGGTCCTCAACCGCGCTGGGCGGCATTCTGCACTGCTTCACTGGAACCTCGCATCACGCGAAACGGGCGCTGGACATGGGGTTCAACATCTCTTTCGCCGGCAACATAACTTTCCCGAAGGCGCAACAGATTCGCGATGCAGCTAAAGATGTGCCGCTCGACCGCATTCTGATTGAAACCGACTGCCCGTTTCTCGCGCCGATACCGCATCGGGGCCAGCGAAACGAGCCGGCATTCGTCATCGAGGTGGCGCGTCAATTGGGGGAAATCCGCAATCTATCGACAGAGGAGATAGGATTGCAAACCGCCAAGAACTTCTATCGCTTCTTTTCGCTTCACGAAAAGCTCAACTCCATTTAGCTTGTTAGTGCATCTATTTGGTAAAGTGGCGCTTAAGCGGCTTGCCGCCACGGATGAAGCGATCCCATGCCAGAGAATACATTTGACATCGTAAGCAAGCTCGACTTGCAGGAAGTCGCAAACGCAATTCAGCAGGCGCTGAAAGAGATCCACACGCGCTTCGATTTGAAGGATTCGAAATCCAACATCGAACTCGAGGGAAAGGACGCCATCGTTCTGCACTCGATTGATGATTACAAATTGAAAGCCGTTAACGACATCTTTCAGCAGAAACTGGTGAAGCGGGGTGTTTCTTTGAAAGGCCTAACCTATGGCCCGGTCGAGCCCGCTGCGGGAGCTACGGCGAAGCAGAAAATTACCATGCAACAGGGAATCGCGATCGAGAAGGCCAAGGAGATCGTGAAAGTAATCAAGGATTCAAAGACTAAAGTGAACGGGTCGATTCAGGGGGACCTGGTGCGGGTAAGCGGGAAAGACCGTGACTCATTGCAGCAGGTAATCGCGCTGTTGAAGCAGAAGGATTTCGGTATCGATTTGCAGTTCACGAATTATCGGACGAATTAGGAACGCCGGGAAAGCTGATTGCAAGCGCGCGCTGAACTGAGCCGACAAATGAGCACACCCGCTGCCATTAACGGGAAAGAAATCTTCGAATTGCTTCGCGAAGACCTCTCCGCCATTGAGCGTGAGTTTGGGCGGGACACGGTTTCGGGAGTCGAGGCGATCACCGAGATTGGCGAGTACCTGCGAAACGGGGGCGGAAAGCGCATCCGTCCGGCGCTGCTGCTGCTGTCCTCAAAGCTTTTCGATTATCAGGGGCGCGGCGCGGTCAGGCTAGGCGCGGTGGTTGAGATTATTCACACTGCGACGCTGGTGCATGACGACATTATCGATGAGGCCGAAATCAGGCGAGGGCGTCCCGCCGCCAATACCCAGTGGGGAAATTCGAAGTGCGTGCTCGCAGGCGACTGGCTCTACATGCAGGCTTTCAAAGTCGCATTGCAGGAGCGGAATTTTCGGATCCTCGACACTCTCATCGATCTCACTCAGCAAATGGTTGAAGGCGAGCTTCTCCAGATAGAGAAATTAGGGAAACTGATTTCGTTGGACGAATACTTTGACCTTATTTTTCGGAAGACCGCCTGTTTGTTTTCGGTGTGCATGAGGATGGGCGCGATTCTTGGCGGCGCAACGCCGGAGCAGGAAGAGAATCTGGCGCAGTATGGCCGCGATTTAGGGATGGCTTTTCAGATCGTGGATGACGTGCTCGATTTAACCGCGTCCGAGACCGTGCTTGGCAAGCCTGTCGCGAGCGACCTGCGCGAAGGGAAAGTGACGATGGCGGTCATCCACTCGCTCGAGCGATGCACCGCGGCAGAACGGCATCTGATCGCCAAAGTGGTCGAGGAGCGTACCGTCGACGGCCTCACTCATGGCGAGATACTGGCTATTTTGAACCGGTATGGATCATTCGATGCGACCAATGAGTGCGCATTGCGATACGCAGAACTCGCACGCAACGCGATCTGCAATTTTCCGGACGGGGAAATTAAGCGAGCGTTGTTGTGGGCGCCGGAGTTTGTCGTGGCGCGCGAAAAGTAGAAGGTATTCCCCTTTATGCGTTCGTGAATCTTATCAAGGCTTCCAGTTTTCCTGCTGCCGCTCCTGAGTCGATTGATTTTTCTGCCAGCGGGAACCCATCCTTAAGGTGATCGACTTTCCCCTCGACTACGAGTGCCGCAGCCGTGTTCAACAAGACTACATCCCTTCGTGGCGATTTCTTCCCTGCCAGAATTTCACGAATGACAGTTGCGTTTTCCGCCGCATTGCCTCCGGCAATTTCTTCGATCGGAGCGCGTGCCAATCCAAATTCCTCTGGCGTGACCTCGTAGCTTCGAACCGCTCCTCCCCGAACTTCGGCGACGCGGGTTGGACCGGTGATCGTAATTTCGTCCAGGCCGTCCAGCCCATGAACGACCATCGCCCGCTGCAATCCCAGCATGCTGAGCGCTTCCGCGAGTTTCTCTACCAAGTCAATCGAATACACGCCCTACCACTTGCGCCGAAGCCTGCGCCGGATTTGTCAGTGGACCCAACAAATTGAAAACCGTTCGGAGCCGCAATTCGCGTCGTGCATTCTGAACGTGCTTCATCGCGGAATGCATTGCCGGCGCATAAAGAAATACGATTCCAAGTTCCGCAAGGCACGCGGCGAGACGTTCCGGAGAAAGATTAATGTTCACGCCCAGAGCTTCGATGACATCCGCCGAACCGCATTTGGATGTGAGGCTTCGGTTGCCGTGCTTGGCGGTGCGCACACCGGCGCCGGCGGCGACAAAAGAGGTGGCGGTCGAGATATTGAATGTTCCGCTGGCGTCTCCGCCGGTGCCGCAGGTATCCACCAGCGCCTCCCGTCCAGTGCCGCTCACGTCGACTGCTGAGTTCTCGTGAATGCTCAGAGGAGTCGCCGCTGCTCGAATCGCTTCGGCAAATCCAACAATCTCCTCGACGGTTTCCCCTTTCATGTGAAGCGCAACCAGAAATGCGGCAATCTGCGCGTCAGAACATTTCCCCGCGAGGATCTCAGCCATGACGGCGCGGGCCTCTTCTCGGGAAAGAGACTGGCGGTTATTAGCGATGCAATTCAGAGCCTCGCTGAGGGTCAAGCTCGGGATTCTCCTGAAGCTGGATTGTAACTCGCCGGGATTTGGTTAGGCGCACTCGCCAAGAGGCGCGGGTCGTGGTGGTAGTGAATCAGGTTGTGGATTGACACGAGGCTTATTCTGAAAGCACTCAAAGAAAGGGCGGGTTAGAAGTGAGACGAGGATGGTCAATAAATGCGCGGCTCGCGCTTCTAGTCGTCTTCGTTGTCATTGCTATTTTCAGGTCGAACTTCGGGCTGCCATTTCTTGCTGTTGTTGTGGTGGGGCTTATCTTCGCAGTAGGACTGCATTTCACACATAGAAACTCGCTTTGAAAACTTTGTCGAAATCAAACCGACCTACTACCGTCATGGTGGCGCGCTGTTCTCGTTCAGAATGATTAGTGACACTCTCAGGTAGAGTGTTTCGATGCAACCTAGGAACGGAAAGCCACCGCGATCGGCGGGTTTAGCGACGATCGGGGTGGAACTGAGCCGGGCGGCACTGGTTCGCCTGTCCTGGATGGATAACTACCGCAAAACCAAAAACGTGGCCCTGACCTGCCGTCATTTTGGAATCTCGCGCCAGACCTTTTACCGGTGGCTCAAGCGCTATGAGCCCATGGATTTGACCACCCTGGAAGCGCGCAGTCATCGTCCCCACCACCGCCGCCAGCCGACTTGGTCTTTTCACTTAGCAGAAAAGGTTTTGACTTTGCGGTTGCAGTTTCCCCGCTGGGGCAAGGACAAGCTGGCGGTGCTGCTGCGGAAGCAAAACATTGCCATCTCGACTTCCATGCTGGGCCGCATTCTGAGCTCTTTGAAACGGCAGGGCCGGCTCGTCGAACCTCTCCGCAGCGGAGTTCCGGGGTCGCGTCGCGCCTTGCGTCCCCGTCCCTACGCCGTGCGCAAACCCAAGCAGTACGCGGTCTGCAGCCCCGGCGACCTAGTCCAGGTCGATACCGTTGATGTCCGTCTTATCCCTGGCGTGAACTTCAAACAGTTCACCGCCCGCGACGTCGTCTCGCGCTGGGACGTCATTCAGGCCCACCCTCGCGCCACTGCGCAAGCCGCAACTCAGTTCCTTGACACTTTGCAGCACCGCATGCCGTTTCCCATCCGCGCCCTGCAAGTCGATGGCGGCTCGGAGTTCGCCGCCGACTTCGAACAGGCCTGCCAGCAGCGTGGATTGCACCTGTTCGTGCTGCCTCCCCGCTCTCCTAAACTCAACGGCGCCGTGGAACGCGCCAACCGCACCCATACCGAAGAGTTTTACCAAGTCACCCACTGCTCGCTCGAAATGAAAAAGCTCAATCGCGAACTCCGCCACTGGGAAAAAATCTATAACACCATCCGCCCTCACCAGTCCTTGGCCTACCTAACCCCTCAACAATTCTTGCGCCAGATCCTATCTCAACGAAAGGAATGAAAGTGTCACCAATCTACTGGACGAGTACACGCGCTTTACCGAATCCGTCTCCTTCTATAAAATTGGGGTTCGCTGCTTAGGTATTGAATCCGCAAGCGTCCTGCCACCTGATCACTGAGCCGGTAATTTATCTATGAAGATTCATGAGTACCAGGCGAAAAATATCCTCAGAAAATATGGGGTCGCGGTCCCGCGAGGAGAGATGGCGACCACCGTGGAAGAAGCGAGAATCGCCGCTGAGAGTCTTTTCACCACTGGCGCGAGCGGAGTTGTAGTAAAAGCCCAGATCCATGCCGGCGGACGCGGCAAAGGTGGCGGCGTAAAGATCGGCAAATCCGTCGAAGAAGTCGTGGATCTTGCCACGAGAATACTGGGCATGAATTTGGTAACCCATCAGACTGGCCCTGAAGGGCGCATCGTGCGCCGTTTGCTGATCGAGGAAACGCTTCCTATTGAGAAGGAACTCTATCTTGGAGCGGTGATCGACCGCGCCGACGCGAAACCTGTATTTATGGCGTCGCGTTCTGGTGGAATGGAAATTGAGCAAGTGGCTGCGGAGGATCCCAGCGCGATACTAAAGGAGTACATCGATCCAGGACTGGGGCTAGAGCCCTTCCAGGCGCGGAAGCTCGCATTCCGACTCGGATTGAAGCCGCAGCAGATCAATGAAGCTGTTCGCTTCATGACCGGCTTGTACAACGCTTTCCGCGAAACCGATTCCTCGTTGATGGAGATCAATCCATTCATCACATGCACCGATGGCCGCCTATTTGCGCTAGATGCCAAGATGGCCTTTGATGACAATGCGATGTTCCGGCACCCTGATCTGAAAGAACTCCGCGACATCAGCGAAGAGGATCCACTCGAAGTGGAGGCCTCAAAGTATGGCTTGAACTACATCAAGCTCGAAGGAAGTGTCGGGTGCATGGTGAACGGGGCGGGCCTCGCGATGGCGACCATGGACATAATCAAATACGCAGGTGGAATGCCGGCGAATTTTCTTGATGTAGGCGGCGGAGCGAATGCCGAGCAAGTTACCCACGCATTCGAGATTCTGCTTAGCGACAAGAGCGTAAAAGCTGTGCTGATTAACATTTTTGGCGGAATTCTTCGCGTTGATACACTGGCTAAGGGAGTCGTCGAGGCGGCGAATAAAACAAAGATTAAGCTTCCGATTGTCTTGCGTCTCGAAGGTACGAACGTCGAAGAAGGACGAGAAATTCTCCAGCAATCAGGGTTAAATTTCATCGTCGCTGAAACCATGAAAGATGCCGCCGAAAAAGTAGTGGCGGCCGCGAGCAGTAGTGCAGTTTGAAAATTCGTGAAGCAGATTCCTCGCCGGTAAACTGGCCCGGAATGACAAAGGGTTCGTAGGTTTGTTGCGGGGGTACATCGTCTCCGCTTGAGATAAAAATCACAATGAGCATTCTGGTAGATCGATCCACCCGAGTAATCGTTCAAGGCCTGACTGGGCGCGAAGGGACTTTCCACGCCAAGGGTTGCGCGGAGTATGGCACGAACATTGTTGGTGGAGTTACGCCGGGCAAGGGCGGCACCACTCACGAAGGATTCCCGGTCTTCAACTCAGTACAGGAGGCAGTTGATAAAACTGCCGCGGATGCATCCGTGATTTTCGTTCCGCCGCCGTTTGCGGCGGACGCGATCATGGAAGCCGCTGACGCTGAGATCGAATTGATTATCTGCATTACCGAAGGCATTCCAACTTTGGATATGGTCCGCGCCTGGGAATATTTACAGGACCGGCGTTCGCGGCTTATCGGGCCCAATTGTCCCGGAATCATCTCTCCGGGAAAATGCAAGATTGGAATTATGCCCGGACGCATTCACCTTGAAGGCTCGGTAGGTATTGTCTCGCGCTCGGGCACGCTGACTTATGAGGCGGTTTATCAATTGACTACGCGCGGCATCGGACAATCCACCGCAATCGGCATCGGCGGAGATCCAATCATAGGTACCAGTTTTAGGGACGCGATTGAACTGTTCAATCGCGACCCTCAGACCGAAGCCATTGTCATGATAGGAGAAATCGGCGGCAATGCCGAAGAGGCCGCGGCTGAGTACGTAAAAGCGCGCGTGCGAAAGCCGGTCATAGGATTCATCGCCGGCCAAACCGCACCTCCCGGACGCCGCATGGGCCACGCTGGCGCAATTATCTCCGGAGGAACCGGAACCGCTGAAGAAAAGATCAAGGCAATGGAAGCAGCCGGGATTCGCATGGCCAAATCGCCCGCAGACATCGGCGAGACCGTTGCCGCCGCAATGGGAGTTGCCGCAAGAACGTAATAAAACCCAAGTCATTGATTGAGGACTGAACCGAAATGAAGACATTGCAGCGCACTTTTACGATCGTCAAGCCGGATGCGGTTCGCAAAAACGCAGTGGGCGACATCATTGAGCAATTCGAAAAAAATGGCTTCCGGATTCTTGCCATGAAGATGCTTGAAATATCAAAGCATCAGGCAGAGCAGTTTTACGCAGTCCACGCAGCTCGACCCTTTTTTAATTCTCTGACAGAGTTCATGTCCAGCGGCCCCATCGTTGTCTTGGCACTCGAAAAGGAAAATGCGATTGCCAACCTTCGTGCTCTCATGGGAGCCACCAATCCGGCTAACGCCGAAGAAGGAACCATCCGCAAGAAGTGGGCGAGCAGCATCGAGCACAATGCGATTCACGGTTCCGACGGAGATGACACCGCGCGCTTCGAGCTGAGCTATTTTTTCGCGGGATACGAATTGGCACAGTAATCACGACAGGCGGACACCTCCCCACATCCTGCTATGATGATGCCGATTCATGCCTGAGTCGGATTCAATTCTCGGACAGACTGTTTCTCACTACCGCATTCTGCACAAGCTCGGCAGCGGAGGCATGGGCGTCGTTTACCAGGCGGAAGATAGTCAGCTCGGCCGCTTTGTCGCTCTGAAGTTTCTCCCGGATGATTTGGCGCACGATGCCGAGGCGTTCGAGCGTTTCCGCCGGGAAGCTCGCGCGGCTTCCGCCCTGAATCATCCCAATATTTGCACAATTTACGAAATCGGGGAGCACCTGGGCCGGCCCTTCATGGCGATGGAGTATTTGGAAGGGCAGACGCTAAAACAAACTATCTTCCACCGCCCGCTGGAAACGGAGCGGTTGCTCGATCTTGGGATCGAGATCGCCGACGCCCTCGATGCCGCCCATTCCAAGGGCATCGTCCATCGCGATATTAAGCCTGCAAATATTTTTGTGATCGCACGCGGCCATGCCAAGATCCTGGACTTCGGCCTTGCTAAAGTCGCGGCGCTTCCGGGCGGCGGCTCTGGAGAAACCGGCACCGCGAGCGAGGAGCATCTCACCAGTCCCGGCAGCACAATGGGCACGGTGGCCTACATGTCTCCCGAACAGGCCTTGGGTAAAGAGTTGGACACTCGCACTGACTTATTCTCTTTCGGAGCCGTGCTCTACGAGATGGCGACCGGTGCACTCCCCTTTCGCGGAGATACTTCAGCGGCAATTTTCAATGCCATACTGAACAAGCCGCCGATAGCCCCGGTTCGGTTGAATGCGGAAATTCCTCCCGACCTTGAACGGCTTATCGACAAGGCCCTGGAGAAGGATTCAGAAATTCGCTACCAGAGCGCTGCGGAGATGCGCGCTGACTTGAAGCGGCTAAAGCGAAACACCAGCTCAGGTGTCACCGCAGCCCACGTAGGGGACGGCCGCCCCCATTTCTTTAGGCCGGGCAACTCTCAGCAAGTTTTCTAGGGTGGCCATAGTCGCCTCTGCGATTTTCCTAGTGGTTCTGATATCAGCAGCTTATTTTTTCTTGTTCCCCGTCCCCCCACCCAAGATCACCGGCACGACGCAGATTACTCATGACGGTTTCGCCATGGCAGATATGGTGACCGACGGGGCGCGCATTTACGTTACGGAATTCCGCCCAGGAAGCATAACTCTGGTCCAGGTTGCGGCGTCGGGTGGCGAGAGCTCCCCGATTTCCTCACCGGTCAAAGACCCTAGGGTCCAGGATATTTCTCCGGACCATTCCCAACTACTGGTCCGCAGTGTGACGTCCTCGGGCAGTGGAGACACGCCCCTATGGGCTTTGCCGCTACCGACCGGTTCTCCTCGTCGCCTGGGCGATCTAGGAGGCTTCAGCGCCACTTGGTCGCCGGATGGGAAACAGCTCGTATTTGGCCGCGGAGCGGACCTTTACCTGGCAAACTCCGACGGCACTTCTCCCCACCGCCTCATTTCCGCGCGCGGCCCTGTCTTCGCCTCGTCCTTCTCTCCCGACGGAAGTCGCATTCGCTTTTCGGTTCAGGATCAGTTGAACTCAAATCGGACCTCCCTATGGGAGGTCCGCGCGGATGGAACCAATCTGCATCAATTGCTGACCGGTTGGCGTACTCCTCCTAATGAGTGTTGTGGACGATGGACCCAGGATGGACGCTACTACATCTTCCAGGAGAACATACTCCAAGGCGGGAACATCTTCGCCATGCGGGATTCCGCCAGCATTTTTCGCAGAGCCTCCACCACACCGGCACAGCTGACGACTGGCCCCCTCTTATACAATTTCGCGTTGCCGGATATATCCGGCAAAAAGCTATTCGTGCAGGGTACTCAGCAACGTGGCGAACTGGTTCGTTATGACTTAGGAACGAAACAGTTCGTCCCCTTCCTCGGCGGGATCTCCGCCTCCGACGTGTCCTTTTCCCGCGATGGCAAATGGGTCGCTTACATCTCCATTCCGGATAACACGTTGTGGCGCAGCCGCGTAGATGGGAGCGAGCGGCAGCAGCTCACTTATCTTCCGGAATTGGCGAGCCTGCCCGCATGGTCTCCGGATGGGAGTCAAATCGCCTACGTCTCGTTACAAGGGGGAAAGCCCTGGAAGATATACCTGATCTCCCCGCAGGGTGGAGCGCCGCAGGAATTGTTACCGGAAAACGTCGGCGAGATCAACGTCAGTTGGTCGGCCGACGGTACCCAGCTTGCCTTTGGGCGCCTCTCAATCGCGCTGGACATGGCTACTAACGGCATCCAGGTGGTGGACATGAAGACCCGCCAAATGTCCACGCTTCCCAGTTCCGCTGGACTGTTCTCTCCCCGCTGGTCCCCAGACGGGCGCTATCTCGCCGCAGTTACTGTCGACCAATCGAAGAAGCTCATGCTCTATGATTTCCGCACCCAAAAGTGGTCCGAGTGGCTTACCGAGCCGGCCAGCGTCGGTTACCCCGCCTGGGCTGCAGATAGCCATTCCCTCTACTACGACAGCTTTTTAAACAACAAGTCCAAATTCTGTCAGGTTAAGCTCGGGGAGCACCATTGCAAAGATATTCTCAACCTGAACGAACTTGCCCGTTATTTCGGAGTCTGGGGACCGTGGGGCGGCCAGGCCCCGGATGATTCGCGGCTTTTCATACGCGACCTCAGCACACAGGACATATACGCGCTGGATGTGGATTTACCATAGAGACGGCGTGCTAAGATTCTCGCGCAATGTCTGAGACAGAATCCAGCCTCGGGAAGACCGTTTCCCACTATCGCATAACTCAAAGGCTCGGCGGCGGTGGGATGGGGGTGGTTTATCAGGCTGAAGATACTCAGCTCGGGCGCTTTGTCGCGCTGAAGTTTCTTCCGGACGATGTTGCGCACGACGCCCAGGCCTTCGAGCGCTTTCGTCGTGAAGCTCGCGCTGCCTCGGCGCTGAACCATCCCAACATCTGCACCATTTATGAAATTGGCGAGGATCAAGGCCGGCCCTTCATAGCAATGGAGTATCTGGAAGGGCAAACGCTAAAGCAGACGATCTTCAATCGTCCCCTGGAAACGGAACGTGTGCTCGATCTCGGCATAGAGATTGCAGACGCGCTCGATGCGGCGCATTCCAAAGGCATCGTTCACCGCGATATCAAGCCCGCAAATATTTTCGTTACTTCTCGCGGGCACGCCAAGATTCTGGATTTCGGACTCGCTAAAATCAGCCCGCTTTCCAGTGCTGGTTCGGCGGATGCTGGCACGGTGACCGAAGAGCACCTGACCAGTCCCGGCAGCACTATGGGCACGGTGGCTTATATGTCGCCGGAGCAGGCACTGGGCAAGGAACTCAACGTCCGCACCGATCTGTTTTCGTTTGGCGTCGTGCTCTACGAAATGGCTACGGGAGCTTTACCATTCCGAGGAGACACATCCGCCGCCATCTTCAATTCCATCCTAAGCAAGGCGCCCGCACCGGCGGCCCGGTCGAATCCTGACATTCCCCCCGATCTCGAACGGCTTATTGACAAAGCTTTGGAGAAAGACCGCGACATCCGCTACCAAAGCGCCGCGGAAATGCGAGGGGATCTGAAACGATTGAAGCGAGACTCGACCTCCGGAAAAGTTACGGTCGCCACTCAGGTTGCAGAAAAGTCCCACAGTGGCACGCGCCGGTGGCCCTGGTTAGCTCTCGCTTTGGCATTGCTGTTAGTCGCCGCGGGAATGGGCTGGAGTTTCTTTCCTGTGAGTCCTCCTAAGGTCATTAGTGCCACCCAGATCACCCATGACGGATACAACATGGGACGCATGGTGACTGATGGATCGCGTATCTACGGTATCCAGCTGCGTCCCGAAGGGAACATTTTAGTCGAGGTTTCTGTCACGGGTGGCGAGACGGTGGTAATTCCCACCCCCATTAAGAACGTCGAGCTCTCCGACATCTCGCCTGACCACTCTCAACTCCTGGTAACCACGTTTGCGTCCACAGGCACTCAGGATCTGCCTCTCTGGGTTTTGCCTTTGCCCGCCGGTTCTCCGCGCCGACTGGCCGACATAGTAGCCACTAGGGCGAGTTGGTCGCGGGATGGTCAGCAATTAGTGTTCACAAAGGGTTCAGCTCTGTACCTGGCCACCGCTGAGGGAAGCAACCCCCATCTCTTGGTTTCCGTACAGGGTTTTCCGGCTGGGGCCAGGTTTTCTCCAGATGGAAGCCGCATCCGCTTCTATATCGTTGGGGAGGCGAATGCGCAATCCTTATGGGAAGTCCGCAGCGACGGCTCCGATTTGCACCAATTGTTTGCCGGATGGCACAATCCGCCGTCCGAATGTTGCGGGTCGTGGACGCCGGATGGACGCTACTATATTTTTGAGTCCGCTTCGGGTAGCGAGAACAATCTCTGTGCGCTCCGGGAGTCCACAGGTCTCTTTCGAAAGGCTTCCCCAAAACCGGTTCAACTAACAACCGGGCCGCTTCTGTATTCGACTGCCGTGCCCGCGCTAGACGGTAGAAAGCTGTTTGTTGAGGGCGTGCAACGCCGCGGAGAGCTCATCCGTTATGACGGCGCCTCTAAACAATTCGTCCCGTTTCTCGGAGGCATTTCCGCAACCGACCTAGCTTTCTCGCGCGATGGCAAGTGGGTCACTTACAGCACCGTGCCTGACGGCACTCTGTGGCGCAGCCGGGTAGATGGCAGCGAGCGCCTCCAGCTTACATATCCACCACGGGTAGCCGCTCTTCCTAGTTGGTCGCCGGACGGAAGCCAGGTCGCCTACATCGGTGCTCAGGCAGGAAAGCCGTGGAAAATCTTTCTGATCTCGGCGCAGGGCGGCTCACCCGAAGAGTTGTTGTCCGAAAACACGCCGGAAATTGACGCGACTTGGTCGCCGGATGGCACTCGGCTGGCCTTCGGGAGGCTTGGTCGTGACCAATCTGGCACCAACGATATTCAGTTGGTTGACTTGAAGACCCGTCAAACGTCCGTTCTGCCCGGTTCGCAAGGCTTGTTCAGCCCACGCTGGTCGCCGGATGGCCGCTATCTCTCGGCGGTTTCGGTAGATTCCAAAAAAGTCATGCTCTACGATTTCCAAACGCAGACATGGTCGGAGTGGTTCACTGATAGCAATGTCAACTACGGCGGTTGGTCGTCCGACAGCCGCTATTTCTATTACGACACCGCTGCCGGAGGCAATCCCGCCTCACGCCGCACTAAGCTAGGCGACCACCATCCCGAAGATCTCTTCAGCCTCAGCAGCGTGCGTCGTTACGCCGGACATTGGGGACTGTGGGGCGGTCTGTCACCGGACAATTCCCGCCTCTACGTTCGCGACACCAGCACCCAGGAAATCTATGCTCTGGATGTTGAATTGCCGTAGGGACGGCATGCTAAGTTCTCGCGCCATGCCTGAGTCGGATTCCATGCTGCGAGTTGCCCTGAGGCTTCGGATCACCGCCTTTAAGGGATTTAACCTCTCTCGAAGGCGTATTTCTTCTCAATCTCGGATAGCGCCGACTGCATCTCGGCGTCGAACTTTTCTTTTTGCGCCATCAGCGCCGCGTTCGCTGACGCCGACTCCCCCTGTAGAGTGATTAGCCCCTCTGCCTTAAGTTTGGCGGCTACCTGTAACATCTGCTCCGACGACGATTCCACGTATAGGGCCTCAGTGGGATCGCCCAGCCAAACCGGTGCCTCTGCCATTAGCGTTTGCCAATAAACTTTCCGCAGCAGTAACCGCGAGATGTCATCGTCCGACGCCTTTCCGAACATCCACTTGTTGCGTTTGAAGTCGTACAGGCGGCTTGAAAAATGCACGGGCACTAACTTACCCGACTTCACAAACTCAATCTGCCGGCGGTCAACATCCTTTCGCAATGCATTGATTACGGGTCCTTCGGCATCTTTGGCCTCGAGCGAAGGCAATACTTCACGAACCGTTGCAGAAAGGTTGACGGCGACGGGAGCGTGCAATCCTGTTGAATTTTCCAGACGAATATCGCCGTGCAAGACCCAGAAATCCGAGCCCGACGCCGATTTATGGAAAGGCCATTGCAACTGGAATGACAGCGGAAGCCCTGACAGGCTTGGGTAGATTTTCCTTTGGGGTTCTTGGGTGATTTCAGGCATATTGCGGTGCTCGACTCCTTGTCTGGATTATGAATGATAGCCCGTGTTCGTAGATTTTGGCGCATCAAAGTGGTGACTTGCGGCAGAGCTTTTTTTCCGCCAACCTTTATTGATTCTCACATCAAGGCGGAAAGAATGCTTCCTATCCATTCAAAGATTGATCGCGCCCAGCGACTGGTTCGCATGCTCGAGCAGGACGCGCCGCTGCTTGCAGTCCGAGTAGAGCAATTAACTCCCGAGTACCAGCAATCCGCCAAGAACTACGCCGCAAAGTTGACCGCCCACGCTCGCGCCGAACTCGAAAAGTTAGTGCAGGAAAAATACTTTTTCGACTGGAATGAGACCAGCCCGCACGCCGCGGATTGAAAAATGTAGGGCGGACACTCCTGTCCGCCGCCTTTGTTTTGGATGTTGTTTTTGGTCCCAGGCGGCTCGCGGGCGAGAACGCCCGCGCCACACAGTCCACAACAGAATGCGGCGACATGGGTTACGGCTGCAAGATCAGATACGGCAAGCCGCGTCTCTACCTGGCTCCGGGGATGACTCTTAGACGAGCTGTTGGGCTGGTTCCTGGACACTTATCGGATGGGGATGGGCTGTGTCTTCGGCTGTGGTTTCTTCCCACAACGAGTGATCCCGCAGGAGCCGTGATACTAATGCTGTGTGCATCGCGTGCCCTGCGCGGTCGGCGACTACGTTTCCTAGGATGTGCTTTCCCAGTAATGCCAGGTCTCCGATCAGGTCGAGCACTTTGTGACGCACGAATTCGTCATTGAAGCGCAAGGGAGGGTTTTCCACTCCATCCTGGGTGAGGACGATACAGTTTTCGGCCGAGGCTCCGCGAATCAGACCCATGTTGCGCATGGTTCTCTCGTCGGCCCGCGAACCGAAGGTGCGAGCCGGGGCTATTTCGCGCAAGTAATTTCCGTCGGACAGATCGACACAGAAGCGCTGTTTGCCGATCAGCGAGTGAGGAAAATTAATTACGTAGGAAACGGAATGCGTGTCAGCGGGATAGACTCCGATAAATTTGTCGCCCTCGCGAAGCTCAAGTTCGCGCCGAATTCTTAGATACCGCCGCTCGCGCCGCTGCTTGCGAATGCCAGCTTTTTGGATGAGTTGAACGAAAGGTAGAGCGCTGCCATCGAGAATGGGAAGTTCAAGATTATCCAATTCGACGATCACGTTGTCGATGCCGGTGCCGAAAAAGGCGGAAAGCAAATGCTCGGTAGTCGAAATTAAAACGCCGCGTTTCATCAGACTGGTGGCGTAGCTGACGCGGGCGACGTTGCGGCTAATCGCCTCGACTTCGAAGCCATCGAGATCTACACGCCGGAAGATAATGCCCGTACCCGCGGGAGCTGGCGAGATTCGAAGGGTGACGGGGGCACCGCTGTGAAGACCGATCCCTTGGCATTCCACGGCGGTACGGACTGTGTGTTCGAACTTCAAAAATTTGGGGGAAGAACCTGAGCTAGATTACCTTTAAGGACTTCAATCAGGCTGTGGCAAATTAGCCACAATGCGTGGTTAATGGTCGACGAAGTCGGATCAGATCGCGGCGTAACTGTATCTTTTACAAAGATTTACAATCGTGGCTAGGGCCGTCACTTTCGAGATGCCCCCTGCTGCGTGCTGAACATGGAATCAGTCAATCCCTTGTTGTAGGCAGTTGAGGTTATAAACCGCTGGTTAGACATGTCTCCATTGAAGTAACGGGTGACCACGAATGGGGACATAATCGCGCCGACGGGCCGATAGTTGTCATAGACCTCCTCCTCGATATTGCGTTGCTTATCGGTGGCGTCGCGCCATGAGAAGCTCTTTTTGAGAGGTAGATAGGTGTTGGCATCGATATAAAGATCGACCGCCTGATTGCGCGTGTTCATGATGGTAACCTTCTCGGCTGATTTCTGATTGGCGACCGAAGGTCCGTCGTAGAAAAGCGCAATCCCTGGTTCGTTGAGCCACTTGCGCAAGACAACGTCTAGAGCATATTCGCGGCGACGCAAAACGTCTTCCAGCTCTTTGGTCTCCAATGCGCGCGCGCCTTTGAAGGTGATTTCCACTCCAACTTGGCCATTGAACACTTCAACGACGTCGCGCTGCTTGGTGAGTTCTATCCGCTCTTTGTCGGGATATTTATAGAATCTCCAGAAAATAAGGCCAGCGCTGGTTGGATTGCCCAAGTGGAAGCTATAGGTGCGGCCTTCCTGGGAAACGTCCTCGATAGACAAATAAGCGTTGCCGCCCAAAGACTGGATCATCTGATCGAGTAAAACTTTAGCTTTGTTTTGGTTCTGCTGGTCGGTCGGGATGGACTGAGACGACGAGGGAACGCCGATTGGCGGCGTGTTGGTCTGGGCGAATCCGATGATTGACAGGAAAATGGTAATTAAGGCGTACTTCATGCTTTCCGATAGTTAGACGCCGGGATTGCCATTCTAGCTGCTCGCGGGAGTTAAAGGGCCAAAGACGTAGCCCATTTTATTTAGTGGGTTCCACGAAAACCGCGGTTCCATAAGCGAGGACTTCGGTTACGCCCCTGCATGATTTCGGTTGCGTCGTAACGGGCGCCGACAACGGCATTTCCTCCGAGTTCGGCGGCGTGCTGAAGCATCAGATCAAAAGCTTCGGCACGAGTCTTCTCACATAGATTCGTCAGCAATGTGATATTTCCGCCGAGGATCGTCTGAAGGCTGGCGCCTATTGTGCCGACGATGGATCGCGAGCGCACGACAATTCCGCGAACTACTCCGAGGGATCGGACTACTCTGAAGCCGTCCAATTCAAATTGCGTGGTCACCATGGTGTGCGCGACCATTCTGGCGGGAGCTGGGTCAGTCATCGACATCGGAGTGGCCTCTGCCTTGGAAATCGTTGTTAATTCTAAATTACCGCGAGGAGGGTCGGGTTCGACTGCATTCCACTCCAGTCTTCCCACTAGCTTCAATCAGCGCGACCAGTGTGTCATGCAACTGCATCTTTCCTGTAAACTAAATTTCTAACGCGATTTCCATGGGAACCCGACGCAAATCTCGTGAACTTGTGCTTCAAATGCTTTTCCAGGCAGAGATGGGAAAGCAGGACGCGGAATCTGTACGCCAAACTTTCTGGAAGGAGCGCACTTCTGTGGGCGCCGATGTACAAGGCTTTGCCGAAGATCTCTTTCAGGTGGCGAACGATCGCGGATCTGACATTGACGAGCTGATCGAGCGCCATGCCGAACATTGGCGCATGGATCGCATGTCCGCAGTTGACCGGAATATCCTGCGCGCGGCGGTGGCGGAGCTTGTGGGATTTCCGGCGACGCCGCGGGCGGTCATCATTAATGAGGCGTTGGAGATCGCCCGGAAATTCTCCAGTCCCGAATCCGTGCAATTTATTAACGGAGTGTTAGACAGCGTCGGCCGCGATTTGGAAAAAGCGAAGACCGCTTCGTAACGGCGGTCCGCCTGAGAACTCTCTTACTGGCCTCCCGTCCTGGACAAGACACGGCAAGCCACCTCTCTACCCGACGTTTACGGAGTGACAGCGATTAGGTCGGGATTGCAGGTTGCCCCGACAAAGGGCTGGCCTGCGGAATTCAGGCAAAGTCCCAACGGAAACGGGATTTGCTGGAAGTCGCCTCCGGCAACAGTGCTCACCGCGTGTACGGTCCCATCCGACGCACCAACATAGAGCACAGTTCCGTCTGGAGTGAGTGCCGCCTGGAGCGGAATCGCGTTGCCAGCAAGGCTGATAGCTGACGAGGTCCGCCCGGGAATGTTGAAAACCAGAATGACTCCAAGCGGATTGTTGTTAGTGTCGTTCGCGACGATGTAAGCGGCCGAGCCATCCTGAGAAATAATCAGCTGCTTCGGTATGAAATTTCCGACGCCAAGATTGAAAAAGGACGCTGTGTTGCTAACTGTCAGATCGCCAGGAATTAAAGACGCTGTTCCTGGATAGGGTCTAGGGAAAGCGCAACCGCTTCCGTTGACGGTCGGAGTGAAGAACTCTATGCCAGGCGGCTCCGCTGTAGCGACCCTTCCATCGACAACCGGGCGTATCAGAACAGGCGGCACAGTCGTCGGCGTTGTCTGAATTAAAGGCGCAGTGCCCGGCGGAGGATTGTCACAAGTGGGCACCAGCGAGAGTTCTGGAATGGCTCCAGCCGCGACGTACCCGAAATTTCCGCTCGGCAAAAACGCAACATCAGCCCCTGCGGTGGTGAGGGGGATCGTCTGAAGTGCGTCGACTTTCGAATAGACGTACAGCGTGCTCGCGCTTCCGTTGCTAGCGACCACGAAGGCTTTCAGGCTATCAGGAGAAAAGTCCGCCGCTACGTTTGTTGTTCCAGCAGCTAAAGGGAAAGAAGTAGCGGTGTTGGATGTGGTGTCGAAGACAAGCACTTGTTGTGAGGAGTTCGAATCCGCGATATCCGAGACGACGAGCTTACTTCCATCAGGAGAAACCGCGACTACTTTGCCTACTACCGACGTATTTTGAGTCAGGGATGCTCCGCTTACAACAAATTTCATCAATCCCCTGGTGCCAAATAGGCCGAAGCTGGTTCCCAAATAAGCGGTGGTTGCGTCCGGGCTGAGGACGAGAGAATCAGGCACGGCCGGGAGATCCGTAGCAGTGCCTAGTGTGTTCGCCGGCAGAGTTATGGGCACGAGCGTGGTGATACAACCGGCAATTGTCTGACAACCGTCGGTTGTTACAAAGAGCGTGCCGGACGCCGCAGTAGAAGTCGAGATCGGAGTAACGACAACACCGATCGACGACTGTGGATAGATCGGAAGCGATGGTTCAAACCCAATGTTACATGTAGGCGGCGTGCACGATGCGACTACCGAAGCGCCTCCTGCCGCGGATGCGGTGATGGTTCCGGTGTTTGTGAGTGCGGTCACCGTGCCGGCAGCCACACCTACAGACGTAGGTTGGGACGAAGACCACTTCAAGGGAACTCCGGTGATGACGTTTTTCATGCTGTCCATGACCGTGGCGGTAATCGTTTGAGTCGAACCCTGCGCAAGAGTTAACAAATTGCCGCTAACGCCATTCACGGACAGCGAAATCGACTCGACCGGGCAAGTTACAAAATTGAAGGAGGCGCTATTTACTGACCCGGCGCTGGCAAACATGGAGCTAACGCCCGGCAGCATCGCAGTGGCTTGAGCTTGGCTTTGCGAGAGGCCATTAACGGTGGTGCTGAATGTAACAACAGTCGGGTCCAACGAGGTCCAGTTAAATTGTCCTACGGTGGATGTTATGTCGGAACCGCGGCTGAGGGCCTTCGCGGCATATTCAAATGTCTGACCTTTGGTCACGCAAGGCGCTGTGGGATTAGCCTGAGTGGGGACGGGGCTGATCGAGATGCTATCGATGTGCTGGTGAACATAAACGGTCGTCGGAGGACTGCTCACCCCCTGTACGATGGCCGTAATTTGGGCCACACCGGCCGGCCCCGGGGTGCATACCTGCGGACTGGCTAGTGAATCCCATGTTCCAGCGCAGGCGATACCGTTAGCAGCAATTGTCACAACCGCAGGATTACCGGAAAGAAAAGTAATCGGCTGGGGTACAGTTGCTTTGGCGTTGTCCTCAGGAGTTGCGGTGAAGCTCAACGTCGCGCCAACATCTATCGAAGCGGTTGTCGCAGGAGTAAGGGCTACGATCGCGGGGGTCGGGTAAGAGACCACATTTACGCCGCTACCGCTGCTGCACCCGGAGAGGAAGGACGCCAGCACGATGATCGAAGGAAGCCCAAAAACGATAGCAACAGACCTGCCCATTCATCCTCCCCGCCCCGGCAAACTGCGGGGCGGTACATTTTAAGAAATTAGTCCCGGAAGACCGAGTGTAGAAGCTGCAACTGACTTCAACAAGGTAAGATGCTCAAGGCGTTCAGATCCGCGGCAAAAATTATTCTCGTAACGCAAGTCTCGAGGCAGTGCTTCGAGAGCTGAAGGAAATAAATTCAAGACCTACCGGCGCAAAAGCCACATCAGCCAACCCGCCAGCAAAACTCCGCCGACGAACATGACGAAGCAGTACAGACCATAACGGACTTGATCTCGCACAGTATTTCGCTGGGTGATTCCGAAAACAGTGGATGCAAAAACTGCGAACAGCACCGCGGCATTGAAATGGGACAGTGCCAAGCTCATGGTTTTTTCCCAATCGCAATGTGATAAGCGTCTGCCACGCTGATGAAATTCAGCAAGCCTGCCACGATGAGAAATTTGGTCCCGTAATCAGCCGTGGCGTGAGCTATGGGCCCTTGGCCGAGATCACGGGCCAAACTGACAATATAAAGCCCGCCAGCCCCAACGTCGCCAACGAAACCCAGGATGTCCAGAATGTCGCCGCCATTTGGCCGGTAGATGCGTCCGTCCATCAGGACTCCGAGAACAAACATGAGGACGATGGAAGCCATCAGCAGCAGCCCGCGAATCCAACGCTTTTGCATGAGGTGTCCGGCGCCGGGGATCAGCCATCCTACAGCCGGAGCAACGATTGAAATTACGCTGAGAGGTTGCGAGGGTACTTGCGCGGCTCGAACCTCTGCCGCGTTTTTCTTAAGTGAAGAATTTGCCATTCAGATGATCACGAGTTCCCGTTGAATTTTACCAGTTACTTCGGCGGCATGGGGGCGGACTAACACATTGACCTCGCTGCGCACTCCAAATTCCGGAAGATAAATGCCGGGCTCAATGGAAAAACACGAGTGGGGAATAATCCTGCGTTCATCGTGGGTTTCCAGGTCGTCCATGTTTGCGCCAACGCCATGCACTTCGGTTCCGATCGAATGCCCGGTGCGATGAATGAAAGATTCTCCGAATCCTGCACTTTTTATGTGTCCGCGGACGGCGCGATCAACTTCCCAACCCGCAATAGCTTTGCTGGCGGTGATCGAATCTTGCACGGTCTTCACGCCAAGGTCACGCGCATCGCGGACGATTTCGAAAATCTGCTGTACCCGGCCCGCGGGGGTTTTGCCCACGAAACCCATCCATGTAATGTCGTAGTAGACGGCTTCTGGCGTATTCTTTTTGGCCCAAACATCTAGAAGGACGCAGTCGCCTTCGCGAATGGGAGCCGAAGTCTCGGCCCGCGGTTCGTAGTGGGGATTGCCGCTGTTCCTGTTGACGGCTACTACCGGAGCATCAACTGTCAGCAGCTGCTCACGTCGAAAGGCTTCCAACAACCATTGCTGAATCTCAAATTCGTGAGTGCCCCCATTTCGCGCGCGATGGCCAATTTCCTGGAATGCCGACGCGGTGATTCTGTCGACTGCGTCACGCGCCGCAAAGTGCGACGCGATTTGCGCTTCCGTCCATGTAGCTTCGAACAATGCGACCAGGTCGCCCGAGCTGACTACATTTTTGCCGAGTCCCCGGATCAGTTCGAGAGTGCCGCCATCGACCAACGAGATTAGGAACACCACATTGTTGGGCGAGTATTGCATTGCGATGTCGCGGCAATTGGCTAGCATCGCCTTAAGAGTGTCGAAAAGCTCTTGCCAGCCTGCGTACTGCCGCTTGGGTCCTGGCAGCGTGTCGAGATGACCGGCCTCAATTTTGTGGACCAGCTTCTGAGGTTCCCCTTCGGCGGGAATAAGGTAGAACCAGCGCCGCGTGACCATCAGGCCCGGAGACAGTCCGAGAACCCGATAGGCTATTGGATCGCGATGGTGATGATCGTAAAACAGCCATGCGTCAATGTTGCGCTCGCGAAGCGCAGACTGTATGGCGGCAAGATTCATAGGCAAGGTTTTATTCTAAATTACGCAATTGGATTAGCGCGAATATCCCGGAGGGCGCCCATCACGGCGTCCTCGACAAAATCCGCCTCCGCGCTTGCTCCGGCAATGTCTCGCATGCTGTGCGTAGCACCAATCTCGGCGCACGTTCGCGAATGGTCATCAGGTAAGGCACGGCTCGCTTCGCATCAGCCTTGGCTGTCTCTCGCAAGAGCCAGCCAAGCCCTTTTTGGACCATATCATCGGCATCGTTTAGAAGCAGATTGCTCAGATGGACAACTTGGGCGAAAACGATTTTCTTGCGCGTCGCATGGATCAAAGCAACGCAGGCGGCGCGGCGATGCCAGCGGTTCGTGGATCTTGCCCAAAGGAAGACTCTCTTGCTTCGTGCTGGCTTGGCAACGATCATCGGACCTATTAGGTAATGAACGAGTCCATCATGGTCAGCCCAATTGCTAATCCGGGAAAGCCAGGATTCGAATAGCTCGAATTCGGCGTCGGAGAGCTCATGTGTGATTTTCTCCAGCAGAAAGACTGCATAAATCTTCTCTTCGAGAACTTTTCCGGCAAAGAGCTGGTCCGCAACCCGAACCAGAAATTCGAGACCGAACTCGTTGCGGATATTACGACGCAACCTGGTCGCGGATCTTCGCAGGTCTTCCGTGGTCCACCCATGGGACTTTATCTCTTCTGTGAAAAATCTCTGCGCGCTGGCGACTTGCTCGCTCGATCCGCCACTCTTCAGCAGGTTGCGAATCTCGGCGGCCATTTTCGACGGTGTCATTTTTTGAGCTGCCATAACTCACGAGTTGTCATCTTGCGCGAAAGCGAAGGACCTGTGCATCGCGAATCGAATACATGGAGCGGAATCATAAGATTGTTCCTTGTAAACTCTGGTACACGCGCATACAACCTCTAATTCGATCCATTATCCTCCGCGCCCTCTTGCTGTCGTCTAGCATGGCATGGAGCCAGCAGCAGGTCGAATCTCCCACACTACCGTTAAACGCCCGGTCACCCCAACTTTCTCCGACGATACCCGCCTTAACGGACGCAAATCCAGAACTGGTTCGCCTTGTGATTGATGACCAGTGGGATCGAGGCAATGACATGTTTGGCAAGGGCCAAGTGCGTGACCCAAGCACTTTGGACGGGAAAACTGTTGGCGAGCACGATGCTGAGCGTCGCAAGGCGGTTCGTGGCATGCTCGCGAAAGGTGAAATTAAAACGGCGAGTGACTACTACTTCGCTGCACTGATCTTCCAGCACCCAAGCGACTCACAGGGTTTCATTCTGGCGCATGTCTTGAGCATGACGGCCGCAGCGAAGGGGAACCAAGCCGCCCGCTACATGGCGGCGGCCACGATGGATCGGTATCTCCATTCCATCAATCAACCGCAGATTTTCGGGACTCAGTTCTTCCACGGCGCAGACAACAATTAGACAATGGATCCGTATGATCGAAACGCCATCTCGGATTCCGAACGAGCGATCTGGTGTGTTGCGCCTCTATCACAACAGAATGTCGTTCTGGCTAAGTACAACACAGGCGGACCTGCGGGAATCCAGCTACAGGGCTGCAAGTAAGGGGCCGGGGTTACTATCGCCTCTTTTGGCCGAAGCTAATTCGCGGAAGCCTGCATCAAAGAAGATATAATGGGAAGGCTTCTTCCGGAAAATCTTAACCGGGGATACCCACACCAGGCCAAGTCAGTACCAGGACAAATCGTTACTAGGACAATCATCGATGTCTATAAAAGTTAAGTCCGCAATTTTGCTCTTATCCGCTGCGGTGTTGTTTTTTACTCTTGCCGGCGGGATGACCGGCGTTCGCGCTTCCAACGACGGGGATGGCGCGTACCGTCAGCTTCAGGTTTATAGCGAAGTGCTGTCTCGAGTCCGCAGCGAATACGTGGAAGAGCCGAATATCCCTGAAGTTACTAATGGGGCTTTACACGGGCTGTTGGAGTCGCTGGACTCTAATTCGAGCTATCTCAGCGCGGCTGAATACAAAGACTACAAGTCCCATAAGACGGACGCGAAGGGCGACATTGGCGCAGCTGTCTCCAAGCGATTCGGGTATGCATCGGTAATTTCGGTGATTCCTGGAAGTCCTGCGGATAAGGCCGGGCTTCAGGATACGGACATCATCGAAGCCATCGGCGGCAAGAGCACGCGAGAGATGTCACTGGCGGAAATTCACAACCTGCTCTCCGGAGAACCGGGTTCGAATGTGACTCTTTCGGTGGTCAGGGCGCGCAAAGCCGAGCCTCAGAAGACTGTTATCACGCGCGACATCATTGTGGTTCCAGCAGTGGTCGAAAAGACGGTTGAGCCTGGAATTGCCGAAATTAAGGTTGATGCTTTCACGAAAGGCAAGTCCGAGGAAATAGCTTCAAAGTTGAAGGAGCTGAAAAGGGCGGGAGCCAAAAAGTTGATCTTGGACCTGCGAAATTGCGCCGAGGGCGATGAAGCGGAAGGCATCGCGACTGCGAATCTCTTTTTGAACCATGGCGTCATCACTTACGTGCAGGGGCAGAAGTATCCGCGGCAGGCGTTTAACGCGGACCCATCGAAGGATGTCAGCGATCTCCCGTTGGTAATTCTGGTTAACAAAGGAACGGCTGGCCCTGCTGAAATTGTGGCTGCAGCGATTCTGGAAAATGCCCGCGGCGATATTGTGGGAGACAAGACCTTCGGTGACGGAAGCGTTCAGAAAGTAATCGAGATGGGGGACGGCTCGGCGTTAATATTGTCCGTCGCGAAATATTACACTCCCAGCGGGAAGGCAATTCAGGATTCGGCAATCACCCCGAATGTCCTAGTGGCCGATACCGACGATGAGGCAGCACTTCCGGACGAGGACGAGAATGCAGAGCCCTCAACCGAGACAGAGAAAGCCGCGCCTCAACCCGATCAGCAATTGGATAAAGCGATTGAGGTGTTAAAGAAGCGGACCAGTTAGAGTCTGTCATTGGTCGCTCGTCCTTGGTCGTCGGCCCCGCCCGTGTGAGTGGGGCTTTTTATTGCTCCGACACTTTCGGATTCAGCGAAATACGGGGTCTAAATCTCATGAGCCCACTGCTTTCAGAGGAGCCTCCAGCAACTAAACCGGCTCGCAGGAAGCTGTTCGGCAGGCTATTCTTCGGGTTGCTCGTCCTGCTTTCTGCCGCGGTTGGCGCTGCTGCGGGATTGATTTTGGTTTATTCGACGGACCTTCCCCAGGTTGAAGAACTGGAACACTATCGGCCGAGTTCGATTACCGAGCTCTACGATGATCAAAATCGGATCATTGGATCTTTCGCGCTGCAACGGCGCGTTGTAGCTTCCTACGAGGACTATCCGCCGGTGCTACGCGATTCTTTAATCTCCATCGAAGACAAAGATTTCTACCGCCATTCCGGAATCAATATCTGGCGCATTGCGGGCGCGGCATATCGAGACATTAAATCCGGGGGCAGCGCACAGGGGGCTTCAACCCTGACCATGCAGCTCGCGCGAAATCTTTTTCTCTCGCCAGATAAATCTCTCCACCGCAAAATTCAGGAAAGCCTTCTGGCAATACAGATCGAGCGGCGCTTTACCAAGCCGCAGATTTTTACTCTCTATGCGAACCAGATTTTTCTTGGACACGGAACGTACGGTTTTGAAGCCGCCTCGGAATATTACTTCAGCAAACCTGCGAAACAGCTCACATTGGATGAAGCCGCTCTTCTAGCGGGATTGCCGAAAGCTCCCGGTTATTATTCGCCAATTGTTCATCCCGATCGTGCGCTGCGCCGGCGGAATCTGGTTATCAACTCACTGTTGGAAGATGGCAAGATCACTTCGCAACAAGCGGCCGCAGCTCGCACCCAGCCGCTTGCGTTGAATGTGGCACACGACCCTAATTCGCTGGCGCCTTATTTTGTCGAGGAAATACGCCGCTACCTGGAAGCGAAATATGGCAGCGATCAAGTTCATGAGGGCGGATTGCGAGTCTACACTTCGCTGAATATGGATCTTCAGCGGAGCGCGAATCAAGCTGTGCTTGATGGATTGGCAACCTACGAACAACGTCACGGCTGGCGCGGACATCTAGAAAACGTGCTGGCGAACGGCGGCTCGCTGGGTTCCTTCGATAATCCAGACTGGCAGGATGATCCGGAACCCGGTGGGTATATGCACGCGCTCGTCACATCGACGACTGCAAGCGGTTCCGAAATCAAGATTGGACGATACACCTCGGTGCTTACGCAGACTGACGCGGCATGGACTCATCGCAATCTCAAAGACATTCTCAAAACTGGCGACATCGTTTACATAAAAGTTCTCTCACTTCCTTCTTCCGGAAAGTTGCGGGTAAGCCTGGAAGAGGATTCCGGGGCGCAGGGCGCTTTAATAGCCATCGACAATGCCAACGGGGGTATCAAGGCAATGGTTGGAGGGCGCGACTTCAATTTGTCCAAGTTTGATCGTGCGACCCAGGCTCTGCGACAAGCCGGATCCTCCTTCAAACCCTACGTGTATACGGCTGCAATCGATCAGGGCGCGAGGCCAGACGACACGATTCTAGACGCTCCTACAACCTTCCAAACTGCGTCGGGGCCGTACACGCCGCACAACTATGACGAGAAATTTCAAGGGACGATTACTCTTCAACGGGCTCTGGCTCAATCGAGAAATATTCCTGCGTTAAAACTAGCGGACAAGCTAGGTATTAAAACGGTAATTGATTATGCCCGGCGCTTCGGGATCACTTCGACTCTGCCTCCTTACTTGCCTGTGGCTTTGGGAGCTGCGGAAGTCACACTGTTCGAGCAAACGTCCGCTTATAGTGTTTTCCCGAATGACGGAGTGCGGGTGGCTCCCCGCTTCATCAGCAAGGTCACCGACTATGAAGGAAGGGTGCTGGAAGAAGATTTTCCGGACGTAAAGGATGTAGTGAGTTCGCGGACAGCCCGGCTGATGACTTCCATGCTGCGGGAAGTAGTCTTGCATGGAACGGCGATTTCCGCCGCCAGCGTGAAGTATCCTTTGGCTGGAAAAACTGGGACCACCAATGATTTCACCGACGCATGGTTCGTGGGTTTTTCTCCTTCGTTGTCGGCGGGAGTATGGATTGGGTACGACGAAAAAAAGTCCCTCGGGCCGAAAGAGACGGGCGCGCTCGCCGCGTTGCCGATTTGGATCGACTTTATGAAAATCGCGCTCGCGGGAAAAGACGCGGGAGAATTCCAGCCTCCTCCAGAGTTGCCGCCTAACCCACTAGCCCAAAAAGTTGATACGCCGGATACGGCTCCGACGGCCGATGAGGCGCATTAAACGGCGATGAAACCGGTAGCCCATTTGCGGGTGGATATTTCGCAAGCAGAATCTTCCGCCGAGGTCGCAGTAGTTAGGGAACTTTTTGTGGAGTACGCGGAGTCACTCGGATTTAGCTTGTGCTTCCAGAACTTTGATCGAGAACTTGCTGGATTGCCCGGGGACTATACTCCACCCGATGGCCGATTGTTGCTGGCAAAGTGTGGCGCCGAGTCCGCCGGATGCGTCGCTCTGCATAGCCTGGAGCCGGGTATCTGCGAAATTAAGCGGCTGTATGTTCGTCCTCAATTTCGCGGGACCGGACTCGGGAGGATCCTAACCAACACCGTGATTTCGGAGGCAAACAGCATTGGGTACAAAAAGGTCCGGCTGGATACAGTTGAGCCAAAGATGAAAAATGCAGTTGGACTCTACCGCGCTCTCGGGTTTCGCGAGATCGCGCCTTATCGGCCGAATCCGATAGAAGGCGCCATGTATATGGAGCTGGAGTTGTGAGCAGCTTTCAGCTCTCAGCCGTCAGCTTTCAGCTTGGTACACTCGGGATTTTGGACCATAGAGTAGAAAGATGATTGCCAAAAACCGCCGTTAAGTAACTTTCGTTCCATCCCTCTCGTGCCCAATCGGGACCTCGCTTCGTCGGTCCGCACACCCTAAACTGCTGAAGGAGAATCACCTTGACTGTTGACGAAGAGCTCACGCTACTCGAGTCCCAGCTGCGGCGGCTGAAGATTGAGTACGAAGTGTTCTTCAGCAATCCGACTAAGCGCCCACCCACCGATGTCGAGTGGAAGGTATTGAGTTTGCTGCGTAAATTCAGCGACGGAGGCGGCAGGATGAGTTTCGGGCAGCGATTTCGCTACAACGCAATCGCGCAGCGCTATGCAATTTACAGCGACCTGTGGCGCAAGAAGGCCCGAATTCGAGAGGAAGGCTATCGGCGTCCGCAGGACGCGCTGCTTTCCGTTCAAGGGGTGCGCCCCGAGGCGCACGAGTCTGAACACAAAGTTTACGGCGTTTCGCAAGCTGCCTTGGCGGTTGCCGCTGGAGCAGCAGCCCCTGTGGGGGAGCCATTTCCTGGCAAAGCTGAGCAAGCTTTTGCGGTGCAATGTTCTGACGCACGCGTCGATCGCGATAAAGTGGAAAAGCTATACCGGGTGCTTACGGAAGCCAAGCGCAACGCTGGCGAAGAGGTCTCTGGAAACATGGAGAACTTTAGCTCCTTCGTGCAGAAGAAGACCGATCAAATCCGCAAACAATACGGCTGTCACAGCGTGGAATACACGGTTGAAGTCAATGACGGCCAGGTGCGACTGAAAGCCAAAGCGAAAATCTAGCCCATCGCAGTAACGTTGCCTGCACAACCCCCGATCAGATACCCCATCCAGCCCGTTAGAAGAACAACGATCACTCTGGCTGTGCGGAAGGTAAACTGTGAAGCTGACACTCATGTCGCTTCCGACCGGAACCACTCTCGGGCCGTACGAGATTCTCTCCCGCCTTGGCTCGGGCGGCATGGGAGACGTGTATCGCGCGCTGGACGCCCGACTCGGCCGCGAAGTTGCCATCAAAGTCTTACCCGAGACTAGCGCATGCGATGGCGAAGCATTGCGAAGGTTCGAGCAGGAGGCGCGATCGGCCTCGGCGCTGAACCATCCGAACATTATCACCATCTACGACATTGGTAGTCATTCCGTCGGACAACAAACCGTCTGGTATATCGCCATGGAGCTGGTCGAGGGAGAAAGTCTGCGGCAGATTCTTTGGCGTGGGGCGATGCCAACCAAAGAGCTGCTCGACATTGCTGTGCAAGCGGCCGCCGCGCTGGCTGCGGCGCATGCTAAGGCCATCGTCCACCGGGACTTGAAACCCGAAAATATCCTGGTGAGTCGGGAAGGTCGAGTGAAGGTCCTCGACTTCGGTCTGGCAACCGCTGCCGTTTTGGAAGGATCAGAAAATGAAGACACCATCAATTGCGCCCCGAACCTCATGACCCAGCCCGGAACGATCTTGGGCACGGTGGGCTATATGTCGCCTCAGCAGGCGGCGGGAGACAAAGTCGATTTTCGGTCGGACCAGTTCTCCTTCGGCGCCATCATTTACGAAATGGCGACTGGCAAGCGAGCCTTCAAGGAGTGCAGCCCGCTGGAGACTTTGGCGGCGATCCTGCGCGATGAGCCCGAGTCCATAGGCCGCCTCAACCCGCAGATTCCACCGCCTCTTCAGTGGGCAGTGAAGCGATGCCTGGCTAAGAAACCGGCGGATCGGTACACATCGACTGAGGATTTGGCTCGCGACCTCACGATCATGCGGGACCACTTGGGAGCGGCGGTCGTGGAGTCGCCCATCACCTCGTCACCGCGACAGCTGCCCACCCAGCGCAACGCGTTAGTTGGCCGAGAACGAGAATTACGAGCCGTCCACAAGCTTCTTTTGCAGGAAGGTATTCGGCTGATCACCCTAACCGGTCCGGGCGGCACCGGCAAGACCCGGCTCGCGGTGCAATTGGCCGAAGATGTTGCGAAGCAATTCGCGGGAGGTGTGTGGTTCGCTAACCTAGCCTCCGCTTCGGACTCCGGGCTAGTGGTCTCGACCATCGCCCAAGCGCTGGAGGTGCGAGCGAGCCCAAACAGGGCCCTGATCGAGGACATAAAGGAACGCCTGCGGCGTTTGCCGCCGGCGCTGTTGCTGCTCGACAACTTTGAGCAGGTGTTGGCCGCCGCGCCGGTTGTGACTGAGCTCCTGGCGGCCTCGCCGGCGCTCAAGATTTTGGTCACAAGTCAATCCCCCCTTCATATCTACGGAGAGCAGGAATTTCAAGTACCTCCGCTCGCGTTTCCCGATCCGAGCAGTCGGGACCCGGTTGAGTTGCTGTCGGAGTGTCCCGCGGTGGCTCTCTTTGTGCAGCGGGCGCGGGCGGTGAAGCCGGGCTTCGTCTTAAAGGAGGACAATGCTGCGGCAGTGATCGAGATTTGTGCGCGACTGGACGGTCTGCCGCTGGCCATCGAACTCGCGGCGGCTCGGGTAAAGGTTCTGACTCCAGCCGCAATTCTCGGTCGTCTGGAGAGCCGGCTGCGTTTGTTGACCGGCGGTGCGCTGGATCTACCCGAACGCCAGCAGACCTTGCGCCGTGCCATGGATTGGAGCTACGAACTGCTGACCGGGGAAGAGCAAAAGTTGTTCCGGCGGCTGGCAGTCTTCGTCGGCGGATTCACTTTGGAAGCTGCCGAAGCGGTCGCAAACGTTGGCGATCTTGAGCTTGATGTGTTTGATGGCGTCGCGTCTCTGGTGGACAAAAGCCTCCTGCAGCAGATGGGCGAGTCGGCCGGGGAGGCGCGTTTTGGGATGCTCGGAACCATGCGGGAGTACGGACTCGAGCGTCTCGCCGCAACCGGAGAAGAGGCAGGGACACGCCGAGCGCATGCAGCCTACATGATGATAATGGCCGAGGACGGGGCGCCTCACCTTGCCAATGGTACGGAGCAGGCGTTATGGATGGAGCGATTCTTCTCTGAGCATGACAACATCCGCGCGGCACTGGCTTGGCTAATCCAGACCGGAAATGCCGACTGGAGTCTGCGGCTGGCTCGCGCAGTTTCTCAATTCTGGTTACAGCACGCTCATCCGAGCGAGGGACTCGATTGGATCACGGCGCTGCTCAAGCTGCCTGGCGGCAGTGGACCAATGAGAATGCGGATCCTCGCCGTTGCCAGCGCGCTCTGTAACCTTCAAGGCGACTTCGCCGCGGGGCTTGAGTTCACGCAGAAAAGTCTGGCGATAGCTCGCGAGCAGGGAGATCGCTTGGCCATCGCCGCCAACCTGAATGGTCTGGCCGTTACCCAATCGTTGGTAGGAAATCACAAGGCCGCAAAGGAATCCTGTGAAGAAGCGCTTCTTGCTTGGGAGGAACTGGGCGAGCCTGCGTCGGCGGCTCGCAGTCTCAGCAACCTCGCCGATATTTCGAAGGTAGAGGGCGATTACGCGCGCGCCCGGTCGCTGCACGAACAGGCTTTTTCTCGATTCGAGGCACTTGACGACAGATCCGGGATGGGTTGGTCACTGAACCACCAGGGAGACGTTGCCCGAGCGCAAGGGGACTTAGCGGGAGCGCGTCGAGTTTACGAACAGGGTCTAGCAATTTTTCGAGAGATGAAGGATGGGGCGGGTATAGCCAGCTCGCTTCTCGATCTGGGGCGATTGGCCTCCGAAGAAGACGACCACGTTCGCGCCCATACCCTGTTCGCAGAAAGTTTACAAATCAGCCGCCAGCTCGGTCGAAAACAGGATGTAGCCGGGGTCCTCGAGGAGATGGCGTGCTCTGCAACCCGGCAAGGGAGCTGGGAACGTGCGCTCCAGCTGGCGGGGTCCGCTACTGCTCTGCGGCAAAAGATCGGGGCCTTGTTGGCACCGGTAGAAAAGGTGAAGCTCGACGCGGATCTCGAGCCGGCCCGCCGAGGGCTACCAGAAGCCGCCGTGACCACCGCTTGGATGCGGGGATGGGCACAGTCCCCAGACGAAGCTATCGAATACGGGTTGGCGGGCTCGTAACGGTCAGGCGGTTCCCTCGGCCGTCGAGGGATCGAGCAAGTGCCGGACTCTGGAAATCCGGTTAGCTGGTAGACCCCCTTTTTTAGCGTGCTCCATGATGATATTTTCATCGGAGGCCAGGTACACACAATAAACTTTGTTGTCGGTGAAGTAGCTATGCAGCCACTGGATCCCAGGACCCAATTCCTTGAGGACTTTGACAGATTTCATAGCTGCGGCTTGTAATTGCTCCGGGGTCATGCTGCCGGCCCCAGGAATCTCCCGCTCGATAACGAACTTTGGCATAGGTAATCCCCCTATTTGCGCACATATTATCACTCGCTGGGGGCTAGGCCGGCGGGATGTTTTGATTCACACGAAAGAAGTTCGCAGGATCGTATTTGCTCTTGACCGTAGCCAGGCGCTTATAGTTGTCGCGGTAGGTCGCCTTGATACGATCTTCGCCTTCTTCCATCATGAAGTTGATGTATGCTCCGCCGGCGGAGTAGGGATGGAGCGCGCTCCAATACTCCTTCGCCCACGTGGAGATTTTCTCTTTGTTTGCGGGGTCCGGATCGACCCCGACAATCACCGAGGCCCACGTCGCATCGCGGTAGCCCCATGGAGTTGAGCTGTTCTTCACTCGCTTTGCTGCGCCATTTACGGGGTAAAGGTGCATGGTCGAATGCATCGTCGGCAACTTCGCCGCGTGTTTCACATGCAGAGCGATGGCTTCGTCAGGGAGTGTGCGCACGAAGTCCGCCTTCCAATACCATTGCAGCCCCGGCGGATAAAGACCGTCGAATAGACTTTGGAGTAGCGGATGTGGTATCGGTCCGACCAAATCGAGCGCCGGAGTCTTGAAGCTGCGAATCGGCTTGAACACCTTCTTTGCATTCTTGATGGGTCCGGTGTAGCACCACACGATGCCGCACATCTTCTGGTTGTGCAGGTGCTCGGGGAACGGCGGCCTAGGCGGCACGGTTAGGAAAGCAAAGAACCCGTAAACGTCATCGGGGGCCTTGGCGATGAAGCCGCGGTACCAGCGCATGATCTCGGCCGCGTCTTCCATCGACCACAGCATCGGTCCAGCGTATACCGTGTGCACGGGTTGCGCCTTGAAGAGAAACGATGTCACAACACCGAAGTTGCCGCCGCCTCCGCGCACAGCCCAGAAGAGGTCGGCATTTTGTTTGGCGCTGGCAGTAACGAAACGCCCGTCCGCTAGCACCATTTCGACGGCCAGCAGATTGTCGATAGTTAGACCGTGGCGTCGCGTCAAGTAACCAATCCCGCCGCCTAGCGTTAGTCCGCCCACGCCGGTTGTCGAAATGATTCCCCCAGGGACCGCGAGACCGAAGGCGTGTGATGCATGGTGCATGTCTCCCAGCGTGGCGCCGCCGGCGGCAAGCACCGTCTTCTTCTTGGGGTCCACGTGAACATAGTTCATCGGTGAAAGGTCGATCACTAATCCGTCGTCGCACACTGCCAAGCCGCCAGCGTTATGTCCGCCGCCGCGGATGGACACCAGCAGCTTCTGCTCGCGGCCGAAATTCACCGCTGTCATGACGTCGGCCACGTCGGCGCACCGCGCTATCAGTCGCGGGCGCCGGTCGATCATCCCGTTGTATACCTTTCGAGACGCGTCGTAAGTCGGATCGCCTGGCTCGATCAACCCTCCGCGCAAGCTGGCTCTGAAATCTGAAATTGCGGTTTCGTTTAGCATTTGTTGCCTCCGCAGCTTTGAACGTTTCACCACGGCAGGTTGATGTCGGCGATAGGGCGCCTTGGTGCGCAAATGTGCCAGCCGCCAGTTCGCCAAATTTCCGATTTCGGACTCTGTGCTCGCACATAGTACGCTCGTGCTTTCGTGGACACAACGTGTTCGCTTGCCGCCGGACTGATAGAATTTCTCTCTAACTCATTTTTAGTATTCGAGGGTCTTAATGTCGTCAATTCAGCGTGCCATTCTTAGCGTTACTGACAAAACAGGAGTGGTGGAGTTTGCACGGAGGCTTGCTGGAATGAATGTCGAGCTGGTATCGACTGGAGGGACGGCGAAGTTACTTCGCGAAGCGGGAATTGCGGTCAAGGACATTTCCGATCTCACTGGTTTCCCTGAGATATTGGACGGGCGGGTCAAGACGCTGCATCCGAAGGTTCACGGAGGCATCCTGCATCGGCGTGAAAATCCGGCGCACCGAAGTGCTATAGCTGAACAGGAGATCCAGCCGATCGATATGGTTGTGGTGAATCTTTATGAGTTTGAAAAGACCGCAGCCAAGCCCGGCGTGTCGTTTGACGAAGTAATCGAGAACATCGACATTGGCGGACCTTCCATGATTCGGTCGGCGGCGAAGAATTTTCAGGACGTTGCCATCGTGACTTCTCCCGCGGACTACGATGCTATTGCTGAAGAGATGGCAAAATCCGGAGGGGAATTGTCTCGCGAAACCAAGTGGCAGCTTGCCCAAAAGGCTTTCGCGATTACCGCCGCTTACGATTCGGCGATCGCTTCGTCTCTGGAGCGCGTGAGTTCCAACGGGCATTTTTCGCTTCAACCGAGCGCCGGCTTTCCCCGAACGATTCGCTTGTCATTCAACAAAATTATGGACCTTCGATATGGGGAAAACCCTCACCAAAAAGCGGCGATGTATTCCGACGGTTCCAACGCAGGTGTCGCCAACGCGCGGCAGGTGCAGGGCAAGGAACTTTCCTACAACAACATTGTGGATTTGCAGGCGGCGTGGGACATGGCTCAGGAATTTGAGGAGCCGGTTTGCGCCATCATCAAACATACAAATCCCTGCGGTGTGGCGATGGGGAAGACTTTGGCCAAGGCTTATCAGAAGGCTCTGGAATGCGATCCAGTCTCAGCCTTCGGGGGGGTAATCGGCGTTAATCGAACGGTGGATGCTGAGGCTGCAGAACAGATGTCGAAGCTTTTCCTGGAAGTAATCGCCGCTCCTGCTTTCGGCGACCGGGCCAAGGCCGTGTTTGCTGCGAAGAAAAACTTGCGTCTCGTCGAGGTGACTAATGCACCGCAGACCCGTGTATTGAAGAATATTTCCGGGGGCCTTCTGGTGCAGGACGCCGACACCCGTTCCCTTGACGAAAGTGACATCAAAGTAGTCACCAAGCGCCAACCGACGGCTGAGGAAAAACGGGCTTTGCTCTTTGCCTGGAAAGTCTGCAAGCATGTGAAGTCCAACGCCATTGTCTATGCCCGGGATGGTCAAACGGTGGGAGTGGGAGCCGGCCAGATGAGCCGCGTGGATTCATGCAGGATCGGCGCGTCCCGGGCGGTCTTGCCGCTAAAGGGGACGGTGGCGGCGTCGGACGCCTTCTTCCCTTTTCCCGACGGCGTGCAAGAAATCGCCAAAGCCGGGGCAACCGCCATCATTCAGCCCGGGGGTTCTGTGCGAGACCGCGAGGTTATCGAAGCCGCGGACGAACTGGGTTTAGCAATGATCTTTACTGGTATACGGCATTTTAGCCATTAGACATCAGCAAAATTCCAATAGGAGCTGTACCTCTAGTAAGTTTCATAGTCGGTTTCTGACTGGTTTTGCTCGTCCCACGGATGACACAGGTTTACAATATCGGAGCACCGTCGGAGAAGCTTTCGGCATCCAATCTTTGTAACTACGCACCTCTAAGGCATTGATGAAAACCATTTATCAGCTATATTTCTTAGTATTTGCAGTTGCAACCAGTCTTGCCCAACAGAGCGGCGTCGCCCTTCCTCAAAAGCCGCCGGCCGTGACCCCCAAAGCAGCCAAAGTAGATAGGGGCGCAGCGTACTATCACTATGCGCTGGCCCACATGTACGAGGACCAGTGGGCGGTCTACGCTCGGAGCGATCTGGCAAGCAAAGCCATCGACGAATATCGCCTTGCGATCGAAGCCGATCCAGAATCTGAGTACTTGAACGCGGGTTTGGCAGAACTCTACGCAAAGACAGGGCGCATTCGCGATGCGGTGCAGGAAGCGCAGGACATTCTCAAGCGCGATCCGAACAATCTGGAAGCGCATAAATTACTTGGGCGCATTTATCTTCGCTCGCTGGGCGACCTGCAGAGCGGTTCGGGATCCGAAAGCGTTCTCAAGGCGGCCATTGAGCAATACGAACAGATTCTGAAAATCGAGCCCGATAACTCTGACGATCACTTGCTTTTGGGCCGCCTGTATCAGCTGAATAAGGATTTGCGGAAGGCCGAGGCGGAATTCAAGACCGCGATTAAGCTGCAACCTGATTCCGAAGAGGCAATCACAACTCTGGCGCTCCTCTATAACGATGAAGGGGACGCCGCGCGCGCTGCCGAAACTCTGAGTTCGGTTCCTGACTCAGCGCGCTCGGGTAAGCTGTATTCCGCGCTGGGATATACCTACGAGCAACAAAAGAATTACAAGAAAGCAATCGAAGCCTACCAGCACGCGATCGAATTGGATCGAGAGAATTTGGACGCCATTCGCGGCCTCGCAGACAATCTGCTCAACGACGGCCAAACGGATGCTGCTTTAGAGCAGTACCAGATCGTTGCCGAAGCTAATCCCGAGGACGCGAAGACTTACGTCCGCATTGCCGAAATCTACCGCAGAAAAGGCAAGTTCGATCTGGCGTTGGAGAATTTGAAGAAGGCTGGGTCGATGGTGCAGGACTCGGTCGAGGTCTCTTACAACGTCGCTGCCGTCTATCAGGCCCAGGGCCGTTATGACGAAGCAGCCCAAGTCTTGCAGGATTTGCTGAAGAAGACCGAGAAGGCGGACGGTAACTACACCCAGGAAGATAAAGACAACCGGGCGGTGTTTTTGGAGCGTTTGGGAACGATTGATCGCGACAACAACAATGATACGGCTGCGATAGAGGCTTTCCGCAAGATGCTGCCGCTGGGTGACGACAACGCCAAGCGCGGCTATCAGCAGATCATCGACACCTACCGCGAACAAAAGCAATGGCAGCAGGCGACGGACGTCGCGAAAGAGGCGCTGGCAAAACTGCCCAAAGATCAAGATCTGAAGATGGTTTACGCCGCGCAATTGGCAGATATGGGCCAGCCCAACGTCGGTTTGCAGCAAGTCAAGGCTCTGCTCAAGGGAACCCCAGAGGACCGCGAGGTCTACATCGCGCTTTCGCAAATGTACAGCCGCCTTAAGCGTTGGCAAGAGGCCGATGAGGCGTTGAACAAAGCGGAGCAACTTTCCACTAAGCAGGAAGACAAGCAGTACGTCTACTTTCTGCGTGGCTCGATCTATGAGCGTCAAAAGGAATACGGCCCGGCAGAAGAGATGTTTCGGAAGGTGTTGGCAATTGATCCACAAAACACCATGACCCTCAACTATCTCGGCTACATGCTTGCCGATCGTGGCGCGAAACTGGATGAAGCGCTAACCCTCATCAAGAAAGCCGTGGACCTTGATCCCACGAACGGGGCGTATCTAGACTCGTTGGGATGGGCCTACTTCAAATTGGGCAAGTACGATCAGGCCGAAGACAACCTGAACAAGGCGTCTCGGTCGCAGCATATGGGAGCCGATCCCACGGTTCAGGACCATTTGGGCGATCTGTACCAAAAGACTGGCCGCTTAAAGCTGGCTGCAGCACACTGGGAGCGCGCTCTGGAAGAGTGGAACAAGACTATTGCTGCAGAAGTCGATCAGGACGACGTAGCGAAGGTCCAGAAAAAGCTTGAAACGGCAAGAGTGAAGCTGGCGAAAGAGGACTCGGCTCAGAAATAGCCGTCGGTTATGCCGCCGCGTCCAATTTGTTCTCTGTAGCCAATACCGTTCTTCCCGGAATGTGGTCGTGCTTCCGAGTCTGTCTTCAGTACAGCATTCTGGTATGACCGTATTGCGCTTGGCGCGACAGAGTTTATCGAAATCGAAATAGAGTCGCAGCATGAATCGGACCATCACTCCGGTAGCGTTGATTGTAACCACGCTCGGTTTCTTCTGTTGCCTCGGCGACGCGAGTCCGAAGCCACCGAACCCGCAACCCAAGACCGAGAGTTCACCGCGATGCAATGTTACCAAACCCATCTGGGAGCCACCAAAGCTAAAAGTCGTGAAGCTTGGTTACAGGGACTGGATCGTCAATGACCATAGGACGATTTGGTTCCCCTACGACAAGTGGGTGAGCGGCGACAATGGAAACAAAGTCGTTTTAATTCGTCCTGCTGGAACAAAAATTATCGTGAGTGGACGGCGTCTAGAATCGACTGTTCCCCCACTTAAGGCGACGGATGATCACTCTTCCAGTGGCTTCACAGTTCTGGGAATCTATTTCCCGACGGAGGGATGTTGGGAAGTAAACGCGAAGGCGGGTGATAGCCAGATAAAGTTTGTTACCCAGGTCCTGCCTTAGACCTCATAAGTTTGACCTAGTAGCTGCTCTGCTAGACTTTTTACATGCTCGCCGACTACGCGGTACGCGATTCCCGCGGACGCCGTTATCCTGAGCCTCCTCACCCCTATCGCAGTGATTTTCAGCGTGACCGGGATCGCGTAATTCATTCGCGAGCGTTTCGGCGGCTGGAAGCGAAGACACAGGTTTTTACGCGGCGCTATTCCGACCACTTTCGCAATCGACTGACTCACACGATCGAGGTTGCGCAAATCGCGCGAACTATCGCAGTCCAACTGCGGTTAAACGTTGATCTCGTCGAAGCCCTGGCGTTGGTGCACGATGTCGGACATCCTCCTTTCGGGCATGCGGGTGAGAAGGCGCTGGATTCCGCGATGCGGGAATACGGGTCGTTTTTCGATCACAATCTCCATGCGCTCCGCATTGTCGAGGATTTTGAAATGCGCTACCCGATGTTCCGGGGATTGAACCTGACATTTGAAATTCGCGAAGGCATCATCAAACATTCGCGCGAATACGAGGCAGACCGGTACCCTGAACTCTCGGAATATTTACTGGAGCAGCGCCCGCCGCTTGAGGCTCAATTGATTGATCTCGCCGACGAAATCGCCTATAGCACTGCTGATCTGGACGACGGTTACGAAGCCCACCTACTCAGCCTGGACCAAATACTCCAAGGTGTTCCTGTGTTCGCCGACTTCTATCGTGAAGTCGACCAGACCTACCCCGACGCCATTGAGAAGCTGAAATTTAACGAAGCGCTGAGATACGTGCTGGACAAGTTGGTGACGGATTTAATCGAGAACACGCAAAACCAAATATCCGCGCACACCGTAGAGAGCCTCGAAGATGTCCGAGCTTGTCCCTCCAGGCTGGTCATGCTCAGCTCGGGAGCTGAGCAGGAGAGACACAACCTCAAACACTTCCTGCACAAAAATCTTTACTTCAGCGAAGCGCTCGATCCCGATAAGGATGACGCTGAGCGCGTGGTCGGAGAATTATTCAAGTTTTGGATCGACTATCCGGAGAGCTTGCCCAGTGCCTACCAAAAAAAGGCTGAGGAGGACCCACTACCGCGAGTAGTCTGCGATTACATTGCAGGAATGACCGACAACTACATCTACGAACAGCATTTGAGATATTGCGGTGAGAAAGTTAAATAACCTGGTTTTCGAAGACTTATTGCGCGATCACCTGGCGGAATTTGACGCCATCTTCTTCACCATGGCGAGCACCAACTTCCGGTCACTGTCATTGAGGCTGACAGCATAGCGGCGGACTTGGCTCAGGAAACGAACTTCGTCGTCCGAGAGCTGAGGCAGTCCCTTCGATCCGTTGGTATGCGCGCCTTCGGAGAAAAACTGGGATAGCGGAAGTTCCATCGCCCCCGCGATTTTGGAAAGTGTGTCCAGCGAGGGGATGGTGTGGCCGTTCTCCACGCGGGAGAGATAGCACCGGAGCAAGCCGGTGCGCTTTTCAATGTCCCCCTGGGACATTCCTTTTTGCAAGCGATAGTTTCTGATTGTCTCGCCAATATTCATAGAAGAAACAACCGATAATTGCTAAAAGGGAATGGACTGAATGGTAACTAGAGGATTACCGTCTGGCAAGAGAAAATTCGTCCTATTGAAAAAGCAACTGATGGCCGACGACAATCCAACAAGCTCCTCCCCAAACCCATATTTTTCGCCTTCGTCCCTAGAAATTATGCGCTCACCATCGCTCGCTGCTCCATCAGTCGTCGAAAAGACTGTTCGTAGGGCGCACGAGCGATTCCCCCCTCGGTGATGATGGCGGTTACGTATTTTGCGGGCGTCACGTCAAAGGCGGGATTTTCTATGCCAACGCCTACGGGCGTGACCAACTTTCCGGCAAAGTGGGTGACCTCGCGGGGGTTTCTTTGTTCGATTGGAATCCCACTGCCGTCCGGCGTCGCTAAGTCGATCGTGGAAAACGGCGCCGCAACATAGAAGGGAATGCCGTGTTCTTTCGCTAGAACCGCGACGGTATAGGTCCCAATCTTGTTCGCAACGTCGCCGTTCGCTGCGATACGATCGGCGCCGACAACGATCGCTCCGATCTTGCCTTGTTTCATCATGGCGCCCGCCATATTGTCGGAGATAACCGTGGTCGGAATGCCGTCTTTCATCAATTCCCAGGCAGTCAGGCGCGAGCCCTGTAGGAAAGGACGAGTTTCGTCAGCATAAACGTGAATTTTCTTTCCTTGCTCGATCGCCGCGCGGATCACTCCCAGAGCCGTGCCATACCCGCACGTGGCTAGCGCTCCAGCATTGCAGTGGGTCAGGACTCCGCCGCTCGCAGGCATTAGCGTGGCTCCGTGACGGCCCATGGCTTGATTCGCAGCAATATCTTCGGCGTGCATGCGCTTTGCTTCTTCAACCAGCAAATGCTTGATTTCCGGGATCGGTTTGTTTTGGATTGTTTGGAATTTCTCCCTCATGCGTTGGATCGCCCAGAACAAGTTGACCGCCGTTGGCCGGGTCTTGCCTATGAGGTCGGCAATTTCGTCGAACTCTTGTTGCAGCGAGAGAACGTTATCGGCTTTGGAGTTGTTGATGCCCAGCGCTACGCCCATTGCGGCCGCAACGCCAATCGCGGGAGCACCACGGACGACCATGTCGCGGATAACGTCAGCAACTTGCTGGTGAGTCGTGCAATTGACGTAGGTTTCTTCGTTGGGCAGCTTCGTCTGGTCGATGAAGCGCACGCCGCTGTCAGTCCACTCGAGGGTTTCGATCACAAATCAGTTCTCAGATGTCAGTTCTTAGATGTTAGTTGAGTTAGGTTCTTCTGGCGCAGGTGCTCTTGCCGAACGTCGTCGCTAGTGAAAATTGAGATGAAGTTTGCTCCTGCAGCCGCCTTCTCAACAGCTGGGCGACCTTTGGCTTCTAGCCGCTCGACCAGGCACATCACTCCGGTGACTTCGAATCCGAACTCTCGAGCCGCTTCAATCGCCTGAATAGTAGATGCGCCGGTGGTGCAAACGTCGTCGACGACGACGACGCTGGCACCCTTCACTCGGAAGCCTTCGATACGCTGGCCGGTGCCGTGCTGTTTGTCGGCCTTGCGCACGAGAAATCCGTTCATCTGGCCGCTGATCACAGCAACGGCCACTACGATGGGATCAGCGCCCATGGTCAATCCGCCGAGGGCTTCGGCTCGCCAACCCTGGGATCGAATTTCGTCGAAGAATACGCGGCCGGTAAGCTGTGCACCTCGCGCGTCCAAGGTCGTGGCGCGGCAGTCAACATAGTAATCGCTGCTACCCCCGGAGGAGAGCTTGAAATCTCCCAGCCGGAAAGACTTTACCGATAACAGCTCGAGAAGTTCCTGTGTCGCGGAGGCCATTAGAAATCAAGATAACACGTGGGTTTCATTGGGTGAGCCGCTCCAGGTGCCGAAAGCCACCGGTACCCACGAAGGTCAGAGCCGTGAGCGTGAAGTTATAAGCGATGTGAACCACCACGCTGGAACCAACGGAATTTGTAACTGCTCTGACAATGGTAAGCACCAATCCGACGAGGAAGATGATGAAAACGGCTCCCCATGCAAATCCGAGCTGCATGGAGTGCAACATTCCAAACCCAAACGCCGTTAGAAATACGCCGGTTACGACTCCCAATCGACGGGCAAGCACTGGATACAGGAATCCACGGAAAAATAGCTCTTCCATCACTGGGCCAAAACTGATAGCCAGCAGGGACGTGAGGTAAGCCTCTAAGGGATGTTTAAAAAATTCCTCGAAGGGTACGTCCTTCGGGATGGGCAGAAAATGACCGAGGGCCTGAAGAATAATCAGAGTGCCGAATCCTACTGCCACCAACCCCAAGACGCGACGTGGCCAGTTCCACGAGATGGCTTCAAGAAAACGACGATGGTATTGGCCCTCGACCAATACGACCATGTAAAAAAGGACGCCACAGTAGGCAAGGACCTCAGCAAGCAATTCAACTACGGGTTTTTGAGCAACTTGTTGCCAATTCGCGCCGATGTGTAGCAACTTGTGGGTTGTAAGGGCTAGCAAGATGTCCAGAAAGAGCGGGGTGATGAACATCAGTGTCGCGATCTTCAGAACGTCCCAACCGCTCCACACGGGTTCGCGCGGCGGTGGGGACCAAACCGGCGTTCCAGCCGAGTCCTGAACTAATGGCGCGGCAGGATCGAGCAGCGGGTTTTCGGGCGAGGACATTTCTTTCCGATCAGGCTATCGAAACTATCTTCTCCGGCACAGGGTTCGCGTTTTTCGCGAAATATTGCGACAGTGCCTGCCCAGTGTAGGATTTCTTATTTCGCGATACCTGCTCTGGCGTGCCTTGAGCCACGATTCTGCCACCGTCTTCGCCGCCTTCGGGGCCTAGATCGATGACCCAATCCGCGCTGCGAATTACGTCCAGATTATGTTCGATGATGATAATGCTGTTGCCGAGATCCGTGAGCCGGTGCAGAACTTCCAGCAATTTCTTGATATCGTCGAAATGCAAACCGGTCGTAGGTTCATCCAACAGATAGAGAGTTTTACCAGTCTGCCGCTTGCTTAATTCTCGCGCGAGCTTGATGCGCTGGGCCTCTCCGCCCGACAAGGTGACCGCCGACTGTCCGAGATGAACATAGCCTAGGCCTACATCGACCAGCGTTTGCAGCTTCTGCTTTACTTGAGGGATATTCTCGAGAATCGGCAAAGCGTCGGAGATCGCGGTTTCCAACAAGTCGGCGATGGAATAGCCTTTATATTTCACGGTCAGAGTTTCGCGATTGTAGCGGCGTCCGCCACAGACCTCGCACTCCACATACACGTCGGGGAGAAAATTCATTTCGATGTGGCGCTGGCCCTCACCCTGGCAAGCTTCGCAGCGCCCGCCCGCGACGTTGAACGAGAAGCGTCCCGGCTTGTAGCCGCGCTCGCGCGACTCCGGCAGCATGGCGTATAGCTCGCGAATTTGAGCAAACACTCCGGTGTACGTGGCGGGATTAGATCGCGGAGTACGGCCAATGGGTGACTGGTCGATGCGAATTACCTTATCGATATTTTCCGCGCCCGATATCGCTTTATGCGCGCCCGGTTCTTCGCGCGAACGGTAAAGCTTTTTGGCCAGCGCCCGATAGAGAATGTCATTTACCAGAGTTGATTTCCCTGAGCCCGAAACTCCTGTGACCACCGTCATCACACCGAGCGGGAAAGTTACATCCAGATTCCTGAGATTATTTTCCCGCGCCCCGAGAATGGTGATGGCAGCTCCATTGGCCTCCCTGCGCTCGTGACGCATTTCAATTCGCATCCTGCCAGAGATGTAAGCGCCGGTTAATGATTCGTCCGAATTTAGAATGTCTTGCGGAGTGCCGTGGGCCACCAGTTCTCCTCCATGGCGACCTGCACCGGGACCGAGGTCGATGACGTAGTCGGCCCGTCGGATCGTCTCTTCATCATGCTCGACCACGAGGACGGTATTGCCCAAATCCCGTAACTCTTCCAAGGCCGTCAACAAGCGATCGTTGTCGCGATGATGCAATCCGATAGAGGGCTCGTCGAGAACATATAAGACGCCGCGCAGTTTGGAGCCAATCTGTGTGGCGAGCCGGATGCGCTGGCCTTCGCCTCCGGAGAGAGTCGCCGCCGAGCGATCGAGCGAGATATATCCCAACCCAACCGCATCCAGGAATTGCAGGCGCTCTCGGATCTCATGGACGATTCGTCCAGCGATAATCTCTTCTCTTCCCGCGAGATGGATTTTTCTTGCAACCTCAAGAGATTTTGACACCGGCAATGCCGTGAAGTCGCCAATGGACATCCCATTTACCTTTACTGCCAGACTCTCCGGACGAAGCCGCCTGCCATGGCACGCCGGGCATTCTGTAGCGGACATGTAATCGAGCAGCGACTCGCGGTAGCTGTCGGAACCAGATTCCTCAAGCGCTTGGCGGAGATATCCAAGAATTCCCCGAAACCCGGTTTTTCCCTTTCCGACTTCACCATTGAGGAGCAGGTTCTGAATCTTTTCAGGAAATTTCTCGAACGGCGTGCCGAGATCAATACCATGAGCCGCGGCAGTAATGTTCAACATGTAAATCAGATTGCGAGACGCCGATCCCGGACCCAGACCGCCATCCAGCAAGGGCTTGGACCAATCCACAATCACCTTTGCGGGATCGAAATCATAGCGGCTGCCGAGGCCGTGACACTCGGGACAAGCTCCATAGGCGCTGTTAAAAGAAAATGATCGCGGTTCTAATTGAGCCACACTGATTCCGCAATCCGGACACGCGAGTACAGACGAGTAGAGTTGTTCTTCGCCGCCAACCACGGCTAACTGCACAAGTCCCCCAGCGAGTTTCATCGCCAATCCCAGCGATAGCTCAAGCCTATGTTCGATGCCAGGTTTTACCAATAAGCGATCAACAACAACTTCGATGGTATGGTTCTTCCGCTTGTCCAGTTGCAGATCGTCTTCGAGACTCACCAGCTCGCCATCGATTCGTGCACGGGTGAAGCCATGCTGCACCAACTTCTCCATCTCTTTTTTGAATTCGCCTTTGCGCCCACGAACGATCGGGGCGAGGACCATGACACGATCTTCCGGAGTGAGCGACATCACGCGTTGCACGATCTGTTCGGCCGATTGCCGGGCAATCTCCCGTCCGCATTGGGGACAATGAGGAGTGCCGATTGAGGAGAATAAAAGACGAAGATAGTCGTAGATCTCGGTGATGGTCCCAACCGTTGATCGCGGGCTGCGGCTGGTGGTTTTCTGTTCGATCGAAATTGCAGGACTCAGGCCGTCTATCCCGTCGACATCAGGCCGTTCCATCTGATCGAGAAATTGCCGTGCATAGACCGATAGGGTCTCCACGTAACGGCGCTGTCCCTCAGCATAAATCGTGTCAAATGCTAGCGAGGACTTTCCCGAACCGCTCAGACCCGTGATAACCGTCAGGGTGTTACGAGGGATTTCAACGTCGATGTTCTTTAGATTGTGCTGGCGCGCCCCGCGCACCGTAATTTTGGTAATTGCCATAAATCCGTGGGGAGAATGTCCTTCCGTAACGTGGACGGGTCCTCAGAAATGTCGGAAAGTGGGAGTGCGCAATTCTACTCACGTATCTTAGTTGCTAATAAGAGCAAGCGTCAAACGCGGGTAGATTGGCAGTATGGGGCAGAGCTTCCGTCTTTTTAACGAAAGTGGCACTTTATAGAAAGTGGGCCGAATTTGAGTAACTTACTTGCCATTCTAGTATTAGCGTTTACTTCGATCAGCGTAGTCGCCCTGGGGATTTTCTCTACTTACGGCACAGTTTTAATGATCCTGAACGCCGTTTCTTATCGCTCGTCACCTTCGTTAGCGAGATCGTTTCGGCTCGTCGCCAGCGAAACGCAGGCGGGCGGAGACTAGATTTTCCGCTAAAACTTCGCGTTCAGCCCCATGCCTCGTCGCAATTTCTATTGTTGGAGACGGTTTTGAATCTGCTGCGGCGGTTGTGCCCCTAGCGGTCCACCACCCTGCTGCCCTTGCTGTTGTTGCAATTGCTGCTGCTGTTGTAATTCCTGGAGTAACTGCTGCGGAGTCTTAACGGCTGGCTGACCACCACCACCCTGCTGCTCATCGCTCTGATTGGCCTGGTCCTCCGCTGGGGGATCAGCTTCCATTGTCTCCTCTGTGTCCTGGGTGTTGGCGTCGTCATCTTGACTCGGAGTCACAATCGCGCTCTGCCGCGGCACGACCATCTGTGCCGTGTTGGTGCCCTGAGATGCTCCGCCGGGCTGGTCCGTACCTGGAGACTTCTTCAAAAGCACCACTCTATCAAGCAACGTCGGGTCTTGCGGTGATCCCATGAGCACGTAATTGAAACGAGATCCGTTGAGTAATGATGCCAAAACCTCTCTGGCTGGTCCGGGACCAAACTGTCCTACGACTCGGTCAGTTGGGTTCGCCGGCATGTCTACGGTCGCGCCGGTTTTACTCTCTACCTCTCGCAGAATCGCTCCCAGACTCGCATTTCTGGCCACAATTGTGAGCTGGCCACCCTGAAACGCCACCCGCGGAGCTGAAGCAGGCAGCTGTTCAAGGGTAGGCGGGGGAGCCGGGACAGGTTGCGGCCCGAACGCCGGTCGCGGCGTGGAAGCGGGAGGCGCCTCCGCCCCCTGGATTTGGCCCAACAAGGGCAGGGAAACACAGCTTAGGAGAAGTGCGAAGGCGCTTTTTCGTATGTTCTGCATGACTGACAAAGCGGAAAATTGGCCCGCTTTCACTATTAAAATTGTAGCACCGGGACCCGGGCAGTGGACCTTTGAATTGCCGCGTAAGGCTATTGTTTTGGCGCAAAGTAGCCTTTGCGCGCCCGTACCTGGAGATCTTTTTTAAGGGCAGTGATCGCAATGGACCGGTAGCGTCCATCGGCATCGAAGTCGGCTGGACGATACGAAACCACATACTGGCTGCGAAGCTCGTCGGCAATGGCGGAAAAAGAATTCTTGATGTCTTTCATCTTGTAGGGAAAGAACGCCCGCCCTCCGGTGGCATCGGCGAGTTGCTGCAGCACATTGTCGCCCCGCAAAATCAATCCGCTATCATCGGTTGAAATCGCGTAGATGATAACTTCGGCGCGTTGCGCCATTTCGATGGCCTGAGCCCGGCTAACTTCGCTTTGATTGTCTTCGCCATCGCTCACAACAATAATGGCCCGTCGCGTCGGCCTTTCCCCGTTGTCTTTGTCCTTCATCAACTTGTCGTGACACGCACGATACACCGCGTCGTAAAGAGCCGTGCCTCCGCCATTGTGAAGACTCTGCACACCGCGAGCCAATAATGCCACGTTGTCGGTGAAGTCTTGCGAAACTAGACTGTGACTGCTAAACCCCATCACAAAAGCCTTGTCATAATTTGGACGCAGGGTCTGTTGCAGAAAACTGACGGTGGCTTGTTGCTCAAAATCGAAGCGGCTTCGAACCGAGCCGCTGGTATCAACCAGCAATCCTAATTGCAACGGCAAATCGGTTTCGCGCCGGAAGTTGTTAATTGATTGTGGCGGCTTGTTGTCATCAAGAAAAGCGAAGTCATTCTCGCTGAGATCGCGGACGAATTTTCCATGCCGGTCCGTGGCGATAAACAGGACATTAACCTCGTCCACGCGCTTCTTAATGGTGAGGACGGATTCATCGGGCGGGTTCACCGCAAGTCCGGACGCGGAACTGGCGGTACCAGGCGAAACATAGGAAGATTGCGACATGAGGGGAAGCCCCGCCCCGAGGAAAAATGCCACGATCCAAAGGTTTCGCGTGTACTTCATTCCCAACCTATCCAAAATTTGCACGCCTAACCGCAGCCTGCAGTTTCCTCTACCAATTAGATGCACTTGGGGGGCCGAAGGCGACGCTGGACGCCGCTTTCCCTGTCTTGAATCTAGGAGAACGCGTGGGCTCTGCCAAGTTACAAAAGGAGCACGCGTTAGTTCATACTGATAAGCTTTAGAGCGCAAAATCCTGCGGGGAGCCCATGGAATGAAATTAATAAGATTCGGTGAGCCTGGCCAAGAAAAACCGGGTGTGCTTCTTGACGATGGCACACGCCTAGACGCGTCTGCCCTCGGCTCAGACTACGACGAAGCATTTTTCGGCAACGGCGGTTTGAATGAATTGGATTCGTGCCTGCGGAAAGGCGGTTCTTCGGGTCCGCGTGTTGCGCCATCGATACGCCTTGCACCTCCCATTTGCCGGCCCAGCAAGATCGTCTGCATTGGACTCAATTACCGCGATCATGCGGCCGAAACCAAGGCGCAGGTTCCCAAGGAGCCAGTCATCTTTTTCAAATCGACCACGGCGCTGGCGGGCCCGAATGACGGCTTGGTGATCCCTAAGAATTCAACAAAAACGGACTGGGAGGTTGAGCTTGCGGTCGTAATGAAGAAAAGAACTCTTTACGTATCGAAGGAAGATGCTCTCGATTACGTTGCTGGTTTTGCCCTCCATAATGATTATTCCGAGCGGAGCTTTCAAAAAGATCGCGGTGGGCAATGGGTAAAGGGAAAAAGCGCGGACACGTTTGCTCCGTTGGGGCCATTCCTTGCAACTCTCGACGAGATCCCAGATTTCGGCGATCGGCGCATGTGGCTCAAGGTGAATGGAGAGCTTCGACAAAACAGTTCCACCGCAAATATGATCTTTGACGTTGCCACGCTGGTTTCGTACATAAGCGAGTTCATGACACTTCTTCCGGGTGATGTGATCAGCACCGGAACCCCGGCGGGTGTCGCCATGGGCATGAATCCGCCAAGATATTTGAAAGCCGGTGATGTTGTGGAACTAGGCATTGACGGACTGGGAGAATCTCGGCAACACGTGACGCAATACAAATAACAATGCGGCTTGACGCTTGTTCCGGTAGAAAACGAACAGCGAAAAAGAGATGACAGCTCGGCCAAAAACCGTGGCGCTTTCGCGAATTGTGAACATCGAGGACCTCCGCCTGCTCGCGCGTCGTCGACTACCAAAAGCTGTATTTGACTACATGGATGGAGGCTCAGAAGGCGAAGTCACACTGCGCGAGAATTGCCGCGCGTTTGAGGATGTTACTTTCCGGCCGCGCCATTGCGTTAACGATCCTAAGTGTGATGCAAGAACGCGAGTACTTGGTTTTGACATTTCCTTCCCAGCAATGCTCGCTCCTGTTGGTTACAGCCGGCTGATGCATCCCGGTGGAGAGGTTGCTGCGGCTCGAGCCGCGGGCAGGTCGGGCACTGCCTACATTCTCTCAACCATCTCCGGCCACCGAATGGAGGATGTGCGAGCAGCTTCTTCAGGGCCGGTTTTCTATCAACTCTATTTGCTTGGTGGACGAGGAGCGGCAGAGGCTTCGATCGAGCGCGCTCGGGTCGCCGGTTTTTCCGCCTTGGTTGTTACTGTCGACACGCCAGTGGCGGGATTGCGAGAACGCGATCTCCGAAATGGAGTGAAAGAGCTGGTCAGTGGCGGTGCGCTCGCAAAGATTCCTTTTCTCCCACAGGTTCTCTCTCGTCCGAGATGGCTTGCCAGTTTTCTGCGCGACGGCGGATTGCGCGAGTTGCCTAACGTCGTCGTTCCAGGTCAAGGTCCGATGAAACTTCTCGATGTTAACGCAGCTCTCGCGGCCGCGGCGGTCAGTTGGAAAGATTTGAAGTGGATACGCGATCATTGGCGCGGTCCCATCATCGTGAAAGGTGTTTTGACTGGCGACGACGCCCGACATGCCATCGATGAAGGATCTGCGGCTGTTGTGGTATCCAATCATGGAGGCCGACAGCTCGACTGCGTTTCAGCTTCGTTACGCGCGTTGCCGGAAGTTGTAGCTGCCGTGAACAGCCAAGCCGAAGTTCTGATGGACGGAGGCATTCGGCGCGGAGCCGACATCATCAAAGCAGTCTGCTTGGGGGCCCGAGCCGTTCTTTGCGGGCGCGCCTACGCTTACGGGCTTAGTGCCGCGGGGGAATCTGGCGTAGCAAAAGCCCTGGAAATTTTGCGGAGAGATGTCGAGCGTACTCTCAAGCTTCTGGGATGCGCATCAGTTGGTGCCTTGGATTGTTCTTATGTGAAAGTTCGCCCTAATTGACGCAGCCCCTCAAAAAATCCGGCCGATTCGGAAGAAGAATTTTCCACGTCCGTAGTTACCCACCGCCCCTCCGACTTCTACCGGGCCGAAGATCGTATTCACGATGAGGCCTCCAGCAACATCGTTCGGAAGGTTTGGCGGCTTTGGACCGTTCGGCAGCTGGTAGGTCTTGCCGACTTCGTACATTCCGATGAAATCCACGTAATCACCCAACAGAGGCGGCAGCTTTAGCAACTGGCGGATATATCCAAGCTGAAAGAGGAAGTACTGATTTGTGAGCAGTTCGTTCGTTCCATATGCCAGTAATCGCTGCGTGCCGCCCAGCGAGAACGCCGGTATCCCGGTCCTGTAGCCGAAGCTGGTTCCACCATAAGCATTGAGATAGATCGAAGAAGGATTGCTGAGGCGAAAGAAGTTTTGCGATTGGATTTCAGAGAGCGGGAAGCCTCCCGGAGCCCCAGGGTTGGTGTTGAACCACTTCGTGTACACCTTAAGACTCTGGCCGGATTGCGGAATGACCGGTGCGTCCAACTTATCCAGGATATATTGCAGCCTGATGTCTCCTGTTGCGCCCGAAACAACGGGCAGCACAGTCGGATTTCCTATTTCTTTTGACAGTCGTTCGTAGCCACCTTCGTAACCTAACCGCGCTTCACCGCTGCTGCCAAATGCATATCCCACATCAGCGCCGCCACCAGCCAGCCTTTGTCTGTAGCTGGCGATCAAATTATTCTCGGAATAAACGTTGTATTGGGTGCTGTACACCCCTAATCGGGGTGCAACAAACCATTGGCTGCTCGGTTTGAACGGTCGGTAGTATTCGCTGTCGACACCGTACTGTGATCCCACTATCACGTCGTTTCGCAACTCTGACCGAAAGCCACCGAAATCCAAGAACGTGATGCGAGCACCTATGCTGAAAAGCACGTTGTTGTAATCTGACCCGTCGATCAAGATCAAGGGACGCACAATCGGCGGGGAATAGGGCTTTTGACTGGCTTGAATCTGTAATCCGGGTTCGCCGTTCCGATCTACCATCGAATAGCTGAGGTTCGAGAATCGCCCCATGCCGGAGAGCGTCATGATGTTGTCGTCTAGGGCCGTGGTGTCGATCGGCTTCCCCACCACGCCGGACATGTCTTTCTCAATGGAATGGGCTAGCGGCGGAGTCGTTCCGGTTACTTCAACAAATTCTGGTGCCGGGGCCTGTCTGCGACGGGAGTTGCGGGTGGCCAAGTATTGGTGCCATGTGACTTCGTCGACCGAGTACGCGAAAAGAACGGAAGCCTTGGCGGCCGCGGCGTCGTATCCCGCCTTGATGATGGCATCGGCCTGGCCGTAGTCCGTCGACGAATACTTCTCTAGAGGTACCGTGACCAAGAGGTCGGCTTGTTCCATCGAGCGAAGTTCATTCGCCGCGATGATGACGGAAATCGATCGTCCCAGAACTCCGAAGCTGGAAAGGGGTTTCTCCGGATCGAGCGCGGCAGTTTCGAGGTGGATCCCGATTACGACGTCTGCCCCCATTTCTTTTGCCACGTTTATCGGAATGTTATTAAGCAAACCTCCATCGGCATAAATATGATCACCGGACCGAACCGGCGTGAAGATGCCGGGCAGAGACATAGTGGACCTTAAGGCGAGACTCAGGGATCCGCTGCGAAACACATGTTCTTTGCCAGATACAAGATCGGTGGCGACGCAGGCAAACGGGATAGGAAGATCGTTGAATGTCTCGAGATCAGAATAGGGCAACGCAACGCGGTCCAGGATCAAAGACACTTGCTGACCCGAATTGAAGCCGGCGGGAAACTGCACACCCTTGCGCAGTCCAAATTCAAGGGAGCTCGGATAGTCGTGAGCGTCTTGCTTGCGACGAAATGCGAGATCCGGGAAGGGGGTTTGGCCCCGCAATACTTCGTCCCAGTCGATCGTCTGTACGACCTGCCGCACCTCGGCAGCAGATCTGCCCGTGGCGTACAAACCTCCGACTAGCCCGCCCATACTCGTACCGGCGACGTAATTCACCGGGATGCGGTGTTCTTCCATCCACTGAAGCACACCGATATGTGCCAAGCCCAGAGCTCCGCCACCCTCCAGCACTACGCCAAGACTCGGGCGCTTTGCTGCAGAGGTCGTGGACGAGTCCTGTGCGACAGTACAAGCGACTGCCAGGACCGTGCCGAAAAGCACTGCACAAGTTCTTGTCGGCCATCGCATAGGAACCACTCAAAACGGGGCACGGGTGTGCAATAGCTATTGAACTACCGGAAGTTCCGAAGCGATTTGAAGGTCGATAAGCAACAACAATTGATGCTCGACTTGCACAAATCTCGTAGCGGTCTTGGCTGTCATCTTAGATTTGACCTGCGCGTAGCAGTTCTTCAAAAGCGCATCTCGGTCAGACATAAGGGTGAAGCTTTTTTGTACAAGTTCATCGGCTTTTTCATCTGTCATGTCGTCGTAGTGGTCGGCATATTCTTTGATCAAAGCGACCCTTTGGTCGCCGAGTTTAGTCAGTTCGGCATCGTAGTTTTGGTAGATAGGCCAGAACGTGGCCGCCTCATCCGGCGTGAACTGCATCATTGCGCTGAGAATCTGGACCTTCTCGGACTTAACGTCGGCCCTGATGAGATCGATATAAGACTGAATGTTGCTTTCCTGGTCTTCGGATTTCGGTGCCTGCTGAGCACGTAGAATCGATATGGGTGTCAGGATCAAGCTGAACAAGACTGTAATTTTTAAAATCATAATTTTCGTCCCTTTGTCGTTTTCGTGGTTAGGCTCAATTCAAGGGTAAAGGCGCCCGCAGCTGAAAGCTGAGGCGCGTTTCGGTTGGCAGTTGAATCTTGGAACCGCTGGCTGCCACGGTGGCGGCACCGAGAGCACCACCTGAAGCAGCACCGATGGCGGCTCCTTTGCCACCTCCGGCTATTCCACCTACGGCGGCGCCTAAAGCTCCCAGTCCGACTGAGCGTTTGGCATACTTTCCCCCCTTGCTGGGAGCCTTGACCTGCGCGTAGTTACTCACCACGTCAAGGGTTTTGCCATTCACGACGACGTTGTATAACTTGATGGAGAGTTCACTGCTTTTTTCTGCTTTGACAACCTGGACCGAGGCATCCGCGTTGCGCGGTATAGCCACCCGGTCCCCCACTACGACCGGGTCATCGGTGCTGGCGCGAAAACGTTCGCCTGCACCGGTCTTGGTGGAGTCGATTCCATCAATCAGTCGTACTACAATTTCTGTGCCGGCGGGCACAGTCTGTGCGATAGCGATGCCGGAAGTCAGTAGCAGTGCACCGCATAAAAGAGAGAGCCTTTTCATAATTTGTTTACCATTCCGTAAAGTTGCATCCGGTGATTCAGAACTTATAGTCGGCAGGAACGCGGCTTACGACTGGTAGAAATACCAGTTATTTAAGATTTCAAAAGCAGGCGGCGTTCAGTTCGCATGCAACGATTGGGAGAGGATTTCCAGATTTTGCGGACGCACTCGGATGACGCCGCGACGCGGACTGTCGATATCCGCTATGAGAAAGAATGAAATAGAGACAACAAACGGCAGAACTATGAACAGAATTGCTTTCAATTCGGATCGGCGCGCGCCATAGCCGACCAACAGGTGGCAGCAAACTGTGATCGCCCCCATCAAACACCATGCCGCTAGCGGGATGCGGTTTCCCCAGGCGAATTGAGTGTATCCCTGGGAATTCAACACATCGTTCATGCCCGAAACGGCGAGCGCGATTACTGGTGTGGGGTGTGCCGAAGCCGGAGCCTGGGCCGTGGACCAGAGATCGCTCTGGAGTTGGGCAGTAGAAGCATTCACCTTTAGAAGTTGGCGGTCATCGCGAGTCACGTAGAACAAAATACGCTGGTCAAGATAATTCCTCAGCAGCATGCGTACCCTTGCCGCGTCGGAGGCAGGCAGCAAATCTGCGCGGACGTATTCCGTTCCAATTGCATTGGCCTCTGCCTCCTCGTAGTTCTTGCGCTGATCGTACCGGCTGACGGCCATTGAAAATGTAAACCCAATGATGAGGCCGAGCAGCGTAAGGGTGGAGCCCAGGACAAGCCTGAAGTCTTCACGCTCATCTTCTTCGAGAGGCCGGCGCCACCTGCGAAAAGAGGAGCCGAGACGCACCGACAGCCACATAGCGAAAAAGGAGATCACGAAAACGTATAGGGGGAAGTCCATTATTCTCCTCATAGTGCCGCAGCCACGGTCGCATTCTACCTGATGCAGTATGATTCGACTCCTGTTGCGTAAACACTGTCAGTTTTGGCAGTGCGCAGTGTCCGAGCGAGTCCGATAGAATTTCGCAGGTGACCGCAAAATGCCAGATTCTTTCTTTGTGGCCGCGAGGACCGTCAATAGCTAACAATTGGCCCGGCGTCTGAGAGAGCGATTCCTATGACGGTTAAATCTTGGCCCGCATCGAATCGGCGCTCAGCGGAACGGTCCTCCCCCTTGGAGGACGGCATTGCGTCGCGATTTCTGGAAGGCCTGCGCAAACCTGATCTCGAGTTGGTGCTGTCCGCCGCCACGAAGCGACGATGTTTGGCAAATTCTGTGGTAGCGAACCAAGGCGACCCTGCCGACTATTTCTTCCTGGTCACGAAGGGCTGTGCTAGATACTTTTTCATAACACCGGATGGCCGAAAAGTCCTGCTCCATTGGCTTGGAGCGGGCGAAATATTCGGTGGTGCGGCTCTCTTGCAGGGACCTTCAGCTTATCTTGTCAGCACCGAAATGGTGACTGATAGCTGGGTTCTCGTGTGGAGTCGTAAGACGATCCGCGAACTCGCCGAAAGATATCCGGAGTTAATGCAGAATGCGCTGCTGGTTACATTCGACTATTTGACCCTGTTCCTTGCCGCTCACATGGCTTTGATCTCTCACAGTGCGCGAGAGAGGCTGGCTGGGGTATTGGTCAGCCTTGCCGAGGGCTTCGGACAAGATGGGTCTGGAGGCGTAAAGCTTGTGATCACAAATGAGGAACTGGCTAATGCAGCTAACGTCACGTCCTTTACCGCCAGCCGCCTTTTAAGCGAGTGGCAGCGAAACGGCGCTGTTGTGAAGAGCCGCGGTGGCGTCGTGCTCCGTGCCCCCCATAAACTTTTGTTGCATAAGGTGTGAACTCCCTTCCTTCAACTCCGATGCGATCTCTTTTCTAATTGCCCTTAAGCAATCACAAGCCTGTTTTTGCGCAACGACGAATCCGCATCTTCTCTTGTACTTTCTGGCTAGCTATGACTTTTCTAGAACCTGGAGTCTTGCCCCTTGAGGCTCCTTGGCAGAGGCAAGACGATTTGGAAACTGCATTAGTGCGTATTCTAGTGGTAGATGATTTTCTGCCCTTCCGAAGTTTCACGGTTTCAGCTCTCAGAAAACGACCCGGATTCCGGATCGTGGAAGAGGCGTTTGACGGCGAGGAGGCGGTTCAGAAAGCTAAAGAACTGAGGCCTGATCTAATTATCATGGACATCGGCCTTCCGCTATTAAACGGAATCGAAGCTGCTCGACAGATTCGCTCGGTTTCACCCGATTCCAAAATAGTATTTTTGACCTGCAACAACCTCATCGACATGGCACGTGAAGCTTTCCATGCGGGCGCTGGCGCTTATGTCGTTAAACACGACGCCGCAAACGAGCTGATTCCAGCAGTGGAAGCGGTCCTCCAGGGACGGCGATATGTCAGCAAACATCTGGCTGGCCATGGCTTAATCGAAGAGCCGTAAATAGGGTCCCACTGCCGGGCGGTTCCTTGCTATTTCCCGCAAACAGAAAAGGAAGATTGGCGCAATCGTTTGTTGAACCGGCGCGAAATTGGAAAAGGAAAAGATTGATGGCGGACGTTATTAAGCCCGGCGACAAAGCATTGTTTTCCGGCATTTACCAAGTCACCCACGGAAAGAACCATGCAGAGCCTCACCTAGTGACGGTGGTTTACGGGGAGGTGTTTCCAGTCTGCGTAATATGCGCGGACAAAGTCCAATTTGAGCTAGCCATGTCGGCGGTCTATGTAAACGCACACCGCCACTTCAGGCGGGACTAACGGCGTAAATGACAGGCTAGAGAAGCGGGGCTGGCGATTGATCTTTTATCGGCGCGGTGGGGGCTCGTCACCCAAATATTTGATGAGAAGCACTTCATTCCCCTTCTCACCATAAACGAGCTCATCGACAAGGTGTTTTGCGAGCAGAACACCGAACCCGCCTGGGCGCATACCGAGCGAGTCGCGATATTCCACATGACGCACCGGGTCGTCGTCCGGATTAGCTACTGCGGCATGGGGAATGTTATCCATCGCGAAGCCTTCGCCCGGGTCGGTGATGAGGCAGGTCACCATGTGTCGGGCGCGCAGGTACGCGATCTCAACTTGCTGGTTGGGATCAAGACTCCCTCCATGCTCGATTGCGTTCGTCAGCATCTCACGAAAAGCCGTACCTACGTCAGTTCTTTCAGGGTTGGGTAGTTCGGCAATCTCATCGAAGAATTGGAGCACTCGTTCCGCTGTCTTGAAGTCGCAGCGAGCGCGGAGACGAATCCACTCAGGGGTTGCCGAGATTACATCGATGCCGTCATCCCAACACGGCTCGTCGATTGCGTGCTGGATCATAACGGCGAGCGCATCGGACGAGAAAGGCACGGAAAAATAGCTAAAAGCGCGCTCACGCATCGAGGTGATGACACCCGCAGGCGTGCTTTCGTCGGCCAAAATGATCAAGCGGGTGTGAGGACGGATGCGCCGGATCTTGCGGAGCAGTTCGATGTCCTCTTTCCCGGTGGTTTTTGCGCTGGTTAGGATCAGATCGAAGGCTTTTCGTTGCGCCAAGTCAAAAGCCGCAGCGTTGTCGGCGGCCTGTTGAATCGCCCATGACTCGGCTCCGAGGATGCTCCGCAGTTGAGCGTCAATCTCGGGATCCCCGCCTACCAGGAGTGCGTTGCGCACTGGGAACGGACGCATTTCAATTGTGGGAAGCGCTCCCATATAGTCTCGTATCTAGCCAACGTGCGTCGGCTCGGGAGGCATTCGGTGAATGTCAATTTCCTCGGCTTCCGTGGATTCCAGAGTGTTTTTCGCTTTTATCGCATCCGTTTCCGTTCCGTTCAAAATTAGCAGAAACTTGCCGGCCTTTATCGAACACTCACACTTCAAAGCTCTGTCCTTGGAAATACCGAGGCTGACCAGGCCCGCTCCCAATGCACTCATGCCCGCGACGCAAACAGCTCCTTCCAGAGCGCTGACAATCCACGCTGCAACCGGCCCAGCAATAACCACGGGACCGATCCCCGGTACAATCAAGAAGGCTGTTCCCGCCAAAAGACCCCACATTCCACCCCAAAACGCACTCATTTTCCCCCAATACTGAAGGCGGTCGCCGGCCCCGTAAATTCCCACCACATTGTCTTCGCTCTGGAAGTCTTTTCCGAGGACGGAAAGCTTCGTGATGTCGAAACCAGAACCCTTCAGCGCCCTTATGGCATTTTCGGCAGCGGAATGGTCACTGAAGACCGCAACAGCCGAACTCTGATCTTCTTGTGCTTTGTTTTCCATAGCCCCTCCTTTTCAAGGGGGATACCGTTCCGGGAGCAGTATTACGAGAGAGCGGATAATCCTCAACTAGCAGAATTAACAGGCAAGAAACCAAGCGCCTCACAAACGCCCCACCGCGAGGGTAACCGAGAGATAAATAAGAGCGACGGAACACAGGCTGGCGAACAAAATCCTGGCGAAAGTTGGCTTAGGAATTACCGGGTCCAACATCACCAACTGGGAATCAATCCGAACAGGTATGTGGTGACGGTTTGGAAGATATTCGCGATAGTCCGTCGGTGAGTCGAGGTAATAAATTTCCGCCCACACCAAACAATCGTTCACGTGAGCTGCTGTTCCGCCAATGCGCTTTTGTTGAATTAGCTGTCCCATAAAAATGTCGACTTCACGTTTCGTTCTTTATAGGTCAGATGTTCGAGATTGAGAACTGGCAACGTTGACAGTTTCGTGCAGAAAAAAACAGAGGGTTATGTTCGCTAATGCCCGCGCAAGGCTCAATCTGGACACTTTTGATCGGCACAAATATTGCGGCAAAGGGGGGTTTCTCAGTCGGATGAGACGCGCACTAGATTGGATCCAAGGCGGGATCCTGCAGACGGCGGAAACGAAGTTGGGGATGGACAACGCGGGATACGGTTAGAAAAACTCTATTCTGACCGGGGGCACTACGCGGCAATCACGTGATTTCTGATTGCGTACTGCACCAGCTGAGCATTGCTCTTGGCGTTCAACAGTTCCATGATCCGGTATTTATGAAAGGCAACTGTCCTTGTCGTCAGGCTCAAGACGTTCGCGACTTCCTTCATGGACTTTCCCTCCGCAAGCAACTGCAGTACTTCCCGCTGCCGCTCGGTGAGCCGCTTTCCCTCTTCAATCAATTCCTTACCTTGCCGCAAAATGAAATCAACAGTGTCTTTGGCGATTACCGGAGACAGATAGGATTTGCCTTTAAGGACCTCCCGGACAGCGATCGCGAGTTCGGAAGCTGCACAAGTCTTCAACAAGTAGGCTGAGGCTCCGCGGCGAAAAGCCTCGGCTGCCAGATCAGCGTCCTGATTCATAGTTAAGTAGACCAATTTTACTGACCGCAGCAACTGTTTGATCTGCTGACCTGCGTCTAGTCCGTTGAGGAGGGGCATACCAACGTCTATAACAATTACTTGAGGCTTCAGAGTGGCCGCCACACGAACAAGGGCGCGACCGTCCCCTACTGTCGCTACAACGTCGTAGTCGGCTTCAAGCAGTTTCTTGCACGCTTCGGCCACGAGAGTGTGATCGTCAGCAATCATGATCCTAGGACGGTTTCGTTCCATGATCTACCCTCGTTTTACGTCACTTCGGACGGCTGGAGCGGACTGGACCTACCGATTGCATGAATTGACAAAAGCGTTGTGACGCGGAGTAGAAATCTTGTCAGGAAAGAAAGCTACTCCCAAAACTACTAGTGCGCTTTTTGTTCGTGTCGTCTCGGGCGACCCTGGCATCCATGTGCCGGTCCGGCAGGGGCTTACGGTTATCGATAAGAACGCAGACCTCAAGTTAAGCCCGGCTAGCTGATTTTTGTACCGCTACCTGCGAGTATTGACAGTGTCCGTGACAATACCTGGCTGCTAGAAATGCGTCGGGACGAAAAAGACTGATACTGAGTCGCACCAAGTTCACAACAGAAATGAGGCCGCGAAGTGTCTTTACTCCGGCCAGTCGTGGCCGTTTTAGCGGTATCTGCCGCGTTGGTACTCTGGCAGAGCGCTTTAGTCCTTGCCGGAGCCATGACAGTATCTGCGTTAAACGCTTGGTGAGTGAAGAGATATAAGGCAGCTCAAGACAGGCATGGATTCTGGATAGATCAGTGAATTCACAAGAAAAGGACGGACAGACAAATGGTGCAAATGAAAAGCATGGCTGCAAGGAACTACAAGGCGGCTCTTGGAGGTTTACTGCTGATCGGCCTCCTGTTAGTCGCGAGTCTTCCCGGCTTGGCGAGAGACAAGGATGAAGAGATCGAGGCCACTGCATTCAGCACCGGCACTCAAACGGGACAGAGTTTCGGGGTGACGCTGATTATTTATGAATTTTCAACGCCGGCGGATAAACAAGTGCTAATGCAGGCTTTCGAAAAAGGTCAGAACCAGGGATTGGTCAACGCGCTGACCAAGATGAGAGCCGTGGGCCATGTCTCGATCACCGGGACACTCGGTTATGACGTCAGTTTCATAAGACTGATTCCGACCGCGACTGGACGAAAGATTCGCTTCGTTACCAATCGTCCCATCCAATTCGGAGAAGCTTACTTCGACACTCAAAGCCAATATGCCAACCTGACTGCGGGCGAATTCGACTTGAATGATACGGACAAGAGCAAGAATGCGGGCATCTTGTATCCGGCAGCCCAACTTGTGATCAATAAGGAAGCGCAGTTGGAAATTGTGCCCAACCAAAACCCGTGGAGACTGTCTGACCCCATTGATTGGAAAGGGACAGCCGGCGTGAACTAAGCAAATGCGTTTTTCGTAAACGAACCATCGGCGGCGCTCTATGAGGGAATTATGTGATGCCGGATGGCGTATTGAAGCAGTTCAGCTGTTGTCTTTAGTCCCAGGCTTTCCATGATTCTGTATTTATGGAAAGCAACCGTACCGGGCTTGAGGTTCAGGACGCCCGCGATTTCCTTCATTGACATTCCCTCTGCCAGGAGTTGCAGGACTTCGCTCTGGCGGGCTGTAATTCGCTTTTCCTCGTCATAAGGTTTGCCGCTCTGTAGAAGGAATTTGACTGTGTCTTTGGTAATCGACGAAGACAGGTATGATTCTCCTTTGAGAGCTCGCCGAACGGCGGTCAAAAGCTCTTCAGCCGCGGAGTTCTTCAGCACGTATCCCGATGCCCCTCGACGAAAAGCCTCGGCAGCTACTTCGGGCTCAAGGTTCATGGTGAGGTACACAAGTTTGATCGATGGAATTTGATGCTTCAGTTGCTCGCCTGCGTCCAGCCCATTTAACTGAGGCATTCCGATGTCAACAATGACCAATTCGGGCTTAAGTTCGGAGGCTGCCTGGAGCAACGTCCGCCCATTGCTGACGATGGCGACTACTTCAAATTCTGGCTCGAGAAGGCTCTTGCAGGCTTCCGCCAACAGGATGTGGTCATCCGCAATCAACAGGCGTGCTCGGTTGCGACGTTCCATGGCGACACGTGCTTTCCCGCTCAACAGATTCTCTTCAACGATCCGTTCTGCTTCCAGGACTGCCTGCCTTCGAAAGGGTAGGAATCACTGCTAGCTACCCGAGTGAACTTCGCAATGTTCCGTATTTTATCCCCGCCGGCCATTGACGTAACGCCCTGGATTGCCAAAGCGAACCCAGTTTTCGGAACCGTTCGAGCAACTTCGCTCACATCATGCGGTTGCCGTCGTGCATGAATTTGGCCGAGTTCGACACGCCCTGACGGTAAAATGCTATTGACACGGTCTGCCCGTTGTAACTGTCACTTTTGTCAGTAGTTGTGTATATCGCTTATTAGCGCAGTAACAGGGAATGACCCGTCCGCTCGTCGTTTCTGCTGCTGAAACGGACCTAGCCAGCCCCTGATTCGACATTGATCAATAAGCGGAAACCACGGTACCATCGGAGCCGCCATCGGTTGCTCCGCCAGCGGTCATCAACAAATGATTGCATCGCATCCGATTTGGGGTGGAGCTCGCTTCTATGCGCATTGTTGGAATTTACGCACGATTCGAGAAGTTCGTTGTGGTGGTTCTGCTGGTTCTGTTGATGGCAGTAATTCTCTTTGCAACGCTCCAATTTGCTTCAGCGATCTTTCTTAGTTTGGGTGAACACATTTGGCACCACTTGTTTCGCAGAAACATCCAGGAAGTATCGGCGCAAATTGATTTGGTCCACGATGTGTTTGCTCAATTCCTACTTATATTGATTGGTATTGAGTTGATGAAGACCGTGATGATGTATCTTGACGAACACGTGATCCATGTAGAGGTCGTTCTCACTGTGGCGATCATCGCCATCGCCAGGCATGCGATCGACATTAATTACCGTGATGCCAGTCCACTCTCCATCATTGCAATGGGCGTGGTTGTTCTATCCCTGACCCTCGGCTACTACTTTTTCAAAAAGGCCAACGCGTCCTGAGTCGAACGCTCCCCGAATAAGTCCATTGAACGCGTGACAATAATCTAGACAAGACACTAACCACTTCTAGGGCCTGAACTGCTCCTTTTGACAGTCGTGTACTCTCCCAGCACACGATACAAGTAAATCACTGACTGATTAGTTGGATTCAACACTTCTGTTGAAAGCCACGAAGTATGTCACTCGGCAAGAGCTTCGACTCTTGAAATACAGCAGGGAAGTTCGAAACGTGCAGTGGGAATAGCTCGCGTAATCAAATCTACAAATCGAGGAGGAAGAAATCATGAAGCTAACAAAATCAATTGTATTCGTCGCTGTTTTGCTTTTTGGGTTGAGCGCTCTGGCCCAAGATTTCCCAAAGATTGAGGTGTCGGCAGACTACAGCTATGCTCGTTATGCCGCCAGCCATGCCTACACCAGCAGCTATAGTCTCAACGGCGGTGGTGGTGCGGTTGACTTCAACTTCACTCCGCATCTTGGCATCAAGATGGACCTGCAGGGCTATGGCAGCAACACGCAAAGGTTTACTGCCCCTGCAGGAAGTGCGATTTGCCCGCTGGGCTGCAGTGCGAATGTCCAGGGCAACCTCTTCACCTATTTGTTTGGTCCGCAGATTGGGATCCGAACCGGGAAAATCCGGCCGTACGGCCAAGTCCTCCTGGGTGGAGCGCATAGCAACGTGTACGGTAACTTGGGGCTGGTATCGGGTGTTGTGTTTTCCAAAGCTCCCTCAGGCAATTCCTTTGCGCTCGCTGCTGGCGGAGGTGTGGACATCGCAATAAACCATTCGGGTACAATCGCGTTCCGGCCGGCCGAGATCGATTATCTTTACACTCGCTTTAACAACTCCGCGAGCAGCGGTCAGAACAGTTTCCAGTACAAGGCGGGAGTCGTATTCAACTTTTAGGAGCTGACAATTGCCAAAATCGAAGGGGGGGCTCGCGACAGAGTCCCCTCGATTTCTCCGGGGCGGGAGTGGTTAGCGATCTTAAACGCTGGCGACGCCTTCTTTAAGCAAGCGCAATTCGGATTGTGGAATGTCGAATTCCGTAGACCCGCAATTCAAACAGACCACAACGGTGGGAAACAACAACACTGCGGGTTTGTCCGTCCCCAAGGCTCCGCGAATATGAAGGTTCATCTCCGCGGCGAACTCTCTTTCATCGTTTGAAGCGCATGATTTGCAGGCCATAACTTCTTCTCGATTCCAAGCCGCTTTCGCTTCTGAGCTACCCCTGTTCGCATAGTGAAGCACATCATTGTTAATAGAACATGAATTGTGACCAGCGATATTCCTCAACTGATGCAAACCATAGCAGATTGGGACGAGTTGTGACAATGCACAAGAAATACTAACTGGGACGTTAAGGGTGCCATTGAACCGCCCGGTTCACAGCGGTTTGTTGGTATTTTGCTAAATTGAGGAGCTGCTGTGCTAGCCAGCCGCCTGCATCGCATCACGACCCACACTGAGTGGAACGCTGGCGTGGATCCTTGTACCTCTTTTTTGCTGCGATTCGATTGAAAGCACCCCACGGACCAATTGCAGCCGTTCATGCATGCTGACCAGACCCAATCCCCAATTGGTCATCGCGGTCTTAGGATCAAAGCCTACTCCCGAGTCACGCACTGTCAATTCGATGCGGTCCGATGCTCCGCTCAGGCTCACCTCAAACCGACGGACGCCGCTGTGTTTAAGCGCATTTTGTAGCGCTTCCTGCAATATTCGGAACAGGCAAAGGGAAATTTCCCTGGGCACAGTACGCGGGACGTCCTTATGAGTAAAGGTCGTCTTCACTTTCTGCCGGTCGCTAAATTCTGTACAGAAATCCTTCATGGCGGCAACGATGCCGAGATACTCCAATTTCGGGGAGTGGAGCCCGTGAGAAAGAGTCTGAACCTCAGCTGCCATCAGCGAGGTTTGTGTTCGTATTTCGTCCATCTGTCTAAGGAATTCGACTGTAGGACTGGGAAGGTCTGCCTTCAATTGTTCGAGTTGGATCGCCAGCAATGCGACGCGTTGACTAATATGATCATGCAGGTCTCTGGCGACACGAGTGCGTTCCTGCTCTTGTGCTTCTATCAACCTGCGTCCCCAGCTGGCAAGGGCGTCGTTAGCATTCTTACGTTCAGTAATATCTTGAACGGTGCCTCGCAGTTGCACGACGCGCCCCGAGGCGTTGCGCCTGGCTTCCCCCCGGCCGATCAGCCATCTGCGGGTGCCATCAGCGCGAATCATCTCCAGATCGAGTTCGTATGGTTTCCCGGTTTGCAGTGCTTCCTCGACGGCTTGCCGCAGTCTCTCCCAACTCTCAGCGGTATAGAGAGTTGAATGTTCCTTGTAACTGACCGCCGGGAGACTGGGGTCGCGGCCAGCAATCAGATAAAGCTCTCGTGACCAAGTTACAACGTCCATCTGGGGATCCCATTGCCAGCTGCCGACTTTGGCTAATCGCTGTGCCTCTGAAAGATCTGCTTCTCTTTGCCGCAGCGATGTTTCTGCCCGCTTGCGCTCAGTGATGTCTTCCACGAGCGCAAAAACCAAGGGGGAACTTCCATTGCCATTTTTCAAGAGAGAGACATTCAAACGTCCCCAAACCTTGCCGCCATCTTTTCTTGAGTAGGATTTTTCCAGCGAGTAATTTTCGATGGCGCCAGCGCGCAGTTGTTGAAACAGCGCCCAATCTTTGCCGGCATCGTCGCCATCAGCAAACTGCGAGCAATTCATTCCTTGGAGTTCGTTTTCTCCGTACCCCAAGATGGAAGCCAGAGCCGGATTGGCAAGGATGATCGTTCCTTCGAGGTCCTCCAGCGCGATGCCCAGCGACACTTGCTCGAAAAGGTACCGGAAGAGCTGTTCACTTGCCGCGGGCAACCCTTGCAACGACATGACGACTCCAGAATTTCTGAACCTGCTTCTCTTTTTAATAGTCCAAGCGATCGGAAGCTGGCGTCGCGGCCCTTGATCGCCGGTGCGTTTCGAAGATGACCTCGATATGCTATACCGGAGCCCGGAATTCCGGAAGAGCTTTATGAAGCACTTCCGTATATCCGTGTGCATCGCTAAATCAGTTTGTTTCGGTATGGATTTGATGGCACACCTGAGCGGCTTGCTGGCACCGGAGGGCCATTTCATTCAGATTCATTGAGGAATAATCTCACGTTAAATCGGTTAAACAACATGAAGTAATTTGGGCCGGGTGCCGAAAAGGAAATTTTTTCAGTCAAAGCGAGCAATTCTCAACGGTGTGCGAACCCATATCAAATAGAGTGGGGTCTTCCAGGAAATATATGTATCTTGCGGACGAAATAGCGATTGAACCGATCCGCGTCATTGTCGCTGACGACTTCCCATCGATGTTGGAGGCTGTGGGCAAGTGTCTCGCTCCGGGCTGCGAAATCATCGAAAAAGTAACCGACGGAATGGCTCTTGTGGAATCCGCCTTAAGGTTGCATGCCGACCTCCTGGTAACCGACATTTCAATGTCGAAGCTCAATGGAATTGAGGCCGTTCGCCAACTGCGCGGCAGGGGTCTTAAGACGCCAGTGATTGTTCTCACTATCATTGAAGATAACGATATCGCGAACGAGGCGGTCTCCGCTGGGGCACAAGGCTTCGTTCTAAAATCCCGGATGGGAAGCGAATTGCCTTTAGCAGTTCGGGAGGTGCTCGCGGGTCGGACTTACATCTCCGAACCGCGGCGCAAGAAGGCTTCAAACGGACATAAGATCACAGATGGTTGAGAAAGTGCGCCACGCTGTTGCGGCATTCAAGCGTCGACGAATCGCCTTCCTAAAATGCTATCGAAGTTTCCACAGAACTCGAGCGGCATGTCTTCACAAGTTGGGCAAAGTGCCTCGCACAACGTTCGGGCGCAATGAATCGAAACGAACGATTCGCATTTCTCGCAGTGCCAGAGCGTTCCCTTGACCTCTGTACTATTAGTTGGATAATCGGCTGTCCCCATTATGTACATAGGACTCCTCAAATACCGCGACTGCTGACAGTATCGTCAGATCCGACGAGTCCGGTACTGTTAGGTCTTACAGGGGAACGACTGTACGGGACCCTTTTGGGATTCCGAGTTCAGCCCACGTTGCAGACGGATCATTTCCATAGCCTCACGGCTGCCAACCGGGCTGGAGCCATTCCATAGTGTTCAACCTCGAGCTGGTTGTCCTTGTTGAACTTGACTTTGCAGGCGCCGTACAAGAGTCCATCGCCTTCCCCTTTATCATTCACATTTAGAATCAGCAGCCCAAATTCGTAGCTCTTCGAGCGCGGAGCGTTGCGCGCCTCATAGAATGAGACTGGGCGATCGCCGAACATTACAATCCTGCGGCCCTTCTCGGTGGGCCGTTGGCGCACAACCGGTACCCTCCATCCCGTGTACCCCGTGACAGCGACATTCCCCTTCGCTTTCATCTTTTGGACGGCGTTTAGTAATGGGTCAGAACCCTTGGATTGGAGGGCCGCGGCGAGGTCTTGAACTTCCTGATCGCTAGAGTAGTCAGTGACGTAGATGTTCAGGGTCACGCTCTTTCCGGCAAACAGTCCTTGTTGCCCGAAGGCGGTCGCTGAAAAGTGTTCCGGGTTTTTCGGGCTTTCGCTCTGTCCGGTTGATGCCAGCGGAATCAACGCGACGAACAGATACAGCAATGCCGACACCCAGATGCCGGTTCCCAGCCCTTTATTGCTCGAATCGTGGCGCATGTATCCTCCGTTTAGGCAGTGTAGTTATGGTGCTTGCTTCCAAGTCTTATCCCGAACGTATTCCTTCATAGCTTTAGCTAGCTCTACGGTGTTGGGGCCAAGATCTTTCTGGTAGATCACTCCGTCCTGGCCGACGACAAAAGTCATCACGCCGGAGGAGCGGTACACGGCGGGATACGCGAGAATTGCAAAGCCGCCGGTCATAGCTCCGTCCACTATGTGGCTTTTCTTGCCGCCCGGTGCACTCGTTCCCTGCCCCGACAAGATCCGATAGAAATAACCGTGGTATGGACTCTCTTGGCTTTTGTCGTAGCCTTCGCTGGCAGCGTAGGCAACGAGCGGGCCAATAGGACTCTCTGGCTCGCCGTCCGCTGTCTTCCAGTAGAGTCCATTTTGCTTGCCCTCGTCGCTAATGAACTTCTGCGTATATTGTGGCGGTCGCCCATCGCGGGATTGACTGAAGTAATCCCCTTCCGCGTCCACAAGAGCTTGGCAAACATCCATCGCGGCGAATTCGTTTCTGCCGATGCGACGATACAGAATGTCCTTCTCTGCCGTTGGTGTGTCGAAGTACCAGGCGCCCGCTTTCTCTACAAGCGGAATAGGGACGGGCCAGTTCTCGGCTCCGATGTAAAGAGTTGTTGTGCCGTCGGGCTCATCGACAAAACGATGCATCTCCTGAAACTTGGCGACGAACTGATCTTTGCTCGCCTGATCCTGAACCTCATCGCCAGACGAAATAATCTGACTCCCCGCAGGCCCGAGCATTTCGTGCAGCGCCGCTTCGTTACTGTTCTGAGCGGCGGCGAAAAGGGCTTGGCCTGCCTCTTCCGGCGAAGCGAAGGTTTTTTGTCCAGATTGTTGAGCTAGCGCCAGACTTGTAAAGCCGAGCGACAGAATTAGGATTAAGCTAACCTTAGCCCTCTGGTGTGACATTAGTATCTCCTCGTCTCATCTTTAAAGTCGTTGAATGCGACATGTCCCGGTCATTAGCGCCGTTTACCACCAGCGGCGCCCGCGCCGCGATTCGCTCCTCCTCCGCCCAAACTCGATTGTCCGCGCGATTGCTGGGCTGCGGCGTTACCTCCTGCGGTGTAACCGCTAAAAGCGTTGGAGCGCGTTCCCGGATCGCGAGACTGGCCATAGCCGCGATTTGCATTGACCTGCCCTTGACCGACCTGGGCATTACCGCGATTTGAATTGGCTGGCAACTGACTGGCTTGGGCATTCCCCCGATTTGAACCGGCTGGCAACTGAGTGGCTTGGGCATTCCCCCGATTCGCGGGCAACGTGCTTGGCGTCTTTCCGCCTGGATTGACATTAACCGTATTTCCTCCGCGATTGATGGTGTTGCCGCCACCTCCATTGATCGTGTTGCCGCTGCGGTTTATGTTCGAATTTCCCCCGTAGGGCGTCGGTCTCGGATAATTATTGGGGTGGCGATAGTAAGAATTGCGGTTCACATAGATATTGCTGTGCGAAACGTAAACATTGCGGTGGTACACCACTGTTCCCCCGCCGTACCAGCGATAGCCCCAAGAACTCCATCCCCACCCGCAACAGCCGCCGTTAATCGCCGCACCAACCGCCATGCCAATACCGAAGGAAATAATCGCAGCCGCAGCCAAGTCGGCACTGCTGTAGCCGGGATAAACCGCCACAGGAGTGCCATACACAATCGTGGGATTGTAAGTTGGCACGTACACAATTTGCGGATTTGCGGGTTGGATGATGATGGTCTGCGCCTGCGTGGTGACCGTCTGTTCCTTGGTCGTCTTCAGATTGCCGGCATTCTTCGCTTGCAGCCGCAGCTTCTGCACCGTGGCCGTCACCCCCGCCTGATCGTTAAAATACGCATCTCCCAGTGCCGAGGTCCAAGACAGATTCTTGCTCATGTTATCGAGCACGGCGGGAAATTGTGTGAGGGCCTTTACGCTCTCGTCCCACGGCTGCTTGTCCACGGCTTTGGCGAGGTCCTCGCCTTGGAGATTGGAGTTTTGCCCCATCCAGCGGTCAGCCTCCACAATTTGAGTTGGATACGTGGCTCCCGCTAAAATCTGGGCGACTAGCGCATCGGGATACAGCGCGATCGGCGCCAGTAGTTGTTCCAAGCGTTCCGACGATGGCGCACCTGTCTGTGCCGCAGTAGATCCTTGTGCCGGGGACGCGAAGCTTTCGGTTGCAATACTCGCCGCCGTTAGGGTCCAGGCCAGAAGCAGCGCTATGATTTTGCTCGAGGTCGACGTCGCTGACGCTAGCATTGTTTTTCCATTCTTCCCTAACGCGCAAGGGTAGTGTGTGCTGGTTCCCTCATCCGCAGAACCGGCCACCTGTCGTACTCGCAGAATCTATTGCGAACAGCTGGTTGACTTAGTCGCAACGTTTCTTGAAGGAGATTAATACCCGTCCGCGAGGCAGACGACTGGCAAAACTGTCAGTGGTGTGCGAAGCCTGCGACGAAGCGAAAGGATGTCTGTAAGTTCGGGATTCTAAAGTCGAAGCATGTCGACCGCAACTAGCACTCTTGGTAGTTCCATAAATGAATTGGAGTGTTCTAAGCTGGCTTTACTTCATACCTCTCTCTCCGCCGTTAGGCAGCGATGGAAACCCACGCTCCCGAAGCCGCAGGAACACGGTCTGCGGCTTCGTTTTCATGGTGAGTGAGAGCCAGGTCCCCGCCAGACTAGTCGCTATCGTCTTTGGACTTCACAATCCATGTCCAAACCACAATCACCGTGGATATGGCGACAATAAGCTCCGCCCAAATGAAGGAAATGTAATCGCCGAACACTCCCACGGGGGGAACGCCGGGCTGCACGTTGTTGCGCAAGGCTGGTAAGCCAAAAATGAGTGACACTGACAACGAGAGCGGCAGGAGGGTGGAATGACTTCCGACCCCCGTCGCTTTGAGGACCATAGCCAGAAGGCTCACTGCTAAGCTCATCATAATTAGCATCACGCAAATCGAGACAACTATCACCCCGTCGGCGCGCCTCATGTTCAGGTCGACTCCGGTGAGATCCCGGCCCTCAGTCCTGGCAATCTTTCCACCGAACTTGTCTCCGGGAATGGACGCTTCCAGATCAATAGAAATTGGCACAGTATCATTTTGCTCCAGCGCCGCATGCTCGACCATGAAATCGGAGACCGGCAGCGCGGTGCCGACCGGGGCTGACATGTTCGTCTCGGTTTCGGTTCCTTCTGTGTCCGCCGCTTCTGTTTGATAGTGCAGTCTATGCTTGTTAGAGGATTTTCTCGCCGGGGAGTTTTTTGGACTGCTGGGGGTCGCTTGAGTCGGCGGTCGACGGCGACTAGGCGTAGTCAGCAGGAGCCACAAGGTCGTCTGATAGCGGTCGAAAGGGTACAGGTTTGCGTCCCCATCAAGCGAGAACTGAGCTTCGATGGGGTTCACGCGCTCCCCCGCGGGGAAATCGATCTCCTGGGTTCCCCGAACGGAATTAAGAAACAACTTCAAATCGCGCGCGGGAGTAACTGAGTCTTTCGCAAAATTCCCAACCGGTCGAAGACGTATGAAAGCTCGGACTTCGGAGCGGTCTATGTCTGCTTCTACTATTTTGATACTTACGCTGACGTTATCCCCGGCGCTTGTCTCGCGAAGACGTAACGAGCTGTGCTCGGTTTCGTGGAGATTGCGAATCAGGATACCCACGTACAGCAAACCAACTAACAACATGATCAAGATTCGAACTCTTGATGCCGGGAATTGCATTTGTCGCCCTCCGAGGGGCCAGATGAGCTAGATTTGGCGGCGCGACGTTTCTCCACAGAATCATCACGTTTGCACCTTTCTAGTGATGTTTTGGATAGTCGCGGAACATCTTTACCACAGCCTTTTCGATGATCTCCAGCGATTTTTCCTGCCGCTCGGGATCCAGTTTGGCCTTGGCGGTGCCTCGCCATTTCAGCTGTTTGGCCCGACGATCCGCGAGATCGACAACCAACGTTCCCTTATCTACATACACCGACGTGCTCGTGGCCGAGACCGGAACACCATACGCCCACGTGATTGGCGAGTCTACATTCGGAAGTGCGTAGCCGTCCACGGCGTACGCAACGTTTATCCCTTCGTCCAGTGAGCCGTAAGCGTTTACCAATAAATCTCCGCCGCTGTTCACTTTCGTCAAGCCCTTAGCCTTCAACTGCAGGTCAATGGCTCCCACCACATCTTCTTGCACAAACGGGTGGTTCGTGGCCGACAACTTCATCCACGAATACGTCTTGTATGGAGTGAAGTCAACCTTCGGATCGTATTCGACTTTGACGCTTTGGGCTTGGACCAGAACCCCTACCAGCAAGAACAGACCCACCGACGCGCAATTCCGTTTTCTTCCCATTGAGCGCACCCCGATCACGGGTTCAGACTACTACCCTCGTCGCTGGAAGGAACTAGCAGAACTAACAGTTTGCCGCTTCACATCGGGATGTTTGTGATGCAGTTGAAACATTGGTGTGTTAGAAATACGAGGTCAAGGCGTGGCTCACGCTTTGAAGGAGGCTTACATGAAATGCTTTCTGCTCAGATTTACGATTCTGCTTCTGCTGGTTGTTCCGGCGCTCGCTCAGGAAACCGCCGCCCCCAAGCCAGCTGCTCATCACGGCGTCGCACATCGGCCATCGATGTCCGCTGCTGAAATTTGGGCGGATTTAATGCGAGGAAACCAGCGATTTGTTGACGGCAAGCCGCAGCACTACAGCTCGGTCAGCCTTCGTGACACGCTTGCCAAAGGACAGAACCCGAAAGTGGTGGTGCTCGCCTGCGCGGACAGCCGCGTAGCGCCTGAGCTGGTGTTCGATAAGAATCTCGGCGATTTGTTCGTGGTCCGCTCAGCTGGAAATATCGCGGGCCCCATCGGCGTCGGCAGTATCGAGTATGCGGTTGAACATCTGGGAAGCAGCGTCCTCGTCGTACTCGGTCATACCAAATGCGGTGCGGTGACGGCGGCTTGCTCGGAAGAGAAAATGCCAAGTCCGAATCTGCAAGAGATCGTGGACAAGATCAATCCCGCAGTCTTAGAGGCCAGAAAATCAAATGCCAAGGACGACGCATTGGTTGAAGCCGCAATCAAAGAAAACGTCCATCAAAGCGCGAAGGACGTTATCGCCAACAGCGAGATCCTGCGTCATTTTGTCGAAGAGAAAAAGCTGACGGTGTTTGAAGCTGAGTACCAGCTGGACACGGGAAAAGTGATCCGGTTGAACGGCGGGCAGCAATAGAACGGATCAGATTCCGTGCTCAAAGATTCCCACTTCGCTCGGGCTAGAATGCCCAATAGGGCGTCTGGCCTCCGGGCGCGCTGGTTCCATTAATCGATGTATACACGTTACGTCCGTAGAAAAACGGAAGTCCGAAGTCGAAAAAACCCGGGTTAGGGCCAGCCGTACCGTTAGCTGCGGCGTTGCTACCGGCTATCAGTTGATCGAAATTCCCAACGCTGAAACTGAGCGCATGCGGAGAGCCGCCCGTCGCTTGGTTGCTTACATTGAACGTAGTTGTTGAGGCAGGGCAGTACCAGAAAGAAGTATCCGTACAGATTGGCATTCCTGTCGTGGATGCGTCGAGGAAGAATAATCCGTTTGAACCACTATCAATAAAGCTCCCGGTATAGGCGACATTGTTGTACGTGGTGGTAAATCCACCGTTAGTATCCAGAGGGAAAACAGTCGCGCTTCCGAGCGCATTGTCCGCCTGCGTGCCGATTCCAAAAATCATGGAACCGGTCAAGGTGGGCTGCGGACTCGTCACCGCGGGCAATTCGATAATCACGCCGTTATTGTCGGCAGCGAATAGGCCCACTGGATTTTGAACCTGCTGAGTCAGACTGACAAGAGTCGGTACGCACCCCGAAGCGGGGCATTGATAGTAGAAGCCCGTTGGAGGAGTCCCTGTGGAACAAAAAGTTCCGCAATCCTGCTGAAAAGTTCCGACTCCCAATATTCCATTCGCGCCCAGGGCTGCCAAGGTATCGTCATCCGGGCCGCTTGAAGAACAACTACCTGGGACTGCGGGAAAACTTGTATCCCCAATTACGTTTACCGGCACGGAGCTTGCCTGCTCACCCGCAATTTTAATGTCCGCAGTCTTCACCGGACCCCAAATAAAAGACATGTCGGCAAATTGAGTGCATTCGCCCAGCGGGCTTCCGCTGATGCTTGCGGTCGGAAGGGCAAGCGTAAGTTCGCCGCCGGAAGATGACGATAAAAGCCTCAGCCCAAAGGATCCCGTATCCACCAAAACGCCGTCGATGGTTTGACAACTAGTCGCGCTTCCGGGAACGCACACGGTTACGCTGGTAAATGCCCCATTGAGATAAATGCCACTGAGATTTATGGCAGCTTGGGGGCCTCCGTTCACCGCAATCGGTTGCGTGTTCTGGGTGGGAGTTCCATTGTTATTCGAGTTTGAGTTGTTGGACCCGCCCCCGCATCCAACGACCAGCGCGAGTGATCCGCACAAGCAAAACATTAAGGCTCTGCGTAGTGCTTCAGTTCTAGCGAATCGCATCGGTGCTGACCCCTTCCGGTAATTTGTCGGTTAGATAAGCTCTTCCAGTGAATGCACGCATGTGTCCGCCTGATTGCACCACCAGGCCGTCCTGCTCAATCATAAGAGGCGCACGACCGGGTCGCCGTGCTCTGGTCTGAGCTGCCTGGGAAAACTTATCAAAATACTCGCCTAGCAACTGCCGAAGATCTGGGATAAAAGGTCCGCTCCAGCTGACTGCGAAAACTTTCCCCGCGGGAGAAATGAATTCCTTAACAACCGTCCCGCTCTCCTGGTGCAGTTCGTGAACTGTGTATGCTTGCCCAGTCCGAATGCTCAGCGCGGCTTTCATCTGCGCCTGATCTTGCTGGACGGAGGAGACGTCGCCACCCAATGCTGCCATGGCCGGGAGGCTGATTGCCCCAACCGTCAGCAGTCCAATAAGAATCTGCCATAGTGTCGGTCTCAAGAATTCCTCGCTTTCAGGCTGGTTGGATATGCAAACCCAGGGAAAGATCAACAGTTGTTACAGTCATTGTAATTTTGTTTTGGATGCCCGGAAAGGGCCGTGAGATGCTGTCCGATCGTAACGAAGTGTAAAAGCGGGGGTAAGAATGCTCGATCTGGACCGAGAATTCCGTTGGGTGGGAAGGCCCGACTTTAGTCGGGCCGTACATTCTTGACGTCGGACCACGGCCCGACTGAAAGTCGGGCCCTCCCGGCTTCAATATCTAGTGAAGCAGATTCAAAGTATTACTGGCATCGTCGACATAGTAGATCCCTTGACCTTTCACGGGGACAAGCCCGAATAAGGCTCCTGCGCCGGGCGGAGTTCCAATGCTATCCAGAAGGACTGTAGCAATCTGCAATCCCCCAGGGGTGGTGACGACCAACAAACCATTATTTCCGTTGACGGTGAGAATGTTGCCGTCTGTCCCCACTGCGAGACCCAGAGGATCGTTTAAGTTGCCACCTTTTGTAACCGTTGTTCCTTTGCCGTCAGAGGAATTTCGAGTGAGAGGATCTGAAATAGAAGCGATTCGGTTGCTCAGGCTGTCGGCGACATAAAGCGTGCTTCCGTCCGCGCTAAGACCCAGACCGGTAGGACCGATTACGAGGGCGGCGGGATCTGAACGCTCGGGGAACCCGGACCCTACAATGGTAATCGACTGTAGGCTTGGCATTACAGTTTGGGAAACGGCGAGGACCAGACGCACCACGGTCCCGCCATGAACGACTTTGCCATTCGCGGCGATAGTGCCATTCAACACGTTTGTCACAAAGAGCTCCGCAGTGTTGCCGGCGTCGAGAGAGGTCATATCCCAAGGCCCGTTGATCAGCGAGCCGTAGAATGTTTCAACCACTTGCCCTTGGTTATTCAATACAAGCAGGCAACCGGCTTGAGCGGTCGCCGATGTCCCATCGGTTGTCGGTAGGCTTCCTACAATGACCCAGCCGTCGCGCAACACCGCGAGAGCGGTGGTCAACCCGATTCCGCCGGGACACGGGCCTGGTAGGGTGCCCGCGTCAATCTGAGCAAATAAAGAGACTGTGCCGCTGGGAGCGATTTGGACGATTGTCGTCCCGGTACCTTGCAAGTTTTTGCTGCTGTTGAAATTGCTGACAAGAATATTTCCTTTGACCAACGATCCCGTGGTGCGGGGCACGCGGGCGATCCCGTAAGGGTTGACGTCTCCATTGCTGGGAACTGTGGACGCAATGGTCACAGGGTTGGTCCCCAAACCAAACGAAGGTGTCTGCAAGAATAGAAATGCCAGCGAAAGGATTGGTGTGACCAATAGAGAGCGACAGAATCGAAGGTGCCGAGCCGTTAACGGTGTCATGTTTTTCTCCTCAATACTGCACAGGAAATCATCCGTAATTTCTGCGGTACATATGACGCCATCAGCAAGGTGGTGAATGTTAATAAATTGTCAAAACTTGGTCACAACGAGGTCCATGCAGCGCAGTGAAAATCGATTACGGACGTGGGTAAGCGGGATTGTCGGGCGTAGGAGGTTCGTAATCCTTCCCATACTTATTAAGGTGAGTAAGTGGAAGACTACTTGCGGGAATGTTAAACACTCCCAAGGAGGTTGTATCGTCGGAAATTGTAATTTCCCGAGTCATGGAGTTCAGCGCCTCGGGCAAAGCGGTTTCGTACCAAACGTGAAGCGTGTAGCGGCCAAATGGAACGTGAGGAATAACCAACTCGCCGCGCGGATTGGAAATTCCATAGTAAGGAGTGTTTAAAGCCACAACTACTGCGCTCATTTCGGCGTGAATATTACAGAAGATATACGAAATTCCTAGTTTGTCGAAACGTACCATGCGAGTGCTTCCGGCTTCATAGAGACCAAGGTCAAAGCGCTTCCCGTCGAATAAAGAAAACACGTTGTGAAAAAAAGGATCGCGGTTGGGGAATTCTACCTCCGAACCCACTGGGACCACCAACAAGTGAGGTTCGAAACTCTTGTTGTGTTGAGTGAGCCGCGGATTCGCCATATTCGGCGTAAGCGCAGGTAGAGATGACGCAGGAATTCCCACTGGACTGAGCCAAAAAACAACATTCCCCGATTGAAACGCCTTTCCATGGACGCCTTCTCTCGTCAACTCGACACGCGCTGAGACTGTGGCCTCTTTCGCAAAAACCAGAGAACTAAATAGCAGCGACATGCAAATCCATTTTCGATGTAAGGCTGCGGTCGCGGTCACTAGAACAGAACTCCCATCATCAAGTTGAACTGCTCGGCCGTGTATGCGTTTCCGTAGCTCTCCAGCGTTCTAAAATGACGGTATTCGGCTGAAAACAGCAAATTTGAGCGGGGGCGAAGAATGAAATTAAGCAGGGCGCTTCGATTCTGCCAGAGTGCTGCACCGTAGACTGTCGCGCCTTGGGGAAAGGCCTCTAAGTCTTGCGCGAATGGATTGTCCAGGCCGAATGCTCCATTGAATTCAAGTTTTGGAATTGGTTTGAATTTTAGTTGCGACCACCCACCCGCTGAGTTGAGGGCCCGGACTTGGGTCACAGGATCCCTGGGATCGCCGCTGTAAACAACGCTTTGGCCGATGCCTCCTCCTAAGCCGCCTAACGCACGACCGCGATACAGCTCTCCTGAAACACTGAAGCGCGAAGTTATCGGAATATTCCAATCCATCGTGCCCGCCCAGCCATCGACATGACGGCTGAACCCCCAGGTCTGCGGGCTGTAATATCCGGCCACTCCCAAACTCAAGGGTTCGTCGCCAATGCTTTGGGTCCATGCGACCCGGGTCGCGTAAGCGGGCTGTCCTGAGTTTTCACCCGCTTGAGCTAGGCGATCGAATTGGGTGTAGGGCGGCTGACCGGTCAGGTTATCGAGCACGCCACCCTGCACGCTGATAGATCTCCCTTCCGCCAGATTGAACCGATGCTCTACGCGAACCTGCGGGGTCCACCCCCAAAGATTTCCGGCGTATCCGAACGCAGGAATAGAGAGCGAAGCAAACGAAGTCGGGGACAATGGGGAGAAGAATAGATTGTCCTGCCCGACCACCACGGACGTGTTCGTCCAGTCCATCCGCATAGTGGCTGTCCGCAAACGCATTGTCCCGAAGTTGACTCCATTGAGAGTGTTCGGCAATCCTCCCGAGAAATCGAATTGCACCGAACCGCTTGTCCGTGCCCCCGCCAGCTGAGGACCAAATACTTCCAACCCGAGTTCGGACTGCCTCAGAGTTGCCCCGAAATTGGAATTGGATCCATAGGCTGCAGTGGGCGCGGCGTAACTGGGGATATCGATGCTGTCCACGGATCCTCGATTGCCGAAGAGATTCATCAGGACGATTCCCGAAAGCCGGACACGATACTTTGAGCCACTCTCCACTTTCACCTGATGTTGTTCGTCAACTTTGCCAGTTAATATTGTTGAAGTATCTTCGAGCGAAGACACGCGGTCGTCCAGCGATCTTGCTGCAGGGGCCGAAGCATCGTGGTTCACCTGAGGAACTTCGGACGCCTGAGCCTCCTGATTTCGCGTCGCTTGCAGTTCCTGCCTTAGCTCAAGAGTCTCGGCGCGATATTGCGACGCTTCGGATCGCATTTCGGCGACTGCCGAGCGTAACTCGCCGACTTGCTGCTGAAGTTCCTGAATTGCGGCGGTCATTTCTTGGTTTTGGCTTTGGTTCTGGTTCTCGCCTCCGGCACCTTGCCGGAGAGAGGGAGCGGAGACTTTTTGCTGTGCCCATCCGCGTGTGGCTGGGCACAATAGAAGCGAAAGCACCGCCAAGCAATTCGAAATTACATGTAGGATCGGTCGGGGCAAACCATTTTGCTGGTTCACGGTACCCTCCAGATTGGATATCGATCGGTATTATTTCAGTTGGCCAGAATCCGCGCTGAGCCCCTAGCTGTTCGGGGCTACTCCCGATCGCCGCGAATCACCGGACCGACCGGAGGGGTCGACAGCCTTCCCTCTATGGTCCCGCCCAGAGGACGTTCTGAAAGCAAGATAAGCGGAAGCGAGACTTTGAAAACAGTGCCTTGATCAGATGTGCGCTCGACTGCCACATCTCCACCATGATCCTGGATAATTTTCTGGACGACTGTCAACCCCAATCCAGTGCCGTTCTCTTTACCGCAACTCACAAATGGCTCGAAGAGTGTCTTCCGGATGGACTCTGGGACCCCGCGTCCATTGTCCGACACGCGAATCTCTGCACCGCCAGGAACTTGAGTTATTTCGACTTCGACCCAACCGCTGGATCGCGATAGTGATTCGCAAGCGTTGAGCAGAAGATTTGAAAGAGCGCGTTCCAATTTCTTTTGGTCGAACCAACCAGCGCTGTTGCCGTTTTCACGCACAACAACGCGAATTTCGTGAAATTCTGGGTGGGATTTTACAGCTTGGACTGCACGATCCACCGAAGCTCTAACGCTTCCGAATGCCGGCCGCAGCGACTCGCGGGTGCGGGAAAACTCCAGCAACGAATCGATTAAGTCCGTCATCTGATTCACAGCGGCTCGAACTTCCTGGTAAAGCTCCTCGCGTTCGTGGGAGGAGAGTCTGCTTTCGCAGAGGAACTCTGCATTGGCGACAATGGCTGCCAGGGAATGGCGCAGGTCGTGCGAAACTGAACTCGCCATCCGGCCGATGGTCGCGAGGCGCTCGGCATCCAGCAACTGTTGTTGCGTCTTAAGTAGACTTGTCCGCATTCGGTTAAATGCAGCCGTGACCTCGGCTACTTCATCTCCTCCATGAGGATCAAGTTTGTAATGGAAATCGCCCTTTTCCAGCGCGCGCACCCCCGAAACTAGGTCCCCAAGCGGACGGGTGAAGGTATGGGAAATCAAAAATACCAATACACTCCCACCGAGCACCGCAGCCAGCCCCAAAGCGACTAACAGGTGGTTGAGGTTATCCAGAAAGGCCGTCGCTTGATCGTACGACTTAAGAACCGTAAGCCGGACTGAGGGGGCATTATGTTCAGCAAGTTCGAGAGAGGTACCTAAGAAATGCTCGTCTCCCAAATGAATCTCTTCGGCAAATGGAACCGCGGGAGCTAAACGGAGCGAGGATTGCGCCAGCTCAGCTTGATGCAGAGGCGTAAGCGTACTCCTTACAATAGTATCTCCATAGTAAAAAGCCACGTGACTGGCGGCGATGCGGCTCACCTGATTGGCAACGCCATCATCGATTTCATATCCAATTACGAGGAATCCAAGCAAACGATTTTCCGCGGCCGGGCCGAAATAGACTGGCTTTAGAAACACCTGGTAAAGATGTTGGTCACCATACCACCAGCCGCTTTGATCTTGACTCTTCAAAGAAGCGGCAAGGGATTGCTGTGCCATTTGCCTTGTAAGACCAGGGGATGACGCGTGCAGCGCCATGACTGTGCCTGAATTGTCTGCCAGCAGGAACAAGTCGCTTCCGGCCAGTTGCCACAGTGGAGTGGAAGCATCCTGGATGGTGGCTTCGTCATGCGTGGTCATCAGAGCACGAAGGTTAGGCAGATCGGCGAGAAGATCCGCCGAATGGCTTAGCGTGAGCTCGCGTTCACGCTGGAAATTTTTGAAGGTGCTTACAGAATTTTGCAGATCCGCAGAAATCTCGTTCTTCTCTTGATGCTGCACACTGCGCCGGACCAGCAGGAGGCTGGTACAGGTCAGACCGGCGGAAATCAGCAGCATGGACAATAGAAACTTGGTCCGGAGCCGAAGTTTCATGTGACCCTTCTTACGACGATGCTTTGTGTTGACTTGAACGCATGTGCCCGCTTAAGGCACGAACTTATATCCAGTGCCGTGGACTGTCCGAAAATGTACGGGATTAGCGGGATCGGTTTCAAGTTTCTGGCGCAGCTTGAGTATGTGATTGTCCACAGTGCGGGTGGATGGGTAGTTCTGGTAGCCCCAAACTACATTCAAAAGCTCATCGCGAGTAATTACGCGCTCGGCATTTTGCAGCAAGAATTTCAAAGTTTTAAATTCTTGCGCGGTGAGCGAAATAACTTCTCCATTTCGGACTACTTCCATCTTTGTGAAATCTACAGAAATCCCGTCGAATGTAGCGGAATCGCCAGTCGCAGCGCGCGCAGAAGTACGACGCAGAGCCGCGCGTACTCGTGCCAGAAGCTCGCGCGGACTGAACGGTTTGGTAACGTAGTCATCCGCCCCTAACTCAAGCAGCAGAACCTTATCTGAAACGTCACTGGCTGCGCTCAGCACAATGATGGGCAGTGCGGGGGAGTGCTGCTTTATTTCCTGGCAGACATCGCGGCCGGAAAGAGCGGGCAAACGCAGATCAAGCACAACCGCCGCGGGAGTTGCCAATCGGAACGCTTCCAAAGCGGATCGGCCATCGGCAGTAATTTGTACCACAAAGCCTTCCGCTTCAAACAAACGTTTTAGCGCCTTCTGCACGGCGCGATCATCTTCGACGACTAGAATTCGATCCATCGAGAGCGCCCCCGGATCAACAGTTGACGGCCGGATCAGCGGGGTCTGGAACCGCTGAGGTACAGGACCACGACCCACGTCTACCCGCATCATATTTACTCCACGGAGAGCTTTTGTGAGTATTTGATGACAAGGTTACTATTCCAGATTGAAAAAACGTGGCAAAGACGCGACATTTGACATTTTCTTGACAAATGCGAAAGTACTGGAATGAAAAAGTTCGGCTTCTACTTCACCTTAGTCACGTTGTTTTTGGTGACCGCAGCTCACGCTGCGGATGAAATTGTTATTGCGGCGGCTGCCGACTTGCAATTTGCAATGCCGGAGGTCGTGCGCCACTTCGAGAAAGACACGGGACAGAAAGTAAGAGTCACTTTTGGGTCGTCGGGAAATTTCGCAAGCCAGATCCAAAACGGCGCGCCTTTTGATATTTTCTTTTCCGCGGACCTTTATTACCCCAAGCAGTTGGACGCGGCGGGACTAATTGAGCCCGGCTCCATATACCACTATGCGGACGGAAAGATCGTCCTTTGGACGTTGAAGAGTTCGGGCGTGAACATCAGCGGCGGACTTTCTGTCCTTTTGGATCCCAAGATTCACAAGATCGCCATAGCCAATCCGGAGCACGCACCTTATGGACGAGCCGCCGTTGCCGCACTCAAGCATGAAAAGCTGTATGACCGAGTGCAGAATAAGATCGTTCTGGCGGAAAATATTTCTCAAGCGGCTCAGTTTGTCGACGCAGGAGGCGCGGAGGTTGGCATTGTCGCGTTATCTTTGGTTGTCGCGCCGACCGTTCGCGATCGAGGGACATATTTCGTGATTCCAGAGTCGGAGTATCCACCGATCGAACAGAGCTGCGCCATTCTTAAGTCTTCACAGCACAAGCAGGCTGCAAAACAGTTTCTGGAATTCATTAAGACGCCAGCAATAGTGACCTTGCTGCTTAAATTTGGGTTTGAAGTCCCGAGGGACGAGTAACTTCACCGAAGAAACAAGGTTCCGACCATCGGGATAAGTGAGGCCATGAGCGCGCTCATCCCAATAACCGCCACAATCGTGCCGCCCTTATGCCTTGCTGTAAACATGCGCGCGCGGTAGGCCAGGGTTTTTTTGGTCACCGAAACTGGCCTGCGTTCCAGATAACGCCGAACATCTCCGCAGAACTGCTCGACGGTGGAATAGCGCTTCGCTGCATCTCTCTGAATCGCTTTGAGCACGATGCTATCCAGATCTCCCGCGAGCCTTCTGCTTATCCTAGCGGCTCTCTCATTTCTACATCTGCTCAGATGGTGCGGAGTAATTGTGATTTTGCTTCCGTCGGGTCTTACGTCTTCGGAGATCTGACTGATTGCCTTGCTCGGCCTGACCGCTTCGAACAGGTCTGGCAAAATTTCATCTGCGCTGTCTCCCTTGATCCGGTAAGGCGAATGTCCGGTCAGGAGTTGGTAGAGCAAGATGCCCAACGAATACACATCGTCGTGAGTGGTGATTGGTTCGCCCCGAATCCGTTCAGAACTTAGGTATTCCAAAACTTCCGGCTTGGCAGGCCAGCCAGTAGCCTGAGGCGAGAATTCGGGATGGAGTAAGTTCGCTATTCCGAGGTTGAGTACCTTAGTGGCGCTGTCGCCGCTCACAAGGACGCTTCCAAGATCGAGAGTGCCGTGGGCAATCAAGTGCTGATGCGCGTACTGAATTGCGCCACAAACTTGCAAAAACAATTCAATCCTAGATATTGTGTTGAGCTTCTTAGAATCACAATACTCGGTGATCGGCACGCCCTCGACGTACTCCGAAACTAAGTACGGCTCGCCGTCTCGATCGAGGCCGGTGTCCAGAAAGCTCGCGATATTCGCATGCCTGAGTTTCATTAGGATCAGTCGATCTCGGTTGAACCAACGTAGATATGCTCCGTTGTCGGCACCAGCTTTCAACGGCCTGATAGCTACACTTTGATCGGGAGAATCAATCCAAATTGCACGATACACACCTCCCGGTCCCGATCCGCCAATTTTGCAGCCGATCTGATACCGGTCCATGAACGTTTCGGCAAGCGAGTCAGCCGGCGAAGTCCCATCCGTGTTTGCCTTCTTCACACTTGGTTCGTCAATCAAATCACTGACACTTGCCACTTCACTTCTGTCCCCCGGTTCATCCTCCTTTCCGGTATAGCAATCCAGGAGCGATTCCACCTCCCTCCTGAAAGAGGCGTCCACACATACGCGGTCCAGATAGGCGGACCGCTCCTCAACAGGAAGATCGAGGGCGGTTTGAAATACGTCTTTGAACTGCTGCCAATTATCTGTCGCCATGAAGATATGTAACTATGCCTTCCAGGACGCTGGTTCAGGGGCGGAGTGCCGAGTTGGATCATGAGCTCTACAAAAAAACTGGGCGGGGAGGTTCGAAGCGTTTAGTCTCCTTAAAGATCAAAAATGCGTTTGCCGCGAAAGATATTCATTACTGCTGTCGCTTTAGCTTTTTCCTCACACCTGGCTTGCGCCCAGTCGGTTCAAGTTAAAGGAACCATTCGCGATACCACGGGAGCTGGGGTCGAAGGCGCGACAGTAACGATCCGCGCCTCGAGCTTCTCCGGCAGTGCAAAGTCCCATTCCAATGGAGAATTTGCGCTTCCGCAAGTTCCGAACGGCCCTGGCACTTTGGAGGTTATTGCTCCAGGATTTGCCGCCGGACACATGGAGTGGAATGTCCCGCCCAGCTCTACGATCGATCTCGTGCTAAAGCCCTTGACGGTTAGGGAGCAGGTGGTTGTATCGGCGACGCGGTCTGAGATCCGTTTGTCAGAAGCGCCCGGTAGCACCGTCCGGCTATCGGAAACGGATATTGCCGCCAATCCAGCCCCGGTTGTGGACGACATTTTGCGGCAGGTTCCGGGGTTCTCTTTGTTCCGGCGTTCGGGTAGTCGCACCGCGAATCCCACTTCACAAGGTGTTTCGTTGCGAGGCCTGGGTGCGAGCGGACCCAGCCGGGCGCTGGTGCTGGAAGACGGCATTCCCATACTCGATCCGTTCGGAGGCTGGGTCTACTGGGACCGGATTCCGCCAATCGAATTGGCTGACGTCGAAGTGTTTCGCGGCGGCGCATCGAACTTGTACGGCAGCGATGCCTTGGGAGGCGTAGTTCAATTCGTTACTCGCAATGCCGAGGGTCCGGCGTTTTCATTGCAGGGTTCCTATGGAAATGAAGAGACCCCCGACCTCTCATTCTGGGGCGGGGACGTGATTGGAAAATGGGATTTCCAGCTTGCGACCGGCCTGTATCGCAGCGACGGCTACATTCTGGTTCCAAGTTCTCAGCGCGGCAGTGTGGACACTCCAGCGAACTCGGAGCATGCAACCATAGATGCTTCAATTGGTCACAAGCTGGGGACTGCGGGCAGAATTTTCGTGCGTGGAAATTTCTACGACGAGTCTCGCAACAACGGCACTCCCATTCAGATCAATGCCACGACAATTGGCGAAGGCGCGGCGGGATTGGATACTCCGCTAGGCGCGAATGATTCGCTGACTGCGCGTTTGTACGGAGATGTGCAGGGATATGACCAGGCCTTCTCGTCGATTGCTCCCGATCGAAACAGCGAGTCACTCACTGATATACAACATGTTCCAGCGCAGCAACTCGGCGGAACCGCGCAGTGGACGCATACTCTCGGTAAGAGTCAGACCTTGATCTTCGGAACCGATGTGCAGCAGGTAATGGGCGCAAGCGATGAGCAACTGTTTACATCCGGGACGCATACGGCAAACAACGTCGCGGGAGGCCGCCAGACAGACTTCGGAATATTCGGGGAGGACATATTTCGTATCCACCAGAAATGGACTGTAATTCTCGGGGCTCGTTTTGATGACTGGTGGAATTTGGATGGGTCCACGGTGCGGACACCGATTTCCAAGCCCGGACCTCCGGTTGCGGTAAATTTCCCTGACAGAAGCGACATAGCTTTTAATCCTCGGCTGTCCGTGCTCCGTTCTTTAACTCGCAACGTTTCTATTACCGGGTCGGTCTATCGTGCGTTTCGAGCTCCCACGTTGAACGAGTTGTACAGGAGCTTTCGACAGGGAAACACGCTCACGCTAAGCAACGCTGCGCTCAACGCGGAAAGATTAACAGGCGCGGAAGCTGGCGCGAACGTGACGGGGCTGAATCACAAACTAGTGTTTCAGGGCACATTTTTCTGGAGCGACATTGTTAATCCTGTCGAGAACGTAACACTATCCACTACTCCACTTTTGATCACTAGGCAACGCCAAAATCTGGGACGCACTCGATCTTTCGGTGTCGAACTGGATTCTGTGACGAATGTGACAAAGAACATCCAAATTTCTGCCGGCTACATTTACACCAATGCCACGGTAGTGAGTTCTCCCGGAACTTCTCTCCAGGGACTCGACATTCCTCAAGTGCCGCGCAACGCGTTCACTTTTCAAGCGCGATACTGGAATCCGAAGATCGTCCTGTTGAGCGTTCAAGGAAGATTCGTCGGCCAGCAATATGATGACGACCAGAATCAGTTTCCACTAAATAGTTTCTACGTCATGGACTTACTCGCCGGAAGAACTCTGACCAAGCATCTTCAGGCATTTGGGGCAGTGGAGAATATTCTGAATCAGCAGTACATGGTTGCACGCACGCCAGTCACCAACTTGGGTCCGCCAATACTTTTTAGAGTAGGTCTGAGAGTAGATTTTCCGGCAGCCTCTCCATAATCGTGGCGTAGTATCATCAACGTTAACAGCCGGTTGAAAATGCCTCGGGATAGCGAACAATCCGTTGCGACCGCGGACGCCCCGACAAGGTCCATTGTCGAACGTTCTGCGACTGCTCTGCATGGCTCGGTTTTAGTACTTATTCAATTTGATGTTTGTGAAGAAATTCGTCTCGACCTGCTTCGCCAGCTCTTAGGCGCGCGAACGCTGGAGCATCCCAGCCTCAAGCACCCCGCTCCGGGATACATCCGCTATCAGCGCCCGCCCGTCATCGAACCGATTGAGCCTTTGACTCTAGATAGTGGAGAACGGTTACAGGGACAAATCAAGTATTACGACTACGGCGTCATCAGCGTGGTGTTTGAGCTCCCCTTCTCGGGGGACTGGGACACGCTGGTGCGCCTGGGAAGCCGCTGGGTCTGGGATGTCGACTTCTCCAGTCACGCTTCTAAAATCGTCCGGCAAAAGTTGGAGCGTTCGGCCCCGGCGATGGTCAAGCCATATCCAGAGTGGTTGAGTGAAGACTATTTCATCTTTCATGTTCGAGAAGTGACAGGCTCTCCATCCGCCGCAGACCTCGTTGCTTCTCATGGGGCGCGTATTGCGCAGATTGTCCGTGGAGAAACCGCGCAGCTTTCCGACGGCGAGCGCAACGAAATCTTGCAATCACGAATTTCGTACTATCCCACAGATCTGGCTGTGATTGGCTGGAACGGCGCCTTTCTGTACGACACTGCGGCTGGTGCGGAAACCGCAATTCAATTGCTTGAGTACGCCAACTCCCAATTGCTGGAATTCCGCCACTACGATGAACTTCTTACTCGCGAACTGGAGAACGTCTACGCCTCGCTGGACAAAGGAACCGGTATGCTGGCGCGCTGGCGATTGGCTCGCGATGCCACCAAGCTCCACACCGTTCTTCTGGACGTTAGCGAACTCACTGAACACGCTGATAACGCCATCAAATTTCTCAGCGACATGTTCTCCGCGCGCCTATACAAATTGGCGGCCTCGAAGGTTGGAGTTCCGGACTATAAGGATCTGGTTACGCAGAAAGTGCAAACCGCAGAAGAGCTTTATCGCTTCATGGTTGACCAGTTTAATCAGAGTCGCGCTTTCGTGCTGGAGGTGACTGTCGTGGTGATTCTGATTATTGAATTGATTTACCTTTTTCGTGGAAAGCCGTTTTAGAGAAACGCGGGAACCGTTGAGCCTTCAGCGGCGCACGTTCCAACCGGGAGGGCCCGACTTCAGTCGGGCCGAACAGCGTCTCGGAAAGATTTACGGCACGAATGGAAGTCGTGCCCTCCCGCTTCTGCCCTGCACTGAAAAGGAGGCAATCGCTTTCAATAGCCTTCTCGCAAGCCGATACATTCTCACAACGTGATAAAGCGGGGAGAGCCACGCGGGCAGTTGCACCGTTTCCCATTCGCCCACGCTTGGAGTGAATATCAGACGCCACAAAAATCGCACTCGGTCTCGCAGGCGCTCCCTAAGATCGAGCATAAGACGAAAATACGAAGCCGACTCGGTATCGACTTGCTGATTCCCAGTCACAACAGACAAAATACGGCGCATCACGGGGTCTTCGGCTCGGACAGTTCTTAATTGTTTGTGGACGGAGTCAGGCAATGTAGCGCCCAGGAGGTTCCCAACAAGCGCGAGATTTACGGCAAGGATACGTCGTATTCCCAACTGGCTGGCTTGCTCCAGCACCTGATCCCATTTGAATGGCTGTGATCGAATAAGTTGTGAAATGTCATATAAAAATGACAGTTCTGCCCAGGCATGTTTTGCGGCGTGAACGCACAACACCAGCAGCAAGTCTTCTGGACAAAGAGTGCGTATGGAGCGCCCCGCGACCTCTATATTTACTGACCGATCAAAAAATCCCGCAACGTCGAAATCAATCGCGTAGAAGCGTGGCAATATTCGCCACTTCAACTCCAAAACATTTCGCGCGTCAGGAAGATCAAACACGTATTCGTATCCAGAAAAGACATAATTTTTTTCCTGGCGAGGCGTGAAATCTTCCCCGATGATGTACCCCATCCCAATGAGGGTGGCCTTACTCTTTGGAACGTCCGGTGGGTGGACCAGCAGGTCGATGTCCACATATTGGCGCTGACTGCAATCTCCGTGGAGCATCGCAGCCAATGTCGGACCCTTATAAGCGAGTGCCTGAATTCCGCGAGCTGCAAAATGATCCAGCACCCGGATGAGGTCACGACTCAGGCGCAGGCTCTGACGGACGTTCGCCTCATAGCGGCCGCGAAGTTTCCCCAACACTTCCCCAGGAACAAGATCAGCAACATCGCAGAGACTGCTGTAAACCTGAGGGATCAGACGGTGATGCTCGGTAATTCGCAACAGGGTTTGCCAATCTAAACCATGACGAATAAGTTGGCGAATCGCTTCAAAATCCGCGCCGTTGATGCACGCGAGGAGAAGCTCGAAGTCACAACCCTGCGTGCGAGCGGACTGGGAGTTTTCTTCTAGCCGAGATGCGGCAGGCGAGGAATTTGACAAGAGAGATAGTGGGAGGGACATCTCTCGAACCGCCACATCCGATTCGAGGTCCGTCACTGATAACGCTCTCGCATCAACTCCGCGATTGCGCCATACGCTTTCGTCAGAGTCCTTTCATCGGGCAGGAATACGATTCGGAAGTGCTTTGTCCCTGGTTTTTGGCCGAATCCTGATCCATGCACAACCATCACATATTTCTTCCGGATCAGTTCTTTGACAAAGATCTCATCGTCTTCTGGAATTTCCAGTCGCGGGAACGCATAGAACGCTCCGCGGGGAGCAATGCAACTGATTCCAGGAATCGAGTTGCATGATTTCACGGTCAGATCGCGCCGCGCCCGAAGTTTAGCGCAGACTCCGACCAAGTGCTCCTGCGATCCATTCAAAGCCGCGCTGATCGCATACTGTTCGGGATGATTCGCCGACAGCCGGGCCCGCAGCAACCGGTGAACGCCTTCGATATAGGGTTTTACGGCGTCAGGATTCCCACTGACAATGCCCCATCCAATGCGCCATCCGGGCGCGAGATAATTCTTAGAGAGACCGCCGAAAGTCACCACTGGCACATCAGGCGCAACAGCCGCCATGGAGATGTGCTCGTCATCGTCAAGCATCAGCTTGTCGTAAATTTCATCGGAAAAAATCACCAAATTATGCTGGCGTGCTACTTCCGCAATTTGTTCCAGCATTTTCCGCGAGCAGACTGATCCGGTAGGATTATTCGGATTGATAACCACGATTCCGCGAGTACGCGAAGTGATTTTGCGCTTGATGTCGTCGAGTTCCGGCTCCCAGGCGTCCTCTTCGTTGAGGAAGTATGCGTTGAGACCGATCTCCAACTTACACAGCACCGCCGAGTAGAGTGGATAATCCGGGCACGGCGTCAGAATATTTTCGCCGGGATTGAGCAGCGCGGTCAGGCAGACGTCTACAGCTTCGCTCGCTCCAGAGGTGACGAAAACATCCTGCACGCTTGTGATGCCTTTGCGCGCTGCCTCGCCCCGAATCGCTTCGAGTGCTAATGGAATTCCGGGGGATGGCGCATATCCATTCTTGCCGTCGCGCATGGCCTTATATGCTGCTTCAATGACGTGTACGGGCGTTTCGAAATCGAAATTAAGTGGATCGCCGACGTTCAGCGGCAGGACCTTGTGTCCCTGCTTGATGACTTCGTCCGCAACGCAAGCCAGGTCGCGGATGGCGTAGCGCACATTGTCGAGCCGGGAGGCGGCTAGGATTTCACGGGATTGAGTCAGTGGCATGAACGAATTTTAACCGCAGAGGACGCCGAGAGCTCAGAGAAAAGCGTATTTCATTGTCTTACTCGGCTACTCCGCCTCCTCGGCGGTGAGAGGGTTATTCCCCGCGATCAATTTGCGCCTTCTGCAAGCGATCAGAATAATCCACGTACACGGACTTCCATTCGCTATAAAAATCGATGGCCCCGATTCCGCCTTCGCGATGGCCGTTGCCAGTAGCCTTAACGCCGCCGAACGGAAGATGAACTTCCGCGCCAATCGTAGGTGCGTTGATGTAAGTGATGCCAGCGTATAAGTCGCGCATGGCCACGAAGGCCTTGTTGACGTCTTTAGTGTAAATCGAAGACGACAATCCGTATTCGATGTTGTTGGCGATATTGATCGCGTCTTCTAGATCTTCACACGAAATGATTGAGACTACCGGCCCGAAAATTTCTTCTTGTGCGATTCGCATCTTGGGATCGACGTCCGCAAATACCGTAGGCTCCAAAAACCATCCGTATTGATATTCGCCGTCGGTCAAACGATTGCCGCCGCACTTCAATTTGGCGCCTTCATTCTTACCGATTTCAATGTACTCAAGATCCCGGTTCATTTGCGTTTCGTTGATGGCCGGTCCCATTTCGCTGGTCTCGTTTAATCCGTTTCCAACTTTCAGCTTCTTGGCGCGCTCGACGTAGCGTTCAACGAAACGGTGATAGACGCCCTCTTGCACGATGATTCGACTCGTCGCGGTGCAGCGCTGGCCGGTGGTGCCAAAGCCTCCCCAGAGCCCGCCCTCAATGGCGAGATCGAGGTTGGCATCATCCAGAACGATCATGGGATTTTTGCCGCCGAGTTCCAACGAACAATGCTTGAAGGTCTTGGCAGCGGTTGTGCCGACGATGCGCCCAACGGAAGACGATCCCGTAAACGACACCGCGCGCACTTCCGGATTCTCAAGCAGCGGCGCGCCAGCTTCCGGACCAAATCCCGTCACCACGTTCACTACGCCTTTTGGTAACCCAGCGTCGGTCAGAGCGTGCACCAGGTTAAATGTCGATAGCGGAGTATCCTGCGCAGGCTTGATTACGCAGGTATTGCCGCACACAAGGGCCGGCAACAGTTTCCACGACGGTATCGCCATGGGGAAATTCCACGGCGCAATCATCCCGCAAACGCCGAGCGGCTGCCGGATGGCCATGGCAAACTTGTTGGGCAGCTCTGAAGGAGTCGTAGGGCCGAACATGCGGCGGCCTTCGCCAGCCATGTAGTAAGCAGTGTCGACGGCTTCCTGCACGTCGCCGCGAGTTTCTTTCAGGACCTTGCCCATCTCGCGGGTCATGTCGCGCGCATATTCCTCGTTGCGCTCCACGAGCATCTCGGCGGCGCGGTAGATGATTTCCGCGCGCCGAGGAGCCGGAACCAGCCGCCATTTTGCAAAAGCATTCTTCGCAGCTTCTACTGCGGCGTCCGTATCGGCCTTGCCGGACTTCTGAAAAACACCAACCAGATCCCGTGTGTCGGCCGGATTGCGATTCTCAAAAGTTTCCCCGGTTGCGGATTCGACCCACTCCCCATCAATAAAATTCTTATAAGTTTTCGGGTAGGACGCGGTTCCGTCAATGACGGGCCTGGTCAATGCATCCACTGCCATAAATCACCTCTGATCGATACATATATGCTACAAGCGGAAGGCGAGGCCCGGCAAGGCTGCGGAAGTAGGATTGAGAGAACACCCAAAGGGCCTAGTGATCCTCGATCTTAATGACCGAGGAAGGCCGTCAAAACAAGGAACTCTGCCGTCGATTCGGCGTGATCCCAAAGTGCTCGTACGCGAGCTGTGTCGCTACGCGGCCCCTGGGAGTTCGATTCAAAAAGCCAATTTGAATTAAAAACGGTTCGTACATTTCCTCTATCGCATCGGCCTCTTCCGCTAACGCCGCGGCCAGGGTATTCACGCCCACCGGGCCACCCTGATACTTCTCGATAATCGTCAGCAGCAGCTTGCGGTCTACTTCGTCGAAGCCGTGGCGATCCACTTCAAGCATCTGCAAAGCGGCCTGTGCTGTCGGCAAGTCAATCTTTCCCGCGCCTCGAACTTGCGCGAAATCCCGAACCCTTCGCAGAAGACGATTTGCGATACGAGGCGTACCACGCGAGCGGCTGGCGATTTCCAACGCTCCGGCGCGGTCAACCTTTACTCCCAGGATTTCCGCCGAGCGCTCGACGATCACACGCAGCTCCTCATGGCCATAAAATTCGAGCCGCAAGACAATCCCGAAGCGCGAGCGGAGGGGAGACGACAGCAGTCCGGCCCGAGTCGTTGCTCCGATGAATGTGAAGGGCTTCACCTCCATCGTATGGGTTCGCGCCGCTGGTCCCTGCCCGATAATGATGTCGAGCTTGTAATCCTCCAATGCGGAGTACAAGATCTCTTCCAGCGCCGGTTGTAACCGGTGAACTTCGTCAATGAACAGAACTTGCTTGTCGCGGACATTCGTCAGAATCGCCGTCAGATCGCCTTTAATCTGTAACGTCGGACCGGATGTCTGCTGAAATGGCGCTCCTAACTCATTGGCAATGATTGTCGCGAGAGTGGTCTTCCCCAATCCCGGAGGACCGTAGAGCAGGACATGATCAAGCGCCTCGCCGCGAGACCTAGCAGCCTCGATCGCGACTGCCAAATTCTCTTTGACCTTATTCTGACCGATGAATTCCGTCAGCCGCTGCGGACGCAGCTTTAACTCAAATGAAGAGTCGTCTTCGACAGGCGCAGCCGATACTATCCGTTCACGGTCCGGGGCAATCAGAGGTGTGTTCTTTGCGGTAGCCACTGTTTCGGATGGTAAGCCGAAATCAAAAATCAGGCAATTGCCGTTCAAATTGACCTCATCATCCGTAAGTACAAGCTGCCGGGTTATTGGCGTATATCTTCCATTGGCATAATTATATATCTAAGCATATACTGGTATATTATGGCGCTGAGCATCAAGAACGACCTCACGGAACGCTTGGCAAGGCAGCTGGCCCAAGTCACCGGCGAGTCTATGACGGAGGCTATTCAGAAGGCGCTGGAGGAGCGGCTGGATCGCCTGCAGCAGCAAGGCAGAAGCCAAATATTGACCAGCCAATTGGAAGAAATTCTTCGCCGGGTCGACCAGCTACCCGTCCTGGATTCCCGCACTGTGGACGAAATTCTCGGCTATGACGAACACGGGCTTCCGCGTTGATGTGTAACCATGGTCATTGACACGTCAGCTTTTGCAGCTATCTTTTTTGGAGAAACAGAACGTCCGTCGTTCCTTGATGCCATCACCGCAGCCGGGAGCCGCCTGATATCTGCCGCGAGTCTGCTCGAAACTGGAATTGTTCTCGAAGCTCGACAAGGCGAAGCTGCAGGCCGCGAGTTTGATCTTTTCGTCGTTCGGGCGAATCTCAAAATCGTACCCGTGGATGCTGAACAAGCCGATCTCGCCCGGTCTGCGTGGCGCAAATACAGCAAAGGCCGCCATCCTGCGGCGCTAAACTTCGGAGATTGCTTCGCCTACGCACTTGCCAAGATTTCAAGTGAGCCGCTTCTAGCAAAGGGAACAGATTTTGCTTTGACGGACATCGAGGTCGTTCTCTTCGAATAAAGCTCGCGCTAACTCGCTAGATTTCTATTCCTTCGGATACCAGTCCAGCAGCCGGACTTCGATACCGGTTCCTTCCAATCCTTTTTGGAAGACGGCGAGATCAGATCCGCGATAGTGATAAGGGATAACAATTTTCGGGTGGAATGCTTTAACCGCGGCGGCGGCCTCATCGGGCGGCATTGTGTAGGGCAGGTTCATACATACGAATGCCACGTCGATGTTCTTGAGCGCGCGCATTTCCGGGATGCCTTCTGTGTCGGCTGAAAAGTAGAAGCGTTTCCTCCCGTAGGTAAGAATGTAGCCATTGTCGCGTCCCTTGGGATGAAAGAGCTGTCCTGGCGCTGGCCCACGCTTCAGGTTGTAAGCGGGCACAGCCTCTACGGTCCATCCCTGCCAGGTTTTCATCTCGCCATTGGAGATAGGCTTGGCAGTGGTGACGGTCGCGACCACGGACTGCGGCGCCAGAATTTCAGTTTCAGGTTTGCTGACTGCCTTAATTGAGTCGGGATCCATGTGATCGCCGTGAATGTGGGTGATTAGGATCAGATCCGCCTTCGGAAGGCCCGAAAACTTCGCCGGCTTCGCAGGATCGAGGTAGATTGTCTTCCCACCCGCCTCGATCAACGTGCTCGCGTGATATATCGGCGTGATCTTGACCGGACCGGATGCTGTGTCGAAGACTTGCGTCTGCGCGGCAGCGTGGGCAAGCAACGGCAGTGCAAAAACAACCAGCATAATAATGGAAATTGTTTTCATTCCCGAATGGTAAGCCAATACTTCCGAATCAGGCAATTGGCGAGGACTTAGCTCGACAAAAACACAAAAACGTTGGAGAAGCAGCAATGAAATTGCTGCACCCAGTCCAAGTTTGACAATGTGACACATAATGTGTCACATTGAAGCATGCTCTCGATGAATCTGCGCCAGCTCCGCGACACCCGTAAACTTAAAGCTTGGTTGCGTGCTGGAAAATCTGTTGAACTCAAGGAGCGAGACCGCGTTATCGGCCGCATTGTGCCAGCTGCGGAACCGTCCAAATTGCCGGTCCAGTGGCCCGACTTCGAGGCGCGCGCCAAAAAGGTTCTAGGTAATCGGGTATTGACGGCCGTTGACGATCTAATAAGGGATCGCGGACGCTATTGAGCATCTACGCGGACACCAGTCTATTTGTATCTCTTTACACCATAGACCGCCATTCGGCCGCCTCGAGAGAATTAATGAAATCTGCGTCAGGTGTTTGGTTCACGCCACTGCACCACGCGGAGTGGACTCATGCCATCTCCCAGCAAGTTTTCCGTGGAAAGGCGACGACGGCGGAATTGGAGAAGTTTTACCGTCACTTGGAAAATGATCGAGCTGCCGGGCTGTGGATAGAGGTTGAGATGCCCGACCATGTGTACGACCGTTGCGCCGATCTCGCTCGTAAGTTCGGACCGCGTCTCGGGATACGCACCCTCGACAGTCTGCATGTCGCGTGCGCGGTGGAATTGAAAGCAGAACAATTTTGGACGTTCGACGAACGACAAGCAAAACTGGCCAAGGCTGTAGGGCTCAGAACGGATTAAAGCTTCTCAAATACCTAAGCTCGGCCTACTCCTCCTCTTCTTTCACTTCTCCCCTCTCCGCTCTTGCCTTTTCTATGATCTTCTCTTGAAGCATCCCTGGCACGGCGTCGTAGTGGTGCATTTCCATGTTGAAGCTGCCTCGGCCTTGAGTCATCGAGGTGAGATCTACGCCGTATGTCAGCATTTCGGACATTGGGACCTCAGCTTTCACGATGGTGACCCCGCCTTTATTGTCCATGCCCTGGATGCGGCCGCGGCGGCTGTTCAGGTCGCCCATGATTGAGCCGGCGAATTCGTCTGGAACCGTGATCTCCGCTGCCATGACTGGTTCCAGTAGAGTTGGTTTCGCTTGCTCCATCGCTTTTCTGAAGGCGATGCGTCCCGCCATTTGGAACGACATGTCGTTCGAATCCACGTCGTGATAAGAGCCGTCGTAAAGAATTACTCTAAAATCGACCACCGGAAATCCGGCGAGATATCCGCGCGCAGCTGCGTCTTTGATTCCTTTTTCGATTGCGGGAATATAGTTCTTCGGGATTGCGCCACCGAAAATGTCGTTCACGAACTCGAATTCTCCGCCGCGCGCCAGTGGTTCCATCTTGATTTTGCAATCGCCGTATTGTCCGTGTCCGCCGGTTTGTTTTTTGTGGCGTCCCTGGACGTCGGCTTTGCCGCGGATGGTTTCGCGATAAGGAACCTTCGGAGCTTTCAAAATCACTTCCGTGTGGTAGCGCTTCTTCATCTTCGAAACCACAACTTCAATGTGCTGCTGTCCCGTCCCAGCGATGAGAAACTCCTTCGTCTGTGGATCGCGGAAGAATCGCAGCATTGCATCCTCTTCCATCATCTTGTGGATGCCCGGTCCCAGCTTGTCCTCATCAGCGCGGCTCTTGGGCTCGATGGCGAACGTGATAGCAGGTTCCGGTAGTTTTACTTTGGGATATTGAATCGGTGCGGACTTATCTCCCAACGTATCGCCGGTAAGCGTGTCTTTTAATTTTGCGACCGCCCCGATGTCTCCGGCGTGTAACTCCGGCACTGGAACCGGGGTTTTCCCCTGCATGGCCGAAATGTGGGCGAACTTTTCTTGCGAATTGCGAGTGAAGTTCTGCATTCCAACATCGTTCTTCAACACACCAGAAAATACTTTGAAGTAGGAGATGCGTCCGGCAAACGGATCGGAGACTGTCTTGAAGACATATAGGGACACTGGCTCCGCATCCGTTTCATGGCGTTTCGGAGGCTCGCCATTTCCTGACGCTGCTGGTTCGCCCTGCACCCACTCGTGCTCCGAAGGCGCTGGCGTGTAATCGACGATGAAATCCATCACCCGATCGGCGCCAATATTTCCCAGGCCCGATCCATAAATCAGAGGAAAAATCTTGTCTTCGCGAATGGCATTATGCAAGGCGGGAATCAAATCTTCTTCCGGAATCGTTCCCTTGTCGAAAAACTCTTCCATCAGTGCGTCATCACCTTCAGCAACTATTTCGACCAGGCGCTCATGCGATTCCAGCGCCTGGGCCTTCAAGTCCTCGGGAATCTCACTTTCTTTTCCCTTTCCGTTCCCCCCAAGATCGTAGGTGTAAGCCTTCATACGGACGAGATCGATCACACCCCGAAGATTTTTTTCTTTCCCAATCGGCAGTTCCAGTGGAATCACCATGCGTCCGAAAGCATTGGTCAATGATTCCAGCACGCGCTCGGCATCGGCCCGCTCCCGGTCCATTCGGCTGGCCACGATCAGGCGGGGTGTTTTGTATTCTTCGCAGTAATTCCAAACGCGCTGCGTGACCACTTCGACTCCAGCAACGCCGTCCACGACGACGATAGCGGCGTCCACGACGGGCAAGACCATCTTGGCTTCGTGGACGAACATGTTGAATCCGGGTGTATCGACAATATTGATCTTTGTCTTGCCCCACTCAACATAGGCGAGGCTCGCGCCGATTGACATCTTGCGAGCAATCTCTTCATCGTCGTAATCCGTCGTGGCCGATCCATCATCGACTCGCCCATGCCGTTGGGTCGCCCCCGACGTGTACAACATGGCCGAGACCAGCGAAGTTTTGCCGGCATGGCCATGCCCAACAATAGCGACATTCCGAATATTCGCGCCTTCGTAAACCTTCAAGGTGATCCTCCAAATAAAACGCGTAGGGGCGGACGCCAAGTCCGCCCAGGTTGAGCGGGCTCGGCTTGGATTCAGCCTTCCAAAGCTAAGGATGCTACCACAGCAGAATTTCGGGGCCAAACCGAAGCTTGCTGTCCGCCACCTTCGACTATGCTATCTCCCGGTCACCAAAAATGGATTTCACGCGTCCAAGACTAGGGCAGCCGAGTGGCGTATTTCTTAGAGCGGAGTGGCGATCGCTCGCGATGCTGAACTATCTTGTCGACCCTTCGGTATTACTCCAATATGTTCCCGCCGGTACGGAGCTTGACTCTTGGGAGGGAAAGACGTTCGCCAGCCTCGTTGGATTCCGTTTTCTAAAAACTAGAGTATTCGGCATTCCATTTCCTTTTCATCGCAACTTTGATGAAGTCAACCTTCGGTTTTACGTTCGGCGTACGGATAAGACCGGAGTGAAGCGCGGCGTGGTTTTCGTTCATGAGATTGTTCCTCGCTGGGCAATCGCTGCGATCGCGCGCGGCTTGTACAACGAACGTTATCTGGCTCGCCCAATGGCGCATTCCGTCGATAGTTTGAACTCAGAGCGTATCGCCGCAATGTACTCGTGGAAATCGGTGGGCGGTTGGAACAGAATTAATCTGGTCGCCGCCGGCGAGCCAATGTTGCCGGAAGAAGGCTCGCAAGAACAGTTCATTACCGAGCACTATTGGGGATACGCCAAAGCCAAAAGAGGCGGCTGCACTGAATATCGGGTCGAGCACCCGCCATGGAAAGTGTGGCAAGCATTGGAAGCATCGTTCGAAGGTGATACCGAAGAACTTTACGGACGACAATTGGCCTCAACATTAAAACAGGCGCCGTTCTCGGCATTTCTCGCGGAGGGTTCCGAGATCGCGGTCTATCGAGGACACACTCTACAGAATCCTATTTCGGTTTGATTCAAGCCTGTTGATGCTCATCCGATCTCCGGTGCATCATATGTATCGCGAACACAGAGGACTCCCAATGTTCCCGCAGTTGGCCCAGTTCACCGATCTCGGACTGTTTCTGATGCGGCTCATGGTTGGCTTAGTCTTCGCCTCGAGTGGATTGAGTCATCTCAGGGATCCTGATGCAAGAAGCAAGAACATTGGAATGAGCAAAGGATTCACCATCTTCCTCGGAGTTGCTGAAATCGCAGGTAGTCTCGGCGTGACCCTCGGAGTCCTGACTCAGCTAGCAGCCATTGGATTAATTCTGATAATGCTCGGAGCGATCCAAAAGAAAATTTTCGTCTGGCATACTGGATTCTGGGGGGAGAAGAATTCGGGCTGGCACTACGAGTTGATCCTGGTCATCATGAATCTCGTAATTCTCTTCACAAACGGCGGACGATTCGTCCTCGATCAACATTTGGTTTTCGCTCGCTCATAACCTATAAAGATCGAGCTTGAATAATCTTGAATGCTTGCACTATTCTTCCTTCAGTCGGTTTATTCGAGGCACATGCATCGTCTGACGGCCAGATTTCTGTTGGTACTGCTGGTGGCAAGCGTCTTTGCCCCAGCAGCGCTGGCTATTTCCACTTCGGACCCGCACGCCTGTTGCCGCCGCATCCATCGCCCATCTTCGGGACAGCTGGACCTTCTAACTCTTCAAGACTGCTGTCGACGCAATGGTTGCTCGTTGCCTCTTTCCGTTTTTCTTTGGGGTGGAGTTCCTCCGAAAGCAGCCTCGCTCATCGCTCCCTTCCGGGTCACTGTCCAATTCCAGGGGGAGCCGTTTCATCGAATCACGCTCCACAGTGCTGCGCACTCTGTTCGTGGCCCTCCGACGTTTTCCATCGCTTGACTTCCTGCACATTTTTCAAAAGTTGAGTCTCATCACTCGCGAGATGCGATGTGTTGCCCTGTTTCCTCGGGGCGCCAGAGGCTCGTACTCGAACGCAGGTTACTAAGCTATCAAGGAGAGGACCCATGCGTGTCATGCGTATTACGCTGGCGAGCGCGATGTTGTTAATTGCGCAGGCGGCAAGCGCAACAATTTTCGGTTCGATTCGCGGCATCGTTCACGATCCGCAGCATCGTCCTATTTCTGGGGTCAGCGTGACCGTGAAATCAAGCTCCTCCGAGTGGACGAAGAGCGGCACCACAAACGCTAATGGTGAATTTGAATTCAATGCCATACCGCTCGGCCAATACTCGGTCACCGTGTCCAGTCCCGGATTTGCAGACGCCTCGCAAAAGGTAACCGTAAATTCTGGCACCCAACCAGTGGTCCATCTTGCACTGCGCGTGGCCGTCGCCAACGAGACGGTGACCGTCTCCGGACAGCCTGCTGTGGCGCCCACCGACTCGGTCACGCCCACAACTATCGTGAGTCGCACTGATATTCAGCGAACACCGGGAGCGGTTCGCACTAACAGCCTCGCTATGATTACCGACTACACGCCAGGCGCGTACGTTACCCACGACCAGCTCCACATGCGAGGAGGTCATCAAACTAGCTGGTTGATCGATGGCGTTCCCGTCCCGAACACGAATATCGCCTCGAACCTCGGAGCGCAGTTCGATCCGAAAGACATCGACTATCTCGAAATTCAGCGCGGAAGCTACAGCGCGGCTTATGGTGATCGTACTTACGGCGTATTTAACATCGCCCCGCGCACAGGCTTCGAACGAAACAGCGAAGCCGAGCTGATTTTGAGCGCCGGCAGCTTCTATCAGACTAATGATCAGTTCAATTTCGGTAGTCACAGCGAACGTTTTGCCTATTACGTTAGCCTAAATGGAAACCGCAGCAATCTCGGCATCCAGACTCCAGTCCCTGAAGTCGTTCATGACGCGCAGAATGGGTACGGAGGATTTGCCTCTCTGATATTCAACGTGGATCCCTCGAACCAACTGCGCCTCGTGACTAATTTGCGCAAGGACTATTACCAGATTCCCTACGACCCATACCCGAACGACATCGAGAACAATCCGGTTGACGGGCAATATCCCACTATCGGCCTTCGCGACGGCGACCACGAATCGGATGCCCTGGTGAATTTCTCCTGGGTCCACACTTTCAATTCAAAGCTTCTGTTGACGGTCTCCCCATTTTTTCACTACAACAGCGCCGATTATTCAAGCTCACCTCAGGACGTTCCGGCTGCGACCACGCAAAATCGGAGTTCAACCTACGGTGGGGGCCAAGTGAGTTTCGCCGCAAACGTCGCGAAAAATAATCTGCAAGTGGGTTTGTACAGCTTTTACCAACAAGACAACGAGCTTTTTGGAGCAATCTTCAACGACGGCAGCGGAAACCCGCCGTTTACCGATACCGAGCACCCCTCCGGCAATTTGGAAGCATTCTTCGTAGATGACAAATTCAAATCTTTTTCATGGCTCACGCTGACTGCGGGAATGCGGCCAACGCATTTCTCGGGAGGCGTTTCGGAAAACGCTATCAGCCCGCGCTTCGGCGTGGCCGCCGTAGTTCCCCAACTGCATTGGGTCTTCCGCGCGTTTTACGGCCACTACTATCAGGCCCCGCCGTTGATAACCGCCTCCGGACCGTTACTAGAATTCGCCAATGTCAACAACCTCGGCTTCATCCCCCTGCACGGCGAGCGAGATGAAGAGCATCAATTCGGAGTCACGATTCCCTTTCGAGGATGGGTTCTCGACGCCGACAACTTCAGAACCAATGTGGTAAATTTCTTCGATCACAACAACATCGGGGAATCCAATCTCTTCTTCCCTCTCACCATCGCCCAAGGTTTGATCCGGGGATGGGAACTCACCCTGAGTTCGCCGCTGATCGCGCGTCGGGGCCAGATTCACCTGGCATATTCCAACCAAATTGCAGAGGGCGGAGGGGCCATTACCGGCGGCTTGACTGATTTTTCGTTCCCTGCTGGCTTACACCCGCTCGATCACGACCAGCGCAATACGTTGAGCATCGTCGGTAGTGTTAACCTTCCATGGCGCAGTTACGCGTCAACCAGCGTCTACTATGGCTCCGGTTTTTCCAACGCGTTTCCGGACCAGCCATATCCAGGCGACTACTTACCGCAACATACGACCTTTGATCTTGCCTTGGGAAAGGACTTTGGGGAACGCATCTCGGCTTCAGTTACTGCCTTGAACGTTGCCAACCGGCGCGTAGAGCTGGACAACAGCGTGACTTTCGGAGGGTTTCACTGGAACGCTCCTCGAGAAATTTTCGTGGAATTTCGTTATCGATTTCACTATTAATAAGTAAACGCATGTAGTTGAGCGAAGCTCAACAAAGGACGCTTATGAATAGCCACGGTTCGTCACGGCGGAAGCAAGCTTCACTCGCCATCGCTCTAGTTTGCGTATCCGGCCTGACATCCTGCACCAAAAAGAGCACCGAGACAAATACTCAAACAACGCAGCAACAGTCGGACGCAAGCGTGAAGCGTTATCAGCTTACCGGACGCGTCGTTGCGATTGACAAACCCAATAAATCGCTCACCGTGGATGGCGATGAAATTCCTGGATTCATGTCCGCGATGCAAATGCCCTACAACGTCAAAGACCCGAGCCTGATGGATAAGCTCTCTCCGGGAGACAAGATCAGCGCGGACGTAGTCGTCAAAGGCGACGAAAGCTGGCTCGAGAATATTAAGGTCACGCAACCAGCGCCGCCCGCTCCCAAGCCGAGCTCGGCCTTGTCCGTCGCACAAGCGAGCGCCGCATGAGATGGTTACTGATTGTCCTGGCCGTGATTGGGATCATTGTCTCTTCGCTCGCGCTTCGAGAGCACTATCGCACGGATGTTTCCCCCTGCGACATCAATGAAAAATGGGATTGCGGAATCGTGAATCACAGCCTGTACGCTGTTCTTGGGGGCGTTCCGGTCGCGGTGATTGGAATCGCCGGATATCTTCTCATCGCAGGTTTAGCCTTTAGGCGGGCGTATCGGATTCTGCTCGCAACATCTTTGGCCGGATTGGCCTTTTCCCTTTATCTGGCAAATGTTGAAGCTCACGTTCTCGGGGTTTGGTGTGTCTATTGCGTGGCGTCCCTAAGCGCGATCTCGCTCATCACTCTGCTCACCATTGCCGCCGTGATTGCGCAATCTTTTCGCAGGCCGCTCCGCTCTTCGCCTTAGGCGCTTTTGGTGATGTATCGACGATTGAACGGGAGTAGCCTTAGAATTAACATTGCTGTAACAATTTGAAACCCAAGCGGAGATAATATTTGGCGATGCCTCAAGAGCCCCTGGTCATTCAAGATCTTTCCGGTTCCGGACACTATCTGCTACGTCTTACCGGCCCCGTAACCATTAGCAATCTCTTTGAATTTCAGACCAAAGTTCGTTCCAACAGCGCACCGAAGTTGATACTCGACCTAACAGGCGTGCCCTACATGGATTCCGCGGGCATCGGAGCGCTTGTGGGAGCTCACGTTAGCCATTCCAAGGATGGCCGCAGTCTGGCACTCGTCGGCGTGAACGAGCGCGTCCTCAACGCCCTGAAGATAACTCGCGTCGACGGCTTTTTTAAGGTCTATCCGAGCGTACCTGACGCAGAAAAAGCTGCCGGATAAGTTCGCCAGCGGCCTACCAAACGTGGCAAGCTTGGTCTCGTACCATGGGTTGCCCCTTCTTGCAATTGAACGCCTTTTGAAATTCGGGCATGTTCGAAACGACGCCATTCACCCGATATTGAGGGGGAGCGTGGGGATTCGATTGCGCCTCCAGACGAAGCAATTCCGGTGTCCAGTGAGAACACCACGATTCGCCATACGCGAGAAAAAATCTTTGCTCGGGCGTGAGGCCGTCGATCTTGGCATCGCTCTTCCCGTCCGCGGCAAGTGTGTTTAGCAGGGCAATCAGCGCGATCCTGGTCCCGCCGTTGTCGGCAGTGTTTTCACCCAACGTCAGATCGCCGTTTAAATGAAGTCCGGGAACTGCGTCAAACCCTGAATATTCGCCAGATATGCACTTGGCCCGGCTCTCGAACTCCTTGCCATCCTCGGCTGTCCACCAATCTCGAAGGTTGCCATTTAAATCAAACTTGCGGCCCTCATCGTCAAAACCATGTGTCATTTCGTGGCCGATGGTAGCACCGGTTTCGCCATAGTTAACGGCGTCATCCATTTGTTTATCGAAATATGGCGGCTGCAAAATGCCGGCAGGAAAATTAATCGTGTTCAACTGCGGATCGTAATAGGCATTGACGGTGGGCGGAGTCATTCCCCACTCTTCACGATCGACTGGCTTGCCAATCTTCGCCAGTTCCCGCTTCAACTCGAAGTCGCCGCTTTGATACGCATTGCCTAAGGCATCGCCGCGGACAATCTTCAAGCTGGAATAGTCGCGCCAGTGATCGGGGTATCCAATCTTGTCCTCGATTTTGTGCAGCTTTAGCAAGGCTTCTTTCTTGGTTGCTGGCGTCATCCAATCGAGTTGTTCAATATCAGTTCCGTAAGCGGCTTCCAGCGCATGAACTAGTTTGAGCGTCCGCGCCTTTCCATCAGCTCCGAAGGCTCGATCCACGTATGCCTGTCCGAGAGCCTCTCCAAGATCGCGGTCCACGTCGTCCACGCAGCGTTTCCAGCGCGGACGCAATTCTTTTTTGCCGCGCAGCTTACGTCCGTAAAAATCGAACGACTCTTCCACAAAAGGTGCGCTGAGGAGGGATGACGAGGCATCGGCCAATTGCCACCGAAGGTACACTTTCCACTGATTCAGCGGAGTGTCGACAATCATCTGATTCACTGTCTTGAAGAAGTCAGGAGTTGCAACCAGGTAATGTTCAGTGGGCGGGGAGGCGACATCTTTCAAATATTCATCCCACGAAAACGCAGGAGTTAAGCCTCGAAGTTCGGCGATGGATAATTTGTGATCGAGATTCGCAGGATCGCGCCTCTTCACGATATCCATGGAACCCTTTGCCAATGCGGTTTCTATCTCCATCACAACTTTCGCGTCGGCAGCCGCCTGGGTGGCGTTTTCTCCCATCAGTTTGAAAGTGTTTTGGACGTGAGCCAGATATTGCTGGCGGGTTTCAATCGATTTGGCGTCATCTTTCAGGTAGTAGTCGCGATCAGGCAATCCGAGACCGCCTTGGTCCAACTGCGCAACCACCTTGCTGGCCTCGTCGAGATCCTGGCCTGAGCTGAACCCGAAGAGCGCGGTTTTTGATCCCGAGTTGTTCCCCCCAGCCAGCAAATAAGTGATTTGATGCATGTGAGCCAACTCTTCGGCGAGTTGCGACTTCTCTTCCATGGCGGAAATTCGATCAAGCTCCGGCTGAATCGCGGCGATTCCTTTAGTGTTGATCGCGGATTCGTCCATGCAAGAACTGTAGTAATCGCCGATTTTCTGCTCTGTGGCGCTCCGTCCCGGGTCGTCCTTCGAGGCTGTCTGCAACACGTCGCGCAGGACACTCTGATTCCATAGTTCAAGCTTGCCGTCTGGACCCCATGAAGATTGATCCGCTGGAATTGGATTGTTCGCAATCCACTTTCCGCAGGTGTACTGATAGAAATCGACGCATGGATCGATGCTGTGGTCTATTTGGTCCAAACTAAAATGGTCGAGTTGCGGAGTGTTATCTCCCTGCTTGACCGGTGACGTTGCCACGGAACCGTTTTGAGCGAAAACGGCAACTGAAATTGAAATGGCCAGCAAAAGAAACAGCGGCTTCAATGAACTCACGTTCACCTCTCGGAAGGTCTGTTTGAAAAGAGAAGAATACAGGACTGATTGACGGCGACATCCGGAAAAGGTAAGTCTCGAAGGGGGAAATAACATTACCAGCTGGCAATGTTACGTGAGGAAAAGCAGACGCAGCAAGCTGCGTTTCTACCAAGCATCTTTTTAATAGGATTACTTCTTAATAGGATTACTTCGCAGTTACTAGTGAATGCGTAATAGCATGGACCGACAGAGCAATACGGTTCTGTACTCCCACCTTACGCATCAACTTCGCCACGTGCGCTTTTACCGTTCGCTCCTCAATACCAAGCGCCGAACCTATTTCTTTGTTCGAGCGGCCTGCTACGAGCATCTCCAGCACTTCTTTTTCACGGTCGGTGAAGGTTACACGGCCTGCAGGAAAAATGCGTCCTGGCGATGAACTGACGCGCTCGATGAACATCGAAAGCACGCGACGCGGAGCCCATACGGAACCTTGGTTGACAATCCGGATCGCCTGAACGAATTCCGCAGGCGATGCGGCTTCATCAACATAGCCTTTAGCGCCCGCAGCGATCGCCTTTAGGATGGTCTCCTCGTCGATTCCGGCACCCGTGACGATGATCCGCAAGTCAGGACGAGCTGCCTTCAAACTGGCCATCAGGTCAAAGAGATTCTGGCCATTTCGGTTTCCCAGGAGGATCAAGTCAATTCCCTGGAGCGCGCTAATTTCAGACAGTGACGCTGAAATCAGCTCAAAATCCGGTTCGGAGTCGAACAGCGCCCGAAATCCCACGAAACGCAGGGGATCACTTTCAACCACCGCAAGGCGAATCAGTGGTTTCTTTATAGGTGCGGTTTTTACGCCAGTCGCAGCTTTCATAGCCTTCCTATGTGAGGTCGAATGTGGTTAGCTTAGACGCATTCCCGGTGGATTCAAAGCTTACTAAGCTCTTGGGAATTACGGGGGTAACATGATATGCATCTAATCGGAAACTGAGGAGAACGGATGAAATCAGCGTTTCGCACGATTACCGTGGCCTTACTCGCTAGCGCTTTGGCCGCCGCGGCGCAGACTCCCTACCAGCCGAAATTCCACGGCGACCCGGCCCGTTCAGAATCCGAGGCCAATGCCTTGGGATACATGCGCACGGCTGTCCGGGCCCAGCATCAGTATGAAAAGAAAACCGGCAAGTATGCGACCTCGCTGAGTCAACTTGTCCACACCGGCACTTTTACCCGTCGAATGACCGAGACTGATCGCGGCGACTACACGGTTGGCTTTCGCTCCCACAAGGATGGCTACGAGCTAACACTAACCCCGAAGCAGCTCGACGCGAACCATCGCTCGTTCTATACGAATCAAGACGGCGTCATTCATGCAGACGAGGAGAAAGCGGCGACGGAGGATTCGCCCCAGGTGAAGTGAATGTAAATTCCGATCCAGATCGGCTCCGGGGGAAAGTGAAGTAAGTCTGAATTATGATGTTGTTCTCGTTCAGAATGATTAGTGACACTCTCAGGTAGAGTGTTTCGATGCAACCTAGGAACGGAAAGCCACCGCGATCGGCGGGTTTAGCGACGATCGGGGTGGAACTGAGCCGGGCGGCACTGGTTCGCCTGTCCTGGATGGATAACTACCGCAAAACCAAAAACGTGGCCCTGACCTGCCGTCATTTTGGAATCTCGCGCCAGACCTTTTACCGGTGGCTCAAGCGCTATGAGCCCATGGATTTGACCACCCTGGAAGCGCGCAGTCATCGTCCCCACCACCGCCGCCAGCCGACTTGGTCTTTTCACTTAGCAGAAAAGGTTTTGACTTTGCGGTTGCAGTTTCCCCGCTGGGGCAAGGACAAGCTGGCGGTGCTGCTGCGGAAGCAAAACATTGCCATCTCGACTTCCATGCTGGGCCGCATTCTGAGCTCTTTGAAACGGCAGGGCCGGCTCGTCGAACCTCTCCGCAGCGGAGTTCCGGGGTCGCGTCGCGCCTTGCGTCCCCGTCCCTACGCCGTGCGCAAACCCAAGCAGTACGCGGTCTGCAGCCCCGGCGACCTAGTCCAGGTCGATACCGTTGATGTCCGTCTTATCCCTGGCGTGAACTTCAAACAGTTCACCGCCCGCGACGTCGTCTCGCGCTGGGACGTCATTCAGGCCCACCCTCGCGCCACTGCGCAAGCCGCAACTCAGTTCCTTGACACTTTGCAGCACCGCATGCCGTTTCCCATCCGCGCCCTGCAAGTCGATGGCGGCTCGGAGTTCGCCGCCGACTTCGAACAGGCCTGCCAGCAGCGTGGATTGCACCTGTTCGTGCTGCCTCCCCGCTCTCCTAAACTCAACGGCGCCGTGGAACGCGCCAACCGCACCCATACCGAAGAGTTTTACCAAGTCACCCACTGCTCGCTCGAAATGAAAAAGCTCAATCGCGAACTCCGCCACTGGGAAAAAATCTATAACACCATCCGCCCTCACCAGTCCTTGGCCTACCTAACCCCTCAACAATTCTTGCGCCAGATCCTATCTCAACGAAAGGAATGAAAGTGTCACCAATCTACTGGACGAGTACAGATGTTTGACGGTTGTACTCCCGCACGATAAACTAGTTGAGTTTGCCTGTAGCTGCGGTTCCGTTCTGGATCCGCCCGCGTAGTGAGCCGGTTAGAGGGCGAGGCGGAAGCAGCAAGCACGAAAAATCAGCGGGTTCCCAAGATCGCATCTCGGTGTGATGGGTTATTTTTGATGGAGGCATAAGTATGTACGCGGTCATCCGCGCCGGTGGAAAGCAGTACCGTGTGGCGCCCGGAGATGTCATTCGCCTGGAAAATCAGGGCGATGGAAAAGATGGGAAGATAGAGTTCAGCGACGTGCTGGCCGTGTCAGGCGAGCAGGGGCAGATTGGCCGCCCGGGGTCTGGTGCGTCGGTTATCGGCGAAGTTGTGGAACAGGGACGGGCCAAGAAAATCCTCGTCTTCCATTACAAGCGCAAGAAGCAATACAAGAAGCTGCGCGGACACCGCCAGGGCTATACCGCTGTTCGCATTACTGAAATTGGATTTGATGGGCAGACATTTAAAGCGCCGGAGCTTCCCAAGAAGGAACCGAAGGTTAAGAACGTCGCTCCCATCGAGTCTGATGAGCATGTGGTCGTGGCAAAAGCGAAGGCTCATCCCAAAAAGCATGCTGTAGCTAAGAAAGCCGTTCATAAGAAGCCGGTTACGAAGAAGAAAAAGTAACTTGGCGCGACGCATCACACCAGATTGCAAAGGATTAATTTATGGCACATAAAAAAGGGCAAGGTACTTCACGAAACGGTCGCGATTCGAACGCGCAGAGGCTTGGGTTTAAGGCCTTCGGTGGTCAGATTGTGCCTGGCGGAACGATTATTGTTCGGCAGCGCGGGACAAAGGTGAAGCCGGGATTGAATGTTGGACGAGGCAGCGATGACACCTTGTTCGCGAAGATTAGCGGTCGTATCAAGTTCAAAGATCGCGGACAGATGGGAAAATTTGTGATGGTCGAACCTCTGGAAGCCGTCGAGAATTAATACAAATTCGTGAAGAGCTCAATTAATAGCCCCGTCAATGGGGCTATTCTTTTTATATGGAACTTCTCGGTCCAAATGGAGACAAATTCGAATTGATTCTCGTGCGCTATCAGTTTCCTCATTCGACCGACGAATTCGATGCAAATTGGTTAATGGTGAGAACCGTTTGCAGTATCGGTGGACGCGAATGGTCTAGCGAAGATCCCGCTTTGCTTACATGGGAAGTTGAAGCACTGGCGAACTGGCTCGCAGACATCGCCCAGCATCATCAGGCTAGCGATTCCGAGGATTTCCTCGAACCTAATATTTCTTTCAAGTTCCTTGGAAGGGCCGCGGACAAAATACGATTGCAGATTCTCCTTGAGCTTGAATCTCGAGCACCATGGCGAGAGTGGGTCGGGCCAGGGAAGTGTCCGGAGGGACCAATCGTCGAGTGCTCAAGACCCGAACTCTTGCAATGGGTCGAGGACTTGAGACAGCAATTAAAACCTTTTCCGCGACGATAAAGACCTGACAAGCATGTTTATCGATGAAGCCACAATTCGAGTCAAGGCCGGGGACGGCGGGAATGGATGCCTTGCATTCCGCCGGGAGAAGTTTGTCCCACGCGGCGGGCCTTCGGGCGGCGACGGGGGCGATGGCGGCGACATCGTGATGGAATCCAGCGAGCGGCATAACACGCTCGTTCATTTTCGATTCAACCCGGAATACAAAGCCCAACGTGGGCGCCATGGCGAAGGTTCCAACAAGAAGGGACGTGAGGGCGAAGGGATAGTCCTCAAAGTTCCAGTCGGCACGATTTTGTACGACGCGGATACGGGCGAAAAAGTACACGATTTCTCACGGCCGGACGAGCGGATTGTGGTCGCGCGCGGTGGCCGCGGAGGCCGCGGCAATGCGCGTTTCGCGACCTCGACCCATCAAGCGCCGCGCGAGCATGAAGATGGACGCCCGGGAGAAGAGCGAGTCTTTCGCCTGGAACTCAAGCTGCTCGCCGATGTCGGGCTGGTCGGTTATCCGAATGTCGGCAAGTCTACCTTGATATCGAGTATTTCGGCTGCGCGCCCGAAGGTAGCGGATTATCCGTTCACAACTTTGCAGCCAAACCTTGGCGTGGTTGTAGTTGGCGAAGCGCGAGATGAAAGAAGCTTTGTGGTCGCTGACATTCCCGGTCTTATCGAAGGCGCGCACTTGGGCGCGGGGTTGGGCACGCAATTCTTGCGGCACATCGAACGCACCAGACTTCTCGCCCACATGGTAGATGTGTCCGATGACAGCGGGAGGCCTGATCCGGTTAAGGATGTCGAGGTAATCATTCAGGAGCTGAAAAGTTTTGGCGGGAAGCTGGACGAGAAACCGATCATTCTGGTTGCGTCGAAGATTGATGTTGCTAACAAAGAAAAGCTGGCGAAGTTGAAAAAATATGCCAAGAAGCTGGGGATTGATTTGTATCCTATTTCGGCGGTCACGAGCAAAGGAATCGACAAGCTGAAGTATGCGATGGCAGAAAAGCTCGACGAAATTCGAGAAAGCACGCAAGTTGTTGCGGGTGGTAACGAGAAATCTCCCTGCTAGGCAAATTTTCTAACCGGCCAGCACCGCTCCGCCATTCACGTTCAATATTTCGCCAGTAATAAATCCTGCAAATTTTGTGCACAGGAAGAGAATTGGAGCTGCGATCTCTTCTGGTGTCGCAGCGCGCCCCAATGGGATAGACTCGAAAACGCGGGCGCGAATCTCCGGATCGTTCAACGCTGGAGCTGACATGTCGGTATGTACCCATCCCGGCGCGACGCAATTGATGTAAATCCTGTCGCGCGCAAGCTCTGTCGCGAGCCCCTTGACCATGCTGATGAGTGCTCCCTTAGTCGCTGCGTAGTCACAATGAAAGGCCTCCCCGCGCTGCCCGGCCGTAGAACTTATCAGGACGATGTGCCCCGACGCCTCTCCCTCAATTCTCTGCTGCCTCTTCATCTGCGCGACAGAATGCTTGACCAGCGCAAAAACGCTATCCAGGTTGATGGAGACAGTGTTGCGCCATTGCTCATCTGACATTTCATCCACCGGCGTGTCGATGGCAGGCCAGACCCCATGATTTGCAACGAGGATGTCTAATCGGCCGAAACGGCCCACCGCAGCTTCTACCAGGAAACTGGCAGTCTCTGTTCCCGAAAGATCTGACTCAATTGCAGCGCAGTTCTCAGATCCCAGTTCTTCGACTAATCGCATGGCCGGATCTCTTGCCTTCTGATAATTGAAGAGCACTTTAGCGTCGGCCGCCACGAATACGCGAACCGCTGCCGCGCCAATGCCGCGCGACCCGCCAGTAATTAGGGAAACTCTCCCAGGTAGGGATAATGATGGATTCATGGTGAGTTATTTCGGGGACCTAGCTTTGCGCCCTGTGTCGGCCCAGCACTATGGATTCGATTGTGCTCTCTCCGCTTTGAGCTCGCGAACCAAAATCCGGACCAACATTCCGTCGAAGCGAACGCCACTCATCTTCCCCAATTCGACAAGGGCCTGATCGCTGCTTCGTGCATTCGAGAAAGAACAATCCGCCGTCATATTTGCGTAAGCGTCTGCGACCGAGAGAATCCGTGCCCATAGCGGGATTTCCTCGCCACGCAATCCGGCGGGGTAGCCGCTGCCGTCGAAAGCCTCATGATGACATTCGATGGCCTTGACCATCATGCCACTGCGCGGCAAAGTCGCGACGATCTCCGAGCCTACACGCGCATGCATTTTAACCACATAAAATTCGTCATCGGTGAGGGGTCCGGCTTTGTTCAGAATCCGCTCCGGGACGATGATCTTTCCCACGTCATGCACCCGTCCAGCATAGGTGAGCTCGACGATTTCTTCGGGTGAGAAAGCGAGTGCGCGTGCCATGACTTCGCAATAGTGGCTCACCATTTCTCCATGTCCAGCACTGCTTACGTCGCGCAGCTCCGTGGCACGCGTTAGGGCGCTAATAGACTCTCGGAGTAACTGCTGGTTGCAGCCATCTTCCGAGCCGCAAAATTTCTGAAGCACGCCGATCAGTTCTTCCAGATGTTCGGGGCCGGTATGCTCGCGTTGCAAGAAACCTTCTATATATCCCGAAATAAGCTGGCGTTGTACGGCGCCATTTTCATCCCCGCCAAATTCCTCTGCAGTGGAAACGCGATCGCCTCCAGCGTGTTTGGAAACATACATGCCGGCGTCTGCAACTCGAATGATGTCCTCCGCGGAAAAGCCGTGCACCGGAAAGCTCGCCACGCCGAAACTACCGGTGATGTGGTGCTCGCTCAACATGGTGTCTGTCGCGAGCCACAGGCGCAGACGCTCGGCCAGAATTTGCGCCTGTTCAACGCCTGTCTCCGGCATAAGGATGATGAATTCGTCGCCGCCATAGCGTGCCACCACGTTCGACTGCCGGCACTTTTGTTCGAGCAACCGTCCAACTCGGGCCAGGACTAAGTCTCCTTCAAGATGTCCCAAGGTGTCGTTTACTTCTTTGAACTTATCCAGATCAATCAGCACTACCGAGAATGGCCGCCCGGAACGCGATGCCCGCTTCCACTCGGAAGACAGTGCCTCCCAGAAAAAGCGGCGCGTCTTAATTCCAGTGAGGCCATCGGTTATGGATTGCTGCTGTAATTTCTGGAATACGAATGAATTGTGAAGCGCGGTTGCCAGCAGATCAGCAAGAGTATTCATGACCAACACATCCTGCGGCGTGAACGCGTCCTCGTTTTGGCTCTCGACGTTCAGCACTCCCAACAATGTCTCACCGTAGCTAATTGGCATGCACAGCACGGAGCGCGATTCCGGGAGGATACCCTGAAGATGTCCATCACTCGTGGTTTGCACTAATGCTGTCTCTCCTGTGCGCGCCACGCGTCCCAGAATTCCCGTTCCCAGGGGTACGCGCTTCCCCAGAGCTTTCGCGGTTGTTCCCGCCTCCGCCTTGATCTCGATGTCTTTCGTGGCATAGTCGAGGATGCCGATGCCAATGTGATCAAAGTTGAAATTACGCTGAATGTGGCCGACGATCTCCGCCAGCATCTGTTCAGCATCTTCGCTCGAGATGGCGGTCTTGGAGATGTTATTCAGGAACGCGAATTGCTTCGATCTGCGCTGCTCCTCGCCAAATAAGCGAGCATTCTCGACTGCCACCGAGACTTGACCCGCCGCAGTCTTCAGGATCTCCAGGTCACGATCCTCGAACACGTACTCGCGATCCGGACTCGTGGCCACCATCGCGCCCTCGCTCTTGCCGCCAAACACAATCGGCACTCCGCAAAAGGACTTCGACGGCCGTTTCGGCACGAAGGTCGCGCCCAATCGTTCGCGTGCCTTCTCGACATCCGAACGAATTAGGAGTGGCTCTCCTGTCCGAATAATATGTTCCGTCAGGCCGTTGTCGAGCTTGCGCAACCGCTTAGGCAGAACTATGCCATTTTCAATTTCCAATTCAAAACGGAGATTGTCGCCATCCCGGAAAGCCACATAAAAATTGCTGGTGTCAAAAATTCTACCTAACTCTTCCTGAATCGCACGCAGCACCTCATCCTGATCAAGGCGGGAACTGATGACCTGACCTATCTGAGTCAACAATTCGTATTCTTTAGTCCGGCGCTGCGAATCGTGCATCACCAGATAGTTTTCAAGGGTCAAACCTATCTGCAGGGCCAGCCCAATCAATAGCCGCAAATTCGAAGCCCCAAAAATCCGGCGCTCGGTGTGGGGAAATAGAATCACGCCGAAATTATGTTCTCGAGTTTGCAGGCTGACCGCAGTGAGATTGCGAACATTGACTTCCTTCAGCACCCGCTGGAAGTGCTCGAAACGGTTGCCAGGAAGCGCAGGAAGAGGCTCCTCCATGTCCGGCACATTTTGAAAGGCGACAAACCCGCCCCGACGGTATGCGAGTTCCTGGACGTATTCTCCCGCCCCGCTTTTCTCCAGTTCGCTCAGAAATTCGGGCGAAAAACCTTGTTGCACCGACGGCAAAATTGCCCGCCAACGTTCGCTGATATAGATAACTGCCCGATCGGTGGGGAGCGGTGCCACCAGGCGGTCCAAAATGCTTTGCATTGTTGGAACGAGGGCGTCGGCTGAGAGCAACCTCGTCGGATCCACGCCTAGTGTGGAAAAAGCCAGGGCGTTTTCCTGCACCGCGTCGCGTTCATTCTCAAAGAGCACCATCACCATGGCGATTCCCAGCAGCATTTGCGGCAGAGGACCGAGCAAGTCGCCAGTAATCCCAAACATCGCGGCCACAGGGCCGTGGAACTGTCCGAATGCGATTAACACCGCCCACAATGCCAGTGAAACCGCCAGCAGTGTGAACGCCACGGAATTCCGCCGGTGCCCAAACTTATAGAAATAAAACGAACAATACAGAAGGACGGCAGCCAAACCAACTTCAATGCGGAATTGAGGGTTGATAAGTAGTTCGGGACGGAATGCGCCGTTAGCAATGTGTGACTCCAAATTCCAGCAGGCGAGCGCTGTCCCCGCAATTGCAAGAGCGATTTCATACCATCGCAGCCTGAATTTTTCTCGGCGCTGCGAACCGGCCATCCGGCGCATCAGACGTGTGGAAACGAAAATACAGAGAGCCATTGCCACTAGTAGCAATGAGGTGACGAGCGACAACACCGCGGTGTATCCGCGAAATACGCCATAGGCGTCCAATGCGAAGTGCAGCGTGTACGCACCCCAGCCGAGCTGCCATGCCCGAAAGTAGGCTTGGCGGCTCTGTTCGTAGAGATAGGTGAACACCAGGAAAAGCAGCAAGGCCACGATCCCTGGTACGATCACCACGCCAATAGTTATGCTATTCATCTGATGCGCGAGATTCGCCTTGTTCTGGGCGGATCACCCTCTCAATGTTTTCACACGGACGGAGGCAAAACAATACCCGTCGGGTACATGAACCAGTTGACTATTGTCACCACTCTCACTGCGAATTTTGCGGTACCCGCCCTTCGCCTTGACGATGTTTCTCTCGAAACCGTAGGATTCCAGTCTCCACTCTTATATGGCCATTCCATCCGGGGACGCTGAAATAACGCGCCCATTGCCAGACTCGTCTGTCCGCGTCAGGTTTGCGCCCTCTCCAACCGGTTACTTACACGTGGGCGGGGCCCGAACCGCGCTCTTCAACTGGTTATTTGCTCGTCATCACAGTGGCAAGTTGGTGCTGCGCATCGAAGATACAGATGCTGAGCGGTCTACCTCTGAGATGGTGGAAGGGATCCTTCAGGGGATGAGCTGGCTGGGTCTGGATTGGGACGAAGGACCATTCTACCAAACGCAGCGGACTGACCTCTATCGCGGCATTGCAGAAAGGATGTTGGCCTCGGGGCATGCCTACTATTGCTTCTGCTCGAAGGACGAACTGGAGCGCCGACGTGCACTTGCCACGGCCGAAGGACGGCCCCCGAGATACGAAGGGACCTGCCGCAACCTTTCTACCGAGGAAGCGGTCCGACGGCAGAGCTCAGGAGAGGCCGCCGTAATTAGATTTAAGGTTCCGGAGTCTGGGGCCACTTCCTTCGACGATGTTGTATTCGGTCATTTGGAATTCGCCAACGCCGAACTGGAGGACTTTGTCCTCCTGCGTTCCGACAACGGTCCTACATATCATTTAAGCGTGGTGGCGGACGATATCGATATGAGGATCACTCATATTATCCGCGGCACCGATCATATTTCGAACACCCCTAAGCAGGTTCTGCTCTATCAGGCTCTCGGCGCCCCGCTGCCCGCGTTTGCACACGTGCCGCTGATTCTCGGTCCCGACAAGACCCGTCTCAGCAAACGTCATGGCGCCACGAGCGTGCTCGCCTATCGCGAAGAAGGCATTGTTCCCGAGGCCTTCCGCAATTTTCTCGCTCAGTTGGGCTGGTCGCCTCCGGAGGAGACTCCTGAAATCATCGGCGACCAGCAACTGATATCTATTTTTAATTTGAACGCAGTCTCGCGCTCCAACGCAGTCTTCGATCGCGACAAGCTCGACTGGTTCAACACCGAATATATTCGGTCTTATCCGGCGGAGAAGTTGCTTCCTCTGATTGAAGAAGAATGGAGGAAAGCTGGCATCGAGCCCACAATCCGTACTCCAGAGTCGCTTCTCGCAACCATCGACCTGCTGAAGCCTCGCGCCCGCAGCCTAAAGGATTTCGCGACCTCATTCCGCGCATTTTTCACCGACGATTTTCCCAGCGATGCTGACGCGGTCGCGAAATTTCTGAAGGACGAATCCGTCCGCGCGATGCTAGTGGAACTTGGACAACGCTATGAGAGTTCGGAAGACTTCAGCGAGCCAGCGCTGGAAAAAATCTTGCGCGATTTTGCATCCGAACAGAACGTCAAGGCCGGAGTTTTGATCAATGGCGCCCGAGTTGCGTTGACGGGCCAGGGCGTGGCGCCAACCTTATTCGCCGTCATGACTTCGCTGGGGAAAGAAAGAACGGTCAAGAGGCTGAGACAGGTTTCTCTTTAAATCGACGAATTCTACCGATGCACGTCTGGACTCTGCGCTGGATTTTTCTTCGCAACAGGCGCTCCCTTTACCACCTTAACTTCAAACTCCACCGGTAACTTCTTGGGTGGATAACAAGCCGCATTATCGCAAGCCTGGTATTTCAACGTCCCGCGAAAAGCGTACTTGCCCGGCAATACCGATGCCAGAGGACGCACGGTTACAAACACATCGAACGGTCCCGTGTAGACATTGAGTTTTTCGTCAGGAGCGAATGGGAGGCTGATGTCCACGCCCGGGCGATAATAAACTTTTCCAACGATAATATCTGTTGGCGGATCCACTTTGAGGTCGGTAGGTATCAGATAGTCCTGTTTCGGAGTGTTGGAATTGATGTGAAAGCCCGGACTCACGCGGAACTGAAGCTTGACTTGTCCCGGTTTCCCGCGGGTCACAGTCTCGATTGGCACCGGCAACAGAGTGACGGAGGGCGATTTTTTGCCAAAGGATTCTTGAGCGTTCGCGCGTGCTGAGAGCACAGCGATCAAGAACAAAACTAGTTTGCGGCGATTGATCTCTCGGTTCATTTTGCGCCCCGCGTCATTTCTGCGCTTGAGCTTGCCCCTGAGCAAGAGCCTTTTTAATCGCGTCCTCGATCTCTCCCCGGCCTTTGATCCCAAAGACTCTTTCAATCACCTTGCCATCGCGACCGATATAGAACGTGGCCGGAAGAAACTGCACGCCCCCGTAGGCGTCGCCGACGCTGTCTTTGCCAACCATTACGGGATAGTTCACTTCCATCTGCTTGGCGTACTTTGCGATCTCTTGAGGACTGGCATCGTCCATGGCGACGCCAAGTATTTGCAATCCCTCGGATGAGTACTTCTTTTGCAAATCCACGAACCAGGGCATTTCGATCTTGCACGGTTCACACCAGGTCGCCCAAAAATTAAGAACCACGGCCTTGCCGCGGAAATCGGAAAGGCGAACGGTCTTTCCATCAAGAGACTGCAGGGTGAAATCGGGAGCCGTCTTTCCGCGCAGGTCCGCTCCTCCGACTACAGGGTCGCCAGACGAGCGCCGGGACTTTTGGATGCCGAAAACCAGCATTAGTGTGACCACCATGGCCACCACAATGATTACGACCGGATCGCGTTTCAAGAGCACTCGCTTTCCTTCATAAAGAAAATCGCCGTAGGAATGAAAAATAATTTGCCAGCAAGGTGAAACGGCCAAAAATCAGAAGAATGCCGAGCACGATCAGCAGGCCTCCGCTCGCCACTTCCAGCGCGTGCATGTGAGTCTTAAAACGGCTGTAGAACTTCAGGAAGCGTTCAATCCCCAGGGATGTGAGAAGGAACGGCACCGCCAACCCCAGCGAATATATGGACAGTAAGAATACTCCCTTAGCGACTGAATCTTGGGTCGCGGCAAAACCGAGAATGACGGAAAGGATCGGTCCCACGCAGGGCGTCCATCCGAAGGCGAAAGCAAATCCGATCAAGAACGCTCCCCAAACGGTGCTGCCGCCCTTCATGTTGTGCAGACGTTTGTCCGAGTAGAGTGCATTGATCTTCAGAATACCTGTGAGATGTAATCCGAACAGAATGATGACGACTCCCGCCACCTGCGCCAGAACCGATTTATAGCGAGCCATCACCTGACCTACTTCCGTCGAAATCGCTCCCAAAGAAATAAAGACCACGCTAAAACCCACGACGAAGGCCACGGAGTTAAGCATTACCTTCCGCAGCAAATGGGTCTGCTGAGTTTTCAGTTCCTCGACACCGACCCCTGAGATGAGCGAGACGTAGCCCGGCACCAACGGAAGTACGCATGGTGTAAGGAATGAGACCAGGCCAGCTACAAAAGCCGCTATCGGAAGAGGCAATGTTGACATTAGCTCTATTCTACCTGCCTGCCCCGGGAGCCCACCACCGGGCTACCGGGACAGGCAAACTTTGGGCTCTGGTACCATGCCACCGTGTCTCTGCTTGAAATCCGAAATTTGACCAAGGTCTTCCCCCTCGGGGAATCGATCTTTGGAGGCGGCGCAACCGGCGAGGTTCGTGCCGTGGATGACGTGTCTTTCGACATCGAATCCGGCGAAACTCTTGGCCTGGTTGGTGAGTCGGGATCGGGGAAAAGCACTCTTGGAAGGCTGATTCTGCGGCTGGTCGAGCCGACTTCAGGGACCCTCCACTTCAATGGACAAGATCTTCTTGCAGCAAGCTCCGGCGAGATTCGGCGTTTACGCAGCCAAATGCAAATCATTTTTCAGGATCCTTTTGGATCGCTCGATCCAAGAATGCGCGTCGAAGACATAATCAGTGAGCCACTTGTCATTCATAGTAAGACGGATAACGATGAAATTCGTAACAATGCAGGAAGTTCCACCCTGCGTATCCGTGTCGGCGAACTGCTGCGGGCAGTAGGTCTGGATGATTCCGCCATGCGCCGCTTCCCCCACGAGTTCAGTGGAGGACAGCGCCAGCGCATCGTAATCGCGCGTGCCCTTGCCCTACGACCGAAATTTATCGTCGCGGACGAACCAGTTTCCGCGCTCAACGTCAGTGTTGGCGCCCAAATCGTCAACCTGATGTCGCGATTGCAGCGCGACTTCGGACTGACCTATCTATTCATCTCCCATTCCATGCCGATAGTTCGATATCTGGCAACTCGGATTGCCGTCATGTATCGCGGAAAAATTGTTGAGATAGGGACCGCTGAACAAATCACCTCACAACCCAAGCATCCCTATACGCGCAGTCTGCTGGAAGCTACACCTAAGGTCGCGGTTTAGCAGCTCACTAACTCCATTTTGTCATCCTGAGCGGAGGCGTCCACTCGCTTGCGAGGGGACGGCGCAGTCGAAGGGCCCCTGCGTTCTAAGCTGCCCTCCCCTTGTTCACTTTCGGCCCTCCGGTCTATAATCCGCTCGACCAAAAGGGGGATATCCTGTGGCAGCTCAGCCGGTAACTCCGTTGCCTGTTCCCGAACCAGTCGCTCAGCTTTCCGAACCCGAGCGAATCATCGACACCTTTATTGCGCCGTCGAAAACCTTCGCCGACTTGCGGCGCAATGCAAGCTGGTGGGGACCGTTTTTACTTATGGTGATTTTCTCGATGGCGTTCGTTTACGTAGGAGGCCAAAAAGTTGGTTTCCGCAAGGCCATGGAAAATCAGATGCGCGCCCAGCCGAAGCAGCAGGAGCAGATAGATCAATTGCCTCCAGACCAGAAGGAGCAGCGACTGGAGACTGGCACAAAAATCACCAAGACAATCTCTTACGTCTTCCCCCTGATACAGCTCCTGATTCTTGTGATCATCGCCGCCATTTTGTTCGCCACATTCAAGTTTGCTGCGGGGGCGGATGTTTCCTTCAAAATTTCCCTTGCCATTGTTGTGTACGCGGCCCTGCCGGGCCTGATAAGAGTTGCGCTCGCAATGCTATCCCTTTTGGCGGGAGCCAGTCCGGACTCGTTTACGTTTCAGAACCCGGTCGGGACAAATCCGGGTTATTTCATGAACCCGGCAGATTCGCCTTTCCTTTACAGCCTCGCCTCCTCGTTTGACATCTTCTTGATTTGGACTCTGGTTCTCACCGCCATCGGCTTCAGTACTGTGAGCAAAGTGAAGCGTGGCACCTCACTCGCGATCGTATTCGGATGGTGGCTAGTATTCTCGTTGATTGGCGCGGGAATGGCGTCCTTGTCGTAGGCGCGGGGCCTGCTAATGTGGTGTACCGCGTTCATGCCAAGTCAGCTTGTCATCCTGAGCGAAGCGAAGGAGCTCTGGAGCTGATTTGGCGATGCATCATCCAAGGAGGATCTCGATGAAGCGTGCGCTAGCTCTTGTCACTTTATGCGTCCTGTCGGCGCCAACCTTTTCGCAGCAGATCAAGAACCCGGTGTCCACCGTTGTCAAGGACATACTTACGCGCCAGCACAAGAATCTCGTAGCCGCTGTCGAGGAAATGCCGGGAGACAAGTTCAACTTCAGGCCAACTCCCTTGCAGGAGCCTTTCGGCCATTTGGTTCTCCACATCACGGAAGCGAATTATCTTTTCTGCTCCAAGGCCGGTGACGTGCCCGCGCCTAAAACAGAAGAATTGCAGGATACCGACAGTAAAGAAAAGCTAGTCGCCGCGCTGAAGGCATCTTTTGATTTTTGTGAAACGTCACTGGCGAAAGCGGATGATTCGAAACTGGGCGACACCATCGAAGGCTTCGCCGGAAAACAACAACCACGAGCCTGGGCATGGATCGCAGCGGCAAGCAATTGGGCCGACCACTATGCGGCAGCTGCAATGTATTTGCGATTGAACGGCCTGCTTCCGCCGACCGCGCAACCTAAGAAATGAGGGCTGAAGACACAGCATAGTAGAGACGTAGCGTTCGATCCCAATTTCAAACGCAGCTGGATTCTGCCGCATCGATTCCCGCGCGTCGAAACCGCGACGCATGGGCACCCTCGTTTGGTGTGATGCTAACCGAGATCAAAATCCGAAACGAATCTGAAAGGGTGAAGGCTTACTCGATCTGGACCAGGCCTGCGCTCGCCGAAGCGGGCGCCGGGTGCTGCCGTCCGCGCCAAGCATCGACCACTGACACCTGATGCACGCAGGAAACCGTGCAGTGAGGCGCGCAGCCTTTTTCAGTGAGATATTCGCGGCGAATGTCGTCGACGGAATATTTCTCCAGCGGAGTGCCGGGATATCCGCGCTGCTGCGAGCAATAGTGCACCAAACCGTTTTCGCAAATATATAGATAGCGGGCGCCGGCACGACAGCGCCAATCGTTGTGACGTCCCTGAGCGATGTTGTCCTGAAAACCATTAATTCTGGTGAAGCTGCTTTTCTCCATGGCTTTCATCTCATGGTAGACGCGTCGCTCTTCTTCGCCGAGAGGCTGCAACTGGCCGCCGCCGTCGTGAATAATTCCAACTGTAGAAGTGAATCCGAGTTCGAGCGCACGCCTGCCAATCGTCAGAGCGTCCTGAGGATTGCACACGCCGCCGCCAACGACCGAATTGATATTGACGTGAAAATCGGCGTGCTCGGCGAGGAGCTGAAGTTTTTTATCCAGGACCTTGAGACTCTTCTTTGATACGTCATCCGGGGTTACGTTATCAATCGAAATCTGCAGCCATTCGAGGCCTGCGTTATTGAGCCGCTGAATGCGTTCGGCGACCAGCAGGTAGCCGTTTGTGATCATCCCGGCAATCATGCCGTTAGCGCGAATGCGGCGAATAACGTCATCCAATTCGGGATGAAGCAGTGGCTCGCCGCCGCTGATTGTTACTACGGACGTTCCCAGAGCGGCCAATTTATCGATGCGCTGGAACATTGCGTCCAAAGGAACCGGTTTGGAAAAATCGTCATACTCATTGCAGTATTCGCACGCCAGATTGCAACGACGTATGGGAATGATGTGAGCCAGCAATGGATGGTCGGTCGACACCAGTGCACGGGCAATATTCCGTGCCCCGCGTAAATTGCGATGAATGCTCTTGAGGCGACGGCGAATAGTTGTCATGCTGACAGGCATGTTTGGGTTGCCTCTATTTAATCACAATCACTTGACGCAATTTGCTCCCAAACATCTATTGGACAGATTCCGAACGCAGGAAGAGAAATTCGGGGGTTAGCATTAGCTTGTGAAATTCCGCCTGATCGTACAGAGGTGATGAGAATTCGTGGAGCGGGCCGTCGGAAAATTCAGGCTCTCTTGATTAATCGCACGATCAAGACCAAAACAACTGCTCCGACTATTGCTATAAGAATGGTCGGAACAAGTCCGCCGCTCGAATAGATTCCCAGAAGTCCCAGCAAGCGGCTGCCGATGATTGCGCCAGCGATGCCAAGGAGAATGTCCGTAATCGCGCCATACCCGGACCCTTTCATGATCTTCCCGGTTGCCCATCCGGCAACAAGGCCGACGATGATGATGTAAAGCAGGAACATAGATTCCTCCTTCGGTTGACCTATTGCGGTCGCGGCAGCGTATGCCCAAGGCAATCCGATGTCAAGTTAGCGTCGACCGGCATTCTCTTTTGCGCGGCCAATAGAAACCATGATGAAGTATTCTTGAACAACGGAGTGAGTCGCAGTGTCTGTCTCAGGGGAACGTTTCAATCGTTCCACGATATTCAGCGAGCATCGGAGAAATTTTCCAAAATGAAGACCATTGGGCTTCTGGGAGGGATGAGTTGGGAGTCCTCCGCCGAGTACTACCGCATTACAAATGAAGAGACCAAGAGCAGGCTTGGTGGACACAACAATGCGCGCAGCCTGCTGCTGACTTTGAACTTTCATGAAATTCGAGAACTGCAACAGCGAGCAGCATGGAACGATCTTGCCCGGATATTGCAAGACGCCGCCCGGCACTTAGAAGTGGCAGGCGCCGATTTCATCGTTCTATGCACGAACACTATGCACAAAGTGGCGCCAGAGATCGAGCAGGCAGTGTCCATACCGTTGCTGCACATTGCAGATCCGACAGCAGAGGAAGTTCGGGCTCACGGATTTCAAACAGTTGGCTTACTCGGCACGAAATTCACCATGGAGGAGGCTTTTTATCGCGAACGCCTTGAAAACAAGCATCACCTCAGCATTATTATTCCAGAACATGCGGACCGCGCGATTGTGCATCGCGTCATTTTTGAAGAACTCTGCCACGGACGCGTTTTAGAGGAATCGCGGGTGGAGTTTCAGCGCATTATTGAGGACCTGAGCCGCCAAGGGGCGGAAGCGGTGATTCTCGGATGCACAGAACTTGGACTGCTCCTCCAACCGGAAGATTCAGGTGTGCCTCTCTTTGATACAACGGCAATTCATGCGCGGGCCGCCGTAAAACTCGCCGCGTTGTAAAAAGGTTTGGGATGTGGAAAAAACCCTGGAAGACGCCGCCGCTTTAGGCGGACGCATTTACGTTCGCCATTCTTTTTTGGTTAGTTTTGCTCCTTCGGCCTTCACAAACCCCGCGCAACCTTGGCTAGCGAATTGCGGCGACAGCCATCATCCTTCCGGTACGGCGTTTCTCGGCGCGATGTGAAAATAGCAAGTCCACTCTGCAAACCGTGCACAGTGGGGATACGTTTACGTTTTTTTCGGGAACACCAGCCGAAATAAGCTGGCGGCGGTTCGCTTCCGGGAGGTCGAGAAAAAGCTGTCTAGGCAAATTAGAGTGGCCGGGTGCGCGAGCGCTCAAAAAAAGCATAGGATACTTTTCCCGCACCGGATCGGATTCTCTGGTTTCGCGAAAAAGACCGGCGGCATAGGCAAACTGCGATTCGAACTGATCGCGCACTTCGTTGCCAACTTCGTAACAACAGCTGTGGATTCCGGGCCCAATCGCAGCCTGGATGTCGCGAGGCATGGTTCCAAACCAGCGTCGCATTTCTCCCACACCTTTTTCCACGATTCGCTTTACAGTTCCCCGCCAGCCTGCGTGGAATACTCCAACTGCCCTTCGCTGGCGATCCATCAGAATGATGGGAATGCAATCTGCGCTCTGAATTCCTATGCAAAGACGTGGAGCAATTGTGATCAGGCCATCGCCGGCCAACTGAGTCGGAGGGACTTTAGATACGCAGTGAATGAGGCCCGAGTGAATCTGACGGAGGGTAACAAGCGGCCAGGGGTTGCCATTCTTGTCGATTGCGCCAAAGGCTTCAAGAAATGCCGTTCTATTGCGTTCGACAAACGATCGCGAGTCTTCCTTAGTGAAACCGAGATTGAGGGAATTGCCGCCATAAACACGAGAAAATCCGCCTAGTCTTGTGCTGAACCCGTGAACAAGCCAGGGAATCTTAACCAAGGATTCTGCTTGCAGAATGGTGGATTGTTTTTTAGGAGACTTTACCGGCACAAAACATAGTAGCAATCCGAACTGGATAATGATTATTTGCCCACGAGGTATAATGCTGCGCGCAGCAATATCTACTGAACTTTAAAATCAGGAGCAGAATGCGATTCTTAGCGGCAATTTTTCTAACTGCGGTTGTCATGTTCACCGGCGCAAGTGCTCAACAGTCAAATGCTCCGGATTCTCAAAACGCGCAGGCTCCCCAAAGCAAGGCTAAGCAAAAGAAGACTCCCACCCCCGAGCCGGAAAAGCCCAAAGCCGAGGAAAAGAATCCTCCGCAGTCTTCTGAACAGAGTTCTGCGCCAAAGACGCCGACGGAGCAGCAGAAGACCGAGCCAAAAGAGTCGTTCGGGGATAAGGCTGAAGATAAGGATGAACACTTCGACTTGACTGAAGTCCCGCCAGTCGTCACTCATCACCAAATCACAGTTGATGGAAGATTACTGAAATACACGGCGACCGCGGGCCGGCTTCCCATCAAACGTGGCGACGGCAAGATCGAAGCCGAGATGTTTTTTGTTGCGTACGCGCTGGAGGGTCAAAACGCTACCACTCGCCCTCTGACATTCGCTTTCAATGGCGGGCCTGGATCGGCATCAATATGGCTGCATATGGGAGCTCTCGGTCCCAAGCGGGTTGTATTGAATCCTGATGGTTTTTTGCCGCCCGCTCCTTATCGAGTTTCTGACAATCCATACACTTTGCTCGACAAGAGCGACCTCGTGCTCGTGGACGCGATCGGCACTGGTTTTAGCCGGGCGGGCAGCATCGCGGAGTCGAAGAAATTCTGGGGCGTTAAAGGCGATATCGAAGCTTTCAGCGAATTCATACGCCTTTACCTTTCACGGTATGAACGTTGGGGATCGCCGCTTTATTTGTTTGGCGAAAGTTATGGGACCACGCGGGCTGCGGGCATTGCCGGGTACTTGGCGGAACAGGGAATTTCATTCAACGGGATTACGCTGCTTTCGACCGCATTAAGTTTCCAAACCCTTGAGGACAACAAAGCCAACGATCTGCCATACATTCTTCTGGTGCCGACGTTCACCATGATTGCGGGGTATCACCACAAATTGCCGCAAGATTTGAGCTCGGATCTAACCAAAGCGCGGCAGGAATCCGAACAGTTTGCAAGTGGCGAATACGCCGCCGCTCTTTCGAAGGGGGACGCCCTCTCCGCGGGCGAGCGCCAAAAAGCAATCGACGATATGGCCCGTTACACCGGCCTGACCAAGGACGTGATTGATCAGGCGAATCTTCGTATCGATGTTCCCAAGTTCACTCACTACTTGCTGCTCGATCAAAAGTTGCGAGTGGGCCGACTCGATGGGCGCTTCACCGGACCCGATCCAGATGGCCTGTTAGACACGCCCTTCTATGATCCGACCGAGGCGGGGATTCAGTCGCCATTTACCACGGTATTCAACAACTACGTCCGAAGCGAATTGGGATACAAAATCGACATGCCGTATTACACATTCGCTCCGCGTTCCGATTCCGATGACTGGTGGAATTGGGGATCCGGAATCCAGGGTTTTCCGGACACGGCGACTGCCCTCCGAAAGGCCATCGTAAGGAACCCTTACCTAAAAGTTCTGGTGATGGAGGGTTACTACGATCTCGCGACTCCTTATTTTGCCGCGAATTACACCATGGATCATCTTGACCTCGGTGGAAAGTATCGGCAGAACATTTCGTTTGCAACCTACGAGTCGGGGCACATGGTCTATCTGGCGACGGATAGTCTTAAAAAAATGAAGAACGATCAGGCCACCTTCGTGCAGCAGTCCTTAACGGGACAGTCCTCGGTAGGCGGGCAATGAGATAGCAGTGCGGCTGCCCGGCACTTGTCAGGCACTATCGTCATTTTCATTGCATCCAGCGTTGGGATACTATAAAAACGCCCACCATGAAATTGCACCGATGTGTTCCTGGTATTTGTCTATTCTTTACTTCAATCCTCCTTGTTGCGCAGGCGCCACTCCCTAAGCCTGTTCCGAAGCCTCTTGAAAAATTGGCGGAGAAAGCCGATGACTTTTCGCAAGAAGGCTATGTCGTTGAAAAATTTAGGACTGTCTACCATTTTGAGGCTGACGGTACCGGGACTCGTGAACTTTACGCGCGGATCAAAATTCAGAGTGAAGCCGGCGTACAGCAATGGGGGCAGGTGGTAATTGGTTACAACTCAGCCAACGAGCGCCTGGAAATCCCATACGTCCGCGTTGTGCGGGCTGATGGCACAACCATTACAGCTCCGCCGGACTCGATTCAGGACCTCAGCATTCCGGTCGAGAGAGAAGCTCCGGTCTACACCGACTACCGGCAAAAGCACATTACAGTGCCGGGACTGCGTCCGGGAGAAGTGCTGGAATATGACGTCGTGGCTGTAACACACACCGCGCTGGCTCCGAACCAATTCTGGATGGAGCACGATTTCACGAAGAATGGAATCGTTCTCGATGAGGAACTAGAAATTAATATCCCTCAGTCACGCGGCGTGAAGCTGAAATACCGTCCGGGCATGGAACCCAAAATGAGGGACGAAAATGGACGCAGGATTTACCAGTGGACGAGTTCGCATCGTGAACGTGATGACGACGAAAAGGAGGACAATAAGAAAAAGCAGAAGCCTGAATCCGAACCGCCCGCCGTTCAGTTGACGACCTTTGCCAGCTGGGAAGAAATGGGCCGCTGGTACGCGGAGTTGTTACACGATCGCGCGCAGCCAACCGACGAAATTCGCGCCAAGGCGGCCGAACTTACTGCCGGGAAGACGAGTGACCTGGATAAGATTTCCGCGCTTTACGACTACGTGGCGACCAACTTCCACTACATAAGCCTGTCGTTTGGAGTTGGGCGATTGCAGCCGCACGCGGCGACCGACGTTCTTCACAATCAATATGGCGATTGCAAGGACAAACATACGTTGCTGGCCTCGCTATTGCTGGCTTCGGGATTCGATCCGTCTACGGTGCTGATCAATTCCAGCCGCAAGCTTGATCCGGACATGCCATCCCCGGCGCAGTTCGATCACGTTATTACCTTGCTGCCATTGGGCAAAGAAGAGCTATGGATGGACACGACCACGGAAGTCGCTCCTTTCCGAATGTTGATTTCGAATATCCGAAAGAAGCAGGCGCTGGTGATTCCGCAAGAAGGCGTGGCTCACTTGGAGGAGACGCCGGCTGACCCGCCCTTCCCGAACAACCAGTTTCAGCAGATGGAAGGAAAAGTAAACGAGTTCGGAAAACTAGACGCCCACATCAAGATTGTGGCGCGTGGGGACACCGAGTTATTCATGCGGGTTTTGTTCCGCCGGGTTCCGAGTTCCAAGTGGGACCAATTGATAAAACAACTGAATGCGGCGAGCGGATTGAACGGAGAAATATCGAATCTGAAGGTTGGCGACCCGGCAGCGACTAAAGAACCCTTCCAGGTCGAATACGATATCGCGGCACCAAATTTCTTCGACTGGGCAAAAAGGAAGTCTCAGGTAGCGCTGCCCTTTTCGCAAATCAGTCTCGTCGATGCTGACGCTGATGACGCCAACGCACAGCCGATACAGCTGGGATCTCCCGGGGAATATGTTTACCACGTGAAACTGGAATTTCCGCCCAAATATACAGAACGTCCGCCATTGGCATTTTCCATGAAACGTGACTATGGCCAATACAACGCCAATTACAAGGCGGAGGCGAATGTTTTCACCGCCGAGCGCAGTCTAACTTGGACGAAACATGAATTGCCGGTTTCACGAGCCAGCGATTATCTGTCGTTCCGCCGGGCAGTCACCGAGGACACTGAGCAACGCCTTTCGGTGGACGGCAGTGCTGCCGGGAATCCCGAGACAAATGCTGATTTAAAGGGCAATGATCTGTACGACGCCGCTAACGCGGCCTTGGAACGCGGCGACTACCAGATTGCGGTTAACCTGTTCAAAAAAGTAGTCGAGGCTGATCCTAAACACAAGAGTGCGTGGACTAATCTGGGGCGCGCTTACATGGGTCTTCGACAAACCGATAATGCCATTGCTGCCTTTCGCAAACAAACTGAAGTCAACGAGTATGACGAATCTGCCTACAACAATTTAGCCTGGGCGTATTCCACAGATCGGAAATATGACCAGGCCGCGGAGGCGTACAAAAAAGCGATTGAGATCAATCCCTTGAGCGACTTCGCCCATGCGGCCCTTGGGTACATGTATTCGGAGGCGAAGCAATACGATAAATCCGTGCCTGAACTGGAGAAGGCAGTGTCGCTCAAGCCCGACAATTCACTGTTGGAAGTGAATTTGGGGAATGCATATTTGAATCTTGGACAAGACGACAAAGCTATCGCTGCCTACGACCGAGCGGTGGAGATTTCCGCAACGCCAGAGGTTTGGAACGATATCGCCTACGAACTTTCGCTGAAGGGCTCCCATCTAGACCGGGCCCAGCAATACGCCGAATCAGCGGTTGCAGCACTCAGCGCTTCCCTTCGCAACATTACTCTGCAGCAATTGAGTCCCCGCGACCTGGGTTTGGTATCGGGCCTGGCCGCCTATTGGGATACTTTGGGCTGGGTATACTTCGCCAAAGGAGATCTCGAAAAAGCCGAAAAGTATGTTTCAGCCGCGTGGCAATTGAGTCCACATGGCGAAGTCGGCGAGCACCTTGGGCAGATATTAGAAAAACGTGGACAAAAAGATGCGGCGATCCGTATTTACGCTATGGCAGATTCGGGATTGCGCCCGACCCCCGAAACCAGAACTCGTCTGGCGGCCCTGGTGGGCGGCGAGAGTAAGGTTGCAGGGGTCAATGAGAAATACCGCGACGACTTACAAAACCAGCGCACATTTGCGTTGGGTAAAGTAGCTAAAGAGACTGGGAGTGCGGATTTTTTTCTGATGTTCTCGAAAGGTGGCTCCGAGACAACAGTCGAAGACGTGAAATTCGTGAGCGGTGACGAAAACCTAAAATCGCTTGCGGCCGACCTGCGCAACGCAAAGTACGGATTCAACTTTCCCAACGATACGCCGACAAAAATCTTCCGCCGTGGGACTCTCAATTGTTCCAAGGCAACCAGTGATTGCATTTTTGTGATGATCCTTCCGGAAGACGTTCGTTCTGTGGACTGAACTCGACGCCTATTGATTCATATTCCACGCAGTCCTGGCTCGCGTTTGTGCCAGGTTGTGGCCTGTTCATATTCGTAGGCAAGTTGCATCACTGTCGCCTCAGCCCAATGCGCTCCGATAATCTGCAGTCCAATAGGAAGGCCGGTATTAGTGAAGCCGCACGGGAGCGAAATGGCGGGGAGTCCCCAAACGTTTGCTGGCCGGGTATTCCGCAGCAGAAGGATTTCGCAGGGCCGAAGCGACTCCGGATTTTTTTTCAAATCGGCAATGAGCGGAGCAGGAACTGGCGTGGTGGGCGTAACCAAGACATCGATCTTTTCGAAGATCTTTTTTACATGGCGACGAGTTTGTTGTAGTTCTTCTCGACACTTCAGAATGTCTGCAGCAGATATATTTTCGCCACTCCGGATGCGGCGCAATGTTTCGGGCTGATAGAGCTCCGGACTGCGAGCTAAGAACTCTGCGTGATAGGCATATGCTTCGCCGGACTGAAGAGTGCGATCCTGCGGGACGGTCAGGTCGATTTCGCGAGTCTCGTGGCCGAGCGTTTGAAGGACCGAGATAGCTTGTTCCACCGCGGACTCTATCTCTGGATCGAGGTCTTCGTAGAAAAACTTACGCGGGATGCCTATTCGGAGAGGTTTGTTTTCGAGTGGTTTTGTCGCATCTTTAAAGCTGTCGATTTTATCGCCTTGGCCTCCGTCAGCAATTGCGCGCAACAACATTGCGGCATCCGCAACCGTCCGGGCGATTGGCCCTACATGATCGAGGGATGGCGATAGTGGTATCACGCCTCGAGCACTAACGCGTCCGTAGGTCGGCTTAAGCCCAACCACTCCACAAAGGGCAGCGGGTTGGCGAATGGATCCCGCCGTGTCCGTTCCAATCGCACCATAACAAAGACCGGCGGCGACGACGGCGGCGGAGCCTCCCGAGGAACCGCCCGAAATGTGAGCTACATTCCAAGGATTGTGCACATCACCGTAATAACTGACCATTGAACTGCCGCCGTAAGCAAATTCGTGCAGATTCTGCTTGCCTATCAAAACCGCGCCAGCGGTTTTCAAACGCGAAACAACGTCGGCATCATGTTTGGGTACGCGATCTTTGAAGAGCGCACTCGCGGCAGTGGTGGGGACTTCGGCGGTATCGATCAGATCTTTAAGTCCGAGCGGAATTCCGTGAAGCGGCCCCCGCCAGTGTCCTCGGCGAATTTCTGCATCGGCCGCGCCTGCCTGCGCCAGCGCGGAATCAGCGGTGATTGTGATGAAAGCGTTCAGCGTGGGATTTAGGTTTTCGATTCTAGCCAAACAATCGTTAGTCAATTCCACTGAAGAGATTTGTCGCGTCTTCAGCAACTCTGCGAGTTCCCCGATGGATCTTTGCAATTTCGGCCTCGATCAATAACCCCAAATATTATCGTCGAGTCAACCTCTGCTTCGATCAAATGAGAAGTCTATAATTTGAGAAGCCTGCTTTTGGTTTCGATTGCGGGAATGGTTAACATATGGCGCATCTGGTAGAGGCTCCGGTTAGCACTCAGGGATTTCTGTTGGACGGGAAGTGGATCGAAGCCGGGGACGTGATTGAGATCCGGTCTCCTTACGACGGTAACGTCGTGGGGCGGGTCTTCCAAGGCCGGCGCGAACATGCGGAAGCTGCAATTGCGGCAGCCGTGAAAGCTTTTGGGACCACTCGAAGGCTTCCTGCTTTCGAGCGGCAAAGGGTGTTGCGACGAATAGCGGAGGCGCTTACCACGCGCAAAGAGGAATTTGCGCATACTCTAGCCCAGGAAGCGGGAAAACCCATCAAGGCAGCACGCTCCGAAGTCGAGCGTTCAATATTCACCTTCACGGTGGCGGCGGAAGAGAGCACGCGAATTTACGGAGAATACCTGCCGCTGGATTGGCTGGAATCAACTGCCGGACGCTGGGGTATCGTCAGGCGCTTTCCGTTGGGGCCGATCGCCGGCATAACGCCATTTAATTTTCCACTCAACCTGGTCTCGCACAAGGTCGCACCCGCAATCGCGAGCGGTTGCAGCATAGTGCTCAAACCCGCGCCGCAAACTCCATTGAGCGCGCTGCTTCTGGCAGAAACAATTCAGCAGGCAGGATGGCCGGATGGCGGACTGAATGTAATTCCCCTTTCGAACGAAGATGCCTCGCTTCTGATAACAGATGACCGCCTCAAAATGATCAGCTTTACCGGCAGCGCTAAGGTCGGCTGGGAAATAAAGAGCCGTGCTGGAAAAAAGAAAGTCATTCTTGAGTTAGGGGGCAATGCCGGTGTCATCGTCCATAGCGACGCCGATTTGCAGTACGCTGCGGACCGCTGCGCGTATGGCGGTTTTACTTATGCTGGGCAGACGTGTATTTCAGTGCAACGAATTTTAATTGAGCGATCAGTTTTTGTGAAATTTTCCGAACTGTTGCTCGAGCGCGTGAAAAAGCTGGTCGGCGGAGATCCGTTGGATGAATCTACCGATCTGGGTCCGATGATTCGCGAAAGCGATGCGGTCCGCATAATCGATTGGATACAAGAAGCGGTGCGCGGCGGGGCGCGACTGCTGTGCGGAGGCCATCGCGAAGGCTCATTAGTCGACCCGACCATACTTACTGGAACCCGGCCCGAGATGAAAGTCAATTGTCAGGAAATCTTTGGGCCTGTTTTGACCCTCGAGTCCTACGAAAAATTCGACGAGGCGCTTCGGCAAATCAATAACTCTCCATACGGTTTGCAGGCGGGCGTTTTTACCCGCGATTCGACGCTTCTGTTTAAGGCGTTCGAAGAGCTTGAAGTCGGTACTGTGGTCGCAGGTGATGTACCAACCTTCCGCATCGATCAGATGCCATACGGCGGAGTGAAAGACTCCGGTTTAGGCCGCGAAGGTTTGCGCTATGCGATCGAGGAAATGACCGAACCGAAGCTGCTGGTAATGAATTTGCGATGAAGATTGGCAAGGCCATGGAAATTTCGAATTGAATACTCGCGAAAATCTAAACTTCACTTTCCAAATCCGTTCAAACTGTTATAATCACGAGTTTTCTAAAACAAGACGCAATTCATTAACGAGTTATCGGGCAACGCTGCATGAACCGGGACCGTGACAGGTTCCGCTGCAACTGGAACGTTCTGATCGATGCAGATTTTTCATCGCAGTGCCAACACACTTTCCAAAGCCACGATCGTAGGAACTGTGTTCCTGGTCGGTGGACTCCTCTGGGCCACTCTCCAGTTGCAGCGTTCGCCTTACGTGACTTACGAGAAAGTGGCGAGGCCGCAGCCCGTACCTTTCAGCCATCAGCACCATGTTGCGGGCGCCGGAATTGATTGCCGTTATTGCCACACGTCTGTCGAGACTTCGGATTTCGCCGGCATCCCTCCCACGCGAACCTGCATGAACTGTCACTCGCAGATTTGGGCCGGCGCGCCAATGCTTGAGCCAGTACGCGAGAGCTATCGAACCGGGAAATCTCTGGTTTGGACCCGCGTCAACGATCTTCCAGATTTCGTTTACTTCGATCACAGCATTCATATCAACAAGGGTGTGGGCTGCAATACGTGTCACGGCCCGGTGGACCGCATGCCGCTGATGTATAACTACGCTTCGCTGCAAATGGAATGGTGCCTGGATTGCCACCGCTCTCCCGATAAGTATCTCCGGCCACGGCCGGAAGTCTTTAATATGCGGTACGAGCAGCCGACTAGTTTGAAGCCTGTGGTTCTGGATGGACAGACGTATACCGATCAGCACGCGTTAGGGATTGATCTGGTAAAGAAATACAACTTACGCACCGTGGCCGATATCACCAGCTGTTCGACTTGCCACAGGTAGAGTGCTTGAAAGGGTGCGGCTTGAGCCGCGCCCCTTCAAGGCGAAAGACGCAAGGTTTATTGGGTATGAACGAAGAAAAAAATAGCGGCTCGCACGTCGAGGCGGTCTGTCCAAGCCAGAAAGGCAAGTTGGACCTGGAAACCGCTCGCGCCCGCATCGCCGAAACCAAAGGGCCCGAATATTGGCGGAGCCTTGAGGAATTGGCCGGGAGCGCGGAGTTTCAGGAGATGATGCACCGCGAATTTCCGAAGGGTGCATCAGAGTGGGCGGATGCGGTCTCCCGTCGCGGCTTCATGAAGCTGATGGGCGCTTCGTTAGCCATGGCTGGCATGACTGCCTGTACCAAGCAACCCTCGGAGCCGATTGTGCCGTACGTCCGGCAGCCGGAAGAAGTGATTCCCGGACGGCCGATGTTTTATGCCAGCGCGTTTTCATTGGGCGGATATGCCACCCCTGTCTTGGTGGAAAGCCACATGTACCGTCCTACGAAGATTGAAGGCAACGATCAGCATCCGGCAAGTCAGGGAGGCACGGATGTTTTCGCGCAGGCTTCCATCCTTGATATGTACGACCCCGATCGCTCGCAGAACATTACTCACCTCGGCGAGTTGAGCACGTGGGGCGAGTTCATGTCGGCGATGCGCGAGCCATTGATCGCGCAAAACGCGGCGAATGGATCGGGAATCCGGATTTTGACAGGAACGGTCTCATCGCCAACTTTGGCGGATCAATTCGCGCAGATGCGCGCTCGCTATCCGGGGGCGAAGTGGCACGTTTATGAGCCAGTGAATCGCGACAACGTGATTGCTGGTGCGCAGACGGCATTCGGCCAGCCCGTCGAGACCATCTACAAATTGGATGCCGCCGATGTCATCGTCTCACTCGACGCGGACTTCCTCTCAGCTGGCTTTCCCGGGACTACTCGCTACGCGCGGGATTTTGCAAAACGACGCAATCCCGATTCCGGCAACATGAGCCGGATGTACGTGATCGAAAGCACTCCAAGTTCGACGGGCGTGAAAGCGGATCATCATTTACCGGTACGCGCGGTTGATATCGAGAATTTTGCCCAACGTCTGGCGAAGGCGGTCGGTGGCAGTACATTGGAAGGCGGCTCGATCAGCGATGAGGAACATAAGCTTCTGACAGCTTTGGCTGACGATCTGCGAAGCCACGAGGGCGGGAGCGTGGTCATCGCGGGCGATCACCAGAGCCCGAAGGTTCATGCGCTGGTTCATTCCATCAATCAAGCTCTCGGCAACGTCGGGAAGACGGTCTTCTACACCCAGCCGGTCAATGCAAATCCTATAAATCAGACCGATTCGCTGAAAGATTTGATAGCCGATATGCGGGCGGGCAAGGTGCAATTCTTGCTCATTGCGGGCGTGAACCCAATGTACGACGCTCCCGCCGACCTCGGATTCGCCGATGCCCTTCAAAAGGCCAATATTCCGCTGCGGGTGCACCTCGGTGTTTATCAGGACGAAACTTCGCAATATTGTCATTGGCACATCAATGAAACTCACTATCTCGAGTCGTGGGGAGATGCGCGAGCTTACGACGGCACGGTAAGCATTGTTCAGCCGCTCATCGCGCCGCTCTACGGCGGCAAGAGCCTGTATGAAGTTATGGCTTTGCTGGCTGGCCAGTCGGAAATGACGGGCCACGAGGTAGTGAAGGATTATTGGCGCTCGAAACATTCTGGCGCAGACTTCGAGACGTTCTGGAGAAAGTCCCTCCACGATGGCTGGATCGAAGACACTGCATACAAGCCACAGCAGGTCGCAGCAAAGGCCCCCTCTGACGAAAGCATTCTCATGATCATAGCTGCGGGCGGCTCGTCCATTGAAATAAATTTCCGTCGCGATCCTTCCATTTACGACGGACGGTTTTCCAACAATGGCTGGCTCCAGGAACTCCCCAAACCAATGTCAAAGATGACATGGGACAATCCTGTGTTCATGGGCCCCGCGATGGCAGAGAGAATGGGGGTGAAGACTCAGGATCTGGTTCGATTGGAGTTGAATGGAAAGAATCTGACGGTTCCGGTATGGATTCAAGCCGGACATCCCGATAATTCCGTCACATGTTTTCTAGCATATGGGCGCACTCGCGCTGGGCGCGTAGGCACTGGATTAGGCTTCGATGTGTATCCGCTGCGGTCGAGCGCCACGCCTTGGTTCACCACGGGAGTGAACATCTCCAAGACAGGCGGAACATACTTACTTGCCTCCACTCAGGGTTACCAGACTATGGAAACCCAGGATGGAGACAGCCGGCCTTTGGTACGTACGCGGAGCCTCGAAGAATACAAGAAAGAGCCGAATTTCGCGCAGGACGATAAACCACCTGCTGAGCTCACGCTTTATCCCGGCTACGATTACAAAAGCGAACCATACGCTTGGGGAATGACCATCGATCTAAATTCCTGCGTGGGATGCAATAACTGCATTGTTGCCTGCCAATCGGAAAACAATATTCCCGTCGTCGGCAAGGAACAGGTCAACAAAGGCCGCCACATGCATTGGTTGCGTGTCGACGCTTACTATCAGGGTGATCGCGATAATCCCAAAGCATATTTTCAGCCGGTTCCTTGCATGCAATGTGAGAACGCACCGTGCGAGTTGGTTTGTCCCGTGGGTGCAACGACGCACAGCACCGAAGGTCTCAACGACATGATTTACAACCGCTGTGTTGGGACTCGCTATTGCTCGAACAACTGTCCTTACAAGGTGCGCCGGTTTAATTTCTTCTTATTTCAGGACTGGGAAACTCCGCAATACAAGATGATGCGAAATCCCGATGTGACCGTCCGCAGCCGTGGAGTAATGGAGAAATGTACTTATTGCATTCAACGCATCAATCATCATCGCATCGACGCCGAACGCGAGGACCGAAAAATTGCTGACGGAGAATTGCAGACCGCTTGCCAGCAGTCGTGTCCGGCAAACGCGATTAGCTTCGGAAATATCAATGATCCGAACAGCGAGGTTTCGAAGCTGAAAGCCAATTCACGGAATTATGGATTATTGCAGGATCTGAATACGCGCCCGCGGACGACGTATCTGGCTGAAATCCGAAACCCTAATCCCGAACTGGAAACACGGGCCTGAGTTAGAGAATGGTGAGACCAACCGAAGTCGAAGTAGGCGAGGATAAAGTACCGGTACTTGCGCCAGGGCATACTTTTGTCTCGCTTACGGACAAGATTAGCAACATTGTTCTTAAGCGCCCGATCAAGCTGGGATGGGTCTTTGGATTCCTGATTGCCTTCTCAGCGATGCAGGGATTGCTTTTTGGCGCAACGTACCTCTTCGTGAAGGGCGTAGGCATTTGGGGCGTGAACATCCCGATTGGCTGGGGATTCGCAATTGTCAACTTTGTGTGGTGGATTGGTATCGGGCACGCCGGTACGCTGATTTCGGCAATTCTATTGTTGCTGCGGCAATCGTGGCGGAATTCGATCAACCGATTCGCCGAAGCTATGACGCTCTTCGCCGTGGCCTGCGCCGGCATGTTTCCACTTCTTCATCTCGGCCGTCCGTGGCTTTTCTATTGGCTGTTTCCTTATCCCAATACGATGGGATACTGGCCCCAGTTCCGCAGCCCGCTGGTGTGGGACGTTTTTGCGGTGTCGACGTACTTCACCATCTCGCTGGTGTTCTGGTTCATTGGATTGATTCCCGATCTGGCGACCCTCCGGGATCGTACTGACAATTCTTTAATACGTTTCACCTTCGGAGCCCTCGCCATGGGATGGCGTGGTTCGGCGCGGCACTGGGCGCGATATGAAACGGCATACCTGCTGCTGGCAGGCTTAGCGACTCCTCTCGTCCTGTCGGTCCATACGGTTGTGAGTTTCGATTTCGCGATTGGCATCGTTCCGGGCTGGCATACCACCATTTTCCCTCCCTACTTCGTTGCTGGCGCAATTTATTCAGGCTTCGCGATGGTGCTGGTTCTCGCTATTCCTATCCGCAGATTCTATGACGTGAAAGATCTCATTACGGATCGCCACCTCGAAAATTCTGCCATGGTCATGCTTGCAACCGGCCTGATCGTAGCTTATGGCTACGCGATGGAAGCGTTCATGAACTGGTATAGCGGAAATCCCTACGACAGTTTCTTGCAGTGGAACCGGCTGCATGGTCCGTACGCGCCGTGGTATTTGCTTTTGTTGTTTTGCAATATTTTTCTGCCGCAAATTTTGTGGATTCGCAAGTTTCGGACGAATTCCATCTGGCTCTTCCTGATTTCGCTTGATGTACTAGTCGGAATGTGGCTGGAACGCTTCATCATCGTGATAGTCAGCCTGACCCGCGACTTCACCACTTCCGCCTGGGGAATGTACTACCCAACGCGTTGGGATTGGGCCATTTTCATCGGAACTCTCGGGATGTTTACCGCTGCCATGTTCCTGTTCGTCCGCATTCTGCCCATGATTTCAATCTTTGAGCTGCGAACCCTGCTGCCGGAAGCGGAGGTGAAGCACGAATGATTGTTGAATCGATTTTTGGCATGATGGCTGAATTCGACACGCCAACCGACATTGTGGTCGCTGCGCGACACACTTCCGAAGCGGGATATAAGAAGATCGACGCTTATAGCCCGTTTCCAATCGAGGAATTGGCCGAAGCAATCGGTTTCCACCACAACGGCGTTGCTTTGATCGCGCTGATTGGCGGGATCCTCGGCATGTCCGGCGGATTCATGCTGCAGTGGTGGGTGAGCACTATTAGCTATCCGGTGAATATCGGCGGCCGGCCGTTCAATTCGTGGCCGTCGTTCATTCCTGTAACGTTCGAGATGACGATTCTCTTCGCAGGATTGTCCGCAGTTTTTGGCATGCTCGTATTGAATGGATTGCCCATGCCTTACCATCCGGTGTTCAACGTGCCGAGGTTTGTCCGTGCGACAGAGGACAAGTTTTTCCTGATAATTTTTTCCTCTGATCCTAAGTACGACGCTGTTCAAACGCGCGTTTTCCTTGAGAGTCTGGGAGCAAAATCCATTGCGGAGGTTCCCAGCTAGAGTGCTGAGCCTTCACAGATTCTCGTCGCTCGGATTCCTGGCGCTGCTTGTGCTGGCGGGATGCCGTCAGGATATGCACGATCAGCCGCGATTTAAGCCGCTGGCGATGAGTGATTTTTATCCCGACATGCGCTCATCTCGACCGCCAGTCGAGGGCACTGTCGCGCGCGGTCAGTTACACGACGATACATATTTTTACACCGGAAAAGTTAGTAAGGATCCCGGCGACTACATGCCGTTTCCAGTGACCAAAGACGTGTTGGAGCGTGGCCAGGAGCGCTTCAATATTTATTGCGCCCCCTGCCATTCGAGACTGGGCGATGGCAATGGCATTGTCGTGCAACGGGGCTTCCGCGCTCCGCCGTCCTACCACACGGACCGCCTGCGCAAAGCGCCGTTGGGATATTTCTTCGAAGTCATGACGTACGGATACGGAGCGATGCCGGAATATGCTCCGCAAATCCCAGCGCGAGATCGGTGGTGCATTGTTGCTTACATCCGGGCCTTGCAATTGAGCCAGGCCGCGACGAATTCCGACGTTCCTGCGGGACAACAAGTGCCGTCCGAACCTCCACAATTCCGCGGCGATCCGGGTTCAGGCGCAACCCAGCCCGAGGTTGCGGCACCAGTCAGTAATAAGGAAGAGGGATCGCAATGAGCGCGGTGCGCTTAACGAATACGGATTTGATGGCGCCGCCGGCTGCGCAAACCATCCAACAGCGCTCGCTCGTCGTTGGCGTTATCTTTGCGATCATCGCCATCGTTTTCGCATTCCTCTCGCCGGATCAATTCTTTCGCTCCTTTCTGCTCGGCTACATGGCATGGCTGGGGCTGTCATTGGGATGCATGGCATTTCTCATGATTCAGCACATGACTGGAGGCGCATGGGGTATCGTGATGCGGCGTTATTTGGAGGCAGCGACTCGAACGCTTCCGTTGATGGCAGTGTTGTTCATTCCGTTGATTGTTGGCATGCGTCATCTCTATGTTTGGAGAAATGGCGACGCCATGAGTCACGACGAGCATTTGAAGGCTCTCACCCAGTCATATCTGACGCCTATCGGATTTGTAGTGCGGGGAGTGATTTATTTCGCGATCTGGATGTTCATTGCCTATCGCCTGAATAAAATTTCTGCGGAGCAGGACAATCCGCCAACGCGCAACCTGAGCCCGCGCTTTCGCGCCATTGCCGCTCCTGGTCTACTGCTCTACGCTTTAACAATTTCGTTCGCGATTATCGACTGGGTGATGTCGCTTACTCCGCCATGGATCTCGACGATTTATCCCTTGATTTATATCGTCGGGCAGTGTCTTTCGGCGATTTGCCTGGTGGTCGTGGTTGAGCGGATCTTCGTATCCTACAAGCCGGTCTCAACCTACCTGAAGCCGAAAGAAGTTCACGACCACGGCAAATTCATGCTCACTTTGATTATGCTGTGGGCATATTTCTCGTTTTCACAGTTGTTAATTATGTGGGCGGGAAATCTTCCGGATGAAATTACGTTCTATACCCGGCGTTTTCACGGAGGCTGGGAATTTCTAGCCATATTCTTGTTGCTGGGACATTTTGCAGTGCCGTTTGCAATCCTCCTGTCGCGCCCGTTAAAACGCGATCCGCGGCGGCTGGTTTGGGTTGCGGTGTGGCTCATGTTCATGCGTTACGTAGATCTTTACTGGTTCATCGAGCCCAATTTTCACGACGTATTCTATTGGCATTTCCTCGATGGAATTGTTCCCATTGCCATCGGTGGTTTGTGGCTTGCGTTATTTTTCCGTAATGTGAGAAGTCGTCCACTTTTGCCGTTGCATGATGTGCATGCGGTTGAGCTTCTGGAAGCTGTCCATGACTGACCATTCAGATAACGCTCATAACCCGGAAGTCAGATTTGACCCGAGGGATCTTCCCCCAAAGGCCATCTTGGGGTCACTGATTGCCCTGGCCGTTTTCATTGCGACTGTCTATTTCATCGTGCTTGGAATGTACAAATTCGGGGACTGGTATGAGCGAACCCATCAGCCAGAACAAAACCCGATGGCGCAGCCGGCGGATGCCAATATTCGAGATATAAACCCCGCGACCGCAAGGGCACGAATCGACAAGAATTTCGCAGCACCGCGGCTGGAGACGAACGAGCGAATCGAGAACAACGAATTCAGATTGCAAGAAGAACAGAAGTTGCACAGTTATGGCTGGGTTGACCAGCAAGGCGGAGCGGTTCGTATTCCGATCGATCGAGCCATGGATCTGATTGCGCAACGCGGACTGAATACGACGCCGAAGACTGGAACCGTGCCCGAATCCGTTACTAACACAATTTATGCGGCGGCGGAACGCGCCGACCATGGCGAAGGAAATTCAGCGCCACAACCTTCAAACACAACAAAAGCGAAAGGGAAAAAGTAGTGTCTCGCATCAGGAAGTGGGCTAATCCGGTCTTGCTGGCGGTGGTTGGAGCAGGTCTTTGCGCCGCCGCCTGCGCCCAGAATATGAGCACAGGAATTATGTCGCCCCCGGCAAGCATGCGTCCTCCGGGGTTGAAAAATGTGGGCATCCAGCAGAACTTGAATGGACAAATTCCGCCCGATCTCGTCTTTCGCGACGAAACCGGCAAGACCGTTCATTTGGGCGATTACTTTGGGCGAAAGCCGATGATCTTGAGTTTGGTCTACTACCGCTGTCCCATGCTTTGCGGCGAAGTATTGAGCGGACTTTCCAGTGCGTTGAAAGTTCTCAAATTCAATGTGGGCGATGAGTTCAACGTCTTGACTGTGAGCTTCGATCCCAAAGATACGTCCGAAATCGGGGCCGCCAAAAAAGCGGAATACATTGAACGATATGGTCGTCCCAGTGCAGCTCAAGGATGGCATTTCTTAACCGGCCCGCAGACTTCGATCGACGCCCTGACAAAAGCTGCGGGATTTCAATATCAATACGATCCTAAGACTGAACAGTTCGCTCATTCCACCGCAATCATGATCCTGACGCCGGAGGGCAAGATCGCGCAGTACTACTACGGCGTGGAATATGCGCCAAAAGACCTTCGGCTCGGGCTGATCCAGGCTTCTGAAAACAAAATCGGCACGCTAACCGACCAGATATTGCTCTACTGCTACCACTACGATCCCACGACGGGCAAGTATGGCGCGATGATCTCTAGAATTCTTCAGCTTTCGGCAATGGCGACCGTATTGATATTGGGCCTCTTCATGACTTTGTTATTTCGTCATGGGTCTGACGCCGAACATCGTGCGGCAAGTCGGGTCATAAATCATGGTTGAGACTTTTCCATTTTGGCCGGCTCAGGCCTCATCAATTGCCTGGCAAGTCGATTTGCTCTACGTGTTTTTGCTCGTCTTGTCGCTGGTCACATGCGCGGCTATCTTCACCATAATTACCGTCTTCGCCATCAAGTACCGACGGCGTCATGGACGTGAGGCCGAGCATATCGAAGGCTCCATGATTTTGGAGATAGGCTGGTCAGTTATTCCGCTCGGTGTGTTTCTTGTCATCTTCGCCTGGGGCGCGATCCTTTACTTTCACGAGCGCACTCCGCCGCGGGATTCAACCGAGGTTTACACGGTTGCAAAACAATGGATGTGGAAATTCCAACATCCTGAGGGCCAGAAAGAAATCAACGAACTGCATGTCCCGGTGGGTCGCGACGTAAAAATGATAATGACGTTGCAAGACGTGATCCATAGCTTTTACGTGCCGGCCTTTAGGATCAAGCAAAACGTCCTGCCCGGTCGCTATGTTACGGCCTGGTTCCGGGCCACAAAGCCGGGCACCTATCACCTGTTCTGCGCGGAATATTGCGGGACGATGCATTCCGGAATGATTGGCCAAGTAGTGGCGATGGACCCTTCCGATTATCAAACGTGGCTCGCAACCAGCAGAACGTTTGGATCGCTCGCTGCCGCGGGAGAGAGTCAATTCTCACAACTGGGATGTCCCACCTGCCATAAGTTTGAAACGCAAGGTCGCGGACCAACGCTGATTGGCGTGTATGGAAATCCCGTAACGTTGGAAGATGGCCGGGTTGTTATCGCGGATGAGAATTATATTAGGGAATCTATAATGAATCCGGGCGCGAAAATCGTTTCCGGATTCAAAAACATCATGCCTGTTTTTCAAGGCCAGGTAAACGAAGAGCAGATGAATGAGGTGGTAGCGTATATCAAGTCTTTGAGTGCGCCGCCAACCGGGTCCGCCGGAAATCCAACACTGGTACCGCCGGGCACGAAACCAGAACATCCTAAGGATTAGCAATGGCTACGGCAGCAGTTAGCACCGAACGCGAGAACTACCTTAACGCCGAATATGGCGTACGCTCGTGGCTGCTTACCACGGACCACAAGCGTATTGCGCTTCTTTATTTGCTTTCGATTACCTTCATGTTTTTTATCGGCGGATTTTTTGCTCTGCTGATCCGGCTGGAACTGCTGACCCCAGCCGGTGATCTGGTGCTGGCGGACACTTATAACAAGCTGTTCTCAATGCATGGCCAGATCATGGTGTTCTTTTTTCTGGTTCCGTCGATTCCAGCGACGCTAGGTAACTTCCTTATTCCGATGATGGTTGGCGCCAAAGACCTGGCTTTCCCTCGCATTAATTTATTGAGCTGGTATCTGTACATAATCGCGGGCGGCATTTACGTGCATTGCATTCTCACCGGTGGCGTCGATACGGGATGGACCTTTTACACCCCGTTCAGCACTGCGTTCAGCAATACCAAAGTCATCGAGGCCGGACTCGCGATATTTGTCGTTGGATTCTCTTCCATTCTCACCGGTCTAAATTTCGTAGTTACGGTACATCGCATGAGGGCGCCGGGTATGACTTGGTCGCGCCTGCCGCTGTTTGTCTGGTCCCACTATGCAACCAGCATTATCATGCTTTTGGGGACGCCTGTACTCGCCATTACTCTCTTGCTTGTCGTCTTCGAGAGAGCTTTCAATCTGGGGATTTTCGATCCGACTCGCGGTGGCGATCCTCTTTTGTTCCAGCACCTATTCTGGTTCTACTCGCATCCTGCTGTCTACATCATGATCTTGCCCGCGATGGGAGTAGTCAGCGAAATTGTGCCTTGCTTCTCGCGGAAGCGCGTTTTTGGTTATAGCTTTGTGGCGATGTCAAGCATAGCGATCGCTGTCTTCGGATTTCTTGTCTGGGCACATCACATGTTCGTGGCCGGCATCTCCCTCTACTCGGCATTGTTCTTTTCAATTCTGAGTTATCTCGTGGCTGTGCCCTCGGCGGTCAAAGTCTTCAACTGGACCGCGACCATGTACAAGGGATCGATATCGTTTTCGACCCCAATGCTCTACGCCTTCGGCTTTATCGGACTGTTTACCATCGGTGGTCTAACCGGCTTGTTCCTGGCTGCTTTGGGATTCAACGTCCATGTCACCGACACTTACTTCGTAATCGCGCATTTTCACTACATTATGGTGGGTGGCGCCGTCATGGGATTCCTGGGCGGCATTCATTTCTGGTGGCCTAAGATTACAGGACGCATGTATCCGGAAGCATGGGGCCGGCTTGCGGCGGCGATTGTGTTTATCGGATTCAATTTGACGTTCTTCCCACAATTTATTCTCGGCTATCTTGGAATGCCGCGACGCTACTGGCAATATCCGCCAGAGTTTCAGGTGTTGAACGTGTTTTCAACGGCAGGCTCGACGATCTTGGCTGTCGGATATCTCTTGCCGATGGTCTACTTATTGTGGTCCTTGCGCTATGGAAAGACTGCTGGCGACAATCCATGGGGGGCATCCGGGTTGGAATGGATGACGGCATCGCCTCCCCCGACGTTCAACTTTGACGAGACTCCGGAAGTGACGTGGGAAGCTTACGACTACGAGAACATCCCGATGCCAGAGGAGGTGTCTCTTGAGCGATAGTCCGATCGTGCTCGTGCACTCAAACGAACTCCGGCATCACTTCGCTGACATGGATCAGCAGCGCGATGCTGCCTCCCTTGGGATGTGGGTGTTTCTGGGCACGGAAGTTATGTTTTTCGGCGGGATGTTCTGCGCCTACCTGATCTATCGCTTCTGGTATTACAACGAATTCGCTGCTGGCAGCCGCAGCATTGACATCTGGCTGGGCACGATTAATACGGTTGTTCTTATTTGCAGCAGCTTGACAGTAGCGCTGGGAGTTCGTGCCGCGCAGTTGGGTCAACGCAAGTTACTCGTTATTCTTTTGCTCCTGACTATGGTTTTTGGCCTCGCATTCCTGGGGATCAAAGGCGTCGAATGGTATCAAAAATACGAAGAGCATCACATCCCAGGAAGTACGTTCAGTGCAGACGATCTGATTCAGAAGTATCCAGGGATTCATATCGATCCATCTCACGAGCAGATTTATTTTTCACTGTACTTTGCTCTGACTGGCCTCCACGCGCTACATATGGTGATTGGACTGGGGATTTTTACCGTTCTGACGTTCTATGCATGGAAGGGAAAGTACACGCCGGAATACTACACTCCAATCGAAATTGGAGGACTGTACTGGCACTTCGTTGACATTGTGTGGATCTACCTTTTTCCGTTGCTATATTTGATTGATCGGAAACCGATTCATTAATCGAAAAGTTAAGAGCGAAGCCATGTCTGAACGAACTCTGCCTGAACGAACAGCGCCTGAACACGAGCACATACTGCCGGTCAGTTTGTACGTCACGATCTGGCTAACGCTTATGGTTCTGACCGTAGTTACCGCGGCAGTGTCGTTCATCGATCTCGGTCCGTTCAATACGGTAGTGGCCTTGCTCATCGCCAGTTTCAAGGCCCTCCTGGTCGTCCTCTTCTTCATGCACGTAAAGTACATGAGCGATCGATTGACGAAGATGGTCGTAGTGGCAGTGATTTTCTGGCTTTTCCTGCTACTCGGATTGAGCCTTATGGATTACGGTACCCGTCACTTTAGCTGAGCTGCGCACGCCGTCTCTGCACTGCGATATACTCCTCTCCCGGCACGCATTTGTGAGGTGAGATATGGCGTTTTGCAATTCTTGCGGTTCACCCACGGTCCCCGGGGCAAGATTCTGCTCTAAGTGCGGCGCTCCTGCCGCCGATGTATCCCTATCCGCACCCACGGTTGGTGGGACGCCAGCTTCGCCAGGAGTTCCCCCTACTACCTCCGATCAAAGTAGCAGTGCTCTGAAGATTGTCTTAACCGCTGTTGGAGTCCTCGTATTGTTATTCATTCTGGGGACGACCGCGGCTTTGTTCGTGGGCTGGCGAATTGCCAAGCAAGTGCATGTAGAGAAGAATGGAGACAACGTTCGCGTCACCAGTCCTTTTGGATCGGTCGAGTCAACCAATAATGCCGACGATATAGCCCGCGAATTGGGAATAGACACTTATCCCGGGTCAACCATCGAAAAGGGAAACGCATCGAGTACGAACATAGGCGGGATGCATACGGTTGCGGCACAGTTCGAAACCGATGATCCTCCCAGCAAGGTAGCGGAATTTTACAAACGCAGGTTTCCCTCAGCGAACGTATCCGTGGCAAACGAGGATCATTACACGATTGTCTCTTCCGCGAACCAGAACTTAATTACCATCAATATTGAACCCGACGGTGACAAGACCCGTATCCATATCGCTAGCGTTAGCGGCAGGCACGTCAGCGGCAGCAGTTCCAGCGACTGACGTCTTCATGGCAGATAAGTTCACCGAACTCGCCCGGTCTGCAAAATCCAACCTAGTCGATAGCTCCGCGCTGGCAGATGCTCTGCGTCAGCATGTTCGTGGCGAAGTACGTTTTAATGACGGCAGCCGCGCTCTGTATGCCACCGATGGCTCCAACTACAGACAAGTTCCAATAGGAGTCGTTCTTCCTCGTGATAGTGATGATGTCATTGCCACCGTTGCGACCGCGCGCGAATACGGAGCGCCAATTCTCTGCCGCGGTGGAGGTACTTCGCTGGCGGGCCAATGCTGCAATACCGCGGTCGTGTTGGATTTCTCGAAATACATGGCAAGGATCGTCGAGATTGACCCACAGCGGCGATTGGCTCGTGTCGAACCGGGAGTGATTCTCGACGATCTTCGCAACGCCGCAGAGAAACACCATCTAACCTTCGGCCCTGATCCAGCTACGCACAGCCGTTGCACGCTGGGCGGCATGATTGGAAACAACTCTTGCGGAGTTCATTCCGTAATGGCGGGGAAGACTGACGACAACATTGAAGAACTTGACGTTCCTGACCTACGACGGCGTGCGCATGAAAGTTGGTGCCACTACTGAAGCCCAGCTTTCAGAGTTCATCCGCAAAGGCGGGCGGCAAGGCGAAATCTATTCTGGATTAACCCGTCTTTGCAACGATTACGGTGACATGGTTCGCAAACGCTATCCTGACATCCCTCGCAGGGTCTCTGGATACAACCTCAACTTTCTCCTCCCCGAAAATGGTTTTCACGTGGCGCGTGCTCTAGTTGGGTCTGAGGGAACGTGTGTAACGATTCTTGGTGCCACCTGCCGCCTGGTTGAGAGCCCACCCGAACGCGTCTTGCTTGTGATCGCCTACGCGGATATTTACCAGTGCGCCGATCATGTCCCAGAAATCATGGCTCACGAGCCGATTGGACTCGAGGGTATTGACAGTCTCTTGGTCGAGTACACACGCCGAAAGGGAATCAATTCCGAGGGCTTAGCTTTGCTTCCGGAAGGCGGAGGCTGGCTGCTGGCCGAATTTGGTGCGGACACCGCCGCTGCGGCGGAAGCTCAAGCAGAACGATTGACGGCAACCCTGCAACGAGGGCAGTCCCCTCCGAAGGTTCGGATTTTTACGAACAAAATCCAGGTGAGACAGGTTTGGGACGTTCGGGAATCGAGTCTGGGCGCGACTTCTCATGTTCCGGGCGAGCCGCTGGCTTGGGAAGGCTGGGAGGATTCCGCGGTTGCGCCGGACAAGTTGGGTGACTATCTCCGCGGATTGCAGAAATTATTTGATGCATACGGTTATCGAGCTGTGCTCTATGGGCATTTTGGTCACGGATGTGTCCATGCTCGAATCAATTTCGACCTTCAAACTGCTGAGGGCATCGCGAAGTATCGCAGGTTCGTCGAGGAAGCCGCCGACCTCGTGGTGAGCTACGGAGGATCTCTATCCGGCGAGCATGGAGACGGACAAGCTCGAGCGGAACTGCTTCCGAAGATGTTTGGTCCGGAGTTGGTTCACGCTTTCCGCGAGTTCAAAGCGCTTTGGGATCCTGATTGGAAGATGAATCCCGGAAAAGTTGTTGAGCCCTACAAGCTGGATGAAAATTTGCGCTTAGGAGTTGAGTATCATCCATGGGAACCGTCTACTCATTTCCAATTCCCCGAAGACCATGGCAGTCTCGCGCACGCAACTCTGCGCTGCGTAGGCGTCGGAAAATGCCGGAACTACGAAGGCGGGGTGATGTGTCCAAGTTTCCGTGTCACTCGCGAAGAAGAGCATTCTACCCGAGGCCGCGCCCATCTTCTGTGGGAGATGACAAAGGGTGACGTAATTAAAGATGGCTGGCGTGATCAGCGCGTTAAAGATTCGCTCGATCTCTGCCTTTCCTGCAAAGGATGCAAGAGCGATTGCCCGGTTGGCGTGGACGTCGCGACTTACAAATCGGAATTCCTGTCTCATTATTATGAAAATAGATTTCAATCGCGGAGCGCATATGCGTTCGGAAATATAGATACCTGGGCGCGTCTTGCTTCGTACGCGCCAAGGCTGACCAACCTGACGACGCAGTTGCCCGGACTGCGCGAGATCGCAAAGGCCATCGCCGGCATGCCTTCAAAGCGCACGATCCCTACTTTCGCTCCACTGACGTTTCGGACATGGTTCAAGAACCGTCAGCCCAGAAACGTAAACGCATCTCCGGTGCTGCTATGGCCGGATACGTTCAACAATTATTTTCATCCCGAGACCGCTAGAGCTGCCGTCGAAGTCCTGGAGCATGGCGGATTTCGCGTGCGATTACCGAAAAAGATTTTGTGCTGTGGCCGTCCGCTTTACGATTTTGGGATGCTTGATCGTGCAAAGCGTCTATTGCTGGAAGTTCTGCACGTCCTTACTGAGGAAATCGACGCCGGGATACCGATTGTTGTATTGGAGCCGAGTTGCGCAGCCGTGTTTCGTGATGAGTTGCTGAATTTGTTCCCTAAGAATGATCGGGCAGGCAGGTTATCTAAGAAGACCTTTCTGCTCAGCGAATTCATGGCGAAAAATATGGCCGAATTTTCGTTGCCGAAACTGAATCGAAAAGCTATCGTTCATGGACACTGCCATCACAAATCAATTATGAAAATGACGGATGAGGAGGCCATACTGCAAGAAATCTCACTCGACTATGAGACCCCGGCGCCCGGCTGTTGCGGGATGGCAGGATCGTTTGGTTTTGAGAAAGAAAAATACGAAACTTCAATCGCAATCGGCGAGCTTGAACTTCTGCCCGCGGTGCGGCAAGCGCCTCAGGACTGTCTGATCATCGCCAACGGTTTCAGCTGCCGCGAACAAATATCGCAGTGTACGGGCCGCCATGCGGTGCATCTGGCGGAAGTGATTCAAATGGGACTATCAAATTCTTAAGGTCCTCGACGTTGAACTATTTTCAAACCGCCCGCCCTGCCGCCACCCCCGACGACCACGCCCACTGAAAGTTGTGACCACCCAAATGCCCGGTGACGTCTACAACTTCCCCAATGAAGAACAATCCTCTGACCTTTCTGCTCTCCATAGTCTTAGCCGACAATTCAGCTGTGTCGACTCCGCCAGCCGTGACTTCCGCTTTTTGATAGCCTTCTGTTCCGCCGGGAATTAAAGTCCAGCGGTGTATGCGGCGTTCGAGATCTTCTAATGCTTGATTCGTCCATCGCGTCGACGAATTCAGATTTAAATCAAGCCAGCGCCTGGCGAAGCGTGCCGAGAGAAACTCCTGCAAAGCTGACAAGGCACTCGACGCATTTCGAACAGTGCCTTGACGAATTGCTGCCGTCACATCCTGGTCCGGGGCAAGGTCGATATGAATCCGCTCCCCGTTTTCCCAATAAGAAGAAACCTGCAAAATTGCAGGGCCACTCAGTCCATGGTGGGTAATTAACATTGCTTCTCTGAAGGATTGACCAGCGCAATCGACGATCACCTCGGCAGACACACCAGTCAGATCGCAATAATTGCTTTGATCTTTCGGGTTAAGGACCAGCGGCACGAGCGCCGGTTTTGTTTGACAAATGCTTATGCCAAATTTACGAGCCAAATCATAGCCAAAAGCCGTCGCACCCATTTTCGGTATGGAGAGGCCTCCGGTCGCGACCACGAGCACCGGCGACTGAAACTCAATCCCTTCGGTCCTCACCACAAAACCAGTAACACGATCCACCTCGGTGATATTGCAGATCAGGAATATCTTCACCCCTCCAGCATTGCACTCGCGCTCCAGCATGTCGGTGATATCGGTTGCAGCCCGATCGCAAAAGAGCTGCCCAAGAGTCTTCTCGTGATACGGGATGGAATGTTTCTCAACCAGCGACACGAAATCCGCCGGCGTATATCGCGACAATGCAGACTTAGCGAAGTGTGGGTTGCCGGAAATGAAATTTTCAGACGTGCAGTGAATATTCGTGAAGTTACAACGTCCACCACCTGAAATCAGAATCTTCTTGCCAATTCGGGCGGCACGTTCAAGAACTGCAACTCGGCGTCCCCGCTTGGAAGCCTCGGACGCGCACATAAGACCGGCAGCCCCCGCGCCGAGAATTAAAGCGTCGTACTTCTCAATGACACTCATTCGCTCATAGAGAATACCCGCTAGCAGCGAGCCGTAGTGGGTCAGTTTCCGAGTACCGACCATCCGACAAGAACTCAGAGCGGGAGTAATAAAAGCGGCAGCATTCGTAAAATGTTAACCACGTCTACCAACCCATTTGGCGCATCCGCTCAAGGATGATCGCGCTGTAGTTATTCATGCGCTCCGGTCGTCGCTTCAAAGGAGCCGGCAGAATTGCAGCGAGCCGTGCCGCCTGCTGCAGGCCGATATTCCGGGCTGCGGTTTCGTCGTAGTAACGACACGCCGACTCTGCACCATAAATACCAGGGCCCCATTCGACCACATTGAGGTATATCTCCAGAATGCGCTGTTTGCCGAGGACGAATTCGGCCACCGGTACCAATGTGACCTCTGCGCCCTTGCGGAGGATAGAGCGACCCGTTCCGAAGAATAAGTTTTTTACGAGTTGCTGCGTAATGGTGGAAGCTCCGCGAGTGCGATCGCCTTCCAAATCGTCTTCGGCTGCGATTTGGATCTCGTGCCAATCGAATCCATGGTGCCGGTAGAAGTGCGCGTCTTCTGCGGCGATTACAGCGTGCTGGAGATCGGGCGAGATTTGGCTCAGCGGAATGAATTTGTAGCGTTTGCGATACGGCGTGTGGTGAATCCAGGCCTGCAAGCGGCGTTGTATGTGCACCGCGGTTGTCGGTGGATCGATCCACCGGGTGGCCACAAGGATCAGCGCGGCGAGCGACCAAAGAAGCACCACTCCAATGACAAGCCATCGAATAAAGGACCTAAGGAAGCTCGCCGCCCCAAGCGGGGTCTTGGTGTGTGTATTCGGCATTGCCATCACATTTCAGAATAATAGCTTGGACTGGGTTGCGCCCCTGGATGGATTACGGGCTACTCGGAAACTGACCCACCACCGCAGGCGAGCCGGGACGACTTGCGACGCCCGCTAATGCCGTGATAAATCTCTGAAGTTAGTTTTCCAAACTGGATGGTCAACGTCATTCCCTACCGCCGCGCCGAGACACAGAGTCAACCGACATCTCTGTACCCGCCCTACCGCGCAACCATTCAGCGCGCGCCACGCAATCCGCCGATATTCCTGCCACACACTTTGTCGGAGATAACGGGGCCTATGTTCGGGGATCAGCCGATGACTGACACCGATAACGATCTCACTCGGCAACACACGGGTGAACCGCTAGGAGAACGCATTATCGTTTCAGGTCGAGTCCTGGACGATGGCGGCCGCCCCGTGACAAATACATTGATCGAAGTTTGGCAGGCCAACGCAGCGGGGCGGTACTCGCATCACGTCGACCAGCATCCAGCGCCGATCGATCCAAATTTTACCGGCTGCGGCAGAACCCTAACCGACGCCAATGGCAATTACAAATTTGCCACGATCAAGCCAGGGGCATATCCGTGGCTCAATCACTTTAACGGATGGCGTCCGGCACATATTCATTTCTCGCTCTTTGGGCGAGCGTTTGCGACACGTCTCATTACGCAAATGTATTTCCCCGGTGATCCTCTGTTTGCCTACGACCCGGTTTTTCAATCTATTCCCCACGAAAGTGCGCGCCAGAGGTTGATCGCAAATTTTGATTTGGAGACAACCAAGCCGGAATGGGCGCTAGGCTACCGTTTCGATATCGTCCTCCGTGGACGTGAATCCACGCCCTTCGAGTGCGCATGATTCTACTCTCAACGCCGTCTCAAACGGCCGGCCCCTATTTTCACCTTGGGCTCACCGTCAAGCACTCGGTAAGTAACATCGCCGGACCGAAAGCCAAAGGGGATCGTCTACGCATATTGTTTCGAGTACTGGACGGAAATAATCAACCAGTCCCTGATGCCATGATCGAAATCTGGCAGGCGAATTCAGAGGGGAAATATGAGCACCCGGACGACCCACAAGACAAATCCGAAGACCTAGAGTTTTTTGGTTTTGGAAGGTTGGAAACAGATCAAAATGGAACGTGCATTTTCGAGACAATCAAGCCCGGCTGTGTTCCGGCAAATGACGAGGGAGCAGTGCAGGCTCCTCATCTCAACGTTTCTATCTTTGGACGAGGCATCTTAAATCGTCTCGCCACGCGAGTTTATTTTGCAGGAGATCCCGCAAATGATATCGATCCGGTTCTGGCGCTCGTGCCTGACGAACGCCGGTATTCTTTGTTCGCCCAACCAGATTCCCCGCGCAATGGCGACTGGCTCTTTGACGTGCATCTTTGTGGCGAAGACGAAACTGTGTTCTTTGATGTATGAAAATGTTTCGCGCTCCATCCAAATCTGTTAGTGGATCTTTTGCGCAACAGTGCCTGTCCAGAAGCGGACACCCCGACGCGGAATCGGACAATACAAATCGTTCTGCACAAATTGTTTCTCCCTGAAAATAGAATGGCTTGGGGGCTTCCATAATTGGACGCTCGCGTGCGACGATTTTCTCCATTACCCGGGGACCGGACTGCCATGGAGACCTTCCTTCAGGACTTTCGCTACAGCCAACGGCAACTGTTCAAGAACCCTGGATTCACATTGACCGCAGTCATTTCGCTGGCGCTGGGGATTGGCGCAACCACCGCGGTTTTCAGCGTAATGTACGCCATCCTGGTGAATCCCTACCCCTATGCAGCCTCGGACCGGATGGTCCATATGCGGCTCAGCAACAAATCAAATCAGGACATGGGGTTCGGACTAACGGGCGCACAATGGCAGCAAATCCGCAAGTCTCCCGTCGTTGAAGACGCATTCATCTCCAATGATTGGAGCTTGACTGTCACGGGACACGATCTTCCCGAAACGTTCCAGGGCGTCTACATGACTTCCAACAGTTTTGCGTTCATGGGCGTCCCACCAACGCTGGGACGGGGATTGATCCCTGCCGACGCGATCGATGGTCAGGACCCCCAACCGGTCGCCGTGCTTAGCTACAAATTCTGGCAACGCCACTTCAGCTCCGACCCGGCTGTGCTGGGCCGGACCCTGCAATTAGTGCACAAGAATTACACGATTGTCGGTGTCGCAGCTCCCCGCTTCACTTGGGATGACGGCGATGTCTACCTCCCGCTGAAAGTAACATTGGATCCCACCAAGGCTTACTACGTCGGCCTCCGTTTGAAACCGGGCGTGAGCCACGCGGCGGCCGACGCTGCGTTGAATCCGCTGATTGATCAGTTCGCCAAGGAAACGCCAAAACACTTCCCCAGCGATCATTTCGAGTTCCACGTGATTGGGTTAAATGACCGTTTTGTCCGGGATCTCGGGGGGACTCTGTATCTGTTATTCAGCGCGGTGGCGCTGCTGCTTGCTATCGGCTGCGGAAATGTTTCTATCCTCTTGCTGGCACGTGGGACGGCACGTCAGCACGAACTGGCGGTTCGCACGGCAATTGGAGCCACCCGAGGCCGCATCATCCGCCAACTGCTGGCCGAGTCGTTGCTGCTTTCGCTGATCGGTGCCGCGCTTGGCGTGCTGCTGGCCTATCGGACGCTCGCGCTGATTGTCGATCTGCTGCCGAAATATTCCTTCCCACATGAGGCGGCCATCAAGATTAATTTGCCGGTTCTCGGCTTCAGCATTGGAGTCGCTTTGTTCACTGGGATTCTGTTTGGACTCTGGCCGGCGCTCCAGCTATCGAGGCCTGAGGTTAGCCAGGTAATGCAGTCCAGTACGCGCAAGATTGCCGGTGTGGTACACGGGCGCACGACTCACGGCGTCCTCACCGCCGCGCAAGTCGCTCTGACGCTTCTGATGCTCGCGGGTGCAGGGGCCGCGATGAAAGGCTTTCTGCACCTTATACACACACCCTTGGGATATGACCCCCATAACGTCATGTCGGTGGGGATTCCCGTCCATGACGGCGCCTATCCCACTTGGGAGGCGCGCCTGGCTTACTTCGAGCAACTGCGAAGCAAGGCGTCCACCGTTCCCGGCGTAACCATGGCCGCGATCTCGACCAACGCCACTCCACCCTCGAACGGCTGGCAGACGGGCGTAGAGATCCTAGGCAAGGCGCGGCGCGACGAGCAAAAAGTCCGCGTCAACTTCGTAAGCCCTGGTTATTTTCCGCTTTTGCGGATTCCGCTGGCGCAGGGGAGAATTTGGGACGAGACCGAAAACCACCGCGCAGCGCGTGTAGCCGTCATCAACCAGACCATGGCGCGGCTCTACTTTCCCGATGATGACGCGTTACAACACTCTCTGAGAGTACCCGACATGAAGGACGAGCCGCCTTACACCACAGCCGCCACTGGCTCCGACTCCTGGCTCGAAATCGTGGGCATTATTGCCGACAAACGCGATGACGGGTTGAGAAAACCGATTCTGCCCGAAGTTTTCGTTCCGTACACACTGTCTATGCGGGTGTGGACACAGATATTGGTTCGATCGAACGTGCCCCCGCTGTCGGTGCTGCACGCCGTGGGAGCACAGGTGAATTCAGTGGATGCCGATCAGCAGATCAACGGGGATGTCGAAGACTTGGAGCACTGGATCACGGGCGAGCAGGAATATGAGCAGGAGCAGTTGGTGGCGTGGCTGTTCGGCGCGTTTGCCTTGCTCGCGCTGACGCTGGCAGCCGTCGGGCTCTATAGCGTCGTCTCCTATTCGGTAGCGCAGAGGACGAACGAGTTTGGCATTCGCATGGCGTTGGGAGCACAGCGCGTGCATGTATTGCGGATTGTGTTCGAATCCACAGCAGCGAGCGTGGGTACCGGAATCGCAGCCGGCGTCATGCTGACGTTGGCGCTTAACAAGGTGCTGGGGCGATGGGCGGAGGGCAGTTCCCGCGACCCGCTGGTCCTGCTGGTGGTTACCGTTCTATTAAGCTTAGTAGCCGCGATTGCCTGCTCCGGCCCCGCAAGAAGAGCGAGCGCAGTGGATCCGATGACGGCGCTGCGTTATGAGTAGTTGATGGAAATCCGGGCAAGTCGGGCGCCTCTCCAACAATCTCGTCTCTACGAGACAAAGCACAGACGGATGAAAGTGATTTGAATATGGTAGGCACGAGGAGACTCGAACTCAGGACCTCTGCCGTGTCAAGGTAATTTCTAATACTTCCTTTGACTTCCCGATGCACCCCCGAACAGTCCTTCAGGTTTTCCACAACTTGCGGTAGATGCGATCTACCTCCAAGAGGGTAAGCGGCTCTTGTCCAAAGCGTCTTAGCGAATGGTTAGCGATGGACTGGCGAGGGTAGGCTGTGACTGCAGTTTTGTGTGTGGGTCCAGGGATGGCTGGCTTCTTTCCGCGTCGTAGTCCACACCGTTTCCAGAACCCGCGGGAGCCTTTCAAGAAGTCTCTTGGCGCACTCTCTTGCGACCTGGAGAGGAAGTGAATCATCATCTATTTGTGTGTTTTGGTGAACTAGAGGCCGGCCAGCGCCGAGTTTCTGGATTGTAAGCTATGGGTACAGACCCGATCATCGCGGCTGAGAGCGACACCCACCGTTATGAGGCCGTGCTGCGTATCAGTGAAGCGATTGCGGCGTGCCGCGAACCTGAGGAACTGGCTACAACTCTCGCGTCTGAGATTGGCAAGTTTCTGCACTTCGAGCACCTTTACTTCGTTGTTTTAAGGAGAACTCCAAGGAAATCGAATATCTCGTCTGGGGTAAGGGCCAACTCCCGTCCGGCGGCTATAATCGGGTCACGGTTACACAAAATGCTCAATCAACGCCGACTCAGACCCGAGTATACCTGTATGACTTGCTCGGTCGTCTTGTATCGGAAACCAACCCGGAAACGAACAATGCGGCGACTACTTATGGCTTTGATTCCGCCAGCGGTTGTAGCGGAACCTATAGCGGTAACCTGGTGAAGCGGGTCGATGCCAAAGGAAATACCACTTGCTATACCTACGATGCCATCCACCGGGTGATCAGCGCTACATACAGCGGCCCTTACACAACGCCTACGAAGAACTTTGTCTACGATTCTGCTACGGTGAATGGCGTGGCGATGGCTAACGCCAAGGGCCATTTGGCTGAAGCGTACACGGGGTCTTCGGGCGCTAAGGTCACCGACATTGGGTTCGTCTACTCGGTCAGAGGAGAAGTCACCGAGATTTGGGAGTCTACTCCGCACTCGGGAGGATACTACCATCCTACAGCGGCGTATTGGGCTAACGGGAAGCTGAATAACTTGTGGATGTCAGGGCTTCCGAGCATTTCCTACGGCGCGGATTCGGAAGGCCGTATGTCTACGGTCTCAGCCAGCAGCGGCCAGAATCCCGTAACCGGGGTTACGTACACAATGAGTGGGACCACGCAGCCAATCGGATCTCTGACACAAGTCACTTATGGTTCCGGAGACTACGATAACTTTAGTTACGATACCAACACTGGCAGGATGACGCAGTTCAAGTACACGGTCAGCACGAACTCGGAAATCGGCAATTTGGGATGGAATGCCAATGGCAGTTTGGCCAGCCTCAGCATCACCGATCCTTTCAATACTCCAGACACACAGAACTGCACTTACTCTCACGACGATTTGGCCCGTATCGCGACCGCAAGTTGCGGTTCCATTTGGGGGCAGATATTCAACTACGATGTTTTCGGCAACATCAGCAAATCGGTTCCCACGGGTAGCACCGGGGTCTCCTGGCAGCCAACCTACACTCACGGCACCACCAACACGAACCAATATTTCTCCCTCCCAGGGTTCACGCCGACTTACGACGCAAATGGCAATTTGCTGACTGACAGCTTCCACACGTACACATGGGACGCCGAAGGCAAGATGCTTTCGCTCGATTCCATCGTTCTAACCTACGATGCACTGGGAAGAATGGTGGAGCAGAATCAATCGGGAACCTATTTTCAGATTGTGTATTCGCCACAAGGCAAAAAGTTAGCGATCATGAAGGCACAGGTAATACAACAGGCATTTGTGCCGCTGCCCGGCAAGACAAAGGCCGAATATCTTTCTTGGGGACTGAGCCACTATCGACATCCAGATTGGCTCGGCAGCTCGCGGTTGGAGTCGAGTACGACACATGCCATAATTCAAAGCGTCGCCTACGATCCTTACGGAGTTCCTTACGCTCAGTTATCGGGCGGCAACGGAGAACTTTCCTTCACGGGCCAGAATAAGGACACTGCCTGGCTGAATTACGATTTCATAGATCGTCAATATGATCCGACGCAGGGACGCTGGTTATCGCCTGATCGTGCTGGATTGGCGGCAGTGGATCCCGCCTCTCCGCAGAGTTGGAACCGCTATGCGTATGTAATGAACAATCCGTTGGCAATGGTGGATCCGTTCGGAGATGATTCGTGCTATGACGGGAACGGAAACGAAATCGACTGCGCGACTGTTGATTCCGGTGGTGCTCCTGTAAAGTATATTCCGGATTCCGTCACGGTCACTGCCCCCCCGGATCCTACGGCACCGACCACGCCAACTCCGCCTCCGGACCAGGTGACAGTAACCGTAGGCAATACTTCCAGTGATGGAGGAGCTAACGGGGGCAACCAGGGCGGTGGAAGCAGCGCTAACAACAATAACAATCAGCAGCAAACGCAACAGCCGCAGCAACCTTCAAAACCTAAGACGTTTTGTGGGAATTGGAATGTACTGGACGGTTCATGGGGTGCATTCAACATCGGGCTGGGGGCATTCGCCTTGATACCAGAACCTGTCGAACCGGCGGTTGCTGTAGTCGCCGGTGTCTCCGGTTTAGCAAACGGGATCTCGGCCGCTGCAGAGTGGGTAGTTTGCCCCTAGCAACCTAAACCCGTTCACCAAATTGAGGATACTGAAGTGGCTAGCACAGATTTCGGTCGACGCTATTTTTCACGGCAACCACACAAATCCCTTTACTTCTGGCTGCCCACAATTTGGCTGCTGGTCGTCCTCGGCATGGCGCTGCTTATGGGAAAGCACTACTATGATCATCGGGATTTGGGCGGAATTGGTGGCGGGTTCTGGTGGATGTCTCTATCTGTTGCTGCGGCAATTATCTTGTGGTTCCGAGCTTGGCGGTCACACTCCAAACTGTATCAGATCAGTCTCGACAGTCTGGGTTCTGACCCGGAATATGAAAACCGCTTCGACGCAGTCCTTACGCAAGCTGCTTATCTAGAGTACGTAGGGCTATATGTAACTCTGCTCGTGCTTCAATCGGCACTCATTGGCTTCTCGAAAGTTCTGGGAAAATGAGAATGGGTTGACCGGGGGCTGTACAAGGGTAGGAAAGGCTTACAAAGAATCGCATGTTTCGCCCTGGGCAGGAGTGCCGTCCTCCCAGTTCAGCGAGGTCGCGGTTCTGCGTGCTTGCGCGGTTTTCGTTACAATCTATCGCCTTACCTCGTGGTCGAGTTCTTCCAGTTCGTTTTGCTGTGTGTAGTAGTCGGGCTGTCTTTCTCGAGAATCGGTTCCGCCGAGCACTCCAAGTTCACTTCCTGGGTACGGCAGTTTAGTTCAAAGCCACGTTTCGTGATGGTCTCAGTCGTCGTCTGCACGTTCCTTGGCTGCTTGGCTGTCGCTGCGGTCCTGCATGAGCCTGTGCCCCGTATTCACGACGAGTTCAGCTATCTTTTGATGGCCGATACTCTTGCCCATGGTCATGCCGCAAATTCTTCGCCGCCTCTTTTCGGGTTCTTCGATACCTTTCATGTCCTGATGCATCCTGTGTACGCCTCGAAATATTTCCCGGCGAACGGCCTATTTCTTGCCATCGGACAGAAGCTGACCGGACATGCTGCTGTCGGGATTTGGATTGGCTCGGCGCTGGCTTGTGCGGCGACCTGCTGGATGTTGCAGAGCTGGGTCGGTAATGTCTGGGCGCTGGTTGGTGGATTCTTGATGGTGGTTCAAATCGGCGTCTTCAGCTATTGGAGCCAGGCATATTGGGGCGGAATGGTCGCTGCCCTTGGTGGAGCGTTGTTCTTCGGATCTGTGCGCCGATTGTGGGTGAGGCTTTCGTGCGCCAATTCGATTTTGATGGCTTCTGGGTTAGTGATTTTAGCCAATAGCCGCCCACTCGAAGGGTTTCTGGCAGCTTTGCCTGCATCTTGCCTTTTCCTACGGAGAATCTGGATAGGGCGGCTGTGGAAGCAACCAATTTTGTGGCGGGACTTTGCACTTCCTGCAGGAATGATCCTTCTTCTTGGTGCGGTCCTAACCGGTGCGTACAACAGAGCAATTACCGGTTCAGCATGGAAACCGCCGTACCTGCTCCACGAGCAACAATACCAGGAGAGTCCACAGTTCATTTTCCTTCCGCTACGTCCGAAAATTACCTACAGCAGTGAATGGGTGAGGTATTACTACGAGATCGCTGAGATGCGACTTTACCTATCACAGCGCACGCCAACTAACGTCATGATCACTGCGGCACGCAAGCTGATAACGTGGTGGGCCTTTTATTGTGGCATCCTTTTGAGCGCTCCGCTTTTATTGGCTGTCTGGTTACGAGGAGGGCGGGCTAAATATTTTCAAGCTGTTGTATTGGCCGGATTCATCGTAGTCGCCGCGGTGTATGTCCCTCGGTCGGCCCCATTGCGAATAATAATTGACGTTTTGGCACTGACGCAGATTGGAATACTGTGGTTTGCATTCGATGAATTTTGGTCCCGCCTTGCGGTCGGAACCAGCACCCTCCTGATCTTTGCGGCGTTTTTTGTGAAGTATTCGTTCCCCCACTATTTTGCTCCGGCGACATCGCTAGTGTTGTTTCTTCAGGTGGAAGCTCTCAGACGAATATGGCACTGGCGAGGCAATACGCAAGTAACGAAAGGCGAAGCTTCACGAAGCGAGCGCCGTAGAGCTGCTCGTAGCAATGCTGAATCCAGCCCGGCTGTCTCTCGCCTCCGCGGTTTAGTGACATTGCTTCCTCTTGCGTGCGTGATTTCGCTGGGCCTCAGGTTGGAAGGCCGCTTTAACAATTGGAGCATAGATAGTCATGGTCCTGATCGGTATGCGTTATTGATGCAAGACTGGAGCCTGCGCAGGGCTGATTTAGAGCACTGGCTCGAACAGCAACAGCAGCCGGAGCTAGTTTTTGTGCGCTACTCCGCGCATCATAACGTCAATGCCGAGTGGGTCTACAACAACGCCGATCTTATTCATTCCCACGTAATTTGGGCGCGTGATCTGGGATTCGAACAAAATCGTTTACTCATTCAGTATCTGCCGGATCGGACTGTGTGGTCTCTCGACGCTGACCGACCAGAACCGCAGCTAGTGCCTTACACAGAGCAGAAAACGGATTTAAATCCTAACCCTTCCGGAATTAAGTCGGAAGAAGACCCGTTGCAATAGTGGACGGAGCCGAAGTTGGCAGGATCGTCAACTCTTATGCTTCTTGTGAAGACCGTCGATCTAGGACTTCAATTCCAAGAGTCTCGAATGCACGTTTCAATAATAATCCCGGTGTATAACGAGGTTCGCACTCTTCCAGCCGTTGTCCACCAGGTCCGCGAAGCCGCTCTTCCGCCAAGTTGTACAAGGGAGATCATTGTCGTAGACGACGGCTCAAGCGACGGAACAACACAACTCATCGAAGAGTATGTCAGTGGCGGTCTATTGATCGGATATCAAGCTAGCTCGAATCGTGGGAAAGGTAGCGCAATTCGTGAAGGGATTCGTCGTGCAACCGGCGACATTATCCTCATCCAAGATGGCGACTTGGAGTACGACCCAAATGATTACATCGCGCTGGTGACACCAATTGTGCGAGGAGAAGTCGACACCGTCTACGGGTCGCGATTCTTGGGCACGATCGCGGGCATGAATTGGAAGAACTGGCTCGCCAATAAGATTCTAACCTCCACTGCAAACACCTTGTATGGAACGTACATTACTGACGAGGCTACTGCATACAAAGCATTTCGGACGGAAGTACTCCGACGTGTAGACCTGAAATGTCAACGATTTGAGTTCTGCCCGGAGGTAACGGCCAAGTTGTCTCGTTTGGGATATAAGATCCGCGAGGTTCCAATAAGATACCGTGCGCGTACCCCCACTCAGGGGAAGAAGGTACGCGCCAAGGATGGTTTTGAAGCGTTTTGGACTCTTATTAAGTATCGATTTGTTTCGAGTAAGGACTTTACTAAAACTACTTTCTAATCAGCTTCATTTTGGCAGCCCGGCCACCAGAATGAACTTGAAAGGTCGGTAAACGGAAGGTCCCGGTCCTGATGGGATCATTTAAACTATGAGGTGGATCAGGCTAATTCGGTAATGACTTCTGCCTACATTTTCGGCGTAAGAACGAAATCCCAGGGATTTACCCTGATTGAATTGATCGTGGCTACGGCCATCTTGATGATTCTCACGGGTTTGGCGATTCCCCTCGTGAGGGTGACGATCAAGCGCCAAAGAGAACACTATTTGCGGCAGGACCTGTGGGAGATGCGCGACGCCATTGACCGCTATAAGGACGCAGCGGACCGTGCAGCTTTCCAAATCAAGGTAGGGTCGGAGGGCTATCCTCCCGATTTAGAGACGCTAGTGAATGGCGTGGATGTGCAGGGGAAAAAGATGAGGTTTCTACGCCGAATACCGATAGACCCGATGACCGGTAAACCCGAGTGGGGAATGCACTCGATGCAGGACGACCCCGACTCCGATTCCTGGGACGGAAACAACGTTTTCGACGTGTTCACGAAGTCGCAAGACACAGCGCTCGACGGAACAAAGTACAAGGACTGGTAAATGACCTGATGCCGAGTAGCAAAATTCTAGCTCGGTCTAGAACGTCGGCTTCGAAGTCAGTAAGTCTCTGGCTCCTACCCTGTCGAGGTAGCATTCTCGCAGCCCCTTAATGCGTCGAGACTGGTCTTCTTTGGTGAGCCACGGTATGGCCCACAGTCGACACACAAGAACACTTCGCAATGGCCACGACTCGGCACTTCCGAATGACCGACAGTAAGTCGGCTCCGCAGGCGTTTTGCCCGCACTGTAACAGTCCAGCGTAGTTTGTTAGCTCGTTCAGGTGATCCTGTGAGATGGTTTCCAGGTGCGCTACTTTCAGAATCGCCTCATAGGCCCCGAATCTCGCAACGAATCCGGTAATGATGGCGGAAGCCAAGAATATTGCAACATTGTTTTCGATCAACTCTTTCAGAGACTTTTTCTTTGGCCCCGATGGCGCGACCGGCACCCCAGCTGGTGGCTGCGAGCTTAAAGTCAAAGGCATCAGCTCAGAAAGCCATCCCGATTGCTGTTCCACCTCTGCCCATCCAACAGAAATTCGCATCAGTAGTTGAGCGCGCAGAGTACCTTCGTGCGTTGCAGAGGGAGGCATTGCGCCAGGCGGAGCATCTCTTTGCCTCGCTGTTCGAACGCGCCTTTTAATAGTTGACTCAACAACCAAAAGAAAACTGATGCAGGCAAGTCAAAGACGATCACCTAGAGCCCGACCAAAACAGGATCGCCGAGATCCAAATTCGAATAGTGGCGGCAAGGGTCGTTCAGATTTCTGAGAGTGTGGCTATCATGTAGCGTGCCGGTGTTCCCGTCATAGACCAAATACGCATGAGAACGCCGTGTCCTCGTCCAATTTGTGACGAGATCGACTGCTAGTCCAACTGCCGTCGAGGCCAGCACGCCATTCGGCCAGACGACCTGCGGGCGACCGCCTACATCGCCGTAGCGCGCAGCTTCCCGGGCGAGTTCTTCCTCCGACAGAAAGCCCATACACCGCATGCAAAGGCCGCCCGGCGACGATAGGATCACCTGCCCACCAATGACGGGCGACTCTTTTCCATGTACGTCCATGCCAATGTCAATGTAGTGCATGAGGTATCGCCTGCAAGCAACTTCAATCTCTTCGCGGCCTTTGTACGTGTCCACACAGCCGATAACGATTTGGCTCTCCCGAAGGGGCTCAGGTTTCTCCTGCCACCTGCAAGCAAACGCCCGCACACGTGCGCGGGGCTGGAGCCCGTATATCATCATCTTCGCAAGATGAATCTTAGGGGTTTCTGCCCGCGAGTCTGCGGCTGTAGCACCAATAAGTCGGTTGAGGTTCGATTCTTCAACTGTGTCGCCATCATAGAGAACATAATTCTGGAAACCTATGTGGGCCAATTGTTGGACCACATGCGAACCACCGCCACCCAATCCGGGAACGGCGACCGTAACGCGAGCGATTAATTCCTCGGAATCGGGGCCGAGGAACGACTGGCGAGCGTAACGGTCTGCCTTCATTGCCCTGCTCCTTGCTCGAAGACCCCAATCGGGCTGGCGATGACGGCAACGTTGGCCGCGCTGATCGACTCGTCGCTGCCCGGAAGCCAGACCCACGCTGATCCATGGTTGAGGCTTAGGATAATGATGCCGTAGGCCGCCTCGCGCCCAACCGATTTGAAGCCGGATACCATCGGCGGAATTTCCCGACTGTCCGTGCCGCTCATACCCGTTTGTCCACGATGTGGATGAAGATGGATATGAAACACGCCCTCCCGCGAGGAGCGGCCGTGATAAGCCGCCTGCATTGCCCAGGTGATCGCTTCGCTCCCAATTCGGGCGCCGACTTTGTGGTCTTTCAGATATTGGTGATCAGGAATGACGTGGTAACCGGTAAGTAAAATTAGCTGTCCGCCCGCAAGAGTGCCAATCCGCCCGGTTGCGAAGCCGACACGCTCAGCGGCAAAGGGATGCGGGCGCTTAAGGTCGTGGAGCATCTCCTCATAAAGCACGCCCATCAGTTTAATTTTGATCATCATTTTTCCTTCGCAAAACCGTTGAGATGGGCGAGAAGCAACTGGGCGAGAGTAGGGGATGCAAGGTCCACTTTCCAGGAAAAGGCATACCAGTTTTTCTCGCCGATTCGGACGGAACCGTTCCAGTTGCGAGCAAACTGGCCGCTCACCTGAACGGCGAAGTAAAGGCGCGAGGAATAGCCGTCCTTGTTCACCGGGCAGAGCAAGGCGTCACAGACTATAGGCATGCAGCCTGCCGGAAGTCGGAGTTCTTCTAGGTGAAGAAATTCAATTCCCGCTTCGGGCAAAATACTGACTTTCTTGCAATAGCCTTTCAGCTCGTCCGTTTGTTCTTTGGGATACGGCATGGTGTCCTTAAGAAGAACCTCCGGATTGCGGCTGGGTGTAGAACATTTCACACCCGCAGATTTTCACCGGAATATTCGGTGGCAATGGCAAAGGCGGTCCGCCCTTTTCCTCGAGGAGAACGTACCCCTCGGGTGTTTTACCGACTTTGGCTAGGATCTGTGCAACCGTGTGTTCTCCGCGCTCGATTTTGTATGGGTGGTCCGGGCCGCCTATGAAAATCGTAACGATTTCCTTGTGTGCAGTGATGAAGCCTTTGAGCCCGTGCTGACGAAGGTCAACCGTCTCGTGCGGCTCGATCACACGGTTCTCGTGGTGGCGGAATTCGGCAATCAACTCGAAGGCGCATGGCCGCTTCCCGACTTTATGGAGCAACTCTTCACCCGTGGGACAGGGCGTGTGCACCTTAACTATCTCGCCATCGATGCGTACTCGGTAGGTCTTGGCGTGCGGGACCGATTCTCCGCGCTCGGCGAATTCGAGGATGTCGATCTCACCTTCCTGAAACGCTGCCTGGGATATATCGTCATTACCTGTAGTCATGAAATGAGCCTCCAATCGGTCCTTTGGCGACCGTGAGTGCACGGTATCACAAGCATGCTAAGTATAGCAAGCAGTTTCTTTGCATGCTTGTGTTTGTTAGCGAATCGGACTAAAATCCCAATCAAATCGAACATTTTAAGGAGAAGACAATGTCGGAAGGTGCGGAAGAAGGCGGAGGCAAAATCACACTTGGCCAATACCTCGCCTCGATTCGTACGGACCGGCGCATGACGCTTCGCCAAGTCGAAGAGGCCACCGAAAAAGAAGTTTCGAACGCATATCTCAGTCAGATTGAGAATGACAAGATTCAGCAGCCATCACCCAATGTTCTGCACTCGCTTTCTGAGGTCTATGGGATTGACTATGCCCGCTTGATGGAAATGGCCGGGCACATCACGCCATCGAAAAATAAGTCTGATGGCGAGCGCCACGGCAGCGTTGCAACCTTCGCAGATCATCACCTCACGGCTGCGGAGGAAGCGGAATTGATGGACTATCTCAAACATATCCGTACCAGGAAACGACCCAGTGGCCAAACCGGATGACAGCAGCCTAACTCCCGATCAACTCCGGGCGGTCGAGAAGCGCGCGAGGCAGCTTCTTGACCGCGCCTCTGTGTGGGAACGATTCCCCACTCCCATTGATGACATTCTTGCTGCAGCAAAGCTGCAAGTCGCTCCCGTCAGCATCTTTGATCCGGCTAGCATTCTCGCCTATATAAAAAACAAAGCTGCCGACGCTGCGCATAGTGTCAAGCACGCGATCTCGAAGCTGTTTGGCGTGTATGACGCTGATGCGAGTGTCATTCACATCGACGATACGGTCAAAGAGAGCAAGCAGAACTTTCTGAAGCTTCACGAAACCGGGCATCACGAAATTCCGACGCACAAAAAAGCCTTCCGATTTTTCCAGGATTGCGAAAAGACGCTCTCACCGGAGATCTCGGATCTCTTCGAGCGTGAAGCAAACAATTTTGCTCGGTACGCGCTTTTTCAGGGGGACGGCTACGCCAAGGTTGCCGCTGATTGCGCCTTTGAAATCAAAACGCCGATTAAGCTGGCTAAAAAGTTTGGAGCATCTGTTTATGCGTCGGCACGTGAGTTCGCACGCACAAACTCAAAAGCCTGCCTTGTTTACATCTTGGAACCCATCGAATATGTCGCCGGTACTGGTGCTCAGGCTGCTGTTCGACGCATAGAGCCGTCACCTTCCTTCAAGGCTCAATTTGGCTGTCCTGCGGAGACGGTGATCACCCTCGATCACCCATTAGGCCCCATATTGCCGTTAGGCCGGAAAATGACGCGCGCCAGGTCATTGCCGATTTATGATCTCAACGGAACAGAACATGAATGTCTGGCTGAAGCGTTCGATACGACCTTCAACGTCCTAATCCTCGTTTATCCGGTTCGGGCGCTTACGGCGTCGACAATCATCATGCCTCCCGGTTTCAAGGCCATCGTGACGCCAAATAGCATTCCGGGCAATTAAAACCTCTACGTTGTTGCCGCTATACATCAGCTAAGCGGAATCTCATCCGCCATTCAAAACAACCTCTTATACTTATCTTTCGCACGCGATGAAACACAATGGAATCGCAAACGCTAGGAGCCACTGAGCATGGTGCGGCCCAACCCGAAGCTTTATCACATCGTGCATGTGGATCGGTTTCCATCGATAATCGCTGAAGGTCGCTTATGGTGCGATGCGGAAGTCGTGCAACGGAATCCAGCGGGCACGCCTATCGGCATGACTGGCATCAAACAGCGCCGGTTAACCGAACTCACTCTCAGCAGCCATCCTGGCCTACATGTAGGTGCTTGCGTTCCCTTTTACTTTTGTCCACGCTCGGTCATGCTGTATTTGATTTATCAAGGCAATCATCCAGAACTCACGTACAGGGGTGGCCAGGCACCGATCATCCACCTGGAAGCGGACTTGCAATCGACGGTTGCATGGGCTGAAGACGCTGGACGACGTTGGGCTTTTACCTTATCAAATGCTGGTTCATATTACTTTGAGGATCGGTCTGACGTGCGAAATCTTGGGGAAATCGACTGGAACGCGGTTCAAGCTCGGGACTGGCGAAACTGCAAAGACGGAAAGCAGGCCGAGTTCCTCGTTGAACAATATTTTCCCTGGGAACTCACCGAACGGATTGGCGTATATTCCGAAGAACAATACCGGGCGGTTGCAAATGCGTTACCTGTGAACGGACACCGGCCGACGGTTGAAATCATCCGCGATTGGTATTACTAGAATATAGAGGCCTACATGATCGAATACCGCACCGGCGACATTCTTAAGGACGAGTCCGAGGCGCTTGTCAACACGGTGAACTGTGTTGGAGTGATGGGGCGTGGCATTGCCCTCCAGTTCAAAGACGCCTTCCCAGAAAACTTTAAGGAATATGCAGCTGCCTGCAAACGGGGTGATGTAAAGCCAGGCAATATGCTCGTGCACGAAACTGGAAAGCTCACGGGGCCGCGCTATGTTATCAACTTTCCGACAAAGCGCCACTGGCGCGGCAAGAGCCGGATTCAGGATATTGAAAGCGGTCTGAAGGGGCTAAAAGGGGTTCTTCGAGAAAAGCATATTCGTTCGGTTGCCATCCCCCCGTTAGGGAGCGGACTGGGAGGTTTGGATTGGGTGGAGGTTCGCCCGCTTATTGACGGAGCAATGCGGGAGTTGCCGGACATTCGCGTGACCGTGTACGAGCCCAAGGGTGCTCCTTCAGCCGAAGTGATGAGCCGCAGCCGTGATGTGCCGAAGATGACAGCGGGCCGCGCCGCGCTCGTGGAACTCATAAACCGCTACCTGGGCGGGTTGCTTGATCCTCAAGTTTCGTTGCTTGAGGTTCACAAACTGATGTATTTCCAACAGGAATCGGGCGAACCGCTGCGGCTACGATTTCAGCCTGCGCCGTATGGCCCCTACGCTGAAAATCTACGCCATGTCTTACACGCCGTCGAGGGGCACTTGATTTCAGGCTATGCAGATGGAGGAGACGCACCGGACAAACAGCTATTCCTTGTACCCGGAGCAATCGAAGATGCCGCTGCTTTCCTTGCTCAACATGACGACACTAGGGCTCGATTTGACCGCGTTTCAGATCTCGTGAAAGGCTTTGAGTCTCCTTTCGGCCTTGAGCTGTTGTCTACGGTCCACTGGCTCGTAAGTCACGACAACGTCTTTACGTTAAGCGAGCTCGTTGACCGCACGTACGCATGGAACGAGCGGAAACGCAAATTCACCCCGCGACAGATTGGCATCGCCGCTGAGGTATTAGCCAAGAAAGGCTGGACGCACCCGGTTGTGGCTCCCTCGTAAGTGATTCTTCTTCCCGTTGCTAGAATCCCGATTCTCGACCTCGTCCAGATTTAAATCTTCGTCTCGCCTGTCGTAAACCCACTCAAACAATTCGGCACCCATCGGCTGATTTATATCTTTCGTCGCCTCCCTAGATCGTCAGCCGTTACTGGAAACGCTCGCGATCAGGGTCCGTTATCTGGGGGTTTTGCGCGCAGAACTCAGTCGCAAATGAGAAGTCTTGATTGGGTGAAAATACCCACCGCGTTGACATTCCGTTGCATCGGGCTATGCACTCAGTCCTCGACGACTCCCATGACAAGCTCGTTCAACGGCATAATCAACGCGGGAGTGAGGTATTTCGGCGACGAAGAGATCCACCAAATACGGAAGCGGCAGAGCGTGCAGGCTTACCGAAACACGTTCTGAGCGTGGTACTCCAGATTCTCCAATGAAGGTTTCGCCCATGTTTCATTCGGTTCTCGGAGCACCTGTCCTTGCAGTTTGTAGTAGTCCCTTCCGTTCTCGAATTCCTCTTTGATCCGCCTACTCACAACGACACAGCGATCTTTCGGGTCCACGGTCAGATAGCCGCTATCGAAGAGCTTGTGAAGGTCGCTTCTCATCAACAAACCGTTACGGAGTTCATGGCGTCTCACCAGCGAGTAGGGTTTAATATGCACCGCGTCCAGAACAGGCAATGTGCGTTCTCCGGTCATCGCACATCGTCGTCCATATGCGTCAGTGACGAGAATCCGGAATAAACCCTGACCGAGCCGGGGAAGCACCACCTGCGGCTTGCCGAATCCGTGCGTTTCCATCGCTGCAACCGTAGCCGATCCAGGCTCCAGAACTGCCGCACGACTTCGCCTTAGCCGTGCCGACACTGCGTCCCACAGTTCCTTGCCTGTACCAATTTCTGAATCGTAACCCTTGCCAGTGACGGTGTTCAGCTTGAAGTCTGCCGGGGACGGAATCCAGTTTTCCCGATTCCAAAAGAACGGTTCGGCCAGCATGATGCAGCCAATCTTCGGATTTTCGGTGGCTGCAATGGGGCTGCGTCTGTAGTATGCGATTCGCTCCCGCATTTCGGATTGTGAACGCACGCCGTTGGCCTCTCCGAAGGTGTCCCACACCAGATTCACCGGAAGCTGTAGGAACCGAGTGAAGAAGCCGCCACCGGCGATGAAGTTATCGGGCGAGTGCAACTTGAAAAGGAACAGTTCGCCGGGTTGCAGTGCCTTGAAGGTGGCATCCGGCGATGGACGCCAAAAGTTCACTTCCTCGACTTCTGGCTTCGAGGCGTGGAGAGCAAACCAGTCTTTGTCGGTAACGGCGACGTAAAGGCGCATTGGCGACACAACGGAAAAAGAGAAATATACGCTAAGCCCTCCGAAGTGACCACGAGTTGCTTTCTTGCATCACGCAAATCAATTTGCCTTCAGGTGGCAGGATGCCTCTTGGCACGCTCCCCGGAACGTGATAATCCGGTTTATCACGTAGGAAATCTTCACCTCGAAGCCCAGCCTCACGGCGCAACTGACTCAACGCTTGCGGACTGTCCCGCCGTCGGGAAACAAAAGCGTCGGTTTAGTCTTTTCGTCAAACGTATAGGTCACCTTAAAGAGATGGGTCGGTACGACCATTTCGTCGGACAAACGCTTCTCAAAATCGCTGACCGTCATCTTTCTGTATCCGCTACCGTCTGCGAGCCAACTCACGATACTGTCGTCATCAATCCACAAGATATTTGCGCCGTTGAACCGCACTTCTTTGACAACTTGCCGGTTTCCGGACTTCTTCTTTGTGACCACGTCGACGGTTATCGTGCGGTTTTTCCCGGGAATCGCATGGAAACGATCCGCATGCGTGAGCAAACATTCGGAGATGAATGCGAAACTCCCCGAGAGCTCCCCATACTGCTGAAGTTCGAATGTTTGGTCCAGACAGCGGTTCTTCGGCTGATCCCGAAGCTGCGTACTAGAATCAAAAAACACTTCGAAAAGTATTCCGTCCATCAAAGCCTTACGGCGGTCTTCGTCAAAACCACTTGTTTTGGACATGAATGAATTAAGAAACTCGTTTGCGGTCCGGGAGCCTCCACAAGCAGCTTGATAGATATTGCGGCCAATCACAAACATGGAATTCCGTCCCGCCTTGTTGGCCACCTCCGCTGTCAATTTGTCGAGAGCGGGATTTTGGCGATACCAGTCATGCGTTTTGAGACCCTGGATGATGCGGTGCGAAGCCTTGGATTCATCAAGTACAAAAAGGCGGTCACTGAGGGCGGTGTCGGAGTATTCGTCGATACGTGCCCCAAGACTAAGGTTGAAAAAGAAATCCCCCGCAAGCGACGTGTGTTCCCAGGAGATTTGTTTCCCATTCGTCGCCGCACTCAGTGTGTTGCGCACGCGCTTGAACATGTTTTCCAGCGAAACGTCTGGGGTATCAATGTGCTTGAGAAGCGCTGCTGTATAAGCGCCATTACGACCGGCTCCGTCGCTGGCAATCTGCCCCGGCGATGTCGCATATGCGATGATCGTGCCTTTCGGCGCATAAACGGGAGCCAGCCCTCGCGATGAAGCGGATCGGCGCCACGCCCGTTCAAAAGGATTCTCGCGGCATGCATCCAGGACAATGATGTTCGTCGCCGTCCCGCTTTTTTCCATGGTTTCAATTACGCGGTTTAGTGAAAGGGAGGAATGCTTCGCGTCGGTTTCGGTGTCTGCGTCAGCGTCAATTGCTGCCAAATAGTTTTCCCCGTCAATCTGCATTCCATGGCCTGCAAAGAAAAACAAGCCCACATCGCCGTCCTTGAGTGCAGCGCGGAACTCTTTCAGCGCTAGATCCATCTCTTTGTGCGTGCAATCCGTTTTCTTAATTATGGTAAAGTCGCGTTTAGCGAGAATCTCCCCAATGTCGTCGGCGTCGTTCGTGGGATTTTTCAAGGGACTGACATCCATATATCCGCCATTGCCGATTACCAGTGCAGTAAGCCGTTTGTTCATAAAAGACCGAACCTCTTTTCGCACTTAAAAGCCTCGCCGAGGCATCAATCCTGAGCGAGTAACTCTCGAATCGAAGCCACCGTTTCTATCGAACCTAGATTCGGATCTTTTCGACCTCATCCAGATTCACATCATCGTCCCGCCTGTCGTACGACCCGTAGTGCGCGAAGATTCATGCGCGGCGATTTGCTGTGCAATTTCCAACCTGCCCCCATTCTTAATGGTAGGCCGTGATGCCAGTCGCCCGATGTGTGGTTTCCAATCTTAGTCCGGATGCCCGCAGCCTTCGCCCGCCGCCGAATCATTCGGTAGGAATTCACCTGGCTCAAGGGCAGGGCGGTGAGCTGGCCGGTCTTCCCAGCCATAGTTCGAAATAACAGACCCTTATGGTCATCCTGTAAGCCTGCCTCGTTATCGGTGACGCCGCGCTTCCAAAGCGTGCGGAGTACGTATCCGACGAACACATGCTCTACGCTGCGTTCCCGCAGCGTTGAATGGACGAAATGACGATCTTCTCTCGGCATGGCGCCTTGCGACTGTCTGAACCTGAATCCGGCACACAACTGGCGCACAGCCAAGTCCAATGATTAGCTGTCACATGCGGACGAGAGAGCGTCCGACTGATCGGCCGTCAGTCATGTGCTTGGAAAATCAGACCTAAATGGCTTTCTTACGCTGTTTCCTCTTCCCTTTCATAGCAAAGAATCCGCGAGTGACTTCCTAGAATCCACTACAAATCCCAGGCCCGCACAAGCACTTGTGCGACTCGCCAATGCACCACAAGTACTCCGCTAATTCGCTAATTTTCCGCTCAAATACTCGCTTACGGCACTGATTTACGGCCCGCGATGACTCGGAATGTGGGCCAGTGCATCACGAGTGCAGCGTTTTCGAGCTCTAAGGCGCAAAACGTCCACCTTTTGAGAAGATTTACGCCTCGCACAGACTTTGGTGCAGGCCAGTGCAGGCCGGTGCACTCCAGTGCACCACGAGTGCACTGCGGTGGTGCACTTGGTGCTGCACCAAAGTGCTTGACCTCGCCTTCCTGTGTACATCAATCTGGCCATGAACGAATAACGCATTGTTCGGACGGTGCAGAGTGAAACTTACGAACGAAACCATTCGGTGAGCAGCAGAATTGGAGTCGGGTATGCCATGTCTTCCACGTGGACCAGGTAGCAAAATCGCGGACCCTGGGGATCGATTCGAGCCCTTGCTCGATAGCGATGAAGCAGCTGATCTTTTGAAGATTCATCCTAAGACCCTTCAGAGGATGGCTCGACGAGGGACAGTGGTTGGAATCCGGATCGGAAAGCTTTGGCGGTTCCGGGCTTCACAACTCAACGAGTGGTTGCAAAGTATTGGTGGCTGAGCATTCGACCATGGTGCGACGAAAAAAATCCGAGTTCACGCGCAGCCTGAGGTATTATGCATCCGGCTGTCAGTGCCGTTTAAACAAGAGGAGGAACTTTGTTTAGACGGAAACGCTACCAACATGGAAGTTTAAATTGTGAAGCGCGAAGGAGAGGCCCTGCTGTATGGGTTTACCGCTGGTGGGAAAAGGTCAACGGAAAACCTGTTCGGCGCAAGCTGCAGGTTGGAACTCTGAAACAATATCCAACCGAATCGGCAGCACAGGCGGCCGTGGACGCTCCGCGGCTAACCATCAACACGCAATCGGGAAAGAGTCGAAACCGAACAACACTTACCACGCTTTGGGAACACTACTCTTCAGAAGAACTTCCCCTGAAGGAAATCTCGACACAAGACGTATACACCGTAGTCGTAAAGAACCGGATTCTCCCGCGCTGGGGGGCCCTGCTTCTAGACGAGATCAAGACGGTAGAAGTCGAACGCTGGTTACGGGCAACGGATTTGGCGGGAGGAACCAAGGCCAAAATCAAGAACGTAATGTCGGCCTTGTTCTCACACGCGGTCCGTTGGGAGTTCTGTGGCTACAATCCGATCTCGTCGGGACCGGCGGTCGGCAGTGGCGGGAAGCGAGGTCCAAGCGTGGGTGTACGGGTCAGTGCCAAACGCCAAAAAGCGCCTCTGGTGCTGTCCTCGGACGAGGTCAAACAAGGCCTTGCGGAGTTGCAATTTCGGGATCAACTCCTTGTCTTGTTGATAGGAGCCTTGGGAACGCGAAGGGGAGAAATCGGGGCGCTGCGCTGGATGGACTGCGACTTCACGAAAGAGGTCTTTTTCATTCAGCACTCCTACTACTGGCGGAGAGGAGGGCATTTGAAAGCGACCAAGACGGAAGCATCGGCAAAATCACTGCCCATGCATCCGGCGCTCAAGAATGCTCTGCTCGAATGGAGGGAACAGAGCCTCTACGCGGCAGAAACCGATTTCGTATTTCCGTCGCTCCGGAGGAAAGGAAAAAAGCCGCTAGATCTGGCTTCGGTGCTGAACCGAAAGATCAAGCCTGCATTCGCCAAAGTTGGAATTACGGGCGTGGGCTGGCATACTTTTCGGCATTCAGTCGGAAGCATTCTGGCAGACATGGGAGAGCATCAGCTCACCATCCGCGACTACTTGCGTCACAGCAATCTCAACGTCACCAACCAATACTTGCAGGCGACATCAAAGACCAAGCGTCTCGCTCAAGAGAAATTGGTCGATGCGATTCTGCCCACCGGATCGCTGTCGCAAAGCAGGTCAACGCTAGTTCAGTAAACCTCCAGGAAAATTCACTTCGCAGCGTATTAAGAAGAAGATGCGCGAACGAGTATTTTTTCGTGGAGTTGGAAGCGCCTATTGGACCCCTAATGGACCCTGATTTTCCAGACGGGTTTTCTTATGTGGTTGAAAGATATGGTAGGCACGAGGAGACTCGAACTCCTGACCTCTACCGTGTCAAGGTAGCGCTCTAACCAACTGAGCTACGCGCCTACATTAGTGTTTTCAAGCACTTACAGTAACAAATACTCCAGAGTCTAGGCCAAAAAAGATTTTACCACGCGAGACGCAGTCGTCATCGGGTAACTCGGTCCCTTGGGATTATGCGCCAAGCCACCAAAGCACTTGCCACAGATAGGGCTGCGCAAATCAACAGGACGATTCGAAATCCAAGTACAAACGCTTCCGCGACGGATTTCTTGATTGCTGACTCCATATCGTGGCCGAGGCCAGCGGGTAACTGCAAGCCAGCAAGTTTGATCTCCTCCACGTGAATGGCCTGAAAGACCGCCGGCGGCAGTAAGAAATGCGCCAAGCTATGATCTAGTCGGAATCCAAAAGCCTTCACCATCACGATTCCAAGAACTGCGATCGCCAGTACGCCAGCTACCCGCGCTACAGCATTATTGATTCCCGAGGCCGTGCCGACTCGGTCTTGACTTACTGAACTCATGACGATGGTTGTGAGAGGGGCGACAGTGATCGCCATCCCGAACCCGAGAACAACTATCGCAGGGAAGAACGCCTTCCAATAGCTCTCGCCGACGGAAGGCAAAGCAAAAAGGACAAAACCCAGGGCCGCGACCAGAGGACCAACGATTAGTGGACCTCTGCCATAACGCGAAACAAGCCCGCCAGACCAGCGGGAAAGAAAGAACATCAGCAAGATCAATGGGAGCATGGCCGCGCCAGTTGCCGTCGGGGAGTATCCCTGAACCTGGATCAAGTTCAACGGGAACAAGAAAAAGAAAACTCCAATCGCCGCGTAGAGAAATAGCGTAAGCAGGTTTGCGCCACTAAAGCTGCGGGAGGCGAACAGCGAGAGCGGGAGCATCGGCGCGGAGACATGAGACTCCACTAGCACTAATGCCATAAGACAACCCGTTCCAACGATCAAACTGCCGAAAACGAGCGGGTTCCGCCAACCGAGGTTCACTGACTCGATGAACCCGGTAACCAGCCCACCCAATCCGACCGTGGCGAGAAATGCTCCTACCCAATCTATGCGGCCCCCAACGGTACTACGGTTTTCCGGGATCCACCAGACCGAAATGACGATCACTGCCGCCGCAAGCGGGAGGTTGATGAAGAATACCCACCGCCACGAAGCGTGCTGCACCAACCACCCTCCAAGAACTGGTCCAATCGCGGTGGTGATCGCTGTGAAGCCTGACCAGGTGCCTATTGCGGAACCTCGACTCTTCTCGTCAAAGGATGTGCTCACAATCGCAAGGCTCCCGGGCACGAGGAGCGCAGCACCCACCCCTTGAACGCTTCTCGCGATGATCAACTGATCAATATTCGAAGCAAAACCGCAACCGGCCGAGGCCACCGCGAACACACCCACACCTATCAGGAAAATCCGACGGCGGCCCAATAGATCCCCGAGCGAGCCACCAACTAGAATTAATGCCGCCAGGAGTAATCCATAAGATTCGACCACCCATTGCACATCCACCACCGTTGCCTGAAAACTGTTTTGAATTGCGGGCAGAGCCACCGTTACAACAGTGCTATCGATGAAGGCCATGCTGGAACCGAGGATGGTTGCAGCGAGGATCCAGGTCTTCGCCTTTGGCTTACAGGGAACTCGGCCAGTTGCAATTCGCATGACAGCTTCATCACAAGGCGTTCTCATGGAGGCGAGGGGTGCCATTCAGCGTACTTGGGTTCTGAACATCGTTCGACATGCAATACTAGAATCAAGATTGAGGATCGACTGTGAAATTGTCTAATCTGCTGACCGCGCCTAACCAGCTTACGTTGCTACGGATGGCTTTTTTGCCGTTCATCGTAATCAAACTAGTGGAAGGCCACTACGTTTCGGCGCTCACCTTGTTTGTCCTCGCAGGGCTGAGTGACGGACTGGATGGTATACTCGCCCGCACCCTTAAACAACAGACTCTGTTAGGACAGTATCTCGATCCCATCGCCGATAAGTTGTTGTTGAGTACGATGTTTTTGGTGCTCTCGATTCTTCACAAGGTACCGTGGAAGTTCACTGTCTTGGTTTTCAGCCGCGACGTTTCTATCCTGGCTGCAAGCGCCGTGCTGTTTGCCATTGCCGGACTTCGCGACTTTCGGCCCAGTATTTTTGGTAAAGCCAACACTTTTGCCCAGGTGGCCGCCGTATTCTTCGTGATGCTGTTCGAGGTTGATCATACGCGCTGGATTTCAATCGCACGTCTGACTTCTCTGCGGGCTACTTTCGCTTTCACGATCATTTCGGCGCTGCACTACATCTTAGTGGTCGGACAGCGTCTCCACGGTAACAATGAAGTCCGTTCCTCTGCGGCAGCGACTGGCCGCGTTTGACCGTGTTTCTCTCGAACCCTAGAATTACAGATTCTGTGCGCCCTTCAGATTTCTAAACGATGGCACTGCGCCTCTACAACACGATGTCCGGAAAGGTCGAGGAGTTTGCTCCGCTCGAACCTAGCGAGGTCCGGATGTACGCGTGTGGACCAACCGTTTACGACTATGGCCACATCGGCAATTTCCGCACCTTCGTGGCCATCGATATTCTGGTCCGCTTCCTGCGACAAAGTGGTCTCAAGGTGCGTCCCGTCATGAATATCACTGATGTCGATGACAAGATCATCCGCAATTCCGCCAGAGATGGAATCAGCGTGAAGCAATACACCTCCAAGTATGAGAAGGCTTTTATGGAGGATGCCGCGGCGCTCAACATCGAGCACCCGGTTTTCGTGCGAGCCACTGACCATATTGCGGCCATGGCGAAATTCATAGCGGAGCTGGTGGAAAAGGGTTTTGCTTACCGCGCCGACGACGGGTCTTATTATTTCAGGATCGCGAAGTTTCCGGGTTATGGAAAGCTCTCAAAGCGCGATTTCGCTGGGATGGAAGACGGCGCGCGAGTTGATGTCGATGAGTACGAGAAAGATAACGCCCGCGATTTCGCGCTTTGGAAAGCACCGAAACCCGGGGAGGCATTTTGGGAAAGTGTGATCGGTCCAGGTCGTCCCGGCTGGCATGTCGAGTGTTCGGTAATGTCGATGCAAGAGTTGGGAGAAACCTTCGATTTGCATGCTGGTGGAGAAGATCTCATTTTTCCGCACCATGAAAATGAAATCGCGCAATCAGAAGCGAACACCGGCAAGATGTTTGCCCGATTCTGGTTTCACGCGCGATTTCTGCTCGTGGAAGGCGAGAAGATGTCGAAGAGCGAGGGGAATTTTTACACCCTGCGTGATCTGGTGCTGAAAGGGTACAAGCCTTCGAGCATCCGGTATTTGTTGGCCTCCGTTCCCTATCGCCATCAACTCAACTTTACCTTCGACGGATTGCAGCAGGCAGCGTCATCAGTCGAGCGCTTGAGAAACTTTCAAGCCCGCATCTCTTCTGCAAAATTCCCCGATGGCTCAACCGAGGCTATGGCCGAACTTGCAAAGCAGGCTCAGGATCGTATACGCGCTGGATTCGAAGACGATTTGAATACAGCGCAGGCTCAGGCCGCAATTTTTGATTTAATACGTTCCGCCAACGTTGCAATGGACGCAAACCAAATAAAAAAAGACGATGTGCCCCCGTTGCTCGCGACGTTGCAACAATTCGATGAAATTTTCGCGGTCCTAAAAGATGATGATGGTCCAAAAATGAAACATATTATCGACTGGGCTCCCAGCGAAGGCCGCGAGGCAGACATCAGTAACGAATTGAATGAAGCGGTCGGAGCACATCAACTTTCCGATGCCGACATCGAAAAGAAAATCGCCGCTATGGAAGAAGCTCGCAAGTCACGAGACTTTAAGACGTCAGACACACTCCGCGCCGAACTGACGAACGCAGGCATCCTGGTAGAAAACACAAAAGAAGGCGTGCGTTGGCGGCGGAAGTAAACTGAGTCGGTAACTACCTCACACTCTTCCGCCAATCTGCCTTGTCCATTGTCCTGCGCGACCTTCTGCTGCCGACTGGTATCGCCGGTCCTGAGCCTTCGGCGGAAAGTTGTGTCCATCCTTTTGCCGGATCCAAGACTGAGATGTATCCTCCGGGAGCGAGTTCGAGCCGCTTTGAGATTCGTTTCATGAAGTCAACGCGATCGGCTTCTGTTGGCTCGAACCACGATGGCGTGATGAAGTCTGACACGCTTACGCCATCGATTCCATAGCCCAGATGATCGGCTTCCACGGCATCGCAGACTTCCAGCGCGAAGAGCTTTCCATCTGGAGACTCGGCGCACCAATTGATCCAGGGATCGCCAAGCATCTCCAACAACTCATGGCTTAGGGTTACGGTCCATGACGAACCGCTGTCGATGTCGAGCGCCGCAAAGACTTTTCCCAGCGGAGCACCGGTGCTGGCTAGTTCGTGATAACCAAGCGCTCCCGCCTGATCGGGATCATCGGTCACAACTATCTGCCACCATCCGGCGGTTAGCGGCTCGTTCTTGGAGAGGAAGGTGAGCGAACAATCAATATTCCAATACGGGTTGAAGTCCCGGCTCACCTGCCGCTGCAAAGATGGGATTACGGATTGCACTTGCGCGTCGCTCAGGCACGTCGACGCGTTGGTGATTGCAATGACTGGAAGGCCCATCCGTCACCTCACCACGCATGCATCTACCGTCGCGCGCCCAAGGCCTGGCGCGCACACCTGTTGATTCCATTGCTTCTTGAGTTCCGTGGCATTGGGAATCGTAGTCTTCACCCCTGATTGGGATGTCGAAGGCGTCTTCTGTGGCATTAGCGCGGCAATGCTCGAGACTGTAGTGAGGATTAAGTTCACTCCCGCGGAAAGCCTCGCGGCTGTCGTCGGATCACTTACGTGCGCGGATTGCAACAGAATTGGAAGGTTCTGTGTGATCTTCGCAATTGTGTTTTGGATATTCTGAAGCGTTGTCGCATCCGGATTGGCTTTGTATTGGTTGTAAAGGCTCTGCAACAATGCAAGGTCCCGGCTCGCCTCCGCGGAAATATTTTGTACGGCAGTGATTTCGGCGGGATCAATCTGTTGCCCGGATTGCAGCGTTGTAACCAGCATTGCGATGTTAAGTGCCATTTGGGTTAGAACCGGCAAATCGGTTAATGCTACGTTCAACCATTGCGCGCTACATGCAGTGGTGATCAATGAAATGCTCAACACAACGGACAACACGATTCTGCTCATCGAATTTATTTTCATGAGTGCATCTCCTATTCAAGTTTTGTGAAATTCGTAGGGACAGCCGCCCTCGGCTGTCTGGCCGAGCGCAACTCGGCGGTGCTTTGATCGGAAAAAACAAAATCGCCACCAGCCGGAGCCGATGGCGATCGCTATTCGAGACAAGAGAGATGTAGTTAGCTACGCCTCTATGGACTCGTCTTAGTTGTTATGCTGCTTCACGCGGCCTGTTCGTACGCGTGCGCCAGACGCAGGATCGTCGATTCATCGAAATGCTTTCCGAAAATCTGCATTCCAATCGGCAATTTTCCCTTCGTCTGCCCGCAGGGAATAGAAATCCCAGGGATGCCCGCGAGATTCGCTGTCACCGTGTAAATGTCAGCGAGATACATTGCCAGAGGATCATCAGTCTTGTCTCCCAGCTTAAACGCCGCCGTGGGACTGGTCGGCGCGACGATCGCATCCACTCGTTTGAACGCATCGTCGAAGTCGCGCGTCAATAGCGTCCGCACCTTTTGGGCCTTGAGATAGTACGCGTCGTAGTAACCGGCGCTCAAAGCATACGTCCCCAGCATGATGCGGCGCTTCACCTCAGCGCCGAATCCAAGATCACGGGTTCGCCGGTACATTTCCGAAAGTGTACGGGCATTTTCGGCGCGGTATCCATAGCGGACGCCGTCGAAGCGAGCCAAATTCGACGAAGCCTCTGCCGTGGCGACAATGTAGTAAGCCGGAATCGCGTATTCGGTGTGTGGCAATGAGACTTCGACAATCTCGCAACCCAACTCCGCCAGGCTCTGGACTGCATTTTCGACGGCGCTGCGAACTTCGGGATCGAGTCCTTCTCCCATGTATTCTCGCGCCACGCCCACCCTCATGCCGCGAATCGGTTTCTCCAACTCGGCGACATAATCGGGCACCGGAACTTCGGCGGAAGTGGAATCCATCGGGTCACGCCCCGCGACTGTGCGCAGGACGATCGCCGCATCTGTTACCGTTTTTGTCAGCGGGCCGATGTGATCGAGCGAGGAGGCGAATGCGATCAATCCATATCGCGACACACGCCCGTATGTCGGCTTTAACCCGACCACCCCGCAAAACGAAGCTGGCTGGCGAATTGAGCCACCGGTGTCACTTCCAAGCGTGGCCACCGCTAAATCTGCAGCCACCGCAGCCGCCGAGCCGCCCGACGATCCTCCCGGCACGCGGCTTAAGTCGCGAGGATTGTGCACCGGCTTCCACGCCGAATTCTCGTTAGACGATCCCATCGCGAATTCATCGCAATTCATTTTTCCCAAAACTACGGCGCCGGCGGATTCCAGCCGCGCTACGGCGGTGCAGTCGTAAGGAGGAATATAGTTTCCGAGAATTTTCGATCCCGCAGTCGTGCGAACGCCGCGAGTAACCATCACATCTTTGATTCCGACCGGCACGCCCGCTAATGGGGGCAATGGCTTGCCACTCTTCGCCATGTCGTCGATGGCAGCAGCCTTGGCGAATCCACGCTCTTTTGCGAGAGTGAGATAAGACCCGATCTGCGGATCGTCTTTCTCGATTTTCGCGTAAAAAGATTCCACCAGCGCAGCGGTTGTGATTTTGCCGTCCTGCACAGCTGAGCGGGCGGCGTCGATCGTGAGTAATTTTAGATCCATTCGCGGTGAGGGCTTGCCGAACCGATAATCGAAATTCTACCCGGATGCAACCTGCGTTTGAGTACTGAATGCTGAGTGCTGAATGCTAACGGATTTCATCTTTCAATCACCTTCGGCACTCTGAAGAAAATCCCATCTGTATCGGGCGCGTTCGCCAGCGCTTCTTCGTGGGGAAGACACTTTCTCAGTCCTTCGAGAATGTCCTCGCGGATTGCGTAGGCAAATCGCTCGCTCCCTTGCTTGGACTGATCCACTCCGTAACGATCCGAAACCTGCGCCATCGGCTGGACATTCGACGTGTCCAGTTTTTCAAGCGTATCTATGTGTCCCAGAATCGAATTCAGATCCCGCACCATGCGCTCCCGCTCCCCCGCCGATAGTTCCAAGTTACTGAGGTCGGCGACGTAGCTAACGTCCTTGTCGGTAACTTTCATTTCTGTGTTCGCAATGTGGCGGCTGCTGCAGGTGAGGCCGGTTGAAATTTACTCTATACATCCAGCATAACAATTCCAGCAGGGTAATCATGCCACGTTTCTAACAAATATATTTGGATTGCATTCAACGACTTAAGCAAATTTGAGCGATTTTGACCCCTTGACAAGAAATTTGCAAAATTGGCAAAGATGCCCTTTACCGGCTGACCAGCGGAAACTGGCTGGTCACAAAGCTCATTGCCGCGTCCTTCGAAGTCCATCGTCCTTCCAGTTGTCCGTCCTCCACGGCGGCGAGAATTTCCTTGAAAGCTGGCCCTGGACTGTACCCCGCGCCAATCAAGTCTTCTCCCGTAATCAGGGGCGCCGGACGCATCCCCTCGGGTGGAATCTCTGCCATTTTATTGCGCGTGAAATTGTAGAGCGTCAAGTCTCCGTGAGCCGATTCACAATCTAACCGATGCAATTCAAGGTGCTCTTCGAAACGCGGCATTCGAACGAATCTTTTGAAAGTCGACTCCTTCATCCGCTCCACGTCAGCGAATCGCATGTGATTGTCTACCAGCGCCAGAATCTGGTCGGTGTCGCTATTGGAGAAATGAAGGCCCTGGCAAATTGCTTCCGCCATCTTGACCCCAACCTCCACATGACCGTCGAATCGGATTCGATCGGGCGCGATGCGAAACGTTGGCGGCTTCCCGACATCATGCAACAGCGCCCCCCACGCCAACGTGGACGGGCATGGACGGGGCAACTTTTCCAGCAGCAGCATAGTGTGAACAAACACGTCGCCCTCGGGGTGAAACTGCGGAGGCTGCTCGACCCCCTTCATCGCCGAGATTTCGGGAAGCACTTCATGCAACAGCCCGGTTTGATCGAGCAGCAGAAACGCTTCTCGAGCATGGCCTTCGGTCAGCATTTTTGTCAGCTCATCGCGGACCCGCTCTCTCGAAACCTGCCGAATTTCCGGCGCAAGCTTTTGAATCGCGGCAAATGTCAGCGGTTCGATTGTGTATCCAAAGCGTGCTGCGAATCGGACCGCTCTAAGCATTCGCAGCTTGTCTTCGGCAAAGCGCCTTTCAGCGCTGCCAATAGTGCGGACAATTCCGGCGGCGATGTCGGCTCGTCCGCCAACAAAATCGAGAACCTCATCTTTCAAGGGATCGAGCAGCAAGCCGTTGATGGTGAAGTCGCGACGCTCGACATCTTCGCGAGGGTCTTTGCTGAATCGAACTTCATCAGGATGGCGTCCATCTGAATAACCGATATCGCTTCGGAATGTAGCAACCTCGACTGTAAGATTCTTACCGATTCCCGCGGAGTCATCAGGCATGGGTACCAAAACTACGCCAAACTGCGCGCCTACGGCGTAGGTATCGGGGAAAATCCGCATGACTTCGGTGGGAGTTGCATCCGTGGTGACGTCGTAATCGGCAGGTTCGCGGCCGGTCAGCAAATCACGCACACCCCCCCCGACTAGATACGCTTGATGCCCGGCCTCGTGCAGCGTGCGGACGATAGAGATGGCAAAATCTATCAGCATTCAATTCTGCCAACCTTTTCTCATTCTTTTCCGGCCTGCTGCGAGCCTCCATTTGTGGTTGTTTGCGCGGCGGCCTTTTGCGCGGCAATCCACGATGTCACTCTCGTATCCAACACATCGAGCGGCAGTGCGCCTCCGTCGAGAATCTCATCGTGGAAGGCGCGAATATCGTAATGGCTCCCTAATTCCGTCTTCGCCCGTTCCCGCAACTTGAGGATTTCCAATTGACCCAGCTTGTAGGAAAGGGCTTGTGCCGGCCACGCAATGTAGCGGTCGGTCTCGGATTGGACGTTGGGTTCGTCCTCCGACGAGTGCTCGTGGAAGTAGTCGACCATTTGCTGTCGTGTCCAATGCTTGTAGTGAACGCCGGTATCAACGACGAGGCGGATGGCACGCAATATTTCGTCCGACAAGCGGCCATAGTCCGAGTACGGATCCTGGTAGAAACCGATGTCCTTACCCAGGCGCTCGGCGTACAGAGCCCATCCCTCCGTATAAGCGCCATAGAAAGCCTGCTGCCGGAAGGCTGGCAGTTCCGGCAAAGTCTGGGCAATGGAAATCTGCATGTGGTGACCGGGAACACCTTCGTGATAGGCCGTGGACTCAGCTGAAAGCAGCGTTCGATGCTGATAGTCGCCGGTATCGACATAAACAATTCCGGGACGCGATCCATCTGGTGTGCCCTGGTTGTACTCAGCGAAAGGTGCTTCTTTTTCCCGGTACTCTTGCGTAGCACGAACCTCCACGGCAGTTTTTGGCAGCAACCCAAACAATTTTGGAAGTTCCGGCTGCATCTGCGCGATGTAGCGCCGGAAGGTTTCAAGTATCTGTTCGCGCGAAGTCGGAATCAGGCTGGGATTGGTTTTGAGCGAGGCCCGGAAATCTTTCAAGTTTGAGAAACCAAGCTTCTTCGCGATCGCGAGCTGATCGGCCTCGATGCGCGCGACTTCTTGCAGCCCCAGCTGATGAATTTCTTCCGGGGTCATGTTGGTTGTTGTGAGTTCCTGAATTGCGGCGCGATAGCGGGCGTCGCCATCAGGCAACGCCCAAATACCAGGCTCGGTGCGGCCTTGCGGGACGTAATCAGTGGCAATAAAGCTCTGCAGCTTGCGGTATGAGGGCCTTACTTCGTTGTCCACGGCGGCAACGATTGCGTCGTGTAAGCGCTTTCGATCCGCAGCCGGAACGGTATCAGGGAAGTGAGCGGCCGGCTGGCCGTAGGCATTCGCTTCGCCAGCTTGATCGGCGATGGATTTACATTGCTCTACGGTTTTCTCGAGAAGATAGCGCGGCGGCATCAGCTTGTCCGCAGCGCCCTGACGCATGAGCTCAATCATTTGATCGAAGAGCACCGGCAGGCGATGCAGGCGTGCGATGTAGTCGTCATAATGCTTTGTCGAGTCAAAAGGAATGTCCGCAACGAATTGAGCTAGCGCAATATGCAGTCCGTTGAACTGGTCAACTGGCATCTCATAAGTCTTCAAATCGATGTCTTGAATTTTCTGCTTGAGGCCACGCACCATTAAGGCCTTGCTGAGCTGCTCCTGCTCCGGAAAGCCGGTCGCGTCAACGGCCTCGAAGCGTGCAAGCCAATTCTGCTCGTCTCTTTTCGTTTGTGCCACATGGGCCAGCGAGATGTCGCTCCAGCGGTCGTTGTACCGATAATCGCCGATCACGGTTGCTTGCTCCGGGGACTCTCGTAACTCATATTCCCACTCGTCGGCGAGCAACTGTTTGAACTCTTGCCGCCGAGCGTCGACGCTCTTCGTATCCGCGCTATGTAGCATTGCCGCTGTTCCGATGACGAGAAAAAGAATGACGAACCAATGACTGCGGACCGGGCCCATTTATAAATCCTCCACGAGCATTGTACGGCAGGATTGACCGCGAAGCGCGCGGTGGTGACGCGGAAGCGCCGCCGTCAGCCTTGCCTCTTAAAGTACTGCACTGCCTTTTCGTGTGCTTCTGCCGCTTTCCTCGTACTAAACGTTCCCAGGTTGCGGCGTTTCCCGGTCTTGGCATTCTTCTTGCGTGAGTACAATCGATATTCTCCTGACTTTAACTTTCTGATCATTTATCCCCCCGTCAGAACTTTCGATGCCGTTGGAAGAAAATCGGGTGGTCTGAGTTACAGACTCCAGAAATAAGTCATCCGTACATCGTCTTCGGTACTGTAGGAAACCCGGCTTTCCGCACAGACAATAGAAGATCGACTCCTGGACGACGCGCGTAACCCCCCAAATGTGCGCAAGGGTCGATCCAGCCCCACAAGAATGCTACGAAAAATGAATTATGAATGAAGACCTGACCGAGATTTCCGTGCCGGAAGAGCCTGTCTGCGACGCCTGGCAGCGCGCCCTTCAAGTGACACTCGGCATTTTCTTCGTCGTGGGAACCGTGATCCTTGTCTACTACGGGGGACCTCGCGCTTCGAATGAAGACGTTCAATCACAATTGCAACAGTTGACGAGCCAAGTAAACCGGCTTAAGCAGGAAGAAGCTATGCCGGCTATGGTTCTGGATCGTTATCGCAATTCGATTTGCTATGTATTCGGAATTTACCGCGTTGGATTCGCTGGACGAAAGCCCTCCTTGCGGGCGCGCATTTCCGGCAGTGGATTTGTTGTCGCCAATGGATTGCTGGCGACGAACCGTCACGTTGCGGAACCATGGTATGAAGATGCGGAGTCAACCGCATTGATCGCGAAAGGTGCGACGCCTCAGCTCGAAAAACTCGTGGCCTTTTTCCCAGGACTATCGACCGCCGTAAATATCACTCCGCTCGCTTGGACTTCCGAAGGAGACCTTGCGATCCTGCAAATCGACGACTCGGCGGCCATCCGCCAGCTTCGCCCATTGCCTTTTGCTGACAAGCCTTCTACACCGGGCGAACTGGTCACCGTGATCGGATATCCGATGGGAGTATTGGGAATGGTGGCGAAGGCGCCTCCGGCAGTTTATGAACGACTGGCTTACAGGAATGACGATCAGAACGCGGCAAACGAACTCGCCGCCCTTTCGTTGATTCGCCCCTCGGCAACCTGCGGTCATTTAGGAGATGTAGTCGGCGAGAAGCTGGTCTACGATGCGCCCACCGCGCATGGCGGCAGCGGCGGTCCCGTCTTTAATTCTCAAGGGCAGGTTATCGGAATCAACGCCGCATACATCGACGGATTCTCCGGCGGAACGCTAGGAATCTCCGTCGACGCGTTGAATCCCTTGATCGACGCCGCACGGAAAAAACAATCGCAGTCAGCTCACCTGCAATTGGCTGCAACGAAATAGTTTCTCCATTGCGACCCCAGCGGCCCTAAAGCTCAAGTCGTCACAGCTCTTTTCTGCGGCCGGATCCAGCCGGGATCGCGCACATGTTCTTCTTCGAGGCGGCGCATGCGGGCAGCCATAATTCCGGGGCGTCCCAGATATCCAACTACCTTATTAGGATCGCCACGATCGACAACCGGCAACCGTCCGATATTATTGCGCAACATTTTGGCGGAGGCCTCGTGAAGGCCTTCGTCGGGATATGTCACGATGACACGGCGAGTAGCAGCTTCGAGTACAGTTGTCTGTCCCGTCGGATCGCCGCCTAGAGATCGAAACAGATCTCCGCGCGTTAGAACACCAGCGAGTTTTCCTTCCGAGTCCAGGATCAGTAAACCTTGGTGGCGGATTATCGCCGGGTCATGTTTGGCGACGCGATCCGCCAATTCGGCGATTAGCATATCGCCAGGAAGAGTGGGCGGATCGCGGTCCATGGTTTCTGCAACAACCATTTGTTGCAGTACGTCGGTCTCGTAATTCTGATCGATCCGCAAACCTCGACGCGCCAACTTTTCGGTCATGATCGAAGCCTTTGGCATAAGCAGCATGCCTATCCCGTCCGCGATTACGCAGACCAGCATGAGAGGTAGAACAGAGTTGTAATCACGGGTAATTTCAAAAGCAAAAATGATGAATGTAAAAGTCGCCCGCGAGGCGGCGCCGAATAGGGCTCCCATTGCAACTAAGGCAAACGCCCCTGGAGAAAGATGGGCCGAAGGGAAAATTGCATTGACAGCCACACCGAAAAGCCCGCCGAGGGCCGCCCCCGACATGAACATTGGCGCCAGCAGTCCTCCGGATGTTCCGGAGCCCAGCGAAATCACGAGTGCGGCAGCTTTGGCGATCATCACGATGATAAGCAGCTTGAGGGCGAGGTTTGCGTTCAGGATATCCCCGATCGTGTCGTAGCCGACTCCCAGTACGCGCGGCACAAAATAGCCAATGATTCCCAATCCTAGAGCACCGATGGCCGGCCACCAAAGCTCGTCGATGGGCAACTTTTCAAATTGATCTTCGGTCCAATAAAGCAGCTTGCTGAAACCGACCGCCGCTAATCCACAAATCAATCCGAGAATGAGATAAAAGGGCAGAGCGCGCGGAACGCCGAAATCCATATGTGCCACGCTAAACATCGGGCCTGGGCCCAGAAGCTGCATGTGCACGGCGGTTGCAAGCACGCTGCCGATCACGAGCGGAATAAATGACCGTGCCTTGAACTCAAACAGCAGAAGTTCGATAGCCAGAATCACACCCGCAATGGGTGTGTTGAAAGTTGCCGACATGCCTGCGGCAGCGCCACAGGCAAGAAGGACTTTTCTTTCCGAAGCGGTTGTGTGGAAGACCTGGCCAACAAGCGATCCAAGCGCGCCTCCGGTTTGGATAATCGGCCCCTCAGCGCCAAACGGACCACCCGTGCCGATGGCGATAGCCGCGGAAATCGGCTTTAGAAACGCCACTCGCGGCGCGATCCGGCTCCGGTTCACAATGACCGCTTCCATGGCTTCGGGAATTCCGTGGCCCTTAATTTTGGAACTACCATATTTCGCCATGAATCCGACAATGATTCCGCCAATGATCGGCATTGCAATCACCCAGAGCCCGAGTTGATTGTGGCGCGGGCTGATGAAATCGGCCACAAAACGATGGTAGAAAACGATATTGGTAATGAGGCCAATCAGCTTATAAAGACCAAACGCGATCAACCCTGCAAGAAGTCCCACTCCAGCGGCTAAAAATGACACGACCACCATGCGAAACCTCGCGGGCTCGGCAATTGGCAGATCGTCTGGGTGAGCGCCAGTAACGCCAAGTATTGGCGGCGTATCAGAAGTTTCGGTCGAAACGCTTTTCTCGCTAGTTTCCGACACTTTCACTGTTCCTCTTCCTTCTTGTTCGTGCATTTGTTATTTCGAGATAAGGCCTTTCCTACGGATGCATGGCCCGCTCCAAGGCGGTAACTAGAGCCGGGCCCCGAATTTGAAGCTCGGACTTGTGATGAATTGACAACTCACGAAGTATCTTCTCGCCCTTCGCAGTAAGAGATAACAGCACTTCCCGCCGATCCTGCTCCCCGGGCAGACGGCGCACGTACCCGCGGGAGGCGAGACGGTTTACGAGTTCGACCGCGCTGTGATGCTGGATTTGCAATCGTTCCGCCAACTCCCCAATACGTGGTCGAACCCCGGCAGGTAGTCCTTTCAGCGCGAGCATAAATTGGTGCTGGCGAGGCTCGAGGCCACTGTTTCGCGAAGCCTCTTCACTGAAATGAAGAAAACGGCGTATTTGATGACGAAGCTCGGCTAACGATTGGTAGTCAGCTAAAGTGATCTGAGCTTTCTTTCCCGGAAGATTTCGTTGCGACAGAAGAACAGGCATCACATATATCGTATCACGACATTATTTTGAGACTAGTCATCCCTCGATCAGACCAAAGGGCAGTGCTGGGGTCACTTTGAACCTGGACGGCAAAACCTAATGAACCACAAAGGACACGAAGTATCACGAAGTTTTAGTGGCAGCGGAATTCCTTTGTGTACCTTTGATTTGATGAAACCGTCGGCTCCTCAGACCTGAGTAGACTTGGGAGTGTCAACCCTCCAAGGCTCGGGAGAAAGGAGCCGAACATGTTGATTATAGGATGTGATTATCACCCGGGCATGCAGCAAATTGCGTGGTTCGACGACGAGAGCGGAGAGTGTGGCGAGCAACGGCTGGAGCACAGCACCGGTGAGGCCGAAAGGTTTTATCGCGAACTGAAGCGGCGCGGAGTGCAGGTACGGGTGGGGATCGAGGCCAGCGGGCACACGCGCTGGTTCGAACGGCTGCTGGCGGAGTTGGAGATGGAGTTGTGGATCGGCAATGCCGCCAAGATCGCGGCGCAACGGGTGCGCAAACAGAAGACCGACCGCGGGGATGCGCAGCTGTTGCTGCAGTTGCTGCGGGAAGGTCGTTTTCCCAAGTTGTGGGTGCCGAGCCCGGAGAATCGCGATCTGCGGCAACTGCTGTGGCATCGGCATCGACTGGTGCAGATGCGGACGCGGGTCAAGAATCAATTGCACGCCATCGCCCTGAACCAAGGCGTACAGAGGAAGTCGCGGCTATGGAGCAAGACCGGACGAGCGCAATTGGAATCGTTCGCGCTGGCTCCGTGGACGGCGCGGCGGCGGCACGATCTGCTCGCACTGCTGGACCAGTTGACGCCGCAGATCGCCGAACTCAGCCAGGCAGTCGAGCAGGAAGTCGAGCGGCGGCCGGAGGTGCGGCGCTTGATGACCCATCCCGGAGTGGGCCCGATCACGGCACTGGCCTTCGTGTTGGTGCTGGGGACGCCGGATCGTTTCCGCTGCGGCAAACAGGTGGGCAGTTACCTGGGACTGATTCCCTGCGAAGATTCCAGCGCCGGGAAACAACGTCTGGGACACCTGAGCAAACAGGGCAACACGCTGTTGCGTTTCCTGTTGGTGGAGGCGGCCCAGGCGGCGGTGCGCTGCGATGCCGGGTGGCGGCGGCGCTTCGTGCATCTGGCCATGCGGCGGCAACGCAATATCGCCATCGCCGCCATGGCGCGCAGACTGGCGGTGAGTTTGTACTGGCTGTGGCGCAAAGCCGAAGATTCGCCGGCAGCGTCCCAGTCCGGTTCGCACGTGGGGTAGCCCGAGAGGACACGTGGTGTGAGGCCGAACACCGACCCTTTGATTGCGGCGCCCCGCTCCCTTCTCGAGAAGGGAGTTTGCAGTAATAATCATGGTCGAAGTCGATCGGATAGATGTTTAGGTCGAACCGAAAAGTTGGACCGAACGATTAGCAGCGAGCCTGGGGTTGACGATGGCAAAACCTTTCCGAATAGAGCGAAATGGCGCTCGTCTCCCGAGTGCACACCCTAGTGTGCGCAAAAAGCACTTGACCCAGCCGACGGTTTCATAGACGTGTCCTTTGTGGTTGAGTTCAGCAAACTGACCTACTACCCAAGGGCCAAACGCTGGCTTTGACAGCCTCCTACATTTAGAATCCCTAGTCCATCAATTTGTAGTCAGAACGAAGAGGTGCGCGAATTTGATCCCACGCTACACCCGCGAAGAAATGGCTCGTATCTGGAGCGAAGAAAACCGCTTCCGCACATGGCTTGATGTGGAAGTCGCCGCGACCCAAACGTTGGCGGAAGCGGGAATGGTGCCGAAGGATGCGGCCAAAGCTATCAAACAGCGGGCCGACTTTAAGTTAAATCGTATTCAGGAAATTGAAGCGGAGGTGCGGCACGATGTCATCGCCTTCACCACAGCCGTCGCCGAAATCGTTGGCCCGCATGCGCGCTGGTTTCACTACGGCCTCACTTCCAACGATGTGGTGGACACAGCCCAGGCGCTGCTTATTGGCCAGGCGTCCAACATCATCGCCCAGGATCTGCTACGCCTTTCTGAGGTTCTTGAACGCCGAGCTTGGGAATTCAAAGACACTCCCATGGTGGGACGCACCCATGGAGTGCACGCGGAACCAATCACCTTCGGTTTAAAACTGGCTAATTGGTATTCGGAGGTGCAGCGCAATGTCTCTCGTTTTGAACGCGCCGCGCAAGAGATGCGCGTTGGAAAATTCTCCGGCGCGGTTGGAACGTTCGCGTATCTCAGCCCTGAATTGGAAGAGAAGATATGCAAGCGACTTGGATTGCAGGCGGCAGCCATTTCATCTCAAGTGATTCAGCGTGACCGGCACGCATATTACATTGCGACGCTGGCAGTAATCGCGTGCACGTTGGACAAGATTGCGACCGAGATTCGTCACTTACAGCGCACTGAGGTACGGGAAGCCGAAGAATATTTCAGCGAGAAACAGAAGGGATCTTCGGCCATGCCGCATAAACGCAATCCCGTGACCTTCGAACAGATTAGCGGGTTGGCGAGGGTTGTCCGGTCGAACGCGCAGGCGGCGTTTGAAAACGTCGCTTTGTGGCATGAGCGCGATATATCGCACTCATCCGTCGAAAGGGTGATCTTCCCTGATTCCACTACGCTCGTGGATTACCTGCTTCACAAAACAGCAAACCTCATCGATACCATGTTCGTCTATCCAGAACGAATGAAGGCGAACCTCGAGAGTACCGGCGGTCTGGTTTTCAGCGGCCAGCTTCTTCTGGATTTGGTCGAGCACGGCGTATCTCGGGAGCAGGCTTATCGGGTCGTGCAGAATCATGCGATGCGCGCATGGAAAGAGGGATCAAATCTTCGCGATCTTGTCATAGCTGACAAAGAGATTACGAGTCGGGTCCCACGAAAGCAGATCGAGCGCGCCTTCGATTTGCGGAGGCAGCTCCGCAATGTCGATAAAATCTTCGCGAGAGTTTTCCGAAAGAGTCGCCAAAAAACGAAATAAACTCGCATCCAAGCGGTTCTCGGCTGACGCAGTGCAATACAGGCCGTCCCGGCCCCCTGCTGTTAGACTGAACCTTATTAAGCTCGTGAACGTATAAGCAAATAGCCGCATGGTCCCTGCATGAATACCCTCGAAGCCATCCGCATTGCCGTGCAGTCTCTGTGGGCGAATAAATTGCGCTCAGTACTGACCCTGCTCGGTGTGGTAATTGGAGTCGCCGCCGTCATTGCCGTCGTGACCTTCGTCAATGGCATCAATGGCTACGTCGCGGAGAAAATCTTCCGGCTTGGCGCGGACGTTTTTATTATCAGCAAGGTCAGTCCTGTTGTAACCAACATTGATCAATTTCTGGAAGGCGAGAAGCGCAAAGACTTCACCATGGACGATTATCAGGCGGTGGTCGACTCCTGCAAGCATTGCACCATGGTGGGCGCGTCCGCAACCAATTTCAGCGGGCACGTGAAATTCGGGGAACAAACGGTAAATGATTCGTGGATCCGAGGATTGACCCCGACAATGCCCGAGATTCTCGACATCGACCTCAGCACCGGCCGGATGCTCAACGACAGTGATCTGAACAGTCGCTCCGCCGTGGCGGTAATCGGCACTGACATCGTCGACAATCTTTTCCCGGGCATGGACCCGCTTGGCAAGGAGATTCGAATCGAGGGAGAGCTTTACAGAGTAGTCGGAGTAGGGAAAAAACAGGGAAAGACTCTGGGCCAGACGCTCGATAATTATGCTCTCATTCCGATCACGACTTTTCTGAAGCAGTTCGGCTCACATAGCGCTATTCGGATCTGCGGCAAAGCCGCCGGGGTGGGCACGCAGTTGGAGGTCGCCATGGATGAAACTCGTTCCATCCTGCGAGCCAGGCGTCATGACGCTCCCGGAAAACCGGACAGCTTTGCCGCTGAGACTAATGCGAGCTTCCTGAGCATTTGGTCCAATCTGACCGGAACATTCTTTCTGGCAATGATCGGGATCGCCGCCATTTCGTTGGTCGTGGGCGGCATCGTGATCATGAATATCATGCTGGTTTCGGTGACCGAGAGAACGAGGGAGATTGGAATTCGAAAAGCCTTGGGAGCGCGCCGGCAGGATGTACTAATGCAATTTCTGATCGAATCCGCGACCATGGCCCTGATGGGAGGAATCCTCGGAGTGCTGTTCGGAATTACCTTCGCCAAGGGGATCACGGCCTTGATCGGGATGCCGTCAGAAATCAAGTTGTGGGCAGTCGGTGCGGGATTGTTAGTCTCAGCCAGCGTTGGCGTGTTTTTTGGAGTTTACCCAGCGCGGCGTGCGGCAACGCTTGATCCAATCGCAGCATTGAGGTTCGAACTGTAACATCGAGTAATTTGGTAATTGAGTAATTGAAAAGTGTGGGCATTTGAATTACCAAATTACTCAAGTGCTAAATTGCCCAATTTATAAATTCCTATGATGCGTAAAGGTGATTACGGCGAGATCGTCAGCATGGCGCTGAACACCATTCGGAGCAATAAGCTCCGTTCGGGGCTGACGGTGCTTGGCATCGTCATTGGAGTTGCGGTCGTCATAGGGATCTCGTCCATCGTTAGCGGTCTCAATTCAAGCGTGGAGCAGTCCATCACCAGCATGGGCTCGAATTTGATTTTTGCATTCCACATTCAACCTTTCGGCTTTACCCGGCCCACCGAAGAGATGCGGGTTCGCAAGAGATTGACTGCTGAAGATGCAGAAGCCATGAAGGACCTGCCGCACGTCAAAGCTGTCACAGTTGGAATTCGCTACCAGCAGCCAGAGTTTGGTACCGGAACCTACGTAGTTAAGTATGGAAGTCACAAAGTAAAAAACACGCTTATCGAGGGCGACACCGCGGAGTGGAAGAATGTCTTCGATCTGCAGGCAACCGAGGGGCGATGGTTTACCGAGTCGGACGACGAGCGCCGTGCACCGGTGATCATTTTGGGGGCCGATGTCGCCGATGAGTTATTCCCCACAGGTGGCGCCATAGGCAAGGAAATCAATATTGATGGCGAGATGTTCACCGTGATTGCAGTCGCTGAGAGAAGAAAGGCGGCGTTCGGCGGCGGCAAGAATCCGGAAGACAACATCATTCTCTTTCCCCTGAGCACGTTTCACAAGCTGCATCCCGAACTCAAAGACTGTTGGATTAGCGTCAAAGCCACTTCGCATGACGACATGCCGAAGGCTATCGATGAGATGCGCGAGTTGTTGCGCCGCCGCCGCAAAGTTTCGCCAGAGATGCCGGATAATTTTGCCGTGTTTACGCAGGACTCTATGTCCGACTTATGGAAGCAAATCTCGGGCGGCATTTTCGTTTTCATGTTTGCGGTTTCCAGCGTGGGACTTATTGTCGGCGGCGTTGGCGTAATGAACATCATGCTGGTTTCGGTTACGGAACGGACTCGCGAAATCGGCGTTCGCAAAGCAATTGGCGCGCGCAAACAAGACATCCTCATGCAGTTCACACTTGAGGCCATCACCCTGACCGGGATAGGCGGGATCATTGGCGTTCTGCTAGGCGCAGCCGTAACCTGGTTGATTCCCGTCATTTGGAGTTCGCTACCCGCCCATATGTCGATGTTCTGGGCGATTTTTGGTTTAGCGTCAGCCGCCGCTGAGGGGCTATTATTTGGCATCTATCCGGCATGGAAAGCAGCAAACCTGGACCCGATAGAATCGCTTCGCTACGAGTAGTCCCGCCTGAATGATTCACAACATCGCGAAGTACATTGAGACGGTGGCCGCGGCTGGCACGATTTGCGGGATCGCCTACAACCTGCTTTGCGTTTGGAGCGCAGCAACTTTTGCAAGACAGCAAGAGTCGGCGGGCGAGGGTGCCCGCCCCACACAACCACCTGTTTCCATCCTGAAGCCGCTCAAGGGAACTGACCCCGAGATGTACGAGAGCCTTCGAAGTCATTGCCTTCAGGATTATCCAGAGTACGAAATCATCTTCGGCGTCAGCGATGCGAATGATTCCGCGATTCAGCAAGTCGAGCGGCTAAAGGTTGAGTTTCCGCAACGCGCAATCCGCTTGATGGTTTGCCCCGAGAACCTCGGAGCAAACACGAAAGTGAGCAATCTGGCGCAAATGGTACGCGCGGCGCGCTACGAACATTTCGTTGTGAACGACAGCGATATTCGGCTCGGCCCCAATTACTTGCGAAGTGTCCTATCGCCGCTTGGCGACGCAAGGATTGGATTAGTGACTTGTCTTTATCGCGGAGTACCCGCTTCAACTTTAGGTTCACGATTGGAATCAGTCGGCATCAGCACAGACTTCGTGCCAGGCGTGCTAACTGCTAGTTTTATTGAGAAGCGAATCCGCTTTGGATTGGGATCTACACTGGCTTTTCGTCGCAACGATCTCAAAGCGATTGGAGGATTCGAATCGTTCGCCGATTATTTGGCCGACGATTACGAGTTGGGGAGGCGAATCGCCGGTCTCGGTTTGCGCGTGGAGCTGTCGAAGGAGATCGTCGAGACGTTTCTGCCGGCATACACCTTGTCAGGATTTTTGCGGCATCAACTGCGCTGGGCACGTACTATCCGCGCATCGCGCTTTTGGGGCTTTCTTGGATTGATTTTTACCTTCGCACTCCCATGGGCAATGCTTGCGGTTCTTGCTTCCCGAGGTGCGCTCTGGGCTTGGGGATTGCTCGCCGCGGCCTCCTGTGTCCGCTTATTTGCAGCGGCAGTGGCCGGAAGAGCTGTGTTAGACGATCGTCACATGGTCTCTCAACCCTGGCTGATTCCGCTTCGAGATTTCATCGCACCGATCATCTGGCTCGCGAGTTTCGCAGGAGGGGACATCGTCTGGAGGGGGGACCGTTTTCAATTGAAAAACGGCAGGCTGGTTACCTTCGATAGCAATAGGACTAATTCCGCTGAATCATCCTGAGCGTGCATTCTTAACCGTATACTCGGCGTTCTCCGCCGACCGTTCTTGCGGGACAATTTTGCCTCCCTTTGTGAAGCGGTACATCTCTCCACGCCAAAAAAATCTCCCGCCCGTGAAGCTGCACACCCAAAGACACCATCCCACCAAGTCACGGATCGGGTAGAGGAATGAGAAATACAGAGAACGTCGATCGCCAATAAGCCCCCAGCCGACAGCGATTGATTGAATAATGCGATTCACAACCGCAGCCGAGAAAAGCAGCAGGCCGAACGCGGGATGTCCCAACGCCGCCGCGGCAGTAAGCCCCAATATTCCGAACGGCGTTGCGTACGTCAGTCCAGTACCGATATGGCCAAGAGGACGCGAGTAGCGCGTGCTTTTCATCCAGCGCAGTTGGTCCCCAAGCGTTCGGCTTAACGGACGTGGCGTGAGAACGTGTTCGATCACGTGATGAGAAAAAATCACTTTGTATCCCGCCTGCCAAACTCTATTACCCAGGACATAGTCGTCGGAATAGTAGTCGGAGGTCGTGGCAATTCCGCCGATCTTATCCAGGACATCTCTGCGAACTGCGACTGCTGGACCCAGCGCGAATCGAATGCCTTCCAGCATGTCCGCGACCACAACGCCCGAAGGCATTTCCACGGACATCCCCAGCGCTTCGAGAAGCGACCAGAAATCGCCCGCAGGAACTCCTTGATACAAGCAGGTCACGAGGCCAAGAGCAGGGTCGAGCAGCGGGGGGACTACGTTGCGAAGAAAATCGTGAGCAACCCGCACATCACTGTCGCTAATAACGAAGCAGTCGTAAGATGCCCCGGGAATCATCTTGGCCAGCGAAAAAACTTTTGCATTGGGCCAAACTGGTGGCCCGGATACGACAATACGGCTCTTCACTTGCGGATACCGCTTACATATCCTTTCTGCTATCAGCAACGCTGGGTTATCAGCGTCGCGTGCGCCGATGATGATTTCGAAATCGGGATAATCCTGCTGGAAGAAACTCTCGAGGTTTTCTTCCAGCCGCAGTTCCATGCCATGAACAGGCTTAAGAATCGTAACCGGCGGCAAGGATGACTGGAGACTCAGTATCAACTTGCGCGCCGCCCTAGCGCGCAGATGGAAACGGACGGTCCCGACCAGGACTAGCAACAGAAAAATCGTGGAACTGAAGGTCCCGGCAATCGCAAGGTAGAGTAACCCTCGCCAAAGTTGAGTCACCGGCGCAACTCGACGTTGGTGAAAATGTATTTGCCGCCGCTTCTAGCGAGCAAGTACCGCTGCAAACCATGAAGTTCTTTCGGGTCTTCCTGGTCGCTCCACAGGAAAACTGTGTTCGGTCCCGACCACAGAGCGGTAAACGAGGCTTCAGTTTCGAAAACATGCGGCGCATCCGGAAACTTCGATCCATACCAGAGATTTCCGCTGGGTTCATGCAAAACGCGCACCGGAATTCCGGTGTAAAAATTAAGTGTTGAGGCTTGATCGTATTGGCCATCAATCACGATCAGATCGCCAGGACGACAGTAATGCTGGACGGCTTTCGCGAGCTCACTGGAAGACAAGATCGGAGAAAACGTTGCAAACGCAGAATGTACGCAGGTCAGCAGGCCGATCATCATCAATGTCAGCATCGCGTTTCCAGCCACAAGACGCCTTCTTATTCGGAAGAGCAGATTCATGCTCGATCCAACAAACAGTGAAACTATAGCCCCTATCAAGGGTCCACGAAACGCTCCTAGCGCTTGCGGCGTGAGATCAAGAAAATGTCCGAGCGAGAGATCGTAATCCTGAGGATTTTTCTTGAGCAAATCGGCGAGATCCGTCCCCGGGGCTGGCATTCGGGACGATAGCAAAAGAGCAATTCCGGCGACGGTGGCTACCCCTGCAAGCAGAAGCAACACCCATGACGAAATGCGGCCGGCCCGCAAGCGCAACGGCGACGCGTCTGGAGCAGATTCTTTCGCCAGCCATCCGCCGATCAGCAAGGCGAGAGCCGGCAGAGCCGGAATCGTGTAGTACTCCTGCCGAGTTGAGAAGCTGAAGAATCCAACAATAACCAAAGCCCACAAGGCGAATAGCAGGTTAGCTTGCTGTCGTACGTCCAGTCTGGACCGCAATTCTTTCCATCGCGGAATTTCCCCGAGTGCCTCGGGAAGAAACAATGTCCACGGGATCATCCAGACCAGTAGCAGCCCCCAGAAAATAAACAATGGAACCGTATCGTATCCCGGGGGCACGCGCTTGTTCACGTATCGCATAAACTGCTCGTTAACGAAGTAGAACCATAAAAATCCTCGCACCGCTCCCTGAGCCGGATTGCGAATCGCCGCCAAAATGTGCCAAGGCGCTGCGATCGCCAGGAAGACTAGCGAACTGGAAACCAATCGCAGTTTCAACAAATGCCGAAGATTATGTGTCAGAAGAAGGAAAAGGCCAATCGCGGCAAAAGGAAAAACGAGGCCAATCAAACTCTTGGTCAGAACGCTTAAGGCACATGTTGCGGCAAAACCCCAGCAAGTCAATCGCGAAGGATTTTCTTCCTGTAACGATCGCAGGAAAAAATAGAACCCCAAAGTCAGCCAAAGTCCAACCACCAAGTCTGGGATTTGAAACCGAGTATAGATATAAGGACCAACCGCCGTCCCAAGAACGATGGCGGAATAAAGCCCACCTCGTTCTCCGTAAGCGGTTTTGCCCAATAGGTAAGTTGCAAGCATTAGTCCGAGAGCGCCCAGCATGAGCGGCAAACGAGTGCTCCAGTCACTGACGCCAAAAATCGTGTAGCTTGCCGCCACTCCCCAATACATAAGGGGAGCCTTCTCGAGATAACGGATTCCGTCTGTATAGAGTGTGACCCAATCGTGGCGAAGTACCATTTCCCTCGCCGCTTCGGCATGGATCGTATCAACGTCGTCGAGCAGCGCCGGCGTAAACATTCCGGCGAAATAAATGGCAATCCAGAGAAGGAAAATCAGGAGAATCGAAATGAAGCGATAATTCTTTCCCGGGAGGGCAATCTCGTTAGTCTGGACTTCGATTGGGGAAGGAATGGCCTGACTCATGCAGTTCCGGACTGATTATACGGGAAGGGCGCCCGTCAGTTGCCGGAGGCGGATGCAGCGTTGGCGCTGATCGATGGTTCTATCAGTTCTCTAATTTTTCGCGCGAGAGCCTTCAATGAAAACGGCTTCTGCAAGAAGCTGGTATTCAGGTCGATGGCTCCCTGACGCAGAACCGTTGCTTCCGCATAACCCGAAACGAACAGTACCTTCATGTCTGAACGTAGTGCGCGCAGTTGTCCAGCCAGTTTTGCTCCTCCCATCCGCGGCATAACCACGTCAGTAATCATCAGGTGAATGTTTCCCCGATACTTGGCCGCTACGCGCATCGCATCCTCGCCGTCTGCAGCTTCCAAAACGATGTAGCCGCTCAAGAGGAGAAACTCCCTTTCCGACTGGCGGACCGCGGCTTCGTCTTCGACAAGCAGCAGGGTCTCGCATCCACTGGGAGCCAAATCTTCGGTGGGGGCAGACGGTGGCAGTTGGCCAACCTCTGCGTGAACGCGCGGTAAGTAGATTTTAAAGGTTGTCCCCATGCCAACCTCGCTATAGACCCATACGAAGCCTCCGCTTTGTTTCACGATTCCATAAACTGTGGCGAGCCCAAGACCGGTGCCCTCGCTCTCTTTAGTCGTATAAAAAGGCTCAAAAATATGCGGAAGATGCCGCGGGGCGATTCCCAGGCCCGTGTCGGTGACGATAAGCAAAACATAGTCGCCTGCTGGAACGATTGTGTGTTTCTGCAGGTAAACTTCGTCGAGTGTGATTGCAATTGTTTCAATAGTAAGTTTGCCTCCGAATGGCATCGCATCTCTCGCGTTCCCGGCGAGGTTCATTAGCACTTGCTCAATTTGTATGGAATCAGCTTTCACGATTCCAAGATTTGCCGATGGAACAAAAACGAACTCGATATCCTCTCCGATCATGCGGAGCAGCATCCGGCTTATCTCGTGGATTACCGAGTTCAAATCCAGAAGCTGTAAGGTCTGTACCTGTTTGCGTCCAAACGCCAGCAATTGCCGGGTGAGATCAGTGGCGCGCCGGGATGCTGCCATGATTTCTTGAACGTTGCGGCGCATGGGATGCTTCGCTCCCAGTGAATCCAGCATCAACTCGCCGTACGAACTGATCACCATCAGAAGATTATTGAAATCGTGGGCAACGCCGCCAGCCAACCGGCCGATCGCATCCATCTTGCGAGCCTGCTGAAGTTGCAATTCCAATCTGCATCGCTCCGTGATGTCGCGATCGGTAGAAACGAAGTGAGTGATCTTGCCCGCGCAATCGCGCAGTGGCGTGATAGTTTTTTCAACTGAAAAACTCTCGCCGTTTCGCTTTCGATTTATTAGAACTCCGCGAAAGGTATTGCCTGAAAGGATGGTCTGCCACATTTCCTGATACGTCTCGGCTGGCTCGGTCTCGGAGCGCAGGATGCGGGGCGTTTGGCCGACCGTCTCCTCCCTCGAATATCCCGTGAGGATTTCAAATCCAGGATTTACATATTCAATGATGCCAGAACGGTCAGTGATCACGACTGGGTCAGGTGATTGTTCGACCGCGCACCACAGCTGACGAACCATGTCGTCCGGGTTTTTGGCGAACACTGCCTTTCTGTTCTCATACTTCCCGGCATGAGTCGTCGGCAAAGTACTGATATTAGACACAACAGGCTCTGGAGTTTTTGTGCGAGTCATGGGAGGGCACCTGCCTAACCCATCGGAGCGCAGTTGCCTCAGCATCTCTGTGTTGCGGAGCTAAACGAGAAAGGGAAGAGGAGTGATTCCAAGTAGGGAAGCGGTTCCATTTTGGGAGAGGACCGTGGTTTACCGATAGGCCGCACCCGAGGGGGAGCAAACAAATCGGTGCGGCCTATTCGGTCTCGAAACTATTTCGGAGGTGTAGTGGGAGTGCTAGCCGGCTTTGCAGCCGGTTTGGATGTCGCGCCACTGGGCCGGGAAGTCGCGCCAGCGGGCCTCGCCGCGGGAGCTGCCACTCCAGATTGCGCATTGTATGCGTCCACCACAGGTTTGGTGATATCAACCGTCCCGTTTTGCCAAAACACCGGCCCGTTCGGCCATTGGCTGGACGTATCTACGATAATTCCAAACCCATTGTCGGCCGCATACTTGCCAATGAGCGGCGCCATTTTCTGCAGAATACGTTGCGCAATCTCATTCTGCTGACTCTGGGCGTCGTCTCGCGCATCCTGAACCGAACGCTCGAGGCTTTTCTGCTTTTGCTCAATTTGCTTTACCAGAGTGCCACGGGCGTCATCGTTTAACTTTGGACCTTGATCGGAGAGCTGTTTCTTCAAGCTTTCAACTTCGTCGTTCTGACTCTTTAGCTCGTTCTGTTTAGGCTCCAATTTCTTGCTGAGAGCCTCGAAATCGCGCTGTCCTTCATTGCTGGCAAAAATCGCCTGCTCAACGTTGATCGTGCCCAGTTTGCTTCCTGTTCCCATGGCAATGGTAGTGCTTGCAGCGCTGGGAGCCGAAGGCAGCGGGTCTGCGGCGTTGGCAGTTTGTGCCAGAACCGCAACCGACAGTACAAATGGTATAGCCGTGAGAAATCGCGCAAGCTTGCTTGTCATGTGAGTACTTTGTGCTCCTTGGAAAATTGTGCCTGGAGTTGCCTAGGTCTTCTCAAAGCGAACGCCAATACGATCTAACGTCTCAGTAACTCTCAGGCGTCCAGCGACCCGACCTGAAGCGGGATGGTTTACCCTCATACCCAGATCTTAGGTGGCAGTGTCTCAGATTATAGGTGCCAACTTCGCCTGTCGTCAATTCAAGGCACTGCTTCAGTAGTGGCTCAGTTTCAAAAGAATCAGAACAAAGGCATAAACCACGAAGGACACGAAGTCTCACCAAGGCTTTAGTTTTAGGGTCTCCTTTGTGGAACTTTGTGTCCTTGGTGGTTGAGCTTGGCAAACTAACCGACTACTCACTGCTTCATTCGTATGTCGGTTGTTGTTTAGAGCAGAAAAACCAACGATGTACCATGGGGTGGTGCAGAAGCTACCCGAAGCCATCCACCAATATATTTCGAAAGAACGGCTCCTGAAGCCGGGAGATCGGCTCGGCTTGGCTGTTTCCGGCGGAGCCGATTCGGTTGCCTTACTGCGCTTGATGGTCGATCTCCGCAGGGAACTCGGCGTCGTGCTTTCAGTCATTCACTTCAATCACAAGTTGAGGGGAATGGATGCCGAAGCGGACGAAAGGTTCGTGAAGGAATTGTCAGAAAAGCATGGGCTGGAATTTTTCTGCAAGAGCGGCGATGCAGCCCACCACGCTGAATATGAGCATCTCAGCATCGAAGCCTCCGCAAGAGCCTTGCGATACGAATATTTCGTTAGCGTTCTTCAAAGTGGTAGATGCAACCGCATCGCCACCGCTCACACTTTGGACGATCAAGCAGAAACCGTTTTACTGAAGTTGGCTCGTGGCGCAGGCACGCGAGGCCTTGCCGGGATCTATCCGAAACTGGCAGTCGGCCGTCAATCAGACACTTTAATCATTCGGCCTTTGGTTGCAATTCGGAGAAAGCAACTCGAGTCTCATCTCAACGCACTGGGTCAAGACTGGCGGGAGGACAAGAGCAATCGCGATCTGCGACATTCCCGAAACCTGGTGCGTCATGGAATTCTGCCGCGATTGGAACGCAATCTGAACCCAGCCATTCGCGAGGCGCTGGCTGAAACAGCCGACATCGCGCGCTCCGAAGAGGAATATTGGACGGGGCAAGTCGCGGACTTGATGCCACAAGTCTGGAAATCCTCCGACTACGGGCCGAAGTCTGCCAGAGGAGTTTTGAACCTGACCTTCCTGTCAGCTCAACCGCTGGCTCTCCAACGTCGGCTGATCAGGGCGGCTGCCGAATCGTTGGGATTTCAACTCGAGTTCAAACATGTGGAACAGATTCTTCAGTTAAGTTCAAACGAATCCAGACACCCCCAGTCAACAATTTTGCCGGAAGGCTGGAAAGCAACTCACGCAGATAATGAAATTACCTTCGAGCGTTCTGCGGAGCCTCTGCCCTTGGATTACGAATACCGCCTCCCCATTCCCGGGAAGGTCAGACTTCCCGAGATCGGCAAATTAATCGAGACGCTGCTAGTTCGGCCGGGTGACGAATCAGGATATAATCCCGACCACGCCTTCGACCCTGCTTTATTGAACAAGGAATTGTTGGTTCGGAATTGGCGGCCCGGCGACCGCTTCTGGCCTGGGCACAGCAAGTCTCCGAAGAAGGTGAAAGAGTTATTGCAGGAACGCCATCTGACCGGAACGGAACGAAAACTTTTTCCCGTGGTGGTCTGCGGAACTGAAGTTATCTGGCTCGGCGATTTTCCAGTGCCTTCGGAACTTCGGCCGCGAGTCAGCAATCGAGAAGTCGTTATCATCCGAGAGACAACTCTCAAGGATTACTAAGAAATAGCGCTATAAAATTCATGCACCAAGCCGCCAAAATGACAGGAAAGATGCACGCCGTCATCCCAGAGGAACAGATCCAGAAACGCGTCCGCGAGATGGCGCGGCAGATTTCCGACGACTATCAGGGCAAGACCATCCACGCACTGGCGGTACTTGAGAATGGATTCATGTTCATGGCTGACCTCGTTCGTGCGCTTGAGGTCCCGCTAATTTGCCAATTCATCAAGCCCAGGTACCAGCGGTTGCATGGCGACGGTCGAGGAGAATTTCTGGAAATCTTCTTTAGCCACGAACCTGACATTCAGGGGCAACACGTATTACTTGTCGAAGGCCTGGTGCATTCCGGAGTCACTACAGATTTTCTGATTAGCGATTTGCGAGGCCGCGGAGCCGCTTCAGTGAAACTTGCAACACTTCTGGACCGGCAGTCGGCGCGTCGCGTCCAATTACAGCCGGATTATTTCGGCTTTCTCGTCGACGAAGCATTTTTAGTCGGCTATGGACTTGGATCTGCCGATCAGACGGAACGGAACCTGTCATATTTAGCTGTGGCAAGCTAGTCCTGCCCTAATGACTTTGGTTACCCGAGCGGGATCATTCTATATTTCCTCAAGAAGCGTTAGAATTACGGTTTGGGAATTTGTCCAATCTAAATTCTTCCCAAAGCATCTAAATGGATGAGAAGTCTCCCGGTTTTGAAGCGGAGCCCGATTTTTAGGAGTTTTTAGTGAATTCAACAGCCAAAACAATTGTCTTCTGGCTCGTGATTCTTGTATCAGCCTTCCTGCTTTGGCAGGTGGTCACCGCCAGCCACGCAGGTCCAAAGGAGAAGGAAGTCAACTTCTCTCAATTTCTGTCTGATGTTAACCAGGGTCGCGTAAAAGAAGTCACCGTCACCGGCATGGAAGTCCGCGGTAAATACAGCGACGGATCGAGCTTTCATAGCACCCAGCCTGCGAACTATCCGGAGATCTACAACACCCTGCAAGGCAAGGGCGTCAACATCACAATTCGTGACGTTAGCAATAGCAGTTGGAGTTGGCTCATAAATCTGGCTCCGCTGGCGCTATTGGCGCTGCTGTGGTTCTTCATGATTCGGCAGATGCAGACTGGTGGCAACAAAGCCCTTTCATTCGGCAAGAGCCGCGCCCGCTTGCTCTCAATGCAGCAGAAGAAAGTCACGTTCAAGGACGTGGCTGGCGTAGAGGAAGCCAAGGAAGAGTTAAAAGAAATTATCGAGTTCCTACGTGAAGCCCAGAAGTTTCAAAAGCTTGGCGGAAGGATTCCGAAGGGTGTGCTACTTGTTGGGCCTCCAGGAACAGGAAAGACTCTGCTTGCACGGGCGGTCGCGGGCGAAGCGAACGTTCCTTTCTTCTCCATTTCTGGTTCGGACTTCGTCGAAATGTTTGTCGGCGTAGGCGCTAGCCGCGTACGCGACCTTTTCGAGCAGGGCAAAAAGAACGCCCCCTGCATCATCTTTATCGATGAAATCGACGCGGTCGGCCGTCACCGTGGCGCTGGTCTCGGCGGCGGACATGACGAACGGGAGCAAACGCTGAATCAACTGCTCGTCGAGATGGACGGCTTCGAGTCGAACGAAGGCGTAATTCTGATGGCGGCTACAAACCGTCCCGACGTTCTCGACCCAGCCTTGTTGCGGCCTGGCCGCTTCGACCGCCGCGTAGTCGTGAATCGCCCCGACGTTCGGGGACGCGAAGAGATTTTGCGTGTTCATACCCGCAAGATCCCTTTAGCGGATGACGTTGAACTCTCGGTGTTGGCTCGCGGCACCCCCGGATTCTCCGGAGCTGATCTCGCCAACATGGTGAACGAGGCGGCATTGAGTGCGGCGCGGCAAAACCGGAAAGCCGTTCTCATGTATGACTTCGAGCTAGCCAAAGACAAAGTTCTAATGGGAGTGGAGCGCAAGTCGCTGATTCTCACCGAAGAAGAAAAGAAAGTCACTGCGTACCACGAAGCGGGACACGCTCTGGTCGCGGCTAAGCTACCCAATTCCGATCCATTGCACAAAGTCACGATTATTCCGCGTGGCATGGCTTTGGGCGTCACGATGCAATTACCCATCGACGACAAGCACAACTACACCAAGGAATATCTCGAAACCGAGATCGCTATCATGATGGGTGGCCGTATCGCCGAGGAGATGTTCCTAAGCCAGATGAGCACCGGCGCCGGCAACGACATCGAGCGCGCTACCGAGCTGGCTCGCAAAATGGTCTGCGAATTTGGCATGAGCGACCTTGGACCTCTAACTTTCGGCAAGAAAGAAGAGCAGATATTCCTCGGCCGCGAAATTGCCCAGCACCGTGATTACAGTGAGGCAACGGCAGTCAAAATTGACGACGAAGTCCGCCGCATGATCGGACAGGGATACAACACGGCAAAAAGCATCCTCGCCGAGAATAACGACACATTGGTGAGAATCGCCGTTGCGTTACTAGAACGCGAAGTCCTCGACGCCAACGAGATCAAGTTAATCATCGAAGGCAGAGAGTTGCCGAAAGTCATCCCTCCGCCGAAGTCAGATGACGGAGTGCAGCAGGTCCTAAAACCCGAACCCGGACGTCCGGGAATGGTAAAGGGTGGAGAGCGCCCGGCGCCGGCGTAAAGCCAAGATGGGTCTTTTCCCGGAGATGGGGATGGCCCGGCCTGAAATCTGCTTTAGTGTTGGTCAGCCACGACCATTCCCTTTTGGTGGAAACGGCGTTCGACATCCGGTCTGCGTCATCCCGTTTTCGGGTTCGCCTAGGTGGAAAACAACAGCACATGCTTCTTTGACGCGAGCATGTTTTGGGAGACTAACATCTCTGTCGAACTTTTTGTCTTCCAGGTCGATGTCCCATTGACCTGTGAAGAAGCTCGGTGAGATAGCTGCTAGTGAATCTTGTTTCCCGGCACCGTGAAAAAGACAGCAACAGTCTTCTCTCTGAGCAAGTCTGGCAGCACTCTGAAGCAGCCACCTTCTAAAGATGCCGTACTCTCATTTTGTTTGGTCTTCAGAGTAATGACTTGAGGGCCATCGACCGGCTTCCCATTGAGGCGCACATGAATGCTGAAGCATTGGGTTCCCTGAGACGTTGCACTTTGGGCCAACAACTTTGTTGCATCTAAACAAAGCAGCAAAGCAAGACTACAAATTATCTGTCTTCGTAGTGTGCGCACCATTTTTGGTTCCTTATCGAGGCCTTAAGGAGAGCCACCCCCGCTGTCCTCTACTCTTTCAACTCCCAATCCTTTGCGCGGGACAACGCTTCCTCCCATCTTTCGCGAAGTCCGGTAGCTTGTGACTGCGGCATCCGCGGCTCAAAGCGTTGCTCCCACCGTGGCATCGAAGCGATTTCTGCCACATCGCGCCAAAATCTCGTCGCGATCCCCGCAAAATATGCCGCGCCGAGTGCCGTAGTCTCGGTAACCTGAGGACGAACGATGGGAATCCCCAAAATATCGGCTTGAAACTGCATCAGGGCATCATTCGCAGAACCACCACCATCTACTCTTAACTCAGGGACGGGAGCTCCTGAGTCTCTCTGTACAGCGTCGAGCAAGTCCGCGACTTGGTAAGCGATGCTCTCCAACGCCGCCCGAGCCAAGTGGCCAGCTTTCGCACCTCGGGTCAATCCAAACACCGAGCCTCGAGCGTATTGGTCCCAATGCGGCGCACCCAATCCGACGAAAGCAGGGACGAAATACACTCCACCGTTATCCGGAACCGACGCCGCCAGCGTCTCGATTTCCGCCGAGGTGCGAATGATTCCCAACCCATCCCGCAACCACTGGACCACCGCTCCGCCTACGAAAACACTGCCCTCCAGGGCGTACTCAATAACGTCTCCCATTTTCCACGCCACGGTGGTCACGAGCCGATTCGATGATGAGACCGCAACCGTTCCCGTATTTTGCAGAGCGAAGCATCCCGTCCCGTAGGTATTCTTTGTAAGGCCCGGCGAAGTGCATCTCTGCCCAAATAAAGAGGCCTGTTGATCCCCAGCTATTCCCGCGATGGCGACACCACTCAGACCCAGAGTCGTCGTAACTTCTTCATAAACCTGAGACGACGCCCCCACTGCAGGCATCATCGACTTGGGAACCCGGAAGATGCCCAACAGCTCATCATCCCATTGCCCGATACGAATGTTGAAAAGCATGGTCCGGGAGGCATTGCTCGCATCCGTCGCGTGGATGCGGCCGCCTGTCAGCTTCCAAATGAGCCAGCTATCCACAGTGCCGAAGGCAAGCCTCCCATCGTTAGCGAGATCTCGCGCGCCCGGCACGTGATCAAGAATCCATGTGATCTTGCTCGCGGAGAAATAAGAATCGATCATCAGCCCGGTGCGTTGCTGGATCAGCGCCTCATGACCATCAGCTTTAAGCTGATCGCAAAAAGCCGCAGTTCGACGATCCTGCCAAACAATCGCGTTGTAAACCGGTTTCCCTGTCTCGCGATTCCACACAACTGTTGTCTCGCGTTGGTTCGTGATGCCGAGCGCAGCGATTTCTCGAGGACGCAGCTCTCCCCGGCTCAGCGCCTCAACCGCAACACTGATTTGCGAACTCCAAATCTCTTCTGGATCGTGTTCAACCCAGCCCGGCTGCGGAAATATCTGCTCGAACTCACGTTGCGTCACGCCTTTAATAACGCCTTCGCGGTCGAACAAAATCGCCCGCGAACTGGTCGTGCCCTGATCGAGCGCTAGGACGCACTGCAAGTGAACCTCCTTAGTAGGGTTTCCTTGCCTGAAAACGAGGCAGGAATCGCCGAATGCCGAAATCGTAAACCACGCCACCAATCAAGCCACCAAGAAGAGGCGCAACTACTGGAACCCACCACACGCGCCTGCCATCGGTGATTCCATTGTTATGGAAGCCCGCTGCAACCGTGAACAGTCGCGGGCCGAAGTCCCGGGCTGGATTAATTGCATAACCATGCATACCGCCAAAGCTTATGCCGATCGCCACCACAACCAGCCCAATCATCAGCGGCGCCAGTCCGTTCCCGGGAGGCGAATTATATTCATCTGTGATCGCGAAAATAAGGAGCAGCAACAGCCCTGTACCGATTACTTGGTCTAAAAATCCCGCTTGCATGATTTCAGGGAAAGCCGGAAAAGTGGTGAACACGCCAGCCGTGCGCATCAATTGCGGATCCACTACGCGAAATGCCGGCAGATAATTTCTATATACCAGAGCCGCCGCAACAAAGGCGCCTGCAGTTTGCGCAAGCGAATAAAGCAACACCTTCCGCCACGGAAATCCCCGAAACACCGCCAGCGTCAGCGTGACCGCGGGGTTAAGATGCGCGCCCGAAATCGATCCGGCAACATAAATCCCCATGGTTACCGCTAATCCCCACCCAAGAGTGATGTTCGTGTAGCCGCCATGAATAATTTCTCCGGGAGTGGTGGACGGAAACAAAACCACCATGGCGACTACCCCAACGCCGAAGAGAATTAATACAAACGTTCCGAGAAACTCGGCGAGGAGTTCAGCCAAAAGGGAGGGCTTGGTATTCATAACTGATGTAGCGCGAGTTGGCTTAGAAGCCGCCGAGTAGTGTACAACCAATAGCGGCTGTCGGACTGAATTCGCACGGGACGGATTTAATCAGCGAATGCCCGAGCGTGAACCACCTCTGGTTGTTATCCTGCAACTAAGCTTTGAACACGATTCAAGTCACTGGAGGGACCCTATGCGCTGGACGCCGGGCGGAGACAGTAGCGACGTTGAAGATCGCCGAGACGATAGTGGTGGCGGGGGATTCCAGTTAGGAGGCATGCACCTCGGCATCGGTGGCATCCTCATCCTTCTCGTTCTCAGTTTCATTTTTAAACGAAACTTTCTCGCGCTGCTCAGCACCGATAACACCAGTGCCCCCACGGCAATCTCTCAAAACACGGCCGAGGACAAAGCCGAACAGCCACTAGTAGACTTCGTAACCTTCGTTTTTAACGACACCCAAAGCACTTGGGAGAAGATGCTTCCTGCCGAAGGAGTTCAGTATCATCACGCCAAGTTGGTGCTTTTTCGGGAGTCGATCGATTCCGCATGCGGCATGGCGCAGTCCGCCAGTGGCCCTTTCTATTGTCCAGACGACGAAAAGGTTTATCTCGATCTGTCGTTCTTCGATGAGCTAAAGCAACGTTTCGGAGCCCCCGGGGAGTTTGCTGAAGCCTACGTTATTGCGCACGAAGTGGGACACCACGTGCAAAAACTTCTCGGTATCGAGGGCAAGGTCAGAGCCGAACGGCAGCACAATCCGAGTTCCGCGAATGAGCTTTCAGTCCGCCTGGAGTTGCAAGCCGATTGCTTCGCCGGCGTCTGGGGACACAGCACCGATCAACGGCACCTTCTTGATCCTGGAGAGGTGAACGAAGGACTAAAAGCCGCAGCGGCGGTCGGCGATGATCGCCTCCAGCGCATGTCCACAGGACACGTCAATCCTGAAACTTTCACACACGGGACATCGGCGCAGCGCACGGAGTGGTTTCAGCGAGGCTTTACCGATGGAACCATTGCATCCTGCAACACGTTCAACTAGCGTCGTTTTGTATTTTGTCGGGGCTATCCCATCTGGGTGGCCCATCTTGCGCGGTTTTCGCAACGGTGGGAAGCAAGCCCGCCTGAAGTGAATCGACTAAAGTGAAGCGCCCCCAAGCCAACCCGTTATGAAGAGTTCGCGAAAAGTTCTATCTCTTATCGTCATCACTTGTGTTTCCAGCTTTTCACTCGCGCGAGCACACCGTCCGAGGCAAAGCGGCCAACCAGGTGTCTTCGATTTTTACGTTCTGACCCTTTCATGGTCTCCGGAGTTCTGCCACGATCACGGCTACAGCCCCGAATGCCAGAATGGTCACCACGGTTTTATTGTGCATGGGCTGTGGCCGCAGTTTACGGGGGGATATCCTGAAGACTGTTCCAACGCGCCCGGTCCAAGCAATCCGTCGGCAATGTTAGACATAATGCCGGACGAGAAACTCATCCAACACGAGTGGGCAACGCACGGAACCTGCAGCGGATTGAGTGCCGACGAATATTTCAAGCTCTTGAGACGGGCGTATACGTCGACAAAAATACCTGCGCAGCTCGCCGCTCCCTCGGAAGGGTTTTCCATTACGCCCGGTGAACTAAAAGAGAAATTTCTAGAAGTGAACCCGAGCCTTAACCGAGATAACATCGCCGTGAGTTGCGGAAACAACTACCTCACGGGTATGTACGTCTGCTTGACGAAGGATTTGCAGCCAACAACTTGCGGCACCATACGGGATTGTCGCGCGAACACGATCAAAGTAACGCCTGTACGCTGATTTTTATGAGCCGGCCTGTTTAGGTATAGATGACCTTCCGCTCGCCCTTTACGATTCTGCCCACGGTAAAGGCTTTCTCGCCCGCACGCTCGATGACGGTCTGAGCTTTCTTGAATTTGGCAGACGGCACCACTAGGAGCATTCCCAACCCCATATTGAAGGTCCGCAACATTTCTTCCTGCGCCACGTTCCCGAGCTTTTGCAGGTGTTCGAAGATCGGCGGCACCGTCCATGAACCCATTTCGATGATGGCCGCCATTCCGCGAGGAAGCATTCGCGGGAGATTATCCGTGATCCCGCCTCCGGTAATGTGGGCCATTGCGGTTACGCAGTCACCATCCACCAGCCTCTTAACGGAAGGCCAATAGCTCTTGTGGGTGCGCATCAACTCGTTTCCGACTTTGCCCTTCAACTCGTTAACGTACGACTCCGGCGTATATCCGCCAATTTCGAAGAGAAGCTTTCGTGCGAGCGAGTATCCGTTGGTGTGAAGGCCGTTCGAAGCCAGACCCAGAATTACGTCTCCGAGTTGCACATTCTTGCCGTTAATAATTTTCTCGCGCTCAACCACTCCGACAATAAAGCCTGCGAGGTCATACTCCCCTTCAGGATAGAAGCCGGGCATCTCGGCAGTTTCCCCACCAATCAGTGCACAGCCGTTGTGCTTGCAGGCCTCGGCTAAACCCTCGACGACTTTTTCCGCCACCTCCGGTTCGAGCTTTCCGGTGGCGAGATAGTCCATGAAGAAGAGCGGCGTCGCGCCTTGTACGACGATGTCATTGACGCAGTGATTGACGAGATCGGCGCCAATGGTGTGGTGCACCTTCATCTCAAAAGCGACCTTAAGTTTTGTGCCGACGCCATCCACACTAGAGACCAGCACTGGATTCACATACTTCTGTTTATCGATCGCGAATAATGCGCCAAACCCGCCAATTTCGCTCAGCACGCCGCGATTGAAGGTCTTATGTGCTAGATACTTGATTCGCTTCTTTGTGCGATTGGCACGGTCAATATCGACGCCAGCATCGGCGTAGGTGATGGTTGCGGTATTCGGGGAATTATCGGTCACCGGTGTTGATTTCCGTCTTCTTAATTGTGGGAGACCGCTGGATTTCGTTGTCCGCAGAACCTTTGAGTGCGGCTCATTGTAGCACGTCCCAAACCGCCGCCGTAAAGTCAGAGAAGTCAGATTTGGTGCCCGTGCGGCGCGGGCGCCCTCGCCCGCGAAAGTTCTCACCCTTCTTGGGAAACCACGATAAGAAAATCACAGCTCATGCAAAATTGGTATGCGAGCGTGCCATTTACTATTACAGCCATGACTTCGACCGCTAATCCTCACATCGACCTTCAGGCCATATCCAAACAAGTGATGACGAAGTACGGCTTCGAGCCGGACTTCCCCCCTGCAATTGCGCAGCAGCTAGCCCAACTGAAAGCGAATCCGCCGAAAGCCACGCCAGGCCCCGACATCCGGGACCTCCGCAATCTTCTGTGGTCCTCCATCGACAACGACACCTCGCGCGACCTCGATCAGATCGAATATGCCGAGCGCACGCCCGACGGAAAAATCAAAATTCTAATCGGCATCGCCGACGTGGACGCCTTCGTCCCCAAGTACTCTCCCATCGACAAGCATGCCGCCAGCGAGGCCACCAGCGTCTATACCGGAGTCCGAATTTTTCCCATGCTGCCCGAGGCGCTTTCCACAGGCGCAACATCGCTTCTCGAGGATGACGACAAGCTCGCCGTAGTGACCGAATACGTCGTCGGCCCGGACGGAAGCGTCAATTCGCCCAACGTATATCGCGCCATCGTCCGCAACAAAGTGCAGCTTGCATATCCTGCCGTCGGCGCATGGCTCGAGGGACCTGCGGCAGCTCCGCCAAAAGTTGCCATGTCCGCAGAACTGCAATCGCAACTGAAATTGCAGGATGAAGCCGCGCAAGCATTGCGCAAGCGTCGCTATGAGCAAGGCGCCCTAGATATAGATACGCAGGAAATTCGCGGAATAGTGTCCAACGACCAGGTTGTCAACGTCGAGACTCAAAATAAGAATCGCGCCACTGAGCTGATTGAGGACTTCATGATCGCGGCCAATGGTGTCATCGCCCGCCTGCTCCAAAAAGTTTCGTCGCTGCGGCGCATCGTCAAGACTCCCGAACGCTGGGACCGCATCGTCCAACTCGCCGCGGGCCTGGGAGAAAAGCTGCCCTCCGATCCAGACTCCAAAGCCCTGAATGATTTTCTGGTTAAGAGATGCACCGTCGATCCCGACCACTTCGCCGATCTATCGCTGGCCGTCATCAAGCTGATCGGTCCAGGCGAATACGTTGTGGAGCGTCCGGGAGAGCCGGCGCAGGGACACTTCGGCCTCGCCGTTCAGGACTACACTCACTCCACCGCTCCCAACCGCCGCTTCGCAGACCTGGTCACGCAACGACTCGTGAAGTCGGTCATTGCTAACCGCCCTTCTCCTTATTGTGACGCCGAACTCGAAGCCATCGCCGCAAACTGCACCCAAAAAGGCGATGCCGAGCGCAAAGTAGAGCGCCAAATGTCGAAACGCATGGCCGCCATAGCCATGAGCCGCCGCATCGGAGATACGTTCGACGCCATCGTCACCGGAGCTACCCCAAAAGGCACCTTCGTTCGAGTAATGCAACCGCACGTAGAAGGCCTTCTAGCCCAAGGCGACAAGGGACTGGACGTAGGAGACAAGTTGAAAGTGAAACTGACAAGAACAGACGTGCAGCACGGATTTATTGATTTTGCCCGAACATAGGCAGTATGGATAAAATCGACGAAAGCCGCGCCACAAAGCCGAGAGCCTGGACTATGCATACGAAGTAAATAACCTACAAACTCTAGGAGGACGAAATGCGAAAGATAATTTGTTTTGCCGCGCTTCTCTTATGTGCGTTGGTTCTCTTGGCAGCGGACAACTACACACCGCTCAACGTCAAGACCGGTCTTTGGCAAGTGACTTCGACTCACACGGCCAGCGGGCTTCCACCGATAACGCCGGAAATGCAGGCCAGATTGGCGCAAATGACCCCCGAACAGCGCGCCAGAATTGAGGAAATGATGAAGAGCAGGTTCGGGGGAACACCGCAGACGATCACCTACAAAAAGTGTGTAACACCGAAGGATTTGAATACCAATCCGTGGGCGAACGGATCTGATGAGAAGTGTGCCTGGAGCGTTCTGAATTCCACAAACACTGACATGGAGGTACAGGGATCATCCTGCGCGGCCGGCAAGGACCAGGGCATGAAGACTGAGGTTGATATCAAATTCCATGTCCTAGACCCGGGAAACGTTAAAGCATCGATGCAAGGTAGCTCAACTGGAAATGGTCATACCGTGAATATCAAAGGTATTTACACTGGCAAATGGATCGGCGCAACCTGCTCCGCAGCTGACGAGCAGTAGGCACTCTTTCATATGCTGACCGTTAGCTTTTTTCAAACATCATCACAACCGAGGAGGTGGGAGGCAAACTGTTTGGAGCATGAATACCAAGCGAGAGCCAATCGCAGGCCGCCGCACAATACGGCTTCATCCCTGCTTGGTTTCCCCGGTGGACGTGCCAAACCCCCAACGTTCGCGCATGGCTTGCCGAAATCGTTCCCGCTCCTCTGGGGTCATGTTCCCACATCGCTCTTTCATGCGCCGGCGAAAATTGGGTCGACCGGAACCGTGCCTTCCGAATCCGCCGAAGAGGATCCGGCATAGCGCCAGAAGTCCCAGCCCTTGCCAGAAGGTGATCTGGCGCCAGCCAAAGAGCGGCGGCAGCAGCCAATTCCACAACAGCATCACAAGTTCGCCGCCAATGTAAGCAAATACCAGCATCGCCAGAATCGCCAGCGGCGCAAGAAAAACCATTTTCCATCTTCTACTCATGTTCAGTTCCTCTTTATCTTTGTAAATCAGCTTTCGTAAAATCACGACTTCGTAAATTCGTCATAAACGTCTTGCAATCGCTCGCGCAGATGCAGCACGGCATAGCGCTTGCGCGACAACAGCGTATTCACGTTCACGCCCGTCTCGGCAGCGATCTCCTTGAAGCTGCGTCCTTGGAATTCGTGCGCAACAAACACTTCGCGCTGCTCCTCCGACAGTTCATCGACCGCGGACTCAAGTTCATCGAGCAGCACGCTACGGGCGTAAAGTGCCTCAGGACCGGCATCGCGCGAAGGCAACAAGTCTTCGAACGCCAGCATCTCGTCGCCGTCATCCCCCTCGTTGCGCGCGACCGCGGCATCGCTGAAATTCTCCGGCTTCTTCTTGCGCAAGAGGTCAGTGATGCGATTACGCGCCACCCGAAACAACCAGCCGGTAACATGTTCGATCGGCATCAGCAGACGATTCGCTTCCACCAGCTTGTAAAAAACGTCCTGCAGGATGTCCTCAGCGTCGCGCGGATCGGGCACGCGCCGTCGAATAAAATTGCGCAGACGAGACTGCTCCCGCTTGACCACTTCGGAGATCCGCTGGTCCTGTCCGAGTGCCATCCTCTCCAGGCTCGCCGCGCCGCTCATCTATGGTTGTAGACGAATGAGGGGTGCAAATATTGTATGGTTGCTACGGTGCCGGGGAAAATCGCCCCAACCCTCATCGATTCCTGATCAGGACAACGGATTACAATGCAGTCATCCTGCACGCGATGCCCGCAGAATTTCGAGCGATTTGGAAGCTGAGGAAGCAATGACTAAAGCGATCGAATGCATCAGATGTCATGTGCAAATGGAGGTTGGTTACGTTCCGGATTTAAGAGAGGGCGAAAGCAGCCAGCAAGTCTGGTCTCCCGGGGAGCCCAGGAAGAGCTTCTGGACAGGTCTAAAGATGAAGGCAGATCAATTGGTTCCCGTTAAAACATTCCGCTGTCCAAAGTGTGGATATCTGGAGTCGTACGCGATACCAAAAACCAATTTCTGATGGATAAGTTGTGAGGTTTTAGTCTCGTGGTTAACCCGAATGCTGAGGGCGGAAGGACCGGGGCGATTTCAAAGACGCAAACTTCATGGCGCTGGCTGCGCATAGGGTTTTGGCTCTGCACCGTGATTGCCGTTGCCGTGGTGTTTCGGCGCACGATTGCGCTTGCATACCCACCACAATCCGCGCCACCGCAGTTGGCCCAACTCGATGCCGCATTTGCGTCGCACGCAGCGCTCACGTTGGCGCACATTCTTCCAGCATTGGCTTTCGTCCTGCTGACTCCGTTTCTCTACATTCGGCGGTTCGCGAGCGCGGCGTGGCCCAAACGCTTGCTGTTCCCCCTTGGGTTGGTAGTAGGTGTCACGGCCTACGCGATGAGCAAGTACTCGGTTGGCGGATGGGTGGAACGCTCTGCGGTTTTGTTGTTCAATAGTCTTTTTCTATTCTCGCTATTTCGGGCATGGCAGTTGCGCCGCGAGCCAGTGCTGACCTTGCGGTGGATGACACGGGCAATTGCGGTCCTTCTTGGTATCGCAACTACCCGCCCGGTGATGGGAATATTCTTCGCCACCAGTAAGGTCACCCATCTTGCACCTGAACAGTTCTTTGGTATCGCGTTCTGGATCGGTTTCTCGATCAACACACTGATCATCGAGCTTTGGCTTCGATCACAGGAAGGAAAATCCCAAATCGAAAGAATGGCAATTCGTCCGTTGTCGCGATAGGGCCAGGTGACCGAGATCGTGAGGATCACAAAAGCGTCAAACTCCAACTCTGAGTTCCCACCACGTCTTGTCTGCCAGCACTACGGACGTTTCAATCTGACGTGCAGGAATTTTCCAATACCGTTTCAACAGCCGGTCCTTCACCTCGGGACTGAGCGCTTGAAAGCCGTGCCGTTCATAGAAGCGAATCGCCCATACCGCATCCGCCCATGTGCCGATCAGCATTGGCCGGCTTGCCAGATCCCGCAAATGGGATTGCAAGCCTCCTCCAATCCCTTGCTTCTGGCTGGTGGTGCGAACATAGGCGTGCCGAACCAGAGTCACGTCCTCGATCTCTTGGATGCCCATAACTCCAAGCAGTTCCCCGGCATCCTCGCAGCCCCAGAAAACAACACCGTCATCGATTTCATGCTGCAATTTCTCTCTGGACATGTACGGCTGTGTCCAGCGATCTGCGGGGATGGTCCCTTTATAGGCCTGTGCCCCATCGTTGATGATGGTCCAAATCACTTCAAAGTCGCGCTCGTCACAGCGGCGGATCATAAACGCTTAGCCTCCCGCCGGATCCCAAAGGTTGCCCCGTCCTCGTCTCTCCGATTTTTGGAGAGACAGGGCGGGGATTTTTCCTCCGAACAATCACAGAACTGCCCAGCCTTCGAGCAAACGCGAAGGCTGGACACTCCGATTGCGTAACTCAAGAGCGCGTATCCACTGTCTCGCCCTTTTCCACAAACGCCTGCATCCAGCCGAGGACTCGCTTCCATCCTTCGCCGTGGCCCGTGGCTGACTTTGTGTTGCCGGCAAATCCGCTGTGACGGATCGTCACATTTGTGCCTGTACCGGCCTTGCGCGGACCAGTCGGATGCAGTCCATGAACCCCGCGCGGTTCGAGCTCCCAACGCACAACCGTGTCTTTGAGACTGGGTTCATAACTCGGATTCCAGGTGTGGACCAACAGGCGCGGAGGATCAACTTCCAGATACTCCCCATCCACTTGAAAAGGCTTTCCATCCGCTCCGACTCCCGCGGTAAGCCATTTTCCTCCGGGACGCACATCCGCCTGCCCGCTCGTAACGCGATAATTGCCAGTCTGTCCCCACCATTGTGACGTCTGCTTGGGATCTGTGATCGCTTCAAAAACTCGCTCCGGCGGGGCTGCGATAAAAATTTCTACAACAACTGTGTCTTGATCTGGAACAATTGTGGCGATAGCCATAAGCGTCTCCTTTTTTTATTCCTTTCTGATGAGTTCTTTCAATCTATCTTCACTGCCTTTCCGGCTTTCTTCCGCCGGCTTCTTTTTCATACTCGGCTTCTACAAATTTCTTCAAACTTTCCAGATTGGTTTGCCAGAAGCCGCGATACTGCTCGAGCCACGAATCCACGGTCTTGAGAGGCTCAGGATTTAGGTGGTAGAAACGATGCCTTCCATTTCGTCTCTCGCTGACCAGATGCGCGCGACGGAGCACTCGCAGATGCTTGGAAATTGCCGGACGCGACACGGGAAAGGCCTCCGCTATCTGGCCGGCAGGCTGGCTTCCCCGCCGCAGCAAATCGAGCACAGCCCGGCGGGTGGGGTCAGCCAACGCCCCGAAAATTGCCTCTGGTGAATATGTAACCGAACGGTGACGCATAATGCGTAACTATACCGTTACGCAATTTCCGTGTCAAGTGTTTGTTTTTGTGTCGATCAGGGCATCGCGATGCGCGTCCTTGCGCTATTTCTCAAGGACGCAGACAAACTGCCGGGAGCCAAATCCATCAGAATTATGTACTCTCGGGGACAGGCTGATCGTCGGGCCGCGCTAGTGATCGTCCGATCTAAAAATGAAAATCAAAATCTGCCGAAACGCATCGATCAAAGGCCTCTTGGTGGGTCTCGCACTTGCCTCGACGTTATCGGCTGCACCCTCGAGACAAAGCGAGTCAATGCGCAAGAACCTGCCCAACTTCGGCGAGGCGACTCCGACCCTGTATCGCGGCGGTCAGCCCTCGAAACGCGGATTTAGCATTCTGGCAGAGAAGGGGATCAATATCGTGGTAGACCTTCGTGGGTCGCGCGAGAGCGAGCGCAGGATCGTGACACATCTGGGGATGCAGTACGTAGCAATGCCGTGGCATTGTCCCTTTCCTAAAGACAAGACCTTCGCGCAATTTCTTAGGCTGGTGCGGAAGAATCCGGGTAAAAAGATTTTCGTTCACTGCCGTTTGGGGGATGACCGCACAGGCATGATGATCGCAGCCTATCGCATGGCTCAAGAGGAATGGTCAGCGGACAGAGCGGAAAGGGAAATGGAAAGGTATGGCTTCGACTTCGCCCATCGAGACCTGATTTGCCCTGGCCTGTCTCACTATGAAAAGGAATTCCCAGAGCATCTAAAAACCAGCCCAGACTTTCGCGACTTACGTTAGCGTAAAGGTGCCACAGGTTCGCGCCGTTTTGTGGCGCTAACCTGGGATTCTTTCCCCGTCCCTGTTCATTCCCGGACAATCTCCCCTGAAACCGGACACGCAATCACGTCCCATTCACCAGAACGTACCGCAAACTGCTTCATTCTCATAAAATTACAGCCACGACCCGTTGGCTCCAGAATTGCATTTCTCTGGACGTAACCACATCGTCGCTATAGGCCGAACATGACCACTTTGCTCCAGGACCTCCGATTCGCCCTACGTCAGCTACGCAAGTCCCCCGGATTCACCATCGCCGCCGTTTTGACGCTCGCCTTGGCAATCGGCGCAAACGCCGTGGTGTTCAGCGTCATGAATGCGTTCATAATTCGCCCCTTGAATGTGCCCCACGCTGAAAGCCTCTACGGACTCTGGCGCCAGCGGGTCAGTAGCATGTCAGCGTCGTATCCCGACTATGTCGATCTGCGCGACCACAACCACGGCTTTGAAAGTCTCGTGGCTTATAACATCGCTATGGCCGGACTGGATACAGGCGACAGTCCATCGCGAACCTGGGTCGAGGAAGCTAGCGGAAACTACTTCGACGCAATGGGCCTTCAGCCGATTCTTGGTCGTTTCTTTCACGCCTCCGATGAGCATGGCCCAAACAGCGCTCCCTATATCGTGCTCACCTATGCGTTTTGGCACACGCATTTTCATGATGATCGGGGCGTCGTGGGCCGTGTCGTTCAGGTGGACAAGCATCCTTTTACCATCATCGGTGTAGCGCCGCCAGAGTTCCACGGGACGTTGCTGTTTTTCAATCCCGATTTTTTTGTGCCGCTTGTGAACCACCCGCAGCTCGGTGAGGATGACCTGAACGCCCGCGGCGACCATTGGATTTTCATGCTGATGGGACACCTGAAGGCGGGGGTCACTCCAGCACCGGCGATCGCCGATCTAAACTCAATTGGCGCGGATCTCGGAAAAACCTATCCCAAAGAAGATGACAAATTAAGCTTCACCCTGGCGCGTCCCAGCCTTTATGGCGACTATATTGGGCGTCCGATGCGAGAATTCCTCACCGGATTGCTCCTGCTGTCGGGCTTAATTTTGCTGGCCGCATGCGCCAACCTGGGCAGCCTGTTTGCCGCGCGGGCCGCCGACCATTCCCGGGAAGTTGCTTTAAGGCTCGCACTGGGATCGAGCCGCAAACGGATCCTGCGGGGACTCTTTACAGAGGCGACGCTGATTTCGCTCGTTGCAGGCGCGGTCGGGCTATGGGGCAGCGTCGTGCTGTTGCACGGGCTCAGCGCGTGGCAGCCATTTTCCAGATGGCCAATCCATTTATCCGTGAACCCCGATGCAAATGTGTACGGAGTCGCTTTGCTGCTGGCTTTGGCAAGTGGATTACTGTTTGGAGCAGTCCCGGTAAGGCAGGTACTCCGCACCAATCCGTATGAAGTCGTCAAATCCGGATCGACCGGTAGAATGGGGCGGCGCATCACGGCACGAGATATCTTGCTCGTCCTGCAAATTGCGATCTGTGCCGTGCTGGTTACTTCTTCGATGGTTGCGGTGCGCGGATTGTCGCGGTCTTTGCATGACAATTTTGGTTTCGAGTTGCAGAATACGATGCTCATCGATACCGACCTCAGTATGGCAGGATATCGCGGCGATCAAGTGCCCCCGATGCAAAAGCGCATGATTGAAACCCTGGAGTCGATTATTGGTGTGGAGTCTGTGGGCTTGGCCGATCAGGTTCCGTTAGGCGACGGCCCTGGGGACTCAAATGTCTTCCGTGACAATACGTCAGATCTTAGGCCATCAAGCGCCGTGTTTGATTCCGTCATGTTCAAGATTTCGCCCGAATACTTCCAGGCCGCAGGGACAGCCTTGATGTCTGGACGGCCTTTCACGTGGCATGACGAAAAAGATTCGCCTCACGTAGCAATCGTGAACCAGAATTTTGCCAAGAGGATCTTTGGCTCCGTAACCAACGCTATAGGCGGCTATTTCAAGATGCCGGATGGAACGCGCACTCAAGTCGTGGGTATTGCAGAAGACGGAAAATATAACAGCCTCACCGAAGAGCCGCAGCCGGCGATGTTTCTCCCCATCCTGCAATCGCCCTCCACTTCGACATGGATCGTGGTGCGATCGAGCCGCGATCCGCAGCAACTGGGAACGGCCATAAGGAGCTCACTGCGGCAACTCGATTCAGGGCTGCCAGTTTATGTCCAAAGGCGGGAGCAGGAACTGGACCCGATTCTGTTTGGTCCGCGTATGGCGACACTTGCACTGGGTGTATTGGGCGTGCTGGGCGCGATGCTGGCTGTAACTGGCATCTTCGGAATGGCCGCCTACTCCGTCAGCAAGCGGCTCAAAGAATTGGGAATTCGCGTCGCCCTCGGCGGCCAGCGCAAAGAGGTCTTACGGGCAGCGCTGGGACGAACATTCAAATTGCTGACTATTGGTTCCTCAGCAGGATTGCTTCTGGGAATTCTTGCGAGCCGTGTACTGGCGTTCATCGTTGATCAGGCAACTCCCCGCGATCCGCTGATATTGACTGGTGCCGTTCTAGCGATGTCATTGTTGGGACTACTGGCCACATGGATCCCAGCCCGGCGCGCTCTCTCGGTTGATCCTATGGTACTGCTACGCGAGGAATGAATATTTTGTTGAGCGTGCTTTTGGGCGACTGGCGTCGAAAGGATATTTGTAAATGAAATTTCAAGCCGACACTCTTGTGCAGGACCTACGTTTTGGTGTCCGCATGTCGCGTAAGTCTCCCGGTTTTGCCGTTGCCGCAGTTTTGACGCTGGCCCTGGCGATCGGCGCGAACGCCGTGGTGTTTAGCATCCTGAACGCGCTGGTGCTACGCCCGGTGAATGTGCCGCATGCGGAGAATCTCTACATGATCGAGCGCGGAAAGGATCGCGCTCCAACGAACTCGTATCCCGACTATCTTGATCTGCGCGACAGGAATCGAACCTTCGCTGCACTGATAGCGTACGAGATCTCCACTGCGGGGCTGGACACAGATGGCAACCCCTCCCCAGTCTGGTTGTATATGGCGAGCGGGAATTACTTCGACGAGCTTGGAATTCAGCCCTACCTTGGCCGTTTCTTCCACGGTTCGGATGAGCACGGGCCAAACACCGCCCCTTACATTGTGCTGAGCTATTCGTATTGGCAGAGTCATTTCCCGGGGGATCGCGGAGTGGCAGGTCGGGTGGTTCGACTGAACAAGTTCGCATATACCATTCTGGGGGTCGCGCCGCCAAGGTTCCGAGGAACGGAACTGTTCTTTGCGCCCGACATTTGGGTGCCGCTGGTGAATCAGCCGCAAGTTGAAGGCTACGGCGCACTCGAATCGCGCGGTGAACGAGGCATGTCGCTGGTTGGGCATTTGAAAAACAGTGTAACTACGAGGCAAGCAACCGCACACCTGAACTCCATTGCCGCGTCTCTGGCCAGGGAGTATCCGAAAGAAGACGATGGCATGACTTTTTCGCTGGCGCGCCCAGGGTTGGCAGGCGACATGCTCGGAGGGCCGGTTCATGCCTTTGTGGGTGGCCTGATGTTGCTGGCCGTACTGATTCTACTGGCGGCTTGCGCAAACATGGGAAGCCTGTTTTCCGCCCGCGCCGCAGACCGGTCGCGGGAAGTTGCGCTACGGCTGGCGCTCGGTTCGACCCGTGGACGGATCCTGCGCCAATTGCTAACCGAGGCGGTCATGGTTTCGCTGACTGGTGGCGCACTCGGGCTGGCGGCAGCGATAGCACTGCTGCGCTGGCTGAGCGCGTGGCAGCCGATTCCGAATATTCCCATCAATGTGGCGGTTAATCCGGACGCGCGCACGTACATCGTCGCAATACTTCTCGCGTTAATCAGCGGACTCCTCTTTGGCATGGTACCGGTGCGTCAGGTTCTCGGGGCCGATCCCTACCAGGGCATCAAAGCTGGCGCGACCGGTTTGGCAGGCGCACCTCGTCTCGCGATGCGCGATTTGCTGCTGGTGGGACAGATTGCGCTATGCGCTGTGCTGGTGACATCGTCTTTGGTGGCTGTGCGAGGGATGGTTCGCTCACTGAACAGCAATTTCGGCTTTGAACCGCGAAACACAATCCTGGTGAATACCGACGTGGATATGGCCGGTTATACCGGAGCGAACGCAGCGGCGATGCAAAAGCGCATGTTGGACGCGGTCGCGAATATCCCCGGAGTGACCTCGTCGGCATATGCGGAGCGCATTCCCCTGCATCTTGGCTGGGGCGACTCAGCTGTTTTTTCAGACAGCACAACAGACTACAAAATGGCCAACGCATCAGCCGAAGCCATGGAATTCGGCGTTTCCCCAGGCTATTTTCAAGCCGCCCAAACCACCTTGTTTCAGGGTAGGACTTTCACGTGGAGCGACGAAAGCAAAGCGCCACGCGTGGCGGTGGTGAATCAGGAGTTTGCGCGCAAAGTCTTCGGTTCGCAGGAAAAGGCTGTCGGCGGCTTCTTCAAGATTTGGGGAGGGACGCGCGTACAGGTAGTGGGCTTGGTTGAGGACGGGAAGTACAAAACGCTGAGTGAAGCCCCGCAACCAGCGATGTTTCTTCCGATCCTGCAAGCGCCGTCGAGCAACACATGGTTACTGGTGCGGTCGAACCGTAATCCGCAGGAACTGGCGCCTGTGCTCGCACGCGCGTTGCACGGGCTGGACACGGGTTTGCCCCTTACAATTAACACGTGGCAGAAAGAGCTGGGGACCGCTCTGTTTGCGGCACGAGCGGCGTCAATGGCGCTGGGAGTCATGGGCGGTCTAGGCGCGACGCTGGCTGTAACCGGCATCTTCGGAATGGCGGCATACTCCGTCAGCAAGCGACTGCGGGAGCTGGGAATTCGTGTTGCCCTTGGCGCGCACCGCAGGGAAGTGTTGCAAGCCGCGCTGGGGCGAGCATTCAAGTTGCTTGCCCTTGGCTCAGCAACAGGATTACTGCTCGGAATTCTGGCGAGCCGGGTGCTGGCGTTCATCGTATATCAAGCAACTCCCCGCGATCCGCTGGTATTGGCCGGTGTTGTTGTCGCGATGTCGTCACTAGGGCTGCTGGCTACCTGGATTCCAGCGCGACGCGCTCTTTCGGTCGATCCGATGATCCTCCTGCGAGAAGAATAATAAAAGTTGGATGGTTCCCCAGGTTCGAGCCCGTCCATTGGGCGCCAAGCGGGGCTTCGTATCTTGACAGTCTGGTTGAATTCTCGTGCCAACAGCGGTAGAGTCGGGTGTATTTCAGTACGCGGCCGCTACGGAGGCCAGCGATGATCCCCGCCAAACCTGCCAACGAACAAGAGCGCCTTGCGGCACTGCGTGGCTATGAGATTCTCGACACCGAACCAGAAGCCGGTTTTGACGATCTCACGTTATTGGCTTCATACGTATGCCAAACACCGGTTGCACTGATCAGCCTGGTCGACGCTGACCGCCAATGGTTCAAATCGAAGGTCGGCGTTACTTTTACCGAGACCTCCCGCGACATCGCTTTTTGCGCCTCCGCAATTCTCCAGCCTGACGTTTTTATCGTGCCGGATGCCAGAAAAGATGAGAGGTTTGCGGACAATCCTTTGGTCGTATCTGACCCTCAAGTCCGTTTCTACGCCGGCGCCACATTGACGACCAAGGGCCACGCGCTCGGAACTCTGTGTGTCGTTGACCGGGTGCCTCGGGAGCTGAGCCCTGAGCAAGTCGAAGCCCTCAAGGCCTTGAGCCGGCAGGTGCTGGCGCAGCTTGAGCTTCGGCGGAACCTCGTGAGGTTGGAACAATCCCTGAAAGCACGCGATCGAGCCGAAACCGAAAAAGAGCGTACGCTTCGCGACCTGAAGGCCGCTCTCGCGAACATCCATACCTTGGAGGGACTGCTGCCAATCTGTCTGTCGTGCAAAAAAATACAAGATCAAAAAGGTTATTGGCAGCCTTTCGAGTATTACGTGAGAGCGCACTCGGAAGCGAAAGTCACGCATAAAATCTGCCCCGAGTGCTCCAAAGCGATCTCGGCGTGAAACTACTGCCCCCGTCCTAGTCTCTCCGGTTTTTGGGGCAGCAGACGCACCTTACAAACGATCACACAGGGGGCAGTGTCCCATCGCACAGGCGAAAAGACACTATCGTGTCGAGCTTTGTAACCAATCTAGCGTTACCTTAAGAGAGCTCGAGTCCACGCCACGGACACGAGAAGCGGGCACACTTCGCCAGAAGGGACCACCATGCACGCGCCAAATCTGTCTGCTTTACGCCGCAGTTCGAGGTTACCGATCGCTCTCCCGATTCTTGTTACCAGCCTGGAGCCGGATTCCGGCTTCTCCGAAGTATGTGAGACGTTAGTCGTCAGCGCCCACGGGTGCGCGATGCGTTCTTCCGTGAAGCTGGACGCGGGCGTTTCGGTGCAAATCGAAAGCAAAGACGGCCGCTGGACGATGGCCCATATTGTCGACTGCCAACCGATGGACTCCGATCAACAGGGTTGGAAGCTGGGCGCGAGGTTGGATCAGCCAGATAACTTCTGGGGTCTCGAAACTTCGCCTGATGATTGGTCACACCTATCGGAGGTATCGGCGGGTGCGGAGGCGCTGGCCGAGTCCGCCCGCTTTCGAGCCGTAGTTGCCCAATTCATTGAGCCGTTGCAGGCGGAAATTAAAGAACTCCGCGAAAAGTTAGCACAGGGACCACCTAAGCGCAGCCAATTTGAGATATCGCTCTCGCACATTCCGGCGGAAGTAGAAGAAAAACTTTTGGTACGGCTGCGCAAAGATCTGGGGGCGCAAATTTTGCTCCAGACACGCCAACAGTCGGAACAAGTCCTTGAGACGGCCAAGGAAGCCATCGGGAAGAAGATTACAAAAGCCCACAGCGACTTTCGCGAGCAACTCGGACTGGACCTTCAGGAGGTCGAGCAACGGGCTCAGGGGCTCTCAGAACAAATCACTGATGCTGTGCAGAACCATCTCGTTTCCGGAACGGAGCGGTTTCAGAAGGAAGTGTTGGAAGCGGGAATCCGGCTGGAGCGGCGCAGCGAGGAGTTCCTACGAGCTCTGCAGCTGCGCCTGAGCGAAGAGCATGATATGTACCGCCGGGACATGCAGAAAGTTCACGCAACGGTAGAGTCAGAATCGTCGCGCTTGCAGGCGCAAAACGCAGAGCTTGCCAGTCGCATGGCCAAGCTGGACGAATCAGCACGCCAGCTCGAATTAGATCTGGACAGCCGCTTGGTGCAAATGGGCAGTGACATCATTTCAGGCGCGCGTACGCAATTGGAAAGGGCTTTAGACGAGGTTCTCAAAGAGCTGGGAACACGCAATTCCCATGAACTTGGCAAGCAACTCGAAGATGCCTGTGATCACTTGCAGGGCATCCAGAAAAGCATCGAAAACTCCATCTCTCAGGTGCTGAAGGCCCAGGTTGCGGGAACGTTGGTCTCCTTCGGACAAACCATGGAGCAACTGGCACAGGATTCCGTGGAACAGTGGCGGCAGGCACTCGCAAGGGATTTGAGTTGCTTGGCAAACACGCTCGGCAAGCAACTCCGAACCGACGGCGCGTCCAAAAGCCAGGAGACTCAATATGCGTCAGGCGAAAAAGAGGCCACATCCTGCTTGGTACGTGAAGATTAACTTTCAACGCAGAGGAACAGAACAGCATGACTCCCCCATTATTAGCGCGACTCTCGGAAATGTTTTGCCGACATCAATTTTCGTGGCCACATGCTGGAACCCAAGGCCGGGCCTACCAGGTCTGTCTGGTTTGCGGGGCAGCCTACGGATTTGACTGCACAACCATGCGCCGAACCGGCCGGCTCGCGCAACCGACGGCGGACGGTCGGCGCCCTCAAGCAATAATCTCTCAGTAAATCGAAAAAATCGGCTAAGCGGTCTTGCCGTGCCGTGCTGAGCTTGCCTTGGCCTTTTCCGAGGAAATCTGCTTAAATCCCCTCAATGAGCTGCTGGCGGAAATTCAATCTGTGATCGATGTTCATTGTCACATTCTTCCTGAAGTAGACGATGGTCCAAAGTCCTGGGAAATGGCTGAAGAGATGTGCCGGATGGCTACGGCGGACGGCATCGAGCACGTTGTGGCGACGCCTCACGCCAACGATCGCTATCACTATGATCGTCCATACGTTGCGGGGTTGGTGGACACTTTGAGACAGCGGGTAGGAAGATTTCCGCGGTTCAGCCTTGGCTGCGATTTCCATCTCTCATACGAAAATTTTCAGGATTTGCTAGTGTCTCCTTCGCGCTACTGCATCGAAGGCACTCGATACCTGCTGGTTGAATTGAGTAATTACAGCATTCCGGCGCAGATCGATGACTGCTTGATCAAGATGCGTGAGATGGAAATAGTGCCGATTATTACGCATCCCGAACGCAATCCTATTCTTCAACAAAGCCTGGAGAGAGTTTTGCGCTGGGCTGAGATGCATTGCGTGGTGCAGGTCACCGGGTCGGCGCTGACGGGGTTTTGGGGAGAGCGATCCTGGCAAGCTGCTCAATGGCTACTGAAACAGCAGGCTGTGCATGTGCTGGCGAGCGACGCCCACGACACCACGATTCGGATTCCGCAGTTGTCACATGCGCGGGAAGCAGTCGAGGACGTTTGCGACGCTGACGTGGCGCGCGCGCTGGTGGATGACAATCCGCGGGCAATTGTGAATGGTTTGGCGCTGCCCTATTTTCCCGCCCCGATGACGAAGAAGTAGTTATTTCTGCTTCGAAGCGATTAGGGGAGACGACGTTTCCCGGAAGTTAAGGCGGAAAACCAGTTGTCAGTTAGCAGTTTTTAGTTCTCAGTTTACTTTTGGTGTTGGTTGGAGGCTGGGTCTGCTGACGAGGTTGGGGACAGTTGTGGTGGGGTGGTCATTGCGCTCTCGGGATTCAGCAGGTGTTCGTGGTCCGGTCCAAGTCCTAATTTGATCAATGCCCGCGAGTCCGGGATTTCTTTTGTCTGCCAGCCGTTAGAAGCCTGATAGCGCTGCATGGCGCGTTGGCTGGCATCGTCCCACACGCCGGACGCTTGGCCGCTAAGATAGTGCTCCCGAATCAAGGCCTGCTGGATTTGCTCGGCGCGCTGATTGTCGATCTTCTGCTGCCCGCGCGATTTGGCTGTGTGTTTATGGGATTTGTGTTTGTGGGTGTGGTGCACAGCCGTCGAGGTATCGGCATAGGCCATGGCCGTCCCCGAGAGCAGGACGACTGCCAGCATGCCGGCGGAAAAATCGTTGCGTCGCAACCTTTTCACCTCGTCGATAAAGCCGGGCCCTGAGTAATCATCCCTTGAATCGGTTCTCAGCGCCAGTCCCGGCGGGTCTCTTTTTGGGTTACGGAAGTGTACCAGGCAGGAAGATAGTACCGTCCTGACGGCCAGCGCCCCTTTGGCGGACCAGAAAAACGACGTCTTGCCCACTCTTGAGGCCCGATTGGATACGGTTAAAGTCCTCTTCGCTGTTGACTGGTTGTTTGTTGATTTCGAGGATGACGTCGCCGCGGCTCAGTCCGGTGTCGTCCCCGAAAGATCCCGGTTTTACGTCCTGAACGATAACACCTTTTCCAGCGGGAATGTCGAGGCGCTCGGCCATCTCGGTAGTAATACCGCGGACTGTGATTCCCAAAAGGCTTTCTTTGGGGGCGGCGTCCGTGCCACTTTCGTCCTCGTCTCCACCGCGGGCGGCGAAAAGCTTAGAACGATCGGCCACCGTTACTGATGCGTCCTGTTTTTTGCCGTCGCGAACCAGACCCAGGGTGACTTTGGTTCCCGGTTTGCGGTTGGCGATGTCAGCAACCAGATCGTCGCCATTCTTTACTGATCTACCATCCACGGACGTGATAGTATCGCCGATTTTTAAGTTAGCCTTTTCCGCCGGACTTCCGGCGACTACGCTCGAAACTGTAACGCCTGACTGCACGCCGTAAACTCGTGCGATTGCCGGATTTTCTTGAGCGTTGAATTCAATTCCAATGGATCCACGAGCCACTCGGTGGTCCGGTCCAATGAGTTGGTTATAGACCGAGGCGATGGTGTTCGACGGCATCGCAAATCCGACTCCTGCGTATGCGTTGGTGTCTGTGAGAATGGCGGTATTAATTCCGATTACTTCGCCTGCCATATTGACCAGCGGGCCGCCGGAGTTTCCCGGATTGATGGCGGCGTCAGTTTGAATAAAGGACTGAAATTGGCGGTTAGGAACGATGTTGCGGCCCTTGGCGGATACGATGCCTGCGGTAACAGTTTCCTGCAATCCAAAAGGACTGCCCACGGCGAGCACCCAGTCGCCTACCTGCATACTGTCGGAGTTGCCGAGCTTAGCCGTAGGCAGCGCGCGATCCACATTGATCTTAATGACCGCCAGATCGGTCTCCTGATCTTCGCCGACGACCTTTGCATCATGGAGCACGCCCGGAGGATCGTCATCGAGCTTCACTCGAATGCGGTCTGCCTTCTCGACTACGTGACGGTTGGTGAGGATATAGCCCTTGGAATCCACTATCACGCCTGAACCCAGGGAATGCTCGCGGATTGCTCCGCCATTGCTGCCTGGAGTGCCGAAAAAGCGATCAAAGAAATCATCGAAAGGATTCTGCCCCTGATCATCTTGATCGTCTTGATCGTCGGGTGTCGCGCGTCGACGGCGGGGCGCCTGCTTTATCGTCGCCTCTGTATTGATATTTACGACACTTGGCTCAAGTTGCTTGGCGATCTGGGAGAATTGGTTTGAGAGCACTTGCGGCGAGGGGACTGTGAGCGGCGTCGCGTCGGAAGACTGTTTCTTGCTCTCCTGGCCTTTGACTCCGTAAGAAATGACCGTGCCGATCAGAATACCGACCGTCAAAGTAACCAAAATCGTAAGGGTGGATGCCATGCGATTTGCCTTTATGCGCATCCAAAAAGCGCTCGCGCGCGGGTCCGTCATTAGACTTCCTCCAGAAACAACATGAGCTTGGAGATTATACCTTCTGCTTGGCAACGAGATACTTCGCTCGCACCGAAAAAGTCACGCGACCCTAGTTAGACGCGCGAGGCAAGGTAAGTGTTGCGGCATTTTTGTCAAGATCTGTATCAAGATTCCAATGATAAATCGACAGCGCAGGTCAACCGTTTTGTGCCGTTTTCTCCGGGCCTCGCGGTTTGTCTTTTACCAGGTAGCAGCGTATATTTGTAGTTGGAAACTGTTGTGTAGTACGGAGATTTGGCGAAACACACCAGTGGGCGCAAGCCCACATTTTAGTTTCCGGTGAATTTTCGATTCGCCTATCAATCCTGTAACTTATTGGTTTCATGGCGTTTGATGTCGAACAAGTACGCGGCGATCGCGGACAGGGCGGCGGGTTCGAGAGGACTTGAAGTAGTCGAAGTGGAATTGCGGGGCGGCGGAAAAGCTCGAATGCTCCGCGTGTTCATTGACAAACCTGGTGGCGTAACCCACGAGGACTGTGCTGAATTCAGCCGCGAACTGGGAACGATTCTCGATATGGAAGATGTGGTTCCTGGCAATTCGTATCTTGCTCGAAGTTTCGTCGCCCGGATTGGACCGAAAGCTATTTCGCCCGTGGATTTTGAGCGTTTCACGGGAAGCAGAATCAAACTAACAACTCGAAATCCAATGAATGGTAATCGGCACTTTGAGGGCAAATTGGAAAGGTTCGAGAACGGCAGGATTACTCTCGACGTCCATGGCGCGCGAAAGAAGCCACGTGCCGAAGATGTACCTGATCAGAAACTAGAAATTGCACTGGCTGACGTGGAGAAAGCCAACCTGGTGCCTGAATTTTAGCCAAAGATCGTCTCGAGAAGGCGAACTTAGTACCGGAATCTTGCCGGAGGACGGACGATAGTAAACTGAATTTTATAGACCGGAATAATTTATGGCAAGTGAGCTTTACAACACAATTGACGCGCTGAGCCGGGAAAAGGGAATTGATCCGCAAATCGTGGTCAGCGCCGTGGAAGATGCCATTGTCGTCGCCACGCGAAAGTACTACAAGACGCAGGAAAATTTGCGCGCTCAACTGGATAAGGACACCGGCAAGATTCACGCATTCGCGGTGAAGACGGTAGTCGAAAATCCGGAACAGGTGGAAGACCCCGTTTTGCAGGTGACGCTGCTGACGATGCCCGCAAACTCGATCCAAACGTTGAGGTGGGTGGGGAACTGCAAATTCCAAAAGTTACAGAAGGGATTTTGGGGCGAATTGCTGCGCAATTGGCCAAGCAGGTCATCTTCCAAAAAGTCCGGGAGGCCGAGCGCGACACCGTTTACAAGGAATATATCGGACGCGTAAACGAAATCGTGAATGCCACGGTGAAGCGCATTGAGGGGCCAGACATAATTTTTGACATCGGCAAAGCCGAAGCTCGCATGCCGCGTAAGGAACAATCCCGGCTTGAATCATTCGCAATCGGCGAGCGGCTGCGGGTCGTGATCGCGCGTGTGGAAAGAGCGTCGAAGGGCCCTGCGGTGGTGGTTTCGCGTGCTGCGCCCGAACTGGTTCAGCATCTGTTTCAAACCGAAGTTCCGGAGATTTACGATGGCACTGTCGTGATCCGCGCTATCGCCCGCGAGGCCGGAGAGCGAACCAAAATCGCCGTCATGTCCAAAGACAAAGACGTGGACGCGGTAGGCGCATGCGTGGGGATGAAAGGCATGCGGGTGCAGTCCATCATTCGCGAATTGCGGGGCGAAAAATTGACATCATTGAATACCACGAGGACGCCGTAACTTTCGCGGAAAAGGCCTTGCAACCGGCCAAGGTGAGCAGGGTGACGGTACTGGATACGTCTGACAAGCATCTCGAAGTAGTGGTGGATGACACGCAACTATCACTCGCGATTGGCAAGAAAGGGACAAAACGTCCGCCTCGCCGCCAAGCTTCTGGGGTGGAAGATTGACATCAAGAGCGAGGAAGAAAAGCGTCAGGAAGTCGAGCAGGAAATGTCTCGACTTGTCGGTACAACTTCTACTCCGCTCGAGAGTGTTGAAGGGTCTCGGTGAAGGGTCTGGTGGAGAAACTCACGGCTGCAGGATGACCACCGTCGAAGCTCTCGCGGATATGACGCCAGAACAGCTCGAGGCAATTGAAGGAATCGGCCCTAAGACAGTGGAAAAAATCAGTCTGGCGGTGAATAATTACTTCGCCACGCTGGACGGCGCCGAGCCGCTAGCAGCGGAAGGTGGCGAAGTTCTGGGAGAAGAAGCCCTGGCGGAGGGCCAAGAAATTCCAGATGAGGGAGTAGCGAACGCGGAAGCGACAGGCGAGGAAATCTCAGCGGCGGCGGAAGATCCCTCGGAGCCTGCGGAAGCACATGAGAACCTCGATGAAGGGACGGAAGCAGCCGCAGACAGTGAAGCGGAAGCCGGAGTCGAGGACGAGTCTCCGAAGAAATAAATATAATTAGCTAGCAATTTAGAAGCGCCCTATCTATCGGGGCGAACCGGTGCCGAGGGTTGATATGAAGACTTAAGGGGACAACCGGATACGAAAGGGCGGATGGGTAAGATTCGAATTAACGATTTGGCGCGAGATCTGGAAGTTAAGAGCAAGTCCATTCTCGACGCACTCGCCGAGGTCGGCGTCACCGAAAAAAAGACACATTCCAGTTCTCTTGAGGATCACGAGGCAGAGAAGGTACGTAATTACTTCCGCGCCGCAAGCGATGCCCAAAGGGTCACTGCATCGGCCCGCCAAAGCCGTTCGGACGGCGACGGGATTAAAACTAAGATTGATCTTTCTCATATTTCGAAACCCGGCGATGTACTGAAGGCAATCATCAGCAAGCAGCAGCCGGAGGCTCCGGCGAAGGCGCCAGTTAGCGGACCAGGGACCCCGATTGAGTCCAGGCCTGCCGCAACTGCTCCACCAACTCGGTTTGCCGTATCAGCTGCTACTCCCACTGTGGCGCCAACTTCGGAAGCGCCTCCACCAAAATTCGTAGTTCCGACCACGCCCGTACGTCCGACTTTCAGCGCTCCAAGACCGACACCGACTCAGCCAGTCCCTCCCGCGCCGCAACGTCCTTCGACGCCAGTTGCGAGTACTTCGCCCACGGGGCGTGCGGCATCGGTGCCTCCGGTTGCGGCAAGTCCTGTATCACCAATTTCTCAAGTTCCCGTCGCGAGGACATCTGCGCCTGCTGGGCCGGAGCGGCCGCAAGGCCCCTCTCCTAGAATGATCGTTCCGCAGACTGGACCGCGTCCGGTGTACAAGGCGCCGATCAGAAGTGTGCCGTCGCACCTCTCGCTGCCGCTGGAGCAACGGCTTCCCCCGGTTCGCCTCGACCTATGCCGGGACGACCGGTCCCAGGTCAGCCAATTTTTCAGCGGCCGCGTCCTGGCGCACCGATAGCAAACCGTCCGACGGCACGTCCCGGTGAACGCCGTCCGATGCATCCTACGCGTCAGTCGCCGACTGGTGCTCGACCCATGGGCGTTGGCCCTGGACTTCCGCCCGGTCCAGCACGGCCCGGTGCCCGTCCTGGTGCTCCGTCGCGCAGGCCAGGTCAGCGTTACGTTCCACGCGGGGTGAAGGAAGGCCCGATGAAGGGCTACATTCCGCCTCCTCGATTGTCGCTGTCGAACGAGCCTCAGCCGATCACTCGCAGCATCACGATCACTGAAGGAATCAGCGTCAAAGATTTAGCCGAGAAGCTTGAAATTCGCGCTAAAGATCTCATCGCCCGTTTGCTTGGCACGCGGAGTTTTTGCTACTATTAATCAGACTCTTGACACCGAACTTGCCAGCGAAATGGCGCGCTTCTTCGGCGCCGACACGAATGTGATCAGCTTCGAAGAGCAGGCCGCGAAAGATACCGCCGATTCTGCTGAGGGTGAAGAAGGTGCGGCTTCAGAAGGGTTGCCGCGCCCGCCCGTGGTAACGATCATGGGTCACGTGGATCACGGAAAAACTACCTTGCTGGATTCGATCAGGTTGACTGACGTTGCGGGAGGCGAAGCAGGCGGGATCACCCAGCATATCGGGGCTTACAAAGTCACGATTCATGATAAGCAGTCTCCGGCTTACGGACGCCAAATTGTATTCCTTGACACACCCGGTCACGAGGCCTTTACGCGCATGCGTTCGCGCGGCGCGAAAGCTACGGACATCGTGGTTCTAGTCGTTGCTGCCGATGACGGAGTCATGCCGCAAACTATCGAAGCCATTGATCACGCGCATGCGGCAGAAGTTCCGATCATTGTCGCGGTGAATAAGATCGACAAGCCCGACGCGTTACCGGATCGCGTGAAGAAACAATTCGCCGACCGCGGATTGATGCCCGAAGAGTGGGGCGGTACGACTGTATTCGTCGATGTCTCCGCGAAGCAAAAAACCAATCTGAATCTGCTGATGGAAATGATCTGCCTGGTGGCGGATCTGCAGGATCTCAAGGCCAGCCCTGATCGCCCTGCGTCTGGCGTTGTGCTCGAAGCAAAACTTGATCGCGGACGCGGTCCCGTTGCCACCGTCCTCGTGCAGAACGGTACGCTGCGTAACAGCGACAACTTCGTGGTCGGAAACGTTTATGGAAAAGTCCGAGCAATGTTCGATGATCGCGGGCATCAGCTCGAAGAAGCACCGCCGTCAACACCGGTCGAGATTCTTGGCATGGAAGGGCTTCCACAAGCGGGCGATCAATTTGTGGTCGTTGCCGATCGCGACAAGGCGCGTGGAGTTTCCGAATATCGCGAACAGAAATCTCGTGAAGCGACTCTAGCCAAGAGCTCGCGTGTTTCACTGGAAGGTCTGGCGGAACAAATCAAGACCGCCGGCATGAAGGAGCTGAACATCATCTTGAAAGGTGACGTTGGCGGATCGGTTGAAGTTTTAAGCGACTTGCTCGGCAAATTGTCGAATGAAAAAGTTCGCCTGAAAATATTGCGCAGCGGCGTCGGCGCCATCACCGAGAGCGATGTGCTTCTCGCTTCCGCATCGAACGCAATCATCATCGGTTTCAATGTGCGGCCCAGAGCGCAAAGCGCAGGAACTGGCGGATCAGGAAAAAGTAGACATCCGCCTGCACTCGATCATTTACGAACTGCAAGACGAGATCAAACGCGCCATGACCGGGTTGCTGGAACCGACGCTCAAGGAAGTCTATCAAGGCCGCGCGCAAGTCAAGGAGACGTTCCGCATTCCGAAGGTCGGAACGATCGCGGGATGCACGGTCACCGATGGAACCATTAAGCGCGACTCTGAAGTGCGGCTGCTGCGTGACAACACAGTCGTCTTCACGGGTAAAGTTGGATCGCTTCGTCGCTTCAAAGACGACGCCAGCGAAGTGCGCAACGGGATGGAATGCGGTATCTCCATCGCGAACTATGGCGACATCAAGGCCGGCGACGTTATCGAGGCATTCGTCACAGAGCGAGTCGCGGCAGAGGCGATGGCCTGAGAACCCTCGTTGGTCCTTGGTCGTTGGCTTTACGGTGTGGTTGAAACGGCGAACAGCATACAACACGTCTGAGGTCTGCTTGATTGAGCCAACGACCGACGACCAAGGACCAACGACCGCCTTTGATTGCTTTCCTCACCCTCGAACTCCGCATCGAAGCGGCGCAATCCCTCAAAGACAAGCGGCAAGTTGTACGCAGCGTGAAAGATCGCTTACGTGCTCATTTCAACGTGTCCGTCGCTGAGTTGGATCCGAGCAGTTTGTGGAATCAGGCCACGATAGGCATAGTCAGTGTTTCCCCTTCGCGCGATTATCTGGATGGGCTGATGAAGAATGTGGAACGTCACGCAACGCGCGTGGCTAACAATACAGGCGCGGATGTCGCCGATTCGTTTGTCGAATATTTGTAGAGCCGAATACCAGCCGAAAGTCTAATCACGGAAGTGCGGTCGTGGCACTTCGTGTCCTTTGTGGTTCATAATGAGTACAACGATGCGTGAAGTTTTTGTTGTCTCTTCCGTCCGCACTCCGGTGGGGCGTGCTTTCAAGGGCACTCTCAGGGCCACACGTCCCGATGAACTCGCCGCCGTCGCAATAAAGGGAGCTCTCGAACGCCTGCCGCAACTTGATCCCAAAGAAATCGAAGACGTGATCTTGGGCTGTGCCGTGCCAGAGGCCGAGCAGGGGATGAACGTTGCCCGCATTGCTTGGCTACGCGCCGGGCTTCCAGTCGAGGTTTCGGCGATGACTATCAATCGCTTCTGCTCTTCGGGACTGCAAGCTATCGCGATGGCAGCAGAACGGATCATGAGTGGCGGCGCGGATGTCATCTTGGCCGGCGGCACCGAATCGATGTCGATGATCCCGATGGGGGGGCACAAAATTTCTCCTAACCCGTGGCTGGTGGATCATTATCCCGATGCATATCTCTCGATGGGGCTCACGGCAGAACGTCTGGCACAACGATTTGGAATCACGCGCGAGATGTCTGACGAATTCTCGCTGCGCAGCCATCAGAAAGCGCTGGCGGCGATTCAAGCGGGGAAGTTCGAGGACGAGACCGTTCCAGTTCCTGTGAGCTTCAGTACACCGAATGGGTCGAAGCCGAAGCGTCAGGAAATCGTTTTTAGAACCGATGAAGGTCCTCGTGGCGATACTTCGTTGGAAGCGTTGCTGTCACTCAAGCCCGCGTTCCATGCGAAGGGCACCGTAACCGCCGGAAATTCTTCTCAGATGTCCGACGGAGCGGCTGTCGCTGTTGTTATGTCGGCGGAACGCGCAAAAGCTCTTGGGATCACGCCGCTCGCGCGCTATGTTGGTTTCGCGACGGCAGGATATAAACCGGAGGAAATGGGCCTCGGACCAGTTTTTGCAATCCCTAAATCGCTAAAGCTTGCCGGGCTGAAACTTCCCGACATGGATGTGATCGAATTAAACGAAGCCTTCGCCGCCCAATCGCTTGTGGTGATTCAAGAAGCTCGTCTCGACCCTGAGCGCGTAAATCCCAATGGCGGCGCGATAGCGTTGGGGCATCCGCTGGGATGTACCGGTGCGAAGCTTACGGCAACCATCATTCGCGAGCTCAAGCGCCGCAACGGGCGCTACGGTCTTGTGACGATGTGCGTCGGCGGCGGAATGGGCGCTGCTGGCATCTTTGAAAGGCTGAATTAACCGTCCTATGGAGTTCACCTTCGTAATGGAATCAAGCGAATGGTGAAGGGTAAAGGCTGGGAAAAGTGACATAATCCTCTGTGTTACTCTGTGCTCCCTGTGGTTGAAGAAGGGATACGAATGGCCACTGCGGCGATTTCTAGTTCCAAGATTTCTGGCGGCAGTTTTCTGATCGAAGATCGCACTCCCGCCGAAATTTTTACGGCCGAAGACTTCACCGAGCAGCATCTCCTGATCGCCCAAACAGCCGAAGATTTTGCCGTCAATGAAATTGTCCCCAATATCGAGAAGATGGAGCACAAGGATTTTTCCATCACTCGCGATCTGCTGAAGAAAGCCGGGGATCTTGGTCTGAGTTCCGCCGAAATCCCGGAAGCCTACGGCGGCATGGAGATGGACAAAGTTACCGCATCAATTATCGCGGATCACATTGCGAAGTACGCCGGGTTCGCTACCACCTGGGGCGGGCACACCGGCATTGGCACTCTACCCATCGTTTATTTCGGCACCGAAGAGCAGAAGAAGAAATATCTGCCTCGTCTTGCCGCGGGAGAAATCGTTGGCGCCTACGCTTTGTCGGAGGCTTCTTCTGGCTCGGACGCGCTAAATTGCCGGGCTCGCGCCGAGCTTTCTGCTGATGGAAGGCACTACGTTCTGAACGGCGAAAAGATGTGGATCACGAACGCGGGATTCGCTGATCTGTTTACGGTATTTGCCAAAATCGATGGTGAGAAGTTTACGGCGTTCCTGGTGGAGAAGACTTTCCCTGGATTTTCAATCGGCGCGGAAGAACACAAAATGGGCATTCGTGGATCGTCCACTTGCCCGGTGATTCTGAATGATTGCAAAGTCCCCGTCGAAAGTGTTCTCGGCGAAATCGGCAGAGGTCACGTCATCGCGTTCAACATTCTGAATGTCGGCAGATTTAAGCTCGGTGCGATGTGCGTAGGGGGCGCGACGAGTCTCGCTTGAGAACGCCATCGGCTATGCGAAGCAGCGAAAGGCTTTCGGCAAAACAATCGCCGATTTCGGATTGGTTCGCGAAAAAATTGCCGACATGGCGGTTGGAATTTTTACGGGCGAGTCAATGGTTTTTAGAACCGTTGGCATGATGGACGTCAGCGCTTTCGGAAATCGACAAAGCCAGCGCAGAAGCTGCGAAAGAAACCCGTAAAGCCATCGAAGAATATGCTGTCGAATGCTCCATCATCAAAGTATGGGGATCGGAGATGATCGACTCCGTAGTCGACGAAACCGTGCAAATCTATGGAGGGTATGGTTTCGTTGAGGAATATCCCGCTGAGCGCGCCTATCGTGACTCTCGCATCAATCGAATTTTTGAGGGAACCAATGAGATCAATCGTCTCATCATTGCTGGATTCTTATTGAAGCGAGCAACATCCGGACAGTTGCCGCTGATGCCAGCAATCAAAAAGCTCATGGATGAGGTATTGTCAGGTCCGTCTGTCACAGAGCGACGATCTCGAAGGGCCGTTGCCGAAGAACGCAAGCTGGTGGCTCCGCCAAGAAGCTGACATTATTCGCCGCCGGAGCGGCTAGCCAGAAGTACATGCAAGGAATTCAGGACCAGCAGGAAATTATGGGCGCGATTGCCGACATGGTGATTGAAACTTATGCGATGGAGTCCGCAGTGCTGCGAGCGCAGAAGATTGCTTCATCCGCGGCGAATGGGCGCGCCTCGCTGCCCATTGCGATGGCGCGAGTCTATTTCTCGGGAGCATGGAGAAGATCGAAACAGCGGCCAGAAGAAGATTATCGCCGCCGTTGCCGAAGGGGACATGTTGCGCACTCAACTCGCAATCCTGCGCCGTTTGGCGAAGCAGGAACCATTCAACACAATCGCACTGACGCCAGCAGATCGCGGAGAAGATGATCGAAAGAGGGAAATACTCGTTGGCGTAGGCACGGCTATAGACTCCCGAACGGTCCAAGGGACTTCGCGGGCGAGGGCGCCCGCGCCACACAAGTCTAACTCTTACTTTTTCATTTCTTCCATCACGCTTTGTATCAATTCTTTCGCGTCCGTTAAATTCTTCATCACTATTTGAATGTCCATGACCGGCTTTCCCGGCCAGCGCTGGCTTTGGCAGTAGACGCCGTGTTGTCCAACCAGCGCCATGGCGTCGGTAATCATGTCCATGGTGACGGCGAAACGTCCGCGCGGGATGCCCATCATAGTCTCGTAATGGTCGAGTTCTTCTGTTTTTCGTCAAATACTGGCATCGCCCGATTGTACTCTCCTCGGTTGTATGGATAATTCCCATCGCGCTAACGAAACATCATTTTGACAGTCTAAGTTGACTGATAAACACCGAAGGAGAGAACATGAGAACAAGAACAGCTGCTTTTAGTTGCGTCATTCTGACGGTTGCGTTCGCGGGTGCGTTCGCACAGGACAACAGCAAGCGTCCCAGCCCAGCGGCTAGTACTCGTGCAAGTTTTCCGACGGCAAAACCGTCACTATTAATTACTCCAGCCCACGCGCGAAAGGACGAAAGATTTTTGGCGGGTTGGTTCCATACGGAGAAGTCTGGCGCACCGGGGCAAATGAAGCTACAACATTTTTGACCGAGGCGAACTTAACTGTCGGCGGAAAAGATATTCCTGCCGGGTCCTACACAATTTTTACGGTGCCGAACCAAGACAAGTGGACGCTGATCGTCAACAAGAAAACCGGGGAATGGGGGATCCCCTACAAGTACGAAGGCGACGAGTTGGCGCGCGCTGATATGACCGTCTCAAGCACGCCGTCCCCGGTCGAGAATTTCGCCATCGGTTTCGACCAAAAAGGCGACAGCTGCACCCTGCACATGGATTGGGAGAACACGAGAGCTTCGATCGATGTACTGGAGAAGAAGTAGAAAACCGTCGTTGGTCGTTGGTCTTTGGTCGTTGGCTAAACCGATAAGAGTTTGGAGAAAGCAGGATATTGAGATTGATGCCAACGACCAACGACGGACGGCAAACGACGATTTAGGCTGGTTTCCACCTTAAGATCGGCTTCCGGGCAGCCGCAGTTTCGTCGAGGCGCGAGACGCGAGTGGTATAAGGAGCTCCCAACACCATCTCGGGATCTTCTTCCACTTCTTCGGCGATTGATCGCATAGCTTCGACGAACAAATCTATTTCTTCTTTTGACTCGCTTTCCGTGGGTTCGATCATCAGAGCCCCAGGAACGATCAGCGGAAAAGCCGTGGTGTAGGGATGGAAGCCGTAATCAATCAGGCGCTTCGCGATGTCCATCGTTCTCACGCCCTTCTTCGCCTGTAGCTTGTCGCTGAAAACCACCTCGTGCATCGTCGGAGTGGTGTAAGGGAGATCGTAGGCTCCTTCCAGACCCTTGCGAATATAGTTCGCGTTGAGTACCGCGTCTTCCGTCGTCTCACGCAGCCCGTCCGGCCCGTTGGCCATGATGTATGCGAGCGCCCGCACAAACATTCCAAAGTTTCCGTAAAACGCACGAACCCTCCCGACGGAACCTGGCCGGTTGTAGTCGAAACCCAGCGCTCCGTCGGATTTTGTGACTACCACAGGAGTCGGGAAGATATGGTTCGAGAATCTTCTTTACTGCGACCGGTCCTGAGCCGGGACCGCCGCCGCCGTGTGGCGTAGAAAACGTCTTGTGCAGATTCAGGTGCATCACATCGACGCCGAAATCTCCGGGGCGCACTTTGCCGACCAGGGCGTTCATATTTGCCCCGTCCATGTAGAGCAGACCGCCCTTTGCGTGCATGATGTCGGCAATCTTGTGAATCTCCTGCTCAAAAATCCCCAGGGTATTGGGATTGGTGAGCATGAGCGCGGCTACGTCCTCGTTCATTTGCGACGTCAAAGCGCTCAACATCCACCATTCCGCGAGCATTCGATTTAAGGTTTTCTACGGCGTAACCAACCGTTGCTGCCGTCGCGGGGTTGGTACCGTGCGCCGAATCTGGGATTAGGATTTTCTTGCGCGGCGCGCCCTTCGATTGATGGTAGGCCCGAACCATCAGCAGGCCGGTGAGTTCGCCGTGTGCGCCTGCGGCGGGCTGTAGCGTGATAGCATCCATTCCGGTGATGTCAATTCAGGCAGTCGCTAAGAGTTTTGATAATGCGCAACGCTCCCTGCGAAATTTTCTCCGGCTGGTATGGATGTCCGTTTGCCAGACCTTCGCACCGCGCGACCACTTCATTTACGCGCGGATTGTATTTCATGGTGCAGGAGCCCAGCGGGTACATTCCCAGGTCGATGGCGTAGTTCCAGGTTGAGAGCCGTGTGAAATGCCGGATGATCTCAATCTCACTAACTTCCGGCAGGGTGCCTAAATCTTTTCTTTCATGGGCGCCCAAAATCTGCGAAGCATCGACTTCCGGGACATCAAGCGGTGGCAATTTCCATGCGGCCTTGCCCGGGGAAGATTTTTCAAAAATTAGCCCTTCATTCTGGCTGGTGTGGCGAGTGGCTTTGCGCGTTGGATGCATTAGCGAGCCACCTCTTCTTCAACTTCAGGGCTGGACCCCACCGACGCTTCGCCCTCAGCCATAGCACCAGTCACGGTATCGATCAAGGGACGCGTGCTCAACTCCGTGCAGCACCAAAGCGAGGCGTTTCCGAGTTCTGGGAAGAACTTTTTAAGCGGAAGTCCGCCGACAATCCTGTGTTCTAAGAGTCGCCCATTGATCTGCATAAGGATCTTCTGAAGTTTGCACCACAAACTCATTGAAACGTGGCGCGCCCGAGAACAACACCTGGGCATGCCTGCCAAATTGCTCAGCGGCATAGCTCGTCTTAGCGAGATTCTGTTTCGCTAATTCCCGAAGACCTACTTTCCCGTAGACGGTCATGAAAATATTGGCCATCAGCGCCATCAGCGCCTGGTTCGTGCAAATGTTCGATGTAGCTTTCTCACGCCTGATGTGTTGCTCACGAGTTGCTAACGTGAGAACGAAACCGCGCTTGCCGTTCTTGTCGGTGGTTTGGCCCACCAGACGCCCCGGCATCTGGCGAACGTACTGTTCTTTGGTGGCAATCACGCCACAGAAAGGCCCTCCAAATCCCACTGGGACGCCGAATGACTGCGCCTCCATCGCGATGATGTCCGCTTGCCTCGGAGGCTCAACAATGCCAAGCGAGACTGCCTCTGCGATTGAAACTACCAGCATCGCTCCGTGCTTGTGCGCCAGGTCGGCGATGGCTGCAACGTCTTCGATTGTTCCGAAAAAATTGGGCGACTGAATCAAAACGCATGCCGTGTCGGTGGAAATTGACGCCTCCAATTTCTTCAGGTCAACTCTGCCTGTGTCGGTGAACGGTGCGGTCGCGAGCGGCATTCCCTGGTGAAACGCGTATGTTTCCAGAACTTCGCGATACTCAGGATGCAGACTACGAGCAATCACTACGGAACGGCGTCCCGTGAGACGCACCGCCATCATGACGGCTTCCGCTGCTGCTGTAGAGCCGTCGTACATGGAAGCGTTCGCCACTTCCATGCCCGTGAGTTCGCAAATCATTGTTTGAAATTCGAAGATCGACTGCAGGGTGCCCTGGGATACTTCGGCTTGGTAAGGCGTGTACGCAGTCAGGAACTCGCCTCGGGAAATAAGCGAATCGATGATTACAGGCCGGTAGTGAGAATAGGCGCCAGCACCGAGAAAGGTTGCGTAGCCCTCTCCATTTTCGCGCGAGCATTCGCGGAACCAGTCTATGATCTCGGACTCGGCCATTTGCCTTGGCACTTTGAGATCGCGGTCAAGGCGGTATTCCGCCGGGATCGGCGAGAAGAGGTCGTTGATAGAACGAGCGCCGATGGCTTGAAGCATGGCTTCACGGTCGGCAGGGGATTTGGGAAGATAGCGCATCACTATTAGATGTAACGACTATGGCCTAGGATTGCGTCGTCGGCTAAACCTCTTCGGCGACAAACTTCTCGTAATCCGCGGCGGGCAACAGTGAGTTCAGCTCTCCCGGATCTTTTAGTTCGATTTTAATCAGCCAGGCTGCATGGGCCTCTTTGTTGATCTTCTCTGGAGCCGTAGTCAACTCGCCATTCACGGCTGTTACCGTGCCGGAAGCGGGAGCGTACAGATCGGAAACGGCTTTCACCGACTCCACACTGCCGAAGGTTTTTCCCTTCTGAATTTCAGTGCCGACCTTCGGGAGTTCAACGAAAACAATATCGCCCAAGGCTTCCTGGGCGTGGTCTGTGATTCCGATGGTCGCGGTCTTGCCGTCGGCTTTGATCCACTCGTGTTCTTTGGTGTACTTGAAGTCATTCGGATAAGGCATTTGGGTTGCAGTTAGCTCCTAGCTGTTTGGCACTTAGCTCTTAGCACTTATACTCGCTGTGTTCCCATGGTCTTCTACGGTTAATCTTCTTCCGTCGTTAAGTTCTTTTCGGCCTCTTGTAAAATGGCGTTGGCACAACCTGCGCGCTGACACCCTGGCTCCGGATTTCTACCTTCACCGTTGACCAATGGTTCCGAGTTCCGGCGGAACATAAGCCAGAGCTATATTCTTTTTCAGAAACGGAGCAAACGAACCGCTGGTGACGTATCCAATTTCTTGGCCAGCCTCATCCAGAACCTTGTATCCATCACGCGCGATGCCACGCTCAGTCATTTCAAGGCCAACTAACGTGCGGGTAAGGCCTGCTTGACGAGCCTTTTCGAGTGCGGAGCGTCCGACGAAATCCGGCTTGTCCATCTTACAGAAACGATCGAGGCCCGCTTCCCAAACGTTTATCGTATCTGAAATCTCGTGACCGTAGAGAGGCAGTTTCGCCTCGAGACGGAGAGTGTTGCGCGCTCCGAGGCCGCAGGGGACGACGCCGAATTCTTTGCCCGCGTCAAATAACATCGTTCCAGACCCGAGCGCTCGTACCTTGCATCGGAAGGAATGTAAATTTCGAATCCATCCTCACCCGTGTAACCCGTGCGGGCAATTAGAATGTCTTGTAGTCGCAGACCGCAAACTGGCGCCCGTGCGTCAGCCAATAGAACTTGACGGCTGAAAGATCAGCGTCCGTCAGCTTTTGCAGCAGTTCCACGCCTTTGGGCCCTGAATCGCTATTTGAGTGAAGTCGTCGGAAAGATTCTCAACTCTACAGTCGAAGCCGGCGGCATTATCCCGTACCCAACTGACATCTTTTTCTCGAGTACCGGCGTTAATTACCAGCAGATAATCGTCGTCGCCGAGGCGATGAACCACAACATCATCCACGAACGTTCCCTGGGGATAAAGCAGTGCGGAATATTGAGCCTGCCCAACCGCGAGCCGCGAAGCGTCGTTCATGGAGATGTGCTGCACCGCGGCAAGGGCATCGCGTCCCGAGAGCCGGATGTCCCCCATATGGCTGACATCGAAAATGCCGACACCCGTGCGTACCGCATTGTGCTCGGCGATGATTCCACCGGCGCTGGGATACTCGACAGGCATATCCCAGCCGTTGAAGTCCACCATCTTCGCCCCCATTTTGCGATGAACTGCATTGAGCGCGGTCTTGCGGACGGTATTGATGGTCGCCTCAGCGGCAGACAATGAAGGCCTCGTGGGACGCAGAATCGGGACTCTTACCCTAACATGCGTGGAGCGGCCGCTTCAACTTTGACGTCCGTGCCAGGGAAGGGTTATCTTAGACAGCAGCTTTGCAGATTTCTTCTGGGTTAAGTGTTCGGTACTAAATGATTACCAACGGCACTTTTCCGGGACCGGCGCTAACGATAGAGTTCGGGCATGACTACCAAAACAAAAGTGCGATGTGCGCAGTGTGAGTCGCCCGAGACCCAATGTTCTTGCGAAAAGTATTGCTGCTCCTGTCAGAGTCAAATCGGTGTCAGGCTATGCGAAGATGGATTGTATTACTGTCCGGATTGCCGCGACGCCTGCGACTACAAAATAGCGGACTAGGCCGTCAATCAAGAGGCGCAACCAGGCTTCTCGCCGGGACGCGAAATCCTACGAGTTCCCGGCGACCGTTCTTAACTTACCCGGCAGGAAATGATAGGGCGGCCAGGGACCGCTGATTACAAGCTCACAGTTCTTCAACTGCTTTGCCGCGCTGGTGTATCTGTTCTGATATTTCTCTACCGCCTTCGAATCGATCAGGTGGGCGATGTCGATCAGCATGCCGTTGGTGTTGACACGCTTGCAGCTTACTTCTTCTTCCAGAGGATTGAACAGCTTGTGAACCTGCACTGACAGAGCGCGGGCCTTGGTTTGGCGCTCGCGGTCTTTGAAAGCCTTATCCCGCAGCTTCATCAGGTAGTCGCCGCCAACCGTGTCTGGCAGCGGAACATCGGCGACTGGCGGCCGCAGCGATCCATCGCGGACGGTTAGCTTAAGGTGCATTTCCGACTTGCCACGAAGCTTGTTGACGCTTTCCCCGAAGGCTCGACGGTTGGCGCGGACTGCCTGCCGCAAGGCGTCGTCGGTGTCAAAGATCGTGCCGAAGCGGAAGGGCAGCACGGTGCCAGTCCGGAAGCATACGCTAACCACTCTGGCATGTTCGATGACATGCTTTTCTTCCAGTTGGCCGTTTTCCGCCGCGCGGTCGTATTCGGTAACGATCACCGCAAAATCGCCGCTGGGGTAGCTGAGGACAGGGGCGCCATTTACGCCTTGAATGCCGTCCATCAAAAAAGGACGGCGGCTTCGCGTTCCATTTTGTAAAGTTTGGTGCTCTGTAAGGCAATATGCGTACCACGACATAGGGTCTCTCCGAACCTACGTTCAAGGCGAGAAAATCCGCCCCGAACCGGGGGATAGCTCGTTATGACTCTAGTACATAGGAAGTAAAGGGCAGTGCGACGACGAGATGAACGCTAACTACCGCGTCCATGTTGGATTCTATTACGAAAGTGTTAAAAAATGCAACCTTTTTGTGGCAGCGGGCATCTTTGGCGCTTAGTTTACCACTCCAGCCAGGATGAGCAGCGTGACCAGGATTCTCTTCAATCCCAGATCGCGCCCCTCACAATCGAACCATTCCTGCAAGGTGTGAGCGCCGCCGCCAGTGCCGCCTCCGCCGATTGAGATAGCTTCACGGCCCTGTGACAACGGGATGTTCGCATCTGTCGAAGCCCTCTGGATCGCCGAAACATTTCCGAGATGAGCATCCACTGCGCGGATCACTTCAAGGATGCGGGCGCTGGGATTTAGCTCACCCGCCGGGCGGTCTCCAATCCCGATTACCTCAAAACTCAAGCCCGGTGGGCCTTTACGCTCGCTTCCGCGTTTCTCCAGAATTCGCAGCTCCTCCTCCATCGCGCATGAGATGCTGTTACGCAGGGCCGCTTCAAGCTTTTCTATTTCAGCCGTGGAGGCAGAGCGAATATCAACCCGCATACTGGCAGACTCTGGGATGGAATTTACCGAAGTTCCTCCTTGTATGACCCCGATGTTGAAGGTCGTTTTCGGAGAAGTCGGCACACTGGTCTGAGTGAACGATTGAATTGCGCGGGCCAACACGGGGATGGGATTGGCCGTACCGTAATCGCTCCAGGAGTGCCCGCCGGGGCCGCGCACGATCACTTCAAAGCGGCGGCTTCCCAGAGCCTGCGACACAATCGTGTCACTGCCCGCACCATCCAAGACTAAGGAATAGGTAATCGAATCCTTGAACTGAGAATTGGAGAAAATATGGCGCATCCCGCGAAGGTCGCCTTCTCCCTCTTCTCCTACGTTGCCGATGAATAGAACCGAGAGTTCATGAGAAATCTGTGTCGCCTTTAATGCCGCTGCGATTCCCAGGAGCGCCATCACTCCGGCGCCGTTATCCGAGATGCCTGGACCGTAAAGCCGACTACCCTCCTGGCGGATGTTTAAGGGCGTTCCAGCGGGGAAAACCGTATCTATGTGGGCGCTAACCGCGACGCATTGCTCGCTCGCTCCTCGCCGCAGACCCAGGACGTTACCCACCGAATCCTCGTGCACATTCTCGAGACCCAGCTCACGGAAACGCTGCCTCAGCCATTGCGCCCGCTCCGCTTCTCCGAAGGGAGGCGCGGGAATTCTTGCCATCTCCATCTGCCAGTCGCGTAGTTGCGATTCCTGACCTCTTAATCCCTCAATGGCAAATTGCACATGCTTTGAGGCAAGAACGCGGGCAATCTCCCGCTTGACCCCGGATGAGATCTCCTGCACATCATCGGGCTTGTTGGCCATTGACCTCATACTATATCGTCAGGTTTCTCTCCTAACTAATCGCAACTCACGCGACTTCGCCGCATCTAAATAATGAGAGTTTCCCACTTCAAGTAGTCTTTAGGCCCGCAAATTGGGTAATCTATAAGTTCATGAAACTGACGATGCGTATTGGTATTCTCGCCACAGTAGCAGTGGTTTCCTGCCTGAGTGTCATGGCCCAGGAGGGTTCGCTCGATACCGCGCAACCAAAGAATATTACCCCTGAGCAAATCATCCAGCGTTTCGCTGCCAAGGAAAAGGAATTCAAAGAAGCGCGAGAACAATACACGTATCGCGAGTCGGTCACCATGCAAACGGTAGATGGAGATACGGTGGATGGCGAGTATCGTGAGGTTTTCGACGTCACGTACGACGACAAGGGCCGACATCTGGAAAACGTGGTTTTCGCCCCTCAGTCTAGCCTGGAAAGAGTTTCGATGTCTCCAGAGGATCTGGACGATATTCGTCACCGGCTGCCATTTGTTCTGACTTCCGATGAGATTGGTGCCTATGACATTATCTACATCGGGCAGCAGCAGGAAGACGAATTACATTGCTACGTATTCGATATCGCTCCCAAAAAAATCGAAGGCAAGAACCGTTATTTTCAAGGGCGGATATGGGTCGACGATCATGACTTTCAGATCGTAAAGACATTCGGCAAGACGGTCCCGGACATCCGCAAGAAGAATAATGAAAACCTGTTTCCTAAGTTCACGACCTGGCGTCAACAAGTCGACAACAGATATTGGTTCCCCGCCTTCACCAAAGCTGACGACACTTTGCATTTCAAGATGAATGACGTCCACATCAGGGAAATCGTCAAATACGAGGACTACAAGCGGTTCGGGGCTAATACAAAAATTACTTATCAGGGAAAAGAGATACCCAAGGCTGGCCCAGGGGACAAACCGCCCGATAACCAACCCGACCAGCCCCAGCAGAAATAGTTGGCACCGGTTTGATCGTCAGACTGGTAACAGATGCGCTCGTTAGGTAATTTTGGCCAGCCGCTGCAATGCGTCGTCCTTCAACAAAACCAAACGCCACTCGTCCAGAAATTCTGCGCCCAGCGACTTGTAGAATTCGATGGCTGGGTGATTCCAGTCGAGCACTTCCCAGCGCATGCCGTGGCAGTTGTTGTCTCCGGCGATGCGTGCCGTGGCCGCTAGCAGGCGCTTCCCAATTCCGCGGTTGCGAAACTGCGGACGCACAAACAGATCCTCAAGATATATCTGTCGTCCCCTCCACGTGCTGTAGAAATCGAAAAACAGTGCGTACCCGGCTGGTTGTTGTTCCCACTCTGCGATCAACGCCTGGAACTTGGGATCTGGGCCGAAGCCGTCCCGTGCCAAATCCGCCTCTGTAGTGACTACTGACTTCAGGTCGCGTTCAAATTCCGCCAACTCGCGAATCATCGCGCTGAGTAGTGGTACGTCTTCGATGGTTGCGGGACGAATTGAGAGCATGGGGATATCGCGACTGAAACTTGAACCAATCTGGTTTCGGAATGTCTTCAGACTCGCGGGAGCAACCTAGTAGAACAAATACTTTCTCCATTTATCGTCTGAACGCCCGATCAGTCGCATGATGTGGCGGCTAGTGTGGAGATTGAAGGCGCGGGGCTCCCGCATAAGCTTCATGCCTGCTTCGGTGGGAAAGTGATTTCCTTTACGCCGATTGCAAGGATGGCAGCATGCAACGAGGTTCTCCCACGTGGAAGCGCCTCCCCTCGATCGAGGCATGACGTGGTCGAGGGTGAGCTCGCCTGCCGGCATGACTTCATTGCAGTACTGGCAAGTGTTGCGGTCGCGCAACAGGATATTCTTGCGCGAGAGCGCCCGGGTCTGATGCGGGATACGGCGATATTCCAGCAGCCGGATCACAGACGGGACCCGCATCGCCAATCGGGCTGCATGGAGGAAGTGTCCGTTCTCCTCCTCGGTCATGGCCACGCCTTTCAATACCAGGACAATCGCGCGCCGCGCCGCACAAACATTAATCGGCTCATAGGATGTATTCAGCACCAGCACAGGCGCGTGCAGCGCGTGGCCGTTTCCATTTCCATCAGGCGCCGCTTCGATCATCACAACGGGAAGAATCGAGGGCCGCGAAACGCCGCCTGCCGAATTGTTCCATTTCCCTGACATAGCTTTGCTGCTTGGAGCGTTATCTATCCTGCCACCGCAACCGGGAGATTTTCAAAATTCTCCATTCCACGGACATTTAGTTTCAAAGTCCTCGCAACCGTTGCGACCCAGATCTCAGCCGCGCCAGCACGGCGCAAAACCCGGGCGCATTCGGAGACCGTCGTGCCGGTGGTGAAAACGTCATCTACCAAAAGAACTTCGCGGCCCGTTATCTTCTCGGGCTTTACTACCCTAAACGCGCCACGTAAATTCGCTCTTCGCTGCTGCTGGGTGAGACCGATCTGCGATTGAGTAACTCGCCTTCTCTCCAGCACATGGGAATTGAGCTCAAACCGTATGCCAGCGGGGCAGTGTTTCAAGGCGGCGCGAGCAATCAACTCAGCCTGATTAAATCCGCGCTGCCGCTGTTTGGCGCGATGCAGCGGAATCGGCACGACAAGAACTTCATTTGCCCCGAAGCACGGCTGGAGCCGCACAATAACTTTTGCAAGCATGCTTCCCAGAACATTCGCAGCGGGACGAACGTTGTCATATTTCAACAAGTGAATCACCTCGCGCAGACCCGTTTCATAACTTCCATAGGCTGCAGCGATCCCGAAAGCAGGCTCTTCATTCTCGCAAACGGGACAAAGCGATTCATTCCGGTCAACGTCGAACGGTTGTCCTTCCGCCAGGCGCTCACTACAGCGCGTGCAGAAACGTCCCTCCATCGGTCGCATTGCGGAAAGGCAGTTGTTACAAACGGGTAGGCGGGAGATGTTAGCTAAGAAAGCATCGCACAGGCGGCATTCGGAGGGAAAAACCGTGGCGAAAAGACTTTGAGCAACGCCGTTCAGCCACGAAACTGGAGTCTCCTCGTTCACCCCGCTTTTCGTGGCGGCAGGTCGAGTTAGGTCCCCGTTACTGCTGAAGACAAACCTCCCCCGTCCAAAAGATCGCCGTGGAGGCTTCTGCCGGACGCGTCTGCCTCAGTATAGCGGTGCGGGATAGCGTTCGCAAATTTACGTAATTTTTATGCCTCTATTATGTTGTCGGAGAGATCACGGTTGCCGGGAAACATTCCAGTCAATTGTTGGGCTAAGATCCCCCGCGATTGCAGAGGCGCAGGAGCGCGGTGGAGAACTTCCCGGGTTGCCGAGGCTGGAAGTAACTCGCTGGCATTGAGGGCCTGAATGATAGAATTATCATCGGATGTTGCTGTGGGGCCGGATGCGATGTTTGTTGCGGCGAGTGTGTCGCTACGCACCCCTGCCAGCGTGATATCCGTTGCCAAGTTGTTAAGTTGCTGATAATAGGCTTATTAGGCTGGCCCTTGACATAATAAACTCAGCGACACTCAACAAAGAGGTTGGTAACCATGATGGGCGGAGTATTCGAAGGCTAGCAGTTCCATCGCAAGTCAAAATGAGGATGGTGCCTCCCGGTGCCCGGCGTTCCTTTGTAAGCTTCAAGGATCATGCCGTCAAAGTATCTCAACATGGTGTTTCAAGGCGGCGGGGTTCGCGGAATCGCCTACGCAGGCGTTCTTGCCTCGAAACCTCCTGAAATCAAAATCTACTCGGCAGGCGGTACGTCAGCTGGATCCATTGTCGCAGGCTTACTCGCTGTAGGCTATTCCTCGCAAGACATCAAATCCATACTGGAGAAAGATGAACTCCGCACCCTCATCGAAGACGCAGAAGTGGAACGAATGGAGCGGTTCCAGCGCGCTTGGCAAGACCTAAGATCGATTTGGGTTTTGAAAAACGGAAAGAGGAAGATATCAATTCGAAGGGCGATCCATTTTGCTTGGTTTCACACTGATATCGTTGAGGATTTACAGCAGGTATGGGAACAGAAGGGTCTTCATCGGTCGAAGAAGTTGCGGAATTTTTTGGACGATATCTTTTGCAATAAGACATTCGCCGACATTCAGATTGAGGATTTGAAGATTCTTGCGTCGGATGTGAACCAGCAAAAATATCGAATTTATTCTAAAGCTCAAAACCTCACCACTCCGATTGCTGAAGCCGTTCATGCGTCGGTGAGTATCCCAGTTTTTTTCGAGCCTTTTCTCTCGGGTACCAACCATTTTGTTGACGGTGGAATGCTTAGCAATTTTCCGAGCTTTTTATTTGCTCACGGGTTCTATCCGACGATGGGCTTCCGATTGGTGGATTTTGAAGCCCCAACTCAAGTGGACTCCACTCCGTCATACCTGAGAGCCCTCTTGCTAACTATGACGGACGCTCACGACAAAGAACGAGGCAATCCTCCTCACTTTACTTTATTTCATACGAGATACCCACAGATATCTCCGCAACCCAGTTTGCGCTTTCGAAGGCGGATGTAGCGAAACTCTACGGATGGGGTGAAGAAGTGGGGAAAAGGGTCGACTGGTTAGGACATGCTTCAGACAGACGCGTGGTCCAATACTACGATCCTAAACCGCACGAGACTCTTGAATTCAGCTTGGGACAGGCCCATGCACTGTTTACGGATTACTCCCGGCTCCATGTTGATGGGCTCACCCAGGAAACAGTCTTCTCAACCTACATCGAAAATGATTGGTCCTCACGGTATGTGACCCGAAATACTTTTATCGTGGAAGGTAACAAGCAGCTTTTTTTTACTCGGTTCAAGGCGATTGGAACACCCGCTACAGGCTCCGGCGTCCTGAGTTTGGTTGATTTTAAAATCGTCGCACAAGAGGTGCTTGATGGCGGTGGAACGAAAGAACTCATACGAATCCCGGCCTATAACGGCGAACAGGAGAAGGGGTTTCTTCTCTTTTTCTCACCTCCAGTCTCCGATGACCGGCCTAGAACAACCGTCACTGAGTTCGGCATTGAAAGAGAGTTTGCAAAAACCCTGGAAAAAGATATTCCCGATTTTTTGTCGTATACAGTTCCCAGGCGGGCGCAGGATTATCGGGTAAACCTCCTTCTCGAGGTTTTCGTGCGTCATGCACTTCCCCATCTTCGGTTCGAAACACAGTTCGGGCACGCATTGCGAGAGACCGGATCTGTTCAAAACCCTTTTAACAAACAGGTTTATAGGAGGCTCGAGGTAGCCGTACCGAATGTCAAAGTCGGGACAACTCAAGTATTCGAGGTAAGAATCCAGCGTGATACTGAGGGCGCGCCTCGCCTCTGACCCTCCAGCTCAGTGAGACAATTTGTCGAGTGTATGGGCCCTAACATTGGATGGACCGATCAATGGCTGCGTGAACCCCAGGTCTCTGAGACGACGTTCAGGTTTCGATCCAGTGCTACTGTTGCGGAAAGAGTGGCGCGGCCAGCTAGTTCGGGATAGGCGTAGCGCAGATCCTCAAACCGCACGATATAAGCAGCGTGGCCTCCGCTCGCATTTTCAATTTCGGACTCGTCTTGTTTAGTCTCGACTTCGACAATCGGGTATTTTGCCCAATCCAGATAAACTCGACCTAAGTAAGAACGCTTCGCGGCCAGACTCGCAGGTGTCTCGGCTGGTTTGTATCGAATTCTCATGTTGCCCTCGGGATCAACTTCCGGCGCCAATGAATCCACCGCCATACTGGCGAAGAAATCGTGGGTTTCAACCACTCCGTACCAACGGAATGGATTCCACCAATATGGATACGCTGAAGCGCGGATAGGCTCGGCATTCTGATAGAGTCGCGCATCCAACGCGTTCACGGCCCGGCGATGCTGATAGTCGCGGAGTCCCCACAGGGCGACCACGGCTATCAGAGCAAAAATGGCGGAGAGTCGTCCCTGCGGACCTTTACTCCTGGCCCCGATTTCCTGATTCACCAGCGAAAACAGCACGGGCATCAGCAAGCCAAGAGACAAGACAATTAACAGGGCCGGCTCAACGATAAAAACAATGTCCCACGAATACCACTTTTCGGAAAAAGGCCAGAATGGACGGACTCCATAATTGTTCGTGAAATCGAGAAGAATGTGGGTTAGGCCTGCGATGTAAGCAAATAGAAATAGCAATCCCCACCTCGGAGGAAGATTCGGATCGTTTGTTTTGCGGCCTCTCAGCAGCCAGAACATGTACATCAAAAAAACCACCACAGCCGAGACCAGAAACAATCCTAAGAATGAGTGGGTGAATCCGCGATGGTGGGCGAAGCCAAAAACCGGGCCTTTGAATCTGCTCAATACGTCGATGTCGGGAGCCTCGGCCGCGAGTGTAATCGTGGCCGTAGCGAGGCCCGTCTTGCGATTGAGGCCCGCACGTCCCAGACACGCCCCGGTCAAGAAATGAGTGATGGGTTCCAAGTATTTATTTCTAACATGCCGACTAATGCTGCGGCGGCACCAGCAGCGTGAAGGCGTCGGGGACAATCGTTATTTCAGCCGGCAGTGTTCCAAGAAGTTCGCCGTCCGCTTCAACGAAGATACTCCCTTCCTTTTCCAGTGAGCCTGACAATTCGCAACACACGTGGTGAGCGTCAGTGAGCTCGATGCCCGGAACTGCCCATCGTTGACCGAACAATCCGCGCAAAATGTATGCCAGATAAATCAGCCGGTTGCGTGTTTTAAAAGAAATCAGACGAAGAGCTTTGTGCTCAAGCGATGCACCAGGCGCGAGTTCTCTTAAGATGCCGCCGAATTGGTTAATGCGGACCGCGAGAAGCTGCGAGACCTGTTGCCATCGGACGTGATCAGTTTTAGAGGATGCAGCGTCCGCGGTTTCGCACACTCCCACATTGAAGGTTCTCATGTCATGGGTAAGCCAAAGATGAGTCGCTTTGAGATAGTAGGCGAGCATCCCGAAGCGCCCTTTTGTCAGGGCGTTCAGTTTGTAGAACAAGTGGGCATCCACGCCGACTCCCACCGTAACAGTGAAATACCGCGAATTAGTCTGCGCCGAAAAATCCTGAAAAATGACTCGCCCAGCCGACAACCGCCGAGGCTGAGACGCGAGGGCTGCACGGGCCGCACGCACGGCAGATAGTGGAATGCGAAGATCATGAGCGAGCGCGTTGGCCGTGCCCAGCGGAATAACGCCTAAGGCGACGGGTGTTCCGACCAGCGCCTGTAAGACATCGTGAATCGTGCCATCACCGCCACAGGCGAATATGGTGTCGCATTCCTCTGCAATTGCGCGCCGGGCTTGCTCGGTAGTTCCCTCGGCGGAAACCGTGGGCTCAGCTACAGCTTCTACGCCTGCTGAGCGCAGGATGCTGAGAACAGCCTCCACATCCGAGACGCGACGTTTTAGACGCCGTCCTGACAGGGGATTGTAAAGAAGGGCCGCCTTGCGCATGGAAGGAACTGGAAGTTGAATTGTACTATGGCGGGTTTCGAGGCTCGTTTTGTGGGATTGATTGCGAATCAACTCGACGCGGACGCGCCGGCGCTTTGTTCCTGGGGCGATCCGTTCAGTGTCTTTGTTGCCAGGCTGGAACTGTCCGTAAGCTTTTGCATGGATTTCTGAAGTGCATCGATTTGTTCTTTGCCGCCATGCTGATGCGCCAACGCCAGCACCCGCCCGGAATTGTCGTTAGCTGCGCGAGCGAGTTCGAGTAACGCCACCAGCGACTCTGCATGCAATTTCCACAAAGACGGCGAATTCTCCGCGCGTTTGAGTTCTTCAAGTTCCGTCGCGATTCGCGCGGTCACGGCCACAAGTCTTAACAGTATTCGAGCGACTCCGGCGCGCAAACTCTTCTCCCCAAGATAATCCGCGCAATAAGCATCGGCCTCAGCCGACGTTAGAGCCAGATTGAAAAAGCGCATGGGGACAATCTGTCTGAACTTAGGATCGGCAACGCGGACGAAAATTCTGATGGATTCTTCGATTTGGAGAAGCTTGGATTCCTCGGCGGAAATCTGCTGAGGTGTCAACGCCGCTCGCATTGCTGAGATATCAACTACGGGTTTCGAGATGGGGCGATTTTCCGGTTTTTCTGGCCGTGGGGTATGCACCTTGACTGGATTTCGAACCAACTGGGGTATCCGCCGCAAAGGTGGCCTGCGCTCCAGAACTTTCTTGAGCTGCGAGACGCGCCAGAATTTTTGTAAGGATTGACCGTAGTCGAGGTTCAACAATTCTGGCTCTTTCAGGCTGCCGACATCCTCAACCGTGACGTCCACGCCGTCGACATTTCCGAGGATGCTGCCGCCCTGTTGTTCCAGAGCTTCGGCAAAGCTCTTAATTTCAGTTGTAGCCGCGTGAAACAACTGGTCGAACTTGCGGCCAAACACTACGTTATATGGCGCAATCGTGGCCAAAACCCCCGGGTGATAAAACGAGGTATCGAGCGACTGCTTGAGCTGCCGAACCATGGGCAGGATGCCGGACTCGAGGAGCGAGTGGAGGTCGCGGAACTCCTCTACCTGTTTTTGCAGCGGATCGAATCTGCGAAGCATTTGAACGTGGTCTTCGGGTAAAGATGGCACGTCGGTTTCAGCGAGAATTTCGATCATCGCAATTTCGAAAGGAGCCAGCGGAAGCGATCCGTCGAGTCCGTATCCGCGTCGTTCCCATTGGCCCTGGACTCTCGGGCGCCGGTAAAGAAACGTCGCAACCAGATCGGTCTTTTCACGGTTTACGTCGCTGGGATCTTTCTTGCGGGTCAGATAGCGAAGCATTGCCTCAGCGATTTCCGGATCGGTGTCGGCAGTGAATGCACGCCGCAACATCGCCGGCGTAATGGCCATATCAAGCAACCGCAACCAGCGTCGCATGCTGGATAAGGTTTCGGTCACGCTGCCGTCGCTCTGCTGCAGAGAGACCGCTTCCAGCCCCGAAGGTACAGGGACTTCTCCTCCAACCGCATCCTGCAGAAGTTTTTCGTTGAAGCCCTGCACGGTTGCCAGGATGGCAAGTTCCCACTTTGGATCTTCGGCCACGTCCCCCCTTGGCCCTACTCTGTCCGAGGCTCCGGTAACAGAAAGGTAATACCTAAGTTAAGACTAACTATGAGCTATCTACAAGACTCTCTTAAGGGAGGACACTAAAGTTACATCGGGGGATACCGGCTTGATGTCGAGAAACGGGCTGCAAAAAAAGGGCCGCTGCGTGTGCAGCGGCTGGAGACGAGTGCTTTACACAAAAAGAGAGTATCGACTAATCCCTAGTATGTCAATAGGGGTACAAATAAATAGTTATTCTCCTCCAATCCTGAATCTCATACCCGCTCTAAAGTTCACGCCCAGCGCGGGATAGCCAGTTACTTCCTCATAGAATTTATCCGTAACATTCTCAAAATTCACGTACGTTGTTACACGCGAATTCAGGGCATACCATCCACCCATATCCAGCCGCACATAGCCCGGGCTATGGTCGATGCCAAAGCCGAAGAAATCCGAGTCTGGACGACGTCCCACGAAGCTGGCCCCCAGGTTGGCTCCGCACCGCGGCCCGAGGTAGGTGAACAGAGCTGTCGCGGAATTCTTAGGACGCCGGAGCAGAGGCTGTCCCGCGGCGAGGAGCGGATCGCAGAAATTCGCCGGTGTACAGAGGGGAGCCTGAAGAATTTGCGTCGAGGTATAGGTATAGGCCGTGCTTACGGTCAGGTTCGACCAAATCTTTCCATTCACTTCCACTACCGCGCCCTGCGCGAAGGACTTATCGATATTGATGTACTGCGTGATGAAAGTAGTTGGGTCAGTCGCGCCGTCTATCAAATTATGGAACAGATTATTGAAGTAGTTGGCACTCAGAGCAAATTTGCTGGCGAACAAATTTTGTTGGAATCCGGCCTCGAAGGAACGATTCGTCTCCGGCTGCAAATTTATGTTGGGTACGCTGAACGGAGGCCCGGCAAAAGTTTCCTCCAGGCGGGGTTCCTTAAACCCTGTCGCATACGTAAAACGGAATCGGGTTCCGGAGAAGACGTCGCCGCCGCGTAATGCCAAAAAAGTCAGCGCAACTCGGGGCACGCCGGTATTGCCAAATGCACTGTTGTGTACGAAGCGTGCTCCGGCAATGACCGATAGCCGGTCAAACGTCAGCATCTGTTGCGCGTACACGTCGTCGTTTTGACGATGGCCTGAACTGGTTGCGCCAACCGATCCAACATCTCCATTTTCCTGTTCAAACCTGTAGCCGATGGTGGTGTGCGCCCAACTCCGCTCCGAATAGTCGCCCTGATATTCGAAACCAGCGCGATTGATGTGCGCGATATCGTCGTAAACGAAATTGATATTGCCAAAGGTTGGCGAAATTCGCCCATCCGTCGGTTCCGGATCGGCATTGTTCGATCGATAGCGGTATTCAAATCCGGTCAATTGATGCTGCCATCCTGAGGGGGCATTTACCGTGAGCGTGAGACCAGCCAATAGATTATTCAGCCGGCTGTACTCGAACTGGTCCGGCGGAATAATCTGGCCGCCGTTGAAATTCCACTCGTCCGAAACGCCGCTAAAGCTGTTCGAGTGACGAACACGCAGGCGGAGAGATATCTCGTCATTGAGCCTTACGCCAATATTTCCGCCCTGTAGCGAATTGGAATATTCATTGTTAACGCCTTGTCCGCTGGTGTTGAACTGATCTGCGAAAACGTTGTAGTCGAAAATGCTGTGAGCACCGGCCACAGACGCGTAACCGTTGGCAGTCGAGAAATTGCCGCCATCAGCACCGAAGCGCAATTCCGGAATCTCCGTGCTACCCGCGCGCGTCGATACCTGCACCACGCTGGTCATCGCGTCCGATCCATAGAGCGTGCTTTGGGCGCCGCGCATAAATTCCAGGGAATCGGCCTCAGTGAGCGGAAGCGTGCCAAAGTTGAAAGTTCCGCCGGGTTCATTGACGGTGACGCCGTCCACGATAACTTTGTTGTAATTCGAATTACCGCCTTGAACGAACAGCGACGCAAGCCCGCCCCGCTGTCCGGCTGTGTTCACCACTGCACCGGGAAGAAAGCGAAGAGCGTCGCTGGCTGCGACTGGATTCATGAGTTGCAATTGGCCACTGCTCAGAGTTTCAACTGCGGCTCCAGATAGTTCGACTGGCACCGGGGTCCGAGTTGCGGTCACAACGACGGTTTCCGCTGCCGGAGCGAGGCGCAGTTTTATGGTTATTTCGTATGGGGGCCGCGAAACATCGATGGTTTGGAGCGTTGCGGCGGCAAAGCCGGGAGCCAGCACTTCAATCTTAAACTCGCCTGAGTCCGCCCTCGGAAAGGTGACGGTGCCTTCCGCCGAAGTCCATCCGGTGGCGGCAGGTCTTGTCGAACTGGATTTGAACAATTGAACCTGCGCGCCAGAAACAGCAGCAGATTGAGGATCTAAAACTGTGATTTTGATTTCAGCAGCCGAAGCTGCGGCTGAGAGAAAAAACAAGCAAGCAAACAATTGAGGGAACCGCATGCACTCCTCCTTTGACACGCGAAAGGGGTTGGTGTTGGCGGTTCGCGCCGGTCTCCTGGCTTTGCGAGTAAGGACGTTGCTCTGGAAAGAGCCCAGCGTTTAGCGTCCGGCTTCTACAACCGGCCTTCCCGAAGTCTCCTTCAGTGGATGATCGTAAATTTCCTCGCTTACAGTTGCGCGGCAGCGCGGGATTTGCACCCGCTTCCCAATCTCATCGCATGATGAGGGTGCGCGAACCAAAAATTGTGAGAGAGCAAATTTCCGTGGATGGAAATGTACTCGGGAGAACGGGCGGAAGTCAATTGGCGATCCGTCCCGCTAATTAACCACTACAGGCACCACGGACCACAACGCACATCCAATTTGAGTTTTCGTTCGTGCGACTTTGTGGTTTCGTGGAGCCACTCTGGATCAAATACTCGGCGTACAATGCTTCGATGATCGAAAAAGAGTTGATGGATATTTTGGTCTGTCCCGTGTGCAAAAAGCCATTAATCCAGAAAGATGATGGGACTAGCCTGAAGTGCAGCGAATGCCGTCGCGTATATCCGGTGCGCGACAATATTCCGATCATGCTGGTGGACGAAGCCACCATCGACCCCGCGTAGGATCTTTTCTGTCTCGCGTAGGGGCGGACACCCTAGTCCGCCTGCCGGAGCGAAGCCCCGCACTTCTGGCACGCTGCGCTTTACCCACCCAGACAGGACGTTGGGAGCTATTTCGCACTTAGGCCAACGACCTCGGTCACGTTCAGACACCTCTGATCGGGCTGTACTATAGTTGCATCCCCTTCTTGACAGATGCTGCGCTCCGGGAGCGATGCCAATGAAGAAATGGAAGATTGATCGAATAATCAGCGTTGCTACGCTTGTCTCCTCCGCGCTGGCGCTGTTTCTTGTTCTTAAAAAACCGCAACCGGTGGCTCCGCCTCAGCCTCCCGCCGTCGCAGCAGCCAACGCGCAATCGTTTCAAACTAAGGTGGAGCAGTTCGAGCAGGCGAAAGAGCCTGGAAAGCCTCCGGCCGAAATCCGGCTGAATTCCGAAGAGGTAGGCGCTGCGCTCATGCAGGCAGCATCAACGATTCCCATGTCGTCGATGCAACCAGCATCCGCTCCCGGAATTCCAACGAGTGTTCCATCTTCTCCCGACGCAGCAATCGGGGCAGGGACCCCTGAAGTAAAGGACTATCAGGTGAATTTCGACGGGGACATAGCCCGTGGGCAGTTCGTAACGAACATTGGCGGAAAAGACGTATATGTCACGCTTGCTGGGCATCTGGGTTCAAAAGACGGCTATGCGACGTTTGATCCGACAGAATTCAAAGTCGGCGACCTCAACGTGCCCGTGTCGCTGGTGAACGATGCGTTGCAAAAGAAACTCAGCGAACAGAAGGACCGGCTGAAACTACCGGATAATGTGGGCGAGATGAAGGTCGAGAACGGCCAGTTGGTGATGACACAGAAGTGAAAAGCGTTATGGAAGCGCATGCTTTCACGCATTCCGCAAAGGATGAGTTTGAGTTTAACGGCACGGCTGAAAACCGCGCCCCTTCAAATCGACCTATCCGGCGACTACTCTAAATCTTGTAACATCGACGAATGCGCGCTCTTATTCTCGCCGTTTTTGCGCTCTCGGACATTTATGGTGGATTGTTATTCGGCCAGCAATCGCCAGCCTCCCCGAAGCATTCGCAAGCCAGTAAAACGTCGTTCGATACGGGTTCCATTGACAATGGCACTTACCGCAACAATTATTTTCAATTTTCATATCAGCTGCCATTCGGTTGGGTAGATCGCACTTCGGACATTCGTGAAGACACCGAGAAATCGAAAGTCCTGCTGGCGATTTTCGAAAGGCCTCCAGCCGCTCCCGGGGACACCGTAAATTCCGCGGTGGTTATTGCGGCAGAACGTGCGGACTCATACCCGGGGCTGAAGACGGCGGCGCAGTATTTCGGACCGCTAACGGAACTGACCGAGTCCAAAGGCTTCAAAGTTGTGAATGAGCCATACGAGTTCCCTGTGGATGCCAAGGCAATCATCCGCAGAGATTTCATCAAAGAGAGGGGAAGTGTGACCATGCATCAGAGTTCTCTGGTCATGATGGCCAAGGGCTACATATTGTCGTTCACGTTTATAGGCGGGAGTGATGATGAGGTAGTTGAACTGATAGAGAAATTGAGCTTCTTGCGAAAGGCGCATTAAATTACCGAAAGCCAACTCGGGATCGAACTCTCTGCGCGAGTCCGCGAATTCGATCAAGGTCGTGGAAGAGCGGCCATTTATGGCCGCGTAGAGTCCATCTCTGGGAGCGGGCTTCAGCCCCGGCCCTAAAGGGCGGAATTATTTCTAGCGCGCAGCGCGGCTCTAAAGAGCCGATCTTCCACTGTTTTGATAAGGAAGAAAAGAGTAATGAACTTCAATCCAGCGATTCGGGCACAATCCCAATATTCTTTTCGCCGGCGGCTTTCTTTTCCTGATATTTTTTCAGCCAGGCTTCCCAACTCTTTCCAGCTGCTGGATCGCGATCGCTGAACGTCAGGGCGCCGATGTCGGAGTAAGAAACAGAAATTTTATTGTTGCTTGCTTTCTCGAAGATGCGCACAAAAGAGTCAGCCAAAGTCAGTCCGCTGCGGCGATCGAAAAGGTAGCCTTCGATTTTGGTTCCATCTTTTCGCGTAATCGTAATGTCGCCGCGAAAATCGAAAGCTTTTTCGAGAGCATGCCGGATTTCCATCTCCGTGGCGAGCGATGGTATCCAGCCTTCGAGCTTTTCGCGCTGATGTCCAGGCGCGATTTCCAGAGTGTCTGGATTGGGAGATTTGGTTTGATTTTGCGTTTCGATAGGCTCAGGATCGGGAAGACGATCAGCCTTCATGCGTTTGTTTCCTGCAAAGAATCGCTCGGCGCTTCAATCTGCACGAGGGCGGGAGAGTGCCCGGAATCTGAGGGTTCGTCCAGCAGACGCAAAGCCCCGCGATCTGGATATCGGCTAAACAGAGTAGCTTTCACGGTTGCAAGAAAGCCTCCCAGCGAACCAAACTGATCGTTTACCGCAGACGCTTCGTATCCACTGTGGACCATGCAATTCGCACACTTTGGATTTCCTGATTCCGTGCCGTAGTTTGACCATTCAGTTTCCGCGAGCAGCTCCTGGAAGGTGTCGGCGTATCCGTCCTGCAGCAGATAACAAGGCTTCTGCCAGCCGAAAATATTGTAGGTCGGCATTCCCCATGGAGTGCATGCATACTGGCGCTTGCCCATCAGAAATTCCTGGAATAGCGGTGAGAGATTAAACTTCCAACTCTTTTTGCGGTTGGAAAGAATTGCGCGAAACAATCTGCGAGTGCGGGCGCGTCCCAAAAAATGCTGCTGGTCGGGAGCCTTGTCGTAGGAATATCCCGGGGAGAGCATCATCCCCTCAACGCCGAGGTCCATCATCTCGTCAAAAAACGCGCGCACACTGTTGGCGTCAGCGCCGTCGAAGAGCGTGGTGTTAGTTGTCACTCGGAACCCGCGTTTCAGCGCCTCGCGGATGCCGTCAACTGCGATCTCGTAACCGCCTTCGCGGCATACCGAGAAATCATGATGCTCGCGCTGGCCATCCATGTGCACGCTGAAGGTTAGATATTTGCTTGGCTTGAAGAGATTAATCTTCTCTTTCAGCAAGAGGGCATTTGTGCAGAGGTAGATATATTTCTTGCGTTTGACAAGTCCTTCGACAATCTCGCCGATCTGGGGATGCATGAGCGGCTCGCCGCCGGGGATAGAAACCATTGGGGCGCCACACTCATCGACGGCCCGAAAACATTCTTCCGGAGTCAGTTCACGCTTCAGAATGTGGGCTGGATATTGAATCTTGCCACATCCCGCACAAGCCAAATTGCAGCGAAACAGGGGCTCCAGCATGAGCACGAAGGGATACTGCTTCCGTTTTGCGAGTTTCTGGCCGAGGACGTAGGTCACGACCGTCCACATCTGCGAAACTGGAACACCCATTTTTAGAAAATTCTCCTAAGTCTCCCTATGTTATCAGGTTGACTCTATTAGATGGTGCTCGGTTCGGTTCCGCCTCGCCGAACTGAATGTCTTACAAATGGGCCGTGGGAAGACGTGGCAAGCCACGTCTCTACCGAAGATTAGGTGTTGTAAATACGGCGTTTACCGGGCTGGCTACCGCCTCTGAAAACACTCCTTTCTGTGCTATAATAACTAATATCCTTTATCGCTGTAAGTGCCAGTAATTTCAGTAGGTTGAATGAGCATACGGCGGTCCGAACTAAAGCTATCTTACAGTCAAAAAACCGACTTTTTCACGCGGAGTTAAATGGCCACTAAAGAAATCACTGCGCCTGTACTGGACGATCCAAAAAGCAAGAACGGACGCCCAGCAATCGACGGCAACGGCAATGGCGACTACAACGCCGATTCAATCAAAGTCCTGGGCGGAATGGAAGCCGTTCGCAAGCGTCCTGCAATGTATATCGGCTCTACGGGAGAGATGGGGTTGCATCATCTCGTTTACGAAGTCGTCGACAATTCCGTGGACGAAGCGCTCGCCGGACATGCTGACAAAGTCGAAGTTGCGATTCATATCGATAATTCGATTACCGTCGTCGATAACGGCCGCGGGATTCCCGTCGACTCAATGGACATCGACGGCGAGAAAGTACCGGCCGCACAAGTCGTGATGACCAAACTGCACGCGGGCGGGAAATTTGATAACTCCTCCTACAAAGTTTCGGGGGGATTGCACGGAGTTGGCGTGTCTTGCGTGAACGCGCTCAGCGAAGATTTGGATCTCGAGATATGGCGCGATGGTTTTACCTGGGAACAGACTTATTCCAAAGGGGAGCCCACCAGCAAGCTGAAAAAAGCTGGGGCAACCAAGAAGCGCGGAACGAAAGTCCATTTCCTTCCCGATAAGAGTATTTTTACCGCCACCGAATACAACTACGACACGCTGGCTCAAAGGTTGCGCGAACTCGCGTTCCTGAACAAAGGCCTGCTGATCACGCTGACGGACGAACGCACTACGGACGCCAAGACCGGCGAGCCAAAGACCGCGGAGTTCAAGTACAACGGTGGCATCGCGGAATTTATTAAGCATCTCAATCGCGGTAAGCAGGTTCTGCACGACAAGCCGATTTACATGGAAGCCGATCGCGACGGCGTAGTCATGGAAATTGGTTTGCAATACAACGACGCATATTCCGAAACGGTTTTCAGCTTTGCCAACAACATCAATACCGTGGACGGTGGATCGCATCTCTCCGGATTTCGTACTGCTCTCACCCGCACGATTAATTACGCAGGGCAACAGATGGGCTTGTTCAAGGACGTAAAAGAAAATCTGACCGGAGACGATGTTCGCGAGGGATTGGTTGCGGTGATCAGCGTGAAGCTCCCGCAGCCGCAGTTCGAAGGTCAAACAAAAGGGAAGTTGAATTCCGATATCGCCGGGACCGTTCAAGCATTCGTGAACGAGCGGCTCGGCGCTTATCTTGAACAGAATCCAACCGTCGGGCGCAAGGTCATCAACAAAGCTATCGAAGCTGCGCGTGCTCGCGAAGCGGCGAGGAAAGCACGCGATCTGACTCGCCGAAAAGGCGCGTTGGATGGTGGTGGGCTGCCCGGCAAACTAGCGGATTGTTCTGAACGGCAGCCAGAGCGGTGCGAACTGTTCCTGGTGGAGGGTGAATCGGCAGGAGGTACCGCTAAGCAAGGACGCGATCGCCGCTTTCAGGCCATCCTTCCACTAAAGGGAAAAATTCTCAACGTCGAGAAAGCACGTTACGACAAGATGCTCGGGCACGAAGAAATTCGCGCGATGATCACCGCGCTCGGGACTGGTATTTCGAAGGAAGATTTTGATCCGTCGAAATTGCGCTATGGGAAAATTATCCTGATGACCGACGCCGACGTTGACGGAAGCCACATCCGAACATTGTTGCTCACGTTCTTCTTCCGTCACATGCAGGAATTAATTAAGCGCGGAAATGTGTTTATTGCCCAGCCCCCGCTTTACTCGATCAAAAAGGGAAAATCGCAGCAATACATCAAAGACGATCGTGAGTTCGTCAAAGTAATGGTGAAGCGCGCATCGGATGGCCTGATCGTCCGCTACGGCGAAGGCGCGGCCAAGTTAGAGGGAACTCCTCTGGCTCGCTTTATCACGGTGCTGAATGAATACCTGACATTCTTCGACAAAGTGGGAAAGCGTTTGCGGGATGAACAAGTGACCGAGCTTTTGCCGAAACTCGACCTGTCGAAGCGCGCGGACTTTGAGGGCGAGAAAAATGCTCCGCCGAAGAAGATCGAAAAGCTTGAGAAAGAACTGAAGAAACTGCAAAAGGCGCGCGCCTTCAAGGAAGTCGACAGCCGATTCGACGAAGAACACAATTTGTGGGAAGTGCGATACGTCAACTCTCAGGGCGCTGAGCATTTAATCAACTGGGAACTGGCTTCCACGGCGGAGTACCGGCAATTGCTGTCGAAGTTCAAGCAAATCGAAGAGTATATGGAGCCGCCATTCGTGGTGGAAACCATTAACAAGAGCGCGAAGTCGGAATCCGATGACGAAGGGGCGGCGGAGGATGGTGATGCGTCTGCAAAGAAGGTTGGAACCGACAATGCGCCAAAGCTCGCCGCGAAGAAAAAGCCTGAGCCGCAGGTCGTCGAAAAGGAAACCGCCCGCGATTTGTTTGAATACGTTTTGGCCGAAGGCCGCAAAGACTTCGTAGTACAGCGCTACAAAGGCCTCGGCGAAATGACTTCACAGCAGCTCTGGGAAACAACCATGGACCCCGAGAAGCGAACTTTACTATCTGTCAGACTCGAAGACATCGCCGAGTGTGAAACTATCTTCACCACGCTGATGGGCGAAGACGTAGAATCGCGCCGAAAGTTCATCGAAGAGAATGCTCTGGATGTGAAGAATTTGGATATCTAGAATTGTTTTGGGTTTGACGTTTCGGGAGGGCATGCCTTCAAGCATGCCGGAACTCCAAAAACTAAAACTGAACGGCGCTGCTGAAGCCGCGCCCCTTCAAAACAAAACTACCTAAGACGCTCTTCCCAACTTCTTCGCAGGCACCTGCACTAACTCAATCTGACTCTGATTGTGCTTCTTCGCATCTGCTTCGGCGTCTTCCTGAGTCGCGCCTGTTCCTACAACTCTGCGATCGTCGATTGACAACGCAGCCCAACTTCCAACTTTCAATCCAGCAAGTAGCGAATCGTGGGACTTTTCGGGCGATGTCCCCGAATCTCCGCTCGGGTCCGGAATGGACGACGGAGGATCGCTTGTAGGAAAGGAATCCGCCAAGGTTTTGTCGAATGACTTCTCCCTCTCTTGACTTTCATGATGGGTGTGACGTTCTTCAGGGTCGCGGCAGCTGCCTAAATGCTCCGGATCATGTGAAGTGATTTGTGGTGCTCCTTCGATTTTCCTAACCATATGTCTCCTCGACTAATCCGCAATTGTCGCTTAGTGCGGTCAAAATTGCCATCAGGTCACGACTCCACCAGGCTTTCAGATGCAAGAATCTTCATCGGCGGAACTGGATTGTACTTTACTTCAGGGTAGGCACGATCGAAAACTATCCACAGAACTATCAGCAGCACGAAAATCAGTGTGCTTCCTTCGGGGCCGACAGAGCCCCCGGTCAGCCAATTGGGGCCGTGGAGTGAAGATTTGAAGAGATGTCCCGGAGAAACACCTCCGCTGTCTGGGACAGAGTACAAATAGCTTTCGCCCCAATCCCAAGCTGCGTGGAAACCGACCGCAAACCAAAGACTGCCGGTACGCCGTAACGTTAGACAGAAAAACAATCCAATACAAGACGCAGCAACAAGGCCACTCCACGCCTCTCCGGGATTCAACTGATGAATAGCCCCAAACGCGATCGAAAGAAGCACTGCCGCAGGCCAGAAACCAATCGCCTGGGACAGGGTGAACAGGCTGTAGCCCCGCAACAGAAATTCCTCGGCGAAAGCCACAATTAGAAAAAACACTCCCCAGAATGCAGCGAACTTTACGATTCGAAGCCCGTGCAAGGCCAGTTTGCCAAGAGTAAACGCATGGCCTCCGTGCAATGCCAGCATCAAAACGCTAAGCGCCGCGATGCCCCACAGAAGTCCGCTCCAAAACAGCTTCCCGAAGGCGACCCGAACAGGTAGCCCATATTCGTCGCTAGATCGCTTTTCAAGACGAGCCATAACAAATGCAGGAACGATCGCAGCGACCAAAAGCGTAAATTCCGAAGCCATTGCTATCCAAAGGAATCTGGTATTAGTGTCTTCTACGAAATTCAAAACGGCCGAAAGCAGCACATAAAGAATTCTGACTATGGCCAGATAAATCAATACGCGCCAAATTGGCCGCAATCCGTCGACGCCGATGAATATTTTGGTTAGAGGATGTTCAACCGCGGACGGCCTGAGTGGGGGAGATTCAGGTAAGTCGATTTTTTCCGCGCTATCCAAACTTTGCGAAGGGTCGGTTGAGGCACTTGGCTCTGAGAGTTCCTCATTATTCTTGCCCTCACCCTCATGCATTTCCTGATTCATCCCCGCTCATGGTAAAACACTCGCCGTCCCTCATGAACGCATTTTTCACCCGTGAACGCTTTGGACGCCCGCAATTCCTGGCAGCATGCCTGCTTCTGGCGTTTTTGGCTCAATGTGTTTGGCTGATCGCGCACACCGGCCCGTTCGTTGAAGTGAACTCAACAGACCTGCTTCGTGTGCGAGAGGGATTGCAGCAATGGCACGGCGAATCGGTGGCGGGAGTGCCCCTCACGCGACCGGCAGACGTTGCATCCTTTCCGAGGATCGGATTCGAATCTAATCAAGGCTATGATCCCAATCATTCTCCTCTTTGGTATTTGATCCTAGCGGCCCCTTTTCTCGGTTGGCATGACTCACCACTATCCTCCGCTCCCTGGTACTGGGCTTGGATCGAGCGACTGCCATTCTTGTTGTTTGGCACGGTCTTAGGCGCGTCGTTGTGGTATGTGGCTCGCAGGCTGTATGGAAATGCTGGCGGATATGTGGCGCTGGCACTTTATTGCTTTTCACCGGAAATCATACGGTCGAGTTCACTGTGGAATGCGGAACCGGAGATGGGCGCAGCATGGGGCGCCTTCGGCGCAATTTTTACTGGGATCGCGGTCGCACACACTCTGTACGCTCCGAGGGAAGTCGTTCTCTGGAACTGGCGGCGGACGGTCTTGCTGGGCCTATCGCTGGCGCTGGCTGTCGGGTCGCAGTTCTCGCTGATTATCGTGGCTCCTTTGGCACTGGGGTTCATGCTGTATCTCGCCTCGGGGCGATGGCAGGCTGCAATCGTCATCTGGGTCGCGGCTTGCGCGCTCGCCTTTTGCCTGCTTTATTTCTCCTATGGTTTTCACTCTGCCATTTTTTGGCAGGGTATGCGTCACGCAAACTTTTTGAACGTTACTTGGCAAGCCTTCAGAATGCGCGGAGATTATCTCGGGCTCCTGACGCAATTAGGCCAGTGCGGTCCCGCGCTGGTTCTTGCATTGCCGGTCGCGCTCCTGACGTACTTGATCTGGCGGAGAACGCGATATTTCGGCAACACATCCCCATTATTGATCGCAGGACTATTCCTCCTGATGGCCCTGGCATCGCCGCATTACCCCGGGCTGGGATTTCAGTTGGTGGCAATACCGTTCCTGATGCTTTTCGTATCGGGAATCGCCGCGGATCTATTAGAGAGCCAGCTTCGCGGCGTGGTGCTCACTGCTTTGTGGACGTTGTTGGTTACGAATGCGTTGTGGAATCTTGCCGAGTTAGCCCTGATAAGGCGGGGATAGGGGTCGTTTCTTGGTCGAATCGGTGGTAAACCAGCGTAGGCTTGGGCGATGAACAAAAAAGAAATCAAGTCTCCGAGAATTGGCAAACTTCGTTGTCTGGATGATTGTTGCCGCCGTGGTTTTTGTCGCGGTAATGCTGCGTGTATGGAAAGTGTTTTGATCCATCTAGATAGGACAACTTTTCGGTAGGTAGCCGGAGGTAATACAGCGGCCCTGAGGCCTTTCCTACAGGATAATATTAGCCAATTCAGTCTAAGTATTTCTCCTACTGATGGTAGGATTGTCACGTTAGGTGACTGTGGAGATGTTTTGACCACCCGAATTCTCATTGTCGACGACAGCCCGCTGGTTCGGCAGCGGCTCCGTGACATGCTGCAACAGCACTCGCAGTGGGTGGTTTGTGGCGAAGCGGCAAATGGCCGCGACGCCTTGGAAAAAGTTCAAGTCACGAATCCCGACGTGATTGTCCTGGATTTCCTGATGCCCGGCATGGACGGACTTCAAACCGCTCGAGAGATCGGCAAACTGCTGCCCTCGATTCCTATTCTGATGTTCACCATGCACTTGTCCAGACAGCTAGTTGAGGAGGCGAGGAACGTGGGTATTCGCGGCGCCGTCGCAAAGTCTGACGCCGGCCGCATTATTGAAGGTGTAGAAGCTCTTCTCCGCAACGAGCCATATTTCGCCTGTAGCAATTGATGTCGGCGACGTCTTCTCAAATTCAGCCTAAATTATGGGGGAGGGGAGATCCATTAGGGAGAGAACGCGCTGGTTGAGAAACCCCGCGTTGGGTTGACAAAGGGTTTAGCGCCGCACCCTTAAGGCCAGCGTTTTGCGGTGTCTTCCCATCCGGCAGCCCGTGCGGGTTGCGGCGTTGGGGCGTTTACCGCGGCTGGCTGCGGTATGCGGATAGGCGCCTGCGCCGGAGGGGGGCTCGCAAGCGTAGGCTTGTTGGCGCTCGCTTCCATGCCCGCTTCCTTCTCGTCGGACAACAAGGGCGCAGCGACTCGCAGAGCCTCAACTTCTTTTTCTAACCGGGCTAATTCCAATTCCTTTTGTCTTAAGACTTCGTAAACATTCTTCATACCTTGGGCACCTTAGGAAAATTTTCCGTTATTAACACGTTTGTTCGCACTTTAGGCACACCGGGGATTTTTGTCAAGGAGCAAAGGTTGCTAAACGGCGCACCAATTGGAAGGTTCGACTCAAATTCACTCCTCAACTCAACGGCCCGTACAAGTGCCCTTCCACGCGATCCGCGATCTTTGGAAGTTCCTTCTTCGCGAACTGAAGAAAATGGGGCGCCGCGCGATGGGCTTCCATTGCTGCGTCGTCTTTGTATTGTTCGTAGATGAGGAATCTTCTCGGCTCGGTCTTATGCCGATGCGCCTGATACATCAGGCAGCCTGGTTCCTTGCGCGATTCATCGGTCAGCTTGGTCAACACTGCGGCGACTTCGGTTTCTCGGCCGGTCTTCGCCATCCATGTGACTGCCAGTACGATCATTCTTCACCCGCCATAAGATTCTAATTCCTTAGCCGGTCAAAGACTTTATCTCCGCCGCGAACTCATCCACGAACATCGTTTGCTCCCTGCCTGGACCGGTAGAGACCATGCCGATATGTCTTCCACTTTCTTTCGCGATGAAGTCCAAGTACTCCCGAGCTGCCTTCGGAAGCTTCTTCAATTCTGTGATTCCCTCAGTCGAACTCCGCCATCCCGGCAGAGTCTTGTAAACACATTCGATGTTGTCGTAGCCGCTGGCATGCGCCGGGATCTCTTCCGTCGCACGCCCATTGATCTTATAGCTGACGCAGACTGGAATCTCAGCCAATTCATCAAGTACATCCAACTTGGTAACAACCAGCCACGAAATCCCATTAATCATGCCAGCGTACCGCAGCAGAGGCAAATCCAACCAGCCACATCGACGGGGACGGCCTGTCACTGCGCCAAATTCATTGCCGCGTGTCCGCAATAGTTCCCCAGCCTTATCAAGGAGCTCGGTCGGAAACGGCCCTCCGCCAACCCGAGTGCAGTATGCCTTGGTCAGACCGATTACCGTACTGATCGCCGTCGGTGGCACTCCAGTTCCAATTGAGACGCCCCCGGAAGTCGCGCTCGACGACGTAACGAAGGGATACGTTCCAAGATCGATATCGAGCATCGTCCCCTGTGCGCCTTCGAACATCACTGAGTGGCCGTCGGCAATGGCTCGATTCAGTAGCGCTGCCGTATCACAAACGAACGGTGCGATCTTCTCCGAGGCTGCGGCGTATTCTTCATACATCTTGTCGGGATCCAGAGGCTCGGAATTGAAAAGTGCATGCGCGATCATATTTTTTTCGTTGCACGCATTTTCAATATGCGTCTTGAGCAATTTCAAATCCAGCAGGTCTGCAACCCGCAAGCCGCGCCGTCCCATTTTGTCTTCGTAAGCAGGACCGATGCCTCGGGAAGTGGTACCGATCTTGACGCGACCGGGGGCATTCTCCGAGGCCAACTCAATCATGCGATGGTATGGCAGGATAACGTGAGCGCGATTGCTGACGAAAAGGTTTCCGTCCACAGCAACGCCGTTTTCGCGCAACGAGGATACTTCTTTTAGAAATGCCAGCGGATCCAGCACCACTCCGTTGCCGATGACGCTTCGACAACCCGGCCGCAAAACACCGCAAGGGACCAACTGAAGAATAAATTTCTTGCCGTTGATAATTACGGTATGGCCGGCATTGTGTCCACCGGCGTAGCGGGCAACGATATCGAATTTTTCCGACAGGACGTTGACGATCTTTCCTTTACCTTCGTCGCCCCATTGCGCGCCGATAATAACTGCGGTCTTGCCTTTCATCAAAATCGTTGGCTCCATGCAAAAGAATGCCGCGGCCGCCTCGGCCGAACTGCAGCATCGCACACACTCGTTGCCCGCCAGGAACTAGCAAGCAAAATTACTGGGATTAATAGAGAAGAGGTGTACTAGAAATGATAACTCGTAAGTTAGCTGAGGGCAATCAGGGGTTGGGACCGACTCCCCTTCGAATCATCGATGACGATACACTGTGATTCGTGCCAGAGCTTCCTGAAGTTGAAACAATCGCGCGTGGGCTCGCCGCCCGCGTGAAAGATGACGTGATCGTGTCAGTGTGGCTGGGTTCGAAGCCAGAGCCGCTGAAGTCCTCAGCATCACAGATCGTCGCGACACTAGAATCCGCACGAATCCGCAACGTCCGAAGAGTTGGCAAACATATTGTCTTCGACTTAGACCGTGTGGCTCGGGGGCCCCTTCGACTCCGCTCAGGGCAGGCCTCGCCCGCGAAAACTCGAGGCGTGAAGAAGCTTAGAAATCGCCCCACAAAGCAAAATTCCCAATGGATCGTGCACTTAGGAATGACGGGAAAGTTGCTTCTCTGCGAACCGGGGACAGAGATCGCAAAACACACTCACGTCATTCTCACGTTGGCGTCAGGCCGCGAGCTGCGTTTTGTCGATCCGCGACGCTTTGGGCGTCTTAGCGTTGCGGATGGCTTCGAAGCCGCGGGTGCAGAGCCGCTGGAGGTGGAATTGGAGAAGTTCGTCAGCTTTTTCCACTCTCGCAAAACGCCGATCAAGAGCGCATTGTTGAATCAAACTTTATTAAGCGGAGTAGGAAATATCTACGCCGACGAATCGCTTTTCCGAGCCCGCGTGCGTCCCCGTCGACGAGCGGCTTCTCTGACTAAAGAAGAATTGCGGCGGCTTTTTCTTTCCCTCGGCGAAGTGTTGAAGGAAGCCATTGCGGCGGGTGGATCGTCGATCTCCGATTACGTGGATGCCGAGGGCGAAGCGGGATTCTTCCAATTTCAGCATCGAGTGTATGGACGGGAAGGCGAACCCTGTCTCGTCTGCGCGACTCCCATCAAGCGAATCGTCATCGCAGGCCGCAGCAGCCATTATTGCCCGATGTGCCAGAAGTGACCAAGAAGACAGAGCGGATGATAATCTAACTTGCTCATGCCAAACTTTTCCATCGGGGTCGATCTCGGCGGCACAAACCTTCGCATTGCGGCAGTAGATGAAAACGGAGTCCTCCTCGAAAAGGTAACACTCGGAACTGGCGTCTCGCGAGGCCGTGCGCGTGTTATTCAGGATATGTGTGACGCTATTAGCCGCTTGGCGAGTCGCTACGAGGCGAACCTGACCTTGTTGGGCGTGGGAGTAGGGGTCCCGGGCATCATCGACCGTCAAACTGGAATAATGCGCGAATCCCCAAATTTGCCGGGCTGGGCGGGCGCATCGGTCAAAGCTGAGATTGAAGAATGCCTCCGGGCGCGTGTCATAGTGGAGAATGACGCCAACGTAGCAGCCTTTGGTGAAAAATGGCTTGGAGCCGGGAAAAATGTCGAGCACCTCGCGATTTTGACGCTCGGTACAGGCGTGGGAGGCGGTCTGGTGCTCAATGGACGCATCTGGGCTGGCATGACGGGCATGGCAGGTGAAGTTGGTCACACCACCGTCGTACCTGATGGCGTGCAATGTGGTTGTGGCAATCGCGGCTGCCTGGAGCAGTATGCCTCGGCCACGGCCGTGATGCGAATGGCGAAAGATGCAGTAGCAAACGGCGCGCCTGGCCTCAGGCTTGCGGCCACCTCTGATGCCGAGTTCAGCGCCAGGGCGATTTACAACCTCGCTATCCAGGGCGACGACGATGCCAAGAAAATATTTCGCGAGGTCGGACGTTGCCTCGGAATTGCTCTAGCCAATCTAGTGAACGTCCTGAATCTTCCCATGTATGTCATCGGTGGAGGTGCCTCCAGCGCATGGGACGCATTCGCGCCGTCCATTTTCGAGGAGCTGCAGCGGCGGTCGATGGTTTACGCGGCAACCGCTCCTGGCTCGCATGCAGGGGAGGGGCAAGGGGCATCGGCAAGGATCGAATCCGGACCCACCAAAACGGTGATCACTCGTTCGCTGCTTGGAACTGATGCAGGATTATACGGGGCCGCCCGGCTTCCCATGGTTGAGGGAGCATAGTCGCAAGCAGAATTACTTCGCCGCGGATTGCAACTTGGTCACTTCCTGAGGGGTGAGACGGCGGAATTTTCCCGGATGAACATCGAGTTCCAGTGGTCCGTAGCGAACTCGCTTAATCTTCTCGACGTGGTGCCCGATTTCCTCGAACATCCGCCTGATCTGGCGATTTCGGCCTTCTGTGAGCGTAACTTCGTACCATGGATTCTCTGCTTCCTTAATAAGCCGGACTCTTGCTGGCGCGGTTTTAACCCTACGTCCGTTGATTGAAGCGATGGACAGGCCCTCTCGCAAGCGCGCGAGTCCGGCCGGAGAAGGTGTCTTGGCCACCTTCACCATATATGTCTTCGGGACGTGTGAAGCCGCTTTCATCAGGAAATTCGCAAAGTCTCCGTCGTTTGTCAGAAGCAGCAAGCCTTCGCTTGCGTAGTCGAGGCGTCCGACGGGATAAACCCGGGATCCCACACCGTGAAGCAGATCCATCACAGTAGGCCGTCCTTCTGGGTCGCGGAGCGTCGTCACGTATCCCTTGGGCTTATTCATCAGAAGATAAACGTGTCGTTCCGGACCTTGCAGAAGTTTTCCATTCACCCGGATATGATCATTTTCGGGGTCGGCTTTGCTGCCAAGTTCGGTGACGATCTGGCCATTGACTGAGACCAGGCCGCCCGAAATTAACTGCTCGGCCTTGCGGCGAGAAGCGATTCCGGCCGCAGCAATTATTTTTTGAAGGCGCTCAGATGGCATGGAAATCTAGCCTAACAGAAGAGTTCAGCTTGCCGTCTTGATCGCGGGAGGCCGGTCTTCGGTCGATTCGTTTTCTTCCTCTTCGTTGCCGACAAGCGCGCTCCCGTCATCGCGTGAATTCTGATCGGGGGCAGGTGCCGCATGATCGTCCGCAGGCCCCAGATCGCTTTGGAAAGATTCTGAGACGAGTTTTTCGAATTCCTCCATGCTCGGCAGCTCGTCCACGTCTTTCAATCCAAAGCGCAGCAAAAACTCCTTGGTGGTCTTATAAAGAATCGGCCGTCCGATGACCGCTTTGCGTCCTGAGGTCGTGATCAATTTTCGGTCGAGAAGTGTCGCGATGACACCGTTGGAATCCACCCCCCGGATTTCGCTGATCTCAGGCACGGTGACTGGCTGCTTGTATGCAATTACCGCTAGCGTTTCGAGAGCCGGAAGAGACAGGCGAATCGGCGGCTTGAGGCTTTTGGCAAACGCACGCACCAGATCATGCTGCTCGGGCTTGGTGGAGATACGGTACCCACCGGCAACTTGGCGAACTTCGATGCCGTGTTCCGCGCCTGCATATTCCGCGGTCAGTTCTTCCAAACCCGCCCGCACTCGCGACTTAATTTCGGTGTCGTCGACCCCATCCGAGGCTTCGGATTGCCGCACGAGCTGGATGATTTGATCGAGCGAGATGGGCGTTTCCGCCGCATAAATAATTGCTTCGAGTTTAGCTTTAAGACTCATGATTCGTCGTTCGTCCTTGGTCGTTGGCTTTGTGTGTCGCACTACGTGCGCGGTGAGGCGAACGACCGATGACCAAAGACCAACGACGGTTTATCTCCAATCATCTCTCACCGCGTCCTGTCCCGACATTACCTCGTCGAATCCACTGTGCCGGCGCAGCAGGATGTCCCCAAACATATGATCCTGCCTCAACTGGATCGCCTGCAAACGTACCAATTCCAAGAGCGCGAGGAACATGCATACCAGCGCCTGCCTTGATTCAATATTGCGCAGCAATTGCTTGAGCCTGATGGGCCGATCTTCAACCGTCAGCCGCCGCCGTAGATAATCAATCATTTGAGCCACCGTCACCGTTTCCTCGTCCACTTGTAGCATGGGCCGAGTACGCAGGCGCTCAAGAATTCCCTGAAATGTTTTCACCAGGTCGATGACGTTGGCGGCCATTTCGGGCTCGGTCCCCTCGGCGTCCATGAACTCTTTGATCGCGGGGTTCGACCAAACCGCCTCTTCGATCTGCTGTTTCTGCATCAGCATCTGCGCCGCCGACTTAAATTTTTCATGCTCGATTAGGCGATTAACGAGTTCTCCGCGCGGATCGTCATCCGCTTCAGACCCAGCGGCGGGATCGCGCGGCAATAACATCTTCGACTTAATGTGAATCAGGACAGCGGCCATGTAAATAAAATCAGCCGCTACGTTGACGTCCAACTCGCGCAACCGCTCCACATAAGCCAGATATTGTGCCGTGATTTTCGCGATTGGAATATCGTAGATATCGATGTCTTGCTTGCGGATAAGATCAAGCAGCAGATCAAGTGGACCCTCGTATACATCCGACACGGCCACTGAGAAGGCAGAGTCGTTTTCTTCCTTCTTCGTAGTCGGCGATGAAACGAACTCCGGCTTCGCATTCGCGGGAGTGCCAGATTCCACCGAATTAAGCTGATTTGGTTCGGCTTTTAGGTCCTGAATCATTTTTTGGTCAAACTACCGCAACAATCACCCGATGTGTAGACCCGATCGGAGGGCCCGACTTTCAGTCGGGCCGATCATTCCTGCTGCGATCCTTGCGGCACGACGGGAAGTCGTGCCCTCCCGATTTCCTCGCTTCAGTCAACCCCGATTGTTCCAAGACATCCCCATGGCTTCGCGTATCTCATCCATGGTCGCCGAGGCAATTTTGCACGCCCGTTCCGAACCTGCTTCCAGAATATCCCAGGCGAGCCGCGGATTCTCCTCGTATTTTTTTCGGCGTTCCTGCATGGGGTTGAGAATTCGGACTAAACCATCCGCCGCCCAGCTCTTACATTCAATGCATCCAATCCCCGCAGAGCGGCAACCCGCGTCAACTCTGGCGATTGTTTCTGCGTTGCTGAAAATCTTATGCAAGTCGCCAACAGGGCAGATGTCAGGATTGCCGGGATCTGTCCGCCGCACGCGAGCCGGGTCCGTGACCATCGTCTTGAGTTTCTGCCGTACTAATGCTTCGGGATCGGTCAGCAGAATTGTGTTTCCATAAGACTTCGACATCTTGCGCCCATCGGTACCGGGAAGCTTTGCGGCAGGGGTCAGCAACGGCTGAGGCTCCGGGAAGACAGGAACGCTGCGCCCGTAAAACTGATTGAAGCGGCGCGTTACTTCCCTCGTCAATTCCACATGCGGCACTTGATCCTCGCCGACGGGAACAAAATTGCCTTTGTAAATCAAAATATCGGCAGCCTGCAACAACGGATAGCCGAGAAAGCCGTATGTACTCAGATCACGTCCGGTAATATTTTCCTGTTGCTCTTTGTAGGTGGGAACACGCTCGAGCCATCCTAGTGGCGTGATCATCGAAAATAGAAGGTGCAACTCCGCATGTTGCGGAACGCGGGATTGTATAAACAAAGTACTGCGTTCGGGATCCAGTCCAGCAGCAAGCCAGTCCAGCAAAACCTCCAGAGAATTTTCTTTAATTTTAGAGGTGTCGGCGTAATCGGTCGTGAGCGCGTGCCAGTCGGCCACGAAGAAAAAGCACTCGTATTGGTCTTGCATGCGTACCCAATTCTGGAGCGCTCCAACATAGTTGCCCAAGTGAAGCTTGCCAGTGGAGCGCATGCCGCTGACGACGCGTTTCCGTTGATTGGGCGAAGGTGGCATCAGATTCTCGCGAGGATGGAATTAAAAATTCCCAACACTGGATAGATCAATCCACTCAAAGCGCCGGGAGCTAAATAAATAAGAGCGAGCAGACCGAAAATTCCAACCGCGTCATAAACTTTTAACGCGCCAGCGGGAAGAAAGTGGCGAATCACATGGCTTCCGTCCAGCGGAGGCACCGGGATTAAATTGAAAACTCCCAACAGGACATTAATCGTCATCAATTCAAACAGCAGCAAACAAACTGGCAACAACGCCGAGTTCGTCGTGATCTCGGTCATCCCGGATTGAATCGCAAAAATTATTTCCTTCCCCAAGGCCGATGTAACTTCGAGTAACGCCAAAACAATCAGGGCGCATGAAGCAACGATGAAGTTGCTAACCGGCCCGGCCACAGACGTAAGAATGTCATCCATAACTAAATTCTTGAAATTGCGCGGATTCACCGGAGTGGGCTTTGCCCATCCAAGCATCGGAATGCGGGGATTCAACAGCGCTAGGGCTGGGAGCAGGATAGTTCCAAACAGATCGATGTGCTTAATCGGATTTAGCGAAACTCGTCCCAACATTCGGGCAGTAGGATCCCCGAGACGATTCGCCATCCATGCATGCGCAGACTCATGGACGCTGATTGCGAATAAGAAAGCAATCAGCTTAAATAACATGTCGAGATGTTGCAGCGTCATGCCGGGTTGGTTTCGATACTACCATGCTGGCAGCGGCATCCGTCGCAGGTGTTGGCACTACCGGACGCTACTTCTTTTCGAATGCCTTCTGCATTTCTTCGGGAGCAATCGGCTTAACTTTAATCGGCTTGGCGGGAATTCCGGCGACGACGGTGAACGGCGGAACGTCTTTAGACGCTACGCCCATTGAACCGACCATCCCATGTTCTCCAATCTTGACTCCGCTCAAAACGGTGGCGTGATAAGTGACCCGCGCTTTCGGGCCAATTTCCGTTCGATGATTGTCGACAATCATTCCGTCCACAAGGTCGTGCGAATGGGTATAGACGTTTGCATAATCGGAAATCGAACTCCCTGCATGGATTATCAGGTCGCCCCGATCATCGAGAAGAACGAACTTGTGAATGGTGCAGTTGTCTTCGACTATTAGGTTGTAGCCGAACGAGACTTCGACTCCGTGAAAAATCTTTACATTTTTGCCGCAATGTTTGAAAACGTGGCTGGCAAGCATCGCCCGCATGCGGAACCCGAGCCAATGATTTAGTCCAATCGGCGAGCGGTCGTACATCATCCAAAACCAAATTAGGGGCTTGCGTTCGGCGTATTTTTTGGCGTCAACGTCGCCATAATACTCGGGTTCCAGTGTGACATTTCGCGGGTCGAAAGAGTGAGTTAGCGCCTGCGCGCCGAGTGCGCTTTCCGAGCTCGCAGGCCCATAAGCGTGTCCCAAATAGATTTGGTGCAGTGCTTCGCGCACGACTTCACTGCGATGATCAGCGTCGGTATCCCGGAATTCGCGGTCTAATTCTGCAATCCACTCTACGAAATTCTTTTCGGCTTCGGGGCTCGGAGTGAGTGGACGATATTCGTATCGGGGCATAGTCGCTTGTCGTTCGTAAACCGAGCCTGCAGAAAGCAAGGCAATCCAGCCAGACTTATCTCTGCCCGATTCTAACCTCTCGAACAGGACAAGGTTTGAAAATGTGAGGCCAAAATTTGCCTCGTCGGGGGAATTTGTGGCGACTGGAGCAGTGCGCAGTCCGACTGCGATCTGCCGCTTAAGGTCGAACGGTGTAATTCAAGTGCACCACACCGTCCGAGAAGGAACGGGAGGAAATCAATTCGAGCGGGATATTCCGATGGTGAGGAGCGACCAGCGGAATCCCTTCACCAATCATCACAGGGATGACATGGATCGAGAATTCGTCGATTGCCCCGGAGTCTAGGAATGAAGCGATGATCGATGCCCCGCCCATCATCCAGATGTTTTTGCCCTTTCGCGCCCGCAGTTTGGCCGCGAATTCCGGAATAGGCCCCGAAACAAACTCGACTTCTGGAAGCGGATCTGAAGGCGGTTGGCGGGAAAACACATAGTGTTTGAGGTTGCCATAAGCGCCGAGTCCGCCCATCCTTACTGCGAAATCATAGGTCTTTCGTCCCCAAAGCACCGTGTCGATAGAACGCGCAAAAGCGTCCATGCCATAGCCGCCTTTCGGCAACGGTCGATTCAGCCAGTCTACGCCGCCATCGGAACGAGCAATATACCCATCCATACTCGTCGCAATGTAGACGATAATTTTACGCTGAGACGCTTGTGCCCCCGCTTTTGCGCCAGTCGTCATTCCATGTGAACGCCCCATCCGCTTCATGTCATCCTGCTTCCGCACCATGGAACTCCTCACGATTCTAAACCGCTGCCATCGCTTCCGGGGATTTGTCTATGATCGTGGCCGCTTCAGTCCGGGATCGCAAAGAGTATCGAAGTATCGGTGCGACCGCGCAAAGGCTCGGCAGCTCACTTTTGAGTTACCGTTAGCTTGTGCTCGCCCACAACTGTCGTATCGATCTTATCGGGAAGCCGGAAACGAGACTCCAATCCCACGTTCGGATACTTTGGCGTAAGGTATTTTTCCACGAATATTTCCAACAAGAATTGCGGCACCTCCACTCCGTCGAGCGACACAGATTGCACATCGACCAAACCCTGACCCGCGGTGCCGGTCGCGTTTGCGACGACTACCACGTCATGAACACCGGAAAAGAGCGACAGCAGCGGATTACTGGAGTGGTTTCCAGCTTTTACCTGATCAAAATCCACTCGGCAAGATGCGGTAATAGCCCCGGGATGGGCCTGGAATGTTACGGACTCAACTCCCGCGGGCAATTTCACTTTACCGGCTGCAAAATCTGCATTAACTTCCCGCTCGGTAAGTTCCGTCGGAGTCTGATCTGGATGAGCTAATTCTGCATTCTTCTCGATGTGCTGCAACTTGCCCTGTGCGCGGACGACATCCGCCGTCTGGTAAGGATCGGCCATCGCGATATTTGAGGTTGGAAGAAAAAATCCGAAAACTGTTGTAGCTACAACTGCAAATTTCAACTTCATGGCTTCAGAGCCACCTGAGTTTCCGGAAGGCGATTGGAAACCACAGGCGTACTAAGTGTTCCAGTAATGTTGAAACTGCCAGTTCCGTCGGTTCCGCGGCGCAGGAGTCGCAAGTTCAGGACGCGTCCTAAAGAAGCCGTTCCGCTTACCTCATAGATGCCATCGGGAGATTCGAGTTTTGCATGATCAAAGTCGAGTTCTTTGTGGCGAAGAACTAAATCGCCTTCAAAGCGGCGCAGTTGTAGCGGCCGTGAAAATCCATTGAGAACAATATGCGGCACGGATCCATCACGAACTGCGAGTTTTATAATCGCCGTAGCAGAGCTGAACAGTTCGGCCGCGCTCGATCCAGAAGCGGCTGCGTTATAAGTAGCGTCCGCCCTGCCATAAACCCAATCGTCATGCATTGCAGTCGCCAACTCTCCCAGGGCAACGCGCTGGAATTCGCCGCGTCCGCTGTACTGCGGGGGCACGACTGTAAAATCCGCATTCCACTCTCCAGTATGTAATCCGCCAAGCAAAGTGCCGCGGATATCATTTAACTGAAGTTTGCCACGGTCCAATTCGACCCGAGCCGAAACCTGCGTAGCGGCGAGTTTATGGATGAGCACACGATTAGCAGTCAGTTGGCCAGTAGCGCGAAGCGTAAGAAGAAAATTGCTTCCGCCTTGCGAGACCGTCAAAAACCGGTACCATGGCGCCTTCGCATACTGAGGGTTCAAGAGTTTGTCCAGATCGTCGGTGGCGAACTGATCCGCGTGCAAGTCGAACTGGATTTGACAGCTCGCCGTTGCAAGGCAGTGCCGAGGCATCGTGATCGAACCATTCCACTTTGCGCCCCCCATAGAAGCACTCAAGTTTTGTACATTTACCCTGTCGGACCCCAGTAAGATCTCAGCCTCGTCGATTTCGATTGGAGCGTTCAAGCCTCCGACTTCGGCGCGAACGGACCGCATTTCAGCCTTTCCCATAACTCTCGGAGTTCCTAATCCAGACCACGTATCTGAGCTCTGCAGATTCAGCCGGAGCAGACCATCCGCCACCGGATGAGGGGCCGGGATTCCAATAACACGTGCCGCATTCAAGACTCGCTGGAGCCGGGCGGGGCCTTCCAGCGTCAGACTGTAACCGGAGCGAGAAAGCCACCCACGCACGGTTGCCGGTGAAGTTCCCCCTAGGGCAACAGAAAACGGGCCCACGTCGACTCGATCTTCGGCCGGCTCTGGGGATGTCTCCGGCATTGCTCTGCGGTGTTTCCCGCTAATCGGGCGGGCCGGCTGGGCCGGAGAAATCGCAAGGCGAATCTTGTCTAGGGAAAGTTCCGAATTGTCTGTTTGCGACCTCAGAAGCAAATCGGATGTCTCCGCGCTGCCTTCCCAAACCCTCTTTCCGTCTTTTTCTTCCCGCCGGACTTTTATGCTTCCATCGACCGTTCCCACTGCGAGCAGATTGTTTGGGAGCTCCTTGGAATGCAGAGCCAGCAGGACCAGCGCCTGAAGTGGCACGTCCTGTGCCGTCACAGCCAAGTGATAAACAGGGGAATTCAGGGAAACGATTGCGCTTCCATGCAAAGTAATGGCGCCATCCCCCACTGGAGACTGACAGATGATCTCTGTCAGACTTTGCGTTGTGGAGCTGTAATGCCCACCGCATTGCGCTCTCAGCCGCAACGGGCTTCCGCCGAGAACATCGTAGCGACGAAAGTCGTCGACCATGCCATTGGCGGTTAGCGCCAGATCAGCCGGAGTACCGCTGATCTCAGACGACAACGCGGCTGTCCCGCGCCAACCCTTGTCGCTTCCATAAACGAGTTTCGATGCTTGCCCGAGTTGCGCTCTCTCCCATTGAAAACTAAACCGAAGAGGCGTTTCGTGGAGGGACTGCGCTCTTTGCCAGGACCCGGCAATTTTCAGCAATCCCGTGTCTGACGAATTCAAATCAGTGCGTATCGGCTTCGCATTCAGCCGTACGCCCCATGTGTTTTCCGCGTCCTGAAAGAGTGCGAAATCCGCTTCGGTCAAAGCGAACTGCTTCTTCTCGAATCCAAACTTAAAGTTGATTCGCCCCCGATCAGCTTCAATGTATGGGAATGCCGGTCGAGTCTCGCTTTTTGACTTTTCCGTGGGAGCAACCAGCGTTTTTGACGACCGTTCCACGAGATATTCCAAATTCCAATGTCCCAGATCATTGCGCACCAGGTTCAGGCTCGGCTCAGTGAGGCTAAGGCGCGAGATTTCTAAGCGGCCGCGAAGCAGAGAAGTCAGCCGCAGTGACGCCGTAACCTCATCGGAACGCAAAATGGGTTCCGCGCTGAAAGCCGGGTCGTCGTAAACGATAAAATTCCGGAGATCAAAACCAGGCCGGGGGAGAAGCCGCAGACTTGCCGACGAAATTTCTACTCAACGTCCCAGTGCGCTTCCGACCGAACGGGCGATACGCATACGCAACCGGTCTGCACCGGGACGCACCACGAACAATCCGCACAGAAAAATGCCCAGTAATACGAGAATCCCGCGTTTTGAACGAAGCCAGATCACCGTACGACTCGCAGGGTGCGGCTCCAACGTGTTTCGTCAAAGAAATGAATCACCACGTGAGCCAAAAATCCAAGTCGCTGCCCAATCTCGCGTTGCTCCCATTGGTTGGGCGGGGTTTCAAATGACCAATAGATGAACATCGGACGGCCAATGACATTTTCCTTCGGCACAAAACCCCAATATCTGCTGTCGAGGCTGACGTCCCGATTATCGCCCATGCCGAAATAGCTATTTTCGGGAACCACGATGTCTTCTCCCTGAATATGCTGTGGCATGGTCAAAGCCCAGTCGGGATTGACTCCGTTGAACTCCGAGGGCGGCACCGCTGGGAAGTTGTCGCGATAAGGATTATAGCTATCGTTCGGATTGTGAATGACGTAAGGCTCATCCAATTTTTCGCCGTTGCGATACACGACCCCATCTCTCAAGTGAATGCGGTCTCCAGGTATGCCCATAACACGCTTCACAACATAGAGGCCAGGCTCAACGGGGGAAAGAAACACAAAGATATCGCCGCGTTTAATTTGACTGTAAGGCAGGATCGGCCCGATCCACGGTGTTTTCGGCGCGAACTGAACCCGGTTCACAAAAACATGATCACCTATCAGCAGCGTGTTCTCCATCGAACTGGAGGGAATCTCGAAGGCCTGCACTACAAACGTAATGATGAACAGGCCGGTTACCAACACAGCTGCCAGCGAGGCTAGGAATTCGACCGTAGTCTCTCGCGGTTTTTCTTCTTTTGTTTTTTCTTTCGTTTCTTCCTTCGCCACTTAAAGTCCTTTCCTTACCACTCCCCAAGTTGAAACGGATACGAGTCCGCTGGAGCGTATCTGAACCAACTCAATGCACTAATTGAAACGCGCGGCGCCAACGGGTCTCGCCAAAAAAGTGAATCACTACGTGAGCCAAGAATCCAAGCCGGTCGCTGATCTCTTTTTTCTGCCACTGATCAGGCGGCGTTTCGAATGACCAGTAAATGAAGATCGGCCGCCCTATAACATTTTCCTTTGGGACGAATCCCCAGTAGCGGCTGTCCCGGCTAACGTCCCTGTTATCCCCCATTCCGAAATAACTATTCTCCGGTACGACGATGTCCTCTCCCTGGACGTGTTGGGGCAGAGTGAGAGCCCAATCCGGGTCTACGCCACTGGAGTCCGCGGGGGAAACGGAGGGAAAATTGTCGCGATAAGAATCGGGAAAATGATTCGGACTCGAAATGACGTAGGGCTCTTCCAACTTTTCGCCGTTGCGATAAACAATCCCATCTTTTAGGTGAATGTGGTCTCCAGGAAGGCCCATGACGCGTTTCACCACGAAAAGGCCCGGTTCGGCCGGGTGGAGAAATACAAAAATGTCGCCGCGCTCAATTTGACGGTAGGGCAAAATCGGCCCAATCCATGACGATTTCGGAGCAAACTGAACGCGGTTTACGAAGACGTGATCCCCAATCAGAAGAGTGTTCTCCATTGAGCTGGACGGAATCTCAAAAGCCTGAACAATGAAGGTAATAATGAACAAACCAGTAACCAGCACGACTGCCAGCGAGGCCAGAAATTCCACGGTGGTCTCACGCGGTTTGCCGTCCTCTATTTTTGTTCCCTTGCTTTTCACTTGAGCGCATCCCGCAGGCAATACTATTTGGGTTCGTTCAATTAACAATCCTAAAAGTCCGGTCCCAGCGCGTGATTTGAAATAAGTGTGTAAACGCGTAGGCGAAATGAAACAACTTATCCCCCGCAGTGGGCTCTTCCCGAACACCGTCGTCACTGCTCTGCACTGACCAATAGATAATCAGCGGACGGCCAACAATATTCTCGCGAGGAACAAATCCCCAATATCTGCTATCGAGGCTTTCGTCGCGGTTGTCGCCGAGAACGAAATAATGTCCTTCTGGAACAATTAATTGACCATCCTCAACCAGCTTTTTCATTTGTTCCCACCACGCCGCCTCGAGCCCCGGTACCACTACGTTGGTGCGTGGGAACTCATCCCGAAAAACATCATGCAGACTAGAACTATAGCGTACATAAACCTCATGCTGCGGGACCCCATTCACAAACAATTCGCGATTTAACAGCCGTATCCTGTCTCCCGGCACGCCAACCACGCGCTTCACGAAATGCTCGCTGGGATTAATTGGATAGTGAAACACAACGACATCGCCTCGTTGCACCGGGCGGTAGGGCATCACATATTCCCAGAATCCATCTTTTCTATTGCCGTAACGGAGTTTGTCCACCAACAGATAGTCGCCAATTAGCAGGGTATTTTCCATCGATTCGGATGGAATCTGGAACGCTTGCACCGCGAACGTGATCACGAATATCGCTATGACCACCGTACTCAACAGGGACTGAACCGAACTGGGCCAATCGTCATATCGTGAGGCGACGCGTTTTTCAACTCCTTGCATCAAGATGTTCCCGTATCCGGTTTTACTGAATTATCCTTTTCAGCAGTGGAAGCGAGGTATTCCAGCACCTGTCGCGCAGCTTCCTGTTCGGCGCTCTTCTTGGTTGAACCCGAGGCTCGGCCTACATATTCAGGCCTTCCCTGGTCATTCATTGAATGTAGACGCGCTTCGATCGTAAAAGTCTTGCTGTGTTCCACTCCATTTTCTTTCACCAGTACATATGCAGGCTGCGCACGTCCCACTGCCTGAAGTTTTTCTTGCAAGGCTGATTTGTAGTCTGAAATTGGCAAGTTGAGGCCGGTACTGGCGATAAGGTCCACTTCAGGAACTATGATTTCGCGCACCACGAATTTCCGCGCTGGCTCCATTCCGCCATCCAAATAAATGGCGGCCAAAATGGCCTCCAAGGCGTCCACGAGTAAGGTTGTTTTTTTTCGCCCGCCACTCTTTTCCTCGCCCTTGCCCAGTCTCAAATGCTCTCCTAAACCCAGGTTGCGAGCTACCTTTATCAGATGCTTCTCACTTACCAGATGCGCCCGGAGTTTTGAAAGTTCTCCTTCCCGAAAGCTGGGAAACCGCCGGCAAAGGTCTTCGGCGGTAACAAATCCCAGGACCGCATCTCCCAGAAACTCCAACTGTTCGTTATCGACGGCCCGTGATTCTCCGGGATTGAGCGCGTCCCGCTCTCGAGCTTGAGAAGTGTGGGTCAAGGCTTGCTCCAGCAGTTCCCGCCTGCGAAAGCTATAGCTCAAGGTCGCTTCCAGAGTAGACATCTCGGCCGGACCAGCGTCGTGGGCGCCCGGACTTCCTTCAAATGTGGACGATATGGGCTTCAGAATACTGTCCATTCACGGGAGAACACCGAGCTCCGCTACTTGGTCGGCGGATTCTGCGCCGCTCCCGAAGGTCTCGGAGCCGGGGCTGGAGCGCTGCCTCCGGTCAACTGAACCAGTCGGTCCTTCTCGCGGCGAGCCGCCGTTCCCACCGGCGTGCTGTCCTGGGTAAGCTCTACCGCCTGGTTTGCGTACTTCAATGCTTCAGGATATTTCTCCTGTTTGTCCAGAGACAAGGCTAGGCGAAAGACCGCCACCGGGTCCGGCTGCGATGGATAGGCGTCGATGGATTTCCGCAGAGAAGCTTCGGCATCCGTATACTTTTCCGTGTCATATTGTATTGCGCCAATTACCGCCCAGGCAGAAGACCTGAGGAACCCTTTATATGCATCCACTTTATCCTGAGGAGTGCCGGCGGGGATGCTGATGTCGATATCCATCGTCTCCAGCGAGTGCTGCGCCATTTTAAGCGCTTCCGCGAGGCGTTGATTCTTATCGAGATCGGTATCACCCGTGCGTTCCACCAGTGCTTCCGATACTCCCAGCAGCGCCTCCGGATCATCGGGATCAATGGCAAGAACTTTGCGCCCCAGCTCTATCATCTTGTCAGCATTGCCTGCGGTTTGGTAGCTGTGCATAGTCGTGCGATAGAGAAGAACTCGCAACTCGCTGGTAGGGAATTGGGTATCGAAAGCTGCCGCCGTTTTTTCCATGGCCGCCGGATCATTGGCACTGCGCATTGCAGCCGTGTAAGCATCGAATTCCGGCTGGGTCTTCGCTTGCGGAGGCCTCTTGCCCATTGGCGGCGCGGGGGTAGCCGCAGGAGGTGTAGTTGCAGCGGGAGCTGCGCCACTCTGTGCCGGCGTCGTCTGTTGTTGCGCAACTCCGAGACTAGCTAACCCTAGCAACAACAACGCCAATGCGCTCAGTTTCATGCTTTCTCCTTAGATTTCAACTCTAACGCCGGTTACCGCCCTGCTATCTCGGATGGCTTGGCGGCTCATACGGTTTCTCGAGTCCATGTTGCGCTGCTGCCTTTGCCTCTGGCAGCGCGCTCCCAGCATCCAGGGCCGCTCGATACTGGCCCACGGCCGCTTCACGGTCTTCCTGGAGATCGAATATTCTTCCCAAATAGATGTGCGACCAAGCTATCACGGTAGGCTCTTGCGCGACTTCAATTGCCTTTTGAAAATAATTTCGCGCACCATCAATGTCACGATTCCGCGTGGCAACTTGGGCCAGTATGAAAAGTGCTCGTCCCTGATCTTCGCTCTTGTCATCCAGAGCTTGTTGCGCGAGTTTTTGTGCTCCCTCGACGTCGCCGGCGGAGAGTTTCTGCTCAGCAGTTAGCAGAAGCTTATGGTCCGAGGGGCGCGAAAGATGCAGCAGTTCGGGGTCGCTCTTGGTGGCGAACTGGATCTTCGCCACGTTCCTTTTCTCCTTCGCCACATCGATGCCCGCGATCATCGTCTCGTAAACACTCCGCAACCCTTCGGGTTCTTTCTCGAATTTCAGCAGCGCGTCGTAAAAATACCGGGTTAGAATAAATCCCTGCTCCATGGAAGACTGGACAGCTTGCTCGCGTTCGGCGTCAGTCGCTTTGCCAAGTCCGGTTCGCGCTTCGATGGCGCGAATAAAGCATTCCGTCATCAGAAGCGACGAATCGTTCTTAAAGCTTTCATCCATGGGCGCGGACTTTACTGTCTCCAGTAGCGGATCAAGATTCTTGATGAGCGCCGGATGCTTTAAAGCCATCGGATCGAGCAAATAGTGAAGATAAGTGTGGCGAATCTGCTCCATGTTCAGCGATGAACCTACGCCCGGAGAAATCACCACGGAATAATCCGCTCCATAGTTCCGAGCGTTGGTTTGTCCCGGCGCGCCCATAGGATCTAGGTACACAGTAAACGTGCGGCCAAGATATCCCGCCGACGCCAACTTTAGGTAGACCTCTGTCCTGAAAAGCATTTGGGACAATGGATCGTGGTAACGCCTGATAAATCCCGCATAGGCCGCAGCATGGCTGGTCCAGATCCCGTGCAGTCCGGTGGCTTCATAAAACTTCTGCATCGACGGCAGAATTCCCACGACGTTCGCCGCGTCTGGAGGAAGGTCCGTCTCTTTGACCTTTGGGGTAAGCGCAGGCGGAGGATTCAGCGAAAGCGCCAGCGAAACGTACTGCGCGATATTGTGTAACGGGTCGGCGAGCTTATGCTGTTCGTAGAACTGGCACATGACTTGAGCCGCGCCATTTGCCTGCTCAGATGCTTTGAGTTTGGCATCAACCTCATTTCGAATTTGCGCTCGCAACGGGTCGGAAGTATCAACCTCAGCATCGTATCCGCAAGCGTTTACGGCAGTAAGAACGGTAAAGAGAGCCTCGTTGCTGTCAAGCGTGACACTAGTCGTCTGGGCCTGACTCAATGCGGCAGGCAAAGCCAATAAAAGCGCACAAATCGAGACGCGAAACCAGTAATTCAGGGAACCCCCTAGCCAAGCTATAAGCTGATGGAAAAGCAAATATCTAGTCAAGTTTAAGAGCTTCTAGGTCAAGGGTCAATCTTCATGGGGGATGGAAGTGATCGGGAGCGAACTGCGCAAGAAACAGGGTACGGAAACCATCCATTTGATGTTTTCGATCACCAGCCGCCTGTAAATTCCTATCCTTTCGTCAATTGCATTTCTGACCGTATCGTATTACAACGTCAGCATGTCGCGTTTGCGGTTTCTTGCGGCCATTTTGGCCGTTTCCGTTTGTATAGCGCGCAGCCAAGTAACTCCTCCAGCATCCAAGAACGACGCAGGCCATGAAGCTTTCGCTCGTGATATGTTTGCCGGTGCCTTGCGAGACGATCTCAACCCGGACCAAACCATTCGCGAGGCTCGCCAAACTCTCGATCAGATCGGTGATCAATTCGATTCTGGCGAATATGACCGGCTCACGCCATCCGCTTTCTCATCCATGAGTCTGGTGGCGCTGGCCTGGTCGCGCATCGGCTGGGCACGATTCTTGCAAGGGCAAACGCTTGACGCCATTCCGTTTCTGATTTCAGCCTGGCTGTTAAGCCAGTCTGGCGTGGTGGCCGATCGCTTGGGCCGAGTGTATGAAAAAGAAGGACAGAAGGAAAAGGCACGTCATTTCTATGCTTTGGCCACGGCGGCGGGAGGACCCGAAGCGCAGTCCGCGCGTGAGCAGACGACGAGACTATCGCCGAGCCCCGACGCTGCAGCTCTGGAAATCGCCCAGGCGTCCGCCGAATTCCGCGAAATGCGCACCGTGAGCATTCCGGCCTCTGCGGGAAATACGGGCTCTGCACAATTTGTCCTGGTCTTTGACTCGTCTAGCAAGCCCTCCAGGGCGGAATTCCTGCAGGGGGACGGCACCCTGCGCTCCGCAGCCGAGAAAATTCGCGAAAAAGAGTTCCTTGTTCGATTCCCGGAAGCTTCTTCGATTAAGCTCGTGCGTCACGCACAGTTGTCGTGTGCAAAAACCGACTGCTCCCTTGTACTGCAACCCGTAGAGACTCTGGAGGGATCGTCTGGACCGCAGTCGGCGAAGGCTACTAACCCGCCGGCGGCCGCGTCGCCCATGCGTTCGCTGACTCCCGCCGACCCCTTGATCGAACGGGCCGGAGAGGCGGCGTTCCAGTTTTCACAGAAGCTTCCCAACTTTCTTTGCCAGGAGTTCATGTCGCGCTACGCCCAGCAAGGCCGCGAGGAGAAAACGCTCCAGGATCTGGTTTCGGCTGAAATCGTTTACGAAGATGGGCACGAAAGTTATCGTAACGTGAAGCTCAATGACCGCCCCACGGACAAGCCCCTGCAGGAAATCAACGGGTCCTGGTCCACCGGAGAATTTGCGTCCATACTGCTGGGACTTTTTCACCCCGGTTCACACGCGCAGTTCCGGTCCGGTGGTGCGTCTACTATTTCGGGTTTCAGTGCCCGGGTTTACGACTTTCACGTGGAGAGTGAAAATTCACGCTGGATGTTGCACGCAGGCTCTCAGAATCTCGCTGCGGCTTACGGGGGGTCCGTATGGGTGGATCCGAACACCGCGCGCGTCCTGCGAATCGAGATGCAGGCCCGGAACCTACCGTCAGATTTCCCGATGGATATGGTCGAAACCGCGGTGGATTATTCGTTCGTGCGGATTGGCGAGACATCGTTTCTGCTTCCGGTGCATGCCGAGGCCTTGGGTTGTGAACGGGGTACCAGCCACTGCAGCCACAACATCATTGACTTCCGCAACTATCACGAATTCAAATCCAAGACCAAGATTCTTCCCCATTGATTTGGCTCGGACCTCTCATCAGTGCGCGACTCGGTTCAATCTTAACGCCTGTGTCTCTTGAAAAACGGCTAACTTGGATCTCTCTTGGATGGCGGATGGTGGGTTACCCGTCCGCCTGTGTGACTTATCGAGCCCCGCGTTCGGTGTAGCTTGCCGTCTCGGTTGCTTCCTCCAAAGCCCGTCGCAGCATGGTAATAGATACATGGCCGAATTCGTTGCGCCACTCCTTTTCTACTGCCTGTAACCGTCCGTCATACGTGCAGCTTACGGCGAGACCCTTTTGGGTGAGGTGTGCGATCTCCCTGCCAGCGTTGCCACTCACACGCAGGAAGCCATGACGGACCAGCGCCGATATGCCTGCAGAATTGCCAAGTCCCTGCAGGGGGCGCCCTTCGGTAGGGATGAGCCTAATCACGGTTCCGCTGAGTGAGAGTGCAACGGGCGACTTTTTCTCGTAGCTCATCGCGAACGCAACCAAGGCTTGGGAGGCCAGTGCCGAGAGCGGAAGGTCCGAGACAGTATCTCCGTTACCGCGGGGAACTGGCTGCCAATCCTGTCCGTTTCCGCCCGTGATGCTTGCATCCGCCGCTCCATAACTGGCCGGGTAGTGGGGGTGTTCCAGGGGAAGCGCGGCGACTAGTTGTTCAAGAGAGGTCCGGAGCTTGTCCGTTCGGTCAACACCAATCTCTGCCCGCCATCGCTCTTCGGCGGAGTGTGGCAATGAGTTCCACCGAGTTGCGACATCCGAACCGGGGACGGTCAACCGCACTTTTACTTGGCCGCGACCGGACACTTGGCCACGACCGGATTGCACTTCCTCGACCCATCCATGTCTCGCCGCCATTGATACTCTTGATCGCAACGCCCGCTTGGATAGCCGGAGGATCACCGGCAACTCGCGACGATCGGTGCCCACGTTGTCCAATGCCCGCAAAAGGTTTGCCCAGAGGTCAAGTGACGGCATGCCGCCGTCCCCAGCCCCCTTATTGATATAGGCTCTCTCTAGTCCACCAAGAACGGCCCATAGCAATGACGGCAGAATCGCCGGTGCGTTCATATTTTGTATAGTAAACGCGACGCCGGCTACAGGCCATCACGCCCGGAGAAGCGTTTTCTTATCCCGGAAGGGCGACACGGCGCAACAGATCTTGGAAGCGTACGTCCTCACGCAAGCTGTCCATGCTCGGGTCCATATGCAGATAGATAAGCCAGTGGGAGTGTTCTTCGTAGGCTTTCTCCAGCCATTCAATCGCGCGATCGTTTTCTCCCAGGCCAATGTGGATTCCAGCAAAGAAGTAGGATGCGACATACTTCTTTTTTGCCAGTTTCCTCAGATCCTCAAGCATTGCGGATGCTTCCGACTTCCTACCGGCCTTCGCATGTGTGTGCGCAAGTGCGGCACGCATTAGAGGGCTCCCACCAGACAGGTTCACGCCCTTCTCGCCCGCGGCGATGGCCAAGTCGTAACGACCCATCTTTCGGTATAGCAAGCCGAGGATCCAGTACGTAACCGGATAGTTTGGATCCAAGTCGACAGTTCGCAAGAGTTGGGCGATGGCTTCGTCGTATTCGCGGGCGTGGTAACAGGCCCATCCGACTGCAACGTTGATAATGAGCGAAAGCGGGTCGAGTTCCTGGCCGTTTTTTATCTTGGTGATGGCTTCGTCGTGCCGGCCCATAGTCATCACATATTCGGCGTACCAGTGGTTCGCAGTTGGGTAAGTAGGAGTGATTTCAAGACTGCGTTTGAATTCTGTCTCCGCCTTTTCCCACTGCCAATCGTGAAGCCACAACAGCGCCGCCAAGGATGTGTGGGCCTCGGCTAGATCGGGATCAAGCCTCAGGGCGGTCATCGCCGCCGCCTTGCCTTCAGGGAACGTTTCCTTGGGCGGAAGATAGCTGTTCCATCCCAGGAGCACGTAAGAGTCGGCTAAACCGGTGTAGGCGAGGGCGTAAGTTGGATCCTTGTCGACCGCCTTCTGGAAGTACTCGATCGCCTTGTTGAAACCTTCTTCGGTCCACCTGTTCCAGTGATGACGGCCCTTTAAGTAGAGCCGGTATGCCTCGGGATCCTCGGTGTGGCGTTTTGTGAGTTGCTTCTTTTCTGTCCGCGTCAGCTGTAGTCTCAATTTTCCCGATATCTCGTTCGAGATTTCGTCCTGGACCGCGAAGATTTCTCCCGACTTGCGATCGTATTGCCCGCCCCACAGTTGAGTGCCGCTGGCTACGTCGACTAATTCGGCCCCAATACGTAAAGCACCCCCGCTTTGCATCATTCTTCCCGTGAGCACGGCGCGCACATTAAGGTCGCGACCGACGGCTTGAGGATCAATTTTCTGGCCCTTATAACGCCCGACCGTGCTCTGCGCCATCACCCGCAGTTTTGGTAGAGTGGCCAAGCGATTAATCAGGCTTCCCGTGATCCCATCGCTGAGGTATTCGTGCTCGGGGTCGCCGCTAGCGTTTTCAAAGGGCAAAACCGCAAGGGAGTCGATGATCTTGGAGACTCGCTGAGGGCGGAGTCCAGTTGTTTGCCCTGCCGAAGTCCGCGCCCTCCGCTTGGTCGAGGACGAGTTGTTCGTGACCTGTATCTCGATCGATCCTGTCTCCTCCTCCGCGGCCTTCCGGCTCGACTCGGCGTCTCGTTGCAGCCGCTGAAGTTCGACCCGCATGTCGGCGGCGTGCTGATAGCGTAGATTGCGATCCTTCTCCAATGCTCGGTGGATCACTTGTTGAAGTGCCGCGGAGACCTCCGGATTGACTCGCATGGGAGCCAACGGATTTCGGTTGAGGATGGCTTCCGTGATGAGTCCTGAACTGACTCCCTGAAAAGGCAACTTTCCCGTCGACATCTCGTATAGGACAACACCGAAAGAAAACAGATCCGTGCGTCCGTCCAATACCTTGGCCCGTATTTGCTCGGGAGACATGTAAGCCACGGTACCAAGAGCTGTGCCGGGACTGGTGAGATGTTCTTCGGGGACATAAGCCAGAGATTGCGTTTGCTGCTCCCCGATCTCGCGAGCGGCTTTCTCTGGAGACATACTCTTCGCCAGACCGAAGTCGAGAATCTTGGCGTGTCCGCGCTTGGTGACAAAAATGTTGGCTGGTTTGATGTCGCGATGAATGATGCCTTCGGCGTGAGCGGCATCGAGCGCATCGGCGACCTGGATGGCGATGGCGACAATCCGCTCCGTCTCCAAGGTGCCTGCGGCTATCAGGTATTTCAGTGTTACGCCGTCCAGGTATTCCATGGCGATGAAAGCCTGGCCATCGTGGGTCCCGATTTCGTAGATGGTGCAGATATTGGGGTGATTAAGCGCAGATGCACCCCGTGCTTCGCGGCGAAAACGTTCGAGAGCCTGGGGATCCCGGGCTGCGCTCTCTGGCAGGAACTTTAAAGCGACAAACCGGCCGAGCTCATTGTCCAGGGCTTTGTAGACGACACCCATCCCACCGCTACCTAATTCCTCCAGGAGGCGATAGCGCGAAACGGTTTCCCCGGTGGCAGCGTGGGTTTGAGGCACACTCGATGTTAGGACGGGAGGACTTCAGCGGATACTGGCAATAGTGTCAGTTTGCCTACAATCTTCTATTGGCGTCGGCGCTTCAATCCTGACCGATGCGCTGAGACGAAGGCAGCAAAGGCGAACGCGCGCGGCTTGAAATCGGTGGAATGGCGAAAAGCGGTATACGTCCCGTCTGTCCCCGCATTATTCCCACCAACCCAATCCTCAAGAAGTCTGGTCGGCCGCAGCATTCACGGTAGAGATGTCACTGAAAGGGAGCAGGTAGGCTGGCTGCTGGTCGAACTTTTCTTGGACTCCTGGGTGGTAGAAAGCATCTCGAAGACAATCTCTTCATCAAGGGTATCGACCAGGTCGATCTTTGCCACGATGACCTCCCCATCTTTACACGTAAGTTGGACCACCTTCCCGATGCTATGTTGAAGCAGAGCAATTGCCTCTGGTGTCATATTCCTCGTTCGTCAGAAATGCACGTGCAGATTTCCACCCGTCGCGTTGTTCGTTAAGTTTATGTAGGGATCGGGTGGCTGGCCCACCTTTACGTTCTCTGTAAAGGTGGGGACTCATGCGGCTTGCGCCGACGTTCTTGATCTTTGCTCTCCATGGATTGATTCGCACTGCCGCTGGCGATTTTGGATAGTTTACTCGCAGATGTGAAAGAAAAACTGTGACCGCCAGCCTCGTCGCTCCTACCTTTACAAAAAACGTAAAGGTGGGCCAGCCTCCGTAGGTAAGGCTCTTCAATTCAGAGCCGAGCAATTTTGACCACCGTGCCATGCTGCGCCGCGCATATTATTCTCGGTAGGCCTCGGGGAAAGTTGTCCCGGCCACCTACCTATTCGGCAGGCGAAACTTTGATGAACTCCATTCACCGCATCATTCTGGTCGGACTCTTAGCTTCGACCTGCATCGCGGACAGTGTTGTTTACATGCGCGTGCACAGGCCAGTTATTGAAGAGCAGCTGAAGCTTGCTCCCCGCGATCCGGCCGACCGCATCAAGATGCTTCGCACTCTGTTTCAGAAAGGTGGATGTCCGCAGGTGATGGAGCAGAAAGTCCCCGGTCAGGATGTCCCCAATTTGATGTGTATTCTGCCTGGCCAGGAAGAAGGCACGCTTGTGGTGGGTGCCTCGTCTGACTACCGCTCAGATGACGCAACGACATCCGATGGATGGAGCACGTTGACCGCGCTGCCTCTCCTTGCCGAGTCGCTGAGTCTCGTGCCTCACCGATTCACATTGATGTTCATCGCTTTTACCGGGCATCAAAACGGAATGCAAGGCGCGTCGTGGTATGTGAGCCAGTTGACTGACGCTCAACGTAAGTCCATCCGCGCAATGGTCGAACTGAACAGTCTCGGCAAAGCGCCGCCTGTATTCAGGATGGCTCAGTCCGACAACACCCTGGCCACTTGGCTGCAGGTCGCGGCGCAGGCGCTTCGAATTCCGGTTCCTGCTCAGGTGGACGCTGCCAACTCGCCGCCCCAGCCTAGTCTTCTCCCCGTCAAAGAAGAAGATCTGTGGGCGGATGCGACGCCCTTTCAGCAGATGCACGTTCCGGCGATTGCCCTGCGTTCGGGTACTTCCGCCACTGCCTTCGACATAGACGTTTACGAGGACACTTACCGGCTGATGTGCGTATACGTCCTTTACCTCGACAGTAATCTGGGCCGCCCCTTGGTCGCGCCGGGAATTTATTCCGGAAAGATCGTTGACACAGCGGGAATTTTTCCGACCAGTCCAGTCGTCGATGTTTCGGTAAAGATCGATCGCTTCAGCACTACGGGAGAGCTGAACCGCTACGAGGCGATCCTCGGTAAAGGCGGACAGGACGGTCTTGCTGACGCTCTTGACGAACAGAATGACGAAGGCAACTTTCGTTTCGGGCAGAGCCTCGTTTATGGCGTGAAGATGGTCGCCCTGCAGAGCTCAGACAAAAAGCCGTACATTTTGCTGGTGGCTCCTCGCGTCCGACGCCCGCCGAAATATTCTAGAGAGTACCGCTTCACAGTGATCAAGCTGACTTTGGATGGAACGGGTAGCGGAGACGGATTTTTCTACAACACTGCCAAGTTGCGCTTCAACAAGCAACACGAGCTCATCATCGAAGATTTTGGCTCGACGCCCGACGCTGTAGAACACGTGCGGCTTGATCAGCCAGCGCTGCCACGGACTAATCCAGTGATAATGGCCGCTGTCGGCAAGGCACAGACTCCCGGCGAGTCGCCGGCAGCTTCGGTGCCACAGCTGACTCAGCCAGTCTTAACGTCCCTGAATGTTGGCGTAGGAACCTCATCGCCACAAGCCGCGTCGACTTCGGTAAGCCCCGCTCCGACATTTCACGCCAAGGCCAACCTCGTCCAAGTCGATATCGCGGTAACAGACGCGAGAGGTCAACCAGTCCGGGGACTAAATCAGTCGGACTTTACCGTTCTGGAGGATGGCAAGCCGCAAGAGATCCGCGCCTTCGATGCGCACGTTCCCTCTGCAAACGAAGTAGCGCCCGCGTCCGTATCCCTACCTATCCTGCCAGCTCATGTTTATACCAACCGCGTGGTTGCCCACGCCGAAGACAACCTCAGCATCCTGATGCTTGACCTGTTGAACACTCCGGTCCCGGATCAGGCATACGCTCGCAAGCAGACAATCGAATTCCTCAAGACGCTTCCTCCGGGCAAGCGGATAGCGATGTTTGCCCTTTCCAAGAAGCTGGTAATGGTGCAGGGGTTCACTGACGACTCGGCGACGCTGGTCGCGGCGGCGGAGAAAGTGCTGAATGACCGTTCGTTCTTGCTCACTACCGAAGCCGACCGGCAGCAGTTCCTAGGGTCCACCGATGCCGTGGGCCGTCTGTCCTTACCGGACGCCGTCCCAGGTGGCCTAAGTCCCGACCAAGCGGCCTCCGTAAATCTAGCCCCGAAACGTGAGCGTTCTAACGCCATGATGGAAGGAGACCGCATGTCCGTTCGAGTGAACTTCACGTTGGACGCTTTGACTGCACTCTCGCGGTCGGTTTCTGGCTATCCCGGACGCAAGAACTTGATTTGGCTCTCTGGGACTTTCCCGGTGAGACTCAGACCGATGGGGGTCGACTTCTACCGGCTAAATAAAGCGCAATCGGTCGAGTCTACCGGAATGGTTGATACGCCTGACTTTCGGGCCGCAATTCGAGTCATGACAACTGCCCTAGCCACAGCACGCATCGCGGTCTTCCCGATGGATGTTCGTGGGCTGCAGAGCGCCGGAGTCGACATAACCATAGGGGCTACGGAAAGTGCGAGCTTCGCCGGCACGAGTAACCCAGAAGCGTACAAAGACAACTTGGACATTCAGTCCGAGACCCGCTTTCAGGAACGGAGCTCGATAAAGGAAGTGGCAGAACAGACCGGTGGCGAGGTGCTAACTGGTAACGATGTGCGCCGCGCGATTGGTAAAGCGCTCGACGACAGTTCTACTTATTACACCCTTGCCTACACTCCACCAGCTGACAATTCGAACACACAGTTCCGGAAGATCGAGGTAAAACTGGATCGTGGCGGAGTAAGGCTGGCCTATCGTCCAGGATATTATCCCAACCCGACGCAGGACACTCCAACTCAGAGGGCGCACCCGCTAATTGTTGCGATGCAACCGGGAATGCCGGCATCCACCGTCATTCCGCTGAGCGTAGAAGTCCTGCCTCCGGACGGCATCAGCAAAAAGACCAGGATCAACTACACGATCGACATTCGAGGCATCGATTTCACTGACACGGCAGAACATCGTAAGCGTGCGGTCATTGATTGCATCGCGGTGGCTTTCACCCAAGCAGGAATGCCCGTGGGCCAGATCTCAAACGCCATGGACGCTACATTAGGCCCGGCGGATTACGAATCAGCTCAGCGGACCGGCCTTGTAGTTAAGCAGGAACTCGAGCTTCCTCCCGGGCAATACAACTTGCGAATGGGCGTGATGGACCGCGGATCGCAGAAAATCGGCACACTTGATGTGCCGATAACCGTCACTGCCACCGGTGCCGCGAAGTAGGATTGACTTGCGATTATGCGCTTGGCGGCCAAGGTTTAATCTTGACCAAGCCACTCGGTTTGCAGGCTTGGAGGCCGCACTAGCGTCTGCATCACCACGCAGTATTGTTCGGTTTTCTCCCGCAATCCGCGCAGTTGTTCTGGTGTGGCTTTCGGCGCAACAACGTCGAAACTGAGACGAATGCTCTCAAAGCCGACGGGCACGTCTTTTGATATTCCAAGGGTGCCCCGGAGATCCAAATCTCCGTCCACCCTCACCTCAACCCGCTCGGTTGGAATGCCCATGGCAGCAGCCACCATTTGACAGGTGATTTGCGCGCAAGCAGCCAGAGCGCCAAGCAAAAGGTCACCCGAACAAGCGCCTGCGCCTGCGCCCCCGACTCCCTTGTGGGCCTCGGCTTGGTAGATGGCGCGACCGATATCGACCGAGCAGGCTATCGGGACGTCCGTCTGGCCGCCCTTTGCAGTTAGAGTTATGTGCGAAGCATTCGGGTCATTGCGGTACTGCTCTTTGAGCGGCTTCTGAAGTGATCGAAGATCCATATCAACCTCGTGACTCTTAATTCTTGACGCTTTCGGGAGTCTCCGACCGAGCTGCCTTGGAGTTGCTCCATCTGCATGCTAGCATTCTGCGCATGTCAGGGAATCCCCGTGCCAAAGTTCGTCATGGAACGAGAAGAGCCGACAACGAGAAACCTCTCCGTGGCCCGATCAACTGGAAGTTTGCAAGAAGCCGGTGAGCGATGCTAAATACCTGGCAAAATTTCATCATTGTCGTTCTTACTGTGACGGCCTCCATGCTGTTCATGTGGGGACTTAACCGGCTTTGGCCTTGGCAGAAGCGGCACGCTCATAACGACCTCATCGGCTGGCAACTTAGCGTTCTGGGCACCACTTATGCCGTTATTCTCGGCTTCATGCTGTACACGGTGTGGATCAACTTCGGCGCTGCCAATCTGAATGCGGACAACGAGGCCAGCGCCTTAGGCAACCTCTATCGCCTCGCCGAAGGTTTGCCCGACCCGCAGAGAGGGCAAATGGAGGCGCTAACGCGATCCTACGCAGAGGCTGTGATCGATCAGGACTGGCCACAAATGGCCGCCGATCAGATGCCGGAAGCAAGCCACAAAGTGAATCAAGATATGTGGAGGACGCTCATGTCGGTGAAGACCGCTTCGCCTACTGAAATCCTCGCGGAGGACCATGCGATTTCTGAATTGAGTGCGCTGACTGAGCATCGTCGCATTCGGCTCCTCCAGAACGTGTTTCGTCTTCCCGCAGTCTTGTGGTGTGTGCTTATCATCGGGGGCGTAGTGACAATCGCGTCTGCATCTACGTTTGGCTCAGCTAACACGACCCTCCACGGCCTTCAGGTGTTTGCTTTCACCTTGCTCTTGGCGCTGGCGCTCGTAGCAGTGGCGGACATTGATCGACCATTTCAGGGTGGAGTCCATGTCAGCGATTTTGCCTTCCGTCGGGCCGAGCAAAACATGAAAAATTAGGGCTAAACTGGGCAGACCAATTTTTTGCGGGAACAAGTGGGCACCTTCTGGATTTCGCGGGGAAGGCGGGCCGCGCAATACGACAAAGCGTTCATTTTAAGTACAATTTGGGGATGACAAAGCAAACGTTCACAACTGCGGGAACTTTCTCACTTGGCGGCGAACTGACGGTGAGCCGCATCGGATTTGGGGCGATGCGCATTACTGGCGACGGGATTTGGGGACCTCCCAAGGATCGTGCGGGGGCGCTTACTGTGCTGCGGAAAGCAGTCGAGCTGGGCGTCAATTTTATTGACACAGCCGATTCGTATGGGCCGAATGTCAGCGAAGAACTGATTGCAGAGGCGCTGGCGCCTTATCCGAAGGGCGTCGTTATTGCGACTAAGGGCGGATGGGTGCGGCCCGGGCCGGGATATTGGAGTCATGATGCGAGTCCGGCGCACTTGCGGAAGGCGGTGGAGGGCAGCCTGAAGCGGCTTCGGCTGGAACGCATCGATCTTTATCAGTTGCATATTCCGGATCCCGCGACGTCTTTCGACAAGTCGATGGAGACGCTTGCCGAATTGCGTGATCAAGGCAAAATTCGGCTAATTGGTCTCTCCAATGTTACGCGGGAGCATGTGGAGCGGGCGCGGAAGATTACGCCAATCGTCTCGGTGCAAAATCGCTACAGCTTCGCCGATCGCGAGTGGGAGCATGTATTGGACTATTGTGAACAGAACTGGATTGCGTTCATTCCCTGGTTCCCGTTGGGAGCGGGCAAAGTCGCGGGAGACGCGTTGGCGCGGGTCGCAAAGACGCACAACGCGAAGCCGATGCAGATTGCGCTGGCCTGGCTGCTGCAACGTTCTCCAGTGATGCTGCCGATTCCGGGAACAACGTCAGTAGAACATCTGCAGGAGAACACGGCCGCCGCTTCGATAAAGCTAAGCGAGGTGGAGATGGCTGAACTTGGTGGGGTGTCGTTGCCAGGATTGGGAGAGAGGGCCAGCTAGCATGCGGTTTTCGCGGGAATCGCTTACTTCTGTTTGTTTTCTTCGGTTTGAACTGCGATTCCTTTTGGGAACCCACCTGCATACATCAGGCGGATTAGTCGGGCAGGCTGAAGCAGGATCCGTGCGGACGTGTTCAGTTAATCTATCCAGCTGCGCTGGATCGCTTGCAGCAACAATTGCGGTGTCGTGATCGGTCTGACTGACTCGGATGGTGTAAATGAGCCGCACAAACCGGGTGGAATCTGGCAAGTCAAGAATGGGAACAATCGGACGCGGCCGACGAGTTGTCTTGCCGTTTTCTGTAACCCAGGCCGACATGAACACGATTCGTACTCCGCCTCCATTTCTTTCTTTGACCGCATAATAGGAAGTTTCGTATCCCACAAAATCGTCACTGGTCGTAAACGCAATGTCACGACCCGCTCTCGACGTTTCTGTGATTTGAGGCATGTATCCGCCAGATTTAAGAACTGGCGTGACGACTTGTATCCGCCAGCCGGGACGCAGATCGACATACTCGCGTGCAGACTTTTCGGCGGACCTGCCGCTTGTGAAATGCGGCGGCCTTCGAAGGCTGCATGCGGTGAGAGAAAACGCGAAGCAGATTAGAGCGCAGACGTACCCAAAGAGATATCTCTTATGGGCAGAAGTTATCGCGTCGTGTTGGTTACAGCCGCGAATGGCTATGCACATTGTCCCTGATCTGCTGATCTTACTTTACGTATATAGGGAGGGTACGCCCGTTGCTAGCTGGCCAGTTTGCGGAGAAACTCGTTTTCGTCGAGACGGTACTTGAAGGCTTTGCGTCCGTCGATGAAAACTACCGGGACCTCATCTGTGAATTGACGGCGTAATTGCTCATCGCTATCCACGTCAACTTCCTGCCAGCTGAACCCTCCGCGGCGCTGAAGTTTGCTCAGAGTCTCTTTGACGATCTCGCACAGATGGCATCCTTTACGAGAGTAGACGACGACCTGGCGTCCGTCCGGCATGTGCGCAGTCTAGCAACGAGTGCAAGACTTTTCCATAGGTTCTTTTGCTAGAGCGACCGACCGGTTGGGTTTGGCTGGACCGTTTTGGTGGACCCCAAAGCGGATTCCTCTGGGCTTCGCCCATTCGGAATGACAAATCTATCGGGAGAATGTGGCTAAGGCACCGCCGTGGCGCAGGGTCCAAAAATATGCCAGGCTTAACACCGTCATTACAACTGTTGTGACCCAGGCGATAGCGTTGTAAGCCTTCGAATTCACGTACTGCCCCATTAGTTCCTTCTTATTTACCAGCAGGAGCATGAAAATTAGCACAGGCGGAACTGCTATTCCATTGACCACCTGAGAAAGAATCGAAATTTTCACTAGCGGCAGGTTCGGTATTAGGATTACTCCGGCTCCGGCTGCGATCAGAATCGTATAGAGCCAGTAGAAGACGGGAGCTTCGCCGAATTTTTTCCCTACGCCGGATTCAAATCCCAGCCCTTCGCAAACCGTATACGCCGTGGAAAGCGGAAGGATTGAAGCCGCGAACAAAGAAGCATTAAACAATCCCAGGGCGAAAAGTATGTAGGCGTAGTCCCCGGCCAGGGGGCGAAGGGCTTGGGCAGCGTCTTTAGCGTCGGAAATATCGTGGTATCCGTGGACAAATAACGTGGCAGCGCAGGCCACGATGATGAACCAGGCCACGATATCGGTAAAAATGCAGCCGGCGATTACATCAATTCGGGAAGCTTTGTACTGGCGCGCGCTCACGCCCTTCTCGACGATCGAGGATTGCAAGTAAAACTGCATCCAGGGGGCGATGGTGGTGCCGATCACTCCGATCGCCATATACAGGTAGCCTTCTTGCATGAAGGCGCTTTTCGGCGGCGGCTTGACGGTAGCGACCAGAGCGTCCATCCATGCCGGTTTTGCGAAGAATCCGGCGAAAATGTAGGTGAGATAGAAAAACGAAGCCACCAGGAAGACTTTTTCGACGCTTTTGTATTGGCCCTTGACTACGATGAGCCAAACGATCACGGCGCAAACTGGAACCGTGATGAATTTGGAGAGTCCGAAGAGTTCGAGACTGCCGGCGATACCAGCGAATTCTCCGACGATGTTGCCGAAGTTGATGACGAGAATTCCCAGCATCATGAAAAACGTGATGCGGAATCCGAACTCTTCACGTATGAGATCGCTGAGTCCTTTGCCCGTGACCGCGCCCATGCGAGCACAGATTTCCTGGACCACAATTAGGGCGATGGTGATGGGAATCAGCGTCCATAGCAGCATGTGCCCAAACTGCGCGCCTGCGGCTGAGTATGTGTAGATGCCGTTGGCATCGTTGTCCACATTCGCGGTAATAAACCCAGGTCCTATTACTGCGAAGAACAGCAGTATTTGGGCCTTCGAGCGTTTCAGGAATTTGATGGACACGTTTTGCAATCATTTACGGCTGGAATATGAGTCGACGGGACAGGATAAACGCAGAACGCGAATATGGGTAGGAAGAAAGCGAAAAAAAGATTCCAGGGTCGCCGCGCATCGACGCTCTATATTTTTTTCACCCGAGAGTGTTATTTCTACAAGCTTGATGCGGCTCAAAATACTTTCGCGTTTCACCGACCCTTCAGTCGGGCAACCCGGCGCTCCTCACGCAACACCTTAGTGATGCTACTCAGTTGAGCAGCGCGACTCCGGCGCTGTATTAGCCGCGAGCGCAATTTCGCGAGGAGCTCTTCAAATGTCTACTCTCCCCCGTTCCTGCTGTAGGCTCTCAGCAGCCGTCCTCCTGCTTTCCGCTTTACTGCTGCCAGCCGCCTTCGCTCAAACCACATGGGCGCCCACCGCAACCCAGGCGATCTCGCTGACCAACGCTGTTTCTTTGGGTAGTCTTTCGGCCTCAACCCCTTTGCACATTTCCGTTGGCCTTCAACTCAACAACCGCGACAGCCTTTTGAGTCTGGTGCAGAGAATGAATACGGCAGGCGATCCGCTATACGGAACCAGCCTGACAGAGTCACAATTTGTTTCAACCTATGCTCCGACGCCGGATCAGGTGAACGCAGTTGTGAGTTATCTTCAGGCGCAAGGGCTGAGTAACGTTCAAACCGAGTCGAATAACCTTTTAGTTCAAGCCGACGGGACTGCGGCGCAGGTCAGCGCTGCTTTCAATACTCAACTGGGATCATTCCAGCAGAATGGAAAAACGGTCTTTGCAAATACCGCGCCCGCACAGGTTCCTTCCTCTCTGTCAGGAATTGTGGCGGCCGTGCTCGGACTCAACAATGCTGCTCTGATGCAAACTCCGATCCATCCCGCAGCTGGGGTGCCGACTTATCCATTCGCAGCTTACTATCCAAAAGATATTCAACTCGCCTACGACGTGGCGAAGACGCCGACGGGATCTCGGACGAGCGTCGCGGTCATCGCTGAGGGAGATGTTTCAGTGGTTCCTAAAGATCTCGCAACAGCGCGCAAAGTCGAAGGCTTACCGGCTGTACCGGTGACGATCTTAAATGCTGGCCTGCCGAGCGTTGATACCGCTGGCGTCGATGAATGGGATCTCGACACGCAAGCTTCAACGGGCATGGCCGGTACAGTCTCACATCTTTATTTGTATGTTGCCACTTCTTTGACGGATGCTGATATCGCCCTCGCCTTCAACCGATTTGCCGCGCAGAATGTAGCGCGCATCGCGAATGCTTCGTTCGGAATTTGCGAGGTTTTTCCGTACGTCGATGGCAGCATGCTAGTGGACGACAACATTTTTCTTGAAGCCGCCGCGCAGGGGCAAACCGTATTCGCCAGCACCGGAGATACCGGCAGCTTCTGCGGGGCAGTCGTCGGAACCAACGGCGTTCCAGCGGGCGCGCCTTTTGTCGAGTATCCCGCAGCGTCGCCTTATGTCGTTGGTGCGGGCGGAACGACTTTGCTGACAAACTCCGACGGAACTTATAACAATGAAATTACCTGGAACGCGGGCGGCGGCGGGATTAGCCAGTTTGAATACTCGCCGTACTGGCAGGCGGCGGCGGTTCCCAGCAACGCGGACGGCAGCAAAGGCATACCCGACGTGGCGATGGACGCCGATCCTAATAGTGGATTCGAAGTCTATCTGACTTGTACTGTGTCCTCGGTACCCGATCAAGGTTGCGGCGCGCCAGGATTCGAAGTGATTGGCGGCACGAGTTTGTCCTCGCCTTTGTCGATGGGGGTTTATGCGCGATTGCAGAGCGCGCATGGCAACAAACTGGGATTCGCCGCACCGCACTTCTACAAAGGCTCGGCGCTGGCCGCATCCACTGCACCGTTAGGTTTCCACGACATCATCGTCGGGAACAACGGATTGTATTTCGCAACTCCCGGCTGGGACTTCACGACTGGCTTGGGATCGTTTGATGTTAGCGCAATCAATGCGGTGATCAAGTAGCTGTCTGACAACGGGGTCTTATCGTCTATCGTCAGATAAGGCCCCGAATGAACTCTAGAGTTGTGCGCGCAACATGCTGATCACGTCGTCGGACGTGATCACGCCGAGTAGCTTCTTCTCGTCGTTAACGACAGGCAAGGTCAAGAGGTTGTATTTGTCGAACAGCTCCGCTACTTCCTTCTCGCGTGCTTTTTCAGTGCATGAAATCAGAGGCTCTTGAGTAAGTGAGAGCAAAGGAGTATCAGAGGCCGCGAGAACTAATTTTGCCAACGGCACCGCGCCAGCAAGTGTGCCATGCGAGTCGGTCAGGTAGATGGTGCTGACGGTCTCAATGCCACCTTCAAACCGGCGCAGGGTCTCGACCGCATCATGAACGGTCGCGTCGACCCGAAGGGCCAGATACTCGGTATTCATCCGGCCGGCCGCCGTGTTCTCCCCGAATTCAAGGAGTTCGACCATTTCCTTCCGCTCTTCAGGAGCCATCTCCTGAAGAATGTCGGAACTGTGTTGTTCGGTCAGATCAGCCAGCAGGTCAGCCGCGGCATCAGGATTCATCTCCTCGACAATTTCGGCGGCCCGGTCTGACTCCAGCGACTCCAGAATCGATTTCTGTACCTTGGGATCAATTTCCTCCAACGCTTCAGCGGCCAATCCTTCGTCCAGCGTTTCGAAAACGGCGGATCGTTCGCTTGGAGCAAGCTCTTCAATAATGTCGGCAATGTCCGCGGGATGCAGCTTGGCCAGACGCTCGTTTGAGATTTTCAGTTTGATCCGGCGGGCCGGATCGGTCTCGATCACGTCGACGAACTCCCACGGAATGCTGCGCGCCGGAATCTGTGTGAGCAATGTACGCAACGCTGCGGCAGGGACAACGCCCTTGAGCAGACGCCGAATAGCTCCGCGTGCGCCTACGTCGACGGAACCAACTTTAAGGATCGGATGTGGGGTATGAGATTCCTGATGCATGTCCACATCGTTGACACGCACAACTTTGCGGCCGAAGACATCAATGATTTGCTGATCAAGAAGATCGCGGGCGAGTAGGAACAGGCCTTCTAATCCATCGGAAGTAGACCATGAAGATGCTGAAGTCGCTGCCCGAATGCCTCCATTTATTGATGAGACGGAGGTGAATGGAAGGATGCGATCGCCAGATTTCGTCCTGACAATCAACACTGAAACATGATTGCGGTCTTCCTGTGGCATCATCGCCATTTCGTGCACACGCCCGCATCGCGAGCCTGAAGTATCAAATACGGGCAAGCCCAACACCTCGGTTAAGGCGAGCGTGGTCATTCAACTGAGAATCTTCTGAGAAGCAGGAAGTGTCAATAGAAAACGATGGAAATCTCGCGATTTTCGGAGCAGACAAGGCATTCTCGGTGTACAGAAACGCTGTCCTTGGTGGTTAATGCCTTTAATTTTCCGATCATGAAAGGCTATAACCACGAAGGACACAAAGGTTCACAAAGGAAATCCCTCGGAGCCTACAGATCAAATGACGACTCTGGATTTATCGTCATTGAGCCAGAAGAGTCTGGAATATGGGGCTCAGGCCTTTTCGGAAATGATGATTAGTCAACCGGGCGAATCTTTGGTTTTGCTGGCGGAATATACCCGATGTTGAGGCCCTTCTGAATAAAAGGCAGATCGTCCGGATCGTTGACTTCGATTTTCCCTTCTGAGGTCAGCTTATACGGAACACCGAGTGGGTCCTGCGGGATACCCGCAAGCATTCCGGCGGATTCAAGCTCCCGGAACGACGAAGGAAGATGCCCGGTCTGCTGGTGATAACGCGCCACTAGCGATTCCAGGAGGGTTACATCTGCGTCCACTTGCAGGGCGCGTAGATGAGCGGCGGCATTCGCTTTAATATCCTTACTCGGAGTAGTTTGAAAAGTAGTAGTCCACAACATTCGCGCCATTTCGGCTTCGCCGCCTTCCTGGGCCGCACGTGCAGCCATGATCTTCATCCACGGGTGTGCGTTGGGGACGCGGGAGCCGCGGGCAAAAGCGTCTGCAGCGCTGCGGTAGTCTTTGCGGTCCAAGTAATATATGAACCCCAGATCGTAGTAAAGCTTCCATTCGTCCGGGTTGTTGCGTATGCCTTCTTCGACGAGCGTAATTGCTTGCTCGGGCATCCCAGCCCCCTGAGGCGGCTTCGCAGTAAGAAAGTTGGAACCAAACTCGTAGGCGACGAGCAACTTGGGATCCAGCGTTGTTGCGATTTCGAGCAGGGGCGCCAGCAGTTTGTAGCTATCCGCGCCTTGGACATGCTTGTTGCCGAAATACTGAACGGCACGGGTCCAATAGATATCCGCCAGAAGCCCGTTGTATCCCAGGCTCATTCGCTTCAAGGCTTTCGGAGAAGAGACGTACAAAACTTCTTCGAGTGTCGCCCGGTTTCGTACTTCGTCCACCCGGCTAAGAGCTAGAACTGACCCTAATAGGCACAGCGCTAACAGGCAACCTGCGACTATCGTGACTCGTGAACCTTTCATTTCAAATTCCGGCGCTCGAAAATCAAGACTGCTCCGCAGATGGCCATAGTGGCATAAATCAGCGCATATACCGTGTTGTAGAAGATGAGTTGTCCGGAGACCGGCTGTTCATGGGCGACCGACGTAATAACATTCAGTGCCGAAAAGTTCGGTACCAAATAGGCTGCGCCTGTGGCGATCCAGCGGGTAATGCCTCTGGTCATTCCAGCAAATCCGCGGAGGTCTTCCGCAAAAGCGCCCACGATAAATAGTGAGAAGGCGAACACAGCAGACATCAATGGCGAAGAGAAGGATGAAAACAGCAAAGCCAATGCCGTGACGATCACGAACTGAAGAACGATGAAATATACGGCCACCAGCACCCATCCATCAGGCTTCGTGAAATGGTGCGCGACGTAAAGCATCGCCCCCATGACACCAATCGCCATAAAGAACGTATTTACGAATAGAGTCCCAACCAGCCCCACGAACTTGCCAACCACAAACTCCCAGCGACGCACCGGCCGTGACAGCAGTGTGTACAACGTGCGCTTTTCAATTTCTTTCGAAACCAAACCGATGCCAATAAAGATCGAAATCACCACTCCGAAGAGCGAAACTGCCGTGAGTCCTAAGTTGATAACCACGAGTTTCTCGATGCCAAATGAGATTTGTCCCACCAAAATCGCAGTGCCGCACATGAGGACAGCGAAGGCGACAAGGTTATAAAGAACGCGATCGCGCACCGCTTCGCGGAAGGTATTCAGCGCAATATGGTAGACACGATTCATACTCGCACCTCGGCAACTGCTTTCGCCGGTTGCAACTTGCTGACGTAGTACGCTTCCAACGAATTCCTCACCGGGGTGAGCGAGATCAGCCTCAGATGTGCGTTTCGCAACGCAGTAAGAGCGGCGTCCTGGCATTCTTCTGCAACGATGGCCCGAACGGTATCTCCGGTGACATAGCACTCCGCTCCCAAGCCTTTTAGGGCCTGCGGGATGACCTTTCCTTGGAAGATGATTTCAAGTTTGCCGCGCACGCTGGAGGTGAGATCAGCAACGGCTCCGACACCTCTTAACTCGCCGCCGTGAATTACCGCCACGCGGTCACAGAGGGCCGCGGCATCAGAAAGAATGTGGGTGGAGAAAAAGATTGTTTTTCCCTCGTGTTTGAGCTGTTCCATTAAATCGCGGACTTCGCGGCGCCCGAACGGATCTAGCCCCGACATGGGCTCGTCGAGGAACAGAATTTTCGGATCGTGCAGAATCGCTTGGGCGATCCCGACTCGTTGCAGCATGCCCTTGGAAAACTTCCGCAATTGCAAGCCGCTGACGTCTGGCAATCCCACTCGCGCCAGTACTTCTTCAACTTTGCGAGGAATTTCCTTGGCAGGAATGCCGGACAACTGTCCATAGTATTCGAGCAGCTCGCGAGCAGTGAGGTAGTCGTAAAAGTACGGCTGTTCGGGCAGGAATCCGATCTGGGCCTTCATGCGAGGGTCGCCGATTTCCATTCCCAGAATCCGTGCGGTTCCGGAAGTTGGGAACACCAAGCCCATCAGCAGTTTTAACGTGGTAGTTTTGCCGGCTCCGTTAGGACCAAGAAAGCCAAAGATTTCGCCTTCTTCGACGTTCAGGTACAGAGGACGCAGGGCACACTTGGGCTTTTTTCGCCAAAAGCCGACGCTATAGATTTTTTCCAGGCCTAGGATCTCGATCGCAAGCATATCGTTGGGCAATGAGATTTCGATGCCGCTTAGAGAATTATAGGCAATCGAAGTTTGGGATCAAGTAATCAGACGGATTTGACCTATTACGAAAGTAAAAGGCCAGGCACATAGGCCTGGCCTTTTTTTGGCGTACACCCTCCCCCGAGGTACATCGCCAAACTCGTTAATTCCAAACTGTGTAAGCTGTGCAGCCGGCGCTCGTTGTGACCGGCAGTCCGCCACCAAACGCAAACCTCAATACGCCATCCTCAACTGAACAAAAACTGCGATTGCCCGTCTTCTGAACCTGTACCGGGGCGGCACCGATCACAAAGCCGACGTTGAGTCCCGCGGACGCTACGCCTAGCGCACTGAAGACATAGCCACTCTTTCCTCCAGAACCGGGCGCTGCGGTGGCGAGAAAATCGTCCAGCAAACAAGCTGCCGCGGGAACCGGGACGCAGGGGTTTGCACCGCCTAGAACCGGCAGAGTACCCGCATATCCAGTCGCAGGATAAGCATTGAAGTAGGAAACCTCGGCAGTCTTGATGCTTTGGATCGATCCCACCGCGGACGCCTCATTCGCCGAGAGTCTCGCTTGCAAAAGATTCGGAATGGCGATAGCCGCAATGATGAGGATGATCGCAACCACGATCAGCAGTTCTATCAGCGAAAATCCTCGATGCTTTCTCATGGACATCGCAATCACTCGTTAAGGATTCAAACTTTTCAGTTAGCTGCCTATATAGGAAGCACGTCGAATGCCATTTCGGGACTTCGTGGATCAGCTGTGTTTTTAGTCTAATTTGGCTATTGCCGCCAATTCATATCGGCTAGCGATGCTCGCCGTCCAAAAATCAGCAAGTAGACGACAAAAATTGTCATCTTAACGGCTGTGTGCGACACGCAGCGGTCGGAATCATGCCTCCCGACCTCTCCTTAAATAATCGCCACCCAGGACTTATTGCAGTGGACCCGTTGCGGATGGGCAGGTGCCTGCGCCGATAGCGGCCGATGAAACGCGCACGACCGCATCTTCGAACGCGCAGAAGTATCGTGTGCCGGTCTGATTGACGGTGACCGGCCTTGCGTTTATGAAGAATCCAGTCGCTGGTACGCCACCGGCATTCGTGGTTGCCAGGTTATAGCCAGTCTTCACGCCCGAAGCCAACTGGTTGTCGATCAAACACGCGCCAGCAACGCCAGCCGGGTCCGGAACGCATGGAGTACCGCCGCTCGGCCCAAGGGCAACCAGATTAGCAGCATAGCCCTTATTTGGCAGGGAAGACTGATACTGGATCTGTCCAGTGATGATTGTTCGAACTGAGCCAGCCGCCGACGATTCGTTAGCAGCAATGCGCGCTCTCAGCAAGTTTGGAATGGCAATCGCGGCGATGATCAGGATGATCGCGACCACGATCAGAAGTTCGATAAGTGAAAAACCCTTTTGTTTCCGCATGTCTCTCCCACTCCAGTTTATTGTGTGTCTCAATCTAGTTTGCGTTAGTGGCGAATACTCCGCACTTTAGGACCCATTTCGAGAGCCATCTGATTTACTACAAGAATTTAATTTGTTCCGATGAAGCGATCGTGTCTGCAAATCTTCGGCCCGATATCTTGCTATCGGCTTAAGCGCACCAAAAACTTAGGGAGCGCCGGATAATCCGACGCTCCCTAATCCCACTCTGTTAAGTACCTTGCTAGACTATCCGAAGCCTACTGCAGCGGACCGGTTGCAGCAGGGCAGGTGCCTGCGGCGATAGCGGCCGATGAAACGCGGACGACTGCATCTTCAAAGGCGCAGAAGTAGCGGGTACCCGTCTGATTGACTGTGACTGGGGACGCGTTGATGAAGAACGACGTTGCGGGTACACCACCAGCGTTGGTAGTGGCAAGGTTATAGCCGGTCTTAATGCCAGAAGCCAACTGGTTATCGATCAGACACGCGCCAGCAACACCGGCCGGGTCAGGAACGCATGGGGTACCGCCGCTCGGCCCAAGGGCCTTCAGGTTCGCTGCATAGCCAATATTTGGCAGCGAAGACTGGTACTGAATCTGTCCAGTGATGATTGTACGAGTGGAGCCCGCAGCAGACGATTCGTTAGCCGCGATACGCGCTCTCAGTAAGTTTGGAATGGCAATCGCGGCGATGATCAGGATGATCGCAACCACGATCAGAAGTTCGATAAGTGAAAAGCCCTTTTGTTTCCGCATTTAGTTTCCCCTCTTCCCAGTTTATTAGATGTGTTGGTCATGTTGACCCAGTTGCTGCTTATCTTCGCACTTGTGCCACCATTGTTATGAGTTACCAAAGGGTGCTTGGTTACTGGGCTAAATACATTACTTTCAATAATTTCATAGACTTCCGTACTCCAACAGAAACGGCTCATATACGCACCAATTGGGCTTTCGTGTCAGATTCTGTCGAGAGCTTGCCAAATTGTGTCAATCTAAGACAGCGACTGAGACGCCGTGCCAGGCTGTCAAAAAAGGGGGAAGCATTCCTCTCCCAGTTCGGGACGAAACCCTACAAAATAAGGAACGCCGGTCTTAACGAACCTTGCAGGCCAATTCAACTGATTTATCCCGGCTGATCTGAGTTACGCGGCCTTGACCAGCATGCAAGTGACGTTGTCATGCTGCGCGGTTTCGCCAACGAACGCGTCCAGGTCGCTCATTAAGCGGCGAAGCATTTCGTCAGGCGTGGCCGAGGTTCCGGCATTTAGCACGCTCAAGATTCGCTGCTCGCCGTATTCTTCGCCGGTTCTATTCACGGCCTCAACTAGTCCATCCGTAAAGATCGCCAGCCAATCGCCGGATTTAAGTGTCACTGTTCCAGATTCGTAAGGCGCATCCGCCATGATTCCCAAGGGCAGGCCTCCATTCGACAAATACTCCAAAGCCCGGCCTGAAGTTCGCAATAGGATCGGCGGATTGTGCCCGGCATTGATATAGGTCAGAGCGCGCGAGGAAGGAGTGAACTCGGCGAGAAAAGCCGTGGTGAACCGCAATCCGTTCTGGCTGTTAGAGCAGGCGTACCGGTTCATGCCTCTAACCAGTTCGGCAAGGGAGCACGGCGTTTCCGACAGCGTCTTGAGACTGGCCTGGAATGTCGCCATCAGCAACGCGGCGGGAATACTCTTTCCGGCCACGTCGGAGACAGTTAACAGGAACTTCGTTTCGCCGGGCTCGGCGAGTGCTCGCGGGAAGACGTCGTAGAAATCTCCCGCAACCGTGTTTGCCGGCCTGGTCGCAAAAACAATCGACAAGCCCGGAACTGCGGGAGGGGTAGCCGGCAATAGCCATCCTTGAATGTCGCGAGCAATTTCGAGATCACGCTTCATCACGACGCGATCGGCGATCTCAAGCATCAGCAAAACAAACAACAGTGCTCCGCCGTAAAAGTGGAGATCGAATTCAGAGACTTCAACTTCGCCTGCCTTGCCGTGATAGCTGAAACCGCCCGCCGGAAAAATCAAAAGCACCACTCCGAGCAGCAGCAAAACCCGGCGCGCAGGGGTCAGCTTCGCGAGGATCGCCCAGACGAATTCCTGCGCGGTGTTGAAGAAGTTATGGCGCCGGGTTTCGCGAGGAGACTGAGCGTTGAAATCCTTCTGATAAAGCCGATAACTGGAGCGAGCATCGGCATGGAACTGCTTCCAAAGCTGACCGAGTTCAAGCCCCTCCGTTACGCGCTGCCAGAATTTATCGATTTGGACAAGAATCTGGGGCCGCGGGTCGGCCGGATGCTTATTAGGTTCAGGAGTGGGAGGCATCGGGGTGGAGCAGAGATTATACCTTCTGGATGGAGGTCGAACGAGAAGAGCCACGAGCGAGCGTTTTGCGTTCTAGAACAAGCAAAGTTGAGCGTTGGAGGCTTCGTGACGATTGTCCTCACCGCGCACACGCTCGATGGAACTGGGGAGCCCAAATTTTTGGCGTAACCGCGCCATGAGTTGAGAAAGCCGCTTTCTGTAGGCAGCAGAAAGAAACGCTTTCTCGGCGAATCGTTGTTGGTAGCTTTGCACCAGGTGAGGAAATTCTCGTTGCAGGAAAGGCATGAATATCGCGGCAGAGCACGGTTTGAGGAATAGCGAGTTCGCGTAAATATATTTGCCGCCTGCTTCCGCAGTTGCTCGAACCAGAGCTTCCAAGTCGCGAGGCGAGTCCGTGATGCCAGGAAGCACGGGAGCGCAAATTACTCCGGCTTCGATTCCGGCTTGGTTCAACTCGCGCATCGCGGTCATCCGCAGATCAGGGCGGGGTGCTCGGGGTTCCAGCTTGCGAGCGAGGTCGGTGTTTAGAGTTGTTATGGTCAGGTTCACGGAAATGTGGTTCTGCTCTCCCAACCTTCGGAGCATGTCGACATCCCGCAGAACAAGATTCGATTTTGTGACGATTCCGATTGTCAATCCCGAATGCAGCGATAGTTCTTCGAGGATTGCGCGCGTGACCTCAAATTTCCGCTCGGCGGGTTGATAAGGATCGGTCGCCGTCCCGAGGGCGATGTCTTCTCCGATTTTCACTTTTCTCAATTCTTGCCGCAGCAAGTTTGCAGTGTGTTGCTTGACATAAATCTTTCTCTCGAAATCTACGCCGTCCCGCATTTCCATGAACTCGTGTGTATATCGGGCGTAACAATATTTGCAGGCGAATTCGCAGCCGCGGTATGGATTGATCGTCCACGCGAGAGGCATTCTTGTGACAGAGCAGCGATTCAAAATGGAGCGACTGGGTAGTGTGAAGTATTCGACGTTGTGGCCTTGGCGAAGCGATTCACCTTGCGTTGCCAAACGAGCGATGCCAATGAGTCCGGCAGGCGATTGCGGTAGCAGGGGCAGAGTAGACATAGCATATTCGCTTTTTATTCGCTATCAAAGCATAAGCCTGTGGGGTGCTATTTGTCAAAATATCGGATGATCCTGAAGAGGAAAGGCTCGCGGAAGAGTTTTTGTCTAACCCGCTTTGCGGCTTGCGTACTCGCTGGCGCCCATCAGATGCAGCGACTCATAAGGCTCGTCGCCGACCACCCAACTGTCGTGGCCGGGAGCGATGTAGAAAACATCTCCTACTTTCATTTCGACTATCTGGCCATCGTCCATCGCGGCGGCAGCCCGCCCCGAAGTCACGATTCCCACGTGCTCCACGTCGCAACTCTTCTTACCGACTGAAGGCCCCACGTCGACAGACCATTTCCATCCCGGCTCATAGGTCGCGCGACCGATGGTCAGCCCTCCATGCGGATCAGTTCGAACTTTCCTTTCTCAAACGTGCGAATCTCGTCGGGTTTTTCGAACCGCTTCAAAATTACTTCAAGCACGATTCCTCCATCGTTCTACTGCGAAGCCTTCGCCTCGGTTGCTGGCTTTTCAAACAACTGCAAGTCGATCTTAGGATTGATCTCAATCTTACTGAACTGAACCGTACTTGAATCCTGGCCGTTCTCTTTGTTCTTTCTCACGTAAGGGAGCATCAGACCATCCACTGTCTTCCAATCTTCGAAACTGGTCTCATTGTGCGACGGTCCAGAGGGACCCATTCCTTCATAAGTCTCGCCCAAAATTCGTCCACTCTGAGGATCGACGAACCAACGAAGAGCTACTCCCGCGCCGTTGATATCCAGGGCACTAGCTGGCGCGTCGCCAAGCTTTTGCGTGCCTCCGGCCGAAAAGGTAAACGCAGGATCGCTCAGATGCTGTCCAATGAAGATGAGATCACGATGAATCTGCTGCATGCTGTCGGCTTTCTGTGAGGGAGGCATATCCCGCACTCCCATGCCAGCCGCCGACATAAATCCCGCAGTCGGAGTTACCACAATGGTCATTGTCCCTTGCGGCGCTTGAACGTCGGCATGCATGCGGTCAGGGAAAACAATTGTTGTTTGAATAGTGAGCGGCAAGTCCCCCTGAGGAGTCTTTCTGGTCAGCGTAAAGTCTGAGCGAAGCGATTTAACCGATTGAAGTTTCGCCAGGCCGCCCATCGCATCGACTACTTTCGCGGCCAGCGCCTTGCCTTCCGGGTTAGAGCCAGCGGGCTTTGTCGCTGGTTCTTGCATCTTGGCTCCCGGTGGAGGAGGAATTGTGATGTCCACGTTGGTCACCGAGCCGAGCGACGACAAAGTCTTGTCGAAGTCGGCGGCGTTGCCCACGACGAGCACTTTGAGCTGATCTTTGTGCAAATATTTTGGGATGATGCGGGCTACATCCGCTGCTTGAACTTTTTCGATTCCGGCACGAAAACGTTCCAGAAAGTCCTGCGGATAACCATAAAACTCATAAGCCATGCGCTCGCGGAGGATCTTGTCCGGCGTGTCGAGATTGAAAACGAATGAATTCAAAATCGAATCCTTGGCGCGCTGAACTTCTTCCTGCGAGATGGGATTCTTGTCCAGATCGTCGATCTGCTGATACAGAGCTTGGATGGATTCAATTGTTGTGGCGCTCTTCGTGGCCATGGCCAGCCGCAACATCCCAGGATGGTCGTACCGGGCGCCGATACCGCCTCCTACCGAATAGGCAAGGCCCAGAGCCGTACGGATATTGCGGAACAGGCGTGAAGAAAATCCGCCGCCGAAAGCTTCGTTAAAAACATTGATGGCATAGTAGTCAGGATTGTCGCGAGTCGTGCCGAGATCCACCATGTCAATCGAGCTTTGATTGACGTCTTCTTTTGACACCAGGTAATAGCCTGGCTTTTCGGGATGAAATTCAATCTTCGGTTCGGTGACGGCCGGCCCTTTCGGCCATGATTCGAATGCCTCACGCAACTTGGCCTCCATTGCAGAGGAATCGAAATCTCCGACGACTCCCAAAATAATGTTATTGGGCTGCACATACTGCCCATACCAGCCAACTAAATCTTCCCGCGTTACCGCCGACACCGTGGCGTATTCGGGATCTCTGGCGTACGGATTGTCCTTGCCATAAGCGAGTTTCGTCGATTCGCGAGATACAATGTCGCTGACATCGTCATTTCGTCGTGATATCGCATCGAAGAGTTCGCCTTTAGCCAGATCGATTTTGTCTTGCCGGAAGGCTGGCTGCCGCAGCAAATCGTTGAATGCCTTGAAAACGTCGCCGAAATCCTCTTTCAAACAGGAAAATGAAATGGTCGACGAATCTATTCCGGGACCCGTTTCCACCTTGGCTGCACGAATCTCGAGAAAATCGTCCATCTGATCGCCGGTCTGTGTCTTGGTGCCACCGGTGCGCCAGACTTCGCCATAGATTTCCATCAATCCCGTTTTATCGGCGGGCACGGATCGCGAGCCGCCGCGGATACGAGCCACTCCATCGATTAAGGGCAATTCGTGATCTTCCTGCAGAAAAATCACCATGCCATTTGACAGTTCGATACGTTTCGGTGCGGCGGGATGAAAGTCGCGCAGCGGTGCAATTTTGATTTTCTGCCAATCAGTGGCTTGCGCAAGCGAGCGGGGAACGGCAGAGATTCCCACGAAAAGACAGGCTGCGAAGATGGTCAATAGGCGCATCTTCATTGTGCACCTCCTTTGCTCGCAGCCGGATTAGCAGGAGGAGTAGTTTCAATAATTCCGACCGTCCGATTACCTGCCGCGAATGTTTGGTTCGCCACGCGCCGGATATCAGCTTTGCTGACCTTGCTTATCTGGTCCACCCAGCGGAACAACTCGCGCCAGTCTCCGAACCGCGCTTGGTAGGTTGCAAGCTGGGTCGCCAGGCCTTCGTTGCTGTCGAGGCCGCGCAGCACGCTGGCTTTGGCCCGCGTTCTTATCATTTTCAATTCTTCGTCGCTGATATCTTCATTCTTTAACCGCTCCAGTTCCTCATGAATAGCCGCCGCCATCTCTTCTGGTTTGTGCCCCGGCAAAGGTACGGCAAAAAAAGCAAAAAGATGCGGATACTTCACTCCCGGGTAGTCGGTAAAACCCTCCGCATCCGAAGCAATCTTCTTATCGCGAACCAGGGCGCGATACATGCGCGAAGTGCGGCCGTCGGACATCAAATCGGCAATCGCGTCATAAACTACATCGTCTGGACTGCGATAATCCGGCCGGTGATAGCCCTCGATATAGATCGGTTGCGATTTCTCGGGCAGTATGACCCGCCTCTCCGCGCTTTGTGGCGGTTCCGCAGTGTTGCGCTCGTTAGGTTTTTCATGCGATGGAATACGGCCAAAATATTTTTCAATTATCGGCATTGCCTCCGGGGCTTTTACATCGCCAACCACGGCCACGGTCATGTTGGACGGAATGTAATATTCGTGAAAAAACTGCGCGGCGTCGGTCGCTGAAAAAGTATTCAGATCAGACATCCACCCGATGGTTGGACGGTGGTACTCACTCGCCTGAAAGGCTGCGGTCGTGAATTGCTCCAGCAACCGCCCAAAGGGTTCGCTGTCCACGCGCATTCGCCGCTCCTCGATCACTACATTGCGCTCCTTGTAAAACTCGCGCATGACCGGATGCAGGAATCTATCGGACTCCAGATATGCCCACAATTCCAAGCGGTTTTCGGGAAACGAATAGTGATAGGCAGTTTCGTCGTACTCCGTGAAAGCGTTCATGCCCTCGCCGCCATTGCTCTCGACAATTTGCCCGAATTGGTTGGGAATGACGTATTGATTCGCTTCTTTGATTGCGTCCTGCCATTCTTTTTCCAGTGCTTTCACTTTGGCATCGTCGTGATGCACGGTGTCGTCACGTTCCCGGATGTACTCGGCGTAGATCTTCTCTACCTTCTCCAAAGCAACTTTCTCGGCAGCATAATTTTTCGTGCCGATTTTGTCGGTTCCCTTGAATGCCATGTGTTCGAACATGTGGGCTAGCCCGGTCGCACCGAGGGGATCCTGAACCGAACCCGCATCGACCAGAGTGAAGAAAGAGAAAACCGGAGCCTCAGGGCGTTCGCAGATAATAACGGTCAGACCATTGGCCAGGGTCTTGACGGTGACGCGCTTCTCGAATGAGCCTAGGTCCTGAGCGAAGGCCTCTCTGGGGATACTGAGAAGCGCCAAGCACGATACGATGAAGCAGATTGAAAGACGAGATCTCATTGAAACCTCCACAATGGCTGGCAATGCATAAAAGGATGGAAATCTGAAATTACGTGCCAGAAGGTGAAATTGTCAAACCGGTTCACTACCAAGATGTCACTGCTATGCATCAAAGACGCGAGACGAGGGAAAGGGTGAGCGTGAGTAACTCACAAACGATCGAGATCGAAGGCAAGACTTTAACGCTGACGAATCTGGACAAGGTACTTTATCCGGCGACTGGATTTGCCAAAGGACAGGTCATCGATTATTACGCCCGCATCGCCCCCGTCCTGGTGCCCCATCTCTCTGGACACCCTCTGACTCTCAAGCGTTATCCCGGCGGCGTGGACCAGGAATTCTTCTTCGAAAAGAACGCGACCAAGCACCGTCCCGAGTGGGTGAAGACCGCTCCCGTTTGGAGCGAAGGAAACCAGCGGAACGTTAATTACATTCTGGCGAATGATCTCGCTACGTTGATCTGGGTGGCGAATCTGGCAGCGTTGGAGCTGCACCCATCGCTGTCACTGGCCAAGAATATCTCCTGTCCGCGGACCATGGTCTTTGATTTGGATCCCGGACCTCCTGCGAATATCGTCCAATGCTGTCAAGTTGCGTTTTGGTTGCGCGAAATCTTCGACCATTTCGGCTTGCAAAGCTTTCCAAAAACGTCAGGATCGAAAGGTCTGCAAATCTATGTGCCTCTAAACACGCCGACAAGCTACGACGTGACCAAGCCGTTCGCTCATGCATTAGCTCGCTTGCTGGAGGGCGATCACAAAGAGCTAGTGGTTTCGGATATGAAGAAACAAGTGCGAGTCGGGAAAGTATTTGTTGACTGGAGTCAGAATGACGAACACAAGACGACGATCAGTGTCTATTCGTTGCGGGCAAGAGAACATCCCACGGTTTCTTCTCCAGTGAAGTGGGAAGAGGTTGAGCAAGCATATAAGAAGAAGGATGCGGGCCTGCTGGTGTTCGAGGCTGAGCAGGTAGTCAAGCGTGTCGAGAAGATGGGCGACCTGTTTGAGCCAATACTCTCGCTTAAGCAAAAATTGCCGAAGCTTGCTGGCATTGAAGAAGCACAACCAGGAGCGATTACTGCGGGACTAGATATTGCGGCACAGGCAGAAGAACCTGCGCCCAGCAGGCGGAAGGCGGCCGGGAAACCGGCGGCCTCGAAGAAAAAGCCTCGGAAGGTATAATTTTCGCTCTCGAAATCTGCGGCGGCTGATTCATGGCGCAACTCTACGTGGGAACCTCCGGATGGGCATATCCCAATTGGAAGCCCGATTTCTATCCTGCGAAATTGCCGCAGAAGAATTTTCTAAAGCACTACTCCGGCCAGCTAAACACCGTCGAAGTAAATTTCACGTTTCGCCAATTGCTAAAAGAAACTACCGCGCAGAAATGGATTGCCGAAAGCCCGTCGGGCTTCCGTTTCGGCATCAAGGCCCACCAGGTAATCACCCACATCAAGAGGCTAAAGAAAACCGAGGATTTTATCCCACGTTTCCTTAGCACAATCGAACCTCTGGCCAATGCGGGAAAGCTCGGTCCGTTGCTGTTTCAGTTGCCTCCGAACCTGAAGGCTGATATAGAAGTCTTAAAAGAATTTCTCGTCGCTTTGCCGCGGAGCCTTCCTTCGGCCTTCGAATTCCGTCATGATTCCTGGTTCACGGATGAAACTTTCGATCTTCTAAAAGCGCACAATCGCGCGCTTTGCGTCGCTGAAACTGAAGAGCGCGTTACCCCTGACGTTATCACCGCGGACTTCTCTTATTACCGCTATCGAAAACCAACGTACACAGCGGAAGAGCGTGTCGCCATGATGAGCCGAATCCGCGAGCATATTCAAAACGGGCGGGACGTCTTCGCGTATTTCAAGCACGAAGAAACTCCGCAAGGCGCCTTATACGCACTCGAAGTCTTCAACGAAGTCAGGTCTGCGTAGGGACAGCCGCCCTCGGCTGTCGGGATTTCATCGAATCAGCCGCGATGTGGCGAGGCGCGTCCTCGCCGCTGGGCCGAGCACTGCTCGGCTTGAACAGCCGAAGGCTGCTGTCCCTACCTGCACCCCGCTCATCACTTTCACCAGCGTCCGATAACGCGCATACTTTTGCCTGTGCCGCCAAAATCTGACTCCAGCGTTGTCTCGAGTTTTCTCGACTACCTGAAAGTTGAGAAAGGCCTGCGTCCTCTGACGATTTCGGCCTACACCTCCGACGTCGGTCAGTTCGCGGGCTTCCTGGAATCGAAGGAGCGCGCGTTAGTGAAAGCCAAGAGAGACGACGTCCGCGACTTCATTCAGCAATTATTCGCGAACGGCGTTGACGGACGATCCGTCGGACGAAAACTATCCGCACTGCGTCACCTTTATCGCTATCTGCTTCTGGACAAGGCTATCGAGACTGACCCAACTCTGAACATTGATTCGCCAAAACAATGGAAGGTCCTTCCCAAGGCTCTCGCACGCGACGAGATGGTAACAATGCTGAGGCCATCCACGGCGTCAGATACGAAGGAAGGGGAGGCGATCGCGATGCGCGACCGCGCGATGCTGGAAGTTTTTTACGCCGCAGCACTCCGTGTGTCTGAGATTATCGGGGTAAAGCTCGAAGATTTGAAGCTCGATGCCGGGTATATTCTGGTGCGCGGCAAAGGCGATAAAGAGCGTATCGTGCCACTAGGAAAATCTGCGCAGGATGCCTTGACAGCATATATCGCCGGTTCACGCACTGTGCTCGCACTCGGTAGTAATTCGCCGCTCCTCTTCCTCGGCCGTCGCTCGCACAAATTGACACGGCAACGGATATGGCAAATCGTGCGCCAAGCTTCAATAAATATCGGACGCAATGCGAGCCCGCACATGCTTCGGCACAGTTGCGCTACACACATGGTGGAAAACGGCGCGGACCTGAGAACGGTACAAACAATCCTGGGGCACGCCGATATTTCTACGACGCAGGTCTACACGCACTTGGCGCTGGACCGGCTAAAAACTGTCTATCAGAATCACCATCCGCGAGCGAAGGCGCGATGACGTCCTCGGCGGCAAAAAATGTCCGCACCGATGTCGAAAAGGCCATCGACCGTTTTCTGCGGACCCTGGGCCAGCGAAATGCTTCAAAGCACACCGTCAAGGCCTACGCCACAGATCTCTACAAGTTCGCCGAGCATATTGGACAGCGGCCCTGGCGCACCATCGATCACTTGACCATCAGGGGCTTCTTGTCTCATCTCTATGACCATGATCTGAGCAAAACGTCCGTGGCGCGTGCGTTGGCAGCGGTCCGTTCACTCTTCCGTTGGCTGGCGCAAGAAGGCATCGTAGAACAGAATCCAGCGGCATTGGTCTCCACGCCAAAGTTGCCTAAAAAACTTCCGCGCGTCCCCACAGTAGAAGAAATGAATGCCGTGCTTGACGGAGAGATGCCAGAAGTCGCAGCATTTCCCGAGCGTGATTGTCTAATGTTCGAGTTGCTTTACGGCTGCGGGATTCGCAATTCCGAAATGGTCGGCATCGAGATTCACGACATTCGATTGAGCGATGAAGTTATTTTGATCCGCGGGAAAGGGAAGAAAGAAAGATACGTCCCATTCGGGGACGCGGTTAAAACCGCGCTGGCGACATATTTGCCGGCTAGAGAAGCAGTCCTCTCACGTACGAAAAGGAAGAGCGGCGCACTGCTGGTGAATATCCGCGGCGGACGCCTAACCACCCGCAGCGTAGGACGAATCATCAAGAAGATCGCAGTCGCCAAAGGACTATCGCCCGACGTGCATCCTCATACTCTTCGGCACGCATTCGGAACGCATATGTTGGAAGAAGGCGCCGACCTGCGGGCGATCCAGGAAATGCTGGGCCACGAGCGGCTTTCAACTACTCAACGTTACACACAGCTCTCGATGAAGTATGTTTTGCAGGTCTACGATCGTACGCATCCGCGAGCGAAGTAATCCAGAACGTCGGCGGCCGCTCTGCCTCAGAAGCGCCTTCTCTTTAGTGAGACAATTGTCTTGATCTCCTCATGGCTGCGAGGTCTCCGTGAAAATCGGGTGGGACCGGGTTTTGAATCTTACGTTCTGGGTCTTGCAAGCCCTGCTGGCACTGATGTTCCTGTATTTTGGTGCGAGCAAGCTCAGGTCGGATGACCCCTTCTGGATCGCGGTGTTCGCGAAGATCGGAATCGGCCAATGGTTCCGCTACTTCACCGGTGTTCTCGAAGTTATTTGTGCGGTCACGCTGTTGGTTCCCAGAACCTCAGGGATTGCGGCTGCGCTTTTAGCGTGTACCATGGCGGGCGCGGTCCTTACCCATCTTCTTGTCATCCGCGACGGCTACGCCAGTATTTTTCCCGGTTTCCCTTTGTTAATCCTCGTCGCCGTTGCCTTTAAACGACGTTCGGCCTTGTTCACGGTAAAGGGGAATAGCACGTAGGAGATCGGCAACGTATCGGAATTTCAGGACTTGAGCTCCTCGTGCCGTAACTACTGATCCCGCATCTAATATGCTACGCTTCTTGTAGCGAAATTGTACTGAACCTCCGCCTCATCTAAAGGAATCGCTCGATTGATTAACAAGGTTGTAGCCAAAGTTTTCGGTACCAAGAATGAACGCGAACTCAAGCGCCTGATGCCTCGCGTCCAGGCGATTAATGCGCTCGAGCCTGCCATTCAGAAGCTCAGCGACGAAGAACTGCGTGCCAAAACCGAGGAGTTTCGAAAACGAGTTCAAGAGCGTGTCAGCAAAATTCCGGACGAGCCCGACGCCGACCACGACCGCCGCAAGCAACTCGATGATGAGCGCCTCAAAGCCGTAAATGAGGTGCTTGACGACATTCTGGAAGAGGCTTTCGCCATTGTTCGAGAGGCGGGCCGCCGCGTTCTCAACATGCGCCATTTTGACGTCCAGTTAATCGGCGGCATGGTGTTGCATCAAGGCAAGATCGCCGAAATGAAGACCGGCGAAGGTAAAACGCTGGTTGCGACTCTCCCGGTTTATCTGAATGCCCTCAGCGGTCGCGGCGTCCACGTAATCACGGTCAACGACTATCTCGCCAAACGCGATTCGGAATGGATGGGCAAGCTCTACCGCTTTCTCGGATTGAGCGTCGGCGTAATTGTCCACGATTTGGATGATCAGCAGCGTCGCGATGCCTACGCGTCGGACGTCACGTACGGAACCAACAACGAATTCGGCTTCGACTATCTCCGCGACAACATGAAGTTCGATCTGCACGATTGTGTGCAGCGCGGACACAATTTCGCCATCGTCGATGAAGTCGATTCCATCCTCATCGACGAAGCCCGCACTCCGTTAATTATTTCCGGAGCCAGCGAAGAATCCACCGATAAATATGCGCGGGTGAACCGCATCATTCCCAAGCTCGAAAAGGGCGAAGAACTCGAGGTCGCTCCCGGCGAACCAGCCCAACTGACAGGGGATTTCGTTGTTGACGAAAAGCATCGCAGCATAACCGTTACCGATGAAGGATGGGAAAAGGTCGAAGGCCTTCTCGGTATAGGAAACATCGCCGATCCCGAAAACTGGGATTTGAAGCACCACGTCGAGACTGCGATCAAGGCGCACTCGCTCTATCACCGAGACGTTGAATACGTGGTGAAAGACGGCGAAGTCATTATCGTCGACGAATTCACTGGCCGCCTGATGCCCGGACGCCGCTGGTCCGACGGACTCCACCAATCAGTCGAAGCTAAAGAAAACGTCAAGATCGAGCGCGAAAATCAGACGCTCGCTACTATTACTTTCCAAAATTATTTCCGCATGCACAAGAAACTCGCAGGCATGACTGGAACGGCTGAGACCGAAGCTCCCGAGTTCGACAAAATCTACCGGCTGGAAGTGATGGTTATTCCTCCAAACAAAACCATGAGGCGGCTGGAGAATCCCGACGTCGTTTATCGAACGGAGAAGGAAAAGTACTACGCTGCCTCGGATGAGATCCAAAACTTGCATCAGACCGGTCGGCCCGTGCTGGTGGGCACTACGTCAATCGAGAAATCCGAACGGCTCTCTGAATTGCTAAAGAAAAAAGGTATCAAACACGTAGTTCTCAACGCCAAGTATCACGAGCGTGAAGCTGAAATCGTCGCGCAGGCCGGCCGCAAAGACATGGTCACAATCGCCACCAACATGGCGGGACGCGGCACCGACATTCTGCTTGGCGGCAATCCCGAATTCATGGCGAAGCAAGAGTGCGTGAAGAAGGGAATCGCGCAACCGTTGAGAGCCGCGCAAGGCAAGATTCAGATCGACGTTGATGAAACCAAGAGCACGGTCTGGTACTACGCGGGCAACGAATACGTAGTTCCAACCGAACAATGGAATGAAATCTTCGAGCGCCACAAGCTTCTTACCGATAAAGAGCACGACGAAGTGGTTGCTGCCGGCGGTTTACATATCTTCGGGACCGAGCGGCATGAGTCGCGACGAATCGACAACCAGCTTCGTGGCCGCGCCGGACGCCAGGGCGATCCAGGATCATCGCGGTTTTACCTTTCGCTGGAAGACGATTTGATGCGCATCTTCGCCAAGGAGTGGGTTTCAAAGCTCCTCCAGCGGCTCGGCATGGAAGAAGGAATTCCGATCGAGTCAAAGCTTATTTCGCGCCGCATAGAAGCCGCGCAAAAAGCAGTCGAAGCGCAGAATTTCGAAGCCCGCAAACACCTTCTCGAATATGACGACGTAATGAACAAGCAGCGCGAAGCGGTTTACGGTCTGCGTCGCCAACTGCTCGAGGGACTCGATCAGAAAGATTTGATCCTGGAGGATTACGTTTCGGGAATCCTCGGCACGCTGATCGATCAATTCTGTGCGGTAAAAGTTCATCCCTCGGACTGGGACATCAAGGGCCTTAAAGACGCAATTTTCACCCGCTTCGGCGTCGATATTCTCGCTGAGGGAATCACTCCAGAGAATTTGAATCGTCAAGAACTCGGCGACGCCATCTTCGACAAGTTAAAAGCCCGCTACGATTCGAAAGAACAGCTCATTGGCCCCGACGCCATGCGTTATCACGAACGCATGATCATGTTGAGCGTGCTCGACTCGCAATGGAAAGACCACTTGCGGGACATGGATCATTTGAAAGAAGGCATCGGCCTTCGCGGCTACGGCCAGCATGATCCATTAATCGAATACAAACGCGAATCGTTTGAGATGTTTGAAGCGATGATGCAGCGCTTTCAGGAAGACACCGTTCGATACCTGTATCTGATGCAAATCCTGGAGCGTCCCGCTGGACCCACAGCGTCGGAGCACGGCGACGATTCCGGCCCTGCCGGCCCGGATCTCGGCGTACCCGCACTGCGCCCCGGAGGCCGGGGCGGCAACGGACATCGCCCCCCGCGTTCGGTCGCAACTTCCGTCGATGAGATCGAAGAAAACTTTCAGCGCAGGAAGCGCCGCGAACTCGAAGGTGCACGCATGGCTGGTTCTGGCGAGCAGCAAACAGTCCAGCAAGTAGTCCGCGGCTCCGCCAAAATCGGACGCAATGACCTATGCCCATGCGGTTCCGGCAAGAAATACAAAAAGTGCTGCGGAGCGAAAGCCTAAGTCCTCCCCGCTCAGCGTCGTCAATGAGTGTACAGAAAGTGTTCGGGCACGAACAGTTGTCATCTCTCCACAGGCTTGTGCGGTATACTGCGCTCAAGTTTTAATTCTCTCGGGGAAGAAGGCAATTATGAGCGTCAAAGTGGCTGAAGAGGTATCCTCGCAGGTTCCCGCCGACGATTTTCAGGTACTCGAAGACAAAGTCTATCGCACAATTGAAATGTATAAGACCGCTCGTGAAGGGCGCGCAATTGCCGAACGCGATCTCAAGCGCATACGCGAGCAGCTTGAGGAGCGCGAGGAGGAAATTGAAGGCTTGCGCCGCGAGATGGTTCAGTTGCGGCGGGAGCGGGAGGAAATTCGCAGCCGGGTTGAGAAGATGCTGCATCAGGTCGAAGCCGTCGCCGAGGAGCAGGCCGCGAGTTGAGCCGGTTCCGCCCAAGATCGCAATGAAGATCGCACTAGCGACGGAAAGGAGTTGAGGCGAATGGCGACTGCTACGAAACATCCTCCGGCCGATCGTGTAGCCCAGGATTCCAGCAACGGAAGTGTGCGCGCGGAAATCTTCGATCAGGGATACAACCTTCGCGGATCAGATCCCGAATACATTCTTAAACTCGCCGCGTACGTGGATTCAAAGATGCGCGCGGTTGCGCAACACACTCAGACCGTGGACACGGCTCGCGTGGCCGTGCTCGCGGCGATCAATATTGCTGATGAATATCACTTGTCAAAGGGGAACTTTGATCCCACGCGTGATGTGAAGCAACGGGCTAAACATCTCTCTCATGCCCTGGACGAAGTGCTGGAAGTGAAAGAACGACCCCGTTAGCATCGACGTGCCGCGATTGTTCGAGACTCAACTTCTTTGTCATTCCGAACCGATTTATTGGTGAGGAATCTGCTTTCCCCGACAGACCAGCAGATTCCTCGCGCGGACGCGCCTCGGAATGACAATTCTTTTAGTTTTCTATTTTCTGCAATAAAACGGCCCGAAATCCCCCCTTACCAACGATTGCCTTACTAAAGCTGCTGGCAAGCTGATTGCCATCTTTCTTCGTGTTCCCTCTTGCGAATCTCTGAAATTTTCCCTAGCATCCAACATGAAAGCTGGCCTACGCAGTTGGTGATGGTGGTAACCGATTTTTGAACCAATACTGAATGAACGGGGGCCTGACTCGTAAATTACGATCCTGTGTGCGGAGCTCCGCCAGTACGGAGATGCCTAATGGGTCGCGGCGGGTTCCCAACGTCTACCGACGGGTTCATTCTCGGCCCTCCACACGGCTTCGTGGGCTTGCTTTTACCGGTTGAATCAACTTTTGTGTAGTGAACTTCCCTCCTGCTAGACTCGGCAACAGTAAATCTTCAGAGTTCTGCATCTAATTAAATAGTGTTTCCGCGACTCTTCCATATCGGCAATTTCAACTTGCCTACATATGGATTCCTGGTTTCTTTAGGGGTCCTGGTCGGCTTGCTGATTAGTGTCCGCAATTCCGAGAAGCAAGGGACTGATCCGGATCTCGCCTGGAACTTCGGAATATTGGTGGTCCTTGCCGGGATCATTGGCGCAAAAATTCTCTATATCATTAATGATTGGGGCACATACGCAGCTAATCCCAAAGAGATTTTTAGCCTTAGCACGTTGCAAGCTGGAGGAGTTTTTTCCGGCGGACTGATTGCCGCATTTGCCGCTGCAGCGTGGTACATCCGAAAACACCGAATGCCAGCGCTAGCGACGTGTGATGCCTTCGCTCCGGGGTTAGCAATCGGCCACGCGATTGGCAGAGTCGGCTGCTTTGCCGCGGGATGTTGTTACGGCAAGCCGACGAATCACTGGTGGGGAGTGACTTTCACAAATCCGATCGCTTATCAAAATTCTGACACACCGCTGAATGTTCCGCTGCAACCGACGCAGCTCTTTGAGTCAGCAGTCGAGCTCGCGATCTTTTTTATTCTAATGTGGATGTTCAGGCGCAAAAAGTTCGATGGCCAAGTATTCGCTGCCTACTTATTTCTCTATGGGATTGCGAGATACTTCCTCGAATTCATCCGAGATGATCCGGGACGCGGTTCAGTTTTTGGCGGCATCATGACGGGAACACAATTGATCTCGATTTGCCTGGTCCTCACCGGAGGATTGATCTGGTGGCTAAGGCCTGGCCAAAAGCAGACTGCCGTTCCAGCGCGAGTTGTTCGCTAACCGCTAGCTCAATGCTCCATATAAATTGTCATCCTGAGCGAAGCGAAGGACCCATGCATTGTGGGTTACATAGATCCTTCGCTTCGCTCAGGATGACAATTCGAAGTTTCAACTCTAACTCACTACGCACCTGCGCTCCCTGCTAGTGTAAAATCCATTTTGTAAACCCCTCTCACTGCAAACACCGCGGTGAGACCTTCCGTCGGGACGTGGCTCAGCCTGGTAGAGCACTCGCTTGGGGTGCGAGGGGTCGGCAGTTCAAATCTGCCCGTCCCGACCAATTCTTACTTTCATGCGTTTCTGAAGATCGTCACGCATCCGAAGTATTAATGGCTGCCAACAGGCTTCGTCAGCCAGGGAATCCACAGAATCCTTGCGGCACTGATGGTCGTGCATCCTTTTCCACCCGGGCCCGCAGGACATCCCCAGTAGTTCTCGGTCGCGTCGAGCGAGCCGGTGCACACCGCCGAACCGTCGAGTGCACAAACATCCCCCACTCCGATGCCGACTCCCAGTAGTGAGTTCAGATGGATGTCGACTTCCGTCGGAGTATTCACTGCGATGTCGATATCCTCGTCGCTTATTACGTTCTGGGAAATCACGGTGTCTCGAACCGGCGAGCCGCCATCGCCGCTATTGATGTTGATTCCCACGCGGCCGGGGGTGGCCGTATCGAAGGTGTCGGCAAGGTTTCCGGAAATGGTGTTGCCGATGATCTTGTTGCCACTCATATCGTCTGCGGGTAGCCCAAACGCAGGTCCCACGTGAGTGTGCAGAGCGACACCCCCGAGTCCGTTATTAGTGAGCGTGTTCCCGATAATCACGTTGTCTGACACGCGTCCACGACCCGCGCCATCGGAAAACATGCCCGCTCCCGCGCCCCCAATTTGCACACCGTTACCGGTGGAGATGTTGTCCGCCACAGTATTGTGGTTCACCCCGTGGTGCCTCGCGAAAGGGGGTGACGTCTGACCGGATGGCGGATGCGACGCTAGCACGATGCCGCACTCCAACGGGTTGTCCTTGATTGTATTGTGGATGAGCAGATTGTCATGGCTTTCGGCGGTCTCGTCACTGATCAGGACTCCGTCGGCATTGCCGGTGATGAGGTTGCCAGAAACGACCGAGTTGGCCGTACCGACCAGATGAAGGGCGCCACCGCAGTCCCCGGTCTCATCGGTTTCGTAGACGCCACTGCCAGGCTGGCCCGGACAACCTGTAAGCGCTCCGGTGAACGTCAAGCCCGGCGTCGTGTCGTTGTTGATGATGCTGTTGTCCTGGATCGTGATATCCGAAGCGCTCACGACCAAAACGCCTTCGAACAATGCGTTCTCTACCGTAAGTCCCGTAATCGTCACCTGTTTTAGGCCGGGGTGGTCGAAACCATCCACGAAGATGCCATGCGCGAGTCCGGTTGCATCAATAATCGAGGCGTGGGCACTTGCACCAATGATCGCAACGGGAATGCCAATGGTCACTTCTTCTTTGTAGGTGCCTGCCTCAACCTGTATGACGTCGTTGGCCGAGGCATGATTGACGGCGGTTTGTATGCTCGAGAAGCAGTTGTGGGAACCGGCCGGATTGACGCAAAGGGTGCCGGCCACGGCAGTCTGGCACATGGCGGCGAATATAACTACGCAAAAGACGGTTAGCGTTCGGCCCAGTACTGTTGGTTGCATGGAAGCTCTCCTCTTTTCAGGTGACGAGTGATTGTGAGGTTGTCTGCGAGTTGGGTGCACAGTCCGGTGGAAGGCAGGCGCGTCACGAACAACCTCGAGGAAACAGAATCGGACGGGACCAGAAGTAAAATTCGGGAGGATGGTAGCACCTCCCGGTCTTCGGATCAAGCTGAGATGGCCCCAAGTGCCCGCCTATCGGGCTGACCCCGCACCCTCAAGTTTTTTGACTTTTTCTGCTACATGATTATTGGCTTCCGGCTACCGCAGTCACCCTACTCCATGATCGTGGCCAGTAATCTTAGTCTAAAAAAACGCGTATTTGGGCGGGAGACTATGGCCGGTCGGAGCCTCCAGCAGCTTAGCGATGAACTCAGCCGCCTGATGCTGGAGCATATGGAGAGCGTAAAGGAGGAGACGTTCGTCGGGCTCAGCGAAGAAGGTGTGCGTCGGCAAGAAGAGCTGCTCAAACGCATCCGCGAAGTGTCCGCCGATTTTCTCGCCGCTTTGAAACGAAGTCTCCAATAGCGCCTGAAAGCCGCTTCCCAATGTTAAAAGGAGAACACATGTCGGAAAAACCAAATGTGACCCTGCCCGGAAAAGTAGAAAAAATCATCAAGTCTCCGCATCCGGACGGGCCCGAAACCGCCGAGATATCCATCGAAGGAGCTGATACTTTGTATCAAGAAATCCGGATTGAGAACTCGCTGACGGATGAAAACGGCAATGAGGTTCGTCTAAAGAAGGGTGCCGATGTTGATGTGACCGTGGAGGCGGAGAAGGATGCGACAACCCCAAAACGTAATGGGAAGCAGTGGTTCTGCACAGGCTACGCTTCAGAAGCTATGAAGAACGAAATCGTTCCGTCCTGGCCAAACTAAATTAAACATGAAAACAAACTTTCGATGAAATGCTTTCATCGCACTATTCGGACTGCGTTTTTTTTGGCTGCTTCTACCGCAGTGGCGCAACAGCCGATCCAAGACGGCCACGGTGCCTTTCACACAGGACACTACCGCGATTTGTTTGCTGAAATTGGTCACTCGCCATCCGAGAGCCGCACCAGGATCGATCAGATATTTCAACAACTCTTTCACGGCGATCCCGCGACGCAGGCCGTCTTCTACGAAGCTGGACGCAATGATCATGGTCCGCTGGCTTACGTTACAGACATCGCCAACCATGATGTGCGCACGGAGGGCATGAGCTACGGCATGATGATCGCTGTCCAAATGGACAAGAAGGCCGAGTTCGATGCGCTCTGGAACTGGGCCAACACCTATATGCTGGTGACCGACCCGACCGACCCAAGTGTTGGTTATTTTAAGTGGTCCATGAATACAGATGGAACTCCACACTCGCAGACACCGGCCCCCGATGGCGAAGAATATTTTGTAATGAGCCTTTATTTCGCTGCGAATCGCTGGGGTTCTGGCGATGGCCTTTACGACTATAAGGCCCAGGCAGATCGTCTGCTGCGGCTCATGCGGCATCATCCGGTCATGAGCGGGGCCACTCCCAGGAGGCCGCGAACTGTGGGACCCATGGTGATCGAGCAGTACCACATGATTCTTTTTGTTCCCAACAGCGGCGGCGACACGTTCACCGATCCTTCATACCATCTGCCGGCATTTTATGAGCTGTGGGCGCGTTGGGGTCCGGTTGAAGATCGCACATTTTGGCAAGAGGCCGCCGAAACCAGCCGCAGATTTTTTCCGCGCACGGTCGGCGCAAAGACCGGATTGTCGCCCGACTATGCCAACTTCGATGGCAGTCCGCGGCCTAGCTTCAACAAGTTCTCGACCGATTTTTCTTATGACTCTTGGCGTACCGCCAGTAACTGGTCGGTTGATTATTCATGGTGGAAAAAAGATAGAGAAGAGAAGGTTCTTTCTAACCGTATTCAGAATTTCTTATTCGCACAGGGGCTCACAACTTTCGCCGATCAATACACATTGGAGGGACGGCCAATCTCGAAACGTCATTCCACAGGCATGGTCGCCACGAGCGCTGTCGCATCACTCGCGGCCAGTGATTCTCATGCAAAAGACTTCGTGAGGAACCTCTGGAACACCCCGACGCCTTCAGGCGAGCAGCGTTATTACGACGGCCTGCTCTATTTGATGAGCATGCTTCATTGCAGCGGCAACTTCCGCATCTGGGCTCCGAAGCCTTCTGTCCCGGATAAAGAAACATTGGGACCTCCATCGGTCCAAAAGCCAGAAAAGTTTCTCAGATGAGTGATAACTATCTTTCGAAAAGAGAGCGTTCTACCTTGCGAGAGCCAAAATCCGTACCGGAGCATTTGTGCGATCTTGCAATTTCGGAGCAGCGACCATAACCATGCCGCCCACCGCCGGCGCCCGATCCAGGTTCGCCACATTTTCAAGCACGTAAGCACTGCGGGACAACGCGTATTGATCAACAGGACGGTTATGCGACGATCCAGAATCGATGCTCGGCGAGTCGATGCCAAGTCCAACTACTTCCCGTCCTTCAATCAGGAACTTGGCGGCATCCGGCGAGTATCCGGCAGAGAGTACTGTGTTCTTCGTCGAATCGGTAAGAACCATGACGACAGAGCCTAGCGGAATTTCTCCGTGAATTTTTTCCCAACTCGAAATATCGTCAACAGATACCTCATAACCAGCGTACTGCTTCATGCTGTTCCTGAACATCAAGCACAACCAGGGGCGCAACCAATCGCTGTGCGGGGATTTGATCGACTGTCCATAATCCAGCGGCAAAACTTGCAGGAGCTTCCATGTGGGTTTCTACAGATTGCCTAAGTCGTGCGTCGCCTCTGTGACCATCATCTGAAAGTCCCGCGAGTTGCCGGTCAGTGGGGAACGTGAGATCAATCACATTGCGAAAGCCAGACGGCTCTGTCGAACTTGGATGACGTTCCGCGAACAACAATAGCGCCAGTGCGAACGCGTATCCAATAACTAAAGACTTAACTCTCATTGAGTTGCCGGTTGCTCCTGTTTATTAGACGTTACTGGCGCGGAAAAGTTCGCCTGAACTTGTTAAATTGCCATTAAAAATGGCAATCGCCCGTATCTGGATAGTTTCTTTTTATATTGTTGCATCGACTGAAGTATCGCTCAAGAAACCTGAGGACAGGGGCGATCGAGTCACACAACCAGCGCGATGAGGGCGGCAATCAGCGTTCCCAAAAAATTGACTAAGTCATTGTTCAATAATCCTCGACGTTCGAACGTCGCGCCGAGAAAACTATCGGCAACGGTTCCACAGAATGCGGCAAGAATTGGAATGCCCGCCTGATTCCACGGAATCATGCCGCCCGCCGCACATACAAAACTCACAACAATCGCCGCTGCCAGGCCGGACACGGTTCCGAGCACCGTAATCCCCCCATCGGTTCCCGCAGGCACTGCTTTCCATGTAGTAATAAGTCGCGCCTTCTCGTGGCTGAGCTGGCCGATCTCGCTTGAAACCGTGTCAGCCGCGGCTTCTGAAAGCGAAGCTGCAACCGCGAGCAAAAAAACCGCTTTGCCCTGAAACGCATATAAGATCGCGCAACCGGCTGCAACGCCCAGGTTTGCCAACACCTGAAAAGCATCGCGTCCTTCAATTTTTTCGGCAGCACCAATCCGCTCTTTTCTTTGATATCCAATTTTCGTGGTCAGCCAAGCCAATATGAATACCGCGATGAGCGCCGTCAAAGCCGCGAAACCACCCCCGGCGCAAAGCAAGAAGGAAACCATCGCTCCCGCTACCGCGCCAGACCGGTTAACGGCACCCACGGAAAACGCCAGGGCGGCAAACCCGACGCTGATGACAAAACAGAGTAATAAGGAGCATGAGCCATGAACGCCCAGCCAACTCCCGACTAATTCATTAGCGACCACCATATGTAGGGTTCAGCTCCACGACAGTCCATTACTCTGCGGTTAACACCATGACTACCCCGTCACTCCCAGTGCATCAAATAAGCGGTTGTAGTTTAAACTAAACGCCTTGGCGTTTTTTAAGAGCGTTTGCAATCAGGGGTCGAACCTATGGCAGCCTCCGTTTGGTCTGGATATCTTACCTTCGGCTTGATCTCCATGCCGGTCCGCCTTTTCTCGGGCGCCCGCAGCTCCAGCATCTCTTTCAACATGTTGCATCGCGATGACCTGCAGCGGGTGAAACAACAGCTCTATTGTCCCGCGGATAACCGTGTCGTCGACCGCAGCGAAATCGTGAAGGGATACGAGTATCGCAAAGATGAGTACGTCGTTGTCGAGCCCGAGGAGATTAAAAAGATCGAACCGAAGACCGCCAAGACAATGGAAATTTTGGAATTCGTGAAGGCTGATGAAGTTGATCCGGTATTCTTCGAATCATCTTATTACTTAATGCCTGAAGAAGCCGGACGCCGTCCTTATGCATTGCTGTCGAAAGCTCTTGAGGAAAGCCAGTATGTTGCCATCGCCAAGCTGACCATGCATAACCGCGAATACACAGTCTTTTTGCGTCCGCGCGACGGCGGAATGATGCTCCACACGATGTACTACGCCGAAGAGGTTAAAGAGGTCGAAGGCTTCGGCGCTCCCGATGTCGAACTGAAAGACGCAGAAGTCAAAGTAGCCCATCAGCTAATCGAAGCGCTCGCGGATAAATGGAATCCCGAGAAGTATCACGATACCTTCCAGGAAAATCTCAAAAAGCTGATTCAGGCAAAACTGGAAGGCGGAACCATCGCGGAAATAGAGAAGCCGAAAAAACTGGCTCCGGTTGTAGATCTGATGTCAGCACTGAAACAAAGCCTTGCAGAAATGGAAGGCAAGAAAAAGCCAGCCGCCACAGCTTCTCCGGCTGCAGCCAAAAAGTCGCGGAGCAGGGGATAACTCTAATTTCGCTCGGAGCACGAGCTCGCGCGCGAAAGTCAAAAGGGCTTTCTGTTCTCGTTCAGAATGATTAGTGACACTCTCAGGTAGAGTGTTTCGATGCAACCTAGGAACGGAAAGCCACCGCGATCGGCGGGTTTAGCGACGATCGGGGTGGAACTGAGCCGGGCGGCACTGGTTCGCCTGTCCTGGATGGATAACTACCGCAAAACCAAAAACGTGGCCCTGACCTGCCGTCATTTTGGAATCTCGCGCCAGACCTTTTACCGGTGGCTCAAGCGCTATGAGCCCATGGATTTGACCACCCTGGAAGCGCGCAGTCATCGTCCCCACCACCGCCGCCAGCCGACTTGGTCTTTTCACTTAGCAGAAAAGGTTTTGACTTTGCGGTTGCAGTTTCCCCGCTGGGGCAAGGACAAGCTGGCGGTGCTGCTGCGGAAGCAAAACATTGCCATCTCGACTTCCATGCTGGGCCGCATTCTGAGCTCTTTGAAACGGCAGGGCCGGCTCGTCGAACCTCTCCGCAGCGGAGTTCCGGGGTCGCGTCGCGCCTTGCGTCCCCGTCCCTACGCCGTGCGCAAACCCAAGCAGTACGCGGTCTGCAGCCCCGGCGACCTAGTCCAGGTCGATACCGTTGATGTCCGTCTTATCCCTGGCGTGAACTTCAAACAGTTCACCGCCCGCAACGTCGTCTCGCGCTGGGACGTCATTCAGGCCCACCCTCGCGCCACTGCGCAAGCCGCAACTCAGTTCCTTGACACTTTGCAGCACCGCATGCCGTTTCCCATCCGCGCCCTGCAAGTCGATGGCGGCTCGGAGTTCGCCGCCGACTTCGAACAGGCCTGCCAGCAGCGTGGATTGCACCTGTTCGTGCTGCCTCCCCGCTCTCCTAAACTCAACGGCGCCGTGGAACGCGCCAACCGCACCCATACCGAAGAGTTTTACCAAGTCACCCACTGCTCGCTCGAAATGAAAAAGCTCAATCGCGAACTCCGCCACTGGGAAAAAATCTATAACACCATCCGCCCTCACCAGTCCTTGGCCTACCTAACCCCTCAACAATTCTTGCGCCAGATCCTATCTCAACGAAAGGAATGAAAGTGTCACCAATCTACTGGACGAGTACACTTTCTTGACGATCCCTATTTCCGTTGTTATATTTGTAGAGCTCACGACACATTTTGTTCGTAGCCGTTCCGTGCCTGCGTATCACCGAAACGGTTCTGATATAATTGTCCAGCAAAAGAAGCAATAACGTCGGCGGAGTTTGTTTGCGCTGACGCCCTCGCTGAAAACGTTCTGCGAATATCTTCCAACATTGGAAGGCTATGTAGGACGCTGTTGACGAAACGGAACGCCTCCAAGTTTTCCTGGTGGAGTTCACATCAGGATACGAGGCTTGGCGTCACCGTCGTTAGCGTCAGTTAACGGGAAAATCCTTAGATTTCTCGCCATTAGTATGCGGCGGGAAAGTATGGTTGGCGAATCGCCATCCAGCCCCTTATTGGGAACGAGCAGATGCGCGTCCACATTTGTGCGGCCTTTAATGTGGAGAGGCAAAAGCGTGGCCGCGAGGAGCAGCGATAGTGCCTACTTTTAACCAGTTGGTTCGCGACGGCCGCAAGCGCCCGCGCTACAAGACGGCGAGTCCTGCGTTGCAAGGATGCCCGCAAAAGCGCGGCGTCTGCACCCGTGTTTACACGCAAACGCCGAAGAAGCCAAACTCGGCGCTGCGCAAAGTTGCCCGCGTACGCCTGACCAACGGAATTGAAGTTACGACGTACATTCCAGGCGTAGGGCACAACCTGCAAGAGCACTCAATCGTACTGATTCGCGGAGGCCGTGTAAAGGATCTCCCCGGAGTCAGATATCACGTAGTGCGCGGCACCTTAGACGCGGTAGGCGTAGCCAATCGCAAACAGAGCCGCTCCAAGTACGGAGCAAAACGCCCGAAGGCGTAAGAACGGTCGTTGGTCGCACGTCGTTGGTCGTTGGCTGAAAGCTGACGGCTGAGAGCTGAGAGCGGTAATTAGGAGCTTAATGCCGAGAAAAGGATACATCGCGAAGCGAACCGTGGAAGCCGATCCCGTTTACGGATCGGATCTGGTGACCAAGTTCATCAATTCCATGATGTGGCAAGGAAAGAAGAGCACCGCGGAAGGCATTTTTTATGAAGCCTTGACTCGCGTGGCGGCCAAGGGCGGCGATGAGCCGTTAAAGCTCTTCAAGAAGGCGGTCGAGAATGCCAAACCGCTGCTGGAAGTTAAGACCCGCCGCGTAGGCGGCGCGAACTATCAGGTCCCGGTAGAAGTGAATGCCGACCGGCGCACGTCGTTGGCGATTCGCTGGCTGATCGCATACTCCCGCAGCCGCGGCGAAAAAGGCATGATCGACAAATTAAGTAACGAATTGCTAGACGCCTCGAACGGAAAAGGCGCAGCAATCAAAAAGAAAGAAGACGTACACCGAATGGCGGAAGCAAATAAAGCCTTCGCACATTACAGATGGTAAGTAATCGGCTTCTAGCGACTAGCTTCTAGCTAGGAGCCAGAAGCTAGAAGCAGCATTTCAGAGCCCTGGAAAGCAGCAGAAGATAAAGTGCCCAGACAAGTCCCATTAGAACGTTGCAGGAACATCGGCATCATGGCTCACATCGATGCCGGTAAGACCACTACCACGGAGCGCATCCTGTTCTATACAGGCAAAACGCACCGCATCGGAGAGGTCCACGAAGGCACTGCGACCATGGATTGGATGGAGCAGGAGCAGGAGCGCGGCATCACCATCACGTCTGCCGCGACCACATGTTCCTGGCGTGATATTCGCATTAACATTATCGACACGCCCGGCCACGTCGATTTCACCGCTGAAGTCGAGCGGTCTCTTCGTGTGCTCGACGGAGCTGTTGCAGTATTTGACGCTGTTCACGGTGTGCAACCACAATCCGAAAAAGTCTGGCGGCAAGCCGATAAATACGGCGTTCCCCGAATTTGCTTCATCAACAAGATCGACAAGATGGGCGCTGATTTCGAGCACGCCGTCGACACCATCCGCAAGCGCCTCAACGCCAAGCCAATCGCGATTCAGATTCCCATCGGCCAGGAAGATAAATTTAAGGGCGTCATTGATCTCATCGAAATGAAGTCGATTACTTGGGCCGACGACACGATCGGCGCTGAGTACATTACTGGTGCAATTCCACCGGAGCTGCAAAAGAAAGCCGAAGCCTTCCATACCCAGCTCGTAGAGACCGTCGCCGAGAACGACGACGAAATCCTGCACAAGTTCCTTGAAGGTGAAAGCATTTCCGCTGAAGAACTGCGCGCATCTCTGCGAAGATCGACGATTGAACTGAAATTATTTCCTGTTGTTGTCGGAACTGCATTCAAGAACAAGGGCATTCAACCTCTGCTCGATGCCGTGGTGGATTATCTTCCGTCCCCGCTCGATGCCGGCGAAGTTACCGGTACGAATCCGGACAATGGCGAAACCATCGTTCGCAAGCCTGCCGACAACGAGCCGTTTTCCGCATTGGCATTCAAAATCATGGCCGACCCGTTCGTTGGTCAGCTGACTTTCATCCGTGTTTATTCCGGACAACTGAAATCCGGCGAAGCGGTCCTCAACGCCGGTCGCGGACGCACCGAACGCATAGGCCGTCTCCTGAAAATGCACGCCAACAAGCGCGAAGACATCAGTGAAATCCTAGCGGGAGACATTTGCGCGGCCGTCGGGTTAAAGAACGTCAGCACCGGCGACACCATCTGCGATGAGAAGCATCCCATCGCGCTTGAAAATATTGAGTTTGCCGTTCCAGTAATTTCCGTTGCAGTCGAACCCAAGACCAAAGCCGATCAGGAAAAAATGGGCATGGCGCTCGGGCGTCTGGCGCAGGAAGATCCCACCTTCAAAGTTCACACCGACCCCGATAGCGGACAAACCATCATCAGCGGTATGGGCGAACTTCATCTGGAAATAATCGTCGACCGCATGATGCGCGAGTACAAAGTCGAAGCCAATGTCGGCAAGCCGCAGGTCGCGTATCGCGAGACCATTCGCAAGAAGTCCGAAGCCGAAGGCAAATACATCCGCCAAACCGGTGGACGCGGTCAATACGGTCACGCCAAAATTCGACTCGAGCCACAGGCACCCGGCATGGGCTACGAGTTCGTCAACGACATCGTCGGCGGATCGGTGCCGAAAGAATTCATCAAGCCCATCGACCAGGGAATTAAAGAAGCAATGGAAGGCGGCGTCCTCGCTGGATACGAAATGGTTAACGTCAAGGCCATCCTCTACGACGGCAGCTATCACGACGTAGATTCCAACGAAATGGCATTCAAGATCGCCGGATCAATGGCGTTCAAAGAGGCAGCAAGAAAAGCTTCCCCGGTGTTGCTAGAACCAGTGATGGCGGTCGAAGTCGTCACCCCGGAAGACTATGCAGGCGTAATCATGGGCGATCTGAGTTCCCGCCGCGGACGCATCGAAGGCATGGAACATCGAGCCGGATCGCAAGTAATCAAAGCCATCGTGCCCTTGGCCGAAATGTTTGGATACGCAACGCACATGCGCTCCAGCACCCAGGGCCGCGCCGAATACTCAATGCACTTCGCGCGCTACGAAGAGGCGCCAAGGTCGGTGTCGGAAGAGATTATTGCAAAGGTTCAGGGCAGCGCTGCGCCGAGGTAATGTGGCGAGGGACCGCTACAGTGCCTCTTTCGAAGATCCCGTTTCGAAAAGGATGACGCGGTTCGGCGTGACGCTTACTAAAGCAGCGAGGCGCAAAGTGGAAGAGTTGGTAAGCGATCCTGAGACCATGATTCGCCGGTGTGTGTGGCGATACATAGCCCAGAACTCTGGAACCGGAGTTGACAAAGGCGATTCGGTTGAGTTGACGCTTGGGGTTAAACAGATTTCGCAATTGTTTTCGGACCTCCGACGGATTGATGTTGAAGAGGTGAGACGAAAACATAGGAAAAAGCAATCCGAGAAGGAATAACGACGGAGAACTAACTAGACATGGCGAAAGAGAAATTTGATCGCAATAAGCCGCACGTGAATGTTGGAACCATTGGTCACATTGACCATGGCAAGACCACATTGACGGCGGCCATCACCAAGGTGTTGTCAAAACATAATCCGAAGATTCTGTTTCGGTCGTTCGATTCGATCGACAACGCTCCGGAAGAGAAGGCGCGCGGCATAACCATTGCGACGGCGCACGTGGAGTACGAGACGGCGAACCGGCACTACGCCCACGTCGATTGCCCGGGCCACGCCGACTACATCAAGAACATGATCACCGGCGCGGCTCAGATGGATGGCGGCATTCTGGTGGTCGCAGCGACCGATGGACCGATGCCGCAGACGCGCGAGCACGTTCTTCTGGCGCGGCAGGTTGGAGTGCCATATATCGTCGTTGCGCTGAATAAGTGCGACGCGGTCGATGATCCCGAACTGCTAGACCTGGTTGAATTGGAAGTTCGCGAGCTTTTAAAGGCATATCAATTCCCGGGCGACGATCTTCCGGTAGTGCGACTTTCCGCGCTGGGAGCGCTGAATGGCGAAGCCAAGTGGGAGAAGGCGCTCGACGAGTTGATGGAAGCGGTCGACAAGAACGTTCCACAACCAGCTCGCGAACTCGATAAGCCGTTCCTGATGCCGATTGAAGATATCTTCTCGATCTCCGGACGCGGCACGGTGGTTACAGGCCGAATCGAACGCGGCAAAGTAAAAGTAGGAGAAGAAGTAGAAATCGTGGGTTTCCGCGAGACCAGAAAGACGGTTGTGACGGGCGTCGAAATGTTCAAAAAGCAACTCGACGAGGGCTTGGCGGGAGACAATGCTGGACTGCTGCTACGCGGCATCGCAAAAGAAGATGTCGAGCGCGGCATGGTTCTGGCGAAAGGCGGATCGATCACTCCGCACACCAAGTTCAAGGCCGAAGTCTACATTCTGACCAAAGAAGAAGGTGGCCGTCACACCCCATTCTTCAAAGGCTATCGTCCGCAATTCTATCTGCGGACCACAGACGTGACCGGAGTAGCGGAATTACCAGCGGGCACCGAAATGGTGATGCCGGGAGACAACGTCAGTCTGGTAATCGAACTGATTACACCGGTAGCCATGGAGAAGGGCTTGCGTTTCGCAATCCGCGAAGGCGGCCATACAGTAGGTGCAGGAACGATCTCAGAAATCGTGCAGTAATAAGGAAGCGGCAATATGCCGACCAGCGCAGATTGGGAAGCAGTCAAGTTCGTTCTTTTAGTCGTAGCTCTGTTTGTTATTTGGTTTGCGGTTCCATCGATTTTATGCGGGAACTGTGGCGTACTTGGAAGGGTAAACGAGACTAATGGTTTTTGGTTTCAAGCTGAAAGCTGAGAGCTAATAGCTGAAAGCTTGTTTTAAGCGGCTAGCAACTCGCCGCAAGTTCTTTCCTCCGGAAAGCCGGAAGGGGATCGAGAGAGAAAAAGTGATAGGAAACGAAAGAATTCGCATCCGGCTTAAAGCCTACGACTATCGCATCCTGGATCAATCCACGGGCGAGATCGTCGACACCGCCAAACGCACAGGCGCGCAGATCGCCGGCCCGATTCCGTTGCCGACGATGAAAAACAAGTATTGCGTCCTGCGCTCCCCGCACGTCGACAAAAAATCGCGGGAACAATTCGAAATCAGGACCCACAAACGTTTGCTGGACATCCTAGATCCAACTCCGCAAACGGTGGATGCTCTGATGAAGCTGGATCTACCGGCCGGAGTAGACGTAGAAATAAAAGCTTTCGGCAAAGAGCCGCACAAATAAGCTCGTGTGGCGCGGGCGCCCTCGCCCGCGAAGACGGGGCAAGGCTCCGCAGGATTTTAGAAGTAAGCGAGAGAAATTATGGCAAGAGTAACCGGAATCCTCGGCAAAAAAGTCGGCATGACGCAACTGTTCGACGATCGCGGAGACGTCCATCCCGCAACCGTCCTGCAAGCCGGTCCCTGCGTAGTCACGCAACACAAAACGCAGACTCGCGACGGATACGTAGCCGCGCAAATCGGCCTTGTCGAGTTCGTGAAGGAATCACGCCTGACCAAGCCGATGAAGGGACACTTGGGAAAGCACAATCTGCCTCCAGTAAAGTTCATGCGCGAGGTTCCGATTGAAGTTGATCCCAAAGAAGATCCCGCGGAGGCCAACGGCCTGAAGGCCGGTGACCGCGTACTAGTCGATATTTTCGATGGCGAGAAATTTGTAGACGTCGTCGGTGTCAGCAAGGGCCGGGGCTTCTCAGGTGTAGTTCGCCGCCATCATTTTCGAGGCGGACCAAAGTCGCACGGCTCGATGTTCCAGATCACAGGCTCAATCGGTTCCTCGGCATTCCCATCGCGCGTATTCAAAGGCATGCGGATGTCGGGACACATGGGCGTAGATCGGGTCACGGTTCAGAACCTTCGCTTATTGGGCGTAGATAAAGAAGATAACTTGCTGGTCGTGGAAGGTGCAGTTCCCGGGCCCAACGGCGGGTATCTGGTGATTACAAAGGCGAAGAAGCCGCCAAGAGAGCGTCGCGGATTCGCGGGTTCGGCCACGGTCGATCCATTGAAGGCAGCCAAGCGCGCAGCGAAAAAAGGATAACTCAAAGGCCGTGGACAAGAGTGTCCGCGCCACGCAGCAAAAGAGCAAAGACCAAAAGATATGGCAACCATCGACATTCACGATTTAGCCGGAGCCAAGGTCGGCACGCTCGATCTCGCCGACGAAATCTTCGGCGCGGTCAACGAAGACCTGCTCTGGGAAGCGGTAAAGCACTACCGCGCCGGACAGCGCGCAGGCACGCACGCGACCAAGAACAAAAAGCTGGTCTCGGGCGCAGGCAAGAAGCTCTGGAAGCAAAAGGGCACAGGACGCGCCCGCGTAGGCTCGATCCGCTCGCCACTGTGGCGGCACGGAGGCACGGTTCACGGTCCGCAGCCGCATTCGCATGCCTACACGTTTCCGCGCAAGAAGTTGCTTGGTGCGCTGCGTTCGGCACTGGCATCGAAATTTGCGGACGGAAAGTTAATCGTAGTAAACACGTTCAAAATGGACGAGCCAAAGTCAAAAGCTTTCCGCGAGGCGCTGGACGCATTGAAAGTGGATAGCACAGCGCTGATCGTCGAAGTTCCGCAGCACGAGAATCGGAATCTTGAATTAAGCTCGCGCAACTTGGAGGGCATCGAACTTGTCGGCGGAAACGAAGTTCATCCTTATCACTTGCTTCGCTACGACCGCGCAATCTTTTCGCAACCAGCAATCGAAAAGCTGCAACTGTCGTTGAAAAATACGCTGTCGAAGCGCCAAAAAGAGGCGTCAGAGGGCGACGGCGAAAAGCAGGAAACAAAGAAAGCTACACGTTCTCCGCGAAAGCGCGTCAAGCATGAAAAAGCAGCGGAGGTGGCCTGATGAAGTCCGCATACCAGATTCTTCAACGTCCGGTGATCACGGAAAAAGGTTTGGCGATTAAAGAAAACCAGAACACCCTGGTTTTCCAGGTGGCGCCGAAAGCAACAAAGACCGAGATCAAAGAAGCAGTGCAGGGAATTTTTAAAGTAAAAGTTCATTCGGTTCGGACTGCAAACTTCCCCGGCAAAGAACGCCGCCGAGGAAAATTCGCAGGCTACCGCCCAGACTGGAAAAAAGCATACGTGCGATTACGGGCCGGAGAAAAAATGCCGGAGTACGCGCAGAATTTATAACACCGCTTCTGGCTGCTAGCTTCTGGCTGACCCCGGGAGGCACTAGCTAGAAGCTAGCAGCCAGAAGCTTAAGAGCTAAGAGCAGATTTTATGGCAATCAAGACATACAGACCGACAACACAAACGCTGCGTTACAGGACCACAATCGTCAATGACGACATCACGTCGACAACGCCGCACAAAGCGCTGCTCGAACCCAAGCGCCGCACCGGCGGACGCCGCAACTCTGGCGACACAACCATGTGGCATCACGGTGGCGGCCACAAGCGCCAGCTCCGCATTATCGATTTCAAGCGCGATAAGATCGGTATCCCGGCCACGGTTGCAACGATCGAATACGATCCGAACCGCTCCGCTCGTATCGCGTTGCTGAGCTACGCCGACGGCGAAAAGCGTTACATCCTTCAACCCGAAGGCCTGAAAGTCGGACAAAAAATCGTTAGCGGTCCAGAAGCCGACATCTTAGTCGGCAACGCGCTCCCGCTGAAAAACATTCCCCCTGGCACCACAATTCATAACGTCGAATTGAAGCCTGGAAAAGGCGCGCAAATGGTGCGCTCCGCAGGCGGTTCGGCGCAGTTAGTCGCAAAAGAAGGCGAATACGCGCTGGTCAAGTTGCCCTCCGGTGAGACGCGCAAAGTCGCGCAAGATTGCATGGCGACGATCGGACAAGTCGGCAATCTCGATCACGAAAATATCACCATAGGCAAAGCAGGCCGCAATCGGTGGTTGGGATGGCGTCCAGTCAATCGCGGGGTCTCGATGAATCCAGTCGACCATCCGCACGGTGGTGGCGAAGGCAAAACCTCAGGTGGCCGTCATCCAGTTACGCCCTGGGGACAGCCAACGCGGGGTTACAAGACGCGCAACAACAAGCGCACGGACGCATTCATCGTAAGCCGAAGGGCGAAAAAGTAAGTCGTTGGTCGCGCGTCGTTGGTCGTTTGCAAAAGCAGATTCCTCACTGCTAAAGCGGTTCGGAATGACAAAGTGGTTAGCTAGAAGCTAAGAGCTAGAGGTTAAGAGCATTTATGGCACGTTCAACAAAAAAAGGTCCGTTCATCGACGCCTACCTGCAAACGCGGGTGGAAGGCATGAACGCGCGTAACGAAAAGAAGGTACTGCGCACATGGTCGCGGCGCTCGACTATCATCCCGGAAATGGTGGGGCACACCATCGCGGTACACAACGGCAAGAAATTTATTCCGGTGTACATCACGGAGAATCTCGTCGGCCACAAGCTCGGGGAATTCAGCTTTACTCGCCAGTTCAAAGGTCACTCCATGAGGGCGGCAACAGAAACTGCGGCCAGGCCCGCGGGAATTCCGGGTGGACCGGGAGCTCCTTCCCCAGCAGGTGCTGCAGCGCCTGCGGCGCCAAAGGCTTAAAGGATAATCATGGAATTTCGAGCTCAAGCCCGTTACATGCGCGTCACGCCGCAAAAGGCGCGCCTGGTGCTGAACCTGATTAAAGGACGCCGCGTCGAAGATGCACTGAACACGCTTGTCTTCACCAAGAAGCGGGTCGCGGCAACGGTTGAAAAGCTTCTGCGCTCCGCGCTCGAGAATGCCAACTACCTCAGCGCAGAAAAAGGAATCGATGTTGACGTGGATACGCTGTACGTGAAGAGCGCCATCGCTAACGATGGTCCGCGCATGAAACGAATCCGGCCTGCTCCCATGGGGCGCGCGTTCCGCTATGTGCGACGCATCTCGCATATCGAATTGGTGCTCGCAGAGCGTGGGCACAAGGATGGCGAAGGCCTCGCGACAGTAGTGGGAGAGGAATCAACGCATCCGACTGCGCCGGCGCGAAAGAAAAGTGCGGCCACGAAACAAAGTCATAGCAAGCCAAAGGGCAAAGCGGCGGCGGGCAAGAGCAAAAATAAAGCAGCTAAGAAGAAGACAGCAGCAAAGTAGCAGGAGAAAAAATGGGACAGAAGGTTCATCCATACGGTTTCCGCCTCGGCTACACCAAGCCTTGGAAGTCGCGCTGGTTTGTCGAACGCGATTATGACAAACTTCTGCTCGAAGACATCAAGCTGAAGAATGAGTTAAAAGAGAAGCTCAAGTCAGCCGGGGTCAGTTCGATCGAAATCGAGCGTCCCGGGAACAAACTTCGCGTCATCATTAAGACGGCACGTCCCGGCATCATCATCGGACGCAAAGGCGCCGAGATCGACAAGCTGAAACTGGACGTCCAAAAGCGCACCGGGCGCGAGGTTTACATGGATATCCAGGAGGTGCACAAGCCGGAACTGGATGCGCAGCTGGTATCGGAAGCTATCGCTCTGCAACTCGAAAAGCGTGTTGGATTCCGCCGTGCCATGCGCAAGTCGGTAGACTCCGCGCTGCGCTTCGGATGCAAAGGAATCAAAGTCCGCGTAAGCGGACGGCTGAATGGAAACGAAATCGCGCGCTCCGAGTGGTATTTGCAGGGACGCCTGCCGCTCCACACGTTACGCGCCGACATCGATTACGGCTTCACCGAAGCCAGAACGACGTATGGCGTAATCGGCGTAAAAGTTTGGGTCTACAAAGGCGAAATTTTGCCGGCAGCGAAAAAACGCGACAACACCTTGCAACCTGTAGGAGCGTTTTAAGAAGAAGAACACGGGTGGAGACGCAGCTTGCTGCGTCTGCTTTAAGAGGTTTAGCCAGAAGCTAAAAGCCAGAAGCCAAGAGCGATTTTTATGTTAATGCCAAAAAAAGTTAAGTATCGCAAGCAGCAGCGCGGACGCATGTGCGGCAAAGCCTGGCGCGGCAGCGAGCTGTCTTTCGGCGATTACGGTTTGAAAGTTCTCGAACCGGGTTGGATCACCGACCGTCAAATTGAAGCCAGCCGCGTCGCGATGACCCGGTTCGTAAAGCGCGGCGGCAAAATCTGGATCCGTTTATTTCCAGACAAGCCGGTCACCAAGAAACCCGCCGAAACCCGTATGGGAAAAGGTAAGGGAGCGCCTGATCACTGGGTCGCCGTCGTCAAGCCGGGGAAGATTTTGTTCGAAATGGAAGGCGTCACCCTCGCGGATGCGACCGAGGCAATGCGCCTGGCCTCACATAAGCTGCCGTTAAGAACAAGTTTCGTAAAGCGCCAAACGCTGGTGCACTAGCAATAAGTTGTCATTCCGAACCGCTTTAGCGGTGAGGAATCTGCTTCAACGGGAACGAGCTATGAAAACGGATAAAGTACGAAATTTTACCGACGAGGAACTTCGCCACCAGGAGCACGAACTCAACGACCAGCTCTTCAAGCTGAAGTTTCAACTCAACATGGGACAGACCGAAAGCCTGAAAAAAATTCGCGGCCTGCGTAAAGACATCGCGCGCGTCAAAACTATTGGCCGCGAGCGTGAATTGGCAACCGGCACGTCTGGCGGAGTTGTAACTGCGGCCGCTCCGAAAGCGGCAGCCAAGAAGCCTGTCCAGAAAAACGTGATCGCGAAAAAAGCGGCGCGCAAAACGGAGAAGAAGTAAATGGCAGAAACAAATCCAAACACGCCAGTCGCAGCCGCTGGACGGCGAAAAGAGATTGTCGGCGAAGTAGTATCAAACCGCATGAAAAAGACGATCGTCGTCGAAGTCGTGCGCAAGAACTCGCACGCTTTCTATGGCCGCGTCGTTTCGAAGGCGAAAAAGTTCTACGCGCACGATGAAAAGAACGAAGCTCACATTGGCGATGTGGTGCGTCTCGAAGAGACGCGTCCGCTATCAAAGTTGAAACGATGGCGCTTGAAACAGATTGTACGGAAAACGGCGCTGGCGCCCGAAATCGCGTCCACGGAAGTTGCTTCCTAAGGTTGCCGTTGCTGCTCTAAGGGGGATCGATTATGGCCGTAATGATGAGAACCATGCTCGAAGTCGCCGATAACTCCGGCGCACGCAAGCTGCAGGTCATCCTGCCGCTGGGCGGTTCCACCGGGCTCCGCGCGGGATTGGGTGATGTGGTCACGGCCAGCGTGAAAGAAGCGTCTCCCGACGGGCAGGCAAAGAAAGGTACCGTCGTGAAAGCTGTGATTGTCCGGACAAGAAAAGAATACCGCCGCCGCGATGGCACGTATATTCGTTTCGACCAAAACGCCGGCGTTCTGATCAACGAAACTGGCGAGCCGGTTGGAACCCGCGTCTTCGGTCCCGTCGCCCGCGAATTGCGCGAGAAGAAGTTCTTGAAGATCGTATCGCTGGCTCCAGAAGTTATTTGAGCTTCGAGCGGTTGGGCTGGATGGTAGTTCGTATCAGGGAACGACTTCAGTCGTGCCGGGAAGATTCGCGATAAAAGGGGCTTTATCCCCTGAGGCTTAGAGATCATGAAGACCGTAGTCAGAAAACATATTCGAGTCGACATCCGGCATAACGACACCGTGAGAGTCATTACCGGACGAGATAAAGGCAAAGAAGGACGCGTCCTGCGCGTGTTTCCCGACGATGCAAAGGTGCTAGTTGAACACGTCATGCTGGTTAAGAAACATGTGCGACCGAACCCTCAGCGCAATATCAAGGGCGGGATCGCCGAGCAGGAAAGTCGCATATCGCTTTCCAACGTGCAACTGGTTTGTGCCACATGTGGACCTGTGCGCGTAGGCCGTGAAATTCGCGGAGACCAAAAAGTGCGGGTCTGCAAGAAATGCGGAACCACGCTGGACAAGAAATAAGAATTAGAGAAACCAATGGCTAAAGAAAAAAAAGACCGTCAGGACGACAAGAAACAGGAGCCGAAAGCGCCCGTGGTTGCGCATCACAGCGCCAAAGAGACGCCGCGACTGAAGGAACGCTTTGACAAGGAAGTAGCGCCCACGCTCATGAAAGAGCTGGAGCGCAAGAATCCCATGGCAGTACCGCATCTGCATAAGATCGTGGTCAATATGGGTGTTGGCGAGGCCACGCAGAATGCGAAGATTCTCGATCCCGCGATGAATGAATTGACCCAGATCACCGGCCAGCGACCCGTACTGACCCGTGCTAAGAAATCCATCGCGGCGTTCAAAGTCCGCGAAGGCCAGGCTATCGGGGCTATGGTCACTCTGCGTGGCGATCGCATGTACGAATTCTTCGATCGTTTGGTGAGCATGGTTCTCCCTCGGGTCCGCGATTTTCGTGGCGTTTCGACGAAATCGTTTGATGGACGCGGAAACTATACTCTCGGCCTCCGCGACCAGTTGATTTTTCCGGAAATCGACTACGCGAAAGTGGATAAGCAAAAAGGCATGAACGTAACCATCGTGACCACGGCTCGAAACGATGACGAGGCGAGATCCTTGCTTCGCCATCTGGGAATGCCTTTCCGGGCATAACAGATTAATGGGAGAGACGTAGCTTGCTACGTCTTCGGCAAAGCGGAATTTTGAAGACAGAAATATAGGAGCACAATTGGCAACTACAGCAAAAAGAGTAAAGGACGCAAGAAAGCCCAAATTCTCATCTCGCAAGCACAACCGCTGCAAACTTTGCGGACGGCCGCGAGCATATCTCCGCAAGTTTGGCCTGTGCCGCTTGTGTTTTCGCGGCTTGGCGTTGCGCGGTGAGATTCCAGGCGTTTCGAAGTCTTCTTGGTAAATAGTTAGAGACGCGGGCGAGGACGCCCGCGCCACACAAGCAACCGCTGAACACCAGCGGCTGAGGAGAAGCAAAGCGATGAGGTTGACCGATCCGGTCTCAGACATGTTGACGCGCATTCGCAATGCGATTAGCGCACGGCACCAGAAAGTGGATATTCCCGCTTCCAAGTTGAAACTGGAGATTGCCCGAATCCTGAAGGAAGAAGGCTACGTCTCCAATTTCAAGGCCACCGAAGAAGATGGCCACAAGGTGCTGCGCGTGTATTTGAAATATGGCAACAACAACGAAGCGGCAATTTCCAATGTTGCGCGCGTCTCCCGGCCAGGATGCCGGGTCTATGTCCGCCGCACCGAGATCCCCCGGGTATTGGGTGGCATGGGCATCAATATTTTGACCACGCCGCAAGGTGTAATGACCGGACGCCAGGCCCGAAAACAAGGTTTGGGCGGCGAACTGCTTTGCGAAGTTTGGTAGAGAAACGCTTCTGTCTTCTAGCTTCTAGCGGAAGCCAATGATTGGTTTTGCGATTTTGAAGTGCGAGCTTTAGCGAGAAGCTAGTAGCCAGAAGCTAGCAGCTAAAAGCCAAGAGCTAAAGGCTGATCTTATGTCAAGAATTGGACGAAAACCGATCCCGCTTCCAAAGGGCGTGACGGTAAAAATCGAAGGCAATATCGTTGAGGTCAAGGGTCCCAAGGGGAAACTCGATACAACAGTTCCTGCGGGAATTAAGATTGAGCAGCAGGACGGACATCTCGTTGCGGTCCGCGAGAATGATTCTCAGGCCGCTGTCCACGGGCTCGCTCGCGCCCTGGTAAACAATGCTGTCGAAGGCGTAACCCGGGGCTGGACGCGGGATTTGGAAATTGTTGGCATCGGCTATCGCGCTGAGATGAAGGGCAAAGGCATGGTGGTATTCACGCTGGGATATTCTCATCCCATCGAATACCCACTGCCTGCCGGAATCGAAGCGACAGTCGATCCCAAGCAAACGAAGTTAACTGTCACCGGAATCGATCGCCAAAAAGTAGGTCAGGTAGCCGCGGAAATGCGCAGCCTGCGCCCGCCAGATCCATACAAAAACAAAGGCGTCCGCTATTCCGGAGAACGCCTGAAGAAGAAGGTAGGGAAGACCGGAGCGAAATAGCCGTTGTTGGTCGTTGGCCGTCCGTCGTTGGCCAAACCCAAAGCGGTTTTGAGGTAACGCGGTAGACGTTGGAGAATCGTGGTTCTCGGTTTTGGCCAACGACCACCGCCGAACGACCAAGGACAGATTTTATGCTGACAATTTCATCGAAAAATACAAACCGGCGGCACGTGCACGAACGCATCCGCAAAAAGATTCTCGGCACCTCGGAACGTCCGCGCCTCAACGTCTATCGTTCGCTGAATCACGTTTACGTTCAGTTAATCGACGACGTTCAGGGCGCGACCCTAATAGCGGCCCATTCGGCGGAAGGCAAAAAGGGCGAACGCAAAACTGGCGGAAATTTAGCCGCAGCCAAGGAAGTCGGAAAGATGATTGCCGAACGGGCCCAAGCCAAGGGAATTAAAGAAGTAGTTTTCGATCGCGGAGGCTATATCTACCATGGCCGAGTGAAGGCCCTGGCGGACGCCGCCCGCGAAGCAGGATTGAAGTTCTAACATTGAGTAATTGAGAAATCGGGTAATTGAGTAATTGAAAAGCCCAGCTTTTGACGTTCAATTGCGAAATTACCGAATTACTCAATTGCCAAATTAAGGTTAAGAATGCCAACTATTATTAAAAAGCTCGACGCGAATGCGTACCAACTGAAAGATCAAGTTGTATCCATCAACCGCGTCACCAAGGTCGTCAAGGGCGGAAAGAACATGTCCTTCGCCGCATTGGTCGTGGTCGGAGACCCCACTGCGGGGGTCGTCGGATACGGCTCCGGAAAAGCCAAGGAAGTCCCGCAAGCCATCCGCAAGGGAATTGAGTCCGCGAAGAAGAATTTAATCCGCGTCAACCTGACTCAAACCAGCATTCCGCACCTCAGTCTCGGACGCTACGGCTCTGGGAGAGTTCTGCTGAAGCCAGCTCCCGAAGGCACCGGCGTGATCGCCGGAGGAGCCGTGCGCGCGGTCATGACCTCAGTGGGTATTCAAAATGTACTAACAAAATCGATCGGGACCACCAACCCGCACAACGTAATCAAAGCGACCTTTGACGCGCTGAAACACCTGAAGAGCCGCGCCGACGTGGCGACTATGCGCGGCAAAACGGTCGAGGAACTGAACTAAAATGGTCACGACACTAACGAAAAAAACGAAGACCGGAACCTTGCAACTGAAGTGGGTGCGTTCAGCCATCTGCGCCCCATTCCAGCAGAAATTAGTAGTCAAGGGCCTGGGATTCACGCGCCTCAACCAGGTGATCGAGCGCCCCGACACTCTAGCGATCCGTGGAATGGTGGCAAAAGTCCCGCACTTGGTAGAAATAGTCGAGCAGTCAAAAGTTCACAGCAAAGCTGTTAGCTAGAAGCCGAAAGCCAGAAGCGATTTTTATGAATCTTTCAAACGTACGAGCGCCAAAAAAGGCCAACGAAAAAAAGAAACGCGTCGGACGCGGTATGGGTTCCGGCATGGGCAAGACCTCGACCCGCGGACACAAAGGTCAGCGCTCCCGCAGTGGTTCGCGCATGATGCGCGGCTTTGAAGGCGGCCAGATGCCATTGCATCGCCGCATGCCGAAGCGCGGCTTCACCAATATTTTCCGCAAAGAATTTAACGTTGTGAACCTCGAAAAGCTGGGCGCCCTTGGCGAAACAACTATTACCCCCGAAGTCCTCCGCAAAGCTGGAATCATTAGCACCAAGCATCCGGTAAAGATTCTCGGCGACGGCGAACTCACTGCCGCGCTAACCATCCACGCCCACAAGTTTTCCAAGTCGGCTCAGGATAAAATTACCAAGGCTGGCGGCACTTTTGAGGTTTTGCAGTAATGTTCGAGAAATTAGCCAACATTTTTCGTATTCCGGATTTGCGCAAGCGCATTCTGTTTACGCTTGGGCTTCTCGCCGTTTACCGTTTGGGAGGACACATCCCAACGCCCGGCGTGAATGCTGACAAGTTGCAGCAGTTTTTCGAAGCCAATCGTGGATCGTTCCTCGGTTTTGTCGACCTGTTTTCCGGCGGCCAGTTGCGGCGGCTCACAATTTTCGCCCTCGGAATCATGCCGTACATCACGGCGTCTATCATTCTGCAACTGCTCACCGTGGTTTACGAACCGCTGGCTAAGCTGCAAAAAGAAGGCGAACTCGGACGCAAGAAAATCACTCAATGGACCCGCTACCTCACAGTAATCCTTAGCGCGGTCCAATCCCTCGGGATCGCTGTCAGCCTCGAAAAAGGCGGCGGAGGCTTCGTGGTGAATCCTGGCATCCCATTCATCCTCATGACGATGCTGACCCTCACCACCGGCAGCGCCTTCATCATGTGGCTCGGCGAACAGATTACCGAACGAGGCATCGGCAACGGCATGTCCCTGCTGATATTCGCGGGCATCGTCGTTGGCCTTCCCCGCGGCGTCGCCGACCTATATCAGAAGGTCAGCACCCAAGCTTGGGGACCATTCACTCCCGTCGCTGTTTTGATATTGGTCGGAGTAATGATCGTTGTCGTCGCCTTCATCGTGTACGTCGAAAGAAGCGAGCGCCGAATTCCCGTGCAATACGCCAAGCGCGTAGTTGGCAGAAAAGTGATGGGTGGGCAATCCACCCACCTCCCGCTGCGAGTCAACGCTGGCGGCGTTATGCCCGTGATTTTCGCCTCCTCTATCTTGACCATGCCGCAAATGCTTGGCGCCGGCTTAAAAGACAATCGCTACTTCGGCGGATTGATTCACGCCTTAGGATGGGGTGAGCCGCTCTACACATTGCTTTATGCCCTGGGGATTATCTTCTTCGCGTACTTCTACGTTTCCATCGTTTTCAATCCCAACGAAGTTGCGGACAACATGCGCAAGTATGGCGGATTCATTCCTGGCATTCGTCCCGGCAAGCGCACCGCCGACAATATCAACGAGATCTTGACGCGCATCACCTTGGTAGGAGCGCTCTATCTAATCATTATTTCGTTCATCCCCGAGTGGATGATTGCCGGCATCCGTCTGAACCACTTGCCGGGCGCGCTCGGCACTTTCTTCGAGCGGCTTCCGACCTGGGTCACTAACGGTTTGGGAGTAAGTTTTTATTTTGGTGGCACCTCACTCTTGATCGTTGTAGGCGTCGCCATGGATACCGTTACCCAGGTTGAAGCGCAATTAATCATGCGACATTACGACGGCTTCACGCCGCGCAGTGGCAGGATTCGCGGTCGCCGCACCTGGTAACGAATTTTTTGACGTAGCGACGGGTGTCCTCACCCGTCCACGATGCTATTAGGAATACTGAAAGTGGAGACGCCGCGGGGCGAGTTCGATGGCAGAGGATGTGTTGCGGAACATCGGACCGATTGTGTTGCTTGGACCGCCGGGAGCGGGCAAGGGCACTCAGTCCAAGCGCATCTCAGATCGCTACGGCATTCCCCAGATCTCCACCGGCGATCTCCTTCGGGAGAATGTTCAGCGCCGGACAGACCTGGGATTAAAGGCAGAAGCCCAGATGGCACGGGGGGACTTGGTGCCAGACAACCTGGTTTGTGACATGGTTGCATGGCGTTTGCGGGATACAGACTGCGAGCGCGGATTCATCCTTGATGGCTTCCCGCGAACCGTAAGGCAGGCACTCTGGCTGGATGCGTTTTTGAAACATCAGTTCCTTGAAAATCCGAAACGCCACGTTTGTTCGCCGATTGTCGTCCGCTTTGACGTGGATTATAATAAGTTATCGCTCCGGCTCAATGGACGCAGAACCTGTCCTGCCTGCGGTCTGATTTATAACATCCACCTTCAGCCGCCCAAAGTCGACGAGCTTTGCGATGTCGACGGTTCCAAGCTGGTCATGCGCGATGATGATCGCTATGAGGTTATCCAGGAACGCCTGGCAACCTATGAGCGGCAGACCATGCCGGTGGCGCAATATTATGCGCGGGAAGGGCGTTTGATTTCGGTGAATGCCGATCGGCCGGTGGACGAAGTCACCGCGCAGCTCTTTCAGGAAATAGAAAGCCACGCCGCCGCAACGGCCAGTGGCGACTGAATAACTAAACAAACTCTGTCATCCCGACCGGAGCGAAGCGAAGTGGAGGGACCTGCTTTTGGCAGTTCATCTCCGAATGATAGTGAAGTAAAGCATATGGCAATAGTTTGCAAATCGACGGCTGAGATAGCCAAGATGAAACAAAGCGGCCACATCGTCCGCGAAGTGTTGGATGCCGTCCGCGGCATGGTCGCTCCCGGCGTCACCACTATGGACCTGGAACGCGCCGCCGAACAGAAAATCAAGGACCTGGGCGCGAAACCAGCGTTCAAGGGATACTACGATTATCCCTGCGTACTGTGCACTTCGATCAACGAAGAGATCGTTCACGGTATTCCGTCAGCAAAGCGCGAACTCAAGGCCGGTGACATCGTTTCGATCGACTGCGGAGTCGTGCTCGATGGTTACTATGGCGATGCGGCCATCACCGTGCCCGTAGACGGCTCGTTGAAGCCGGAAATTTCAAAGCTGCTCGAAGTTACCGAAGCTTCTCTGTACAAAGGGATCGAGCAGGCAAGAGTCGGAAACGCTGTTGGAGACGTTGGCGCGGCGGTGCAAGAGTACGTCGAAGCCAACGGATTTAGCGTCGTTCGCGAGTTCGTTGGACATGGCATTGGCACCCGGCTCCATGAAGAGCCCCAAGTCCCAAACTTCGGATCGCGAGGACAAGGTCCTCGTTTCCGCGAAGGCATGGTGCTGGCGATCGAGCCCATGGTGAATTTCGGCGAGCCAGGGACGCGTGTGCTGAACGATAAGTGGACAGCAGTCACAGCCGACGGAAGCTGTAGCGCCCACTTCGAACACTGTGTGGCCGTAACCAGAGACGGCCCAATGATATTAACCCAGTAAAACCGCTGCTAGCTTCTGGCTGCTGGCTTAATCCGGGTCAGATTTAGCCAGAAGCTAGAAGCGTTCTTAAGGAGTTCATGAGTAAAGAGGACGCGATTGAAGTTATGGCAACCGTGGTGGAACCCTTACCCAATGCCATGTTTAAGGTGGAACTGGAGAACAAGCATCAAGTACTGGCGCACGTCTCCGGAAAAATGCGCAAGAATTTCATACGCATCCTCCCGGGAGACAAAGTAGCAGTTGAACTTTCGCCATACGACCTGAATCGCGGCAGAATCGTATATCGCTACAAATAATGAAGAGTTATGTAGGGACGGGCGCCCTCGCCCGTCCAGGTCGAGCAAAGCTCGACACGTCGTTCCGGGGTAAGCCAACGACGAAGGACGAACGACCAAGGACGGTTTTATGAAAGTACGAGCATCAGTAAAAAAGATTTGCGATAAATGCAAGGTCATCCACCGCAAGGGAGTAGTCCGGGTGATCTGCGAAAATTCCAAACACAAGCAGCGTCAGGGATAACGAGAGAGAGATAACGAGGAAATACTATGGCACGAATCGCAGGCGTCGACCTTCCGCGTAACAAGCATGTGGATGTCGCGCTTACTTACATTTACGGCATCGGTAACCCGCGGTCCGCGAAGATTCTGAAGCAGGCCAACGTCGAACCCATGAAAAAGGTTCAAGACCTGGGTGAAGATGAAGTGAACCGCATCCGCCAGGTCATCGAATCCGAAGGCATGGTAGAAGGCGACCTCCGCAAAGACATTACGATGAACATCAAGCGTCTTATCGAAATTGGCTCTTATCGCGGATACCGCCATCGCCGCAACCTTCCAGTTCGCGGTCAACGCACCCACACAAATGCGCGCACCAGAAAAGGCCCGCGCAAAGGCACCATAGCGCAAAAGAAGAAAGCAGCAGCAAAAACATAGAAAAAGCGGCTGCTAGCTTCTAGCTACTAGCTAGAGGCCAGAAGCTAGAAGCTAGGAGCAATTTATGGCAAAACCAGCAGCGGCGGCAGGAACCCCGGGAACTCCGGAAAAAAAGGGCAAGAAGAAGACGTTCAAGAAGAAAGAGCGCAAGCATGTCACGCACGGTATCGCGCACATCCAGGCCTCATTCAATAACACGATTGTGACCATTGCCGATCAGGCCGGAAACGTCCTCTCGTGGAAGAGTTCCGGATCCCTCGGATTCCGAGGATCCCGTAAAGGCACGCCGTTCGCGGCACAACAGGCCGCGTCCAATGCCGCTACCATGGCCCGAGATCACGGCGTGCGCAGCGTAGAAGTGCGAGTCAGTGGCCCCGGTTCTGGACGCGAATCAGCAATCCGCGCCCTGGCCGCCGCCGGAATCGAAGTCCGAAACATCAAAGATTCAACTCCGATTCCGCACAACGGCTGCCGTCCGCCAAAGCGCCGAAGAGTCTAGAAAACTGTCGTTGGTCTTTGGTCATTCGTCGTTGGCCAGAGCGAAAGACTAGGACGGCAAAGACGCGGATGTTTCGCCTTAGCCAACGACCAACGACTGTAATTCAGTCCGGGACGAAGGGTGAAGCCATACCTGTAAACCGGTCATCTAATAAAGGAGAGTAAATTGGCCCGATATACCGATCCAGTCTGTCGTCTCTGCCGCCGCGAGGGCATGAAGCTGTTCCTCAAAGGCACCCGCTGTTTCAGCGACAAATGCGCCATTGAAAAGCGCAACTTCGCCCCCGGTCAGCACGGAAAAGACCGCAAAGCGAAGGTTGTAGGTTATGGCCTCCAATTGCGCGAGAAACAAAAAACCAAGCGCATGTATTTCACCCAGGAAGGCCAGTTCCGCAACTACTTTGAAAAAGCGGCTCGGTCCCGTGGAGTCACTGGCGAAATCCTTCTCCAGCAACTCGAGCGGCGACTGGATAACATTGTTTACCGCCTCGGCTTCGGAATTTCACGACGCCAGGCCCGGCAACTTGTCCGCCATGGCCATGTTCAGGTCGATGGGCGCAAGGTGAATATCCCGTCTTATGAAGTCAGCGTCGGCGAGGAGATCGCGATCCGCGAAGCCAGCCGCAAGCTCACAATTCTGGAGAGCGCCAAGGAATTCGCCAGCCACCAGAACGCCGTGAATTGGCTGGATATTGATCGCGACAACTACAAAGGCCGGGTAACAGCATTACCAAAACGCGAAGACATCAACCTGCCAGTAAATGAGCAGTTGATCGTAGAGTTGTACAGCAAATAAGGCGTCGTTGGTCGCAGGTCGTTGGTCGTTGGCAAATCCCAACACTTTGGGGTTTTGCGAATGGCCAACGACGAACGACCAACGACGATTCTGGTCTTTAAAATTTCGAGCCAGCACAGCCTTCCCGGCGCCCGACCTGAAACAGGACCAATTCAGGGAGCCAGGATGAGCCAAATGGCCGAAGGAGAATAAGCAATGCTTTGGAAAGGTTTTCAAAAACCGAAACGTCTTGCAGTTGACACATCAACCCTAACCGATCGCTACGGCATCTTCTGGGCGCAGCCCTTCGAACGAGGATTCGGCACGACCATTGGAAACGCCCTTCGGCGCGTGCTGCTTTCTTCCATCGAAGGAGCCGCCGTCACGGCGGTAAAGATCGAAGGAGTTTTGCACGAATTCCAATCGATCCCCGGTGTAGTCGAGGATGCAACCGACATAATTCTTAACCTGAAGCAGGTTCCGTTCAAGTTAAGTGGAGATGCTCCGAAGGCTATCTATCTTCGCGCCGATCAGCTCGGCGTCGTCACCTCCGGAATGATCGAAGCCGATTCCGACGTCGAAGTCCTCGACAAAGACGTTTATATCGCCACCGTCAGCGAGGGTGGCAAGCTCGACATGGAAATGCGCTTAAAGCGTGGTCGCGGTTATGTCTCCGCCGATAAGAATTTCGACGAAGACCTTGGCATCGGATTCATTCCCATTGACTCCGTGCACTCGCCCGTCCGCAAGTGCAATTACACCGTCGAAGCTGCTCGTCTGGGACAAATCACCGACTACGATAAGCTGACCATCGAAGTGTGGACCAACGGCTCCATTCTGCCGGCCGATTCAATTGGCCTGGCGGCAAAGTTGTTGAAAGACCACATGAATATCTTCATCAACTTCGAGGAAGATATCGAGACTTCGAGCTCCAGCGAAGAGCGCAAGCCCGAAATTAAAAACGAGAACTTAAACCGTTCCGTCGAAGAGCTCGAGCTTTCGGTTCGCAGCTATAACTGCTTGAAGAACGCGAACATTCAGAGCATCGGCGAACTCGTTCAAAAAACCGAAGCTGAAATGCTGAAGACGAAAAATTTCGGCCGCAAGTCGCTAAACGAGATCAAAGAGATTCTCGGAACCATGGGCCTAAGCCTGGGGATGAAAATCGACGAGCAGGGAAACGCAGTCCCCGGCCCAACGTCGAATCAAATCCTCCCGGCCTCGGCCTACGGAGACAACGAATTATAGAAAGCAGTTTCTAGTTTCGGGTTTCAAGTTTCGGATCGACTCGAACTTGAAACTCGAAACCTGAAACTCGAAACTGGGGTTAATCATGCGCCACAAAGTAGCCGGATATAAATTAGGACGCAACACCAGCCACCGCCGATCGTTACTTCGTAACCTCGTCACCTCCATTATTCTCGAGGAGCGGATTGAAACCACGGTGCCCAAAGCCAAGGCCATGCGTCCCATCGTCGAAAAAATGATCACCCTAGGCAAGCGCGGTGACCTCTCCGCCCGCCGCCAGGCCCTTGCCTATCTGATGACCAGCGCCGCCGTCGACAAACTGTTCGACACCATCGGCCCCCGCTTCGGAGACCGCGAAGGCGGATACACCCGCATCATTCACACCGGCTGGCAAAAAGGCGACGGCGCCGACAAAGCGATCATCGAACTTTTGGGCAGCGAAAAGCTTCAGGAAGAAAAGCGCGAAAAGCGTGCCGAAATCCGCTCCAAGCGCGCCGAAGAAACCAAGCGAGCCATGGAAGAAGCCGAAGCCAAAGGCGGAGTCGAACATCCCACCGACCACGCCGAAGGCGAAGACAAAACTAATGAAGAAAAATAAACGACTGAGAACTAAGAACAAAAAACTGAGAACTGATTTGTTAAAGGTTTATTAATTCTGTCATCTGTGAATAAATCTGTCATCTCGATCTTTCGCAGTCAAGAGACCTGCTTCAACCGGCCATGACAAGCGCCTCACCCTCTAATAGGGCAGCTTTACCGCTTACTGCGAATGGTCCCCATCCAACCGCAAAACCATTGCCTTCCCCCTCTGTCTCTGATAACTTTTTAGTAGTCCACCAAAGCTAATTTCTGGCTGTTGTAGCGCTGTTTATCCCACCCAGACCGCTTAAGGAGAAGTTGATTTGTCATCCAAGAACCCCTATCTCTTCACGTCCGAATCCGTCACGGAAGGCCATCCCGATAAAATCGCCGACCAGATTTCCGACGCAATCCTAGATGCCTGCCTCACGGAGGACCCCATGAGCCGCGTAGCCTGTGAAACCCTGACAGCCACGGGCCTGGTAGTAATCGCCGGAGAAATCACCACGAAGGCCTACGTAGACTTCCAGTCCCTGGTCCGCGGCATGATCTCCTCCATCGGCTATAACAATGCCCTCTACGGCTTCGACAGCAACACCTGCGCCGTAATCTCCAGCATCAACAAACAGTCCGGAGACATAGCCATGGGTGTAGACACCGGCGGCGCCGGCGACCAGGGAATGATGATGGGCTACGCATGTACCGAAACCCCGGAGCTTATGCCCATGCCGATTCTTTTGGCGCATAAGCTGGCGATGAAACTTTCTGATGTCAGGAAGCATGGCAAGCTTCCTTACTTGCGGCCGGATGGGAAGTCGCAGGTTACGGTTGAATATGACAAGAACCACAAGCCGGTTCGGGTGGACGCTGTGGTTATCTCGACGCAGCATTCGGAGACCGTCGGCAATGATGAGCTTCGTGCTGATATTTTGAAGCATGTGATTCAGGCGACTATTCCTACCCACCTTCTCGACGCGGACACCAAATATCACATTAATCCCACGGGGCGGTTTGTGATTGGCGGGCCCATGGGCGATACGGGTCTCACCGGACGCAAGATCATTGTCGACACCTACGGTGGGATGGGGCGGCATGGCGGCGGGGCGTTTAGCGGGAAAGATCCTACCAAGGTTGACCGCTCGGCGGCCTACATGGCGCGCCACATTGCCAAAAATATCGTTGCCGCGGGATTAGCCGAGCGTTGCGAAGTTCAGCTGGCTTACGCGATCGGAGTTGCGGATCCGGTGAGCGTCCTGGTGGATACGTTTGGGACGTGCAAGGTTGATCCGGCGCTGCTTCCCGACTTGGTGCGGGCGAATTTTAAGTTGACCCCTAAAGGAATTATCGACTCCCTTAAGTTGCGGCGTCCGATTTATTGCAAGACGGCGGCTTATGGGCACTTTGGACGAACCGATCCAGATTTCACCTGGGAGGCGACGGACAAGGCTTCGCAGCTTGCCAGCGCTGCTGGATTACGGGAGACGGTCGGAGCAGGGGCGAGGAAGTAAAGCCCAGACTCTAGTGATATTTGAAAGGGCTCGGCTTCAGCCGCGCCGTTACAAGCTAAACCTGATTTTACGGCATGGCTGAAGCCATGCCCCTTCAAAGCCATATTAAACGTTCAGCTCTAGGAGACGCATGTCAACCACGCCGACGCAAGTGCAATGCGACATCAAGAATATTGAGTTTGCCGATCTTGGCAAGAAGCGGATTGACTGGGCGAACCAGTCGATGAAAGTGCTGCAGATTATCCGCAAGGAATTCATCAAGAACCAGCCGCTGAAGGGGATGCGCGTTTCGGCATGCCTTCACGTTACGGCCGAGACTGCGAACCTGGCGATAGCGCTGCGGGATGGCGGAGCTGACGTGGTTCTTTGCGCGTCGAATCCTCTTTCGACGCAGGACGATGTTGCCGCAAGCCTGGTGCGCGACCATGGCATCCCGGTATTCGCGATCAAGGGCGAGGACAACGATACTTACTACAGCCACATTTTGGCGGCGATCGACCATCGTCCTCACATCACCATGGACGACGGCGCCGATCTTGTCACCATCCTCCACACCAAGCGGCAGGACGCGCTGACCGACGTGATCGGTGGAACCGAAGAAACGACCACAGGAGTGATTCGCCTTCGCGCCATGGCGAAAGAGGGCGTGTTGCGGTTCCCGATCGTTGCAGTCAATGATGCGGACACCAAGCACCTGTTCGACAACCGTTACGGCACCGGACAGTCAACCATCGATGGAATTATTCGCGCCACCAACTTTTTGCTTGCGGGATCGAAGTTCGTCGTCGCCGGCTATGGCTGGTGCGGACGCGGCCTTGCCAGCCGGGCTCGTGGCTGCGGCGCCGAAGTAATCATCACGGAAGTGGATCCGACGAAGGCTCTCGAAGCCGTTATGGACGGGTTCCGCGTGATGGCGATGGGCGAAGCCGCAAAACTGGGCGACGTGTTCTGCACCGTGACGGGAAACAAGAACGTCCTCACCAAAGATCATTTTGAGCTGATGAAAGACGGCGCGATCGTTTCGAACTCGGGACACTTCAATGTCGAGATCGATATCCCCGCGCTCGAAAAAATGTCGTCGTCGAAACGAACCACTCGTACCTCCGTCGAAGAATATTCGCTGCGGGATGGACGCAAGATTAATCTTCTCGGCGAAGGCCGCTTGATCAATCTGGCGGCGGCCGAGGGACATCCTCCATCAGTGATGGACATGAGCTTCGCCGACCAGGCGCTGTCGGTCGAATACATGGTGAAGAATTATTCGACGCTGGAGAAGAAGGTCTACACGGTTCCAGTCGATCTCGACAAGCGAGTGGCGAAGTTGAAGCTGGAATCGATGGGAATCAAGATCGACCGCCTGACTCCGGAGCAGGAAGAGTATCTGGCGGGCTGGAGCGAGGGTACGTAAGAGCCGTCGTTGGTCGTTCGTCTTTGGTCGTTGGGAAGGGCGGCGAAAGCCGCCCTTTTTTGCTGATCGCCGACCTATCTCCGCCCTTAAGAATGAGCATCGCCGCTTTGTTTGTCCCGGAAAACTCGTAAATGCCAAATCGATACGATGAACGCTTCTTGAGCGACCGAAGGCGCTGGCCGACTCCCACCCTCCTCAAAAAAGGCGAAAAGCTAGGCCGCCCGCCAAAAGATCGACATCGTAGAATCCCGCCTCTTAATCGAGATCGGGTCCCTCTGCAAATTGGTTGGCGGCAACCCCCACTTTTCTGGAATCTCTTCTAAAGACTCTCTTGCGATTTTGACTATTTCCTTTTCGTGTTCGGACAAATCACGATCATCTAAGGCTTCGACCCGCTGGATGACAGCCTTGATGTCGGTCACTGCGGCAATACCGCTGACTCCCAACTTGTTCTTGACCCTTGCTACCTTGTCTCCCCCACCGACCGATGTGCTTTGATAGATGAACTTGTCGAGAAAACGAATAAAACTATTTGTATTGGAAATAAGACTCGCAACATAAGCATCTGCTTCCGCCGCGTCTCCCCATGTTTTCCACGAAAGTAGAATCTTAGGAAATAAGTCCTTGCACAAGAGATTGCCAGTTGGCGCGAGCTGTTTTATTCGATCAACAACAACGATGTGAAATCCATCAAGGGTATGGTCGTCAAATTCTGGGTACTTTCCATTCTCTTTTCCGTTGATGGATTTTATAGTCACGAAGGAGATTTGCGGCCGTGCCTATTCCTTCGGTGGCTCGAAACTGTGCTTCTAAAACACCAAGTCGATCTTGCGGCGGTAAAAGATCGATAACATCAAAAATTGCCCAGCTGACATATAAAAATTCCGGTAATAGCCCTGCGATAAAGCTGCCTGACTGTTTAACTCGATCACCAATATCGAGGAGTGCCCCTAGGACGTTCGCGAGGTCCTGGGGAGGTATGGACTTCAGTCGTGGACGAATCGACTCAAGGGCAGGCCTAATGCGGTCGGTGTCCATGTACCTGATTAGCTCTTGGATCAATTCATCCTTGGCATGAGCGCGCTCCACGGTTTTTTCGATCTCGGCCAGAGAAACCTGCCCCTCTGGGACAACGAGCTGAAAATAAAAATCGAAATAGCGAGTTGTGCATACCCGTAGCGACTTCTCCCACTCGGTTTCAGAATTGTGGCCATACAAGATCCTCGCATAGGCGTACTGCAGCTTTGGAAACAGCTCGACAACAAGGTCTTTGCATTCTTCAATATTCACGGATGCCGATGTGAAGGCCCGGTCCACTTCCGCCTTGAAAGCCTCCGGCCCTTTGTCGCGAGTGAACTGATCAATGTGCCCTGCAAAGATGCCCTTGTTGCGGCGGATTAGATCGAAGGCCTTCGGGTGAAAAACACGTAGGCCTTCAACTCCAATGAAGTCCACGCCGTTAACTTCCTTTGCGATCATTCCAAAACCAAACTCTAGCCCGTTTATGAACCTGCGCACGTCTCGCAAAGATTTGAAACTACGCCGAAAGCCCGAATGAAAGAGGTTGCCATAACGCACGTTATCAAAGTGCGCGGAGGGGTAAGTAGCGGCAACTTTTTGGATTGCCTCGTTAATCATCAAGGTCATCGACTGCTCGTCAATAGGCGGTAAATCAAAAGAAACCTGGACGATCTTCTCTAAATACTCTTCGCCCGAGGCGGTCGTGCTACCAGCCAGCGCGTCGGCGACAGCACCGCGATCAAATGCCAGTATGTAAACGACATATGGAAACCGGGCCGTGAGCTTTACGAGTTGGAATACCTGACGAATTTCGGACTCTGAAAGGCGATCAATGTCGTCAATGATAACCGCGGTTTTCCTTTTCATTTGTCGCAGCTGTCGCTCAACAGTCGCGAAGAGTGAATCAGCGTCTTTACCGCCTACAACAGCCTTTGTCACAATTTGGATTCCGCTTCTAAACAGATTGAAGTGCTTCAGAATCGGGAATGTTTCAAATGGCGGTCCCAGAGCAGCGGAATACTGCTCCAGATTCTCCAGAAGCGTCTTTATCCCGGCGATCCCTGAGTTCTCGAGTTTCCTTAGATGTGCAGTAAACTGTCGCAGAAATTGCAAGACGAGTTGATGTTGATCGGAGAAGTTCCATGGGTTGAACCGTATAACATCAACCGTTCGGGATTTATCTTCGGAAACACTTTTCAGCTCTTCGACAACCAGATTCAGTACGGACGACTTGCCTGTCCCCCATTTGCCGTGGATTCCAACTACGAAGCTATCCTCTCCCTCGAAATCCATTACCGTCTTGGCGAGCGCCTTCGCAAAGGCAGCACGTCCCAGTTTGTCGTCACTCTTTCCTGATATCGGGGAATCTGGCGAAATCATGGCGAGTCAGCTCTGCCTCGAAAAAGGCGTAGTTCTTGCCGATCATTGCTTCAAAAGGAAACTCAGACTAGCGGCAGAGGAAGAGAGAACATACTCTAAGGATATATCGGAGTCAAAGGGAATTTGGAGGCTCGCAGCCCGAACATCAAAAAGGTGTAGACGTAGCAGAAGCGGAATGCATAGGTCCTTCGTTGGGAAACCGTCGCTTCGCGACGGTTTCCGCTGCCTCAGGATGACAACGGGGGAGTGAGAAAGCAGATCCTCCGGGCTCAGGCCCGTTCGGAATGACAATGGGCTTTTTAGGCATGTCCTTTCTAGGCTTGACTTCGTTTTTTTAGGGGCGCATATTTAGACTGGAGTTAAAGAATCAAGCGGCCTTTGCGGGCCGCTTTTTTATTGCGGAGAGTTATAGAAAGAATTCATGAAAAATAACGGGATGAAGATTAAACACCCTAAGCGGCGGGGTGAGTGGGCGGAGCTGCGTTTTATGACGCGGGCCGCCGAAGAAGGGCTGCAAGTCAGCAAGCCTTATGGGGAGATGGCGCGGTATGACTTCATTGTGGAGCATGGGGCGCGGTGTGCGCGGGTGCAGGTGAAGTCCACGATGTTCAAGGATCGCGGAGGGTACTCGTGCTCGGTGAGAGGATGTCGCGGGCCTTATGAGGGTGATCCGTTTGATTTCTTGGCGGCGTATTTGATTCCGGAAGATTTGTGGTACATCATTCCGGCGGAGAAGTTTCGGATGCAGGGGAGTATTGCGCTGTATCCGCGGCTTAGGAAATCGAAGTACAAAGCCTATTTGGAAGCGTGGGATCTTTTGAGGGCGGCGGTGGTTGACCGGATTGAGGCTTGTGCCGAGGAATGGTGGACCGTCGCGGCTGTATCCGCGGCTGAAAATGGGCAGTTATTGTAGCGCTGAAACGCTGCCTCACCCAAAGGCTGCTAATTACGGCAGCGCTGAGGGTGCCGGTTGGGACTATTCTTCCGCCCTATGGGGCTCGTCGGTTTTTACGTTTCCCACGGCTTGCGCCGTGGGCTGCATTCTTGTGCCGCTTCGCGGCTGAATACCCAGGCCAACGACGGTGCTGACAGTATGCCTCCCACTCTTCGCAAAAGCGGCGAAGAATGGGGCACCCCCCGCGGGTGGTGGCCGAGGCGAACATCTGACAGTAACGGTACTGACGGAACGCTTCCACTCAAAAGAGGGTTTGTGACTTCCAACTCCCTGTACCTTGTGACAAATTGTCCTGCGCCCGCCTGCTTGGACAAGATGTCCCAATCCTCCGCAGCTCGCTGTTCCTATCTCGCTGATTAGCAATAACTTACGACAGTCCCAAACTTGGCACCCCCCGTGCAAAAGATAAGCCGGAAGCAGAATTCCCCTCACATCCGTAGTTCGCTTGTAAGAAGGGTGAGAACTATGTCGCAGACACTGAAACCAAAGGAGCGGGGCCGTGATGAACGTCATAGCGCCGCCTGGGGAAAGCGCCTGAGCGCGCTGTTGCTGCTCGTGCTGACGGAAACTGCGTTGGCACAAAACTTTGCGGGCGGCAAGCCATCCAGCAAATTTGCTGACGACCTGGCGCCAATTGCGGCCCGGGCGAACCACGGTGCGAAGGCCACCGAGATGGTGCAGGTCATCGTGCAGTACAAGCAGGTTCCGCAAGCGACGCAAGAAAACAAAGTTCATGGGTTGGGCGCCCGGTTGAACCATCGGCTTCACATGGTCAATGGCATCGCTCTGTCGATTCCGGTCAACGCGCTGCCTTACCTCGAGGCTGATCCTGAGATTCTCTTGGTGAGCATCGACCATCCCATGAAAGGGCTGGATGACACCACGGATGTTGCGATCGGCACAAGCGCAGCCTGGAATGCCGGTTACGACGGCACTGGGGTTGGTGTGGCCCTAATTGATAGCGGCATCAATGACAGCCATCCAGACCTTCAGGATTCCTCGCAGTCTTACTCGCGAGTGGTTTATCGCCAGGATTTCACAGGCACATCAAACTCGAACTCGCGTGGCGCAAGGTATGACCTCTACGGTCATGGCACTCACGTCGCGGGGATCATTGGCGGCAACGGTTATCTTTCAGGCGGGAATTACAGTGGAGTCGCGCCAGGCGTGAACCTGGTTGATCTTCGTGCCCTGGATGCGAACGGCGTGGGCACGGACAGTACGGTAATCGCGGCCATTGAACAGGCGATTGCGCTGCAGAGTACGTACAACATCCGGGTGATTAATCTGTCACTGGGTCGCGGTGTTTATGTCAGCTATTCCAAGGACCCTCTCTGCCAGGCGGTGGAATCGGCTTGGAAATCTGGAATTGTGGTGGTGGTAGCAGCGGGTAACTACGGGCGCGTCAGCGCGAATGGCAGCAACGGATTCGGAACCATCACCGCCCCCGGCAACGATCCCTACGTTCTGACGGTTGGGGCAATGAAGAGCGGTGGATCCTCTTCTCCTGCGGCTGAGACTCTGGCCAGTTATAGCTCCAAGGGGCCGACAACGTACGATCACGTGGTGAAGCCGGACATTGTGGCTCCGGGCAATGCCATTGTTTCGCTGGCTGCCCCCGGGGCGACGCTCGAAGCACAGTATCCCGCCGAAGTGGTTACAGGCAACGATGGTAAGAACGACTACTTCACATTAAGTGGTACGAGCATGGCAACGCCGGTGGTCAGCGGAGCGGTTGCATTACTGCTCCAACAGAACAGCGCGCTTACCCCCGACCAGGTCAAGGCGCGTCTGATGAAATCTACTTATAAACACTTTCCAACTTCAACTGTCGCATGGGTTCCGCATCTGTCGCAAAACTTCACATCCTTCTACGATATGTTTTCGCTCGGGGCGGGATTGCTGGATGTGCAGAACGCCGTTTCCGACACAACTCTTGCTCCGCCTACAGAGGGAGCGGCGCTCTCCCCGTCAGTGGTTTATAACCCGACCACGGGCGTGGTTTCTCTCGTAGAGGGAAATAGCAGCGTCAGTGCAGGCTCAGTGATTTGGGGAAGCTCAGTGATATGGGGCTCGTCAGTCATTTGGGGAGCAAATGTAAGCGGCAGCTCGGTAATCTGGGGATCCTCACTGCCCTGGAACAATAATTTGCTCGGTGCCTTTAGCGTCATTTGGGGCTCAAGCACTGGCACGGGCACGCAAGCCTCAAGCGTGATTTGGGGTGCAGCCGCGTCGAGTGTAGATGGTGCGTTCTCCGATGCTGGAGACGACGAACAGTAGGCCGTGTAATTAAAACCAAAGAGAGGAGAGGACATGAATCGCAATACGCGGCTGACACAAACATTCATCGGGGCAATGGTTCTGGCGGCAACTATCAGCGCGATCTACGCCGGATCGAGAAGCCACATACAGCACAGTTTCTACGCTCTGGCTCTGCTCGCGCTGGCGGCGGCAACATCCCGGATGAAAGTCAAACTGCCGGGGCTTGAAGGGAACATGTCGGTCAACCTTCCGTTCCTGTTGTTGGCCGTAATAAGTCTTAGCGCGATAGAAGCAGTCTTGATCGCGTTCATATCCACGGCAGTACAATGCTTGCCGAAATCCGGCGGGAAATTGAAGCCTGAGCAACTGGTATTCAATGTCAGCATGATGGCATTTGCCGCGAGCCTGGCAACCATGATCTGGAATTCCAAGTGGCTGGTTGAAGCGAGTTTGGCATCTCGCGCGGTCACGCTGTCGGCGACAACGGCTGCGTTTTTTCTAGGGCAAACGGTTCCGGTGGCGGCTATCATCACGCTGACGCAAGGCACGGCTATGCGGCGCGTATGGATGAGCATCGTACAAATGTCATTTCCTTATTACGTCGTCAGCGTGGGAGTGACTTCGATGCTCACCCTGATAAGCCACGAATTCGGCAGGCAGGCGGCGGTCGTGCTATTGCCCGTCATGTATGGGATCCACCAGTCTTACAGGCTCTATTTTGGCAGCGCCGCCCAAACTGTGCCTACCGCACCAATGTCAAAGGCTGCGAGCGCCGGGTGAGAACCCGCCATCGCAGCTGCACTTAAAAAAACATCAGTTGATAGTCTCTGGTTCTTGGTTCTCAGTTTAGAAACGTATTCTTAAGGCTAGCTGTCCGATCCTGGGATCGTAGGTTTGACGAACTTGTCCGAAAGTTGAGCTGCCGACCGTTGTGTCTACGGTTTCAAACTGAGTGTTGTTCAGGATGTTGAAAAATTCGGCACGAAATTCCGCGGAAACACGCTCACCGAACAGTGGCGTCACCTTGGCCACGGACATATCCAAATTGAAGCGGCTGGGGCCCGGAACCGAGTTGCGTCCAAGGGTTCCGTAGCCATTTGCGGCGGTGCCTGCGTCATACAAGAAGTTGCAATTCGGAGTGCTTGCCTGAGTACCGAGCGTGCACGCTGGTTGGAGATACTGGAGATTGGCATAGTTCGCCGTTGCCTTCGGATTCAAGGTCTGAACTGATCCCACCAGGTCGGCTCGAGCTAGGCCGCCATCGCCGGCTCCTGACGGGCCAGGGTCAGTTAGAGTGCTCTGAAAGTCGTTCAGGATATCGAGGGGAAATCCGCTACGGTAAGAGAGGATTGGGTACAGGCTCCATCCTTTTGTCAGCTTCTTAGGACCGGGCAGACGATCGAAAGGTAAGTCCCATCCCCCGCTGAAAGTGATGCGGTTGCGGACATCGAGATCGGAATTCGCGCGAAATTGGCCGGCATTGTAGTAGGGAACTACGCTGCTCTTCTGCCGGAAGCCGGAAACGTTATCGATGTTGTGAGCCAGCGTATAGCCTAAAGTGAAATACATCTGGCCGAGCGGTATATTGCCAACATCTTTCCGCAGGGCCAGCTGCAAGCTGTTGTAGTTCTCAAAGCCCACGTTGCGAAATTCGTCAATAATGTAATAGGAAGGAATCGGAGCGCTTATGGGCTGAGTGCCGGGGTATGAATTCAGCAAACGGTTGGCTGGGTTTGAACCGAGAATGAATGGGTTGATGTCTTGGAGTCCGGTGAGGCGATGGGAACTGCTTCCGACATAGTCGGCTTCAGCCGTCAGCCCGCGAGTGATTTCTCGCTGGACGCTTAGATTGTATTGGTAAGTGTGTGGAGTCTTAAGATGAGGATCGACTGTCGTTATAGGACTCCAGGGCAAATATCCAGCGGCGTTGAAATCGACATTGTGATCTACCGGCTGTGATGGAAATGGATTGGGAACGCCTGAGCCATTCGCGTTGGAAAATGGATCGGTAAATAATGTCGGCTGACTGCTGGGATTTCCGGAAAGCGGCGCGAAGGTAAAGAACGCTGTGGAATAAAACGGGAGCGTTCCATTGAATTGAAAATTATCTTCTGCCTTCAGGATGTCGTAGAACATGCCAAAGCCACCGCGGATGCTGGTTTTGCCGCTGCCTGTTGGATCAAACGCGAATCCAATCCGGGGAGCAAAGTTCGTCCGGTCGGGAAAATTCACGCCGCGAGGCGCGCCCTGGTCTCCCGGAAACACGAGGCCAGGAGGCGCGTTGGGAAATTCAGTGGATTGCAGCCCAGGAATAATCGAATAGGTGCGGCCCTGAGTGTCATATTTTGGCGACGAATATTCGTATCTCAAGCCTAAGGTCAAGACCAGCTTGTGGTTGACATGCCACTCATCCTGTCCATATCCAGCATAGCTTTTGCTGCGGATGTTGGATGGTGCATTCGGACCTTGCTGATACGCGAAGGGCAGGCCCAGCAGAAAGTCGGCTTCCACATTCTGGGTGAAGAATCCGCCTGCGCCAACGTAGGTGAAAAGTCCGTTGGGGATGAAATTGTAGATTTGATTATTTTGATATGGCGAGAAATAAAAGCCGAATTTCCAGTTGTGCTTACCCCGAATCAGAGTGATGTCGTCGTTAAATCCATAGGTGTTATTGGTTATGGTCGCCGGACCGCCGTAGTTAAATCCAAACTGCAACCCCGTATCGTAGAGTGAAATGTCTGGCGGGCCGGTCGGGGAATCGGGGTGAATTCCAGTAAATCCCAGATCTGCGGGGCCGGGGAGAGTGCGTCCCGGCATTCCCTGATCCTGCTGCAGCCTCTGGAAAGTAAATCGTGCGACATTCAGGACTGACGGAGAAAATATCTTCGTATAGGCGAGGGTTACAAATCTTGCGTTGATATTTTCTTTGTCAGGGTATCCGGGTACGGTTGGGAACGTGTCGAATGGCTGATTCAGCCTGACTTTGCTGGCTCCTAGAGTTATTTGAAGCTGGTCACTATTGGTGAAGTTGAAATCGAACTTCGTTGCGAGTTGATCGTTATTGTTTTGCGCCGAAGCTTGCGAGACGATTTGACCAGTAGCTGAATTCGGAACCAGGCCGAGCTTAATGTAGTTCTGGACGATTGGATCGATCTTGGTTGGATCAATGACGGCATTGACGGCTAGAACCGGGTCCGATTGAAAATAAGGATTAGCCTGGAGAAACGAGGCTACGCCAGGATCGGGCCCTCCGCTGGCAGATTGCGAAAAATCTCCGTTTAACTCTGCCGGGGTGAGAACTGTTTGCAGTCCGTCGGACTGAAGCTCGCTTTGGCGTTGTCCCTGATAGCTTACGAAGAAAAAGCTTTTATTTTTTACGAGAGGGCCGCCCAAGGTCGTGCCAAATTGATTTCGCTTCAGATCTGGCCTGGGAATCGGATTGCCGTTGGCATCGGTCTGTCGATTGTTGAGGAACGTGTTGGCGTCGAGAACGTCATTGCGAAGGAAGTCGAAGGCGCTGCCATGGAAATTGTTCGCGCCAGATTTGGTTACGACGCTGACGATTCCGCCACCGTTCCTGCCGTATTCCGCCGTGTAGTTGCTCTCCAGAACGCGGAACTCGGCGACTGCGTCGGGATTCGGATTGAAAACAAAATTATTGTCGAGAAGGCTGTTGTTGTTTCCGCCGTCAAGAAGATAAGTGACGGAGTCTTCCCGGCCGCCGGCAATGCTGAAGTGGGGTGTATCGTTGGCTGGACCAGAGAAGGTCGTGTTTCCCGGATTATCAGCTTCGCTGACACCGGGCTGCAGCAGAGCGAGGTCAAGGACGTTGCGGCCGTTGAGAGGCATATCAACTAGAGTCCGCGTGGTGACCGAAGCCCCAAGCGTCGGATTCACGGTCTCCACTGGCGCTGCAGAGCCCTGCACTTCCAGGGTTGTGTTTTGAGAGCCGACTACCAGGGATGCGCTGACGCGAAGTGACTGGTTGATTTCAAGATGCTGCCCTGTGACCACAACGGGATTGAATCCGTCTTTACTTATCTCAACCCTATAGGTTCCGACTGGCAGCGCCGGCACCTGATAAGTGCCGTCTTTGGCGGTAACGGTCTGATGGGAGACCTGGGTTCCGGTTTCAATAACCGTGACAGTAGCCTCAGTCACAACTGCGCCTTGGGAATCGGTGACGGTTCCTATTACTCTGCCGGTAGCTTCCTGTGCCCATACGGAAACGGCTGAACAGAGCAGCATTACGCCAATGAGTACACTTGTCCTTAGCCCGAGCTTTTGCATTCCCCCCCCATTTTGGCTTTTCCCATGTGACTGAGCGTCGTTTTGTTATTTCCGATGCCCAATAATTTTTGCGATTAACACGCTACGATTCCCGAACTGATCAGCAGTGTCAGCCCGTTGCAGCTTAAGAAAAAAGGGAAAACCCGTACGACAACAGTAACGTTGACCAAACTGGCGGGCAATACACGGAAGAACAATGAACTAGTGGGGCAGAAACCGGGAATCTTAGGGAAATATAATTTACTCGTTGGGGGTGGGAACGTTCTGATTATCCCTTTATCTTCATGATCGACAATTTCAATTGGACTTTAAGTGTATTGCGCCTCTAGAGTTAGGTGCGCTGAGCCAAGCCCGTCGCAATGCGCTGCAAGCCGACTCATTGACGGATTTTTGGGAGCGAGTCCCGCGACGGTTAACACTTCGCCGCGTGCTGCGGTGCGGGAACCATTAGAATGACACTGTAACTGCCAACATGTTTCCAAAGTTGAATTGGGACCTAAGGACTGACAACGTGAGCCAAGCCGCACCTGTACGTGATGAAAGTGACGTTTTAACTCTGGAGGAGATTGCCAACCTTGCAGCAGAGGGAGGCAAACCCGCCGAAACACTCATGAATGTGGTCGCGTTGATTGCAAAGCGATTCCACACGGATGTGTGTTCGGCGTATTTGTTGGAGCCGGATCGCGCCAATTTGGTGTTAGCGGCAACGCTCGGCCTCCGCCCGAAATGTATTGGCACGCTTCGCATGGGGATTCATGAAGGATTGGCGGGCCTGGTGGCGGAGCAGGTCCGTCCCGTGGCCGTGGAGCAGGTGAAGAATCATCCCCGGTTCAAGTACTTCAGCGAGGCTGGAGAAGATGAGTACCAATCCTTCCTTGGCGTTCCGTTGATTGACAGGGGAGTTTTGCAGGGGGTTCTCGTGGTCCAGACCATTGAACCACGGATCTTCCGGCAGGACGAAGTGCAAATGTTGGCGGAGCTCGCGGCTCAAGTTGCGCCTGTCGTGAACGAAGCGCGGACTTTGGACCGCTTCATCGCCCCGGCGCAGGAGCGGCTTTGGACGCTGGCACGGAATCTTTGGTGGTCTTGGGATCACGATTCGAGCAGCTTGTTCCGCGACCTGGATCCGGTGCGGTGGAGAGAGCTCAATCACAACCCAATCGCCCTGCTCACCGAGATTCCGCTGTCTCAAATCGAGCGCCGCGCGCGTGAGCTGGTGCTTCACAGCCGGATCAACTACGCTTTCCGGCGCCAGCGGGAATATCTGGAGGCTGACCGGACTTGGGGCGCGCGGCACGCGGGAATTCTGCGTCCTCGTCCAGTGGGGTATTTTTCTGCTGAATTCGGATTGCATGTTTCCATTCCTGAATACTCAGGTGGATTAGGCGTCCTCGCTGGTGACCACATCAAGAGCGCCTCCGATTTGGGGATTCCGCTGGTTGGCGTGGGTTTGTTTTACGGTCAGGGATATTTCCGCCAATACCTCGATCGAGCTGGCTGGCAGCACGAAGACTACACCGAAACCGACATCAGCCAGTTGCCAATGGAGCCCGCCATTGGAGTCGACGGAACTCCAGTCACGGTGCAAATAGAGACCCGTAGCGGATCGATCAGGGCGAAGGTCTGGCGCATGAAAGTGGGGCGCTGCGATCTTCTTCTTCTCGATTCCAACGCGGAAGGAAATGCTCCCGAGGATCGCGAACTCACTTCGCGATTGTACGGAGGAGATGGCCGCATCCGGATACGTCAAGAGCTGCTGCTGGGCGTGGGCGGCTTCCGCGCACTGAAAGCCATGGGGATCACGCCGGGTGTTCTGCATTTGAATGAAGGCCACAGCGGATTCGCGGTACTTGAAGCAATCTGCAATCGAATGAAGGATGAAGGGCTGAAATTTGATGAGGCGGTGCCGCGAGTTTCCCGCGAAGTTGTGTTCACAACTCACACTCCCGTGCCCGCGGGCCATGATCGTTTCGACGCTGACCTTATCGAAGAACACCTTGGGCCGCTGCGTGAGCAATTGGGCCTGTCCCATGAGCGCCTCATGGATCTGGGCCGGGAGAATCCGGGCAAACAAGACGAGGAGTTCTGCATGACCGTGCTCGGTCTCCGGATAGCCCGACGCGCGAATGCAGTTTCATCGCTGCACGGCGAAGTGTCCCGAGCGATGTGGACTGGGCTGTATCCGGGCAAGGCCGAGGATTCTGTCCCCATTGGACACATTACGAACGGCGTGCACGTTCCTTCATGGCTCTCCCCGCAAATGTACCGTTTGTACGATCGCCATTTGGGCACCGGTTGGCACGAGCACAGCAGCGAAGCCAAGACTTGGGAGGGAATCGAGAGCGTCGACGATGGAGAGCTTTGGGAGACCCATCTGAACTTGAAATCAAGGCTGATCGAATTCGTGCGCCGTCGGCTGGTCGATCAGGCGACTCGTCGCGATGAGCCGGCGGAAACGCTACAAAGCTTAAGCCGTGTGCTTAGCCCCGACGCACTCACCATCGGATTCGCGCGCCGCTTCGCTACCTACAAGCGAGCTGATCTTTTGCTCGCGGATATCGAACGGCTGGCATTGATGGTGAATGATCCTAAGCATCCGGTGCAGTTCATCTTCGCCGGAAAGGCGCATCCTCGCGACGAACCCGGCAAACGAATGCTTCAGCAGATTGCAGAGTTGATGAGAAATCGCGTATTCGCCGACAAGTTCGTCTTCGTCGAAGACTACGACATCAACGTGGGACGGCATTTTGTCCAAGGCGTCGACGTTTGGTTGAACAATCCCAGACGGCCTCTGGAGGCTTCGGGCACGAGCGGTCAAAAAGTAGTTTTGAATGGAGGCCTAAATCTCTCCGTGCTGGACGGATGGTGGGCGGAGGCTTACGACGGCTTGAACGGCTTCGCTATCGGTAGCGGCCGAACTCATTCCAACATGAGCATTCACGATACTCATGACCGGGAGGATCTGTACCGCGTGTTGCGCGACGAGGTAATTCCACTCTATTACCAACGCGACCGTGACGGGCTTCCGCGAGGTTGGATCAAACGCATGAAGCGGACGATCCGCACACTTGGATGGCGCTTCAACGCCGATCGCATGGTGATGGATTACACGCTGAAGTGCTATGTCCCGGCTGCGGGAGGGACGTCGAGCGACATGAGGGTGCTGTAGGAAGTTGTCAGCACTCAGCATTCAGCACTCAGCCAAACAAAAGGGTGCGGAAGTACTTCTTGCGTTTGCTGAATGCTGAGTGCTAAATCCTGCCGCCGCATTGATCCAGACACCACACCAAGGTAATGTCCTCACCTGATTACCTATTTTTCGGTCAGTTCTGCTTGTGATAATGTTTGGAATACTCGATTTTCTCTAGATTTGGCTGGTTTTTATTGGCCTCCGTGTCATCAAATCGCAAGCCAGGAATTCAGATTGCCTGGAAGCAGGTTACCTATCGCAGCGTGATGTTATCTATCGCGGCGGTGGTGGCAATCTTCTTCGCAAGCCTGCGTATCGTGTTTCCCCAATTCACAGAGAACAGTGTCAGCGCTCTTGGCAATCTAGTCAGTCTCACGCTGGAAAGAGTTGCGGGGATGAGCGACAATTCAAAGAAGTCCAGCGTAATGAGTTCGCAACAAGCTCACTTTACCGTGCTCGATGGAACGGTGAGGATCAAGAAGGGAAATAGCAATACCTGGGTGACCGCTGACTACAATCTCCCGCTGGAAAAAGGAGACGTGGTTCAGACGGGTCCTGAGGGCATGGCGAAAATAGTTTTCAACGACGGCACCAATTACACCATTAAACAGGATTCGCTGATCGCAATCGAAGAGAACGCGGCAAATGAACGCCAGCAGACTTCAGTCTCGGTTGCAGTAAGTACCGGTACTGTTGATCTCGCTACGGGAACGTACGTTCAAGGTTCCAAGTCTGAAGTCGTCTTAGATGGGGCTACGGCTTCGATGGCCCCAGATAGCGCCGCTAGGGTCAGCAACGATCCCAAGACTCACGAGCACGAAATTCTGGTCAAAAAGGGCGCTGGCGAGATTAGCCGGAACGGAGAAGTTATTCATCTTGCTGACTGGGAAAGAGTAAGCTTCCAACCAGAGTCGTCAAAGATGGAGAAGACCAGGGAAATTGGTCCACCGATGCCAATTTCGCCGGCGAACATGATGCCGATTTTTATGTCTCATGAACCGAAGCCCATTGAATTTTCCTGGACGCCAATGGCGAACGCCGTCGGATACCGTTTGCAGATTTCGCGCAATCCATATTTTTCGTCAACGGTCATGGATAAAAAAGTGACAAGCGCGGATGTGGTGGTGTCGGGGCTTGCCGAAGGCGCTTATTACTGGGTCGTGCAATCTTATGACAGCAATGGAACGGAATCAGCGGAAGGCGAAAAAAACCGGTTCACCGTGATCGCCAAGGACAACGACAGGCATGGCATCGGTTTGGATTTGGATCCGTTTATCCAGCACGGCCATGTGCTTGAACTGACGGGAAAGACTGAAACAGGGGCGCGAGTGATGGTGAATGGCCGCGAAGTTCCAGTTATCGGGGCTGATGGCGGATTTCACTATTTCACGCCGCCTTTACCCCCAGGTGAGAGCGTGATTACAATAACCGCCCAAAATGCAAAGGGTGGGGTAAACACTTTACAGAGAAAAGTAGTGATGCAGTAGCGCCCGGAAATTTTCCGGAATAAATATTTCAGAGAGAAAAGCTCGCGTATGTCACAAAACGGATTTCATTCAAACGGAACACGGATGCATAACCTGCGGTCGCTGTTTAGTGTTTTCTCCAGCGACCTCGCTATCGACTTGGGCACCGCCAACACGCTAGTGTATGCGCGAGGAAAAGGCATCGTCGTAAACGAGCCTTCCATCGTGGCCATTAACAAGAACACCGGCGAAGTTGAGGCGGTTGGCAAAGAAGCAAAAGAAATGCTTGGACGCACTCCGGGAAACATCGTCGCCATCAAGCCCATGAAAGACGGGGTTATCGCAGACTTCAAAGTTACGGAAAAAATGTTGAATTATTTCATTCAGAAGGCGCACAACCGCAAGATGCTGGTGCATCCGCGAATTGTGATTGGAGTTCCTTCTGAGATCACTCAGGTTGAAAAGCGCGCCGTGATGGATTCCGCCTACCGCGCCAAGGCCAGCGAAGTGTATTTGGTGGAACAAGCCATGGTCGCGGCGATCGGCGCCGGGTTGCCGATTACCGAGCCCAGCGGCAATATGGTGGTCGATATTGGCGGCGGAACTACCGACATCGCGGTTATTTCTCTCAGCGGCATCGTTTACTCACGTTCTGTGCGGATGGCCGGCAATCAGATGGACGAGGCCATCATGAATTACCTCAAGCGCAAATATAATCTCCTGATTGGCGAACGTACCGGCGAGCAGATCAAGATCGAAATTGGCAGCGCTTATCCGCTGGATAAGCCGTTGACCATGGAAATCAAGGGGCGCAATCTGATCGAAGGCGTGCCCAAGACTATTACTGTGGACGATAGCGAAATTCGTGAGGCGCTGAGCGAGTGCGTTTCGACCATCATGAACGCGGTTCGAGTCGCGCTGGAGCGGACGCCTCCCGAGCTTTCCGCGGATATCAGTGATCGCGGTATCGTTCTCACCGGTGGAGGCGCCCTACTCAAGAATCTGGATAAGCGGATTCGCGAAGAAACTGGGCTTCCAGTTTCGATTGCTGACGATCCGCTATGCAGCGTGGTGCTGGGAACCGGCAAAATGCTGAGCGACTTCAAACTGCTGAGGAAGATTTCGATCGAATAGTAAAGAGTTTTAAGTTTCTGGTTTCAAGTTCTGTATTCTTCCGCGTTCTGCATTTGGGCTGCCCGACAGTCTGGAGTATCGTCTAATCTGAAACCTGAAACTAGAAACTGCCCCGATGGAAAACATAATCACCCGTTATCGAAACGCCTCCTTCCTGGTGGCAGTTTTGTTTGTGCAAATGCTGATGCTTGGTGTCCAGGTCAAGCGGACGGACGAAAATAGATCGACCAGGCTCATTCGGGTGTGGGCGGTTGATGCGATTACTCCGTTCGAGAAGCTGATTGTGGGTATCCAGCACGGCGTAGCCAGTCTTTGGCACGAGTATTTCTATTTGCGCGGCGTGCGGCAGGAGAACCGCGACTTGAAACAGCAAATCGAGCGCATGCAACTGGAAGAAGTGCGTTTGAAGAATGATGCGGATCAAGCGCGCCGTCTCCAGAAGCTATTGGGCTTCAAGGAACAAGTCATTTCTAAGGTTTTGGCGGCGCAAGTTATCGGTTCAAGCGGCAGTGAACGTTCCAGGGTTATCTATATCGATAAGGGCACGCACGACGGGATCGAAAAAGACATGCCCGTTATCACGGCGGACGGTGTGGCCGGCAAGGTGCTCCATGTATTCAATTCAACCTCGGAAGTGCTACTGATTGATGATCAGACCAGCGGGGTGGGAACGATTCTGGAGCAATCCCGGTTGCAGGGGGTGTTAAAGGGAACGCCGGGGGGAGAAGTAATTTTAGACAAAGTTATGAATGGCGAACAGGTGCAGACCGGGGAAAGGGTGCTCACCAGCGGAGGCGATGGAATTTTTCCAAAGGGATTGCTAGTGGGCACGGTGTCGCAGGCGATTCATGGGCCTGAATCTTTTCTTGCGATTTCGATTAAGCCGGCCGCGGACCTGGGACGGCTGGAAGAAGTCCTGGTGATTACCAAGAAAGAGCGGCAGGAACCTGAAGTTGCGGACACGAACTCGCGGGCGGTGGACATTCTTGCAGCCCGGCTGCCTTCCGTCCCTGACAAGAAGCCGGATGAAAAAGTTAGCAATAATAAAGACCAAGCCTCCGCGAACGATGTGACGGTAACAATCATCCATGCTCCACTACCGAGTGCGACAGTGCCCGGCGCACCGAAGACCTCCGTTGTGGGAGGCGTCGTAAGCGCAGTCCCGAACTCGGGAACTCATAAGGAGGTGGCGCCAGCGAGTACGGATGGAGCCGCGAAGCCCACTTCCGTCCCAAAGCCTGCTGTAGATACGAATAAGCAGGCTGCGTCCGAAGCGCCTAAGCCCGAAACGAAAACTTCCCCAATAGCAAATCCAGACGTCCCAACCACCCAGCCGAATCCACGAACCGCGCCTGCGACACTGCCGGATCAGCCTCAATAGCGTGCCAATTACTTACACATCGCAAGAGCAAATCGAGGTTTACCGCTTTGGCCTGCCAGTCACCATCATCGTGCCGTTGGTGGCGATATTTCTGCAGGCGTTTGTTCCGGTGCGGTTTCCGTTTTTCGCAATTTTTGATTTACCACTCCTGGTCGTGATCTTTTTTGCTGTAGCTCGCCGCCGTCCAGTCGCCGGATTACTCACCGGGTCCATCGTCGGAATCGTGCAGGACTCGCTGACCGGCAATCCACTTGGACTATTCGGTATCGCGAAATCGGTTGTTGGTTACGGGGCGTCCTCGCTTGGAGTGAAGCTCGACGTCGAAAATGCCGGCGCCCGGTTTCTCGTGACAATGTTCTTCTATGTAGTCCATGAAATTCTCTATTTCACGGTAGCTCGCGGGCTGGTTGGGTTATCCATGCAATGGAGCTGGCCGCACGAATTGCGGTCCGCTGTCGCGAACGCCGTGATAGCCGTTCCGTTGTTTGCCTTGTTGGATCGATTCAAGAAGAGAACGTGAGTAGGAAGCATTCAGCAATCAGCACTCAGCAAGTTCGAGGGGTTCTGGCTGAGTGCTGAATGCTGACCGCTAAGTCTGGAATCTTGGCAGGAACTCGATTACTTCGCCTTCGGCCCAATAACCGTGGTATCCGTCGCGATCCTCAAAATCATGGCCGAGCTTTCCTCAGCCGATCCTAATCGTTCGACACGTTCAAAAGTAGCCGCGCCCCAACGGCGCATCGATTTTCCTCGCGAACTCGCCAGCGATCACGGCATATCCGACGGCGTTTGGATGGATGTCAGGCCCGAACGGCGGTGGCGCACCGATCCACGTCCATGTCAGCTCAATAAACACGTTCAGAGGAAGATTGAAAATCGGCAGGGGGTTGTTGATCTGGTAAGCGTCCGCGACGTCTGCTACGGGGACATCGAACGCCGGATCCCGATACACCTTTTCCAGCACGCCGTTGAAGGCGTTCGTCGCCAGCAAGGATGCATTGGCCAGTAATTGCCCGGCTGGTCCGAGCTTCCAGGCGGCCAAGAACGGATCGTAATAGTTCATGCCGACGATCAGCGTGTATGGACCCGCCGCGCTGCGCAGTTCGGCGAGGATTTGCGGTAGGTCGCTAGCGACGGTGTTTATGGCATCCGTGACGCATGTGCTGTCGATGCCAGCCAGACTGACGCATTTATCAATGTTGTTCCCGCCGATATCCAAAGTGACAAAGGCGACGCGATGCGTCAGGAGGAAATTAACGGCGGCTGACAATTGGCTGCCTTCGGCATAAGTACAGATACCGCCATGAATCATCGAAGTTGTGGTCTCACCTGAGCATCCAAGCTTGGCGAGAGCGAGCCCGCGGAAGCGGCTGCGGAATACGGAATAGAGATCGTCCGCGTAGCCCCGGTTTGTAGCGACATCGCCGCCCGCGGACGGCTGCACGCCTATCGCGAGCGAATCGCCGAGAGCTAAATAATAGGTCGGTTGTGGAACTGCGTGAACTAGCGATGGTCCCAACATCATCATCAAAATGGAGAGACTAACCAATCGGATTCGCATTTCGGCCTCCTGAGCGCGCATCTGCAGTTAACGCCAAAAAAAGGGGTCACCAGTCTACTCCATCTTTTTGGTTCGCAACACTGTGAAAAGATTTTCACCTCGGGAGCCAACCCTGGGACTTTCTTCCTAACTGTCGGGTGAGGGAGGTGGCTGGAATCTTCGCAGAAACTCGATTACTTCGCGCTCCGCCCAGTATCCGTCGTATCCGTTGCCGTCACTGTCGGCGATAAAGGAGCAGTGGCCGCCGTCGTCAGTCTCTACAAATGTGATATTGGGATTGGCCAGAATTTTCTTTCGCGTATCCGGTAACAGGCGAATGAAGGGATCGTTCGCGGAGTGCATGATAAGAGCCGGAACTGAAATGCGATCCACGACATTCGAGGCAGCAGCTTTCGCATAATAATCCGCCACTCCCGAGAATCCGCAATAGTGGGCGGTGATCTTGTCGTCGAAGTCGCGCATCGAGGTCAGACCGCGAAGCCGCTCGACATCAAACGAATCGGGGAAAATTCTCGCCTTTTCGCGCAATCGGCGGCGCAATTGCCACATGAAATAGTATTCGTAGATTCGATTGCCGGGGAGATGAAGGGCGTCGGAAGAAGCCGCCAGATCCATTGCGGGGGATACAGCCACAACGGAGCGGAATTGCGATGGACCATCGCCACCCCATTCTCCAGCCATCTTCAGAACTAAATTGCCTCCCATCGAGTATCCGACTAGCGCAAAGGCCGAGATTTGGTCCTTATCCACTAACTGGCGCGCAACAGCGGCAACATCCTGAGACAGGCCTGAGTGATATAGCGTTGGCGCGAGACCTTCGGTGCCTCCGCAATTCCGTTGATTCATAAGTACGACGTTCATTCCTGCCGCGAGTCCTTTGCTGGCAATTCCCCGCATGTACTGTGAATCGCTCGATCCCTCGAGGCCATGAACAGCAATCACCGTAAGTGGCCGCTGGCGATCGCTCTGCCAGTAGCACTGAGCCAAGACTTTCGTACCTGCCTCCACTTCAATCAAACGAGTTTCTGGCGGCGGCAATGCAACTCGTCGCGAGAGGAAATAGCTGGCGAGTGTTTGGAGATGACCGCCGCGAAAAGGGCGGCGCGGCGAAAACGTCGTGGCCCGGGATTGCGGAGTCCCCACACATTGATTTTAAATGGATAAGTGGGCTCGTCCCGGATCGGAGAGGTTTTAAATGCCTATCTTTGAGTATGTGTGTAAAGAGTGCAATCATGAATTTGAGGCGATTGTGTTCGGTGCGCAGAAAACTAATTGTCCCAAGTGCCATGGCAAGAAGCTGACGACGCGACTTTCGGTGTTTGCGGTCTCTTCGAAAGGGGCGTCCAGCGCGGGGTCTGAAGCGCCCAGCGCGGGTCCGTGCGGTAGTTGCGGAGATGAGCGTGGTCCGGGCGCTTGCTCTATGCCGGATTTTGATTGAGTGGTGATTCACGAAGTCGAAAATGCATAGGTCCTTCGTTGGAAGTCCTTCGCTTCGCGGAGGACTTCGCTGCCTCAGGATGACAAAGAGGTTAATCAGAACTTTGGGTACTGCTTGCGTGTAACTGCGGTAAGGTTCTTTGGAGTGTAACTGCCGTAAGTTTTGTTCACGCTGTGATCTCCCTACTATCGGTGAATGGATCGCCGTCGGAGCCCGAGGGTAGAGGCAACATTTTCGGTTCGCATCTGGGGACTGGATGCGAACACAAAGCCATTCATGGAGACAGCCCGGGCCACAAGCATCAGTACTACCGGGACGCTGATTCAGGGCCTGTACAGGCCGATCCGGCTCGGCGAAGTTCTGGACGTCCAGCTGGGCGAAGTAAAATGCCAATTCCGGGTGATATGGGTAGGTAAGTTGGGCACGCGGAATGCTGGGGAACTGGGCCTCGAAAGCGAAGCGTCCGAGACCTCACTATGGGATGTCAATCTTCGTCGCTGTAACCAGTTTGCTGCGCATGGATAGGCTCACCAGATCACTCGTATCTGAAACACAATCCCTCACCAGCTGGTAATAGCGCTATACTTCGATTCGTATGAAAGACGACGGCAAGACACCGCCGGACTCCAACGCCCCTCCTTCGCCCGGCGTGCCCCGGTCTTCGCCTTATGTTCGCACCGCAACCCAAACGCCCCCGCCCTCTTCTAATCCATACGATGCCCCTACACTCGTTGATGCTGGGCTAGTAGGTTCTGGGTCCGCACCTCCCAAGTCGAGTTCTTCCCCTGGCACATTTGAAAACCCCATCGGCATAGTCACTTTCCAGCCGGGAACCATGCTGGGCGGCCGTTACCAGCTCTTGCGAGTTCTTGGACAAGGAGGCATGGGCGCGGTCTACCAAGCTCGCGATCAGGAACTGGCCCGCATAATTGCGCTGAAAGTGATACGTCCCGAACTGGCCGGCAATCCCAGCATTCTCCAACGATTCAAGCAGGAACTCATCCTATCGAGAAACGTCACTCATAAAAACGTTGTGCGCATTTATGACATGGGCGAGGCGGATGGAACAAAGTTCATCACCATGGAGTACGTCGAAGGTGAGGACCTGCGGAGCATGCTCGCCCGCGATGGCAAGATCGCGCCTGAGAAAGCCGTAGAAATCGTTCAGCAGATTTGCCGAGCCCTCGATGCCGCTCACGCTGAGGGCGTCATTCATCGCGACCTGAAACCGCAGAATGTAATGCTCGAACCGCAAGGCCGCGTCGTAGTGATGGATTTCGGTTTGGCTCGCTCGCTTGAGGCCCCGGGAATGACTCAGACGGGTACGCTCGTGGGCACGCTGGAATATATGTCTCCCGAACAGGCTATGGGCGCGGAACTGGATCAGCGTTCTGACCTCTTCGCGGTAGGCCTGATTTTCTTCGAATTGCTTACCGGCAAAGTTCCCTACAAAGCCGACACGGGCATCGCCACTTTGATGAAAAGAACTCACGAGCGGGCGATTCCCGCTTCTGATGTGGATATCGGGGTTCCCAAGTCGTTGAGCGTGATCGTCGCGAAATGCCTGGAGCGAGAACCGGCGGAACGTTTCCAGTCGGCTCAGGACGTATTGCGTCAACTGGCTGCATGGCAGGGAAATCCCAGCATCAGCCCGTCGGTGATTGCGCGAATGGCGTCTGCGGCACCGTCGCGCAGCAGCGTGCAGATTTCGTTAAATCTTCCAAGTCAGCGCGGATGGGTGTGGGCTGCTTCGATCCTCGCACTGATCGTGATCTTTTTTGCTATACCTTTCACACGCCGTCTCGTTTTTCATCCGAATCCGCAGATGGCATCACAGTCGTCGACCCAGCAAGTCGAAGGCATTCCCGATCCGAGCAAGGGAAAGTTTTTGGCGGTGCTGCCGCTGAAGGTTTTGGGAGATGAAAAGTCACTGCGCTATGTCTCCGACGGACTTGTCGACGCGCTTTCGGCGAAGCTGTTTCAACTTAAGGAAGTCCACGTCGCGTCGTCTTCGGCGGTCGAAAAAGTCGCCACCGCCGATATGCCGATCGCAAAGATAGCTCGCGCACTCGGAGTAAATCTGATTTTGCAGGGCATGGTCCAAGGAACAGCCGATAAGCTCCGAGTCACACTAAATCTGGAGGATGTCGCCAGCGGTCACCGTATCTGGAGCCAGGAATTTACTGGAGTCCCACAAGACCTGCTCACGATGGAAGACCAGATTTATGCCACGCTGGTGACGGCGCTGGATGTGAAACCAACAGACGATGAAGTCTCGCGCAACGGCGTACACCCCACGGAGAACACCGCTGCGTACGATTCATATTTAAAAGGCCGCGACGCATTACGGGGAAGCCAGGGATCGCGCGATACGGAATCGGCGATCAAACTCCTGGAAGGCGCCCTGCAGCAGGATCCTAATTTTGCGCTTGCTTACGCCGGATTAGCGGATGCAAACCTTACGTTGTATGGCGACACCAAAGACACCCTTTATTCGGAAAGAGCCCTGGTTGCAGCCAACAAGGCTGAGAGTTTGAATCCGGCTTTGCCTGAGGTCCATCTCGCTCTGGGCAGTGTGTATAGCAATATGGGCCGGAGCGCCGAAGCTATCACGCAACTGAAGCAGGCGCTAGCGTTGCTCCCGAATTCCGACGATGCCTATCGACGCTTGGGAAAGGCCTACCTGGCGAGCGGTCATAAACAGGAAGCGGTTGCGGCCTTCCAGAGCGCAGTGTCGGTGAATCCATATTACTGGAGCAATCACAGCACTCTGGGCGGCGCATACTTCCAATTCGGAGAGCATGATAAGGCGTTGCAGGAATATGAGCGGGTTACACAACTTGCGCCGGACAATCCTAGCGGTTACAGGAACATTGGAGCGGTCTACTTTCGGCAAGGACGCTGGAATGACGCGATTCCCGCTTTCCAGAAGGCTCTTGAACTAAAACCCGATGCAGGCACGTACACGAATTTGGGCACAGCCTACTTCTTTCTTAAACGCAATGATGAGGCCATCAACATGTTTGAGAAGGCGGTGCAATTGACCCCCAAGGATGAGGCTACGATGGGAAATCTCGCGGACGCCTACCGGGCGGCGGGGCGCACGGCCGATGCGACCAAGACCTATGACAAGGCGATTCAACTGGCGGTTCAGCAACTCGAGGTAAATCCAAAACTAGCGAGCGTTACCGGAGACCTGGCGTTGTATTACGCGAAAAAAGGGGATGCGACTTCGGCATTGCAGTATATCCGTCAGGCACGTTCTCTCGACGCATCTGACCTTCAGCTGATTTATGATCAAGCGCAAATTTGTGCTCTGGCCGGTAAGACCAAGGATGCTTTGACGGCGTTGCGGGAAGCCTTTCAGAAAGGCTATTCGCCGGAAGAGGCCGTGAATGACCCGGAACTGGTCACCCTCAAAGGCCTTCCTGAATTTACTAAGCTGGTCGGCGAATATTCAAAGAAAACGAACTAAACGGCGGCTCGCAGCCACGACTTCCGGCGACTGGCAAGGCCTGCGATCCCGGTTAACAACAAAACAATTGAACCTGGTTCTGGAACTGTCGAGCTGCCGGAATTTGCCCGCGCCGTAAAATCAGTTGCCGGCCACTTTCCGTTACCAGGAGTGAAGTTCAGAGTGAAGACGCTTCCGGGCGTGATCGGCGGAAGCTGTCCAAAAAATGGAGAGGTCGGGTCGGTATCTACCTTAGCGCTGTAGAACAAAATGCCGACGTTTGAAGGACTGTTAAACACTCGCGTCCAATTCCAAAAGGAAACGTTTCCGGTTTTGCCGACGCCACCGGTGACATTCTGAACCTGTGGGCCATTTTTCGTAGGATTCCACGAGATAAACAGCTGATACCAGTTCGGATTGCTGGAACTACTGCGAATGGTTATGGTCGTATCCCCCGGAATCCCGAAAGTAAAAGTATTGCCCACATTGCACAATGACCCAGTACAGCTTTGAGGATCATCGATGATTACGTGAGGATCGAGATTGGAATCCGCAAAAGCCGCAGCGCCAAGAAGAAGAGTGGCAATCAGTATGGACGAAAATCTTATCAAGGATTTCACAGTAACTCCTCCGTACTGAGATTTCGCTAATGCTAAGCCGGTAGAATTGCGGTCACACTACGTGCGCTTTCTCTACGCTTCTTGAGTATCGCTGGAATCGAATGAAAGTCAAGCTGAAAGCGGCTTTGGGCTGAATTTGAGTTTGGTGTGTGCACATCTTTGCATACCTGAGGAACTGTCCTTTCCCAAGAGCGCAGCCTGCTGCAAGCCTCTGACCGAAAAAGCTAGAGCCCACGGGTGCTGCTATCATCATTTTCTACCATCCCTATGAAAACTGGAATTATTGGCCTGCCTCAAGTAGGAAAAACATCGCTTTTCCGCATTCTTACAAAAACGCCTTTAACCGACTCGGGTTTTGGCAACCCGCGCGAGGCTCATGTGGGAGTTGCCAAGGTTCCCGATGATCGCCTCGATCGTTTGGCGGCTCAATACAATCCCAAGAAGCTGACTCATGCCTCCGTGGAATATGTTGATGTTGGAGCAATTGGCCAGGAGGCGTTGAAAGACACCGGCTACATCGGCCACCTTCGAAACGTAGATGCGCTGGCTCATGTCGTTCGAGCATTCGACGATGCGTCAATACCGCACGTTGGTCCGGTGGATCCGTTACGAGATATTAGAAACGTTGAATTCGATCTCATGGTCAGCGATCTCGGCCAGATCGAGAAGAGGCTCGAGCGGGTGGAGAAAGATATCAAGAAAATGCGATCAGCGGAGTTGGAAAGGGAATTCGATCTTCTAACTCGCGCCAAGACCCAGCTGGAATCAGAACGGCCGTTGCGTGAAATGGAGATGACGCCTGATGACAAGAAGCGGCTTCGCGGGTTCATGTTCCTAAGCGAGAAACCGATTTTGTATGTGCTCAACGTCAATGAGAGCACGGAACTTGGCAAAGAACTGGAAGAGGCGGTAACGAAATATAATCTGTCGGAACTGGCATCGCGCCCGAATGCCGGGGCCACAGCGATCTGCGGGAAGGTGGAAGCCGAATTGGCGGAGATGAGCGATGCGGATGCCGCGGAATTCCTTTCCAGCTACGGCCTCAACGAGAGCGGGCTGGTTCGCCTGATTCGAACTACCTATACTCTACTCGGCGTGATCTCATTTTTTACTATCGGCGAGGATGAATGCCGGGCATGGACGATTCCAGTAAACATGCGAGCCGTGGATGCAGCCGGAGCGATTCACTCTGATTTGTCCAAGCATTTTATCCGCGCCGAGACCATTCGCTGGGACCAGTTGCTCGAAGCAGGATCGGAAGCCAATGCGCGCTCCAAGGGCATTCTGCGGCTGGAAGGCAAAGACTACATTGTGCAGGATGGGGACGTCATGCATATCAGACACAGCGGGTAGGGGCTTTGAACCCAGTTCCTAGTTTGGAGTTCCCAGTTCTTAGTTCGATGTTCAGATGTCACAGCTTTCTCGAACTCTCGAACTTAGAGTGTGTCCATGGGGCAATCTTACAGAGAGCTAATCGCCTGGCAGAAAGCTATGAGTTTTCTTATGGAAGTCTACAAAATCACGAAACTCTCTCCGAGAGATGAGACGTATGGCCTCGCCAGTCAGTTACGGAGAGCTGCAGTCGCAATTCCCACCAGCATTGCGGAGGGGCAGGCACGGTACTCATCGAATGAGTTCTTCCATTCTTTGGGACGTGCGCGCGGAGCGCTGGTGGAGGTTGAAACTCAACTGATCATCTCGCAAAACCTCGGATATTTCGATAGTGAGCGTGGACAGCAACTGCTCGACAAAGCGGCGGAAGTAGGCCGAATCCTCAGTGGCCTCGTCGCGGCAATTCGCCCCGCCGCCTAACTAAGAACTGAGAACCGGGAACTGATATTATCCCTGCTCGTCATGCACCCAATCTTTCTCAGCCTTTTACTGGGTCTCGCTGCCGCTGCGGCTAATGTCTTCGGCGGAGCGATCATCGTTCAGAAGCACTGGGAGCGATCTTATCTCAGATATTTCATTGCGTTGGGCGCGGGTTTCATGCTGGCGACGGCGATTGTTGAGGTCTTCCCGGAGAGCCTTAAGATCGGCGGAAAAGATGCGGCCTTCCTCGTTCTAATTGGCTATTTGCTCATTCATTTTTTCGAGCATGCGGTCACCCCTCATTTCCACTTCGGCGAGGAGACCCACAAAGGCGAATTCGTCCACGCACACAAAGGCTATTCAGTTCTCCTGGGTCTGGTAATTCATACCTTTTTCGACGGCATCGCGATCGCATCTGGATTTATCGTTTCCGTTTGGCTGGGATGGGTCATCTTTATCGCCATCTTCCTTCATAAAATTCCGGAGGGCTTCACTGTAGCGTCAGTGATGCTGGCGAGTGGACAGAGTCGACGGATCGCCTGGGGAGCATCCGCCATATTGGGCGGGGCTACGTTTGCGGGGGTCCTGACGATGGCGCTGTTGAAACAGGAAGTGAGATTTGGATTGCCGCTGTCTGCCGGGGTCACGATTTATGTTGCAGCGTCAGACCTCATTCCTGAAGTCAACCGCGAACCGGGAGTGAAAATGGCTCTAGTTGTATTTCTCGGCGTTGGATTCATGTTTCTTCTGGACCAGGTAGCCCATATCCACTGAACGCATGGCGCGCTATTCCACCGTTCGTTTCGCCGTGTACCCTTCGCGGGCTATTACCTGGTACTTTACATCCTTCCCCTTCTGGTCGCGGACCTTCAGCGGACCGCCATCGGGGGCGACAACTTCCACCTTCAGTTTGCGATATGTGCCATCCAGTTTTGTATTCGTCGGATGATAGGTTATCGCGTATTGATTCCGGATATCGCTGTTAATGTCGTGAAATGCGTCAACCATGTCCCCCGTGAACCGGGGTTGGTAGAATCGGCCACCCGTCAGGCGGGCGAATGTCTGCATTTCGTTGTCAGCCTGCAAGTAATCCATCTGAGTGATCGGAATACCGTTGCCGTGGGGAGCGGTGTAGCCGTGGCTGTCATAGTACTCACGGGCTATCCAGCCGATACTGATGGGGAAAATGGTGATGTCGTGAGTGGTCTTAACCTTCTTGATAATCTGATCGAGCGTCAGCTTGCTGAAGCTGTCAAAACCCGTGCTGACGAGAATAATGTATTTGTGGCCCTCGATTTGATCCATGCGATCGAGCGTGTCATATAGGGCGTCGAATATATTGGTCTCCGCGAAGCCAGGGATACGCAGTTCGTTCAACGCACCCGCGACTGCCTGCTTGTCCTGAGTGAAATCAACCAGGGTATGGGGCTTCATGTCGTAGTACACCACCGCCACCCAATCATCTTTTTTCAAGGTACTCGCGAACGCATAAGACGCGCGCAACGCATCTACCAGGAATGCGTAATTCGTAGATGCAAATTCCACCAGCAAGACAGCAGTGATCGGCGCCTGAGAGATCGTAAAATTGTTTATCGCCTGCGGTGCCCCGTCCTCGTAAATTCGGAAGTTGTCTTTCTTCAAGTCGGAAATAAACTGCCCGTCTTTGGTCGTAACCAGAACGTCCACATTCACTAGAGGCACGTCCATGTGTATCGAGTAGTCCGGCATGCCTTCGATCTTCTTGGGCCGCTCCGGCTTGGGAGGGGGTGGTTCTTCTGCCTTCTTCGGGATCGCATAGGGGCCGGTTTCGTTCTGTGGGCCTCCCGCCGCGGGGGGTGGCTCCTGCTGATTTGGGTTGGATGACTGACCCTGAACCGATGCAGGAAGCATAAATGCCGCAATCAAAGATAAGGCGAGCAGCCACAACGACATGGCCCGTCTACGCTGCGGGAACCAGCCACGGGTCGGACTTTGACGGTTAGAAAACATGAAAATCCTCAAAATTCTTATGCTAGTATAGACGCACGGCTTCGCGAATAGGATGTTTTGCGAGCTTTAGCCACTCCTCTCCTCCAGGGCAACGCGATCGACAAAACGCGAAGTTAGTTTTTGAAGGACTGGTTCGCAGTCCTCCGGGAAATCTCCATGCGACGAGCGATACTCGTGTTCGCGGTTGTGTCTCTATCCGCAGTTTGCGGAGTTGCCCAGACTCGAAATCCCAAGCTGGTTCAAACGATTCCTGTCAGCCAGATTCACGCCGGAATGCGCGGCGTTGCCTACACCGTCTTTCAAGGAACGGAACCAGAATCGATGGGCGTCGAAGTGCTTGGCGTTCTGAAAAACGCGAACGGGCCGAAGGGAGACATCATTTTGGTCCGGCTATCGGGAACGAAAGCCGAATACACGGGAGTAGTTGCCGGAATGAGCGGCAGTCCTGTTTACTTTGACGGCAAACTGGCTGGGGCTCTGGCTTTTCGGATCGGTGAATTTTCCAAAGAACCAATAGCCGGAGTAACCCCGATCTCGGAGATGTTAGAAATTAATGCGATGGACACCAGCACAACGCCAGGTCCAATCGAGGCCAAGGCAGGTGCTGTGATCCCAGGCAAGACATCGGGTCCAGGTACTGTTGATATTCCCGTTACGAATTTCGCCAATTATCTGAAACCGATTGAGACACCGCTCGCGTTCAACGGGTTCTCTGAAGATACGGTTCGTCTTTTTGCTCCGCAGTTCGCCGCGGCGGGCATCATTCCAGTGATGGGAGTCGGCTCGGTGAGTGACGAAAAGCAGCCTGGGCCGGTAGTGCCGGGGTCCGCAATCAGCGCGGTACTGGTCCGCGGAGACATGGACATTGCCGCAACTTGCACCGTCACATATATAGACGAGAGTCATTTGCTTGCCTGCGGCCATCCTCTGCTGCAATCCGGCATGGTGGACCTGCCCATGACCAAAGCCGAGGTATTGGCGACCCTTCCTTCTCCGTTGAATGCCTTTAAAATTGTCAACGCCACCGAGCCTGTTGGAGCTTTCGTGCAAGATCGCCACAACGGAATTCTTGGGGAGATCGGGAAGAAGCCGGACATGATTCCGGTAACGCTGAGCATTCATGGTGGAGTGACCGCAAAGGAATTTCATTACGAGATACTCAATAACGCCCGGTTAAGCCCGGTGGCAGTGATGGCGACGGTTTTCAATGCCCTGCATGGTGTCAACGAATATGGCGACGAAACTACTTACCGGATGACGGGCGGAATTGCCGTGGATGGGTTCCCCACTGTTGCCCTACAGGATATGTTCGCCGCAGCTGATGGCGGTCAGCCGGCGGCAGCAATGGCTTCGATGGCGATTGGCGAGCGCTTCGGGCGAATCTACGACAACTCTTACAGCGTTCCAGAAATTACGAGCGTCCATCTTGATTTCGAAGTTACCCACGAACGCCGTTGGGCCCGCATTGAAAGCGCTCGCACCGATGGTACCGAGGCCCGCCCGGGGGACGATATTCTGGTTGAAGTTATGCTCCGCCCATACCGTGGCGACGGCATAGTGAAACACATACCGATCCACATTCCGTCTTCGACCTCCAAAGGTCAGCTCCACATCCTGGTCAGCGACGGGGATTCACTCGATCACATGCATCGCGGCTCCCAGCTGCTGGGATCGAGACTCGATCTTGCTTCGACCATCGCCTTGATGAACAAACAGCACGTGAACAACCGGGTATACATCTCATTGCTAGAATCGGATCCGGAAGCTATGGTCGGTGACAAAGTAATGCCAACCCTCCCCCTCTCAATCATGAATGTGATGGAAGGGATGCGGGGGACGCAAGACATGGTCGTCTTAGGCGAATCTTCCGTGAACGAGTCCGCAAGTGCTCCGCTCGATTACGTGGTGGCGGGCGCGCAAATGCTGACGATCAACGTGAAGTAAATAAATTAAGTGATTAAGGGTCGTCCCTCTCTGAAGTAACCGGAGCTCTTTTGTAACCGTCTCGTCTGGGCTGTCGCGCGTGGTACCCTGATTTTTTCCCCACATATTTAAGGAGGCTTGATTCGGTGCTAACTCGGGTTCGCGGCGTCACTATTTTTGTATTCGCTCTTCTTCTTGCGACAGCCTTGGCGTTCGCGGACGGCACTCGAACATGGGAGCAGTCGAAGTTTGAGGACCTGGCAAAAGGAACGGCCGACGGAGTGGCAATCCGAAGTGATGGAGGACTGGAACTCGCTCCCGAATTTAAGCCTATCACCACGACTCCCTCCTCTTACATATGGTCAATCGCAACCGACCGCAGTGGAAACCTGTATGCAGCTGCGGGAACTCCAGCGCGTGTTTATAGGATTACGCCGGATGGTAAGTCCACTTCCATTTTCGAATCACAAGAGCTTCAGGTGCAGGCGCTCGCCGTGGACGACAATGGCGCGGTTTATGCCGCCACCAATCCGGACGGGAAGATTTATAAGCTTGAGGCCACTGGAGACACAACAGGTAGGCCAACAGATCGAAAAGGAAAGAAATCAGTTGAGAGCGGCTCAAGCTGGAGTTCGTCGGTTTATTTCGATCCGGGGAGCAAATATATATGGGATCTTGCGCTCGACAAGACGGGCAATCTATACGTCGCAACCGGCGATCATGGCGAGATATTTCGGGTGACGCCGAAGGGTGGTCACACACTCTTCTTCAAGAGTGATGAAGCCCAGATACGGGTGTTAGCCTTTGATCCGCAAGGCAATCTAATTGCCGGCTCGGATGGAAGCGGGTTGGTATATCGCATTTCACCCAGCGGCGAGGGGTTTGTTCTTTACAGTGCACCTAAGAAAGAAATTACCGCGCTGGCCGTGGATGGCAATGGGAACATTTATGCCGCCGGGGTCGGAGAAAAAAGAAACGTCTCTTCTGCTGTGGGCCTCTCCATTTCGCACTCGATTTCGTCGCCGGCCGCCACGCCCTCAGGCGCCGGATCGCAAATCACTTTGTCAGCGGGTACCGGTTCGCCGGCCACATCTGCGGTTCTAGGGAACTATTCGGGTTCTGGATCGAATACGGGTGGAGGTTCGGAAATTTATCGAATCGCGCCCGACGGCGCCCCAGCACGAATTTGGAGCTCTCGGGATGACCTGGTTTACGCGCTGGCATTCGGTGCCGATGGGGGCCTGTTAGCTGGCACCGGAAATGGTGGACACATCTACCAGGTCAGAGGCGAAGATCAGTTTACTGACTTGCTGAAAGCCACTGCAAGTCAGGTGACCGCGTTTGCGCGTACGGCTGATGGAGGGCTCTACGCATCCACTAGTAATCTGGGCAAGATTTTCCGACTCGGCGCGGGGCCGGACGGGGAAGGTACTTATCAGAGCGATGTTTTTGATGCGCATATTTTTTCCCGCTGGGGACGCGCGGAATTTCGTGGAACTGGAAAGGTGGAACTATTTGCCCGCAGCGGCAACGTAGACAATCCCGACCGGAACTGGAGTCCATGGCAGAAAATCGATTGGTTGAAGAATTCGGAAATAGTAGCCCCGCCCGCGCGTTTCATCCAGTGGAAAGCCGTACTGCGCGCCGGTAATCCAGCGCCGAAACTGGACAGCGTCACAATAAACTATCTGTCGAAAAACGTTGCGCCCGTTTTTGATGACGTGACAGTGCAACAAGGTGTGCGCTATCAGCCTGTGCCAAAATCCGGCGGGGATACCAGCGGAAACGTGACAGGCAGCCCACGGATCGAAACGCCTCCGTCGCCGATCCATGACCGCGAATCTATTGGAGTGAGATTCGGCGTCCACGATGACAACGACGACGATATGGTTTACTCGATTTATTATCGCGGCGAAGGCGAAACCAATTGGTTGTTGCTGAAAGACAATCTGACTGACAAGTTCTATTCATTCGATTCGTCTCTTCTTCCCGATGGGGCATACGTCATCAAGGTAGTCGCGTCCGACGCGCCATCGCATTCGCCTGGCCAGGCACTAATAGCGCAAAAAGAAAGTGCCCGGTTTGAAGTGGATACAACGCCGCCGCGGATCGAAGAGCTGAAGGCATCTGTCGACGGTACGCAGATCCACGTTACGCTTCGCGCAACCGACGGCTTCTCGCCAATCGCGCGCGCGGAATATTCCATTGATGCGAGCGATTGGCAATTCGTCGAGCCGGTGAGCCAGATCTCGGATTCCAAGACTGAGCGTTACGATTTTCATGCTGCCTTGAGCGCCGACCCGCAAAACCAAAAAAACATTTCCGGGGAACATGTTGTCGTGGTGCGTGTCTATGATCGTTACGACAATATGGGCTCGGCAAAGACTGTAATCGGCGGAAGATGACTGGCAGTCGAGCTTCGCTCGTATTCCAATCATCTCTATATAATCCGATCAGCTAACGCTATCAAACACTCCCATGCGCTTCGAATTGTTTATTGCAACCCGCTATTTGCGCGCGAAGCGCCGCCAGGCTTTTATTGGAGTGATCACCGGAATCTCTATTCTTGGCGTTGCAGCAGGGGTTGCATCGCTGATCATCGCACTCGCGATAAATAATGGATTTCGCCAGGATCTTCAGGATCGTCTACTGGAAACTACTTCCCACGTGACGTTGCTGCGGGTGCAGGATGATGGAATCAAAGACTGGCGAGAATTGCTCGATCGCCTGTCGCATCGGCCTCACGTTGTAGCCGCGGCTCCCACAATTTACGAGGAAGTGATGATCTCGCGCGGTCCACGGGCTCGTGGGGCAGTGCTGAAAGGGATCATTCCCGGTTCGGAGAATAAAGTTAGCGATCTGCTGAAAAGCGTCGTTGCTGGATCGGCTGATGCGCTGAATGAACCAGAGGAGCCCACTGATAACGGCGTTAAGTCAAAAACAACTTCCACGGGCGAGGGCGCCCGCGCCACACAAGCTGAGCTGCCGGATTCTTTGCGGGGCGTCGAAGATCGGCTTGCATCGATGCCTCCGATCATTCTTGGAAAGGATATGGCTGAGAGCCTTGGCGCAGAAGTCGGTTCCATAGTGCTCGTGACCAGTCCGCAGGGGGAGCTGACGCCTTTTGGCATGGTCCCGAAATACAGCCGCTTCCGGGTGGCTGGAATTTTTAATTCCGGATTTTATGACTATGACAGCTCGTGGTCGCTCGCGCGTTTGTCCGACTCGCAAAGGCTATTCGGCATTGGGGATCAGATTGCCGCCATTGAGTTCAGGGTCGACGACATTTACAAAGCAGGCGAAATCGGAGACCAGCTTGAGCAGGCTGCTGGAAAAGGTTTCATGACCAGGAACTGGATGGAGCAGAACAAAGCGTTGTTTCGCGCTCTGCGGATGGAGCGCTTGGTCACATTCATCACGATCGGGCTGATTGTATTTGTAGCCGCGTTGAATATATTGATTTCTCTGATCATGATGGTCATGGAAAAAACGCGTGATATTGCGGTCCTGATGTCCATGGGTGCACGCAAATCACAGGTGCGGCGTGTGTTTATCGCGCAGGGAGTCTTAATCGGAGTAATCGGAACCTTGATTGGATTAACATTGGGCTACGGTCTATCGTGGGCGGGCGGACACTACCGCTTGCTATCGCTGGCGCCAGAAGTTTATTCGATCGATTACGTCCCGTTCGCTCCGAGAATGATCGATGGCTTGCTGGTCGCAATCGTGGCGATTGGAATTTCGCTGGTTGCCACAATCTATCCGTCGTGGTCAGCGGCGCGGGTTCTGCCCGCCGAGTCATTGCGGTACGAGTAGCCGGGTCTGCTACCTGATTTTCTCTGCGACGGCCTTTGCCTGCGTGAACAGATATAGATAATCCGGGCCGCCGGCTTTCGAGTCTGTCCCCGACATGTTGAATCCGCCGAAAGGATGCGCCCCGACAATCGCACCCGTGCACTTGCGATTGATGTACAAGTTGCCGACATGAAATTCGCGAAAAGCGCGTTCAATCTTCTCCCGCGAATTTGTATAAACCGCCCCCGTCAACCCGAACTCAGTGTCGTTCGCGATTTCCAGAGCGTGATCGTAATTTCGCGCTTTGACGACCACCAGCACCGGCCCGAATATTTCTTCCTGCTCCAGCTTCGACTTGGGTGGAATATCTGCGATCACTGTCGGCTGGAGAAAGAATCCTTCCCCGGCCCCGGTAGCGCGGCCGCCGCCCGTAATCAGCCTTCCATCTTTTTTCCCCTGCTCAATATATTCGAGAATGGTATTCATCGAGCCTTCGCTGATAACGGCGCCCATGTATGCATTGTCGGCGGGATCGCCTACCTTGATCGCTTCCACGCGAGTCTTCAGTCCTTCGAGAAACTTGTCATAGACACGCGCATCGACGATGGCGCGAGAGCACGCGGAGCATTTCTGCCCCTGAAATCCGAAAGAAGAAGCGACCACGCCATCAATCGCCGCGTCCAGATCGGCATCGGTGTCGACGATGATTGCATCTTTGCCGCCCATCTCGAGGATGGTGCGCTTAATCCACACTTGCCCCAGCACATGTTCAGCGGCACGTTTATTGATATCGAGGCCTACTTCGCGCGATCCGGTAAAAGCGATGAAACGGGTCTTTGGATGCGCGACCAAAGCATTGCCAAAAGTGGCGCCTGCGCCGGGACAAAAATTCACCACGCCCTCGGGGACTCCAGCCTCCTCGAGCAGCTCCACGAATTTGGCTGCAATCGTCGGGGACTCGCTGGAGGGTTTCAAAATCACCGTATTGCCGCTGACGATGGAGGCAACCGTCATCCCAGCCATGATTGCTGCGGGAAAATTCCAGGGAGGGATGACAATCCCCACGCCCAACGGAATATAAAAGAGGGAATCGCGTTCGCCCGGCAATTGGACCGGGGTTTGGACATGCGAGAGGCGCAAAGCTTCGCGAGCGTAGAACTCGCAAAAATCGATGGTCTCGGCGATGTCCGCGTCCGCCTCCGCCCAGTTCTTGCTGACTTCGAAAACCAGCCATGCACAGAATTCGAACTTCCTCTGCCGCAACAGGTCCGCGATGTGAAACAGGAGACTGGCTCTTTCTTCAACAGAAGTACGGCTCCAGCTTTCAAATGCACGAAGCGCGGCCTGCATTGCCGGTTCAACGTGCTCCTTGCCAGCTTTTTGATGTACGCCGACAACTTCAGAAGGCTTGGCTGGATTCACAGACTTGATCTTGTCCGATGTTCTGATCCGCTTACCACCAATGATCAGATCGTATTCATGGCCCAATTGGCCACGAACTTTATCGATAGCCGCGCGCATCTGGCGGGCAATATCTTGCCGGCTGAAATCCGTGGCCGGCTCGTTGGTGAATTTCTCTTTGTGAGGACGAATTCGATTTAGGACGGGAGCTTCAAGGGTTGACATGACAATACCTCGGTCAGAACCAAAGCAGAATATTTTATTGTAGCACCGGAGAAAACGGCGAGTTTGCGTCCGTCACTCGTCCGCACGATACCCTAACAAGCTTTCCTCCGCCAACAATGCGAACCCGTATCCGTATAATGCAAGCATGAGAGCGACTATCTTCGGCGCCACGGGCTTATTGGGAAAGGCGCTCATCAGCCAATGGAAAGCCGACGAGGTCAGCGGCCTTTCCTCCAAAAACGCGGACATTCGCGATCCACAACAGACATTCGATGCCGTCGAACGCACTTCCCCGGATTGGATCGTGCTCGCAGCTGCATATACCGACGTCGATGGTTGCGAAACTAATCGCGAACTCGCGTTCGACGTGAATTGCGGCGGCGCAGCGAACGTTGCGGAGGCAGCAAACCGTTTTGGCTCCCGTTTACTATTCCTCAGCAGCGACTATGTTTTCGATGGAACAAAAACAACCCCGTACGAGACAAGCGATCCGGTCGCGCCGCGCAGCGTGTACGGACAATCTAAGGCGGAGGCCGAAAAACAGTTAACGCTGATTCTGCCGGATGTGTGCATCGTGCGAACCTCGTGGCTCTTCGGAATCGGGGGGAAATGTTTTCCTGACACGATCCTCAAACTGGCGGATAAGCGTCCTGAAATCGACGTTGTAGAGGATCAACGCGGATGCCCCACTCACGCGACAGATCTGGCTTCAGCCATCATTCAACTTTGCCGCCATAACGCGCAGGGTATTATCCACGCGACCAATCGCGGGCAGTGCTCGTGGTTTGAGTTAGCAGAAGAATTAGTGGCTGCTTCAGGCATGAATACCATCGTGCGTCCAACTACAAGCGACAAGTTTGTACGTCCTGCGCCTCGGCCGCATTATTCCGTGCTGTCATCGACAAGCCTGGAAAATTGCGGAATTAAAATGCCTGATTGGAGAGCTGCGGTTCGAGAATACCTCTCGCAACGGAATTCCCTTCGCACCATCGAAAGTTTGGGTTGACTTAAACTGCAAAGGAAAGCGCGTACCGTACCACCCCCGTGGTGAATCCGGTACACGCGTTCGGCCACAACTAAACGGACTCTCTATTTCTTAATAAAAGCCATTCCGTGCGGACTGACCATTCCTGTCACCACGGGTGTCAGCTTCCCGGTGTTCATATCGAGCCGTCCAACAAATGTGGGTGCGGCTGAATATGCTCCAGAAGGAGGAAAGAATGGCGCTTGAATCGCATAGACGGTTTCGCCATTGCGATCAGAGACGAGGATCACACCTTTCGACGAGGTCGCGAAAACTGTGTCATCAATCTGCGTTGCTACGCCTCCCGAAGTGATCGCCAGATGAAACACACTCTGGTCGATAAATCCTGGACGATGAACGACAATTATTTCCGCGTCAGACTGGCTATTGAGCACTAGATCCCCGTCGGGATCAACGATCATAGAATCTGGATCCTGAAGGTTCAGAGTGACCGGTTTGCCGGATTTGATATCCGTCGCATTGCTATTCCCAAGCAATACTGGAGTTAATGTGACTGATGTTCCGTTCAGTGTGGCCTGAACAATCGCGGGAGCGAGATTTGGATTGTTCGCCGGGGCCGAAGCGCTTATGTACACATTGTTGCCGAGAAACGCGACGTCATCAATTCCGCCTCCGCTTGCGGGTGGAGGAACCGTGTAGATCGTCTGCACCGCAGTTTTGGGATCGATAATTACCAGGTTTGGATTTCCGTCTTCGTTCTGTAGAGCCCACAAAAGATTGGTTTTTGGATTCCACTTCAGACCATCATTGTGACCCTTGACGCTGAACGTATTCAACACCGCGCCACTCATCGAGTATTGGACAATCGTGCTGCTCTTGCCGTCAGCGCCGGTGGTGGACACGTTATTTCCATAACCCACGAACACGCTTCCTTGGCCGAGAGTAATCGAATCTGGCTGGGTATAGACACCTTGCACGCTGGTGGCGAAAACAGAAGCCGTGTACGGAGGGTTTGCGATAACCATCTGGGCATTGGCTGGCAGTGTGCCAAGGATCGCGAGAAGTGCGATCGCGAAAACAGCGGTAACGAAGGTACGAAAGTTGTTGGAAATTCTAGAAGTTGTTCTCATAACTCTCCTCTTAAGACGAATCGAGATTTTCGGTGAAAACCGTGCTGCTCTAGCTTTTCAGAGAGGTTAGTGCTGGTTGGATGTGGGGGTGTTCGACTGGGCTGCATCAGAACGGCCTGGGTGAGTTGATTTTCACACTCTATTCACATTCCGGTCACGAAACCCCATGCGGTGTAAAAGTATGCAGCTCCTCCAGGCGATTCAGGCGCGATCCAGGGTTGACAGGAATGCTAGAAGATTGGGCCGGGAAGAGGCGGCGGGCCTGAGTCGGGAATGGGTGTATTCGTCGGCGCAGGAGGGGGATACAAAAGATAGCTGAGGGCGGGATACCGCGCCGCGAAGAAGTAGATGGAATAAGCCGGAAAAAATACCGTCGCAGGAACTGAGATGAAGGCGACCAAATATATGATTGATGCGATTGCGATTATGCCCACGATGACTGTGACAGAAATGGTGTAGAGGTTCCAGGTCAGGCCAGCGCTCTTCCCAAGCAAGACCGCGATGACGCCGATGCCTCCCACCGGTATCAGCATGATCACAATTATTATGGTCGCGACAATTGCCAGAATCATCGCAGCTCCCAGGGCCATTACAATCTTCATCCCCAGGTACCCGGCGTAGCCGCCCTTTTCTGACTCAATCAGTTTTAATAATCTGCGCCACGCCTCAATCGCGCCGATATCTTCGAGAGCCATTTGCGGTACCACAAAATCCTTGCTGAACACCTTGACGACGAAGGCCAGCAGCATCCAGGCAAGAAAGAGAAAAAATAAAACAATTCCCCCCAGAACCAAAGGAATGATGTGTTCCCTCCCGTTCTTAAACCAGCCAGCCGCGACAGCCACACCGGCGGGAATTCCGATCATGATAATTGTCACGGCCAAAACTACAAATGAGAAAAGCAGCTGCCACAGAAAGTATCGCAGTCCCGGCCGCTGCCTTCGGTTCCAGCCCTGTCCTATCTCACATCGCTTGGCGATAACGCTGTCGAACAGGACGAATCGCATCACGCTGCTTATGTACATAAACAACACCAACAAGACCAATCCAGTAACAACTAGTACGGCAATCATTGCAGCGAAGAGTAGTGGATTTGCCGAGGGAAGGCCAAGACTCAGAAACCGATGCGGGCCGCCGCCATGATTCGGCATTTGGAAATTAGGGGAACTACAGCCGCCTGAACTCAACTCTCCTGCAAGGAGCCCGACCAATGCGAGTTTCGCCCATTCCACAAAACGAAAAGGTTGCAGCAGTTGTTCTTTCGTATGTCGAAATGCGGGACTGATTGCGTCCACGGCGGAGATTGGCAAGCGGTGCACCTCGCTGTTGGAAGGATAGGCTGGAAGGTACTGCGAAACGGCGGACCAGGTCAACGAGAATTTAAAAGTCTAAGAAGAATGGCCTGTCATCCGCGCGACAGACGCTTCTCAAGCCACCCCAAGCCCACGTCGGCGAGCAGCGCCATGATTGCTGCTGGTATCGCACCTGCGAGGATGACTCGATTGTTCACCATGGCCAGTCCGCGAAAAATGTATTCGCCAAGACCACCCGCACCGATCGCGGCAGCTATCGTCGCGAGACCGACGGAAATGACCGTTGCTACACGTACTCCCGCGATGATGACTCCCAATGCGAGCGGAAGTTCAACCTGCCACAAAAGCTGGGAGTCCGTCATTCCCATTCCTCTTCCGGCTTCGACGACGGAGCGATCCACGCCTTTTATGCCGACGTAAGTGTTGCGAATCAGCGGAAGCAGCGCATAGAGCGTCAATGCGAGAATCGCAAGACGATCAGCTCGGGCCCCGATCCACGGCGCCGGCAAAAGAAATCCGAACAGTGCGAGACTTGGGATGGTTTGAATTATGTTAGCGCTCCCCAGCACCGGTTTGTTTAGTATCGGCCAGCGCGTGATTAGAATTCCGAGCGGGATGCCGATCAGCACTGCAAACAGAATTGACCAGCCTACCATCCACAGATGTTCCAGCGTGAGTTCCAGAACTTCAGTGTGATTTTCCAGAAAGAAATGCCAGAGGCTCATTGGTGCTCCAGGGGACGCGGTCCCGCCGAAAAAGCTGAGTTGTAAGCCGCCACCAGCGGCTCCGAAGAATTCATAAATTCGTCCGGCGTGGAAATTGTCACCAGCTTGCCGGCATCGATCAGCGCGATGCGCGTTCCAAGCAACAGCGCTTCTCGAAGATCGTGAGTCACGAATACGATGGTCTTGTTAAGGCGGTTTTGCAAAGCGAGAAATTCTCGCTGCAACTCGGCGCGGGTCAGCGGATCGAGTGCCCCGAACGGCTCGTCCATTAACAAGATCGGCGGATCTGCGGCAAGGGCACGAGCGACGCCCACTCGTTGGCGCTGTCCGCCGGAAAGTTCACGCGGATACCGCGATGCGATCTGTGGATCCAATCCCACGAGCTTCACCAGCTCTTGAACACGTTGATGGATGCGGTCTTCAGGCCAGCCCTCGATTCTGGGAACCAATCCAATGTTGCGCTCGATGCTGAAATGAGGAAACAGGCCGACATCCTGAATCACGTACCCAATCATTCGTCGCAGCCGGATTACGTCCCATTCGTGAACAGAGCGGCCCTCAACTTTCAAGTCGCCGCCGCTCGCGTCGAGCAGACGGTTGATCAGTTTCAGTGTTGTGGTTTTACCGCAGCCGCTGCGGCCAAGCAGCACGAGAATCTCGCCGCGTCGAATCTCGAGATTCAATTGGTGAAGAAGCTCGCGGCCATTGGGAAGAGTGTAAGTAACTCTGCGGAACTCAATCGCTGGCCTGCCATCGTTTCCGTCAGGTCTGGACTCGTTCATACAAGCAGGCGTTTCGGTAGGATTTAGAGATGATACGCCGCGTCAGGCAGGCCCGTGATGCGAATTCCGGAATGACCTTTGTGACGGATGTTTAGTCCAATGAGTAGTGCCGTAATTTGCTCAACGATTCGCGAAGTCTCCAGCTTTCCCCCGTCAATTGCCCTGACACCCGGAATGAGTGAGGCAAGCCTCTGCACCTCGCGGCTCGCCGCAGGATCATCACTGCATACGATCACGTCGCAATCCACCGGACCATCCGCATTCAAAACCTCGGCGGACGCATTGTGAAAGGCCGCTACCACTGGGATTCCTTGCGGAACAAGTTCGGCGCACTGCTGCGCAGCCGATCCCTGCCAGACCCCTAAGGTTCGCGTAGCGCGTCCGCCGACGCTGGCCGCTAAGGGCACGGTTGTGTCGATCACAATGCTGCCAGGACGGATTGCCAGTTTTATGTGCTTCAGCAACGCAACCTGGCCTTCGAAGGGAACCGTCAGGACCAGAATTTCTGCATCCGCACACGCAGTGGCATTTTCATTTCCGGAGACTCTCGCCTGCTCTCCGACTTTCTGTTTGATTTTCTCGGCGGCGTCGCGTGCACGGATGGGGTCCCGCGATCCGATGATCACGGTTTCGCCCGCTCGGGCCCAGCGTAAAGCCAGCCCAAATCCCTCGGGTCCGGTCCCCCCGATCACAGCGATGGTGCGGCTCACGCGAACTCTGACTCAAGCGCTTGCTCGGTGGAGTAGTCCTCGCAATGTGCTTTGATATTGATTCGCGTGTAGACGGTGTTGCGTTCAGCAGGAATCCGGCCCACTTCCAGAATGAGCGATTGGAAATCTTCAGGACTGGTGTATTGTCCGGCGGTCGCGCCCGCTTCGCGAGAGATGTTTTCTTCCATCAGGGTTCCGCCGTAATCGTTAGCGCCGGCGTGCAGGCACATTTGCGAAAGCTTGCGATTCAACTTCACCCACGACACTTGAATGTTATTAATCGAGCCGGCCAAAAGAATTCTTCCCAAAGCGTGAATTTTCAAGTGCTCAGCCAGGGTAGGACCGGTGCGAGAAAGCCCTTGATGGAAAAGCAGAGTGTTTTGATGAACGAAACCGAGCGGCACGAATTCGGTGAAACCTCCGGTTTCATTTTGAATGCCGCGCAGAAGAAGTAGTTGGTTAACCCAATGCTCCGTAGTTTCGATGTGACCGTACATCAACGTAGAAGTAGTGCGAATGCCACACTGATGAGCGGTGCGGATCACCTGCGTCCATTGATCCGTCGAAAGCTTGTTTCGGGAGAGCACGAAACGGACATCGTCGTCGAGAATCTCCGCCGCCGTTCCTGGCAAAGTGTCGAGGCCATTGTCCCGCAGCATGCTGAGATAATCCGAGACCGGCATGCCGGTGAGTTCCATTCCATAGACAATTTCCATCGGCGAAAATGCGTGAATGTGCATGCTGGGGACTGCTCGCTTTACCGCGCGAAGAATGTCCCGATAGTAAAACGGCGGCAGTCCATGTGGCAGGCCGCCTTGTATGCAGACTTCAGTTGCACCAATCCGCGCGGCTTCGATAGCTTTGTGAGCCACCTGTTCGGGGTCCAGGAAGTAAGTGTCGGATTCGCGAGGGCCGCGGCTAAAGGCGCAAAACTTGCATCCCACAAAACAAATATTCGTGAAATTGATGTTGCGATTGACAACGTAGGTAACGATGTTCCCGACAAGCTCAGAGCGCAACCAATTTGCCGCGGCCAGCAATCCCAACAAATCGTCGCCCTCTGCATTCCCCAGCAGAAAGCATTCCTCGCGTGAAAGTACTGAGCCGTCTTGCGACTCCAAAACCCGCACGAGGGCGGACCGCGCCTCACTGCTCATTTGATCCGCGATCACCGGCCATTCGATGGAGGGAAAACTTTCCAGCTCGGATTGTGTCAGGATTCGATTCACAAACTCTCTATTCACAAAGGCTCAGGTAGATATTAACGAAATAAGTCACTCGCCGCTTGACGAATCAAATCACGCGCCGAGCCACGCCCCGCCTGATAACGAAAGCCACGGACGATGCAGGCTGGCGTCCGGTTCAGCTTGCCGCAGACAAGGCCGGCGGCGCAAGCCAGTTCGTCCGCGACCGCTTCAACACTGGCTTGCAACTTGTATTGATGCGAATCCCGCTCTCCGCGATAGTCGCGCAGGGGTTTCATGCCAGCGATTCCAATGGCAACTTCGGTCAGACCTTCGCGCCACGGACGTCCGAAACTGTCGGTGATAATGACAGGAATGAAAAGCCGGAGCCGTTTCCTTAGCTCTCGGTGAATCCTTGCAGCGGAAGCATCAGGGTCGTCGGGAAGGAGAAGCGCGTTAATGCCTCCATCGACGTTCGAAACATCAACGCCACTGTTGGCGCAAATCAGTCCGTGTTTTGTCTCAGTGATCATGACGCCACGCATGCGGCGCACAATGCGCTTGCTTTGAGCGATTGCAAGTTCTACCACACGCGCGTCCACGTGATGTTTGCGGCCCCAGGCGCGAGAGCTTGCTGAGGGTTTTATCGTATCGAGTTTCACAATCTGTCCTTCGGCCTTGGACACGATTTTATGTTTAACAATCAAAATGTCGCCTTTCGTCAGCGATAACTTCTGTCTCTTGAAAGCTCGCAAAAACTCTTCCGTGAGTGAATCTCCTGGCCGAATCTCAGAATCGAGCTCAATCGGAATAATGCGAAGGTCGTGCGTATGGGCCATTATCCGTTTGACGCTACAGGAAGCTCGTCGAAGTTCCATTGGCGTGCCAGTCGCTGGGCACGAGTGTCGCCGGACGCGACTGCGAGCTGACGCAAGTCCGAAGGCGTATCGATGTCCAGAGCGAAGCCGGGCAAGGAAAGCTCGATGCATGCCTTTCCGGTTGCTCGAGCCGCGGCCAAGTGCGGGACAAAGCTGTCATTGCCAAAACGTAGTGGAAACAATCCCGCGGGACTGCGGAACGCGGCGTTGGTGCCACGTTTGTCCGCGGACGGCACAAGAACCGCACCTTTTTCCGGCGCCGCCGCTAAAATCTGCTCGAGTTCGGAGACGGTAATCAGCGGAATGTCGCCAGGAATGACGAGTGTGCTCTTGACTCGGCGTTGTTCGCAAACGCGCGTTGCTGTCTCAATAGCCTCGGTCTCACTGCGGCAGGCGTCATCGGAAATCACTTCGTAGTTGAATGCGGCCGCTAACGCGGAAGCAAAGGGATCACTCGTAACCAAGCCAATCTCCGGACAATCACGCCATGCCCCCAGCGTTTCGAGAACATCAGACAACATTGCTTGCGCCAGTTCAGTGCGGGAGGATTGATCCAGCACAGACGCGAGCCGCTGCTTGGCGTTTGACAGATTCTTAACTGGAATCAGAATCATGATCGTTCCGAGCCGGAGTGCGCAGTGACTTCGCACGCCAACTGCGAAAGCACTTCCCGCGCGAGATGCGCCTTCTCCTGTGCGGTTCTCATCATTATGTTCGTGCAATGTACACGCAATCCCGAATGCTCTAATTCTTTGCCTTTCTCGGAATCGGATGTATCTACTACCAGAACGTCCAGAAAATCATGATAAGCCTGTGCCACTCCAGCTATGGAGACTGGCAATCCAGTCGCGGACATGAGATTCGCGGCGGGCCCCGAGACAGCCGCGGCGCCGATGATCGGACTCACGGCAATGACTTCCGCTGAAGTTGCCTGCAACACTTGCCTGATCTTGGGAACCGACAAGATCGGTCCGATGCTCGTAACTGGATTGCTGGGAGCAAGTATGACAGCGTCCGCCGACAGGATTGCTTCGACTACTCCGGGAGCCGGCTCCGCCTGTTCTGCGCCAGCGAAACGCACGGAAAGTACCACATTCTGATATCTCCGCTTCACGAAATATTCCTCGAAGCCAAGTTCGGCTGACGGAGTTTGTATACGGGTCTCGACCCGATCATTGCTCATCGGGACGATGCGCGCCGCAATCCCCATCCTCCGGGCGATTTCGTCAGTTGCTTCAGAGAGCGTCTTACCGTCCATGATCAATTGTGAACGCAACAGATGAGTCGCGAGGTCGCGGTCTCCAATTTTGAACCAAGCCGGTTCGCCATATTGCGCCATGGCTTGCAGGCAAAAAAACGTGTCGGTCTGTACTCCCCATCCACGTTCTTTGCTGAGTAATCCGGAAAGCACATAAATGATAGAGTCAATATCCGGCGAAATTGAGAGCCCCCACCATCGCAGGTCGTCCCCGGTGTTCACTACAATTGCGAGTTGTTCCTGCGGGACTGTCTGGCGCAACCCGTCAACGAACTTGGCGCCACCCGTCCCGCCGGTGAGTACGACGATCATGCCACGTTCCTGACATAACCATCACGGTCCGATGCGGCCTTGACCTTGTCTGAAACCAGGCCGGCACGAGCCGTCACTGCACTCACGAACTCCGGATAAACCGGAAGCCGCTGGCGCAACCGATATCCCTTTGCGTTAGTTCGCGCTTCCAGTTGTTGCAAGTGCGGCCACGGCTTTTCCGGATTGATGAAATCGGGAGTGAGAGGCGAAATTCCGCCCCAGTCATTAATGCCCGCATCAAGCAGCTCATCGTAATACGGCGCGGAAAGATTTGGCGGAGCCTGAATGTTCATGTCAGGCATCAGCAGGCGCGCAACAGCCACCGTGCGTAACATGTCGTCACGCGTGGGCTCAGGAGCATCGCGCATCGGAATGTCTGGCTTTGAGCGGAAGTTTTGAATGATTACTTCCTGGATGTGTCCATAGCGCCGATGTAATTCGCGGATAGCGAGCAGCGTATCGACGCGATCCTCAAGAGACTCGCCGATACCGATCAATAAGCCCGTAGTGAACGGAACATTCTGTTTTCCCGCATCCTCAATCATCCGAAGACGCTTCGCTGGAACTTTGTCAGGGGCGTTGTAGTGTGCGTTTCCGACCTGGAGCAGAGAATCGTTTGTGCTCTCAAGCATAATTCCCATGCTTGGAGAAACGGCTGCCAGCCGCCTGATCCACTCTGCGCTCAAGAGTCCAGGATTCGGATGTGGAAGCAAACTGGTCTCACTTAAAACGAACTCGCACATGGCTTCCAAATATTGAAGGGTGGATTTGTATCCCAAGTTGCGCAGGGTATCGCGCATCTCCGGAAAGATGAGTTCCGGCTTGTCTCCGAGGCTGAATAGAGCTTCGGAGCATCCCATCCTCTCGCCGGCCCGCGCGATTTCGAGGACCTGCCCCGGATTCATTGTGAGCGCGCCAGGCTGGCCGGGATCGCGCCGGAATGTGCAATATCCACAATAATCGCGGCAAAGATTAGTCAGCGGAATAAAAACTTTGCGGGAATAAGTAATTACGCCGGGCTTGAATCGTTGCTTTGCCTCAAGCGCTGCCGACAAAAGCGCGGGAAATTCGTTGTCATCGATGGAGAGAAGACGGATAGCCGATTCGCGGGTCAGCGGCGTTTCCAGCAATTCCAACGCTCCGGAAGATGCCGCTTGATGTTGCGTCAACATAACTGGCTTGCGAAGCAGATCAGATGCAGTTTCGCGGCGCAAAACACGCCGTCAAAATCATACATGAGCCGGCACGACCGGGAGCAGTTCGTCTGTTCAGATCCGCACGCTAATGGCTCTACCATAAGCCCGCTCGCGAAGCTAAAGCGTATACCGGATTCCCTCGCTTTTCCTCGGCTACTACATTGATCTGTGAATGAACGATCTGGGATTACAGATTTTGCGAAGTAACGACTTGAGAATCGACGATTTGAGAAGTAACGATTTGAGAATTGACGATCAATCTCCGGAGGCACTATCGACATGACTAAAATTACTCTGTTTTCTGTTGTGCTGTTAGCCGCAACCTGGGTTGGCGCCCAAACATCTGGCGGCTCGTCGTCGGCCGGTTCGACATCCGGTCAGACCGGCGTGTCAAGATCCAGCACATCCGGTTCCAGTACTCCCAGCCAGGGGGGGTCGTCTCCATCAGCGACTCAAACGCCCGGCACCGCGGCCCCGAACAACACTACACCCGCATCCCCAACGCCCGGCTCAACTTCTGGTTCGCCAAGCACCGGCTCCACAGCCGCTCCCGGAAGCTCAAATCCGGGAAATTCACCTTCAACACCGATTCCCGACGCAATCGTTACTCCCGACGGATCAACCGCCGCACCTGTGCCGTCGACAGCAGCCCCTGCTCCCGAGACAGCAGCTCCGAACCCGAGTCCAGCTGATCCGGCTAACCCAGGAACCAAGGCTCCTGGCACCACTCCAAGTACACCTCCACCAACCGCTATTCCAAACTCAACCGCGCCTCCGCCGCACTCCATATAGAGAGGTCGCTACCATTTAAAAGGCCCACGGGAAGTGGGCCTTTGTTTTGCTAACATGGCCGCTATGAGATAATTTTCGAGAGACTAATTCTCACAAAATCATGCCGCAGCACAAAGTACTCTGCGCAAAGCTCCACAAAGAACTTCCAGGATTAGACGAGCCTCCATTCGATACTGAGCTCGGACGCAAGATCTATGACTCAGTTTCCCAGGAGGCATGGAACGGCTGGACCGAGTTCTGCAAAATGCTGCTGAACGAGTATCGCTTGAATCCCGCGCGGCGTGAGGATCAGGAAGTCATCGTGAAGCAAATGGAGCAATACTTCTTCGGCGAAGGCGCTGCTCTGCCTGCGGAGTACGTTCCCCCCACCCACAACTAAATCGGCACCGCTAGGGACAGCCGCCCCTTCGACTTCGCCCAGGGCAGGCTCTCGGCTTTCCGATTTTTAACCAGCGATCGGATCGAGCCGCTCGACCCCCGATTCTTCAAAAGTGAAAGACGATGCCAGTCGATAATCTGAAATCATTTTGCGTGTTGCCAAAGAATCGCGTTTGCAAGAAGTCTCCTTCCAATCGAACTCCGATTCCGCGCACTAAACGGTAGTCAACGCCTCCGCCGAGCACTTCCGCGAACGAAGTGTCCGAATTAGAGTATCCGGAAATACTGCCGCTAACGTGTGAAACTCCAAATAAAGCTTCGCCAAATGGCGTGAACTTCGAGATTGGGACCGACACGCGCGGACCGAATACAACCGTGTGCATGCTTGCGTTCACATTGATTGTGCAAGCTCCGCTGACGCCGCCGCAGGAAACGGGAAAATTCTGTGAGCCGTAGTGACCGCTGAGATCGGCGACGATCCCCACGAATGGGAGCACCTTGCCCTCCAACGATCCGTTCCACCCATTCAGGTTGGCGCGGTCTCCGAGATTCGTATCCGCGCTGACGTAGGAGTACCCAAAGAAAATGTTCCCTTTAGTAGGTATCTGCGCTGCTGCAGCAGCGGCGAACAAAAAGATAGCGAGCAGACTGGCAGTGCTACGAAGCATGGAAATTCCTCCATTTAGATAATTTGTTCTTGGATGCAACTTGCAAGAAGAAGGAAGGTTCTGCTGCTTTTTATCGAACAGGAGTGTCTGCCCTACATTCTTATTGTTATTCCAGATCGCGCCAGTTCGGGCCGACGCCGATTTCAACCAGCAATGGAACAACTAATGGATGGACTGTCTCCATCTCCTCACGCACCAGCGAACGCAGAATATCGACTTCCGCCTCCGGAGCTTCGAAGACGAGTTCGTCGTGGACTTGCAGGGTCATTCTCGAACGCATTCCGCGTTCACTCAACGCCTTATCGATTCGAATCATTGCCAGCTTAATCAGATCCGCAGCTGTCCCCTGCAGCGGGGTATTCACGGCAGTTCGCTCGGCGAATCCTCGCAGATTTGCGTTCTTGCTATTGATGTCGGGGATGGGCCGCACCCGTCCAAAGAGCGTTTTCACTTTCTGATCACGGCGGGTCTCTTCCAATGTTCGGTCAATAAAATCACGCACTCCGCGGTATCGTTCAAAATAGGCGTTGATGAATTGCTTTGCCTCGCTCGGTTCGATGCCGAGCCTCTGCGATAGTCCGAAAGCCGACAAACCATACACAATACCGAAATTAACCACTTTGGCCTGCCGCCGATGATCTGCCGTCACCATAAGCGGAGGCACTCCGAATACCTGGGACGCGGTAAGCGTGTGAATGTCCTCGCCCCGCCGATAGGCCTCAACTAAAAGCGGATCTTCCGAAAAGTGCGCCAGCAACCGAAGCTCAATCTGCGAGTAGTCAGCCGCCAACAAAACGTAGCCAGGTTCAGCCGTAAATGCGGCGCGGATTTCGCGGCCAAGTTCGGTCCGAATAGGAATATTTTGCAAATTAGGATTCGCCGACGACAGTCTGCCCGTAGCGGTTCCGGTTTGATCGAACGTTGTATGCAGCCTACCGCTATCTTTGTCCAGCAGCGCAGGCAGCGCATCGACGTAGGTAGATTTCAATTTCGAAAGTTGCCGGTACTCCAACACCATCCGAGGAGCATCGTGCGTGAGAGCCAATGCTTCGAGCACATCGACCGCCGTCGAAATTGTTTTGCCCTTGCCGTACTTAACCGGTTTGGGCAAATTCAGCTTGTTGAAGAGAACATCGCCAAGCTGCTTTGGAGAATTGACATTAAACTCGGCCCCGCAGCATTCATAGATTTCTTTGGCTTTTGCATCGACCTCTTGTTCCAGCCGTGCCGACATTTTTCCCAGCACTTTGAGATCTATTTTTACCCCCGCATGCTCCATCCGTGTCAAAACTGGAACCAGTGGCAAATCGATTTCCTGGTACAGCTTCAGTAGCCCCTCTTCCTCAATCTCGCGCCGCATCGCGGTGCTGAGCCGTCCTGTTACGTCAGCGGCCTCCGGCAGCGATCCGTTCAGCTTGAGGTTGAAGCGTCGCAATGCGACATCCGCAAGACGGTGCGAGGAGTATGTGGGATCGAGCAAATAAGAATACAGCCTCGAATCATGTTGCACGCCTTTTAGCTGGATTCCGTGTCTCTCCAGAACATGGGCAGCCGCCTTGGAATCATGGATCGCCTTGGGATCGCTCTCATCGCCCAAAACAGATTTGAGACGGGACATCGCTCCCTCGGCGGCGGCTGCAATTGTCACGGAAACTCCAGGAGCAGCCGAGATCGCGATATCTAGAGGTTTTATTCTCGGAGGTGCAGCGTCCGTCAGAGGCAACATGGCCTCTTCCGGCTCGGAGTCGGGTTCTTCGGAATGTTCTTCCTCTGAACTGGTTTCGACGGCGATCGCCAACACACCCTTAAAGGACTTCAGGGCCCTGTCGACATCATCCGCCGATTCTGCCTCGGTGTAATTTGCCTGCGTTACCTCGACGACCGGAAGCAACTCCCTCAGAAGCGACGTGAATTCCAATTCCGTAAACAGCTCGCGCAGGGCTTCGACATCGGGTTCTCCCATCTTCATTGCGTCAACGTCAAATTCAATCGGAACGTCGCAATCAATGGTTACCAGCTTCTTGCTTAGCAAAATGTTGTCGCGATTATTCTGCAGCGACTCTCGATAAGTTTTCTTCTCTACCTCGGCGGCACGTTCCAGCGTTTGCTCAACTGTTCCAAAACGCTTGATGAGTTCAACCGACCCTTTGTCTCCAATGCCAGGTGCACCGGGGATGTTGTCGATTGAATCGCCTCGCAGCGCCATGACGTCAACCACGCGCTCGGGCGGGACGCCAAGAATTTCTTCGACCTTCGCCGCGTCGCAAATCAGATTGTCCTTGGGCGGATTCAGCACATGGACGCGGTCGTTGACCAATTGCAGCATGTCCTTGTCGCTGGAAACGACGTAAACCGAATACGACGCCGCAACCGCTTTGCAAGCAAGAGTGCCGATGACATCGTCAGCCTCATAGCCGCCGAGCTCGAGGATTGGGATGCGATACGCTTCCAGGGCTCTTCTTATAAAAGGCACCTGTTGCGCCAGGTCAGCGGGCATCTGGGTCCGATTTGCCTTGTATCCGTGATACTGAATTTCCTGAAAAGTCTGCGTCTTCAAATCAAACTTGCGGACGCTGGTAATTTCCTGCGCCTGCTGATCCCGAAAAGTCGGAGCAGCCACATCAAACACCGCAGCGAGATATTCTGGCGAGAAGTCATCGCGCAACTTTCGCAACATGTTTACGAAGACGTAAGTGGCAGCCGTAGGGAGTCCCGTCTTGGTGGACATTCCGCGTTGCCGCGCCATGGCATGGTACGCGCGGAAGATGAATGACATGGCATCCATCAGAAAAATGCGGCCCTTGCCAGTATTCGCGACAAGCGATGGCTGGGAGGAACCCGCCGCAGAAGACGTTGCAACCGCGCTCTCAGATGGAACAGCCGAAGATTTTGTCCGAGGAGACAACAATCAATTTTAACAGGATGGGGGAAAGGCGCTTCTGGCTTGTAGCTTACGATCCTGTTTCTTCACATGCAGAACGGCGAATGCCACGTTTGTTCTTCCGCTTCTCGCCAGATGTAGTTTCCCGCATGGTTAATCATTCCGTGTTTGCCTCGGTACAAGTCGCCCCGACAGCCGCTGTTTGTCTTGCCGATCTTTTGGAATGTCTCGACCTCGGCTAATCCGCCGCAGAATGGCATCGTGGCATCGAACGTGGCCGGAATGGCGACCTTGCCACTGGGGTTGATGTACTCCCACTTGCCGCGCAGTTCCACAGAGGCAACGGCTTCTGAAAACATGTGAGCTATGTCGTATTGGATTGGGATCACTACGTTGCCCGACCTGTCAATGTAGCCCCACTTCCCCCCAAGCCCTACGGGTGCAAGCCCATTAGAAAAGGCATACACGTCATCGTACGCCGGCTGGATCACAATGCTCCCCCTTTTGTCCATGAATCCGACTTTCCCGTTAATCCGGACGGCGGTGAGGCCTTCGGAGAAGTCAATGCCACTGGCACTCTGATGAAGGGGCGGTAAGGCGAAACCGCCGTCCCGGCGGATGTACCCGACGTTCTTGGCGACTTCTACTGCAGCGAGGTCCTCATGAAAATCGAAAGCGCCGTCAAACTCCGGAGTGACTCTTGTTCCCGTTTTGTCGATGAAAAAGGCTTTGTTTTTTAGAATCACCCTTGCCATGCCATGATCGAAGTTCCCGGCATACTTGAATTGGAGGGGGATAACCACCTTTCTTTCACGATCTACGTAGCCCCACTTGCCGTCGTTGGTCGCTGCTCCAAGTCCCTCGGAAAACGCCTGAACAGACGGAGCACTCTGACGATTCCAAGTTGAGGTTATGAATGAACGATTCTGTCCTACTAGCCCGCACTCATTTGCAACGCAAGCAATTGCTCCATCCAAGGTAAAGAGACCTGCGTAGTCGAAATGGGCCGGAATGACGATGCCGCCCGGTGATATGTATCCCCATTTGCCGTGATCTTTGAATGGGATCGGACCCGAAGTCTCGCAGGGAGATTGCGCGAAAACGCGAAGCTGTAACAGCATAGTTAGCAAAAAGAGTGCGGTCTTCATGCCGTTGTCCATTTCTTGAGTCAATGGATCGCTTTCAATTGTATTGCGTGCGCCAACTGCACGTTGTGATAGTTGGCACGATTCCCTACGCCACGAACATGCAGTCACCGTACGAATAGAACCTATACTTTTGCTCAACCGCATGTCGGTAGGCGGCGAGTACGCGCTCGCGATCCGCGAAGGCGCAGACCAACATTAACAGCGTGGATTGTGGCAAATGAAAATTCGTAAGCATGCCCTTAACCACGCGAAATTCATAGCCCGGATAGATGAAGATGTCCGCTTCTCCAGTCCCCGCTGTGACTCTTCCGTCCGCAGACAAACTGGCGGCGTGCTCCAGTGTTCTGACCGTCGTCGTTCCAACCGCAATAATGCGTCTTCTGGCGTCGAGAGCGGAGTTGATCTTTTCCGCCGCTTCCGGAGAAATGTTGTAAGACTCTCGATGGATTTTGTGGTCTTCCACCCGTTCCACTCGCACTGGTTGAAACGTGCCCAGGCCCACGTGGAGAGTGAGTTCGGTGGTTTCAATGCCCCGATCTCGCATTTGTCGCAGGATTCCATCCGTGAAATGCAGCCCTGCCGTCGGGGCTGCGGCTGAGCCGCGTTCCCGGGCGAAAATTGTCTGATACCTCTCTCTGTCTTCGGGGCTGTCTGCCCGGTCAATGTAGGGAGGCAGGGGCACATGTCCCAGCCGTTCCAGCAGACCGAAAAAGTTGTCCACCTGATCAAACCGCAAGCCTCGCTCGCCGAACGGTCCGCGCGAGATGACTTCGACGCGAAGTTCTTCGCGATCGCCGAACACTAGACCGTCTCCAACCCCAACCTTGCGGCCGGGACGTACCAGGCATTCCCATTCGTTGGGTGCAGAAGAATTCTGCCGCGTTAGCAAAACCTCGATACAGCCAGCGCCAAGTGACTGATCCTTCGATTCGCTCTTTCTTCCATACAGCCGCGCCGGAAGAACCCGAGTGTTATTGAAAACAACCAGATCATCCGGCCGGAGTAGGCCAGGAAAGTCACGAAAGTGCCTGTCTTTCGCCGTTCTCGAACTCCGGTTTAGGTGCAGCATGCGCGAATCGGCGCGGTTGGGGAGTGGCTCTTGCGCAATCAATTCCGAAGGCAGGTGATAATCAAAATCGGAGACTAGCACTTTGGAAAATTATAGATTTCAATAGCCCAAACTGGTTAAAAAACAGCCAATCTGGTTGATTAGCATTGTTTCAGCTCTAGCGCATGCGGTACTATACGCGCACTGGGTTGGAATCCTCCCCTGCAATATCGATGAAATGCCGAGCCAACGCCACTACCGCAGCCAGATCGTGCAGTTTGGCAAAATGCTGCACCAGCGCGGCTATGTAGCCGCCATGGACGGAAATCTTTCCGTGCGGCTCGATGAACGACGCATTCTCTCGACTCCCACATCAATCTGCAAGGGCATGATGCGTCCTTCCGATATGGTCATTGTTGATGTCAACGGGGAATGGATTTCCGGGCACAACAACGTTTCCAGCGAAATTGGGATGCATCTATTGATTTACAAGCTTCGCCCCGATGTGCGAGGAATTGTTCATGCCCATCCGCGAACCGCAACCGGCTTCGCCGCGGCAGGAGTGGCGCTAAATAAGCCTTTGGTATGCGAAGTGGTAATCGGCCTGGGATCGATTCCGCTGGCAAAATATGGGACGCCGGGCACGCCCGAGCTTACGGACGCGCTGGCGCCGCTGATTCCCCAGTACGACGCCATCCTGATGTCGAACCACGGCGTCGTCACCTACGGTGCTGACCTCCATCGCGCCTATATGAAGATGGAGACGGTGGAACATTTCGCCCAAATCGCGCTGATCACCCATTTGCTGGGGTGCCAGCAGCCCCTTGGCGAACCTGAACTGGAAAAACTAATGGCCGCCCGGGTCAAGTATCAAGGCTCAACCTCGGCTGCCCCGATGCCGCTTGCAACCAATCGTGGAAATGGCGGCTCGTACAATCCTGCGACAAAAGCCTCGCCTGCCCGGGCTGGCAACAGAGGGCGGACAGTTCCGGTTTCCTAGGTTTACGCTCTGAAAGACTTCATCCCATTCCTAATTCATCCGCGGCTTCCAGCGGACTGCCACAGCGCCGGCAGATGGTAGCGGAACAGTCACCGCAAACCAACGGGTCAGTTACTTCAACTCCGCATTGCGGACAATAGAGAAGTTCCACCCGCGACGGGCTCGGAAGTGAAGGCTCAGGTTCCATCAGAAAAATCTAGCACAGACCTCGTGGGGCAGACCTGTCCTGAGCGAAGTCGAAGGATGTCCCCATCTGCCGGGCGGAGCGAAGCTCCGCAATTCGCACTGAGTCCAGCTCGTCCATTGAAAACTATGGAATAATGCCAATCTTCCGGTAACATTTCAGCATCCAAGGTTCGCGAGACAGAAAAAATTGGAGGGGAATAATGGAATATTGGAAGCGGGCACTGTTGGCGGGCTCTGCGGGAGCGGCCGCCCTTATGTTTGTCAAAGGCAATAAGGCCGCCGGATTGATCCTGACCGGCGTCGGACTGGCAACTCTGGCCTCCGAGTATCCGGAGAAATTTGCCGAATTACGCGAGAATCTTCCCGAATATATCGAGCGGGGTACGACTTATCTGGACGTTGTGACCAGGGCCGGCGAACGCCTAGCCAACTTGGCGGAGAGCCGGGGAGAGGGCTGGTTCGAGGCGCTGCTCAGCCGCTAAGGCTGGTCACAGCCCGCGGGGGTTATTCGATCCCTAATTGCTTTCTGGCCTCGGGGCTCAATCTCTCGGGGCCCCATGGCGGAGTCCAGATCACATTCACGGTCACATTTCTGACGCCGGGAAGTTGCTCAATCCGGGCCTTAACTTGAGCACTGATGTTAACGTGCTCCGGACAGCCTTGAGCAGTAAGGGTCATGTCGACGGTTACGTCTTGCTGCGAACCCGAATCCGCTCCAGCGACAGCGTCGAAACGTATTTCATAAATCAAGCCGAGATCGACGATGTTGACTGGAATTTCCGGGTCATAGCACTGCTTTAGCGCGTCTAATACTTCGTTCTCAGTTGGCATAGGATTCGTTTCCGGCTGCTGGAATACTTTAAGTTTACCTTACTTACTCGCGATTGTTCGCATGCCCTGAGGAGTTGTAGTGCGAGATTTCAAGCGGAAGCCGCAGAATTCATCGACATGAAAAGAATCCAACTCATTCTGCTGATCTTTATCCTGGCGGCTGGCGTGAGGATTGGCTACATTTTCTACCAGCGTCATGAGTACAAAGTCCGCCAGCTAAATAAGCCGCAGGCACCTCCCCTCAACCCCGATTACTACGTCACTCCTGAGAAGCTTTACATGTACGACTTGAAAACTGCAAAGCAGCTCACCAAGCAACCAGCTTGGGTAAAGGTCGGTTACAGTATTACTTATTATCCGTACGACGCCGCACGGCATCACGTTGATTTCTCCCGTGAAGCCGGATTGCTAACGCCACTCGAAAAGCTCCAAATCAAAGATGTGATCGCAGTTACTTCGCCGAGGGCGCCAGGGCAGAAGCAGATCATGGCCGTATTCGCAGACGGCAAGGAGTATGCCTTCTCAATAGGCGCGCTCGAAGGCGATGACTACCGCTTTTTTGCCAACGACATGCTCTTCATTCAGGATCCGCATACGCTCTATACCCACTGGCCCTCCGACGTTTGGGATTCCATCGATAAGCACGAAGTCAAGCCGGGCATGAACGAATTGCAGGCCGACTTTGCGATTGGATTAGGCGTCCCCGAATCCGGCGGCGACGATAGCGAGAAGATAGTCGACTATGTGAACGGCGGCAAACCGCTCAAAGTAACTTATCGCAACGGAAAAGCCACAGAGATTGCCGCGGCACCGGCATCGTAGAATTCGACTGGATAATTCGGAGGGCAGAGAATGGACGAGCGCACAAAGAGGAGATTTTTCTGGGGAGTACTGCTGGCTTGGATCCCAGCCATTCCGTTAGTGTTCACTTTCTTTCTTGTGTTTCGGGACCTTTCCACGTCGCATGCCACTGGGCTCGGAGCCGTGGCTGGTGGATTGGCTGAGACTTATTTGACGTTGGGCGTCGGGCTTACTCTTGTCTTCGAAGTAATCGCCATCATCCAGTTGCTTCGATCTTTTTCGCGGGGACAGTTAATGCGGTCACTGTTTGCCGCCGCCTCCCTTTGTTGCAGCGCGCTGATTCTTTTCCTATTCGGAATATTTGTTTGGCTATTCTTTTTCAAGATGCCGCATACGACTTGACGGGGAAGATTCGAATTGCAGAATCCTCGCTGGGGAGGGCCCGACTTCCTGCGAGATTATAAGAACCGCTTGCTGGACAAGCCCCTTTCCCTGCGATAGGCTCCCCTTGCTGAGGGGGCTCCATGCGCTATTGGATCATTCTGCTATTGGTAGCCATTGCCGGCGCAATTGCTGCGAAGTTTGCTTTCGCCGGCCCTACTCCAGAAGTGGGAACAGTCGCGCCTGACTTCACCCTTCCCTCCGAAAACGGCGCATCTGTCAGCCTCAAAGACTATCGCGGAAAATGGGTTGTGCTGTATTTCTATCCCAAGGATTTCACTAGCGGCTGCACCGTTGAGGCGCACAACTTCCAGCGTGACCAGGATCAGTACATCAAGAAAAATGCGGTCATACTCGGGGTCAGCGTCGATAGTGCAGATTCCCACAAAAAATTCTGCGCCAAAGAGGGATTGAATTTTAAATTACTGGCGGACACCGATCACAAAGTGTCGAGCGAGTATGGATCAGTTATGAACTTCGGCATTGCTCACGTTGCCGCTCGCCATACGTTTATCATCGATCCCGATGGCAAGATCGTGAAGGTGTACACCAGCGTAGCTCCCAAGAAGCACAGCGAAGAAGTCCTTGCCGCGCTCGACGATTTGCAGAAAAAGAGCTGATTCGACTTGAAGTTTTTGAGTGGCGCAGCGGTTCACCGCTGCGATGAGGTGACTTCGACTTTCACGCCTCCACTGAAAGTCGGGTACTCCTCTTGTATACTCACGGCGTTTTCGGAAAGCGAGGAAACATGCCCCGCACAATTTCCTTTCTGCTTTTTCTGTCTGTAGCTTCCGGTTGGGCACAGTCGTCCCCGCCCCGGCCCGCTCCTCCTCCGGCTCCCACGATTGTTTCTCCCGAAGTCCAGTCAGATCGCCGGGTAACTTTCCGTTTTCACGACCCCAACGCCGCCGAAGCCTTGTTGGAACTGGAAGGTGCGAAGTCGTTATCAATGCAGAAAGACGATCATGAAATGTGGACCATAACCATAGGTCCGCTGGACCCGGATTTCTACGGCTACTTTTTTCAGGCAGACGGCGTCGGTCTGATCGATCCCTCGAATCCTCTGATGAAGCCAAACCTCCTCAACACGCAGAGCATGGTGCACGTTCCCGGCCCCGCGTCATTGCCCTGGGAAGTCAACGATATTCCGCACGGAGTGGTTCATCATCATTTCTACAAGTCAGTGGTAGTCGGCGATCAGAGTGATTTTTACGTGTACACGCCGCCCGCTTACGATCCGGGGGCGAAGACGAAATATCCTGTCCTCTATCTTCTCCATGGCTTCAGCGACGATGCCAGTGGATGGACCGCAGTCGGCCGCGCCAATGTCATCCTCGATAATCTGATCGCGAGCGGCAAAGCAAAACCCATGCTTGTGGTAATGCCCCTGGGGTACGGAGCGCCTGAGATAGTCAGGCGTGGAGGGTTCGATGATGATCTTTTGCGCCGCAAGAATTTCGAAAAGTTTACCGCGACACTTCTCACTGAAGTGATCCCTCAAGTGGAGAAGCAGTATCGAGTCTCTGAGGACCGCAACTCGCGAGCCATTGCGGGACTGTCCATGGGCGGCTCCGAGTCACTTTTGACTGGCCTGAATAATCTCGACAAATTCGCATGGATAGGAGCCTTCAGCTCTGGTGGCTTGGACGAAGACTTTGCCGTTGATTTCCCTTCGCTCGACTCCAGCGCCAACTCAAAAATTCGCCTGCTGTGGATTGCATGTGGCACTGATGACGGATTGGTGACGATTAACCGAAGCTTTCGTGAATGGCTAAAATCCAAGGGAATCCGTCACGATGACATCGAAACGCCCGGAGCGCACACATGGATGGTCTGGCGGCGTAACCTGGCGTCGTTCGCGCCGCAGCTATTCAGATGAGTCTTCGGAGTTATAATTCCGCTAGATGGAGGGATATATGAGAGTGCCAACCCTTCTTGTGTTATTCCTCGCCGGATCAATCCCGGCAATCGGCGCGACAACTCAATCGCAGCAGAACCCGACCACGCTAATTTCCGACCAGCCTGAAAAGCTCGTAACTTTACCCCAGCTGCTTTCCCGAGAGAACAGGTCTCACTTTTACGCAGAAAATTGGGAACACGAGAAACCGGTTTGTTACAAGATACGCAGCTATCACATGGTCCGCGAAGATCATGACTCGGACGTTACGCACATGGACGGCTACACGACCTGCCAGCCCTCGTCGAAATACCAAACGAAGCGCACCGTGCTAGATCAACCATAACGACTCACGTAGTGGCGGATGCTCTTGTCCGCCCGGACGGGGGGTGTCCGGGTCTACACTCTCTGGGGAGATTTTGACGGCGACCTATCCACGAGCTTTGGCCCGACCCAAACCACCACGCGATATCCCAACAACACGGCCAGAATAAATCCATATTCCAACGGCTTTTTTCGGTCCGCCTTCACCAACCACAGATAATGGATCACGCCAAGAATCGCGCTCACATAAATCAGCCGATGCAGCGCCTGCCAGCGCTTGCCGCCGAGCCGGCGGATCGAGCCTGCAGTGGAAGTCAGTGCCAGAGGAATCAGCAGCAAGAACGCGGAAAAGCCAACCGTAATAAAAGGGCGCTTTACCACGTCCGCGAACATTTCATGCAGATCGAAGAATTTATCCAGCCATATGTAAGTTAGGAAGTGAAGCGAGACGTAAAAGAACGCGAACAAGCCAAACATCCGGCGAAAGCGAATCAACCACGGCTGCTTTAATAACTTGCGTAGCGGCGTCACCGACAACGTGATGAGCATAAACCTGAGCGTCCAATCGCCAGTCGAGTGTGTGATTACCTCAATAGGATTTGCACCCAAGGTGTGTTGGTAAGCCCTCCATCCGAGGCTTGCGAGAGGCCCCAGGCAAAGAAGAAAAACCGCGACTTTGAGCCAGCGGATTTTAGCTTGAGTGCTCAGAAGTTCTTCTTCAGATCCATTCCGTTGTACAGGCTTGCGACTTGATCGTACCCGTTGAACATCAGCGTAGGCCGCTTGAAGAATTCGCCCAGCCTGCGCTCTTTAGCCTGGCTCCAGCGCGGATGATCCACGTGCGGATTCACATTTGAATAAAACCCATATTCGTTCGGCGCAGATATGTTCCACGTGTTGAGCGGCTGTTTATCGGTGAAACGAAAGCGCACGATGGCCTTTCCGCTCTTGAATCCGTATTTCCAAGGCACAATCACTCGCAATGGCGCCCCGTCCTGGTTAGGCAGCGTAGAGCCATACATTCCGAAGCAAAGCAGCGCTAACGGATGCATAGCCTCGTCCATTCGCAACCCTTCAACATAGGGCCATTCGAGAACGCTGCCGCGTTGTCCCGGCATCTGCTGCGGGTCCAAAACAGTGGTGAACTCCACGAACTTAGCCTTATCCGTAGGCTCCGCTCGCTTGATCAGTTCGCTCAGGGAAAACCCCACCCACGGCACCACGATTGACCATCCCTCGACGCACCGATGCCGATAGATCCGCTCCTCCGGGGAAGCCATCTTAATGACCTCATCGACGTTGAGGACCTGCATCTTTTTGACCAGACCGTCAATCGTCACCTTCCAGGGGCGAGTCTTGAAGTTCTTTGCCAAGCTCGCAGGTTCGTATTTGTCAGTCGAAAACTCATAGTAATTGTTGTAATTTGACACATCTTTGAACGGGGTTACCGTCTCCGTAGTGGATAGCGGACTCTTCTGCATACCTTGGATTTGCCCATTGGCTGGTCCATTGTCCGCGGCGACACTCATTGGCGCAGCAAGCTTCCGCAATCCCAAGCCTACTGTTCCGGCCGCTCCCGCGGCAGCTAACCCAGCCAGGAATTTCCGCCGATTTAGGTACAAAGCGTGAGGAGTAACTTCAGACCACTTTATTTCGGAACTCTTGTTTATGAGCATTGGAGATCTCTCTATCCATAATACGAGTCAGGAGAGGCCGTTGGATTGTCTGGGGCGATTCTCTATTGGATAGGACGCTCAGAATACCGAAAAGTTGCATTCGACAGGAGTTAGAGGGACAAAAGTCGGGAGCTCACAATTGGTCGGGTGTGGCGCTCCCGGCTTGAGACTTGGATCGCTATGCTGCTTTAGACAGCAGCACTTCGGCCTGTCAACAAGTTGACAACCAGAACGACGAGCGCAACGACCAGAAGCAGGTGAATCAAGCCGCCGGCGATGTGGAAACTGAATCCCAAAAGCCACAGAACCAGCAGGATAACGAATACTGTCCAAAGCATAGAGCCTCCTGTACCGACCCTAAGACTACGAGCGCATTCCAGTCGCCACAATACCGTCGTAGCTGTACGCGGAGGGATAGACCGCCAAGAATTGGATGGGATGTAGCTGTATCCAAGTTTCCCAACTAGGCGGATCGCAGTGGCGACCGGATATCGTCCCTGCTAACATCTCTCTGAATGGCGCGCCGCCAAAACGCCCAAAATCAAATCGCCGAAAAGAGTAAGAAAGCGCCCCGAAAATCCATCAAACGCGGAGCTACTGCCCGTCCCCGCGATCTGGTCATCATCACAGGAATGAGCGGCTCCGGGAAGGCCTCCGTCCTCAAGGCATTTGAAGATCTTGGATACTATTGCGTCGACAACCTGCCGGTTGGACTCATCCCTCCTTTTGCGGAACTGGTCGCTCAGTCCCCAGAAATCGAACGTACTGCGCTGGTAGTCGATGTTCGCGAAGGCAAGAGGCTGGAGGAACTGCCCGACATCGTTAAGTCAGTCAAACGCATTCTTCCCACCAAGATAGTTTTCCTCGAAGCTTCGGACGCAGCACTGCTTCGCCGCTTCAGTGAGACGCGCCGTCCCCACCCCCTTGGCGCAAATTCTTCGGTGAAGTCGTCTCTCGCAATGGAACGCCGTCATCTGCGCCACATACGAGCCATGGCTGACATGGTTATCGACACCTCGAAATTCAATGTTCACGAGTTGCGGTCGCACATCAATGAGCGCTTCCAGAAACAGCAGTCGGGGCGAAACATTTTGGTGTCCTGCGTCAGCTTCGGATTCAAACACGGACTTCCAGAGGACGCCGACCTGGTGTTCGACGTTCGCTTTCTGCCGAACCCGCATTTTGTGCCTGAATTCCGCATGCTCACGGGACGCGATCCAAAGGTCGCCAAATATATTCGTTCGTTTCCTCAGACCAGGGAATTCATCCAGCGCATCTCGAAACTATTGGTCTATCTGCTTCCGCATTACATCCGCGAAGGTAAGAGTTATTTGACGATTTCTTTCGGATGCACCGGTGGCCAGCACCGCTCCGTAATGATTGCGGAAGAGGTAAGAAAGAGGATGCGAGCGGCAGGCTACCAAGCCAAGGTAGTGCACCGGGACAGTCCAAAATAACTGTCGTTGGTCGTTCGCCGTGCGTCGTTGGCTAAAGTGCAAAACTCAGGCCAACCCCTGACTTGGTCGGTCTTCAAGGGTTAGACCAACGACGAACGACAAAGGATCCACGACAGATTTTCAGCCAACGACCAGCTACAATCGGAAATCTCTATGCGTCAACTGACGAGACTCTTACGCTATCTATCGCCCTATGGCTGGCAGTTCTGGCCATCGGTGTGTTTGTTGGCGGCGGTGGGTCTGCTGGATGCCTTTCGCGTCCTGCTGATTGGTCCAATTTTGGATCGCGTGCTTAATCCGCGGTCCGGTTCGGAAAATATCCAGCTTTTCACGATTCCGCACACAAACCACACTGTCTACTTGCAGAAATTTGTTCCCGCGCACTTTCACAATGCCTGGACAATCGTCGCGTACGCCTTTGTCGGGTCCACCTTGCTGAAGGGAATTTGCGACTACGCCGGAACCTACTCGGTGAACTATGCCGGCTACGGGATGATTACGGATCTTCGGAATCATCTTTACGATTCAGTGCTCCGCCGCTCTGCTGCGTTTTTTCAGAAGCACACCACCGGCACTCTGGTTTCTACAATTGTCACCGACATTGAGCGCGTGCAATATGCAGTATCCAGCGTGTTGGCGGAATTTCTGCAGCAGTTTTTCACGTTTATCTTTACCGCCGTTGTGGTTATTTTGCTTGGAAGGAATCTGGCGTGGCTGTTGCTCTTATTCGTACCGTTTATTATTTATTCAGCAGGTAGGATCGGCCGCCGCGTGCGGCATACGACACGGCGCGGTCAGGACAAACTGGCCGATATCCAAAATATTCTGCACGAAACGATCACTGGAAATCGCATTGTCAAAGCCTTCAGCATGGAGAGCTGGGAGATCGCGCGATTTCGCAAGGCGGCGCAGTGGTTGTTTCGCGCCAACCTCCGTTCGGTTGCAGCATCCGCAGTTAGTTCCCCCCTGATGGATTTGTTTGGGGCTATCGCGATCGCGCTGCTGTTGCTTTTGGGCCGTGAACAGGTCGTTCACGGCGTTATGACGCCGGGGATTTTCGTGGCTTTCATCATTGCGGTGTTCAAGCTCTATGATCCGGTGCGGAAGTTTGCTCTCTTCAACAATAATTTCCAACAGGCCCTGGGCGCATCCTCGGAAATCTTCAAGTTCATGGATACTCAGGATGAAGTGCCCGAGAAACCTGACGCTAAACCGCTGCCCGCGTTTTCCCGGAGTATCCGTTTCGACGACGTTTGTTTCTCTTACACCAATGACGGAGAGGAACCGAGAGGCATCCTCCACAATGTCAATCTCGAAGTAAAAGCTGGAGAGGTTCTTGCCGTGGTTGGATCAAGCGGAGCGGGCAAGAGCACTCTGGTCCACCTGATTCCACGGTTCTTTGATGTAGTCTCGGGCCGTCTCTTGATTGACGGCTGCGACCTGCGGGATATAACGTTGGCCTCCCTACGCGCTCAGATCGGCCTTGTTACTCAAGAGACGGTTCTCTTCAACGACACGCTTCGTAATAACATTGCCTATGGCCAGCCCAGGGTTTCACAAAAAGAGGTGGAGTCTGCGGCGCGGGCGGCGTTGGCGCACGATTTTATTATGGAGCTGCCCGCGGGATACGACACGATAATTGGAGAACGCGGCGTCCGCCTTTCCGGCGGCCAGAAACAGCGAATCGCGATTGCCCGGGCCTTGCTGAAAAATGCGCCAATCTTGATCCTCGACGAAGCTACATCGGCGCTTGACAGCGAATCCGAAGCACTGGTGCAATCGGCGTTACACAATCTGATGGCTGGACGAACCGTCGTCGTGATCGCCCATCGTTTGTCAACAGTTCGGCGCGCCGACCGCATCGTGGTTCTGGAGAATGGTACTATCGCCGATATTGGTTCTCACGACGAACTCATGAAGAAACTTGGCACTTATCGTCGCTTGTATGACCTTCAATTCATAGATTTGGATCAGCAAAATCTCAGCCTCACGACAGCGAGGCAATCGCTCTAATGCCAATCCGTTCCATGACCGGGTTCGCGCAAGTGAGAGGCGAGGTAATAGCTGTTAAAGAAAACGGTCCCGCAAGCGACCGCAACGGCCAGGTCAGCTTCACCCTCTCATTAAAATCCGTAAACCATCGCCTCCTCGATTTGCATTTCCGTCTTCCATCTGAGAATGACGCTCTGGAAATGAAACTCCGCCGTGTGTTGAAGGAAAGGCTGGCCCGTGGTCACATTGAAGTATCGTTGAATGTAGATCACGGTGGCGCCGAAACTTTTTCCATCAACCGGAGTTTTGTAGGAGGGTACGTCCGAGCTTTTCGTGCAGCCGCGGCAGAATTCGGAGTCTCGTCAGACCCCGACCTGAATGCTGTTCTGCGCCTGCCCGGAGCGCTTCAAGCAGCATCCCAACCGGTGGACGACGGATTCGAAGCGGCCGTCATGACCTCTCTCGAAGAGTTGCTCGCCCGACTGAATCGAATGCGCGAAGAAGAAGGGCGAGGGATCGAGCTTGAGTTAAGGCAGCTTATGACGCATACTCGCGAGGCCTTCAAAGAGGTCAAGAAATATCGCGCCAGCGTTACTCAGAGTTATGCTGACAAACTAAAATCCCGCATGCAAGAATTATTCGCCACCCAAATCGAGCCAGAACGCATCCTGCACGAAGCCGCTCTGCTGGCCGATCGCAGTGATGTGCAGGAAGAACTAGTCCGGCTCGATACGCACGTTAAACACTTTCTAGGATTGCTCGATGAAGGTGGCGAAGTTGGCAAGAAACTCGATTTCTTATTACAGGAAATGAATCGCGAAGCCAACACCTTGCTTTCGAAAACTTCCGGACTCGCCGGCGATGCACTGAAGATTACCGAAATGGGACTCGCGATGAAGGCTTCAATCGAGAAGGCTCGGGAACAAGTACAAAATCTTGAATGACAACCGTCTATATTATTTCCGCTCCCTCAGGCTCCGGTAAATCCACTCTGGTGAATCGCATCCGCCCGATTGTTCCTGACCTTGATTTTTCTGTCTCCTACACCACGCGGCCTCCGCGTCGCAATGAAAGAAACGAGCGCGAGTATTTCTTTGTGCCCCGCGACCAGTTTGAAGAGATGATTCGCAACGACGAATTCCTGGAGTACGCCGATGTCTTCGGCAACCTCTACGGAACAGGTCGAAAGTTTCTCCGCGACGCCGAACTCGCAGGCCACGATCTATTGCTCGACATCGATGTCCAAGGCGCAGAGCAGATCAAGCGCAAGCTTCCGGAAGCGGTAAGAATTTTTATTTTACCGCCCGACCGCCAAACTTTGGAGCGGCGTCTACGCGATCGCAGTCTGGATGCCGAAGACGTAATCCAACGCCGGTTGGCCACGGCCACTCGTGAGATTGAGAATTATGCGAACTACGACTATATTTTAGTGAACGATCGGCTGGAAGAATCCGTGGAAGCGCTGAAGACTATTCTGCTCGCGGAAAGGCTGCAGCGATCAGGGATTGAGCCAACCGCTGATCAAGTTGATTTACTCATCAAAGCCGAACGCTGCCGTTTGACCAACGTCCGGGACCGGCTCCAGCCGATCCTAGCCTCGTTTGTGCCAGCGGCCGCGCAGGCCAGAAGTTAGTGCAGGGGAGAATACAATGAAGTTAATGGATGGGTTCGACAGCAATTACCGGTACATCCTGGTGGCGGCACGCCGTGCTCGCCAGTTGCAGGGTGGCGCTCCTCCAGTGATTCAAACTCCGTCTCGCAAACCCTGCCGTATCGCGCAGGATGAAATCAAAGCCGGCAAAGTTAAGTGGGTGATCCCGGAAATTCCCCGGTCACCTGCCGAAGTTGCCAGCGAAATGCTAGATAAAGCGATGGGATCGGAATAACTGACAACTGAGAACCAAGAACTGAATAACTTACGTCCCTCCCCCAGGTCTCTCCATGAAAGTCGCTTTAGGTGTATGTGGCGGAATTGCGGCTTATAAATCCGCCGAAATAGTTCGTCTCCTTCAGGACCGCGGCATTCGAGTCCAAGTCATCATGACCGAAGCTGCGCAGCAATTTATCCGGCCTCTTACTTTCGCAGCTCTTTCCGGAGAAAAAGTAATCACCAGCATGTTTGGAGCGAGCGATTCCGCTGCCGATCCAAATCTGGATTCCGCCGTCGAACACATAGCCGTCGCGCAATCAATTGATGCCTTAGTAGTGGTTCCGGCAACCGCAGATGTGATCGCCAAATTTGCCCAGGGCATCGCAAATGATTTTCTGACGATCCTGTATCTCGCAACTACGGCCCCCGTCGTAATCGCCCCGGCGATGAATGTGAACATGTGGAATCATCTCGCGACCCAGTCAAATGTTGAGGTTCTCAAAGCCCGCGGCGTGACCATCGTTGACCCCGATAGCGGGTATCTCGCATGTGGAATGACCGGCGCCGGCCGTTTAGCCGACAACGAAACCATCGTTGCGGCTGTGATGGAAGCACTTGGCGCCTCGCAAGATTTATCCGGCGAAACCGTACTGATTACCGCTGGACCGACTCGAGAGAAAATCGATCCTGTCCGCTATCTCACCAATCGCTCCAGCGGACGCATGGGTTACGCTCTAGCTGAAGCCGCATCACGTCGCGGAGCGCGGGTGTTGCTAGTGACTGGACCCACGTCGCTAACTCCTCCCGGCGCTGCAGAAGTGACGAGAGTCGAATCCGCAGAAGAAATGCGTGGCGCGGTTCTGAAATTATTCCCTCAAGCGGCTGTCGCGATCATGACCGCCGCCGTGTCCGACTACCGCGCCGACTCCGTCGCCTCGCAAAAACTCAAACGCTCGGGGGCCATGACGCTACCGCTTCAGCCCACGACCGATATTTTGCTGGAACTCTCCCAACAAAAGAAATCCCAAATCCTTGTCGGCTTCGCCGCCGAAACAGAAAACGTCCTGGAAAACGCCCGCCGCAAACTAGTTTCAAAGTCCCTGGACGCCATCGTGGTAAATGACGTCTCCCGAGAAGGCGTCGGCTTCGACTCCGATCGCAACGCCGTCACCATCATCACTCACACAGAAGTCATAGAGCTTCCGGAAACCACAAAGTGGGAAGTCGCCCAGCGTGTATTGGACCAAGTCGTTCGGCTGCGCAACCTCAACAAGCTTCCGCTGCCAACAAGCCGATAACCGAATAAAGAATCCAGGTCCGCATCAGGGCATGCCTTAAGGCATGCCGCAAAGATGTTAGATTAAACACGCACGGCGACACGCCGTGCTTCACACAAAAATGCCAATCACCCCTGAACTCAAACGCGCGCTTGACGACCGCGTCCGCTTCTACAACGATCTTGGCATCTACGATTTCTACGTTCAACCCACAACTATCTTGAAAGAAGCCCCAATGCCCGTCGAACTCGCTGTGTCGACTCCAACCTCTAACGATCCCGCAGACGCCTTGCGCCTGATCCGTGAAGACATCGGAGACTGCACCCGCTGCAAACTACATTTGCAGGGACGCAAGCAGATCGTATTCGGTGTCGGCAATCCCAACGCTGATCTGATGTTTATCGGAGAAGCCCCGGGCGCGGACGAAGACACAAAGGGCGAGCCCTTCGTAGGCCGCGCCGGACAACTGCTCACCAACATGATTAAGGCCATGGGCCTCCAGCGGGAAGATGTTTACATTGCCAACATCATTAAATGCCGTCCGCCGGGAAACCGCACTCCGGAGCGCGACGAATGTGATACATGCTCTCCCTTCCTGATGCGGCAGATCGACGCGGTAAGGCCAAAAGTAATCGTGGCGCTGGGCGCGATCGCAGCCAAAACGCTACTCGCAGTCAGCGCTCCAATGTCAGAGCTGCGAGGCCGCTGGTTCGATTTCCGCGGCACCAAACTCGCCGTCACCTATCACCCCGCCTTTTTATTACGCGATCCGCGGCAAAAGAAAGAAACCTGGAAAGATTTGCAGATGGTGATGAAAGACCTCGGGCTGCCTCTCCCAACCAAAAATATCGAATAGGATTGCGCGGTTGTGTGGCGCGGGCGCCCTCGCCGCGAACGCCGGCGAATCGGCACGACTCTCGCATAAGAGCGCAGAGGTGGAGCGATACTATAGAAGCTATCTCATGCCCCAATTCTGCGACGTCGCCCTTCCTGTGCCGCTGGACGCTGTGTTCACCTACCGCGTTCCTGAAGACGTGCAGCCAGTCGTGGGTGGCCGTGTTTTGGTTCCGTTCCGCCAGCAGCGACTCTCGGGAGTCGTCGTCGAACTACATGATCGCGAACCCAATGTTCCCGCGAAAAACCTCATAAGCGCACTGGATTTGCAACCGGCCATTGACGGTCAGCTGATGCGTTTGGGTAAATGGATCGCCGATTATTATCTCGCTCCATTGGGAGAAGTGTTTCGCAGCATGCTCCCGCTCAGCGCCGAATTCAAGCGGACGATCAGTTATCGCATCACCGAAGAAGGACACGAAGCACTGCACTCAGCAGGCGTGTCGGGATCCTCGGCCCGTTCCAGAAAATCTCCGGAAGATCAGCTCACCGAAATCAGCGTGCTCGACTACCTTGCCGACGGCGACAGCGGGCCGGAGGCGAAACTGCTTTCTACGCTACACGCGTCGAAATCGCTGCTCGCTGGAATGGTCCGCAAGAAGTGGATCATCCGTGAAGACATTTCTAATGTTCGCGACGCCGAGCGATTCGTCAAAGTGGCCGTATTGAAGAGTGTCGAGGGCAAAATAAATCCCAATCAGCAACAGTTGATCGAGACCCTCGCCGCCGCCGGCGGAAGACTTCCGATAGAGAAATTGCGAGAGCTTGATATCCCGCGAACGACGTTGAGCGGTCTCGCAAAACGAGGACTTGTTGCGATTGTGAACGAGCCCGCCGAATTCGTCTTCTCCGGACTCAAAGGGCGCTTACCGCCTTTGAATTTCCAATTCAACGCCGCGCAGGATAGTGCATTGAAGACAATTCAGGAACTCGTCAACTCACGCAAATTTGCGGGCATTCTCTTGCATGGCATCACTGGTTCGGGGAAGACCGCGGTATATCTTGCGGCAATGCGTTCAGTGCTCGAAGCCGGACGCTCCGCAATATTGCTGGTTCCCGAGATCGGGCTCACCCCTGCTATGGCTGCGGATCTGCGTCACGTTTTCGCAGATGAAGTCGCCATCCTCCATTCAGCTCTTTCAAATAAAGAGCGCGCCGAGCAATGGCACCGAATTAAGCGCGGCGAGGCGCGCATGGTTGTCGGAACGCGTTCCGCCGTTTTCGCCCCTGTAGCAAATCTTGCGCTGATCATCGTCGACGAGGAACAGGATTCCTCCTACAAACAGGAAGAAATGCCGCGCTACAACGCGCGCGACGTCGCCGTCATGCGAGCGAAAATGGCGGATGCCACAGTGGTATTGGGTTCAGCCACGCCGTCGCTGGAATCGTACTTTAATGCGAAAAAGAACAAGTACACCTTGCTGCGCCTGCCTGATCGAGTTGAGCAGCGTCCACTGCCCGAAGTCGAAATCATCGACATGCGTCAGGAATTTCAGGAAACCGGCAACGAGCAGGTAATTTCACGCAAACTCGCCGCCGAAATCAAAGACCGGTTTGAACGCAAAGAGCAAGTGATTGTGCTGCTGAACCGCCGCGGATATTCCCCGGTCGTGTTGTGCCGCACCTGCGGAAAGACTCTTGAGTGCAAGAATTGTGCCATCGCGCTGACTCACCACAAGCGTTCTCATCGCATGGAGTGTCACTACTGTGGATTCATCGCGCCGATCCCAAAAGCATGTGTTCATTGCGGCAGCGAGTATGTCTATTTCCTCGGAACGGGATCAGAAAAGCTGGAAGAGTTGCTGCACGGAATGGTTCCCCAGGCGCGAATCGGCCGCCTGGATCGCGACACAGTCCGCGGTCAGCAGGATTTTGAGCGTGCCTTAAACGCGCTAAACGCCGGCGAACTCGACTTGCTCGTCGGGACGCAAATGATCGCCAAGGGTCATGACATTCACGGCGTCACGCTAGTGGGAGTGGTAGGAGCCGACATGGCTCTAGGAATGCCCGATTTTCGGGCCGCCGAGCGCACCTTTCAACTGCTCACCCAGGTTGCTGGACGCGCTGGACGCGGGGGAACTCCAGGAAAAGTGGTGCTGCAAACGTACTTCCCGGATCACTACGCCGTGCAATACGCGGCGCAGCATGATTTCGTCGGCTTCTACGAAAAAGAATTGCGCTTCCGCAGTTGGATGCACTATCCGCCATACAGCGCCCTGGCAAACGTCCTGGTACGCAGCAACAAACTCGATGAAGCGTTGCAGTGGTCTGGACAATTAGGCCAATGGTTCGACAAGACGCGCCATGAAGGCATTCGCGTGCTGGGCCCAGCCGCCGCGCCGATCGTCCGCTTGAAGCAAGACTACCGGTATCATTTCGTCCTGAAATCCGCCAGCCGAGGAAAGTTGAATTCGCTTTTGCGGGAAATGCTGGCCTACGCTGCGCTGCAGAAGATCCCTAGAACGCAGATCATCGTGGATGTAGACGCGATTTGGTTGATGTGAGAAAGTTAGCGTGCGCCGTTTGCCCTCTGGCACGAGATCTGTGTTACACTGTTCTTGTGTCAAAATCATCCCGCTTGCGGAATGTTACCGTAACCCTCGAGGAGGACGTCGCCCAATGGGCTCGCATAGAGGCGGCAAGACGAGATACCAGCGTCTCGCGGCTATTGGGAGAATTGCTGAAGGATCGCATGTCGAGCGGGGAAGGTTCTCCATCCGATGCGGTGGAGCGTCTGGCGAATTTTGGTAAGCGGCACGAACTGTCTTTGCGCGGGCTCAAAATCAGGGACCTGATCAATGAAGGGCGCCGGTGAGCCGGTTCGTCCTTGATGCCTCGGTCGTGCTGACTTGGTGTTTTCCCGACGAAAAGTCTGCCTTAGCTCAACAGGTGGCTGATCTGTTCGAGCACGGCGACACCGCGGTCGCGCCCTCGTTTTGGCCACACGAAGTCTTGAACGCCTTAATCGTCGGAGAAAAACGCAAGCGCATTTCCCACGTTTTGCTGCGAAGCTTTTTGAATGACCTCGCCAAGTTGCCGATCGCCCTCGAACAAGTCCCCACCGCAGCCGTCTTCAGTAGACTCCAGCGCCTAAGTCGCGAGCACGGTTTAACCGCATACGATGCGGCATATCTCGACTTGGCTCTCGACAATGGCTTACCCCTGGCTACTCTGGATGACCACCTAATCCGGGCCTGTGAGAAGGCCGGTGTAGAGCTAGCGCGGTCGTGACTGTGTGGCGCGGGCGCCCTCGCCCGCGGAAGCCGTGTACGGCCCGAATGTCGGGGCTGTGGCTTCGTGAGTCTTGAGCGTGGACAGGATTTGGTTCTGACAGGAATTTACGAAATCGCCGGACTCTGTTTCGGGCCACGGCCGGCTCGAGTAGTCTCAGAGATTCTTTTTAAGTTTTCGGCGGCTGATCTGGGCGTTATTTCTTTGGCTACTCCCCACTACTGCGTACTCAAACACGGCTGCAAGATCATCCAGGCAACTAGGAGCGACGAGTCGGTAATGAATCTTGTTATTGGAGCGAACCAGAGGCAGAGCCAAGGAATCACAGAACGCGATGTCCATACCTCCAAGGTCGGCACGCCCTTTAGAAGGAAGCAAGAACTCTTTAAACGTGTGGCGTCGGCCGAGAACTGGTGCAAGCAAGCTCCGAGCGGTCTTCAGGAGTGCAGGACTCACCGAGGCCATCGCAATCATAGACGGCTGGGTGAGGTTTCGGATGAGTTCAACATGCTCATCAGCGTCCGCAAATTTCAGCATAACGCCCGCCTGGTATTCGGGAACGTGACCCTTTAGGCGTTGCGAAGCGTAGTCAGGCGCAGTTACCTGAGCGCCCAACACCAGTTCTGGAGACTTCTTCAGCTGCTCTGGCGAGCAAGTTGCGACGAACCTGCCAACCCTCGAACAAATCTCTGCCTGAATGATCAGACGGAGTTCGGGTTCCTCCTCGACCACCAAAATATGATCTGGAGCTTGCTCGAAAAGGCGTTCGAGAACCCTTCCTTGAAGTATTTGCAAGGAATAGCCCATCCGCCGGGCTCGCTGAATGGTTTGGTTGATCAATCCATCCAAATCCGCAGAACTATGTGGGGCTTGCGGAACTCCGACAGAGACCCTACTACCACGCCGCCCTGTTAGCCAGCCTCGGACTATCAAATCCTGGTATGCCTTGCTTACAGTGTTGTGATGAATTCCCAGCGTTCGCGCGAGCGAACGAACGCTCGGCAACTGCTTTCCGTCCGCCAACCCTCCAGTTGCGATTAGATACACGAGCTGCTCAGCGAGTTGTTGGTGCAGCGGGATGTCGCTGTTCTTGCTGAGCGAAAGGCGCATGGTAATTGACGAATTCTACTCCCGCCAGTCCCAGCCAAAGAGACGTTGCTCATCACAGCATGGATGAACCATTCGCAATGTGACAGTTGAAGAAACTGTCTTGTCTTGTGTCGGGTGCCCCCAGGACCTCACCTATGCTGCGACTAGTTAGTTTCAGGCTAGAACCGCTAGCGAATGGAGAAATAACATGGTTCAGATAGCGTTAATCATTGCAGCTACATTGGTTTTCTTCATCCTTGAGCGCGTACTTCCAGGCAGAGAGCTCCCGGAAGCGCCTGGATGGTAGGTTCGCGCAGCTTTCCTGAACGGTTGCCAAGTGAGTATCGTGGGGTTGGCCGGCGTCACCTGGAACAGATGGTTCCAGAACTGGTCCTTGCTTCACATGCCAGAGTGATGTCGCCCTGGGTACAGGGTCTGCTGGGGTGGTTCTTGGGAACATTCGTGTTTTATTGGTGGCATCGTGCGCGGCACGATGTGAATTTCCTTTGGCGAACCTGCCACCAGATTCACCATAGCCCGGGCCGAATCGAAATGTTGACCGCCTTTTACAAGCACCCCCTGGAGATTGCACTTGATTCGATGATCGTGAGTGCTCTTATGTTTTCAGTGCTGGGTGCCTCGACCGCAGGCGCGATGTGGTACAACGTGGTCGCGGTGCTGGGGGAATATTTCTATCACAGCAATTTGCGGACACCACACTGGCTCGGCTATTTCCTGCAGAGACCGGAGCACCATTCTGTCCACCATCAGCTCGGTCTCCACCGGTTTAACTATGGCGACATCACATGGTGGGACCGTTTGTTCGGCACGTTTCGCGAAACCGACGAATTCGCGATCCAGTGCGGCTTTCCCAACGGTCACGAACAGCAGTTGGGTCCTATGCTGCTATTCCACGACCGTTACTGAAGACACCCCGCGCACTAGCTGCACCCATGACATCATTCAAAACAATGGTCTGATAGACAGCGCGAAGTTCGTGAAACCCGTCGGGACTAAGCCGGCCGACGAAAAAGGCCAAGACCAATCTTCGCGAAGGATCGCACGGTGACAGGCATCGAGGGTGATTGTAATTTCAATTACCGGCTCTCGATTGTAGATTGTTGGAAACGTGGCTTGAAGGGCTGTCAGCTATATGTCTCGATCCAAGGCAATGCTGCTTTTGTTGGTTGTCGCAGTAGTAGTCAGCACGGTGGCGCTTCTGCTGCCGCGCATTCCTCAGCCATCCTCTTATCATAACTTTGCTGATCAACGAGCATGGCTGGGAATCCTCAACTTTGGCAACGTTGCTTCTAATCTGACCTTTGCCGTTGTCGGCATCTGGGGACTCATCTTCCTCTTGCGGCTTCCAGCAAGAGATTTACACGACCACTTCATTGACTCCCGCGAACGCTGGCCTTACATGCTTGTTTTTCTCGGGGTGCTGCTGACGGCCTTTGGATCGTCCTACTACCATGTGGCCCCAGATAATGCCCGCCTGGTTTGGGACCGTCTGCCTATGACCATCGTGTTCATGTCGATGGTTGCGGCAGTGATCATGGAGCGGATCAGCGTCCCCGCCGGATTGTGGTTGCTGCCTTTGTTATTGGCTGTTGGAGCCGGAAGTGTTTTGCAGTGGCATCTTAGCGAAATACACTGTCACGGCGACCTGCGTTTCTATGCTGCTGTTCAGTTCTATTCGACGTTAGTTTTACTCCTGACACTCTTACTGCCCGCGAAATATACTCGCACCGCAGATTTCGTAGTGATTGCCGCTTTTTATTTTCTGGCAAAAGCTCTGGAGACTGCTGATAGACAAGTCTTTGCGATAGGACACATTGTCAGCGGGCACACTTTGAAACATCTGGTAGCTGGCGGCGGAGGATATTGGATCTTAAGAATGCTCCAAAAGCGCAGGCTTCAGCCCTTCCGCTTGTAATGGAAGGAGTTTAACTCATCATCGTGGATCAATTCAGTTTCGGACTGCGGCGCGTGATCAGGGCCGAGTGTGGGTTTCGAACCATCCAAGCAGCCGCCGATTAAATTCTTCAGGTTCGACGGTGATGGCGGTTGAGTGCTCGGCGTTGGGGACTTCCCACAGGACAACACTTGGATTCCGGGCGAGGATGCGCCGGGAATGGCGGACCGGAATGTTGCTGTCGATCTGACCGTGAATCAGAAATACTGGAACCTTAGTATTCGCCAACGCGTCTTCTGGCGAAACCTGCTCGAAATCCAAGCCATATTTCCACCGAGAATAGAGAAAAGCGCTCTCCACGACGGGCCACAAAAACGTCCGGCCAACCCAAGGGCCAGTGTTGAAACGTTGCCCCATTCGGTCGTATGCAATCTCCCGGAAATTGGAGAAAGGACACTCGCCAGCGACGGCGCAGAAATGCTGCTCAGTTTGAATCGCTTGCAAAAGCTGAGCCGCACCCATGGATTCAGCGAAGGCGTATGTACACCGTGGCTGGCGGTTCTCCACCAACCAGTCGAACCAGAGACGAATGTCATTGCTTTCAAGAAGGCCGTACGTCGCCAGTCCTCCATCACTGAGGCCGTGGGCGCGCGCATCCGGCATCAGAACATCGTAGCCGTGATGCAAAAAGAGGTCAGCGTAACGCGCCATGCCGAGGCGGTTATCGCTGACGCCGTGAAACAGGATTACCGCGTTGCCGTTCGTATGTTCCGGATGGAGGTCCCACCCTCGCAACTGAATCCCATCACTAGCAGCAATGGATACGTCCGTCAGCGTCGCGCCTTCATCGCGCGCGCGAAGTATTTCGCGCGCTTCATCAGCCGCAGTAAGCTGCCGCCGAACAGGATGAATCGCCCCCTCCGCCACATAAACGCCAACAGCTAAACAGACTGAGACATAGAAGGCAAGAACAACGCCACCAAGTTTTAAGCCGCGACGCCCAGTCATAATCAAGCAATGATACGTCCATCAATCAGCGGGAGTTCAGCATTACCCAAGACCTCAGGTCGTGGGCTTCTAGCGGTCGGGCCTGTCTGCAGCAGCTATTCTAAGTGCGCGTCGCTCGGCACGATAACGGAGGAGACTTACGACTCTATTTTCAACACCAATGTGGCCGATGCGAATATTGAGATGACCGAGCGCAAAGCATCTCCGGCCTTTCTAACACTACGGAGGGGCTACAGAAAACCGATTGAGCAAGTGCAGTGGAGGCCCTTAGGGCTTTGCGGACGGCGGCTGCCAGAGCTCAATCTTATTCCCATCCAGGTCATAGATCCAGGCAAAGCGACCGTAGGACTCATCCATTCGTTTGGCGTCAATCTTTACTCCCTCTTGTTTTAAGCGGTCGAGCAAAGCATCCATATCGTCCACGATGTAGTTGATCATGAACGGTGCGTGGCCGGGATCGAAATACTTAGTGGAGTCGGGAAAAATAGTCCAAACCGTAACGTGCTCCTTTTGCGGGTCGTCGTGTTCGCGCCACGGAAGCATCACGCCTTGGCCTTTGTCAGCGAGTCCAAGATGCTTCGCATACCATTCGCGCATCTGATCACGATTAGCGGATTTAAAGAAGACACCGCCGATTCCAACGATGCGCCCGCGCTGCTCCATTTTGACAGGCGGCTGCGACTTTTCAGGTTGCGGAGATTTCACTTCCTGTCCTCCTACTGGGCGGGCCGGGATGAGCAACAGCGAGCCGAGCGCAATTGTGCTCCAGGGTATTCCTTGCATGCGCGGGATTATACAAGTTCGATTCGAATAGAGAAAACGGTTCGCTCAAGGCTTTCCGCGATTTACCCTTTCTAGATCGAGCATGAGGTCTCGAACTGGCTTGGCATCGCCCGTTGAGAGCCAGGCTTGCGGGATCGCAAAGTATGCCAGATTACCTGCTCATCGGCACTCCGGAGATCACGCCACTCTCTTCAGCTATTGAGGGGCGCCGAAAAGGACCGGGCTTACCATGGTTTCAATCTTGGCTGCCATTTCCTCGGCTGGGATACGGTTGGTGGTCTGAAACCAACGGCGCGCGGCTCCAAAAACGGCCCAGGCCGCGGTGGTCGCCAGCAGTGCCGCATCGACACCGGGTGCAATCCCATGAAGGGCAAGGCCTTCCTTGAACATATCCTCGACGACCAGGATGATGGAACCTTCGAGCGGCATCCGAGCCAACTGAGTGGGGCAGCCTGTGGTCTCAGCAAGATAGTCGCAGACTCCGAGTGCAATGGCTCGCAGTGCTCCACGGCAGTCGGTAAAGGTGATGGCGCGGCGTTCTATCAGGTGGCGGAAGCGCACGCCAGTCATGGCCTGCAACAGCGCATTCTTGTCCGGATAGTGCAGGTAAAAGGTGGCCCGGTTCAGAGTCGCCTCGTCCGCGACCTCCTGAATGGAGATGTCTTCGAACTCCTTCTTTTTCAATAATCTAACCAGTGACTCCATGAGCATGCGGCGGCTGCGCAGGATGCGGGGATCCGTCATTCCAGTCTCGGATTGAAGAAGCTGAGCCATCTCTAATTTGATGAAGGATACCTCCTTCCAGACTAAAGCGACACTTGTTTATTTTCTTGAATCAACATATGTCTATTAATCATCAATTGTCGTGTAGGAGGAAATATCAGTGTCAACCCTGCTTCATATCGATTCCAGCCCACTCTACGGCCGGTCAGTCTCCCGCGAGCTGACCGCTGCGTTCGTCGCCCAATGGAAGGCTTCGCACCCGGATGGAAGGGTCATAGACCGAGACCTCAACGCAACAGCAATGCCGCCAGTTAATGCTGAATGGGTCGGCGCCGCCTACGCGCCGGAACAGGCCCGCACGCCGCAGCAGAAGGAATTGCTTTCGCTCTCCGACTCTCTACTCACCGAATTGGAGCAGGCCGACGAGTACGTCATCGGAGCGCCTATGCATAACTTTGGCGTGCCCTCCGTGCTCAAGCTATGGATCGACCAGATTGCTCGCGTCGGCAGGACCTTTTCCTACGGGGAGAGAGGGCCAAAAGGACTTCTCGTCGGCAAGAAGGCGACCTTCATCATCGCGACCGGCGGGATCTACGACGCCAATACGCAGATGGCCTCGTTCAATTTCGTCGAGCCGTATCTGCGCTCTGTATTTGGTTTTCTTGGCGTGACGGACGCGACCTTCCTCACCGCAGGTGGAACCGCAGCGCTGAGCCAGGGGCAGGACCGGAATGCCTTTCTCACACCACATCTTCAGGCCGTGCAGACGCACGCGCGGACCTTTCAAGGAGAACTCGCATGAAAATTACTTCAATTGTTGCTCGCTATCTGCTGGGACTGATCTTTACCGTCTTTGGGCTGAATGGATTTCTCAACTTCATCCACCAGCCGCCCCCGGCGAATCCACTGGCAATCCAGTTCTTTGTTGCCGTCAGCGCGTCGCACTTTGCTTCGTTCTTTTTCGCTGTGCAGGTCCTTGGCGGACTGCTGCTGCTTTCGGGCTACTTCGTGCCACTTGCGCTAACAGCGTTGGCGGCGGAGCTCTACAACATCCTTGCGTTTCACATGACGCTTGCGCCGGCGAGCATTCCTCCGGCTCTGCTGGCCTCTGTACTGTGGGTACTGGTCTTCCTGCAGTACCGCGAAAGTTTCAAGGGCATCTTTAGCGCGAAGCCTGCGACGCAGACATAAATTGCTTCGCAGCTTCGTTGGCATTCCGCCCGAAGTGTTTCGTAACAGGTAAAACTGCGCGGCCCCGACCGGCGTTCGATCTGGCGTTCCCAATCGGCTTCGGGTCGCGTGGGCAAGACGTGGTGCGGGCGGAGGGACTTGAACCCTCATGGGCCGTTTAAGCCCTGCGGATTTTCATGCCGTCTACGGCTTTCGCCGCCCGAACGTGGCCGCCAATAGAGGCTCGCGTTAGGTTTGTGGTCTGGACTATCCCTTCACCCTACCCCGGAACCTCCGGAGCTTAGGTGCTGCCCGTCTAGTCTCTACACCTTCCCGGCTGGTGTCTTTCCGGGCTTGGCTCGGGATTGCCATTTAAGGTTTCCCCGAATTTGAGCAGTTCTGCATCGCCGGTTTCCCATGCGAGCACTCAAGTTTTCCTTAAGTCCGCTGCGTATGCCATTCCGCCACGCCCGCGCGCGGCTGTCTTAACTTCAGCAGTCTTATGATAGGGCACGTTGCCAGAATTTACACATCCGTCTCCTGGTCACCAGTTTGCGCTTGCGGGGGAGTCTTCTCGTTATCTTCCCCCAGCTTGTTCCTCTTCTTCCGCATGACATTGATTGTCATCCCGGCTTAGACCAATTTGTCATTTCGGACGATTGCCAGGATTTGATCGTGTGTCTCTTGGGGCGTGCCCCGGGCATTTACTACTACGACCCTTTGGGACTCGCGCGCCGCGATTGCCAGATAGGCATTCCAAACGCGCTCGAAGAAGGCGCGGTTCTCGCGCTCAAAGCGGTTTTCGTCGGGGTCGCCTGCGGCCCCTTTTCCGCTTCGGAGGTTGTTGCGTCTCCGGGCACGTTCTATGCTGGCCGCCACGTCTGAGTCCATCAAGACTGTGAGATTTGGCTGCATGTTGCCGCACAGAAGCCGATGGAGTTCGAGTATCAGTTTGCTACCCAATTGACGTCCGCCACCTTGATAGGCTTCGGCGGAATCGGTGAAGCGGTCGCACAGCACGATGTGTCCCTGGGCTAACGCGGGACGAATTATTTCTTCAATGTGTTGGGTTCTCGCCGCGAACATCAGCGACAACTCGGCGTGAGGAACCAGCCCGCGGGTGCCGGTATCGAGCAGCAGATTACGAATCTTTTCGCCGGTGGAAGTTCCGCCGGGCTCGCGAGTTAGAGTGACCGGAAAATCCTGCGCGCGAAGGGCAGTTGCGAGCTTTTGTATCTGCGTGCTTTTGCCGCATCCATCCAACCCTTCGAAGGTGATGAATTTTCCCCGCTGAGGCATGTTCCACGATAGCAAAGGATGAGTCTGGATGCTTGGGCGCTCTTGATTCCACCTTTACAAAAGCCTAAGGGTGGCCGCCCCCAGCGATTGTGCGGAAAATGCCCATCTCAGATTTTGATCTCGTCATAATCAAAACGAAGGAGGGGCCCCATCTTTGCGCGGTTTTCGCAAACGTGGGAATCCAGAATGCGTGCACCGAGATCCGAAAAAATGCAGAGCGAGCTCGTTAGCTTAACGCACCGCTTTCTTCTCGTAGGTTGCGGGGCGCGCGCTGCGGGGCGGACGCTTGATTCCATCGCGCAATTGGCGGACGTCGATTTTCAGCTCGGCAATTGTCCGGCTCAGGGTGTTGCGGTGCATATCGAGTTGACGGGCGGCGCGGCACTGGTTTCCTTTGTTCTCCTGCAAAACGGTCAGGATGAAACGCTTTTTGAATTCGCGCACGGCCTCGGAATAAAGAATGTTGCTCTTGTACATCTGCATAATGAGCGCTTCGAGCTGATCTCTCACGTTGTCTCTCTTTCTAAATCCAATGTCTTTGTGACTCTTCCAACGGAGCCCCGGCGCTAACTTCGTCCAGTCGGCTCGACTGCCTGGGGCTGCCGTTCTTGATGTAACAAATCCAATCCCTGATAAAACCTTGCCCGCAACTGCGATGGCGCGACCCAGACTGCTGCCCGTCCCACGATCACAAAGGAGGGCGCCAGTTCAGAGCCTTCCAACCACTTCGATGTGGGGGTGAATGCCGTCATGCTCATTAGGACGATCGCAACCGTCAGTGAGCCGCGTACCAAGCCCAGCGCCCCGCCCAGAACGCGGTCGAAGACGTTAAGGCCTGCTTCCTTAATGAGCCAACGAGCTATTCGCCCGGCGATCCCCGCCAGGATCATCACACCTAAGAAGATGGTGAGAAATCCGGCGATCTCGCCCAGCCACATCGATTTCAAGTACGGAGCAAAATGCTCTGCCACTCTCTCGTATTGCCACGCCGCCAACAAATATCCACATACCAGGCCGGCGATTCCGAAAGCCTCCTGAAAAAACCCTGAACTCGCTGCCTGGAACACGGACAACAAAAGCACTGCAAGAATGATCCAGTCCGCACCGCTCATGAATCGAGTCCGCGAGCGGTCGAGCCGCTACCCATCCAAATCACGCCCTGTGATCTGGCGATACGCCTCGAGATATTTTTCGCTGGTCTTGCGGGCCACTTCCGCCGGGAGCGCCGGAGCAGGAGGCTGCTTGTTCCAACGAATTTCCTCGAGGTAGTCACGAACGTACTGCTTGTCGAAAGATTCCTGAGCTTTGCCCGGTTGATATTTGTCCGCCGGCCAAAAGCGCGAGGAATCAGGAGTAAGAACTTCGTCCGCCAAAGTGATGCCGGCGGCGGTGCGTCCAAACTCAAATTTGGTGTCAGCGATGATAACGCCTCGCTGGCGTGCATAGTCAGCTGCCTTCTTATAGATCGCAATACTGACGTCGCGGAGCTGAGTGCTTGAATCCGCGCCGATCATTTTAGACATTTGCTCGAATGGAATATTTTCGTCATGACCGGACGTGGCCTTGGTAGCCGGGGTGAAGATCGGTTCCGGCAACTGATCGGACTCTTTCAGGCCCTGCGGCAGTTGAATTCCGCATACAGCTCCGCTGGTCTTGTACTCTTTCCACGCGGAACCTGAAATGTAGCCTCGCACTACACACTCCACTGGAAACATCTCGGCACGGTTTACCAGCATTGATCGTCCGCGCAGCTGGTCGGCATATTTTCGGAGCGCGGCGGGATAATGGCCGGTGTCGGTCGTCACCATGTGATTAGGGACGAGGTCGTGTAGAAACTCAAACCAAAATACTGACATCTGCGTTAGCACGCGACCTTTTTGGGGGATCCCTGTGGCCAGGACGTAATCGAAGGCGGAAATTCTGTCGGTAGCTACAAAGAGTAGATGGTTGTTGTCGAGGGTGTATACGTCGCGCACTTTTCCGCTGGCGTAGAGTTCGAGTTCCGGAAAATCAGTTTGAATAACGGCGTCTAGAAGTTGAGGGCTCATGAAAGAATTTTACAGGTAGGAAACGTCGGGTATTCTAGCGTCTCCAGAATATTTGTCAACGGTTAAGTCGGAGGGGCCGGGGAGGACCGAAAAAGTCGCCCAGGAAAATTGTTGACAAACTTCAAATCCTGCAAACTATACGACTGGCGCGGGGTTTAGGCCCGTTGTTTGTGGAAAACTTGGGCATAAATCGGACACGATTGGCAGAGGGAGATTTGCGCGGTTAAGGTCTGAGGAATTACAAAAACGGACACAGGTCAAGAAATATTTTCGGAGTTACGCGCGGGTCAACCCATGCAATACTGGCGGAGTAAAGTTTCAGCTGAGGGTGCCCCTATGAAGAGAATCTTAATTGCTCTCATGGCCGTCCCGCTGATTTTGGTAGCGATGCCGAGACCAGCGTGGGCCAAAGAACCTACCGCCAAGATCACGATCTCAGGCGGCGGGCTTACAAGTGAAATCGAGGTTACAGACCCGCGAATTCTTGACATCAGCAACATGTGGTACGGCAAGTTTCTCGATCAATCTAAAAGCGCGGCAAAAGAATCGCCAATGGGACTCCGAACCTACGAAGTGTGGTTGTACATCAAGTTTTCCGAGAACGATGTAAGAAGGCGGTACGTTCTTTACTACTCGCCCGACCCTTCAACAGGGCAAGGCTACATTTTCCTCCCCGGTAAAGGTCAGCCTTGGTACTGGCTCAACGTCAGCGCCCATTTTCAGAATGGGCGAGACGGAAACTGGAGCTATGCTTCCCCTGCATGGGAGGATTTGATCAAGCCCGTAATTGCTCGTGCCGAAGCTGCGCCTGCGAGACATGACACGGCTTCAAACCTGCAATAGGGTTTGTTAAAAGCATAATTCGGAACATTTTGCCTTCAAACGGGCGAGTTCAATCCTAAGCCGTTGCTCCGAGTCGCACTGACACTAACTTCGAGACGCCAGGTTCCTGCATGGTCACACCGTAAAGAACTGGGGCGATGCTCATGGTTTTTTTGCTGTGAGTGATGAGGACGAACTGGGTTTGAACGCTCATCTCTTTTACGAGTTCGGTGAAGCGGCCGATGTTGGCTTCATCGAGCGGGGCATCAACTTCGTCGAGAATGCAGAACGGACTCGGCTGGTATTGAAAGATTCCTACGAGAAGAGACAGGGCAGTTAAAGCCTTTTCTCCGCCTGAGAGCAGAAGCACGTTCTGAAGCTTCTTGCCTGGGGGCGAGGCCACCACGTCGATACCGCTTTCGGCGGAGTTTTCTTCGTCGGTGAGGCGCATGAATGCGTGTCCGCCACCGAAGAGTTTGCGGAATGTGACTTGGAAATTCTCGTTAATCTTGCCGAATGCTTCCTCGAACTTTTGCCGGGAGAAGACATCGATTTCTTTAATTGTTGCCTGCGTGTTCTCGATGGAATCCAGCAGGTCTTTGCGCTGCGTTTCAAGGAATCCGTGACGCTCGGCGGTCTCTTTGTATTCTTCGAGCGCCATCATATTTACGGGGCCCATGGCTTCGAGGCGGGTCCGCATCTCGTGGTAGGTTTGATCTTCAGCCAACAATTGTTCGCCGGAAGAAATGGGGATGGTGGTGTCGGCCACGAGTTCGTGGCGCTGCACCCCCAACTCATTCAGGCAGGTTTCGGACATGTATTGAGCGTCGGATAGCAATTTTGCGGCGGCCACTGACAACTCTCCGCGACGGTCTCGCGCTTGCTCCAGCAACCGGCGAAGATCTCGCAGGGCCTGATCGATTTCACCAAGGCGGGATCGCACCTGCTCCGATTCAAATTGTAGGAGACCATCGCGAGCTTCGCTGGCATTGCGTTCGGCTTCGAGATCCAGAAGTCTTACCGCAATCTGCTGATTCTCGGTTTCACGCTGTAGTTTGTCCGAAGCGGCCGATTGGATTTGGGATTGCAGCGAAGTGACACGCTCAGACATCTCGGCAGTCAGAGCTTCGATTCTCCCCAAGACTGCGGAGGCGGAGCGATGGCGTTCTTCGAGGGTTGCAAGGCGGGCCATTTGCCGCGAACTCTTTTCATTAGTTTCCTCACGGCGTTGACGTAGCAGCGACAATTGTTGGCTCGATTCGAGAGCCGCTGCTTCCATCTCCGCATGTTTCTGTTGGAGCACGGCAATCTCTGCTTGCTTCGATTCGTGGGCTGACTGCTGTTCGGCGCGATCGGCTGCGAGACGAGCGATCTCTCGCTGGCAAGTTTGCAAGCGCTCGGCTACGCGGGAAATTTCCGAATCGAGTTGGCGTAGGACGTGTCCGGAAGTCATTGCCTGCTTTTCGGCTTGACGATTCTCGTCGTCGAGCCGATCGACGAGGGAACTGAGGTCTTTAATTTCCCTGCCTAACGTCAGGGCTCGGGACTCTTCGTGACGCAGCGCTTCTTCCAATTCGCCGAGCAGACGCGACACGTCCCGCAGTTCCCGCTTCATGGAGAGTGGTCCTTCGGCGCGCTGCTTGCCACCGGTCACGGTGACGTTGTGGAAACATTCTCCCGATTCTGAAAGAAAAAACGCGTCGGGATTTCCTAATGCTAGTTCGCGGCCTACGGCGGGATCTGGGACGATGTAGCCGTCTCGCAGCTTGGGCAAAATTACTTCTAGTGATTTTCCAAAACCATCGAGCACGCGAATCGTGTGCTTCAGCGGGACGATGGATTGGCTGGAAACGCCGGGGCCGCCAGCTTCATCGACAAGGAAAGAGAATTTAGCCTGCGAGTCCTCGGGGTGAACGAGGAACGTTGCTCGACCGTCAACGTCGGTGCGCAAGAGGCGAAGGCCTTCATCGGCGGCGTCCCATGACTTGACCACGATGTAATTCAATTCATCGCGCAGGAAATCTTCGACTACGCCTTCGTAGCGGGATTCAACTTCGAGAAAGTCGGCGAGAACGCCCACGGGGGCCAGGCCGCCATTCATCACTCCTGACTGAAAGAGGCGGCGCACGGATTCGGTTGAGTATCCATGCTCAGCGATTACGGCTTCGAGGGAGCCACGCTTCCCGAGCGCGGTGGCGTATTCGGCGCGGAGGCCGTCCAGATGATGCTTACACGCTGTTTCTTCGTCGCGCTTCGCTTCGAGTGAGCTTCGCGTCTGTCCCATCTCGGCGGTTAGTGCCGCCACGCGTTGGGACACGGTTTCAAATTCTAGAGCCGATTGGCCGCGCTGTCCGCCGAAAGCTTCGACTTGGGAATTCGCGGTCAGCATTTCGTTGTGTAGGCGGGCGGTCTCGCGATCGACGGCGGCCATTCGTTCTTCTGTCTGCGTCAATTGGTTTCGCAAGTTCGCAGTGGACGCGATGATTTCAATCATTGCGGACCGTGACGCGTTCTGCTCTTGCTCCAGTTGAGCCAGAGCAGCGGTGGCTTCGGCGACTTCTTTTTGTGCCAAAGCGACGTCTTCGTGGGCTGCGGATAACTCCGCCGCGGCGGATTCCAGAATTTCGCGATTGGAATCGCGCTCGGCTTCGAGGGAGGTCAGACGGTATCTCGCCTGCTCCAATTGAGACTCCGAAGAGGCCACGCGTACAACCAATTCTGAACAGCGCTCTTCATTGTGGCGGTGCTGGGCGTGAGCGCGATCGGTTTCAAGCTTGATCTCACTCAGCCGCTCGCGATTTTCGCGGAATTCGGTTTCGATGGCGTAACCGCGTTGAGTGCGCTCGGCATGCTCGGCTTCGGACTGCTGCACTTCGTCGGCTCGTCCGCGCATCTCCTCGGACAGAGAATTAATCTCTAAGTTGATTTCTGCCGATTGCTGATCCAACTGCGCAAACTTGCTGGCCAGCACGACTCGCAGCGTGGCGCGCATCTCCTCGCGCAGTTTGGCGTAACGTTCGGCTTTGGAAGCCTGACGCTTTAGTGAGTTCATCTGCCGGGTGACTTCTTCAAAAATGTCGTTGACGCGCGAGAGATTTTGTTTTGCGTCTTCGAGGCGGGCTTCGGCGAGGCGCTTCTTGGTTTTGAATTTGGTGATGCCTGCGGCTTCTTCGATGATTGCCCGGCGGTCGGTGGGACGGCTGCTGAGGATTTGTCCGATGCGTCCCTGCTCGATTAGGGCGTAGGATTCCGGTCCAAGACCCGTCCCCATGAATAGTTCCTGGATATCGCGAAGGCGGCACAGCTTGCCGTTTAAGAGATATTCGCTGTCTCCGGAGCGGAACAGGCGGCGGGTGATGACGATTTCACCGGCGCGGAAGTGTTGCTGAAATTTTCGGCGGCGGATCTTCAGGACGACTAGCGAACCGGGAACTACCTCTACTGGAGTTGGCGCTTCTGGTGTTGCTTCCATTTCTTCGGTCTGGCCGGGTTGAGCTTCTTCGGTTAGACGCTCGACTTCTTCGGCGGCCTTGGCTCGCAATTCAGCTTCATTCCAGTCTTCATAGCCCTCGGGCAGATCGTCTTTTATTTCGATCTCAGTCGGATTGCTCGCATCGGGCCCGTCGTACACTTCGGGATCGATCAGGGTCAGGGCGACCTCGGCCATGCCGGTCGGCTTGCGGTCGCGCGTGCCCGCGAAGATCACATCTTCCATGCGGGAGCCGCGGAGGGTCTTCGCGGACTGCTCGCCGAGAACCCATGAGATGGCGTCAGCGATATTCGATTTGCCGCAACCGTTGGGGCCGATGATGGCAGCGATTCCGTCGCCGTGGAACTTGAGCTCGGTGCGATCGCAGAATGATTTGAAGCCGATAATTTGAAGCCGTTTTAGTTTGAGCACTTCGTACTCCTTGGACTTGCTCGCGTTGACTGTCGCGTTTTAATTAGGGAGGGCACGACTTCCAGTCGTGCCGAATACCAATTCGGCGATGCGAACGGCACGACTGAAAGTCTTGCCCTCCCGTTCATGCTGTCAAGTTCGTCATTGACTGTTAATCGCGATGTCCTGCGGATCTAAAATCCGCATTTGGAATTTGCGCGCTGGCTGGGGCGCGATGCTCACTACTTGATTGGAAAGAACCCAAAGCAGACTGTTTACTGCTGTGGTCCCTCCCGTCGTTTTCGAACCGTTTCTTCGAGCGTTTCTCCGAAGTTTGTACTTTCGGAAGTCCGAAGAGGCATGGATTGCACCTACTGTAACGGTGAAATTACGCCCGGGTCAAGTAGTAAAACACCATATATTGTGTGGCCTTAGCCAGTACCACGTCATTTTGCACACACAATGCAGCAAAGGATCGAAATTTGAGTGTGAGAAAAGAAGGAAGGGAGAGCCGCGAGAGCGAAATAAGGGTATCGCAGGGGAGGAGGAGAAGCAAGGCGAGGCTATCGTTTATGGAGTGGTAATAAGGCGGACGGGCAACGGGGAAATGCCTCCGCCTGAAACCGCAGTTGATGGAGTTGCATTACTACAGCCGATGACATTAACGATGTAACCATCGAAATCTGCAGGGGAGCCGGATTGGTTCACGAAGACTTGCAAGAAGCCGATAACGGTTACAGCTGGGGAGGAGGGGTTGGGACCTATGATGGGAAAAGTCAATATTGAAGCGCTAGTATTGACGAGGGACCCGGCAGAAACGCCAGACGGTTCGGTCGCCGGAGTTATTTGCATCGGTCCGCTATTGGATGTGAAATTCGTAACATCAATTGCGTCCTGGCCCTGCAACAATCCATTGCCAGAAGCGTGAATTGCACACTGCAGGCCTAGCTGTGTAGTCGTAGGAATGGCAGTTGTGGTCGAGTCAACAGTGGCATTCGAGGCTGCGCCGCCGCAGGCGTAAACGGTGCTGTCGCAACACTGAACGGCTTGCTGATAGGGCCCGGCGAGGGAGTTGCAACTCGAGCTTGACGCTGCGCTAGGGCAGAAGCCGGTTGCGCCGCTGGCGTGAGCGGGGAGGTAATTTCCCGCCCCTTCCGTGTAGGGTCCGGTAGCACTGCAAGGTCCGGGATTACATGCGGATGTCAAAGTGATTGGTTCTCCGACCTGAAACGCGGGATTGACAGCCCCAGTGGCTGGATCCACGAAGTTACTCCCAGGATGGTTCGGATCACTGTTCGCAACCAGCAAAGGCTTGACGCACTTTGGCGCCACAGAAACATTAGTGGTCGTCTGCCAGTTCGAGGGGTTGTAAGCTTCGGCGGAGGCAGTTGCGCTGACCGAAGCGAATCGTACTCCCCAAATTCGAGCGAAGAAAGTTGGCAAGGTCGGTTGATTGAGAGTGACCGTTATATAGGGATTGCCGTACCCGGTATTGTTCAAAAGTTGAATTGAACTAAAGACCAACGTCGGAGCTACCCCGGCGACTAGATTATTGGGAAGGGTTGCGTTCACATAAGCAGTTGCCATGTTTGTTGCCAAAAGTTGCAGGGCGGGGCTTGGAGGGCTAGCCGGGTTAACGCTGGTGAGGCCGGAGTCCACAAAAGCCTTTGCGCCTGCCAAGGCTGCGGCATCAGCAGCGTGTTGAATCTGGCCTTTCGCCACGTATAGGGTCACTAGATCGACCGCAAGCGATGCCATCGCAAGCAGGCTCAGGATGCTAATGGCCACTAAAACGATAGTTTGGCCACGTTCGCCGCGTCTCCCTTGCACGAGAATTTTGTTTTGAGCCATCGCACTCTCAATCCTGGTTCGGCACGATCGCACTGGTCGTAAGCTGCGATACTCCGGCATAACTGGCGCCGGGAACCAATACTTGGATCACCCTGTTAAACAGCCACTGATAGGGATAGCTAATCTTGACCCGCGTATAGACCACGTACTCTGTCACGGAGCTCACCGTCACCGGAAAGGCGTCGTCGCGCTGTATGGTCAACGTGAAAGTTCCGCTTGTGCAAGCAACTGTATAAGTCCACGTCAGCGGCGGCCCGCTAACAGGGGCGGCAGTGTTCAAGGCGCAATCACTGATGTCCGCTCTCCTAAGATATGTATCGACCACGTCGCGAATGGCGGTGACCGAAGTTGGAGTAGTCTGGCTTAGATCTGCACTTGGCTCGCTCGACCCCACACGTGCGCCTTGGAACGCCGCAATGCCAAGTCTTTGTTTTAGGTTGAAAGCCTGGCTGAAATCAAAGATTCCCACAATAATTACCATCAGCAACGGAAGAATAACTGCAAGCTCGACCAGTTGCGCGCCCTCCTCTAGGCCAAGATTCGGCAACCAGCGCCCGCCCGCTGGTCCGCGATAAGGCTCAATCCTATTCTTCTCCATTCGCCTGCACACTGGTCTTGAGCGAAACACTATTGAGAGAGGTGAAGGGAAACCAAAACTGATATGGATATTTGAAACTTACGGTTACTCCACACACAGGGGGGTCGGCACTTCCAGCGTTAAGTTGGACTGGACGACATATCCTTACTCTTCCGGGTAATGTAGTAGCGGCATTGGTACAACTGAAAGCACCGGAGCAAGCACCGATGGCGGGTGCAGGTGCCGGCGTATAGATCTGCGCTTTGGTCGGATCGAGATGGGATGCTTGAAGTGCCTGCGTGACGGCCGCTGCAATTTGAGTGGGGGTTGCTGGGGTGTTAGGCGGGGTGCAAGTGGCACAGGTCTGTATCGCGACGCTCGCGCCCTCCCTCGCGGCGTGGTTGATGGTTCCGTAAATGTTGAAAGCGCGGCCGAACCAATAAATGCCGAACAGAATCGTGAAGAGCAGCGGGATCACGATCGCTGCCTCGATGATTTCCTGTCCACTGGTCCCTCGGACGAGTCTTCTAAGGTGAGACCGCATTGTCATTATCCGCGCACCCAAAATCTGCTCAGAGTGTAGAGAACCATTGCAACTGCGACTGCGATTCCGAAGGGCACTTTGACGGCGTCTGGGTTGTCCAGTGTAAGGTCTCGGTCCGGAAGGTGCATTGTCGCAAATGCTGCAAGCATGCGCATGAAATTCCGCGCTGTTTCTGCCACGCGTTTTTTCCAGACGATCATGGCTAAGGCCATAACGCCGTTTACCAGGATAGTAACAATCAGCACGAGCATCAACGGATGTGGTCCGAGAAAAGCGCCTAAAGCGCCGACCAGCTTCCAGTCCCCGGCGCCTAGGGCCCTAATAACTACGAAGGGTAGCAGCAGAGCCAGCCCCAGACCAGCCCCTAGAAGGGAATCTTTGGTGCCAGCCCATCCGCCAACCAGAGTGTTGGTGAGGATACCGAGCAGGAAGCCCGGCATTGTCAACCAGTTAGGGATGCGGCGGGAGCGCCAATCGGTGTACCCGGCAATTATGGCAATGACCGCGGGCAGGATCCAGAGAGACGTTGTTAGCATTCAGCACTCAGCATTCAGCGGAATCATATCCTAATGATTACGCCGCTGTTTGGAGGTCCTGTCTAAACGCTTTCGGGAGGGCACGGCCTTCAGGCGTGCCGAAGCCCGCTGAGATTTGCAGGCGGCACGACTGAAAGTCGTGCCCTCCCGTTCCCGCGACAAAAAACAAAAAAGGCCCGAATCGCTTCGGGCCTTTTACGCAAGCTGCGGGATACAAATTAGCGGTTCAGGGCGCCGGTGCTGCTGCGATCGGCTATTGTCTTTCTGGCATTCTCGGCTAGCTGCTTGGCCTGGGGCAGAAGTTCGAGTCCCTTGACAATTTCGGGATCGTTTTCGGCTCGCACTTTCAAGCCTTCTTCTTGGCCGAATTCATCGATAAAAATCTCGCTCTTGATGTTGGAACGTATCCAGTCGTTGTTTTGGACGAGATCAGCTTCGGTATAGGGGACCTTTTCCTCATCGAGGAACCTGTGGAACTCCTGCATGGTGGCGTCGTCAACTTCGAAACTCTTCGTCGGGTGATGCGTGACGACGTAGTGTTTGGCGAAATTGAAGAACGCATAGTGCTGGAGAGCCGTGTCCTGGAAGTGATTGCTCTTTACTGGATCGATCTTCACATCAGGGGTAATGCCGCCGCCGCCGTAAACAGTGCGGCCACTGTCAGTCAGTTTGACTTCGCGATTTGCGTTGTTCGCATCGGTATCGCGGTCGAAGTAGTAGTCGTAAAGTGAAACGTTGGTGTAGTCTCGCTGAATTAGACGGCCGCTGGGCGTGTAGTACTTTGCCGTGGTTAGAGCGAGTCCAGTATTTTCGGCCAGCGGGAATACGGTTTGTACCAGCCCTTTACCGAAGGTCGTTTCGCCCGCGATCAGGCCGCGATCATGATCCTGAATGGCTCCGGAGACGATTTCCGCTGCGGAGGCGGTGCCGCGGTTCACCAGCACAACTAACGGATATTCCTTGCCGCCGTTACCGTGAGTTGCGGTGTATCGCTTTTCAGGAGAAGAGCGTCCGTGATGGGAGACGATGAGTTGGCCTTTGCGTAAGAACTTGTCGGCTACGCCAACACCTTCGTTTAGCAAGCCGCCGGGATTTTGTCGGAGATCGAGAATCAGGCCTTTGAGATCGCCCATCTGGTCGAGGGCATCGGCGACTTCTTTTTCGGTGGTCTCGTTAAAGCCGCTGACGTGCATGTATCCGATTCCAGGCTTGATCATGAAGTGCAGATCAACGCTGTATCGCGGAATTTCATCGCGAACCACGGCGAATTCGAGGGGCTTATCCGCGCCCTCGCGCAGAATGGTGATGTGGACCGTCGTCCCCTTTGGTCCCTTCAGCATGTCAGCGACATCGCCGGTATTCATATTGTCGGTGGGTTTTCCGTCGACGGCTATGATGATGTCCCCGGGCCGGATTCCGGCGCGGTAGGCGGGCGTTCCGACGAAGGGCGCGATTACGATAACTTTATTATTGCGAGGCCCGACCGTCATTCCCACGCCATAGTATTTGCCGCGCTGATCTTCCCGCAGAAGCGCGTATGACTTTGGATCAAAGAAATTTGAATGTGGATCGAGCACGTGCAGCATTCCGGGGATTGCGCCGTTGTAAATGGCCTTGTCGGAATTCACCGGCTCGGCATAGTTCTGCTCGACAACACTGTAAATGTCGGTGAACTGGTGCAGGCTCGCGCGGATGTCGGAGTCGGCGTCCGACGCGACGTTGGGCGTGATCTTTTGCCCGAAGAGCATGCCCAAGAAGCCGCAACCCAGAATTACAACGACAATAAGGAAGAGTGAGCGATGAGAACTACGGGCCATCTAGTTTTCCTTCAATGCGGGCGGTAAGCGCCCCGGATGCTAGCGATTAGCGAAGTATAACATGTGGTTTGCCCCGGTTTCGGGCCTAAAGGTAACCAGAATGTCGCACTCTAATGGATATGATGCGGGGATTGGGGAGTGGGATGCGGAAAGCAGCTGTCAGCTATCAGCTATCGGCATTCGGCACTCCAGCATTTAGCACGCAGTTCGGACAGCCGGGGGCGGCTGTCCCTACGTGATTCGTGGCGCTGATTGCTGAGAACTCTCTCGCCGACGTATGATTGGACGATGAGTTTTTCCGAGACAATCTTTCTTTTTTTGCTGGCTTTGCTGATTTTTGGGCCCAAGAAGTTGCCCGAGATTGGTCGGCAGATCGGGAAGATGCTCAACGAATTCCGGCGGGCTTCGAACGAATTCAGGTCTCAGATCGAATCGGAAATCTCGCAAATCGACGCCGAGAACAACCGAAGGGAAATCCTGCCTCCTTCCAAACCGCCCGAGGGAGCTGTGGCCGCTTTACCGGTGACGCCGCAGCCGACGCTGCCTCCGGTTCCGTCGACGGACCCGACTCCTGAGGGTAGCGCGGAATCACGGTTTGAGTTGAATTCAGCAAGGGCCTCAGATGTCTGAACTCCTGGCCCGTCTTTCCTCCGCTGGATCGGAGCCCGAATCTGAAACCATGCCAGCCATGAGCTTCCTCGAACACCTTGAGGAATTGCGTAAGAGGCTCTTCTATTCGATCATCGCGATCGCGGTTGGAATGGGCGCATGCTGGGGATATCACGAAGCGATTTTCAGCATCATGCAGCGCCCGATCATGGACGCTCTGCACAAGAACGGCCTGTCCGACAAACTGGTTTATCTGAATCCAACGGAGCCATTCAATCTTTATTTGAAGATCGCGCTGGTTGCCGGAGTGTTTGTGGCATCACCTGTGGTTCTTTACCAGGTTTGGATGTTCATTTCGCCGGGGCTGTATCGCAACGAGAAGCAGTATGTGTTTCCATTCATGTTCTCCACGATTGCGCTTTTTATTGGCGGAGGATATTTCGGTTACAAGCTGGTTTATCCATTCGCGCTGGATTTTCTTATCGGCTTCGGAAAACAGTTTCAGCCGATGATTACGATTCGGGACTACACGGATTTATTTCTCACGGTGATTCTAGGACTGGGGCTGATTTTTGAGATGCCCGTGTTGATTTTCTTTCTCGCGCTAATGGGAGTAGTAAGCGCCGGCTGGATGTGGAGCAACATCCGCTATGCGGTGTTGGCGATTTTTATCATCGCGGGAATCATTACACCGACCAGCGACATCCTGAACATGTGCATTTTGGCCGCGCCCATGCTCGGACTCTATGTGATCAGCATTGCGATTGCATGGCGCGTGCATCCGAAGCAGAGAAAAGCGCGCGAGGCGCGCAAGACAGGATGACCGGCCCCTGCTCACGTAGTGACAGCCGCCCCCGGCTGTCCAGGCTGGTGAAAGTCTTCGGGCTTGTCGTCCTATTTGCTGTGACGCTTTGTGCCCCATCTCTTAATGCGGCTGATCCTAGCCCGGCCCCGTCCTTCAATGCGGATCGCGCGATGAAATACGTGAAGGAGATCGTGGCATTCGGTCCACGTCCGATTGGCAGCGCCAACCACAAGAAAGTTGAAGATTACATTCTTGCCCATCTCAAGGGCGACGACGTGGAATCCGATGCTTTCATCGCCGATACGCCGGAAGGGAAGTTTCCGGTGCATAACATCATCGCGAAATTCCCGGGCACGCGCGACGGAATCATCGTCGTCGCCAGTCACTACGATACGAATTATCCCTTGCGGAATACGACGTATATCGGCGCCAATGACGGCGCGTCATCCAGTGCGCTTCTGTTGGAAATCGCCAATCAATTGCGCGGAAAAAAACGCGAGGGCTACAGTGTCTGGCTGCTGTGGGACGATGCCGAAGAGTCGATGAAGTTGCCATGGGTTGACTCTGAGAGCTTATATGGCGTTCACCATCTGGCGGACAAATGGCATGGTGACGGGACTTTAAAAAAGACTAAGGCATTCCTTTTGGCCGATATGGTCGGCGACTCCGATCTGAACATCGAGCACGACACGAATTCAACCCCATGGCTGGAGGACTTGGTCTTTAAAGCAGCCAGTCAGTTGGGATATCAATCCCATTTTTACGGGCGGACGGGCGCTTTCACCGATGACCATCTCGCTTTTGTAAAGTACGGTGTGGCTTGTGCCGACTTGATAGACCTCGATTACGGTTATAACAATGTCTTCCATCATACGACGCAGGACACGGTCGACAAGCTGAGTAGCAACAGCCTTGAGATCGTGGGAAGCGTAATTCTCGAGACGATCCGCATGTTGGACCAGTCGAAATGATTTCGTAGACCCCACCCCTACGTGATACATCTGAATCCCGCTTTCGTTTTTCTTGAACTTCATTTCTAATTCACCTCGGAAAGCCATGAGCAAACATTGAATCAGACATTCTTCTGGGCGCTCTTCACTTTGGTCGTCGTTGCCTTGCTTGGACTCGATCTCGGCCTACAGAGGCGAAAAGAGACGATCAGTGTTCGCAAAGCGCTGCTGTGGAGCGCAATTTGGATCGCTTTCGCACTGGTGTTTGGGGTGGTGCTTTATTTTTGGCAGGGGCGCACCGCTTCGCTGGAATTTGCGACTGCTTATGTGATCGAGCTGTCGCTCAGCATCGACAATCTTTTTATCTTCCTCGTCATATTTCGTTACTTTCAGGTGCCCTCGAGTGATCAGCACAAAGTATTGTTCTGGGGAATCGTGGGTGCGGTGATAATGCGCGGAATTTTTATCTTTGCTGGAGTGCCGCTGCTCCGGAGATTCGATTGGCTGATGTATGGGTTTGGCGCGTTTCTGATTTATAGCGGAATTAGGTTTGATGCGGGTTCCGAAATCGATCCCGAGAAGAGCGCAGCACTGAAAGTATTTCGCCGCTTCATTCCTGTGACAGAGGACTACGAAGGTGGGAAGTTCCTGGTGCGGCGCAGCTCGCGGCTTTACGCTACTCCTCTTCTAGTGGTGCTTCTGCTGATTGAGACTACTGATTTGTTGTTTGCGACCGACTCCATCCCTGCGGTTTTGGCGATTTCGCTTAACTTCACGGTCATTTTCGCCTCTAATATTTGTGCGATTTTGGGTTTACGTTCCATGTATTTTGCTTTGGCTGGGATGATGGAAGTTTTCGAGTATCTACACTACGGGCTCGCGGGGGTCCTGATTTTTATCGGATTCAAGATGATGATCGGACACTACTATCAGATTCCGACGAGAGTTGCGCTGCCGGTGGTTGGGTCGATCTTGCTAGTCTCGGTGCTGGCTTCTGGGTTGCGTAAAGTCAGAGCTTTTAACCACGAAGGGCACTAAGGTTCACAAAGGACCCACAATAGTCAAACTATTTTGTGATGGAGGCTTTACGCAAAGCGGATCTTATCTGCCTGAATGATTGAATGCTTCAGGAATTTTGCGTCGTTGTGATCAGGGAAATCGGTGCGGTAATGGGCTCCGCGGCTTTCTTCGCGAGCTAGTGCGGAGCGCGCTACTAGTAGGCCGGCGGCGACCAGGTTTTGGGCTTCGTGACCACGCCGCGTTTGCGGATGAGCAACGCGGGGGCGTAGCTCTTCGAGATGCAAAATCGCTTTCTTGAGTCCCGCGCCGGTGCGGACTATTCCTGCATCTCTCCACATGAAGTCCTGAATATCCCGAACAATTTCTTCCGCGCGCAAATCGGCGGAACTGTCGGGGGCAGTCGGTTCTGAACCAGGTTTGGCGGGCGCGGATCGCAGTTCGTTTCGCATGGCTTGTCCAGCCCTCGCGCCGAAGACTACGCCCTCGAGCAGAGAATTGCTGGCGAGGCGATTGGCTCCATGTACGCCTGTCGCCGCGGCTTCACCGGCTGCGTATAGACCGGGCACTGATGTGCGTCCTTCGAGATCGGTGCGAACTCCACCCATGACGTAGTGGGCCGCGGGCCTGACCGGAATAAGCTCGGAGGTGATGTCTATGTTGTATTGCATGCAAGTTTTGTAAATCCGCGGAAAACGAGACCGTATATGTTTGGAGTCTAGATGTGTCAGGTCGAGGTAGACGACTGCATCTTTGGCCGCAGCGATCTCCAGTTCGTGCACGATGGCGCGGGCCACTACGTCGCGCGGTGCCAGCTCCGCCTGAGGATGGTACTTGAGCATGAAGCGGTTCAGTTCGGTGTTCCGCAAGTACGCGCCCTCTCCACGCAATGCCTCAGAGAGCAAGAATCGCGGGGCGCCTTTGAGGTAAAGAGCAGTGGGATGAAACTGGACAAATTCCATATCGCTAATTTCTGCTCCGGCTCGAAAGGCCATGGCGACGCCGTCGCCGGTCGCGACTGCTGGATTGGTGGTGTTGCGGTAGAGCTGTCCCATGCCGCCGGTGGCTAATAGAACTGTCGATGCGGAAATCTGGCGGGGCTTGTCGGCCTCGTCGATTACGTGAATTCCGCAGACTCTTCCATGCTTGAGCAGCAAGTCAGTCGAAAATTCGAATTCGCAAATCGATATATTTTTGAGAGCTTTTGCTTTTGCGTAGAGAGCGCGAAGAATTTCGCGTCCGGTGGAATCACCGTGGGCGTGCAGGATGCGGTTGCGGCTGTGGGCGCCTTCTCTTCCGAATGTTAGTTTTGTGCCCTGGCGATCAAATTCTGTGCCCCATTGGATCAATTCTTCGATACGAGCGGGCGCATCTTCGACTAGAACTTTCGCGGCTTCCACATTACAGAGCCCGTCCCCGGCTATGAGCGTGTCCTGGAGGTGCAGGCTGATCTCATCTTCATCGCTCAACGCGGCGGCAATGCCGCCTTGTGCCCATTGGGTGTTGGAGTCGGCTACTTCGCGTTTCGCCAGAACCACAACCCTGCCTGCGGGCGCGAGTTCGATGGCGGCGCGCAAGCCGGCGACTCCCGCTCCAACAACCAGAAAATCGGTTTCAGAAGGAGCGCAGGTCACGATATTAAATTGTAAAGAAACAAGGGACGAAAATGTTATCACGCGAGCGGTGCAACACTATGCCGTGAATGTAGGAAAACTCCTACCTACAAATACAGCAAGATACCGTTGACTGAAGTTGCTTTTATCTGCAATCATTGGCGGCTTTTGAATAATGATCGCGCTCTCGACATTCAAGAACCCGAAGGAACTGCATGAAGACACACCTAACTACCATAGTTCGCATCCTTGTTTACTCTGCACTTGTCGTCATTCTTGTTGCGACCTCGTTGGCGCAGTCTCCGTCGACGCCACCGTCTGGCCAAAGTACGGGTTCGAGCCAAACCGCTCCGGCAGACGCATCCACCAAGAAGAGCGAGAAGCCTTCTTCAGCTAAATCCGAGCCATCCGCGAAAATCACCCAGACGCAAATCGACGCGGCCAAAGGCAGCGGCCAGGTGTGGGTCAATACGGATACCGGCGTTTACCATAAAGGTGGACGCTGGTATGGAAAGACCAAACACGGGAAATTCATGGACGAGAAAGACGCCAAGAAAGCTGGGTATAAAGAGGCAGAGAAAGAGTAATCATTTTGGAATGAAGAACGTTTAAAGGAGAATTTATGAATAAAAAATTGATGACGCGTTTTCTAGTTTGCTTGTTTTCACTGCTGCTGTTGGGCAGTTTTGCAACTGCCCAAACCTCAAGTGGCTCTACCACGAAAACCACGGCAGATTCCAAGATGTCTGCGGCGGATTTGGTCGATATCAACTCGGCCACTAAAGATCAGCTCAAGGCTTTGCCGGGCATCGGTGACGCTTATTCGCAGAAGATCATTGACGGGCGTCCGTACTCGAAGAAGACTGACTTGACGCGCAGGAAGATCATCCCGACTGCGACCTACAATAAAATCCAAGGCATGATCATCGCCAAGCAGAAGTAGTGGGGATAGAGCGGTTTTTCATGGCAACGTGGCCTTTTATGAAGGGCCCGTCGCTATAATTTGTTTCGACGAAACTGACGGCCAGCGGACTGCCGACGCGGCGTTAACATTCCAGATATGCGTCGATCCATTGTTTGATTCGTAAGCGTCTTTCGTCCTGGTTGTCAAAACGCACTCCGAAACTCTTACTCGCTGGCTTGCGCCAGGTGACCGTGCTGCGAACCCAGATTCGCGGCAAGGTCAGCAGCGCGAAAGAAATCTCCAGGGATTGAGATGGGCCAACTTCCTCGCCACTTCTCAGGGACATTCCGCCAGAGCTGATTTCCTGGCTGGAAGCGGTGAACCGCTTATTGTCGCTCATGACGATTGAGACTTCGGTGATTACCGGGATGCGAACATAACGCCGGAATTCGTGGTGAACCAGCATCTGCGTTGCGCGTACAAGTTTCAGCGCGGTAGGGCGTTCAATCGGGTCGTTGAAAACGGCATTGATTCCGTATTTCGAATATTGCATGGCCTGTTGCACGCTGCCGCCAAGGCCGTAAATCACCATGCGGCTGTTGGACGGAGAGGTTCGAACGGTCTCGAGTACCTCTTTTGTTCCGGGCCCCATGCTCACCACGCAGGCCTCGAACTTTTCTTTCTTCAGCCGCAGCGCGGCGTCCCCGTTCATCACAACGGGTTCCATGGCGAATTGACGGAAGCAATCCGAGAGAATGCTGCGGCCGTTGTCTGAGATATCGACTAGGGCCACCCGAGCAGAGGCTCGTTTTGTTGGAGCAAATTGCGAATCGACGCTTGAGGAAGTCATTTCGAGAGTTTTTTCCAGTGATCTGACGATATCGATTGGATTGACATCCTACTTTGACCGGTTCCGGCCAAACCCTATTCTGGCGGGGGTTAAGCCGTTTGGCAAAGGCCAGAAGGACAGTCGGCGCGTGACAAAAGTGAGGTTACCGGAGGCAAACAGGCGAGGTACTAAGGTGACTGGAGGAAAGCCGGATAAAGTCGAATGGCTTATTCTGCCCAGCGATGGAACAGCAAAGCCCCATTAGTTCCGCCGAAACCGAAGGAGTTGGACATGGCGTACTCCAGTCCAGAGGCCTTTCTGGCGTGTTGCGGGACGTAGTCTAAATCGCACTCAGGATCTGGATTCTCGAGGTTGACGGTCGGAGGCAGCATTTGATCACGCAGTGCGAGAACTGTAATGCCGGCCTCAAGACCCCCTGCGCCGCCGAGCAAGTGGCCAGTCATGGACTTCGTCGAACTGACGGCCAGCTTGTAGGCCTGTTCTCCGAAAGCGCGCTTTATGGCTACGGTTTCCAGCTTGTCCCCGATTTCGGTGGAGGTTCCATGGGCATTGATATAGCCCACTTGCGAAGGCTCGAGCTTGGCGTCGTTCAAAGTGTTCAACATGACGCGATTCGCACCATCGCCGTTTTCAGCAGGCTGAGTTATGTGATGAGCATCCCCGCTCATGCCATAACCGACGATTTCGGCCAGGATTTTGGCGCCACGTTTGCGTGCGAACTCCAGTTCTTCGAGAATCAGGATGCCTGCACCCTCTCCAATTACAAATCCGTCCCGCTGAGAGTCCCAAGGCCGGCTGGCCTTTTCCGGAGCATCGTTCCGGGTGGAAAGCGCTCGCATGGCGGCAAAACCGCCCACACCCATGGGAGTGATGGCGGCCTCAGTCCCTCCCGCTATCATCACGTCTGCGTCGCAGCGGGCAATGATCTTGAACGCATCGCCGACAGAGTGCGCGCTTGAGGTGCAGGCGGTACACGTAGCTTCATTAGGGCCTTTGGCGTTGTAGCGTATGCTGACATGGCCAGCAGCCAGATTGACGATTGCCGCAGGAATGAAAAATGGGGAAATCTTGCGCGGTCCGCCGGTCAGCAAGTTCGAGTGTTCGCGCTCAATTACATCGAACCCGCCAATGCCAGAGCCGATATGGACGCCGGTTCGGTCAGCGATTTCGTCGGTAACCTTGAGGCCGGAGGTTTTCATGGCCTCATCCGTGGCCGCCAGTGCCAGATATATGAAGCGGCCCATCTTTTTCAATTCTTTTTTCTCGACGAAGTCGAGGGGATCGAAATTCTTGACCTCGGCGGCGATCTGGCAGGCGAACTGGGAGGGATCAAACTGCGAGATTCGCGTCACTCCGCTCTTGCCTGCGAGCAGGTTCTTCCAAACTTCTTCCGTCGTGTTGCCCACGCCGCAAATCAGCCCGATCCCAGTAACTACGACCCTTCGTCCCAACTACTTCCCGCCTTTCGAGTGCTTTCCGATGTAATCGAATGCATCCTGCACGGTGCGGATTTTTTCGGCGTCTTCGTCGGGGATTTCGATTTCGAAAGCCTCTTCGAAGGCCATCACCAACTCCACAGTGTCAAGGGAGTCTGCACCCAGGTCATCGACGAAGGATGCCGTGGGAGTAACTTCGCCTTCATCCACACCCAACTGTTCCACGATAATCTGTTTTACCTTTTCTTCAACGGCTGCCATTCGCTCTCCTTGCAGTTATTGATTTGAGGGATGCCCACGACCCGCCCAAGAAATTAACGTAGAGACGCCCGCTAAGGTTGTCTAAGGTTGTCCGGGGCGATACCACGGCTGAATACCCTTATGCTTTCACCTTGGCATGCTTCTCAACGTAGTTGATTGCATCCTGAACGGTACGGATCTTTTCGGCTTCCTCGTCGGAAATTTCCATAGAGAAGGCCTCTTCCAGCGCCATGACCAATTCCACCTGATCCAGCGAGTCCGCTCCCAAATCGTCGGTGAACGCGGCACTGGGCGTTACTTCGCTTTCTTCAACCCCCAGCTGTTCGCTGACGATCTGCTTGACCTTCTCGGCAACTTCAGCTTTACCCACCATAGCCATATAGCCTCCCTGGAAAACACAAACGAATCTTGAACGGAACGAGTAGTGTACTGGCCCAAGCGAAGGGATGTAAAGGAAGCGTGAGGGGCGGTGATGGTGCCGTTTGATTGAGTATGATTGCCATTGCGATTAGAAACACAGAGACAATGGCAACCATTTGGACAGTTGCAGCTCTGAGTTTATCGTCTTGGAATCTGCCAATGGACGAATTGACACTCCTAAACCGACTCAACAGCCTTGAGTTGTCTTGGGGGTCGCTAGATCGCTGGCTAAAGTTCTGGATTCTTCTGGTAGTTATCGGCGTTTCCGTCGAGCTAGTTGTAATCTGCATCGAGTACCGCCACGAATTGCATGACTTTGGTCGCGGGATAATACACGCGCCAGATAGACCAAGTGGTTGGCTGTTATTCTGCGCCCTCCTAGGGGCGGGTTTGGTCGCAATCGGCGTGGCCGGAGAATTCTTTATACACATTAAAGCTGGCCGAGTTGAAAGCGAGATGAGGGATGTCACCGCCCGACTGGTCGCACTCGCTGATGAGAGAGCGGAGCGAGCGAACGAAAAAGCTGAAGCCGAACATCTCGCTCGCGTCCAGCTGGAAAAAAGCATGGAATGGCGACATCTGACAGAGTCACAAAAACAAGCAGTGTGCTCGGTATTCTCGCCTGCTGGAGCTAACCAATCGAGCATTCTTTCCGCTCCAGAAGACCCCGAAGCTTGGTCATATGCTAACGAGTTTGCGGAACAAATTACAAGCTGCGCTGTATCCGGCGGTTTTGCCCGAGGCGGACACCTAGGACGAATTGCTTGGTCATCCACCATCTTTGGGGTATGGGTGAGGTTCTCCAGGTCACCAAGCCCTTCCGTGCCTTTGGCGAAAAGGCGAGCACTGGCAACATCTCTCGCTAAAAAGCTTTCAGAGATCGGAGTAAAAATCGAGGGGATTTCAAACGAGGAGCCTGCTGGAATCGTTTTCCCATACCTGTATGTCGGCCCTAGATTTCCTCCCCATGCCGAACGACTAATCAACATTCCAGCCAGCAAGGGCACTAGATAAACCTGTGGACGCCGAACGTCACCCATACGTGAAAGGCGTTGACGTACCTACGCCGCAACGTCCGCGACCCGGGCCGCGTCAACTGCTGCCTTCACATCGTGCGTTCGAATAATCTGAGCGCCTTTGAGGATAACGGTGGTTTCGGCGGCTATGGTCCCGTAGACTCTCTCGTCTAATATCGCGTCCTTGCCATTGCGAGCTATGGCGCGGCCGATAAATGATTTTCGAGAAACGCCCGCTACCAGGGGATAGCGGAGTTGGTGCAATTCTTCGAAGCGTTTCAGGAGCGGATAGTTTTCCTCGTAGCTCTTGCCAAATCCGAATCCCGGATCGAGCGCGATGCGCTCCCGCTTCACACCTGCCATTAGCGCGGCGTCAGCCCAGTCGCGGAAGTCGCGTTTTACCTGGAGAACTATGTCAGAAGCTGGTGGCAAGGCGTGCCATTCGTCGGGACGCCCTCGCGCATGCATTAAGATCGCGCCGCATTTTAATTCCGCCAACGTTTTCGGCATTCGCGGATCCCAGCGGAATCCGCTGACATCGTTGACGATTTCCGCGCCCGCTTCCACCGCCTTGCGAGCAACAGACGCTTTGTAGGTGTCGACTGAAATTACGCAATCGGGCTTCGCTTCTTTCAGGGCAACGATTACGGGAATTACCCGCCGCAGTTCTTCCTCTTCCGTCACCGGCGAGTTCGGGGCGGGGTTCGACTTCGGGTCCTTCGGACCGGCTGGTGAGAGTACCTTCGCCCCCGGCCTGGTGGACTCGCCCCCTACATCGATTATGTCAGCGCCATCCTGCAACAGCTCTAGCGCATGACTCAGCGCCTGCTCTGGATCGAGATATAGGCCGCCGTCAGAGAACGAATCTGGCGTCACATTTACCACTCCCGCGATCAGAGTTCGTTTTCCCAAGGATAGGGAGCGGCGGCCGATGTTCCATTCGAAGACGGGACGCATTGGGGGATTCTAAACCTGTAGGGCGAGCGAGACTTCATCCGCTCACTGTGAAACCAATCGAATTGTCATCCTGAGCGAAGCGAAGGATCTGTGCGGTGCGAATCGAGTACATGGGTCCTTCGCTTCGCTCAGGATGACAAATTGAAATAAGAGTTAAACGCTCTCCACGCTAGGACTCTACGGCGCGGGCTTCCGGTTTGCCGTTTGTACTGCGTTGAATGTGCGCCCATGGCGTATTCGCATCGTGAGTGAAGATTGTCAGCCATTTTTCTGGAACCGCTTTTTCGTAATATCGTTTGCGGCTTGCGATCACGTCGAGAGGGTAAAGATCGAAGCCCATTCCCCAGCTGATGGGAATGTGGGCGGTTGTCGGGATTAGATCAGAGATATAGCAGGCCATTTGCCCGCCGCTGGTGATGACCACGGCCTGCATATCGCGAGTGTGTCCGGGGAAAACTTGGACGGAAATTCCCGGCGCGATTTCCTGATCCCCGGTTAGAAGCTGCATTTGGCCGCTTTCTACCAGCGGATTGTAGTTCGCCGCGATGTAGGAAATCGCGTCCCGTTCGGCCGGGGATTGCGCACGCTCCCACTCGCCTTTCTGTACGTAATACTTTGCCTTCGGGAAAGTCGCGGCGATGCTTTCCCCGCGCCGGATGGTGTTCCATCCGCAATGGTCGAAATGCAGATGCGTGTTGATGACGATGTCAACGTCGTCGGGGGAAATTCCGGCAGAGTTCAAGTTATCCAGCAGATGCGCTGGTTGTCCGTAGATATTGACCATCTTTTCGGAGAGCTTGTTGCCGGCCCCAGTCTCGATGAGGATCGTCTGGCGGCCGGTTCGAACGATGAGTGAGTTCAATCCGCAGTGGACGCGATTCTTCTCATCCGCGGGGAGTTTCTTCTCCCACATGACTTTCGGAATGACTCCGAAAAAAGCTCCTCCGTCGAGGTGATAGATACCGTCAGAGACGACGGTCAATTCAAAGTCACCAAGGGTTCTGCGATTCATTCCCCTTCCCTCGTTTTCTTTCGCGATTAAACGCCCATTGTGGCGCGCTGCTGAGTCAATAGTCCAATTATGGCGCGGCGGCGCGTGCTAAAATTAGCGTATTACTTCCAAGATGGCCTCTGACGTTCAACATCTAAGCGAACTGCAACAATTCGATCGCGAAATTCTTCGCCTGAAAGATGAAATAGCCGCCTTTCCTAAGCGCATAGCCCAAATCGAACAGAGATTGGCTGGAACAAAAACGCACCTTGAAAGCGCGAAGGCGGCCGTAAAAACCGACGAGGCCGCGCGCCGCAAATTTGAAACCGCGATTCAGGATCTGCAACAAAAAATTTCCAAATATCGCGATCAGTCGTTGGAGGTCAAAACCAACGACCAATATAAAGCATTGATGCATGAGATTCAGTTTGCCGAGCAGGATATCCGCGCCAACGAAGACAAGATCCTTGATTTGATGGTGAATGCGGAGGCACGAGAGAAGGACGTAAAAGCCGCCGAAGCCAAGCTGAAAGCCGAAATGGCGGAAATTGAGAAAGAAAAGACCGTAGCTCGAGAGCGCACCGCGGCAGATGAAAAAGAGCTGGCGGAATGGAATGCGAAGCGTGATGCGGCGCGAGCTGGTGTAAGCGCCGATTTGTTGCGTCATTATGATCGCGTGCTGAAATTTCGAGGTACGGGACTGGCCGAAGTTCGCGATCAGAAGTGCATGGGATGCTCGGTCATGTTGCGCCCGCAGACTTTCAACGAAGTGCGCAGCGGGCAGTTAGTCTTTTGTGAATCCTGCCAGCGTATTCTATTTTTTGATCCCGCAACCGAAATCAAGGCTGAGCGGCCCAGCCTGACGGCCAAGAAGCGAACCCGCCCCAAATCTCATATAGATCGGGCCTGGATTTACCGCCCCGATTTCGGAGAAGTTGGAGAAGTTTTTCTGGCGTTCGTTAACTCAAAAGGCAGCTCCAGCCGCAGGGTATACGACGCTCATACCGGGAGACTGGTCGGAAATATCCAAAATGAGCCAGGCCATTTTAGTGCTGCATTTGCTGACGATGTGGCATCCGGCATTTTGCTCAACAGTGGCGTCGATGAGCAGCAGTTGGAAGAGTGGAATCCCGAGTTGCCGATGACGATCCTCGACGAACTGAACGGCGATTTGAAAATTGCGCGCGCCGAATCCGCCTCAGCAGATACCCACGCCGCACCCCAAACGACCTAAGGTTATCCACAAGTAAAACTGCGCCGGGTTACAACCAGCACTCCCTTTTTCTCATCCGAAGCTCGATTTCCTGCGCAACGGAATGGCTTAAGCCCAGCCCCAGTACGGGGTTCGAGCGCCCGGCATCCGGGCCGAATGCAGCTTTCTGAGTCGCAGGGCTTCCGGATCGACTGACTAAATAATCCCAGGAGGATCAAGATGATTAGTCAAACCCTACGCTCTCTCCTTCTTGTAGCGCTGCTCGCAGCTCCACTGATGGCAGCGAATGACGCGGCGCAAAACAATTCAAGCACTATTCCCACGCAACACAACGAAGAAACCGTTCTCCAACTTCAGATCGAGATGGCTTCTGGCAAACTCACCTCGGAGGAACTCACCACGGAATACATCGCTCGCATCATCGCGCTTGATCAGAGTGGTCCGGGGGTTAACTCGGTAATTCAGTTGAATCCCCAAGCGCTGGAGATGGCTCGCCATGCCGATGCGTTGCGCAAGCGCGGAATAGTATTGGGGCCATTGCACGGAATTCCGGTCCTTCTGAAGGACAACGTCGATACTGGCGACACAATGCAGACCACGGCGGGCTCGTTCGCTTTGGTCGGACAGCCAGCCGTTCAGGATTCCACGGTCGCCGCCAATCTGCGTGCGGGCGGCGCGGTGATTCTCGGAAAGACGAATCTGTCGGAGTGGGCAAACTTCCGGTCTTTCGAATCCATCAGCGGATGGTCGGGCCGCGGCGGGCAAACGAATAATCCGTATGGCATCGATCGGAATCCGTGCGGCTCCAGTGCTGGATCGGCTGCAGCGGTGTCTTCGAACTTCGCAGCCGTGTCGTTTGGGACGGAGACTGACGGCAGCATCGTCTGCCCAGCCAATGCAAACGGTGTCGTGGGTATAAAACCAACGGTGGGGCTCACCAGCCGTGCGGGGATCGTGCCGATTTCGCACACGCAGGATACTTTTGGTCCGCACGGACGAACCGTCGCGGATGCGGCAATTGCGCTTGGCGTGGTGCAGAGCCGCACGTTTGATGGACGGGATCCAGCAACTGGCGGCGTTCCATTGGGATGGCAGGGCCGATTCACGCGGCCTTTAAATATTCCAAACGATTACACGCAATTCCTCGACCCGCATGGTCTCAAGGGCGCGCGCATCGGCGTGACCAGGGTGGGACTGAGCGGATTTACCAACGTTACTACGCCACCGCTCGTGCTGGCGCAATTCGAGGCTGCGATAAGCGCTATAACTGCAGCGGGTGCCACGGTTGTTGACCTTGATGCCGCGGGATTCACATTCCCATCGGGGAGTGGCGAGACGCTGGTGCTGCTATTCGATTTCAGGAATGATGTTAAGGCGTATTTCGCCACACGCGTAGGCGTTCCGCTGGCGGGCAAGACCTTGACCGACGGCATCGCTTTCAACAACGCGCATGCGAGTGTCGAGATGCCGTTCTTTAATCAGGATATCTGGGACCTTGCCGACTCGTTGGCGCCGGGACCGGACGATCCGCAACCGGCCTTTGGGGGGATGACTTATAACCAGGCGCTTGCCATCGACCAAGCGTCGGGAGTAAATGGCATCGACGCGGCGCTGAGCCAGTTCCATCTCGACGCCATAGTTAGCGCGACTGATAATCCGGCCTGGGCCACGGACCTGCTCTATGGCGATCACTTCATCTATGGGACGTTGAGTTTGGCGGCTCCGGAAGGCTATCCCATCGTGCAGGTCCCAGCTGGCATGGTTTTCGGAGTGCCGATGGGTATCAGCTTCTTCGGAACGGCATTCAGCGAGCCGACACTGATTAAGCTGGCTTCCGGGTTCGAGGCGGTCACTAAGGTTCGCGCGCACAACCTGCCCACGTTCCACCAGACAGTGCCTTTCACTCACATTGCCGGAACTACGCTGCACCCGCCGAATGCAGCGCCTCCGGCGGACAGTGCAAGCCAACAACAGGCCTCGCCGTCAAATGCAACCTGGCAGCCTGGGGCGGAGGGGAGGAAGCCACACCATTTGTGATTCTGTCATGTGGGATTCAAACCATTCTTAGGGGTGCAACAGAATTGCACCCCAAAGCGGTAGAGTGATTTAGCGGACGACAAAGAGTGCGAACTTGCGTGCAATGACAAATTGCGTTCGCTATTTATAGTATTGCGCTCATTGACAGGCTCCTCAGCGTTAGTAGCCTGGTGAGGTCAACTGTTACGACCTCTTGTAACTACTTCGGGATGAAATAAGAGTTAGTGAAGCCGTGCGAGCCGCAAGGGAATTCGGAGGTGGTTTTAGGTGGCCCTTCGAGGTAGTCGCTTAATAGGTTCGCTGGTGGTGGGCCTCGCCTTCGCATTTCTTACTTGGGTGATGGTTGGCAACAACGCTTACGGCCGCCCAACTGGGATTGCATTCGAATACCTTGGCGAGGCAATTATGATTCTGCTTTTGCCCGGATTGTTCGCTGCTGTAATGGCTAGCGGCAACATTCATATCGGAAGCACTTTGATAGTGATATTGGGAAATTTTGTTTTCTACTTCGGCGTGGCGTACCTCGTATTAGCAAATCGGGAGAAGCGCAGGACCAAGCACCATACGGCGTTGGGAGGTGAGAAGTGAAATTAATCTCAGTTACAGCGATTGGTATATGCGTCATCTCCATGGCTGCGATTTGCTCAGGGCAATCGAGCGACCGGCAAGATTCGGTTGCTGACCGCGCGTTGCAGGAATACAAATCAGGCCAATATGAAGCGGCGGAGCGGGACTGTCGGGAAATAGTAAAACAGAATCCCTCGGACATTCTCGCTCAAATTTACCTGGGCCAATCCCTATACATGCAGAAGAAGTATGCCGAGTCTGTCGCGCCGTTCGAGAAGGCCCGCGAGTTAGAGGCCAGCGGCATGAAGTTGAATTCCACCCAGCACCGCATCGTTTTAGATCAGCTAGTCATCGCCTACGGCATCAGCGGCAACTTGAAAAAGGTCCACGCTCTTCTGGATGATGCGATCCGGCAGGACCCGGACTATCCACTCAATTACTACAATCTGGCGTGTGCTTTCGCAGAGGAGGGTGACAAGGCCAAGATGCTGGAAAACCTGTCGCTGGCATTTTAGCGAAAAGACCACGTGATTAAGGGCGAGCAGATGCCCGATCCCCGCACGGATGACTCGTTTCAAAATTACGTGCAGGATGCCGACTTCGTTAAGCTGATGAAGCAACTCGGGCTGGCTGGCGCTGGATAAGAGGGAGAGCGTAGAGACAGCCGGGTGTCTGGTCGGGCTAGCCCGACATCTCTTGCAGCGGTGTGCTCGTGTTCGAGCTGTTTAACCGAGGTCCACCCATCCGGGTTAAGATCGGGCGATGTCCTCAAAGCCTGATTCCCCACATCTGCCGGCGGTCAAGATTTCTGGTCGGGGCGTTGCCCGCCTGAAGCAAGGGCATGTCTGGGTCTACCGCTCCGACATATTCGCTTCCGACGGAATCCTTCCTGGGGCAGTCGTCAGTGTTATTGACGAACGCGGCAAGGCTCTCGGGACGGCGCTCTACAGCGGCGCTTCTCAGATCGCGATAAGGATGATCTCTCCCGGGCCGGTTTCTGATCTGGAAACATTGCTCCGAGAGCGAATACGCGCGGCAATTGGATACCGTGAGCGAGTGGTCCGTGATACCGATGCCTACAGGGTTGTATTCAGTGAGGGCGACTTTCTGCCGGGGCTTATCGTGGATCGATATAACGACATTCTTTGCTTCCAGGTGCTGACTCAGGCTATCGACTCAGCGTCGACGCGCGAAACCATTATTTCAGAGCTGACGGACTGCTTTCATCCGGCAGCGATTGCCGAGCGGGTTGATCGGCGGATTCGTGAATTGGAGCAACTTCCTCCGCGATCTTCAGGGCTGATTATTGGAGACAGGACTGCCACTGTTATTTCGATGAACGGCGTTCAATTTCATTACGACGCCATGGAGGGACAAAAGACGGGAGCATTCCTCGATCAGCGTGAGAACTATGCGGCGGCGGCGCAATATGCGCGTGGCGAGGCTCTCGATGTTTTTTGTTATCACGGCGGGTTTGCATTGCATCTGGCTCATCATTGCTCAAGCGTCACCGGGGTTGACAGTTCGCGGCCCGCGCTGGAACAAGCCGAGCGAAACTCAATCCTGAACGGGCGTGAAATTGAGTGGATCGAGGCGAACGCCTTCGACTTGCTTAAAGACTATTCAGCAAGTGGAAGGAAATACGACACCATCGTTCTCGATCCGCCGGCATTCGCCAAGAACAAACAGACTCTCGATACTGCTCTGCGGGGTTATAAGGAGCTGAATCTGCGAGCTTTGAAGATGCTGCGTCCTGGAGGAATGCTTGTTTCGTGTTCCTGTTCCCACCACGTTAGCCCGGCCGAGTTCCTGGAAGTTATTACCCAGGCGGGACGGGATGTCCACAGAACTATTCGAATCGTGGAAAACCGTGGGCAGTCGAAGGATCATCCGATGCTGCTAACAGTGCCAGAAACGGGTTATCTGAAGTGCTTTATCATGCATGTAAATGCTTGATAATTAAGACGCATATACATGTTGACAACAACACGCTAAGGTTATATGCTTTGTATCGGCTAATGCTGAGATTGAGTTTTATTCCGTCATATAACCTTTAAAACCAAAGTCTTGAAAGGAGACTCAGGATGACAGTACTTACCCGTTGGGATCCCTTCCACGAATTCACCACACTTCAAGATCGCATGAACCGGCTTTTCCGGAACTCGTATGGGTCCGAGGGCCAGGAGGAGTCGTTGACAAATACCAGCTTTGCTCCACCCGTGGACGTTTACGAGGACGAGCACAATGTGACGTTGAAAATCGAAGTCCCGGGCATCGATGAGAAAGACATTGACGTCAGCATTGAGAACAATACGCTGACGGTGCACGGCGAGCGCAAGTTCGAGAAGGAAGAGAAAGAAGAAAACTTCCGCCGCGTGGAACGGCAGTATGGCAGCTTTACCCGGTCGTTCACCTTGCCGAACACGGTGGACCCAGAGCAGGTAAAAGCCAACTACGACAAAGGCATTCTGAATATCAGTCTGCCAAAGAAGGCCGAAGCCAAACCGAAGCAGATCAAAGTAAACGTCGGCGGCCAAAAGACGCTCGAGGGTAAACAGCCTAAGGGCACCAGCCAAGCCGCGTAAGTCAGCGCTGGAGATTCCTATTTGTGCGGGAGGTGACTCGGCAGACGTCACCTCCTAGTTTTTTGTAGAATGGGCCTGTCCGTCCACTTTCGGTTAGTTCAAAAAAAGCGGCAAGAGTTACGAAGCGCAGAAACAACTGGCCTTAGTTCACGCTTTCGTCGATAAGGAATCCCTTGGTCCAAAACTTCCGCTCTGAACGTCACAGGTTGCACCCTCCATCCCCTTATGGTATGTTTTAAAATTGTCCCGGACATTTTAGGGATTCGGGGATGGTTTGTGTCCGCGAAGGCCTTCTATCCCAACTGCTGGCGTAGCTCAGCTGGTAGAGCATCTGATTTGTAATCAGAGGGTCAGGGGTTCAAATCCCTTCGCCAGCTCCAGTATAGATAACAGATAACGCATTTGCGCGGCGGCGCAGCTCGGCTGAATACTTCGTCCAACGGCACTCCATAGGAATAATTTCCGATTGTGGTGATTGCGTGCGAGAGCGGTTTTTGTGCGCGCTTACGTGCCTGTGTTTGGGATCGCCAAAGAAGCGAGTGCCCCGGGCAGTTTGGCACAGGTGGGTGAGTGGTTAAAACCAGCAGACTGTAAATCTGCCGCCCCTCGGGGTTACGAAGGTTCGAATCCTTCCCTGTGCACCAGTGATTTGAGTGAACCGATTATTTTTAGCGTTGGGTGCGTATGTCGTCTTAGCGGTGTTGTCGTGGGCGACAATCAGCGATCAGAAGATTCGGTTGGTGACGCTGGCAATTTTGGCGATGTTTGCGGTAAAGACGCTGCTGCACCGCAAAGACACGATGCATGCGGACGGCGAGCGGCATGGGGAGAGCGATAACGAGCCGATGTAGCTTGAGGCGTTTGCGGGCGTGAGCGAAGCGGGAGTCCGCAGCCGAAATCCTGAGCGAAGCGAAGGATTTCATCGGTGGAGTTTGGGGACAAGGCCGATGTAGCTCAGTTGGTAGAGCACTCCCTTGGTAAGGGAGAGGTCACCAGTTCAATCCTGGTCATCGGCTCCAGATTAAAGAGCGTGGTTTGAACTGAGAGCTGACGGCTGAGAGCTGACAGCTGATTTAACAGGGCGGGAGTAACTCAGTGGTAGAGTCACAGCCTTCCAAGCTGTTGGTCGCGGGTTCGATTCCCGTCTCCCGCTCCAGAAAATTTGGGATGGTGCGATAAGTGGCATTTGTTCAGCCGGTTGTAAAGATAGACAAAGAAAAAGAATTTGACGAACTGAAAAGCTTGGTGAGCCGCGCCCTGGCGCCAGAGGAAATGGAAAATTTCCTCAAGAAGGCGGAGAAGAAAGGCGTCAGGGTCAGACAAGTAGAAGCGGCTTTCGAGAACGGGGTTTTCGACGAGAAGAATCCTGGAACGACTGCTTTGAGTCTCTACCAGGCGCTGACGGTTTCGGATCAGGCTCAGATGCGAGAGTTTTATCTGTCGAAAGTCGAGGAAATCGAGCCGACGTTGCGACATAAGTTCAGAAAGCTCTATCAGTACTACTGAAAGTCAGCCCGAAGGGGCGACCGATAATAGCCCAGAGCCTGCCCTGAGCGAAGTCGAAGGGATGTAAGTTCTGGGTGGCGAGGAAAAAAGAAACACGCGGGCGAGTTCGCCCGCAATAAATAGAATGCATAGGTCCTTCGGCCCACAAAGCGCGCCTCCGGACGACAAAGGTTTTGAGCTAGAAGCTAAGAGCTAGGAGCTAGAAGCCAAATGGCGAAAGAGAAATTTGATCGCAATAAACCGCACGTCAATGTTGGAACCATTGGTCACATCGACCATGGCAAGACCACATTGACAGCGGCCATCACCAAGGTGTTGTCAAAACATAATCCGAAGATTCTGTTCCGGTCGTTTGATTCGATCGATAATGCTCCGGAAGAGAAGGCTCGTGGAATCACCATCGCGACTGCACACGTTGAATACGAGACGGCAAACCGTCACTACGCGCACGTCGATTGCCCGGGCCACGCCGATTACATCAAGAACATGATCACCGGCGCGGCACAGATGGATGGCGGCATTCTAGTCGTTGCGGCGACCGACGGTCCCATGCCGCAAACTCGCGAGCACGTGCTGTTGGCGCGGCAGGTTGGAGTCCCATACATCGTCGTTGCGCTGAACAAGTGCGACGCAGTTGACGATCCTGAACTGCTCGACCTGGTTGAACTCGAAGTGCGTGAACTTTTAAAGGCGTATCAATTCCCCGGTGACGATCTTCCGGTGGTACGACTTTCCGCGCTGGGCGCGCTGAATGGCGAAGCTAAGTGGGAGAAAGCGCTCGACGAACTGATGGAAGCGGTCGACAAGAACGTTCCGCAACCGGCGCGTGAACTGGACAAACCGTTCCTGATGCCGATTGAAGATATTTTCTCGATCTCGGGACGCGGCACGGTGGTTACCGGCCGTATCGAGCGCGGCAAAGTAAAAGTTGGAGAAGAAGTAGAGATCGTAGGCTTCCGCGAAACTCGCAAAACAGTAGTGACCGGCGTTGAAATGTTCAAGAAGCAGCTCGACGAAGGCCTGGCGGGAGACAATGCTGGACTGCTGCTCCGCGGCATCGCAAAAGAAGATGTCGAACGCGGCATGGTGCTGGCGAAGCCGGGATCAATTACTCCGCACACCAAGTTCAAAGCCGAAGTTTACATTCTGACCAAAGAAGAAGGTGGCAGGCACACTCCATTCTTCAAAGGCTATCGTCCACAATTCTATTTAAGAACAACCGACGTAACCGGAGTAGCAGAGTTGCCAGCGGGCACCGAAATGGTGATGCCGGGAGACAACGTTAGCCTAGTAATCGAACTGATCACGCCAGTAGCAATGGAAAAGGGACTCCGCTTCGCGATCCGTGAAGGTGGGCACACGGTAGGAGCAGGAACGATCTCAGAAATCGTGCAGTAGCAAAGAACATGTAGGGGCAGGTGTCCCAGCTGCCTAACGGAGCAGGTCCGGCAAGAAGTTTGAAGTGGAGTCGAAGGCGGAATTGATAGAACCAGTAATCAGTTTGTGGTTCTCAGTTCTCGGAAGTGAAGTTAGGAGTTTTTATGCCACGCGAAATTATTACGTTACAGTGCGGTGAGTGCAAAGAACGGAATTATTCGACCACCAAGAATCGGAAGACCATGACGGAGCGGCTGGAATTGGAGAAATTCTGCAACCGCTGCCGGAAGCATACGCCGCATAAAGAAGTAAAATAAAACATTGAGACATTGAGTAATTTAGAAATTGTGTAATTTAGTAATTGAAGTCAACCGTGGGCTCTTCAATTACCCAATTCCCCGATTACAAAATTACCCAATGAATTTAGGGGCGTAAGCTCAACGGTTAAACTGTCGGTCTCCAAAACCGAACTTGGGGGTTCGAATCCCTCCGCCCCTGCCATATTTTGTCGGTCGAATTGGGCGGGGTGCAGTCGTAACAAGGAATTAAGATATGGGAGTCGAGACAAAGAGAATGACAAAGTCGATTGCGGCATCGGCGGATGACAGCTTTGGCGGCCGAGTCAAGTCGCTGCCCGAGCGGGTTAAGGTTTTTTATAACAACGTCCGCACGGAGATGAAAAAAGTTACCGCGCCCGGATTCAAAGAAGTACGGGCTACGACCGCGGTCGTTATTATTACGGTATTTCTGTTTGGTGTGTATTTTTGGATCGTCGACAATGTCATCGGACGGGGCGTTGATTCCCTGTTCCGTTACTTCACTCATCGCTAATGCCAAAGGAAGCTGGAGTTTTACAACACGATATGCAGGATGAAGAAAAGAACGTACCGGCAGAAAGCTCTGGATCTGACGTAAGCTCGCCCGATTCGACCGGAGCGGCCGTAGCTGAGCCTCCCCGCAATCCGAATATGCGGTGGTACATCATTCATTCTTACTCTGGATTTGAGCGCAAGGTGAAGGAGTCGCTCGAATCGCGAGTGCAGGCGTTCGGCTTGCAGGAACGAATCGGCAAGGTGCTGATTCCGACGGAAGCCGTCACCGAAGTTCGTAACGGCAAAAAGTATACCGTCGAGCGCATGTTCTATCCCGGATACGTGCTGGTTGAAATGGACATGGATGACCACGTCTGGCACGTCGTGAAATCGACGCCGCGGGTGACTGGATTCGTGGGCACCGGCCAGCAGCCGACGCCGCTTTCGGAAGAAGAAGTGCAGCACATTGTGTATCGGGTCGGTGAAGCGAAAGACAAGCCGAAGCTCAAGGTTAAGTTTGAGAAGAACGAGAAAGTGAAGATCACCGAAGGCCCGTTCGCGACGTTCGATGGAATCGTTGACGACGTGAACGAGGTCAAAGAGACCGTAAAAGTGATGGTCACGATTTTCGGGCGGTCGACTCCGGTAGAGTTGGAATTCGGGCAAGTGGAGAAGTCGGCGTAAGAAGACATGAGCACTTTTTCAGCAAAATTTCGAGTTTGGAATCCGGCGCATCCGGAAAACGTCGAAGACCTGGAAGCGATGGTGGACATCGGGGCGGCGTTCAGTTGGATTTCGAGGAGCCGTCTGGAGCGGTTAGGGCTGAGTCCGATGCGACGCATGCCATTTCGCACTATCGAGGGATGAGTTCTGGAGCGTGACTTGGCTGCCGTTTACATTGCGAGTGACCAGTATTCCGCCCCTGAGGTAGTGGTGATGGCGGAGGCGGGAGAGATGGAAGTGCTCGGCGCACACAGCCTTGAGGGATTGGGTGTGGCGGCGGATCCAATTCAGAAGCGACTCACACCGACAATAATGCTGGCGTTGGCGGCGAGGTAAGAGCAACCTGTCGAGCTTTGCTCGACTTGGACGGGCAAGAGTGCCCGTCCCCACACGTTCATTTGAGGAAAATAGATGGCAAAGAAAGCTACAGGATCGGTAAAGCTTCAAATTGCGGCTGGCAAGGCCACGCCTGCGCCTCCGGTAGGGCCGGCGCTGGGGCAGGCTCAGATCAATATCATGGAGTTCTGCAAGCAGTTCAATGCTCGCACTGGGGCTAAAGAACTTGAAGGACTGATCATACCCGTTGTGGTGACGGTCTACAGCGATCGCACATTCACCTTTATTACCAAGACTCCGCCTGCGTCTATCTTATTGAAGCGTGCGGCAGGCATTGCGAGGGGTTCAGGGACTCCTAACAAAGACAAAGTTGGGAAAGTCACTTTGAAGCAGGTTGAAGATATCGCCAAACAGAAAATGCCTGATCTGAACGCCGCATCGGTGGATGCCGCGATGAAGAGCGTTCGCGGTACAGCGCGCTCGATGGGTATTGAAGTCATTGGGTAATTGGGGAATTTAGTAATTGGGTAATTGAATCGGCGCAGCTATTCGTTGTTGGTTTTCAATTACACAATTACCAAATTTCCAAATTACACAATGAGTCTATTGACTACGGTTCATCGGAACGGCGATGAGCGGTGGGAGACGAGGATTTCATGAGAAAACCGGGCAAGAACATTACCAAGGCACGGGCGGCGATTGAAAACCGTCCTTACACGCTGACCGACGCGGTTCCACTGCTGCAGAAAGTCAAGTACACAAAATTTGACGAAACTGTCGAGATCACTTTGCGGTTGGGCGTCGATCCCAAGCACGCCGATCAAATGGTTCGCGGCACGGTTGTGCTTCCGCATGGACTGGGAAAATCCAAGAAAGTCCTGGTGATTGCCAACGGGGACAAGATTCGCGAAGCCGAGCAGGCGGGCGCGGATTATGTCGGCGGCGAAGACATGGTCGAGAAAATCACCAAGGAAAACTGGACTGACTTCGACGCGCTGATCGCTACGCCGGACATGATGAAGTCCGTGGGGCGCCTCGGAAAAGTTCTCGGGCCGAAAGGCTTGATGCCGAATCCAAAGACCGGCACGGTGACCTTTGACGTCGCGAAGGCTGTACAGGAAGTAAAGGCCGGCAAAGTCGAGTTTCGTACTGACAAGACTGCACTGGTTCACGTCCCAGTAGGCAAGATTTCGTTTTCTCCGGACAAGCTTATCGAGAACGCGACGGTCTTGATTACCAGTGTTGTGAAAGCAAAACCTGCCGTTGCCAAGGGAAAGTACGTAAAGGGCTGCTATTTGAGTTCGACTATGGGGCCCGGGATTTCAATCGACACCAGCATGGTGGAAGCGGCGTCGAAGGCGTAACCGGTTTGGTTGCGGCGGACAGGAGTGCATGGGTCCTTCGCTTCGCTCAGGATGATAAATAGAAAATAAGAGGGTCTTTATGGCGGTTAGTCGAGCAAAGAAGGTCGAAGAAGCTGAGAAGTTGGGCGCGGAACTGAAGAAGGTTTCGAGTCTGATCGTCACTACTTTCACCAAGCTGACAGTGGCGCAGGACTTTGAGCTGCGCAAGACGGTGCGTAGTTCAGGGGCAAAGTACGCTGTTGTCAAGAACACACTGGCCGAGCGCGCAGCCAAGGGAACCAAAGTCGAAGAGGCGTTAAAGAATCTCACCGGCGTGACCTCGATTGCCTACACTGAGGGCGATCCGGTGGCGCTGGCGAAAGCGCTTTCGAAGTACGCAAAGGACAATCCGGAATTTGCGTTCAAGTCTGGCGTTGTGGAAGGCCGGGTGGTATCGATCGGCGACATCCAGGCTCTTGCAACGATGCCTTCGAAGGAAGAGATTTATTCCAAACTCCTGTTCCTGATTTCGGCTCCGGCGCAGCGCTTGGTTACGGTGGTGAACGCCATCGGCCGCGATCTGGCAGTGGTCATCAATCAGGGCGTAGAAAAAGAGAAGTTCAAGAACGATGCGCCGGCGGGAGTCTAGGTCATTGAGTGAGTGGGTAATTGAGTAATTTTGTAATTTGAAGTCGAAGCAAAGCGTGTTAGCTGAGAGCTGACGGCTGAAAGCTGACAGCAGGGTCTTACAAAATCAATAAAGGGCGGAGAATAACATGGCGGATTTACAGCAGTTGGAAGAGTCAATCGTAGGATTATCGCTGCTTGATGCGGCGCAATTGGTCAAGAAGCTGGAAGAGCGGCTCGGCGTATCAGCGGCGGCAGCGGCTCCAGTGATGATGGCGGGCGGCGGTGGTGCGGCAGCGGCAGCTCCGGCGGAGGAAAAGACCGAATTCGCCGTGGTTCTGAAAGAAGTCGGCGCCAACAAGATCAATGTCATCAAAGCGGTCCGCGAAGTTACCAGCCTGGGCTTGAAGGAAGCCAAGGATCTAGTGGATGGCGCTCCGAAGACGATCAAAGAGGGCGTTTCCAAGGACGAGGCGGCCACCATCCAGAAGAAGTTTACGGATGCCGGCGCCGTTGTCGAAGTAAAGTAACCGCGTCTGGCGGGGCTGAAGGTCGGAATCCGCCCAAAAACGGAATTTACGCGGGTTTGGGACGCAAGTCCGGCCCACTTAAGCGATCTTCGTTAGTAGAAAGTTTCTGAAGCTTCGGAGACAGTGGTATCATCTAACTATTCACACTGCTTCCTGTTTCATCACGAGTGGCTGCGCACACCGAGAGGTACCGTCCCAAAGAACGGGATCGGATCGCAGCCACGGGTTGGCAGCTGTTTCGCGATAGCGGAACCGGAACAGGCCTAAAAGAACTGGCGCGGAAACGACACAATTGCAATCGAGATCGAGTGCCACCATTGGCGCCCGCGGGGAACCTTTTCCCTTGCGGGCGCGTCCGTGTCTTCGTTGGGCCGCTGTTCCAATCAGTAGACGCAGGACTTTCGTCCTAAACAACTCGTAGTTTTCTCGCAGCGCACAGCTGCGCACAAAAGTTTGGAGCGTTAATGTCAACAACAAAGAGTAATGGATTCCGTCACCGCTTCGATTTTTCCAAAATTCCAGCCACCATTCAGATTCCGAACCTGATCGAGGTTCAGAAGCGTTCGTACGAGCGGTTCCTGCAAATGGACCGCCTGCCGAGTGAGCGCGATGACGCGGGATTGCAATCGGTTTTTCAGTCTGTGTTTCCCATCAGCGACTTTCGCAATGTCTCGCAGTTGGAGTTCGTCGATTTCGCGATCGGCAACTGGGAATGCAAATGCGGCCATTTGAAGGGCCTGCATCACCTGCGCACCACTTGTAAGAACTGCGGGCACACGGTTATTACCGATCCGTTTCATCCCGGAGATGTGCTCTGCACAAAATGCGGAACCTACAACGCGAATACTCCCGACTTCTGCAATAAGTGCGGTGATCCAGTCGGCCTGCAGCTGAAGTACGACGTGAACGAATGCGAAGAGCGCGGCATGACTTACTCTGCCCCGCTGAAGGTTACTATGCGGTTGACCATCTTCGATAAAGACGCCGAAACGGGCAACCGGTCGATTCGCGACATCAAGGAACAAGAAGTATTTTTCGGCGATGTGCCGCTGATGACCCAGAACGGAACCTTCATTATTAACGGAACCGAGCGGGTTATCGTCAGCCAGTTGCATCGTTCGCCGGGTGTGTTCTTCGAGACTGCGAACAATCGTACGTACTTCCTTGGAAAGATCATTCCTTACCGTGGATCGTGGGTAGAGTTTGAATACGATCAGAAGAACGTTCTCTACGTTCGTATCGACCGCAAACGAAAGTTCCTTGGAACCATCTTTCTGCGGGCGTTGGGGTTGCGATCCAGCGAGGACATTCTTCGCACGTTCTACACAGTGGATCGCCTGGTAGTCCGCGATAACAAACTGTTCTGGACGCTCGACCCGGCGTCCGATAAGCCGACGAATCTGTTGGGCATGAAGCTGGCCCACAGCATTAAGAACAAGTCCGGAGACGAAGTTGCGCACTCTGGACGCAAGATCAACGCGGCCACGCTGAAAGAAATTCAGAAAGCGAAGATTTCGGAAGTCGAAGTTGATGTCTCCGACCTCGAAGGCGCATGGGTTGCGGGAGATGTTGTCGACACAACCACGGGTGAAGTTCTGCTTGAGGCGAATTCTGAACTGACCGCTGACAAGGTCTCGAAGATTCTCGAATCTGGAGTTGTCGAGCTTAGCGTGTTCTTTCCTGAGCGTGACGATGTTGGTGTCGTTATCAGCCAGACTTTGAAGCGTGATTCGGTGAAGACGCCGCAGGAAGCGTTAATTGAAATTTACCGCAAGCTGCGTCCCGGTGATCCGCCGACTTTGGACACGGCTACCGCCCTGTTCCACGGGATGTTCTTCGATCCGCGCAAGTACGATTTCTCTCGCGTGGGTCGCCTGAAATTCAATATTAAGCTGTTCGAGAATACGGAAGCATCGAGCCTCGACAATCGCACACTCGAACCAGCGGATTTTTACGGAACCATCCGCTACTTGCTCAAGCTGCGCAAAAGCATCGGCACCGTGGACGACATCGATCACCTCGGCAACCGCCGCGTGCGAGCCGTCGGCGAACTGATGGAAAATCAGTTCCGCATCGGCCTGGTCCGCATGGAACGGGCGATAAAAGAAAAAATGTCCGTGTACCAGGAAATGTCAACTGCGATGCCGCACGATCTCGTCAATGCCAAGCCAGTGATGGCGGCGATTCGCGAGTTCTTCGGATCATCGCAGCTTTCGCAGTTCATGGATCAGACCAATCCGCTGTCGGAAATCACTCACAAGCGGCGCCTGTCGGCCCTTGGGCCGGGTGGCCTATCCCGCGAGCGCGCGGGATTCGAAGTCCGCGACGTTCACCCGACGCACTACGGGCGCATTTGTCCGATTGAAACGCCGGAAGGTCCGAACATTGGACTGATCTCGTCGCTTAGCTGTTACGCGCGCATCAATGACTACGGATTTATCGAGTCTCCGTATCGTCGCGTCAAAGGCGGCCGTGTGCTCGACTTTGTGAGCATCGTGAACGCAGGCGACAGCGAACTCAAGGTGGGAGACCACATCGAGAAGCACGAACTCGAAAAGCTGAATGCGGATTTGAAAGACCGCAAGAAGCGTCCCGCGGAGATTGAGCCGTATTCGTTCTATCAATCGGCGTGGGAAGAAGATCGTCACATCATCGCGCAGGCCAACGTTGAACTCGACGACAAAGGACGCATCGTCGGTGAACTGGTAAACGCCCGTAAGGCTGGAAACTTTGTGCTGGTCAGCCGTGACGAAATCGACTACATCGACGTTAGTCCGAAGCAACTTGTGTCGGTCGCAGCATCGCTCGTCCCGTTCCTCGAACACGATGACGCGAACCGCGCTCTCATGGGCGCGAACATGCAACGGCAGTCGGTTCCGTTGCTGCGTGCGGAAGCTCCGATCGTTGGTACCGGAATGGAAGGCGTCACGGCTCGCGATTCAGGAGCGGTCATCCTGGCGCGACGCAACGGCGTAATCGACTCTGTGGACTCCGAACGAATTATCGTTCGGGTCGCGGGCGAACACCATCCTGGACAGCTTTCCCGTGAAGTGGGCAGCGATATTTATCAGCTCACCAAATTCAAGCGGTCGAACCAGAACACTTGCATCAACCAGAAGCCGGTCGTCACGAAAGGACAGCAGGTCGTCAAAGGACAGGTCATTGCCGACGGTCCCTGCACCGATCATGGCGAGCTCGCTCTGGGACGCAACGTGCTCGTGGCTTTCATGCCATGGCGCGGCTACAACTTCGAAGACGCAATCTTGGTCTCCGAAAAATTGGTTAAAGAGGATTACTACACTTCGGTCCATATCGAGGAATTTGAAATCGAATCCCGAGACACGAAGCTAGGGCCGGAAGAGGTCACGCGCGACATTCCGAACGTCAGCGAAACCATGCTGCGCAATCTGGATGAAGCGGGCGTCATACGCATCGGCGCGGGCATCAAGCAGGGAGACATTCTGGTCGGCAAAGTTACGCCCAAGGGCGAGACTCAACTGACTCCGGAAGAGAAGCTGCTGCGGGCGATCTTCGGTGAAAAAGCCGGGGACGTGCGCGATGCTTCACTCTACTGCCCTCCGGGAATCGAAGGCGTGATCGTTGACGTGAAAATATTTTCACGCAAGGGTCAGGAAAAGGACGAGCGCGCGAAGTCGATCGAAGCAGCGCAAATCGGCAAATTAGAGAAGAACCTATCCGACGAAATTCGGATTCTTACCGACGAGCGTTTGAAGCGGTTGGAAAACATTCTCGGCGGAAAAGAAGTTCTTGCCGACTTGCACGACGAACGCACCAACAAGCGTTTGTTGACCAAAGACACGGTGCTTGATCGTGACGCCATCGAGCGCATTTCAACTCGCAATCTGAAACGGATTAAATATGCCGACAAAGATCCGCGGGTGAATGAGCAGATTGACGAGATCGAAGAAATGACCTCGCGTCAGATTGATGTGCTCAAGAAGATCGTCAATGAGCGCAAAGACAAGCTGACCAAGGGCGATGAACTGCCCCCGGGCGTCATCAAGCTGGTCAAGGTTTACGTCGCGATGAAGCGCAAGCTTAGCGTCGGTGACAAGATGGCCGGCCGTCACGGAAACAAGGGCGTAATCGCTCGAATTCTTCCCGAGGAAGATATGCCTTACCTCGAAGACGGTACGCCGATGGAGATTGTGCTGAACCCACTGGGCGTGCCTTCTCGTATGAACGTGGGGCAGATTCTCGAAACCCATCTCGGCTGGGCCGGGCATGAGCTGGGCAAGAAGATCACTCAGATGATGGAAGAGAATTCGACCGAAGCCACGGTACGGCGTGAACTGAAGGCGTTGTTCAAAGACACAACGCTGGCGCAGGAAATTTCAGAAATCCCCGATGACGAATTGCTGGCCGTGGCGGAGACTCTGAAACGCGGCGTGTTCACCGGTTCTCCCGTATTCGACGGGTCGCGCGAGAGCGAAATCAAATCGCTGTTGCGGCAGTCCGGCTTGCCGGAATCAGGAAAAACAACCCTGCACGACGGCATGACTGGAGATAAGTTCGAACAGCCGGTAACCGTGGGCTACATCTACATGCTGAAACTTTCACACTTGGTGGACGATAAGATCCACGCCCGTTCGATTGGGCCGTACTCACTCATCACCCAGCAACCGCTTGGTGGTAAAGCGCAGTTCGGCGGGCAGCGTTTCGGAGAGATGGAAGTCTGGGCGCTGGAAGCGTACGGCGCCGCGTTCATCTTGCAAGAACTGCTGACGGCAAAGTCCGACGACGTTTATGGCCGCACCAAGATTTACGAGGCCATCGTCAAGGGCGAAGCCGCCATGGAGCCCGGGGTGCCGGAATCGTTCAACGTGCTGATTCGCGAATTGCAGTCACTCTGTCTCGACGTGGAATTGATCAAAGCCGGCGAGAAGAAACCGGTGTTGAGCGTGGCAAACGATTAAGGAAAACCCGTCGTTGGTCGTTGGCCGTCCGTCGTTGGCAGCCAACGACCCATCGACATTTGAATTCTTTAAAACACGATTCACAGTTCACGCTCTTGGAATTGTGAATCAGAACTTCGCTGGCGGCCTACGACCAAAGGCCAACGACCAACGACAGATTTCAGGAGCCGCCGGCGACGGCGAACGGTCGCAGGAAGTGGAGGACCACCTTGTTTCGTTCGAGCCCCTTTGACTTGGCAAACCCTATCGCCGATTTCGATGCTATTCGCATCAGCCTGGCCTCGCCCGAAAAGATTCGGAGCTGGTCGCACGGCGAAGTCACCAAACCCGAGACCATCAATTACCGCACCTTTAAGCCCGAGCGCGATGGACTGTTCTGCGCCCGCATCTTTGGACCTGTAACCGATTGGGAATGTCTCTGCGGCAAGTACAAGCGCATGAAGCATCGCGGAGTGATCTGCGACAAATGCGGAGTCGAAGTTACTTTGTCCAAAGTTCGCCGTGAGCGCCTCGGACACATCGAGCTCGCATCCCCTTGTTCGCATGTATGGTTCTTTAAGGGTTTGCCGAGCCGTATCGGTCACCTGCTCGACATTTCTCTGCGCGACCTCGAAGCTGTGCTTTATTTCGAGGCGTACGTTGTTGTCGAGCCCGGCGAAGCGCCTGTAAAAGATCACGAAGTGATCAAGGACGAAGCCAAGTACCGCGAACTCGATCAGCAATTCCGTCCCGCAGGCTTCAAAGCCATGATGGGCGCGGAAGCGATCAAGGAACTTCTCAAGCGCGTCGACATAGAAGGCCTGTCCGTTGAATTGCGCGAGAAGATGAAGCACGAAAGCTCGCTTCAGAAGCGCCTGAAATATACCAAGCGTTTGAAAGTCGTCGAGGCATTCCGCCGCAGCGGCAACAAGCCCTTCTGGATGATTCTCGATGTCATTCCGGTTATTCCACCGGAGCTTCGTCCATTGGTTCCGTTGGATGGCGGACGCTTTGCCACGTCCGATTTGAACGATCTCTATCGTCGCGTCATCAACCGAAACAATCGGTTGAAAAAGTTAATGGACCTGCACGCTCCCGAAGTCATCGTGCGCAACGAAAAGCGCATGTTGCAGGAAGCGGTTGACGCATTGTTCGATAACGGACGCCGTGGCCGCGTGCTTCGCGGCGCAAACAATCGTCCGCTGAAGTCTTTGTCCGACACGCTCAAAGGCAAGCAGGGACGCTTCCGTCAGAACCTGCTGGGCAAGCGCGTTGACTACTCGGGGCGTTCGGTAATCGTCGTAGGTCCGGAACTGAAGCTGCATCAGTGCGGACTTCCCAAGAAGATGGCTCTCGAGCTGTTCAAGCCGTTCATCTATCACCGTCTCGAACAAACCGGACACTGCACCACCATCAAGCAAGCCAAAGAAATGGTGGAACAGCAGGAACCGATCGTTTGGGACATCTTGGAAGAGGTCATCAAAGACCATCCGGTCATGCTGAACCGTGCTCCGACGTTGCACCGTCTTGGCATTCAGGCATTCGAACCCGTGTTGGTCGAAGGCAAAGCCATCAAGATCCACCCACTGGTTTGCACCGCATTTAACGCGGACTTCGACGGCGACCAAATGGCGGTACACATTCCACTGTCTCCGGAAGCTCAGGTCGAAGCCAGCGTGTTGATGCTGTCGTCGCACAACATTCTGTCGCCAGCATCAGGACATCCGATCACCGTTCCCACGCAGGACATGGTCCTCGGACTTTACTACCTGACAAAGGGCAAGCCGGGCGCGAAGGGTGAAGGCCGAGCCTTCGCCAACATCGAAGAAGTATTGATGGCGCTCGAAGCTGGCGAGGTTGAAACACTCACCCCGATTCGTCTGCGCTACACCGGCGAAGTGATCGATCTGACCAGCGCCTATGACGATCAGGACATCACCCACACCGAACCAGTGCAGTTCGAGCGCACGTTCCTGAACACAACCGTGGGACGCGCGATCCTCAATGACCATCTTCCCGAGGCAATGCCGTATATCAATGGCTTGCTCAAGAAGAAGGGCATTGGTCAACTTGTCAGCTACGGCTACCTGCGCTTCGGGCTCGAAGTGACGGTCAAGATGCTCGACGAAGTCAAAGACCTTGGTTTCCGTTACGCAACCAAGGCCGGACTCTCCATCGGCATTGATGACATGGTCATCCCCGATAACAAAAAGACGCTGGTGAAAGACGCCGAGAAGCAAGTGGTCAACGTTCAGCAGCAGTATCTGGACGGCGCGATCACCAACGGCGAGCGCTATAACAAGGTCATCGAAATCTGGTCGGCCATCACTGAAAAAGTTGCCGACGAGATGTTCGGACAGATGCAGCAGCGCGATAAAGAAGGGTTCATCAATCCGATTTACGTCATGGCGGACTCCGGCGCTCGAGGATCGAAACAGCAGATTCGACAGCTTTCCGGAATGCGTGGATTGATGGCAAAGCCGTCCGGCGAAATCATCGAAACGCCGATTACGGCCAACTTCCGCGAAGGATTAACCGTGTTGCAGTACTTCATCTCGACGCACGGTGCGCGTAAAGGCCTTGCTGATACGGCTCTAAAGACGGCCGACTCAGGCTACCTGACTCGCCGCCTCGTGGACGTTGCACAAGACGTGATCATCAGCGAATACGATTGCGGCACCGTCGACGGCATCTACGTCGCTGGAATCGTTGAAGCTGGCGAGGTAATCGAACCGCTGCGTGACCGCATCGTGGGCCGCGTATCGCTCGAAAAACTGAAAGACTACGATGGCAACGTCGTGGTCGAAATCAATCAGGAGATTACGGAAGAACTCGCTGGAACGGTTCAAGCGGCTGGCATCGAGAGGGTGAAAATCCGCTCCGTACTGACCTGCGAATCGAAGCGCGGAGTTTGCGTGATGTGCTACGGCCGTAACCTTGCCTCCGGACGCCTCGTCGAACTGGGCGAAGCCACTGGCGTAATCGCGGCACAGTCCATCGGCGAGCCTGGAACTCAGCTTACGATGCGTACCTTCCACATCGGAGGCACGGCGTCTCGAGTCTCCGAGCAGTCGCGTTTGGAGGCCAAGAACAATGGCTCCGTGCGGTTCATTAATCTACAGACCGTAAAAGCGAAGTCGGGCGATCTGGTAGTTATGAATCGTCAGGGATCGATCGCGGTCGTGGACGAAAAGGGCCGCGAGCGCGAGCGTTACGCGGTAGTGTACGGCGCAAAAGTAAAGGTTGCGGAAGGGGATCCGGTCCAGCAAGGCCATGTCATGGTCGAGTGGGATCCGTATACCTTCTCGGTCTTGACCGAAATCGGTGGAACGATCCAGTTCAAGGACTTGCAGGAAGGCGTCACCCTCCACGAAGAAGTGGACGAGGTCACCGGACTGTCTCGTCACGTGGTTGCCGATTCGCCTGATGAAAAACGTCAGCCTGCAATCGTCATCAAAGGCAAGACCAGCAAGCGATATCTCATGCCGTCACGCGCTCACCTTATGGTGCAGGATGGCGACACCGCCCATCCGGGAGACGTGCTGGCGAAGATTCCGCGTGAGACTACCAAGACGAAAGACATCACCGGTGGTCTGCCGCGCGTAGTCGAGTTGTTTGAAGCCCGCAAGCCGCACGAAACCGCGGTCATCAGCGAAATCGATGGCACGGTGAAGTTTGGTGAAGTCTCCAAGGGCCAGCGCAAAATGTATGTGATCGCCGACAACGGCACCGAAAAGGAATACTCGGTTCCGCGCGGCGTGCACATCAACGTGCAGGAAGGCGAGCGCGTCAAGGCGGGAGAACCGCTGATGGACGGGCCGCTCAACCCGCACGACATTCTCGCTGTGCTCGGAGAGAAAGAGCTGCAGTCTTATCTGGTGAATGAGATCCAAGAAGTCTACAGGTTGCAGGGAGTGAACATCAGCGACAAGCACATCGAGGTGATCGTCCGCCAGATGATGCGTTGGCGCAAGGTGGAAGATGTCGGCGATACCACGTTCCTTCTGGAACAGCAAGTCGACAAATTCCGCTTCTCCGAAGAGAACGAGCGCGTGATTCGAGATGGCGGACGTCCGGCAACGGGCCGGCCGCTGCTGCTCGGCATCACCAAGGCCTCGCTCTCGACGGATTCGTTCATTTCCGCCGCGTCGTTCCAGGAGACCACGCGAGTGCTCACCGAAGCTTCAATTCAGGGAGCTGTCGATCACTTGCGCGGACTTAAGGAAAATGTAATCGTCGGACGCCTCATTCCTGCCGGAACGGGAATGGAATATTACCGCAACGTCCGCCTCTCGCCAGAAATGGAAGAGGCTGCCGCCAAGGTCCAGGAAGAAGTCTCGCAAGCCTACGAAGAAGCCGAGCGGGCGCTCGAATTGATGCGTACAGAAGGCGAGACCGAAGAACTAGCCGCGGAGTAGCATTAAAAGAAGTTGAGAGGGCGGCCTAAAAACCGCCCTTTGTTTTTGCATGAATGCGAAAACAGTCCAAAGGTTCTTGCAGAAAACAGATTTAGTTTTTCTGTCCGATTTTGGGTTTAACCAATGCACGCCAACCCCCAGCGCTTGCAAACTCCAGAACCTGCACGAATTTCGCAGTTGCGTCCTACGCCTGCCCACAATACTCTGAATCCATTCATGTTACGGTTTGCTCGTTTATTGCGGCTGGCCTTTTGGCGCGCGTTTGAGCACGACGCATTCGCCGTAGCGAAAGCATCGGCGTATTCGATGATCCTTACGTTTTTTCCCACATTGCTGGTTATTGGTTCGCTGCTGGCAAATTCGAGAAAAACCGCAGCCTACCTTCGAGAGATTTCGTATGCGCTTGGCAGGATACTACCCGCGGGCAGCGCCTCCGCGTTGGATTATCTCAAAGCTAACAGCGCTCAACGATCTGCTGGCCTGCTGCTCACAACCTCACTCATAACGCTTTGGACAGCCTCGGGCGTAATGATTTCCTGGATGGAGGGTTTTCGCCACGCCTACGAACTCCCCAAGATTTGGGGGCTGGTCAAAGAGCGGCTGATGGCATTCTTTCTGGTCATTTTGGCCGGTATTCCACTGTCTTTTGCGACGATCCTAGTGGCTTTCGGAAATCGGATCGAATTGCGAATTATGTACTACGTGGGCGGAGAATATGGCTTTTACGTCCTGCTGATGTGGGCGGCGATTCGCTGGATGATTGCGACGCTCACGAGCATTGCAGTCATTGCGCTCATTTATCACTACGCGGTGCCCCGCACCCAGCCCTGGCACAGCGTGCTGCCGGGGGCCACCCTGGCAACCGCTATGTGGTTTGCGGCTACTGCACTGTTCGGCGGATATCTGCAAGCCTACTCGGATTACAGTGTGATCTACGGATCGCTGGGAGTAGGCATAGCCTTGCTCGTATGGATGTACCTGATTTCTCTAGTAATCCTGATTGGGGCCGAATTCAACGCTATGCTCTTTCCGAGAACAAGGCTGGGGTGCGAGCTGCGACAAATGAACGGCTTAAAGACACAGCAAGATAGTCATTCCGGGCGTTTATAATTATTTCGCTCCCCATTTCAACCAGGACAATTTCTTGAAAAAGACTCGTGAAGCCCAGAGCTCTGGAGGGAGGACTTCATCTTCCCGGTCCCTGCCATTTTGCCGCCGCGCCAAAATTATTTGCACAATCGGGCCCGCCTGCAATTCGGACGACATGCTACGGGACCTGATCCGGCTGGGCATGGATGTTGCGCGTCTTAACTTCTCTCACGGAAGTCATGAAGCCCACGCCGTCAGCATTGAGCGGTTGCGCCGGGTAGCCGGGGAAGAGAATCTTACGATCTGTATTCTGCAGGATCTGCAGGGCCCCAAGATTCGCACAGGAAATTTAAAAGATCACGCTGGCATCACTTTGAAGGCTGGGACTCAGGTAACGATAACCCCGCGAGACTTGGAAGGCACGCCCACCCTTATCTCGACGACTTTCAAGACTCTGGCGCGCGACCTTCGGCCCGGCGCGCGGGTCTTAATTTCGGACGGCCTCATTGAGTTACGCGTTACTGGAGTTCATGGTGAGGATGTGGAATGCGAAGTCATCAATGGAGGACTGCTGCTCGAGCACCAGGGCATCAATTTGCCAGGCGCCGCGCTAACCATTCCGGCATTGACCGACAAAGACCGCGCGGACCTGGAATTCGGATTGGCGAACGGCGTGGACATGATTGCGCTGTCGTTCGTGCGCTCGGCTTCAGACGTTGTTCTGGTGAAAGAGATTATTAGGAGCCATGGTTTGGCAACTCCCGTAATTGCGAAACTCGAGAAGCCGCAGGCGCTTGAGCAATTGGAACAAATTTTTGACGCTTCCGATGGAGTGATGGTGGCTCGCGGCGACCTCGGGGTCGAGATGCCGCCGGAGAAAGTACCGATCATTCAGAAGCATGTAATTCGGCGGTCTGCCGAATGGCGAAAGCCGGTAATCATTGCGACCCAGATGCTCGAGTCGATGATTGAAAACCCGCGTCCAACGCGGGCGGAAGCCAGCAACGTCGCCAATGCGATTTTCGATGGCACCGATGCCGTCATGCTGTCCGCGGAAACCGCCAGCGGTCTTTATCCGCGGGAAGCAGTGAGCATCATGGCAAAAATCATCATAGAGGCGGAAAGTAATATTGGAGAATCCACCCAGCCTCGACGCAGGCGCGATCGGCATGGGCTCTCTATAGCGGAAACTATTTGCGAGTCTGTAGCTCATGCCGCTGAAGATCTACACATGAGTGCAATTGCAGTGTTCACCGACACAGGCAACACTGCACGTTTGATATCAAAATATCGTCCCCGTCCCGTCATTTACGCGTTTAGTCACGTTCCCGCCGTGTGCAACCGTATGAACCTTTTGTGGGGGGTTCATCCGGTTTTCCATGCTCAGACCGGAACCGTAGAAGGAATGGTCACTGCCGCTGAACTGCAATTGCTGAAACAAGGTACTGTTCAAACAGCCGACGTAATTGGAGTAGTTGGAGGGACGCGAATGTCAACGGGATCGACGAATTTCATGCGCCTACAAATAGTGGGTTCTGGCGAACGGGAATCAGCAACCTAAGCCCTTCAGCTTCTACTTGTGAAACGCAATGACCGCTTCCAAATCCGAGTCTTTCGTTGACACCTCATGCGATCCTCCGGTTCGTGGATTCATTCATTGTCCCGAATCTGCGAACGGAAACGGGATCGTGCTAACGCACGGAGCTGGAGCGAATTGCCAAACACCATTACTGACTGCTTTGGCTGAGGCCTTTGCCACGGCAGGATTGACGGTGTTGAGATGCGATCTTCCTTTTCGTCAGGCCCGTGCCTTCGGTCCTCCCCGCCCTGGTGACGCTGCTCGCAATCGGGACGGTCTGAAAAATGCCGTTAATACGATACGCAAACACATTTCCGGCCGCACCTTTCTCGGGGGGCATTCCTACGGAGGCCGGCAAGCCACTATTCTGGCCGCCAGTGATTCGGAGCTCGTGGACGGGTTGCTTCTACTCTCCTACCCGCTGCATCCGCCGCGCAAGCCATCGCAGCTTAGAACTCAACATCTACCTGACCTGAAGACGCCGGCCATGTTCGTGCATGGGACCCGCGACCCTTTCGGGTCAATCGAGGAGATGGATTCGGCCCTGAAGCTGATTCCTGCAAAACACCTCCTGATCCCGGTCGAAGGAGTAGGTCATGATTTGGGATTCAAGGGGAAGCTAAAGAACGAGCTGTTGACAGGAAAAGTTCTGATCCTTTTCGATGATCTCTTCCAGACTCACGGAGGAACGCATGCCAACTAGGGCATTGCTGAAGTGTCTGCTTCTGTGTGTGGTGGCCATGTCCGTCGCGTCGGTCGCTTTGGCTGTCGATAGCGACGAACCGCCCCTGGACTGGCTGCGGACTCATGCGATTCCTCTAAAAACCGTGGAAGCGGGACACGGTTTTGATGACATGCAGCCCCTCAAAAGGATGATAGGCGACGCGCGAATCGTTGAGCTTGGGGAAGCGACGCATGGATCGCGCGAGTTCTTTCAGCTCAAGCATCGCATGGTCGAATTTCTAGCCAGCCAAATGGGATTTACAATTTTCTCGATTGAAGCAAACATGCCAGAGGCGTATCGCCTGAACGATTTTGTCCTCAATGGCAACGGCGATCCCAAGCAGCTTTTGAAAGGCATGTACTTCTGGACTTGGGACTCGGAAGAGGTCCTGGACATGATCTTGTGGATGCGCGAGTTCAACCGTTCGGGCAAGGGCCGCATCGAGTTTACAGGCTTCGATATGCAAACTCCCTCCGTCGCAATGGACATCGTACGCACCTTTATAATCGCGCAGGACGGCAATTTCTACTCTACGCTTGAGCCCATTTACCAGAAAGTCGCGCGGATGAGCCAGAGTAACGCGAATTCGTTTGGGGTTGCCACCGCCACGTTCCCAGTCGAGATTGCGGCGGGAAAACACATCAAGTTCAGCGGTTACATCAAGACCGAAAGCGTTACCGAAGGATGGGCTGGATTGTGGTGGCGGGTGGACGGTGCTGAGGCGCACAAGCCGCTGAAGTTCGACAACATGCAAGACCGCGGCGTGAAAGGTACCACGCCCTGGACTCGTTATGAAATATCGCTAGATGTGCCCGCGGATGCCACGCACATTAATTTCGGCGCATTGCATGCAGGGAACGGAACTGCATGGTTCGACTCGCTGGCCATCGAAGTCGACGGCAAGCCTTACATAGACACTGGAAGATTCGATCTGGATTTCGAATCTGAGACCCCACGCGGCTTCCACACCGGCGGTAATAGGTACGAGGTTGTATTGGACAAGTCTGCGGCGCACAGCGGGAAACAGAGCCTGCGCAGCAAATCGTTGGCCACGCAATCCTCAAGCGATCAGGAGTTGAACAACCGGTCGCCAGCAGCCGGATGCTGGGAAGTGCTTAAACATCTAGAGAGCAATCGTGATAACCATATTCGAGCAGGATCGACACCAAAGAGCATTGAATGGGTAATACAAAACGCTAAGATTATTTTGCAGTCTGCGCAGATGAGGTCCGAAGAAAAATTGCGTGACCAAAGCATGGCCGAAAACATCGAGTGGATCGCCGGTCAAAATCCGGGCGCGAAGATTGTGATTTGGGCCCACAATGGGCACGTCGTTTACGGTGGCTATCCAGGCTATAAACCGATGGGTGCGTATCTGCGAGCGGCTTCCGGCAAGCAGTTGGTCAATTTCGGTTTTGCATTCAATGAAGGCTCTTTTCAAGCCATCGAGCCCGGGAAAAAACTCCGCGATTTTACCGTTGGTCCTGCCCCGGTGGGGAGCCTTGACAGAAGTTTCGCGGCAACTGATATTCCTATCTTCGCACTTGATTTACGGGAGATACCGCAGAGAGGCCCCGCGGCGGACTGGTTTAGCAGGCCTCACATCACCCGAAGCATCGGAGCTCTTTATCAGGAATCCGACGCGCATTCCTATCTCCTAAATGCTCATCCGCAAGAGGAGTTTGATGCGATGTTCTTCGTGGAAAAAACTAGCGCCGCGCGAGAAATTCACTAAGTCTCACTCGATACTCGGCTCAATCTCTCAATTCACCCAGCCCGACTTCGATCCGCCGTTCTTCTTCCCGCCTTGATCTTCCTCGGGGGGGATGTAATTACCGTGTTCGTCGAAAGTGACTTTGCGGTCATGCTTGCGCATATAGACCTCGAACTTGCGCGCCGCGCGGCGTCTCTTCCAGCGGTAATACGCGTTGCGGATTCCATCAGAGCTGGGTTTGGCGCCAATTGAGGTTCTGCGTCTCAAGAAAATAACGTACCAGACGTATCCGGCTGCGAGGCCGAGCAGAAGAACGAAGTACTGGAGAGCGAAATGGCTCAGCAGCAGATATGCGGCTTCGATTGCCGCTATAAAAAGCACGATCCATTTCACTGGAATCTGGATCGGAATTGGAAACAGCATGATCGGCGCGCCCCGATTGAAGAGATAGAACACCATCAGGATCGCGTTGCTAGCCGCACCGGAGCCCAGTGCCGAGCCTTGACCAACGACTCCGCTAAGAGAGAGGGCAAATCCCGCTAAACCCGAAAAAATAATGCTGCCGAAGAACAAACCATAAAATCGGGCAGGACCAACGCGCTCCTCAACCGCCCACCCTAAGAAATAAATTCCAAGCAGGGACATCACAAAATTCAGCGGATCGACATACATGAAGGCATAGGTGACAAATTGCCACAGCCAGCCTTCGCGGACGCGTGCTGGGTCCAGAATGCCAAGCGCAAGGACGGCTTGGCCCACCCCCTGCGCAAACGCCATCAGCAACAATATGACGACATAAATCGCAGCACTGACAATGATGATCTGCCGGACAGCGCCGCGAAACGGCGGCAGCCCTATATCGAAGGAAGTATTTCTGGCCATGATCGCAAGCAGTCGAACTCTATCGCACTATCCTAGCAGGTCACTGTTCTGGTGAAGGCACTACAGCAAGGCTTCTGTGGCCAGCCTTGTCAACGGACCGAATCGCGAAAATTTCGTTGTCTTTCGACAGCGGAGAAGTGTACTCGGTAACATTTCCTAGCGCCTGCACGTGTTCCCAGTCTGGACTGGTTGTACTGCGCCACAGCAATTCGTATGCGACTGCCTGTCCCCCAGGTGAGGGTTCCCACGCCAAAGTCGAAGCATTCTCCGGCTTCTTAAGGGAAATGCGAACATTCGCGGGAGGCGCTGGCGCCGAGGCCAACGACGCCAAAGTAGCGAGGTTCAATCGCGCCACATCCGCGACATAATCATAATTCACAAATTTGGGAAGGTCGCCAAATTCGATCCCATTCTCGGTGCGCACATTCTGATGCTGATGATCAAAATTTTCACGAAATTCGGTGAATCGTACCGCGGCGTACCCCTGCTGATTGAACGAGCTGTGATCGCCCCCTCGGCCGTAGCGGTCCAATCGAAACACGAGAACGGGTTTCACACGGCCGCCGTACGTTCGCCCGACCTCGGCAACGCAGCGCGCAAGTTGGCGTGAAGAAGAGTCGCTCTCTCCGCCAAGATTTCGGATCAAACGGCGTTCAGCCTCCGTCGCAGCTGCCGGCAATCCCTCGGAAAAGACTCGTACCGCGCTTGAGTCCTGTCGCGGACTGCGGTCGCCGCCAACGATGTCGTTATTGAGGACAGCTTCGATGTTCCAACCCTCCGACTTTGCCATCTTGGCAAAATGGCTGCTCCCATTGAGGCCTTGCTCTTCACCGGCGACCGTTAGAAAGATGATTGTCGCGGGAAACTTCAGTTTGCTGAGAACACGAGCACACTCAAGGCTGACGGCAGCGCCGCTGGCATCGTCATTGGCTCCCGGCGCTGCTCCTGTCGTATCCAGCACATCGCTATTGCGCGAATCGTAATGGCCGGTTACCAACACAATGCGCTTGGCGCTTTCGGGGTCCGATCCCTTCAATATCGCGTATACATTTGTAATTTGAGTCGGCGTAGGAATTCGATCTGCTGGCGTTTGAGTGAAGGTGTCGGTTTTTACTTCGAGGCAATCGCCGCAATCTCGCGAAAAGGCTTCAAATTGAGACTTGATCCATTCGCGAGCAGCACCAATGCCTTGCCCGGCGGCGATTGAGGCGGGATCCTGGGCCGACAAAGTCGAGCGGGTCCGAAAACTTACCAGTTTTTCGATAGTAGCCTGAATTCGTTTCGCGGAAACCTGATGGAGTGCGGCTGTGATTTGTGAGTCCGGAGCGACCACCGGAGGTTGCTGAGAGAGTGCCGGAAGTACCGATGGTGCCGCGCCTATCCACAAGAACAATGTTCGGAGATAAATGGAAACATTCATTGTGAAATTCCTACCCGAACAAATTACTCTGCAAAACGCAATTTTATGGCGGGCGAGGCAGCCTGCCAGCCACAACTATCATCCGAAGGCGAAACCCGAGGGTCAAACTACTTGACCTGAGCCCCAGAAGAAACTAAATATTAACAGGGGAGTTTAATCGAACGGAGGCCAGCTTTGGTTTACTGTCCGGAATGCGACACCAACCTCGACCTTGAAGAAGATGAAATGGATGAGGGCGATGTGGTTTCATGCCCTGAATGCGGGACCGAATATGAAATCATCACTATCAGTCCTATTGAATTGAAACCGGTTGAAGACGAGGCGTACGAGGAGGAAGAGGAAGAAGAAGCCGAAGACGGGGATTTTTCCTAGTCCCGCATTCTTCCCACCCTCTGCGTTTCTCCTGAGCTTCCTCCTCCTGCAGCGCCATATTCCGTGTGTGCTCGAAACCCGCAGCATTACTTAGCTCCCGATGCTTATCTCTTATCTCTGCTGCGGCTAGAATCATCATCGTTCCGTGAACAAAATGCATCTACAATAGTAGGCCTGAGCGAGCACAGATAATTATGAAACCCACTCACGTTGTCTTTCTGACGATGCTCGTTTTTACGGCCCTCTCAATTGCTGCCCCCTGTTACGCGAAGGATAAGGATGGCAGCACTGGGCGTTTACTGACCGGGCGAGTGTTGGACCGCCAGGATAATCCTCTGCCAGATGCGGTGGTCTATCTTTCGGACGCACGTACCCGGGCCGTGAAGACTTATATTGTCGGGCAAAACGGTAACTACGATTTCCCGGCGCTCTCACCAAACGTGGATTACGAAGTGTATGCGGAGTACAACGGCCGTAAGAGCGACAGCAAGACGGTAAGCCAATTTGACGATCGGAAACAGGTAAGCATAATTCTGCGGGTCGATACCAAGTGATCAAGTAAGGAATCCGGCATGAAAGCTACTGCCCGCCTAAACCCCCTTTCTTTTCTTTCACAGCAACTGAACGATCTCAAAGCTCACGGTACGCACTTCCGCCTGCGAGTGCTCGAAGATGAGCAAGCGGCAGTGTGCACTTTCGATGGCAAGAAGGTCATCAATCTCGCCTCAAACAATTATCTCGGCCTCACAACTCATCCAAAATTGCGCGCAGCCGCGCTGGAAGCGACTCGAAGATACGGCGTTGGATCGGGAGCAGTGCGCACCATCGCCGGGACCATGTCAATTCACATGGAACTCGAGGAGAAAATCGCTCGTTTCAAGAATGTCGAGGCTTGTGTAGTCTTCCAGTCTGGATTCGCCGCTAATGCTGGAACTGTCTCCGCAATTTTGGGTAAAGATGATTTCATCATTTCCGACCAGCTAAACCACGCCTCCATCATCGATGGAGCCCGCTTGTCCCGGGCCAAAATACTCGTCTTTCGACATAAAGATATGGCTCACGCGGAAGAGCAATTGGCTAGCGTGAAAGAGGTACCCGGCAAGAAGTTGCTGATCACGGACGGCGTGTTTTCCATGGACGGCGACATTGGTCCGCTTCCCGCGCTGTGCGACCTCGCCGAAAAATACGGTGCCATCATGATGGTGGATGATGCCCACGCCTCGGGCGTTCTGGGGCGAAATGGCCGTGGTACGGTGGACCATTTCGACGTTCAAGGCCGCGTCGACATTCAGGTTGGGACGCTCTCCAAGGCGATTGGCGCGTTGGGCGGCTACGTATGTGGAACACGCGACCTCATTGATTTCCTGTACCATCGCGCGCGTCCGGTTCTATTTTCTACGTCGCATCCTCCGTCAGTGGCGGCCACTTGCATCGCTGCCTTCGATGTTCTTGAGGACGAGCCTGAGCGTATCGAAGAACTTTGGGAAAATACTCGCTTTTGGAAGAGGGAACTGGGCTTACTCGGTTTTGACATTGGTGGCACAAGCACTCCCGCCAGCGAAACGCCGATCACTCCCATCATCATCGGCGACGGAAAACTCACAATGGATTTCTCGCGTGAGCTGTTCAATGAGGGAGTGTTAGGAACAGGCATTACCTTCCCGACGGTGCCCGAAGGAAAAGCGCGGATCCGAACTATCGTGACAGCCACACACACCGAGGCAGAACTAGAGCAAGCTTTGGAGGCGTTGGAACGAGTCGGCAGGAGGATGGGAATTCTGGCGTAGTCCGTTGGGGAAGATCTTCGCCGGCTCACAAAGAAAGCTACAATGTCACCGTGCCACGGGCTCGCGATAATCGATCTGTAGATCAGCATGCAAGGATCCGCCGCTCCGGGAAACAGCAGCGAAAGATGGAAGCCACCGGCATTCTAGTGATCGCTTTGCTGATTCTCGCCGTCACCCTCGCCCGCTACTGGCACCAAATTTCGTGGAGTCTGCGCTGAGCGGATCAGTCGATACCTTGCTAGTCGTCCTGCTGGGACCCACTGCTAGCGCGAAGACTTCGCTCTCGCTCGCTTTGGCTGAACACTTTCACGGAGAAATTGTGAATTGCGATTCAGTCGCCATGTATCGCGAATTTGAGATTGGGACGGCCAAGCCTACTCCGGCCGAACGAGCCCGCGTCCCCCACCATTTGTTCGATTTTGTGGAGCCCACTGGCTTCGTAACCGCAGGCGAATATGCGGATCGAGCCCGAGCAATCCTCGAGGAAATTAAGTCAAGGGGCACACTGCCCATCGTGGTAGGCGGTACAGGACTTTACCTTCGGGCCCTTCTCGACGGCCTCTTTCCCGGTCCACAGCGCTCAGACCGTTTGCGCAACCGGCTCCGCCAGCGTGCTTCACTAAAAGGAAATCGTTACCTTCACCGCCTTTTGCAGCGTCTCGATGCCGGGGCTGCGGCAAAGATTCACGCCAATGACGCTCCCAAGCTGATTCGGGCAATCGAAGTCTGTGTCTCTTCCCGTCAGAGGATGAGCGATCTGTGGCAGAAGGGACGGGACTCGCTAAAAGGATTCCGCATACTTCGCCTGGGGCTAAATCCCTCCCGCGAAAAGTTGTACGAGCGGATCAATCAGCGCGCGCAACGAATGTTCGAATCAGGATTGGTTGAAGAGACCCGACAACTACTCGAAAAGTATGGGCCGGCAGCCACTCCGCTTGCCGCGCTCGGCTACAAACAGGCGGTGCAACTGATTCGCGGCGAGATTGACCCTCCCGCGGCGCTATCGGCCGCCCAACAAGCACATCGCAACTACGCGAAACGTCAGATGACATGGTTCCGGCGCGAATCGAACGTAGAGTGGCTGAAGGGATTTGGAGACGATCCGCGGATACAAAAAGAAGCAATTGCGCTGGTCGAGAACAATCTCGTCGCGAAATGATTGCGTAGGGACAGCCGGGCTGCTGTCCCTACGCGAGCTGTCGGTCCCGTGATATCTTTTGCCTGTGTTCAAAAGTATTGGAATCGTTGCAATAACTTGCCTGCTTATTCTCCCAGCACTCGCCAGCACGAAATATCAGCAACCCGGCCCCATTCATCTTGACCGCAACGGTCAAAAATGGGCGGAGAAAACTCTGCGCAAACTTTCCGTCGAAGAAAAAGTAGGACAACTCTTCATGCCCTGGGTGCGAGCCGAGTTCCTGAATGTCAACGACCCGGAGTATTTGCGGCTGCGCGACACCATTCTCAAATACCACATCGGCTCTCTTGCGATGACGGTGCCGTATGAGCCTCCATTCCTGTACAAGAGTCAGCCCTACGAAGCTGCCGTGCTCTTGAATCGTTTGCAGCAGGATTCCAAGCTCCCGCTGCTGATCGCTGCGGATTTCGAGCGCGGAGTCACCATGCGCATTAACGGTGCGACTAGTTTTCCCCACGCCATGGCGTTCGGGGCGGCAGGCAAGCTTCAATACGCGGAGGCCTTCGGCCGAATAACCGCCCAGGAATCTCGCGCGATCGGCGTGCATTGGAATTTTTTTCCAGACGCAGATGTGAATTCTAATCCGGCCAATCCCATCATCAACACACGGTCTTTCGGCGAAGATCCGCAACAGGTCGGCGATCTGGTTACGGCGTACATCCGTGGCGCGCGCGAAAATGGAATGATGACGACAGCGAAGCACTTTCCGGGACACGGCGACACAGCGACCGATTCACATTTGGGGGTGGCTCAGGTGACCGGCAACATGGAGAGGCTTCAGGCAACAGAACTCGCTCCCTTTAGAAAGGCCATTGCGGATGGAGTGGATTCTATTATGGTCGCCCACGTCACGGTTCCAGCGCTCGATTCTGATCCCAGTCACGTCGCCACGGTTTCTCCTCCGATTGTGACCGGATTGCTGAAAAACCAACTTGGCTTCAAAGGCATCGTAATCACCGATGCACTGGACATGGGCGCTTTGACACGGTTGTATTCGCACGATCTGGGATGCGAAGCAGTGGACGCGTTCAAGGCGGGCAATGATGTGCTGCTCATCCCCGCCGACCTTGATGCCTCGGTTCAGGCCATGGTTAAGGCAGTGCGCAGCGGTGAAATCTCGGAGGCACGGCTCGATGAGTCGGTACTCAAAATACTCGAGGCCAAAGCCTCGATCGGATTAAATAAGACCCGACTCGTTGATGTGGACAGACTACCCAACATCGTTGGCAAACCGGAAAACATTGCCTTGGGGCAACGCATCTCCGATGACTCAATTACGCTTGTCCGTGATAACAGCACATTGTTACCGCTGCAGAAAACAGGAACTGTGAAGCCCGGTCTGCCGTATCTGAGAGTAGAAGAAACGAGCGACCGGATGGTTCTAGTGATTTTCTCGGAAGACGTGCGCACGGCAACTGGACCCACCATGGAACGGCAAATGCGCTCGCGCATTCCAGACGCTAACGTGATTTACGTCGATCCGCGCATCGCGGGTGCGATGTCAGAGGCAGTCCTGAAAGCTGTTGACCAGGCGCAAACAGTAGTCGTCGCCGTATTCATGGTGCCCACGCCTGGAAAAATTCCGAGAGTTGTCACCGACACTATGAAGAATTCCGTTGCACCGCAAGATGCGAGCAGTTTGTTACTCCAAAACATTCTGGATTCTGCAGCGCGGAAAACGGTGGTGGTAGCCGCTGGAAATCCATATCTGGCACAGGGTTTTCCCGCAATCCAGAGCTATATCTGCACATTTTCCGACGAGAGTGTTTCAGAAGTTAGCGCGATCAAAGCGCTATTCGGAGAAATTCCGGTTCGCGGGCACTTGCCGGTTACCATTCCCAACATCGCCGTAAGAGGTGCTGGGATTGAGCGTCCCGCACAGATCGCCAATCAAGGAGCTCAGAATGCATCTGCCAAATAGATGGGTATCGTTGTGTGGCGCAGCGCTCGTTATCTTGAGCCTTACCGGATGCAGCGTCAACGTCAAGAAGGCCAACAACGGCGACGACAAGAATGTTGACATCAAGACGCCGATGGGCGGAATTCACGTCAGCAATGACGCCGACGTCCGCGACACGGGCCTTACGGTTTATCCGGGCGCCCGAGTCAAAGAAAAAGACAGCGATGGCGACCAAAAGAGCGCCAACGTTAATATTTCGGGCTTTGGCTTCGGAATGAAGGTGGTTGCAATCGAATACACGAGTGATGATCCTCCCGGCAAGTTGATCAGTTTTTACCAGGATCAGTTGAAGAAATACGGCAGTGTGCTTGAATGTCACTCCAGCGGACATGTGAGTTACTCTCACGACAATGATCAGCACGGTTCCCAGGGTTTGAAGTGCGAGGGCGACAATAATGGCAAAAATGTGGAACTAAAGGCGGGTACGGAAGATAATCAGCACATCGTTTCCGTTGAGCCTAATGGGAAAGGGTCGAACTTTGCCCTGGTATTCGTCAGAACCCACGGCAAAGAGGACTCGATTTAGCTCCCATAATCCTCGGTCTTGCTTCTTTAAAGGCCCGGCTGTAACTTGAAAACTAGTGGATCATCGCTGCTATCAGTGTGGTGCAACCGTCCAGGATGGCGTGGCTTTTTGTCTGCAATGCAATGCGCCGCAGATCCGCGTGGCGCTGGCTGAATCTCCATTGCCGGGAGACAGGGGCGAGGAAATCCGGCCTCCCCGAGCTTCCTCCTATTCGGGCGTACCGGGTTCCAGCCGATTCGAATGGGCGCAAGCCTTGCCTTCAGCATTTCTCGGATTACTTCTTGCATCGGTCCTCTCACTAATTCTTCGAGGCGCCCTCGCGCTCGGAATGCTGGCGGCCGGCTTTCTGTCGGTTTATTTTTATCATCGTAGAAATCCTCTGATTGGTCTTACAGTTGGCCTCGGTGCGCGACTGGGCGCTATTAGCGGAGCGTTGGGCTTTGGCATGCTGGGAATTGTCTCCGCTGTCGCGACCTTTGTTTCGCACTCAGCTGCTGAAATTCGCGCCATCATGCTGAAGGCGGTTCAGGAATACGTTTCGCGAAATGCGGACCCACAAATGCAGCAAGTTCTTGAGTTTTATAACAGCAAGCAGGGATTTATCCTGATGCTCGTCTTGGGCTCGATCATGATGTTGATACTCTTTCTGGCGCTGTCGAGCATGGGAGGGATAATCGGGGCCGCAATTCTGCGGCGCAGAAAAGCCAGTTAGCCTAACTCACCTTGGAGATGTCCGCCGAATCCTGACCGACGGAAGCCGTTCTTCCTGACCGCCTTGCTCCGTACCGTCTTCTCCACGTATGATGCAGCGTTCATGACTCCAAGCCCGCAACCACAATCGAATTTGCGACAGAAGGCGCAGCTGATGTCCGCCTCTGAAATCGAGCGCACATTGGTGCGCCTGGTACACGAGATCATCGAGAAAAACGATGGTGCCGCTGACCTTGGTCTGGTGGGAATACGACGGCGCGGTGTGTTCCTTGCGCAGCGGTTGGGCCAGATGATTCAGCGGATCGAAAAGACTCCCATCCCGGTTGGCACTTTGGATATCACGCTGTATCGCGACGACCTTTCCACATTGGGACCCAAACCGGTTGTTCAGAAAACTGAGATGGAGTTTCCAATAACCGGGAAGACAATTGTGCTGGTCGATGATGTGCTCTACACCGGGCGGACGACGCGGGCGGCTCTCGATGCTCTGTTTCGTCACGGGCGTCCGAAACGCGTGCAACTTTGCGTCCTGATCGATCGAGGACATCGCGAATTGCCGGTCGAAGCTACTTTCGTAGGCCGCAAAGTGCAGACCACCGAACGGGAAATTATCGAAGTGCAGCTTCGCGAGGTAGACGACGCCGAAAAGGTGCTGCTGGTTGAACGACCAGAGTAGGGAATCGCGGAAGAACTCGGTATGGACGGTCAAATGGGAGGGCACGACTTCCAGTCGTGCCGCAAGTCTTTATTCACCAGGTGTTCGGCACGGCTGAAGGCCGTGCCCTCCCGGGCGCACGCAAGGCCACAAAGTTTTCCCGCCATGATGCGTAATTAGTGATAAATCTCCAAGTGAGCACCAAAGATTCCATCAAGACGACACTGCCCACCACAGAGAACACTCCGCGTGGTTCTCTCCTTGGCACGGAAGCGATGTCCTCGGCGGAAATTCTATCGCTGCTCAAAATCGCCTCGCGCATGAATCCTCGCAAGACGCGGCCTTTATTGCGTGGGAAACGTGTGCTGCTTCTTTTCTATGAGGCTTCGACGCGGACTCGCAGCTCGTTCGAAATCGCCGCGAAATCCTTAGGCGCGATGACGACGCTGGTTCTCTCCAGCGGATCCAGCGTCGAGAAAGGCGAATCCTTACTGGACACGGTATATACCTTGCGCGCGGTGGGCGCCGATGTTCTCGTTATCCGCAATCCTTATGCCGGCGCTCCGTTGCTGGCGGCGAGTCATCTCGATATCCCCGTAATCAACGCCGGCGATGGGATGCACGAGCACCCGTCCCAGGCGCTGCTCGATGCTTACACCATAATGCGCCACAGGAAGGCGCTCGACGGATTGCATTTAACGATTGTTGGCGACATATTCCACAGCCGGGTAGCGCGCTCAGCGATTCATCTGTTCAGCAAGTTCGGAGCGAAAATTACGCTCTGCGGACCGCCGGAGTTCCTACCCGAAGTAGCGGCCACCCTGGCAAGAGGTCTACACCTAACGCGCTCCGTAGAGGATGCCATAAGAGGCGCTGAGGCCGTGATGGTGCTGAGAGTTCAAAAAGAGCGGCTTGCCGGAAAGAAGCTCAGCCTGCAAGATTATGTCGCAAAATATCAGATCACGACGGATCGCCTTAAGTTGGCAAAGCGCGATGCGCTACTAATGCATCCAGGCCCTATTGTCCGTGGTCTTGAACTCACATCGGAAGTCGCGGATTCTCCGCAATCAGCGATCGTCGAAGAGGTACGAAATGGAGTGCCGGTGAGGATGGCCATCCTGGCCAGGGCTTTGGGCAAAGCGAAGTAAGGGGAAAGGACCGGAGTGAGTCAAAAGGCAACAGGCAATCTGCTAATTCGTGGTGGCCACGTTATTGACCCGGCCGCGAGGATTAACGCGCCAATGGACCTTCTCATCCGCGAGGGGCGGGTTGCGGATATTGCTCCGTCGAATAAGCTTCGAGACTCGGGCGCTGAAAGTTTCGATGCTCGCGGGCTGACTGTTTCTCCCGGATTTATCGACCTGCACGTGCATTTGCGGGAACCTGGCCAAAGCTACAAGGAAACAATCGCATCGGGAACGTCCGCCGCGGCAGCCGGTGGCTTTACCTCTGTTTGTTGCATGCCCAACACTTCCCCTGTCGTTGATTCTCCGGAATGGGTCACATGGCTGCAACAGCGTGACCGGGGAGCAATGGTTAATGTCTTCCCCATAGCCGCCGCTACCCTCGCAAGCAAGGGAGTCGTACTCACGGACTTTCGCGCTCTTCAGCGAGTTGGTGCGGTCGCGGTCAGCGATGATGGAAAACCCATCCTCAACGATGCGATCATGCGAGAGACATTGCGCCTAGCATCCGAGATTAACCTCCCAGTGATTCAACATGCTGAAGACACGCGAGCCACGGAGCATTGCTCGATGAATGAAGGGCCAACCTCATTTCGCCTTGGCCTGCGGGGAATGAACGCTTCGACAGAGTCGTCTATCGTGGAGCGTGACATTCTACTGGCGCAGCAGTTCACCGGCGCCCGTTTGCACGTCGCCCATCTTTCTACCGCCGAATCTTTAAAAGAGGTTCGACGTGGCAAGCGGAACAAAGTTCGCGTGACTTGTGAAGTCACTCCGCACCATTTCGCGCTTTTGGATGAGGACGTTCGTGATTACAACACAAACTTTAAGATGAACCCTCCGCTCCGATCAGCGGCCGATCGCGAGGCCATCCTCGTCGCCTTGGCTGACGGCACCGTCGATGCCATCGCCACCGACCATGCTCCTCACGCGCTTCACGAAAAAGTTGTTGAATTCGAACGAGCGATGTTTGGAATCACGGGTCTCGAAACCGCGCTTGCTCTCGCCGTAACGCATTTGCATCGCGAACAGAAAATTCCTTTGGCCCGGATCGTCGAGCTGTTCACTGCCGGGCCATCTCGAGTGGTTAACTTGAAAGGCCGAGGAACGTTGATTCGCGGAAGCCATGCCGACGTAACGATTTTCGATCCAAAGAAACGATGGAAATTCGATGTAGCGAAGTCGCGCTCAAAGTCGCACAATTCGCCATTCGACGGCTGGCAGCTTACAGGGAAGGTTGTGGCCACGATCGTTGCCGGAAGGATTGTGTACCGGGGGACTTGAACCTACCCAGACGAGGACATCTAGGCCTATGCAGAATCTACTGCAGCTCTGATCTGTCGGGGTTGTAATAGAAGTGGAATCGCAATGCCAGATACGGCCCATTAAATTCGCCCGGCAGCGGCGGAAACGGATTGGACGCGGTGATGCCGCCGTAAGCCGCCCGGTCGAGCGCAACATCCCCGGATCCGGAGACGTAATGCATTCCAGCAACTTTGCCATCTTTCAAAATATCGAACTCGATTGAGACTTTCCCTTTTTTCATGAGTGGCGCGCGCGCTGCCTCAGGAATCAGGTTGTACCAATTCTGCCGGACATCGTGCAGAACCCGGGCGAGATATGGGCCGAAATCCACTCCCATCGTGTCGCTGAGGACTTCCAGTTCACCCTGCTGAGTTGGCTTCGCGCCCTGGTTTAAACCATAGTCGCCGCCGTCCCCGGCGTACCCGCCGCGGTTTGCGGCAGCGGCACGGGCGGCTTGCTCGATTGCGCTTCCTGCGGACATCGACCCAGTGTTGAAGCTAGGCTGCTGAGTCCGTTCTGCCGGAACCTGCAATTTTGCCACCTGATCCTGGGTCGCCGGCGGCGGGGTAGCTTGCTGCGGCTGCGCCTGCTGTGGAGCGGCCTGCGTTGCTGGCGGGCTCGGCTGCGCTGGTTGCGCGGGAACCTGCGGACCGGGCCTCCCGGAGCGCGCGCCGCCAAGAATCTTTTTCAGCTGATCCCGGTTCAACTGAGGGGCTTTCGAGGTTGCTGTGCGCTCTTTATCGGAAATGATGTTTGTATCGGGACGTTTGGTAATCTTCTGTGCGTCCGGTGGCAATTCCAGATAAGTCAGATCCTTTTGATGAAGCACGTCATTTGGATTGACCATCATCACCGCGCGCCGAGGCAACAATTGTTCGAGCCGGGTGGAGTTCGCAATTATAAGTATCGCGAACAAATGCACGATGACTGAAATCCAATAAGCTTCGCGCCGGCGGGATCTCGAAACGTCATCCTGAAGCTGAACCAGCAGCGCCGGCACCTGATACATGTGCCGGTACGCGGACTCCCAATGTTGCGCATCGTAGAGATCGCCGCCATCCGGACGAATTGTTGCTGGCGAACTAACGGTGGGCGCCTCGGGCGGGATTTGTGTTGTTGGCATCGATAGTCGAGCTACCAGGTTCAGACGGACGGCCCTAGGTTAGATGCTGGGAGAGCCGAACACTCCGAAGCTGTCGAATACGATGCTCACGGGTTTAGACGAGAGCCTTTCGTATGTGCACAGCTTTCTTTTTATTGTCGCATCTTTCGGCAAATCCGCGAAGGCCTGAAGGGACAAGCACTTAGGGAACTCCCGCGACTAGTAAAGTCTACAAGCCGTCCCGGCGGCTTGATGTCAAGAAGTGTAAAGCACGGATCGCTCCGGCGATGTTTATTTGGTGTGTTCCAGGTGACTGAGGTTTGCGCTTTTACTATGTTCATTGATTGCGGAGACGATGTCGAGTGCCACTTCTAGGGCCCGCCGTCCTGCGTCTAGCGAGACAACCGGCTGCGACCTAGTTCTAACGCATTGCAAGAATGATTTCAATTCAGCGTGCAGCGGTTCTTCCGCCACGATCGGGGGTTTCACGACGTTGATCCGTGGATTAGCGGACGGAGTTCCGAAGTCGTTTCCTTTCCTGTCGTTTCGTTTTCGATCGTTTCCTATTCGATCAAGTCCCTCCGGATCAAGGCCGAAAACAAGCACGTCCTGCCGCGCATAATCGAGGGAAACGTATTGCTGCGGCTGGAAGAAACGAAGCTTTCTCACTCGTTCCGTCGAGACCCGGCTGGCAGTAAGGTTGGCCACACATCCCGAATCAAATTCAATGCGGACGTTTGCGATATCCACTTTGCCCGAAAGAATCGGGAGTCCGACAGCACGAATTTCTCTTACCGGAGAATTCACGAATGACAGAACAACATCGAGGTCATGGATCATCAGGTCAAGAACTACGTCGACGTTGAGGGACCGGGACGTAAAAACACTTAGCCGGTGAACCTCGAAGAACATTGGCGTTGTCACCAGTGGCACGGTGGCGCGCACAGCGGGATTGAATCTCTCCAGATGGCCGACCTGAGCGATACGTCCCTTAGACTTTCTCATTAACTCATCAGCTTCACCCAGAGAAGTCGCAAGTGGCTTTTCTATCAGGACATCGATCCCCGCTTCGATCAGCAGTTCGGCGACTTCGCGATGGTGGGCCGTGGGTACAGCAACGGACGCCGCCTGAACCTCACTGTGCGTGCTGAGCAGTTGGTCGATGGAACCAAAGCCGCGGCACCCAAATTCACGCGCGACGGTGTCTGCTCGAGATAGGTCAGAATCCACGACTCCAACCAGCCGGACCGGTTCACCCTGTTTTTCCAGCTCGTGATAAACCCGCGCGTGGTTGCGTCCAAATGCTCCCACACCAATGACGGCGACGTTGATAACGGATTCGGTTTTCAGTATGTATGCCTCGTCGACAGATTAGTTTGATTAAGAAGTGCGAGAATCATCTCTACTTTGTCATCCTGTGCGAAGCGAAGGACCTACGTAGTGAATCTCCTGTAGTGAATCCCCTATGAGCTTCGCTCAAAATAAACTCAAACTGTCTGACGCCAGTTTCTTGTGGGAAACGGAGTGTATACCAAAATCAAGCTCTCAAGCTTTCTTCAAAAGCGCTATTTGCCCAGCATGATACAGCGCGTGTTGAACTGTGCCGTGGAGCATGAAGTAAATATCATAATCTTTCCCAGGGACCCGTTCGGACAGACGCGAATCCGGCATAGTCGACAGTTCGTTCAGCAGTTCTTCATGATCGCGCCTCAAAACCTGAAGCGCCTCTTGCCATGCGGCTTTACTGGCATTCGCGATGACAGGGAAGTTGTCCTCGCCCTCGAGAGTCGCCTCCTTGCCCCTGAGCCGACGCAGAACCACGCCATCCCAACCCGCAACGTGTAAGGTCAGTTCCCAGATTGTGTGCGCATCTGGAATAGGACGCCTCGCGGCGACCGATGCATCAACGTCTTCAAGTATTTCGAATAAAGCAGGCCCGTGCCAGGCATTTCCATCGAAGGAGCGTTTAAGTTGGTCTGTGATCCGTGCTATTTCGGAACTGCCGGACATAAGTCATCCTCTCTAACTAGCGGGCTGTAGACCAATTCGCTGCCGGGGAGGGCCCGACTTTTCAGTCGGGCGATCACCGATTTTGCGACGATTACGGCCGACTGAAAGTCGGGCCCTCCCCATTCCAGTGCAATGCGTATTTCTTCGCAGCCTACCAAAAAGTTTCAATCGGCCACAATTGCCACATTCGCGGCGTTTGCGGCTGAAACGATAGCGTCGTGTCCGTCGAGCAGCAGACATTTTCCCGCATCCAGTGCAAGGCAAGTCGCTCCGGCTTTGTGCATCACTTCAATCGTTGTTAGTCCAACGACTGGAACATCAAAGCGCATATCCTGATTCGGCTTGGCAATCTTTACCACGGTTAGCGAGCGGCTCAGCGTCGAGGCATCAGATTCAAGGGATGCCATAATCCCTCCAGCTCTTTCGATCGTGACATCGGTTCCTTCCATGGCCTCGACAGCGACGCATGCGCCTTCAGCAACGACCACTGTCTGCCCAATGTCGTACTGCGAAAGGTGACACGCCACTGCCCGGCCATATTCAATATCCTTCCGTTCTTGCTCAGAGGGCAACCGTTTCGTTAACACCCCGGACTTGGCAAGAAGCGGCTCCAGAAGCGATGTCGAATTTTCGAGAATGATGCCTTCATCGGCAAGCACTTTCGCGACCGCTCCTAACAACGAATCCGTGTTCCGGGTCCCAAGCGAGAGCAAGAGCTTCGCCAGGCGCCAGTCCGGCCGGATGGCGGAAAAAATCTGCTTATGCTTCACCTGTCCTGCCATGACGGCGCGGGTAACCCCTTCGCGGCGGAAAGTTTCGATGAGCTTGGAAAGTTCTCCCAGCGAAAGCCAGTACACGGTCGCGTCGCGGGATTCGATCTCCGGAGAAGTTTCCTCTTTGATCGCAGCGACCACAACTTCGTAGCCTTGCGCGCGAGCAGCATCAAGCACGAGGAACGGGAAACGTCCGTTGCCCGCGATGATGCCGAGTTTCGGTTTGGATGCCATCGAGAACGTAGCGGCTAGCTTTCCTCGATCTTCGCTGTCCGGTCAATGAGTCTAGTTGCGATGTTACGCAACCATTATTCCTCTCCCGGATGAAAGTGCTTGTACACGGGAGATCCCTTAGGCGCCCAACTCTTGGCCTTTTCGAACCACGCATCGCGATTCGTAGTATCACTCAACGCCCCGTATGCGGCACTCAGGTTCATCGCCAATTCGCTCTTCTCGGCCATCCCAGATTCCGAATCAGAACACAACTCGATGCAAGTTTGATATTGGCCTATAGCATCTCTGTAGCTTTTCAGACTGAGGTAAGCAAAGGCCATCTCCCGGCAGAGCAACTCGTCTTTCGGAGTCTTCGCAAACTCGCCCTTCGCGACGCGAATCGCGTCCTGCGGTCGCCCGGTTGCGTTGTAGGCGTAGGTAAGTTCGAATACCACTCGTGGTGCGTCAGGCCGTTCCTTATAGGCAGATTCGAGATAGTCGAGCGCTCGCCGGGAGTCTCCAATACTGTTGTAAAAAAATCCCCAGTTGACTTTGTGTGTAATCGGGTCGGCTTTGTCCTCGTAAAATTTCAGCCAGTCTGGTTTTTCCGGCAGCCCAAGCTCCGCCAAAGCTTCGGGCGGGAGGAGCGCCGCAATTCCGTTCTGATCCAAGCGAATTTTCAGGCTCATTTTGTCAGGAGGAAGTGGATTAGGTGCGAGATCGTATTTCCCATTGGCATTGATCGTAAAACGTCCACCGTACTGCACCGTAAATCCCGCCTGAGGATCGATATAGACGAAACCATAGGTGTAATCGCTATCATCGGGCTTGTGATACAGGGCGACCCAGTGGTTTTCGCAATCCGACATGTGGACGTCGTAATTCAGAGTAGGGGATTTTGGCGGATCGCCAGCGGCCAGCGAACTAGTGAGCAGAACAAGCGGCGCCACGAGCAAGAAACAGGCAGCTGGGAAGCGAGAATTCATGTGCCGATTCTGATCTTCGAGGCAGCTGTTGTAAACAGGCGATTCCACCCTACTTAATCACTCCCCGCTCACTCGCCTCAATAAACCGGATCAGCATCTCAACATCTTCGCCTCGGTCCTGCTCTGACTTTAACTTTTCGAGCGCCTGCGAGGTGTTTAGTTTGGACGCCAGCAGGACCTTGTACGCGTGGTGAAGCTTGCGGATGCGGTCTTTGGTGAAGCCGCGACGCTCGAGGCCGGTGGCATTCAGTCCGTAGGCGTGGGTGTCGCGGGCGGCAACAGTTTTGGAGAAGGGAAGCACGTCGCGGGTGATGGTGGTCCCTCCTCCGATAAATGAGTGAGCGCCGATGCGAACAAAATGATGCACCGGGCAAAGCGCGCCCACCGTGGCCCATTCTTCGACGATGACATGTCCGCCCAAGGTCGCCGCGTTGGCGAGAATTACATCATCGCCAATCACGCAATCGTGCGCGACGTGAACATACGCCATTATCAGAGTACGATTGCCAACTCGAGTCAGGCCTCCGCCTTTGACCGTCCCGCGATTGATTGTCACAAATTCGCGGATCACATTGTGATCGCCAATTTCGAGACGAGTCGGTTCGCCTGCGTAGGAAATATCCTGCGGAGCCAATCCAATCGAAGAGAACGGAAAGAAAGAATTGTCGCTACCAATTTTCGTCGGGCCTTCGATCGCAACGTGCGAATGCAAAGTGCAGTTTTCACCGACTTCAACGTCCGCGCCAATCACGCAATAGGGGCCGATGCTGCAGGATGGATGAATGGTGGCTTTGGGGTCAACAATCGCCGTCGGATGAATGTTCATTCAGATTGCGTAGGGAATCTCATGCCGGCGTTTGACTCGGCTGATTCTTCATCCGTGACCTCGCCACAAGACGGCAACTGATCGTCGCCTCCGCTACTTTTTTGCCTTCCACGTAGGCGATGCCCTCCATGCGGCCGCCGTCCCCGCGCCACACTTTCACGTTGACCTCGATCCGCAAAGTGTCGCCGGGGACCACAGGTCGGCGGAAGCGGGCGCGCTCAATTCCGGTGAAGAGAACCAGCTTTTCCTGGCGGTCCTCGAATTCGCTGAGCAGCAGCACGCCACCTGCCTGTGCCATTGACTCGACGATGAGCACTCCCGGCATGATCGGAAGATTGGGAAAGTGCCCGGCAAAGAAATGTTCGTTGATAGTGACATTCTTGATGGCGACGATGCGTTTCTCGCGCGTCAGTTCGACAATCCGGTCGATCAGGAGAAACGGATAACGATGCGGCAGAATCTTGAAAATCTCGTGGATGTCCAGTGTGGTGTGCGCCGCTGGAGCCTGGGTTGCTAGAGCATCGATCGCGGGATGGGAATTGTCAGTCATTCCTGATCTTTCATTCTGGCATCCTGACTGGCGAGAAGGAAGATTATACTGTACCGCGCAGCCAGGAGTCGTTTGCAACAAAACCCATTCTGTAGAAGGAAAAATGAAGAAAAAAAGCTTGCCGCGCAAGCCATCGGGCACGTCAGCACCAAAAGATCCAAAGGAATATTTGCGGCATTTCGAGCGGCTCAAAGACGACATTGTGGAGACCACTCAGCGGCTCGTGGAGATTGAGTCCCCGAGCGATATCAAGCAAGCTGTCGATCGCCTCGGAACGGTCATTGCCGGAAGGTTTGACGCCATCGGCGGCAAGGTAACTTTTCATCCTGGGGAAAAATTCGGGAACCATCTTCAGATCGACTTCAAGGGCTCGAGTCAAAACAAGCCAGTGTTGCTGCTTGGGCATATGGACACGGTTTGTCCAATCGGCACTCTCTCCAAGATGCCGAGTCGCGTTAGCGACGGCCGCGTTTACGGCCCGGGGGTTCTCGATATGAAGTCGGGAATCGCGCTCATGCTGCATGCCATCGAAGCGTTGCGAAGTTGGAACCGCAACCGGCTACCCAGTCCCGTTAGAGTTCTATTGGTTTCCGACGAGGAAGTAGGCAGCGAATCCTCAAGAAAAATTACAGAAAGTCTAGCGCGCGATTCCTCGGCCGTGCTTGTTCTGGAACCAGCACACGGCTTGAACGGCGCAGTCAAAACATCCCGGAAGGGAGTAGGAGAGTACAGGGTGAAGATCACCGGAAGCGCGGCACACTCCGGCCTTGATTTTGAGAAAGGTCAGAGCGCCATCATCGAGTTGGCTATCCAGATCATTGCGATCTCCGGAATGGTGGATTTGAAACGCGGCATTACGTTGAACGTGGGAACAGTTCGGGGAGGCACCCGCGCGAACGTGATTCCCGCCGAGGCCGTCGCAACCGTTGATGTACGAGTGCCCCGAATGAAGGATGCCGAAGCCATCGACCGAAAGTTGCGCGGACTAAAAAGCTTTAATCGCAAGTGCAAAATCGAAGTTACGGGAGGAATTAACCGTCCTCCGATGGAACGAACCGGGGGAGTGGCCGTTCTATACGATGTTGCTTCTGAGCTGGCGCAGCAATTGGGCTGGACGCTCGAAGAGGCGTCAGTCGGCGGCGGATCTGACGGAAACTTTACCGCCGCGCTGGGAATCCCGACTCTTGACGGTCTGGGCGCGGTGGGCGAAGGTGCGCACGCTAACAACGAGTCCATCCTGATCTCAGAGTTACCCCGACGGGCGGCCCTGCTGGCAAGACTGATCGAGACCGTCTCGGCGTGACTTCAGTTTTTGACTCTTGCGGTCGCGAAGCCTAAGATTTCCACAGGAATCTAGGAGGACTCTATGGGTGAAGGTCTATTTCAGCCGATGCACATTTTGCTGATCATAGGGATCGCTCTTTTGGTCTTCGGACCCAGCAAATTCGCGGGTCTCGGCAAGGGCCTGGGCGAGGGAATCAGAAATTTAAAGACCGCAATGAAAGACAATAAAGACGAGAACGAAGAGAAGAAACCAGAGCAGAAGTCCTAGTATCGCCTCTACTCAAATCACTTGGTGCTCTCTAAGCATCCGGTAAACGAGAGCCACCGGTAAACCGACTACATTGAAATAATCTCCCTCTATTTTATGAATCCAGCGCGAGGCAATGCCCTGGATTGCATACGCGCCGGCTTTATCCATGGGTTCGCGCGTCGCAACGTATTGCCGGATGTCTTCGTCGCTCAAAGCTGACACGGATACCAGAGTGCGTTCGTAGCGGGAATCTTCGAAACCACCATGAAGACACACACCGGTGATGACCTCATGCGTTTTATTCGAAAGTAATCGCAACATCCGCGCCGCATCTTTTTCGTCGCGCGGCTTTCCTAATATCTCTCCGTCGACAACAACAATGGTGTCCGCCCCTAACACGAACTCATTTGACTGTTGTTGTGAAACTGTCCGAGCCTTCTCCGCGGCCAGTCGCATAGCGCATGCTTGAGGAGATTCCCCAGCAAGGGGGATTTCGGGAATGTTCGCCACCTCCACGGTGAACGAAATCCCCGCATTCCGAAGAAGCTCCTGGCGCCGCGGAGAAGCAGAAGCAAGAATCAAAGCCATGATTGGCGATTGTAACCACTGAAACTGAAATCCGAGAACCGGGAACTGTGTTCTGAGCGCCTGTTAGAATCAATCATTGACCGCCGCACCCATGGACGCCGCATTTCTCCGCAATTTTGCCATCATTGCTCATATTGATCACGGAAAATCTACCCTAGCGGACCGCTTGTTGGAGCTTACTGGCTCCCTAACTGCGCGAGAGATGCAGGCTCAGGTTCTAGATTCCATGGATCTGGAGCGTGAGCGAGGCATCACTATAAAAGCTCACGCAGTTCGCATGATGTACACCGCGCAGGATGGGCAGACATATCAGCTCAATCTGATCGACACCCCGGGGCACGTCGATTTGTCCTACGAAGTTTCTCGTTCTCTCGCCTCCTGCGAAGGGGCGCTCTTGATCGTGGATGCGTCGCAGGGCGTGGAAGCTCAAACTCTGGCGAATTCTTATCTTGCCATCAATAACGGCCTCGAAATTATTCCCGTTATCAATAAGATTGACTTACCCAGCGCCGATGTTGAGCGAACCAAGGAAATGATTGAAGGCGCCGTCGGCCTCGATGCTACCAATGCCGTTCTGATCAGCGCGAAGACTGGGCAGGGCGTGCCGGATGTTCTCGAGGCGATCGTAAAGCGCATTCCGCCTCCGAAGGGGGATCCGAATAGCCGTCTTCAGGCTCTTATTTTCGATTCATGGTTCGATCCTTATCGCGGCGTTGTTGTCCTTACGCGCGTGTTCCAGGGAACTCTTCGCAAAGGACAGAAAATTCGCTTGATGTGGAACAACCGGGTGCTTGATGTCGAAACGCTGGGAGTGCTCACACCGAAACCTGTCGAAGTCGAGGAACTCCGGGCCGGCGAGGTGGGTTTTCTCATTGCCAATATCAAGAACGTGGCCGACACGAAAATCGGGGATACCATCACCGAGGAAAATAATCCAGCCTTCGAGCCTTTGCCAGGATTCGAAGAGATCAAGCCGATGGTCTTTGCCGGCCTCTATACAGTCGATGCACACGAGCACTCCCAATTGCGCGAAGCGCTCGATAAACTCAGGCTCAACGATTCCTCGTTCTTCTTCGAGCCAGAGAGTTCGGTGGCGCTCGGCTTCGGCTTCCGCTGCGGCTTCCTGGGCCTGTTGCACATGGAAATCATTCAGGAACGCCTGGAGCGCGAATTTAATCTCGAACTCATCACCACGGCCCCCGGAGTCCGTTACAAGATCACCAAAACCGATGGCACGGTCGTTGAAGTGGACAATCCCTCGCGCTGGCTGTCTCCCACAGAGATCGAAAAAGTTGAAGAGCCGGTGATTTTGGCCACGATCCTTTCCAACGAGGAGTATGTCGGAGGAATTCTCAAGCTAGTTGAAGAGAAGCGCGGCAAGCAGAAGACTTTCGAATATGTCAGCTCCTCGCGAGTGATGCTGCATTACGAATTGCCGTTGAACGAAATCGTGCTCGATTTTTACGACCGCCTAAAATCAGTTTCGCGAGGATACGCTTCGCTCGATTACCATCTCGCCGGATACTGGGAATCGCCAATGGTTAAGCTCGATATCCTAGTCGCCGGCGAACCAGTGGATGCGCTTTCGATCATCGTGCATCGCGACTTCGCGTATGACCGCGGAAAGGCACTAGTGTCCAAAATGAGGGAACTGATCCCACGCCAAATGTTCGAAGTGCCAATTCAAGCTTCGATCGGAGCAAAAATCATCGCCCGCGAAACCGTCCACGCCATGCGTAAGAATGTGCTCGCCAAATGTTACGGAGGAGATATCTCCCGAAAGCGCAAGCTGCTGGAAAAGCAAAAAGAAGGCAAAAAGCGAATGAAGAGAATAGGGCGAGTGGATATTCCGCAAGAAGCTTTCCTGGCCGTGTTGAAGGTGGGCGAGGACAGCAGCTAGTTCGATTGGTGTGTTACTCCCGTCCGGCAGGGCGTTAATTCGTATACGCTAGACTGAGAGATTTCTAATCCGTCTGCCCAAAGAATGTGCAAATCTGTGAGGTTGCTCCGGGCTTCAAACAATTTGCTCGTAACAGCTTTCCGGGCATCAATCGTTATAAATATATGAAATTAAATCTGTTAGGCGAATGGCTACAATCGGCTATCAACGAACCGCACATTCTTCGATTGCATCAGATTCCACCCCTCCAAGCTTCCACAAGATTTTCCACAGGCTGTTAGGCATTAAAAATGGGGTTGAAATGGATTCTGGTTGGCTACTCAGGCGCACCCATGCCGGCCGCCATGGACTCAAAGCGTGTTGAGTTCTTCAAGAACGCCAGTTTCACCCTGCCTGTTGGGCCATTGCGCTGCTTCGCAATGATGATCTCTGCGACGCCGTCGAGTTCGGCTTCGTCCGGCTTGTAGACTTCTTCTCGGAAGATAAAAGCTACAACGTCGGCGTCCTGCTCAATTGATCCCGACTCCCGCAGGTCGGAGAGTTGCGGACGATGATCTCCCCCACGACTCTCTGGGGCGCGGCTCAACTGCGAAAGTGCCACAACGGGGACCTTCAATTCCTTAGCCAGTCCTTTCAGTCCCCGCGAAATCGCCGAAACTTCCTGAGTTCGGTTCTCATACCGCCGCCCGCCGCCAGACATAAGCTGCAGATAATCGACGATGATCAAATCGAGCTTTCCCTGGGACTGCTGCAGCCTTCTCGATTTGGCGCGCATCTCGCTTAGGGAAATTCCGGGCGTGTCGTCTATAAAAATCGGAGCCTGGGCAAGCTGTTCCATTGCGGCGACGACTTTGGTCATATCTTCCCGCCAAAGAGAGCCTGTACGCATTTTGTGGGAGTCCACTCTTGCCTTCGAACAAAGGAGCCTCAACAGCAACGCTTCGCGGGACATTTCCAGCGAAAACATGCCGACGACCTTTTGATCTTCGATCGCGGCGTTCTCAGCGATGTTCATCGCGAACGCAGTTTTTCCCATCGATGGACGCGCCGCAATGATGATCAGGTCGGACTTCTGAAACCCGCTGGTCATTTCGTCAAGATCCGTATAGTGGGTAGCCAATCCCGTAATGCGCTGCCCGCGTTGCAACAGAGCGTCGACGGAACCGAATGATTCCTTAACGATCTCCTGTATGCCCATGAAGCCGCGGCCAATTCGTTTTTCAGAGAGCTGAAATATGGCGGCTTCGGCGTCATTGAGAATTTCTTCGGCAGGATCGCCTTGGTCGGCGGCGCGAGTAATCGCGGCGTTGGCTGCATGAATCAATCCGCGCAACAGGGCCTTGTCGCGGACAATCTTTATATAGTGCTCAATGCTCGGGCGGTCGGGAACCCCGTCCATCAATCCCGAGATGTAACCGACATCGCCGATGCTTTCGAGTTCTTTACTGCGTCTCAGCTCCTCGATCAGCGTGATGAAATCCGCTGGGCGCGAAGATTCCATCAATTCCGTGATTCGCGAATAGATACGCCGATGAGAGTCCAGCGAGAAATCTTCCGCGCGAAGATTTTCGGCAGCTTCGTTGTACGAAAAATTGTCGAGGAGGATTGCGCCCAGAATCGAGCGTTCGGCTTCAACATTAGCTGGCAGAGTGTGCGCGAGCGTGTATTCGGTCGTGGCCATCTTTTACTCGGGGATAATTCTCAGTCTAGGCAAATAAAAAGCGAATTACAATGCTCTGCTTTTAAGCGACGGCGTCCCGGCGTCTCCCAGAAAATAAATGCGGCCCAGGCCAGCCACCTGAGCCGCATTCGTTTGGAGATGTCCCGCTTCCATCGTTCATTTCACGGATTGTCGATTCCGCAACGTTTCCTGAAATGACGCGCATAGGATGCGAAGCCAGCCAGCGGCACAGTCATGACCCTGGAGGAGGACCCTCAGAGGAGGTCTTAACCCCAGAATTTCCCAACACGCCGAAACGTGCTCGGAAACTCGCGGCAGTTCATCCTCAAAAACTGCCAAATGCCACCGGCCGTCTCGCAATCGGCCTTTTCAAGACATCTCACACATGCACTGTCGGCACTGTGCTTGAGTCGGAAGCAATGCGCAATAGGAAATGCGCGTTAGATTGTGGAGAAACTGTGCAGGACGGAAATTGCCTGTGGAAGGAAGGGGAAAAGATGGCCCACGTCATTACCCGTTTGAAAATCGCACAGGACGAGATGGCGCCGTCCACTTCTCAACGCCGCGACCGGCCACTTTTCTCCATGTGATTTCGAAAAGCATTCATCGCCGTGTGCATCCGCGCCATTCCCGGACCCATCGCAGTCTCCTCCGGCTCACTCACCGGCGGCTGATTTTGGGAGAAGTGGGATTCCTCACTCCCGGACGCTTCCCGCAAAAGATGCCACGCCTCCCGGTACCCTTCATACTTCGCTTCGCCGCCCGTCGTGCACAACGAAATCGACCTCAGTCCGCGAATCAACTTCGCGGGAACGATGTACCACGCATCCTCCGGTATGACATATGCCGCCAGAAAATTGAACGCTCCTGCCCGGTAAACCTTGTGACTGTGGCACACCGAACACACATATCCCTTCCCGCTCTCCAGCTCCGCCACGGTACACTTCACCTGTACCGCCACAAATTTCCCCGGACGCCCCACCACGCAATCAAAACTCCTCGAGTCACCAATCGGCTTGCTCACCGGCAGACCATGCTCCCCGGCACTCGCCGTGAATACCGCCTCCGCCCACTCTCCCCGCTCCTTCTTATCCTTAATAATTTTCGGCTTCCGCTTCTTCATCCTCCACCACTCCAGCCCTTCGCTTTGAAATTGTCATTCCGAGCCGTCCGGAGCCGCACTTGTGCGGTGAGGGCAGCGAGGAATCTGCATTTTCTAGGCGGCGATCCAAGAATCGCAACCGACGCCTTATCCCTCTATTGGAACGTTTTGAAAATCTAAGAGCAAGCAAATTCGGGCGCAAACGTGGAAAGTGGGCTCGTGTGGGGGACACTCCTGCGAGCCTGCCCTGAGCGAAGCCGAAGGGTCAGACGAGCAAAGCTCGGCAGTCCGTAGAACGACGGCTGAGCCACGGCGATAAACGCTCAAGTGAGAAAACCTGCGAAAAGATGGCTTGAGTTAGCACCCGGCCCCAAAATTTCATGTACTTCTATTTCAATTGTTTTTATAAGGCGAATTGAGCTACGATAACGTTCGACCGTCAGCGGGGTGTATTCCCCCTGATCGGTGACAATTCCTGCGGGGTTCGCCTCCAGGCAAGCGAGGAAAAATAAATGATTCTCACCATTCCTGTTTCTCAGGAGCACGTTCGCTCCTTTAAAGATCCCAACCGTCCAAAAATCCGTATCATGCACGCTCTAGTGAGCGTTAATCATTGGCCTGAGGATGTTCCTCTCGACCCGGATCCACGAGTGCCCAAAGTCAAAGGGCCTGTGGTTAAGAAGATTTCGGGCTCGCTGAAGACTAACGATGGTCGGTTTCACCTACTAAACCGCGGCATCACCCTGTCGGTTAAGGATGTTGAATTCGACCAAGAAAAAAGCGTTCTGCGCCTAAACATTCCGGAAAAGGATTCCTACGGGATTATCGACGGCGGACATACCGACCACGCAATTGTAAGCACCGTGGGAGCTCTTCGCGAAGAGGGGGAAGAAGTGCCGCTTCCGAATCAATTCGTCCATCTGGAGATTCTCTCTAAGATAGAGCATGATCTTGCTGATATCGCGGAAGCCCGCAACTTCAGTGTTCAATTGAAACCGTGGTCGCTAGCGGCCTATCGAGAGAAATTTGATTGGTTCCTAGAGGCCTTAGGGGATGATTATCGCCAATACATCAAAGTCAGCGAAAACGACGAACAGCCTATCGGCATTCTCGACTTGATCCAGGTGATGTGTGCGATCAATCCAAAGCTTTACTCCGCAAACAGCACGTCTATAAACGAAGCATATAAGAACGTTGGAAAGTGTCTCGGGTATTTCATCGACGCTAATGACCAACATTGCTTTCGTTGTTTAGCGCCGATTGCACGAGATGTCGTCAAACTCTATGACTATATCCGCTACAACTGGAAGAATGCTTACAACAGCGAAGATGATCTAGGTAGACGGGGGCGTTTAGGGGCGCGAAATGTCATGCATCAACGTCAACGTAATCGTTCAGCTCTTACCACCTATTACTTCCTTGAAAAAACTCCGATGCAGGGAGAACTGCCGGTCGAGAAAGGTTTTGCCATTCCCGTGATTTCTAGTTTCGGGCCCTGCTCGAGCAGAAGGGCAAGAAATACTGTTGGTATACAGACCCGTTTCGTTATTTCGATGAGCATGGGTCGCACTTAGTGAAGTATGTCATGACCGCGAATGATATATCTGGCAACGACCCACACCAAGTGGGTAGGGATTCTCAAGTCTATACATCCCTATACTCTGAGGTTCGCCGGTGGTATCTAGAAGGAAAGGTTGCAAGCCTAGAAGGCAGGGAATGAGTTCAGCTATCGGTGATCCGCCAACACAACATTCACTGGCGGATCACCGCCGCAACGAGAGCGGACGAGCCGAGTTCAAACGGCATACGCGAAAAGGCGGACGACCGCCAGAGATTTGGAAACCTAATCACTGATTCCTCCGATGAAAACGTTTGGAGACTCGACAAAGACGCCAGGAGAGCATGTTGACGATCGGTGTTACATCCTTGCCCAATTCTCAGAGAGGTCCAATTTCGACTGGGCGAGGGACCTGCGTGCAGCTTTGGGCGGGTCAGAGCTCAAATATCTCCAGTACCTGAGCCTTCGGCATCGAGTCCAAGCTAATAAGGAATTGTGGAAGCGCGTGCAGCAGGGGACCACAGAGGCTACGATCGTAGTAATTGAGAACAGTTTTTATATTGATGCCATTGCATACAAACTGCTACGGGAGGGCGCAGATTTGGGCCACGACGTTACCTCCGCCACGATTTTACGAGACGCAGCTTTGTGCATGATCAGCCATGCGCCCGTTATGCAGATCCCGAATCTCATCCCCAATTTTACTTTTCCACTGTCCGCTGACCTCGGCATCCCCGGGGCGGAGTACACACCCGAGACTGTATACCGAAGGATCGGCTCGAAATTCAATGACGCGACCGTTTTTGCAGCGCGAGCTCACGCCGCATTTGACATCGAATGCCTAAGCAAGGCAGCGAGCACGAATGAAATGCTGCTTTCGCCACACCGGCGTGTTTTTATGTCGCAATTCGCGGACGTCGATCGGGTATTCGATAATGAGCATCCCAAGAGCGCGGCAATGTTAAACGAGATGCTCAATGCGTACGCCGTCCGCTCAAGCAACAACCTGACTACGCGGATTTCCGAATCCTGCTCAGAGTCCAATGATGCACTACAGGCTGCAGATTTTACCGCTGGCTTCGCCTCAGAAATTATGATGAACGCAGCCGAGGATCGCGAACGTGACCTTCGGCGTCACTTCCGGAAGGTAATCTTCAACGGTGCGATGCGTTGAATCGCACCGAAACGGCGTGCTGGGCCAGTTTCGCCGAGATGTTGATCCCCAGACCCCCCACACATTCGCGCTTTTTGCGGATGTGGGGAGGGCTTACTCTGGTTGACGGACTTCCGACCTTAAAGAAAAAGGCACGACCGCAGCCATGCCCTTCCCCAAAGCATTTTCTCCGCGACTCAGTGGCTCCGTGGTGAGAGAGCTTATTCCCCTACTCATCCAAGAAACCCCTCTCCGTAGTCGCCATCCGGAACAACTTAAGAACAAACCTTCGGCTGGACATCGCGGCGTGGGGCGGCATATGCTAAGCATATGCCTAAGAAGGGGCCAAGCTCTAAACGTCATGTGCGGGTTTTTCGGAATGGACGCAACCAGGCCGTTCGCATCCCACGCGAATTTGAGCTTCCCGCAGAAGGGGCCATCATGCGCAAAGAAGGCCATCGCCTCATCATTGAACCTGTGCCTGCGAAATCGCTGCGGGCCGTTTTAGCTGGCCTTAAGCCGTTGCGCGAGAAATTTCCCCGCATCCCTGATACCCCCGCTGAGCCGGTTGGTCTGTGATGCGCTACCTTCTCGATACGAACATAGTTTCTGACCTCGTTCGCAATCCCCAGGGAAAAGTAGCGGAACAGATCCTCAAGGTTGGCGAAAGGAAGGTCTGCACAAGCATTATTGTTGCCGCGGAATTACGTTATGGCGCCGAAAAGAAACAATCGCCGCGATTGTCCGCCCAGCTGGAAGCGGTGCTGGGCGCGCTGGAGATTCTGCCGTTAGAGAAACCGGTCGACGCTTCGTACGGCTCTCTTCGCGCGCAGCTCGAGCGCGCTGGCAAGCCCATTGGTGCTAACGACCTGCTCATTGCAGCCCAGGCGCTTGCGCTCGGGTACACAGTTGTAACCGACAATGAAAAAGAGTTCTCCCGAGTGAGACAACTTAACCTGGAAAATTGGCTGCGCTGAAAAGCGTGGTCGCGCAATGGCGATACCAGGCACTCATAGAAAAGCGAAAGCCCCGGTAGTCATCCGGGGCTGATACTTGGGTACTGAACGACGCCTGTCAACTTAATGCTAACAAACCGCACGGTCATGTCAAGCGCAAGTTCGAGGTTCGAGTGACGTCAGAGGGTGAGGGAATCGAACCCTAGTGGCTGAAAGCCACTCGAACGCGTGACAGGCGTCGTCCATTACCCACTGGCACCACCCTCCAAACGACCCTGTTGCGTGATCGATTGTATTCCGCGCCTCGATGTATTTCACTGCCAGCGTGAAGTATTTCGGGAGGAGAGGCCGATTTGGGAAAAAGGCACGACCGAAGTCGTGCCCTTTTATCATTCCTTTCCTCAGTGGCTCAGTGTCTCCGTGGTGAGGACACCTAGTCCCTTACTCCATCCAAGAACGCCCGCAGCTTGCGCGATCGAGATGGATGCCGCAATTTCCGCAGCGCTTTCGCTTCGATTTGCCGGATGCGTTCCCGCGTTACCGCGAAAGACTGGCCTACTTCTTCCAACGTGTGCTCACTGCCGTCCTCCAAGCCGAAACGCATCTTGATGACCTTCTCTTCACGCGGAGTCAATGTACGCAGCACGTGCGAAGTTTGGTCCTTCAAGTTGACGTTTATGACCGCTTCTGCCGGGGAAACGACTGCGCGATCTTCGATGAAGTCTCCTAAGTGCGAGTCTTCTTCTTCGCCGATTGGAGTTTCTAGAGAAATGGGCTCCTGCGCAATTTTCAAAACTTTGCGCACTTTCGCGACGGGAATGTCCATGCGCTTGGCGATTTCTTCCGAGGTTGGCTCGCGTCCCAGTTCCTGTACAAGCTGCCGCGACGTGCGGATCAGCTTATTGATCGTTTCGATCATGTGGACCGGGATACGAATCGTACGCGCCTGATCAGCAATTGCACGAGTAATCGCCTGCCGAATCCACCACGTTGCGTACGTGGAGAACTTATACCCCCGCCGATATTCGAATTTGTCGACGGCCTTCATCAGGCCGATATTGCCTTCCTGAATCAGGTCGAGGAATTGTAGGCCGCGGTTGGTATACTTCTTGGCGATAGAAACGACCAGGCGCAGGTTAGCTTCGATCAGCTCCCGCTTCGCCTGTTCGGCGTCCATGTCCCCCTGGATGATCTCGCGCTGTGTGCGCTTGAGCTCCTGGAATGACACTCCTGCTTCTACCTCAAGCTTCTCGCGCTCGCCTTGAATCGCGCGAGACTGACGCCTGTACTCTTTGCGCTGATCGTCACTGCGAGTCGCCTCGGCTTTTTTTTCGAGGTTAAGCGCCTGGCGATCGAGCGACCGCATGGTGTCGACCGTCTTGTTAACCCGTTCGATGAGCCGCTTGCGTTCGTTGTTTGTGAATCCCAGCTTGCGGACGCACAGCGAGACCTTCACAATCGCGCGCGCCGAAGCCAAGCGATAACGGCGATAGTCCTTGGGACGCTTTTTCTGCGACACCGTCGCGAACTTTTCCAGTACCTGATTGGCCTTCTTGTAGGCCTTGGCGAGATCGTCAATCTTGCCGGTAAATTCCGTCAGACGGTTTTGCAGGATCTCGTCAGTGATTTCTTCTTCGTCAAATGTAACTACTTCCTTAATGGAGCGGACACCCTTCTTGAGGTCCTCGCCCATCGCGAGTAGTTCATTGATGACAATAGGAGAACGAGATAAAGCCTTCAGAACACGCAACTGCCCCCGCTCGATCCTCTTAGCAATTTCAACTTCACCCTCGCGGGTGAGCAGCGGGACAGTGCCCATTTCCCGCAGATACATCCTGACGGGATCGTTGGTTTTTTCGAGAGCGCCGGGAGTTAAGTCGAGTTCAACATCTTCTCCGACCTCTTCGTCATCAAACTTTTTATCGAGCGCGGAGGACGGAAGCTTAGGCCCGTCCAGCACATCGATTCCTTGCGTACCGATAGTGGTCAGCAGATCGTCCAGGTCCTCAGGAGAGTGCACGTCGTGCGGGATTAAATCGTTGACCTGGTCATAGGTCAGATATCCCTTCTCTTTACCTGTATCAATCAGCTTTTTAAGTTCATCGTACTTGTCTTCAAGAGCCAAAGCGGAATACCCTCATCGTCCTCGTGGAGGACGTGGCGAATTTGTTAGAAAACGGTGGGAACGGGAGACGGCGAGTTGTTCATCCGCACAAACCTCAAATTATAGCACGAAGAGAACGTCCTAAAGTTGCCGCCAGATCCCACGCATTCTTAATAATTTAGATGGTCTGAAGGCTCATTTAGTTTCAGCGGGCCGATGCGTTGTTATGCCGAATTGGCGATGCTGTCACCGGCCATGCCGGGGTCGCGAAGTGCAAGTTTCAGTCGCACTCTTTCCTGTAAAAGAGCCTGTGTGCGTTCGGGATCCTGATTCTTGAGCGCCAGCAGTTCAATTTGTATCTGCTCTAGCTTGCGCCGGCCTTGAATACGCCGCAGGGCGCGGACGGCACCTTCGACGCGTTCGGCTGAAAGTTCTTCCTCCTCTTTCATTAGAACGGCGGCCAGCAGATTCCGGTCGCCTTCCTGTAGCTCCAGTCTTAATATATCGACGGATTCTGGTTGCTCCTTCAACAAAGCTTCAATGAGCAACTCAGTTGCCAGACCCTCATGCAGGCGTTCCGAACGCAGGGCAAATTGCGCTTGCCTTGCTGGATCGAACTCTTCTTCTTTGGAACCACCGCGCGTGCTATCGCGCGAGGAGATTCGCTCTTCGGAAGCTTGCATCTCGGTGGCGGAAGCCAATGCACGAATCAGAATCTTTTCCGCGTCTGTAACCTGATTCTCCATCGAAGCCTTGAGCTCCGAGACTGACCGCTTACTTACCGCATGTTTCAGTTCCTGCCGCAGCACCGCGGAATCAATGCCCAACTTTTGCGAGATTTCGTGCGAGAGTTCGTCACGAACAATCCTGCTCGGCACCCGTTGGATATGGGGCATCAGATAGTTGAGCGCCTTCACTTTGCCTTCAGCGCTGCGAACTGGAAACTGCGTCCTTGCGCGTTCAATCAAATAATCGAAATAGCGCTGCGAGTTGCGCAGCGCACTGGAATAGGCGTCTTTTCCCTTGCGGCGGATGTAGAGATCGGGATCGAAACCTGTATCCAGCGTCAGCACTTTGATTTGAAAATCCTCTTCGGTCAGGACGCCAAGCGTCCGCTCTGTTGCCTTTGCTCCAGCTGTGTCAGGGTCGAAGTTCACGACTACATTCTTGCTGAATCGCCCTAGAAGCTTGGCCTGCAACTCCGTGAATGCCGTGCCTGAACTGGCGAGGACGTTGTGAAATCCTGCCGCAAATACCGAGATACAATCCATCTGCCCTTCAACGAGAATGACGTAATCCAGCTTGCGAATCGCTTCCTTCGCCTGGCTGAGATTGAACAGCACTCGCGATTTTGAATAAATAGCGGTTTCCGGAGAGTTCAGATACTTGGGCCCAGCTTTTTCGTCAGTCGAAAGCGTGCGTCCGGTGAAAGCGATTACGCGTCCCGTTTCGTTGGCAATGGGAAACATCACACGATTACGAAACTTCGAATACATAGCCTGAAGAGCTGGTTCTGGCTTCTGGCTGCTAGCTTCTAGCACCGCCTGCTCTGGCTGAGTGCTGATTGCAGAAGGCTGACGGCTGTCGTCCTGCTTCCATGAAAACAGCCCACTCTCCCTCAGCACTTCCTCGGGAAACTCTCGCTGCAGGCGATCTTTCAGCAGGAATCCCGAATCCGGCGCGTACCCGATTCGAAACTGCTTGATCATCGTTTCGTCGAGTCCGCGACCGCTTAAGTACTGCTTCGCAAGGCTTCCCTCGGGACGCCTCAAATATTCCTGAAAACAATCGCAGGCACGCGCGTGGATTTCGAGCAGCACGGTGCGGAGCTTTGCGTCCTTGGCTTCCGCCGGACTGTTAAAGCTGATCTGAGGGATCGCGATGCCAAGCTTTTGCGCAACCGCCCTGACTGCCTCCGGAAAGGTGATGTTCTCGATCTTTTGGACGAAGGTGAAAACGTCCCCGGAAACGCCACATCCGAAGCAATGGAAAAACTGCCGCGTGGCATGCACAGAGAACGACGGCGTCTTCTCTCCGTGAAACGGACAAAGCCCGGAATAGTTCTGCGCCCCAGCCTTGCGCAGCTTCACATACTCGCCGACAATGCGAATAATATCCGCCTGCTGCTTAACCGTGTATGCGAAATCGCCAGGATTGGCCATGGAGAGACAATCGTCCACTAATATTGTGAGGCAGAAAGCTGAAGAAGTGAATTTATCGTACGGGAATTAATGTGCAGAAGCTGTGGAAGCGATTAGTTAGCATATGACGGCAGCGGAAAACTTGGCTGAATACTTCGAAGGCCGGAGGTGCCACCCGGCCCTTATAACCGACTACGCGCCCAGACAGGGTGCGGAAAAGTGCTTGCTCGCGGGCCGCGTGACGTCGGTGGCTGAAGCCGGTGTTGGGAATAGGCTGGCTATCGCAGCGGTGAACCGCTGCGCCACCCAAAATCAAGTGCGCGTCGACTTTTTCCGCAGCCTGTAGAATCGTCATATCCGGCATTCAATGCGCTGTGGCCGGGCTATAATTACGCGCACCTATGGCCCTCGCCTCTGGCACGAAACTAGGCCCCTACGAAATTCAATCGCCGCTTGGAGCGGGTGGCATGGGAGAAGTGTACCGTGCCCGCGATACCCGGCTCGACCGTGAAGTCGCGATTAAAGTCCTGCCAGCGAACCTTTCATCCGACGCTTCGCTGAAGCAACGCTTAGAGCGCGAAGCTAAAGCAATTTCCAAGCTCTCCCATCCTCACATCTGCACTCTCCATGACATCGGGCACCAGGACGGTGTGGATTTCCTGGTCATGGAATACCTGGAAGGCGAAACGCTCGAACAGCGCCTCATCAAAGGACCCCTCCCGCCGGACCAGACTCTGCGCTATGCAGCACAGATTGCTGACGCGCTGGCCAAAGCGCACAAATTGGGAATCACGCATCGCGATCTGAAGCCGGCGAACGTGATGCTGACCAAAAGCGGCGCCAAGCTGATGGATTTTGGCCTGGCAAAACAGACGGGAGTTGCACCGCTCGCGGCCGCCCTCACCGAGATGACGTTGGAACAGGCGAAGCTTACCAGCGAGGGCATGATCGTCGGCACTTTCCAGTACATGGCGCCCGAGCAGTTGGAAGGAAAAGAGGCAGACGCGCGCACTGACATTTTTGCCTTCGGCGAATTGATCTATGAGATGGTCACTGGAAAGCCAGCATTTTCTGGTAAAAGCCGAGCCAGTTTGATCGCGGCGATTCTGACGTCAGATCCGGCACCGATTACTCAATTGCAGCCCATTGTGCCGGTGCCGCTGGAGCACATAGTAAGGAAATGTCTGGCGAAGGATCCGGACGAGCGGTGGCAGAGTGCAAGCGACCTTGCCAGCGAACTGAATTGGCTTCTCGCGTCTGGCTCGCAAGCAGGAGTGGCTGCACCGCGGATCAGCCCTCGAAAAATGCGGGAGCGCCCCATCTGGATAGTGGCGGGAGCGATCCTGGCGCTGCTAACCGCTTTCATGGGCTGGCTGATTGGGGTGCGAGACCAGAACGGCAGTCCCGCGCATTTGGCGATCACGCTCCCCATGGGCAAAGCGCTGCCCACTGACTCAACCCAGACGGTGGCAATTTCTCCGGACGGCTCCTCGTTCGTCTACGCGGCTGCCGGTGAAGACCGGAAGACCCAACTTTATCTGCGAAAGCTAAGCAATTTCGAAAGCACGCCTATCGCAGGCACGGAGGGAGCGCGGAGTCCGTTCTTCTCGCCAAACGGGGAATGGCTTGCATTTGTATCCGAAGATAACAAGCTGAAGAAAGTAATGTTGCGGGGCGGCAATGCCGTGGTGCTGGCGGACGGCGCAGGGCCGATCGGGGGCTCGTGGACGGAAGACGACACCATCTACTTTGTTAAGGCATTCACCGGTGGGGTTTACTCAGTTCCGGCGGCGGGAGGCCAGCCGCGGCAGGTGACGCAACCGGGATCAACCCCGGATGATCGGGCCCATTTGTGGCCCAGCGTGCTTCCGGGTGCCAACGCCATGATCTTCACGGTTTGGACCGGGCAGTCCTTCAACGACGCTCGAATCGAGGCCCTGTCGTTCAAATCAGGAAAACGGAAAGTATTGATTGAGGGAGGTACGGGTGCGACTTACCTTTCCAGCGGTTACCTTGCCTATACGCGCAATGGGACTCTGTTCGTGGTTGGCTTCGATCCGAAGCGGTTGGAGGTAAAAGGCACGCCGGTGCCGATGCTCGAAGGAGTAATGACGGGAGAAGGGAACGGAAATGCAAACTTCGCGGTTTCACATCACGGTAACCTGGTGTTCCAACCCGGAACGTTTACTTCGTTTCAACGCAACCTGGTATGGATGGATCGCAGTGGCAAGTTCACGAATATCACCCCGGAAGTGAGGCCCTACGCTTCTCCCGCCGTTTCGCCTGATGGCAAACGGATTGCGCTGACTTTCCAAAGCAGTTCATTCGATGTTTGGGTCTATGACCTGGAGCGGGATACGTTTACCAAAGCGAGCTTCGGCGGGGACGACTATCGCCCGCAGGTTTCGCCAGATGGCAAGATGCTGGGCTACGACTCGTCGAAATCGGGACACCAGCAAATCTACATTAAGCACGGTGTTGTTCAGGGCACTGAAACCGTCGTGACCGACGGTCCAGAGGACAAAGAATTCTACGGCTGGACTCCGGACGGACGAGAGATCATTTTCGCCCGGCAAAACAAAGACACGGGATGGGATCTGTACGCGGCAGCCGTTGAAGGAGATCACAAGCCACGGCCACTGGTTGTGATGCCGTTCAATCAAAACGGGGCACGGCTCTCACCGGATGGAAAGTGGCTGGCATATGTCTCTGATGAATCCGGACAGCCAGAGATCTTCGTGCAAGCCATTAACGATCCCGATACACGTGCGCAGGTCTCGTCCGAACGCGGCACTGCTCCGCGATGGGCGGGCTCCAATGAATTGCTGTTCCTGTCCAAGAGCCGGGTCATGTCGGCAAAATTCTCGCCCGGAATTGCGCTCAATCCGGGCAAGCCGGTCTTATTGTTCGAAGACAAGCGACATTGGGGCGGTTATGACGTGGCGAAGGATGGACGGCTGGTGGTTGCCCGCGAGGCCGACAACACCGGCACCCAGATCAATGTCGTGCTCAGTTGGTTCGACGAGATAAAACGAGAACAGAAGAAGTAGCGCCCGGCTCTACGTGTTTCGTGGAGATGGCTTTGCCAATATCTTCGCAAACTTTCGTGACTGACATCGCCGTCGTTCCGAACCAAGGGACGAGCCGCCGCGTTACAATAGCTTAACTTCCCGAAAGTCATCAAAATGTTTGGCCGCGACGAAAAAGTTTCGCCTTTCCGCCTGACTGCGGTGCAATATGCCCTGCTGGCAGTATTTCTTTTGTTGGCTTATGGATTGTGGCGATTGCAGGTCATGCAGAGCGATTTCTACTCGACGCTGGCGGAGAAGAATCGCGTTCGCAACGTTCCGATTCTGGCGCCTCGCGGCCGCATCCTTGACCGCGAAGGCCGCACTATTGTTGACAACTATCCTTCTTTCACCGCTTTGTTAATGCGGGATTCCACCCGCGATTTGACGGTTGACGCAGATCTCATCGCCCAAGGCCTTCACATGGATGCGAAAGAGGTGCGTGACCGAATAAGACACTTCGCGAGTATGCCGCAATATCAGCCTATCTATTTGAAGGATGACATCACTCCCGACGAACTCGCATTCATCGAGGCCCACAAGAATGAACTGCCTGAGCTGGATACGATTATGGCGCACCGGCGCTTGTATCCAAAGAACGGCTTCATGGCCCATTTAATCGGCTACGTCGGCGAAGTCAGCGAGGACATGCTCAACCAATCGCAATGGGAGTTCTACAATCCCGGCGACGTGGTCGGAAAGTCGGGCGTGGAGCTTCAGTACAACCAAATCCTGATGGGAAAGAATGGCTCGCGGCAAGTAGTGGTGAATAGTCACGGCAAGGAGATGAGCCAACTGGCGGAGAAGCCTGCCGAGCCAGGGAAACCGCTGCGGCTCACGGTTGACATCGACTTACAAATTGCGGCGGAGGAGGCACTGCAAGGGAGGAATGGCGCCATCGTTGCCATGGATCCAAGAACGGGTGAAATTCTGGCGATGGTCAGCCGTCCCACTTTCGATCCCAATGATTTCGCGGTGCGCATTCACCGCGACGAATGGAATAAGTTGGTAACTGATGACGATCATCCACTCTTGAATAAAGCCATACAGGCGCAGCTCGCTCCCGGCTCGGTATTCAAAATCATTATGGCTACGGCCGGCTTGCAGGAAGGCATCGCGCAGGACTTGCACGTCAATTGCAGCGGCGGAGCAACATTCTACGGACGATATTTTAAGTGCTGGGTTGTTGCTGAACATCGCGTGCACGGTGCGGTCGATATCACGAAGGCAATCTATCAATCCTGCGACGTTTTTTTCTATACCCTCGCGGAAAAACTTGGCATCGAGCGTATCGCAAAGTACGCAACCATGTTTGGACTCGGACAAAAAACCGGCGTCGATCTGCCGCAGGAAGCAAGCGGCGTGATGCCCTCCGAAGAATGGAAGATTCGCAACTACAAGCAGAAATGGTACGCGGGTGAGACCATTTCCGTGGGCATCGGCCAGGGAGCTGTGGCCGTAACTCCCATTCAGTTGGCGCGTGCGATCGGTGCGATTTCTAGTGGTGGGTTGTTGCGCAGGCCTCATGTCGCTTTTCCGAGCGATTTGCCAACGAATGTGATTCCCGCATCTTCCGTGGCCGATGAGGTCAGGGTTCCAATCGATCCGAATAATTGGCAGATCATTACCGACGCGATGGCGGATGTCGTCAATCCCGGCGGGACGGCGGCTCTTTCGCATTTGCAGGGAATCGATTTTGCCGGCAAAACTGGCAGCGCACAGACTATTAGTAACTTGCTCAAGGCGAAGATGGGGGCGGAGGGAAAATCGAAATTCAAGGATAACGGATGGTTTGCTGGAGTAGAACCACGGCGCAATCCCGAAATAGTTGTCTGCGTACTCTTGGAAGAAGGAGAGCACGGATATTTGGCTGCACGTACGGCTGCCCAAGTAATCAAGGCCTACGTCGAGAAGCAACGGCGGCTGCCGAATAAGGTGGCTAAGAATGATGAGAAAGTTGATATCGGGGCGTTGTGGAGTTCGCCTGATCACGATGGGGGTGCTGATTCCGATTCGTTGCACGGCGGGCATTTTGTAGTCGATGTTGCAAAGCAGCGGGTGCCGCTCGCGATGGCAGCACCCGGGGTGAAATGAACCGATGCTCTTAACGATTGTCATTCCGCTCAGGAGCAGCCTGAGAAGTGCCCTTAGACCAGGCAGACTATCTCAACGTATAGGGATCTTTCGACTTCGCATGTCCGCGCGCAAGCGAGCGAACATGCTGCGCTCAAGATGACAAGGGTGCCAACGACGAACGACCAACGACCGATTTAATCCATGTCTCGCTATATTTCATTTCGCGATTTTGATTGGATTCTGCTGATCTTCGTGCTGCTTATCTGCGGCCTTGGAGTCCTTGAGATCCGCAGTGCGACCATGCACACGAAGTTTGCTGGCGCACATATTAAGCAGATCTATTGGATCATCGGCGGCATTGGCGGTATGTTTTTGATGAGCCTTCTGAACTATCAACTGCTGCTCGACCGGGTGCACTGGATGTACATTGCGTCAATAGCCTCGTTGATGGCTGTGCTGGTCTTTGGGCAAAAGTACTTAGGCGCCAAGCGTTGGGTAAGAATGCCAGGCGGCCAACACTTTCAACCGTCCGAGTGGGTGAAGTTGATTCTTATTCTTGCCGTCGCCAAGTATTTTGCCGATTTGCAGGAGCGCGAGCTTTCGTGGAGAGATTTCATGAAGGCTGGGGCTATCGTGGCGATACCGATGCTTATGGTTCTCAAACAACCGGACTTGGGAACGGCGCTTACATACATGCCAATAGCGCTAATGGGGCTGTTTCTTGGAGGATTGAGGGCAAAACAGGCGGCTGTAGTTTTACTGGTAGCTGGATTGATGATGCCAATCGCATTCCGTAGCCTTAAGTCCTACCAGCGAGACCGGTTAACCAGCTTTATGCAGCCTGATGCGGACCGGCAAGGATCGGGGTATCAAGTCATTCAATCGCTTATCGCTGTGGGTTCTGGGGGGATTTGGGGCAGCAGCAATGGCTCTCAAACTCATCTGGACTACCTGCCGGTGCCTCAAACTGACTTCATTTTTGCTGCATTTGCCGAGGAACATGGGTTCGTAGGTGCTTTAGGGGTGTTGCTGCTATACTTTGTAGTGCTGATGCGTTTGACCCAGAACGCGCAAACAGCGCCCGACCGCGCTGGCACGTTTGTGGTAATGGGTGTGGTAGCTGTGCTTAGCTTCCATATCCTGGTCAATGTCGGTATGGTGGTCGGTTTTATGCCGGTCACTGGAATACCCTTGCCATTAATGAGTTATGGCGGGTCTTCTGTCCTGTTTATGTTTTTGGCGCTCGGCATGGTGATGAATGTCCGCATGCGCCGCTTCGTGAACTAACGCAGGACGAAGAAAGGCAAGGAGATTTGCCGCGCCAGCCAGGCGCGAAAAAATATTCGAGAAAAGGCGTTTCTAGCCTCTGGCTTCTAGCTAGGAGCCAGAAGCTAGAAGCCGGTTTTAGGATTTAAGATAACGACCGTCCTCACGTTAAGAGGACACTCACCCGGCCAGAACTGCAAGTAGAAGCCGGGCAGGATTGAAGCTAAAGGCGCTGCCGGGCGGGTAAACGGCCCCCTCTAAACGAGAGAGCGGTCACAACCCCGGTGCAGCGTAAATGCTATAAGTGCAAAAGATTCTCAGGCTTGCGCCACGGATCAGGTTACGGAGTGAACTCCGTAGTCGCATTCGTGTTTCGCGCGGGCCGGCCATCGCAGCACTCGATCCTCCCATTTCTCCTGCGTTTCTCCCGGTGATCACTGCGACCGCTTAGCGGCGCAGACCCGGAGTTTGCATGTCAAAAGAATTGTATGTGTCTTCCACCCCTCACGAAACCAAAGTAGGGGTGGTTGAAGACGATCTGCTCGCGGAAATTTACCTCGAACGCGAAAACGAATACACCTTAGCGGGATCCATTTACAAAGGCCGCGTCACCCGGGTGCTCCCCGGAATGCAATCGGCATTCGTGGACATCGGTCTGGAGCGGGACGCTTTCCTCTACGTTTCCGACTTCATGGAATTGGCGGATCAGGAGGAAGTCGACGAAATCCCAACTAACCGCCCGGCTCAGGATGCAGAAAGAGATCCTGAGCAGCATGAGCCTTATCATCTTACAGAAACCCGATCGACCCTCGTCGATTCAGAATCAACGGAAGGTCCTGCCGACGATCCTTCGACACAAGGTAATTTCGTTGCCCCTTCGGAAAATCGCGAAGCAAGAGGGGACCAAGAGGAGAAAGACGGTCGCGGTGGCTTTCGAGGGCGCCGGCGTCGCAGAGGTCGTCGCGGCGAGCGTATGCCCGATTCAAAATTCGCCCGTCCCAGTGCTGATCGTCCTGCGCCCGAACATTCTGGTTCGGAAGCTGCGAACGAAGCGCCGCGGCAGGAAAGAAGCTTCGAAAGAACGCCGGAGAGGACAGAACGACCGCAGCGGTCGGAGTATGGGCCTCCTCCGGGATACCAGCCAATTGTGCTTCCCGGCGAGTCGATCTCGAAATATAAGGGACTCGGCCAAGCCCAGAGTTCGCGGCAACAATCGAGCCGGCAATATTCCTCCAATCCGACGCGTGAGGAAGCTGTTCTTCCGATCGCCAAGACTTTCCCGGAGGACGAGCCCTTATTTTCCGAAACCAAGGTTGCTGAAACCAATGTTTCCGAAACGAAGCTCGCCGACGCGGAGAGTTCCCACAAGGTCCGCGCATCGTTTGAGGAAATACCTATCGAGTCGCCGTCCGGCGAGTTCGAGGCAGCCACGCTCGACATCGCATCTTCCGAGTGGGATCGTGAACAAAAGCGCCTTCACGAGATGAATGTTGCTGCTGTCTTTGGCGAAACTTCTGGGCCGGTAGTCGAACTGCCTAGAGCCTCAACCTACGAAAGGTCACAAGAAATACTGTCCGCCACGCCTCCGGGCACTTTAGAAGAGGAAGAGATCGAAGAGGACGAAGCAGACCTTACGGACTACGTGGAAGACCTGGAAGAAGACGCTGCGTTCGAAGAAATGGAAGAGGAAACCAGCGAGGCTGGGGACCAAAATTCGCAGGTCACGCAACAAATCGCTGCCGCAGCCGATCCGTCGCAAGAACCGTTTTCAGCTTCGGAAACGGTAGAAACTGAGGTCCCGGAAGCAGAAGCTGCTTCTGAAGCGGAACACGAACATAAGGAAGCGGTCGAAGCGGAGATTGAAGAAGCTCAGGCTGAGGCCGAGGCAATTCTCGACGCTGAAGCGCGCGGAGACGGAACAGTAAACGCTCGAGCCGAAGTGAGAGCTTCGTCGGCAGCCGCCCCTTACACCCAGCGTGCAACCCGACCGTCGTATGACCGCAACAACCAGCGAGGCCGTCGCAGCGGGGGAAAGCATTTCCGGCGGCGGGAGCCGCAGAACGTACCGTTGATCAGTGACTTGCTAAAAGAAGGTCAGGAAATCCTGGTGCAAATTGCCAAGGAGCCTATCGGGAAAAAGGGCGCCCGTATTACCAGCCACATCGCATTGCCGGGACGCTTCCTCGTTTATATGCCGACGGTGAACCATACCGGAGTTTCGCGCAAAATTTCTTCGGAAGAAGAACGCCAGCGGCTGAAGCGAATTATTATCAGCGAACGCGAAAATGGCCACGGAGGCTTCATCGTCCGCACTGCCGCGCAGGGAGCAGCCGAAGAAGATTTGCGCGCCGACATCCGCTTCTTGAAAGGCTTGTGGTCTGAGATCAAGACCCGCGCCGAAAATGGGAAATCGCCGACGCTGATTTATCACGATCTCAATGTCGTCGAGCGCGTGCTGCGCGACCAGGTCAGCTCCGACTTCTCAGCGATTTGGGTTGACACCGAACAGGAGTATGAACGCATCCTGCGGTTCGCCAACCGCTTTCAGCCTGGATTAGTTCGGCGAGTAAAGCTTTACACAAAAGAAGTGCCGCTCTACGAGCAATTCGGATTGACCGAAGAAATCAACAAGGCGCTGAAATCAAAAGTCTGGCTGAAGAGCGGCGGATACATCGTCATCAACCAGACCGAAGCTCTGGTGGCCATTGACGTCAACACCGGTAAGTACGTCGGAAAGACTCAACGCCTTGAAGACACCATCGTCAAGACTAACGTCGACGCCATCAAAGAAATCGTCCGCCAGATTCGCCTGCGCGATTTGGGAGGAATCATCATCATCGATTTCATCGACATGGACGAGCGGCGAAACCGCCAGAAAGTTATGCAGGCCCTGGAAGAAGCGTTGCGAAGCGATCGGGCGCCATCCAAGGTGCTTCAGTTTAATGATTTTGGGCTCGTAGCCATTACCCGCAAACGTGTAAAGCAATCGCTCGAGCGCACCATTGGATCGCCTTGCCCGTATTGCGAGTCGACCGGATTTGTGAAATCGATCCCAACGGTTTGCAACGACATTTATATCGAAATGCGCAAAATGGCCAAGCATCTCGATCACGCGGATGCTATGTTACGCGTGAATCCCGAGGTGGCCAAGGCGCTGAAGGCCAACAACGGCAAGGCTCTCGCGGAAATGGAAGAGTTGATAAAGAAAACCGTGATCGTGAAAAGCGATCCAGCCCTGCATCAGGAGCAGTTCGATATCAACTGAGTAGAGCCGCTGTGCGTTTTGATTTCTGTCTGCTTGCGTCAGATCAAGAGATAGATACACACCGTTTTTTTTAAACTCTAGCGCAAAATCAATGAGGAAGAAGCTCAAATGTGTTTTGGTTAGTCTCCTTTGGCTCCAATGGTCAAGTGGCCAAATAGCGCCCGTAAAGGCTTATTCCGAAGCAAATGTTCCCGAAGTTTATAAAACTTTGATCGGACCGCAAAGCAAGAAGTCTTTCTTGGTCCGCTCAACAACCCTTGCGCCGATGAATTGTTCGGTGAGCGGGAAAGAAATTACGGACACCGAGTTTCGCGAGGCTATGAGCGCCTTTCTGGCCGTAAATGAACAGGCATGGGATTTGTCGCAAGTGCTCGGCGAAAGGAAGACTATCAGTAACGAGGCCCTTGATGAGACATTCAAGCCCGGAGTGATGGACGGGTGGAAGCGATTTCGACAGATGCATCCCGATTCCCCGGGATACGTCGGGCTATCGGCGATTGGTTTCAATAAAGCACGGACTGTTGCCATTGTTTACTCGGAAGTGCGATGCGGCGGCAAGTGCGGTGCCGGCGGAATCAAGTATTTCCGCCACACGCCAAGAGGGTGGCAGAGGGTCAACCCGAATTTCCCGAGCTGCGACTGGATTTCGTGAAAGCGCCGTCACTGAGAAGTTCCGGGCAACCGACTGCTTCAGCTACAATCTCCCTAGCTACGCAATTTTGTTTCCGCCACTGTTTGTGATCGGGATGACCTGTTCAAATGTGCACTGCGAAGGTTTTTTCTCAGGCCGCCAGCGCAGAAACTTTGTGCCGTGACGGAATCGTCGTCCGGAGAAGTGGTCGTAGCTTACTTCGCAAACCAGTTCTGGCTTCAAAGGCTGCCATTCCGTGGATCGCTTTGTACTCCATCGACTCGGCCCGCCGGGCGCTTGTCCAGTGAAACCTGGAGGGCCGATTAGCGGCTCGACGATGGCCCGCAGTTCTTCGCGTTGTTCACGATTGAAGCTCGAAGTGAATCCCACATGATCCAATAGCCCTTCGTCGTCATACAAGCCGAGCAATAACGAACCGATGCCATTCCTTTTTTCTGCGTAGCGGATTCTCCGACAACGCAATCCGCCGTTCGAATGCGTTTAACCTTCACCATCACTGTGCGTTCGCCGGAACGATATGGTTCGTCAAGGCGTTTTGCAATGATTCCGTCCAAGCCCATGGTGGCGAGCTCGCGCATCCATTGATCTGCCTGCTCTGATGTGGGAGATGCCGGCGAAAGGCGGATCGTTCCCTTCTTTGGCAGGCCCTTGAAGAATTGCTCCAAGGCTAGACGCCTCTCGGCGAAGGGCAGGTTAGTTAACAATCTTCCTTGGGAATCTACCAGCAGATCAAAGCACATCAGAGTCGAAGGTGTTTCGGCGGCAAGTTTGCGTATCCGCGATTCGGCGGGATGGATTCGCATTAGAAGGTCGTCGAATGAAAGATGCTCGCCAGAAAAGATGACGATTTCACCGTCCAGCACGAATCGTCTCGCAGGGAGGCTGGCCAACGCGGCGACGAGTTCGGGAAAGTACCGGCCGAGCGGCTGACCTGCCTTCGACTGTAGCAACACTTCCGTCCCGGCGCGAAAGGCAACGCAGCGAAAGCCGTCCCATTTGGGCTCATACATCCAACCTTTATCCCTTGGAGTCTCGGAGACCGTTTTGGCTTCCGCCGGAGGATACGGCGGTTGAATTGGAAGATCGATCGAAGGAAAAGCTTCGGCCAGCACATCAGACGCGATGGCTCCATCTTTCACCTTCTTCTTAGCTTTCGAAAGACGTTCCTCGGTTTGTTTTTTCTTTAGCACAAATACTTCGATGCCCCGGCGTGTTCAAGCGACTATCGCGATTTCAGGTCGCTAGTAGCGATGCGGAATAACTTGACTCGATGGGTACCAGACAGTTCGCGTCGTTACTGCGTGTGGGAAGGTTTGTGCAGTTTGCCGTGGAAATCGGCTATGCAATGGTTGCATATGCGGACGCGGTCCCCCTCGAAGAGTTGCCCGACCTGATCGGCTCTTTTTCCGCAGAAGCTACACCGCGCATCATCGAACAATTCATCCAAATATCGTTCCGCTTGCGCTTCGGTAACATGCGCGTTCACCCACCGCGCAGATAAACCCGGATAGATGCGTTCCGCACGATCCTTCGCCTCAGCTATGGAACCGTGGGCCGAGCATCCGAGGACTGTCCATTCGCTGTTGCAGTGAAACAGCATGACGCCCGGCGGCTTCTTGTCTTCGCAAATCGCTAAGCAAGGTACTTGACCCAATTCCTTCCCATCGACGAACAACAAGGTGCGACCTGCGTAACCCACGGACTCGTTCAATACGGCGTATTCAATAACACGCGCACAATCGAGAACTGGCGGCGGTAAAGGTTCTGATGTCATGTTCGTATCGAGCAGTACGTCACGGCCAGTGTAGATAAGAGCTCGACACAGTACTCTCTCATTTTCAAGCTGCTAGGAAAAGGGCATGCGCGGAAAAGACGGCCAGCAGCTAGATGTCTTCAGTTATGTTTCCCAACAACTCGCTCGCCGGGACGGGCCGATGCAGTGCCTGTGCTACACTAACTTTTCGCCATCGGGCGTCCTATCCGCATCATGTTGCTTTCGAAAGAATATGTGGGCTATCTGGCCCGCGAAGTCACCAAGAAATTAATCGCTGGCGAGTTTATTGAGACCAAGGCTGTGCCCGCGGTCACTGAAAAGGTGCATGCCGCTATGCTCGAGGAACTGTCTCTCGAGGACCGCATCAATGATGAGGTGCGAGTTATTCTGGAAGCCTATTCCGACGAAATGCGTAAGAGCGGCGCGAACTATCAGGAGATGTTCCGCAAGGTGAAGAGCGAATTGGTGCGCAAGTACAAGGCGGTGCTGTGAGACTGAGCCGTGACAAGGTCAACAAAGTGGCTCACAGTCTTACCGACGCGCTGGCTGAGATGGACGAAGTGGATTTTGTGGAAGATCGCAATACTCTCAGGCTGGAAGTACGCAAGATTCTTGAAGATTTGTTAAATCACGAAGAGAAGATCGATCTTGCCGCCCGGCATAAGATCGAAAATCAGAAGCGCACGATCCTTGAAGGCAGCCAGGAGTGGGACATCCTGTACCGCAAGTATTACAACGAAGAAGTAAAAAAATTGGGCATGTAGCTTCTTCATGAGTTGTCATCTTGAACTTAGCGAAAGACCTGTTGCACTTCAAGCGGGATACATAGGTCCTTCGCTTCGCTCAGGATGACAATGGGGGTTTGGATTCTGAGCGGCTACTCCCAACAATAGATCACCTTCGATTTTCTGTACGCAGGCTCTAATCAAGCGGTTTGCTTCATACCTTCCCGACAGTCGCAGCTTCAAAAAATTGTCCGTTAGGGCTTCGGTGAAATCTGCTTCATCGCCACTGTGTGAATTCAACGTAATGGCTTCAAGCTGTTTGCCTATTTGAGACAGCATGAACGCTCGCTTTTTCTCTTCGCCCAGTTCCCGGAGGATTTTGGTTCGCTCTCGCGCAATTTTAACCGGGACTTGATCGCGAATCGCCGCCGCAGGGGTTCCGGGACGCGGTGAATACGTGAAGACGTGCAGGTATGTGAGGGGCAAGTCGTCGATCATCTGCCGGGTTTCCTCAAAGTCGGCATCCGTTTCTCTGGGGAAGCCAGTCATTACATCGGCTCCAATTGCCGCGGTGGGCATCGCGGCATGAATCTTTTCAATCTTTTCGCGATAGTGCCATGGCCGATATTTGCGATGCATGAGGCGCAACACCCGGTCGCTTCCGGACTGCATGGGGACGTGGGCATGTTTGGCAATGCGCCGCGATTCGGCCATCATTGCAATTAATTCATCGCTCCAATCCATCGGTTCGACAGAAGAGATGCGGAGCTTTTCCAGCGAAGTGTCATTCAGAATCGCGCGGACTAGATCCTCAAATCGAGACACTCGGCCGGCTGCGTCTGGAGCAAGATCGCGTCCCCAACGCCCCAGATTGATTCCGGAAATCACGACTTCGCGATATCCAGAATTAACCAGGACACTCACCTCGCGAAGGACTGCGTCCAAAGGCAAAGACCGGCTTTGTCCGCGAACGTAAGGAATCACACAAAAGGAGCAGCGGTTGTCGCAACCATCTTGAACTTTGAGATTGGGGCGGGTACGCTCATTCGCGGCATCGAATACGGGAGCTGCCAGGAATTCTGTATGGGCGAAAATGTCTGAGACGAAAAGGCGGCTGTCGGAATCGTGCAAAGGCGAGATCGTGACCAAGGGCGAATCCGAAACCGGCCGCGGAACCCTTTCTCCAATGGCGATTTGTGCCAAGCGATGCTTGTGGGAGTTTCCTACGACGAGGCTGACTCCTGGCAGCGCGGCAATTTCATCCGGAGCGCGTTGCGCGTAACATCCGGTCACGACAATCTGGCAATCGGGATTTTCCCGATTAACTCGTCGAATTGTCGAGCGAGCATCCTGGTCGGCAGAGGCGGTTACAGTGCAGGTGTTCAAGACGACAATTGCGGCTTGATGCGGAGACTTGGACCGATCCAGTCCGAGCTCGCGGAACTGCTGCTCAATAGCTGCGCCATCCGCTTGCGCCGCCCGGCATCCGAAATTCTCCACGTAAAAGCTGGCCACGGGAAATGATACCGCAGGTTGATTTCGGTTGTGAGATGGTGAGGGCGTGTGTGCGTGGCGATCCTCCACAATTTAAATGGGCCGGCAACCAAGAAGCAGTGACACTTCCTTGGCTATCGGCCCATTCGATCCTGAGTTGGATCGGAGGTGATATCTCTATGGTAGGCCTCATAGAATGGAAGTCAAGTAGTATGTCGGTGGTTTGAAGGACAGTGCGGAAACAGGAAGTTGTTCAGTGTCCCAATCTTGAATTGCACCAAAATGGGAGCAATAACCCGGGGACACGTACCATGCCAAAACATCCTCCGACCTCGATTTGAATGAGCAATTTTTTCTGAAGCGGACGGTGATAGACTGCCGGACTCTGCGAAACGTAATGTGGATGTGCTTCACTCTCGCGGGTGTTTGCTTGGTCATTCTTTTGCTTCACCTCGATACATCGGCTCAACTTGGAGGTGGGGCCGATCCAGTCTTGCTAGTCGCTAACCAGGGCGACAGGAGCCTTAGCATCATTGATCCCGTCGCCGGACGGCAGGTTGCGGTCGTTCCGGAGGGAGGCGTTACTGGTCACGAGGTCGTGGGATCTCCTGATGGCCGCAACGCATTTGTGCCCATTTATGGCGATTCAGGTGTAGGCAAGCCGGGGAGTGACGGGAGCAACATGGTGGTAATTAATATCGCCAACCACAAGGTTATCGGCAATGTCGATTTTGGGCACGGGGTCCGACCACATTGTGTTGTTTATGATCCGAACAGTGGCATGCTTTATGTCACGACAGAGTTAGATAAATCCGTGACTATTGTCGATCCGCAGACGCTTAAGATTGTCGGCACGATTCCAACCACTCAAGCAGAGTCTCACATGCTTGTGATTTCGCATGACGGACGCCGCGGATACACCGCTAATGTTGGTCCCGGAAATGTCTCCGTACTCGACATGACTGCGCGGAAGACGATTACGGTGATCTCTATCGCGGCCAGCACGCAGCGCATCTCCATTTCAAATGATGACAGTATGGTGTTCACTGCGGACCAAACGACACCTCAATTGGCGGTCATAGATACATCCACGAACAAGGTAAAAACATGGGTGCCTTTGCCTGCCGTGGGTTATGGAACGGCTCCCACCAAAGACGGACACTGGCTGCTGGTTGCCATGCAATCCATCGGCAAAGTGGCGGTGGTCGATCTCACGACGCTGAAGGTTGTGCGAACAATTGACGTGCCACCGGCACCCGGCGAGATTCTGGTGCGTCCTGACGGGATGGTGGCGTATGTCTCCTGCCCACCGAGCCATCAAGTTGCCGCCATCGACCTTTCACAATGGAAGGTGACGGCCCTAATCGATGCTGGCAAGGGTGCAGACGGACTCGCGTGGGCGGCTAGACCTTTGTCATAATCGCGGATCGCGAGCCCTTTCGCCGAATATCGGAGATCGACTTCCCAAACCTGACGAGACGATCTCCCGATAGACTAGAGAAATTATGCCCGATCTCAGACATCACGCCGCCATCAAAAGTTCCGCAGCCAAACCTGCTGCCGCCGATACTCTGGTTGTGTTCGGCGTTATGGGAGACCTCGCGCACAAGAAAGTATTTCCAGCGCTTTATCAGATGGTTAAACGTGGCCACTTGAACGTCCCAATAATTGGCGTGGCAAAAGCTGGGCGAACCGATGAACATCTCAAAGAACGAGCGCGCGACAGCGTTCAGCAACAGGTCGGGAAAGTTGATGAAGCTGCGCTCAACAAATTTCTAAGCCTTCTTCATTACGTTGGTGGAGATTATCAACAGCGGGCTACATTCGAACATCTGAAGAAGGCACTCGGGTCAGCGACCGCGCCCGCTCATTATTTGGCCATTCCGCCTGATCTTTTTATCAGCGTGGTCGAGTCGCTCGCGCACGCGAGCTGTCTGAAGAATGCGCGAGTGATAGTGGAGAAGCCGTTCGGACACGATCTCGCCTCGGCGCAGCAATTGAACGCTGCGCTTCGCGCGGTGCTTCCTGAGTCTGCGATTTTCCGTATTGATCACTATCTTGGGAAAGAAGCGGTGCTCAACCTGCTCTTCTTCCGGTTCGCGAACAGTTTTCTGGAGCCGATTTGGAATCGTAACTACATCGAGAGCGTGCAGATTACGATGGCGGAAAAATTCGGTGTCGAGGGTCGCGGAAATTTCTACGATGCAACTGGAGCCATTCGGGATGTGGTTCAGAACCACATGCTGCAGGTCGTGGCTTTTCTTGCCATGGAGTCGCCCACCGGACTGCATTCGGATTCCATCCATGATGAACAGGTCAAGGTATTTCGCACAATTCCGCCGCTCGATCCCAAGCATGTTGTTCGAGGACAGTTCGAAGGCTACAAGAAAGAACAAGGCGTGGCAGCGAATTCAACGGTCGAAACTTTCGCGGCGGTTCGCTTGCAGGTTAATTCATGGCGATGGTCCGGTGTGCCATTTCTCATTCGAGCGGGTAAGTGCCTGCCCTTGAGTTCGACCCAGGTTCTAGTCACGCTCAGGAAACCGCCTTTGGAGAATTTGGCGGGGAATGCCAACAACTCATTTGTCTTTAGTTTGGGACCTGGCGAGATCTCGATGACTCTAAACGCACAGGTTAAACGTCCGGGCGAAGAAATGGCCTCGACTCCGACGGAACTTCGGGCAATCGAAAAGCAAGCTGCGGACGAAGTGGATGCATACGAGCGTCTTCTCGGAGACGCGATGCGTGGAGATTCAATGCTATTCGTCCGCGAAGATGCGGTGGAAGCGGCTTGGGCGGTCATAGATCCAATTCTTGGGAATGCCGCGCCGGTGCATCCATACCAGCCCGGTTCATGGGGACCTCAACAGGCGGATAATCTCGCTTCAGACGTAGGCGGCTGGCATAATCCGGGGCCATGATCTGAAATCTTCATAGTCCGGCACGATATAGAACGATTTGTAGGCAAGAATTGCATCCCATCTTCGGATTTCATCCTCTTAAGACCGTCCGAAATAACACTGGAGAGAAAAGAGATGAACGCATCGCCTGCGGTCTCCGAGCGCAACCGACTAGCCGCGTGGTTAATGTCGGGTCAAAATCTTTCTCTCGAGCGTCAGGAAGGCCCCTCTCACCAGCATCCGTGGTTTTCAGTGATGTGGCTCACGGGCGTCGATTACTTTTCCAGCATCGCGTATCAAGCTGGAATCGCATTGCTCGCCGCCGGCATACTCGCGCCCATCGCGACCGGAATACTCGTATTGGTTACGCTTTTTTGCGCGGTGCCCATATATCGTGAAGTGGCGCGTCGATCATACGCAGGGCAGGGGTCGATCGCGCTGCTTGAACATCTCGTCAAAGGATGGGCGAGCAAGTTGCTTGTCCTCGTGCTGCTCGGATTCGCGGGGACGGACTTCGTTATCACGATGACGCTTAGCGCGGCGGATTCGGCCAAACACGTCGTCGAGAACACGGTTATAAAGCCGCATGCGGAACATCTTCACATGGCAATCACCATTGCGTTGCTGGCGCTGCTTGCAATTGTATTTCTGAGAGGATTCGGCGAGGCGATCACATTGGCGATGGGAGTCGCTATCCCCTACATCGCGCTCAATGCAATCGTAATCGCTCGATGTTGGATGGAAATTTCGCGGCACACGGAGGTTCTCAGAAATTGGCACTCCGCATTGCATGCTCATGGAGAAGGCTGGGGCGGGATCATTATTGCTTCTTGCTTTGTATTTCCGCGTCTGGCTTTAGGGCTGAGCGGTTTCGAAACCGGAGTCTCCGTCATGCCGCTAATCAAGGGCGATGGAGACGACGACAGCGGAGATGCTGTTCCAAAAGGCCGCATTCGAAACACACAGCGAATGCTTCTGACAGCAGCGGTGCTAATGAGCATTTTGCTTATCGGATCAAGCCTGGTCACGACGATGCTGATTCCGGAGCACGCGTATCGGGACGGCGGACCTGCGAGCGGCCGCGCAATGGCCTATCTTGCACATGGATACTTGGGGAATGGCTTCGGGTCAATTTACGACTTCAGCACGATTTTGATTCTGTGGTTCGCGGGCGCATCGGCGATGGCCGGGTTGATCAATCTTATTCCGCGGTATCTGCCCCGTTATGGCATGGCGCCACATTGGGTATCGTTCTCGCGCCCATTGGTGCTGGTGTTGTTCGTGATTGATCTTGCCGTCACGCTCGTGTTCCGGGCGGATGTTGAGAGGCAGGGCGGAGCCTATGCCACGGGAGTCCTGGCGCTCATTTTTTCCGCGGCGATAGCGGCTGCTCTCGGGCTGTGGCACGATGCTTCCGAGGCCAGCGAGGGCAAAAGCAAGCTTTTTGCGAAGTCAATCTACTTCTGGTTTTGCGCCTTGGTTTTTGCCTACACGCTGGCGGTCAACATTAAAGAACGGCCCGACGGAATTATTATTGCCACCATCTTTATCGCCCTGCTAATCATAGTGAGCGTGGTGAGCCGCTACCATCGATCGACCGAGTTGCGGGTTCGAAAATGCGAATTCAAGGATGAATCCTCTCGCCAGTTGTGGGATAAATTAGCCGATGGAAATCTTAATGTCGTTCCAATCGGCAAGCTGGATGAGGAATACCGAGCGCATATCCGCGCCGGGATCGCGAGATACTACAAAATAAAGGGCCCCCTTACCTTTCTCCATGTGAGTATGCTTGACGACCGCAGTGATTTTTATGAGCAGCTGGAGGTACAGGTCGAATCCGATTCCTCGGAGAATCTGATTACTATTCGCAACGCCAATGTGGTCGCAAATACAATTGCCTACGTCAGCATTAAGTTGAAGGCGAAGAACATCATTCTACATTTGGCGGAAGGGAAGTCGCCCCTCTTGCAAGGCTTGCGCTATTTTCCTTTTGGATCCGGCGAAATTGGCTTAATGGTCTATGAAATTCTGATCAATTATTGGAAAGAAAAACCCGAAGAGGAGCGTCCTGCATTGTTCCTCATGACGGCATAGCCGCAGCGGGTTGTGAAACGCGGAAACCGCCAAGAATCGGAGCGCTGGCTTGTCGATGGGAGCGACTGGTCTAACACAAGATTCAAAGCCGCGTTCATCCCGGTGGGGCAATCCTCGCTTATAGTGCCGCAGCGCGATAAAGCCGAACCCTATGATTAGAAGCGCTACGGCAAACGCCCACCAGGGAAGTCGTGCCGCCACGGATTCCTGGTTTTTCACGCTGACTTGCTCCGATACTGGCTCGAAAACTGCCTCAGCCTGGCTGGCTCTGATAGCTTCCTGGTATCCGGCGATTGCCTGTTCTTCATCCATTCCAATCTGGCGCGCGTAAGCACGCAGAAAGCCTTTGGAGATGATGCCGCCCGGGAGTTCTTCAAAGTGTCCTTGCTCAATGGCAGTGAGGAAACGAATATTAATCTTGGTTGACAGGGAAATCTCCTCCAGGCTGATATTTCTCCGCTCTCGTTCGAGAACCAATCGTGTGCAGAGTGATCCCATCGGCGATCCGCTGCTGAAGCCCATTTCTCTACCTGGGGTCGCTGCCTCTCGACACGATTTCAGTCTCCGCAATGTGAGAGGCTTGCCCGCCCGCATTATCGTGGATAGGGAGTTTGAGATGAACTAGAAGAAGTACTAGGACTGGTTCACTTAAAAACTAGCGCAGGATGGTGTCTAGCGGTTGCCGAAGCCTGCGGCTTGCATGGAATTACGCGACATGTCGCTGGACGAAGATATTCCTTGCATTCGCAGCTTGAAGTCGTCGGCGTTCGAGGCGTTTTCCAAAGCGGTTTCGTAATTGACCAAACCCGCCTGGAATAAATCCCACAAGGACTGATCGAAGGTCTGCATTCCGTACTGTGAGGTTCCGGCTGAAATTGCGTCCCGCACGGCGCGGGTCTTTTCTGGCACTAAGATACATTCGCGGATGTATGCGGTATTGATCATCACTTCGACAGCGGGTACGCGCCCGTCTCCATCACAGCGTTTCACCAAGCGTTGGCTGATAACGGCGCGCAACACGGCCGCAAGCTGTAGTCGAATTTGCTTCTGCTCCGGCGGCGGGAAGACCGCAATAATACGATTGATGGTTTCTACCGCGTCGAGAGTATGCAACGTGGAGAAAACCATGTGTCCGGTTTCCGCCGCGTGGATCGCGGTTCCAATAGTTTCAATGTCTCGCATTTCGCCGACCAGAATGACGTCCGGATCCTGACGGAGAGATGCGCGCAGCGCCGCGGAAAATGACGGCGTGTCGACTTCGATCTCGCGCTGGTTAACGTACCCCTTTTTTATCGCGATGCAGGAATTCGATCGGGTCTTCGATCGTAATAATGTGTTCCGCTTTGGTTGAATTGATGCGGTCAATCATTGCCGCCAGCGTCGTGGATTTACCGGAGCCGGTGACGCCTGTGACCAGAATCAATCCGCGCGGCATGTCGCAAACCTGTTCAACGATCTTCGGTAAATAGAGCTCATCAAGTGCGCGGATCTTGGTGGGAATCATACGAAGAACCAATCCCACGTTGCCCCGCTGTTGGAAAACGTTGACACGGAAGCGGCCCAACCCGGCCACGCCGTATGCCATATCGATTTCCGTTGACTCCTTGAATTTTTGCTTTTGCCGGGCGGACATCATGCTGAAAGCCATCGTCAGCATGTCTTCCGCACTCACGCGGGATTGGTCGGTAAGCGGGACAAGTTCGCCGTCAATGCGAAGATGAGGATAGTTCCCAACCTTCAGGTGCAAGTCGGAGGCGCGCCGCTCCATGGCGATACGAAGCAGGTCATCAATATTCATTCGGCGCGTCTCCCGGGAATCATGTCCATATGATGGACTGAAATCTGGGTTGCCCCAAGATGACCTTGGTCATGGACCCTGCGTTCAAGCTGAAGGTGCGAACACTCTATCTATTCTAAGTTGCCTTAGTCCACCGAGTTAGTCCATAATGCTAACTCATGGAAGTAAATATTCACGAAGCTAAGACTCACTTATCCCGTCTTTTGCGACGCGTTGCCAGCGGCGAAGAAGTCACTATTGCTCGAGCGGGTATCCCCGTTGCGAAGCTGGTTGCAGTTGGAACGAAAAACAAGACTCGGCCGCTCGGCTTCGCTCGCGATCAGATATGGGTTTCCGAAGACTTCGATGCCCCTCTACCGGATGATCTGTTGGCAGAATTCTATGGCGGCGAACTTCCTAAGCTCGTGAAAGCCCGACCTCGGAAGCGCAAATGAAGCATCTGCTCGACACCGGCATCTGGTTATGGAGCATTGGTCCGGTCGATCGAATCAGCGAAAGAGGACGCGAGATCATTAATAACGGAGAGGAAGAAATATATCTTTCGGCGGCGAGCTCCTGGGAGATCAGCATCAAGGCCCAGCTCGGAAAGCTGCACCTACCGGCGCCTCCTGCTGAGTGCATTCCTGCATTTATGGCGAGGCAGAGTCTGCTACCGCTTCCGATAACCCACGCCCACGCGGTGAAAGTCTACGATCTTCCCACTCATCACGGCGACCCGTTTGATCGCATGATCATTGCTCAAGCAATAGATGAGGAGATGGTCATCCTGACCGCTGATCGGCTTTTTAGGAAATATCCCGTCGAAACTGTGTGGTGTGGCACCTAGGCGCGTCGAGGAATTCTAGCTACACCCCGACCGGTTGCTTGCTCGCCACCGGCACTGGTGTCAGCCAATTGAAGCGATCCTTTTTCTCGCCGTGAACGATGGCGAAAAATTCTTTGTGAATCGTCTTTGTAATTGGCCCAACGGTTCCATCGCCAACGCTGATCTTATCGACGGAGCGGATTGGTGTAACCTCGGCCGCTGTTCCGGTGAAGAATGCCTCGTCCGCGATATACAGCATCTCGCGAGGGATACCGGCCTCGAGCACCGGAATACCCAGATCACGCGCAATTTTCAGAACGGAATCCCGAGTGATTCCCGGCAGCACTGAATTACCCAGCGGCGCGGTCTGCAATACACCGTTGCGAACCACAAATACATTCTCGCCCGAGCCTTCGCTCACATAGCCATTGACGTCAAGCGCGATTCCCTCAACGTAGCCGTTATTCGTGGCCTCCATGCGGATCAGCTGAGAATTCATGTAGTTAGCGCCCGCCTTTGCCATCGCAGGAAGGGTGTTTGGCGCCAGGCGCGTCCAAGAGGAAATACAAACGTCGACGCCAAGGTCGTCCTTGCTCAAATACTTGCCCCACGGGTAATTCACGATATAAATCTCCACCGGACAGCCAGTCGGAGAAACTCCGGCATCGCCGTAGCCTCGCAACGCAACCGGCCGGATGTAGCACGGCCACACGCCGTTTGTGGTAACTATTTCTACCATAGCCGCGACCAACTCTTCGCGGCTGAACGGAAGGTCCATGCGGTAAATTTTGGCCGAATCCAACAGCCTCTGCATGTGCTCTTGAGCGCGGAAAATTACCGGACCGGCCGGGATCTCGTAGCAGCGGACACCCTCAAATACGGAGGATCCATAGTGGACGACGTGCGACATGACATGAATGTTGGCGTCCTCCCAACGAATGAGCTTGCCGTTATGCCAGATTTTTCCGGTTTTCTGAAGAGCCATGAATAATCTCCGTTGCAGGCAGCAGAGAACAGCGCCGCCTGTAGAAAGTATAAATGGACTAGCGGAGGAAGAGAAGGTTCTGTCGACCGCTAAAAGCAGACTGAATTTTGCCACCGCCGTTGGAGCGGGATAAAATTGCATCCGAGGGCGCGTAGCTCAAACGGATAGAGCATCAGATTTCTAATCTGAGGGTTGCAGGTTCAATTCCTGCCGCGCCTACCACCATTTATCTGCCTGCTTAGCTGTTCCCTCGCTTTAGTCCACCCAAACGATATCTGCCTTTTTTGCCGTTTCGTGTTCGAGTCTGACCCGGCGCGCTACATCGCCAAGAGGAATGTGTGTAGACGGTATTACCACGTCCTTAAGCGGTATTTCTCCCTTTTCGAAAGTGTATGGAGATTCTTTTCCTCGCAGGTTTTGTTCTGTTGCCATTAGGTGACGCTCAGCGAAGAGCGGGTGTTCAGGAAACTGGTATGGCGTGCTCATCACAGCGCTCCCATAACCTTGTCCCATCGCCCTCGTGGCACAAATGAATAACACCGCAAATAATGTCTTTTTCATGGCTCCCCCCACGTTGATCATGGACTGGAGCGTGCACAGAACCAATCACCCATATGGAGTATTACCGCTGCGTGCGGATTTTGCGGGGTACAGTTGGCCAAATCAAGAGTTCGCCGAGACCGCCTTGTCCCGAGCATTTTCTGCCCTTACAATTCTCGAACTATGTCAGAGTCTCTCGTCGTTGCGAGATTGGGGCCGGTATTTTCGCGTGGGGTACTCTGCCTTCGAGGTCCCATGACTGCTGAAAACCTATCCCCATTCCAGAATGCGATCCGCAACGAAGCAGGCCCGGTTGTGATTTTGGACTTAACGGAAGTTCCCTACATGGACTCGGCGGGCCTGGGATCGCTGGTCAGCGCCTACATCACCTGCCACAAGTCCGGATGCCAGGTGGTATTGGCCGGTACAAACGACCGAGTCTTAAAGCTTTTTGAAATTTCCCGGGTCGAGTCGCTTTTCCTGATGTTTCCCACATTGGATGACGCGATTGGAGCGTTCGCAGCCCCTACGAGAGCCTAGTCACGCAGCGGAGTTTTTGCGGGCTTGTGGGCGCAACTAGGCGTATTCAGGCACTCGTCCGCAATCATCAACCGTTCAACTGGTTTTCCCCCAACGATGTGGGACTCAATGATCTCCTCGACATCGATGAGCGTCACGCGCCCATACCAGACGGCTTCCGGGTAAACCACTACGTTTGGGCCATGTTCGCACTGATCGAGGCATCCCGACTGGTTCGCTCGCACCTTGCCGTTGAGCCCACGCTCCGCCAGTTTTCGTTTGAATAGCTTCTGCAACTCAGCCTTGCCCTCAGGATCGCACGACGGGCGCGGTTGTCCAGGCAGACGCTGATTGCCGCAGACAAATATATGCTTCTCAAATTTTGGCATGAATACAATTTAACGCAGCGAAATGAAGAGTGTTGGAAAGGAATTAGTCTTTTAGAGGAACCATGGGCCGGTCGCCCTGACAGAACGTGGCCACGCGCTGAAAACCGACTTTTGGTTCGTTGATCACCATCACGGGACCAAAGCAGTAGACGGCATGACCGTTTTCCGCCAAGTACCACTGTCCGCCTTTTCTAGATTGTTGATTTTTCAAGTGGTCGACAGGAGAACGTAATGGCTGCGCTAACCGAGGATTAGCCGTAGAAAGACCAGATACGGCAATCAACAACAGAGCGCTGGCCAGGGCTTTCATTTTTTACCGATCTAGATCGTAAGAGGAATCCTGCGTGAATCAGCCGCGTCCGCCGCGGGCTTTGGCGGCTTCTGCAATACTTGTCTTTGACTCTTAGTCATATTGTTATTCTTGGCGCTAACCTGCGGCGAAACGTGGGATACCGGACCCTTCGCTGGCGCACTTTGCGTCGGAGGCGGTGCCGTTACGCGCTGCCGTAGGAGATCCTTGGTCTTTAGCGCGCTTAACTGCACGCTGTCGTTGAACAGGTCGCGAATCAAATGCCGCTGAGAATCGATGGTACGTCCCTGTTCCACCACCAGCACCGACATCAAACCATACGAAATCAGAAACAACACGACGAGAATAGGAAGCATTGCATTTTTTGGTTTGGGGAACACCGTCGGTTCGTTTGTTCCTAAAGTCAGCACTGGCCGCTCCGATCTGCGCACATTTGCCTTCGCTAGCTGGCACTATCGCAAATGCAGCTTTACAGCCAACGATGGACGCTTGGTTAAATTGCTCCAATCAATCGAGTTAGGTCCGATTCCAGCCACTTTGTCACAACCCTGCATCGCAATTCCCTGCACATAATAGGCAACGGTCAGCGAGGCTTCCCGGCAAACAGCAGCTTGGCGATGGTTGCCAGTTGCATATTTGAAGTGCCTTCGTAGATCTTGCCAATCTTTGAATCCCTCCAATACTTTTCCACTGGATAATCCTTCGTGAAGCCGTAGCCGCCGTAGATTTCGATTGCGAGCGAAGTCACGCGCTCTGCCACCTGGGACGAGAACAGCTTGGCCATTGCGGCCTCTTTGACGAACGGAAGGCCGGCATCCTTCAACCTTGCGGCGTTGTAAACCATGAGCCGGGCCGCCTCGATTTCCGTTGCCATTTGAGCGACTTGGAATTGGATTCCTTGGAAGTCGGAAAGCTGTTTGCCGAATTGTTTGCGTTCTTGGGCGTAATTTACGGCGTATTCCCACGCGCCGCGAGCGATACCGACCATCTGTGCCGCAATGCCGATTCGTCCTTCATTCAACGTTTCAATTGCGATCTTGTAACCCTTTCCAATTTCGCCCAGCACGTTCTGTTTGGGCACGTGGCAATCTTCCAAAATCAACTCACAAGTTGATGAAGCACGGATGCCGAGTTTGTCTTCCTTCTTGCCCACAGTAAATCCATGGAAATCTTTCTCGATAATGAATGCGGTGATGCCCTTGTACCCAGCCGCCGGATCCACCGTGGCGAACAGCACAAAGACGCCAGCCTCCTTGGCATTCGTGATCCAAAGCTTGCGGCCGTTCAGGACATAATCGCTGCTGCGAAGCTCCCCGCGGGTTTGTAGAGCAAAAGCATCGGACCCGGACGCCGCCTCGCTTAATGCATACGCGCCACAGGTGTCGGCGGCCATCCGCGGAAGAAACCGTTTTTTCTGCTCGGAGGTTGCCCAGCGCAACAATGCATTGATCACCAGCGTGTTCTGGACGTCCACGATGACCCCAGCGGAAGCGTCCACTCTAGATAGCTCCTCAACCGCAAGGATCGCCTCGAAGAATTTGGCGCCGCCGCCGCCATATTCCTCGGGGATTTCGATTCCCATCAGTCCGAGCTGAAAAAATTCCTGGATTAGGCCGGAATCGAAGATTCCCTTTACGTCCATCTCTTTTACAAGAGGCCGGATTCGTTCTTCCGCAAAGTGGCGGATGTTGTCGCGAAAAAGAATTTCGTCGTCGGTAAGGACAGTCAGAGGACTCGGCGGCAGGACCTGCACAGGCGTTTCAGGCATGGGAGAAATACCTTCAAAAACGGGCACAAACCGAGAATTTTAGCACCGTAAACGGTAGGAAGGCCTCATAGAAGTGCAGGGGTGCCTCAATTTGCATTTGGTTTTCGCACTTCACTGTACCGCCACTTCTTAATATCACCTTGTGCCAACAGACGACCGTCGTGAATCAGAGTCTTGATGCGGTCAGCGACTAGATCGAGTCCAGCTTCACCCCCCGGCAGGTTATCGCCTAATATTTTTTCAGTCATGACAATCACGCGAGCCACCTTCCTCCAAGACGTTACGGTGACGGACAGAATAGCTTCGTCGATCCGTGAATTACTCAAGGCATTCATCATTGAGGCCTCTCTTTTCTTCTAAAGGCCGCGTTTTCAAACTGAGGCAGTCCCGGCAAAGCAGTATAGAACCAGTAGGCGTGATATTCTAACTGCACTAGCTGCGCACCGTCTTTACCTCGGACCGGGCGGAATTTCCCCGCAGTTTCACAAGAAAAATCATGCTTTCAGTCAGTAATGTTTCAATGCGCTACGGCGCCAAAATACTGTTCGAAGAGGTCTCTACCGCTTTTACTCCGGGAAAGCGCTACGGATTAACCGGTCCCAACGGCTCTGGCAAATCCACGCTGATGAAGATTCTGTCCGGTGAAATGGAGCCGCAGAAGGGGACGGTCGTGCGTCCCCGGAAGCTTGGCGTTTTAAATCAGGATCAATTCGCCTTTGATGCGTTCAGTGTCAGCGACACCGTGATCATGGGAAATAAGCGTCTCTGGAAAGCGATGCAGGAACGCGACAAGATTTACGAGAAACCCGACATCACCGATGAAGATGGAATGAAGCTCGGGGAACTCGAAGGCATAGTCGGAGAAGAAGACGGATACACCGCCGAAACCGATGCCGCGCTACTACTTCAAGGTCTCGATATTCCGGATGAGCTTCACACTCGCAAGATGAGCGAATTGCAAGGCGGACAAAAAGTCCGCGTGCTGCTCGCGCAAGCTCTGTTCGGACATCCGCAAGCACTACTGCTCGACGAACCGACGAACCATTTGGATTTGGATTCGATCCACTGGCTGCAAGGTTTCTTGAATCAGTATGACGGCGCTTTGATTGTGATCTCTCACGACCGACATTTCCTGAATAGCATTTGCACCCATATCGCCGATATCGATTACGAAACCATCATCACTTACACCGGGTCCTATGACGACATGGTTGTCGCCAAGACTCAGGTGCGCTCGCAGATCGAATCGCAGAATGCTCAACGCGAGAAGAAGATTTCGCAGTTGAATGAATTCATCGCGCGTTTCTCAGCCGGCACTCGGTCGAGTCAAGTGCAATCGCGCCGCAAGGAAGTGGAACGCTTACAGGTCACTGAACTTGCCCGGTCCAATATCCAACGTCCATACATCAAATTTGATCCGAAGCGTCCATCTGGAAAACACATTTTGGAAGTTGAAGGCCTAAGCAAGTCCTATGACGATCATGAAGTTATTTCCGGATTTACCGCGAGTGTGATTCGCGGAGAGAAAATTGCGTTGATGGGCCGCAACGGAGCTGGCAAAACCACTCTGTTGAACGCGATTTTGGCGAATTCTCCCACCACTCCCGAAGCGGAACTTCGCAAGGTCAGCGGTTATAGCGGAGCATTTCTGGATCACGGCAAAGTCACATGGGGTCATGAAGCTGCAATTGGATACTTCGCGCAGGATCATCGTACGTTGATTGAAAAGAATTTGACCGCGCTGGAATGGTTGGGGCAGTGGGACCCCTCAGCCTCAAATGAAGAACTGCGCGGGCTGCTGGGACAGATGTTATTCGCGAAAGAGGAAGCCACCAAGTCGACGACAATTCTCTCCGGCGGAGAGGCGGCACGGCTGTTGTTCTGCAAGCTGATGCTGCAAAAGCCGAATGTTCTTGTGTTCGACGAACCTACGAACCACCTGGACTTGGAATCAATTAACGCGCTGAACATCGCGTTGCAGTGTTACCAGGGCACCGTTTTCCTGGTTACCCACGATCATGATTTGATCGATGAAGTGGCAACCCGCATCTGGCACTTCGAGACTGACCACAACATCACGGACTTCAAGGGTGCTTATGAGGAATATCAAACTGTGAGTGCTTAGCTTCGCTACGTAGAGCAAAAAACAAATCAAGTTGGGGCGGCGCAATCCTCCTAATACAATTGTGCAGAGCGGCTCTTTAGAGCCGCGTCACCAGGATAGACCCTCTACCCGGCCATAAATGGCCGCTCTTCCACGTTGCACCGAGATCTGGACTAGAGAAAGCGCGCAGCTTAAATTGCCGTGGCTTTGTTCGGGTGCGCGGGTAATCCTGAACTTACGTATTTTTTTTTCTGAATCACCGTTCGTATCGCATCCGCCAGGTCTTTCGCCGCGTCAGACTTGATGACGTAACCGCGAATCCCCATGCTTAGGGCAGTGTGGGCCATTTCCGCGACTGCATGCTCCGTGAGCAGGATGATTTCAGTGTTAGGTGAGCCTTCGAGGATTTGGCGGGCCGCTTCCAAGCCTCCGATTCCAGGCATGCTCACGTCCATCAGCACTACTGCGGGTTGTAACTTTGCTGACTCCTCAACCGCTTCAACACCATTGGCGGCTTCGCAGACAATCTCGAAATCAGTTTCCATCTGAAGCACGCTACGGATGGCGCGTCGAACGAATTCATTATCATCGGCTACTAGAATTTGAATTTCTTTCAAGCGGTTTCCTCTGGTGTAGTTACTTTGCAATAACCCTGCAACACTTGGGAAGTCGCGGAGGTAACCTGGAAAAGCCGAAGATTCCCGGCTTACTCGCCGGGCTCGGGCAAGAATTCTCGCAATGGACACTCCTCGCATTGTGGTTTTGACTTCAGGCAGTAGTTCTTTCCCACGCCCACAATCAAGCCATGCATGTCGTTGTAAATCTGCGCTACGGAGGAGCGCTTTGCTTGACTCATAGCCGACGGTGAATGAGCCGTTTGCGATTTTGCCGCCACGATGCCTATTAAAGGAGGACGAGCCGATTCTGGGGACGCTCCCAACGCCCGCTCAAATAATTCGCGGATTTCTTCATACGAAGCTTTAGCAGAAACAATCTCGTGGCGATCTAGAATCCTACGGGTGTATGCATCCACGACAAACACCGGATGCTGGCCGGCGTATAGCAATATCGAGTCGGCGGTTTCTGGCCCAACGCCGTTCAGCTCCAATAATTCTTGACGAAGTTTTTCTGTCGATTGCGCGAACATTCGATTTAGCGATCCGCCGTAGCGATCATCTACAAATCCCGCGAATAGTTTCAGCCTGAGAGCTTTCTGGCGGAAATATCCGGATGATCGAATCAATAATTCAAGATCTGGCAATGGCATCTTGCGAATGCCCGCAAGAGTCAGAACCCGCGCCTGTCGCAGCCTTCGCATTGCTATCTCAACGTTCGTCCACGCGGTGTTTTGGGTGAGGTAAGCACCCACAATAACTTCAATTCGCGTGCGGGCTGGCCACCAATGTTGAGGTCCCTAGGCCCGGTGTAACGTTTCGTAATACGCGCGAAGTTGTTGCTCTTTGGCGACGAATTTCACGGGGTCTGTTTTTCTCTTTCGCATGCGCTCCGATGGTCTGGTCAAGGTAAGAGTTAGTTTAAGAGAAAGACTTGGCTAAATCCTTTTGAACGGCGGGTTGGCGCCGCTCCGAATCCACGATCCAGAGTGCTCTCCTTACTGAAGTTCATGCCCAGATGAACCGGAATCTTCCTGAATACCAGTGTTTATGGGCTATTGCGCAATAAAAGATGTCATACCCAACTTTGCCAAGCAGTACAGGTACCAAAGTTACTGGTGAAGTAACACCATCCGGGTGACAATTTGTGTCAACGAAAGTGCGCTGCCTTTCTCCCCAATGAAATGCGCGGTTTCGTGTAACCCAAATAAGAATTTAGTTCACCAACTGAAATCAGGAGATTGAGGAATGTCCCAACGGCTGGGTGATCTTCTCGTTAAAGAGAAGGTCATCACTCCAGAGCAGTTGCAGCAGGCAACCAAGGCCCAGAAGGAGACGAACACTCGTCTGGGCTCGGCTTTGGTCAAGCTGGGATTTCTCACTGACGAAGACGTTACGAATTTCCTGTCGCGCCAGTACGGCGTTCCTGCCATCAATCTTTCGTATTTTGAAATCGATCCTTCCGTTGTGAAGCTGATCCCGTTCGAAACCGCGAAGCGTTACCAGATTCTGCCGCTGAGCCGCGTGGGCGCCTCCTTGACCATCGCAATGGTGGATCCGACAAACGTCTTCGCGATGGACGATATCAAGTTCATGACCGGCTTCAACATCGAGCCAGTGGTCGCGTCCGAGAGTTCGATTCTGGAAGGAATCGAGAAGGCCTACGGCAGTTCCCACAAGGAAGAAGATCTTGAGCAGGTGATGCAGTCGATGTCGGATATGGATGATGCCGACGTTGAATTGCAGGCCGAAGAAGCCGAACTCGGCCTGGCCGATTTGGAAAAGGCGGCCGATGAAGCTCCCATCGTCAAGCTCGTGAACCTGGTGTTGACGGACGCAGTGAAGCGGGGGGCCAGCGACATCCACATGGAGCCCTACGAAAAAGAATTTCGCGTCCGCTTCCGTATAGACGGCGTGCTGCAAAGCATCATGTCTCCTCCTTTGAAATTGAAGGACGCCATTACCTCACGCCTGAAAATTATGGCAAAGCTCGACATCAGCGAAAAGCGCTTGCCGCAAGACGGCCGCATCATGTTGAAGATGCAAATCGGCGGGCGCAAGAAGCAGCTCGATTTCCGAGTTAGCACTCTGCCTACACTCTGGGGCGAAAAAATAGTGCTCCGGCTGCTTGACAAAGAAAACCTGCGCCTCGACATGACCAAGCTCGGTTTCGAAGCCGAGTCGCTCGTCAAATTTGAAAAAGCGATTCTGAAACCGTACGGAATGGTTCTGGTCACCGGACCGACGGGATCCGGCAAGACCAACACTCTGTATTCCTCCATCGCGCGTTTGAATCAGCCTGACACCAACATTATGACCGCGGAAGATCCGGTGGAATTTCAGTTGGGCGGAGTGAATCAGGTCCAGATGAAAGAGCAGATTGGATTGAATTTTGCTGCCGCTCTTCGAGCCTTCTTGCGGCAGGATCCGAACATCATTCTGGTCGGAGAAATTCGAGACTTCGAGACTGCGGAAATTGCAATCAAAGCCGCGCTGACCGGTCACCTTGTTCTCTCCACTCTTCATACCAACGGCGCTCCCGAGACCATTACCCGGCTTATGAATATGGGAATTGAGCCCTTTCTCGTGGCAACTTCAGTTCACCTTATCTGCGCGCAGCGGTTGGTGCGCCGCATATGCAAAGAGTGCGCGGAAGTTGTGGATGTCCCATATCAGACATTGCTTGAAGAAGGCTACGGGCCTGAAGAGGCGAAGACAACAAAAGTTCAAAAAGGCAAAGGCTGTGGCGTTTGTAATAACACCGGATATAAGGGCCGTACTGGTTTGTACGAAGTCATGGAAGTCGACGACGAAATCAGGGAACTCGTATTGGTCGGCGCCTCAGCGGTCGAGCTTAAGAAAAAGGCGATTGAGCGGGGAATGATCACGTTGCGCCGGAGCGGCTTGATCAAAGTTGCGGCCGGCATGACCACGCTGGAAGAAGTGGCTCGCGAAACAATTCACTAAGTTCCAAGAAAAAGAAAGGGAATAAAAGTCATGGGGTTGGCCTTAAGCGATCTGCTGAAGAGAATGTTGGAAATGGGAGGAAGCGATCTTCACATCACCACGAACTCGCCGCCGCAAATCCGAGTCCACGGTCATTTGGTGCCACTCGATCTGCCGCAGATGACGCCGGCGGAGACCAAGCAATTGGCCTATAGCGTAATGACTGATGCGCAGAAGCATCGTTTCGAAGAGCACTTCGAATTGGACTTCTCCTTCGGATTAAAAGGACTGGCCCGATTCCGTGCCAACACTTTCAATCAGCGCGGCGCTACCTCCGCCGTATTCCGGCTGATTCCGTTTGAGATCAAATCATTCAACCAGCTCGGACTTCCGGCGGTAGTCACCAAAATGTGCGAAAAGCCTCGTGGCTTGGTGCTAGTCACAGGACCAACCGGATCAGGAAAATCCACAACGCTGGCGGCGATGATTGACAAGATCAACACGGAACGGCACGAGCACATTCTCACGATTGAAGACCCGATCGAGTTTGTGCACATGAACAAAAATTGCGTGGTTAACCAGCGCGAATTGCACGCAGACACGAAGAGTTTCACCGACGCGTTGCGAGCTGCGCTTCGTGAAGATCCGGACGTGGTTCTGATTGGAGAAATGCGCGATTTGGAGACGATTGAATCGGCTCTGCGCATCGCTGAGACAGGCCACTTGACGTTCGGTACGCTGCACACAAATTCTGCGATCTCGACCATCAACAGAATTATCGACGTATTTCCGGCCCATCAACAGCCTCAGATTAGAGCTCAGCTATCCCTGGTGCTGGAAGGAATCATGTGCCAAAGCTTGCTGGCGAAGGCGGACGGCAAGGGCCGTGCGATGTGCATGGAAATCCTCGTGCCTAACGCGGCAATCAGAAACCTGATCCGCGAAGACAAAGTTCACCAAATCTATTCGGCTATGCAGTCGGGCCAGGACAAGTTTGGTATGCAGACATTTAACCAGTCGCTTGCGACTCTATACCTGCAAAAGCAGATCTCGTTGGAGGTTGCGTTGGCTCGCTCCAGCATGCCGGATGAGCTACAGGAAATGATTAACCGCGGTGCTGGATTAAATCGCAATGCGCCCGCACCGCTGGCCAAAGGAGCTGCCCCAGCCAAGCGATAGCTGGCGCGATGGATTTCGGAGTGCATTAAAGAAACGTGAAGAAGATCGAGAAAAAATAGCCAGGGCCGACAAAGAACGGCACTGGAAAGACTCAAGCAGCTAGGGGAGGCACTATGCCAGTTTTTACGTTTTCGGGAAAAACCGCATCCGGCGAGAAAATCAGCGGCGAGCGAAACGCAGCCAACAAGCAGATGCTCACCCTCCAACTGAGGCGGGAGCAAATTACGGCTGGTTCCATTCGGGAAAAGGGAAAGGAATTTTCCCTTCCAACTTTTGGCTCGGGCAAAGTCAAAGTTAAAGAAATTGCCATTTTCTTCCGACAATTTTCGGTGATGATCGACGCTGGCCTGCCTCTCGTGCAGTGCCTTGAGATATTGGCGGCCAATCAGGAAAATATGGCATTCCAGAAAGTGCTCACCGCCGTCCGTATGACGGTCGAAGGCGGTGCCACTCTGGCAAACGCCATGCGGTTACATCCTAAAGTCTTCGATGACCTCACGACCAACATGATCGAGGCCGGAGAAACCGGCGGTATCCTCGACATTATTCTGCAGCGCCTGGCTCTCTACGTCGAAAAAGCGGTCAAATTGAAGTCTGCCGTCAAGTCGGCTCTGATTTATCCAGTCGCCGTGGTTAGCTTGGCAGTTCTGATCGTTGGCGCCCTTCTCAAGTGGGTGGTGCCCATCTTCGCCAACCTGTTCCTGGGACTTGGGGTTGCCCTTCCATTGCCTACGCGAATTGTAATGGGACTTAGCGCCTTCGTCGGCCAGTTTTGGTGGTTTTTCATCTTGGGTACTGTCGGTCTTGTCTTTGGATTGAAGTACGTTCGTAAGCATCCAAAGGGCCGCTACTATTTCGATTTCACGTTGCTAAAATTGCCGGTTCTTGGAATCCTGCTGCGAAAGATTGCCGTCGCACGCTTTACCAGGACACTGGGCACTCTTATCACCTCTGGTGTGCCAATTCTTGAAGGATTGAGTATCACCGCGCGAACCTCAGGCAACGCTGTTTTGGAAGAGGCGTTGATGAAGGTTCGGAAGGCCATCGAAGAAGGCCGCACCATCGTTGATCCTCTGCGTGAATCCGGCGTTTTTCCCAACATGGTCACTCAGATGATTGGCGTTGGCGAAGCTACCGGCGCTATGGATGCCATGCTGCAAAAGATCGCGGACTTCTACGAGGATGAAGTCGACAACGCCACTAAGGACATGATGGCGCTACTAGAACCGGCGATCATCGGCGTTCTTGGCGTCGTGGTTGGGGGCATTGTCATTTCGTTGTACATGCCACTGTTCGCAATGATCGGAAAGCTGGCTGGCTAGAGTTGAAAACCGAGGGCGGCCCTGAACTGGATCCTCCGGGCCGTCCGCCGAGTAAAGAAGAAAAAGCTCTTCTCACAGCGAAACCGCGGTCGGTGCGCAAGCCGCATGCCCCGGGAGAGGTCGAGAATCGATCACCATGCAATCCATGTTCGATGAACGGCAGTGGCTGTCGTGGCTGGTCAAAGTTCGCATCATCATCCTTACGCTGTTGTTGGGAATTGAACTGGCAATTGCACGTCTCACTCCCAACCCCCTGCCAGTGCGGTTGTTTGTAAGCACGATCCTGCTTTGGTACGCGATTTCCGTTTTCTACCTGCTTCTGCTTTCCTTTTGGCACGATCACCGCGTTCAAGCCATCCTTCAGGTGATCACCGATCTCGCCCTGGTCTCGATGGTCGTGTACGCAACGGGCGGAGAAGACAGCTCTCTAAACTTCTTGTATCCGCTAGTGGTCATCGTTGCCAGCGTTCTTCTTCCTCGCTGGTGGACTTATTTGACGGCGGCACTCGCCTTCATTCTTTATGGGGCAGTGCTGGAATTGTCGTACTACGGAGTCATTCAGTCCTACTCCACCAGTCATCCCGAGCTGCGCGGCCTGCAGGCGATAATTCTGGTTAATCTTTTTGCTTACTTGGCTGTGGCCTACCTTGCGAGCCTGCTGGCGGCGAAGCTGCGTCAAGTGGACGTGAAGCTGAAGCATACGAGCGGGGAACTAAAGAACCTCAAGGCACTGCATGAGAACATCATTCAAGCGATTAGTGGCGGACTGATTACTACCGGTTTGGATGGACACATCACTCTTGTGAACACGGCAGCGCAAAAATTGTTGGAGCGTTCTGAGGCCGAGTTGCTGGGTCATTCTGTCAGTCAGATCTTTCTCGATCCGCTTCCGCAGCTGGGTTCCGAAGCGGCGCATGCCGAGGTCCGGCTGGTGCTGCCTAACTCGTTTCGCAAGACCTTCCGGGTCATGGTGACCGCCCTCACAATGTCTGATCTGGAAACCGTGGGATGCGTGTATACCTTTGACGACCTGACGGAAATCAGGCGACTAGAGCGGGAAGTGAGATTGCAAGACCGTCTGGCCGCCGTGGGACGACTGGCTGCGGCAATTGCCCACGAGATCCGCAATCCCTTAACGTCGATTGCCGGGTCTGTCTATATGCTTTCTGGCATTCCCGATCTAAAAGATGATCACCGCCAATTGCTTGAGATCGTGACTCGAGAATCGGAACGCCTGAACGATATCATCACCGATTTCCTGGCTTATTCACGCGGCAAGAAGTATCAGTTCGCGGAAGTCGATCTCATTCCGTTGTTGGAAGATACCCTCACATTGTTGGAGCATCGTTTTGTCGCGGAAAAGGCGGGCATTCGTATCGAGCGCCGGCATAGTGTGAGAGAAGCAAGAACTCTTGCTGATGGAGACAAGATCAAGCAGGTATTTTGGAATTTTTGCGAAAACGCTGCTCGTGCGATGAAAAGTGGCGGGACTCTCACAGTTTCGGTGGAATCTGTCGGTGAAGATTGGCAGATCAATTTTGCCGACACCGGCCCAGGGATGAGTCCACTGTTGACGGAGAAAGTATTTGAGCCCTTCCAATCGCAATTCGAGGGGGGAACCGGATTGGGCCTGGCGATCGTTTATCAAATTGTGCAAGCTCACGAGGGCAAGGTTTTTGCCCGCTCGAAACCGGGAGAAGGCTGCGTTTTTGTTTTGCGGCTGCGCCGCTCGGTCACAGCAGCAATTCAAAAGGGAACTTTAAAGGAATCCTCAAATCCGAGGGCGGTTCCAGCCGGCATGTCTGCGGCATCTGCGGGCGCCGGGGGCGATCGTGGGTAATATTCTTGTTTGTGATGACGAACGCTCAATCTGTGAAATGCTTGACATAGCTTTGCGCCGTGATGGTCACAAAGTTGAAACGGTGAAGTCCGGTGACGAGGCTAAAAGAAAGCTTGACGCCGCGATTTATGACGTCGTCGTAACCGACATCAAGATGCCGAACACTGACGGCATCGAAGTGCTTCGGCATGCTCATCAGGTGTCTCCGGAGTCAGCCGTAATCTTAATTACCGCTGTCGATGATTACGAAGCCGCCGTGCAGGCAGTCAAGGCCGGAGGCGCGACCGATTACATCCGCAAAACGCCTGGTCTGGTGGACGAAATCAAGCTCGCGATTAATCGTGCTCTAGAAAAGATGGCGCTCAGCCGCCAGAATTTTGCATTCAAGCGCGATGCCGCAACGCGCAATTCGCTCGATAACATCGTGGGCGTCAGCGCCGCCATGGACAAGCTTAAGCAAACCATCCGCACCGTTGCTTCCACGCAGAGCACGGTTCTGATCTATGGCGAAAGTGGAACTGGCAAGGAACTTGTCGCGCGTGCCGTCCACGTATGCTCGCCTCGGGCAACAGATCCATTTGTTTCGATTAACTGCGGGGCCTTCCCGGAAACGCTTCTTGAAAGCGAGCTGTTTGGATATGTAAAAGGAGCATTCACCGGCGCCAACCAGAACAAGCGCGGACTCTTTGAAGTAGCCACGCAAGGAACCATTTTCCTCGACGAGATCAGCGAGATGAGTTTGACCATGCAGGTCAAGCTTCTGCGTGTGCTTCAGGAACGATGCGTGCGTCCTGTGGGCGGAACTGCGGAAATCGCAATCGATGTGCGCGTCATTGCCGCCACCAACCGCGATCTGGATAAGCAGGTATCGGAGAATACTTTTCGCGAAGACCTCTACTACCGGCTGAGTGTCATTCCAATTAATGTGCCTCCATTGCGGGAGCGCCGTGAAGACGTGCCCCTTCTTGTGAATCACTTTTTGAAGAAATATGCGCCCGCTGCAGGCAGGAGTATCGCGCGAGTCAATCCGCAATCGCTGGAATCATTATGCGGATATGACTGGCCAGGCAATGTACGGCAACTTGAAAACACGATTGAGCGCGCGGTTGCCCTCGAAACCGGCGAAGAACTGCGTGTGGAATTGCCCGCCGAACGATCAAAAGCCAAGGCAGCGGCCGCTGGAGTGGGAGTGAATGGTGGATTCTCTACCGGGAATGGATCATCATTGCCCGAGGGCATCGAGATGGAAAAATACGTCGCCGACGTCGAACGATCTTTGCTCTTGGCGGCGTTAAGCCAATCCCACGGAGTTCAAACCCGTGCCGCCGACTTGCTGAAGATTTCCTATCGTTCATTTCGACATCTGATGAAGAAGTATGAGCTGTAGAGTCGGCAACTACTAACCTGAGAAGGGGACGCCTCTTTGCGGAGTTTGATTCTTGCTACAGGAGCCGGCTTAGTAGCGACTTGGCTTTTGCTCTATGTGAACGAACTGAGAACAGGAACAACGTCACTCTCCGGAACGGTCGTCTACTTCGTGGCCTTGCTGTGCCCGAGCGTGTGTTTTTGGATTTTCTTGTGGGCAGGTGGAAAGTTCTCCGGGCAAGGCAAAAGCGACGGCCTTGTATTTCTTGGCTGGGCAGCGGTAGCACTCGTTGCTATTTGCTCCGGTATGGCGTTGACAGTGCTGTCCCGGCCTCCCGCCCAACGCACGGTACCAATGCTTTTCTCAGGACTCACAGCCGTATACGCTTGTTCCCTTGCGCTTGCGGTTGCAGCCTTGATTCGATTCCCCAGAGTGAAGCAACACATCCTCCACGGAAACCTGTTGGGGCGGTTAGCCCTCGGTGGAGCGTTAGGAGGACTGGTTGGGTTTTGGATTGTCAAAGTTCTAGCCGGAAAGATGGCGTTCACTCTTGGATGGATCAGTTCGCTCCTCCTTGACGTATGGTGTCTCGTTGCAATGTTGTTGGTATTCCTGTGTCTGCTCAGCGTGAGCCGCGTGCAGCGCATCCTCGGCGTGACCGCCCTCGTTGGCCTGGTACTGCTCTTTGTCTTCTCTCGATTCGAGGTGTTCTTTTCAATTTGGTTGGAAGCCGTTCTTTTTTGGCCCTTCGTTATCCTGTGCGCTCTCGTCGCTGAGGCGATCGCGTTTCGCGGAGTATTGGCCAAGTTCTTTTCGCAGGTTGTCGGGGTTTGAAGTGTGGAAGAATCATCTGGTTCAGTCGCCATCACCGGAGCACTTAGCTAACACGGATGGCGTCCCGCGTTTATGATCGTCCTGTTTGCGTGTTCTTATTCGTGATGAAAGTTATCTCGGACTTCAGGCGTAACGAATAGAAAAGAAACTTGGGAACAACCGATAACTACGAACTACCTTTCTTCAGCTGCTGTTTCCATCCCAGAATGCGCGCCTTGTTTCCCTCTTCTTCCGCCTCTGGAATCATCCCTTTTTTTTGATAGAGCACCGACAGGCTGGTGTGCGCAAGAATGTCATTCGGATCGACTTCGGCCATCTTCTTCGCGACGGCAATGGCTTCGTCTAACCGGCCCAAGTCTTGCAGTGCGCGGGCCATTCCGTGCATTGACTCGGTGAAAGTGGGATCGGCGTCGAGGGATTTTTTGTATTCCGCCACCGCGCCTTCGTGATCGCCATCGGCAACCAGATCCAGCGCGGCGTAGTAGTGGTTTTCGGCGGTATGACGGGTGTTTTGGTCGGACACGGGACTTGCGAACCCCTCGCGGAAACTGGATTCTAGCATGCGCGTGTGTAGAGACTTGTTCGAGCCATAGCTACGCAGAAGATCTCCCTCGCGATGAAGATAGGCGCCCAAGGTGAGCGCACATTGTCTCGGAGTCTGTAAACAAGGCATCGCCCGCAAATTCGAGGCTGGCGATTGAGCGTTCGGCCGCGTCTTGATGACCGAAACCACAGGCGTCTTTGACAACGACTGGAACGTAACCAAGATCGGCGCCTTGCCGTACCGTGGGTTCAATCCCGATTTCCATGGCGATGCCGAGGATGGCAAAAGCATTAATCCCGCAATCGCGCAGCGCGGTGTCCAGCGGCGTGCCTTCGAACGCGGACATAGCAATCTTGTCAAAGATGGCTTCGCTAGGTAATGGATTCATCTCTGGAATCAGATGGAACCCGGGAGCGTCTCGCAAAAACCAAGGTTTGACCTCGTCTACCGATTTCACCCGTTGCCAAGCCATCGCCATGCGGAACTGAGACACACCCATGAGTTCTCTAGGAAGTGACATGTGTCGCGTGAAGAAGACCCGAATTCCAGCTTTGCGAGCGGCATCAAGAACCTGAAGAACTTTGCCTGTAATCTCTTTGCTGTTCTCGATTTGGTTGACGATCCCGACTTGCATGTCGTACACGACCAGCGCCAAGCGTGCCGGATCACAAACGTCGTCTAGCGTTTGGGGAATATTTAGTCCGAAGGCTCGCTGCATAATGAGTTCAACCTCTTTGGGTGTCGAACCCTATTTTACTGAAGCGCTGCCCACGCGAGAGTGGAAGAGCGGCTCTTTAGAGTCTGTGTTGCAACCGATCTTTCGCCCCGTCGGGGCTTGCTCGTCTTCCACTTCTACCCACGGTTTGCACCGTGGGCTGCATTCTTGCGCCGCTTTCGCGGCTCTGGATGGCCCCTCCGCCCCACTTTTTTCAGGGCCTTCCGGTTGCGACACAGACTCTTTAGAGCCGCGTCATCCGGGACAGACCCCTCCACGCGGCAATGAATGGGCGCTCTTCCCCAAGGCCAGTGAAAGCGCAGTGCGCCATCTGCCAGATAGCTGATTTGTTCGGGAAATTTCGCCGTCGAGGTCGTTGGGAGTTTTGGTGGACCTGGTCGGGATCGAACCGACGACCTCTTCCATGCCATGGAAGCGCGCTCCCAGCTGCGCCACAGGCCCAACTTATGAAGTCTGATACTGAAATTCGATTTTCGCCCAGTCCGACCCGATAGTCAAACGTCTTGCTCTTTCGAAAAAACGCAATAGTGCGTATGCTGTTGTGTCGACCTACCAATATGCCGCGAAGAGCCGCTCAGAAACTATCCTACAGGCTGTTATTAGTGATCCTGGCCTCAACCGGCTTTGCGCAAACTCCACCCGCAGATCAGGCACCCGGATCGGCCCCGGTGTCTTATTCTTCCGTGACTCAACTGAATGACGTTTTAGCGGGGCTCGAGCAGGCTTCGCAGGCCACTCAAGTTGATTTGGCGAAGCTTCGGATCGAACGCTGGAAGACCGATGCGACCACTAAAAAGCAAACCGATGCTGATGTCCAATCAATTCAGCGAAACCTCGAGACGGCTCTCCCTGCGGTTATTGGTGAGTTGCGTACCTCTCCGGAGAACTTGACCGCGACCTTCAAGCTGTATCGCAACCTCGACGCGCTGTACGACGTCCTCACGTCGGTGGTTGAATCCGCAGGAGCTTTCGGTTCCAAAGATGATTTTCAGTCTCTGCAAAGCGATTTGAACGCGATCGAGAAGTCGCGTCGCGCCCTTGCTGATCGAATGGACGCGCTCTCGATCACGAAGGAAAACGAGATTGGGCAATTGCACACGCAATTGAAGAATATGCAGGCTGCAGTTCCCGTTGCTCCCCCGAAAAAGGTCGTGGTGGATGACACCGAGCCTCCCAAGAAGATGCCCAAGAAGAAGCCGGCAAAGAGTTCGAAGCCGGCAACCACTACCCCGCCACCCGCTACCCCACCTCAGCCACCTCAGTGACCGAAAATTCGTAACAATCCCAGGTAATGAGGGTCTCGCGACGACTGACTGCTTCATTCCAGGAACTCTCTGAAAACAAGCTATTTCGACTGGGAACTCTGGGTCACCCGCCGGAGTCTATGTAATTGTGGCCCGCTCCAGTTATACCGTCGCATCTCGCGCTGGAAAATTCGCTCTGATTTGGGCTGCCTCTACGGCACCAAAAAATTCTATAATTCAGGTGACGCCATGACCACTCTGGCGGGGGCGAGCAGCTTGGGAAATCTAGTAGGCGCGATCGGAATCAGAACCGAGGAATCGGCAATTGTTGCCGAACTGAAGGCGGGATCTGAAGATGCTTACGCCGCCTTGATCGGCGAATACCACCACCCCATTTATAGCCTCATACATCGAGTGGTAAGCGATCCTGCCGACGCCGCCGATACTACCCAGGAAGTTTTTCTGAAAGTCTTCCGCGGAATGAAACACTTCCATGGCGAATCCAGCCTGAAAACCTGGATTTATCGCATCGCGATCCACGAAGCGTCGAATCGAAGGCGCTGGTGGTTCCGGCACAAGGCTCAGGAAGTTTCGATGGAGCCGGAAGAGCGGGATCTGCCCCAAGACTCTGGTCCCGCGCTCGGTCTGATGTTAATGGACAAGACTGAATCTCCTTTCGATAGCGCTGCTCACGAGGAAGTGCGAGCCAGAGTCGAAGATGAGCTGAGAAAGGTTTCCGAGCCATTCCGGACCACGGTAGTTCTGCGCGATATTGAAGGCATGTCCTATGAAGAGATCGCCGAAATTACCCAGGTTTCTTTAGGTACCGTGAAGTCGCGGCTTACGAGGGGACGAAACGCGTTGCGCCAACGCCTGATTCCGTATGTGCGCGAAACCGGAAGGCAGTTGGGTTTAGAAGCTCCGCACGAGGAACATACCGTTGCGGCGCGAACACCGCGAGTTTCGGCGGCTGGGCGAATTGAGGTAATGCAGTGACATGCACTCGAGTCAAATCGTTGCTATCCGCTTATCTGGATTGCGCAGTCACAGGCAAGCAGATGCAAGCATTGCACCAGCACCTGACAACTTGCCCGGACTGTGAGAGAGAATATTCCGACCTGCGTCAAACGCAGCAACTTCTCGCCACCGCCGCCCGAAGGAAAGCTCCTGAGGATCTCTCGTTGAAACTTCGTCTCGCAATCTCGCGGGAAGCGGCTCGTCCGCAGCATCCGTATCTGGATTATTTAGAGCTCCGAATCCAGAATGCGGCACGGGCATTCGTGGTGCCAGCGATGGCTGGAGTCACAACGGCAGTCGTGCTGTTCGGCCTATTTATGGGATTTTCCGCGTTGCCGCTGGAGGCCGACAAGGCTGACGTACCCCTAATGCTGAACACGGCGCCGGAGCTGGAACAATCGGCATTTGCCACGGGTATGAGTTCGGTCAACGACGATTCGCTGGTAATTGAGGCCTATGTCAACTCGAATGGACGGGTTAACGATTACAGAATCCTGTCAGATACCCCCAACTCGAAGATTCTGACTCCGCAAGTGAAGAACATGCTGATTGATCTAATGACTTTCACCACGTTCCGTCCAGCAACGTCAATGGGGCATCCGATTCCCGGACGCGCAATTCTGTCGTTTTCGAAGATCAGTGTAAAAGGGTAGGGATTTTCTAGGCGGAGCGAAATGGAGACCTTCCTGAACTGCGAAAAGGCGAGATGCAGCTGGCAAAACTCGACTGCTAGTCCTGGCCGCCCGGTTCAGGCGTAACCGACCAACATCTATTTCCCAATTGTTTCACCGCGCCACAGAGATCTTAGGTTTACGAAAACCTACTTCTTTTTGGCGGGCTTTTTCTTTTCGCGTTTCGGTGCGTCCTTGTTTCCCATATTTCCAGTTTCCCACAGAACGAAAAACTTCGCCAGCTTCCCGACGTAACTCCTCGGATTCCAGAGCTGGGTTAAACGCCAGAGTCATGTGGCGGGAGCGGAAAACTCAAATGGGGTCTGCGCTCACCCGGCCAGCGGCTCTACTTTTCGTTGATGTCTAATTCGCTGTTAGGAACGGATCATTAACGACTTCCAGCTTGCCGCGCCCAAGAAGCAGAGTAATTCGGCTCCCAGCATCAGCCATGTTGATGGCTCAGGAACCAGAGCCGTGCTTTGAACCCTTACGTCGAACGCCTCGTTGGGAAGTTCGGTGTTGAAGGTCCGTAGAAACCGGATCCTTGATCCGCCAGAATTGGCCCCATTACACCTGTGTTGTTATAGAACCAGACATCATCGGCGTTATCCGCGCCCGGAGCGACTACGAAGAAGTAGCTGTCGCCAGCTACTAACTCTCCAGAAGTGGCGCTCAACGTTGTCAGAGTAGTGGTGGGGGGGGTGCACTAAAAACCTCTCCTGAAAACACCAACGTCCCCAGGTTGTTATTCACATTGGTGTAAATGCTTATGACCGCAGTGCTCGGATATTACGGTGCGTCGCCCCCCAAGCCTAGGTCTACTTGCGTAAGTGGACCACCCACCGAAGCGGTGAACGGGTCCGCAATAGCTTGATAACCGTACCCGGTTGAAGCGCCGTCAATTGCCGTCGCCGGAAGGTATCCCTGAAAACTTCCGCCTGGCCCGAGGTCGCTATACGCGATTTCGTCCGCCAGCGCTGGCAAGGCAAAGCAAGCGACGAAAGTAACACAGATTATTCGGCTCATTGGTTTTTTCATAATTCTCCTGCACAGGCTATTGCCACGACTGTACATTCGCTAGCAAGGGGCGTCAAACCAAGAGTCAGGTTAGTCCAAATAGGCGTGTGATGCCCTCGATCACTCCAGACAGTTGTGGAGCTGCCCTTAGGCTCGCCAACCCGGGCGGAAGGTCTCGATGCCTGTTTCCGAGTGTTCTCTCGAACGGCAGGCGAACATTTTACGAAAACGCGAATTACGTTTAAAATAACCTTCAGTGTCCTTTCCCCTTCCGCTTTCGCCCGCATCGCCCCTCGACTGGGCCCACCCGCTTGTCCGGGATTGGTTCGTGGCTCGATTTGGGACGGCTACCGAACCGCAGGAACAGGGTTGGCCGCACATTCTCGCCGGGCGCACGACCCTGATCTCAGCTCCGACTGGCTCCGGCAAGACATTGGCGGCGTTTCTCGCCTGCATCGATCGACTGGTCCGCAAAGCCTTGGCTGGGGATTTACAGGATCGCACCGAAGTCCTTTACGTTTCGCCGCTCAAAGCCCTGGGTAATGACATTCAGAAGAATCTGGAAGGGCCGCTCGGCGAAATTCTTCAGATGGCTGGCGAGCGCGGTCTGCTAATGCCGCAGATTCGAACTGCAGTCCGTACCGGGGACACGCTTATGCCCGAGCGCCGGGCGATGCTGAAGCGGCCTCCGCACATTTTGGTGACTACTCCCGAGTCGCTTTACATTCTGCTGACCGCGGAAAAGAGCCGCGCCATTCTTCGCGACGTCGAGACTGTAATCGTGGATGAAATTCACGCCGTTGCGGACGACAAGCGCGGCGCACACTTAACGCTCTCGTTGGAACGGCTCGAATCCCTTACTAGTCGTCCGTTAGTTCGTATCGGACTCTCCGCCACTCAAAAGCCCATCGAAGAAATTGCACATTTTCTGACTGGAAGCTCCCGCCCAGCGCCGATCATCGTCAACGTTGGCCACAAGCGCAAACTCGACCTCGCGATCGAGACTCCTGCCAGTGAATTGGGAGCAATCGCGACCAACGAAATGTGGGACGAGGTATACAACCGTCTCGTCGAACTCGTCGAGCAGCATCGATCCACGTTGGTCTTCGTGAATACACGCCGCCTAGCCGAACGGCTCTCGCACCATCTCGCCGAGCGAATCGGCGAAGACAAAGTTGCCGCTCATCACGGCAGTCTCTCTCGCAAGTTGCGTCTTAGCGCCGAGAACAAACTTAAAGAAGGAAAGGTGAAAGTACTGGTCGCGACGGCCTCGCTGGAACTGGGAATCGATATCGGGACCGTCGATCTTGTCGTTCAAATCAGCTCTCCGCGGGCCATCGCTGTTGCCTTGCAGCGTGTGGGACGTTCAGGCCACTGGCGAGGCGCGATTCCCAAAGGACGATTTTTCGCGACGACTCGTGATGAGCTTCAGGAATGCGCAGCGCTTGTGCGCGCGATCCGGCACGGGGATCTGGATCGCATTATTATTCCCGACGCCCCGCTCGATATTTTGGCGCAGCAAATCGTGGCCATCTGCGCGGCGGGCGCTGATAGTGAGCCGCGGACACTCCTGTCCGCGCCGGATGCAGGGCCCGCGTCACAGGATTCTGGATGGGATGAAGATGAACTCTTCACCCTCGTACGCCGGGCATACCCGTACCGGAATCTTTCGCGCGAGACTTACGATTCCATTTTAGAAATGCTGGCCGAAGGCATCGCCGCTCGCCGAGGCCGTTACGGTGCGTATCTTCATCGAGATCGAGTTAATCGAAGATTGCGGGCACGCCGCGGTTCCCGGCTGGCGGCTATCACCAGCGGCGGAGCGATTCCTGAGACCGCTTTGTTCACGGTTGTCCTCGAACCGGAAGGGGCCGTCGTCGGAACCCTCGACGAAGATTTCGCCGTGGAGAGCAACGGCGGCGACATTATGTTGTTGGGGAATAGTTCCTGGCGAATCCGCCGCGTCGAAGGCAAGTCCGGCCGAGTAATTGTGGAAGATGCTCATGGCGCTCCGCCGACTGTTCCGTTCTGGCGAGGTGAAGCTCCCGCGCGCACTGAGGAATTGTCTCTGCACGTTGCCGACTTCCGGCGGCGGATCAGCGAAATGCTTCCTCACACTTCCCCCGTTGGTCTTTCGCAGAATCAGCCCGAAGTCGCCGGCGCAGTCGCATGGCTGAAAGAGGAATGTGGTCTCGATGATTCGAGCGCGGAACAGGCGATTCAGTACGTGCTCGAAGGTCGCGCCGTCTTAGGTACTGTTCCTACTCAGGACACGGTCATCGCGGAACGATTTTTCGATGAAGCCGGCGGAATGCAGTTGGTCATCCACGCTCCTTTTGGCGGACGCATTAACAAAGCTTGGGGACTCGCTCTGCGCAAGCGTTTCTGCCGCAGCTTTAATTTCGAATTGCAAGCCGCCGCTACCGACAATGGACTCAACATTGCTCTTGCCGAGCAGCACAGTTTCCCTCTCGCCGACGTTTTCCACTTCCTAGATGCCGAAACCGTGCAGGAAGTTTTGATGCAGGCTGCTTGCACCTCGCCAATATTTGCGACACGCTGGCGCTGGGACGCGAATCGCTCGCTGGCCCTGCTTCGGTTCCAGAGCGGCAAGAAAGTTCCGCCGCAAATTCAGCGCATGCGGGCGGATGATCTGCTGGCTTCGGTCTTTCCTGATGTGGCGGCCTGTCAGGAAAACATCGTGGGAGACATTCAGATTCCCAAGCATCCGCTCGTCGATGAAGTTATGAAAGATGTGCTTCACGAGGCAATGGATATCGAAGGACTGAAGAATTTGCTCAACGGAATGGCAGATGGCCGGATCCGATGCGTAGCTGTGGACACGCCCGTGCCATCCCAGTTTTCCCATGAGATTCTGAACGCCAATCCCTACGCCTATTTGGACGATGCCCCGCTTGAAGAACGGCGCGCTCGCGCAGTCGAGATGCGACGGATTTTGCCGGAATCCGTACTCGAAGAAGTCGGCAGGCTTGATCCCGCGGCGATTGCCCAAGTCCGCGAAGAAGCTTGGCCAGACGTTCGCGATGCCGACGAACTGCATGACGTTCTGCACACGCTGATTGCATTGCCGGTGAACCAAGTAGGGGCGGACGCTTGGGTTGGATTTGGAGGAGCGCGCCTTCAGGCGCGCCGAGAATCACTTGACGAAGAGAACGGCGCGGCTAAAAGCCACGCCCCTTCAAACCCATTTTTCACCGCGGCGGCGCATCCCCCAATTGATCGAGCTTCGCTCGATTGGACAGCCGAGGGCGGTTGTCCCTACGTGGCCAGTGCCCATCCTGAATGGCAGAAATATTTTCAGTTCTTACTGGAGCAGGGCCGGGTCACAACGGCCACGGTCGGCGAATACGCTTATTGGGTTACCGCAGAACGCGCTAAATTTTTCGCGCTGGTGTTTCCAAACGCGAGGTTCAATCCACAACCTGCCGATATCGAAGGAGCGACGCCGATCCGGGAAGATGTATTGCTCGCCCTTGTCACTGGATGGATGTCACATATCGGTCCAGTCACCGCCATGGAACTCTCAGCCCTGCTGGGACTTCAGTTCTCCGAAATCGAACAAGCCCTGCTGCGCATGGAAGCTGGTGGCGCGATTCTGCGCGGAAAATTTACGGATAAAACCTTGCGGGCGGGGACGCCCGCGCCACACGAGCCTGAGACCGAGTGGTGCGACCGCCGTCTGCTCGCTCGAATCCATCGGCTGACCGTCGCGACGCTCCGCAAACAAATTCAGCCGGTAACTTCCGCGCAGTTCATGAAATGGCTGCTGCGCTGGCAACGCGTCGCTCCCGGGTCGCAAATGCAAGGCGAGCGCGCAACTCTGGAAGTGTTGAAGCAATTGCAGGGTTTTGAAATTCCGGCGAATGCATGGGAGCGTCACGTGTTGTCGAGGCGCATCGCGAACTACGATCCCAAATGGCTCGATCAGCTTTGTCTGACCGGAGCTATCGGGTGGGGACGTCTATCTCCGCATCCAGCGACGATTGATTACGGGCTGGATTCAAAAACCGACACCGAAGGCACTCAGCGAAAGCGGCGAGTAATCCCGACCAGCGTTGCCCCAATCACGTTCTTCGTTCGCGACGATGCGGACTGGATGTCTCCGCATAATCCAGCAACTGCCGATCCCAATTCTCGCGGTCTGAGTGAAGGCGCCCGGCAAGTGCTCGACTTTCTTCGTCATCGCGGTGCATCGTTCTTCGCGGACGTTGTTCGCGGCACCGATAAGCTAAAAGCTGAAATTGAAACTGCACTCTGGGAACTGGTCGCCGCCGGCGTCGTTACCGCCGACGGCTTCGATAATCTGCGCTCGTTGATCGATCCGAAACGCCGCGCGGGACAAGGCGTTGGCCGCACCACCCGTCCGCGTGACAGTTCCGGGCGCTGGGCGCTACTTTACACAGATCACACTGTCGAACGCAATCGCGCTGTGGAAGCCACCTGCTGGATGTTGCTAAAACGATACGGAGTCGTTTTCCGCGACGTGCTTGCCCGGGAAACCAATCTTCCAAAATGGCGCGAATTGCAGGTCGCATTCCGGCGGTTGGAGGATCGCGGCGAGATCCGCGGCGGCCGCTTCGTTGACGGATTCGTCGGTGAACAATTCGCGCTCCCTGTGGCCCTCGAATCTCTCCGTGCCGCCCGCAAAATTCAGCCGGATGGCCAAGTCATCACGATTTCCGCCGCGGACCCTCTAAATCTTGTCGGCATCCTTGTACCCGGCGACCGCGTTCCGGCAATCTCAGGAAAAACGGTGAGTTTTCGTGACGGCGTGGCGCTGCAAGAAACGCCAAAAAATCTCCCTGACGAGATAGACGCGGCTTACCAGGTAGCCGGATAGGCGACCTGTCGAATGAAATGAAATAATCGGGAACCCTCCGAGGGGGTCTCTAGGCTCCCGATTGGCTCTGTCCGGCAAACTGCTGAAAAGCGCTTCCCCGGTCGCTTTTGCTGACAGCGCTGTCTGCCTTTTAGCATGTCAGCAAAACCCATTCGCAAATTCATATTCTTGTTACGAAATCCGAACAAAACCTCTCTAACCGAACAAAACCTCTCTAAATAAAAAGCCCGGAGCAAACGTGGAAGAGTGGCTCTTTAGAGCCGCGTAACGGTGTGCGCAAGTGTATCCGCCCTTTAGGGCCTGAAGGGCTGAAGCCCGTTTTAAGAAATGGACGACTCTACGCGGCAATGAATGGTCGCTCTTCCACCTGTCGTCCCGATCTTGTCGCCTTTGCTCAGGGTAGGCTCTTGAGGGCGCACCCTACGGCACCGCCAGCTTAAGCAGGATCGCCGGATCCAGGTATATCCCCTCCCATCGCACCGCAACGTGCAGATGTGGCCCCGTGGCCCGGCCGGTGCCTCCGCTGAGTCCGACTATCTCTCCTCGCGTTACATGTTCGCCCTCTTTGACCTTGAATTCCGAAAGATGCATGTAAATGGTCAACAAACCCTGTCCGTGGTCGAGCACCACACAGTTTCCTTCAAAAAACATCGGCCGCGCCACCAGTACCGTTCCGCTATTTAGCGCCGCCACGGGAGTTCCTTCCGGCACGGCGTAATCGAGGCCCTGGTGCGTGCTCTGAACTTGCCCGTTGAAAATCCGCTGCGTACCAAATACGTCCGAAGTCCGCGCGTTTGCCGGGGCTGAAAATTTTCCCGACCATTCTCGCAGCGGATTCACCCGGTTGAACACGTCTTGCTTAAGAGTCTTGTCTTCCGCGATCTTTTGCAATTGTTCCGCACTCGGTTCCGTGAACTGTTTCGGCACGGTGACCGCAATGCTGGGATAGCTGGCGCGTGCCACTGCGATTTTTCTTTCAAACGAAACCTGCGTTCCGTGATTAGTGATCCCGATCAGTTGCACGGGATAATTTCCCTCCTTTGTCTCCAGGCTGACGCCTGCGATTCCATACCACCTCTTCATACGAGGATCGAAAGCAAAATAGACCTCATGATCCAGCCACTTCGCGGAAAGACTCTTCAAATGAGCTGGCGCCGCAACTTGAAAAATCACAGGGGAGCCATTCGCCAATCGCGAGGGTTCCCACCTCACCGACCATGATTCCTGGGCCGAAGCAAAGTGAACGAGAGAAGTACTAGTCAAACAGAAAAAGAGAACGTATTTGGGAACAAATCGAATCATTCGCAAATCAGACTAGCATTATTCGGACCTTGTGGCGCGGGCGCCGAATCGACAAGCTCAGGGCAAGGTCTCACCCGCGAAGATGTGACCGGTATGGCGGTGCTGCAACAGCCTGCAAAAACGGCCCGCAGGTGCGCTCAGGGAAATGCAAAAATGCCGCCCTTTGGTTGAAGGCGGCATTTTGTTTTTACGGATACTCACTGAACACAACAAGAATCCCACTTACTATTTGAACGAAATAGACCCAAATGTGCCAGCAAGATTGTTGCTTGGGCCGGCGGTAAAGAACAGATCGTTAGTCTTGCCATTGCTTGCGGTGCCCCCGCCGAACTCAATTCCCCAAAGCTGGTCAATGTGGATCGGCTTGCTGTTAGTGTCCTTAATCGTACCCACGAACTGCCCGGTCAGCGCATTGAAGCCGTTGATGGTTCCACTATTAGTATTGTTTGAGATCAGGAGAGTATTGCTCAACGGCCCGAAATTCTTGGGTGCGATGGTGATGCCCCAAGGTTGATTCAGAGGTGCGCCACTTACGAGTTGTTTCACAAACGTACCGTCTTCAGTAAATGTGTCGACAAACCCGCCCGCCCCGCCCGTCGAACTGGCAAACGTGACGTAGAGCAATCCGTCGATGTCTTGGATGCCAAACGGCGTAAAACCCGCAGGTAGCGTCGTATCGGTAAATGAGCCTAAGAGGGTATAGGTGCCATCGAACATGTCCACTTTGCTGGTTGCGATGTTGGCGGCAAACAGGAAATTTCCCGAAGCCTTGCTGGTGATTGCCAGACCGGTATAGGAAGCGCCCGTGCCCGGCACCATGATCTGCGCGTTGTTGCGGTCGACTCCAGGAGACCAAGCGCAAATGGTCCCATCTAAGGTTGCGAAGATGAAGACTGATCCCTTTCCCTGCACCGGGAACTCAGACGAACCGTTGAACGCAACTCCGGTAGGCGAGCCAGTTCCGGCGCCGTTGGCGGACGGGATCTCCACCTCCAGGCCTTGTTTCACTCCCTTACCGTCATACAGCGTTGACCATCCCGAGCCTTCATCACTGACCCAGAATGGGCTCCCGGGCGTGTGAACCAGCCCCCATGCGTTTACTGATAGAGGGTCCGTATTTTTTGCCTGCTTTACTTGATTGGAAACCAAATTAGTGAGTTGATATTGTGCCAAGGCTACGGTCGAAGCAAAAGTCATTACTAATCCCAGGCTGAATGTGAACGTTAGAGTGCGGCGATGCATGCAAATTCTCCTTGAAAGGGCGAGGTAAGCAGGCTCGCTATTGAATGTCTCTGCGGATCAGAAACGATAAATTTTTTTGCCTGCTTTCCAATGAATGCTACGAGTCGAAGCCATCACGGATTGTCATCGGGCTGTCATCAGTTTGTACAATTTCTGGCAGGTCAGTGATTTCAAGCGTGTGTTTCTTAGTCTGAACTCCAAGAATCGTTTATTGCATCTATAATCGGTTTTACTCATTTCAGGAGGGGACATGTCCGGCGCAATCCCAGATCAATATCGAGATCTCTTCAGCAAACGTGCATTTGCAAGCCTGGCTACGGTAATGCCAGATGGCCGTCCTCAAGTCACCCCTGTGTGGACCGATCTTGAAGGCGACTATGTGATCTTCAATTCCGCCAAGGGACGGCAGAAAGATAAAAACGTGCGGCGGGACCCCCGGGTGGCGATGGCGATTATCGACCCTGACAACCCCTATCGTTATTTGGAGATTCGCGGTCGCGTAGTTGAAATCGACGAAGCGGGCGCCGACGCCAGCATCGATAAGCTGGCCAAGAAATATCTCGGTGTGGACAAATATCCCTACGGCCAGCCCGGCGACGTGAGAGTGGTGTACAAAATCAAGCCGGAACACGTAACAATGATGGGTTAGCGGTTCGGTTGCGAATTTGTGACCAACGGGCCCACCGAACGGACGGTGATGACCGTTCCTTCGAGGGTTCCTAAAACGGTCGCTCTTTGGCCGGCCAGTTTATCGAGGGCCAAATCTTTTCCGGCCAGGGTGTAAACCTTGTCGCCGTCTAGCAGTACGTATTTGGCGCCGTTAAGGGCGCATAGTCGGGCGCACTCCGAGGCGCTTTTTCCAGGGTATCTATCGTGTTTTGCGCCACAATGTTCGTCAGTCACCATCCCGGTAAAACTGGACTGAGCAGACGAAACCGAAGCCTGGGCCGGTTCTCCGCTGGCGAATGCGACTGAAGCTCCGGCAAACAGCAAGGCCAGACCCAAGGCGGTTCCGAGTGCCGCAATGGTGCAATAACCGATTAGCTGCAGCCATGAACGATTTCGCTGGTACATATTGCCTCGTTGTCCAACCTTTATAAGTATCACCCATGATTGTCTATCGGCATATCGCTGCCGATATGTAGGGCTCACTGGGAGTTGCTGTATGCCTGAAGTCACAACGGAGAGTGGGTATCGCATTCTTGCCACGAATTTGCGCATTTGGCGCGGTTGCAGGAAGCTCGTATACTGATCGCCGCTCATGAAGGTGATTGTAATCATTGCTGCGGCCGGGCTCGGTACGAGAATGGCTCCTCCCGGCGCAAAACGGGTAAAAGCAGGAACCTCGAAGCAATTCACCGAGCTTTGCGGAACTCCCATCCTGATTCACACTCTTCGCAAGTTCTGCGCAAGTCCGGAGGTTTCTGAAATCTTCATCGCATTAAGGAAGAATGAGATTGGCCCGTTTCGGGCGCGACTAACAAAAGTGTCTGCCAACGTCACACAGAAGCCGATTCAGCTGGTTGAAGGAGGAGAGCACAGGCAAAGCTCTGTGGCCAACGCCCTCGCGGCGGTTAGTGCAGGCTCGGATGATATTGTGCTCATCCACGATGCCGTTCGACCTTTTGTTACCGAACAAATTATTCAGGATGTGATTCATGCGGCCCAGAAACATGGAGCTGCAATCGCCGCAATGCCCGCTGTCGACACCGTCAAGCAAGTGGATCGGACAGCGGACGGCGCAATCGTTAGCGCCACAATGCCGCGAGAGCGATTGGTAATGGCGCAAACCCCTCAGGGATTTCGCTATGATGTCATCAAGAAAGCATTCGATGAGGCCGCTGCGGATGGCTTTCTCGGGACTGACGAAGCAAGCCTAGTTGAGCGCTCAGGGCACGAGGTCGCAGTAGTGATGGGATCCCCGAAAAACATAAAGATTACAAATCCCTCGGATTTGGAACTTGCGGAGTTTTATCTGCGGGGCGAATTACAAATCGCTAACGAAAACGACCAAAGAAGATTGTCTAAATCCACAACCGGGCTTAAGAGTTGAGACAACCCAATCGCATCGGCTACGGATGGGACTCGCACGAGTTCAAAAACGGTATTCCACTTAAAATCGGCGGTGTGACCATCAAGCACACTCAGGGATTGGGCGGCCACTCTGACGGAGACGTGTTGCTGCACGCCGTCACCGATGCGCTGCTAGGTGCGGTTGCTGCCCCGGATGTAGGATCGCTTTTTTCGCCGTCCGACGCGCGTTGGAAAGGGGCGGACTCGGCTGTTTTTTTAGCGGAGGCTCTGAGAAGGGTTAAGGCTGCCGGATATGCGATAGGTAATGTAGACTGCACGTTAATTCTGGCAGCGCCGAAAATCGGTCCCCACGCCGCCGCAATTCGTAGTAGGGTTTCGGAATTATTAAGAATTTCAGAGGACTGCGTCGGAATTAAGGCGAAAACGCCGGAAGGAATGGGAACTGACAACGCGGCGATCGCACATGCCTGCGTTCTGCTTAGTTTGAGCCAACCCAAATCTCTTAAGAAAGTAACTCGCCACCGACCTAAATAAAAAACGCACGCCACAACCAGATTTGTCCCGCTCGTGGCATGAACTGGGCGACTCATCCCTCTTACTAGCTCATTCACTCATAGCTGCTAACCCCAGCACTCCCTCGCCGTCAAAGACGGTACGCAAGCCTCGACATATGGAACTTGTTGGCTGGAGTTGCGTATTCAGTTTAAGCACAAAGCTCGCACCAACAATTTGTTGAGGTTTGTTGCTGCGATTTGAAAATGTCCCGGGGTAAAGGGAGTGTGTCACTCTCGGTTTGGCGGCCAGGTGATCACAATCCCCGAGCAGAAGATCGGTCTTGCGATGATTTTCTAGCTTAACCCGACCAGCATTGTATCCGCTCCAACGGCGTAAAACTTAAGTCTTTCCGGGCAAGCAAGCCCTGGCCGCCGAAAATCGGTTCCCACCGGTCATCGGGAAGAAATGGAGTTCCGTGAAAATCACAAACGTTTATAAGGGTCTGGTTCTGTCATTGGCTTTGTTGATGGCCGCAACTGCGTTTGCCTCCAACAAGGGCTCTTTGCAAATTGGCACTGCGGTGATGGTTAACGGTAAGCAGTTAGCGCCGGGAGAATACTCAGTGAAATGGGAGGGGAATGGTCCTGATGTGCAGGTGAGCATCATGAAGGGTAAAAACGTCGTCGCGCAAGCGCCCGCTCACGTCGTTACCTTGAACAATTCGACCGCGGATGATTCCGCCGTTGTTCAGAAAAACAGCGATGGAAGCAGTTCGTTGGCACAGATACGCTTTGGCGGAAAAAAGTACGCGCTGACCCTGGATGCGGGATCGACTACGGGGGCCGAGCGAGGGGCTAACTAGAAATAGCCCGGAGTGCCGTGCAGTCTACAAGGAAATTTAATGCGGCAGTTTCCGAGTAGGAGGGCCCGACTAAAAGTGGACCCTCCCGTTTCCTGGAAACCCCATCGTCATCCAAACACGCTCCGCGCTTGCAATCACCTGCTGTTAAAATAATTATGCAATGGTCTTACCGTTCGTCCGCGACCTCTTTGCGGACGTAGAAAATCTGCCCGAGTTCAAGCGTGTTGCCTCCCACATTAAGGAGGGCGCGGGGCGGATTGGTGTATCCGGCCTCAACTCTCCTGCAAAGGCCTTGATAGCGGTTCTCCTTCAAAAAGTTACCGGACGCAGCTTAGTCCTGGTGGTGCACGACAACAAGAGCGCGGACGAGTTTGTCCCGGTGTTGCAGGCCTTTTGTGAGCTCACTGGCGGTCCCGAGCCAAATTCGGTGATTTCGTTGCCGGCTAGCGATGTATTGCCGTTTCAGAACCTCTCTCCACATCTCGAGATTCAGGAGGAAAGGGCAGTCGCGCTTTGGAAGATTGCGACGGGCGCGGCTTCCATAGTAGTGACTCCAATAGCAGCAGCCGCACTGAGATTACGTTCTGCGGAAGCCTATGCCGATTTAGCTCGCGTAATCAGGCGGGGAGAGAATTTTGACATAGAACTTTTGCTGGGTCACTTGAACACGGTTGGCTATACCGCCACCGACGTGGTCGAAATGCCCGGGGAGTACGCCTTGCGAGGCGGCATCCTGGACGTGTACTCGCCAGAAGCGGACCGGCCCATGCGAATCGAGTTTTTCGGCGACGAAGTCGAATCGATTCGTAAATTTGATCCCGCCACGCAACGCTCGTCCAACACCGTGGATGAAGCGCTATTGCTGCCTCTGACGGAAACTCCGGTGACTTCGGAGCTTCTCGGCGCAATTCATTCCCGTCTCTCGGGAAAACGCATTGCAGGGAGCGGCGAAGTCGTGGAACAAGCGGTCAGGTCCTCTGGTGTTACGACTTTCCCTGGATGGGAGTCCTACGCCGCTGTCGCCGGATCAAACCACAGTCTCTTTGCGATGATGCCGCAAGCGGCCGTGTTATTGGATGAGCCGGCGATCCTTCACCGCGAATTCGAACATCTCTGGTCGCGTATCGAGATGGCTCACGAAGCGAGCGGCGTCGGCTCGCTGGTGCGTCCCAACGATCTGTACGCTCCTCCGGAAGATTGGTGGAGAGATATTGCATCACTGCCCGGAGCGGATCTCGAACATCTCGCGATAACAACTGGAGATGATGCGCCGTCGGTTGCGTTTCACTCTCAGCCAGCCCAGCGATTTCACGGATCGATTCCCGCGATGCTTGAAGAAGTAAAAAAACAAATCGCGGAAAGCAAGCGAGTGTTAATTGCGGTGCCGAACACCGGTGAAGTTGAACGGCTCGCCGACTTGTTTAGCGAATACGCTGTTTCTTTCCGCTTGGGCAGCCGCACTCGCGGCGGCGAAAGTTATGCCGACGAGACCGCTTACTTTGCCGGAGAAATCCTGGCGGCCACACTGGCGAAGGCCTACGTGCCCGACGGATTCGTTCTTCCTGATGCGAATCTCGCGATCTTCGGCGCGCGAGACTTATTCGATGAGTCCGAATCGGTTGTGACGCGTCCCCAAAAACAGCGATCGAAAGTTTCGGCGTTCTTGTCGGACTTCCGCGATCTTCAAGTCGGCGATTACGTGGTTCACGTCGAACATGGGATCGGGCAGTACCAGGGCCTGAAGGAAATCAACCAAGGCGATGGCAATGCGGAATTCATGCTGCTCGAATATGCCGAAGGCGCGCGGCTTTATGTTCCTCTGACTAGGCTCGATCTGATCCAGAAATATCGTTCGTCGGAGGGCGCCAAGCCTGCCTTGAACCATCTGGGCACGGCAGCGTGGGGAAAGACAAAGGCGCGGGTTCGGAAGGCCATGAAGGACATGACCGACGAACTGCTCAAACTCTATGCGCAGCGCAAGGCGGCGCAGGGTCATGCTTTTCCGCCAAGTAATGAATGGATGCGCGAGTTCGAGGATGCGTTCGAGTACAACGAAACTGATGATCAGAATTACGCGATTGCAGATGTGAAACGTGACATGGAATCGTCGCAGCCAATGGATCGCCTGTTGTGCGGCGATGTGGGATACGGCAAAACCGAGATCGCGATGCGCGCGGCGTTTAAGGCGGTCAGCGATAACAAGCAGGTTGCGGTATTGGCGCCCACAACCGTCCTTGCGTTTCAGCACTACGAGACTTTTAAGCAGCGGTTCGCGGCCTTCCCGGTTTCCATCGAGATGATCAGTCGCTTCCGCAGTGCGAAACAGCAGAGCGAAATCCTTAAGAAAGTTGAGACTGGCAAAGTAGACATCCTGATCGGCACGCACCGGTTGCTTTCAAAGGACGTTAAGTTCCCCGACCTCGGACTGTTAATTGTTGATGAAGAGCAGCGATTCGGAGTCCGCCATAAGGAACGACTGAAGCAGATGCGCAAAGAAGTGGACGTCTCTGACTATGTCGGCCACTCCGATTCCACGCACATTGCACATGTCGCTTGTTGGGTTGCGCGACATGAGCGTGATTGAAACTCCTCCCAAAGATCGCATCGCCATCCAGACAGTCGTTGCGAACTGGGATGAGAAATTGATTCAGTCGGCCATCGAGCAGGAACTCGAACGGGGCGGCCAAGTCTACTTCGTGCACAACCGCGTGGACACGATCTGGGAAATCGCGGCCAAGCTTCAGGAATTTGTGCCCCGAGCGCGGATTCTAGTAGGACACGGTCAAATGTCCCAGGGCGAACTGGAAAAAGTGATGCTGAAATTCATGCATCACGAAGCCGACATCCTCGTGGCCACGACGATCATTGAGAACGGTCTGGACATTCCGCTGTGCAACACGATTTTGATCAACCGCGCGGAGCGGCTTGGCCTCTCGGAGCTTTATCAGTTGAGAGGCCGCGTGGGGCGCTCGAATCGCCGCGCCTATGCATACCTTCTACTTCCGTCGGAAATCGAGCTTACGCCTATCGCACGCAGAAGGTTGGCGGCGCTGAAAGAATTCTCCGATCTTGGCGCTGGATTCAAAATTGCCGCCCTTGACCTTGAATTGCGGGGCGCAGGAAATCTGTTAGGCGGCGAACAGAGTGGACATATTGAAGCCATAGGCTTCGAGCTTTACACACAGATGCTCGACCGCGCCGTGCGCGAAATGAAAGGTGAAGTGTCTGCGGACGAGCCTGAAACTCAACTCAATCTTGGAATGAATATTAGAATCCCGGTTGAATACATTTCAGAAGAGAACCAGCGTTTGCGGATGTACAAACTCATCGCGGCGGTGGAAACTGAATCTCAGTTAAATGATGTGGGGGCAGAGTTGCAAGACCGGTATGGCGAGCCGCCGCCAGCCGTGCGGAATTTACTGGACTACGCTTCGCTCAAACTACTTGCCGTTCAGGTCGGTGCGATTTCGGTTGAGCGAAAGCGAGATATTGTGATCATTAAGTTTCGGCAGGATGCTGTAGTCGATCCGGAAAAACTGGCTCGTTTCGTTTCAACACACCGCGGCGCGCAATTCACTCCAGATGGAACTCTGAAATTTTCTTTGAAGGCACATCAGACTGCGGAAATTCTGGAACAATTACAAAAGCTGCTCGAAGAGCTAAGCGGAAGTACAGCCTTATCATCGGTGCTATCGTAGATTTACTCGGAATGAGGTGGCAGGTCCGGCAACTGAATCTCAATCCAAGAAAGCGAATCAAAGGAATTAATGTCTCCGGCTCAACTCGAAACTCGAAACCCGAAACTCGAAACTGATCTTCGCAATCTTGCTCAAGACATTGTTCGCCGCGCCATGGCAGGAGGCGCTACCGCCGCCGAGTGCGTCATTCGTGAAGGCGATGAATTCTCGACACTGGTTCGTCTTGGCCAGGTCGAGACACTGAAAGAATCAGGTTCGAAGTCCATTGGGGTCCGCGTATTTCACGGGAAGCGTGCCGCCAGCACCTACTCCAGCGACTTCTCCCGCGAAGGCCTGGATCGGATGCTTAGTTCAGCTCTCGCACTTGCCAGAATCACGTCCGAAGACCCTTACTCCGGAATTCCGGAACCGTCGCAGCTCGGTTCGCTCTCTGGCGATTTGGACTTGTATTCTTCTGATGTCTACTCTTTGCCGGGGGAAGAGCGCATCTCTTATGCACGCCGCACTGAGAAGGCGGCGATCGACTTTGATCCACGTATCAAGAATTCCGAAGGCGGTTCGTTCGACGCGGCTACAGGACACAGAATCCTCGCCAACTCTCATGGCTTTGTCGGCGAATACAAACGTTCTTACTGTTCGATAGCAGCCATACCCATCGCGCAATCTGAGAACGGTGCGATGCAGCGAGACTACTGGTTTTCCGTGGCGCGCAGCATGGGGCGGTTGGACTCTCCTGAGCAAGTTGGAAAGATCGCCGCTCAACGAACCTTGCGTAGACTTGGCGCCAAGAAAGTCAAGACCGCCACGGTTCCTATAGTGTTCGATCCCATGGTCGGGAATTCCATCCTCGATCACATCTTCGAAGGAATTAATGGAGATTCGGTCTACCGTGGAGCCTCATTTTTGGCGGGCAAGTTGGGAGTGAAAATCGCGGGCGATCAAGTCACATTAATTGATGACGGAACTATCCCCGGCGGCTTCGGCACCAGTCCTTTCGATGGAGAAGGCGTCCCGACGAGACGGACGGTGGTTATCGAAAACGGAGTGCTCAAGTCGTATCTCATGAACACATACACGGCGAAGAAGCTGGGGCTTGAGACAACGGCAAATGCTTCGCGAGGACTCGCGGGCACTCCTGGTATCGGTCCGGGGAATTATTTCCTGCAGCCCGGCAGCAAGACTCCGCAACAGATTATTTCTGGAATTAAGGAAGGGCTTTACGTCACCGAGTTCCTCGGGCATGGCGCGAACCTCGTTACAGGCGACTATTCTCGAGGCGCATCCGGGCTTTGGATTTCCGGTGGCGAACTGGCATTTCCCGTGGAAGAAATCACGGTGGCTGGCAATCTAAAGGAACTCTTCTTCAATATTTCCGAGATCGGCAATGACCTCGAATTTCGAGGTTCCATGGCCTGCCCGACCATCAGGATCGATGGGCTAACGGTAGGTGGAGCGTAAGACGGCGGAGTGGGGAACATCCCTAACCGCCAAGAAATTACCCCTGTTCGGCTGGCCGAACCGCCATAATGGCCGGGGCTGCTTTGATCTCGCCACTTGAGCCGGTGTTTACGGCTGGAACTGCAGCAATGGAACTCCTGGAGTCACTGCGTGGCGCGGATCGTTCATCCCACTTTCCGAAGATCATTTTTCCCGCCGTAGTTTGCAAGACCGATGTGACGGATACATCGATGGTCTTTCCAATCATTTTGCGAGCATTGTCGACGACGACCATAGTTCCATCGTCGAGATAGGCGACTCCCTGGTTATACTCTTTGCCTTCTTTCAGGACGAAGACTCTCATAGTCTCGCCAGGCAGAACGATCGGTTTTAGCGTGTTGGCCAGTTCGTTGATGTTAAGTACTTCCACGCCCTGGAGCTGGGCCACTTTGTTGAGGTTGAAATCGTTGGTGATGATTTTGCCTTCATAGAGTTTAGCCAACTCGATGAGCTTTAGATCCACTTCACGAACGGCGGGAAAATCGTCTTCGACAATCTGAATCTGTACGCAGGCAATCTTCTGCAGCCGTTGCAGAATGTCGAGCCCGCGGCGTCCGCGATTGCGCTTCAAAGAGTCGGCGGAATCGGCCACGAGTTGGAGTTCACGCAAGACAAATTGCGGAGTAAGAATGATTCCATCGAGGAATCCAGTTTCCGCAATGTCAGCGATGCGGCCGTCGATGATGACGCTGGTATCGAGGATCTTGTAGCTCTTTTTGCCCTGCTTCTCTCCGCCAAATATCCCGCCCAGCGCTGAAAGATTGAGCATGTCGCCCTTGTTGGCTCCAACCACGAGACCCACATAAGCCATCAGCAGCATCACGATGATTTGCAGAAAACTCTGGGTTGGACCGGGCGGGATGCTGTCTCGAATCACCAGAGCGAAAAGATACGCACCAAAGATGCCGAGGATGCTGCCAATCGCGGCCCCTATGAGGCGGGTAAGGCTGGCCAAGCGCAGGCGCCACTCAAAAACCACGATCGCGGCGCCGATCAATGCCCCGATGCCGGCATCAAGATCGGCGGGCTTGCCGAAAGGCCGGACGAGATAGCAGGTAACTCCAACAAAGACTATGAAGATAAAACGAATGAGTGCCAAATCCACAAGGACCTCCCCGGAACTCCTGTTAAGTCTTTCTGGCGGCGGAGTTCCGCGCCAGCCGCAAATTTGAGTAACCCTTCCGGCGTGGCGGTAATTATGCGGAGCCTATGAACACAAAATCGTAAAAAATGCTCCGCTCCGGATCAGAAAGAGACCCGGGCATCAAGTTGCCAAAGGCAGTATATACCTGACTCAAAGAGTCTGGTATCCGGGCTCAATTTCCGCCTTAGGCCGCCCACTCCAGGATCGGCCGCATGGCAGAAAAAAAGAGCGGCCATTTATGGCCCCGTAGAGTCTTTATGACGTGATGCGCGGCTCTGAAGAGCCGCTCTTCCACGGTTTGCTCGTGATCGGATCAGGATCCGACGCGCCTCAAAAACGGAATATAGGTCAGTTTCATTGGGAGAAAAGTTGCACGTAGAAAGATCTTGGTCCAGGCATCTCTAGCCTCCTATATCCGCTCAAGAACCGTTAACTATAGTTTACTAGTTCATGTATACTGGCACTAATGCTCGCGAATCGCCCTGTGCGCATCGAGCTCATGACCACCAATGATGACAACTGGAGATCAGGCTTGGCGCATTGGCACAACCAGTCCCAGTCTTCCTGAAGTTCACGGCAGTCTGCACGTCCCCCGTTCTCCCAGTTTTCTTCCTAAGCTTTTAGCTTTTGCCGGGCCTGGATTCCTGATCGCCGTTGGCTACATGGACCCAGGAAACTGGGCCACCGACCTCGCTGGAGGCTCCAAATATAACTACACCCTGCTTTCAGTAATCATGATTTCCAACTTGATGGCGATTTTGCTGCAAGCGCTGGCCATCAAGTTGGGAGTAGTGACAGGACGGGACCTGGCGCAAGCCTGCCGTGACCACTACAGTCGAGGAGTCGCCTTTGCGCTCTGGGGAATTGCTGAAATTGCCATTGCCGCATGTGATCTTGCCGAAGTAATAGGATCAGCTATTGCCCTGAATTTGTTGTTTCACATCCCTCTTTTGTTGGGAGTGTGCCTCACCGCACTGGATGTATTGGTCATTTTATTTTTGCAACAGAAGGGCTTTCGTTTTCTCGAGGCGCTGGTGGTTTCCCTCATTGGCACTATAAGTGCCTGCTTCCTGTTGGAAGTCTTGTTTTCGAGGCCAGGCATTATGGGACTGGCCCGTGGATTCTTTGTGCCATCGCCGCAGATTCTGCACGATCCGGACATGCTGTACATTGCGATCGGAATACTGGGCGCCACGGTCATGCCACATAACCTATATCTGCATTCCGCCATCGTTCAAACTCGTGATTTCGACCGCAGCTTTAAGGGGAAGCGCGAGGCGATCCGTTTTTTTACTGCCGATTCTACTCTCGCGCTTTGTATAGCGCTTTTTGTGAATGCGGCAATCTTGATTGTCTCAGCAGCCACGTTTTACCGCCATGGCTACCATCAGGTCGCGGAAATTCAGGATGCTTATAAGCTGCTTACGCCGATTCTTGGAATAACCGGGGCGAGCACAGTATTTGCGCTGGCACTTCTCGCCTCGGGGCAGAACTCCACCCTGACTGGAACCCTTGCAGGACAAGTTGTGATGGAAGGATTTTTGAATATCCGCCTACGCCCGTGGTTGCGCCGATTGATTACGCGCGGTCTCGCGATTGTCCCTGCAATTGTCGTGACTGCGTTTTGGGGCGAGAGGGGAACCGCGAACCTTCTCGTGCTAAGTCAAGTCGTCTTGAGCATGCAGCTAAGCTTCGCGGTGGTTCCACTCGTTCTGTTCACGAGCGACAAGCGGAAGATGGGCGAATTTGTAAACGCCCGGTGGCTAAAGGGATTGTCGTGGCTTACCGCCGGAGGAATTGCGATTTTGAATGCGTGGCTACTGATTCAGACTGCGCGCCTAGTTGTTCCGGCAGCGGGGTCGTACTAGTCCGGCGAAAAGCTCATCGTCTTGTCGGATTTCTCCACCCAGACTCGTGCATGCTCGGCGCGTTCGTTCACCACGACTTCCACGATCACCCCACTGCCGTTCTTGGGATTGAGCGAACCGTAAATTCTGTGGGACTTAATTAGTCCCCACTCTCCGCCCGGTCCCCAATCCCGATAAAACTCGCCGAAAGTGTATTGCGAGTATTTCTCGGGATGCTGCTTCCAATTTGGATCATGCATCCACACTGCGTACGCGGCCTCATAGTTCTTCTGCTGAAGGTCCTCGAAAAATTGGGTGGCAATTCGCTCTTCGGCGAGGTTGCGATAGTTCCATGCCAGTCCGGCAACAACTGCCAATACAACGACGATGGTGAGAATTCTGATATTCCGTCGGCGATCGCGAGAGGGGTCGTATTGCTGGGCGTCGAGCAAAGTCATGACATTCTCAGGATAAAGGATTCTCCACTGAAGGTAAAAAACAAAGGGCCACGTCGGGGCGGCCAGCCTCGATGCTCTACAGCGTTCGCTTGAATAAAGGCGTAGCAATACTCAACGCGATCGCCGCGAACAGTGAGAGGTACAGCATGTCCGGTAAAATTGCCGACAGTCCTGCTTCTTTGAGCAGTAACGACTTGAACCCATGCACGGCGAACGTGAATGGATCGACGCTGGCGATTCCGCGCAGCCACCACGGAAAAGCCTGAATCGGATAGACCGCTCCGCTGGGGAAAAACAATAAAGTATTGAGAATGCCAAAGATCGCACGGGGCACTAATGGATCCTCCACGCGCACCACGATCAGGAACATCATCGTGTTCAGGGCGAGAGCGGTTAGCATGATCATAATCAGCAACCCAATCGCCGTAGAGAAATGAAAGAGGGTGCCTACGCCCGCCAGCAGCGACCCTATAAACGTGATTACGGTGCCGGTCATCACGGCCTTGATAGCGCTCGATGCATTTAGTCCGAGGACAAGCTCTGTTTTCGTGATCGGCGTAACCAGGTAACCTTCGTGAACGCCGCGAGCCTTGTCGTCGATATAGAGCATGCCTCCGCCAATCATCACCGACATGAAAATTGCGAGCGTGATCGAACCGGGTAGAAGGAATTTCATGTATTCGATGTAGGGATAAAGCTCGACGGTTTGCAGCACGGTTTGCTGCAGCACGCGGGGCTCAACTGTGGGATTATTCAAGGCCGCGGTTATTTGAGTGAGCGAGTCTTCCAGAGCTGAACTGATGAAGTTATCGCTGTTGTCCACCAGCAGTCCCAGCTTCGGTTGATCCTGCTCATAAACCCGGCGCGAATATTGCGGAGGAATGATCAGCGCCCCCTGGATTTTGCCGTTACGAACATCCTCCATGGCCTTTTTTTCGTCGTCATAATAAATCGGCTCAAAAGTACGCATGTTGGCGCGGACGGAATCAAAAGCCTCGCGGATTCGGAGTGCCTGCGTCCCGCGGTCTTCATCAACCAAACCAAGCTTCAGGTCGCGAAGCTTGCCCCCAAAGGCATTGCCCAGGACAATAAGTTGAACCAAAGGAAAAATCATGGAGACCAACATCAGAGCGGGAGAACGGAAAAACTTGCGCATTTCCCGTTCGACAATTGCCATCATCCGGTTCATGGCTGCACTCCGGGCCTCGGCGGCATTACGAATCCGTAGGCTTTTACAAGCTCATCTCGCAATTGGCGGCCTGTGTAGTGAACGAAGACGTCATCCAACGTAGTGTTTTGGACGGAAAGCGATCTCACGGTGACGCCAGCTTTCACCGCCGCTTCCACAAGCTCCGTTGTTGTGCGGGACCCATTCGAAGTAAGAACTCGATACATCCCCGACCCCTGATGCTGAACCGATGTTACGTCGCTGAAATCGTGCAATCGCTGCTCCCAATCCGGCGGCGCGCCATCAAACTGAGCCTCGATTACGTTCGAGCCCGGCACGCTCGCTTTGAGTGCGGCCGGCGAATCCAGCGCCACCAGTTTTCCGTGATCCACGATCGCGATGCGATCGCAGAGGCGGTCGGCTTCGTCCATGTAGTGTGTGGTGATTAAGATGGTGAGCTGGCGCTGGCTTTTGATATTCGTGAGCATCTCCCAGACGGCGACGCGCGAGACGGGATCGAGGCCGGTTGTGGGTTCATCGAGAAAGAAAATCTTCGGACTATGTACAAGGCCCCGAGCGATTTCGAGTCGCCTGCGCATACCTCCGGAGAGAGTTTTGGTTTGCGCGCCGCGCCATTTTGTTAAATCCACAAGTTCGAGTAATTCAGCAATCGCATCGTGGCGTCTCTTGGCCGGCACATCATAAAGCTTGGCGTAGATGTTCATGTTCTCTTCGACGGTGAGGTCGAGGTCGCTGGTCAGTGCCTGCGGAATGACTCCGATGGTGCGGCGAACTGCGTCGGGATCTTTTTGGACGTCGTGACCCGCGATTAAAGCCTTTCCAGAAGTGATGGGGATGAGTGTCGTCATCATCCTTATCAGCGTGGATTTACCTGCTCCATTCGGACCTAGCAGGCCAAATATCTCGCCATCTTTTACGGTGAAGGAAACGTCGTCTACGGCAGTGAAGTCTCCGTACTTTTTGACGATGTGGTTCACCTCGATGGCGTTGATTTCCGATGTCGCCTCACGAGTTGCACTGACGGCCAACCCTCCGTTGGTTTTGATCTCCGCAGTCATGGCTTGTCCGATGCGACGGCTTGAGACTGTGGTGTACCTTTTAGTTGCGAGGGGGAGACCAGTACTTCCGCGGTCATCCCCGGAACGTACGCGCCTTTGGGATTGTCGAGCCTCACCTTCAGCACGATGGTCTTGATGTCGCGCTTGCGGCGGCTCACGTCACGCTGGGTTGCGAAGTCCGCCTCGGCGGACTTGAAGAATACTTTGCCGGGAACAACGGTGCCGCCGGGAAGTCGAACGCGGAGGGTATCGCCCAGCCCGATGTGATCAGATTCGGTTTCTGGAATCGCTGCGCGGACCCATGTATCTTCCAGATCAACGATTGTGACTATGGGCTGACCTGCGGTGAGGACTTCGCCTTCGCGAGCCGCCCGCACCGAAACCGTGCCCGTCACAGGAGCATAAATCTTGGTGTATCCCAGGCGAACTTCACTCTCCTTGAGCATTGCTTCTGCGTTGGCCAACTGGCCGCGCGTGGATTCGACCGTGCTGCTTGCGGCTTGAGCTTGATGGACATTGGCGATTGCGGTGTTGAGATCGGCCTGTGCCGCGGTGACCTGTTCTTTTAACGCTTGCACCACCGCTTGTTGCGCGGTGAGATTGGTCTCAGCCTGTACTCGGTCTTGATCCGAAGCTACTCCTTGTTTCGCCAGTTCGATCATGCGGCGGCTGTCGCTTTCGGTTCGTTGCAGTGTGGCTTCGGCCTGAAGCAACTGCGCGCGGGAGGATTCCAGCTTGGCTTGAGCGTTGGCAACGCCGCTCGAGGTTGAGCCCTGCATGGCTGCGTGAGTGTCTTGCGTCTCCGCAACTTTGTGTTTCAAGCTATCGATGGTGGCCGCGGCGCCGCGCGCTTCAGCCTCCAGTTCCGACGGGTCGAGCGCGGCGATCAGGTCTCCCTGCTTGACCTGCGTTCCTTCCTCTACGAGCAGCTTGACAAGGCGGCCGCCGACCTGCGGGCTCACGATCACCTGATTCGAATCAACCGTGCCGATCAATATCAGGTCGCCGGAACGTGGCGTCGACACAAAGTAATAGACCAGAGAGAACGTCAGGACTATCGAAAGGATAATCAGAAATTTATTTCGGGCGCTCAATTTGCTTCTCCTGTTCTCTTCGGCGGCTTCTTTTGTTCTGATTGGTTGCCAGCACCTCTCGCGAATAACGCAGCGGAGATGAAGTCCAGTACGGCGGCACGCCTTACTCCCAGCCATTCCGGCGACATGGGATCAGCGCCGGTCATCATGCGCAACACCGGTGCGGCAGTAAAGTGAAAGACAATTACGGAAATCATGGAAGGGATAAAGTTCATCGGATCGACATCGCGAAATTCGCCCTGAGAGATCCCGTCGCCGATGGTTTTCGCAATCTGAGTAAAGATAGGGCGGAAATATTGGTTCACGATTCTCTCGAACTGGGCAGGTCTCCCTCGCCCAGCGCGCATCATCTCCGTTTGAACAATCCGCGGATAAAGGGGATTGCTTGCGATGTAGTCAAAGTGCGCCCCCGCGTAGGCCAGGATGCGTTGACTAGGAGGGAGATCGCGCGACAGAGCCTCGTGAATACTTTGGGTGAGCCCTCCAAATACTTGATCGAGCACGGCTCCGTAGAGCGCTTCCTTGTCTGTGAAGTAGTAGTAGAGCAGGGCCTTGTTTACCTTGGCGGCGCGAGCGATAGCGTCGGTTCTGGCCCCAGAGACTCCTTCGTTCGCAAATTCCCTTACGGCGGCGTGAAGAATGGCGGCCCTGCTTTCTTGAGGGCGGCGGCGGGAACCGAGGTGCGATTTGGAGGCAAGACGCATTGTTAATTAACCAGTTAGTTAGATTGTATTACGATTGGTGGGATGATGCAAGTAGGGTTGGTCATATCAAGCCCGTTGAGTGGACACTCTATTTGGGCTGGATTTCACGCGTGCCGACAATTCTGGTGCTGGCGCGGAATTTCTTGTAATCGCGAAAGGTTTGTTCCTGCTCCACCTTGAAGTCTTTCAGCAACGCTAACCGAACATCTACTTTCAGTTGGACATGGCTGGGCAGCCAGACTTCGTCATTTACCTGTGTTTGTTCGATCATGATGCGCGAACCTTTGTATATTCGCGCCAGAAACAAGCCGACAGACACGGTATCGATGCACTCGATGTCGAGCTTCAGCCACTGATCATCTTTTTGGTCGATCCACGCACGGAAGCGGAATTTAGGCAAGAATTTAGCCTCTTTTACATGAGGCTCGTATCCGGGCCTGGGCTGCGCGTCGACTACCCATGCCTCTCTTCCGCCAAGGGATTCCGTCCCGGCCAAGTGAAAGTTATAAGCATCCGCCACCTCGCGCACAAAGTGGCGATCATGCTCCCGGTCCTTCTCTTCTTTCTCCTCGCGTTTTCTGCGGTCGTCATCCGATTCGTTTTTGCGCTTGTCGATGAACTTCTGAATCTTCTCTTCTTCTTTGGCGGCGTCCTTTGGGTCAAGCGGTTTGTCATTTTTCCCGATGAGCCGCTGAACCTGCTCGCCATACAACTCCATCATCTCGTAAGTCTTCACTTCGGTGGACTTCACCTGCCCCTTGCCGTCCAGTCGTTGCTCCTCTGCGCGTTCCGTGTAGGTGTAATCCCGCAGGTGCTTGTCATTTTCCATGTCCTTGTCGGCGACGATCCGGAATAGCTGCTGCATCTGTTCGGCGGAAAGCGCACCGTTGGCATCAGGCTTCAGCTCAGATCGCGAAATAGGATTGAGCGGCTTCGTTTGCTCTTGTTGTCCGAACGTGGTGAACCCGAGGAGCAGCAAGAAGGAAATGAAAGGCAATCTTTTCATCCAGGACATTACGCTTTAAGAAGATAGCAAGGTCGTTCGGGCACAATCGACATGTAGGATTGTACCGACGGAGATGCCCCCGTCTGCCCAGTGGAACAAAGTTTACCGGTTGGGTTACCGCAAAGCCTATCTGTTGAGCTTCGCTCAACTTGAAAGGTGGAGGACACTGGACCGCTAATGCTCAATCCTGTTCTGCTCCAGCTTCCTCAAACTTCGAACGAGGAACATTGGCTGATCATCACGCGACTCAGAGGGTCGGATCATATGCTCTGAGGCCTTGAAGTCGGGTTCATGTTTCACCCACACGTGTTCTGAGATCGTGATCGGCATGGAAGTGAGCAGCAGATAATCGTGGCCCTGCAGCGAGAACGTGATTTGTCCAAGATGAACATTGCCTTCCACCCCCCCCTCAAATGGAACTATAGATACGAGGTACCGCCCATCACCTGGAACATAGAGCATTAGAGTGGCGTCAGGCGATCCCGTATCTATAGATGACCCATCAACGTTCGAGATCACTTGGTTATCGCGTACCAGCACTGGAGCGACAATTCGAAACTCTTTCGGATTTGGATCAAGTGTCTCCTGTGGCCGGTAAACGAGCGGAGGAAGGTGATCGAGGTAATCGCCTTCGACTTCAACGGTTCCGAGACCGACAACTTGAAGGTCCCGGGTCTGGCCGGGCTCAAGGGAAAGTACTTCCTCTGGAACGTCTTTGAACAAGGCTTCGTTGTAGTTCACTTCCGTTTCTCCAGCCCCAGGAATGTACTTGGCTCTTATGCCGAGTTCAGCACGGTCACCAGAGTTTGCGATGACAGGCGTGTTCATCAGAAAAAGGCCTTCCCGGCCGTGGTAAACGAAATTACACAGATTGCCCTTTTGACTCCCGTCTGCTTTCATCACACAGATGTCCGCGGTACGCGTTGTGGGAAGCTTATATTTCAGTTCCAGAAATCGCCCATTCGCCGACCCGGCGCGCGCGCCCACTAGAGCTGGCCCCCCAGAGAGCGCGACAATTGCGATCAACATTACCCCAAACGCCAGCTTCGGAATCCTCATCATAGCCGCTTCTTTCCAGCGCCAGCCTATCTTGTTTCCTGCACCGCTCCAATCAACGTCCGCGATTTGGGCAGCGGATTCCAGGCTCGCTACTCGACGTAGTTCGGCCCCCATCTCAACGTATTCCTTCAATCGCGTTCCGCAGACCTCGCACGTGCCGACGTGCTCTGCCGCAGTGCGTGGAATCCTTTCGCCATCACACAACGCTGAGACAAATTCTGTCGCTTCTTCGCAGTTCATACATCCTCCTTGTGGGTCGTGGGCGTGCTCCGCCAGATTGTTCGCAAGCCGTCGCGGGCTGCGAACAATCTCGATCTGACTGTGCCGACCGGAATCTCCAGAATCGCTGCCAATTCCGCGTAGGATTGGCCTTCCACCTCTCGCAGCCACAGCAAGTCCCGCTGCTCCTCGGGAAGCCGTCGAAATGCGTCCCCTACAACAGACGCGGTTTCGGAATGGGGAATGCTTGCTGCAGTTTCGCTTTCTGCGCCCGTGGGCTTTGGTTTCGCCACCATTCGGCGGCTCGCTTCCGTCCGATTCCGTACAGATAGGCACGAAGCGTTCCGCGCTCTGGCTGGAATCCGTTGGGCCGATTCCATATCTGGATGAAAGTCTCTTGCGCGATGTCCTCGGCTGCCTGCGGATTGCCGACGATCTGGCGAACGAAAGCTTGCAGCCTTGGCGCATTCTCGCGGTAGAACGCGTCGAATGAGGCCGCGTTTCCCCTGACGATGCTTTCCCAGAGTTCTCGGTCGTCGGGCAATTAGCTTCTCCAGCCTGTTATTCGGGCTTGCGGGGCAAAAGGTTCACAGACAAGACAAATCTTATAGGTCGGAGATGAAGAGAGTTTGAGTTGCGCTCAACCGGACAGGCGAGACACCTGTCCCTACGTATGCGTAACCTGCGCGCCGCCGGCTATGGATGGGACCAGCAGGACCTCATCGCCCTCTTGGAAGGCGTAGCCTTCGCCGCCTAGGAAGCGGATATCTTCTTCGTTGACGTAGATATTCAGGAAGTGACGAACTTGTCCTGAGGCGTCTCGAAGGTGTGGTTTCAAGTCGGGGAATTTTTGGTCCAGCTCAGTAAGAAGTTCTCCCAGATTCGCCGGTGAGCATGTGAGCTTGTCCGTTCCGGCGGTAAGACGGCGAAGGGCTGTTGGTATTTGAACTGTGATTGTCATGTTTCTTCTCAGGCCTCGACGGTCTCGGGAACTGTTGATTTTAGCGGGGCGTCGAGTACGCTCTCCAGGTATCTATTGAAGTCGGCGAGTTTTGCGGCGATTGGCGCTTCGGACTCGTATTGTCCGACGAGAGCGTCGGTGGTTTTTAATCCATTGCCGGTGATGCAGAGAACCGTGGTTTCTTCAGGAAGAATTCGCCCTTGCTGGTAAAGTTTGCGGGCGCAGCCGACGGTCACACCGCCAGCGGTTTCGGTGAAGACGCCTTCAGTCTCGGCCAGGTCCTGGATGGCGCGCACAACTTGCGGATCAGAGACGTCCTCGGCCCATCCGCCGCTCTTGTTGATCGCGCGAATTGCGTAGTGACCGTCGGCAGGATTTCCAATTGCGAGCGACCGCGCTATGGTTGCGGGCTTTTGAGGATCGATTTCTGGATTCCCGGCTTTCACGGCGGTTGAGATAGGCGAACATCCAGTCGCCTGCGCGCCGAAGAATTTAACTTGCTTGGGCTCGACTAATCCCAGTTCAGATAATTCTTCAAATGCCTTTTTGATCTTAGTAATTAAAGACCCGCCCGCCATTGGAACTACAACGTTATCCGGCAAGCGCCAGCCGAGTTGCTCGGCGATTTCGAAGCCGACTGTTTTTGATCCTTCTGCGTAGTACGGACGCAGATTGACATTCACGAATCCCCAATGTCTCTCGTCCGCAATTTGCGAGCACAGACGATTTACCTGATCGTAGCTGCCGGAGATCCGAACCAATTTTGCGCCGAATACCTGCGTACCAATAATCTTCGCGGGCTCGAGATCTGCCGGGATGAATATCCAGGACTTAAATCCATTGCGCGCGGCTTGGGCTGCAACCGAATTCGCAAGATTTCCTGTCGAAGAACATGCAACGGTATCGAATCCAAAAACGCGAGCCTGCGCGAGCGCAACCGCCACGACGCGGTCTTTGAAGCTCAGGGTCGGGACGCAAACGGTATCATTCTTCAAAAACAGATTCTTCGCGCCGAGATCCCGCGCCAGGCGCGGAGCTTTCAAGAGCGGCGTGAAGCCGGCTGGCACGGTCGGCTGATAGTGCGGCGGCAGCGGCAGAAGATCCGAATAACGCCACATGCTGGGAGGTCCCTGAGAGATTTTTTCACGGGTAAAACTGCTACGGAGGGAATCGTAGTCGTAGAAGACTTCCAGGGGAGAAAAACAGTCGTCGCAGATCGACTTAGGTTGGTTTCCCCAGCTTTTGTTGCACTCACGACAGCGCAGTTCGTATCTCATCAGCCACTCTCTCTTGCCGAGAGCGGCGGGGGGACGAGCGTTTAAAGCAATCCCAAAACGAAAACCTCTTTCCCTGGAATTAGGAAAGAGGCGCGAGATGCTGAAAATCGGCACCCCGAATCTCATGTTCCCCCTTTTCCAAGGGCGAGAGTTGACACCGGGCGACCGAAAGTTGACTTCCGATCCGGTTGTCGTGGCTTCTCAGGGCTCGTCCCTCAGCCACTCTTCATGAAATCCAAGGTCTGCTCCGAAGAGCAAACTGGTAACACAATGCTACATATTCGAGATGGCCTAGTCAACATACCTAAAGAAAGAGCCATCCCAGCCGATATATAGAGATATTAGCGAGAGCTCGCACTCTGTATGGAGTCGCCGTGAAGACAAGGGTTTTGCTTGTGGAAGACAGCAAGTTCCTGAAAATTACCGGGGAGCGCTTGCTCACCAAGGCCGGATTCACCGTGATCACTGCCCAAGATGGCGAAGAAGCTCTGAGAGTGGTGCGCGAATCTTCTCCGGACATCATATTGCTGGATATGCTTCTACCGAAGATTGGAGGGCAACAGGTGTTGCAATCTCTCAAAGAAGATCCGGTCACTGCCGGCATCCCAGTTATTATCCTAAGTAGCCTCTCACAGCAGAATGAGGAGAAGCTCAAGAAGGCTGGGGCCGCGGCATACTTCGAGAAGTCCAAGTTGCTGGACAACGTCAACTCAGGCAGGTTGACTCAGGCAATCGAAAAAGCAGTCAAGGAGGCGAAACTGCTCAAGCCAGAAAGCCTGGCCGCTTCGAATAAGGCGTGAGAGATTTAGGCTGTTATCGCGGCAACCTCATTTGCTGTACTGATTCTTCTTCTTGTCTTCGTGCCGTTCCAGCCCCAATTGGATGAGCCTTCCGATCAAATCGGAGTAAGACAATCCCGTCGCCGCCCACATTTTCGGGTACATGCTGATCGAGGTGAAACCAGGCATTGTATTGATCTCGTTTAAGTAGAGCTTCCTCGTTTTTGGTTCCATTAGAAAGTCCACTCGCGCAAGACCGGAACAATCTACCGCTTTGAAGGCCGCAATGGCCAAACGCTGGACATTCTTGATTTCTGTTTTAGTCAGCTTCGCGGGAATCACCAACTCAGATCCTTCGTCGAGATACTTCGCGGTGTAGTCGTAAAACTCTTTGCCTGGAATAATCTCGCCGGGCAGGGAAGCCTCAGGATGGTCGTTTCCCAGTACAGAGCATTCGATTTCTCGTGCTTTCTGTTTTTTCCCGCCAACGCCTTGTTCGATCACAATCTTGCGGTCAAATTTTGCGGCTTCGTCGATTGCAGGACCAAGCTCGTTTCGATCGTGAACTTTCGAGATTCCCACCGAAGATCCGAGGTTTGCTGGTTTCACAAATACGGGATACTTCAAGTGTTTCTCTACCGCGATTCGTACTTTGTTCGGCTCTTGCTCCCAATCTCCGCGAAGGACGGTGAGGTGTCTCACGATTGGCAGCCCGGCGGCGCGAAACAATGACTTCATAATGTCTTTGTCCATACCCGCAGCCGAGCCAAGGACTCCCGCGCCGACATATGCAATGTCGGCGAGCTCAAGCAGTCCCTGAACAGTCCCGTCTTCGCCAAAAGTTCCGTGTAACACGGGGAAAATAATATCCACGTTAATGGCGCGATCACTCGACCGGCGGGTCAACGCAGCATCGCTTTGGAAGGGAGTCATCGAGGTTCCCGACCTCTGCGGTTCGGGCGGAACGATCACAGCTTCACCGACGGCAAGAATCGCCGCACTCGAAGTAGCTTCAGGATCGCCAGCGCGAAGCTGAGATTGTGTCGAGCCGGCGCCCTCACCCGATGATTTACCCGCTAGCAATCGCTCAGCATCGACCGCAGTTACCCAGCGGCCTTGCTTGGTGATGCCAATGGGCACAACTTCGTACTTGTTCTTGTCTATCGCGTTGAAGACCGACGCTGCCGAAAGCAGAGAGATTTCGTGTTCGCCACTGCGTCCGCCAAATAGAATGCCAACTCGGAGTTTCTTCATCGCTGATTAGTTTGGACGGTTGGCATCGCCGCCGTCAATTGTCGAGGATGACCGAATGGGTTCCGGCGTACGGTAGCGTAGGGGTCCTTCGACTTTGCTCAGGATGACAAATGAAATCTTGCTAGAGAATTTTCTTTCCAAACGCCGACAGCGCCAACTCGACCGCCAGCTCCGCTGTGCGATTGTGCTCATCAATCACCGGATTCACTTCGACGATCTCGAAACTCAACATGCGGCCGTGATCGGCGATGATTTCCATTGCTAGATGGGCCTCGCGATAGGTAGCGCCGCCTCGCACCGGAGTGCCGACTCCCGGGGCGTCCTCGGGATCGATCCAGTCCATGTCGAGAGAGACGTGATAGCCCGCGGTTCCCCGTCCGGCAACGCGTAGAGCTTCCTCCATCACGGTACGCATTCCGCGTTCATCGATATCGCGCATAGTCAGGACATGAATACCTGCTTGCCGCACGTTCGCCCTCTCGATGGCGTCAATGTCGCGTACTCCCACCAGCACACAGTTATCAGGGCTCACCTTCGGGGAAAAGTTGAATATATTGCCCAGCTCCGACGGACCTAACCCGACAACCGCCGCCAGCGGCATCCCGTGGACGTTACCGCTGGGCGAACTGTCAGGGGTGTTGATGTCAGTATGCGCATCAATCCAGATCAAACCGATCTTCTCGTTGCGGCGACGGTAAAACTCTGCGACTCCTGCGACCGTTCCGGCGGCCACAGAATGATCGCCTCCCAACGCCAGCGGAACCTTGCCAGCTTCCAGCGTTTTAAGAACCAGTTCCGCATGCTTGGTGCAGGTGGCGGCAATTTCTTTTAAATACTTGGCATGCGGGTCGCCTTCTTTTTTTTGCTCCGGAATAGCAACGGAGATGTTGCCGGCGTCCTCGACTATGTGACCCAGTTCTTCAAGTCGAGCTTCGAGCCCTGCGACGCGTACTGCCGAGGGGCCCATGTCGACGCCTCGGCGAGATTGTCCCAAGTCGAGTGGAACGCCCATGACGCGAATCGTTCGTGGGGTGATACCGGGGAACGATGCTGAAGTAGGTTTCGTCACTCGAATCAATTACGGATACAGCCGATGCAACATCCTAGGGAACGGAATCGTCTCGCGGACGTGCTCTAGTCCACAAATCCACGCTACCGCGCGCTCGATGCCCATTCCGAAGCCGGCATGCGGGACGCTGCCGTACTTGCGTAGGTCCAGATACCACTTGAACGCTTCTTCTGGCAGTCCGTGCTCGCGGATTCGCTGTACCAAGAAATTATAGGAAGCCATGCGTTGCGAGCCGCCGATGATCTCGCCATAACCTTCCGGCGCAAGTACGTCGACGCAAAGAGCCAGATCAGGACGTTCCGGATCGGGCTCCATATAGAACGCCTTCACCTTTGCTGGATATCGATGGACCATCACCGGCCGCTCGAACTGCGAAGAAAGATAGGTCTCGTCGGGAGATCCCAGATCTCCGCCCCATTCGAATTGACTCTCCAGCGCACCTTTAGCATGAGCTTCCTGCAACATCTTCGCGGCCTCGTCGTAGGTAACGCGGGGAAAAGGAACGTCTATTTTTTCCAGCTTGTCGATGTCTCGTCCGATAGTTTGCAGGTCGCTCCGGCGCCTTTCGAGACAGCGCTTCACCAGGAATGTAATAAAGTTTTCCGCGAGTGCCATCAGATCGTCGAGAGTCGCGTAGGCAACCTCGGGTTCGACCATCCAAAATTCGGTTAGGTGGCGGCGAGTTTTACTTTTCTCGGCGCGGAACGTAGGGCCGAAGGAATAGACCTTGCCCAGGGCCATCGCCGTGGCTTCAATATAGAGCTGTCCCGACTGAGTGAGATAGGCCTGCTCTTCGAAATAATCGACGGGGAACAAAGTGCTTGTTCCCTCACACGCTGCGGGCGTAATGATAGGGGGATCGGTGAGAGTGAATCCCCGATCGTCGAAAAAATCTCGAGCCGCCTTGATGATCTCCGCCCGCACACGAAGGATGGCTGCCTGGCGGGGCGTGCGAACCCACAAATGGCGGTGATCCATCAGGAAATCGACGCCGTGCTCTTTCAGCGAAATGGGATAAGGGTCAGTTTCAGAAACTCGCTGGAGCACTTGGACGCCAGTCACATCGAGTTCGTAGCCTCCGGGGGCGCGCTTATCACCTCGCACCTTACCTTCGACGATTACGCTCGATTCCTGCGTTAATCCCTTTAATGATTCGAATACTTCGGGAGCGACGGCATTTTTCGGAACCACACCCTGGATCACGCCGGTTCCATCCCGGAAAATTGGGAACAGCAGTTTTCCACTCTCGCGCAGGTTATAGAGCCATCCGCGAATGGTGACGGCTTCGCCGTCGTGTCTACCGATTTCCGAAATGGTGGTTACGGGAGGGGGCATGGCTTAAGCGTTGAGTAATTGTGCAATTGAGTAATTTAGCAATTGAAAATCAAAATCGCCCCGCATTCTTAAATTGCCCAATTACAAAATTACCCACTTGCTAAATTCTTAAATGTTTCGCTCATCTTCTCAATTGGATTTATTTTCTCGTTTTCTTCTATCTCAAGCAGCAATGGCGGCGTTTGCGGCGCTGATCGAAGCAGTTCTATTGCCTGCTTCCAATCGATCGATCCAGCTCCTGGCCACAGATGCGCATCTCGATCTTTGGCATTGTCGTGCACATGAGTCGAGCGGATATAGCCTTTGAGGGTTTCGAAAGCTTGCGGAACGTCGGTCATCATATGAGCGTGCCCGAAGTCGAAGCACACACCTACATCCTCGAAATGGCTGGTTTGGATGAATTCCACGATACGCTCTGGAGTTGACAACTCGTTGGGAATGTTCTCCAGCAGGATTCGCACGCCAAGCGGCTTCGCGAATGCCCGCAGATGTTCAACCGAGGTCATGGCCGCCTCGAACTTGCGATCATCGAACGACTCATTGGTAATGCCGATATGTTGAATCAAAAAACGGAAGGGAATTTGCTCCGCGAGCTCGAGCGCGCGCTTGATTTCATCCATTGCATCGATCCGGCCCGCGCGATCCGTGGAAGCGACGTTTACGGGCGGTGAACCAGTGCGTCCCCATTCATAATCGGCGTACAACGGAGCGTGCACCGAATTCAGTGGAATGCCGCTGGAGCGAAACCAGTCCGCAATTTCGCGGACATGCTGTTTGCGATTCGCATAGTCGATGTGCTGGCGGGCGGCGAAAATTTCAATCGCCTGCGCTCCGCCGCGCACCAAACCGTCGAGCAATCCCGGATGCAATCGCTCTTTGACATAAATGAAGGTTGAGATCGCGTTTTGCATCTTTTAGACCTATGTCTCCGCTATATATCCTGAAAATTTTGACGATTTGCAGAAAGGACTTCTGAGGCTAGCCCAGCCGGTAAGGTTGAGTCAAATATCGAAAGGGAAGTGGCGCTATCACGAGGCCGGAGCTGAATTAACTATCAGACCTGCTGTCTAGCCTCGCCAAGGGTCACAGTAAAATCCATTTTCGTTTTTCCGCGATATACGGTGATCTTCACCATGTCCCCAGCGCGGTGGCTATTCATGCTCTGACTCAGGTCTTGCTGATCCTGTACTTTCTCGCCATCGATAGCGATGATCAAGTCGCCGCCGATGTAGATCGGAGTGTTACCGAGAAAAGCTCGCTCGCTGCCGCCGCGCAATCCCGCACGCTCCGCAGCCCCGCCTTGTACGACCTGCACTATGAGCAAGCCGTAATCCGCGGGAAGTCCCATTTGACCGGCTAACTCGGGGCTAATCGGAATGGTACTGATGCCTAACGCTGGCCGCCTGACCCGGCCAAGCGTTACCAAATCGTTGAGGACTGCTTTCGCAGTGTTCACCGGAATCGCAAAACCAATACCCGAGCTTTGGTTCACATCGGAAGCAATCATCGTATTGATGCCGATTACGTCTCCGTGTCGGTTTAGCAACGGCCCTCCGGAATTTCCGGGGTTGATTGCGGCATCGGTCTGGATGGCTTCATCGATCGTAGTCCCGTTGGGTTCCTGCACCTTACGGATCGAGCTCACAATCCCACTGGTGAGCGTGCCGGACAGGCCAAACGGATTCCCAATGGCATACACCTTCTGTCCTACCTGCAAATTGCGGGAATCGCCGAGGACCATCGGAGTCAGGTCTGAAGCTTTAATTTGAATCACTGCAAGGTCATGCAACGAATCAGTCCCCACGACTGTGGCGCGATACTTTTTGAGGTTGTGCAGAGTGACCTCGACTTGCCGCGCCTCCGAAATAACGTGATAGTTGGTCAGGATATGACCTTCTTTATCGATGATGAATCCTGATCCCTGGCCCTCGGCGGGTTGCAGGCCGTAAAAAAAATTAAAAGATACTTCCCGCGAGGTGATGTTCACCACCGACTCGATATTCTTACGGTAGACGCTGATGTTGTTCTGTTCCTCGGCGTCATCGGCGCCCCCGCCGGCCGCTTCGATAATATCGACCCTGTCTGGGGGGCTGATCGCGGATGTGGGCCACAAATGGCTCGAACGATAGGTTGTGAGATAGAAAAAAGTTGCGCAAAGCGCCACTACAATAAAAAACAGCCGCAGCAACCTCATAGTTCAAAAACCTTTCGCCTAAGAGCTATTACGCACGAACGGGTGGCCGAGTGCCATCTAATTTTAACGTTAAAGTCGTCGACGGCGAGACCGTTGGTTTCCGTCCCTGTTCTCTATTCCCTCCGTCTCGCGGATTCCACCGCCCTCAGGACAGCCTTTGCCTTATTCATAGATTCGTCGAATTCGGTTGCCGGATCAGAATCCGCGACGATTCCCGCCCCTGCCTGCAGGTAGGCTTTTTTGCCCTGCATCAGCAAAGTCCGGATTGCGATGCAGGAATCCAGATTGCCAGCGAAATCTGCGTAGAGCACCGAGCCTCCGTAGACTCCGCGGCGCGTCGGCTCTAATTCTTCGATTATCTGCATAGCTCGGACTTTCGGCGCTCCGCTCAGCGTTCCTGCTGGGAAGCAGGCCGCGAAGGCATCCAAGGAGTCGAGATCTTCTCGTAGTCTGCCCTCCAACGCCGACACCAGATGCATCACGTGCGAATAGCGTTCCACATACATCAACTCGCGAACTTTGACCGATCCGTATTCGCTGACGCGTCCCAGGTCGTTGCGACCCAAGTCAACTAACATCACGTGCTCGGCGCGCTCCTTTTCGTCGCCAATCATTTGTTGCTCAAGCCGAATATCGTCGGCGGCATCACGCCCGCGCGGATGCGTGCCCGCGATCGGGCGATACTCCAACTTGCTGCCAGTAACGCGCACCAGCATCTCGGGAGACGAGCCCAAAACATGGGTGTCGCCGTTGCGTATGAAATACATGTACGGAGATGGGTTTACAGTTCGCAGGGCGCGGTAAATATCAAATGGCGGCACACCAGGAGTGAAATCCAGGCGCTGCGAGAGTACGACTTGGAATGCGTCGCCGGCGGCGATGTATTCTTTGGCCCGCTCCACAGATTGCATGAAACGCCGGCGGCTGGTTCCCGAATGTACCTTCAATTTCCCGCTCGGCGCCCGAGTAGAATTTTTTGCGGTTAAAGAGCGCAGCCCAAGCGCCAGCTTTTTCTCAAGCCGCGAAATGTCTGCGATGGCGCGATCATAGGCCTGCCGCGGACTGTCACGAGAAACGTCCGCCGTCGCGATGATGTGTATCTGATGGCGCAGATGATCGAAAGCCAGCAGGCGATCAAAGAACATCAATGAGCAATCTGGAAGGGAAAGATCGTTCTTTGCGTGCGCTCCGATGTTCTCAAGGTTGCGAACCATGTCGTACGAAAAATATCCGACTGCCCCTGCCGTGAATGGTGGCAGCCCCGGGACATCCGTCGGTCGGTGTTGGCGGAGAAGGTCTTTCACAACCTGGATCACGTCGCCGCTCCGCGTTTCGCGGCGGGTTCCGCGTTGCACCGTGATTTCCGTTCCCCGCGCCATAACCTGCATATATGGCTTGGCGCCCAAGAAAGTGTAGCGGCCGACCTGTTCCCCCCGTTCGACCGATTCAAGTAAAAAGGCATTGGGTTCGTTCGCGGCCACCGCAAGAAACGCCGAAACAGGCGTCAACAAGTCAGCGGCGACAGATTTCACCACTGGAACCAGCGTAGCTTCGCGGGCCAGTCGCGAGAATTCCTTGTAATCAGGACGGAGCATGTGTTTGCACATTATAGGGGAGGATAGTGTGACGCCAGAGGCGCTGCCTTCGTCGAAAACAGGACGCCCCAAGGATCTCCGGGAAAATTCGAGGATCGCCAAGAATGAAAAGGATCGGTTTGCCATCCTTCAAACGCATACCTCAGTAACCAGCGAAACAATTGACGGATCGACTCCTACGTTGCAAGATGACAGGTTAATCCCGCCGAAACCTATGCGCATCAAGTTCTGGGGAGTTCGAGGCTCAATACCAACTCCGCAACCGGAGAACCTGCGCTATGGCGGCAATACTTCCTGCGTCGAGGTCCGAGTCGGGGATAGTATCTTCGTCTTCGATTGCGGTACCGGTTTTCGGTCGTTAGGACAGCACCTGCATAGCGAATTCAAAGATCGCGCTATCGTTGCGCATGTTTTTCTTTCGCACTTTCATTGGGATCACATCCACGGCATTCCGTTTTTCCGGCCCCTAGACGAGGCCGAAAACCGTTTTATGTTCCACTCTTCCAGCCGCAACCGCAGTTTGAAGCGTGTGATGGATGAGCAGATGGCAGCGCCATATTTTCCGGTGAATGTTAGCGAAATGCGGGCCCATCAAGACTTCTACGAACTGGAACCTGGCCCGATTCAACTTGGCGATGTTTCGGTCCAAACGGCATGGCTAAATCATCCTCAAGGATGTCTTGGCTTTCGCTTGGAAACTAAAGAAGGGGTCTTCGTTTACGCGACTGATAATGAGCCGGGGGACGTCGAGTTTGATAAAAGTGTGCGAAGACTGGCCGCAGGCGCAGACGTGCTGATCTACGACTCGCAGTATCTTCCTGAGGAGTATGAAGCCCAGAGGCGCGGATGGGGACACAGCCACTGGCGGGAAGCGATCAATGTCGTCATGGAAAGTGGAGCGAAGGAATTGATTCTTTATCATCACGATCCTGAACACAACGATGTCTGCATCGACAAAGTAGTGCAAGAGGCTCGGAATTATTACCCCAAAGTTCGCGCCGCGGCGGAGGGGATGGAGATCACTCTGTAGGCTGCCTTGGACTGCGCGGCTTTTGTCTCTACGCGCCGCACTAGGGATGCAGCACCTCTAATTTGTACTGGGATAGTCGTCAGCAGGGACGCCCTGAACTAGAATGGGCAAATGTCACTGCTCCAAGACATTCGACTCGCGCTGCGTCTTCTTTGGCGTACACCCTCCTTCAGTTGTGGAGCTCTGTTATCGATTGCACTGAGCGTAGGTGCGGTTGCGGTGGTCTTCACTGCAGTCAAGCCAGTCCTTATCGATCCCCTGCCTTACGCACGAGCCGGAGAACTAGTGCAAATCGGAGCTGACTTCGAGACATCTGACCCATCGCAGTCGCGTGGTGACTGGGCTTTCTGGAATGACGCTCAGGAGATCATCAGAAGGAACCGCACACTCAAATCCGTAGGGATCTACGGAAACGCGATTTTTGACCTTGCCGGTGACGCGGTGACGCCGCCCGAAGCGCTTTACGGGCTGCGGATGTCCGCGAGCCTCTTCCCCACGCTTGGGGTCACGCCGATGCTCGGTCGCAACATTCTTGCCGAGGAAGACGAGCCCGGCCACGCGAATGCGATGATTCTGAGTTATGGGTTGTGGAAGCGCCGATTCGATGCGGACCGGAACGTGGTTGGGCGCAGCGTCAACATCGACGGCCACGACTGCCTTGTGATCGGAGTGATGCCGCCAGAGTTCAACTTCCCGCTACGCAGGGCGGCCGCGCACACTCCGTCTCCGTATGTGGAGTTTTGGGCGCCCATGCAAGAGCGTCCTCGCGGTACGATGGCCGGACTCGGAGTGGTGGCGAGACTGCGTCAGGGCGTATCTCTGCGTGATGCTCAGAAAGACCTGGCTTCGATCGGCGCCGATCTCAGCCGCGAGTTCCCGGCCACGAACCGCGATCACACATTTCGAGCAGGCTTCCTCCGAGACCGAACCGTGGGAAACGCAAAGAATGCGCTTCGGCTCCTGATGGCAGCGGCGTTAATGTTTTTGTTGATCGGATGCGCCAATGTTGCGAACCTGCTTTTAGCGCGAGGGTTGGTGCGCCAGCGTGAAATTACTATACGGATCGCCATTGGAGCCGGAAGGGCACGCATTATCCGCCAACTCCTCACGGAAAGCTGCGTACTGGCAGTGCTCGGAGGCATAGGTGGGTATGGCTTGACCGCCGCTGCATGGAAGATTCTGCCGGCAATCGCTCCTGTGAGCATTCCCCGACTAGCGGCGTCCCGCGTGGACTGGCGAATTCTGGCTTTCGCATTGATGGTCGCTCTAGTAAACGGAGTTTTATTCGGGATGGCGCCGGCCCTCCGCGCCGGTTGGACTTGCGTAATCACGACAAACGTTTTGCGCACGCAGGGCACTGCGCCCGGCAAGAGGGACCGCATTCGCGGCTCGCTAGTGGCCGTCGAAGTAGCCGTAACCGTCGCCCTGGTCGTGGTTGGCGGACAGCTCCTCGGAAGCTTTATCGATTTGCTTCGCACCGACGCCGGGTTCGAGGCGGACCACGTTCTTGCATCTGTGCTGCTTCCCTCACCCGAGCGATACAAAACTTCTGACCAACGCGGAAAAATTTACGGGCGGTTTCTCGTTTCAGTCCGCTCCCTTCCTGGCGTAGAGAGTGCGGGCACCGTTGACGCGCTTCCTTTTAGCGGAGAAAATCACGGCGGATTGATCGCCGGCAACCAAGCTGTAGCAACCGAGCCTCGCGACCAGATACCGGCTGAAATAGATGTCATCAGCTCGGAGTACTTGCAGACCATGGGAGTCCGGTTGGCGGAGGGTCGCTGGTTTCGCGAAGGGGAGATGAAGGCGGGAGACACTGCCATTGTGAACGACGTGGCGGCTAGCCGTTTGTGGCCGGGAACCAGCGCTATCGGTAAGCAACTCTGCGTTTATTGCACCCCGGAAAACCCGCGCAACTGGAAGCGAGTGGTTGGAGTTGTTTCGAGCGTCCGCCACGCGGAGATGAACGGGCCGCAGCAAGCAAGCGTCTACCTTTCGGCGGATGCTCTTGAAAAGGCTCAATTTCTGGTGGTGAGAACTGACCGGCCTCCACGAGATCTAGAGATGGCCATCCGTCGAGCAATTGCCGCAGTCGATCCAAATCAGCCAGTCTTTCTGAGCGCGTCGATGCGGTCCTTGATCGACGACTCGCTTGCGGATCGGCGGTTCATCATGACCTTGCTCGCGATCACGGGGTGCCTCGCTCTTGCGATGTCGGTAGCGGGAGTCTACGGCGTGACCTCGTATATCACATCTGGCAAGACGCAGGAGATCGGCATTCGAATGGCGCTCGGAGCGACTTCCCGCAATGTTCAACTCCTGATCTTTCGCCAGGGGTTCTTTACCGCAGCTGTCGGTCTAACGATCGGGGCAGCTTTGACACTGGCTCTGATGCGGGTCCTTCGCAGAGTGCTAATCGGGCTTGGGTCCGGAGATCTTGGACACGCCTCCACGGCCTTTGCGCTGGTTTCGCTAACAGCAGCCGTTGCATGTTGGGTCCCAGCACGACGTGCAGCGAGAATCGATCCTATGGCTGCGTTGCGGGAAGACTAAACACAGGACGGTGTAGTGTCGAAACTAAAACATCAGAAGGGGAGAATTGGATAATGCGTTATTCGGCAACCGCCTTGCCGCTACTCCCTCGCAGCCATATACTTCTTAAGTTTGCCTGACGTGGCGGAATCGCCGCTGCTCAGGCCTGCATCTGACCATCTGACAGTACTTTTCCGAGGCCGCAAATGTTGGAGATCGTTGACCCGAAGACTATTTCGCTCGAACAGGAAATCAATCCATGGGAGGCGCAGGCCGCCCGCTTTGATATTGCCGCCACCAAGTTGAATCTGGACGAAGGGTTACAGAAAATTCTGCGTTATCCCACGCGTGAGCTCATCGTTCACATTCCGGTCGCGCTCGACAATGGAAAATTGGAAGTCTTCACCGGATTTCGGGTCCAGCACTCGATTGCGCGAGGACCGTCCAAGGGCGGCATTCGCTATTCTCCCGACGTAACTCTGGACGAAGTACGGGCCTTGGCGAGTTGGATGACTTGGAAGTGCGCCGTCGTCAATATACCGTTCGGCGGCGCCAAGGGTGGAGTAATTTGCGATCCTCAGAAGATGTCGATGGGCGAACTCGAGCGCATGACTCGCCGCTACACCGCGGAACTCATCGAATTTATTGGCCCCGAAAAAGACGTGCCAGCGCCGGATGTCAATACTAATGAACAGACCATGGCATGGATCATGGACACGTATTCCATGCACATGCGGCAGACGGTCACTGCGGTCGTGACTGGCAAGCCCATCAATATCGGAGGGTCGCGCGGACGCCGCGAAGCTACCGGACGCGGCATTATGATCGTTTGCGAGCAGGCGATTAGAAAGCTTGGGCTAGCTCGCGAGTACACGCGCGTTATCGTGCAGGGCTTCGGCAACGTCGGTTCCAACGCGGCGTATCTAATGGCTGCGGCCGGATACAAAGTAATTGGCGTAATCGAACGGGATGGGAGCCTGTACAACAAGAATGGAATTAATGTCGAGGCGCTTCAACAGTATCGGCAACGCAACGGAACTGTAGTCGGTTTTCCCGAGGCCGAGCCCGCGGATCCCACCGAACTGTTTCTGACCGAGTGCGAAATTCTGATTCCCGCCGCTACTGAAAATCAGATTACCAGCCGCAACGCCGACCAGGTGAAATGCAAGATTCTTGCCGAAGGAGCCAACGGTCCCACGACGGCACTGGCGGACGAGATTCTGGCGGACAAGAAAGTGTTCGTCATTCCTGACATCTTGTGCAACGCGGGAGGCGTAACCACTTCTTACTTCGAATGGGTTCAAGACCGCCAGGGCTATTTCTGGCAGGAATCGGTGGTCAACGAGCAACTCGAGCACATCATGAAGAACGCGTTCGAAGACGTAGTCCGGTATGCCGAGACGCATAACGTTCACAACCGGATCGCAGCGTATATGTTGGCCATCGATCGGGTCGCCTACACAATTCGCCAGCGTGGAATCTACGCATAAGAGACTTGCGTAGTGACAGCCGAGGGCTGCCGTCCCTACGCGAGCAACCCATACCCGCAGCTAACTTTTCTTCACGAATCAGCTACAATTAGTCGCCTTCCCACTCCGGAGGGTACTTTCAAAATGTCCACTCAAGGTCTGCGCCCGCTAGGGCAGCAAGGAGACGCCTATTTCAAGATCGCAGCAGCGCTGTTGCTGGCTCTAATGGCGGTGCTGGCCGGGGGAGCGGCGCTGCGTGAATCCGTGACCGTGGACGAAGTGGCCCACATCGGCGCCGGACTGAGCTATTTACAGAAACTCGATCTCAGGATGAACGAGGAACACCCTCCCCTGGCTAAGGTTTGGGCGGCGATTCCCTTGGTGCTTCGTGGCACGCGTGCCGATTACTCGCACATTTCCTGGACTTACAGCGAACGAAGTTTTTTCGGGGCTTATCTCGGCCAGTGGGTCTTCGGAGGGTGGGTGCTAAATCGTTGGAATGATCCAGTCAGCACCCTGGCGTGGGCGCGGTTTCCCATGCTGTTGCTTACGCTGGCGCTGAGCTGGTCCATTTTTGTAATTGGCCGCCGCGTGGGCGGCAACTGGGGCGGATTACTCTGCCTTGCCGCTTACGTCAGCATGCCTGTCTTTCTTGCATTCGGTCCTCTGGTGCATACTGACATCCCCGTCACACTGTTTACCTTGCTGGCGCTGTGGACCTTCGCCGAGATTTGGCGGGAACCGACCGGAAAGAAATCACTTCTATTTGGACTTTGCCTTGCCGGTGCGCTTCTTTCAAAGTTCACCTCTGGAATTTTATTTTTCGCATTTGGAATTTTCGCCCTGACGACGCGCTGGTGGCCGGTACTGGGACAGCCCGTCACCAAGCCCGAAAAACGCATTTGGAGGCGCCTGCGCTGGAAAGCGACACTAAGAGGAATTGGGTGGGCTTCCGCTTTTGTCTACGTCTTTTATTTTATTTTTTCAATCCGCCAAACGACGGACATCCTGTATTTCGTCGGCCATGGCCCGGCCTTCGTTCCAGTCAGGCGATTGCTGATGCCTGCATGGATTTTCTTGCGCGGCTTGTTTCTGGTTCTCATCACGGCCAGTCGCCCCACGTTTATTCTCGGGCACGCATATCCGCATGGGGTCTGGTTTTATTACCCGGTTGTATTTGTTTTGAAGTCGCCGCTGGGCTTTTTGGGATTGCTCGCGCTGACATTTATCGTCGCCCTACTTCGTAAACGCATCTCGGGAAGCATGGACACGGTTGTGCCCGAAAGGTTCCGTGCGCACTGGCGAGTTCTGTGGGTCTCGCTTATCGTTTTTACAATTGTGTGCATGCTGGGCCGTCTTGACATAAGCGTCCGGCACTTCAGCGTGCCTGTCGCACTGATCATTCTAATGTTGGCTCCTCTGCCTGAAATGCTCAGACGTTTGGAGGTTACGGTTCCCTCGGTTGCGCGTGTAACCATGGGTCTTGCATTTGTGCTGGCAGCGGCATGTGTCATCAGCGCGGTGCGAACTTATCCTTTCTACTTCCCGTTCGTGAATTCCCTGAGTTTTGGGCATCCCGCTTACACGCTGATGCATGATTCGAACGTGGATTGGAATCAGTCTCTACCTGAAGTCAAAACGTTTGGGACTGAGCGCGGAGTGCAGAAAATCGCTCTCGACTGGTACGGTTTAAGTGATAGCACCGAGAGTGTGCCGGGCTCCTATGTTTGGGACTGCGAACAACCTGCCGCAAGCGACGGCGGTGGGTGGGCAGTGATTTCCTCAAACCTCATTCTGGAATCTCGCAATTGCAAATGGCTATTGAACTATCCGCATGAAGCCCTCGCCGGCGGGAGCATGTTTGCGATTCATTTACCTGAAACCATTCCGCCGGCGGGAAGCCCAGGCGGCCCACCCCTAGTGGCCGACTTTCACCAGTTTTTCGGATTTCCCTTCGACCTACGCCCAATATTTATCGGCATGTACCGGAATCCGGACAGCATCCCCAATGTATATGAGGCGATGGCTGCAAAATTCCAGCAGCAAGCGGCAGCGCAGAAGAACAAAAGTGCGTCGCCTCCAAGCCCGGCGCATTGAGAGACCTCCTTTGGTTCATTGCTTCGTGCTTCGAGGTAGAGGATAATTCCTCAGGGCTGCTTTTGCTCGAACAGCGCGGTTCCATTGGCCTGTGTTGTGAATCTGCCAAATTCCATTACGCTTAGCCGTATTTTCAGCATACCTTTGCTGATCTGGATCCTCTCCTCCAATCACTTTCAAGGCGCCCATGGCGAAAAAGAACTACTCGCGTCTGGGCTGTTCATTGCCGCATCGATCACCGACGGCATCGATGGCTATCTGGCCCGCAAGCGTGGCCAGATCACAACCATGGGAATACTGCTTGATCCCTTGGCCGACAAGCTTCTGATTGCAGCCGCGTTCATAGCGCTGGTGCAGTTCAATCCGCGACTCGTGCCTGCCTGGATCGCGGTTGTGATCATCGGGCGCGAATTTCTGGTGAGTGGCCTTCGCTCCATTGCCGCCTCGGAAGGCTTTACGATTGAAGCCAGCGATTTAGGCAAGTTTAAGATGGTGGTGCAAATCGTCTCGGTGGTTGCGGTCATTCTCGATCACCGCTGGACTGAATGGCCGATTTACGGAACGTATTTTTTCCCCGTCGATTGGATTGCTCGCTTGGCAATCTGGTTCATGGTTCTGGTTTCACTGGTGTCCGCTACAGATTACTTTGTGGCATTCTGGGCAAAGATTGACCGCCGTGTGGTAAAGCGTCGCCGCCGTGCCTTCGTCCTTAGCCGGCGAAGGAAGCGCGATGTCCCCGCAATCTGACAATTCGGTAGCTCGCCACGTCACGAACACCGGTGTTCGTGATCTCGATGTCCACCGCTCGAATGAATTCAGTCCTGAGGAACGTCGGCAGCTATTGGCATTAGCTCACGAAGCGATCCTCTCGGCGATAGAACATCGTGAAATACCGGAGACTACGCCTTCCGTCCGCTTTGCTGCACCGCGCGGCGCGTTTACGACAATCTATCTTCACAAAAACCTGCGAGGTTGCGTCGGCTATGCGTTTCCGATTGCACCCCTTTATAGAACCATCATCGAAACCGCGCGTGGTGCGGCGTTTGAAGACAGCCGGTTTCTTCCCGTGACGTCGGCGGAGGCCCATCAACTAGAGGTGTCCTTGAGCATTCTTTCTCCCTTGAAGTCGGTTCGGCCGCAGGAAGTGGAGATTGGAACGCATGGCCTATTGATCAGCCAACATGGGCACCGCGGCCTGCTGCTGCCTCAAGTGCCATTGGAGCATGGATGGGATCGTAATACCTTCCTCGAGGAAACCTGCCGCAAGGCGGGCTTGCCATTGGACGCGTGGCGTTCGGGATCGGAAGTTGAAGTGTTTACCGCCGAAATATTCGGGGACTCAGATCTGGGGTGAACACATCCCGGACTAGAAGGAGGGATGGCGTGAAATGTGGGAGGCCCCGACTCAGTCGGGCCCTCCCGGTTGCAGTCGAGTTGCCGGTTAAGCTTTACTGTTGGTCGAGCTCCACGGCGTCCCCTAAGTGGACATCCTCCAACGAAAAGACAATCATGCCGGTCGATGTCGTGGGAGTGGTGCCAATGATCACAATCTCCCCAACGGCACGGCGCGGCAGGTCCGCCACGTGAATCTTTGGACCCCTGGTCATGTTGAAGAAGTTTGGCTCAATAGTCGGAGGTTTCTTCTGCGTATCCTCAGAGGTGGATGCTTTGAACGATAGCGAGTCCACAGGATCCATAAGGTCCGCAGTGTACGAACGAACAGCCCGGAAGTAGTCTCCGATCTTCACTCCCTGATTCGAGCCAATGTTCAAATACACCTTGAAGCCAGTTCCCAATTCTGAGTCGTAGTCCTTTGCCAGCAGGATGCGGCCCGTGACTTGGTTATTGCGCGGCAAAAAACGATCAAAGTGTATTTGAGGGTGAAATGGAATTTGGTCTTTCACTACAAACGGGACTGCGAAGTCTCCCGGATTCACCGGATCGCAGCTGAACTCAATTTGAGCGATCGCCATCTTTTCCCGCGTATCGACGATCCGCACCCGGGCAAGCTCAGAGTACAACTGTCCCGCCTGTCGCACCATGGCCAGCTGTCCCCTAAAGATTTGATACTCGTTCACGTCCGTCATCTCGCGGACGATCATATATTCCTGGCCGGTCTGGTAGCTGCCGCCGGCGAGGTAAATCATATTTCCATTGACGAATTTAGTCGTCGTGGGAGTTTGGAGTCCGCCGGCTACAAACCTGGCATTGGGAAGCAGCTGCTTGTTTAGAAAGCCAGCGCAATAGAGGTCGGCATAGGTCGGTGTCTGCACCCTCTCGGTTGGGAAACTTACCGTAGTGGGAAGTGTGCCTTCGGGGGCGTTTTCGGCATTGGTAGCCGGTGCCACATCCTGCGCTGCCGCCGCAACGGACAACGCCAACCACAACAACAGTCCTGTTTTCTTCATGTTACCTCTGGGGCGGGCGCCCTAACCGTTTGGCGGAACCGTCCTTTAACTGAAGTAAATAAAAGGCTTTCAGTCCGGACACTATCAACTGGAACCAGGAGGGTCAAGGTTACGCCGGTGTAAGGCCATGTAGGTCAATTGGTTCCCTTGCGCAAGAATTCTCAATCCGTTGTTGCATCTGCAATTGTGCACCTGTAATATCGCGCCGACCTGCTCTTGACGATGACAGTCTCCCCTAATACCTTCGCGGCTCGACTATTGCATCAGCGGCTTCCTCGGGTTTGCGTCGCCGTTATTGGTTCAGACGCCTCGGAGATGGTAGAAAAGGCCGAGCTATTAATTCGCGATAACAGTTTTATCGAGTTCAGGTTAGATTATCTTTCCCACCCGGCGTCAGCCTTACCTAAGATCAAACGCTTTACGGAATCTCATCCTCACGTCACAATTATCGGGACCTGCCGGCGGGTGGCGAGCGACGGCAAATTTCGCGGATCTATCGCGTCTCAGTTGGACATTCTGGCGAAGGCGTCGGCAGCGGGATGCCAGCTGGTTGACCTTGAACTCCAAAGTGCAATCCGTTGCAGCTCGCCGCAGCTACAAAAGTTGCGTTCAAAGGTCGCTCTGATTCTTTCCCATCATGATTTCCGGGGAACGAAGAACCTGGATAAGACTCTCGAAAAAATGACGGCCATCCCCGCGGATTTTTACAAGATAGTTTCGACCGCCACGACCCTATCTGACAACGTAACGGTAATGAAATTCCTCGAAGAGAACAGCGATAAGTACTCCTTGGTTGGGCTGTGCATGGGAGAGCAGGGAATCATCAGCCGCGTCCTGGGCGTACGCGCTGGCAGCGTGTTCACCTTTGCGGCTGTTAGTCCAGATGAAAGAACGGCGCCAGGTCAGATCACTGCTCAGGAGTTGCGCAGCACCTATCGGATCGAACAGGTAGACGCAGCCACGCGCGTTTACGGCGTTGCTGGAGATCCGGTTGCACACTCGCTCTCCCCAGCTATCTTGAATGCGGCGCTTCATCGCGAAAATGTGAATGCAGTTTATGTAGCCCTGCACGCAAAGACTTTGAAGGATCTACTCACCTGCGTCCGCGAGATTCCTATTCATGGGCTTTCGGTCACCATGCCATATAAGCAGGCAATCTTGCCGCACCTCGACAACACCGATTCTCAGACAACAAAGATCGGAGCCTGCAACACGGTGGTTCGGGCGCAGGATGGCAAGCTCTATGGATTTAACACCGATACGTTTGGCGTGGTTCGTCCCCTGGAACAGCGGATTACTCTAGAGAAAGCGAAAATTCTTGTACTTGGCGCAGGGGGCGCCGCCCGCGCGGCGGTGTTCGGACTGAAAGAGCGTGGCGCCGAAGTTTCCATCCTCAATCGAAGCGCTGTCTCAGCCCAGAAATTGGCTCGTCAAGCCCGGGCACGCACGATAAAGCGCGCCGATCTGAAAAAACTAGCATTCGACGTAATCATTAATGCCACCCCCGTCGGCATGACTAATTCCCGCGAATCGCCTTTGAACGCCGACGAAATCAAGGCGCAATATCTTTTCGAAATGATCTACGACCCTCCTCAGACTCAGCTGGTAAAACTGGCGAGAGAGCGCGGAGTCGAAGTGATTCCCGGAATCGAGATGTTCGTGCATCAGGCCGCGCGGCAGTTCGAAATATGGACGGGAAAACCTGCTCCTTGGGACGACATGCTCAGAGTCGTTAGCGTTGCCCTTCAGCAGCGACACGCCGCAAAGAATGGATCCGGAAGCCTGAAGAAGTGAGTTCATCGCGCCGTCGATTGGCTTTCTTTCCGAGGTACGATCTTACTGTCGCACATGTGAAATTGTTTGCATACAGGAATCCCCTTAGCCCCATACCGAACCCTCCGCATTTGCAGAACTACTTCCACCGCGTAGTGTTAAAGAGTTCGGAGGAGAGAATAATGCGTCGTTTTCATTTGTTTGCGTCTGCGGTAGTCTTTTTAACTTTTTTGTGCGGTACTGGTTTTGCCGACAGTGCCTCTAACTTTGGGCGCGATAAACGCCATGATGTCAGCCCCGGATACTTCATGCAGTTTGCTGATAAAGGGCTCAGTTCCTTCTCGATCGATACGGAAAGAGGAGGATCGTGGGCGGTCTTCGGTTCAAACACGCAGGGTCAGAAAGGGACATTACTCACCTACGGTTCCGGCGACAAAGTGTTTGATCTGTCGAACTTTGGCGACGGATACGCATATATATTGGTCACCGGAAGGGGACGTGGCGATGTTGATGTGGAGGAGGCCGCCCCCGCGCCCAGAGTGCCCGAACCCGGAAGTCCAGCCCTCATTCTGACAACTGGATTGATTGGTCTTGCTGAAATGGGGCGTCGACAGCTGATCGCGCTACTGTCTTAGAGTTTTTATTTTGGTGTTGGTAGAGCCGTTCCGCAAGGGACGGCTCTTTTATTTGCCTCCCAGTCTCAGCTGTTAGGAATATCCCGGTGTTATAACTGACTGATCCGGGCTGAGGCGGGCTAATTGTGAATCGACTTATTGGGGTTTTCCTGATCTTGTTGATAGCGCCCATCGTGCTTGGCCAGGACGCCACCAAGACTCCGCCAGCGAATCAATCCACCCCCGACTACTCAGGCATGTATTCGTTCTTGCAAGACGGCGAATTCGTGCAACTTACGGTCGAAGATCAGGGCCAGGTGACCGGTTTTGTTTCGCGCTATGGCGATCAGCAGGGCGACCATCGGGCGTTCGTCGATCACTTCTTCAAGCAAAGCAAACTGGATGGCAAGAAGCTCGCCTTCACAACTGAAATCGCTCAGAATGTCTTCTACTCGTTCAAAGGAACGATTGAACGGGGAGACGGGAAGAAGCCTACTGATGAAGCCTATTACGTCTTGAAGGGTACCCTGACGCAATCCACCCTCGACAGCAGCCATAAGACGACATCCAAATCACAGACTGTCGCATTCAAGTCTTTTCCGCAGGAAACGGAAGTAGGCGATACGAAGTGAACCGCATTTGCGATTGAACGGTATTTGCCAGCAGTCTCCCGCGTCTCTAGAATGAGATATTGTCGGCTTCTCCAAAATATCTATGATTCATTTTCCCGTTCCCGAAGCTCTCACCTTTGATGACGTGTTGCTGCTGCCCGCCAGATCCGATGTAGTTCCGGCTCTCGCTAACACCCAAACTCAACTCACTCGCAATATTCGACTGAACATTCCAATTGTCAGCGCCGCCATGGATACGGTCACCGAGTCCCACATGGCGATTGCTCTCGCCCAACAGGGAGGATTGGGGATCATCCACCGCAACCTGACAATAGAGCAGCATGCGAATGAAGTCGACAAAGTAAAGCGCTCGGAGAGCGGCATGATCGTGGATCCAGTCACGATGTCGCCGGACGATAAAGTTTCCGACGCGCTCGAAGTGATGCGCAAATACAAAATTTCTGGCGTGCCGATAACCAAGAATAAGAAGCTGGTCGGAATTCTTACTAATCGCGATCTCCGTTTCGAGACACGGTTCGATGTTCCAATCAGCAGCGTGATGACGAAGGAAAATCTTATTACTGTCGCCGTGGGCACGACTTTAGAGGATGCCGAGAAGATTCTCCATGAGCACCGCGTCGAGAAACTGCTGGTCGTCGACGACAGCTATAACCTAAAAGGATTGATCACAGTAAAAGACATCCAAAAGAAGTTGAAATATCCGAATGCGGCGAAAGATTCCCACGGCCGGCTGCGTGTGGGGGCAGCGATCGGAGCGACCGGCGACTTTTTGGAGCGGGCCCAGGAGTTGGCAGCCTCCAAGGTGGATCTTCTGGCGATTGACAGCGCTCACGGCCACTCCAGTCGGGTGTTGGAAGCGATTCGCGCTGTAAAAGCGAAACTTCCGGAGGTCGAGCTGATTGCAGGCAATGTCGCAACTTTTGACGGGGCGTGTGAACTCGCGAAAGCGGGGGCCGACGGGATCAAAGTTGGTATCGGTCCAGGATCGATTTGTACGACACGCGTCGTGACCGGCGCCGGGGTGCCTCAGATCACAGCGATTGCCGAAGCTTATCGCGCCACTAAGGACGCGAATATTCCCATCATTGCAGATGGTGGCATCAAGTTTTCCGGCGACATCACAAAGGCCTTAGCGGCCGGGGCAAGCGCGGTGATGATCGGCTCCATGTTTGCCGGAACCGACGAGAGCCCTGGCGAATTGATTCTTTATCAAGGCCGGACGTTCAAGTCTTATCGTGGCATGGGATCTTTGGGTGCAATGGCCGCGGGTTCCAGCGAACGTTACTTCCAGAATGTCGAGGGAGAAGCATCCGCCGCAGTTTCGGGAACGGGAGAGGACGCGAATCGGATGCCGAAGCTGGTGCCTGAGGGCGTCGAAGGTCGCGTGCCGTATCGTGGATCAGTATCGATGATCGTTCACCAGATGGTGGGCGGACTGAAATCGGGAATGGGGTATTGCGGATGCTCTACGATTTCTGAGTTGCTGCAAAAAACGCGTTTCGTCCGCATCAGCGTGGCTGGCTTGCGGGAAAGCCATGTGCACGATGTCATGATCACCCGCGAAGCTCCGAATTATGCAGTTGAATAAGACCAGCCATTGAAGGAATCGACTCGACAACTCTGGAAGGCGTGGCTCCCGGCCATCATTTGGCTGTGCATTATCAGGATCGAATCGACCAACTACCTCTCCGCCGATAACACCAGCCGTTGGCTTTATCCTTTTTTCCATTTTCTATTAGGGCTCGATCCAGCCCGCTTTGAGGTCTGGCATCACTACATTCGGAAGACCGGCCACTTCGTCGGATATTTCACCCTTAGCTTGTTGTTGTTTCGGGCATGGCGAGCGACGCTGCCGATGGCTTCATCCGCTGCGTGGTGCGCACGCTGGGGAACCATCGCTTTCCTGATGACCGTTCTGGTCGCCAGTCTCGACGAATGGCATCAGACATTCCTGCCTTCTCGGACCGGAACCGTCCGCGATGTGATCCTGGACAGTTCGGCGGCGCTGGTGGCGCAGATTGTGATCTTTATGTGGCTAAAGGGAAGGGCAAGGCTGTCTACGGAAAGAGTTGTGGCTTAGAGCGGTTAAGAAGGGAGACGTTGCAGGCAACGTCCGCTCGCGCCCTTTAATACATAGCGTCGTACTTCGTGACAGCCCAATCCCCATCTTGTTTTTCCAAAGTTAGGGAGAGCAGTTCTTCGTACGTGCCGCTTCGGGCCGCATCGTTGTATCTCTTTGCGCGGTAGCGGAGAATTCTAAGCGGAGGCTGATCCTCCCAATCCGCAAGCGTCCAGCTAATCAGCGGATGTTGAGCCTCTGACTCGCAGATAAATCCCGCATATTTTCTTCGATAGTCTTTTTCCATGTCGGCCAACTGGGTTTGGCAATTCCCGTCGCGCATTATGCGCAGATACTTGGCGGCCGAGTGCTCAGAGCTTCGATCGCGCAATGGATTCAACGAGATGGAACTAGGCACCCCGGAAAGTGGGTCAAGCTCTAACGAACGCGAGAGTATAGGCCCGTGGCCATTCAGATAGAGGAGATATCCGAAAAAGCACACTAGCAGCAGGGCACCCGCCCCTGCGGCAATCGCAATCTGTATGCGAGACTGTTCCATATCCCAACTCTAGTCTAGTCCGCATAAACCCATGGCTCTGATTACGCTAGTAAGCCTTTTATGGACAGCGGTACAAGTACCGTCGCGGCAGGGGAAGCGTCCAGTTGGACTTCAGCAGCGCAGTGCTGGTTCAGTGAGAGGACGAACTTGAAGCGCTGGATCGCTGGGAAACGAAACCAATTGCAAAGCCTCCGGCGACACCCGCCAGAATTCCGAGCAGCGCCAAAATAAGAACGTTCTCAATCAATTTGGAACTTCCATGATTCATCATGGTTCGGGGCACCTCAAAAAACCAGATTCCGCCTAGGCTTTCACTGAAAGATAATAGGGAGCTGCTTCAACGTCAAGCCGCGAGACCTGCGATTTGGTTACTTACGCGTCGTACTGACTTCTATCTCAGAAAGGAGTGGGAGATTGAAAAGCTTTTGCGCTTCCCTCGAGACCTTTTCGATATCGTCGAAGACCAAACCCGGAATTCCCAATTGGGCTGCCGCCGCGACGTTTTCGGCCCGATCATCAAGAAACAACACCTTGTCAGGGAGAACGTTGAGCCTTGCCAGGCAGCTCTTGTAAATGGCGAGCTCGGGCTTAACAGCACCCAAGTCGCAGGAAAAAATTAGCGGGTCAAAATAAGACACCCAAGGGCAATTGCTCTCGATATAACGCGCAATTTCGAAAGGCATATTCGACAGTAGAGCCAACCGGATCCCGGCTCTGCGCAGTTGAACCGCCCACATCATCGTGGCTTGATTGATGTGCAACCAGCTTTGAATGTCGAGTGAAACCAGTTCTGATATTTCGTCTGGCGTCGGTCTTTTCCCTTCTTCCGCAATCACCGAAGTCCAAAATGAGGCCCCTTTCAATTCACAGCGGTCGTATGCCGGCCTAAATTTCCAATAGAAATCATGAAATCGCCCAATCGGCATGCCGCAGCGCTCGGCCATAGCAGTCAGGTCCGAACTCGCTTGGGGATAGCTGATTACATTTCCGTAGTCGAAAATCACCGCTTGAATGACCGTTTTACTGGACACACGATCTGTATTTCCCATTCTTCTCCTCGATTCCGATAAGCGTTGTATACCACACCGCTCCATGCCAGCCACACCTGCGACACCGAGATCATGATGGCGTTTCGATAATTGTGTTACCCTCCCACTGCGATGCCCAATAACAAACCCGAGCGGCGTTCACACCCTCGCATTCCTGTTCGCGTGCCTGTCACAATTAGTTCGCCGATGGCAAATCTCGAGGCTACTGGGCATACTCGCGACCTTAGCTCGAATGGCATCTTTTTCTATACGGATTTTCCAATTGAGCCGGGGAATGACGTAGAAATGGTTTTGATCTTGCCGCCAGAACTCACCAGCGGGGACAAACGGTGGGTATGCTGCCAAGCCACGGTCACGCGGGTAGAGAGCAATCCAGACGGCAGCGAACGCGGTGTAGCAGCCAGGATGAGGAACATGCAGGTCCTGCCTGAGATCGTCGGCTGAGTGTAGTTTTGCACCTTTTTCGGTGCACTCAACGGGCCTCGCGCTGGCCCCTCGAAGAGGGCATCCCAAAAATTGTGCATTTTTTTGTACCATTGCCTCGAATTCGGTGCAATAATCCTCGCCGTCACAAACCTCTTCACCGATACACATACAATTTAGGATTCTCACTATGTCGTTACAAAAGCTATCCGGCGGTGTGCTTCGCATTCTCACGCCGCTGGGACCTCGTTATCTCAGGCCGTCTTTCGCGCAACGAATCTATCTGCTATGGATCTTTCGCAACTTCTCAACTCTGCCTGCAAAGGTATTAACAACACGTCAAACCAGATTGATTGATGCCATTTGCGCCGAACACAGATTTGTGGCAAGCCTAGGGCAAGATTTGATGGTGCTTGGAACTTTGGAGCAGCGTCCTTCTACTATCACCGGAGAGTTTCCTCCACGTAGGCCGAGCGGGAGTGTTTCAGATGGAGTTGCATTCGGATCAAATCTTCAACAGCGATCCTGAAATTCCAAAGCGGCGCTGGCTGCGCGTCCGAAAAAGAGCGGTTAGAAATGCTATACTCTGCTTCCGCTCTTCCTGTTTCACTCCACGCGGGCGCGTAGCTCAATTGGCAGAGCAACTGACTCTTAATCAGTAGGTTGTAGGTTCGATTCCTACCGCGCTCACCATTTCTAAAAGAGTTCGCTAGCTCATTTGCCAGGTTGGGTCATTCGCACAGTGCCACGCCGCAGGGGTATTAACCATGCAACGCTGACCGACACCAACGAAACCACGGACAAAACGCCAATGAAATTAATCGGCATCGTGGACTCTCTCCGTTACTTCGGTAACTGTACCAACCCTGAACCTTCGGGTAAAACTGGACCATGCACAAGCAGCAAATCGTCGCATGCCGTGATTGCAGAAACATCAGGATTGAATGGCTTCCGGTGAATGATTCGGATGGAAGTTTGGGTCCCTTCACCCTGGAGAAGTGCCCACATTGCGGGGTCCTTGGAAGTGAGGTAGTGATCGTAGTGCCATACAACATGGCCTTTGGCCGGTTCGCGGCAAGGCAAAAGTCCGCCTAGGAAGTAAGACTATCTCCTCTAGTGACCGGATATTTTGAAAATGGCATCGGTTCTCCGCTATTTGAATCCCAAACACGTGCGGCAAGCCGTGCTGCAAGTGTCGCTCGGTCTCTGATCTGTTCGGCTTCGGAATGGCATTGGTAATTTGATTCCTGCAACTTACAAACCGAAGAGAAAATTCATGCAGCTTGCGATCGCTGAAGCCAAGCGCGCTCGCGATCGCGGTGACTATGCAATCGGAGCTGTCATCACTCAGCTAGTTGAAAATCGGGAAGTGGTTATCGCATCAGCTGGAAATCGGGTAAAAACCTCGGGCTCCTCCATCAAGCACGTAGAGCTTGAAATCTTGAAGTATGTGTCTTCTGGCTATGGACGGTATTTGCCGGATTTTGTGTTGTATTCCACACACGAACCTTGCGCTATGTGTGCTGGTGCTTGCGTCTGGTCGAAAATAGGAGCCGTGGTTTTTGGCGTTTCCCAGGAGGACATTACTGCCTACGGCCGAAAGCATGGGACCGAGCAATTTAAGTGGCGTGCCTGTCTAATTCCGTGTAAATTCGTTCTCGAAAAGGGCGGCCTTAACATTCCAGTCTTTGATAGTTTTTTAAGAGCGGATTGCCAAAAGTTATTCAGGTATCGATCATGATGGCCTAAATTGCGGTTCCCCGGATCGGCGACGCACGTTCTGGAATAGCGTCCTTAACTTGCGCCCTCCATATCACCGGCTCGACTGGACCAACTACGAAGATCCATTGGATGGCTCCCACCCCGGCAACCGCCGCAGTAATCAAGAAAGCCCAATAAAAGTGTCCGGTGCGGCCAAGCAGAAATCCGGTTAGTGCTGGTGCGACCACTCCTGCCAGATTAGCCACGAAGTTCTCGATGCCCATCCATCGGCCTGCGGCGTGGGGGCCGGCCAGCGTTTGCGACACCGCGAATAAGTTCGAACTTGTCATCCCCATCGATGCGCCTGCCAACAGCAAGAGCACAACCAGCAGACTCGCAGGCGCCACCCCACAACCGGATAGGAAAACTCCGGTGCAAGTCAAACCGAGAACCACGAACGTCGTGCGGATGCGCGTGGGCGTGGCGCCGGCGGAAATCCAGCGGTCCGAGAGGCGGCCACAGGTTAGGCACGACAACGCTGACATCACAAACGTCGCGCCGCCAATCCGGGACATGCCTTCCAAAGAAAAATGCCGCTCACTCACCAGGTAATACGGCAGCCAGGTAAGGAGAAAATACAGAGGATAGTTCATGCAAAAATGGCCAATCCACGTCCCCCACGAAGATCGGTGGCAGATAATTTCCCAAAGTCCGGGACCCTGCTTCATGTGGGTTACTCCAAAGTTCGGGGTGCGCGGCATCCATTGAAACCACGGGGGTAGCCACAACAGCCCAATGAGACCGAGGCCAATGAAGAACGGTCTCCACCCAAAATGCGCCACCATGGTTCCGCCGAAGAAAATGCCAAACGCGGGTCCCAAAGATTGACCCACTCCAATGACCGAGTTGGCAACGCCGCGCTGCCGCTCCACGAAATGACTGGCAAAGATTTTCGAATATGAGGGATAAGCGATTGACTCTCCGATACCCAGGATCACGCGTATGGCCAGCAACATGGCAAACGTATGCACCATGCCGGTCAAAGCCGTGGCAGTCGACCAAACGAAAAAGCCGAGGGCGAAAATCCACTTCACTTCGAATCGGTCCACCAGCCAGCCTGCGAGGATTTGCATGCAGGCATACGTCCAGAAGAAAGACGAAAGCAAGATTCCCAACTGGGAGGGGGAAAGTCCCAGTTCGCCTTTCAGCAGCGGTGCAGCGACCGAGAGATTGGCGCGGTCAATGTAGTTGATGAAAATGGAAAGGCCGAGCAATACCAAGACGCGAATCAACGCGGGTGAGAGTTTCTCCCTGCTCGACATGGCGCACCATCATAAACCCTTGCCGTGGCGCGGTCGGAGTTCCATATTTGTTTGGGTTAAGCGGAGAATTGGAAATCGGTGACGTTGCGGCCGAGTGCGCTCAAAAAATCCTTCGAATCTGTGCTTTTAAAGAATCTGGGACCTTGATACCCATGCGATCCAAAGTCTCCTTACCCCTCTTGACGAATCGCCACCTGCCTTGCGATTTGCGGTGTGCTGCTTCAAAGTCGTCGAGAAGAGTTTGTGGCAAGACCCCCGACGATGGAAGCGAAAGTTCACCCTTTTGCCCGGCGTAATTTCCATCAGCAAGGGCTCGAAGAATCTTGGCGGGTTCCGGTGCGGCGCATTCTAATTGCACGAATAATCCACGAAACTGCTTTCTCCAGTGGAGATCTTGACCATAGAAGGCGTGCATGCGGGGTTGCCGCTCTCGCAATCTTTGCAGCAATCTAAAAGTGCCGGGCCGAGGAGCGTAACGGCCGTCGTACTTGGTATTCCACGTTTCTATGCCTTGCGGCAGCCTCTCGAAACTCTTAATCCATTCGAAGAACTCATCCCTCGGGTGCGCAATTACTGATATCGCGCTTTGCGAATCGATGTGCGCGATGACGGTTTGCGGATCATTGCTCCCAGTCGGCGCCGTGGCCCCATATCCGAGAATGTGCATCTGTCGTTCGCATCGGTATTCCAGTCCGGGAACGAAAAAAAAGTCTTCGTCAGAAAGCGCGTGACACTCGTCTCGATAAGCCTGCACTTTCACTTCATCAAAGTATTCCGCGTGATCCGACATGCAGACGAATCTGCATTCTTCCGATAGAAACACGCGCCGCAACTCCGCGAGAGTAAATTCCCCATCGGAGTAAGTACTATGAACGTGAAGCGCGCCTTTCAGCATGAGTTTCATTCTAAGCGGATTTGTCCGTCGCCTCATGTCTGGACGGATCTGCTGATGTATGTGCTGGTCGCTGAATGAAGATGCGGCGGTCGAAATTTATCCAGTCTCCCAGCTCCGGCAATGGATCGTCCCAGGTAAAGAGATCATGGAAGGTTCCGGGCACCGGGGTAAGCACCGCCGCAAGCGTTGAGAATCTTCCCGGGTAAGTTCCAGGATATCCCGCGGGTGCGCCTCGCCAAACTTCCGCCAGATGGCGCAAATCGCCCAAGAGCCACCGGCATCGCACTCCGACCTTATATTCACCTACGGGTTCTACGTCGCCTTGTTCCGCCATTGTGGCGAGCAGCGCGGGAAAATCGACTCCCGAGTATATTGGCAGCGCTAAAGAATGCCAGAAGCGCCCGTTAACTTCGAGGAATACGGGAGCCTCTCCGTCGACGTGGCGAAATTCCACCATCGCGATTCCATGCCAGTTCAATGCCTTGAGAATTGCCAGCGATGCTTCACGAATTTGCGGCGGCGGACGCACGCTAACCCGCACGGCGCTCCCCGAACCAGTGGGGTATACATCCCGAATACGCCGATGCGCAAACTCAGCGCGCAGCTCGCCATGATTCATCAGCGCGAAATAGCCGGCGCCTTCCCCTGCGACATACTGCTGCACCATGACGGCGGATGCGCGGCTGCTGAGATCCTGATACGCGGAGTGAAACTCTCCTGCGTCACGGGCATAGCGTGGTCGGCCCGTCGTTCGCACCTTACCGAAACTGGATAACTCTTCCGATGACCGTGGCTTCAACACGACTGGATATGTGATTTCTTGAGCAGTGCGAGTTGCCTCTTCGGAATTCGAGATCACAGTGCTAAGAGGGACAGCAACACCGAGCGATGCAGCAAGCTTTGTCGTGGCATCTTTGTCGAAGGCACGCAACAGTTCGGCGTGAGTGGGCAACACCATTCTCGCGCCTACCGCGAATAGCCGCTCGCGATTCGCTGATAGCGGAAGCGTGGTTGCCTCAGTCATGGGCAGCACCAGTGTCCCAGTTTCCTCGTGGGCCAACTCTACGATGCGATCGAGAAAGCCGTCCGTGTGACGCTGCGGGGCAGGATAACGGAAACTTCTTGTGGAGTACCGCGACCAGCCTGCCTTTGACCACGGAGTCGACTCTCCGACTACGACCTGGTGCCCGGCCCGAGCCAAGGATCGGACCGCAGCCACGGCTTGGTTCTGGTTTCCGTCCAGCACCAGAACCCTCATGAGTTTACCGGTACGGCACCACTACTGTGCCTCGCAGGATTGTTCAAAGCCGCCTCTAATACGCCAGCAAACTTCAAAACAATGCGGGACCAATCGTGTTGCGACGCAAGCGCAACGGCAGCCTCTTCATACTTGCGACGGAGAGCCGTGTCTCTCAACAGCAGAAGAATCGACTCGGCGAATGCGGCGGCATCATCCGCAAGAATCAAATCGCGGCCACTCTCGACTTCCAATCCCTCGGCTCCGACGGAGGTTGAAACCACCGCTTTGCCCATGGCCATTGCTTCAAAAATCTTAAGCCTCGTGCCTCCTCCCACGCGAAGCGGGACGACGACGACCGTGGCATCACGCAGATAATCCGATACAGAAGGCACAGTGCCCGTTACCTGCACAGATGACGAGGCAAGCCGCTGCACTTTGCCGTGAGGGTTCCGCCCCACGATTTGGAAAACCGCATTAGGAAACTGTGCCAGAATCCCAACCCAAATCTGGTGACAGAAATATTCAACCGCATCGATGTTAGGCTCCCAGTCCATCGAACCAGTGAACACGATTCGCGGAGGGTTGGCGATCGAGGGTGGGGCCACACTGAACTTGCTGGTATCGACACCAGTGGGAACCACCGTGATCTGAGCGGCGGGATCCATCGCAAGCATTTGCTTCTTATCGCGCTCCGATACTGCAATTATGTGATCGAACCGTTGCAGTGCGGCCGCCTCATACCGGCTCATCTTCGCTGCTTCGATTCCGAACGCCATTCTCTTGATAGGATTCGATTCAGTTGCCGCCAAGCGCTTCCACAGCGAACTTTCCACATTGTGCTGAAACAACACGGCGGGGACATGTATTTCTTGGGGAAAATTCAAAGATGCAGACAGAAAGTCGCACACCGCTACTTCGAAATGGCCTTCTTCCATCCAGCCTCGTATCGTTTTCGCAACCGCCGGGTGAGTGAATTTGCTAACCGCATACGGTGCGCTTCGCGGGAGGCGCCGCAAATAATCCAAACCCTGTTCGAGCGGAGTGGAATCAGGCGCTGCCGTGTAAATCGCTTCCGCGCCGGGTAAGTCCCCGCGAATGTCTGCTTCGTATTGCAAGTCTCTACGGCCGCCGTAATAGGAAAGTAAAGTAACCGAATGAGAGCGCGCCAGAAAACGGAGAATGTTGTACGACCGGATTTTTCCTCCAGTATCGACGGGCAGAAGCTTGCCGGCTTTTACCCACAAAATTTTCACTGCGATATTCCCGGAGTTGCCGTATGAAGGGAAGTGGCGGCTTCTTCTCCACCATACACCCGGGGAGGATGATCTTCAGCAAGCACGGTCGCGTCAATCTCCGCTGCTGTCAGCGTCGGGCGAAGAGCGCGAATCAATGAACTGCGCTTGAACACCTGCTTGGCTTCAAAGAAGCCGCGATGGAATCGCCGGGTCAGGGCAAGTCCGAAATCCATGTCCTGATCTGCGACCGACGTTTCGTAACCGAGTTTCCTGAGAGTTGCGCCGACCATACGTTCGAACTTCGCCAACTGCTGCGGAGTAAATCCTTTTTTCCAGCGACCGACAGGGGTGTGACCGGCATCCGGGGATTCCGAACTGAAAGACGTATTGGGCTTGCTCACCGAACCATAACCAACGCGACGGATTCGTTCATAGTTCAGGTCATGGTCGAGGAATCGCCCGATCTCGTTTAGCGTCTCTTGCGGTGAGGAAATGAGGTCTTCAAAGTGGATTTCGCGATAGTCATCCCGAAGAGAGCTTCCGAGGCTACGCCCGCGCTCAACCATCCATTCCCAATATGCGCCCGCTCCAAGCAAACTCTGGTGTTCTTCCCATGGAAGAGCCCGCACATATTTGACTTTGCCAAGCGACATTGCAACGTCGCGGCCGTCCCGAATGATGTGCAGGATCAATGCGTTCGGAATCTGTCGCTTGATGGCAGGCAAATGAAGCAGTCCTTCAGGAGAGTTCTCGGCCCACCGCTGCATTCCTTGAGCACGCAGCATTTCGTCCATGACGATGCGGAGAAAATCGCCGGTGCTATGGCAGTCCTCTAGAATTCTTTTCTCGATCTCGGGGGAAGATAGCCCAGTGGCGCGAAAGAGTTTGCTATTCAACCACGTGTTTAAGACTCGTTTGCGAGTTTCTCGCGATCCGAAATCCCCAAAGCGAGGCCCGAGGACATTGAACACATTGGATTCGGCGAGATAGACCGCGAATCCTCCCGACGAAAGCAACATGTCGTAAAGGAGAGTGGTGCCCGAACGAGGGCTGCCCAGTACAAAAACAGGAGCAAACTTCCGCTGATTCGCGTCGACTGGCATTATCAACCGGTGCTCCGTGCGAGGAACTCCATCGCTACAGCGTGGCTACATTTTAGTTCAACTAGCTTCCGGAAAATGGTTTCGTAGTTGATGTCGGCGGTACCGGGCACATGGCGACCGCGGAGGGGAAGTTTTGCCGATTCATTACCTACTTTGCCACGGGCTCCTGTAGTTCCGTTACCGGCGCCATCCCTGCAGACACCTGAGCCTGTTGGATTCGGTACCCATTTCTGGTCCGTATGTGGTAGCTCTTCAGATTTGGGCCCACAAGTTTTACGGTGATACTGCGCCAGCCGCGGTTTGGATTTGGTTGCGGATAGTAACTGAGCGAATAAAGATGTGCGAGATCATCACGAATGGAGGCGAACGCCTTGTTTTCTTCCTTCCAATTCTTGGCGAAATAAACTTTGCCTCCCGTTGCCTTGGTCATTCTTTCGAATACAGCGGTCGAAACGGGTTCCAACTGCGCAAGCCTGGTGCTGATCATATAGATGACTATTCCCGTCGACTGCGCCAATTCTGCAACGTCTTCGGGCGGCACCATGCTGGCATTGTCGGGTCCGTTCGAAAACACCACGATGACTTTTCTTCCCGTGTAACGGGCAGCGTCCTTCACCGTCAACAGAAGGCAGTTGTATAGCGCTGCTTCATCCCCGGCTACGGTCGTGCGAACCCCTCGCAAAACCTGCGATCGATCGGATGTAAGCAATGAGGCGCGGGAAAGATCGTGGCTGTAAGAATAGAAGGCGACCTTATTGGGATTTTCCAGAGAGCGAACAAAATCGGCGATGGCATCCTGCGCGTACACGAATCCCCGGTACATGTAATTGCTGGTATCAAACAGGATGAAAACATTCGCGCCTGGCGTCAGCAAGCCCAGGTGTTGCGACGTAGACTGGGACCGGTCCGTCACCTCTGATTGTTCTGCTTCGGGCGAGGAACTGCTATCCGAAGAAGTCATTCCCGTTAATGTGCTTGCTGGAGCATTGCCTTCAGAGGCGAACGAAATCTTTTGTGGAATTCGATCTTCAGTTATGGCGAAATCGCGGGGGCGAAGGCCGGTAATGTAGTTGCCCTTGTTGTCGGTGACGGCGACATTCAGCTGCACCATATCAACGTTAACCTGGATGTGTGGTTCAATCTCCTGAGCCAGGACCCTGGTTCCGCAGACGAAAAGAAAAATCAAAGAAAGCGATAAGAATACAAAGTGCTTCCTCGCCATAACACTCCTCTTCACGCTCCATTAATTCAGACGACCGGGAACTGCTGCCGAGGCAATTTTCCCCTGTCTGAACTCTTCGCCGGTTTCACGCAGGGCACGAAGCACGGCTGGCCAGTCTTCCAAATTTGTACCGAAAACGTTCTCCACCATGCGATGAGTCAATTGAGGCACGAGGCGATTCAATACGACCGGCGGGTACCCCATTTCGTCCGCCAGTCGAGCCCAGTACAAATTGCTGGAGTCCCACGACTCTCCCATCAAGCGGCTGGAATATCCTGCGAGAGCTGGGAACGACTGCACATTCAGCAACTCGCGAGCATAATTCTGGGCCAATATCGGATGTGGCACACCAAAGTCGTGCGACAGGCGATTCCAGCTGAGCTCCTCCGGATTTGAGCGGGACATCCGTTGCAATTCCTGACTTGCTGGCCCCACTGAATCAGCATCCGTGGGGAATTCCCTAAGGAATTCGGCAGCTAGATAGAAAGTATCGGCGGGCAGCATTTGAGGGAACATTCCCGGCAACTGCCGTCCAGAGAGAGCCTGATCCACCCATTCCAATCTTTGGGGATCCATTCGTTCGGAAAGAATATTCATCAGCTTCATTCGTAGCTCTTCATTCTCCACCGAAGCTGTCAGCAGTTCCTCGCCGCATCTCTGATACAGCGCGATGGCATGCAGTTCGCTCGGAGTTACGGTCCACCAGCGCGGCAAGGTCGCACTGGTCAAAAGACCGGGGACAAGTTCTCTCCAAATCAAGGCCTGGACGTTTTCGGGGGCGATGAAGTCCTCTTCGACTTCCGCCAGAACATACGGCAAGTCCGCCAGGGAACCAACTAGATGCGCGCCGCCGCCTGCCGGCGAGCCAACTCCAAATAACTGTGCTGATTGCCACAGATGTTCCACCCCGCCGACCGTGTCGCCCGAGAAATCATGTGATCTAACAAATAGGGGATTGATGTGAAGAACTTGAGCTCCAGGAGGCTCGTAGTATGCATAGTTCAGCCCCACTAGAGTATCTCGCATGAAAGACGTCAGTTCTCCCCGCGCTTGTTCTAATTGTGAGGCAGAATTTGCCGTCTTAATTACTTTTGTCAGATCCGTTCGCATCTGCAAATCGGTGTGGTGGTTGTTGTAAATTCCGGCGGCCCACTGGGTTCTCTCGCTCCCGGTAAAAATTGGACGAGGCATCTGGAACTCTCGAAGTTCCCCCGCTAATGGGATCAAAGTGTTCCCGATTTTCGCGCCGTGCGCCATTTCGTTTAAGCCGTTACCTAACGTGAACAGTGTGTCCAGAGACACCAAGCGTTGGCCGGCCATTACGGAGCGAATCTCATTGGCCAATTCTGTGTGGATCCGCTGACTCTCCCCGCCCGGCTGCGTTGGGCCCGCCAGCAAGTCGATTATTTCCGCCTGTGAGCAATTAGGGCTTCCAGTCGCCGCCAGAATAAGCCCCGAGAGCGAATCGCGGCCAGCATCGAAAACCTGAACAGACGAAGACACTTTGGCGAAGGGAAGGATGACTTTGCGCCACGAGTCGTTCAAGTCGGCACCCGAAAGCTGTCCTTGACGGGCAAGTATTTGCCAAAGGCCGACGTTTGCCTGGAACGTACCCATTGCATTGCCTCTTACCGTGTGGTCATGAATGCCGCCGAGGCTCTCGGCGACACTCAGGAAGCTTGCGATAGATTCGTCACTCAGCTCTGGGAACTCGTCAAACATCAGGTATTGATGGCTGAACTGAGAGAATTTGCTGGCCAGCAAAAGAACCGTTTCCGGGCGCAGGCGATTCTCCGGAGTGCGGCCCCCATCTAATTCACTCAAGAATAGATAGATTCGCAACGGGCCTGCGTCTGTTTCCTCCCGGGAAAACGCGAACATTGCTTCCAGTAACTGTTCAGGGCGGTTCCAACGGTTAGACCGCTTACCCCAGTCGCGCGCAAGCTTCGAATCGGTTTTCCCGCGAAGAATCTGTTTCCAGGTTTCGAGATTTCCAGGGACATAGGGCTCGCCGTTCGAATCCCACCTAACACGGCTTACAAGAAGCAAAAGTGCCGGCGCCGGCCGAAAGGTCGGCCTAGCCGCGTCCGCGGAGGGATCTGGGGATCGAAACGCCGCGTAAAAATGCTTCAGCCGGTGAGCCTCTGTGAAGTACGTTTGTCGGGCCTGAGGAATGCGGGACAAAGCATCAAAATAGGCAGCTAACCAGCCTTTGTCTTTCGCTAGCAGGCTTGACACGAATTCCGACGGAGATCTCGGGCTGGCACCGACCAGGCTTTCCCAAGCCTGGTCAGCGTTAACACCTCCCGGAACTGTTACGCGGCCTGCATGGATCGAGATGTAGTTTCCATAAAAATCAAGAACACCGGCAACTGGAAGGAGTTGGGCGAGACCCGGTGATTGTCGCAAGGCGAGCCGAGTTTGTACGTCAGTTCGCGTCAGCGCCCAATAAAGCCGCGCTACCGCAGGATCGCGGAAAAGAGTCTCAATAAGATCCTGGTTCTTGTTTGCGTTGTCGCGACTCAATCCGGTCCAGTCTTTCGCGGTGAATAGCACGGGGACACTAGAGGAGGGATAAGCATACGTAAACGGAAAACCCCCTTGGAGGGCAGCTTCAACGTCCGTCAAAGGGAAGCCAGAGTCGATAGTAAGGAAGGCCCTCTCCGCGTCATTAGTCACCAATGACGTGTTCTTGTCGCCACAGCTTTCTCGCACTCGATAACCAAGGATCTGAAGGAGAGGCCTTGCCTGCTCGCAGTTTGCAACCTCTATCGTCTCCTTCGGACCAGCCAGGGCGGCGAGTTCTCTCGCCTGACGCACATATCGGTTCAACAAAATTAGAAATTCGGTCGGCTTGCCGCTTCGGTACCCTACGAGGTAGACATTGTGAGCGAGTAAAGGCATCACTTCCTCGGGCAGGATTTTTTGGCTGATGCCAGCCATACGCAAGAATGACCGCAACGGGCCTGGAATAATGACGGTACTTTCGGAGGACGAGTCTGGGGCCGACGGAACCTTCGTCGCCGACTTATCAGCACTTCCGGCATAGGACCGGGAGCAAACCGAAACGCTTAAAAGGGTTACCGCAAAAAGGGCAGGCAAGCCGGCAAGAGATTTCATGGTAGGACGGATCCTCTCGGAACCTCCGAGACATCTTGCAACATCTCTTGATGTTGCCACGGAACCGGGCGACTAACTTACGCAAATTTCGATGAAACGAGCTTTGAGAGCCGGGTTCGCGAAATTTCCTAAATGGAGACTGTGTCCTGTTCCGTTGTGTCCGGGCGTTACTCTCGCGGTCAAGATAAACCATTCCTCGACGTAATCCAAGGCCTTTCATGTGTCGGCGCCAATTTTTGACAAAACCCGGATGTGAAAATGACAATGTCCCCGATTCCGGCACGTCGGGGGAGCCCGTAAGCCTCTGGTAATACAATTCAATAGCCGAATCTAACTACGGGAGCGCTCGATGGACTTCATTCACGAGGATTTCCTGTTGCAGTCCAAAACAGCCAAACGCTTATACCACGATTACGCTGCCGGTCAGCCCATTTTGGACTTTCATTCACATCTTTCAGCTGCGGATATCGCTGCCAACCGGCGCTTCCAAAATCTGTTTGAAATCTGGCTGGAAGGGGACCACTACAAATGGCGAGCGATGCGCGCCAACGGAATCGCCGAGTCCTACTGCTCGGGCACTGCTTCACCCTACGAAAAATTCCTTGCCTGGGCCCGAACAGTTCCGTTCACATTGCGAAACCCTCTTTACCACTGGACTCACCTTGAGCTTAAGAGATATTTCGGAATCAATGACTTGCTCAGTGAAGCCACTGCGGAATCGGTTTGGAAGCACGCGAACTCTTTACTGACCACGGGCGACCTTACCGCGCAAGGAATTCTCAGGGAATTCGATGTTCGGGTACTCTGTACGACCGACGACCCTTGCGATGATCTTTCATCCCATCGGGCAATCAATGCTTCCGACCTTGGATTCCGGGTCTATCCAACGTTCCGGCCCGATAAAGCACTACTGGTGAATATGCCAGATCTATTTAATAGCTGGGTGAGCCGGTTGGAAACGGCAAGCAACATCACAGTGGCAAGTTTTTTGGATTTTCTTGACGCTCTAAAGCAGCGGCATGATTTATTCCACGACAATGGCGGCAGACTCTCCGATCACGGCCTGCCTCACTGCCATGCGACCTCGTGCACACATACCGAGGCGTCCGCAATTTTCGAGAATACTCTATCGGGAAATCCTGCAACCCCAAAGCAGCACGAACAATTCGCGTCTTACCTGATGCTTTTTTTCGGCCGTTTGGATGCCGCAAAGGGTTGGACGAAACAATTGCATCTGGGAGCGATTCGTAACGTCAATACCTGGCGCTTCTCCGAAATCGGTCCTGACGCCGGCTTCGACAGCATTGGAGACTGGCCCCAAGCGGAAACCTTCTGCCGGTATCTTGACCATCTCGAGCGGGAGCATGCGCTGCCGAAAATGATCGTTTACAACGTGAACCCCAGCGACAATTATGTCTTTGCGACTGCCATCGGCAATTTCCAGGAGGGGTCCATTCCCGGGAAGATCCAATTCGGCAGCGGATGGTGGTTTCTCGATCAGAAAGAAGGCATCGAATGGCAACTGAACGCGCTCTCAAATACTGGCTTGCTTTCGCGATTCATCGGCATGCTGACCGATTCGCGCTCATTCATGTCATTTCCGAGACATGAATACTTTCGCCGAGTGCTTTGCAATCTGGTTGGGAACGATATAGAAAAGGGCGAACTCCCGAATGATGAGGAACTCGTCGGCACGATGGTTCGCAATATTTGCTTCAACAATGCACGTGATTATTTGGGCCTGTCATGCTGAGCGAGGCTGAGCTTCCGCTCGCGGAAGCTCAAAGAGTCGAAGCATCCCTAGCCACAGTCCTTCATCCACGGATACCAATCTCTGCTTAAGTCCAACCATTGAGGATTGACAGATTCAATCAGCCCGATTTTCTTGCTCCGCCTCCATCCTTTGAGTTGTTCTTCGCGGTCGATAGCGTTCAGAACTTCGCCGAAAGACTCCCAATAAAGCAAGCGCTCAACGTCATACTTGCTAGTAAAGCCAACGACACGGTGGAATTTGTGTTCAAAAACTCGCTTGTGCAGGTTTCCTGTCATCCCGATGTAGAGGGTTCCGGAGAGACTTCCCATAATGTAGACACAGTAGCTTCGGCGCTCGCGAACCCGGCTCATCGGTGTGGGTAGGGATCCTTCGACTCGGCTCTTCTTCGCAAGCGAAGAAGAGCAGTCGCTCAGGATGACAATATTGCGGGGAATTGAAATAGAAAGTCAGTGACGCACGTCACACCAGCGTCACCTGTCATGCTGAGCAAAGAGTCGAAGCATCCCTACCCCCTGCGCTACCAGTCGTGCATGCTCCCATCCAGCTTTCGGTTAATAGGCAGGTAGGCACGTTGATACGGATACTGCGCCGCCAACGATTCGTCGATATCCACGCCCAGCCCAGGCTTCTCCCCCGGATGCATGAGCCCGCCCTCGAAAGAATATGAGTGCGGGAAAACTTTATCCGTCTCGGGACTGTGCCGCATGTACTCCTGAATTCCGAAGTTGTGAACGCTGAGATCGAAATGCAGCGCCGCAGCCAGACAAACCGGGCTCAGATCAGTGGCTCCGTGGGACCCCGTTCGTACTTGATACAATTCCGCCAGATTCGCAATTCTTCTCAGGTGTGTGATGCCACCGGCATGGGCGACGTCCGTTCGGATGTAATCGATCAATCTTTCCTGAATCAACTGCTGGCAATCATAGATGGTGTTGAAGACTTCTCCGACCGCCAAAGGTGTAGTCGTGTGTTGGCGAATGAGGCGAAAACTATCCTGTAGCTCCGCCGGCGTTGGATCTTCCAGCCAGAAAAGGTGAAAGGGCTCGAGATCCTTGCCCAGCCGCCCGGCCTCAATCGGGGTCAACCGGTGGTGAGCATCATGCAGCAAATGGACCTCGTCTCCAAACTCCTTGCGGAGGCGCGCGAATAGCTTCGGCACAAAATTCAGATATGGTTCCGACGACCAAGTATTTTCTGGAGGAGCGTCTTTTTCCGCCGGTTCGTAGTACATGCCTCCACGCCCTACTCCATAGATACTGGAAAGCCCTGGAATTCCTGATTGCGCACGAATTGCTTTATATCCGAGCTGCTTGTAATGCGAGACAGCTTGCACGGTCTCTTCTATATCCGCTCCGCTGGCATGACCATAGACGAGGACGGCATCCCGCGAAGCGCCTCCGAGCAGTTGATACAACGGCGTATTCAAGCTTTTCGCTTTGATATCCCACAGAGCAGTGTCGACCGCTGCGATTGCGGTCATGGTCACGGGACCGCGACGCCAGTAAGCGCCTTTGTACAAGTATTGCCAGATATCTTCGATGCGTCGCGCGTCGCGGCCAATTAGCAGTGGCAAGACGTGATCGGACAGGTAACTCGCAACCGCAAGTTCGCGCCCATTCAGCGTCGCATCGCCCAAGCCGTAAACTCCATTTTCAGTGATCAGTTTGAGCGTGACGAAATTTCGGCCGGGACTGCAAGTGATCACCTTTGCCTCAACAATTTTCATCTCACGAATCCTCTTCTTTTAGGTTCTACCGAAACACTTGTCTCTATGAACTCATCGAAGTCGCGCGCACAGCAGGACCGCCAATTTTATACTTATCTGGGTCGGCAGAAGGTTGAGCTTTTAGGTATTCGCCTGAAATGCTTTATTATGCGGGTGAAAAGAAAACGCTGCCGCAAGGACAACAATTCATGCCGTACCCTTCACTGGACCTGAGCTCAAAAACTGCCGTCGTGATTGGCGGAACCTCCGGCATTGGACTCGCACTCGCCAAAGGCCTCGCACAGGCAGGCGCCGACGTAGTGGCTACCGGTCGCCGCGCGGACCTGGTTGCCTCTGCGGCTGATGAGATCAATAAACTGGGCCGCAAATCCCTGTCGATTACAACTGACGTAACTGACCGGAGCAGCCTCGAAGCCTTGCTCGACGCGGTTATTGAGCAATTCAGCGCCGTCGATATTCTCGTGAATTCCGCAGGGACCACTAAACGAACTCCGAGTGTGGACGTGTCCCGCAGCGAGTGGAACAGCATTCTGGAAACAAACCTCACGGGGACATTCGAAGCTTGCCAGTTGTTTGGCCGCAAGATGATCGAGCGAAAATATGGCCGCATCATCAATATTGCTTCGGTCGCATCGATGGTGGCACTGTACGAGGTGGCAGCGTATTCCGCCAGCAAAGCGGCCGTTGCATCGCTCACTAAATCCCTGGCAATCGAATGGGCACAGCACGGAGTTTGCGTCAACGCGATCGCGCCCGGTGTATTTCGGACTGACCTGAACGCCAAGCTTCTTGATGGTACTCAGCGGGGAAAAGAGTTCTTGCTTCGCACTCCGATGAAGCGATTTGGACAATTAGAAGAATTAGTCGGCGCCGCCGTTTTCCTGGCATCCGACGCTGCGAGCTTTGTGACCGGCCATGTGCTCGCAGTCGACGGTGGTTTCCTTGCCAGTGGGGTGAATCAGTAACTCCCTTCTACGGTGAGCTCAACCGATTCAGTTTCAAACCGGTTGAGCTTCCGCCCAGGAGGTTCGGCGTCAGTGCTGATCGTTATCATGGTCGTGATGATCGTCATCATGATGGTCATCGCGGTCCCAATCGCGTTCCGAGTGCCACTGATTGTCCTTGCTACTCCACCAGGCGTGATTCTCATTCCAGCACCGTTCTCGCACGGAGTTCAGGTCCCGCCTGTGCTCTTGGGCTTCGCTGCTATGCTCGCCATGTTTTTCGATCGCAGTGTTAAGTTGCGCTTCTGCCTTTTCTATACGCTGCCTGCACTTATCCCTGTCGTCGTCCGCGTGGGCGCGTGGGGCCGCAACAAAAAAGAGTAGAGCACTCAACGTAGCTGTAACAGCTAGAGACTTCCCGAGTTTTGAACAGTTTTGACTTAGTCTCAAACCAATCCTCCTTGCAATCGCGAAAAATGAATGCCTCCTGGGATAGATATAACCAGTGCATCCGACTAAAAGACGGGAGAAGTTCGGGTTGGGTTGCTTCGGATTTCCTTGAAGTCCGCGACCCTGTAGATACACTCTAAGAAATTAGAGGTTTCTATAACTCTTGACTAAGTGGTTCTTGAACCCCTCTGGCCAGGAGTCGAAAGGCGCGGACTCGGGTGTCCGCGCCACCAAACACTTCTACTTCGGCTGAGGCACGATCCGCAAATACGGCTTTAACGTTTTCCAGCCGCCTGGATACTTCTTTTCTGCTTCTTCGTTCGACACTGCTGGCGGAATGATTACATCTCCGCCCTGTTTCCAGTTCGCAGGCGTGGCGACCTTGTGATTCGCAGTGAGCTGCAACGAATCGAGAACCCGCAATACCTCATCGAAGTTACGACCCGTATTCATCGGATACACAAGCATCAGCTTAATCTTCTTGTCGGGCCCGATTATGAACACTGTCCGCACCGTGGCATTGTCCGCTGCAGTGCGGCCTTCGGAAGTTGTGCCGCTACCTGCCGGCAACATTCCGTAAAGTTTGGAGATCTTGAGTTCCGGATCGCCGATCATCGGATAATTCACTTTGTGGCCCTGCGTCTGCTCAATGTCGGCGATCCACTTATTGTGATTGCCGACAGGATCGACGCTAATAGAGATAATCTTCGTGTTCCTTTTGGCGAATTCTGGCTGCAGGCCTGCCATGGACCCGAGTTCGGTGGTGCACACCGGCGTGAAATCTTTCGGGTGCGAAAACAAAATCGCCCAACCATCCCCAATCCAGTCGTGAAACTTGATGGGACCTAGCGTGGTTTCGGCGCTGAAGTCAGGGGCTGTGTCATTTATGCGGAGGGCTGGCGCCTCAACCGGGGCGCTGGTAATTGTATTCATAATTCTCTCCTTCGAAGTCATTCTCCCGGCTACAGCCGGGGCATAGTGCTGATGCGCCCGATCTTCAAGAGTGAGTGCTTAAAAAAAGAAACCCACCCGAGATGAGCCGGGTGGGTGTCAGAAAGCTTACTGCGCTACCCACAAACCGGCGCCCGGCGACAACAGCACACCGAGTTTGGCTTGGAGTTCGCAGTCACGGATATAAGATACCCGGCGTTTCCACGTCCAGTCAAATGATTAACGAGTCGGCAGTGGGCTGGTTTGATTGGCATTTCTACCCGCGCATAACAGCGCCGATAACATACTAGTCAATGTGAACGTCGGTGGATATTCAAGTTATGTTTGTGCTACGAGATTATTATTTCGTCGAGAATGAACTGAATTGCCATAAGAAATGAACCACGCACAAACATTAAAATTTTTCAATACTGCTACCGTGCCATTGGCGTTCCCGCCACTTTACATCGGAAGCCGGCAGCCGCTAGGATTTGTGTCGCTAACCTTACAGTTACCGAAGCGATTTTAATTGTTCTGTAAGTTCCGAGGGTTGACTCCTAACATTAATGAAACCGAAACGAACAATACTCTGTGCTGATGGCAATGAACAATCGCTCTCCATCCGGAAAGTGATGCTTGAGACCCGCGGATACAAGGTGCTGGCCTATTCAAACGCGGAAGATGCGCTTGATCGATTCAAAGAAGGCGGGATTGATCTGGTGCTCGCCGATCTCGTCATGACTGGGTTTGACGGTACCAGACTGGTCGAACAGATAAAAACCTTGTCGCCCGAAACCCCGGCGATTTTGCTCTCTGCAAAAGTAAGAACCTACGACCGCGAAAACCGCGCTGATGTCTTTCTCTCCAAGGGTATGTACGGACCGGCCGAATTGCTGGATCGCATTCGCTTGCTGCTCGTGCGCAAACGTGGACCCAAACGCGTGCGGGTGAGGGCTGCCTCTGCGGGCGTGTCCTCAGCTGCTTGATTCGCTCGTTCGGGAGCGAGGCAAATTCGTCAGATCCTCCCCGTAGCTTCGTGTAAGATTGTGCTCCCTGCACCATGGCAGCATTTATTGAAGCTGTAGACCTTCGCAAGACCTACCGCGTGGGAAAAATCGAAGTGCCCGCCTTACAAGGTGTCTCCTTCAGCGTACAAAAGGGGGAGTTTGTGAGTATTGTTGGACCGTCCGGCAGCGGCAAATCCACCCTGTTCTACCTGCTCGGTGGACTCACACGCGCGGACTCAGGGCACGTGATCGTTGATGGCGACGATTTCGCCAAGCTCTCTGACGCAGAGCGTACTCGAATGCGAAAGCGCAAGATAGGGTTTGTTTTTCAGAAATTTAATCTTCTGCCTACTCTGGATGCTCTCGGTAATATCGAAATAGCGCGAGAGATTGAAGGCACGGATGCAAATCGAGACCAGCGTTACTTCGAAAAAATTGTCGGCCTGCTTGGACTCGAGAAACGCCTCCCTCATCGCCCTTCGGAGCTTTCCGGCGGCGAACAGCAGCGGGTTGCGCTCGCCCGCGCTCTGATCAACAAGCCGGCAATCGTACTGGCGGACGAGCCCACGGGGAACTTGGATTCGAAAAATTCAGATATCGTCCTGGGGATGCTTCGGCATTCCAATCGCGAACTAGGGCAGACTGTGCTGATGATTACGCACAATCCCGAAGCCGCGAGCTACGGAGACCGAATCATCCACATGAGAGACGGACAGGTCGCGGAATGAGGCACCCACTTTCCAGCCTTGTTTCCATTCCAAGACTTGCGTGCCATTGCTCCCAGCCTTGGCCGTGTTTATAATCGCTGCTGCCGAGCGGGAGTAGCTCAGTGGTAGAGCGCGACCTTGCCAAGGTCGATGTCGCGGGTTCGACCCCCGTCTCCCGCTCCAATTTTTTGCGTGTATGTCCTTGTGTCGCTGTAGTTTCGCCCGTTTGCGGCGTTAGGCGATAGGACATGTGGAAGCAGTTTGAGTCGTAGGGCGCGGTACCCAAGTGGTAAGGGAGAGGTCTGCAAAAGCCCCAAGTGTAATCGCGTCCATGTTGTTTCAGTGCCTTGCAGCGTCACCGTTCGTCTCACATCGTCACAATCAGGCATCCCGAACCGCAATACACAACGCGAATACACAGTCCAGAACACAGTCGGGTTGCCACGGTAGAACAAGATTTAGAAAAGGTTCTGAATGCCTTACTGTTCAGTGTGCGGGAATGGGTTGCCCGTAGGCGCGAGGTTCTGCTCTCGATGTGGGCTTCAACTCGTTGCGCAAGCAGTTCCAGAAAAGAGCAAGGCCGGACGCAAAATATTGGTCTTCATAATCGTCGGCTTCCTCCTGCTATACGTGATCGTCAAGATTGCAGACGTTTCCACACCAACAGGACGTACGCCGCAAACCTCTGCCACGCTAAATTCTGCCGCCCTTGCTAACTCTGTCGATGGAACTCCGCAGAACGATGCGGACGAAGTAGTGATCCACTGCGGAAAACCGTACAAGGATGATTCGACCGCTTACGACTCCCCTCGCCCGCCACTCGTGACGCGGTTTATTGAGTACAACATCAAAGGCACGCATCTCAGATTCATATACGTGCCGGGTAATGGACGCGTGGGCGATCCTCCGCCGTACGACTGGAAACTTCAGATGGTCGCAAACGTGAAGACCAACAAACTTTTCAGTCGAGACCAACTATCGCATCTCATGCCGTGTACTGCTTCGGTGCCAGCGCCACGCACTGCACCGCCAAACTAGCCGCATCGCGGCCTTCAGAGCGGGCATGAAGCAACCAGCAGCCGCAGGCTCCCACGCGGACAACCACGAGTGAGTCGCGCGCCCAACGCCACACACCTACAATGGAGCAATGGCCATCACGCTGAAGGATTTTCAAGCCTTTGCCGAAGCGCGAATGAGTGAGGCAATCAGTCCCGATTTGGTACCCGCCAAGTTCAAAGAAATTATGGACTTTGGATTCGCAAACGAAGCATCTATGGATGCCGAAGCGAAAGCCCACTTTGACAATCTATTGAAGATATCCCAGACGCGGCTGAGGTTGGATTACGCGATGTGCCGGATAGCCCGGTCAAGAGAAGGATGCTCCGCGCAATCGCGGGAACAAGACAAAAGCATCACAGGTCAGAGGATTTGCTTAAGAGGCTCGGTATGCCGTACCCTCTCCCGCGTCCGGTAGTGGAAGCCGCGAGGCCTGTTTTTCTTGAGGCCCATCAATCCATTTTAGATTTGCTCTGGGATGCGAGCCAGAAGTCGCAAAATGGAATAGCCCAATTTGCGACATTGGGCCTGCTGTATTGGACCGTGGACGAATTGACTGCCGCCTTTTACCTCGCCGAGCGGCGTTACACTACGCAGGCGTACAGCCATCTCCGCACTGTCCATGACCTGCTGGATAAAGCCCAATTGTTCTTCCGCCATCCACATTGGGCGGAAGTCTGGGGAGGCAGTGACAAGAAAAACATCATACGTGAGCTGTCGCCCGCAGCTATCAGAGGAAAACTCGGCAAACCAAGGTTTGACCCCGTTTACGGTTTCTTCAGCGAGCTTGGGACGCATGGAACTTTCGAGGCCTTGCAAAAGCGGACACAGGCGGGGAAAAAGGACGGTCGCACTCAAGTAGCAATGCGAATCGGAGGCACTCCATGGGAAAGTGAAGTGGACATGGTGGTCGCCTGCTGCATTATGACGGTTCTCTCCACTCTCGTAACGATAGGGCAGGTCTACGAGACTCGACTGCATACGGGGGAAGTAGTAGCGATCCTCCGCTCCACATTGGACAGCAACATTGCTTTCTTGCAAGAGTATTTTGTTGACCCGCTATCGAAAGCAGGCATTGATGCCTCAGCCCTCACAGAGGGCTACAAGAGCCTCGGGCTTGTGTTGGAAGGCATCGCCAAATCTTCAGGAGCGGCGACCACGTCCGGCTAGGCCGCCGCTACTTACGGGTTTTTGCAAACCGAATCCAGCGGTTCCTAACTCGCTGCGAGACCCTTATATACCCCGGCCTCATGCTGCGCTTCGTCACTCGTAAGAACCCGTTCGGTTTGGCTAGCTAGATCGAGTTCGATGACCTGCCTGCCCTTCGGGGAAGCAGCCCATTCAGCACAGGTCGCGCCCTTCTTCTCGTTCCAGACTTCGCTTTGGGGTTTGCCTATGTCCCGCACTTGATACGCTTTCTTTCCCATGCAATTCTCCCACTAATTTATAGGATGCTGGGCGCAAAAGAGCGGACTCACCCGATGAAGACCCGAAAGTGTACGTCGGTACGTTTTGAAACCCTGCCTTTAGAGACCGAGTGCAACAGCACGAGCCTTGGACAGCAGCATTCGATGAGTGCCATGAGTTTGTGTCAATCCAGTTCCAAACCCAGCACCGTCGTGTTTTAACCCAGTCCAACCAAGTCCCACTTGCTAGGCCCGTGCTACTTCATGGCCTTCGACACACAAAATCCAAACTTTACGCCATACAGAAAATCCATTGCGCTCATTGACCTGACTGGTCGGACGGTGCCTGAATGCTCAATCCTAAGCCGACCGTTCTTCATCGCTGAGGCGAGCTATTTACTTCTGGGTCGAAGGCGTTACCCCTGTTACCGGATGTCGCATCGCTTCTTGTTCAGCTTTAAGAGCTGCTACCCTGCCACTTTCAATAGCATCTGATTTTGCTTTCGAATATTCGCAGGCTCCATAGGAATAGGGGACGACGCCACTTCGAAGTGCGACGTGAATCTCATGCGTACAGTCGAGGTACCAATTCATAACTTCCGACCGAAATGGTTGAAGAAATCCTTCCACGCGATAACCTTCCATCCAATCCAAGTCCACGGAGAGCATAAAGGCCAAATCTCTGTCTCCAACGCGTGGGGATTCGGATTGCTCTTCTTCTAAATCCTTCTCCAGCCCCTGTAACATTCCCTCCGTAAACGGGTCAAAGCCTCTGCCCTCATCCCTTTCGACCAACTTGGCATCAGCGGCATCATCGATGATTCGTAGCGCGATCTTGGCCTTTGCTGCGGCACCAATGGAAATGCGTTCTGCTGGATGAGCCTTCTTAACCGTCCCGGCTGCATTAAGGCTAATAGGTGCAAGAGTCACGAGAACGATTGCTAACTTCATAGTCCTCCTATTTGACTATTGGATGACGGTGCCACAACAAAGCACAAACCTCCGCAGTGAGACGGTTCGCCCCTCTCACAATTGCTCAAGCTCTGCAAACTTAGTGAAATCGCAATTTCATTCATCCACCGATTTTGACTGTAAATGTCTCGTCTCGATATGACAATTAGTCAGTCTCGGGAGTGCATGGGGTGGATTTTGAGACTGCCGTTTCTAGCGGCACCCCAAAGGCGAAAAACTCAAGGGCTTCCGGCGCTGGCACTGCATCGGATTGCCCATGTCCTGAAGCGATCATTTCAGCCTTCCTCAAATTGATACTGAAGAAACCTAGCAAGAAGGTAGACCAATTTGGCTGAAGGTGGCTGGAAAGTGGATCGTGAGATGCCGTCACGACTGTGAGGTTTGAGTAGACCAGATTTTGGTGTGCAGCATCTGAAAACACATCGACCAACGCTGCTACTCCTATTCCATTCGCGATGGTTTTCACCTGCTTTACGATCACTGGTAGCTGGTAAAAGTTGTCTTCTTTGGCGAGACGGACATATACGAAGTTGTCGTCCTCAGCAACGCGCAGCCATGTCGAGACTGATTGCAATAAAGGAACGAACTTACTTGCGCCGTAGCCGGAAAATTTGGGTATCGAAAAAATCACTGCGGGGCGTGGGTTGATGATGAAATTCCCTGAACGAATACCCCAAGCAGGATGCACCTCCAGCACATGGTGCGGGTTGCTGGGGAAAATTGGGGTCACATCGTGTCCTTCATTCCATAGTCTGAAGTACCCGAAGAAAGCCGCTGGCTTGCCCTCCGCAGCCTCTACGCCGTTGTAGAACGGACTCCCACTCTTTACGTTAGGGGGTTCGGCTACGATGCCGAACTGGCTGTCCTTTTGCTGTGCAAATGCCGAGACCGGAATGTTGCCATTTCCAAGTCCACTTTCTGCAATTCCAATGTGCAGTTCTCCGTCATTTCCTCCGCAGCTAATTGAGTGGACGCCTTGGGCAGGATGGACAGCGGATGCTTTAAGCACTCCGAACGCGCTGCCATCCTGTTGGTAGTGCTGATCGATGAAGTGTTTATCAAACTTGTACCACTTTATTTGGCCATGAGCGGGAACAGAAAACAGAATCAACGCCATCACAACGACGCCGCTCTTCATAGTCTCCCTCCAGTTCGTCGGCCCAGATGTCAAAACATGCGCCAAATCATGCCATTGTAGGTGCGAAATCCGAACGAACTGACACCGATTTATCTAGTGCCTCTGCTGAACTACTTCGTGTCCACGTGCGAATCGGAACCCAAAGGCAAGGGCTTTAGAAGTCAGGCTGCCGACAACTGTACTGACACTTCAATCGCCTAACGCATTTGGGTGATCGGACGGGAACTCTGGCATCTGTTTGTCACCGCCGACTCCGCTTGCCCAGACATGCCCGTCTCTTAGTGACAAAGAATGGTATGGCGCGGTGTGAACTGAGGGGTCGGGAACGTATCCCACATTAACCTCTTCCTGTCTTAAATTCGCAATTTCATCGTGCCATCTGAAAATAATTACGTTGCCTTCCTGTCTATAGGTCCATCTTGGCTCAAGACTTCGCCCGGTTTGCAGCTGGATAGTTTGGAAGACTGGCACACTCTTTAGGAGCAGGTAGACCCATGCTCCGGGAGGGTCTGGGAACAGCTTAAATTCATATCGTCGAGCTGGACTGACCGACGTGAATACAGCCTGTTCACCCTTCGACACCAATAAAGATGCAGTGAGATCGCTGGTAGTCTTGAGGGTTTTCTCCTGCTCGTCGATAGCTTTGTTGGCAACCAAGACGGATTTGTCGAGGTCGGCTAACTTCCCTTCGATGCTCCTGTTCGCGCCAGCGACTGCGGTGTTAGCCTCTTTGATTGCGTCGGCAGTAGCCCGATGAATTTTCGAATAATCGCTAATGCCAAGAACGGTCAAGACAGCGGCAAGAAGTGTGTACAGGATTGTTGCCGGAACTAGAAACCACGTGCTCCATTTTTGAAACCGTGCAGCTATCGCCTCAGTCGTTTCCAGTTCAACTACTTTCTGATCCTTGAATTGCCCTTCGACGCACTCTCTGACTTGAGAACGAATAAAACTCGTTAGTTGCTTGTCTAGTAGTGACCCGCAATCAGCGCAGAATCTCTTGCCCTCAGCATTGTCGGCTTCACACTGTGGACACTTCATCGCAATTCTCTATGCTCCGAAAAAACGACAAAAACTTATAAGCTGAGCCGTGAGCCGTTGGACAGGGACGAGCTTGAAGTCCCGCGTCATTAGCTTCCCCCGCTCTTTGTGTTGCTGCCTTTGTTTCCTTTGCCTGAGAGTTTACTCGCGATACCGCTGATAGGAACCTCGACTCCGTACATTGCTTTACGTGCCCAATCTGTCCTGAGTCGGCTTGGAACACTGGGGTCATAGAGCTGTTGCTTCATAAACACGACGCCACCAAAGACACAAAGGTCAAGCGGAAACCCGTGTCGTTGTAACCAAGGTGAAATATCTTCTGCCAACCCAACGTACGGGCGGTGGAGACTCTGACTTGTTATCGGAATGCCCCCGTTCACATGAGGCGCATACGATTGCTTCGTCCACCGATACGCGAACGGATAAAAATCAGCAAATGCGTACGCGTCAGTATGGGTTGTCGTAGAGCTTGGAGGAACACCTCCGCCAGTGGTGGGCTTGAAGACGTTCTCCTTTGGGCCGGGAATCGCGAGTCCCAAGCTTACGTCCCAATATTCCTTGTCGTCGACGGGAAAGTTGCGGGTGAATGTGCAAGGGTTTGTTGACGAAACATTGCCACAATCAACGGGCTGAGATGGAGATGTAATTGAAGTTTGGTTGCCCTGTCCTTGCTTGGTTGAGTCCTTTTTAGAAGGTGCTCCCGCATTTGGAGAGTTCGCGGGTTGTACAGGCAGATTCATCAGAAAGTCGTGAGTGCCACTTGCATCCTTAATTTCCACCTGAATGGGCTGGTTGCCTGTTGTTTGCGGAGTCCCTGAAAGGACTTTGGTCGTTTCGTCGAAATTCATTCCTTCTGGAAGGTTCTTCACGTCCAAAATCGAATTTCCGCGTCCAGCCCTTCCCGCTAGATCAAGACTGTACCCTTGTTGAGCGATAGCCGGAGGCAGCGTACTCGTCGCAGGTTGAATTACGGGGGTGACGTTGATTGTAAACGGGGCCGGGCTAGTTGCAGCCACTGATTGCTCCAGCACAAAGAAATGTGGTTTTGCGGTGACGCTCGTGTTCGGCCCTCCAACGAAATCTACCGATTGGGTACCGACCGTTGGTAGGGTGAACCCAACCAGTGCTGCTACGAGTGTTCCGAGGTCTTGGACATTCTGGGGTTTAGAGGCTGTCGTGGAAACCTTATAACCAACCTGAATCAGATTTGGGTCTATTCCGTTTCCGTTTTCATCGGCAAAGTAGTTTATGCCAACCACATAAATGGACTCGGCACCATAAAAAAGTGGGTTTTTATCGACCCGTAATGGCGCACTCAGGGCGCAGTTCTTATTCTTGTATCGAGCGATAAAACCAGTCCATTGGCTCGTTTTCAGGCTAAATGCATAATCTCCGGACAGAGCTTTCGGCGGAGTGACCAGCCAGTCTGCGGTGTGTACAACAATGGCTTGTTTATCTCGGCATAGATCAGGATCACTAATCAGCTTCAGCTTAAGTAACGCCATTAGCTTGTGTGCTGCTTGAGCGGAGTGAATATCTGTGAGGTCTTTAGGTTTCGCGGGATCAGTCGCCGAAGGGGTTGCTTGAAATACTTGCACAGTGGGGTCGAGGCCATTCGGAACGGAGGAGGATTTAGCAAAACAAATGAGCGACACAAAGAGCAAGGTTGGAAATAAGCACAAAACTCGTTCAGTCATGATGATCCCTCCCAGCTATTTCAATCGAGTGTTGTCAGATACCTAATGCGTGACTATGCCCGAGTAGCGTTCGTCTGCCGCTATCCTTCAACGCAATCTTGATTGTTTCTTCGTCCACCCAATTACTGTGAGGAACGTGTAGCTCGGGCACTTTGGCTGGCATGAGGCTGGGGACATGCTTTTGAATCGCGGCATCCGCAAGCATATATCCGTGATTCTCCAATACGCAGGCCTCCGCTTCGGAAAAGCTGTCAAGGTCGGTACGAATCCTTGCGATAAACCCCTTCACAAGCTCTTCCGAATACCCGTACTCGAACCCATAAGCTCTAACGGTTCCGCCGACGCCCCAGTACGTTCCCTTCATCAGCCCAGCAACGAAATTTGAAATCAGCCATCGCTTGCGCAAAGCCAGAGCTTGGTTTTCCGGTATTTCGATGTATCTTCTAATCTCCCACGGGAACCCGGTGTCACCACCAATCGGGAACAGCGCCCCGCCGTCAGAAGAAAGCACGATCTCGTGATCTTTCCAAATGGGCTCAAGCCCCAAATTGTCGTACACGCCGCCGTCGGTGAAGGTGATCTCGCGGACAAATTTGTCCCGCGAGGTGCCCTCATCCTTGCCACCCTTCAACTGCTTCGGGTCTAGGTTCAGGTGAAGCGGCTTGAACACGGGCGGAAAGCATGAGGACGCGGCGACCGCAATGCTGACTGGCAAATCCTGCGGCGTCGATTGCCAGCCAGCTTGGTAATCACCATACGTTTCTTTGGTAAATGTCCAGTTCACCCCGTAGGCTAGATCAGTGGTGCAGAATACGTGTACTGGCGTCGCTGGTATTTCTACCAGCATCTTTCCGGTAGTCAAATGTTTGTCGTACTGCCTCGCCAAACCCAAGCTGTTGTGATTGCCGGGGATCACGGCCTCCAGCGCAAGCCAGCGGCGAATATCCAACGAACAAAACTCGCGCATAGGCAGGCTAGCCTCGCTTTCGAAGTCATCTATCCCCGCCGAGAAGGGTTTGGATAGTCGAGTCGCAAGAAATCCATTCAAAATACTTCCGCCAGATACAGAGGACACTGTTGTGATCTTTGGGAGGATTCCGAATTCATTCAGCCTGCGAACTGCTCCGAGATGGAAAAGAGTAGCCCGGTAGCCGCCACCGGAGAGACTGAGCCCGACCGATCCGGGAATACGCTGCTGCGAAGGGAGAAAGTTTGATGTCGGCATGGCAGTTACATTTTTCGCGTTGGAGTGCCTACTTCCGGTCGGAGACGGAGAGTGCGTAAACCCCGTACAGATTCAGAATCGACTCCTATCACGGTAGTTGGAGGAACCTCACTACCGATGGTGTTCCCGAGAAAGACTCTAAGGACGAATGGATAGTCACTCGTCGATGCGATCAGGACTTCCTAAAATGAATTACTGGGGCCGGGCAGCAGGACTGCTGCGATTGAAACTTAAACTAAGCAACATCTTTTATAGCAAGCGGGGAAGTACGTCAAGCGAATAGTGTCACGGGCAGCATGCTCCTCTGTATTAACTTTTGAGTAGTTCCAATGGCAGGATGACTCTTTCAGCAGCTTTAATTATCTCGGTTTCTGTGGCTGGAGTTAGATCACTTGGCATACCCCAATTTTATCAATACGTCAGCGGCGGATTGATTTGCTTTTGTCAGCACAGGGTGGCAGAATTGGGCTTCTTCCTCGGATATCTTCTCTCTCTTTTTTTTGATGAGGCATCTTCACTATCGAGGAAAAGTGCAATGACATTCCGTAGGCGTTGGGAGATGTATGGTCTTCTGATCCTTCTCCTGTTATCTGTGAGTCTGGCATTCGCAAACCCTAAGAGCACAACGTTCAACGCCTCGCCTGATGACGTCTTCAAAGCCGCCAAGAAAGCTGCTGCTGGGCATCACATTGTGATCCCAAAGGATGAGGGTCTTAAGACTCTGACCGACTCTGGCGAGGAGGTTAGGAGCTTTCAATTTACGACTTCATTGCCGGGCGTTACGTTTCGTGTGATTGAGGAAATCAGTGTCGAGCCGCTGCCGGATGGCACCACCAAGCTAGAAGTGATGTTTTATAACGATCGACCATATGTTCCGTCCGAAAGCTTAGAACTCAGAGAGCAGCAACTACACAACCAATTGGAACTTAAACTGTCGGCACTGGAGCAAGAACAGGACGAAAACAAGCGTCAGTACGAGGATTATCACACCATCGACATCCAGACGTACACCACTAAGTGGACAGAAATCTTAGCTTTGGAGCACGAAGCAAAGCTTGAAGGAATCGAACAAGAACGCGAGGCCAAAATAGCTGACCTCGCTGGAATGCCTACGTCCAGTTTTTCTACGATGGATGCGGCGTCAGATAAGTTTTTGGGTCTTGTCCAGCGGAATTTACAAGGGGGTAAAGAAAAACCGACAGTTGGAGCCGATCACTGATGTACTGCCAGAATTGCGGCTCGATGATTGGTCATGGTTTACAACAAAGGCTGACCTCGATGGGTTATGACATCAATGTGTGGGTGCATGGGGAGGGAAACGATCAAGGGCGTGAACTGAACTTGGATTCCGAGATGTTCAAGGACACCGCAACTCGGGTGCAATTCATCAACAACATATTGCCCGAATGGAAGAGGGATTTGTGCAAGGTCGGACTTCGGGAAGTCAAACTGAGGCAGGGCGGTACGTTTGAACTCGGGGAAGCCTATTCGTTGGGTTGTGAGAATCCTTGAAAGATTCTCACTTCAAGTGACGATTTGGGCTACAAGTGGCGGACCACCATCAGCTAAAGACGATGGCCATCACGTCAACTGGCTGATTCTGCTCCACCACTTTTCTGGCGTCATTTCATATGGTATTAGAAGGTCTCGAAGGCGCTTTGACGGAGCTGTTGTCGAATATCCTCGACGGCCAGTGTTTCCTCCGTTTAACCATGAAGCCGTCTTCGTCCATCCCATCTTGTCAGCTACGCACAGCGCCTCCTGATAGCTGAGCGCAAACGATTTCGTCTCGGGCGGAATTCCTAAGTTCCACACGTATACAAGCAACAGCCGGGGGAATTTGGCATATTTCGGATCAAGGCTGAATACTGCTCCGGTGGCCGCTTTCATCTGTATTGGACACGCGACAAACTGTCCCACGCGCTCGTCCAGATCGAGATAAGCAATCAGGTCGATTCCGCGATCACGCTCGGGTTTCGCGACTTCCAAGCCCGCACGCAGGAGTTCGCTGGCAAGCCAATTCCTGCCAGCAAGTTCAACAAGCTGTGTATCGACTTTCTTGATCTCAGCAGCCATCGTATTATCCTCTTCGTCGAACTCGGCAAGAGGCAGGGAATCGATTATGATGAGAATCTCAATCCGCAGGGAGCCGAAGAACAGAGAGTCAGTGTTCGTAACGCACCTGCCCTCGTTTGCGCGTCATGTTGTAAATCGAACTAGGTTTGCAGTTCAGCAAGGCTGCGACTTCGCCGACGGTCAAAATCTCGTGTAGAAGTTTGCTGCTTTCATCTATCATTTGTACGCTCTCCGGCCCGGACACCTACACGAGAGCGTAAATGAGAACGCCCACTGCAATCAGCCAGATTAAGCCATCGAAGACCGCCCGAATGTAATGACGTTTAGATTCTTTGGTCATGTCCGAATAGAGCTTTAAACGCTGCTCACTCTCTTCTTCTCGCTCATCCTCTGTGACTTGCTGCCTCAACAATTCCCTCAATACTTTGAACCGAACATCAGTCGAGAAGACCTGCTCGTTATGAAATTGTGTCAGATTGGGATATACCCGACTGACGCTGTTGTAAATCATTATCAGGATGGCGAATGTAATCGACTCAAACTTATTCTGTGCAGCCATCAGGATAGCTATTGATAGGCAGACCCGAAGCAAACCAACCACCGCGCCCCATATATAGCTCCACCATCTTCCACTCCTCTTTCTCTTCCAATTCTTCTCTGCACGTTTGTATCCGACTTTGAGAACATCTTGAAGGTAGCTGTTCAGCTCGGGCAAGCGATTTTTTCTGCCATAGAAGGTGATCTCTCTGTTTAATTGCTGGCGAACGGATTCGGTCTCTGAAGGACAGTTCTGATTTAGCCAGTCCGTTATCATTTTGTTCCGAACTGAGTCTTGAACGCGGGCGCGCGTCCTTTCGAGTTGTTCTTCGATGGCTTCTTCTTGAAGTTTTAGTGCGAGTCTGTTCCATTCATGCTCGGGCACGAAGCATTCAGCGAGATACGCACCTATTTCCGCATCAGGCACCCGCAGTTGACCAGCCTTGAATGCTAGATCGGAGAACAGTTGTGAAACTTTGAACTCGGGACTGGAGTCCGTGGGATTGCTCATCGGGCGAACGATACCACAGTGCCTTCTCCTAGTGGCAAGCTTGCGACTTGACCTGCCCTGATTTTTCTGACATTCACAGAAAAGGGGACCAATCAATCTTCGGCAGACGAAGCTCATTTTAGTTACCAGTCAATCGTGCAGTAAAATCGCCTGAGATTGCGCGGCGGTTTCTTGCTCGCTTCAGACGTTCAAAAGACTGGGGACTAGCAATAAGCGTCAAAGCTTCGGCTGTAATCAAGAAAGAAACCGAGGTTGAACCCCAACAAGTCGAAAGGTAAAGCTTATTATGCATCCTTGTCAGTACTGGGTGAAAATGGCAAAGAATGCGGGCTCCCGCGATATTTGGGCGGGTTCCCTGAAGTTGCGCATTTGCTTAAACGCGAGGCGGGAGTTACGCACGAGCAATTGCATGAATGTTTTGCCTCCTACGAAAGGGGCGAAGAGGTACGGATTTCTCTGACTTTGGAAAATGATGAAACAATCAAGAAGCTCGCGTTCGACCCCAAGGCGGCATGGTGGCGTAGGAGCCTATCATCAGATGAAATTAGGCATCGTTTCGTATTCGGAGTGAAAGAATGGTGGAAGATTGTCGGCGGGGAATGCAGCTGCCCACAGAGGACATGTCCCCTATTTTGACGAGGTGAATGCTGTCATGGATATCGTCGAAAATCTATTGCACGCAGTTTATGTCCTTCCCGGCATGGCTAAGAGCTTAAAGAAAACCACCCCACCGCGCCCGAAGGTGAAGGAGTCGTAGCCGGAGAGGAAAGAGAGATTTGCCCGAGAAATCTGAGCGGCAGTAATGTGCATGCAAGAAGTGGTGAAAGCATGAACATCAAAGTTGCGGTTGGTTGTACTCCACAGCAGTCGAGCTGGCTCGTCAAACTCAGGTGTCCTTCTTGCCGACAGCGTGGGACATTTGATGCCCTTGGCGGACATGATATCAGCCTCCCACCGTCTAACGTGGCGGGGTATCGCAGGTGCCCCGACCCAGCGTGTCTAGCGTTGGTCTTCTTCGTCGCCGATGTGCGAACTGGGGACCTCGTCGTTTCTTACCCAGCAGAAAGGATCGACTTTGACGCAGTAAATATCCCCGCTCCCGTAATCGGCGCGTTAGAAGAAGCGATAACCTGTCATGCCAACAAGTGCTTCATTGCCTCAGCAATCATGGTCCGTAAGACTTTGGAAGAGCTTTGTAGGGAAAGAGTTGCGACTGGTAATAATCTGAAGGAACGTATCAAGGCGTTAGGCAACAAAGTCGTGCTTCCAACAGAGTTGCTTGACGGGCTTGACGATCTTCGTTTGCTCGGAAATGACGCCGCCCACATCGAAAGCAGTGAGTACGATAAAGTTGGACAAGAAGAAGTTGAAATTGGGATTGAGTTCGCAAAGGAAGTTCTGAAAGCCGTGTATCAGTATTCTGCTTTGCTCAATAGACTCCGTGCGCTGAAGAAAACACCATGAGTTCAACCTCCGTTGCCGTGCTGTTGCCCAAAATTCATGGGATAGGTGTTTCCCGCCATTCTGTAACTCAATGATTCTAATCAATCGTCAACAGGCAACATCAGACAAGAAAGTGCTTAAAAAGCCGGGAGACAATAGCGTTCATAGCGTTCACGAATCGGCTGCTCTACCAAGTGAGCTACGTCGGCCTTCAATGACTTACAGACTTTGTGTTGCCCATCTGTATCCCATTCTCCACCCCCCGGCACGTCAGGAGGCGACCGACTCTGGGAAGAAATCATACGGAGCGAGCGACGATGGTGCCGCAAAGGTGCCGACATCGGCTCGGCCCGGCATATTATCGGCTCAGGCGAACTCCCAGTAGCCACTGTTAGACTCTTCTTCGGCTGACGATTGACACTCGTCAGCTACTGCCCCCTCGACTTCTCATGGTAGACAATTTCTTTGACGAATCTCGCGAGCAATCGCAGATTAAAGCTCGGATTGTAGCCAAGTATTTTTGGGCATGGGCGAGAGTCATCATACCGTCAACGAAGCTACACGCCAATCGCATAGCATACATAGACCTGTTTGCGGGACCAGGACGATACGAAGACGGGACCTTATCAACTCCGTTGCTTGTGCTGAAAGGTGCTATTGAAGACAAGGATATGCGTGAAATGTTAGTCACCGTCTTCAATGACAAGGATGCTGCGAATGTTGGCAAGTTGAAGGAAGCTATCGCAGCACTACCGGGAATCAAGAAGCTCAAACACAAACCACAGGTGTCGAACGAAGAAGTTGGTGAGCAAATAGCCAAACATTTTTCGTCGCTCAGTTTGGTTCCTACGTTTTTCTTCGTTGACCCTTGGGGTTACAAGGGCCTGTCATTGAAGCTGATTAATTCGGTGTTGCAAAACTGGGGCTGTGATTGTGTATTTTTTTTTAATTATAACCGGGTAAACATGGGTCTCAATAACGAAGTGGTCCGGCGGCACATGGACGCATTATTCGGTCAAGCAAGAGGCAATGCACTGCGGGAGAGTTTGATTGGTTTAAGTTCTAGCGACAGAGAGAACGTAATTGTTGAAGAGCTTGCAAACTCGCTGAAGCAAATGGGAGCCTCTTTCGTGCTGCCTTTCGCGTTCAAAAACGAGAGAGGAACACGCACAACTCACCACCTAATCTTCGCGAGCAAGAATTTTAAGGGCTATGAAATTATGAAAGAAATTATGGCAAAGGAAAGCTCCGAAGTGAATCAAGGGGTTCCCACCTTTGAATACTCACCTGCTTCAGAAAAGCATCCAACACTCTTCGAACTTTTACGACCACTCGATGACTTGGGTCAAATGCTGTCGTACGAGTTTAGTGGTCAGACGCTGACGATGTACGAGGTATACAGACGCCACAGCGTTGGGCGTCCGTTCTTGATACGCAACTACAAGAGCGTACTCGCGAAGATGGAAGCTGAAGGGAAGATAAGAGCGACGCCGCCAGCGGAAAAGCGACGCAAACGTAGCGGCCAAGTCACTTTTGCCGATGCTGTAATCGTAAAATTCCGAAAGGTAAATCAATGAGTTTTAATTCACATATCGAGTGGACCGACGCAACGTGGAATCCGGTGAGAGGCTGCACGAAAATCAGTCCCGGTTGTAAACACTGCTATGCAGAAACCTTTGCTGAACGATTTCGGGGAGTAAAAGGACATCCTTACGAGCAGGGATTCGATTTGCGATTGGTGCCGTCTAAGCTAGAGGAACCGACGAGGTGGAAATCATCTAAAATGATCTTCGTCAACTCTATGAGTGACTTATTTCACGAAGGCGTGCCAGACGCCTACATTGAACGAGTCGCGGAAGTCATGGTCGAAGCCAACTGGCATACATACCAAGTCTTGACGAAACGATCCCAGCGAATGCATGATTTGCTGCTGACGAAACTGAAATTTGCCTCTTTGCAAAAACATATCTGGTGGGGTGTGAGCGTCGAGAATCGACAATATGGTCTATCAAGAATAGAGCATTTACGGTCTGCTCCGGCAGCTGTACGTTTTCTCTCAATCGAGCCTCTCCTTGAGGACGTAGGTATTCTGGATTTATCCGGAATTCACTGGATTATCGTTGGAGGCGAAAGCGGTCATGGTGCAAGACCGATGCGAGAGGAGTGGGCTACTTCTTTACAGCGTCAGTGCGAACGCAACGGGATAGCATTTTTCTTTAAACAATGGGGAGGGGTTCACAAATCTAAAGCAGGACGACTGCTTGAGGGTAGAACTTACGATGAAATGCCAGCCGATCCGCAATTTGTATCGGTAGAAGCTCTTTTTACTAAGTAGTGCTAACGCTTCTCTCCGAGCTGCGAGTTGAAGATCATCGGATGGAGGGACGAAAGCAGGTGCTCGGGATCATCACAGGGATTCACGTCGCCATGCGGCGTCCACCCGATCATCGTCTCCTCATCGAAGCGGACAGATGCTTACTGTGACTCTACGCTGCTGGCGACTTTGATATCCACTCCTCTATCGTTGAACCTGCCGCAAGACCTGCTTCTCGATAGATACCGAGGATAGCGTCATATTCGTCATTACTGACTGGTTGCGCTTGGCTTTTCTGCTCGACCGCTTCGCTCCAACCGTCTTTCAGTGCGGCATTTGCTTGGTCTTGCGGAATGGCAGCATCGGCAATGAGCCCCCGAATCGTTGCGGATACTTCACCATAGTGCTTGCCTTGAACGACTGCATCAGCCATGCACTTCTTCACGGATTCGATTCCCGCTTTCGCCCTCTTTGCACATCCGTCGTGCGCATTAGAAAACCAACCTGTTTTTTGACGGCAGTAACCGCAGACGCCCATGTGAAGCTCCTGTTTGAAAACAAGAGTCTACCTGATGCGAAGCCCTCGGTTTGAAATGCTAAATCGCCGAAGAAGGATGCAATCGGGTTCTGGGAATCGTCGCGGGCATTTCTTCGCACGTCATCTGAAGACGGTAGATGATTTATTCGGAGCTCCGCACGGGAGTCAGCGAATAGAAGCAATGGTCGCAGCCTGTTGTGCAGACTGATACGAATCGGCCCAAAACAAGCTGGGGCTCGTTCGTGTAACAACCTACTCTTTGGAACTCTCAGCAGTAAATTCTGCCTAAACCCGCCCAAAACTTGCGTGATACACTTCCACTCCAATTGCCACGGGAGGTCGCAAACCATGCGCCCAAGAGAGAGGAGCAGGCCCGTTACCGTAGCTCTCATCGGTGCAGGAGCGGTTATTGTCGCCGCCCTAATTGGATATTTCGCTACGAGTCACAACTCAACCCAAATCACCACGCAGAATGCGGAAGACGCTGTCAATGTCCCGTTTGAAACAAGTTATTCTTATGTGGGTGGTTTTGTTCCTCAATGTCCTTGCATTGCCTATTCGAAAGACGAAAAGGGATTGACGGTCACGAATAAGTGCTCGGGGCCTGTACCGATCATGTGCGTAAAGGATACCGGGTACGTTCAAACTTGGGACGCGATAAGCCTTGTTCCGGGCCGACAATTTGCGCACACGACGATAGGAACCGGCAAGAAGGCATTCTTTGATACCAGTGGAATGGTCGGGAACAGGGGAGTGTGTCAATTTTACGCCTGTCCCGGGACTGACAATCAGGTGCAACCGTTAAGATGTCAGGTAGGCATTCCGCAACCCCCACCAGCAGCGGCTTGTCTTCAAGGGTCTGGATTTGTGGGTCAATCGTGTACCTGCCCGAATGGTGCGACGGGAATATTGACTCAATGAGCGTTCACGACACGTTCGCTCTGATGATTCCTAAAATTTCGCAGTTTCGACGAATTATCTCAATCGCAGCCACACGATTCGACACGATCAACACGATCAAGATCGCAGCTGTTGTCAAGAAAAACGGTGACCGAAGTGTGATCGGAAAAACAGCCGTACCGGGTCGCTACATTAGTACTGGCTGACATTATTTTGCTTGTTATCCAGCAGACGTAAAGCACCGCCAATGCGAAGAACGCCATCAGCCCCGTGCTAGGCCGCTACTGCTCCATGGCCTTCGACACAGAAAAACTCAAATTACGTCATTTTGGCTAGGCTGTAGCAGTTTTCGCTGCTCGGGACCACCGTCAGCCCGATGTAAGAAATCTTTGATACAAAAGCCCGCATGCACGTTAACGAGACCTACACACGAGAATACGGACAACGTTTTCAATGCGATGCAGAGCAACTGTGCGATGGTTTTGTGTATTCGGAGCCCTGTTTATAGGCCCAAGCACGGCGTCTCATTCACCCTTCTTACGAACCTGTATCCGCCATGGTCACCCTCCGAATACTTTTGGCGCGCATCTCGTGGCCTAGGGCTATTCGATACACCCCACATCATGGGCGGATCGCAGCGGGGGAACGTGTCAGGGGGGAGCCGTGCAGGTCGTTTGAAAGGGTACCGTCAAATAGGGTGTCATACCGCCAGTCCGACCTACGTCGCCGAGGGATTCCCGGCATACCATCCTTTCGCGACCAGCAGGGCCTAGCCAATCGTGGACTTGATACGCACGGTGCATGGGTCCCCTTTCAAATAGGGTGTCAACCTCCCTGATACACACCCGTGGGACATGTGTTGAGACCTTGCAACGTGCGTAGGTCTGGATACATGTGTACACACCTTGCAACGTGCTTATGTCACCAACACAAGTACATGTGTTGTGTTCTGTAATATGTAGTACGAAGAGTCTCGATAGTATCAATGCCAATTTCAAGTCGTAAAGTTCAGCCCTCGGTCAACCCTTGGACGGATTCTGAAAAAGCACGGCTCGTTGAGCGAGCAACACATGTCCGAATGAACACATGTCTGCGGAGTAGAATATTTTGGTGTACGCACAAATGTTGAATCACGCAAACCCGCACTGGACGCGGATTTCCCTTGATATTTCGTTCTTTCTTTGCTATGCTTAGTACTGGAATTTAAGCATCGGGAACACAGTTCCCAGTAACTCTGCGTGGCAGTTCGCTGGACTGCTTAACAAGGGCCGCAGGGAGCACTACCCCAAGAAGGCAACCAAACCGTTTACAGTCGGCAGTCATCCAGACTCCGCCGATTTTCCAAACATAGAAAAGTGAATCACCGCGCTCGGCATTCGTGCGCCTTCGCGTAGATTAACAGCCCGCACTGTGGGCAGGGAGCAACTATGACAGCAACGATCTTGAAATCCGAATGTGTTGAACGGCTCGAAACAATGAAGTCCGAACTCGATGCAATGTGTGGACGGCTTTATCAGAAGCCTGCGACTCGAACTGCCGCCTACTCCGTCAGCGATGTCCACGCGGTGCTCGCAGGAGCGATTCAAGTTTTGCACGAGAGCCGCTGTGCGTAAGCACGAGTAGCACTGACAGAGTTGTAGTCAGAGAAAGAGAGAAAATGCTGAGTGAACAAGAACAAATACCGCAAGGCACATTCTATCCCGTGGCCGCGTTGGCGTTGTCCAGAGAATTCGCCATCACTGGCGTTATCCCTTCTGAGAAGAGACCACGACCGTACGCATGGCAGAAACATCCTTTTGAAAACCTAGTGGATGTGCGGTCTTACGCCATGGAACACCCGGATGACAAAGTGGGCGTCTTCTTAATTCGTGGAGTTGGAAAGCCGTTTGTGTGGGACATCGACGGCAACGGCGTGTTGACGCGCATGGAATGCGAGACTGGGAAAAAACTTCCGCGCACGTTCGTTGTGCAGTCGCGTCCGCAAAGCAAACCTTACAAGCGTCACATCTACTTTCTTCAGACCGACTACAGCGTCCGTGAGTTCGGCCACAAGAACAAAAACGTCAAGGAAGTTGGAGCGAACGGAGAGTTCGTGACGATCTACGACCTAAAAGGCATCGGCGCTGCGGCACAAGTCATCGCAGAAGGCTCTTTGCGAGAGGACGGCAGCGATGAAAAATACACGGCCATGGATGCCGACGCTGAGATAGTGCCGATTCCTGATTGGTTGGTTTCTTGGTTGGTGGAAGACGCCCGCAAACGAAAGTCTGAAGTTGACAGCGCCCGTTATCAGAAAAAGTTGGAAGCTGCGAAAACTGTAGCGAGTAAAGCGACCCATGTTGATTGGCGGGCAATCGTGCATACCCGCATTCCCTCCTACGCCGCTCTTCAGATTGACGCTGAAGATCGGGAGATGCTCTGCCTCAAGCAGATAAAAAAGCATTGCGGAGACGTGATAGCGAGTGACCCGAAGGTGCAGGCATCGGTCCACAAAGCCGCGTTCAACGTTCTCAAGATGGGAGAACTGCCCATCATTCAGAAATACTCAATGCAGGGAATGATAATCACGGCAGTGACTTCTCGTCACAGCAAATGGGCCGAAGTTGTAGAGACATTTCCTGCTGAAATCCCTTCGGCGGATGCGGAGCGCTTAGTGAGCGCAGCCTGCGAATACAAGAAAGACGATGCCTCTCATCGCAGCGAACTCAGCAAGGTTAGAAAAGAGGCGGGCTTCACAGTGGACAAGCGAACCAAACTTTGGCGAAAGGAGGCGGCATGAGTTCAACGGCAACGCCCGAAAGCGTGATGGCGGGCATAAACAATAACGAATCTGAAGTGAAGGCGATAGTCGCGCTGTGGAATAGCCTCATTCGGCATCCACTGACGGAAGATCGGGCGAGGATTTGGAATCTACGTTACGGCTTCAGCCTAGTTGTTGCGGCAACAAAAGAGACAGGCGCGAAGATGCTTCGTAAAGACATGTGCGCCGAGCACGCCTTTGCCTTCTGCGGTCGCGTCATGACCACAAGACTTCAACAGGCTGCGACCACGGAGGTCGCATGAGTTTCTTCAAGCCAAGGTTGGCGGAAAGAATGTGGTGCATCGAGTGCGCCTCAATTCACGACGTCCTGAATGTCAAAAATGAAGTCGTGACGCTGGCGTGCGGACACAGCCGGACCCGAATGACGAGTGAAGGAATAACGAGCAACACAAAATTTAGAGCCAGCGCATCGGCGGAAAGGAAGCAATGTTAGATGAAATCCTCACGCTGGACGATGTTGCCAGCATTTTGAAAACCACACCATCTTCGATCTACGGAATGACAAGGGAGCGCGCGCGAATTCGCCACAAGCACCCGCTGCCCGTTTTGCGTCTAGTCTGCGGTCTCCGCTTTCGCAAATCCGACATTGAACAATGGTTAGAGGTCGTGGCGAGGGAGGGGCAATGAGCAAACCAGATCGCGTAACGTCAGCGCTGACAAAATTGCTGGACAATTCAGACCCAGCATTAGTCGCAACCGCAGCGGGCAAACTCGCGGACTTACGCATTGCAAAGTTGGGCAACGAAAAAAGTGAAAATAAAGTCGGCCCTCTTCGCGACGAAATTGCGGAACTCAAGAAGAGCCTTACGGCAGCGCCTGCATCACTCGGAGCAGTAACCGCAGAAAAAGATTCCCTCACACTACTGGTCACCGAGTTGCAACCGTTGGCCGACCGCTTACCCATCGTCGAGACCGAATTGTCCGAACTCAAGTCCAGCGTTGCTGCGGATCGCGATGCGATGCGAAAGGAATTGCTCTTCACTGCCGAAGCGAAATTGCGCGAAGCAAAGAATTTTGAAGAGCGCGCGCGAATCAAGTTCACCACAGATGCTCTTTCATATAGCGTGCGTGAGTGGCAAGCTATGGCCGCGCAATCGTCAATGCCGGATTTTTGGTCTGAAGATGCCCGCAATCACTCGGCCTTGTTCTGGGCAGCGTGGATGCCTGAAGAGCAAGCCGTCGTGTGGTGCGGACTTGCGAAATCGTATGGCCCTGAGAACCCCGGCAGTCGTGCATTTATCGTTCGGGTCTTGGAGACGACAATCCCTCAGTACTCTGCCGATTCGTCAGTGGTCACTTCGAACCATCAAGTCTCTTTTGTCACTGCTCTCGCGCAAAAAATGGGAATCTTGTCAGAGGTAACTGAAGAAATCGAGACCCTCAAAGCACGGAAGTTCAACGAGTATCAGATGAAGATGAATGTTGTGCGCGAACAGCAGCAGATTGAAATGACGCGTCTCGGATACGGACGTTCACCAATCGGACAGGGAGCCGAGTCAGAATCCAGCACTGTTCCTTTATCAGAGCATGTTCTTGGGTGCTGTTGCGTTTCTTGTGGCGGCACAGGCATTCCAGATCATTTGCGAACGGATACAAGCTTAGGAACCGCGAAAGTTGTACGCAGTGAAGACATCAACGAACCTTCGCCGATGTCGGTCGCAGCCCGCGCCATGGAGCGCGAAGAGCGCGTTAAGAAGGAGGCAGAATGAGCGAGATGAAAGTTATTTCTAACGACGGTGAGACCGTTGTATGGGTGGGCGAAACGAAAGAAGAGTTAATAGAGGGCACATTCGTTCGTCCGCCTTCGATAACGAAAGATGCGTTGCTCGCAGCGTGGCCAGTTGGAGTGCCATGGTCAACCTCGAAATTCGAGAAGCAGTTGTCTATACCGCCACACGTCCGCATTTTTGATTTGTTGACGTTCTTAGGAGAGCCAGAACAGCAAAACATCCTGATGCGCCTAATTGCAAAATTGCGCAGAGTGCAGACAGTTCGGGAGACGATTGAGCAAATCATTGCGCCAACGTATGACGGCGATGATGAAGAATTGCTGCGGAAACGTAGGTTCTTTAAATCTGGATTCAAGCTGGAACTCTACGAATCCAAGACTCATATCGTGCATGTTTGGAAAGAAGACGAGCGCCGTTTCATCAGCTTCACCCCGAAATCCATCGCAGAAGAAAAAACGGAGTTCCTGAAATTACGTGACGACAAGGGGCGCGAGTGATGGCAATCCACGACATGATGCAATTGCGCGAATACGCGCGCGATCTTTACCGCGACTTTGGCAAAAAGGGGCGTGATGCTCACTCGTGACGCCAAAGAGACTTTGTTTTCTCAATACGCTATAGAACTTCAGGGCTGGGTCACCATTAACCTTCCGACGCTTGATGCGAACGCCGTGGCGCAGTTGTTCGTCGAACTGCCGTCTATCAAAATCAAGAACAGAAGCACCTTTGTCACCGCCTGCAAGCGTTGGTTGCGTGTTCGCCAGTGTATAGGCTTCTACGAACAGGTTGGCGAAGACCTGTCTGATTTTCTCATTAACAACCTACCCCTCGATTATGTTGACGCCGCAATTGAGAACGTCACGCAAAACTTCCATATGTTCAAAGGCAGGACCAAAGGCCACTTCATCCTTTGGGCGTACCGTCGCCTGAAACGTTTTCCGCACTTTCGAGAAGACCGTGACGCCGTGCAATCGTTCGATCTGGATTTGTCTGATTTCTGTGATGACCGAGATTATTCAAATCGCTTCAAGGACTTTGAGTACGTGAAGAACGGCAGTACGTACCTCGTGAGCATCGGTGTTGATGAGAAAGGATGTGCCATTGTTTGGAAAGTTCCATCACTAAGCATGGCCAAACGGTTGTGGCCAATCACGGCTCAAAAGGTGCGTGGCAAGTACATCGCGGTCAAAGTCGTGGGCGGAAGACCCATTCCAGCGCATCGCCTGCTCTTTGAGATCGGTCCCGATGAACAAGTCAAGGCATGGAATGGAGACCTGCTCGATTGGACTAATGCAAAATATGTCGTTCGCATAGACAGGCTCAATTTGATCGAGGCGGAAGGATGGGCCAGCAATCTGTATCTCAGTAACGATATATCGGCCAATGGCGCGGCGGCCCGGCGTCAGAAGAAGTTTGAACGCGCCATGGTGCAATTTGGAACCGTTGAAAACGAGGACGGCACAGAAGGCACTCAGGAGTTCGGCGGATGGAGTATGGGCTACGCGGCTCCCGTCCAATCCAGCGAAGTTTACCGCGAAACGCAATCTGGCAGGAACACTGCCGCAAACGCGGGACGTAGAGGCAACTACGGCCTTGATCGAGAGGAATATGGCAACAGGGGAACAGGCCGCAAACGGGACGGAAGTATTGTGGTGAAAGGCCGTGTGGATGACGTTGCGGAACTAAGTCGCGCATGGGGTCTCGATTGACCAAACTTTTTGCGGTTTGATTTCAGGCGGTTGCGACCTTTCTGACACCAAATTCCCTAGACAAGCGACTGTCGAGTAAGCAACTTTTGAAACATTTGGACGGCTCGTCAGAAACGGAGAAAGAAAATGTCGTCAGTTAGAGAAAGGTATTTAGATGCAAAAAATGGTCCTACGCGGAGTATCACCGAAGATCACAGCCGAGACCAGTTCGGCAGTATGACAGTCACACAAAAAATTGAAAACCAAAAGCATGTTGCGTATTTGCTGTCGTGTGCTTGTGGCTCATCCGGGCAGCGAGTAAGCCAGCAAGAATTAGCATCGGGCGTAAAACCTGTGTGCAGGCTTTGCAACGGCTCTGGTGTTGCGCCGGGTGATGCCCCTCGCCGGGCAGGTATCGCGGAGCAATATATCCCTCGTCCCACAGCAAGCCCCCGTGAGCGCGCCGAGATAGCAGCACGCGCAGTCGAAGAAAAACAGTTGGAGGAGAACAATGCAGAAAACCCGCGATAGACGTGTGACTGATCCCACATACATTGAGTACCAGCGCAATCGTCAGGCGGAACTCACTGAAGAACAATGTCAGCGCGATGCCGCAGCAGCGCAAGACCCGGTCACCATGGCACAGACAGCCATGACACAAACGGCACTGGCCACGCGAGATGCAATCCGCACTCAACGGCTGAGTCAAGACTTCTTGCCCGGCGAGCGCATCAATGGTCGCAAGATCAACGAGGACGTTGCAATTTCAAACTTCAAACTATTTGCAACCACTCAGCCCGGCTTTAAGAAAGACATACACGGTCGGCAACTTTTAGACATGATGGAGTTTCAGGATTTGGCTCCGCTGGTCGAGAACTATAAAGCACTATTCGCTTTGATGACCGAATACGCGGTGTTCGTTGAACCCGAGCGAGTATCAGCCTCGGCGACTGAAGGTGTCGCCGAGCCTGTGTTGACGCCATCCCAACAGGCAGAACGAAACTACATCAGACGAAGAACCGACCTTGTCGTCCATGATCCAGTCACTGGACGAAACTTTACTGAGTTCGATTTAGAGCATGAGGTCGATTCTAAAACTGAACTCAGACTCCGCAGGCTCATGGAAGGCCGCATCGGCAACGAACGATACGCAGAATTCTTGAACATAAAGGACTGGCAAGCAAAGCTGCAAGCTGAAACCGCTGCCAAAGCCGCAGCGGAGGAAATGCAGCAGCACAGGGAGGAGAACTAACAAAATGGATTTAGCAACGATTACGCGGCTCGACAATGCCGCAGTGAACAGACTTACCAGCGAACTGTACCGTGAGGCGTTTGATGATCCGATCACCGGAGATTCATTTCGCAAACGCATCGACGAAATCGAAAACGGACCCAAACGCGCATCGCGTCCAAACGGAAGCGTCCGTGGCGAAGAGGCTCCGGCACCGAGTCCGATAGGTGGGTTCGACCCGTCTTTTGATGATGCTCCAAATAATGCTCCATCTGCATCAGCGCCAGCGACTCCGACAACGGAACCCATCACGGCAGCGGCAGACGAACTCCCTTTGATGATTCACGAGTACCAGCCGACAGACAAAAACGGTCGCCCGGTTGGCGGAAAACAAGTTTTCAAATACAAAACACAGGCGGATTTGATTTCTCAGTTAACCAAGGCGCACATGGCATCCAGTGCCCGCATCCGCGAACTGTCTCGTGTCAAAAAGCTGGAAGAAATTGTCGCTACGAAAAAGACGCCACATCCGTCCGCCGAGTTACCCACAACAATGGAAAGTTTGGCGCAAGAACTAATCGCGACTCGTGAAGAAGCATTTCTCGCGAGTGTGAGAAACGCGCTAACTGAATTCAAGGCTGCTAAGGGGTGGGAGCGTTATTGCTCGGAGGAAAACGCGGGTTCAATCATTGCAGCGATTGAACGTGCGGGAGACGATCCGCGAGAAGTGGAGTCGTATCACAAAGCCTTCGCTGCCATGGAACAATTTCTTGATCCCGTTGTCCGGCCTGTTGTGGCGGCGACTGCGGAACCGACGACACAAGTAGTCGCGCCTGTTCTAGTCCCGCCCACACGCACTACACAAGGTGCAGGCATTTCCAGCGGAATCAGCAATGCGGATGTGTTCAGCAGCGAATCGCCGATAGAACCGATCACTGCCAACGCCGGGCAGTATCAGGGCTGGACACACGCGAAGATCGAAGCGCTTTCCACAGAGGCTTATCGCAGGATCGTTCGTGATCCAAAGATGGCGCACTTATTTGATCGGGCGCTGCAGGAGCATGAAGACAGGCTTGCCGCTGCGCGGCGCGGTCGATAATCAAATAACAGGCTTTAGGGAGAGAAAGGCCGCAAGAGTCAGCCCGGTGAATTGAATGCCGTGAACAAACAATAAGTGCGACAGCATTGGCCTCACTGCCTAATAGAAATGGAGCACAAAAAAATGTCGGAAGTTCAACCACTCGATTCAGCAGCATATCGCCTTGTGGTCTATCCGAGTCCAGACGGTTCAGAGAGACCCGGTCCAGTCGTCGAATTTCCCGGTTCCGACGATATGTCGGAATCGGAATTTCACGATTCGGCAGCCACGGCGTGGATGCAGCTTCTGACCGAACACGTCAAGAACGAAATCGCCCCATCAGAAGAAGCGAAGCCGTACGCGAACTTCCTCGACAAGCTGGCCGAGCATGTGCTTGCCGGGGACATGGATCAAGCCAAGCAGGTTGCCCAAGCGTGGCAGGACGGACGAAAGGCAGCATGAACACAGCAGCAATCCCACGGTTCCAATAGAAGGAGACAGCATGAAATCATCTGGATACCCTTACCCTAGTGAAGGGTTTCTACCCAAGTCAGAACGGCGTACGGCCATGGCGAATCCGCCAGCAGGTCTCGCTGTTCAACGCGACGAACTTCCCGAACACTTCGCGACCGAGCCTGACAACACCCATCTTTACATTCCAAAAGGACAGATAGACACCACGTCAATGCAAAAGACGCGGTTTCAAATCCCGGCAGAAATCTACGGGCCTGTACGCAATCACGCGGTCATGGTTCTCACAACCTCAGCCAACATCGTTGATCGGCGCAGAAGTTTGGCGCAGTTGCAGACCATGGCAGCCAACGGCGATGAGCAAGCAGGCGTAGTGCTGGCCGCACTCAACGATCTGACTCTGGATTGAACCGTGAGCACGGTGGCGACACACATACTTTTGAAACAGAAACACCAAGCCCCAACCTCTCATCGAAGTTGGGGCTCATTTTTGTTTGTCGCTCGACATTTATGCTATACGACGCTCCGGCGCATCTTTCTTCATGACTTCGTTCGCCCTCGCGTGGGGCTGATTCATGTGACACAGGAGACACATGGGGCAATAAGTGTCTTGGCAAAGATCACACTCCTCAAAATGCAATTCGCATAGTTTCGACCCGCAGTCGCAACATTGAGCTACAGACGTACGTCCGCAAAGGTAGCCATCCGCATCGTCCACGCCTCGAACCATCCCGGTCTCACAGTCGCTCATTCCTCGACTCCTGCCCACGTATTCGAGCTTATGCCCAGTCGGCGTTTTAGGCTATCAAGGCTCAAGACGAAGATTGGGCGAAGAATCATGGGATTCCGATTCGATGTCCGCACTGAGGATGAAGACTTACGATGTTCGAATGGGGGCGATTAGGACAAGCTTCGTGAGAAAACTCGTGCTGTTCTACTCACTCTCAAACTCTCTCTAGCAAACCGAGCGCTGCTTACGCGCCGCCTAGAAAACTACGCCTTGACAAGTGCCTTCTCTTTTATCAGGGGGCCAGCCCCCCTTGGGGCAATCATGTAAACTCTCTCCATGACGCATCGTATCTTACTAGCTGTGCTCTTGGTAGCGCTCCTTGCCGCTTCTTCAGAATCGCAGGATTCTGTGCCCAAGCAAAATGAGCTCGCGCAAGGTATCCAGCACCTTATGGACGTGGAGGTAGGATTCGAGCATATGGTGCCTCCGGGCACATCAATCGAGGCAAAGGAGGTTTCGCGCAAAGGTGAATCTGGCAAGGACCTCATCGTGCAGTATCACGTCTTCGTGAAGGGCGTTCCACCAGACGCTCTTTTCCAGTACATGGACTGGCCCATAAATGCGGACAAGCCGTCGCCCAGACTGGAGGGTATCTCCGTGGGTAAGGACGGCATTCTGATATGCGCTGGAAGAAAAGCAGAGCAATGTGGCGACTCCAAGAAGTCCGATGACCCGATTGAATTCACCGCCATTCCCAGAAAGGGAGAACCCACCCGGGTCGCGTTTGTCTCAGAGAACGTCAAGATCGGTATAGTGATCGTGCCGGACCCCATCGAGGCAAACGACAAGGGTTGTACCCTCAGTGCAGTGCGCTTAACGCCGAAGTTTGATCTGGCATTCCTTTCCGGCAAGGGATACCCGCCGAACACCGACGTGCACTACAGAGTCTCATCTGAGACAACTAACAACTTCGTTATCAAATCGGACAGTAGTGGAACGATCCGCGTCAGCGTAATCCCGTACGGAGGCAAGAAAAACAAAGGGACGGTCACCGTGAAAGTGACCGAAACAGGCTGTTCTCCTGAACTATCTTACGAATGGGGCACGATCTAAACGATGGTTCATCGCCGAGCCCCGATCTCAGCCTGAATCATTCGTTCGAACGGTCGTGACGATTTGCCGGATTAGCTCATAGATGATGAGAACCCCGGCCACAACTGAGCAAGGGATGGTGACCCAAAGACCCCAACCTAGTCCAAAACCGGCTGGTTCATCCGTATTTATACCGAGAAGGGCGGCGTTGCGGCGAAGAATCTCTGCCCCAAACACTGGGGCCCACCCAACAATAACGGTGCAAATAATCCATCTCACAGAAGCACGCAGCTGCTTCCATCGCAACCAGAGGCGATTCCAGCGAGTCTGCGCTACTTCATCGGACACGGCGTTGCCTCCCTCAGTAATCAATCATGTGCGTGACCGATTCAATTGGCCCTGCTCCAATGGAACCTACCCAATCGGCGAAGCCCATCATCGCTCCATACCATGCAGGCAGGCCGACCGCACCCATCGCATAGCCACCACCACCTCCGCCGCTACCACCGTTTCCCCGTGAGATCGTGGTCGCCCTCGGACAGGAGCTGCCCGCCTTCGACTTCAGGAATTGCCCAAACTGCTCAAACGTGCAGTTTGCCTTGTGGCTGCAGTCGGTCCACAAGAGTGTCGCGTTGCCGGTCGAACCAACGCCGATAGCATTATCAATCGGACCGAATGGGTTGGCGATAACGGTAGTGGAGGTATTTCCGCTGACCAAGGTGCTTACGTTCCCTGGCGAGACATAGACGATGTTGCCTATCCTCGATCTCACGTCGGATGACACCAGAGAAAGTGCGGAGTTGAATGCCTGGGCACCACCGCTGAAGGTAAAGACGTTGAAGCTTTGGCCCGCCGGCGTTTGCGCCGCCGAGTTCATTATCGTGGCATAGGCAGCCATAGTGCTGTCGTTCGGGGTTAAGCCCTGTCCAGCCACGTCAAGAATTCCGCCAGGAACTGTGCCGTTGGCATACGGAAATGATAGATTGGCTCCGATGCTGTTGGCAAATTCAGTCTCCGCTTGAGTCGCCGCATCCGTGGAGGACTGGGTGATACCGCCAAAGACAGCATCGCAAAGGCCGACCGAATCGACTGCGCTGGTTGGATTGTTACCCACGTAGGCATACCGATTCCAGCTCTGCGGGCTGGTGGGATCGACTGCAATCAGCCCTGCCGGGTCGGGCGATATCCACCGTCCCTGTTGGGGGTCGTACTGGCGGTACAGGAAGTCATACTCCAACCATGCCGTGTCTTTGTTTTGTCCGGTGAAAGATATCTCTCCGTTGCCTCCCGAAATTTCGGCGTAAGGCACTCCAAAGGAGTCGTAAGCGGCGTCCTGTACGATTGTGTGCGTCGTACTCGATTCCAACCGAGAGCTTCCCAGCCAATCCGGATGCTGGTAATGGCTCAGTCCCCACGACAGATACTCAGCCGTCGCACTTCCCGGTAGCGGAACAAATGCCTGTTGGATCACTTGCGCTTTCATCACCGCAAGTTTATGGCCCATCGGGGTATACACGATCTGATAATACGTCCCGGATTGATTCTGTTCGACCATTCGTCCAAGAGCGTCGTAGGTCAGAGTCGTTGAATCGAGCGAAAGCATCTTGCCTTCCGCATCCCAAGTGTAAGTATGGAAGCTATCGGTCAGCAAGTTTCCGTTCGCGTCGTAAGTCGGAGTGAATCCCGGAATTAGGAAATACCGGTTTGTATTTGTCGAGCCGTTAGTGTAAGTCGGTAGCCAAGAATAGCCCGTACTTCCCGAGATGACTGACTTGTTGATATTTCCGAACGGATCATAGCTGTACGACTCGCCCCATGTTGATCCACAATTCGCGCTTTGCATGCGCGAGAGATCGTCGTGGGAATAAGCGCAGCTTTGAGTGTCCGGTGAATTGAAAGGATCGGTAAGGCCAAGACTTCCCAAACTGTTATTAGGGTTCCATCCTAAATTGCCGATTTCAGATTGCGAACTCACCGTATATTTGAACTGGGTCATACGTCCGGTGTTGGTGTCGTAGGTGAAAGTGTCGGAATCCCCAGAACCGTAAGTGACCTGAGTTAACGCTCCAATTGGCTGCGTGGTTCCGCTCGTGGCATAGGCGGCGGAGGTGACTGGATTCTGTCCGCTACTGGCCGAAACTGCGGAAGTCCGTCCTTCTCCGTCTGCTCCGTACGAAATGCTTGGAAGTCCTGACATCCAAAGAGTCTCAAGGCCACCGTTAGCCCAATAAGCTGCCGTCGGATGGTAGTAGCCGCCAGAATTCGGAGTCGATTCCCAAATCTCGGTCACTTCTCCTCTCACCGAATATACCAAGCCCAAGTCTGTAATCTTCGATCCAGACGTACCTGTATATGCTTCCGCCAGATGCCCCTTGGCATTCGCCATTGCCACCCCATTTACCGTTGCAGCGTCGTAAATGAAATTCTTGGTTGGGGTCGAATAAGGCCCGCTGTAGCTCACACTCGTAAGGCGGTGTAACCCGTCATAGGCGTGGCAGGTAGAGTTGCCTTTCGCATCCACACGTTTTACCAGATCGCCCGTGTAAGTTCCGCTGCACCCGCTGGCAGAATCGAAAGTGTAGGTGGTAGTGCCGGTTTCGGGGTTGGTCTCCGACACAAGCCTCCCAGACAGATCGTAAAGATAAGTCCGCGTCTGAGTGGGGCTCGACTGCGCGTTTTGAGTAACGACGACTTGGTTATTTGTATTGTTGGAACTGTATGAATAGGTCGTGAGATAGCCGTTAGCTGAATTCGACTGCGAGCACGCCCCGGAAGGCGACACTGTGGTTATTTCGCAGACCGAGACTAATCTGCCTAGGGAATCATATTCCAACTGCTTCTGCTTTAGGTTTTCTTGGACCGGCAAGGAAGGTGCAGGTCCGGTGGCCTGCAACACGTCATTCTGAGTGTAGGTATAACTGACATAACCAGTTCCCGCATCAGTAGTTTTAAGAGGCCGCCTTAACGCATCGTACGCTGTCGTCATCACCGGTGCAGTTGATGTTGTCTGGCCTTTTGTCCCGGAGTAGGGCATCGTCACTTGAACTGGGCGCCCTAGCGCATCGTAGTTCGTTTGCGTCGAGTCGTAATTACTCGCGTTAAACCCTTGCTGCCTTTGATTCAGGATGGCGCGCCCCAAACCATCAATCGTCGCGAGTTGTTCCGCAACGGAATTGCTGCTGTTGAAAGCCATCAAACTCTCAGTGGTCGTCGGGGTATAGTTGAATGCTGTCGTATTCAGCGCCGGGTCCTGAACTGCGGCGGGCCTCCAGAAGTATGGATCACTGTAGGTCATATTGGTTGGCTGACCGTTAACGTCGGTTGTCTGGGTTGCAACCCCACCGAAACAATTCCATGTCGTCGAGGTGGAAAGGCTAGTCACCGGCAAAGTCACCGACGTTGGGAAACTATTTCCGCAAGTCGAAGTCGCATCAGGGTAGTTGTAGGTAGTGACTGCGCCGTTTACATCATAAGATTTATACACGGTCCCGGTATCAAAGTAGCTGAAGTGTTGAGCGAGAGCCGCTGTGCTCGTTGTGTAGTTCTTGACAGTAGTCGGGTTTCCACGCGAGCCAGTTACGCTTATATGGTTTGGTGTCCCCACGGTGGTTTGCAGCGGATAAGTCGAGTACTCATCATACGTGTATGTCGTCTTCGACTTGAGGTTACTCGATCCGTCATAGACCAAGACACTCGCCGGATGGTCTGCAATTCCGTTTGAGAGGCTGGCATAGGTAATTTGCGTGTTTTGAATCAACGCGCCGGGGCTGGGGGTCCCGTATGCGTATTGATTAATCGAAGTTACCAGACCAATGCCATTGCATGAAGTAACCGTTTCACTCTGCTTGCCACTATTCGGGTATTGAAGGGTGGCCGCAACTTGAGTTATCGGCGATGACACGGCTGTAGTTGTGCAGTTTGAGGTGTGGGTGTTATAGCAGGTGACTGTTGTCTGCAATAAATTGGGGGTAGACACGGCGCCTTGATAAGTTTGGCGCTGAGTTTCGTAAAAGTTGTTCGTAGAAACTGTCGCACTGTCCTTTTGAAATTGGATTATAGTGTTGTCGCTCGCAGAGCCGGAATTCTGTGGGTCGGGAGGAGTCGTGACAGAAGTTTGCCACTGGTTACCCGAGATAAGACTTCGGGTATAAGTCCAAATTACTCCGGGGTCTGTAGGCCCCGTTTTTAAGGTCCGCGTAAGCCCAGCGGCACTCCCGTCACTGCAGACAATTCCATTGTTAGAGCCGGTATATTGGTAACTAACTATACCCCCGGTTGGGAGCGTCACTGTTGCGAGCCGCGCCGTAACGTAACCTGTGTATCCCGGCGTGGCCTCGTAGGTGAATATGTACTGAGTCCCGTCGGGCAATGTAATGTTGTTTAGCAATGATTTTCCGGTTTGGTTGTACTGCGCAATTCCGCACGGAAAATTTGTCATCACGTTATAAGGGCCATAGTTCATCGTATAAATGCCCGAGCCACCCGGACTCGGGTACGTGAATGTGGTTGGACTTGCGGGTGTGCCCGAACCAGTCCAAGTCATCACGTTGTTGGGTGCCACCTTGCCGAGCGTGTCAACAAACTGACCGCTAGAATTAATGGTGATTTCGTTCCCATTTGCATCCTGTGCCGAGGCGGTTCCGCTTGTCGTATTGATCGGAACGGTTAACACCCGTCCGTCCCGAGTGGTAACGGTAGCGCTTGCGCCATTAGCATTGAGTACGTAGCCGGAGCCATCGATTGCGGCCACTCCGCTTACTGACGGGGGCACCGGAGTCGTCGAACAGCCAGTGTTGCCAACAACCGTCTGTATGTTACCGAAAGAATGAATCACACCCTGCCTGTCAACGTACGTCCACTGCGAATAGACAGTGAAATTGTTTGGATTCATATTGCTTGGCGGATAGCATGGGGCACTTCCGTTGTACACACCGACGTTCAAATATCCCCACTCGACTTGGGTTTGCGTGATCCACCCGAATGTTGCAGATGGCATCCAAGTCATTACTCCGCCGACTGAGGTTGGAGTCCAAATCGAACCGTCGTAGGCAAGATCAGCCGAGAACGGCATCCCTCTGCCCGCTTTATGAAGAATGGGCACAGTGAGGTGCACGTTCAAATTCCCAAGGTTTACCACGTCGAACGGGCCACCTCCGGTGCTACTGAACGCCGGAGTACCGGTTGCAACTTGCCCTGCGGAGAATCCGACAAGAATCACCGTGAGCGAAACAAGACATAGGCTGTGCAGCGAAATACGCTTCATGAGTCCTCACCTACTGAACTTGGGATAAAGAAAGGGCTGAATTCATCACTGCATTTGTAACGGTTAGGTCGAGAATGACGCTTCCATTGAGCATCCGTTGAATGTGAAATGGGACTTGAATGCCATTGACAACTTGGTAGTTCGCGAACCCAATTTCCATTGGAACGTCTCTTGTCATGTCCTTGTCCGGGTGCGCCACAAAGGCGACGGCTACGGGAAGGAAGGAGCTGGAATCCAAGTAGATGTCGGAAGTACTCAACCGCTGAACCTGCAGGACGTTGCTTGGGTCATTTTGGGCCAGTTGGAACCAGCGAACGTGCTGAGTACTCACCCCGTCGTGTTGTTCTTGCCCCACATAAGAGAAAAAGAAATTTGTGCTCGAAGCGGCCTGTGTAAGCGAGGAGAGCGATGGGAAAAACCAAACCGCATCTGACCAGCAATTATGCAAGGGTAATGGTTGTGGAGTGGCTGATGCCTCACTCCAAGTCCCGCTCGGAACGCCTCCGGATTGGGTTCGGGTTTCAGTACGCGTCAGTCCGTTCAAGTTCAAGGTAACAAGGCTGTCCGTGGTTCCCTTGCCTTGCAGAGTCGCGGTACCGGTGAAGTAATTCGAACCAACCACCCAAATTGCATTGGCGTTCAGTGTTACCCCACTGACAGGCAAGCCACCAGTCATAGCGGTCATCGATTTGGCTACCAGTGCTAAGGCTTGGGGATCACTTGTAGGGGGCGTCTGCGCCAAGGAACAACCCGCTGCTAGGCAAAAGAAAATAGCGAGAATAACAAAAGCACGGTTCATTTTGCGTCCTCCGCGTCAAGAAATCCCTGCGCCTGCAATCTGTCAGGAATGATTGAGTAATTTGTTACCGGGGCCCGTACTGCGACTTACAGGGGAGTTTGCAGATTACCTAGAAGTCAGAACGATATATACCGAGGTTCTTGTAAGACCACAATCAGACAAACGCCTTAGGTCTTGTGGAAATCTTTGTTCAAGAGTGGGCGCGCGGCAGATTGATCCGCGCGCACTAACGGGTTTCGCCACGAGATGTTCGCTGCTTCAATCCCTTGGGTTGATAGGTTTCTCGCTCCTGCCAAGCCGGGCAGCGGTGCTGGGAAACGGCTTAGTTCCCCCGCATGGCACCGATGTGGGATGTCCGACCGGACAGAGGGAAAGCGAGACCCCCGTTACTGGGGTAAGAGGAGCTTGAGATGTTTGAATTGACTGAGGGATTTTATGACAGGCTTCGTGACAAAACTCGTGCTGTTCCGTTTACTCTCAACTCTGGCGTTCGCAGGGGATATCCACGACAGGTGCCACTCGACTGACTTCGACTCGAAGAACTTTGCGATTGCTTATGCCGGGGGCGTCATGGACGTGATGCGCGATGAGACGCTCCACGGAAAAACGCTGTACACGTTCCCGCCCGATATCAGTTATGAGATGGCGTTTTACGATGTCTGCGGTGTCATCGACCAGCATCCCGAACTGTGGGACAAGCCGTCACGAGATGCGATTGCGTACGCAGTCGTTACGCTCTGGAAGAGAAAGAATTGAACGAGTACACACTGTCCTCATTACCGCTTGTCTCTGTTGGGATGCGTGTTCGCGACCCATGGAGCGTGTGAAGACTCTTTGGGCGTGTACTGGGCACATTCGATGTTCGCTTGTTGCTGCGTGGGGAACGGCCCTGCGATTTTCTTTTCAGGTTCGACCTTAGACTCGACGACTTGTGCAGTGCCGCTCTTGTCAACGATATAGAATTTTGTTACTTGGCTTTCACTTGTTTGTGATTTGCCAGACGAGATTCCTTCTTTGCAGATGTTGAGTATTTCTTCCTCTGAGACACCTTCAGCAGCTAAGTTGTGCGCGATGTCTTTTAACATATTCTTCTTCGTCGTCTTCTTCATAGTTCGCTCCTGTTGCACATCATATGAGAGCGGCCCGATTAGGAGACAGATTACGTTACAGCGTACACTGTGAACGTTTCTAACCCCCCGGCGCTGACCCGTGTTCTTCTTGGATGGTTCCTTGAAGCGCGGGTCTCTTATTATTTGCCCGGCTCCCGAGTTTGGCTTGAAGCAAATCGTTCTCCGCACGCGGGGCACTCCATCTGCTCGAAATCGACGCGACGAACTTCGGCGGGTGAAATCGCCTTCCCACACTTCGGGCAGATCGCATCTTGGGACGCCTGCACTTTTTCGAGATTGACACGCCTAGCGCCTCTGGACATCTCGGGAGTTTAACCATTCGCTTTTTATTTGCCAAGGCGTGTTTAGAAAAATCGCTATTCCGGATGGTGTACGGTTTTGCTAATTCATATTGTGAAAGTCTGTACAGGCTGCCAAGACTTGATCCTCAGGATGAGCACGGTAAAGGCAGAATTGGGTTCTGTGTGGCCTGCCAAAGATGTCGTCGTACCTAACTTCTCCAGCAAAATAGATAATCTTTGTTCCATCTTTCACTCCAGACCAGTCCGCACCAATATCTGCAATATTCTCCTCAGCACTTATCGTCATTTTCCCTTGGGGCGGGACGGGCGCGCCGGAGACAAACCGGAATCCGTCTACAATCTCCAACGTCGGCCCCGCGAGCAAGGGTTGTTGCCAAATGAATCGCGATCCCGCCTGTTTTATGTGGATGGCGGGGGTTTTGCCAGTATTGACGATATCGATTTCCGTTCTTATCTTTGAGTTCCCATCAATGGGATACATGTGGCCGACCCAGATTCCGAGCCAAGCCCGCTGGTCATTCCGAGACGCGGCAATACTGGCGTCGAGAGCCGCGTTGCTTTGCCTATTGCTGGCCGCAACAGATTCTTGAGCGTTGTTAGCAATCCGTTGCTCTTGGGCAACCATGCCCTCGGCAGCTTGCCGTATTTTCTCGGCTGCATCGGACATGTCTTTCATTTTGTCCGCCTGCTTCCCCGCAGCAACCGCCAGATCGTGCGTATCCTTAGCGCCGCTGTGAATCTCATAAAGCTGCCAGCCAGCGAATATGCTGTACAGGACGGTAGCGATCATCGTCAGGCCCGCGAATACAATGACCAGTTTGTTGTTGATGGAAACTGCGCGCCATTTTTGCCCGAGGGTTCGCTGCCTAGGCGGGCGACCACTTGCGCCGGAATTTCCTGTGTTGGGATTTGCCGCTATTGGCTTGTCCTCGGGCTGGGATTATACGCTTTCGTTTTCTTCGGCAGGGGCGGCCTGCAAGAGCTTGGGAGCGTTCGCCAACAGCGTAGCCTGTGCTTCAACCTGCAACATTGCCGTCACGATGCTGGACTTCTGAGCACGCGTGTAGTGCTTGAGTGCGGTGATAGGCGTCGAGTGCCGCAGCACCCCGGTCGCGTTCAGAGCGCTACCGTTATCTGTGACCTGCGAGGAAATACCGCGTCTGCCGGGATAGAAACCGCGCCAGTGAATTCCTGCCATCTTCATGGTTGGTGCGATGAGACGCCAGTTAAGACTGTCCAGCGACAGGGAGCCGTTGCGTCTATTTTTCAGAATGTAGCCTTGCCCATCAGTGACCGCACGCAGCTTTTCTAACAAGCTCCGCAGCGGCTCGATGACGAACACCGCTGCCTCGCTCTCTTCCGTTTTTGTTTCTCCCACGACATTGCGCCATATCGAACGGCGTAAGTGCAGTTCGTTGCCGTCGTAATCTTCCCACTTCAATCCGCGAATCTCCGCAGGCCGCAAGGCTGCAAAATAGGCCAACGCCACAGCCACAGTTGCACGCAGGTCTACAGGCTCCAAGATGTGCAGCATGTTCATGACTTCTGCAAGCGAGTAGACACGAGCCTTTTCCGTACGTCGCACGCGGTGCATCCAATGCGCGGCCTCGACAGGATTCGAGCCAGAGGGAACGACGCCCGTTGCTATGGCGTATTGATACACCCCGCTCAACATCCATTTGATGTGTGACAACGTCCGGCTGCCTTTGCCCGGTTTGTCTTTCCCCGCTTTGTCTTTGCCCCCTTTAGCGTGTTCAGTCAGGATCGCAGTGACATCTACGGTTTTCAAATTGACGAGCGCAACTTTGCCCAGAGCAGGCTCGAGGTAGTGAATCCAGACTCGGCGGTACCCGTTGACGGTCGCAGCGGCCTTGGTGGTCTCGGCCCACACCAAATACTGATTCGTGATGAAGTCATCGAGAGACATCTGGCCAGTGGGAGCTTGTGTGCCCTGATTGACATTTTCCAGTTGCTTCTCGATGAGCGGTTCCACGTCTGCCCATGAGCGGTAGAGGTCGGTCTTATCGGCCAGCTTCACGCACTCCTGCTTGCGTACGCCATCGGTTGTGGTAATGTAAAATCGCAGGAAAAAGGCCGACCGGGTTTCAATCCGTTGGCCTTTTTGAGTGCGGCCTATGCGATTAGCCTTAGTCAGCGTCGAGAAGTCAGGCGTTACAGCAGCTTTGGCCATGCCGCAGTATGCTGTGTGTAGGTCTATTGTGCAAGATGCCTTTGGTAACACACAACGCTCGTCTGTAAGTCATTGATGGCGCGGTACCCAAGTGGTAAGGGAGAGGTCTGCAAAACCTTTATGCGTGAGTTCGATTCTCACCCGCGCCTCCATTCTTTGTTTCAGACACTGAAAAGCAATGTGAGGTCCGGGGCCGTACTGACGGGCAAGCACTTCCGAGTTATCCGGTAGTGCTCGTTAATCTTGATGTGACAATCTGTTTGTAATAGGCTGTGGGTGTCCCGGCAGGACTTGAACCTGCATCCTCGGCAAGATTGTGATTGGCGGACCCTGCTAAGAGAAGCCAAACCCGAGTGCCCTATCCATTGAACGACGGGACAATATCGACTCTACTGCTTTGGTAATTTGACCTCAAGGCACGAAGGTGCATGTCCCCGAGGCGGAAGTACAGTGCTCCTTCTACTGAGGAATCCGGGGCGTTCTCCAAAGCTAGTGAACATCAGACGCGGTTGGCCTTTCGCCACTTCGTTCGGCACCGGGTGTAGCAGTCACAGATTGCCGCGTTAATCCTCTCCACGCTCCCAAGAAACCCTAAAACAAGCTTTTCTAGAGCCGCTCCCGTTTTTCTAGCCGCCACAAATACGCCTATTGCAGATGGTGGCAACAACCAAGGCCAGTAATGGATGATGTCAGAAGAGTAAGTCGGTAGAAGCAGCATTGTGCGGTGTCCTCAAATAGCAACTCAAAAACTGCAGCGCCATACTCTAGATAGTCGGCACGGCCAGTCTCGAACTGCTACTGAGATATATAACCGGAATGCTAAAAATTTCAGCAAGATGCGAAAGGACACCGTACTCGGAAAGCAGGACGCCACGCTTTCATATACCTTTGTTACAATCCGGCCTCAATTCTGACGCGGAGGTGTGTGGCGTGGAGTGGCTTAAGAAAGAATGGTCGAATATCTTGACCGTAGGCTGTATTGTCGTCGCGGCCATCATTGAAGCATGGCAACAAGCACTAGCTGGGTCTCCAAAAGTTGCCCAAGTCCTACCCAGTCTTGATGGTTCGTGGCACTACGTACCGCTGTGTCTGTTGATTGTTGCTGGAATATCGTGGTTTATAGGGCGTCCCCGAAAAAAAGACGGTATGCAGTCAATCCAGTTAGTACAGAATCCAGCGCCCGTTCAATCATCGTTAGCCCTGATACCTGGAATCCCGACCTTATCTGCCCTACAAGGCCAGTATCCACAAGTCACATTTAATGCCCACGAATTTTTCCGTCTAGCTTATTACAGCCCTGTAACAGCAGAGATGGAAAACAACATCAAGATCGCCGCCCAGAACGCCAATCCGCATGACCATGAAGCGTTCTACGCGAGGCTCATTGGAGTGGGTTTGGTTGCATGTGCTCACGACCAGACGTGGGCCTATATATTCAAGAGCCAACTTTTGATGCTGATGGAAATGAACGGGAAAAACGGACGCCTTACCCCATCGGAGGCCAAGGCATATTACGGCAAAGCCGTGAGAGACTATCCCCAAATCTATGCGACATACACGTTTGACCAGTGGGTGAACTTTATGAAAATCCATCAGTTGCTTCTCGTGCACCCGACTGACATGCTGGAAATAACACATCAGGGGAGGGACTTATTGAAGTATTTGGCGCACTGGGGGCGTGATGCCAACGTTAAAGTGGGCTGAGAGGCATAACGCTAAAAATTTGTGCTAGCTATCTGTACTTCTCGCCTTTCTAGCACTCTTGTGACATCTTAGAATCAGCAACCTGGTTTGTTTGCAACACCGTGAGGCGTTCGATTCTTACCCGCGCCTCCAATTTTTAGCCTCGTATTTACGACAAAGTCGCTGCTGATAAGTATCCCCCGGACGTATTCGAACTCCACCGGGCTGGGAAGGGTTAGGGGTGATTGCGGCATGCTGGCGGGCAGCGGGATTTTCACAAGGCTCCTGCTAAAATCTCGCCATGGTAAGTACATTACGATTAAGAGTGGGTGAATGGGTTGACCGGGCTGAACAACAGACGGGCCATCCCAGCCCGAGTGACATCGAACAGTTGAAGTTGCTTTGGGAGCAAAGGATCAATGTTCTTGCCGATACGATTCCAAGCAACTACGAAATAAAATGGAAACACCCCGACCCCGATTGGAACTCATGGGCGTCAATCGCAAAATGTTTCGAGGAATTTCACATGGCGCTTGCCGATTTACAAAGTGCGCATGCGATTCCCACGAGTAAAAGTCGATTGGGTTAGAAAATCTACCTGGGTTAGAACAGGCAACATCGTAGCCCGGTAGTGGCGGCTAGCCAACGGAACAGTTTAGCTATCTTTGCGGTATAGCAGGTCACGCATCGCTTGTCTGCGGGCCTCGTTCACTTCGCTCTCAGACTTGCGCTGTACGGCATCCATATTGCGCTTTGCCGCGGGTTCAACGTCCTCGGAGACGCTGCACTCCGGACAGCGGTTGGCGAAACCAGGTTTGTCTGGCTTCAGCTCAAATTCTTCCGCACAAATAATGCAAACTTTGATGGGAAAAGCCATCGCAGCTCCTCGTGACCGCAGCGAACTATATAAGCGAACTATCGTCGCGCAGATTAGCGGCCTCTCGGTCGAAACAGTCCTCACGGACGAACGCGGATGATCGTCTTTCCCTTGATCCGCTCGGTCCGGTTGAAGGCGGCAACCGCATCGTCGAGGGCAGCCACGTTACCGATGTTTGTCCGCAACCGACCATCCCGGACCCGATGGACCAGCTCAGTCAATTGGGCGCGATCGGGTACGACGACGAAGTCAATAGTCAGGCCGCCAGCGGGCCGCGCCTCGGTCGGGCCGGTGATGGTCACCAGCGTTCCTCCGACGCGAATCACGCCCGCGGACCGCTTCGCGATGTCGCCGCCGAGGACATCGAAAACCAGGTCGACCTTGCCGACATCTTCTAGGGCGTCGTTATCGAGGTCGACGAACTCCTGTGCGCCGAAGTCGAGAGCCGTCTGACGGGCGCCAGCGCGCCCGGTGCCGATGACGTACGCGCCGGCCTGACGTGCGAGCTGGGTCGCCATCGAACCGACTACGCCGGCGGCACCGTGCACGAGGACGCTCTGCCCCGCCTGAAGGCGTCCATGCTCGAACAGCCCCTGCAACGCGGTCAGGCCCGGCATCACGAGGGCCGCACCCACGGTGGAGTCAACGTCGCCCGGCAGCGGTGTGAGGTTGCGTGACTCGACGGCCACATACTCCGCCAGCGTGCCGTCGCGATACCAGTCCGTGAGGCCGAACACCCGCTGTCCAATCGACAGCCCCGTCGTGCCATAGCCGACAGCGGTGACCACTCCGGCCAGTTCGTGTCCGGGGATTGAAGGCGTCCGGTCGCGGCCGACGCGATCGGTCCAGGTCGAGGGCCACGTCAGCTCATCCCCTGTGAATCCCGACGCGTGAATCTGAACAACAACGTCGTTTATCGCTGCCTGCGGCTCGGGCCGCTGCAACAGCTTCACCGTTCCCGCAGCCTGATCCGTCACCACAATCGCCTTCATCGGTCACCTTCCTGTGAGTGGATGAAAAGAGGCGCTGACACTCAGGATCTAGTCACTGAGTGCAATTCCGATGTTACGACAACTGTAGGCTGTTGAGGCCCTACCAGTTCCGCGCCTTTCGTTGACTTGCCCATTTCACGGACGTAGGATTCACTTCCAATGATCGGCGAAACCATTTCGCATTACCGCATTGTCGGGAAGTTGGGCAGCGGGGGAATGGGAGTGGTCTACGAGGCGGAGGATATCCGCCTGGGACGCCGGGTCGCTTTGAAATTCCTGCCAGAAAATCTGGCTCGCAACCAGAGAGCGCTCCAGCGGTTCGAGCGCGAGGCCCGCGCCGCTTCTTCCTTGAATCACCCGAACATCTGCACGATTTATGAAGTGGAGGAACATGATCGCCAGCCGGTGATCGTCATGGAGTTGCTGGAGGGCGAGAGTTTGAAGCAACGAATTCGTGAAGGGCCAATCTCGACCGAGGAGCTCTTGGATTTTGGGATTCAGGCATCCGATGCCCTCGAAGCGGCCCATGCTAAGGGAATCATCCACCGGGATATAAAACCCGGGAACATTTTCGTCATAGGCCATTTGCGGGTGAAGATCCTGGATTTCGGATTGGCCAAGGTGCGGCCCTCCCATGATTCGGAAGCCCCGCCCGAGGAGGAATCGATTACGGTCGAAGGCATTATTCCGGGCACGACCGCGTATATGTCTCCAGAGCAGGTGCGCGGAGAAGAGATTGACACTCGCAGTGATCTGTTTTCCCTGGGTGTGGTGCTTTACGAAATGGCCACGGGCCAGCGACCCTTCGCCGGGAAGACTAGTGCGCTGATCACTGAAGCCATACTGAACCGCGATCCAGTGCCGCCCACACAACTGAATCCTCACATTCCTCCATCGTTCCAAAAAGTGATCCTCAGGGCCATGGAGAAGGATAGAAACTTGCGTTACCAGCATGCGGCGGACATGCGAGCTGAGTTGCTGCGCCTAAAACGAAACAGCGAGTCGGGCGGGATCGCTGCTGAAAGAGAAACAGAATCTGTCGAGATACCCACAATCAGTCGTTTATCCTCGACCGGCGAGCGGCGGGCGCCTACGTCCTCTGGGCAAACGTCCTCTGGGCAAACAGCGGCCGTCCGCACACATCGAGTCTCCAAGATCATCGACTCTCTTGCGGTTTTGCCCTTTGAAAACGCCAGCGGTAATCCTGACCACGAGCACCTGAGTGACGGGATCACGGGAAGCCTCATTAACAGCCTGGCGACGCTACCGAAATTGCGAGTGATGGCGCAGAGCACGGTCGGTCGGTATAAGGGTCAGAAGATTGATCCTCAAGCCATTGGCCGCGAGCTTAATGTGCGCGCCGTGCTTACAGGAAGAATGATGCAGAGCGGGGGTGCTTTGCGTATTGGAGCTGAACTAGTGGAAGTAGCCACCGGCTCTCAACTATGGGGCGGGCAATACGATCGCAAGTCTGGCGATATCTTTGTGGTTCAGGATGAAATCTCCAACGAAATCTCGGAAAAACTGCGGTTGCAGTTGACCCGTGCTGAAAAAAAGCGATTGAACAAACGCCACACCGAGGATCCCGAAGCATACCGGCTCTACTTAAAAGGCCGTCATCACTGGAACAGGTGGACCGAAGAAGGTTTCAACAAGGCGATCGAATACTTTCAAAAGGCGGTCGAGAAAGACCCCGAATATGCTCTTGCGTACACAGGTTTGGCCGATTCATACGTGCTCTTGGGGTGGAACAGTTACTTGCCACCGAATGAGGTATTCCCTAAAGGCAAAGCTGCAGCGATAACCGCCCTGCGGCTTGATCCCGATCTAGCCGAAGCCCATACGTCTTTGGCAGCCGTGTTGTGGCTTCATGATTGGCAGTGGGAAAAGGCAGAGACAGAATTCAAACGCAGTCTTGAAATTTCTCCGACCTACCCAACAGCCAATCACTGGTATGCCGAATATGTGATGACTATGGGCCGGCACGACGAAGCCATCACCAAGATAAAAACCGGCCAAGAGCTCGACCCGCTTTCGCTCATTATCAACGTCGCGGTCGGATGGGCTTACTACCATGCCCGCCGATACGACGAAGCCGTCGAGCAACTCCTGAGAGCGGCCGAATTGGACCCAAACTATCCGGTCACCAACTGGATTCTCGGCCTGGTGCACAGGAAAGTGGGTCGCTACGAACTGGCAATCATCGAGGGCGAGAAAGGGGTCAACCTGTCAGGCGGCAGTCCTGTGATGCGCGCCGCACTGGCGCATACCTATGGAAAAGCTGGGAGGACCGAAGAAGCTTTGCAGACGCTCAACGATCTCACAAACCTGGCAAAACAAAAGTATGTCGCACCCTACTTCATCGCCGGAATCCACGCCGGCCTGGGAGAAAACGACCGCGCGATTGAATACTTGGAGAGATCTTATGCAGAACATTGCCACTGGCTTATCTATCTTCATATAGACCCGAGCATGGACAGCTTGCGGGATGATTCACGTTTCCAAGATCTGTTACGCCGTGTTGGTCTTCCCGCCTGACTACCGCGATCCCAATCTGAAAAAACGCCAAGACGTGAAAGGGAAGTATAATCAGGCTCGGAGCCGATCCTTCATAGGAATCCTTCGATGTCCCAAAAGCATTTGTTTTGGCCGTTGGTTCTTCTTGCTACTGCGACATGTTTTGCCAGCGACATTCCCAAGAACACTAGGTTGGAAGTTCGCTTGGACGAAACTTTAGGCTCTGACATTTCTCAAGTCGGTCAGAATTTTTCAGCTACTTTGACCCGGTCGATCTCACTCGGCAAAGAAGTTCTAAAGAAAGGCGATCATGTATCGGGAGTCGTCAAATACGCCGAATCCACGTTGAACTACTATCGGCCGGGTGAAATTGAACTGGAACTCACATCCGTGACATCGAATGGCAAGGTTTGCCAGATCGCCACCAATACGTTGCGTTTTCAGGGCAAAGAAAGACAAGCTGATCCCGCTACAGGCAAGCAGGACGATCGAGGCGCACGCGGCGAGGATATAGCTCGGGGGGCAATAGGCGTCGTAGATGCCGCGAACACCGCTCCAGCCCAGACCATTCCGGGGACAGGTGTTGCCGTCGGCCCTTCGTCGCCTGTCACTGGCATGCAGGTTGTGCTTCCAGCCAAGTCGAAACTGACCTTCACAATAACCTCTAATTAGATTTGATGCATGCACCCGCCCCTTGAGAGGCGGCAAGGAGCGAGAAACCCCGTTTTAATTCGGGACGCTTCTAGGCGTTGGACTTGGGCGGAATGGGCATTCGGAACGAGTGCAGCACTTGCGTGTGCACTCGGTGCTCACTCCCATCGCGTGTAGTCTTTCGTCGTCGCCGAGCTCGAGATTGTCATAGAAGCCAGAAACCTTGTCTGGGCAGCCCAGTATCCTCGGCAATGCAGTCTCGAGATAATTCATCATGTGGCGACCTCCCGAAAGCAAATTGCAACCAGCGAAATTAAGATGCGGTTCTCGTTGGGGTGACGAGCGATCTACAGTTTGTCCAAGTGAGGACCTACAGATTTTTCACCGATAACGGTCAATGAACGTGATTGTAAAAGTGCTGGCTTTCACAAGCGGAGCCGTCCTACACTTTGAGACCTTGCCCATCGGAGGATTTTTTTGGAGGTAATCAGTCGATCGGTTGTTCTTAGTTTGGTTCTGCTCCTCTCTGCCCGTTCCGCGTTTTCTCAGTCCGGCGATGTATCTGTTGATCATGCCAACCCAACGAGTGCCGACCCTGTAGTGACGCAAACGCCTGCGGATGGCTCCCTCTCCGCCTCCGGACGGTTGCCAGATACATCTCTCGGCGAGTCAGCGGCAACGCTGGGGAATACGCCTGTGAGACTACATCCCTCCAAACCGGCCGACTTTAACCGGGAGATTTACTACAGAAACAAGCTCGAATTCTCATTGGACGCGGGATGGCTTCCCATCAATGTCCCATTTCCTCTCGACATTTTCGTGGGCGATGTTTACAACACATATCCTCTGAAATACACACTGGTGCCCATCATCGCTTCTCTCCGATGGCAGATGGACGGCGTCGGAGGTCCTAAGATTCTACGGGGTAATTGGGACCTGACACTCAGCGGGTCCATCACTGCGATTCCGAGGGGACCTGAGAGCCGGTATCTCGCTTACATCATGGGCATTCGTCGTAATTTTGTTCCGCGTAACTCCAGGATCGCGCCTTACCTTGATATACGCCTCGGTGTGGGGAACATTGACGCCCAGGGACCCAAAGGCGTGGCATATGCGCAAGGAGAGGACCTCACATTCACTATGGGCATGGGCAGTGGAGTGCGGTATAACTTCAGTCCTCGTTATTCAATTTCGGCCGGTTTGAATTTCATGCATATATCGAACCTTGATTTATCCGAAGGCAATGGTAAGCCGAGCTGGGGCGTTAGGAACTATGGCATCAATGTCTACGGGCCCATGGTTGGGATCGACATCCAGTTGCGCAAACGTCGACGAGGGGCTGAGTAAATTGGATCGAGGCCTAACATCCGTTGTCGTTTTCAAAGTCAAGTACGACATTTCGAGCTAATAATTTCACGTCGCGTCTTCAGACGGTAACTGCACTTGCCGCTGCCGTAGTGTTCCTGTGTGGTTCCGGGTTCGCAGGGCTTATTAACGTGGATTTGGCCAAAGAGCTTTGCCATCCCCGTTCCGTTCAGCCCTACAACGATCCCTTGGCTGGAGTGGACTTCCTATCCGAGGACGAAGTTCTCGTTTATACGGTGTGCCACAGCACGGGTGAACTCGCTCATAGCGACCATCCCCAAGCTACCGACCCCAATCACCTTAAGGCCGTGGTTCTTGACATTGCGACAGCTACCGTCAAGCAACGATTCGACTGGCCGACACGCGGACGTGGCTCGCTCCTTCGTGTGACCCACAGCGGACAACTCCTGCTGAAGCTAGACAACCTGCTGCAGACGCTGCGGACCGACGGCACTCCAACCAACACGCTCACCATCCCGAAGGTGAACCCGACGGATCTGACCTTCGTTGCACTTTCTCCGGCCGTTGATGCAATCGCGGTCACACTCAGCTCCGAAGCTCCAGGCAACAAGACTGTGAACGGCGTCGCTGTCCTCGATTCGCGCAATCTGCAGCCAATAGCCCAATGGCACGAGGATGGTGATTGGTGGAATCTGGCAGTCTCATCCAGTTCAGTAGTGCGCACGCTCAAGAACGGCTCTACAGTGCAGGTGCGAGGGCTGGAGGATTTGAACACCGGTGGAGCCCCGTGGAGTCCTGTATGGTCCGGACGATCGATCAAGGCGCCTCCGCTGTTCGTCAGCGATTCCAACTTTATTTTTTCGGCCTTCGGCTCACTTTTACTGTTTAGCAGTAAGGGAATTGGTCTCGGGGGAGGCGATTGCGCGAACCCTGCCGCCCCTCAGTTTTCCGCAGTGAACGCCGACAGGAGTGCGGTATCGCGGGGCGGCAAGGCGGTCGCCGTTGTTTGCTTGCAGTTTGTTACGAGGGGCGTCGAAGGCGCGTACAGTCATCCGCTGACTGGGAGGTTACACGTATTTTCCGTACCTCTGTTTCGTCAGCTCGATTCCATCTCTTTGGGAGACATCTCTGCTGATGGTTTCGATCTTGCGCTCTCGCCGCAGGGCAACGAAGTAGCGTTTATCGATCGCCTTCGCTTACGTGTCTTCGTCGTGGGAGCCTCCCACTCCCGGCGCAAAAAAGTCGTGCACTAACCATGAACCGAGGCAGAACCATGAGACCGCTTTGCATAAGCTTCGAAGCGTTAACCGTCGAAATTAAGCACTTACACTCGCCCGAGTTGGCCGACGAGCCGCTCGACATCGTTGACTCTGAATATCTCGTTCCCACAATTGCGGCCAGCGCATTGTGTAACGAGGAGATGTCGAACACGGAGCTGAGCTTGGTGCGATTCAGTACCTGAAGAACAAAACGAGAAGGATTTAGTAGCCTCAGCTGGATACCGCGACTTCGACTCCAGTGATGTAATGAAACCAGTGCCGACAACCCGGCTGCGTCTATCGTGTCGACTTCGGAGAGATCAATCACAATGAGGCGAGTATCATTTGCCGCGATCAAGCTACCTTTAAGCGTAGAAATGTTTTCGCCACGAACGATACGGCCGACGCATCTTACAATAGCTAAATCCTTCAATTTTTCGAGATTTATCGTCAACATTACTCGCTCCCCGTCTGCTGCGTGAATGCAATTTAGGCCGACTTCTTTACCTCCAGGCAAAAACTCGATTACTTTCCCGCGTTGTTCTGGCGGGATCCAAGCCACCTTTTTCCGAAACGTGTTCGGGATGTAGAACTCGATCACCTTTGCCATAGTCATTCACGCTTTCTGTTCTATCGCCCACGTCCGGGCTTGCAACCGGACTGCCGCATTGCACGGGAGCAGGTTCGCTCCCATGTGCTCTGCGTTTAGCTCTGTCACCTTCGATGCCAACCTCTGAAAGCAACTTTCATGCCGCATGTAAGGTTTGATTCAGCAGATTGGTCTTGGAATGTGAGCAAGTGTCACTAAATTGTTAAACGATTGTCTGCAGCTTTCGCATAGTTGAAGACAGCGAGTGCATGACCTTTTCGGGAGTATCCGGCTCCGGCCAAGTCAAGACTCAAGCAGACTGGCGCTACATTCGGTATTGACAGCATCATAGCTTGTATTGCAAGATATACAAGATGAAGAGAGCCGATCCCAAAGACCAAGATGCCGGGGACAAATGGGAAGTGCAGCTCCGCAAGGGATGTCTTGAACTAGCGATTTTGGCCGCTCTTTGGAACCAAAAACTCTACGGGTTGGAAATTCTACGGCGGCTGGAGAGCGACTCCGATTTGATCGTATCGGAGGGAACAGTGTATCCGCTGCTCAGCCGCTTGAAGACTCTAGGGCTTGTGCGAAGTGAGTGGGTTGAGTCGGATGCGGGTCATCCGCGGAAGTACTACGCGCTCACTCCGGCAGGCAAGCAGCGAGCGCTCGACATGTCTAAGACGTGGGTGCTTTTCTCGTCGAGTATGAGCAAGTTACTTGCGCCGCTCGGGAAAGGGAAGTAGATGGCCAAGCTAGATGGTGATGCACAGCAGAAAATCGATGCGTACCTATTCAGGTTGCGTGCGCGATTGCGCGGCATCAACGAGCAAGATGTCCACGAGATCGTCGAAGAGCTGCGCAGCCACATTCTGGACAAGATAGGCACAGAGGATGTGTCGGCTGGCGCTGCTGTCGACGCAACCCTATCTGCGCTCAGTAGTCCGGAGGAGCTGGCCAGCGAGTACATGACGGACAACATGCTGGCTCGGGCTGAAGTCAGCCGGTCCCCGGTGCGGATCCTGGCGAGTTTGTTCCGCTGGGCGAGCATGAGCATCGCCGGTTTTTTTGCGTTCCTGGCCTCCATTGTTGGGTACTTCCTTGGAGTCAGTTTCATTCTGTGCGCTGTGTTGAAACCAGTGCATCCGCAAACCGCTGGATTGTGGATTCTGCCTGCTGGCTCCGATGACTTGCTGATGTCTCTCCGACTGGGGTTTGGCACTGCTCCGCCGGGCAGCAGGGAGTTGCTTGGTTGGTGGATAGTGCCGATTGGGCTGTTGGTGGGTTGCGGGCTGGTGATGTTGACTACGCGATTTGGGCTGTGGTGCGTCCGTCAATATCGAAAATCGCGCGTCTTTCCAGCGGAACAAGCCAGGCTGAAAAACTGAGGAGGAGGAGAAGTGAACGCACCAATCAATGTGAGCCGCACGGGTGCGCAGAAGGATGTTGATCCTGGCGAGTTGCAGCCAGGCTCGATGACTCGCGCGCAACGCTGGTTATCGTTCGCCGAGCTCGCCGTAGGAAGCGCAATTGTGATTGGTCATAACATTTATCACGTCGTTCCTAACGAAGTGCCTATTCTTTTTGTGCTCGGTCTGGTGTCAATGCGGGTGCGAAACGGTTCGTGGACGGCAATGGGATTGAGTTGGCCGAAATCGTGGCGTCGAACGGTTCTGTTCGCACTCGCGGCGGCAGCATTAAGACTGTTGCTTGGTGCATTGGTAATCGAGCCAATCACAGCTCACTTCTGGCCGCCCGCAATCGCGCCAAGTGGCTCAGACCAAATTAGAGGACATGCGGTTGTCGCACTCGAGTGGCTTCTGCTGATCTGGACGTTTGCCGCCTTTGGTGAAGAAATCGGATACCGGGGTTATCTCTTGACGCGCGCTGCGGAAGTTGGAGGCCGATCAAAAGCAGCCTATTGGGCCGCCGTTATCGGCGTTGCGGTGCTCTTTGGATATGGTCACTACTACAAAGGTCCATCAGGAGTGTTGGACTCGGGCGTGGCTGGCCTGATTCTTGGGGCCGCCTATGTGTTGTCGGGGCGCAATCTGTGGGTTTGCATTTTGGCCCACGGATTCATTGATACCGTCGGAGTGGCCGCCACGTTTCTCGGCTGGCAATCGTAAGCGGCGCAGGAAAATGGAGGCGCACAGTTGGCGCCTCCATTTTGAGGGGAAAAGTGCCGCCGTTAGTTCGGCGCCGCCGCCAGCGATGCCCTTGTTCACCAGGAGCTTGACCTCGGCCCTGCGATTTTCGCTCCGCCCAGAATTAGTCTCGTTGGAGGCAGCTGGGTTGGTCTCACCCATTGCGCCAGGTGAGACAATGCGGCCAACTGGAACGCTACACTCCTGAAGCAGATAGGCAACCACAGCTTGAGCGCGTTCTTTACTTAGCACTTGATTGCTGGAAGCGGTACCCACCGAGTCGGCAAACGCCGCCACCTGGAGCACGTAGCCCTTTTGGTAGGCGACGGCCTGCTTTGCTAAATCCGCAAGTGCTTGTTTGTCTTCCGCCGAAATGCTGTAATCGCCGGTGCCAAAGTACACGGTATGTTGGCCCTTCTCGACAAAGTCACCTAACTCCGAGAAGCGCTTCTTGGTGGATTTCGCAACTTCGTCAATACTCGATTGGTTGGCTGCGATCTCTTGCTTAGCCGCCGCCATGGCTGCCTCGTTGGCCTGCTGGTTTGCCGCAATTTGTGCGTCGGTCGCGTTCTTATTGGCTTGGTAGGTCTGCATGTTCTGAGCTTGTTGTTGAGCGGTTGGGTTCAAGCCAGCTTGGATTACTTTGGCTATGCTGAGATCGTCTTGATCGAACGTTATTGTTTCCGCCGTGACCTGCGTTTTGATCACCGGTTCCCTCGTACTTTAGCTTGAGTCCGGGGATTAGGACGTCTTGACCTACGTGCTTCTTCCGGGCACCGAGCCCTATCGGGTGGCGCACTTTCGTATCAGCCGTGACCGTCACCTTATGGCTGCATTCGTCAGTTTCCACGGTCAGTGTGTCTCCTTGCGTAGGGTGATTACTCCTTTGCCTTTTACCTTATCCCCGGCAAAAGCCGATCCCAAGCTCAGGAGCCACAATGCTAAGAGACTTGCCGCAATACCGATTCTTCTGCTGGTCATAAAGTCCTCTCCGTAATCTCATGCGTCCAGCGCGAGCTGTAGACGCTTGTAGTTTTCAGGAGGGATGCTAGCGAGAAAGGCAGGTGTACGGAACTGACAAAACTAACAGTCGGAACTACGACTCGGACGGGGCTGAATTAGAAGGATTATCTGCGTTGAGACTTGCGAATCCTAGTATCCCTTCTCCCAGACCAACCACGGAAGACGAGCTCATATAATCAGTGAAACGCCTTCCGAATCAGTGTGTAAAGAGCCGCTCCCATAATTCCAGAATCGTCATTAATCACGATCTTCACCGGCATCCCCTTGAGCAACGATTCCATACGGCCTTTCGCCAGAAATGATCGCAAAAAGATGGGATCCTTCATTTTAGGTACAATTTTCGCTGCGATGCTACCGCCGATGAAAATACCGCCTGTGGACATGTAGTTCAACGCACAGTCGCCAGTCTGGGATCCATAAATAGCGACAAAGATCGCGAGAGTCTGTTCGCAAATTGCCGCTTTGTTTTCCAGCGCAAGCTGTGAGATAAGAGCAGGAGCATCCTGCGCGTGGCTGAGTTGCTCCCTAAGCCAATCGGGTTCTTCGAATTTCCTGGTGTCTCGAAGAAAATCGTAGATATTCTTAATTCCTGGCCCAGATAGGACCCGCTCACAGCTTACCCGGCCGTACTTTTTCTGGAGGTACTGCAACAACTCGATTTCAAGATCGTCATTAGGCGCAAAATTAGTATGGCCGCCTTCGCACGCAAATGGATGATGCCGGTGACCATCCCAGAAGAGGCCAGCCATACCCAGACCGGTCCGCGCGGAGATTACCGCTCGATTGCCTTCGGCATCTTCAGAGCCTTCGCTTAAGGTAATAAAATCCTTCGATTCCAATGCGTCGATGCCATAAGCGAACGCCTCCAAATCGTTAATTAGACCCACCGATTTGAGCTTGAGCAGAGTGGCCAGCTCTTTCGCATCGATGACCCACGACAGATTAGAAATTTTGCACTGTCCGCCGCGCACCGGGCCTGCCACGCCAAAACATGCATCGTGAACTGGTATTCCTTCTGTCCTGATGAATCCCACAATGATCTCAGGCAGGCTGCGCTCTTCCTGGCTCATGTAGATTTTCTCGACCACCTTTTGCAGCTTGCTGCCCTCCGTCTCAAAGGCAGCCAGTCGCGTTCGAGTGGCACCGATCTCTCCGGCAAGAATCATGTTGGTATCCTCCATTGGCGTTCGTCGCGTGCCATCAATTCATCGGCTTCTTTCGGCCCCCAGCTGCCGGCTGCGTAGTTGGGAAATCGGCGCGGCGGCAACACTTTCCAAACGTCCAGAATCGGATCGACCACTGTCCAGCCCGCCTCAACCATATCCGCGCGCTGGAAAAGCGTCGCATCACCGATCATGCAGTCGTAGAGCAGAACCTCGTAGCCCGTATACGCGTCGGCGCCAAAATACTTGGTGTATTCAAAACTCATGTCCACGGATCCCACCCGGAGGATGGGACCGGGAACCTTGGCCCCAAAGCTGAGCGATATTGCTTCCGTTGGCTGAATCTGTATGACCAGTTGATTGTTGGTGTGCAGTTTGCGAATGCCAGAGTTTTTGAAGATTGCGAAGGGCGCGCGTCTGAATTGAATTGCAATCTCCGTGTGGCGTTTTGCGAGCCTCTTCCCGGTCCTCAGATAAAATGGCACGCCCACCCATCTCCAGTTGTCGATGTTCAGCTTTAAGGCCGCGAATGTTTCCGTCCTTGACTCGGGGGAGACTCCCGGCTCTGCGCGATACGAGGGCACTCGCTGGTCGGCGATCCCACCTTCGCCGTATTGGCCGCGCACGCTATTGTGGAGCACATCTTCAGAATCCAGAGGCTGAATGGCGTGCAAGACCTTTGCCTGATCGTTGCGCACTGCATCGGCCTCAAAAGACACGGGAGACTCCATGGCTATAAGGCTAAGGAGCTGCATCACATGGTTTGGGACCATATCGCGGAGCGTACCCGCGGTATCGAAGTATCCACCGCGTTGTTCCACCCCAACGGTCTCTGCATTGGTGATCTGAACGTGGTCAATGTAACGGCGGTTCCAGATGGGCTCAAAAATAGCGTTGTCGAAGCGGAAAACCAAAATGTTTTGCACCGTCTCTTTGCCCAAATAGTGATCAATACGATAAATCTGTTTTTCGGCCAGTACTTCTTTGATTTGGCGGTTCAACGCCTTTGCAGATTCCAGATCGTTGCCAAAAGGCTTCTCGATTACGACACGGCGCCACTTTCCTCCCTCCTCGTTCGATAGACCAGATCTCCCCAATTGCTGAACAATCTGGCCAAAAAACTTGGGAGAGGTAGCGAGATAAAAGAGGTAGTTGCCTTCAGTCTTGTATTCCCGATCGAGATCACTGAGTCGATCCGCGAGCACAGAATAGGTCGCCGGATCCGCAAAATCCCCGCGTTGGTAGTGGAACCGCCGCGTGAACTCCTCACAAGCCTGAGTTTTCTGATCTTCAGCGTCCAAGAACTGGGTAACTTGCGCCCGAAACTGCTCTGCGCTCAACTCGTCGTGTGCGACGCCCATGACCGCGAAGTTTCCCGGAAGCAACTTAAGCTTCACAAGGTTGTACAGCGCCGGAACCAACTTTCGCCTGGCCAAGTCACCAGTCCCGCCGAAGATTACCATCGCACAGGGACTCGCAGCCTTTCCATGCCGCTCGATTTCACTGTCCGGACTTGGATGTGTTTCTATGGACATGAACTAACAGGCGCCTCAAGTTTTTCTAAACGGGGACCACCTTTGATATTTTGATCTTGTAAGGATCATCACCAAACTGGCTGCCCCACTCGTCGCGAGATTTTCGGATTCGTGCTGATGGTATCAGGCGATTTCCCTCACGTGAAGTTCGGTGTTCTGCCGCTCATTGACCCAGACCGCGATGCAGTCGCCTGGGCAACGAAAATCTGTACCACACGAATACAACTTTTAGATGTCATCAACAACGTTGGTTCGAGGTCCGTGGTGCCCACCCGTCGCAGACCTGTCTAGTATGACCAAACCGCCCCCTATCGCAACCGGTGCATTTTAAAAGAGCCTTACAATAGCCTAAGGTGTGCGCGTTCCACTACAACCCCGCCCGAAATATATGGGACAAAGCAAAGACCATCTAATCGGTGAGATCTTGTTTCCTACGAAGGATGGGAATAAGGCTCCCGTATCTGTTTACCGGGCAGAACGTACTTTTACTCTGAAGCGGGTGATGCAGGACGGCACGCTGGAAGAGCGGAGCAAAATCGACGTTTATGGTGGCAATCTCAAGGACTACGTCTCTGAAGCTACCCTCGTGTGGAGCGATTTGGAACGCGATGGCGTCGTGTTGAATCCTAGGTGGTGAGGTCTATCCGATCCGAAGCTCTACCAGCCTCTGGTTTGCAGCATGTCTGCTTCGCCCATCGCGCTTACTGCAAGACCCTTCATGCCACTCAGATCCGCGCTCACTTCGAGTAACACTTTGGGATCGTTGAAATGCGTGGCCGCTTGCACGATGGCTCTGGCACGCAGAGAGGCTTCGGCGGAATCGGCGAATGTGGTTGAGTCTTTCATGAAGATTCCGGAGCCTACGAATACAGCCTCGGCGCCTAGCTGCATTACCAGCGACGCGTCGGCTGGAGTGGCGATGCCTCCGGCGGAAAAATTCGGGACGGGCAGCTTGCCTGCTTTGGCGACCAGCTTGATCAGTTCGTACGGAGCCTGATGTTCTTTGGCCTTGGCATAAAGTTCTTCTTCGCCGAGGACGGTGAGGATTTTCATCTCCTGCACGATCTGACGAATGTGCTTCACGGCGTGTACAACGTCTCCGGTGCCTGCTTCTCCCTTGGTGCGAATCATGGCTGCGCCTTCAGCGATGCGGCGCAGGGCTTCGCCGAGGTTGCGTGCGCCGCAAACGAATGGGACTTTGAAGGCGTGCTTGTCCACGTGATGCGCTTCGTCGGCGGGCGTCAGCACTTCGGACTCATCGATGTAATCAACGCCCAGCTCTTGCAGGATTTGCGCTTCAGCGAAGTGGCCGATACGGCATTTTGCCATCACTGGGATGGAAACGGCGGCCATGATCTCGCGAATCTTTTTCGGGGACGCCATGCGAGCGACTCCGCCCTCGGCACGAATCTGCGCGGGGACGCGCTCGAGCGCCATGACTGCGACTGCTCCCGCCTGCTCGGCGATGGTGGCCTGTTCGGCGTTGGTGACGTCCATGATGACGCCGCCTTTGAGCATCTCGGCGAGGCCGGTCTTGAGGCGAAGGCTGGTGGAATTTCCATTGTTTTGAGACATAAATGACTCTTTTCTGTGAACATGAATCGCGCGTCGAGAGCGCAAGAAAGCTGCTTTGGTTATTTTACAACCCGATCATCAGGAATTGGTAGAAAACGGGAGGGCCCGACTTTCAGTCGGGCCCTCCCGTTTTGAATTTGCAACCAGCACTGTTTCGGCCCTCTGAAACAGGAAGTAGTGATCACTTCCGGGCATGTTTTCCGAACAGGCGCTCTGGATCGATCGCGACGAACACTCCGCGGCTTCGTGCTAATACTTCGCCTTTGGCGTTTACAATCTCCGCGATATGGAAATGGCGGCGGCCGTTCACGCGCAACTCTCGGGAGTCCACGCGCAACGGCTGGTTCAGGGGAACAGGCTTCAAGTAATCGATCGACATTTGCGCAGTCACGGCGGTGACCTGGCGGAGCTTGTTCAATTTCCCCATAGCGTCATCGAGAATTGTGGCGATGATTCCGCCATGGCAGTATCCGGGCGGTCCGGTGTAGCGCTTCCTAAGACGAAATTCGCAGGTGAAGCCCCGCCGCTTCGGATCATGGACGAATTTCAGATGCATGCCTTGAGGATTATCTTTTCCGCAGGCGAAGCAATAGTTCTTTGGCGGTTTGGGGGGTTTTGGTTTCGTGGCTGCGGTGGATTTCCGGGGCATAAGTTTAGATATTTTAAAGCAGGTCCCTCCACTCCGCTTCGCTGCGGTCGGGATGACAAATTTGTTAGGGGCGGAATTTTTTTCGCGATTATCTCTTGTACGTCTGAACGTCGGGCAGCGGCTCGAGATTGCGTCCGGAGAAGATTTGTTCGAACTCATTCAGCATCGCTTCGTGTACGAGGTTGTTGGAGGCCACGGTTTCGCGGCTGTTCAGTTGAAATGGCATGCCCTTAAAGTCGGTGATTCTTCCTCCGGCCTCTTCCACAAGAAGTACTCCTGCCGCCGTATCCCAAGGGTTAAGATTGAACTCCCAGAAACCTTCGAAACGGCCCGCGGCTACGCTGCAAAGATCCAATGCGGCAGATCCGGCGCGGCGGACTCCGTGGGTGCGCAGAGTGATCTGGTGATAGAAAAAGATATTTGGATTCTTATGGCGCTTATGGCTGGGGAAGCCGGTCGCTAGCAGGCTCTCACTCAATTTCGCTATCGCGGATACGTGGATTCGCTCCTGGTTGAGAAATGCTCCCATTCCAGCTTCAGCGGTGAACATTTCGTCGCGGGTCGGATCATAAACCACGCCCGCGATGAGCTTGCCTTTGTGTTCTAGGCCCATCGAAACGCAGAACACGGGAAATCCGTGGGCGAAGTTTGTAGTGCCATCCAGAGGATCGACGTACCAGCGATAGTCGCTGCCGGTGTCGACCAGTCCTTCTTCCTCACCGAGAATGTCATGCGACGGCCATAGGGCGCGGATTCGATCGCGAATCAAGGTTTCCGAGGCGCGGTCAGCCGCCGTGACCAGGTCCGCTTCGCCCTTATACTCAACCGCGACCCGTCGGCGGAAGTAGTCCATGAGCAATGCCCCGGCTTCGCGGGCAATCTCAGCCATCCGTGGGACATATTTGTAGTTGTCTGAATTGTTCGACAAGATTGACTCGGAGGCCTTTAAGTGAAGATCAGGAATTACCGCGCTTAGAACCATCTTCCATGATGTACATGATTTCGTGCTTAAAGATGAAGAGATTGGGCTCGTTCTCTCGGGTGAGCCGGATCATGTTCTTATCGTAATATTCGACCCAACCGCGGACGATTTCGCCATCTGCTAGTTTCACGCACACGGGTTTCTGCTTTTCGCCGAGCCATTTGAGATAAGCGGCCTCTTCTGATGTTTCGTCCGGTGGCGGCGACTTGCCTTTTCGCGACTGGGATTGTGCGCCCTGGAATGACATAACTAGATTTTACTCTCAAAACGTTAGATGGATTCCGAACTCCAATTGCCTGGCGGAACCCTGCGAGAACACGCCGGAACCGGGTCCGACTCTAGTGGAGCCGCACGTGGGAGAAGTTCCGCAGCCCGCGGTTGAGAGCGGAGTCGGGGCGGACAAGGGCTGCAGGATCCCGATCGAAGAATTCATGGAGCCATTGAAATTTACAAAGTTGAAGACGTTAAAGGCGGAAACGCTGGGAGTAAGGGTGAACCGTTCCTTGATCGTGAATGGGCGCGAGAGCGTCAAATCGAGTGTCTTCAACCACGCGGCTCCGAGGTTTGGCGTAGCACTGGCCAGCGTAGGAGTGACCGCACCCAGTTGCAGCAATTGCGATTGCGTAAAGAGACCGTTGGCGATGAGCGCGACTCCCGCGGGCGTGGGGCGGTTCGCGGCGGCGCTGTTGTAATTGTTGATAACGTTGTTTACATTGCCTGACTGGCTACCGAGATTAAAGCTGCCAATATTCGAGCCTGGGACGATGTCCCCAACTGTTCCGTCCCCGGTTACGTCGCTGCGGAAAATCTCTCCGGGTACGCCTCCTCCGTTGAGTTGAGGAAGAAAGACAGTGAGCGGAAGAGGCGAATCAAAATGTCCGACCATGCCCAATTCCATTCCGTAACGCAAATCGAGCAGCCCCCCGAAGGAAATCTGATGTTTTCGATCTTGCCCCGAAGGTCCAAAAAATCGATTTGGACTGTTCCAATCGGCTGCATTAGTCACAACATCCTGATCGCCAGATGTGCCATTCCCGACGGGGAAATTGTCCTGGAACTTCGACCACGAGTAAGCCAGCTGCCAATTTGCTCTCGAGACTCCGCGTAGTGGATGATCCATGCCTGATCGGAATGAAAGGTCCATCGCGCGATAGCGTGAATTTCCGATTGGCTCAAAAAATAGGCCCTGACCCAGCGAGGGATTATCTCCAGGGAAGGCGGCAAGAGGGTTCGCGAATGCTCCGGAGCTGTCGAGTCCGCGTGCCGCAAAGTCCGCGATGCTGGCGCCGTGAACTTGCCTGAGATAGCAAGTGATCCCAGCGACAGAAGTGGATTGAGTCACGATGCCGCAGGACGGAGCGTTAGCGAGGATTGTCCGGTTGATGGCAAGCAAGGCTTTAGCGATGCTCAGATTACTTGCGCTGCCAACTTGATTTCGGTCCACGCCCAGTAAAAAATGTGTGCCGTTGCTTCGAACATAATCGATTGAGACAACGGTATTGCGCCCGAATTGATGCTGCACTCCTATGTTGAACTCGACCGTCCGCGGACTGACGTAGTCGGGAGAGAGCATAGATCCCAGCGTGCTGCCGGTTGTGCCGGCGAAAAATCCGTTTGCTCCTGGCACTGAACTTGCGGTCGCGACAGTGCTCTGCAAATCCGCGATCGCCTGGGCAACGCTCACGCCGCCAACAACGCTGCTAAGGGGATGGCCACAAATCTGGGTCGCAATGTTTAGCCCGTCAGAGCTGTTCAGCGTGGTGCCATTCGGGAGAAGTACGGAGTACTCTCCTGGTCCGCAAAGAGACTGTTGGGCATAGTACTGGCCCTGTGGAAGTCGCAATGCGCGGTCAGGAAGGCTGTTGCCGAACAGGTTGCTGTCGTAATAGAGGCCTGCACCGGCACGAAATACTGTCTTCTCGCCGCCGAAAGGCGCCCACGTGATTCCCAACTGGGGCGAGAAGTTGAGGTTTGGCTGCTGGACCGCATTTCCTAAGGTCGGTCCGAAGCCATTCAACAAAGGGATGCCACCAAGCTCAGAGTTGGTGAGGCCGCTGTCGCGCAAATAGTGCACCCCAAAATTTACTGTGAGGTTTCTCTTAACTTTAAATGCGTCGCCAATATAAAACTCGAAACGATTATCGGCCTGCCCGCCATGGGGGAATCCGAACGCCGAATTCTCGGCGAAGAATCCCTGGCCATTGCTGATCGTGATCGAGACGACGGGATAATTCAAAGGATTGTCGAGCTGCCCTGCCGGATCGCTTGGGTTCAAAGCTGGAACATAAGCGTTGGGATTGCCCAGTATGGCCAGTTGGTTGGCTATTGCGGGAGACCCAGTCACCGTGGGGCCAAGGCTTCCGAGCGGAGTGAAGCCTCCAGTGGAAATGCGGTCGAAGGACCCTCCAAAGCGCAGTAGGTGATTGTTCCAGACCTTTGATCCATCGTATCGAAACTGCTTGCTGCTTTGGACCGTTGACTGTGGGGCTAACGGATTCGGCCCGGCATCGATGCCCGTGTTCTGGATACTGATCGACGGCGAGCCAATCAACAAACCGCTCTCATCGGCCAAATTTAAGTGATTTGCGTATCGCGTGTAGGCGACTCGAAGGCTGTGAGTGATGCCTCCATGATAGAAATCCAGTCCGAAGGCGAATCCGGGCGTGTTGTCGTGACTGCGAAAAGGCGAATAATTGTTATCAGGCCCGATAACGCTAGCTTCGTTATAAGTCACGCGAAAAAAAGCGCGCATGTTCTCACCAATCCAATCGATGCGGCCGAGCAGCGTATTGTCGCGGAATGGATTTTCATAGCTAACCCCGATTCCGTTGAACGGAAAGTTGAGGTTAGGAAGCGCGCGAGAGTCCTGTTTGGTGCGTTGTCCGTCCACGAAAAAGAACAGCTTGTCGGCGATGATCGCGCCGCCAAGATTTCCGCCGAACTGGTTTCGCTCGAAGTGTGAATTGTCCCCGCCAGGCAACGCTGCGAATCCAACATCTTGATCGCGGAATCCGTAAAACCCGCTGCCGTGGAGGCTCTTCGCGCCCGGTCGCGTCACAGCATTCACCGCGCCGGATGACGTCATCGGGGAAGAAATATCCAAATTAGATTGAGCGACTTGAAATTCCTTAATCGAACCTGATGAAAGATTTTGCGTCGTTGTTCCGTGACGAGCGTCTGAGATGTCGATCCCATCGAGCAGATTTTTAGTGGTGCGTCCGGAGCGGCCGTCGACTGAAACCGAAAAAAAACCGCTCTTGGTGGGGTCCAAGTTGGCGGCATCTAAAATCTGGATTCCCGGCTCCAACTGCGAAAGGTCCAGATAGTTGCGTCCGTTCGCTGGAAGGGCTTCGATCTGTGTCGATATGATCACGCCTTGAATTGTGGCCTGATTCAAATTGATTTGCGGGGCTGAGGTAGGTGCCTTTTTCTTATCCCCCGTAGTCGGCTGAAGCCGCACATTGCCCGAGGCGGTAGTTCCGACGTGGATGATTATGGGAAAATCAACGGGCGCAAAGCCACTGACGTCAATGTGGATTTTGTATTGTCCCGGAATCACGGGTCCGGAAGTGTATAGACCGGCCGGGGAGGCAACAGCGTCCAACTCCTGGCCAGAGTCCACATTCGTGATAACGACCTTCACGCCGCCAGCGGCGGATCCGTTCGGATCGGTCACAATTCCGGTAATACTGCCGGTCGCGCTGGTTGATTGAGAGAGAGTTGTGGACGCCAATCCGAGTAGAGCGGCTACTGTCATGATCGCGATTCTTAGTCGCCGACCTGACACATAGTTCAGCCTCATCGTTTAACAACCTTCCTTCCAGATTCACGTAGACCCAAACGAAATGGTCTGGGCAGGCGAGCGCCGGGAACTCGCCGGCAATTTCCGGCAAGGCAGATGGGACATCCGCTCCTACGTGTGCATCGTCACTTTTTTACTTTGTGTGAGTTTACAGTACTGAACATAACTCGTGTTAACGGAAAGCATCATTTCGACTCAGTTATTGCGACTGCGTTATCGCGACTGGGTTACTGTGACTTTGACGTGTAGTATCCGGAGCGATGCCGAACTTTATAGTCCGAACCTGAGGGTACGCCATCGACGGTGACTTCGATTCGCCGGAATTCCGAATCCGACATTCTTTGCGATGGATAGTAGGCCAGCAAATACTGAGTGCGAAGTTCGTCGCTGATCTTCTGAAAGGCCTCATCTAGCTGCGCATTCGACATCGCATAAAAATATTTGCCGCCGGTATCTTCTGAAAGCTGGATCAGCGCGTGTTCTCCTCCTGTGTCGCGGCCAGCACTGGATTCGATGGGCACAACGATAATGCTATACACAATTGCCTCCGCCTGTTGCGCCTCACGGACAGCTTCTTTGTAATCCACTTTGCTCATGGTGTCGCCACCGTCGGTTATCACCACCATGACCTTTCGTCCCTGACGCGGCTCGAGTGCTTGAGCCCCGAGATAAAGCGCATCGTAAAGAGCGGTTGCCGACCCGAGCTGAACCCGGTCGATGCCGCGATCGATGGTTCGTAGATCGGGAGTGAAAGGAACGATCTCGGTCACTATTTCATTGAACCCGTATAACGAAAGGGCATCTACGGGACGCAAAATGGCATGCGCAAAGCGGCGAGCGGACGCCAATTCGAACGACAGGTCTTTGCGGGTGCTCAAACTTGTATCAATGTCCAGCACGATGGACAGCGGCAATGCGGATTCCTTGGCAAATACAGCAACTTTTTGCGGCTTCCCGTCTTCCCGCAGGGCGAAATTGTCTTTAGTCAAGGTCGCGATCGGAGCGCCCTCTCCATCAGTGACCGTGACAAACACGTTCACCAGCTTTACATCGACTTTGAATGTGCTGTCGGTTTGTGGTTCGTCGACCCTCCCGCTGGGGCTCTTAGCGGAAGCGGAAGCCTGCGCAGGAGGCTGCGCAGTCTCCGATGGAGATGAGGCCCATGGTGGCTTTGGCACCTGCGCAGGGCAAATTGCGACCGCGAGCGCAAAAAAGACAGTCAGACGTGGCATGAAGATTTGGATTGCTCTCAGTGTTCTTTTCTCGAAGCGTTACTAAGCAAGCTGTGCGGTTAGATGCAGCAATTTTTCAATGGCTGCCCTCGGCACCTCGGATTTCGGCAGGAAAAGGTTCTCCTGTGGCCCACACCGCGCCATCTTCGAAATACTCTTTTTTCCAGATGGGGACCGTGCGTTTGAGCGTATCGATGAGCCAGCGGCACGCATCGAAGGCCGCGCCTCTATGCTCGGAAGCTACTACGATCAACACGCTGGTTTCGCCAATTTCAAAACGTCCGAGACGGTGAATGAGTTTCGCGTCGCGAATCTTGAAGTCCTTAAGGGCCTGTTCGGCCAGAGATTCCATCTGTTTAAGGGCCATTTCTTCATAGGACTCGTAGTCCAAATAGAGGGTACGGCGGCCCCGGCTTTGATTCCGCACGATTCCTTCGAATACAGCTAGCGCGCCGTCGGAGGGACGTTTGATTTCCTCGACAACCTGATGAGTGTGGATTTCTTCGCGGGTAATTGCAGCGTGTGGCATCAGATTCGTTTTGGTTGGAGCGGAGTGCGTTGAGCCCCCGCTGACCGGAGGTAGTAATGCGACCTCGTCTCCGTCGGCCAACTTGGTGCTATGGGGAGCGTATTGCTGGTTCACCGAAATTGCGATCGAAGAAAGGGCCTCTTTTAAGCGCGGATTCCCATCCCGATAGTGTCCGAGCAAATCTTCGAGGGTGGCGTTTTCCGGCAGGCTAAGATGCTCGGATTCTCGCCCCGCAAAATCCTTTAGCATCCCGAAAAATAGAACGCGCACTTCCATTTCAAAATACTCAACCTTTGAGGCAAAGGTTCTGCCCTCAAGTGCGAGTTTACAGCAGTCAAAGCAAATGCCAGCCTCGATTGGAGGCCGGCATTTACTCGTCCTGCTAACTTTCAGTTTTGCTTTGGCTTCTCGTTCTTGGGCGGTGGGGCCGAACGCTGTGGCTGCGCAGCGTGAGGTGCCTGCGGCTGCGGCCGCTCTTGCGGCGGCTGTGGACGCGGCGCTGCTGCCTGGTGCTGCTGGTTCCATGTATTGAACTTCTGTTCCTCGTTTCTCTGCTGCTCGGGCCGATCCTGCACAGGAGGGGCCTGTCTCACCAGAGGATGCGTAGGCTGCTGCTGCCGGTCGGGCATGGGCGGCAGCGGTTGTTCCTGGCCTCTAGTTGGTGGACGATATGTGTCGGCCGGGTGTTGCGGCTCCATGGCACGATTATTCTGCGGAGATTCCGGCCGCGAATTGCCCTGCGGGCGCGCGGCGTTTTGTTGAAGATTCGGCTGCTGATTTTGCGGAGCTTCCGGACGCACATTATTCGGCGGGCGGGGAACGTTTCTTGTTTGGACATTCGGTGCCGGTTCTTGAGGATGCTGCACCTCATTCTGCGGCTGGGGGGCAACATTCTGACGTGTCGCTGGCTGCGGAGTCTCATTCGCCCGGACTACGGGTTGCTGTGGTCTTCCCTGATTTTGTGGCACACCGTTCGCACGAGTTGGCTCATTCCCCATCCTCGTGGCCGGTTGCGGCGTCCCGGGAGTTTCAGTACGCACGTTCACAGTCTGACGCTGTTCGAATGACTGTTTTGGGGGTGTTGGATTGCGGGTAGCCACAACCTGACGATTGACTATTGTTGCCGGCGGCCTGAATCGCGCTGGGGCGCCCGCACCCAATACGCTCGCCCTGACGGGCTGCACCGGCGCTGCCCGAACCACCTGAGCTTGCTCAATTTGTCGCGCATCGACGCGAACAAGATTCTGGTGTACTGGTCGTGCGTTCACAAATGTGTCGTGGGATACGACGGTCGTCGCGTTGTTCACGTGCTGGTTGACATAAGTCACGCGGGTCACGTTCGTCGTATTGTAGGAATTGTAGACGTTCGTCACTTGGGTGACGCTCACGCGGGTGTTTGTGATGTTCACGTTATTCACGTATCGCGGACTTGTGTGATACCACGGAACATAGACTTCGCGTGGCCCTAATGGGAACCATCCCACGCCGACACCGCCTCCAACTCCAATCGCGACACCGAATCCTCTGCCGCCCACAAATGCCACCAGGGCGGGCGCATAAACAGGCCTGACAACGACCGGCCCCGGAACCCAGCACCATGAGTCTGAGACATACGCCCAACGTCCGTAGTGGAACGGAGCAAAGCCCCAGGGTTCGTCTTCGATCCAAGTCCATCCCCAAGGATCAACCCATGCCCAGTGACCAAGACGATAGGGCGCCCAGTCGGCGGAGATGTCTCGCGGCGTCCACACGGGACCGTATTCGGCAACATAGTGCCAGCTTCCGTAGTCGTCCAGATCTTCGGAGCCAGTCATCTCGGGGGAAATGTAGTCGGCGGATTGGGAACGGTCTTCGTGCTGATCGCGACTGAAGGCCCAATTGTCGAAATCGTCGGATCCTGGTATCTGATCAATCTCATGATTCAGTTGATCGCTGCCGGTGAACCGGGCGTACTGGCCTGCCACAACAACATAAGTAGAACCTCCGCCAGTCACCTCGCCTCGGCCATGCCATACAGTCGCATCGGTTTCGCTGCCGTCGCCATTCACATCGATTCGGTATTCTCCAGTGCGCTGAATAACGAAAGCCAGATTGGGAGTGTCTACTTCGAAGTTGTCTCCATCGTCGAGATGACGGACACGGACAATGAGCGATCCCTGCGATAGCTTCAGCTGAGTTGTTTGGTCGTCCAGATCGAGGAACGTGAGACTGCTTTCAGATCCGAGACGCATGGCGGTCGAGCCCACATGCAATTCAGCGCGAGAATCTTTATCAGCCCACAGATTGTCGCCGGTCGTGAGTGGACGATTCGCAACTGCCTGCACCCAATCGCCCTCTCCGCCGGGTTGAAAAGAGACCGAGCCATCGGAGTAGTTAAGACGGGCCACGCGGCTGGGAGGGTCTTGGGCCTGTCCTTGTTCTTGTCCTTGCGGTTCATCCTGAGCCAAAACGCCCTGCTGCAGCAATAGCATCAATCCAGCTAACGCGATTCCTACTGCTGAGACTCTGTGCGTCTTCATTGTTGTTTTCTCCTCGTTCGATCTACTCTGCTACAAGTTCCATCATTTAAAGGTGCCAAGGGATTAAACACTTATGGGGTGAAGAAGTTCTATACAGTGAACTGTGTACTGGAGTTGCAATCACTTGCAGGGCACAAAAATGCCAGCCCTGGCATAAGGACTGGCATCTTAAGTCCGCAACTATTTTGGCTCGCGGCAGTCCGGATATTTTCCTTCAAGCTACCGGCTGTTCACTAAGGACTTTTTCCCGCTCCTCGGCGTCCTGATGTTCTTCAATGATCGTCGAAGGTAGAGCTAGTTCCAGGACTTCATCAATCGTCGTGACGTAATGGATGCTGAGATTCTCGAGCTGCTCCGGCGTGAGATCCTCCTCAACGTTCATCTTGTTTTCAGCGGGCAGAATCACGTCGTGAACTCCGGCCCGTTTGGCGGCAAGAACTTTCTCTTTCACACCGCCTATGGGGAGGACGTTCCCGCTAAGAGTTATTTCCCCGGTCATCGCCGTTAATGGACGCACCGGACGTGCAGTCAGCAGCGAAACCAACGCCGTTGCCATCGTGACACCCGCGGATGGACCATCCTTCGGGATGGCACCGGCTGGAACGTGAATGTGAATGTCATGTTCCGCGAAGAAACTTTCCTCTATGCCGAGCTGCTGGGCATTGGACCGTACCCAGGTCAAGGCCGCTTGCATGGACTCCTGCATGACTTGTCCAATTTGGCCGGTCATGGTGAAGCCACCTTTGCCCTTCATGGTGTTGGCCTCGATGAAGAGAACATCGCCGCCCGATGGCGTCCATGCCAAACCTACTACGACTCCTGCACGCTTGGTGCGTTCCGCAATTTCGCCTTCGCTCCGAACTTTTATGCCGCCGAGGAATTCGTGAATGATTTCGTCGGTCACAATGAGTTTTTCAGTCTTGCCTTCGGCGAGACGGCGAGCCTGCTTGCGGCAGATGGTTCCGATGGTTCGCTCGAGACTCCGAACGCCCGCTTCCCGCGTGTAGTGACGGATCAAATGGCTCATCGCCTCCGGCGGAAATTCGATTTGATCGGCGGTAATTCCGTTCTCTTCGATTTGCCGCGGAACTAGGTATTGGAAGGCGATGTGAACTTTCTCTTCCTCGGTGTATCCCTGAAGCTCGATGATCTCCATACGATCGCGCAAGGGCTCTGCGATTGGGTCGAGCATGTTTGCGGTCGTGATGAACAATACTTTTGAAAGATCGAATGTGACGTCGAGGTAATTGTCGCGGAAAGCGGAATTCTGCTCAGGATCGAGTGCTTCGAGCAGCGCCGATGACGGATCGCCGCGGAAGTCGCGTCCTACTTTGTCGATTTCGTCCAACATGAAGACGGGGTCTTTAGTCTCGGCTCGCCGTATTCCCTGAATGATTTGTCCCGGGAGCGCGCCAATGTACGTCCGCCTGTGACCGCGAATTTCGGCTTCGTCGTGAACGCCACCTAAAGAAATGCGAACGAATTTGCGACCAAGAGCACGCGCGATGGACTTTCCTAAAGAAGTTTTCCCTACTCCTGGAGGTCCTACGAAGCAAAGAATGGGACCCTTCATGCTCGGTTTCAATCGTCGCACGGATAAGTAGTCGAGAATGCGATCTTTGACCTTTTTCAGATCGTAGTGGTCGGTATCAAGAATTTCCTTGGCTTTGACGATGTCGACTTCGCCACCGGAAGTTTTGGCCCATGGCAGTGCGGCCAGCCATTCAACGTAGTTGCGAGTGACCGAATAGTCCGCAGCCATCGGGGACATGCGGGAAAGGCGGCCCAGCTCTTTCAGGGCTTCTTTCTTGACCTCGTCGGGCATTCCGGCGCTTTCAATTTTCTGCCGCAGATCTTCAGTGTCTCGAGCACCTTCGTCTTGCTCGCCCAGTTCTTTCTGGATCGCCTTCATCTGCTCGCGCAGGTAGTATTCGCGCTGCGTCTGCTGAACACGGTCCTGCACTTCGGACTGGATCTTGTTGCGTAGTTGCTGGACTTCCAGCTCCTTTGCTAAATGCTGATTGATTTTCTCCAGCCGCACCCGAACGTCGGTTGTTTCAAGGGCGTCCTGTTTATCGGCGGTCGAGAGGGAGGGCAAATTCGAAGCGATGAAATCCACCAGCCGTCCCGGTTCTTCGATATTCATCGCGACTGTCGATAGTTCGTCGGAAAGCGTCGGAGAACCCGCCACGATCTGCTGGAAGAGCGTCAGGACGTTTCGCTGCAAGGCTTCGACTTCCGAACTTTTCGGCGGAATTGCCTCTGGAACCGAAACAACCGTGCCGCGCATGAACGGATTAAGCTGGGTGAACTCGACTAGACGCACCCTTTCCAGGCCTTCGGCAAAAACAAAGAGGCTCTGGTTAGGCATTTTGACTACTTTATGCACCACGGCCAATGAGCCGACGGTGTACAGATCGCTGGGCTGTGGAGCATCCACGCGAGCTTCGCGCTGGGCCACGACCACGATGGTTTTGTCCTCGCCGAGCGAGTTAATCAGCTGGACAGAACTCTCTCGACCGACGGTCAGCGGGAGGACTGCGTGGGGAAATAAAACTGTGTCCCGAACGGGCAAAATCGGCAGTGGCCGGTCTCCCTGCTCTTTGGTTAAAGGGACATTTTCTTCGTCAACGGTGCGCTCAACGCGCGTTTGCTGTGCCATATTTTCACCTTGAGTGTGTTGTGCTCAAGTTTTGATGTCTCAGATAGTTCAAAAGATGCAGGGCGTCGTCCAAAGTTGTGAAAGCAATATCGATTTGAAGCGTTCGTTCCCGGAAGATTGGATTCTATTCCTTCCATCGAGCACTTGCATTAGTCGAAAGTACCTGCCTGCGAGTCATTATAAGGGTAGGGCCCGACTTCAGTTGGACCGTAAACGCCGCGAAATCTAAATCGGCATGGCTTCTCAGCCGTGCCCCTCCCGCTCCAATGCAATCGATAGATTTTCCGCGCTTTCATCACGCCGACGGATAAATTCCCAGCACCTTAACCAAATCGGCTACGGTGGCTAGTTCCTTGAGGGCAGCCCGCGCGCCTTTGTCATCTCCGCGAAGAAAATCGGCATAGAAGACGTATTCCCAGGGCCGTCCCCGCATAGGGCGAGATTCTATTTTGCTGAGGCTGATGTCACGCGACTCGAACACGCTCAAGGCACGATACAACGCGCCAGATACATTCCTTAGACCGAATGCTATGGACGTTTTATTGGCACCTGGAAGAACACGACGGCCTCTCCGCAACAGAAAGAATCTGGTGAAATTCCGCTTGTCGTCTTCAATGCCGGCGCGAAGGATGCGTCCCTTGTAAACCGCCGCAGCCTGCTTTCCGGCAATCCCGGCAGAGTCCGGAAGGTTTTCGGCGATCACGTGCTTCACGCTTCCAGCTGTGTCATAGAAGGGGGTCGCTTGAATCTTCGGATATCGCCGAAAAAAGTCGCGGCATTGATCGAGCGCAACAGGATGAGAATAAGCCTGACGCAGATCCGTAAACTTCGCTCCCGGCGCGGCGATCAGATTGTGCACGATCCGCAGTCGGAATTCTCTTTGGATGAAAACCTTGCTGGCCAAAAGGAGGTCGAAGTGCTCTGTCACAGAACCGGCCAGCGAATTCTCGATGGGGATCACCGCCGCCCCTACGGAACCGTGCTCCAGCCACTGAAAAACTTCGGCGGAGCGGGCGCAAGATACGATCGAACATCCCGGAAGCAGGCGCTTCGCAGCCTCGTGGCTGAAGGAACCGGCTTCCCCCTGAATCGCAACTTTCATGCAGAGAAGTTAATCGCACCGAGTGCGGAAAGCAATTCCCCGCGTAAGGACAGCCGCCCCCGGCCGTGGGCCGAGCGAAGCTCGGCAACATCACTACAACGCTTTCGCCAAAACGTACGCATCCCCACCATCCGAGTAGTATCCGCGAATCGTTTTCACCACCGCATATCCGTGGCGCTTATAAAAGCTTAGCGCCACCACATTGTCGACATCCGCTTCGAGGCGAACTCGCTCGCACTGCGCACGTCGGAGACGTTCCTCCGCCGCAGTCAGCAACGCAAAGCCAATGCCCGAGCGACGCCCCTCTTGAAGCACGTCGATCGTAATAATGTGGCCAATTCCTTTTCGATTTGCTTCGGCGACAATGAAACCCGCAATGCGGCCGGAAGGTGTTTCTTCTGTCCCGTGACTTAGTGGCAAAGTCTTCAACTCTTGCGAGGCGATTTCAGCAACGATGGCGAATGAAGCCGTCGAATCAATGTAGGCCCTCAGCTCCGCTTTGGAATACGCAATTCCAGGCGGAAAACATTCCTGGTCAATACGCCATAACACCTCTAAGTCATTGCTTTGAAAGTCGCGCAGAGTGAAGTCCACAAATCCATTTTAGACTGCCCATCCTAAGAGGTTTTGGGATGAGCCGGGTTCGATTTTGCCGTTAAAACTGGCTAGCTTGACCACCGAAAATATTCATGGCGAAGTTGTTGCCCAGACCGCATCCTTGGACGTACCATTCGCATCAGAGGGTTTTGTGGGGCGTCTCCTACTTATTGACGTTCTTGGTGCGGCTGCCCTGATCGGCCTGTGGTACTTGTTGTTTGCCCGCTACAATCGCCATAAAGGCGCTCTGGCACTCCGATGGGTGCAGATGGCCTGCTCCAATCGCGGACGAATTGTTGAGTCGCGCTGGCTGGGAGCTTGCCGCTTGCAGGCCGACGTGAGCTTTGCCGCTCACTGGTTTGACAATACCAGGGTAACAATTCGCCTGCGCCCCCGCCCAGTGCCGATTCAATGGCTGCTGGCCATATGGCGAAAGCAAAAAGAGACTGTCACCTTCGAAGCAGATTTGGATGAAGTTCCAAACTTCCATCTGGAAGTCTTCCGCCATCGGTGGGTCACCGATAAAAGCGGCTCTCTAAGCAATCCCAAGCGGAATTGGGAGATTTCTCGTCCAGGCCCAGTCGTTTTGACCACACGAACGGAATGGACCCATGAGCTGACTCCCGTGGTCAATACCTTGATGACTTCGAGGGGCCACAGTCTGATGACGGTGCGTTTTCGGCCGAGTTCTCCGCACCTGGTTGCTACGGTCCCTCTGGACGCTGTTTCCGACGAACAGACCGCCGCTGGATTCCTCACGGTGTTGCGTGATCTAGCCGCTGGGGCGTCTACCTCCCGTCAGTAGCCGTATCCTGCCCTAGTTTCATCGTTTGTTTGAACTGGCTTCCAGCAATTCTCTTCTGCAGGCCATCCATCAATCGCTCATCCTCCGCGATCAGCTTAGGACTTCTTTCTTTTCCGCCACTTTGGATTTCAAGTAGCCTTTGCATCAACTTGGCGAAGTCTTCCATAACTCTCCCTTCCACGGGTGGGTAGGCTGCTTGGCGGGCATGATACGTGACAGCCAAAACGGGAGACTGGTCAAAATTGACCAAGTCCATTGTGGATTAGGTAAAAGGGCCTAAAGGGAATGGAACCGAAAGAATTACTTGACGTTCCCACCGAATCCGAGTAGCGTGGTTCGTTCCGAGGGTTGACCCATCTGTAGCTGGTCTTCTGTACCTCCACTGATCCTGGGCCAAAAATCCAGAAACCAGAGAAACTTTCGGCACTTGGGAAGCATCTATACCATTAGCTAAGGCTCCTGACAAATCATGTGAATTGAAGTACTTAGGCTTGGTTTTTCCAGCCTGGTAGGAGTCCGAAGCCAGTTGGGTAGCTTATTTAGAGTCAGGAGGAAGACGAATTATGCGCTCTGATCGCGTTTTTGAGGCTTTACACACGTTGCGGAACCGGTATATGCTTTGTCAGCTTGCTTCCAAGGCTACCCGTAAGTTTCACAAGCCAAATACCAGAATCCAGGAAACCATGAACGAAGTCCTGGACAAGATTGCAAGCTCGGAGCGGCAGTTAGTTCTTTCCGAACCGGAACATTTTGCCGAGGCACAACGGCGGGCTGCGTAAATTCGCCCCCGCCGCCTGCCCGCAACCTGTTAGTCTTCCCGAGTTTTTTACCCCCCTTTGAAAATTTCCTCGCAGGTGACCAATGACCATCGCTGAACTTAAAGAAAAGAACATAACTGAGCTGACCAAGATCGCCCGATCTTTGGATCTGCCCGGAGCCAGTGGATTGCGCAAGCAAGACCTGATCTTCAAAATTCTACAGGCGCAGAGTGAAAAAGAAGGACACATCTTTGCCGAGGGCGTGCTTGAAATCCTGCCCGACGGCTACGGATTTTTGCGCTCTCCCGACTACAACTATTTGCCAGGCCCGGACGACATTTATGTGTCGCCATCGCAGATCCGCAAATTCGATCTCAAGACTGGCGACACCATTAGCGGCCAGGTGCGGCCGCCGCATGAAGGCGAAAAATATTTCGCGCTGGTGAAGATTGAAGCCGTCAACTTCGAGTCTCCTGACGAAGCACGCAACAAGATTCTGTTCGACAACCTGACGCCTCTGTATCCGCAAGAACGTTTGAAGCTCGAGACCGCTCGCGAAAACGTTAGCGCTCGCGTGATGGATTTACTCACGCCAATCGGAAAAGGCCAGCGCGGATTGATCGTATCGCCGCCACGCGCGGGTAAGACGATGTTGCTACAGAACGTCGCCAACTCGATAACGACTAATCATCCCGAAGTGGTTTTGATCGTTCTTCTGATCGACGAACGACCGGAAGAAGTCACAGACATGCAGCGATCGGTAAAGGGTGAAGTTATTTCTTCGACCTTCGATGAGCCGGCTGCTCGCCACGTTCAGGTCGCGGAAATGGTGATCGAGAAAGCGAAGCGTTTAGTCGAGCATAAGCGCGACGTAGTGATTCTTTTGGATTCCATTACACGCCTGGCTCGCGCTTACAACACCATCGTTCCGCCCAGCGGGAAAGTGCTCTCAGGCGGCGTGGACTCGAATGCTCTACAGCGTCCAAAACGTTTCTTCGGGTCGGCTCGCAACATTGAAGAAGGCGGGTCGCTAACTATTATTGCGACCGCCCTGATCGACACCGGCTCCCGCATGGACGACGTGATCTTTGAAGAATTCAAAGGTACTGGCAACATGGAAATCATCCTAGACCGGAAGCTCGTCGACAAGCGAACGTTCCCGGCGATTGATATTCAGCGCTCTGGAACGCGTAAGGAGGAGTTGCTGATTCCGAAAGAAGATCTGACGAGAATATGGGTGCTGCGAAAAGTGCTGAACCCGCTGTCTCCGGTCGAAGCTATGGAACTGCTCATCGACAAACTGAACAAGACCAAATCTAACGGTGAGTTCTTGTCGAATATGAGTTCGTTGTAAGTTTCGAGTAGATTCGAGTTGTGTGGCGCGGACACTCATGTCGGCGTCTTCCTTTGCTTAAACCTTGCTGACAAGAGTGTCCGCCCCACATAAACAACACGAAAATCTCCCGGTTGGGGGCGCCCGCGCCATACAATTACCTCGTGCATCGGGTCTCACCAGTGAGCAAATCCACCTACGTCGCGTTGCTGCGCGGAATCAATATTGGCCCCCACAAACGGATCAAGATGGAGGCTCTGCAGCGAGCGCTGCGAGAGTTGGGATTTGAGGGCATCAAGACGTACATCCAAAGTGGAAATGTAGTTTTTAAAGCGCCTGCCGCCGACACGACCCGCCTCGCCAACAAAATTGAGAAGAAGTTATTGAGCGATTTTGGCTTTCCGGTCCCAGTAATCGTGAGAACTCCGGCCGAGCTTCACAAAATAATCCGAGACAATTCATTCCTCAAAGAAGCCGGGATGGATTCTTCCAAGCTGCACGTAACTTTCTTGTCGGGCTACCCCGAAAAGATCGTTTTGAAATCGCTCGACAGAATCGCGGCCGGCGCAGATCGCTTCAACTGTGGCGGCAAAGAGATTTATCTTCACTGCCCGAACGGTTATGGCGAGACGAAGTTATCCAACGGCGCTCTTGAAAAAGTGTTGTCAGTTCAGGCGACCACGAGAAATTGGAAGACTGTAACTAAACTCTACGAGATGACTCTGGAGTGATTGCGGCCGGCACCGCAGGTAAACAGCTAAATTCCGTCATACGGTTATACGCTGGCTCCGCTATCGCGGGATCTTTGGAGTAAGGCTCGTAAACCGGCTGTTCCGAGGGGGCTTCTAGAGGAACAGGCAAGGCTTCAGGATGCACTCCCGGCGTTGGCAAAGAGTCATCGTTGTCCTTAGCGTGCATGAACGTAACCCTTCCGCGGAGTTCAACAGACATCGCTATGCCGATTAGGCTTCGAACCCGCTATCAAATCGTACGGATCGCGACAGCGTCACGATAGTCAAAATTGCTCACATCCCGACTACCCAAAGAATCTCAACAACAAGAAAACCACTACGCCTGTTACGGACACGTAAAGCCATATCGGCAGTGTCACCCTTGCGATCCGCTTATGTTGAGCGAAGGATCTGCTTAACGCCATATAAAGCGTCGCCAGAATTAGCGGTAAGCTCACGATTGACAGGATGATATGGCTGGCCAATATTCCCAAATAAAACGGCCTGATCGCGCTACTTCGATTGAAGATGGTATCGCCATGCATATAGTGGTAAGCGACATAGGTAACCAGGAATGCCGCGGATGAACAAGCCGCGGTCAGCATGAATCTCTTATGCACGCGCCAGTCTTTTCGCTTTATTGCCCGATAACCCAGAACCAGACAAACTGCACTAATGCTGTTGAAAATGCAGTTGACTACTGGCATCACGGAAAGCCAGCCAGGCTGTGCTCCAATGGCGTGAAAATAAATCAGCCACAGCAGAAAAATCGCGATACACACACTCACCGCGGAAAACAAAAACCACGGTGGACCCGCGGTCTCTTCGGCCTTTACTGAAATATTCATCGCGAAAGATTCTCCAGGCTTATGAAGCCTTCACTTCCCCCTGGTCCATTACATATACCTTGCCTGGCCCAGCGGTCTGTATATTGTTTTTCTGGAAACAATCCTTAATCCTGCGGCGCAACTCGCGGCTTACTGCATACTGCTTGTTGGGCAGCGTCTTCACCAACATCAGATATTCAGCCTCCCCATTCCCGACACGGTCGATGCCAGGAACCTGAATCTCGCTGACAATGTCTCCCGCAAATTGCGGGTCGTGCCGGATTTCATCTCCAACTTGCTCTAATAACTTCACAATCTTGTCGCTGGGTTCGCTGTAAGCAACCACTACCCGCAAAGTGAGTTGAGACCAATCGCGCGTCATGTTGGAAACAATCTTGATCTCGCTGTTAGGCACAATATGTATTGTGCCATCATCATCGCGCAGAGTCGTACGGCGCAAGCTCATATCCTCGACTACACCTTTAACGCCCGCAATGCGAACGGTATCCCCCAAATCATATTGATTTTCAAACAAGATAAAAAATCCATTAATAAAATCATGCACCATGGTTTGGGCGCCAAAGCCGATTGCCAGTCCGGCTATGCCAGCGCTCGCAAGCAATGGCTCCAAGTGAAGATTGAGTTGGGCTAGCGCCATTAACGTCGCGACAAACACAATCACAAAAACGCTGATACTGTCGATAACAGTGGCCAGAGTTCTTATCTGCTGCGCCCGCAAACCCTGGGGCAGCCTCTTTTCCTGCAAGGATGCGATCCGGTGAGTCGTGATTCTGACCACCCGGATCAGCACGAATGCGCCCAACACAATCAGAGCTAACTTCGGCACCGCAGTCCGTACGAATCCGATCGCATCTTCGTGCCAGTCGCGAAGTAGCTCTGGAAAACTCCACGTTTCAGGAGTCGCAAAAATGAAGACCCCGCCCATAGTCACGCCCGATTATAGCAACGCATTCTGACGACCTTATCGGCTACTGCCCATGCCATCTCGTATAATTTGAGTAATACCCGACCCGGAAAGAGGCCACTGGTGAGACTGACGCTCTGTTTTCTGCAGTTACTGTTGGTCGTAGTAATTTCACGCGTTCCCGCTCTCGCTCAGGAATCTGGTCCTCCTGGTCCTCCCTCGAACAGAGTGCAGAGTCCGGACGAACTTCCCAACGAGGATCCAGTTGTGAGAGAGCACCGCGAGAAACTGGAAAAGGAGATGGAAAAGAAAGCTAATCAACAGCGTCAGGCTCAGCTTAAGCAGGATACCGAGAAATTACTCCAACTAAGCACTGAGCTTAAGCAATACGTGGAGAAGACAAACGAAAATGTCTTATCGGTGAACGTAATTAAGAAGGCGGAGGAAATTGAAAAGCTCGCACACAGCGTCAAAGAAAAAATGAGAGGCAACAACTGAAATTGCTGGTTGATTCCCCATCCACTGACCCTCCACGGTGGCATCTGTCGTGGCTTGGTTAGCACAGTGTCAAACTCGCAGACTGTTTTGCCCGGAACTCAACATTCGGTACAATTGCAACCGAGTTACAGGAGGCAATAGCCGTGCCACTGCCCCAAACTGAAGCTCCCGGACGATTGCAGGCGGAACTTATGTCGCGCGGGTTGCGCATGACGCACCAACGCCGCACGATTCTGAGTGTGGTCGAGACCGCTAAACAGCATCTGGACGCAAGCCAGCTTCTGCGGCGCGCCCGCAAATTAGATCCAAAAATAGATCGCGTGACGGTCTACCGGACATTGGGACTGCTCAAACGGCATGGTCTGATCGACGAGCTTGATCTGATGCACATTCAGGGAGAAAAACACTACTATGAGCGCCGTCCGCAGCGGGATCACATTCATATGGCCTGCTTGCGCTGCGGCAAAATCACAGAATTCGAGAGTGATCTTTTTGACCGGTTGAAGGGTCAAATCCAGCGCGACTGCCAGTTTCACATCGTGGTTACCAGGTTGGAAGTTGGCGGGTATTGTTCGCACTGCCGCACGTCCGCTCCTCCCAAGTAAGCCCCGGCGTTGCGTTTCGTTGCAACAATTCTGAAACAAAAAATAGATCGTTTCCTTGACCACGCAGGTCGTTCGCCACTAGCATTGCCATTGCTATTACTTGCAACTTGGTTGCAACTAGTAATCCAATGCGATTCTCGTTTTTATTACTGCCAGTTTTACTTGCTTCGATGGTCTCCTTCGCGCAGGAGAGTCCCTATTTCGTGACCTACGACCATCACATGGAAGAGCCGGGAAATCTGGATATTGAAGTCTCCGCCACAACCGACGCTCCGCGTGCCGGCCAGAAGTACTACTTTGCCCCGTGGGCCGAGTTCGAATACGGAGTGACGGCGAGGTGGACGACCGAAGTGTACGTCGAAGGCCAGACGACCTACGGGGACAGCACAGTGTTCACCGGTTGGCGATTTGAAAACCGCTTTCGGCCAATGAAGCGGGAACACTGGATCAATCCTGTGCTCTATTTTGAATACGAGAACCTGAATGAGGCTAGCCGCATTCAGAAGGAAATTGTGGGTGGGGGATCAGATATCACCTCACCGAATTCTGAACTCCGAAATACTCCTGCCCATGAGTTAGAGACCAAGCTCATTCTGTCCAGCGATTTTCACGACTGGAATGTGGCGGAAAACTTTATCGTTGAAAAGAACCTTTCAAAGGGCGAGGGATTCGAATTCGGCTATGCCGGCGGGACCTATCATCAACTCGCGACTCTGGCATCAGGGGCGAAGTGCAGGTTCTGCCGCGAGAACTTTTTAGCTGGCGTGGAATTTTACGGCGGCCTGGGCAACACATTGAACTTCAGTGGAAGCAATACGGGGAATTACGTGGCGCCCGTAATTTCGTGGCTTGTCAGCGATAATGCGACGCTTCGTTTCTCGCCCGGCTTCGGACTCACTCATGAAAGCAGTCCAGTGCTTTTTCGGTTTGGCTACAGCTATGAGATTCAGGGGATCGTCGGCACACTATCGAAGCTCTTTGGAGGTAAGCGATGAGGCGCCCCGCGGCGTTTGTCGTGTGCAGTCTGCTTGTGGTATTAGGCACGATGCTGGGACAGAATCCGGAGTACCTTCAGGACCCAACCTGGCGCGCTCCAGACGATGCCGCGCGAAAAGTGAACCCACTCGCCCACAGGCCCGGCGCGGTACCCGGAGGGAAGAAGCTTTTTTTGCGCAACTGCGCGGAATGCCACGGTGATGGCAGCGGAATTGAGAAGAAACATTCCGCGGATTTTCAACTTCCGGTTGTGCAAGAGCAATCCGACGGCACAATCTTCTGGAAGATCACGAACGGGAATACAAACCGAGGAATGCCATCATTCAGTAAGCTGCCCGAGCTAGAACGGTGGCAACTCGTGCTCTATCTGCGTACTCTGAAGCCGGTTTCAAGCCCGCGCTGAAAGTCCCTACAGGAACTCGGTCGTTCCTCCGGGGCAATCTTCAATCAGCCGCTGCCACGTGGGCTTTAGTGACCGGCGTTTTTTCAGTGCCGATTCGCATTCCGTAAAAGGAGCGATGGACGAAGAAAAACGAAATGACAAAGAATAAGGCCGCGAGGATGTGTCCCAGCATGGCCCCTTGTTGAACTGTCAACTGCACTGCTAGTTCCACGGCCAACAATCCGAATAGGGTCGTAAATTTGATCACTGGATTCAGCGCTACCGAAGAGGTGTCCTTGAAGGGATCGCCGACAGTATCACCGATAACCGTCGCGTCGTGGAGCGGCGTGCCTTTTTGTTTGAATTCAACTTCGACAATTTTCTTGGCGTTGTCCCACGCGCCACCGGCATTCGCCATGAAAATTGCCTGATAGAGTCCGAAGATTGCAATCGAGATCAAATAGCCGATGAAATAAAACGGCTCGATGAAAGCGAACGAGAGAGTCGCAAAGAAGACGGCGAGGAAAATATTCAGCATTCCTTTCTGCGCATACTTCGTGCAAATCTCGACGACTTTCTTGCTGTCGGCAACCGATGCCTTCTCTACCCCTTCAAGCTTGATATGCGCTTTGATGAATTCGACAGCGCGATAAGCGCCGGTGGTAACGGCCTGAGTTGAGGCGCCGGTGAACCAATAGATCATCGCGCCACCGGTGATCAGTCCGAGGACAAACGGGGCGTGCAGCAATGACAGCTTGTCGACGTTTGCCGTGAGTCCACCAGTCAAGGCCATGATGATGGAGAAAATCATGGTGGTCGCGCCTACGACGGCAGTTCCTATCAAGACTGGCTTCGCTGTGGCCTTGAACGTGTTACCCGCACCGTCGTTGGCCTCCAGCAGATATTTGGCGCGTTCGAAATTGGCATCAATGTTGTAGTTTTTCTTGAGTTCGCCCTGGATTCCTGGAATATGTTCTATCAGCGACAACTCATAAACCGATTGAGCGTTGTCGGTGACCGGACCGTAAGAGTCTACCGCTATAGTCACTGGTCCCATTCCAAGAAAACCGAAAGCCACCAGCCCGAATGCAAAGACCGGGGCTGCGATCATGTTGGCGGCCTCGGCAAGGCCCTGCGTGCTGACGTAGTAACCGACCGACATCAACATAACCATCGCAAGTCCCAAGTAGTAGGCCGAGAAGTTACCGGCCACGAAGCCGGACAAAATTCCCAGCGAAGCTCCGCCTTCCTGCGCGGAGGTTACGACTTCTCTAACGTGACGAGATTCGGTCGACGTGAAAACCTTCACCAGTTCTGGGATGATGGCGCCCGCCAACGTTCCGCAAGAAATAATGGTTGCCAGTTTCCACCACTGCGTGGAATCGCCGCCCAACAGCGGAATAATCACAGCTGAAATGACGAAGGTCATTGCCACTGAAACGATGGAAGTAATCCAGACCAGGGAGGTAAGCGGAGCCTCAAAATTCATTTCATCTTTGGTGGCATACCGCGCCTTTGCGATCGCTGCATTCAGGAAATACGCGATGCTGCTTGCGACCAACATGGCGACGCGCATCACGAAGATCCAGACTAGCAGTTGAACTTGCACAGTTGGATCTTTCACACCCAGCAGAATAAATGTGATCAGAGCGACGCCGGTTACGCCGTAAGTTTCAAAACCGTCCGCCGACGGACCAACTGAGTCGCCAGCATTGTCACCAGTGCAATCGGCGATTACTCCTGGATTGCGCGCATCGTCCTCCTTGATCTTGAAAACGATCTTCATCAGATCGGAGCCGATGTCGGCGATCTTTGTAAAGATGCCGCCAGCTATCCGCAGCGCCGCAGCGCCAAGCGATTCCCCAATGGCGAAGCCGATGAAACAGGAACCGGCGTAATCCCGGGGCACAAAGAGAAGGATGAAGAGCATGATCAGCAACTCAACGCTGATGAGCATCATGCCGATACTCATGCCCGCTTCGAGCGGAATTTGATAAACGAAATATGGTTTTCCGCGCAAGCTCGCGAACGCGGTTCGGGAATTAGCAAACGTATTGACCCGGATGCCAAACCAGGCCACACCGTAACTGCCTGCAATTCCAACGACACTGAACAATAGAATGATTGGCAGCGTAGTGCTGATTGGTTTGCCCGGCACCGGGGCAAAGACACCGAAGTACAACACGATGATGACGGCGATGAACACCCATAACAGCATCAGGAACTTGCCCTGAGTGACGAGGTAAGTTTTGCAGGTCTCATAAATCAGTTCTGAGATTTCCAGCATTGAGCGGTGGACTGGCAGATTCTTCAAGCGAACATAGATGGTCAGTCCGAAGGCAAGTCCAAAGATGCAGAACAGGATTCCAATGGTGAGGAGTTTGTGGCCGTCCATCCCCAGAAAACTCACCTGGGAAAGGTCGGGCAGTTTAAGGTTGGCTTCGCCTCCGGCTTCGGGAGCGGGTTGAGCCAGAGCGGTTGACGCGAATAACATCAGGACAAAGAATGCGGATGCAGCGGTTTTTGCCAATCCGAGGGCGCTACATGAAAGACCTGCTAGATAACTGCGCATAGGGATCCTCCGAGGATGAACTTATCCAGGATGACAACGTGTTTTGGCACCAGTTTCCGGCAACAATGGCGCGAATCGAACGCCGCGCTAATCGTAGGCCGCAGTTCCGAACACGCTTCCACTACACGACTTGAACAAGACTTCTGAGCTTGGCCGCGTCGGATGTTCCGAGCCAACCTCTCGCGCGCGGAGCATCAAACGCGCAAGACGGCCAGCACACAAAACCTCGTCTTTATAGCACTCGGAAGCGAGCAGGTCAATCGGGGGGAATCGGTACATAGTTTACTCTCATTGCGAGTCAGCTTCCAAGGCATAACCGAGCCGTGGCGAAAAACCCTTCGCCAGCATGTAGTAAGCTGGTTTTCAAACTAGGAATTGTCGAGGACTCAATTTCCATGGACCGTGTCGCAATGCTTACCGAGATTCTTGCGCAGAACCCAAACGACGCTTTTGCGCGTTACGGGCTCGCTATGGAGTTCTCCAATTCCGGGGATATCGAGAACGCCATGCAGGAATTTCACAAATTGCTGGCGGCACATCCTGACTACACCGCTGGATATTTTATGGCGGCGCAGGCGCTAGCAAAATCAAATCGCGCGGAAGAAGCTAAGAAGATGTTATCGGACGGAATTGTTTGCGCTGCCCGAACCGGCAACGGCCATGCACGATCTGAAATGGAAGCGACGCTGGCCGAACTTGAGCAGGTCAGTCCGTAGGCTTTGCCATTCGCAGCATCGCCCACTCCACCAATCCCGGCAAGAGTTGATAAATTTTCACAACCGGGTGCATGTGCCAGGGCACAATCACTTCTCGTTTTTTCTTCAAATATCCGCGGTGGACGGCACGGGCAACACGCTCCGCGCTTATTCCGCGTACCGATTCAGGCCTGACCTGCTTCGGTTCCTTGCCCCTGATAGCATTTGCGCCAAAATCAGTACGAACATATCCCGGGCAAACGGTTAGAACATTAATTCCGAACGGCTTCAGCTCGATCCGTGCAGCTTTGCCGACCGCATTCATAGCGAATTTGGTTGCGCTGTAAATTGCGTGGAACGGAAGAGGTATATGTCCGGCAACGCTGGAAATATTTACGATCGTTCCAGAGCCCAGCTGCTTCATCACCGGAATTACTGCCTGCATGGCCTCGATCGCTCCGAACAAGTTGGTATCGAAAGTCTCACGGCAAGCTGCCATGTCCACGTCGGCTACCGAATCAAGAATGCCGTGCCCTGCATTGTTGATCCACACATCGATACGCGAGTAATGATGCATGGTCAGGCCGATTACTCGATCGATTTCTTCGCGATTCCTAACGTCACACGCGAGCGCCAACGTTCTATCCGCGTGGCCCACGCGGGAGCGCGCAGCTTCGACTCGTGCTGCGTCGCGGGACAGCATAACTACATTGGCGCCATGAACGGCGAAAAGTTTGGACATCGCCTCGCCTATCCCCATCGACGCGCCTGTTATCACTACAACTTTTCCGGTCAGATCAGATTTCATGAAGGCCATCTTTCGCAATCAGCATTCGAAGAAGCACACAAAGAATACATCCTAACCGCAGAGTCGGATTCAGCAGGCTTTGGAAACTTTTGCGCAAGAGACCGAGGCCGCCAGACGAGGCCGAACCGGGGCGTATAATCCAAATACAACGCTGTTCTTCCTTGGGGGTTTTTTATTATGAGTTTCCCTCGGACACTCGGCGAGTTGCGCCAGAGTCCATTCTCCGAAGCAAATCTGCGTACCCGTCGGGTGAAAGATGAGATGCGCGACAATCTCATCGCCAAGATTCGCCAAAGCGGATCGATTTTTCCAGGTATTGTGGGCTACGACGATACAGTGGTGCCGCAGATTACCAATGCAATTCTTTCTCGTCATAACTTTATTCTGCTGGGACTGCGTGGTCAGGCTAAGAGCCGTATCCTGCGCGCATTGACGTCACTGCTCGATCCGCAGATGCCATACATTGCCGGATGCGAAATTCACGACAATCCTTACACTCCAATTTGTGCCCGCTGCCGCGAGGAGATTGCGAGGCTGGGCGATAGCACTCCGATCGCGTATCTAACTCCGGATGAGCGCTACGTGGAAAAGCTCGCGACCCCCGACGTAACTATCGCCGACTTGATCGGCGATATTGATCCAATTAAAGCGGCGCGGGGCGGGCATGAACTCAGCAGCGAGATGACGGTGCATTACGGCTTGCTTCCACGCGCCAATCGCGGGATTTTTGCCGTCAACGAACTGCCTGATCTGGCCGGAAAAATTCAGGTCGGACTTTTCAACATCATGCAGGAGGGCGACGTTCAGATTAAGGGATATCCCATTCGACTTCCGCTGGACGTGGCAATGGTATTCAGCGCGAATCCTGAGGACTACACCGCACGCGGGAAGATTATTACGCCGCTCAAAGATCGCATTGGCTCCGAGATTCGCACTCACTATCCTGCTTCGGTTGAAGAAGGGATTGCCATCACGACGCAAGAAGCCTGGACTCAGCGCAACGGCTACAAGAGCCAGATTCCCAAGTACGTGCGAGAGGTCATCGAGCGCATTGCTTTTGGCGCGCGCGAGGATAAGAAGATCGACAAGCGTTCTGGTGTGAGCCAGAGATTGCCGATTTCCTGCATGGAAAATGTTATTTCAAACGCGGAGCGGCGCTCGATTCGTCACAGCGAGAAAGCCGTGGTGCCGCGAGTAGGCGATGTGTACGCCGCCCTGCCGGCGATCACGGGAAAACTCGAACTGGAGTACGAAGGCGAGATGAAGGGCGCCGACTACGTAGGCCGTGAGTTGATTCGAAGCGCCGTCGCCAAGACCTACGATGTGTATTTCAAGGGCGTGGACATGCAGCAGATCGTGCAATGGTTTGACCTTGGCGGAGAGATCCAATTGTCCGACACGGCGAGTGCGAGTGAGGCCCTATCATCGTTGCGAGGCATTCAGGGTTTGATGGAGAAGATTACCAAATTGAATGTTGGTCCCAAGGACACGGCTGAGTCGCAGGTTTCGGCGGCTGAGTTTGTACTCGAAGGCTTGCACGCGCATAAACGCATTGGACGAAATGAAGAGCGCGTTTTCACCGCAGGAGAAAAACAGCCGAAGCCGGCGGATAAGCCCTTTGAGCGTGACGACACGCCGGTTCGGAGTCGAAGGCCGTATAACTGAGAGCGTCGTTGGTCGTTCGTCGTTGGTCGTTGGCCAAACCTCGACGGGCCAATTGGACTGCGTAGTCGCATTCTTGATTTTTGCCAACGACGAACGGCCAATGACCAACGACCGTCTTTATGAAACGCATTCGCTACAGCAAGTACGTCCCTGATCCCGCCAGCGACATCAGCCTCGAAGATTTGCTTGGGGCTTTGTCCGATTATCTCCTTCAAAGCGGTTTCCAGGATTACATGTACGACGAATTTCTGGATGGAGAGCACTCGCTCGATGACCTGCGCCGCGCCATCGAACGCGCGCTTCTCGAAAGCGACGCGCTCGACGAGCAAATGCGGAAGCAGCTCGAGCAGATGCAGATGGAAGGCAAGCTCGATCAACTCATTGAGCAGTTAATCGAGCGCATGCAGCAGGAGGATTACATCAGCGTCGATCAGCCCCATGATCCGAGCCGGTCGAGTGTCGGCGGGCAGACGGGCCCCGCACAACAGGCGAAATTTGAGATCACCGACAAGAGTCTGGACTTCCTGGGATACAAGACTCTGCGTGACCTCATGGGGTCGCTGGGAAAATCAAATTTTGGCCGTCATGACACTCGCGATCTCGCGACTGGCATTGAAACCAGTGGTGCATCCCGTTTGTACGAGTTCGGCGACACATTGAATCTTGACATCACAGCAACGCTTTCCAGCGCCATTCAGCGTGAAGGATTGAAGTTGCCGTTGAACATCGAGTATTCCGATCTGCAAGTCCATCAATGCGAGTATCAGTCGTCGTGCGCCACGGTGCTTATGCTGGATTGTTCGCACTCGATGATTCTCTACGGAGAAGATCGGTTTACGCCTGCTAAAAAAGTCGCGATGGCGCTGTCACATCTCATCCGCACGCAGTATCCCGGCGACTCGCTCTCCCTGATTTTGTTTCATGACTCCGCGGAAGAAGTGCCACTTTCGCAACTGGCGCGGGTGCAGGTTGGTCCTTACTACACCAATACGCGAGAAGGGCTGCGAATGGCGCAGAGAGTTTTGCAGCGCCAGCGCAAGGACATGAAACAGATTGTAATGATCACCGACGGCAAGCCGTCAGCGCTTACTCTTGAAGATGGACGCATTTATAAAAATGCGTTCGGTCTCGATCCGCTCGTGGTGAGTCAGACTCTGGAAGAAGTCTCCAAGTGCAAGCGTGCTGGTGTGATGATTAATACTTTCATGCTGGCATCAGATTACGGACTGGTGCAATTCGTCCAGAAAGTAACGGAGATGTGTAAAGGCAAAGCATACTTCACCACGCCTTACACACTGGGACAATATCTGCTGATGGATTATATGTCGCGGAAGACCAAGACCATTCACTAAGAGCGGTCATCAGGTTTGACGTGAAACTCGGAAGGCATCCCTATCTGATTCAGCTTCAGTCCGCGGTAACGAACTGCAAATAAGGCGTAGAGACTTTGAGAATAATATCCTCGTCACCTTCGACCAGCGTCACCCGTCCGTCCTGATCTTGGTTCGGTCGCCCGACAGCTTGGAATTCCACATCCACTTTGAAATACGGACAGTCTCGACTGACGAAGGTACGCCGCAGCCCCGTTGATATTCCACCCTCAGTCGTGAAGACCGTGAGGAGCGTCTTTCGTGCCATGCCGGGTTGGATCGTCTTCATGCGGATCAACACTTTGGCAACCCAAGCCATGTGGGCTTTGTAGGATTGCGCTTCGTCTTCCGCGGGACTTGCCTGTAACGCTTTAACGCCACCAATTGCCGCAGATGCAAGTAAAACAAAAACGCGACGTTGTTGCATGCCAGCGCTCCCCGCGTTGTTCATTTTAGCTTTGAGCTTCCGTGTCAATCGCCTTGTCCGGGCGGGTTTGAACTGGGAGTCTCTTCTGCTTTCTTCACTGCCAGCTGTGCTCCCTGAAAACCGATCTTGCTGTGGGTCCCGTCGCAAAAAGGCTTGTTTGTCGATCCTCCGCAACGGCAAAGAGAAAAGGCCGGTTTGCCGGTCAGGTCGTACTTGTTTCCCTCTGAGTCGACCAATTCGACGGAACCTTCGGGCGCCTCCACACGATAAGGACCGTCTTTCTTGATGGTGATTTTTACTGCTGACATAATTGCCTCCGTCCAACGATTTTCTCGATGTAAGGAAGATAGCAGCTTCTGGTGTTTGTCGCCCAGCGGGTCAAGCTTCACCACAGAGGACACGGAGTTACACAGAGGAAACCCTCCTGGATGGCCTATGCTGCTACAGTCGCTGGTTCATTCCGTAGCAGTCGGCTGTATAAAGAAACATAGTCATCGATCATGCGCTTGGCCGTGAAGCACTCATGGGCCCGTTGAAAGGCTTTATTTCCATGGATGCGGCACAATTCCGGATTTTCACTCAGCCGTTGAATTACATTGGCCAGGCTTGACCCGTCATTGGAACGAAAATACAGAGCAGCGTCTCCCCATGTTTCCCTGAACGATGGAATATCGTTCGCGACAATCGCACAGCGGGAGAACGCAGCTTCCACTGTGTTCAAACCAACTGGCTCATAACGCGATGTCGCCGCATAAATCGAGCTCTTGCTGTAGAGCGCACGCAGCTGGCTTTCAGTCTGCTCCCCTTTCAATGACACGGACGTGTTATCAACCGCGAGCTTCACGTCAGCGCGAATCGGAGCTTTCTGAACACGAACCGTGGTGTCTGAGACCACAATCGAAATGGGAAGAGGATGCTTTTGTTGTGTCAACAAACAAAGTTGTTTTCCCGGATCACAGAGCCGTCCGATAGCCAGCACCGAGCCATCCTTCTTTCCGTATGGATTGAGCGAGACTGGGTTTCGCCCGCTGTAAATGACCGCGGTTTGCTTTGGCATTGCGTAGCACGCGCGGATTGAATCCAGCATCCAGACTGTTGGAGCAACGGCGACGTCAGCTTGCGCAAGCCCCTCATTCAACGTCCGCCGGTACCACCGCAGCCACGGAGTATCTTTCGGTTCATGCCCGTGCACAGCCTTCCACCAATTGATCAAATCTCCATGAGCGACGACGATACGAGGAACATCTACAGCGAGGCCACCATAGGCAAGATGATTGAAGTGCAGCAGGTCTGGTTTCCGCTCTTTTACAAGGGACACAAGGTATGCGGACGAATCTTCGAAATCTTCCCGGCCTTCCTGCATCCAATCGAGGCGGAAAGCCGTAGGGCGATATTCAAGGCCGTGCAGATTGTCCATCCAGGAAGTCTGCTCGGGGACGGGAATTTCTCCGAAGCTGACGAGAGTGACGCGCGCACCCCGACTGGCAAGCCCAGTGACAAGTTCGCGGCTGTATGTCCAAACCCCGCTCAGGGTATCGGTTGTGACCAGAACGTGCACAGAAACTCCCGCTGATGCGGCCCCCCATCCAGACTCGGCTTCTATCTTAGTTTGGAATGGGAACCGTCCCAAGAAGAAACTGTTGAGTGCGCCGCAGGGACGCAAACATTTGCATACGGCACGGTAATTTGTCGCAACTTCGGGCGGTACAATCAGGCATGCATGAGCGAAGCGGACCTAACGGAATAATGCGGTTGATGTGCATCACCGCTCATCCTGACGATGAAGCGGGCGGATTTGGCGGTTCTTTGCGCCTATATCGCGACCGGGGAGCGGAAACTTGCGTGGTCTGCCTCACTTCTGGACAAGCCGCCACAAACCGTGGTTCGGCCAAGAACGACCAGGAACTCGCGGCCCTCCGCCGGGCTGAATTCACCGCTTCTTGCGAACTCCTCGGTGTTTCTGATTGCGTGATACTCGATTATCCTGACGGGCAACTTTATCGCCAGGATTTATATCGGGTGGTTTGTGATCTCACACACCATATTCGCCGTTTTCGCCCGCAAGTGCTGCTCACATTTGGCACTGAGGGCGGATTGACCGGCCACCAGGATCATGCGATGGCCTCGGTGTTCGCTTCGCTGGCATTCCATTGGGCGGGGCGCGAGAATCGCTATCCAGATCAGCTAAGCGGCGGCGTGAAAACTCATCGCACTCAGAAGCTGTATTACGTAACCGGTGATTTCACGCTGCCCGGGCGGCAGCCCGTCACTGCGTCTCCGGTCACGACGTGTATCGACATTAAACAGCACCTTGAGACGAAAATCGCGGCGTTCAAGATCCATGAAACCCAGTCTCCGCTGGCGTCGATGTTCGAGCAAAGTGTACGCAAGCGCGGGCCAGTGGAGATGTTTCACCTGGCAGCTTCAGTCAAGTTCGTTTCTGCGGCGCAGGAAACTGATCTATTCGAAGGCGTGGAAATAGATTGCTGACGGTGAGCACCATGCGGCGGATTAGATCGCGGCCAGAGCCTGATCCAGATCGGCGATGATGTCTGCTACATCCTCGATCCCAACGGATAGACGTACCAGGCCGTCGGTGATTCCGATTTCTTTCCTTCCTTTCACCCCGAGCGCGGCGTGGGTCATGGTTGCGGGATGAGAGATCAGCGTTTCGACACCTCCCAGTGATTCTCCCAAGGAACACACTCGAACTTCTTTCAGCATCTTCTTGGCGTTGGAAAGGGAACCTGTTTCGAAGGCGATCATCGCACCGAAGCCGGTCATCTGGCGTTGAGCCAGCTCGTATTGCGGATGCTCGGGCAATCCGGGATAGAAAACTTTCTTTACTTTCTTGTGGCCATTGAGAAAGTCCGCGACCAGCCTGCCATTAACGTCGTGCTGCTCCATTCTTACAGCGAGCGTTTTTACTCCACGCAGAATCAACCAGCACTCGAACGGAGAAAGAATCGCACCTGCGGCTTTCTGCACGAATCCCAACTGCTCCATCTGTTCGGGCTTGGTACAGACCACAACTCCGCCAAGGCCGTCGCTGTGTCCGTTGAGAAACTTGGTGGTGGAATGGACGACCATGTCCGCGCCTAAAGCAATTGGCTGCTGGAAGTATGGCGACATGAACGTGTTGTCCACGACAAGAACCACTTTTGCGGCGCGGGATATTTTGCTCATCGCCTCAATATCGCTGAGAGACATCAGCGGATTGGCGGGCGTCTCGATATAGATCATCCGCGTATTTTTGCGGATGGCGCGCTGGACATTCTTTGCCTCTGAAGTATCGACATAAGTGAAATCGAACCCATAGCCCGCCAGCACCTGATTGAATAACCGGGGAACGCCGCCATACAAACTATTGCCGCACACTACATGGTCGCCGGATTTGTACATGCTGCAGAGGGCGTTGATCGCAGCCATCCCGCTTGCGAAAACTCTCGACCCGATGCCGCCTTCAAGCACAGCCAGGTTTTCTTCGAGGCGATCGCGAGTGGGGTTCGACACCCGCGCATACTCGTATCCCTTGTGTTTGCCGATTTCCTGCTGAACATAGGTCGACGTTGCGTAGATAGGCGGAGCTACAGCGCCGGTTTCCTCGTCGGGCTGCTGACCGGCATGGATGGCGCGCGTGGCAAATCCTTGAGGCTTCTTCTTGGGCATATTCTTGAGGATAGTGCTGGGACAGAATACCTTATCGTGGCCGGAGGGGACTCAACGGCTGAGAGATTCGCCTACGTTAAAACTCATACTTCAATGTATAACCCATACTTGTCGGTTTCCCAAGGAATGTCCCCGGTTGAAAGCGGCATTGTTTCGCAGCCCTGGTGGCAACCTCAAACAACTGCGTATCACCCGTTGGCCTTACGTCGCCAACCGTTCCGTCCACCAGGACATTCACGTCCACAATTACAGTGCCGTGTATGCCGAAACAACTCTGTCCGGCATGGCAATCGGGTTTCACCAGCTCTATAACGCGTGGTTGCACGACTATCGGTCCCTTGCGTTGACTATTATTCACCGCCCCATTCGTGGCGGGTCCGGGCGCTTCCACCTTGGACTCCTTTGGCGCTGAATGATCGTCGACCACCCGAGTCTCAAAAGTGAATGTCACTGACGCTTCGATTTGGACAGGTATGCCATTCTGAACAGCGGGTTTTAATTGCCACTTGCTTACAATCGCACGAAGAGGATCTTCCAACCCTGGATTATCGCAACCTCCGGGCCACACTTCACGGACATGACCCGTCCTGTCCGCAGACAGATAAATAGCGCATCTGCCTGTCGTTGGTCCGCCTCCCCCGGGAGGCCAGGAAATCTCCGTACCGTTCAAGGCCAACGCACGAACAGTGGACTCATCCACTTTGACCGTCTTGATCTGATCCCGCGCAGGCGTAGCCGTTGGAACCGCGAACAGTGCTTCGCCGTCTTGGTGGAATTCGGTAAGCTCCGTAATTCTGGCTTGAATAGTCGTGCCGGACTCCGGAACTATCACAATAAGATGTGGCACCCGCTTTCCTGCGAAACCCTTGAAGTCCTCAAACTGAGCGCTGTATCCTCGAGTGAAAACCGAAGTCAGTAGCCCGTGACTTCCTTCAAAACAAAACACCGACCGGTCGACCTTCGTGCGAAGATCAGCGCAGGTGTTTGAATTCTCCGAACCTTGGGGCTTGGCCATCTGCGAATTGAGCTGCTTGAGCTGCTCAACCATGGGCAGAGGGTCCGTCATTGCTATCACAAGCTCATTAAGCCACCAAGGGAGATAGTCTCCTGTATCTTTCTCCGAGACTTGGTCTCCATTGACAATCAGTGTCTGTGAAAAGTCAGGAGTCTCAATCGTGCGGCGCCACTTCTCCGGCGATACCCAATATTCCTCGATCTTTCCTCGGTATTCCGAGCTCGGGTTCGTCGTCTCGACAATCTCTGCCTTGAGATGGAACGGCTTGCTTCCGGTCAGAGTCAACTTCGATTGCTCAACGGCGTGATCGGCCACCTCCCCCAAGGGAACTTTTTCTCTCTCGCTAGCTCGCGCTGAGATCACAAGCGCAAGTCCAAAAATCGCCAGTAAAATTTTCACAGTTCTCCTGTTTGACCCCATGCGTTAGCAAAAACGAACCTGGGACTTCACAGAACCCGAAAAGACAGGTTTGGAAATCGTCAAATACTTCGCGTCAGCGCATTATCAAGCCATCGCCTCCCGTTCCGAGCTGCGATGCTTCTCTGTTGAACTCGTCAGAATATGCCGTCCCGAGTTGAATCGTCAAAACGCTGTGATCGGCTCACCCGGCCCTTCTCTCCAACAAGTTACCCCCACTGCTACAATGCTTTGTTTCTTGTAAGCCTCTAAACATCAAGAACTTTCCGCTTAACAAAAGCGTATGTTGCAACTGGTGTTAAGCCTGTCGTGTTATCGATCGTTGCCTAAGCGACGAGATTAGACTTCCCCGGAGGGAGTTAAGGTTTGGAAGACGCCCATGTGGCCGCCATGCTGGTTCGTCGTTGCATCGCCGGCGAGGCCGCTGCATGGGAGGAGATCGTTCAGCGTTATCATCGGCGTATTTACAACATCTGCTATCGTTTTTCCGGCTCTCCCGATCAAGCCCAGGACCTTACTCAAGAGGTCTTCATCAAAATGTACGGCAGCCTGAAGTCATACGATTCCCAACGGGCGGCTTTCATGACCTGGATGACCACGATTACGCGTAACCTGCTGGTTGATTACTTTCGTAAAACCAAGCAGGAGCGCATGACGGACTCGCTCGATGCCGCGCCGTCGGAACATGAAGATGCCATGCCGCTTAGCGAACGTATCCCAGACAAGGCTCTTCCGCCGGATGCCCGGGTTCAAAGCCGGGAGACCAAAGAAGCGGTTCATCGGGCTTTGCAAAAACTCTCTCCCGATCTCCGGGAGGCGGTGATTCTGCGGGACCTACAGGACATGGACTACCGGGAAATCGCCACGGTGCTTCGAGTTCCGGAGGGTACCGTGAAGTCCAGAATAAATCGGGGACGGGCGGAACTTGCACGCCTCCTACAACGTACATATAGGCAGGTAATATAAATGGCAACGGAGAAACAGAACGAAATGCAGTGCTCCGAGTTTGAGGGCATCCTTAGCGAAGCTTTGGACGCAAAGCTAAGCCCACAGATTATGGAAGGTTTTCAGACCCACGCGGGCAAGTGTCCGGTGTGCGGTCCGCTGTTGGCAGAGGTCGATGCAGGCCGGCATTGGCTCAAGTCTCTCGAAGAGGTCGAGCCTCCAGCGCATCTGGTCGAAAACATTCTGGTGGGCACGATCGGTGTAGACACCTCTCGCCTGGGAACCATCCGAAGTGGCGCCACTCCAATCTCGTGGTGGGAACGCTTTCGCGATTGGGCAGGAACCGCGACCGCGCCTGCATTTGCGGTCGCGCGGCAGCCTCGATTCGCCATGTCGTTCGGCATGGCTTTTTTCTCGCTTTCAATTTCGCTCAGCCTTGCCGGGGTTAAACTAAGCGACGTCCGTCATGTGGACCTTCGCCCCACCGCCATCAAGCGGAACTATTTTGAGACATCAGGGCGGGTGGTCAAGTATTACGAGAACATCCGCTTCGTGTATGAGATCGAATCTCGGGTCCGGGACTTCAAGCGGGCGACCGTCCCTGAAGAACCAGCGCCTGAAGAAAAGAGCAAGAGTCGTAAAGACAACACCAGTGAACAACCAGAAAAACGACAAGATCGCAACTACAGCCAGGGGGAGAACCAGCCAGTGCTGGCCTCCGCCCCCGCAGATTCCCCTGTAGTGACTGGAACCACTGACAGGAGGCTTTCATGAACTGCGCCAATCATCCATCTGTTCCAGCAATTGCCTATTGCCGGACTTGCGGCAAACCCCTCTGCAACGACTGTAAACGCGACGTTATGGGCGTGATTTATTGCGAGCAATGTCTTGCGGAGCGCCTTCAAGGGGTGCAGCCGACAGTGCCGCCACCGGCTCCGGGGTTCGTTTCAACACCGCCGGCGGGAACCATGCCGGGATCGGGGCCGCATCCCGGAGTTGCCGCCATTCTTGCCAGCTTCTTTCCGTTCGGTGTCGGGGCTGTTTATACCGGGCAATACGCGAAGGGCTTGGCCCACTTGCTCATCTTCACCGGATTGGTCTGGGGACTTTCTTCCGGGCACGCCGGGGGCATGGAACCGGTTCTCGGAATCGCCATGGGGTTCTTTTGTGTGTATCAAATCGTTGATGCCGTGCGTTCCGCCCAGGCGATACGAATGGGACAAGCGCCTCCTGATCCCTTTGGCCTCGGCCGGACTTTTGGCGCGACCGAACGCACTCCGCCTTCTGACGCACCATTCAGTGATTCTGCTCCTGCGGCAACGATAGAACCACCACCCTCTAAAGTGCCGACAGCAGCCGTAGTCTTGATTGGCCTTGGCGTCTTGTTCCTGCTCCAGACCGCTGGAGTTTTTGAGTTCAATGTCGGCCGGATCTGGCCGATGTTCCTCATCTTCCTTGGCGTCTGGATGTTTGCCACTCGAACGGGAATGTTAAGGCATGGGTATGACCCGCACGTCTGCTACAGCAGACGAGTCTGGTCGGGACCGATTTGGCTCGTAACTATTGGGACTCTGTTTCTAATCCAGAGCTTCGACGGACCCGGATTCGGCCGCACATGGCCAGTTCTGTTGCTCGTGGTGGGCTTGATGAAGTTGATGGATACCAGGACGCCGCCTCCCGCAATTCCTGCCGGACCACCTCCGACAACTGGATTCACGGGCGGATCCATTCCCCCTCCGGAAAATTATCCGAGGGAAGATCGTGCGCCGGAAAATCCGCCGTCTTCCTCCACCGACTCTTCCGAGGTGAAAAATGGCTAGCCCAGTTCAAGCTCCTCGCGTCAGAACGCGACATTCCTACGCCGGCCCCGTAGTGCTGATCATCCTCGGAATCGTTTTTCTGATGGGCACAATGGGCATGCTCGACTGGGCAACCTTCGGCCACTGGTACGCCCATTACTGGCCAGTTCTGCTAATTGTTTGGGGGGTCATCAAGCTGCTTGAATACCAACAGGCGCAGCGTGAAGGTGTTCGGGTAGCAAGCATTGGAGGTGGGGGAGTTTTTTTGGTTATCGTACTGATCTGCTTCGGCATAATGGCGACGCAAGCTTCCCGCCTCGATTGGGAGTCGTTTGGTGACCACGTTGGATGGTCGGATGACGATTTCTTCCAAAATATGCGGCTGTTTGGCCCGATTTTTACTTTCAACGATGAACTCACGCAGCCCTTCCCTTCTGGCGGCAGCCTGCACATCACGAACGACCGCGGAAATGTGACCGTTGAAGATTGGGACGAGAATCAGGTAAAAGTTGTCGTCGCCAAAAGACTTCACGCCCGCGATCAGCAGGCGGCTGACAAGTTCAACCTCGCCACGAAACCCAAAATTAGCGTTAGCGGCAACGTCGTTAATCTGGATGCCAACACTCAGGGCTCGGGTGATCACGGTGTAACGGAGGATCTAACTATTTCCATTCCGCGCAGGGCATCCGTGGTAATCTCCACGCGGCATGGAGATGTCAGCGTATTGGGCCGTGAAGGCGACGCCGACATCACCAGCGCACACGGGAGTGTTTCTATCAGCGACGTTAAAGGCAAAGTAAACCTGAGCCTGGATCAGAGTTCGGCGCGTATTTCGCAAATCGCATCCGATGTTTCGGTGCACGGGCATGCTAATGACGTTTCCCTGGATGATATCCAGGGCTCAGTCCGGCTGGATGGCGAGTTCATGGAGAGCGTAAAACTTTCGAAGATTGCCAGGTCGGTCACTTTCAAGTCTCCTCGCACTGATATTGAATTCTCCAAACTGGATGGCAATCTGGATTTGGATTCAGGTGATCTGCAGGCGTCAAACCTTGCTGGGCCATTGCGCCTGTCCACGCGATCGAAAGACATTCGCCTTAATGGCATGACCGGCGATGTCCGCTTGACCAATGAAAACGGCACGGTTGAAGTACATGTGAATAAGCTGGGCAGCATGCAGGTAGACAACCGGCAAGGCGACATCCAAATCTACATACCGGACAAGACAGGGTTCCAGGTCGATGCGCGGGCTCGCAATGGTGAAGTGCAATCCGACTTCCCAGACCTCAAAGTTATCAGTGGAGATGACCAGGCGGTTGCGACCGGTACCGTCGGCGGAGGCGGCCCGCACCTCGTGCTAAACAACGAGCACGGCACCATAGAAATTCGTAAGGCATCGTCCGCCCCGGAACCGCCCGAGCTTTCCGGAGAGGCCGCGCCGAAAATGCCCAAGGCCCCGCATGGCCCTCCGCCCCCGAAAGTTCCGCCGCCGACAATGAACTAGGCACGCCGGCAGATTAGGAAAGCAGGACAAGCTTGCCTGATTCAATAGAGCTGAGCACCGCCAAAACTTCCAAAGCGCGAGGAAGTAGATCAACTAGTCGGCTCGACTTTGCACGAATCAGAACTACCGCGATTCCGCCTCGGGTCAGATTTTGCTCAAACTCGATGCCTCGATCCAACGTGATAAATACCTCAAATCCAGCTTGCACGGCGAGAGATAACAACTCTCCGTTCTTCTTGCCCGCCAAACCTGCCTCGGGAACAGTTACACAGTTGTGGCCAGGCAAGTGATTCTTGAACTTTCTTGGGACACATTCATCGAGCAGCAGATTCTTCACAATTGACTGACGAGGAGTGACTTGGCGTGTTCTAGAGCGTGGATGGCCATCTCACGGGCGACGGTGGGGAAGTCGTCTAGGAAGTCGTCGAGGGTTTGGCCGCCCTCAATGTAATCCAACAGCGCCTGAAACGGAACGCGGGTTCCCCGGAAAACCGGCGCGCCCCCAAGAACATCGGGGTCCCTTACGATGACTCCATTTGGCGAAACCACAAAGACTCCTCCGACACTAACTGTTTTGAGTTTACTCCGCGCATCAGCGAAAACCAATTCTACTCACGCTGGTCTATTGACCGCTGATTGCTGAGTGCCCCCGCAGTACATGTCCGCCTGGAATCTGGATGACTCCGCGTCTCCACTCCTACACTTAAAGTCTCCCCGCAAGTAACCATTTCTTCTGATTACTGATCGCCCTTCCAGCGGTACGCGTCTGGTTGCGGCAGGCCGATATGCGCCAACACGCGATTGGCAAATTCGTGGGCCATGTCATCGGCGGTGGCGGGGTGGCTATAGAACGCGGGGATCAAGGGGAAGACGGTGGCGCCAGCATCGGCGGCGCGGTACATGTTGCGGATATGGATTTTATTGAGCGGAGTTTCGCGGACACACAGAATCAGCGGACGCTTCTCTTTAAGGCTGACGTCGGCGGCGCGCTCGATGAGTCGCGACGCGATGCCATTGGCAATACGAGCCAGAGTTCCGACACTGCATGGAATCACGACCATTGCATCCGCGGGATAAGAACCGCTCGCGACATTCGCGGCAATGTCGGCGTTCGATTGCTGATGAATTTTGCGGGAGGATTTTCCGAGCAGCCGGGCAACTAGTTTGTCGCGGCCGGTCAGATTTAGTTCTTCCGCCATCACGCGTAGCGCGCTGTCGGAGGCGATGAAATTTACGTTTTGAATTCGCTTGTCCCGCTCGACTGCAAGCAGGAAGTGCTTGAAAAAAAGCGAGCCGCTGGCGCCTGTAGTCGCGACGGTCAGGTTAGCGGGCGGTTGATTCGGCAATAGATTCTCCGTCGGCAAGCATAGGGACGCGGCGGAGAAGAAGTCAAGAAACCGGCACTCGCGGTTTGCCGCGTACCGAGCGAGTCGAAGAAAAAGTAGATGTAAAAAACCGGGAGGGCCCGACTTTCAGTCGGGCCGAACACTGCGCGACGTACTAGCGGCACGACTGGAAGTCGTGCCCTCCCAACACTGCGCCAGGCAAATAAATGGCAACCATACCAAGTTTCCGACGCGACCACGAAGTCTCGGCGCTCGCAAGGGTCGAGCCGCAGGTCCGGGCCTATGACCAAACATGGCGTCGAAAATATCTCCAAGACTACGCTCAAGCTTTTCGCTCCTACGAGTGCGTACTTGGCTCTTCAGAACTCGAAGCACGGATTTCCCATGCAGATTCGATTCTTGTGGGAGACTACCACGCACTGCCTGCCTGCCAACACTTCGCGGCAAAACTAATAAAAGATCGGGCAAGCGTCAAAGATCGTCCAGTCGTCCTCGCTGTCGAAACGATTTTCTCGCGCGATCAGCACATTCTTGATCAGTGGTGGCGCAGGGAGATTACCGAATCCGAACTTCGCCAGCGTATTCGTTTCGATCTGGACTGGGGATACGATTGGGAGCCGTTTTACGCGCTAATATCGTCCGCTCGTGAACATGCTGACGGATTGTACGGCCTCGACTGCATGCCTCGAGAGGATTTGCGCAAGATCAACGCTCGCGACCGCCATGCGGCACACAAGATTGCGGACGTGCGCCAACGGCATCCTGAAGTGGTGATCATCACGCTGATCGGCGAATCTCATTTGGCACCTTCGCATTTGCCCGCGCTGGTTCGTGAACAACTATCGGGCGAGAACGTTCTCACTATCCTGCAGAATGTCGACGCACTTTACTGGCATGCTACTGAGGAGCCGCAGCCAGTTCGAGCTGTCAGCCTAGACGAGAGCACAGTTTGTGTGTTCAATTCGACGCCTATCGAAAAGTACGAGAGCTATCGTCTTTGTCTGGACCGCTGGAGTAAAGAGGATGAAGTAGATGATTGCGCACCAGCGATCTACAGTTTGATCGATGAACTGCTCCGCTTTCTGGATATCAACCGCTACTCTCCTACGAACGGCACCCAACCGAGATTTCTGGTTGATTTGTTGCCCGAAGTTTGGCGCCCGTCCATCCAGCAACTTCGAAAGATTCTGTCTCGGGAAGGCTTCCCTGCGAAAGAAACAAAGGGAGTCCTGATGCAACTGAAAGATCGAGGCTGCATGTACTTGCCTCAGCTCAATGTTTTCGTCGTTCGCGAATTCCAAACCAGGTATGCAGCCGAGGAGGCAGCACGCTTCCTCCATCGTGCCTGCCAGGGCTTGCCACTGAAATCGTCAGGTCATTTCCCGGGTCAGTGTGAAGATAACGTTTATGCGGAGACGCTCGAACACGCGCTGGCGCACTTGGGATCTCAAATACTCTGCCGACGTGGTGGGAGGCTCTCCAGAAGCAAAGCCAAAGACCGCGATTACGCATCCTCCCATGTCAGCATGGATGGCCGCTTGCTCGGGCAAGGCCTATATTCCGCTTACGAAAGAGGGTTGCTAAGCCGGTCCGATCTCCGGCGAATATTCTTAGTGTCGATCAAAGAACCCGCGAAGGCGCGAGACATTTGCGCGCAACTCAGCCGAAAAGTTCTCCTCACCGAATAGCTTCACGCCAAAGTTCGGCTTCTTCCCAAAATCCTCTTTCCCAATCCGCGCATGACACTCTTGTATATTATTCGTTATCACGATTGTACTTTTAACGAATGAGTTCAGGAACCAAGAAGCTGTGGGCAAAACATTCCCCGATTTTGGAAGAGAGGGTGTTTATAGCTATACTGCGCGCCGCCGATAGATTGGAACGCCGGATTGCGGAAATGTTTAAGCAATATGACCTGACTCCAACGCAGTACAATGCGTTGCGGATTCTTCGTGGCGGCGGACCCACCGGATTGGCGTGCAGCCGGATAGGTGATCGCATGATCAGCCGCGATCCTGATATAACCCGCCTGCTCGACCGTTTGCAGCGTCGCGGACTCATCTCGCGGCGAAGGGAACACAATGACCGCAGGATTCTCAAGACCTTCATCACGCCAGCTGGCCTGGAATTGCTTGCTCGAATGGACCGGCCCATTGAACAGTTTCATCTGCACGCCCTGAGAGATGTAAGTAAGAATGATCTTCTCGGCCTGATTGAGGTTCTGGAAAAGCTGCCAGCGCTACCGCGGGCAGCAACCAATAAATTCAAGTCTGCGTTAGAGGAGGAGTAAATGGACACGCTGAAGATGCGGTCTTGTGCCTTACTGTGCTACGAGTAACTGTTGGTATTGTTTTTCTTGCACACGGAAGTCAAAAGCTTTTTAAATTTGGCTTTTCCGGAGTTGCTGGAATGTTTGGCCACATGGGTATCCCTATACCGGCGGTGTTAGCTGTCGTCGTCACATTTGTTGAGTTCTTGGGCGGACTGGCGCTTATACTCGGCGCGGGGACCCGTATTGCGGCAATCCTGCTGGCGTGCGATATGGCCGGAGCAATTCTCTTTGTCCACGCGAAGAACGGCTTTTTCACGCCGGGTATCGAATTTCCGCTGACTCTGATTGCGGCAATGTGTGCTTAATGCTGGGAGGAGCAGGTTCGCTCTCGGTCGACGGCTTGTTTCGAAACAAACCATGACGTACTTCCGAACAATTTCGGTTTGACCGCAAAATCTGGATAGTCCACCATAAGCGGAAGGCATAAGCTTTGGTCATTATGACGACCAATACCTTGTTCAACCTGAGCTCATCGCCCGAAGAGTTACAGACCGAAATGTTAGTATGGGACGCAGTCACCGATCACAACTGGCAATCAGTTCTTGCCCGTGACCGCACTCAGGACGGCATTTTCGTATTCGCGGTGTCGTCTACCGGGATCTATTGCCGCCCCTCGTGTCCGGCGAAGCACCCGCGTCGAACCAACGTAACCTTCTTCGGGACGCCGGATGCTGCCGAAAAGGCCGGCTACCGCGCATGTTTGCGTTGTAAGCCTAGAGTCGTCGGCGGGGACACCAACCTCAAACTGGTGAAGTCGGTTTGCCGTTACATCGAACAGCATCTGGATGAGTCCATCACCTTACCTCAGCTCGGAACCGCGTTTGACAAAAGCCCATTCCACCTTCAGCGAGTGTTTAAAGCAGTCCTCGGAGTTACTCCGCGCGCATACACCGAGTCATGCCGGATGAAGCAATTGAAGCGCAATTTGCAGGCTGGCCACTCGGTCACACGCGCCATGTATGATGCTGGGTTCAGTTCCAGCAGCAGGTTGTACGAGCGCACCGCGTCGCATCTGGGCATGTCTCCAGATAAATATCGGCGGGGATCGATCGCAGCTACTATTCGCTACTCCTGCACGGATTCGCCGCTAGGCCGGATGCTCGTTGCCGCTACGGCCAAAGGTATTTGCGCCATTCAATTCGCTGACTCAGATGAAGAACTTGAACACGGCTTGAAGCATGAATTCCCATTTGCCAATCGCCGACGCGATGACGACGCAATACAACAATGGACGCAGGAATTGCTGCGCCACCTGTCTGGACAGAAGCTGAATCCGGCACTTCCTCTCGACATTCAGGCCACGGCTTTTCAACGCCGCGTGTGGACACATCTGCAATCAATACCTTTCGGCGAAACGCGCTCCTATAGCGACGTCGCCAAGGATATCGGACAGCCAACGGCGGCCAGGGCAGTGGCGCGAGCTTGCGCTACAAACCGGATCGCGGTGGCAATTCCCTGTCATCGCGTGGTCCGAGAAAACGGAGACCTGGCTGGCTATCGTTGGGGAGTGCAGAGAAAGAAAGCTTTACTTGAACTTGAAAAGCATCAAAGCTAAGAATAAGAAGACGTACGTGGTCGTCCGTGGGCACCGCTGGCCTTATTTCCTAATACCGGGTTATTGGCTCATCGAGCGAGTTCCAATGACTCGCGATGGTGCTTGCCGGCTCGGCTTGGTTACTTTGGCGCAGATGACGCGCTCTTTGGTTCACGCCGTCGAAAATCCCTCGTCCGGCAGCCGAATCGTGGAAGTGCCTGAAATCCGCGCTGCTGGCTCATTAGCCTAGAGCTGTCGTTACTTTCGACAGCCCCGTCATGGCTCTCAGTTCCAAAACTGCATCCGCACACCAAAAGTAATTGCCAGAATTACGAAAGCGCATGCCCGTGGGACATCTATTCGCTTAAGCTCACGAATGAGATGTTGAGTTGGTCGTGAGGAAGCAATTGCCCAAGCCAACAGACGGTTGTTTGGACGAAGTTCATGTCCGCATTCTGCGCGTCACTGAAGATCTGCGCGCTATCCAACGAGAACTGAATTGCGCCGCCATGGAAGCTCCGGGCAATCCCGAGTTGCTCGAAGCCTTGACTCAATTGCCCGAGATGGAGTCTCTGCAGGTGTTGAAGTCGGCGCTCGACCAAATGCGGCATTTCCTGTGGTTCTACATTCAAGTTATGACCAATCATTCCGAAGCGGGAGACGAGTTGCGCCAGAGCATCATGCCGAAGCCGTCGGCCTCCGACCGCGGCACCGACGCGTCGCTCCTGGAAAAATTCAAAACCGCGGCTGACACCGCCCTCTTGCAGTACCTTTCAGATAGCAAAGACCGCAAGCCGAATTAACATTCGCTAACCTGCGCGACTGTTAATCCCGTGTTCCGAATCCGCAGAGTGGCTCCCTGTTCTCGTTCAGAATGATTAGTGACACTCTCAGGTAGAGTGTTTCGATGCAACCTAGGAACGGAAAGCCACCGCGATCGGCGGGTTTAGCGACGATCGGGGTGGAACTGAGCCGGGCGGCACTGGTTCGCCTGTCCTGGATGGATAACTACCGCAAAACCAAAAACGTGGCCCTGACCTGCCGTCATTTTGGAATCTCGCGCCAGACCTTTTACCGGTGGCTCAAGCGCTATGAGCCCATGGATTTGACCACCCTGGAAGCGCGCAGTCATCGTCCCCACCACCGCCGCCAGCCGACTTGGTCTTTTCACTTAGCAGAAAAGGTTTTGACTTTGCGGTTGCAGTTTCCCCGCTGGGGCAAGGACAAGCTGGCGGTGCTGCTGCGGAAGCAAAACATTGCCATCTCGACTTCCATGCTGGGCCGCATTCTGAGCTCTTTGAAACGGCAGGGCCGGCTCGTCGAACCTCTCCGCAGCGGAGTTCCGGGGTCGCGTCGCGCCTTGCGTCCCCGTCCCTACGCCGTGCGCAAACCCAAGCAGTACGCGGTCTGCAGCCCCGGCGACCTAGTCCAGGTCGATACCGTTGATGTCCGTCTTATCCCTGGCGTGAACTTCAAACAGTTCACCGCCCGCGACGTCGTCTCGCGCTGGGACGTCATTCAGGCCCACCCTCGCGCCACTGCGCAAGCCGCAACTCAGTTCCTTGACACTTTGCAGCACCGCATGCCGTTTCCCATCCGCGCCCTGCAAGTCGATGGCGGCTCGGAGTTCGCCGCCGACTTCGAACAGGCCTGCCAGCAGCGTGGATTGCACCTGTTCGTGCTGCCTCCCCGCTCTCCTAAACTCAACGGCGCCGTGGAACGCGCCAACCGCACCCATACCGAAGAGTTTTACCAAGTCACCCACTGCTCGCTCGAAATGAAAAAGCTCAATCGCGAACTCCGCCACTGGGAAAAAATCTATAACACCATCCGCCCTCACCAGTCCTTGGCCTACCTAACCCCTCAACAATTCTTGCGCCAGATCCTATCTCAACGAAAGGAATGAAAGTGTCACCAATCTACTGGACGAGTACACTCCCGTGTCCCCGCGAAAACGCGGTGTTATAATCGCATCGCGGGACGGCCATCGCGCTCGTCATCGCCCCTGCGCTTCCTCACTCTCAATCGTGCGCAGGTCCTCCTCGTCGGGGCGTAGCGCAGCCTGGTAGCGCACCTGGTTCGGGACCAGGGGGTCGGAGGTTCAAATCCTCTCGCCCCGACCAATTAGAAATAGCCTGGTAATTCAGAAGGCTGCTCTAGAGATGACGAGCGAGCATTTTTAAGCGATTTCGCGTCTTTCACCTGCGACGACCTGTTCCTTCGCCGTAAACGTCTTTGGTAAAAGAGTTGCGAAAATCTTTGTGCCTGTGCCATTCGACTCGACCAGCAACTCCCCATTGAAGTGACGCAAGCGTTCTCGCATCCCACTGATTCCCACTCCGGAGCCTTGGGACTGAATCTCAGCCAGCTTTTCCGGGGACATTCCGCGACCCTGATCCTGAACCTCGACAATGATCTTATCTCCTTCACGACCAACCCGGATGGATGCGGTCTTACTTCTGGAGTGGCGATGCACGTTCGTCAAAGACTCTTGCACAATACGAAAAATGACGAGTTCTGTATCGTCGGGGAGTCTTTCAAAATTTTCGGGAATTCTCAGGTCGACATCGAGCCCGCTGCGTTCCTTTAAACCCTGTACATACCAGCTGAGGGCAGATGCCAGTCCAACTTCATCGAGCAGGGGCGGGTGCAAGAGATAGGAAGTAGTGCGTATCTCCTGGGTGAGGTGCTGAACCAGGCCTTCGGCATCTTCGATGTCTTTGGCAAGTCGAGCCGGATTATTTTTAGCGTCTTGGGCAAGCTGGGCAAGTTTCATGCCCAACGCAGCCAACGTTTGGCCAGCACTGTCGTGCAGTTCCCGTGCAATGTGCCGCCGCTCCATATCCTGAGACTGCAAGAGTCGTCCCGAAAGTTCACGCAGTTCCGAGTTTCTTCGCTCAAGTTCCTGAGTGCGGAACTTCACTTGGGTGTCGAGTGCATCCGCCAATGTTCGATAACGTTCTTCGCTCTCACGCAACGCTCGCTCAATTTGTTTACGTTCGGTGATGTCCCGAGCGATTTTCGACGCTCCAACAACTCTTCCGTTGGCGTCACGGATCGGCGAAATTGTGAGCGAAATATCGAGCAGTTTCCCATCTTTGCGGATGCGAACGGTGTCGAAGTGTTCGATCCGTTCGCCTCGGCTGATTCGTTCGATAATGACTGTTTCTTCGTCTCGCCGATCTACCGGGATGATCAACGAAATATGCTGGCCTACCGCTTCGCTCTCGATGTAGCCAAACAACCGCTCCGCACTCGCATTCCAGCTGGTTATGGTGCCGTCCAGCATTTTGCTGACGATGGCATCGTCAGATGAATCCACTATCGCGGCGAGCAAGCCAATAGCTTTATCCGCTCTGAGGCGTAGGGCTGGCAACTCCTTCAAAAGTGCCTGGCTTACGCTGTCTGTGGCCTCGGGATCATTGAGGATGCAGTCCGCCAGAGCTTCATGTGTCGCCAGCAATTTTTTAACGTCATCTTCAAGGGCGATCTCAGGATGGGTTTCAGTCCAATAGTGCGCTGCCCTGACAAACGCTAATAACAACAGCAGGTATTGCAGGCGAGAAGGACCAAATAGCCGAGACAATGCGTCAAGGCACACCAAATAGTCAGAAGTCTTCAGGAAGACATGACCTGCCAGCGCGAAGATGGCATCTTCCATCTGCGTGTCGGACATCGGCATTTCAACCAGGGGCGCGGGACAGGCTGCGCACAGTGATAGACAAGACTGAAGTTCTTGTCCGCGTGGAAAAGGCCGTTGAAGGAGTTTAACGACGTCTGCAGCACTTTGGGTACGCACATTCGGATCGCCAGCGGGAAAACCTAGTCCCACTAGAAAACCAACATGACGAGCGATACAGTAGCGGACTGCGCAAAAACGAGACAGATGGACGAAAAGGCGCTCCTTAAAAACGGAGGGTAGAGGGTTGTCGAGGTAGGCAGCTTGTGCGAATCTCCAGAGTTTCTCAGTGATCTCGGGAGTCTCAGGTGCAAGGCGAAAAAAGTTCGGAAGGACACCAAATCGCTTCTGGACACTCTTTTCTAGATTTGACATGAACCTCGTGGACGCCGAACTGAACGCATGAACGTACGAAACAGTGCCAAACAGCAAGTATACGGCCAATTTACCTGATTGAAACTGAATCTCTTGTTCAGTTTTGCCTGCGGCCATCCCTTCGGCCCTTTAAAGTCCATCTGCCGCAGTTCGTTGGGTTGCTCGCGTTCGAAGCGCTGTGGACCCGCCGTCCTTAGTGGTTGCTCATGCATCAGATCGTGGCGCAGCAGAATGCGATGAATCGCATTGCCCGGCAACGTTACCCCTCCCCGCGCCAACACCACCAGCAGTTTGCGCGCGCGCTGGCTGAACTATTTGCAGAAGACGCGAAGATTGCTTCTCCCCCAATTTCCGTTTTCGATTGTTTACCGCGACGAACCTCCGAAGTCATCATTGTGGCCATCGCTCATCACAAGCGAGGCCGTGATATTGGAAAGACCGGTTGTAACGTCCCCGTTTTGGCGGCGACCTGGCTGTGTCACCCGAAATGGATTCAGCGCGCTTTCTCCGAAGCATCTGGCAACCGGGTCTGATCGGTGATCCAGTTCACTTCCCAGGTCTTGCCTCCATCATTTGAGAAGGACTGCTCGAAGTGGGGCGTATCGGTGTCCAGGTTGGTCCAGGCATAACGAACGAAAATGATTTTTCCGTTGAGATCGTCCTGAGCGTAGAACTCACCGCGTCCATTTTTGAACTCGCCGATCTGGGGCGCAACGACTTTGCCATCCTTGCTGTTGGCCCAATAGAGGCTCCACTGGTGGGTTTGAGGATTGTAAGTACGCAGCGTCAGACCTTCGATGTGACCGGTTGGGCCATCGACCTCGATGGTGTCGAGATCGGCGCGGCCGTCCCAAATTTTGTAGCAGACGCCGGTTCCGTCAAGTTCGACCCATGTTGTCGAGCCGGTTAAGGGATGCAGGCGGCGCTTGAGGTGATATTTCCACGAGCCGATCAGAGGATCGAAATCATGCTGCCCATCGCGTTCGACTGAGGTGTTTTGAGGACTGGTCGCGCTTGTGTTGGAGTTCTGTGCTGGTGCAGGAAGGGAATATAGGACAACTAAGATACACGCCGCGAGATAACCTCGTTTTACGTTCGTCTTCATTCGTATCAAGCCTCCGCTAATTGGACTCGCATGCTGGAAAAGGGTTTGCTGTTGACTACGAACTTGGGCGTCATCAATACTGATGATGACAGAGTGCTTACGCTACGGTTTCCGTGGCTCCGGACATCCGGAGCCACTGTTATTTGCGACGATTAGTCTGCGAGGCAGCGCTGCTTTATTGACTAGGGTGTTACTGTTATGTTGCAAAAAACACTGCAATCTTAGGAGGCGGGCCCTTTCATGAAAACATCCCGGCGAGAGTTTACGAAATTGTCGGCGCTTGGCTTGGCGGCAAATGCAGTAGGCGCGGTTCCTCTGTTGTCGAACACTTCTTTAGCTTCTTCTTCAGCAGCTTCCTCTACCGCAGGCGACATTTCCGTTTGGGTGACCAACGATAAGTCCCGCTACGCTCCGGGAAAAACAATTGCCTGGAAGCCGGCTTCGGGCGGCACGTCCGCGAATGCTATTGCTCTGCATCCAGAAACCAAGTTTCAGCCAATCTTGGGATTTGGAGCCGCTTTTACTGACGCGGCTTGCTATACGCTTAACCAGCTTGCACCCGCGCCACGCGCCCAGTTGTTTCACGAACTCTTCGATCCAGCGGAGATGGGATTCAACGTATGCCGCACATGTATTGGGGCGAGCGACTACTCGACGAAGCTATACAGTTACGATGAGGGCGCGCCGGATCCCGATCTCACCCGGTTCTCGATCGACCATGATCGTGAGTACATCCTGCCCATGCTGCGGGAGGCGCGCAAAGCCAATCCCGAACTGTTCTTGTTCTCGTCGCCGTGGAGTCCACCCGGCTGGATGAAGGGCAACAACAGCATGCTCGGCGGTGCGATGCAGCGAAAATACATGCCATCGTACGCGAACTACTTTGTGAAGTTTTTGCAGGGATACGCCGCCGAGGGCGTACCCGTACAGGCGGTTACGGTTCAGAACGAACTGGACACCGAACAGGATGGACGCATGCCTGCCTGCGCCTGGCCCCAGGAGTACGAAGCGGATTTCGTCCGCAACATGCTCGGGCCGGCGTTTGAGAAGAACAATGTCGAGACCAAAATCTGGATCATCGACCACAATTACAATCTATGGGGACGCGCTCTTGGCGAGTTGGAGACTCCGAAGGTCCGCAAATATACCAATGCCATCGCGTGGCACGGCTATGTGGGCCAGGTGGAGTGGATTGACCGAGTGCAAGAAAAGTATCCGGACGTTGAGATGTACTGGACCGAAGGTGGCCCCGACTACACCGATCCGCATTATTTAGATGACTGGAGCAAATGGAGCGCGACCTTCACTGGGATTCTGCGCCATTGGTGCCGTTCAATCACTTCATGGAACATTGCGCTCGACGAAAAAGGCAAGCCGAATATTGGACCGTTCCCTTGCGGCGGCCTGGTTTCAATCAACGGCAGCACGAAAGAGATTACCCGTTGCGGGCAGTTCTGGGCCTTCGCTCACTACAGCAAAACCATCCGTCGAGGGGCGCGGAGATTCGACTCGCAAGGCTTCAATCCGCAAGGAATCGATTCGCGCGCTGTTGATCCTCAAAGCATGGATCCACAACGCCGGGCCAACGACGTTCAGCACGTTGGCTTTGAGAATCCGGACGGACAACGAGTGTTGGTGGTGACCAATACAGGCGTGCCAACTACGGTGTCCCTGCGGCTTGGCGGAATGCAGGCGGACGTTTCGCTTGACGGCAACTCGATCACGACGCTGGCGTGGAGATGATTTGGTCATATCGACGGCACCGGGCTAGATTCTAGGTTGACTCCCAGGTCTCGCAAAGATGGCGTGACCTGGGGCACCCGGTTTTTTATGGTTCCAGGACCATCCAATAGAATCAATATCGCCATGAAGATAGGCGTTCTTGCTTTGCAGGGCGATTTTGACGCGCATCGCAGACGGCTCGAAGAGCTGGGAGCGGAGGTCGTCCTCGTCAAGAAGCCCGAACAACTTGATGAAATTGACGGCCTCATAATTCCCGGAGGCGAATCAGGGACCTTCCTCAAACTTCTTGGCGACGCGGGATTTGAAAAGCTCAAAGCCTTCGTTCGATTGAAGCCCACGTTCGGAACCTGTGCAGGCGCGATTCTTTTGGCCAAGGAAGTTGATAATCCCACGCAAACAGGTTTGGGCGCTATTGACATTGACGTCCGCCGCAATGCCTATGGACGCCAGATCGACAGCTCAATTCGTGAAGGCAGACTTGTTCTCGGAAATTCGGTAGAGTCGTCCCTGGAAATGGTTTTTATCCGCGCCCCAAAAATCGAGCGCGTCGGTCCCGGCGTTGAAGTGATCGCAACCGAAGGAGATGATCCGGTTGCGGTGCGCGAGGGAAATGTCATGGCTTCGACATTTCATCCTGAATTGAGCGATGACACGCGGGTGCACGAAGCCTTCCTTGAAATGGTTCATCGACAAGAATAAGCACTCGCCGGGGCTCGCCATTGTTTGGCATAATTCTTTCCGTATGGCTCGATTGAGAACAGCGCACGTTACGAGGCTCCTGCTTACACTGTTGTTGTTCGCCACGCTCCTTCAGGCCCAGCAACCGGCTTCAGCCGTTGCTTTTGAACAGACATTTCCGGGATCTGATCCTGCGCACTACTTCATCTCGGTTGCTTCTGATTGTCATGCCACCTACGAGTCGAATGGAAAACTGACCCGTGAATCTGATGCCGACGATTCACTACATTTGAAGTTCACACCTTCACAAGTGACTTGCGCTAAAGTTTTCGACTTGGCAAAACAGGCTCACTATTTCGAAAGAGATATCGATTCGAAAAAGAAGAACCTGGCGTCGACCGGCATAAAGGTGTTGTCATATAAAGACGGGCAAAAAAGTACCAGGGCTACGTACAACTATTCGACGGTTCCGTCCGTTCAAGAACTCACGGAGATTTTCCAAGGCTTGGCGGCAACTCTTGAATTTGGGCGGCGCCTGGAATATGACCATCACTACCAGAAGCTTGCTCTCGATGACGAAATGAAGCGCATGCAGGAATCGGAAACATCGCGCGGCCTGCAGGATGTGTCCGCGATTGAGGCGATCCTTCAGCAGATCGTGGACGACCCGTCCGTCATACAGGTCGTCCGGGTCCGCGCGCAACGCCTGCTCGCTGCAGCGAAGTAATCGAATCGGCTACTGTAAGTGCCAGGCGTACGCGAGCCCGATCACAACGATGCCAAAAACGATTCGGTAGATGATGAAGACTTTCAGCGTATTGGTTTGAAGATAGCGGATCAGCCAGGCAATCGTGATGTATCCGACGATTGCTGAGACCAGTACTCCCACGATGAATGGGGCGTGCATCCCTGCGGGGATGCCTTCCTTCCTAACTTCATGACCTTTGAGTAAAGCTGCGCCCGCAATTAGCGGCGTGGACAATAAAAAACTGAAACGCACGGCAGCTTCTCGCTTCAGATTGCGAAATAATCTTGCTGTAATGGTCGATCCCGATCTGGAAACTCCTGGGATCAAGGCGAAGGCCTGCGCGCAGCCCACAACGATGGCGTCGCCAAGACTTATTTGAGTGAGGGGCTTGATATGCTTTCCTGCTTTCTCTGCCCACCACATAAGGAGTGCCACGACAATTAATGCGCCAGCAATCAAAAAAATGTGCTCGCGAAAATAATCCTCGGCGGAATTCTCAAGAAGTTTGCCGGCTATGGCACCCGGAATTGTGGCGATCGCCATGAACCAAAGTAGAAGACGCTCTTCCCGTTGCTCATCAGCGGACAGGCTTTGTCCCGAGTCCGCGGTCTCTGAAAAGCGTTCAACTTTGCCGCCAAATGCAGCTCGAATAATTTGGAACCAGGTGCGGCGGAAATAAAAGAGGACAGAAAGCAGGGTCCCAAAATGCAAAGCGACATCGAAGGTGAGCTCGTGGGCGGGGGAAAGCTCATTCCATCCCAGAAGACGGCGCACGATGATCAAGTGTCCAGAGCTGGACACGGGGATAAATTCCGCCAGGCCCTGAACGATGGCCAGGACAACCGCTTGATAGGTGGGCAATCAATTACCTCGCTTACGGAAAGTATTGCAGAAATTTTGAAATAAGATTGCTGGCTGATTTGGTTCGGGTCTTGTCCTGATGAGACCGCTTGAGGAAACCAGATTCCTCGCGTGCGATTCAGAGGGCGGCTCAGATGGATAGGCTCGGAATAACAAAGTCGAATATTCTGCAGCGAAATACTGTGCGTTTAAGCTTCAGCGGCCTTTAGTCCGCGTTGCCATATGTTGGTATCCCTTGCTGGACGTAATAGAGAAGCCGTTGTCCGCGCTCGCCCCAGTCGGTTTGGGGAAATTGGGTAACGAGCTTCTGAGCGTAGGTAATGGCTCGGGTCTTAGCCTGCTCTATTTTCTTCGGCTGGTCTTCATTCTTGTAGATCTCGATTAAAGCCGACCAGCGATACGCTATGTCATAGAGTGCTTGGGGAGTGTTCGGAGACTGCGGATGCTCGTTCGCATACTTCTCATAAATCTCCGCCTCTTTCTCGGGACACTTCGACTGCGCTTGCCAGTCTCCGCATAGTTTGTTGTCAATCAAATGGAAAGCTGCCATGTCGGCCCATTTCGTGCCAGGAAATTTCTTCATGACTTCTTTCATGTATTGCTCGTCCATGCCCTCGCGCAGGAAAGCGTCTTGTTCTTTGGCGGACGGGCGTGACATCACGTCGGCTTTTTCAAGTTGCCAGCGGATATCGGCGGAGCGGTACATAGCCTCGCCAGCCAGTGGCGAAGTGGGAAAATACTCAGCAACCGCGTAGTAGAGGCGCATGGCATCTTGCGCGGCGGCGTGGCGGCCGTGGCTCCGGCTGGCTTGATCCTCGGAATCGACGGCCTCGCCGAAGAGAATCTTGTCGCCATTCGGAGTCGAAGACAGGACGATGTATTTATCCGGAATCCAGCCGGTGATGGTTCTTTCTTCCGTCATGTTGGCTTCGACGTGCAGCCAGTTCGGGATGGTCTCGAGAATTATTACTTCGCGGCCGCGGTCTAGTTCACCCATTTTCGCCGACGTAGAGTCCGGAGAAAGATATAGGATCGCCACGCGAATGGGAGCGCCGCGCACCACGTCCGCTGAAGCGGCGATGCAAGCCAGCAATATCGCGGCCCCAATTTTCAGGGTTGGAGTCATTCGCGCGGACCGCGAACTTCGGACGGTTCTTCAGTTATTTCCAGCATCACTTCTCGCAACATTTTTGGATCAATATTTCCGCCACTAATTACGGCGACATTCAGCTTCGATTTCGGCAACTCATTCGCTCGGAAAAGAAATCCTGCGACTGCAACGGCGCCGCTCGGTTCGGCTACCGTATCCTTGTTTGATGCAAGGAACCGCATAGCTTCTTTGATTTCGTTTTCGCTCACGGTCACAATATCGTCCACATATTTGCGGATGTGCTCGAAGTTGATGGCACCTATGCTTTGAGTACGAAGTCCGTCGGCGATGGTGTTGGAAGCCTGCTCAGCGCCATACTCAACAATCCTGCCTGATCGAAAGCTGGCTTGGGCATCGCCTGCGAGTTCTGGTTCGACACCGATGACTTTCGCCGCCGATCCGCTCAATTTAATGGCCGTAGCGATGCCGCTGAGCATTCCACCCCCGCCGACAGGAGCGAGAATGGTCTCGACATCGGGCATATCTTCCAATATCTCGAGCCCCATGGTTCCCTGGCCCGCGATAATTTTCTCATCGTTGTAGGGAGGGACAATCACGTACCCGTGCTGAGCCGCTAGTTCCTCTGCTTTGGCCTGGCGCTCCGCGCTTCCCGGACCAACTATTACGATTTCAGCGCCGAGCCTTTCGGTTGCCTCGCGCTTCATCGCGGGCGCATTATTTGGCATCACGATCACTGCTTTCACGCCGAGTGCCCTAGCGGCATACGCGACACCCTGCGCGTGGTTGCCGCTGGAGTAAGTAATGACTCCAAGAGTTCGTTCTTTATCGGTTAGCGATGAGATCTTGTTATAGGCGCCGCGAAGTTTGAAGGCTCCAATTGGTTGTTGATTCTCAGGCTTCAGATAGAGCTGGCGACCGTCTGCGGCGCCTTCGGGAACATGCGATTCAATGAGACGAGTGCGAGTGGCCACGTCGCGAAGGCGAGTCTGGGCTTCACGGATGTCTTTAAGATTTACGATCGGACCTTCCCCGCTAAGAGTATAGAGCGTCGTGCGAATGGGTACTACGGAGTTGACATCGTGATGTATTGCTCTATAGCATCATGATGTGCGGACCACTCTTTCCCTCGATGACGATGTTGCCCGGCTCCTGAATAAAGAAACTCGACGATCTGGGGCTTCGTTTAAGCAGGTAGTCAATCATTTTTTGCGTTTGGGATTAATGGTTTCCCGACAACCACACAGGAAGCCTTTCGTAGTCAAACCCATAAATCTCGGCCTTCCTCCAGGATTGAGCTATGACAATGTCGAGGAGTTGCTCGAATTCCTGGAGGGACCGGAGCATCGGTGATCGTAGTCGACGCAAACATTCTCATCTACTCGTACGATAGTGGCTCATCTGAACATACAAAGGCGCGGGCTTGGGTGGAAAAAACCTTCTCAGGTCTCGAATCCATTGGACTTCCGTGGCAAACCGTGTCTGCATTTCTGCGAGTCATGACTAATACCCGATTGCCGGGACCCCGCCTGAGCCTGGAGCAAGCGGCACAGTTGGTAGATGAGTGGCTGGAGCAGCCCAACGTGAGAGTTCTTTCTCCTGGCGACGAGCACTGGATTTTATTGCGACGCATGATTGTCGAGGGGCAGGCTTCAGGTGCCCTCATCAGTGACGCACAGTTAGCCGCCTTGATGATAGAATACGGCGCCGTGCTGCATACGACGGACCGCGATTTTGCCCGCTTTCCGGGGCTGCGGTGGACGAATCCACTAGTCTGATTGAGTTCGAACCGCCCGCCCAAGGGGAGCTTGAACGGGGCACCCGCGAGAGTTTTCTGGAGCTTAGATCTCTAATATCACGGGCATTATCAGTGGGCGTTTTTGAGTTTGCTTGGAGATGTAGCGCTTCAGGTCCGTGCGGATTTTTTCTTTGATTACGCCGTAGTCGGCTTTTTCTTCGGAGCTGGACATATTCAGCGTCTGCATCACGATCTGTCGGGCATCGCCCATGAAGCCGTCTTCGCCAGGGGAGAATCCACGTGTGACAATTTCGGGAGAGCTTTCGACGCGTCCGGTGAGCTTGTTGATCGCGATGATCGGCAGCACGATTCCGTCCTCGCTCAAATGGCGGCGGTCTTTAATAATCAAATCTTCTACAACATCGGTGCGCGATCCGGAATCAATGCAAACTCGGCCTACGTTGATGCGTCCGGCCTTGCGCGCGCCCAGTTCGTCGAATTCGAGTATGTCTCCGCTCTCGATCAGCATTACGCTTCCAACTGAACCATGCATCGCGGCAGCCAATTCCGCATGCAGCTTGAGTTGCCGATATTCCCCGTGAACTGGAATAAAATATTTCGGTTTCACCAGGTTAATGATGAGGCGGAGTTCTTCCTGGCTTCCGTGTCCGCTGACGTGTACCGGTGGAGATGAGCCATCGTCGTAAATGACGTGAGCTTCCCGCCGGAACAAGTGGTCGATCATGCGGTAGATCGCCTTCTCATTGCCGGGGATGATCCGCGAAGAAAGCATCACGGTGTCGCCCTTTTCGATCTTGGCGTGCTTGTGATTATCCACGGCAGCGCGCGACAACGCGGACATTGGCTCACCCTGCGTTCCGCTGATCATCACGCAAACTTTTTCCGGAGGATAATTCTTCATATCCCCCGGATGGATCAGTAGCCCTTCTGGAATTTCTATATAACCCAAGTCTTCAGCGATTTCTGACGAGCTGTTCATGGAGCGCCCGACGAATGCAATCTTGCGCCCGTGCTCGAAGGCCATCTCGACTGCAAGCTTTATTCGATGGATGGAAGACGAAAAACATGAGATAAACAGCCGGCGTGTCGTATGCGCAAATACCTCGTCAAACTTGCGCCGCACCGCACGTTCGCTTGGCGTATAACCCTTGCGTTCTACGTTGGTCGAGTCCTGAAAAAGCGCGAGAACGCCTTCTTTTCCATATTCAGCGAAAGAGTGCAGATCGAAAAGCCGGTTGTCGGTCGGCGTAGGATCGACTTTGAAATCGCCAGTATGAATGATCACGCCGAGGGGGGTATGTACAGCGAGCGCGACACAATTCACTAGGCTGTGCGTGACCTGAATTGGATGAATCGTAAAAGGGCCGATCTTGAAACGTTCTCCGGGAGTGATTTCATTCAGTTCAGCATCATCAAGCAAGCCATGTTCATCCAGCTTGTCTTCCACGTAGGCAAGCGTGAACTCTGTGCCCCAGACTGGAACGTTCAGTTCGGACAGAATCCAAGGCAATGCGCCAATGTGATCTTCGTGGCCGTGAGTAAGAACAATTCCGCGAACATGCTGGCGGTTTTCGGTGAGATAGGAGATATCGGGGACAACAATATCCACACCAAGAAGCTCGGCTTCGGGGAACATGAGGCCAGCGTCGACGACAATTATGTCATCGCCCCAGCGCACGGCCATGCAGTTCATGCCGAATTCGCCGAGGCCGCCTAGAGGTATAACGAGAAGCTTTCCAGTTGGCATTTTAAGGAAGATTGATCGTAGCACAAGCGGATGGCGACACTGCGAGGGCTTCGGAGCGTAGGATAGTCATTGTGCATGTCTGGGCACGATGTTCAGATTTGGTCACGTTTTACATGACTGCCTGAGCCGCCTTATTTGCATCCAAGGAATTCATGATTGAGCAGAGTCACAAATCTTGGTTACGGCGACGCATTGAGAGTTCGTTCCAGCGCGGCTTTCAACGCGCTTACGAGACGGTCAAAGTTAATCCTGCAAGATTTTTGTTGCAGATGCAGACCGTATATGGAGTTCCAGCGACCAGCTTTCAGGGACTCACCTCGGTGGACATCAGCCTCCTCGACGACGTGGCGGAACGCGTCATCCGCGGCAGCATGAAGGTAGCTGCGGCGGAGGGGGCAGGCCTGGGACTGGGCGGGTTCATAACTATGGTGCCGGACCTCAGTTTTTTAGCTCTGATTACGCTGCGAACCATCCAAAAGCTCAGCCTTGTGTATGGATTTGAGTTCAACAACGACGAAGAGAATGCCGAACTCTGGATTGCTGCCGGAAGCGCCGCTGGCGTGGACATCAGCCGCGACCTGCTGGAGAAAGAAGTAATAAACAAATTTGTTCCACGCGTTATTCAGCGCATAGCGGCGCAGGCCAGCAAAGAAGTCGTGGAGAAGTGGGCGGGACGTCTTATTCCACTCGCCAGTTCACTGATAGGGGCCGGACTGAACTACTACTTCATACGAGCATGGGGACAGCGAGCACGGACACATTTCCGCGAACGTCATTTGGAAGCTCGGAGACGGATGTTTGCCGACCAAGCCAAGGTCATTGAGTTGCCTGCCGTTAGCTCGTCCTAAGGATTTTGTCATGTTGAGCGAAGTAGAGCTTCCGCTTGCGGAAGCTCGCGAAGTCGAAACATCCCTATTCCCACCACGCGGTGTGAAGGATAGGGATCCTTCGACTCGAGTCTTCTTCGCAAGCGAAGAAGACTAATCGCTCAGGAAGACAGATGTTTGGTTGAGAGGCTTCCGGAAGTTATCCGGGCGTTCACGCCACACTTGTTTGTCCACTCCTGTACCATTTCCTAACCACAATGCCAACTTTCAAGTGTTCCGCGATCCTGTTTGATCTTGACGGCGTTCTTATGGACTCCACCCCTTCGGTTTCGCGACAATGGTCTCTGTGGGCGCGGGAAAACAACATCGATCCGCAAAAAGTTGAACTCGTTCATGGACGGCCAACCATCGAAGGTGTCCGCCTGGTGGCCCCGCATCTGGATGTCGAGGCGGAGGCGAAGAAGATTGAGCAGCGCGAGATGGACGATACTGAGGGCGTCGTGGTTATGCCCGACGCGGCGGAATTGCTGAGATCGCTTCCTCCGGAACGATGGGGCATTGTCACATCGGGTACTCGTCGCTTGGCGATGTCGCGGCTAAAGGCGGGAAATTTGCCTGTCCCCGAAGTGTTGATTTCCGCCGATGATGTCGTGAACGGCAAACCGAATCCCGAGCCGTACTTGAAGGGAGCCGCGCTGTTGAAGGTGAAGCCTGAAGAGTGTCTGGTGATCGAAGACGCTCCCGCGGGAATTGATGCTGCGCATGCGGCCGGAATGAGAGTCGTTGGCTTGATGACAACGTTTCCAGTCGATGCGTTAAAACAGGCAGATGCGATTGCGCGCGCGCTCGCGGACATCAGCGTGGACATTTCGAGCGATGGGCTGACAGTGACAGTGAGTGATTCAATGCGCGGTTAGTGTCATTCCCCATCCCGCCACTTAACTATGAATTGTCATCCTGAGCGAGAACCTATGCATTGCGAAGTAAGATACACGGGTGTCCTTCGCTTCGCTCAGGATGACAGATGCTGTTTATCCTATTGCAGCTTGGCGTATTCAGATTTTGCTTGCTTCAGAAGCGGGATGTCAGGATCAGCGTTATTCCAAAGCGCGAAGAAGTCCTGATAAGCGGCGCGGCTCTTGGCTTTGTCTCCGGAGAGAGCATAGGCGCGGCCCAGGCCTAGATGCGCCATTGACATAAGCGGCTCCGCGGGCGCGTAATTTCGCAGGGCCAGCATCTTCTGAAACTCTTGCGCTGCTTCATTCCCTTGTCCCGCCTTGAGATAGGCAAGGCCCCGAACATAAAGGACACCGATTAATCCCTTATCGTAAGGCACGGCCGGCTGCAACAGCGCGATCGCCTTTTTGCCGTCACCGTTGTTGATCGCAACGGCGGCCTGTATCGACGGCACGAATGCCATCTGGACTACGGTATCGTTCGGTCGGTCACGAGCTACTTCCGAGGCGATCTCAAGTGCCTTCGTATTTTCCCCTGCGAAGGCGAGATTTCCCGCTGCAAAGAGCTTTGTGAAGTAGTCTTGCGAGAGCGCCAATGCTGCATTTGCTGCCTGCACGGCTTCTTTTGGATAACCAAAGTTTGTAAGCGCCCATGCTTCTGACGTCAATGACCCCGCTTGCTGGCCTTTGAGCTGCAATTGCTGCGCGGTTTGCCCCATCTTCTGATAGAACTCACGGGCCTGCTGAAGCTTCCCGTGAGATGCCGCGATATCTCCGTGACGGTTATTTACACCCATTGCCAAGTCTGGCCGATCACGCAGAAGGGCTTCTTCTTTTTCCATGGCGGCTGTATCGCCCTGTGCTAAGGCAACGATGGCCAGCTGATCGTGAAGAACCACAAAGTTTGGATTGCGCTTCAACCCGGCATTCAAAACAGCCTTGGCTTCATCTACACGGTTCAGGCCAAGGTAAGCAAGCGAAGATAAGTAGTAGCCGCGCACTTCGTCTGGGTCAACTTGGATTGCTTGCGTGGCATCCGCCAGTGCCTTATCAAATTCACCAAGCAGGAAAATGTAAGTTGCCGCCAGATTCACATACGGGGTCACGTCGCGGGGATAAGTTTGCTTATATAGTTCATAGGTCTCATTGCCTTTATCCAGTTCGCCATTGTCGGCATAGTAGTGCGAGGTTATGTACAGCCTCTCCCGTTCGCTGGCCCGATCTTTTAGATCAAATGCCTTTTTCCGATATTGTTCGGACACGTCCATTTGATTCAGGTTGCTGTAAATGGTGCCCAGCCTCGCATACGCCATGGCAAAATTCGGGTCGAGTTCGATAGCATGCTTATAAAAAGGGATCGCCTCGAAATCAGCGCCGGTGCCGTGCTTCACGTCCCCTAGGGTAAAACTCTTCAACGCTTCCAGTGAAGATGTCGTCGCCTCTTCCAGCGGCTTGTCGAACTTCTGAATCGATCCCAGCGACTCGCCTAGTTTTTCCCGCAGGTGGCTGGTCGTCGTGTCCAAAGTCTTCAGGACCTGCTCTTTGCTGTCGGCCTGACCTTGAACCTGTGCGAGTGAGTCTCCGGTCGCAGCGTTGATGGCGTCAAGAGTGATCACGTACTGGCTTCCGAGGCTGGCGATCGAGCCTGCGATCAAAGCCTTCACGGAGTTGCGCTGAGCGATTTCGCGGGCAATTTCCACGGTTACGCGTTCATCTTCCGGTTTGCCCATCAACGCGAGCGTGTGCCGCACCTTGGAGTCGGAAAATACGTTCAGAAAAGGCGACTGCTCCAAATCGACTGCGAGAGCCTTCTTCAGGGTACCGTCGAAGACAGGCTCGTTTGTTGTGTTGACGAAATCAGCGATCAGGATCGAGTCTTTTTCCGTGATGGCGTGCGTTCTTTGCGATCGCAGAAAGAGACCTCCCGCAACGAGCCCCACCAGAACGACCACGGCGGGAACGACGATTTTCCATCGTGCGGACTTGGGAACTGGAACGCTGACACTGGCAGGACCGCTCTGAGCCACAGCCGGAACGGCAGCGGAACTCGCCCTCTGCGCAACCTCAACCTGCGAGGACGGGCGAGCCTCAACCGCCCCACTCGGAGCTGCGCCTGGTTCCGAAACCGAACTTGCTACCGCTGAACGCCCCGACTCCGTATCGCGCTTCAACCGCTGCAAGTCGGCTTTGAGATCGGAAGCGTGTTGATAGCGCAGGTTGCGGTCTTTCTCCAATGCTTTATTGATAGTGCGTTCCAGCTCCGGAGGGATGTCGCGATTCAGCCGTACTGGAGCAACTGGAGCTTTATGCAAAATGCCATCAAATATGGCGCCAGAAGTTCCGCCGCTGAACGGCAATCCACCGGTTGACATCTCGTACAACACGACTCCGAATGAGAAGAGATCGGTGCGAGCGTCGAGTTCCTTGCCCAGTACCTGCTCGGGCGACATATATGCCACCGTGCCCAACGCAGTCCCCGGGCTGGTGAGATGCTCGACCGACTCTGCCGCCGTAGCCTCGGACGCAACGACCTCGAGCATCCTGCCGGTGGGAGTCAACTTGGCTAATCCGAAGTCAAGAATCTTCGCGTGCCCGCGTTTAGTGATGAAGATATTGGCTGGTTTAATATCGCGATGAACAATTCCCTCGGTATGGGCCGCGTCCAGAGCGTCGGCAATTTCAATGGCCACAGCGAGCAGCGTCTCGGTATCCATCGGATGGCCAGCAATGCGGTGCTTCAACGTTAGGCCGTCCAGAAATTCCATGGCGATGAACGGATGTCCATCGTGTTCGCCGATATCGTGAATCGTGCAGATGTTCGGATGATTCAAAGCTGACGCCGCCTGCGCTTCACGCTGAAAACGGGCCAAAGTCTGCGGATCTTTGGCAACTTCATCGGGGAGGAATTTGAGGGCAACGAAGCGGCGCAGCCGGATGTCTTCGGCTTTGTAGACTACACCCATGCCCCCACCACCCAGCTTCTCGATGATGCGGTAGTGCGAGATGGTTTCGCCGATCAAATGGGAGGGTGGTCCTGTGAGCGATCATCTTAGGAGCCGGGGATTTGGAAGTCAATGGATTGGCGGGTGTATACGCCACGAGCGCAAAACTGGCCGATGTAGCGGAGACGCAAACAAACGGTTGCCACGTGTAGCTGTCGCGGGTCGATGAGTGATATTGCGATGTTACGCCGACAGCCCTTCTGAAATTCTGCCAACTCCACGGTCTTCATTGACTTGCCCCATTTCGCAGTCGTAGGATTTCGCTCCAGTGATCGGCCAGACCATCTCGCGCTACCGCATCATCGAGAAGCTGGGTGGTGGGGGCATGGGTGTGGTCTACAAGGCCGAGGACACTGAACTCGGACGCTTCGTCGCCCTCAAGTTCCTGCCCGATGATGTAGCTCGAGACGCGCAGGCGCTCGAACGTTTCCGCCGTGAGGCACGAGCGGCCTCCGCACTTAACCATCCGAACATCTGCACGATCTACGAAATCGGCAAGCATGATGGTCGTTCGTTCATCGCCATGGAGTTCCTTGATGGCCTGCCCCTTAAGCACCGTATCGCTGGCCGACCCATGGAAACGGAGTTGATTCTGTCGCTCGCTATCGAGATTGCCGATGCGCTGGACGCGGCACACTCCAAGGGCATAGTCCACCGGGACATCAAACCCGCCAACATCTTTGTGACCAAGCGCGGTCATGCCAAGATTCTGGACTTCGGGCTCGCGATGATGACGCCTGCCCTCGGCAACGCCGGTTCTAGAGCGATGGAGGAATCGACGGTAACATTGGAAGAACGACTGACCGCTCCCGGCACGCCGGTCGGGACTGTTGCCTACATGTCGCCGGAACAGGTCATGTGCAAGGAATTGGACGCACGCACAGACCTGTTCTCCTTCGGCGCGGTCTTATACGAGATGGCGACGGGCAGCATGCCCTTTCGGGGTAATACGACCGCTTCGATCTTCGATGGCATTCTCAATCGTGCGCCGGTGGCTCCCGTGCGGCTTAATCCGGAACGTCCTGCCGAAGCTGGAAGAAGTCATCAACCGGGCGCTCGACAAAGATCGCAGCCTGCGCTTTCAGCATGCCTCTGATCTCAGTGCAGAGCTGAAGCGCCTTAAGCATCAACTGGAAACAAAGGAGGTAGAGCAAGCACCGCCGGAACACATTGCCAGGCACTCTCTTGCCACAAGGGCCTCTCTTGGCGTTGCCGCGGTGCTCGTTCTATTCGCGTTTGCGGTTTACTGGCCTGGGTGGCGTAATCCAGCGCCGCAATTCTCTCCCAAACGAGCAATGTTGGCGGTTCTCCCGTTTGAAAACTTGACTGGCGACTCGAACCAAGACTACTTCGCCGATGGGCTGACCGAAGAAATGATTGCGCAATTGGGACAGTTGCAGCCGGAGAGTCTAGGCGTGATTGCGCGGACTTCCGCCATGCGATACAAGAACTCCCAGGAAAGCGCCGCTCAAATAAGCCGCGAGCTGGGGGTGAACTATCTACTGGAAGGGAGCGTGCGAAAGGCGAGTCAGCGTGTGAGGATCACTGCACAGTTGATTCAAGCAACCGATCAGACGCACCTATGGGCTGAAAGTTATGAGCAACCCCTCACTGATATTTTGAGCATCCAGAGAGAAATAGCGGAGAAGATCACTCAATCTCTTTCCATCCGGTTATTACCGGGGAATCGTGGTCACCCTGCCAAATCCCCAGTCAATCTGGAAAGCTACGATAAATATCTTCTGGGCATGCATGAACTAGGAGAGGGCACGCGAGAAAGCGAAGACAAAGCAGTCCAGTACTTCCAGGAAGGCATCGCTAAGAACCCGCGAGACGCCAGCCTCTATGCCGCCCTTGCTCAAGCATACTTTGCGTTGCACACCTATTACAGTTCTCCGGCTGAAGTGATGCCACGGGCAAAGCAAGCAGCGCTGAAAGCCTTGGAACTCGACCCCACCTTAGCAGTCGCGCACGTTACACTGGGCGACGTATCCATGCTTTTCGATTGGGACTGGGTCACGGCAGAAGCAGAGTATCGCCGCGCGTTGGAGATCAATCCGAGCCTCCCAGAAGCGCAATTGGGCTATTCCGACTATCTGGCGACTTTGGGGCGGTTTGATGAAGCAATCTCGCACATTCAGCAGGCTTACGTTAGTGATCCGCTGGCAGTAGAGAGCCGCGCCGAAGCGCTCTGGACCTACTATTTCTCCGGGCGGATGCGGGAGACGGTGGAGCAGGCCCAGGCAGCGATCGAACTCGAACCACGGGCAGGTCTGCCCTATGCGATGCTTGCTTTAGCCTATGCCGACCTGGGCCAACCACTCGAAGCTGCTCGTGCGGCAGAAAACGTAATCAGTCTTTCAGACAGCCCAAGTGTAGTGGCAACAGCGGCGTCAGCACTGGCCCGCGCGGGTAAGCAGGCGAAGGCCGCACAGTTCCTCAACCGGGCATTGGCGTTGGCACAGGACCGCTATATCTGCCGGTTCATTGTGGCTGGCGTCTATGTCGATCTCGGCGAAAAAGAGAAGGCCTTTAAGTCTCTCGAAACAGGATATCTTGAACGTTCTACTTGAATGCCATGGATCGGGGTGGATCCCCGAATGAATCCACTTCGCAGTGACCCGAGATTTCAGGATCTTGTCAGGCGCGTGGGCGTTCCCCACTAGCTACCTCCATTTCCCATGCGAAGGAGAACTGCGATCACTGAGGCTTTTCATTCTTCGTGCAGAGAGAACTGGCCAGCCCGCGCCAGCCGCCCTCCTCAAGTGGCGTAAACAGACGCGATTGCACTCACAACCAGCCGCCTGCTCTCACTGACCCCAGCCCGCTGGTCCCGCTAGCCTCGGACTGTCAACCAGGAAATGCAGGGGCTGTAGCGTTCCTCCGCCATGGCGTATATGCCCGTGCAATGGATCGGTGTTTTTCCACGCACAGCCATGGAAGCTACGCCGGAACTCCCTCCACGATGGAGTCTGCGGCAGCGGTGGGGATGATCCGGGTCAACTTCCAACCTGCGGCGGCAAGCAAGTCGCGGAACTGTTTCTCGGTACGCTCGCGACCGCCGGGGAAAAGCAACATTACCAGATCGAGGAACTTGCCCGGCGCGAAGTCGTTACCCGGTTGAATCACATTGTCAACCACAAGAAGTTTGCCGCCCGGATTCACGCCCTTTCGGCAGGCCGCAAGGATCTTGATGCAGGAGATCGTCCGGCCAGTCATGAATGATATGTTTCATGATGTAAGCGTCTGACCCCGCTGGCACCGAAGAAAACATATCCCCGGAGGCAAGCGTGCAGCGGTCCATCACTGGCTTGAGCGGTCCATTCCGGCATCCTTCTACAACGTGAGGTACTTCGTACAACGTACCTTTCATCTGTGGATTCTTCGCCAGGATCGTCGCCAACAGAAGCCCGTGTCCGCCTCCCACATCCACAATGGAATGAACGCCGTCAAAATTGTAGGCCGCCGCCACGGCGGGGCTGTCGATCATTGAGAGCGCGGTCATGGCGTCATCGAAGATTCGGCCTTCTTCCGGATGCTTCGTCAGAAATTCGAAAACCGGTACCCCGTAAATCTTGTCAAGCGCTTGCTCGCCGGTTCGCACACAGTGTTCGAGGCATGACCATCCGCGAGCGTGCCACTCCCTGCCGCTCATGATCGCGAAAGCGCGCAGGCTGGGATTGGCGGCCCTGCGCAGAACAGCGGACATCGGCGTCTCCCTAAACGTTCCGTCAGGACCCTCTGCCAGCACTCCCACCGAAGCGGTGGCTCGCATAAGACGATAAAGCGCCTCGGGGTTGGTCCCGGTCTTGGCAGCCAGTTCCTCGGCTGATCGGGGGCCGGCCTCGACGAGGTCCGGAATTCCGAGCTGGGCGAGGCAAGAGACTGCGCCAGCAACGTATGCACCGTTCAACAATTGCATCATGCCGATATGAGGTGGCGGAACCTGGGTTTGCGTTGCCATTCTTTCATCACCTCGATTTGGAGATACATCATACATGCGTGTACCGACCCATCCGCAATCAGGGGCACAAAACTACTTTAGAATGGAATGCGGTATCCTGATGTTGGCCGTTCCTAGGAGATCGCCTAATGAAACTCGCGTGGAAACATATTGTTTGTCTGGGGCTTCTCAACCTTATTTTGGTGCCGTCGTCGTCTCTTTTGCAGGCGCAGGATAAATCTCAGAAAAAAGAGCCTGCGCCCATGAAACTGAAAGTGGGCGACACCGCTCCGGATTTCACCCTGCTCGCCTTCGATGGCAAGGATCTAAAGAAGATATCGTTGCAGGATTACCGAGGGAAGAAGAACGTCGCCCTGGCGTTTTTCGTTTTCGCCTTCACCGGTGGTTGAACCCGCGAAATGAAAGCTCTCCAGCAGAATCTTGCCAGGATGGAGAGCGCCGACACCCAGGTTCTGGGTGTGAGCATGGACAGCCCCTTCTCAAACTTTGCATTCGCACAACAAAATGGAGTTACCTTTCCAATCCTCGGTGACTGGGGAGGCCCGGTGACCAGCCTGTTTGGATTGACTCAGAAGTTTGACATCCAGGGCGTTCCCATGGAAACCGCAAGGCGGGCGACCTTCCTGATCGACAAATCAGGGAAAATCATCAACGAACAAGTCGACAATGAGGCCGTGGATCCGACCAGAACCGTGGAGGCTTGTGAGCGGCCAAGGATGAAGAACTAGTGAAGAACTGAGAGAAGGGCTGCTTAGGAGCCGATGTTCCATCCGAGAGGTGTGTTCCGGACGACACATTCCTCATTTAAGGAATTCCTCGTACGCTCAGCATTGACCTTGGTTGACGTGGCTCCAGCTGTGCCTATACGCTTCCGTTAGTTACTCAAGTCATGCCGCTTGAGGCAGGCGATTGAAGGTCTTTCGGAACAAGGGGTTCTGCGACACGAAGGCACGGCAAAACCGCATCTTTAGACACGGAAACAGGACAACGAAAAGCTAGTTATGCCGCATCAGACTGAGTGCGGCCGGAAAAGGTGACTTGACGGACGCGCGAAAACCGCAGGGCAAGAAGCTTTCTGAATTAGAACTGATCGAACGAGCGAAGCAGGGTGACGCGGAAGCCTTCGAGTCTCTGTACAACCTGCATAAGCGCCGCGTTTATTCGCTCTGCCTGCGTATGACGGCCAATACGGCAGCGGCTGAGGATCTTACTCAGGAAGCCTTTCTACAGCTGTTCCGTAAGATTGGAACGTTTCGCGGCGAGTCCGCGTTTTCGACCTGGCTGCATCGCATGGCGGTGAATGTCGTCCTGATGCAGTTGCGCAAGAAGGGTCTGCCAGTGGTGCCGCTAGACGACACCGTGGAGACCGAAGATGAGATACCCAAGAAGGAGTTGGGGGGGCCGGATCGAAATCTGGCCGGGTCGATCGACCGGTTGCAACTGCAACGGGCAGTCGACGACCTTCCCCCGGGGTATCGCTCGATTTTTGTTTTACACGACGTAGAGGGTTACGAACACAACGAGATTGCCGAGATCGTGGGGTGTTCGGTGGGAAATAGTAAGTCGCAATTGCACAAGGCGCGGTTAAAATTACGCGAGCTCCTCAAAACGAGCAGAGCTGAAAAAGCCAGAAAGCCGTGAGGAGCACGGGCAGCGGTATTGGGGAGAAGTAGTCATGAACTGCGAAGAATTCGAGCTGGCCCTGCCAGACGTCGATGATGATCCCACCATTGAGCAGCAATCGCATTTGAATTCATGCTCCGCTTGTGCGGAGTTGGTAACCGACCTCGATGCTATTTCGCAACAGGCAAAGCTTCTCGGAAGTTCAGACGAACCGAGTCCACGAGTATGGAATTTTATTGAGATTGCCCTTAGACAAGAAGGGTTAATCCGGGAACAAAAGTCCGAGCCTTTTCTAGTACCTCGGCGGCCGCCGCGTCGACGCCTCGAATGGCTTATCCCGGTGGGAGCCATGATGTTGCTGATGCTCGGAATCGTGCAATACAAGCGAGTGTCCCGCCCGGTCGCAAGCCGAACACCCAACGCTGAGATGGCTTCCACGCAGATCACTGATGCCGCCAATATGGCCGACGATCAACAATTGCTCGAAGTCGTGTCCAGACGTACTCCGGCGATGCGAGCATCGTACGAAGCCAACTTGCGGGATGTGAACTCCTACATCCGGGATGCGGAGGAATCGGTGAAAATCGATCCCAATGATGAGCAAGCGCGGCGTGATTTAATGAATGCTTACGAACAGAGGTCAATGGTCTACGAGATGGCGCTGGATCGTTCTCTACCATAAAATAAAATGGCGGTTTGCGGCGTTTTTCGTCGCAGAGTTGAGGATTGAAGTCATGATGCTGAATACGGAGCGCGCCGCGAGTCTGGTTGTCCTGGTTGCTTTGGCTGGTACGGTATTGGCCGGCGCGGAGACGCGTCAGCAACTTCACTTTAAAGTCGGGAGGAAGGCGAGCGTCTCCATCAACAATCAGTATGGTCCTATTTACGTGAAGGCCGGTGCGAAGAAGGAAGTCGTGGTAACGGCGATCCTCCATTCAGATAAGGTCGAGATCGACCAGAGCCATCGTGGCAATCGCGTGGATATTGTGTCCCATCTTTTCTCAGGGGCTGACCAAACTAGCGGACAGGTGGACTATGAGGTGACCGTGCCTGCGGATGCCAATGTGACATTGACATCGATGACCGGTCCTTTGCACGCGGAGAAGTTGCAAGGGGATGTGGTCATGGAAGGCAACACGGCGAATGTAGACGTACGCGACGTAAACGACGCGCATGTTCACGTCAAGACCTTGAACGGCCCCGTTACTTTGACTGATATCCGCGATGGCCATGTAGAGATTACTTCGCTCAGTGGGGATGTAGTTTTAGTTTCCGTGAACGGACCGCTGGTTCAAGTCAACTCCAGCAGCGGCAAAATCAGTTACAGCGGCGACTTCGGAGACGGAGGCGAATATTTGCTCACCAGTCATAGCGGAGACATTGACGCCATCGCCCCCAGTTATGCTTCGATCGATGTTACTGCGCGCTCCGTGCAGGGCCAGGTCGAAAACGATTTTCCATTGGAGCCCAAGCACACGGCTTTTCCAATCAAAGCAGGGAGTGCCTTCGCAGGCACGGTAGGTAAGGCGGCTTCTTCAGTTAAGTTGTTTTCCTTCAGTGGTAAAATCCACCTCAAGAAGCGCTAATTCATTCGGACGGTCCGGACGTAAGCTTGGCCGTTAAGCCGCCACGTATGGGAAACCACTCTGGTTCGCTCCCGCATACCAGCTTGCCAGTGCACCAGAGCCCTTCTCCGATCCGAGTCATCTTCCTGGTGGGATTTATGGGGGCGGGGAAGACTACGGTAGGGAGAGAATTAGCCCGGCTGTTGGGATGGGCTTTCGAAGATCTTGACGATCGGATTCAATCTCGTGAAGGCCGTACGATTGAGGAGATTTTCCGAGACTTCGGAGAACCGGAATTTCGTCGCTGCGAGCATTTAGCGTTGTTGGAATTGCTTCCACTGGTGGAATCCTCGCCTCGGGTTATCGGTCTGGGCGGGGGCGCATTTGTGCAAGCAGAAAACGCGAGGATATTGAAGAGCGCGCCCGGGCCGACGGTATTTCTCAGTGCTCCTGTAGATGAGTTATACCGCCGATGTCAGCAGCAACAGCTTAAACGTCCTCTACAACAAAACGAGATTCAATTTCGCAAATTGTACGAGGCGCGGCATTCTCTTTACCTGAAAGCAACGCACCAGATCGAAACGGCTGGAAAAGACTCCAGAACGGTTGCCGCAGAAGTAATGCGCGCGTTGGAGTTGAACCAGGTACGCGGAACCTTTTAGAGACTTGAGGAGCTGAGACGAGATGCTTAGAAGTGCATTGGTGCTGGTAGCGCTGGAGCTTTTTCTCATGTCGGCCACCGTCGTCATGGGAAAGGACAAAGATAAAGATAAGGATAAGGATCCAGCAATTCAGATGGTCGATTCTGGATCGTTCGGCGTTTTTATGAACGGTCGGCGGGTCGCTACGGAGACTTTCTCCATCAAGCAGGGCTCCAAGGGCAGTGTAGTGACTTCAGAGTTCAAGGCTGACGGCGCATCGGAAACCTCTACTCAAAATTCCGAATTGCAACTGAATGCCGCGGGCGAGTTGCAAAAATATGAGTGGAAAGAAATTAGCCCAGGTAAATCACAAGCCGTGGTCATCCCCAACGACAGTTTCCTGTTGGAACGCGTCACCGTTAACCCCACGGAGAAGGCTCATGAACATCCTTTTATGTTGCCTGCTTCCACCAGCATTCTGGACGATTATTTCTTTGTCCAACGCGAGGTCCTGGCCTGGAAATATCTGGCGATCGGCTGCCGTCAGAATAAAGGCCAAATAGAGTGTCCCGCTAATCAGAAGACGCAGTTCGGGACGTTGAATCCTCATGCAATCAGTTCAACGGCAGTGAGCATGGAATTCTCCGGCAAGGATAAGGTTGAGATTCGAGGCACCGAACGCGAACTCGACCGCTTTACTCTCAGAACCGAGAATGGCGATTGGTCGATGTGGCTCGATGATCACTACAAGGTAGTCAGAATAGTGATTACCGACGCCAACACCGAAGTAGTCCGTGACTAGGTTTGGCATTGAGAAGACGGCTCAGTGTTGAGAATGACATCGAATGGCTTTGATTGACGCACGCACGAGTCGTGTTTTAATTACAATACTGCTTTTTGCGCTGGTACTGGGCTTTCTTTACGTCGCCCGCCGCACCCTGGTTGCATTTCTCTTCGCGGTTTTTTTCGCTTATCTGATGGATCCCGCCGTTTCACGGGTTGAGAAGTGGACACATGGCCGCGGCATTGCGATTGGAGTGATTTATCTGTTACTAGTCGTGCTATTGGTAACGTTCTTCTTCTTTGTTGGACCGCAGATCGGTCATGAAGCTCAAAGGCTCAGTGCCTCTTTACCCGCATCGACCGTAGATGCCAGCGGACTCGGTGAAATCGCCGAAAAGATTGGGCGGGATCATGGCTGGAGCCGCTCGACGATCGGCCGGGTGAAAAACGTCTTGAATCAACATGAAGAGGACATTGTGCAGTTGGCTCAGAGAGTGGGAATTCGAGTCGCTGAAGTTGCCCAGCAATCCTGGCTAATAATTGTAGTTCCAGTGCTTGCAGCCTTTTTTCTCAGGGATGGACGCAACTTCAGCCAAGTCGCGCTTTCCTTCGTCCGCACCAAGCCCCAACGTGAGTTCATGCAAGGTGTGTTGGACGACATGAATCAGATGCTGGCGCATTTCATTCGCGCACAGTTGACTCTGGCAGCCTTGTCTTTGGTGGTCTATTTGAGCTTCATGGCGGCGATGAAGGTCCCATACGCCCTGGTTCTCGGCACCGCTGGTGGAGTTATGGAGTTTGTCCCAGTGGTCGGCCCGCTGGTAGCCGCGTTGCTGATTATGGGCGTTGCCCTGCTGATGAGTTATCAGCACTGGCTGATATTGTTAATCTTCCTCGCATGCTGGCGAATAGTTCAGGACTATGTAGTATCGCCACGTATCATGGGCCGAAGCCTCGAACTGCATCCGCTGGCAGCGATTTTTGGCGTGCTCGCTGGGGCTGAAATCGCTGGAGTTCTCGGAGTCTACCTTTCGATTCCGGTGATGGCCAGCTTGCGTATCGTATGGAGAAGATGGCGGCTCTATGCGGAAAAACAAAGGTTTGGCCCTCTGAATGACTACTCCTTCGGCACCGAAATAAGCCCGCGGCCATAGGCCATCTTCGCGGCCTTCCGTTCGTCGGAGAAAACAAAATTAGCTCTTGTCATTCCGAGCCGTTTTTATCGGCGAGGAATCTGCTTTTTGCGGGCAGGAACAACAGATTCCTCGCGCGATGTACCGCGCTTCGGAATGACAATTCGCGCAATGTTTCAAACATGGGACACTATTGTTCGCCGGGGACGATCAATGTCGGGCATCCCCGCTGTTGTAAAATCTGAACATACTTATGGAGAACAAGATTCCCGTAGGAATTCTCGGTGCGACTGGGATCGTCGGGCAGAGATTTGTCCAGATGGTCGAGCATCATCCGTGGTTCGAAGTGGCGTGGTTGGCTGCTTCGGACCGTTCTGAAGGCCGTCTTTATGGTGAGGCAGCACGCTGGAAATTAAAGACGCCTATTCCGGATCGTGTCGCCGGGATGCGAATTTCGCCAGCGAAGCCGGATGGGGCGCCGAAGCTGATCTTCGCCGCACTGGATGCATCGATCGCGGCAGAACTCGAACCTCTCTTCGCCGATGCAGGCTGCGCGGTGATCACCAATTCCAGCGCGCTAAGAATGCAAAAGGATGTTCCTCTGGTTATTCCTGAGGTCAATCCCGACCACATCAAGCTGCTGGAGTGCCAATCCTGGCGAAAGAAATCCGGAGGATTCGTCGTCACAAATCCCAACTGCTCCGCAATCGGCCTGGTGCTCGCGCTTTGCCCGCTGCAGCAGAGTTTTGGGATGGAGGCCGTGATGGCGGTAACCATGCAAGCGGTTAGCGGCGCCGGATATCCCGGTGTGGCGTCGATGGATATTCTCGGCAATGTCATTCCTTACATTCCCAAAGAAGAAGAGAAAATGGAAGAGGAGACGCTGAAACTTTTAGGCAAGCTCAACGGCGCTGGAATTGTGCCTGCTGCTTTTGCGATGAGTGCACAGTGTAATCGCGTCGCGGTCGAGGATGGACATACGGAATCGATTTCTATCAAGCTCCAGAAGAAAGCCCAGCCTGAAGAAATTATTGATGCTTGGAACAATTTCCGAAGCGTGCCCCAGGCTATGAAATTGCCCAGCGCCCCTGCCGAGCCGGTGCGTTATGTTGGGGCAACGGACAGACCGCAGCCGCGCTTTGATGTGGAATCTGGAAACGGAATGACGACCACGGTTGGGCGGCTGAGACCCTGCGGCGTGCTCGATTGGAAGTTCACGGTCCTCTCGCACAATACGATCCGCGGCGCGGCTGGCGCTGCCCTGCTGAACGCCGAACTTCTCAAAGCGCAGGGCTACCTGGATTGATCTTGTACGAGCAACATTGTCATCCTGAGCCAAGCACGTCTATTCGCTCGGCGAATGGACATGCGGAGTCGAAGGACCCCTGCAATCTTAACTTTCAATGATGCCGGTCTGAGAAAGCACCAGCAATGATCGTCATGAAGTTCGGCGGCACGTCGGTGGGCGATTCCGAGTCCATCAACCGCCTGGTCCGAATCGTCGCGGAACGCCTTCCACAAAAGCCAGTAGTAGTAGTCAGCGCGATGGCCAAGGTCACCGACCAGTTGCTGGCAATGGCCCGGGCAGCCGGCGCGGGCGAGCGCGACACCGCACTGAATATCTCACGGTCTCTTCGCGAACGTCATTTCAATACTGCCGGAGAGTTGCTGGGCACAGCTTTGTTCAGCGAGCTTCATGGCGATCTGGGAGCGGACTTCGAGGCGCTTGACGAATTGATTCGCGGCATCAGTGCAGTTGGCGAACTCACTCCTCGCACAACTGATCACGTAGCCTCATTTGGCGAGATTCTTTCCAGCAGAATCGTGGCCGCCGCTCTCGGCTCTCACGGCATTAAGGCCGAACTCGTGGACTCCCGCCAATGTATTGTGACTGACGGCGCGCACACCCGCGCAACCCCGCTCTACGATCAAACCAATGAGCAACTCGGTGTTCGGGTCCAACCATTGGTCGACGCGGGAAGAGTTCCGGTGATGGGCGGTTTCATCGGCGCTACCAAGGGTGGAATCACCACTACGATTGGGCGTGGCGGCTCGGATTTTTCAGCCGCCATTGTGGGCTCAGGTCTGGGCGCGAAAAGAATCGAGATCTGGACCGATGTGGACGGCATGATGACGACCGATCCCAATTTGTGTGCCGAGGCTCGCCGCATCAAGACAATCAGCTTCGATGAAGCCGCGGAACTGGCTTACTTCGGAGCGAAAGTCCTGCATCCTGCGACCGTCTTGCCAGCGATCCAGAAAAATATTCCGGTTCAAGTTTTGAATTCGCGAAATCCCACGTGCGACGGGACATTGATCACCGCGCGTGCACCACTCTGCCGGAATTTCTTCAAAGCGATTGCAGTGAAAAAGCGAATCACGATCGTAGATGTCGCTGCTCCACGCATGCTGCTGGCTCACGGGTTTTTGAGGGCTATTTTTGAGGCATTCGACCAGCATCGAGTGGCGGTAGATGTGGTTTCCACATCCGAAGTAAGCGTATCTTTAACTGTGGATTCCAATGAGTCGATCCCCGCGCTTGCGGCCGACCTGGCGAAATTAGCCGATGTGAAATATGAAGGCCGCAAAGCGATCGTTTGTCTGGTAGGAGAAAACTTGAGGGAAATTCCGGGGATTGCAGCAAAGGTGTTTGGCGAATTGTCCGACGTGAAAATCCGAATGATCTCGCAGGGCGCCTCGGAAATTAATCTGACATTCGTGATCGAAGAGGACGCCGTGCCCGCGGTGGTGCAACGTCTGCATAGAACATTTTTTTCGGAATTGGATCCGGCTGTATTTGACTAGTGAAGATTACAAAATGCGACCATAATAAAAATGGTCATTCCGAGCGCAGCGAGGAATCTGCTGTCTAGTCCTCAATTTTCCTAGGTCGTCGGTGCATCAAATGAATCTGCTCTTGTTAGGCCGCGGAAAGACCGGATCTGTGGTCGCGGAAATTGCCGCTCATCGCGGCCACGATGTGCGAGTTCTCGAAGCTGAGGAGAACCTTGGTGGCTCGGCGCTCACCATGGACCTACTTCGCGCGATTGATGTCGTTATTGATTTCACAACACCCGACGCCGTCTTGCCAAACATCAAGGCTTGCGTGCGGGCCAAAAAGAACATGGTGGTCGGCACCACCGGATGGCACAGCGAGCTGCCAACCATCCGAAAGCTCGTGGACGAGGCTCGGATCGGATTTCTTTACGGCGCAAACTTTTCAATCGGCATCAATCTCTTCTATGACGTGGTTCAAACCGGAGCGACGGCTCTGCGGCATCAGTATTCGGGACAGATATTCGAACGGCATCACGCCAGCAAGAAGGATGCGCCATCTGGCACGGCGGCGGAAGTGCAAAGATTAATCCGAGATGCTTCCGCTGCGGATGTCGAAATTACATCGTTCCGCGAGGGGGATGTTGTTGGAATGCATGAGCTGGTTTTGGATTCTCCCAATGACACGATTTACCTTTGCCACGACGCGAAATCCCGCCGCGGATTTGCCGAGGGCGCGGTGAAAGCCGCCGAATGGCTGGCCGGGAAAAATGGATTCTTCAACTTTAGGGACGTTTGGCAACAGTTGTAAACGATTCTCTCAGCCCCGCCAGAAATCCACGCAAGCCTTGACCCATTTCCACGCGCCGAGCTTCGCGGTATCTTAGTAGTATGCAACTCCGTGGATGCGGTACAGCCCTAGTAACCCCCTTCCGTCAGGATGGCTCTGTTGATGAAACTGCTCTGCGCAATCTGGTCGCATGGGAGGTGGAGTCCGGAATCGATTTTCTCGTTCCCTGCGGTACCACGGGCGAAACGCCCACGCTCTCACATGACGAGTGGCTCCAGGTAATTGATCTCACTATCGAAGCGGCTGCGGGACGAGTGCCAATCGTTGCGGGCGCAAGCTCGAACTCGACCGCCGACGCCGTAAGCAAAGCCAAAGAAGTCTCTGCAAAAGCTGGGGTTGATGCGATCCTCACGGCTTCTCCTTATTACAACAAGCCAACGCAGGAAGGGCAGTATCAGCATTTCCGCGCAATAGCCGAAGCTGTCGACAAGCCGATAATTCTCTATAACGTTCCCAGTCGCACGGGGGCGAACATCGAGCCAACCACGTTAGCCAGACTGGCTGAGGTGCGCAACATTGCTGGGGTGAAAGAAGCCAGCGGCGACATGACTCAAGTCGCAGAAATGTGCAACCTTTTGCCGGAACGTTTTCTGGTCTTCTCCGGAGACGATGCCGTGACCCTGCCGGTGATTTCCCTTGGCGGGGTAGGGATTATCTCGGTGGTCTCGAATGAAATTCCGCGCGAGATGGCAGAGATGAGTCGCGCTGCTCTGAACAATGACTGGGGAGCCGCGCGCCGACTACAACACAAATATTTGCCGCTAATGCGCGCGAATTTCATTGAATCAAATCCGGCGCCGGTCAAGGCGGTGCTGGCTATGATGGGAAAGATTGAAGAAGTGTATCGCCTTCCGATCGTTCCGATGCGGCGGGAAACGCGTTTGAAGTTACAGAGAGTCGCCGCCGAAGTCGGATTGCTTCCAGAAAAAATTGCCGAGTCCGTAAAACCCATTACGTTTTTTGTTTACGAGAACTGGCTGGCCGGGCCCCACAAGATTGTGCTGCATCGTTCCACCTGCAACCAATGCAATCACGGCAAGGGACATCCAGCAGGACAAGCCGCGAACCACTCGCGCTGGCACGGCCCGTTTACGACCCTCGATGAGGCGCGCACGGCCTCGCGTTCCATCCCCTCGGTACTGATCCGCAGCGAATGTAAATGCATTTGACGCCGACAACAGTCGGCTCTGATTTACGTATTGTAGAATTTACGGATTTACGAATTTAAATTCGACAATCCTCAAATTCGAAAATCCGGCAATCCTTTAGTTGATCTCTAAGTGGGCAAAGTTTTTCCACAATGGGCCAGTGAAAGTCGCTCATTCATCCTCTTGCCTCCACCTAAATAACTGAAAACAGGCCGCGATCCTTAAAGACATTTGGCACGAGCCTTGCAATGTCTTCAATGTCAATAAACTCTATGACATTGATAGAGTTTATGGCACAATAGCCGTCATGAAGATTTCGCAAAAGGGACTCTACGCATTGCAGGCCATGATGATGCTGGCACGCCACTATAACCAGGGCGCAATTCGCATTCGCGATATCGCCTACGAAGAGGTGCTGCCCGAAAAATTTCTTGAACTGATTTTGCTGGAGCTAAAGAACGCTCGCATCGTCGACAGTGTGCGCGGCGCCAAGGGCGGCTATCAGCTTCGACGTCCCCCTGCGGAGATTCACCTCAGCGAAATCATCCGGCTCATCGATGGTCCGCTGGCCCCCTTTGGAGACGCCGAGCAGTTGCGGAGTTTGATCGATCGCGACGCCGAGCACCGCTCCCTCTATCAGGTATTTCTCCAGGTGCGCGACGCAGCCGCAAAGATTCTTGAAAACACCACGCTAGCTGACATCGTTGGAGGAGAGGCAACGAAGCCGAAAGGGCGAAAGACAAAGAAGGCTGCTGAGCCTGGCGTACTGCCGATGGTTGCGCACGGGACGGGCCGGGGAAAAAGTGATTAAGAAAACTCAAGCTTTGGCAGGTCTGATTCTCGCCTCTTCGCTTGCGGGGACCGCGCAGATCGTCGTTCGTGTCGGCGCATTTCCGAACATCACGCATGCTCAAGCCATGGTCGGCAAAGCAAACGGCTGGTTCGATAAAGCGCTCGGTCCGAACGTGAAGATTCAGTGGACGAGCTTTAACGCCGGTCCGTCGGCGATCGAAGCCCTTTTTTCGGGTGCGCTGGATATGTCATACATCGGCCCCAATCCAACGATCAGCGGCTACGTCCACTCGAATGGGGAGGCTCTACGAGTCATTGCAGGCGCGGCCAGCGGCGGAGTCGCTCTAATCGTTCGAAACGACTCGGGCATTCAGAAGCCGGCAGATTTTCATGGGAAAAGAGTCGCATCTCCACAGTTGGGCAATACGCAAGATGTGGCGCTGCGCGCCTGGTTGAAAGCCAACGGCCTATCGACCACCGACAAAGGTGGAGATGTGCAGGTGGTACCGCTGGCGAATCCGGACCAACTCACATTGTTCTTGAAGAAGCAGCTAGATGCCGCTTGGGCGCCTGAACCGTGGGCGACTCGGTTAATTCGTGAAGGGAATGGCCGGCTATTTCTGGATGAGCGCGATTTGTGGCCTCACGCTCAATTTGTGATTACGAATTTGATCGTGAGCAGCAAATTTCTTCACGAGCATCCCGACGTGGTGAAGAACTGGATCCGCGCTCACGTCGAAATCACGGATTGGATCAACGGGCACCTTCCAGAAAGCAAACAGCTCATCAATCATCAAATCCAGAAGGAGACCGGTAAGGCGCTCGCGCCGCAAGTCCTCGATGAGGCTTTCGGACACTTGCAAGTCACCTACGATCCGCTGAGAAATTCGCTACTGACGTTGGCGCACTCGGCGTTCGAGGCAGGTTTTCTAGGAAAGCAGATGCCGAACTTGTCCGGAATTTACGATCTATCACTCTTGAATCAGGTCTTAGCTGAAAAGGGAAGAAAGGCAATTCAATGACTGCAAATTTGGCAGCGCAACCTTCGTTTTCGCCCGACCACAGAGGTACAACGCGCGTAGGTCGTACTAAAACCGCTGGGCTGAGCGTGCTACCCATCCGCCGTGTCGAGGTTAACTCGATTCCGAAGGTGGCTTTGGAAGGCCTCTCTCTCAGCTACAACACCAACGGCGGCTCGAAACTATTGGCACTGGACGACATTCAATTGGAAGTCAAAGCAGGAGAGTTTCTGTGCATTGTCGGGCCGTCGGGATGCGGCAAGTCGACCCTACTGCATTTGATCGCAGGCCTGCAGAAAGCAACTTCTGGACACGTTCGCATGGATGGTAAAGTCGTGGATTCTCCGGGAACCGACCGCATCCTCATATTTCAGGAACTGGGGCTTTTCCCCTGGCTCACTGTCGGGGAGAACGTGGAATTTGGAATGAAGATGAAAGGCGTGGCGAAATCTGAACGGCGGGAGAAAACACAGCACTATTTGCGACTAGTGCACCTTTCACAATTTAATGATAGCTACACCCACCAACTTTCTGGAGGAATGCGGCAACGGGTCGCACTAGCCCGAGCGTTGGCCACCGAGCCGGATGTTCTTCTGATGGATGAACCCTTTGCCGCTCTAGACGCGCAGACGCGCGACTTGCTGCATGACGAACTGGAACGCATCTGGGCCGAAACTGGCAGAACGATTATTTTCGTCACACACAATGTCCGCGAGGCGATTCGGTTGGGGGATCGCGTAGCGCTCTTTACTTTTAGGCCAGGACGGATCAAGCGCGAGTTTTCAATCGACTTGCCCCGGCCACGGCAACTCGAAGACATAACGGTTGCGAAAAATGCCCGCGAAATTCTCGACGAGTTGCGCGAAGAGATCAATAAATCTTTGGAGGAGCAGTACGGCTATGAAGCGATTCGCTAGGCAGGCCATTTTTTACGGAGTCTTGATTGCCGTCTGGGTGCTGCTGGCCGAGCTGAAAATTTGGCCGCCCTATGTTTTCCCAACACCTCAAGGAGTGTTTCAAGCGCTGTGGAGTGGTTTCGCGGATCACAGTTTCTGGATAGCTATTGCTGTAAGCATGAAGCGGATGCTGCTTGGATATACGCTGTCCGTCATCCTGGGGATGATTTTGGGATTGGGCGTTGCCAGCAATAAATTTCTGGAAGAAACCGTGGGTGGCCTGCTCGTCAGCCTTCAGAGCTTGCCGAGTATTTGCTGGCTGCCTCTGGCGGTGCTCTGGTTTGGGCTGAGTGAAAAAGCGATTCTATTTGTCGTGGTCATGGGATCTTTGTTGTCGGTCACTATTGCTATGGAAACCGGTCGCCAGCAGATGCCGAAAATATACGGAATGGCGGGACGCAATCTTGGCGCGCGCGGCTTTCCTCTGTTCTGGCACGTGCTGCTTCCAGCGAGTCTTCCATACATCGTGTCAGGATTGAAACAGGGATGGGCTTTCGCCTGGCGCTCCTTAATTTCCGGCGAGATGATTTTTGTGAGTCTAGGCCTCGGGCAGTTGCTGATGATGGGAAGAGACCTCAACGACATGAGCCAGGTAATTGCGGTGATGATCCTGATCGTAGCGATTGGATACATTGTCGATGGTCTGGTTTTCAAGACCGTCGAGCGGCGAATCCAACGCAAGTGGGGATTGGCGGCAGCGTAAGGCATTCCTCCAGCGGTAAACAAATCTCGCAGCAGAAATGAGCCTCATTCATCGAGGCGAAGAAAGAGAGTTCTAAGCACCAATGAAAACTAGCAAGCGCCACTCTTCGATCTATACTTTGTCGATTATTATACTTGTGATTACATTTTGTGGTCTGGCAGAGGCCCAAACGGCAGTGGCGACGCCTCCTGCACGAAAAGCTCGCGCTGCCCGTCCCGCAACACACTCAATTACACAAGTTGAGATCGATCAGCTAAAAGGCCTAATCGAAGCTCAACAGCGGCAGATTGAGCAGCAGAACCAGCAAGTGGACCAGTTGAGGTCTCAGCTTCAGCAGGTAGTCAACGCGACGCAGCAGGCCAACGACGCTGCGCAAAAAGTCCAGAGCAGTGCGGACCAGGCCCAGAGTACAGCCACCCAAGCGCAACAGTCGGCAGCGGAAGCGCAAAAGCTAGCCGACCAGGCGTCCTCCAGTGCTGTCGAGGCAAAAACGGAACTCAGCCTGGCGAGAACGAAGTCGCAGGACAACGCGACGCAAATAGGTGCTCTCCAAACGCTTGCAGGACGCTTTCGGTTCAACGGAGACGTACGGACCCGCGGTGAAAGTTTCTTTCAAAGCGGTGTTCCTGATCGCAACCGAGCACGGATTCGAGTGCGTTTCGGAATCGATGGCCAACTCAATCAGGATTTTATTGCAGGCATAGCCCTGGCAACTGGCTCCCTGGGCGACCCTTCGTCAACTAACGAAACCTTGACCAATGTGTTTGATCGAAAGACCATTGCGCTCGATCGAGGGTTTATTACATACAATCCAGTGGCCCACAACTGGTTGTCGCTGACGGGCGGAAAGTTTGCTTACACGTGGCAACGCACTTCGGTGACGTTCGATCCAGATATCAATCCGGAAGGTTTTAACGAAAAGTTCTCCTTCAATTTCAGTGGCCCGGTGAAGAACTTTACTGCGCAAGGAATCGAGCTTCTTTATAACGAAAGCACCGCTGCTCAGGATTCCTATGCCCTCGGCGGACAGGTCTCCGCCAGAATACAACTGGGCCCATGGACAGCCACTGCGTCGTTCCTAAGCTTGAAGTGGAATCGTCCTGACGCCATCCTGCAGCAGAGTGCTTTCGCTACTCAGGCAACGACCACCGGCGTGACTGGAACAACCAGCGCAACAACTTTCGGACCCTTTCCCCTGTCCGGCGAGGGCCAGGGTTGCGCAAAGGGCTTGAACTTTCCCGCGTATGCGTCTTGCGTATTCGCTCCCAATGGCATGACCAACGCGACCTTCGTGGATTCCAAGGGTGTACCACATTTCTACTCCGGATATAACTACGCGGACTTCATCCTAAATAACCAGATTCAAACCCCGGCTAAGCGATGGCCGGTGAATGTGTTGCTCGAATTCGAAGATAACCTCGATGCCGAAGCGAACCCACTCAATTACAAAGGGGTTGTGCTGAAGAATCTGGGAAGCCAGAACAAGGAGTATGGCGCCGATTTCAACATCGGACAAACCAAGAACAAGAATGATGTCCAGATCGGCTATGCCTGGTATCGGGAAGAACAGGACGCTGCGATCGCGTCTTTCGTAGAAAGCGATCAGCGGGCTCCCACCAACATTCTTCAAAATCGAATATATGGGTTGTGGAAACTGCGCGCCAACACGATCGCCAGTTTCAGTTGGTGGCACGGACGCACTCTGAATACCAATCTCGAAAATAACGCCGCCCTATTCAACAACTGGAGCACGGCAAACAAATCAACAACAATAACCGCTGCGGGACAAACCGAGCCGTATCTCAACCGGCTGCAGTTCGATCTGATCTATACGTTCTAGTGACAAACGAACTCAATTCGAGGAGGAGTAATGAAAAAGTATTGGCTCGGGTATTTACTGGTATTTGTGGTTTGCGTGACAGTTCTTGCACAAGCGCAGAACCCCGGTTACGAGGCTGGCAAGATCGTGAAAGTTGAAAGGCAGCCCGACACGGCCGGCAGTGGCGGGACTGACGCCGCGTTAACGTCTCAGACAGCCACGTACAAAATCTCCGTGCAAGTGAACGACACGGTTTACCTTGTCCGTTACCACGCACAGGGTGACCAAGACCTGTCTTGGATTCAGGGTAAGGAGGTAGAGGTCAGGATTGCAGGTAAGAAGATGTACGTGAAACGTACCTCCGGGGCAGACGCGAGGGCGGGCATCATCAGCAAGGCCAAAGCAACCACGCCTTAACCGGTCGAATCTTGCAAGTGTGGACAAGGTGACTTTTTAAACAAAAAAACCAGAGCCCGAGTTGGGCTCTGGTTTCTCTTTCGGCCTTCTTATTGTTGAGGTGGGGTGCTACCGGACATTCCGGTTCCGGAGTTCTTGCCGTTAGTTCCCGTGGTGCAGGTATCCGAAATCATGTCTACGCTGGTGACGTTGAATGATTTGCCGCTCGGGGAGGAGCTTCCCGATGCAGCGCTGGACATGCCAGAGGTATTTCCACCGGCCGGTTCCCACGTTCCATGAAGAGTTACTTCATGACCTACGTGCGCGGACACGTCTTGCCCGGTCAGCATTACATCCTTACCCTTCTTGGTTTGCAGCATGTACTGCCCACCCTGCGACTGGATGCAACCCTTCATCTTGGTCTTATCCGCCTTCATGGTCGAGTCGGTGGAGTTCCCCGACCCTTGAGACATGGACCCTTGGGCGGCGGGGTCTGAGGTTGCGCCTTGCTGTCCCATCGAGGGCGACGAGCCTTGGGTTCCCTGGGCACTTGGTGTGCTTGGGTAGGTCGGTGAACTGGTTTGGGCTGACAGCTGCAGCTACGAGAAACACGAGCACTGTACAGCTACACATCAATACTTTCTTCATTTGTCATCTCCTGGAATTTCTAATTGATAGTCCTTGCGATCCAAGGACGGCGAAATGGCAAACGTTGACATGCTGATATACCGGAACTGCATCACGGCCAGAAAATCTTGGAGGTACTGAGGCTCCGTGCTTTGCAAATGAGGAGTTAGCACAATTTAAACTTAGCTTCGTAAGGTTCAGGGCACAATGGGGGTGAATCGGTATCCCCGTAAGCCAAAAGCTGTATTAAGCCTTACTGGGTGCGTCTAACTACACTGCGGAGGCCTTTCTGGTTGGAATGGTTGGCGGTGCGGAACTGTCCTTCTGTTTCTCATACTGCTTTTCGAATTGGGAGACGTTCTCAATCAAGGTCTTCATATCCTCGGCGTGTTCTTCCTCTTTCGCGAGGATTTCTTCCAGCATGATTTCCTTCCCCGAGACCTCGGCTTAAATACGAGGTCTCCAGCCATGCCCCACTAAAACAGCGTCAGATTCGACCCATCAATACCAGGATTAGAAGAATGAGGACGACCAATCCCAAGCCACCGCTCGGATAGTATCCCCAGCCCGAGCTATACGGCCAGGTTGGCAGAGCACCTACCAACAGCAAGATCAAGATGATCAGTAATATCGTTCCCATTGTCATTTCTCCTGTTCAGAAGTCACCTGGCGCGCGAAGCCGGTGCTGGCTGATACTTCCGGGCCATATTGACGAAATCGCGCTTGGCCGGATCAGGCTTCAAGAGTCTAGAAAGATCCCTGAAACACTGTCGCAGAGAAACTATCCTACGACCCTTAGTCGTCCAATCAGGTGTAGCGTGTAACTCCCTATATATCTACCTGTACCTATGTTGCTACTCGTCAAAACATTTCGCGGATCTTTCTATCGATCGCCCCAAAAGTTTGCTTTCTGCATTTAAATGAATCAAAACGAAATCAAAGAGGTAGCGACTGAAGAGCTCAAACGTCGAAGACTCTGTAAACTGCCGACGGTTTTTGCGACTGCAGTAGCGTGATGGCGACATTGTGAACTGGAATTCCGGCGGTCGTGAGTCCGTCGGGTTTTCCGTTGTGCGCGTGTCCATGCAGCACCAGATCAGCCCCATGCCGGTCGATTACTTCTGCCAAACGCGACGTTCCGAGAAATGGATAGATCTCTGGCGCTTCACCTTCAACAGTGGCAACGATGGGAGCGTAATGCAATACGATCACCCGTTTCTTAGTTCGCAGTTGCGACATAGCGCGTTCCAGTTTTAATGCCTCATCAATGGATGCCCTTACGAAAGTCTTGACCTCCGGCTCACCGAATGCGGTGAGAACCCCGCGTCCAAATCCCCCAATGAAGCCTTTGGTTCCTGCGAAACCGACTCCATCTCGTTCGTATGCGCTACCATCTAGCACTTTGATCCCGGCCGCAGTCATCATTCGTGCCAGTTCAACTTCCTGCCCACTCTCATAATCATGATTCCCCAATACCGCGATTGTCGGAACGCGCAACCGGACGAGGGTGTTCAAAAGCGGTTCCATCTCCGCCGTTTTGCCATAGTTTGTCAGATCACCAGCGAGAATCAATACGTCGGCGTCGTCCCGCACGTTGTTTAGCTGATTTTGCAGAATGGCATAACTCTGAACCGTGTAGTGCAGATCGGCGGTGGCTGCTATTCTCATCTTCAGTCGTTGCGGCCCAAGCCCGGCCCTTTAGGTTCGCCACTTGCGGGCGAAAGATGACTGAGTCGGCTGGAGCGGTATTCTTCCAAAAGATTTTCAAGACCCCAATCATTCACATCGATGGCGAACATGTGGTCGTCCACCAGACTCCCGCGGAACTTGGCGTTGAGATTCGGATTCGCGATTTCCTTGCTGAATCGTTCCAGCAAAGTATTCCATACGGCGGGAGGGACGTAGTGAGTTTGTCCGGGATAAACATACCGGAACAAGACGAGCGCCCAAAGGAGCAGCTCCCAATGCTCCCCAGCCAGTGCAAGCAGCCGTTCCCAATCGAGATTGCCGCCCGTGCCATAAACAACGTGCGCGATATCCGCTCCGTCGAAACGTTCGCGACGGATTACGAATAGTTTGGACGCGATGAGTTCCTCTGGCGCGAGAACCCGAGTAGAAATCCCATAAACGATCGCAGGCTTGCCCCGCTGAATCCAGCTCTCGTCGACAACGATGGCGCCATTGCTCATGCCTGTAATGAGATCTACAAAAAAATCATCACGGTGAGCTTTGTAGAGCCATACCGGATCCCGCACCTCACAATCAAACCCCCGCCTCGCAAGATGTTTGAGAGCGACGCCCGCGTTTTCGGCTGTCAGGAAAATGTCCAGATCTTTGGTCCATCGGCAGATACCGGTGTGCTCCTGAAGCGCAAATGCCCCTGCAACCACAAAGGGGATGTTGTTTTCCCCAAGCGTGAGCAGGACTTCCTGGAAGAGCAATTCCTGCTTTTCCGGAAGCACAACTGGTTCCGACGAAGTTACAGGTAGTTCCTCCGCTTCAGCGTGTTGATTATCTGGCACGCGGCTTCGATGAGATTTTCTCCGGCACGGTTGCGTCTCGAAGTCCTGCGCACTCGCAAGTGCAACAAAAGGAAGGTCAAGCACTGGGCTCGGCCTTCCTTGAATTATCTTTCCCGTCGCTATTGCACCGACTTACTTAGGTTCGTGCAACTCTCCCTGTTCTTCAGCCTGTCCGGCATATCTACGAACGGCCGCCAGGAACGGGCGCGCAGCGTCTGGTGCTGGCACCCTTCCGCTGAGTATGTCTTCAAACGGGACCATCTTTCCATACAGCACGCGAGTTTCGTCCTTATCTTGCGAGACCACGGAACCGGCTAGATCTATGCCAGCGAAGATTCCGCGCGCGCGCGAATAAGTCAAGATCTCGGCCTTCATTTTCCAGTCAGTATCGGCCCCAGTATCGCGGCCTACGGGGCCTGCAGCGGCTGATGCTTCGGCTCCGATCGTAAATTTGCTGGATAGCAAATGTTTCATGCCCTGATCATTGGTGACGACGAACACGAGGTCAACCGCTTGGCCACCTAATTGAAGTCCCCAGCTCCCACCAGTGATACTGATTGGAGCTGGTGCACTCCACCCATGTTCTGTCCGGCAAGATGCGATGCCCTTTCCGTGATTGCCGCCGAAACCTATCGCAATCTTGATCATTGAAGGAATAACCGCGATGCATTTAGCGTCGCGCATAACCTTGTCAGGAATAGCTTTGTCAGGCGTGGCCATAATTTCGTTCAGCACATTCGCGGACGCCTCAATGCGCTTGTCAATATCGGATCGATCTTTATCCTCTTCGGCCCAGCTCATGCAGCTGAAAACCAGGATTACTGTGCAGAGCGCCAGGAGGTGCTTTCGTAGTTTGTTAAATGTCATAGTGCCTCTCTTGTGCTCATTCGAGCACCGGATTTTTATCTAATGTTCCTCGAACAAGAATGTAGTGTTTTCGACTCAATCACTTCCATCCGGTTGAGGCTGTAGATTGTACTGATATGTGCTTTAGGAGGCTTAAACAACGGCTCACGGTGGCCTTGGGACAAAATAGTCTTCGAGAAAATCGGGACCTAGGAAGCTCGAATGATTTCGAGCCCGTCAGGATTTTGCGTTGCTTCAATTCTAACTTCGTTATTTTGTCGCTCTAAAAGAAGATCGACGGGAGATGTGCCGCACCGCAGGTTCTTTATGCAAATTTGCGGAAGGCCATCTGGCAAAAAAGGCTGCTCAAATACGATTCGACGATTAGCTTCCTCCACGGAAATGCCGAGGCAAGCTTGCAGCACCAAAAACACCGCTGCCGCAGCCCATGCTTGAGGCGAACATGCGACGGGATACAGTGTAGGGCCCTCTCCCGGCCGCCGATTGAGTCCACAGAACAATTCCGGCAGACGATTAAGATCAACCTGGCTGCTGACATCCAAAAGACCGAGCAGGATTTTGCCCGCCAAATCCTTGAACCCGTATCTGGCGATGCCGCTGGCGACGATGGCATTGTCGTGAGGCCAGATGGAACCGTTGTGGTAGGACAGGGGATTGTAGCGAGCTTCACCGCTAGCTAAAGTTCGAATTCCCCATCCGCTCCAAAAATCCGCACCGAGTAGCGTTTTGGCAACCAACTCACCATGTTCAGGAGATGCAATCCCGGTATACAAACAGTGACCAGCGTTGGACGCCCGAACCCGGCAGGGTACTTTATTACCGTCCAGCGCCAGCGCGTACGTTGAGATGTCCTCGCACCAAAAAGCATCTTCGAACCTCGTTCGAAGCTGTTCTGCTTCTTTTCTGAGACCAGCGCATGTTTCCTCCTTTCCTAGAACACAACTTAATTTTGCCGCCGCGAGCTTGGCCGCGTAGACGTAGCCCTGAACCTCGCAAAGAGCAATAGGCGGATCGGCCAGGCGGCCATTGGCGTGGAACACGGAGTCATTCGAATCCTTCCATCCCTGCTGAACCAATCCGTTTTTGGAACGACGCGAATATTCCACGAAGCCATCGCCATCCGGGTCGCCGAATTTATCGATCCAGTGCAAAGCCCGTTCCACGTGCGGCCATAGCTGCTCGAGAAATTTGCGGTCGCCCGTTCGGTCGTAGTAAGCGCCAGCAAGCATGACGAAGAGCGGAGTCGCGTCCACGCTGCCGTAGTAACGCCCAAAGGGGATCTCGCCGAGCGCAGCCATTTCGCCTCGCCGCATTTCATGCAAAATCTTGCCGGGCTCCGCTTCGGTAGCGGGATTGATTTCCGTGGCTTGCGTTTCCGCAAGATATTGCAAAACACCTTTTGCTATCGAGGGATTCATCCACAGCATTTCGAGCGCGGTGATAATTCCATCTCGTCCGAAAACGGTGCTGAACCAGGGCACGCCCGCATAGGGGTAATCCTTTTCAGGATTTCCCACGGTCATCATTCTCACATCAGAAAACGACCGTCGCACCCAATCGTTGAAACGAGAATTCGAGCTTTGTATCTGTGGTACTGAGTCGTTCACTTCATTGAATTCGAGTGTGGCCGCGCTCATTGCGCGGGGATAACTGACCACAGGAGCCGAAACGGAAGGATCACACCGTATGGTCAAACGCAAAACTGAAATCTCATGAGGGGCAAGAGACACTCGGAATCGCATCTCGGAAGCTGAAATGTACTCGGGTGGTGGGTCGCACTGAAGCTGCGTTCTCCGCACGACCCTGTCCAGCCCTTCATACGCGAGCTTAACCTGGTCTTTGCGAATACCATCATCTAAACGGCGGCCTCTGCTCTGCCGCTGCATTCCCCGCACTTCGAAGATGTCCGCAAAGTCCGCATCAAAGGTAATTCGAAAGGGAATCCGGAGCGCTTGCAGACCGTAATTTGTGAATTTGAACTCTTCATAGCAAGCATCTTGCCAGAGGAACTTCGAGCGTTGCAGATGAAGCGTCCCTCGAGGAATCACCACTTCGTTGTTAAGCGAAATATCAAGATTGGCCAGATCGGAAGTGAAGAGAAAATTATTGGTCTCGACTGTTGAACTCAGCAACAGCGGCCGCGAATTCCACAAAGCTACTGCCAACTTGGAGAGATAACGGGTGCCGTCGAAGAAGATTCCTTCTTCTCCGAGACCAGCCGTCTGAATATCCCCAAGACGGTCGAAGACCGAAAACATCTTGCCGTACTTGAGGACTACTGCTCGATCATCCGCCGGCGAAGATGTTGCTGCTATGTAGTACTGCTGGGAGGCGCTAGTTTCGTCCAACTGGAAACTCCATCGAGAATATTAATCGAGGCAGGATCTCGGTCAATCTGCCGCTGATAAATGTTGAGATAATCCTGCGCCATGCGGGCTGAAGTGAAGTGTTGTTCAAAATATTGACGGCACTGTTCTCGATCAATCTCGCCAAGTTTTCCTATTGCTTTAACCGCGGCGTCCTCGTCGGCGACGATGAATCCAGTAACGCGGTCTTTCATGATCTCAGGCACCGACCCGTTCGGATAGGCAATCACCGGAGTACCGCATGCCATGGCTTCAATCATCACCAGGCCAAATGGCTCTGGCCATTGAATCGGAAAAAGTAGCGCTGCGGCATTTCCCAGAAAGTCATTTTTGTCGTCGTTGCCGATTTCCCCAATGAACTCGATCAATGGATGATCAAGCAATGACTTCACGGAGGCCTCAAAGTATTCGGTGTCAGCACGATCTATCTTAGCCGCAACCTTAAGCGGCATGTTCACGCGTTTTGCTATTTCAATCGCACGATCGATTCCTTTCTCGGGAGAAATGCGTCCCAGGAACGCCAAATACTTTCCAGGAGCCGCATAACACTTGAAACTTTCTTTCGGTAGTCCGTGACGCACGGTGCCCAGCCAATTGAGCCACGGTAACGGTTCGCGCTGTGCGTCTGAAATCGAAACCACGGGCATCTCCGGATAAGTCCGATACAGCGGAACCAGGTCGGGCAGGTCGAGGCGGCCGTGCAGTGTGGTGATGCCGGCGATAGGTCCCCGCCTGCTGACAGGAAAGTGGAGGTAATCGATATGAAAGTGAACTAAGTCAAAATTCGCTCTCTCACGAAAAACTGTCTCCACCAGAACGATGTGGTGCGCCAACTGATCGATGCAATTGGGACTCAATCGCAGTGCCTCGGGAACTATCGGTACCAGTCTGGCGCTGGTCAACGAATCGCCGCTCGCGAATAGCGTGACATCGTGACCGAGTCGCACTAACTCCTCGGTCAGCCACGATACTACCCGTTCCGTTCCGCCATAGAGCTTGGGAGGAACGCTTTCGTAGAGAGGTGCGACCTGTGCGATTCTCATAAGCGAAGAACTTCGTTGGGGAAAAACAGGGTCGATGAATTCGATGATGCAGTGCGCTTTGTTGCTAAACTCCCCGCCCCGCCAATAAACAGTCTACTGCTCGCGCTGCGCTAATCCAATCCGGGACATGCTGTAGATCTCTCGGTTGACGCAGTTGTTCACCACACGCCTTTATCACTGCCAGTCAATCGAAACGCGACCAAGGCTGAAACCGCAAGAGGAGGCAACAGAGGAAGACGCCCCATGGCTCGAAGATCCACATGCCTGGCAGCGCTCATCAACTGCGAAGCATAGAGCCAAGCCGCGGGCCTTTTCGGCACTCGCAGAAAATCTGCTCCCAAATAAACTCTGATCTCTTTTGAATACGCGGATGCGAGCACTTCATGCGGAACATCGACATCCCCACCGAAGGCTTTCACGTATTCTGATACCAAGAGAAGGAAAGTCGCGACGCCCGGCCATATCCCGCCAAGTGTTGCTGTGTTTTTTAACTCGACAAAATCGATGGACCGACTCCGCAACAGCGCCGCAAAATCCGCCATATCGCACAAGCGAAAATAGAAATGGCGATACATCCTCTGCAAAGTTGAAATGATCACACGATGCTCTGGTGCAGGCACATAAAACGTGTGTCCATTTAGAGTCTTGGAGATTTTCCGGTCGACCATGCGGTCAGCCATCGCCTTCTGCTCTCCAGTCTGCCCCAGGTAGCGGACATGAATCTCAACCAGTTCCGGAAGGCCAGGGACGACAAAATTCCATTTGTTCGCGAGGCAATCACCCCAGCTTCGTTCTGCTGGCTTCGCACGGAATGTTTCGGCCATCACTCGAACGACCGTAGATTGGTCACCAGTGGTGTAAAGATCCAAATCAGAGCCGAGGTCAGGCCAATGGTCGAGAGATTTGATGACTATGGCTTTCGAGCCGGAAGCTTCGAGAGCCGCGCAAATCGGCTGGAGAGCCTCCACTGCATGGTCGATGCGAGATCGTTCGTTTGATAAAGCGATGCCATACCACTCCCGGAGTTCGTCATTCGCTAAAATCGCTTCGGATTTCTCCAACACCTGAAGCGCCCGCACCGTTACGTGATGTGTGTTCGCAAGCCGCAAAAACTCGGAGCGCCCATCGTCGGTCAATTGCGCAACGTATTTTATTTCCAGATCGATTGGCTCGAGATTCGTATTGGGGACACAGAAGTCATCCGAATACCCGCGGAATAAAATCAGCGATAGGGCATCCATGTGCCGCTGTTTTGAAGCGACTTCGGAGGATGAAGGATTAATAGACATGCCGTTATTCAGGGTGTTTCACCTGGGATCCTTCCGGATGACTCGAAGCCTGTTGGCGGTTGCAGTTCGATACGCCGTTTTCTATTGCCGTGCCTTCTTCGTAGTCGTTCCATGTCGCAATCATCAGGAAAGGCATGTGGATCGCTCCATCCTCATAACGACGGGCCACTCCTAGTGTGTCCTCCAGAGTCTGGCCGCATCGGCGATCCACGTGGCGATTCAGTCCCCACGAAGCCCTGCTGTCGTCGAATCCGGGCCATACACCTCCGATCGTGAGTTGATCGGGATGGTCTTTCTTCATTTTTGTATAAAAACTCTCGAGATAGTCTTTCCCCCACTCACTTCCATCCGGAGCCCAGCCTTTTGGTCCAGGATGAATCCATGCGTACTGCCCATCGAAATCCTTTGCATACTGTGCCGGCGGATCGTCCTTATAGATCAACCAGGGAGGCGTCTCCCAGGTATTCAGCTGTTGCCGCACACGTTCCCAGTCGGTGTGGCCGCGCTTGGGAAAAACGAAAATCACCGGACGCCCCTGGTATTGCAGATACGCATCACGATTCGGCGCGCTGGGGCCAATGTAAGACTTGTATGCCTTGTCGAAAGCCTCGAGCGCATCATCGGTGGCGCGACCGTTATCCTCTTCGGTTTCGTCATACATCAGCGCGACATGAAAATGATTTTCATTCGCGATCTGTTCCAACAGCGAATAGCTACGATCGAGGAAAGGCCTGCGATCCCCATACCAATCCACGGCAAATGCGTAAATGCCCAGGTCTTTCGCCTTTTGAATTTGCTTTTTCAGGACTGCCGGATCTTGTGTCGAATAACCCACGCTGATGTGTTCAGGATCTCCAAACCAAGGCTGGTAGTCTGCCAGAAGCTTCGGGGCAGTATCAATCGGCCGCACGCTCTGATTCAGGGATTGGACCTTGCTACGAGAGCAACCCTGGCCAATCACAATCACGCCCGTCAGAATCAGAACGATGATGGAAGAATTCTTCATATTGCCTGCGGCCTTTGGCCTCCTTCGCAATTCGATGCAATTACGGCGCAACGCGATCACTCAAAGAGGTAGCAAGCGGCCTAGGGCTTAGTCTCCGGCATAATTTCCAGATCGCGCACCAGCCAGCGATCCGCGCCGGGAGTCATCAGGACGATATATTGCAGATTGACTTGCTCGCTGTGAATGACTTTATCGCCGTCCATCACATCAATGTCGAGACGAGCATGGTCGCGCAGTTGCATGGCGTCCCCGGCAGGGGAGTAGAACAACGCTTCAAGCTTGTGGCCATGATCCACATATCGAAGCCGAACGTGGGTTTGCTTCTGATCCGCAATCAGATGAGAAAGATTGTCTTTGGCAAGACCCGCGAAATATCCATCCAGCAACTCAGCGCGATTCTGATCCAGCGCCTGGGCCATGGTTTGCCAGGCGTAACCATAATCGCGAGGGACTACCTCAGCGGTACGGTCCTCAATCGAGCGAGGGCCGAGGTTGTCGGCATTCAGAGATACCTTCGGAAGCGAATCATCCGCTGTAACGGCTGAGGCGCCCGCCAGGATCAGTATGACGACAGCAACACTCCGCGCAATCTGACCCGCAATTTGTAGGAAGCGCGTTCTCACTCTCCACCACCCGCGAGATCCAATTCATTCCCGGTCACCACACCCGAGGCGGCAGTAATCCGTGCACGGCCGGTCGCCGGAATTTCGACCTTGGCCACGCCGCGTTTGATTGGCACATCGACCGTCGTTTTTCCGGACGAGTCCGTCACCGTAAAACTTACGACTGTGCCATCAGGCACAAAATTCCCGCTGCAATCGCGCACCGGATCTGTCTCAAGCAACACTTTGTGTGAAACTGATGATCCCTTAATCCGCAAATTGCATGCGTCTGAGGCGACTTGTTGCACCACCCGAGTTTCGGAGGTCTTTCCGATGGACGCTTCAAGCTTCGCCGGCCCTCCCTTTGCTGCCGATGTCAAGCGGATCCATGCGATTCCGTTGCTCGAGGTCCGCGCTTGCGAGATTGAGCCGTGTTCAGTCGGATTTACCGTGAACCTCACAGTCTGCGGCGAGAACTCAAGATTGTGGAAAGCGTCCCAGACGAACGCCACTCCGCTAATCGCGTTAGGATTCGACACCGGCACGCGGGAGGGGTGGACCAAAAAACTCAACCGGTCTGGCTCAGCAGCGTGAACATAAAACGTCGCTGCTGAACATTGATCTGTGCAGAGAATCGCCGTGTACCGTCCGGCATGTTCAATCTCCGTGCCATCGACCTCAACGTTTCCCCCAAGATTTACCTGGCGTTTGGCAATGTGAGCCGGACCGATTAGATAGAACGTGCCTTGTCCCGTGCCGCTACTCGACATCGAAAAGGAAACACCAGCCGTCGCTTGAGACGGCGGATGAATTTCGGCCGCCCGCGCCCCGCCTGCCAAAAGCAAAAGCATCAAGAATGAAATGGGGCGGCGCATAATTTAGGAGGGGTGGATGTCGTAATGATTGACCACAACGTGATAGCTCTGGACCTTTGCCGCGATGTCATCCGGTAAATCGACCGCGAACGCCACTGGAATTTGCGGCTCAAGTTCCTGGTCCACGTACCCGTCAGACACCCAGATAACCTTTCCATTTGCGTCGTAATACGCGGCAATCACGTGTGAAATATTTACGACTTGGCCGCTCTGGTTGACTAGCTCTCCGTGCAGAACTTTCTTCCCTACAGCATCGGTCTCAATCCGTTGCTGATTTACTTCGATTACCGGATCCGCGCTGGCCGGAACCAGCATGGCTCGGGCGTCCATGCGCACGCTCTTTATCTTGCTCAACTGCATCCCCGGAAAATCAATCCGGTAAGGCGACACCTGTTTAGGCAGCAGCGTATGAGAAATCTTGTCGAAACTCCCCTCCTGACTAAGATCCTCCTGATGCTGGCCAACGAGCGTAGCGCTGACGTTTACGTACGCTGGCACCGTATCCTCGTTAACAATTTCCCCGACGATCACAACGCTGTCGGGACGCTGTAAAGCGTTCATCGAGATAATTCGAACCTGAGGTGAGTCGACGTTTTGTATGCCCCAGTCGTCTTCGGCGCCGCGGTTGATCACGTCCCATCGCAAATAATTTACCGGGATCACCTGCGGGGCTGGTTTTGGCACCCGTGTGGTGGGCCATACCACTTTCCAAACATTGCCGTCGTGCACAGCTTTCAGATCGCGCACATCATCGAGCGGACCAACCGCCGTCGAGTAATGAAGTTTAGTCCGCAGGGTAGCGTCAGTGTTATTGGCGTGGAGACCCCATACTTCAAAAGATTCGAGATTGGAATAAGTCAGCAGGCTGCCATTGCTCCCGTAGAAATCGCGAATGAAGGCGGCCTTATCTACTTCAGCTCGATTTTCCAGGCGGGAATAAGCGGCGTCGAAGTCATGTTGCTGTGCCTCGGTAAGCAGCAAACGAACAGCCTCGTCTGGAGTCTGAGCAGATCGCATTTGTTCACGGGCTATCCCGCCAGATTGCAACCACGCGATTGCAACCAAGATAACCGTCAGGGCAAAAATGCCTATAGCGAGAAGTCGACCCATTAGACCGCCCTCCGCACAAGCTCGCCGTTGTCGGCGGGCACCGCATAACCTACCCGGACTTCCGCGGGCCGGGCCAGTCGACGGTCTGGCAGCATGAAGGCGAACAGAATTGCGAAAATACTGGCGGCGAAAGGCAACGTGCCCCAGAGGTAGCCTTCCCACGGTGCTGGCATCGCATCGGAGGGGACTGGTCTGGCGGGAGGCACATCATCCTTGGCCCAGACGGAAATCGCGCCGGAGTTATAACTCTCAACCCTTTGCCATCCTGCAAAACCCACCAGCGGCTCGTAATACGGGTCGTGGATGAAAATAAACTTCAAACCATAGTGATCCGCATGCTGCAACATTGCGCGCAAAGACTGCATGCCTTGCGATCCGAAAAATTTCGCACTCGTCAATTGCGCCGTGCCATAGTGCGTCAATTCCGGCAGCAAGCGGGCGGAATTGTATTCTCCGTCGACACTGCTCGCATCGGTATAAGTCGAGATCTTGGGTAAGGCATTGCCCATGCCCAAGGTTAGGTAGCGATATTTATCGTGCGCATCCCGGTTCAAAAATGAAATTACCGGATCCACATTTAATCCACCGCTCGGTTGGAATGGACTGAACACGATCCAAGCCAAAGGCATGGCGAGACTGAAGACTGCGGCGATTGCCAGCACTCCCGCTGCTTTGGAGCGATAGCGATCTAGAAGCCGTTCGGCTATCAGTCCAACGATTGGCAGCGCCATCATTGCCGCCCAAAGTGTGAATCGCTCAAAGGTCAGAATCTCGAAGGCTCTGCGAAATATCCATTTGGGAACAGGAGTTGTTCCGCCCAAAGCAAACAGGAACGTAATCCAGAATCCAATCAATAGTGGACGCAGACGGCGGTCCGCCGCTCCGACCCAAAGCACAAACGGAAACGCAAGGAGCAACGCACCGTAAGGCACAAAGAAATAGTTGATAGCGTAGTTGAGATTGAGCAACAAGTTCGAGCGGCTCGCATGCGGAATCGGAATCTGTTCAATTGGATGTTGAATGATTGCCATCCAGTAAGGAAGCAGCACGACCCCCAACCCAATGGCGGCGATAGCCGCAAATCCCACTGCACGGCCCACAACTGCCCCCGCGGAAGTTTCCTCGTCGCGATCTATGACCGCAAGCCAAAGCACGGGCAGAGCAAATAGGAATGATCCGAAGATCAAGGTGACGTGGTGCACTGCTCCGGCGGTCAACGTCAGGACAACTCCTTTGACCAGCGAGCGCTTATCCGAAGACCTGGACCAATCATAAAAATAAGGCAATGCCAGCAGGTAGATCGGCGCCGAAAGCGTTGTCGGCAACTGGCCTGCGGAATAGACCAGGAACGGAACTGCTCCAACAAATATGCTCAACAGCGCAGCATAGCTACTCGCTCGCTCACTCACCCATAGCCGGGAGAATCGGTAGACGCCGACCGGAATAAGCAGAATCGCGATCAACTGCACCAGCATGAACGCCATCGGCAGTCCAATCACGTACGAAAACAGCGCTATCCATTGATGAGCCAGCGGAGGATACGTCGTCTGCGAAAAGCCCGCGAACCATTTGGGATTCCACGGCTCGAACCAGTGATGAGCGTAATGGGAAGCAAAAAAAATGTGGAAATTCGCGTCGTAAGACGTCGTCAACGGCAGCTGCATAGCCAGCAGCGGACCATGAACTGCCAAAGCCAGCACCACGATCGCCCCTAATGGTATCGGTCGCTGCCAGAAACTTAACTCTCGGTTGTATGCAGGATTTTCCATCATGTTCAGCAGCCGTTTGATTCGAAATAGATCAGGAAGGTTTGCTAGAGACCTTAAGAGCGCATGCAGGAGCCTCCAAACGATAGATACCGCGATGGATAGCCCCTCTTGCACAGCGGACCCAACCAACCGGAGCAATTCACTTGGCATCAGAGCCTTAGCAAGTTCTGCAGTTGAGTCGTTCAGTAACGAGCTTGCGTTTCTAACTGAATATGTTTCATAAGAGAACGCGAATCTTTATCGTCTTAGTCCTCCTGCTGGGGGTGCGCGCGGCACTGCATGCGCAGACGTTTGAACTAAATCAAAACAACAACACTCCCAGCGAAGGCCAGAAGAAGCAAAAGAAAAATACCCAGCCTGCCCCAGATTCGCAGACATCCTCCACCGGCATCGGCTGGGGTTCTAGCATTGAGACCGCCCGAAACTCTCACGCGGCTCAGCAAGCATTGCAGAGAGGCAGTTATCGTGAAGCCGCGGGCTATGCCAGCCGCGCAGCGCATGCAGCTCCTCAAAATACTTCTCTATGGTTCTTGTGGGGCTATGCAGCGCGTCTCGCAGGTCTGTATCAGGACTCAGAACTCGCATACAAGACGGGTCTGCAACAACAGCCTTCGTCAATTTCAGGGCTGTCCGGACTTGCCCAAACTTACGTGAAGATGGGACGAGGAAACGAAGCGAGAGACATCCTCAAGAAAGTATTGGAGGCGAACCCTCGGAGCGTCACCGACCTGGAACTTGCGGGCGAACTTGCCTTGACCTCCGATCCGAATACGGCGTTGCAGTTGCTCAAGCGCGCGGACGACCTTCACTCTTCAGCTCGAACGGATCTGCTCGTTGCCCGTGCTTACCACGAGTTGGGTCAACCTGATGCCTCAAAGCAATATTTGCAAAGGGCAGAGAGCCGTGCTCCGAATGATCCCAATGTCCTCCGTTCGGTGGCCGCGTTCCAGCGGGACTCCGGTCAATACGATGTGGCGATATCGATTCTGCAAAAAGCGGTTCCCAAGGCCCCGGATGCCCTGCCCGAGTTGGCATACACATACCAGCTCGCAGGAAAACGAAAAGAAGCCGCGGACACATATTCGCGCGCCGCTGATCGGTCCTCGCGGGATGCGGGATTGCAATTAAGCGCCGCTCAGGCAGTAGTTAATCTGGGTCAGTTCGACCGCGCGGCAAAATTTCTAAAGCGCGCCGAGGCGGTTGATCCCAATAGCTACCGCTTGCATGCCATCCGTGGTCAGATAGCCAGTCTGGAAGATCGCAATGACGATGCGATTCGAGAATACCGATTTGCTATCGATCATCTTCCTGCATCGGTGCAGGAAGGACCGTTGTATCCGGTATCGCTTCACCTTGAGTCTTTACGAGATGTACCAGCGCACTGACCAGAGCAGTGCTGCCGACGCAGAGCTGGCCGCCGCGCGCACCGCCATCAGCGGCATCACAGGCTCCGAGACTTCATCCGAATATCTGCGACTGCGCGCCCTCGTGGAAGCCGATTCAAACGATCCGGTGTCGGCTGAAAAAGATCTGAAAGCGGCGCTTGGCGATTGATCCTAACAATGTGAATGTTTTGTTGAACTACAGCAACCTGCTCTGGAGAACAGACCGCACGCAGGATGCCTTCAAAATGTATTCCAGCGTTCTGGACCTTGATCCCACTAGCCACTCTGCCCTCACAGCTCTCGGCTACCTGTCGCGGGAGATCTCCGACAATGCGGCTGCGGAGAAATATTTTGTAAAACTCGCCACCCTTTATCCGAACGATTATGTACCTTATCTGGCTCTCGGAGATCTCTATACGTCGGAGAGAAAGTTTCCGCAGGCGCAGGAGAACTATGAGAAAGCCAATGCGTTGGCTCCGAATAACGCGCTGATTGTCGTCGGAGGCGCGAATGCAGCCTTGGAGGTAGAGGACTCCCCTCTCGCCAGGAAATGGCTCGATCGTGCTGACGCCAGCCCCGGAATGAATCAAGTTCCACAAGTCATGCGTGAGAGGGAGCGCTATCTCACCCGGACCGGCAAGTACGAAGAGTCCGCCCAACTTGGATATCAGGTATTGGAGAAGCTGCCTCACGATCCCGAGGCTCCGGTTTACCTGGCCTACGATCTGCTCTATCTCAACCGCTACGACGAGGCTTATGAAATGGCGGAGAAGTACGAGCAGACCTTGCCGAAAGACAAGGATTTGCAGTTGATAAAAGGTTATGTGCACGCGCATCAGGGGCATCCGCGCGAAGCCGAAGCCGATTTCACTCGCGCCCTGGAACTAGATCCAAACGTAGCGACGACCTACATGAACCGCGGCTTTGTCAGGAACGACTTGAGAGCTGCCGAGGGTGCGATTAAAGATTTCGAAGCCGCCATTAAACTTCGCCCCAACTATGGAGAAGCCCATCTTGGCCTCGCGTATTCATATCTGCAATTGCATCGCGGCAAGGCAGCTCTCAAAGAAGCGGACCTAGCAGCGAACATCCTTGGCGAGTCGGCTTCTACACATATGGCCCGGGCAGAAGCTTATCGGCAGCAGATTATGTTCCGCCAGGCAGTTGTGGAGTATCGGGCCGCCCTCAAATTCGCACCGGGAGATGCGAACATTCATTTGTCGGTAGCCGAGGCTCTTTACCGCCTGCATCTTTACAACGATTCCAACGCAGCACTAAAGACCACGCTGGGCCTGGGCAAGAACGATTCGCTCGTTTACGCGGAGATGGCACGCAATTATTCGCAACTTCATGAGCGTGACAACGCACTTCGAGCTATCTCCCAGGCCAACAGCACGGCGAGAACAGCAAAGTCGTGATGATTCTCGGCGAAGCCTTCCTTGCTCTAGGGGAGCACAAGGACGCCATGCAAATGTACGCGCAGGCGCTCGATGCACCCAATTCGGATCGTGTTGAAATCCGGTTGGCTTTGGCGAGATTGTTTGCGCAAGCGGGACGCTACAGCGATGCCCAGCAACAGGTCAGCTTTGCGTTAGCAGAAGCCCGAATTGGTGAAGCTAACGCGGTCACTCCGGAGAACCTGATCGAGGCCGCCGATGTGCTGATGTCCACTCACGAATTTGATCTGGCGAAAAAATACTTTGAACGCGCCCAGACGATGGGAGCTGACGATGAAGCCGTAAGCGTGGGATTGGCGAATGCTTACCTGGCGCAAGGGCAGACCCAAAGCGCAGCCCAGATCTTAAAGGGTTTCGGAAACACTACAGACAACAATGAAAATTATGAATATTTAATCGCGATGGGGAACGTCTATCGCCAGCAACAGGACACGGCACGAGCTCTTTCCATGTATGCCCGCGCTAATCAAGTCGCGGAAGGGAATGAGTACTCCGAGCAAACCGAGATCGACCTTGCCGGCGACGTGGGGCGTCAACTCACGCCCAGCGTCAGCGTCCGTCCAGACTTTTCGCTGTCGCCAATATTCGAGGACATTAACATTTACCAGTTGAACGCAAGGCTGCTTGGCGTGACTAATTCTCCGGCTTTGTTGCCGCTACCGCGTTCTTCTACTGAAACGCTTGTCGACGCGCGCTATCGTGTGCACCTCCAAGGCTGGCCGGTGATCAGCGGACTGGTCGAAGAGCGGAACGCCAGAGGAACATTCGTGTATCCGAGCGAACTCCTGGTTCAGCAGCGCAACACCTACGACACGATCTTTAATGGTGGCATCGTCCCAGTGTTCCATCTTGGCAACAACACCATCACTCTCAACCCTGGTCTGCAATTCACGATCCGGCGCGACACCGACAATCCCACGAATTTGAACCAAAATCTATTCCGCCAGTACGTCTACTTGTCCACTAGTTCATTCTGGAACTGGGTCTCATTTTCCGGAAGCATCATTCGTGAAGCTGGGCCTTTCATAGATCAAGACTTGCATTCGCGTGATTTGGCGGGCACGGTCGAATTCGTGGTGGGTAGGCCATGGGGAAAAACCGCGCTGCTTACGGGATATCAGGGCAGGGATTTATTGTTGCGTCCGCAGATTCGCGAATATTACACCACCAGCACATATGTGGGAGTCCAACACAAATTCGGAAATAATTGGCGCGCCGCAGTGTTCGCGGAGTATTTGCGTTCCTGGCAGGTTCAGGACACCCTCTATGCCATCGCACAGGCCATGAGACCGTCATTTCGATTGGACTATGCTCCTATCTCTTCCCATTGGGCGGTGCACGCCAACGGACAATGGTCCGGCGGTGAAGGCTTTCATGCCTACGACAATGTGAGTAACGCGGTCACAGTTTCATACTTGCGAACTTTGCAAAGACCGGTCAACGACGGATTGGGCGAAGTGCCGGTGACGTATCCATTGCGTTTTTCGTTCGGTATCGCGCAACAGACGTTCTACGACTTTCAAGGCAAGAATCGGAACACCGTTGCTCCAATCATAAGGATAAGTTTGTTTTGAAGATAATTTATGTGCGAGTCCCCCCTGATTCGCATTCTCACACAAGCGAGCAAAGAATAAGCGGCTGAGGCCGCGGATCATCTTTCATGTCTGACGAAAATTCCATAACCGCCGTAGCTTCGCCAGCCCCAGATCCTCCGGAGACCGAAGCTCGCACCATGCGAAACCTGAGAGCGCGAGTGCTCAGCGGAAGCATGATCATGCTGGTTAGCTCCGGCTTCGTCGGGGCAATGAATCTCGCTTACAACCTCGCCATCGCCCACGTCCTCGGAGCCGACCGGTTCGGCCATGCCAGCGCGGTTTATACCGTATTAATGCTGTTGTCCTCAGTCACGCTTTCTTTCCAGTTGCTGTGCTCAAAATTCGTCGCGAAGAACGATTCGGTGCCTGGGAAAATTGGCATTTACCGCTACCTGCATCGGCGCGCGTGGGTTTACGGGGTTGGTCTCGGAATCCTGCTGGCCGTGAGCAGCCGCGTAGTTTCCGGATATCTAAATCTTCCTACGTCCAGCTACATCATTCTTCTGGCGACCGCGATGATGTTCTATGTACCACTGGGCGTGCGCCGCGGGCTGATGCAGGGGATGTACGATTTCCGTCCTCTGGCTTTCAATTTCGTTTTGGAAGTCGTTGTGAAGCTCGGAGGCGCCCTGATTTTGATGGCTGCCGGCCTGGGTGTTTCGGGCGTAGTCACCGCGATTGTGGCGTCGGTTGTACTGGCCTATGTATTCGCACGTCCCCGCCGCGAACTCACGATTCACTGTGAAGCCATGCTGCCTGCTGCACTCGGAGAAGGCATACAAGCTTCCGTGTTCTTCGTGGGGCAAGTAATCATCAATAACCTGGACATTATCCTCGTAAAACATTTCTTTTCAGCGACTGAGGCCGGTGTGTATGCCGCGATTGCTCTCGTCGGCAGGGTGGTTTACATGCTGTCATGGTCCGTGGTTAGCGGCATGTTTCCATTTTCTGCCGGAGTGAGATCTGAAGAAAAAGATGGACGTGCGGTTCTGGGAACGGCCGTTCTTCTGGTGGTTTTGATTTCGTCTTTATTTACCCTGGGAATTTGGCTCGCTCCTCCACACCTCTGGCACATTGTTCTGGGAGCGGGATTTCCCGTGTGGGGACGCAGCTCTTACACTTCGCTTCTTGTGCTCTACGCGGCGACAACCGGGATTTATTCATTGAGTGTAGTGCTCATGACTTATGAAATCTCGCGCAAGATCGGCAACGTCAGTTGGTTGCAGCTCGGATTCAGTGGCGCAATTATTGCGGGAATTTATCTTCTCCATCACACGCTGCACAACGTCATTACTGTTCAGCTTGTTTTAATGACGACGCTTCTGATTTGCGTGTCCATCCCATTCCTGCGGAATCAACTGACGAGTCGAACTCGATTCATTCCAGAACTTGCGAGCCCGGCGGGAATTCGAAAAATCGGTCGCGTCGCGGAGGCCGAAGTTATTGCGGAATTCCTGAAGAGCGAGTTCTATCAAGACGAATTTGACCGCTATCGCGAAGCTTTCAGCGATGTTGTTGCTCGTCCTGACTTCAGCAACCAACGCGACAATCGGTTGCGCCGGGCGCTTCTCTTCAGGCGGCGCGGCCGGTTGTGGCGCGAGCTTCCCTCCGACACCGAGTGGTGGGAGATCACTCTCGAGACCAGCGATTTGGAACGAATCCGCGTCTTTCCCCGCAACCAGTGGCGTCGCCATGCTGATGACAGCTACCAGCTCATGGATACCACCGAGCGAATTCGGGAAGCGATCGCGTCCAATTCGTCGAACCCTTTCATCGCCAAACTGCGCTCTCTACGCACCGAATTCGCTGAGGCGCCGGAAAGAAGTTCGGTGATACTGATTGGAATTGACGAGCACAGTCCACTGACGATTATTGAAGGCAACCACCGCATGACTGCGGCCACGCTGGTCTCTCCCGAACTGGTACCCAAACAATTCCGGTTCCTGTGCGGATTCTCTCCGCGAATGATGGAATGCTGCTGGTACCAGACCGATCTATCCACTCTCTGGCACTACGCCCTAAATTCCGTCGCCTACATATTTGAGGATCGGCACGGGATAATTAATGAGGCGCTGCGCAAACGTGGAAACAGTCAAACGACGGAAGCCGCCAAGGGCCTAGTTCTTTAAGGCGGGTGGCCCACCTTTACGTTTTTTGTAAAGGGGGGGATTCATGCGGCTGGCGGCCGGATTTTCATCTTTGCCTCGCCCCACTGATTTATTCGCACTGCGCCTTGTTCTCCGAGAGCATAACTCCGATAGCTACTCCACGGCCATTGCTCCGGTTCCTGGACGAGGCCTCCCTTCACCGGATTCCAATGCATGTAGCGCAGCTTCTCAATCCGCTTGCGTGCCGTGAACACATTGAAATCATAGAAACGTTTCTGCCATACGTGCTCCGTCGCGGCTGCAAATAATTCCCCCTGCGCAGCCATTCTCCGGCGCCGCAACGTTTTCAATACGCGCCGTGCGAAGCCTTGCTTCAGCGCCTGCATGACTCGTGATGGGTCGCCGTGCTCGGGCTCACTCATCAACAAGTGAATGTGGTCTGGCATAACGACGTATCCTACGACGACAAAGCGATATCGTTGTCGCACTTGTTCGAGCACGGTGAGGAACAGATCGCGCCGCTTCGGCGTCGCCAGCCAAGGTTGGCGATGGTAGCAACTGCAATTGATAAAATGCAGGTCGTTGGTCCCGTAATAGCGCGTGGGATGATTGGACACAACACAAGTTTAGGGATGCGTGCAAGGAAAAGCTGTGACATCTGACCTTAACGTACCCACCTTTACAAAAAAACGTAAAGGTGCGCCACCCACCACAGAGGACACGGAGGATCACGGAGGGAATCCTAAAGACTTACTTGTCTTCACTATTCTCCGCGCCACCCTTAACCACGTCTACCTTCTGAGCAACGTATCGGCGTCCATCGAACTGTGCGGAGACTGCAGCTTCCGATCCTTCGTGGAGACTCTGCAAAATGCTTGAGGGAAGGGACTCGAAATAAATGTCATAGTTCTTGCCGTCGTTTTGGTTTGCCACAGAAATGAGCTTTTGCGATATATCAATATAAGTAATCGTCCCCAGGAATGTGAAGGACGAGCCAGGCGTGGCTAGAAGTGACAATTCACGAACGACGCTAGAGTGGTCTTTTCCGGAATCAAAACTGACTTCTACCAACGATCCTGGCTTCAGATCGTCGAACGATCCCGTCTGGGTGCCATTGTGGATCACAGCTGCCGGATCAAGACGAAAATGCACGGGCTGTGAAGCGACCTCATCCCGGAGGGTTAGCATATTGGTGCGACTGTCGTAATCCAGAATCTGGCCGCGTGCGTTTCCGTTTCCGTACCCGGTGCGAATCCAAATATTCTTGGCAAACACCTGGCTGCCGTTCAGCATGGTGTCTAAGTACACGCGCTGACCCACTTTCAAGTCGCGTCCCGAGCCAGCCTGTCCGTCGAGAAATATGTGCGTTCGCATGTCGAAGTCCATGCGAAGGCGTTGCTTGCCGCCGAACGGCTTCACCGTAATGCGGTTCTGGATTTCGTTCACATTCGTGACCGTTCCGCCCATTAACGTAACGCGGTGATGCGGTAGCGGCGGAGGGTCGAGGAGCGGGTCGTAATCTTCACGGGCCGTTGCCGGAGCCTTAGCCGGCGTGCCAGGCTCAGTCGCAACAGTAGGAACGGCTGGAACGCTTTGCGCCGCAGCGCTGATCGACAATCCCAATAGTGAAACGAGCAGAAGATGCTTTGGAAAAATTCCCATAAATAGTCGGCTTTTCGATGCTAATTTCATCAGCCAAGATATCCAGGAACGATAAAATTCTTTGCATTCATGGACTTACCTTGGCCAGCGCAATTCGCTGAATCGGCATCAAATGGACCGATGAAGATGCCTCCAGGATCCGTTCGCAAGCGGCTTAGGCCGATCTCGCTTTCAGCTGCGCCGATCTTACTTTCAGCCGCTTTGTTGGCCTGCGCTGTAGGAATCGCGCACGCTCGCGATCTGAAAATCACCATACCGAAGCACAGCCAATCTACTCCGGTGCAGCAGCTTAACCGTGAGGGAGTCAAGGCGGTTCAAAAGAACGATATCAAGAAAGCCGAAAAGCTTTTTTACAAGGCATATCTCCTCGACCCAGACGACCCCTTCACGCTCAACAATCTGGGATACATTTCGGAGCTTCAAGGAAAGGTCGAACGAGCCCAGCAGTACTATCAACTGGCTGGCCAGGAGAACTCAGAGGCGGTAATCGCCGATGCCAGCTCGAGCAATGTTAAGGGCCGCACATTTAACGAACTGGCCAGCGGCTACGGAGGTCTGGAACTCGGCGTCAATCGCGGAAATATCGAAGCGATGAGCCTTCTGCAACAAGGCAGAACAAACGAGGCCGAGGCCGTTCTGCGAAAAACTCTCGAGCGCGATCCAAACAGTCCTTTCACCATAAACAATCTTGGCTATGTGATGGAGGAAGAAGGCAACCTCGAGCTGGCGCTGGTCTACTATACGAAGGCGGCAGGCTTGCATTCCTCACAGTCGGTGGTTGTCGCCGTGGACCCTCACTGGAGAGGTAAAGCCATCAGTCAGGTGGCGGCTTCAAACGCGGAGGCGGTTCGGAAACGTTTAGCAAGCGAGAACAGCGCCGAAGCTCGTGCTGCGCGGCTCAATTTGCAGGGCGTTTATGCGCTCAATCACAACGATCCGGCGAAAGCTCGCGTTGATTTTCAACAGGCGTACAAGCTTGATCCGCAGAACGCCTTTGCTTTAAACAATCGCGGATACGTCGCTGAAATGGAAGGCGATCAGGAATCAGCGAATGACTACTACATGGCGGCGAAACAGGCCGAGGGCGCTGGTCAACGCGCGGCCGCTACCAGCCATCTTGAAATGAAAAACATGCGGCTCGCCGATGTCGCAGACAATAACGATCAAATTACCGAGGCAAATCTCGCCGCAAAGCAGGAGCAGCGACGGCGTCTGGGTGCTCCCATCGAGCTGCGGCGACGGGACAACACAGCGAACACCGAGACCAACGAAGCTCGGGCGCCCGAAGAAAATACCGCGGCGCCGAAACCTCTAGTTCCGCGGCCGCCCGTCGACAATGCTCCCGTGGATAATGGGCCGGTAGCGCCTGACGTTCCCCGTCCTCCACAAAATTAACCGACTGCCACCTTGAACACGAACAGAAATAGTGGAGAAAAACGGGAGGGCCCGACCTCCAGTCGGGCCGAAGACCGACTTAGCGACACTCACGGCACGACTGAAGGGCGTGCCCACCGTTTCCAAATTTCGTCAGATCAGATTAGGAGTCTTGTTTCGCAAATGTTACTATCCGGCGCGCTCCGTATCCTTCACTTCTAGAGGCACCTTTTCAAGCATGGAATAAACCGCCGACCCATCTTGCGAATTCGTAATGACACGGACATTTCCACGCGGCGTGGCCGAGGCGGCAGAGGACGGTCTCTGAAGCACCTTTTTGCCCGCGAATCGAACCATGGTATCGCGCAATGGCAGCCAGCGCGGGAGACGGCGCAATCGCGACATCGCAGTAAGCTCACCTAGCCCTTTCTGCAGCCGGAAACCCCGCAAATACTGCCGCATAATTTCCGGCATACTCATGCGCAGCGCAGCCGAGACGTTCTGCAAGGCCATCTCCATTTGACGTTCCGGATCCCCAAGCAGGCCGACCATGTGCTGGGCGAGAGCCTCCGTATCACTTGGCGGTACAAAGTCGATCGCGAGCCCTTCCTCTTCCGCAAGTTGGTGAAAGTCCGGGATGTCGGACGCGACGATAGGCACTCCGTAGGAGCAGGCCAAATGTGCGATGCCGCTGGAACCCGCCGAGGAACTGTATGGCATCACCGCCATAGTGGAGGACTGAAACAACTCTGGAATTTTGTCTTCGTCGACATATCCAATAACTCTTATTCGTGGCTGACCCCAGCATTGCTCTTCAACGGACTTGAGATATCCCGGGGCTTTCGGATGATCCGCTCCTGCAATAACGAGTTCAGCCGTCGGAAATTGCCGGACCACGCTATGGAAAGCTTCAATTAGAGATTCCAACCGCTTATAGGTGCCCCACTTGCCGAAAGCGAGAATTCGGTGCGATGGATTTCCGCGGCGCGAGAAGTCCGGGTATTCCGGACGTGCCGAAAATATCCCATGCCTTCTCACGTACACAGCGCCACGGCCATATTTCTCGCGAAGGATTTCGCGATAGGCTGGCAACATTACCGAAACCGAATTAGCCAGCAGAAGCACTCGTGTCGCCATGAAACCGCCAAGACGGTATAGCAACGGAAATCGTACTCCGGCATCTTTCAGGTCGACAGTCTCCATCAATTGATGGAGTGTTACATGAGTGTGAAATCCAGCCGCTCGCGTCATTGCCGGAATCGCGACTCCGGTGAAAGCGGGCAATGGATTGCCGCCGAAACTAGCGAATCCGAGGTTGAACCAGACCAGGTCGGGCTGCACCTGACGGATGGCGCGAAGCAATCGCGAAGGATTATCGAGTGCGTTGAAGCTCCAGCAACGCATCACCGAGAAGCCGTCCAGCTCAGGTTGCGCGGGCGAAAAATCGTCGCTCAAAATTGTCAGATCAATTCCGGGGGTTTGCTGAAGCTCACGCGCAATGTGGAAGCCGTATTCGTTGAGAGCTTCCCGGCTCGGCGGGAATGCAGTTACAAGGCAGATTTTCATTGCTGCCCCGATCCGAAGATCGCGTAACGAGATAACTTTCCTAGAAGACTAAAATAATGAAGCGCGACCCTGAAGTCCGCTTTGCTTTTTCCTGATTGCCGCGTGGCAAAATGAAAAGGCACTTCGACAGCACTTTGGATGCGCCCTTTCACTAGGATCTCAAGCAGAATCTTGAAACCTTGCGGCTGCAGATCGATGCCCTCGATGCATTCACGGCGCACCACGAAAAATCCGGACATCGGATCTTTAATGCGCAAATGTTTTCGCTGCAGCGGTGCCGTCGCCAGAGTGCTCGCACGCGAGATTAAATGGCGCGCCTTGTTCCAGTCCGCTACATTCTGCTTCGAATTAGTCGCGTAGCGGCTCGCAATGGCGATGTCCTTGCCGTCGAGCACCGACTTTAATAACTGCGGCATCACTTCGGGAGGATGTTGCAAGTCACCATCGATTACGCCCAACAGGGAAGCATCAGTATTTGCCCATCCATGGATTACTGCGCCTGCCAGGCCGCGCTGTCCCTTGCGAACAAGCACGCTGACTCGGGAATCCTGTTCCGCATATTCGCGGGCGACATCGGCGGTGCCGTCTTGACTGTCGTCGTCAACCACGATCAGTTCATATGCAACCTTCGCAGGCTCAAGCGCTGTGCGCAGCCGATCCAACAGAGTCGGGATATTCCCGGCTTCGTTCAGCGTCGGAATAACAATGCCGAGCTTCGGTTTTGGCAACGTCTTCCCCATGAAAACAAACCCAGTATTGCGTTAAGTTCGATGAATATTTGGTCACAGATGTTGGTCTAAATAAACACCTTACTCGAAATGCGGGTTTTTATGTATCCGTGCAAATCATTGCGGGAGAGATTTTTAACAGGGCGCATGAATACAGAAACTCACTCCGGCCGGAGGGCGCTGGAAGAAACATTGGCCCGGGGATTCGAACTGCCGATGCGGAAGTCTCTCCAGCGCTCAAGCTTGTTCCGAATGGCTAGATGAACCTCCTCCATCGACAGAGGGTCGATCAACTCCATTCCCGCGAGTTCTCGCAATTGCATGTAAGACCGGCGATACCTGTGCATGAATTCGAGGGGATACTCCGGCTTCCGCTCCCGCGCTGCTTCCGGAACCGCATCGAGTAGGTACGCAATCTCCGGCGCCGGCACAATCTTCAGAATTAATTGAGCATAGGCCCTGGCAATTGGCAGGTGCAGTGGGAGAGTGGCCAGTTGATCATAGATGTAGCGGTCGAAAACGATAGCAGTCGTCCCTCTTGAGTAAGCCTTGCCGACGACTCGCCTCAGGTTGATGGCATCGCTAAGAAACAATACCGAACGAGGGATTGTCAGATACCAGCGCTGTGCGTTTTTGTCATTGCGCTTCGCGGGTTTCTCCGGAGTACCTACGGATCCGTCACTTTGTAGGTATTTGTGGCTGAACCCTGCTCTGAGGCCGGAAAAAGCGACAACGTCGTCCCAGAAAGCCAGACGCGCGACCGTGAATCCTTCGTCGTTTAGGTAGGAGCATAGCCTCTCAATCTGCGTGCTCTTGCCAGCTCCGTCGATCCCCGAAAAGCTAATTAGTAAGGGCCGGCGCGGAGGAGTGCTCTCCCGAATCCTGTTACTAAACTGTTCGGCAACGCTCATATCTTTTTTGTCGCTCTAGTGAGTGCTGCCCGGCACTCTCGCGGGGCTAGAGAGAGATAGCGCAGCCACACTCCCCAGAGCAACGCCTGCTCCTGCGATCAACCCCAGCTTGATTAGGAAACTTCGAGACTGGTGCTGTTTGGGAGGGGCGACCGCGACACCCGCCGGACGGGAAACTGCATTTCCGGTGACTGCAACTGCCGGCGCCGCCGCAGTCCCTCCGGGCTGGGTCTCCGTTTGAGTCTGGGTGGAGGGAACCGCAGAACTCGAATCTTGTTTCGCTTGGGTCGCACCAGGACTCTCTGGAAGTTCAGTATCGGACTTAGTTGAATCCGAAGAAGAGGGTTGCTGAACCGAAGGCTCTGAAGCAGCCGCGCCATCCGGTTCTTGCGCAGACAGGATTGCGGGCTCTATAAGCAACAGAGCTGCGATAACTAAGCCGAAGAACCTGGTCGAGAACCGTTTCATCCTGCGCGCTCCCTTAAGTCGATCTTGATCGAATTCCCGCTTAAGCAGCCAACGGCTCCGGTTCCTCGGCGCGAGCCGGCTCCTCTTCCGCTTTCTGTTCCACGTCTTGCGCCGGCACCAACCGTAGAGTTGTGGCGTCTTCGGATATACGGGGAAACAGGTCAAAGATACTGTCCATGCGGGTTAGTTCCAGCATGGTTGCGGCTTCGGGAGAAACCTCACCGAGTTGCACCGCTCCATCCTGCTTCGCGATCTTCACCATGCACCCGAGAAGCATATTCAGGCCAGCGCTGTCTATTTGTTTCACCCTGGAAAAGTCGACAATCAGGCAAGGCTGATCATTCGGCAGCCTTGACTCCAGTTCGGCGGCCAGCGTACGAGCTTCACATCGGCTAAAGCGTTCCGGCAATCTTATTAACATCGCTGACGGGTTTTCCATGGCTCCTTCCAAAATCACGGTTAAAAATTTATTCCGTGATAAACACTCAAACTCAGAACTGCTCTTCCTAAAGATGCGACAGAGTCTCGAGGAAGTTGGCACTCACTCTTTTTAAAGAACCTTTCTTCGTGATCGATTTTGTGAATCCAGCCAAGATTGAAGTTGGAAGACGGCTTCCAATTATGTGCGCGTCCGATATGTCCATTCCTACATTGCGGTCCAAATGAAACAACCGGTTCGGAGCTACAATCGAGTGAACGATATTAAGACCCATGCCGACGTAGGTTCCGGGAAGCACGCAGGAGTCGGTGACCGTGGTTCCGAAATCCACTTCGCAGTCGCGCTCGATAGCTGTTCCGCCGTTAATGATGCAAGAGCCCTTTATTTCAGTACTTGCCCCGATGTAAACAGGCGCGAAAAGACTCGCACTTGGATCAACGCCGGCCCCTTCACCTATCCAGACGCCGGGGCCAGCCTGCTCGCCCTTCGGACGAATCGCATTGCGCCCGGTTAAAGCGTCATATACAAGGCGCCGAAGGTCCCCAGCTTCTTTCAGCTTGTTGCTGTAACCGGAAAAGTTGTAACGCCGGCAGTGGGGGATCAAAGCGCTCAACCGCCGCCGATAGGATCCCCCGTTATTGCGAAGCTGATCTGCACTGACGACGCCAAGATCAAAGGCGCTCTTCTTGCCGTACACCTGTGTCAAACCGTTCGAAGTCTCTCGATGAAACCGCAGAAGATCGTGGAAATCAATTTCCAAATAGGCGCCGAGACGGATGAGAAATAGGATTTCAGCACCATCATTCAACTGCTGACCGACAGCAGTTTCCCAAGCGGAAGAAAAAGCTTCAGCAGTTTTAGATCCCGAGGGAATAAGACCCTTGGAGCCCGGTTGCTCGAACAATACTGTCTGTTGCTCAACGCCAGACTCGCGGAGGCTTTGCCGTGTGCGCTGCAGCAAAGTCTCACCCAGAAACTCCTGACAGACGACCGGGGATATCCCTAAAGAAAAAAGAGATTGGGAAGGGGTTTCGTCGTTTGTTGTTCCCCTCCCCTGATCTTCGGCTGCAACAGTTATTATGGCTCCGACTTTCATTGTTCCTCTAACCCTTGGCTAACGCTTAAAGTTGCGCTCGGTTCATGCGTTTGTTGCGACCAAGTGAGACACCGCGGGAATCATGGCGGGTTGCACCGGTAGATTCCCAAAGCTGTCGTTCCAATCCTGAATCGGCGTCCTCGATGTAGACGGTTTGCCGACTTGAGGCTGCACTTGAACCGGGACCGTTTCCTTCGTCTCCACCTTGGCGTGACCTAGCAATTCGCGAATTCGCAATTTAGCCTTGTGGAGCTGCGATTTCGAGTTCCCAACCGAGCAGTCCAATAACTGTGCGATTTCCTGATGCTCATAGCCTTCAACTTCGTGCAGCAAGAAGATCGTGCGATATCCATAGGGCAGTTCCTTAATTGCGCGGGCTAACGCGATGCGGTCCACGGAGCCGCTCAAGCGGTCGTCTTTGCTTCCGTATTCACGCCGAACCAACTTCGCATCCTGGCTGTAAGGCTCGTCGAGAGAAACCTGCTTCAGGGCCTTCTTGCGGAAGTGCATTAGAACTGTGTTGACAGCGATTCGATAGAGCCATGTGGACAGGGCCGAGTCTCCACGAAACGATCCGAGCTTCCGGAAGACCTGGAGAAAGGCATCTTGAGTGAGGTCTTCGGCTTCGGCCGTATTGTTCGTCATGCGCAGGCACACGGAATAGATGCGCGCTTTGTGCGAATAAAATAATGACGCGAAGGCGTCCGTATCGCCCTCTTGGGCGCGCTTCACTAAATCGAGATCTGTTTCCAAACGGGCGGTGGTATTAGGCTCGCTGTTCACTTGGTCTCCTTTAGATCGTTGCTTCGCATCGGTGATTTTCATAATCTCCGCTTGCATATGCAGATTAGGGTTAACTTGCTAGATGGTCCATCCAGTCCAATCTGTAGGGGTTTCGATAAGTTGCTGTACCGGATGAACTATCGGGATCGGTCGAAAATGAAGGAAAGGTGCGAAATCAGCCCCCAATGGGAGTTTCGAGCCCCTGACATGCGATTTATGACATACAGTTGTTCATCGGGAAATGTCGGGGGACACTAGAGAGATACAGGGAAATTGGTATTTGCTCTAGTTAGTATTGGTGGGTCGAAAACTGAATCACGCGATCGAGGACGACCAGAAAAGGCTATACAAAAGAATTAGTAAAACGATCGATGTGAATACCACGTACATGCGATCACGCTCGGCCGCGAATCCAATGATGGAAAATGCGACTCTTGCCACTGGCGTTGCGATCAAGATGAGGAGTCCAAGCTGAATGATGCCGCGACCGTGGATGGCGAATGCGTAGCGTAATATCGCTCGAATACTTCTTAGCGTCTCTGGCTCACTTCGGAACACGCTATAGAAGGGTGTTGAATGCCCGTAGTGGATTAAATAAATAATCCCACCGGCTAATACCGTCAGCGCAGAAAGAGACACGCCCGCGATCAGAAGCTCGCCAATAATCTTCTCAACTTTTTCGTCGGTCCAATTCGCCCAGGTCATATCGTCCCGAAGAATCCTTTCAGAAGCATTTGCACGCCAAGCAGCGCAATCACCACGCTGAAAACGACCCGCAACCATTGAGTTTCGGCTTTCACCAGAATTCGAGTTCCGCACATCGAACCGGCCAGAACGCCTAACATCACCGGCATCGCCAACCCAGGATCGATGTATCCGCGTTTTAAATACACGCCGGCACTGGCTGCCGCGGTCACTCCAATCATGAAATTGCTGGTCGTAGTGGAAACTTTGAAAGGAATTTTCATGGCCTGATCCATGGCAAGAACTTTTACAGCGCCCGACCCGATACCGAGCAATCCAGATAGCGCGCCAGCGCCGAACATCAGGCCGAAACCTGCAGGAACGTGTTGCACATTGTAATGACGCATCCCGCCGTTGTCAGGGAAATTGCCGTTCAACCGCAGACGCGTGGCCAGCGGATCAGTCGGCGCGTTGCGATCAGCTTGAGAGCGAGGCTTTCGAGAAAGATATGCGGAATAAACCAGGACTATCCCAAAGATAACGGCAATTGCTGCCGTCGATACCTTGGCGGCGAGAAATGCTCCGCAGACCGCGCCCAGAGTCGTGGCGATTTCCAGGAACATGCCGATTCGAATGTTCGAGAAGCCTTCCCTGACATAGGCTGCCGCCGCGCCTGACGAAGTTGCGATTACCGAAACTAACGACGCTCCAATCGCATATCGAATATCGACCTTAAAGAAGATCGTCAGCAGCGGAACTAAAACCACGCCACCGCCCAGGCCTGTCAAAGACCCCAGCAGTCCGGCCAGGAACGATCCAATTCCGACCAGCGCCGAAAATTCCCAAACGTTCATCTACCTGACTCCAGCAGCGACAGTTTTCCATCTTACGTGAACCCGATAACCCGCATGTTTATGCGGAGGGATCACACCTCGCCGCAGCACTGGCATTAAGTCTGCTTTGCGGCGAGAATAAATGAGCTTCATCGCTGCGATAAGTTATGGCTTCCCGTGCCGATGCACCACAACTGAGTCCGTCTAGGCCAAGTCCGTCTCCGCCAAGCCTGGCTGAGCGACGCTCGTCTAGGCCGAGCCCGTCCAAACCACGCCCGTCGAAGCCACGCCCACCCAAGCCAACCACCGGTCTAGCGCTCTGGATGGAGCGAGCACTCGAAGAGTGCGACCACGCCGACGCCGGACTGTCGCCGGATACCGTTCACGACTTGCGCGTCGCCTTGCGTCGCTGCCGTTCCGTTGCCGACGGCATCATGGCAATCGATCCCGATCCGGAGTGGAAGCGAATGAAAAAAGCCGGGCGTACTCTGTTAAGAAGCTTGGGCGCTCTGCGAGACGTGCATGTGATGCAAGAGTGGGTTCAGCGCCTGGGGGTTGGTTCTGACGCGCTAACAACAGTTCTGCGCGATTGGTTGCAGTTGCGAGAAACCGAATTCAAAGACGAAGCCGCAAAGGCCGTTCAGTCATTCGATCGCAAGCAATGGAGAAGTTGGGCCGCATCATTGCCGCGCAGATTGGCGAGGTTGCGGAAGGGAAGCGACGTGTTCGAGCATCTTGCTCTCGAACGCTGGACCCAAGCCCACGAATTGCATCGGCAAGCACTCCGCAACCGTTCACAGGTCGCATTCCACAAACTGCGAATAGGAATCAAGCGATTTCGTTATATCGTGGAGAACTTTCTGCCCACACAGCATGGCGCTTGGGCCGGTGATCTGAAGGAGCTACAGGATCTGCTCGGCGAAGTGCATGATCTCGACGTGCTATGGGCGACTGTTCAGCAACTGGCTGCGTTCGGGGACGACGAAGCCAAATTCCAATGGCGCAACCGGATCGCTAGCGAACGCGAACGCAGGATTGCCGCTTATCGCAGCAAGATGCTTGGTAAAGACTCGCTTTGGCAACACTGGCGGAAGTCGTTGCCTCTGGGGGACCAAATTCGTGCCGCCGCGCTGAAACGCTTAAAGCTCTGGGCAGCTTTTTTTGATCCTGATCTGGAACACTCCAATCATGTGGCAAAGCTCGCCGTCCAACTGTTCGACGGACTAACCAAGATCGCCGGGCCCGTTCCGACAAAAAATGGCGCTGCAAATGGCGAGAAGGAGACTCTGCGCACGGCGGCCTTATTGCACCAGATTGGTCAATTTAAGAAAGACAAAAATTACGAGAAGGCCACCTACAAGCTCATTCAGCGGCTTAGTCCTCCACTGGGTTGGTCTCGCGAAAATTGGAGAATGGTGGCAGTGGTCGCACGGTTCCACCGCCGGACTCTGCCTGCTGCCAGCCATAAGAGTCTGCGCACGCTGCCGCCGCCCGCGCGGCACACCTCGTACCGCCTGGCTGGAATTCTTCGCCTCGCTGAGGCTTTAGACATTCGACATGATAGGGGAATCCAAAGAGTTGAGGTTCGTGAGCAAGATGGAATTATTGTGGTTCACGCGGAGGGCTATTCCGCTCGCGACCGCACAGCCGAGAGTATTGCCGGTGCTCGCCACTTGCTCGAAGTGGTCTATCGCCGTCCCGTGATGGTGAAGCCATTGCTAACGAGCGGGCGGACCGGGAATAAGTCTAGCGCCCGGAAATCCACCCGACGATCGCCGCGCCCAGAATCAACCAGGCGGAATTCAGCCTGAAGCGAAATATCGCAGTAATACTGACGACCAGAATCGAAACCGTCAGCCAATCAGTGACGGAGGCCTTTCCTAATTGCCAGGCAACGACGGCCATCAATGCCAATGAGCCTACGACTACTCCATCCAATATGGCCCCAGCCATCGGCGATCGGCGAATCTTTGGGATCAATGGTCCGCTGGCAGCGACCAGGACAAAGCCGGGAGCGAAAATGCCAAGCGTTGCCAAGATTGCGCCGGGTAAACCGCCCAACACGTAGCCGATAAAGGTTGCGGTGGTGAATACCGGCCCCGGGGTAAATTGACCCACGGCGACCGAGTCGATGAGTTGCTTTTCCGTCAGCCAGTGCAGTTGATCGACGAATTCCGCTCGCAAGAATGACAACAAAACATAGCCGCTGCCGAAAACTACCGAGCCTATCTTAAGGAAGGAGAGAAACAATCGCCCCAGGCTAAATGGAGCGGCTCCAGAGATCGCGCCCGCCCCATGGGTTGCGGACAAGAACGCATTCCATAGCCCAATCGAGCTAAGGGCGACCGAACTCCTGCGTTTCTGAAACCACCATATCGCCCCGGAACTGGCCCCGGCGAATACCACAACCACGAGTGGACCGACGCCAACGAAATTGAGGACACCAGATACTAGGCCGATCAAGACAATCCCCGTTGTCTTCGAGGCCGTTTTCGCGAGGCTCCATAGCGCTTGAATGATGATTGCGATGACTGCAGGCTTAATAGCCCGGAGTATCCCTTCCGCTTGCGGTAGCGCACCGAATCGAACGTACGCCGCTGCGATCAACGTCACCAGAACTGCGGCAGGAATGATGAAACAAAAGCCCGCGACCACGAGCCCAAGCCAGCCCCGCAGCGAATGGCCGATGAAAATAGCCACTTCGGTTGAGCTCGGTCCTGGAATCAGATTAGCTGCGGCCAGACGGTCAAGGAAGTCTTCTTCAGTTATCCAATGCCGCTTGCGGACGAACTCATCCTCCATCAGGGCGATGTGCGCTGCCGGTCCTCCAAACGCAATCGTGCTCAACTTTAGAAAGACCAGCGCCAGCTCGGACAGCGAGACCGGGGGCTTGGCGGGTGTGTTAGTCAAATGGGCCGTTTCTCTGCGACCAAAAACTGTAGACCATCTTAGATGAGAGGGAGTACTTACACGGCTGAAGCTCCGAAGCTTTCCGGTTACTCCCGCCTGTTCCGGCTTCGGCGTACCCTGTGCCTGATGACCCACGCTCAGCTAGTTCAGAAGTCGGTGGAATGGTTGCGGCGCTATCGCTGTGGAGTAATTCTTTCCGAGCAAGCGTGTCTCAGCGGAGAAATGCCTGACGCGATTGGGTGGAAACGCGCCTCCCACTCCGTATTGATTGAGTGCAAGATTTCCCGGGCAGATTTTCTGACTGATTGCGCCAAGCCATTTCGCCAGAAACCAACAATTGGCTTAGGTTGCGAACGCTTCTACTACGCGCCAGCCGGATTAATTTCCGTCGAAGAACTTCCCGCGGGCTGGGGATTGCTAGAAATCCGCAATCGAACCGTAGAAATGATTCGGGCTTCGGCGAAGAATCTCCGTTCCGCCAAAGGTTTTCAGTACGAGATGAACCTGTTGCTCGCCAGCCTTCGACGGGTAGAGGTTCGCATCGAGCCGCAATCGATTACAGATTTCCTCAAATGGAAGAACCGTATGGCAGAATACAACCGCGGATCGCTCCCCGACGGCATTATTCCGACCGAAGAAGAGCCAAACTTCTTTCTCGAACAGGAAGCCGAATCAATTGCCGATGACCTCCGCAGTTGAGATCTAGTTGGAAGTATGAATCCCTGGAGATTTCCTTTGTGTACCTTCGCGTCCTTCGTGGTCAATTCAAGACTGCTGTTGTTCTTCCCACCCGTGTGTGCTGGGTATACTTGATGCATGAAGGCTAGACGTGGACCTTTCGTAAAAGATCTTGTCCTTGTATTTTTTGGACTAGTGGCCTCGCTTTGTGCACAAAGTAACTCTTTTCCTCCGCTCGACCAATGGAAAACGGCAGTCAGCAACCACGACGCTGCCGCATTGAAGTCCCTTTACAGCACGAATCCGGCAGCGCGCATTAGCACGCCCAAGGGCGATCTCGACGCCGACGGCGATGTCGCATTCTGGGTCGGTCTCAAAGCTCGCAAACTCAAAATCGACATTGCACAAGCTGCCTCGCCCGAGCCCGATTTAAAGCAATTGGTTCTTCAGATGGAAATCTATCCCGCGGAATCTTCGACCGAGCGCGTCTTGTACGTGTCTGCTGGAGAAGTCTGGCAGCATCAGGGGGATCACTGGAGACTGATTGCCGCCAACCGCTCGGACGCCGCCCGTCTGGAGCAGCCGCTATCAGTTAGCAAAGATATTTATTCTCCCGGAAAAGATGCCCACGCTGAGATCAAAGAGGCGATTGCGGCCGCATCCAAACAGCACAAGCGAGTCATCATCGTCTTCGGAGCCAACTGGTGCTACGACTGCCATGTTCTCGACGCCGCATTTCACCGCCCTGATTTGGCAGCAGTAATTGGACCCAACTACGAAGTGGTGCATGTCGATATTGGCCGAGGCGAAAAGAACCAGGATTTAATGGAGCAATACCAAGTCCCGATGAAGAAGGGAATCCCGGGACTCGCGGTTCTCGATGCAGATGGCAAGCTGCTGTACAGCCAACAGCACGGCGAATTCGAAAACGCCCGAGCTATGGGTCCAGAAGACCTGTTGGCATTCTTGAATAAGTGGAAGCCGCCCGCGCGGTGAGTGACGAATTTCTGCTAGGCAGGGGTTACTTCGTGCGAGGTCCGTTGCTGCCGGAGTTCCTGAAGAAATTCTTCCTGGCTCAATGATTCGTGGTTCCGCAGAAGGTGAAGCAACGGATCGTCCAGTTTGTCATCTGTTGAATGGTCGCCTCGATAACGTTCGTCTGCGCTGAGCGCACGAGGCGTAATTTCCAATTCCGGAAGGGTTCCAGGACATGAAGTTAGCAAGGTAAGAAGAATTTGCACTTCTCCACGTTGGGCCGCGGTCCGGGAAGCGAATTCAATTCCCATTCCAATTCCTGGATGCATCACCTGCACGGTCCCCTCGGCATTTACTTCCGTCCCGCCCACTTTTAGTGAAAGCTGTACTAGCGAACGTTCAGGGTAGGGTGACTCCGTTTCTACGTAGCAGGCTCCCAGGCTGAGGTCGCTCAGTTTGCATTCAGAAGCCCAGTCGTCTTCGAGAAACCCTTGGGCATGCCCGTCTACCCATTCTCTGAGGCGACTGTGGAGGCTTTCTGGAATTTCGACAAACCGCATCCCAGATTGTCCGTTAGGATTTGCCCATGCGATTTCGGCTCCCAATTCGAAGTCGGAGCTGCTCTTCGGCAGACTGAATCGAGCGCGAATTTTAGCCGAACGGCTCGTAGGCTGGGCCGTAAGGACGTCCATGCCGTCCTCGCTGAGATCTAAAATAATGCCCTCTTGCTCCTTACCATCTTCGAGGTGGAGTTGTACCGGAAGTTGAAGAGGGACGCGGAACGAGCGCCGGCGTTCCCGCTTGATCAATGCAACAGCCGCTCGCAAAGTGGCGAACGCCTGGTCCTCTGAGACTGGCTTGTACAAAATAAAATTTGCGCCCGCACCAAAAATATTGCGGACTAAACTTTTGTCCTTGAGAAGTGCGATCACTATCGGAGGTGTCGGAGGTACGCCCTTACCCACCGTCTGCACAATGGAGATAGCCTGCTGAGGATCGTCGAAGTCTACAATCAGCGCATCAAGTTTGTGTTCGGGAAGGCAAAACACGCCATTGGGGTAGCTAGTGCATTGCACCGCCAGTCCGAATCCAGACAGAACCAACGTCAGAACGCCGGCTGCGTTGTCGTCTTCGGAAACAAGAAGTGCCTGGAGCGCCATAAATATTCAGACTCGTTGTCGCGTATCCACGGACTCTACGGCCAACGCGGAGCTACTCCGCGAACCGGTTTGCCGGACGATGACGGACTCGCCGAGGACGACGCTCCTGCGGCTGCGCCAGCTGCGTGTGGTTCGTCTACTTCCGCGAGTACACTGCTGTCATCATCATCACTTTCGGCGAGAAGAGGAGCAATTTCACGCAGCTTTTCAGCGGCTTGCTGCAACATCTCGATTTGCTTTCCTAATTGAGCGTACTTGGCTTGCTTGTTCCGCAAAACCTCGTGAATATCCTTCATGATGCCCCCTCAGATGAATGTAGAGACGCAGTGGTTGCGGGTCAACCGTGATGGCACATCGTTGGATTACGACGGTAACGGAGGTGACTGCGACGAGAAAGACACTAACGGAGGCTTCCGAGATAGGCAGGTCTAAAAAATCACAAAATAAGCCCCCGTTAAGAAACGGGGGCCTGAGTCGAGTAATTACCCAAGTACGGATTGGGTGCTGAAAATTATCCCATTCTTACTTTGCGGCGAATCAAGCCGGCAATTCCCACCAAGCCAGTACCCAGCAAGCCCAGCGTCCCGGGTTCCGGAGTCGCGGCAAGGGTTGCCGTATTACCGCCGCTAACCACGCCGTTCCCCAGTCTCACCTGAGTGCTGAGCAGGGTTCCATTTCCGCCACCAACTGTTCCGTTGAAGAAGTAATTGGTAACGGAGCCGGTGACCGCGCCGGTGTGACTGTAAGTGTTCGAGATTGTTTCGGTCATGGTCGTGGGTCCCGAGAAGTTTCCCGCGAACAATGTTCCGCTGGGAATCGCACCGCCGTTGCCCGTGGCGGTGTACGAGCCGCCGGTGAAGCTAAAACTATCAATCGTCTGAAGATTCTTGGTCGAGTCGGATCCGATCGTTGAACTGCCGGTCATGCTGCCGCCACTGGTGGAGAAGCTCAGCGAACCCAGATTGGTACCGGTTGCCGGCACCCCCCCATTTCGGCTGAAGCTGACTATGGGTGAGTCGGTTAGTGACACGTTGTTTCCTTCGACAGACAGCGTGCCACCTTGATTGGTGAAGGTGAAACTGTCAGCAAGAGCGGCAATGGGCAGGGCCAAAGCCAATAAAGCTAGCAAAATTACTCGTCTCATAAAATCCCCCTGTATTTTTGGAAATCACGTGCTGGATGGCTTCATTCACTCAAAGCCTTGCCAACGCAGTCGTACACCACAACTCGCAGTGACTTGTGCACTCGGGGAACCAAAGTCGCTCCGTCCTGCGATTGTTAAGAACAAAGGAGTTAAACGAACTCCGCCCAGTCACTAAAGCAGAGGTTGCGCAAACACATGCACAGTAACAACACGGTTTTGCGGTAAACTTCGTTCTTTGACACGCGGATAGCCAGTAAAATCGCGGGTTTAGCGGGGGAAAGCGGATATGGCATCTTCGTGCTATAGCGTGGCACGATCGTGTAGTTTACAGCCCCTCCCACCGAACGTATCTTGTCCATGAGCAGTTCTGGGGGAGGGCTGTTCGGGCGTCCTGTGACTCGTTAGAGTCTGGGGCGCTTCTTAATTTTTGGGGCCCATTTTTTCTGTTGCGTGTCACCCATGATGTCTTTCCCGGGCAACTTTCCTGAATGTCGATCCAAATTCTTTGGGTCCCAGAATTTTGCCGCTTGGGAATTATGAGTCCTTCGAAAAAACGGGGACAGAACGTTGTTCCAACCGCCTCGTTACCTGAGTTCAAGCCAAAGTCCACAATTTGAGCAGCTTCGCGTATGATAAGCAATTAGCGGTGCAGTCATCCGCGACTAGCAATGTTCACTCCGCATGCAAATTTTGGCGATGAAGTGAATCGCAATATTCTGCAATCAGAAATTGAGGGCGGAGTATTCCTGAAAGACTTGCCTCCTGAAACTGTGCTTCAGATCGACACCCGGCACCACAGCTATACGCTGGTATTCCTGGGAGAAAGCAATGCCCTGATCTCTGGGCATCCTCATTATTGTCCTGACCCGGTCCCGGTAGCGATTGCTGGATCAACCTGGGGAGGTTCGATGCTCAAGCTCCGGTTCGTGGGACGGGGCATGCATCTCGAATTTCACCACCCCGAATACCAGACTCCGATCCTTACTTCCGCTATTCAGGAAATCCGCGAGTGCTCAGCGAAGAATTCGCTGCCTGTCTAACCTGACGTCCATCGTTAACTTTTCACTGTGATTTCTGTTGCGCGATCCACTTGTCAGTTCGCGCCTCGAGGAGATCGAGCGGCAGAGTTCCGCCGTCAAGCATTTCATCGTGGAATCTGCGGATGTCGAACTTGGGGCCAAGTTCTTTCCTGGCGCGTTCTCGCAGTTCCCGAAACTTGAGCTGGCCGAGCTTGTAACTGAGAGCTTGCGCAGGCCACGCGATATAACGATCAGTCTCGGACTGAATGCTGGGCTCGTCGATGGCGCCCGATTTTCGGAAGAATTCCACGACCTGGTCACGTGACCATCCTTTCGAGTGGATCCCCGTATCAACCACTAAACGTACCGCGCGGAACAACTCGGAAGAAAGGCGTCCGTAGTCCGAAACCGGATCTTGATAGAAGCCGACCTCCTTGCCCAGTTGTTCGGCGTAGAGAGCCCAGCCTTCCACATAGGCATTGAAGCCGAGACTATGCAGGCGGAACTTTGGCAGTCCCGTCAGTTGCTGCTGCACCGATAGCTGCATGTGGTGCCCGGGTATGCCTTCGTGATAGGCGATCGCCTCGTCATCAATTAGCGAACGATCCTTGAAGTTTGACGTTGCAACAACGACGCGGCCCGGCCGCTTGCCGTCCGGTGTTCCCGTAACGTAGTGCGTTGCTGCCGCCGACTGAAAGGCAGGAATGGCTTCAACAGTTACCGGAGACTTCGGAAGTAAAGTAAAAAGCTCTGGTAGTTTCGGCTCCATCTGTGCGATGTAGCGGCGAAAATCGTCGAGAATCTGCTCCGCTGAGGTTGGAATGTATTTCGGATTGGTCTTAAGCGAAGCGCGGAAGGACGCGAGGTCAGAGAAGCCCTCCTTCTTGGCTATAACGATCATCTCCGCTTGAATGCGATCTATTTCCCGAAGGCCCAGCTGATGAATCTCATCAGGCGTCATGTGGGTCGTGGTGCGGCCGTAGATGTCATTCTGGTAGCGCTTCTCGCCATCCGGTAGAGAAGTGACAGCAAGCGTCGTACGGCCTTGCGGCGCGTACTCCGTGCGCAAAAAGGTCGCGAAGGTTTTATACGCTGGGAATACGTCGGCGTTTATCGCGTCGGTGATCTGCTGCGTCAGCCGCTTCTCGTCTTCCGCAGAGATGTCCGCAGGATACTTTTTTGTCGGAAGAAGAAAAGGGTCGGCCTCGATGATGCCATCGCACTGCACAGGCAATTTCTCAATCAGAAATTTGACCGGCATGAGCTTATCCTTCATGCCTGCGCGCAGGACTTCGGTAGTTTGGCTGAGGGCTCGCGGAATCTGATGAAGGCGCGCGATGTAGTCCTCGTAATGTTTGACCGAGTCGAAGGGAACAGACAGCGGCATATCGGCGAGGTTGGTATGGATGCCATTCTGCTGGTTGATTGGCATCTCGTACTCTTTGAGGTCAAAGTCAGCGATGCGCTGCTGAAGCACACGAATCAACAGGTCGTGAGACAACTGGTCCTGGTCGGAGAAGCTGGTCGTCGGAATGGCTTGCAAGCGAGCGAGGAAGTCCCGATCGGTGTTGTCTCGCTGCGCAATGGCTTCAAGCGAGTATTCGGCGAGCTTGTCGTTGTAGCGATAATCGCCGAAAGCAGTGGCGCGCTCAGGAAAGTTCCGCAGATCGGTCTGGTATTGCTCTTCGAACAAAGCGTTTTGGGTAGCAAGCCGATCGGCAAGTGGTTTCGGACTTTGGGCAAAGACAGACCCAGCGATAGCAAGCAGGATAAACAGGCTCCGGTAAATACGCATAGTGCGTGCAGATTACCAGAAGACGCCGGGAAAAATCATGCAGGAGGCATGGTCCTGCCCGTCGAGGTTTTTGATCTTTGTGAGAGTCACAACAAATGAGGGTAGCCCACTCGTCGCGATTTTCGACGAGTGGGAACTCGTGCCGCCGAAATCGATGGCGCTTGGTTTGAAGTAAGCAGAAACTCTTACGCTGCGGCAGGCGCCGCTTGTGAGGCTCTCACAGGCTGCTTCTGAGCGGGTTTAGCCCCACCCGAGTCCAGCCTTTCCCCGGAAAGCGCGAGTCGAGCCCGAATCACCGCGTCGACGCCTTCTCGGAATTTTGCCCGAGTAAGGTTTCTCATCGCCGCAACCAATGACGAGTCTTTAACTCCACCGAAAAGATTCTCGGCACGTTCCGTCAACGTCAGCCAGTCGTGCCAGTCGCCGACAACGTCCTGCATCTTTTCCAGTTGCCGCATCACTTCGGCCGCCTCGGGACTCTTTCGGGCAATCTCGATCACGTATCGCGCCCGTTTTCCGGTGATCCGGTACTGGTGAAGAAGCTTCTGAGTTATCGGAGAACGATCGCGTCCCAGGGCTGAGAACTCGTCCATTGCTACGCGGAACGGTTCCACGCCTTCAGGAATTTCCATTTCCTTCCGCGCTCGATTAAGGCGCTTACGCAAATCGCGCACGGCATCTTTATCGAGCGCTTCCGCAAGCTTCTTCTCACGTTTCGCGCGCTCAGTAGCCAGCGTCCGCAGCAATCGCGATTTTTCGCGAGCCCCGCGGGCAATCTTGAGATTACGCAACAAAACAGACTGTACGTCGAGATCGCGAACCTTTCCCGCTTTCTTGCGCAATGGGGTGAGCGACTTGAGCAATTTCCTGGTGTTCTTATCCGGTTGCGGAACCAGTTCTTCAAGAACCGTCTCCACGCGACGCGTACCAGTGCGAAGTTTGTGAACCTGGTCAGAGTTGGAATGCCTGGTTATTTTTCCCAGCTCGCTTTCAAGCCTCTGGAAAACAGCGCGACAGTGTCGTTGATCAACTGGCATAAGCGTTAGTTACAAAAACAGCAAGAGGGATACAGGAAACTGCGGATCTTAAAGTCTTAACCCGGCGGACCACCCGTCCGAATCTATACCGCGGACCTTACGGATTGGTATTTTAACACTCCTGTAACACGATTCTGGTACGTTCTCCGGAATGTCCAATTCTGCCTTAGGAGCGCCGCGGTTTAACGGCCCGCAACCTATTGCCAGCCCGTCAGTTGCGCGGACAGCGGAAATCTCTCCGCCGCCCCTGATGAAGGAACGCAACACCGAGCTTGCAGATCGCTTCTTTTACTGGGCGATGCTGGCGTGTGGGATCAGTGTCCTGGTTCTGGTAGGCGTAATCGTCTACGGATTGGTTAACCAGTCGGCTCTTTCCTGGCATGCTTTCGGACTTAAGTTCTTCTTCAGAAGTGAATGGAATCCGGTCAACGACCAATTTGGCGCGTTGCCATTTGTTTACGGAACAATCGTCTCCTCAATTCTGGCTCTCATTATTAGTGTCCCGCTGGCTATTGGGGTCGCTGTTTTCATTACTGAAATGTCGCCGACCTGGCTGAAGGGACCTTTAGCCTTCACAACCGAACTTCTGGCTGCGATTCCGAGCGTGATTTACGGACTGTGGGCGATCTTTGTGCTGGTGCCTTTGCTCAGGGTGTATGTGCAGCCGTGGCTCGCACGCTATTTTGGATGGACAGGGCTTTTTGAAGGCTATCCCAACGGATACTCAATGCTAGCCGCGGGAATAATCCTGGCGATCATGATCGTTCCCATCATTTCCTCCATCACGCGCGAAGTTATGACCGCGGTTCCTCAGCAACAGAGGGAGGCCGTTCTCGCCTTGGGGGCAACACGCTGGGAGATGATTCGTACCGGGGTTTTGCGAAATGCCCGCGCGGGCATAATGGGTGGCGTCATCCTCGGTTTGGGCCGGGCATTGGGCGAGACAATGGCGGTGACCATGGTGATTGGCAATAGCCCTGAGATTGCGAAGTCTCTATTTGCCCCGGGTTACACCATGGCCAGCGTCATCGCCAATGAATTCAGCGAGGCAACCGGGAATCTTTACACCAGCGCCCTCATCGAAATAGGTCTGGCGTTATTCATCGTGACCATTATCGTTAACATTTTTGCGCAGATTTTAGTGTGGAGCGTAACCCGAGGAAATCCCGCGAGGGCGAATGCCTGAGATCCATACTCCCGCTCCTGACCGGTCCTCCACTCCCATCAGCTTGTGGCGGCGAAGTATGAATTCACTGGTGACGTGCGCGGCTACAGGTGCGGTACTCTTGGTCCTCTTTCCTTTGATCGCGATCTTCGGATACCTGATTTACAAAGGCATCGGGTCGCTCAATCTGGCTTTCTTCACGCAACTTCCAAAACCACCGGGAGAACCCGGAGGTGGAATGGCGAACGCAATCGCCGGTTCGTTTTTGATACTGTCAATTGCCAGCGTTGCTGGTGTTCCAATCGGGATTGGCGCCGGAATTTATCTTGCTGAATACGGCCAGAATCGCCTTGGCAATCTCATTCGATTCACGGCAGACGTGCTCAACGGCGTGCCTTCAATCGTGATCGGCATCGTGGCTTATAGTTTGGTTGTAGTGACTACCGGTGGTTTCTCGGCGCTTGCCGGCGGTGTAGCTCTGGCAATCATGATGATCCCTATCATTGCGCGAACTACGGAAGAAATGCTGCTGCTCGTGCCCAACATCGTTCGGGAAGCGGCATATGGTCTGGGAGTTTCGCGTTGGCGAACGACGTTGTCGATAACGTTGCGAACCGCGACTTCTGGCGTAATCACCGGGGTGATGCTGGCATTCGCTCGCGTGGCTGGCGAGACTGCTCCGCTGCTATTTACCGCCCTTGGAAATAACTATTGGAATTGGAAATTGAACAAGGAGACCGCCGCGCTTCCGCTCCAGATTTTTTCCTATGCAACCTCGGCCTACGATGATCAGCGCCGGCAGGCGTGGGCCGGAGCCTTCATTCTGATTATTTTGATTGTCGCATCGGTGAGCGCAGTCCGTTACGTGGCAGGCCGCGGCATGTTGAAGGGAGCGAACTGAGCTGGAGTGAGATGAATCATGGGCGTTGGAATTAAAGTCGAAAACCTGAATGCGTGGTACGGGAAAACCCAGTCTCTCTACGATATTACGATGGAGGCGCCCGCCAACCATGCCACCGCATTGATCGGTCCATCGGGTTGCGGCAAGTCAACCTTCGTCCGATGTCTCAACCGGATGCACGAAACGATTCCCGGCGCTCGCGCCACGGGAAAAGTGGAGATGGGGACAGTCAATGTTTACAACGGCAGTTCCGCCGTGCAGATTCGCCGCCGTATTGGGATGGTTTTCCAGAAGGCCAATCCGTTTCCGACGATGTCGATTTATGACAATGTTGCCGCTGGGCTAAAACTTAACGGTTTTCACGATCGCCGTAAGCTGGATGAGATCGTGGAGCGCTCTCTAAAATTGTCCGCGCTTTGGGACGAGGTAAAGGATACCCTTCGCAAGAAGTCGGGAGCCAGTCTTTCGGGAGGACAACAGCAACGACTGTGCATCGCTCGCGCCTTAGCGGTAGAGCCTCAAGTACTGCTCATGGATGAGCCATGCTCCGCCCTTGATCCCATCTCGACCGGAAAGATTGAAGAATTAATCTTTGAACTCAAGGAACGTTTTACCATCCTGATCGTGACGCATAATATGCAACAAGCTTCCCGCGTCGCCGAATTCACGGGATTCTTTCTTCTCGGCAAGCTGATTGAATTCGACAAGACGGAAAAAATCTTTACAACTCCCTCCGACAAGCGGACGGAGGACTATATTACAGGTAGGTTTGGATGATGCGCAGCCGCTTTCAGCAAGGATTAGACGAACTCCGTACTCGCTTGCTCCGTATGGGCGGGCTAGCCGAGCAGGCGGTGGACCGCGCCTGCCAGGCCTACATAGAACGCGATCTTTCGCGTTGCCAGATGGTGCTTGAGGGCGAAACCCAGATTAATATCGCCGAACGCGAAATCGACGAACTAGCCTTTGATCTTCTTGCCATGCAGCAACCCATGGCTGTGGATCTGCGGTTCATCCTCGCGGTGACCAAAATCAATTCGGACCTCGAGCGGGTCGGCGATCAGGCGGTCAATATCGCCGAGCGCGTCATGGACATAGCTGAACTTCCGAAAGCCGAGCTTCCAGTCGACATTCCGCGCATGTCTGCCGCAGTCGCCGCCATGGTCCGAAGGTCGCTGGAATCCTTCATCGAAGGGAAGGCGGAACTCGCTCAGGCGGTCCTCGAGATGGATAACGTTGTAGACCGCATGAAAGACGACGCCTTCATCATTCTGGTAAAGGCCATGAATGAAAATCCGAGCATTACTAGGCAAGCTCTCGACGCATTGCTGATTGCTCGTAATCTCGAACGCGTTGCCGATCACGCGACCAACATTGCTGAAGATGTAATCTTCTGGGTCCGCGGCGCAAACGTCCGCCACATGGGGCCGGAATCTGCCGTGCCCCAGGAAGCCGCAGACCGCCACTAAACCGGGTGGACCCAGGATTGTGTGGCGCGGGCGCCCCGCCCGCGGTGGATCGTGCAGAACTTACAATCGAAGGCCCCTGAGTTTGGATTCCGGTTTGACTTTTCGCGGGCGAGGGCGCCCGCGCCACACAGGCTGTGACGGTCTATAATTTTCACTAGGTTTCCCGTTGTGCCCACTCTCCGTGAAGTCGTCGACAAACACGTCCGCGAAGGCGAGCTTTACGAAAAGCTCGACCGCAATCGCGCGCGGTGTTTCGCCTGCGGACATTGTTGCCCCATTCCAGACGGCCAGCCCGGAGTCTGCAAAGTCCGCTACAACCGCGGCGGAACCCTCTTTGTCCCTTGGGGCTACGTTGGCGGAGTGCAATGCGATCCCATCGAGAAGAAACCGTTCTTTCACGTCTATCCGGGCGCGCTAGCCTATAGCTTCGGAATGTTAGGATGCGACCTTCACTGCGGATACTGCCAAAACTGGGTGACGTCGCAAGCGCTGCGAGATCCGCGCGCAGTTTCGGCGCCGCTAGAGGCATCTCCCGAAGGGTTGGTCCGCGATGCGCTTCGTCAAGGCGCAAAAGTGCTGGTCAGTACTTACAACGAGCCTCTGATCACCGCTGAGTGGGCCGTCGCTGTTTTCAAAGAAGCCAAAGCCGCGGGCTTGATTACTGGATTTGTTTCGAACGGAAATGGAACGCCACAAGTCCTCGAATATATCCGGCCGTGGATCGATCTATATAAAGTCGACTTGAAGAGCTTTGACGATCGCCACTATCATCAGCTCGGCGGACGGCTGGGCCCAATCCTTGAGACCATTCGCAGTCTGCACGCCATGGGCGTTTGGCTGGAGATTGTCACTCTGCTAATTCCGGGATTCAACGACTCAGATCACGAATTGGAAGGTTTAACCAATTTTCTTGCGGGAATTTCTCTGGATATTCCCTGGCATGTGACCGCATTCCACAAAGACTACAAAATGTCCGACCCCGACGACACGCGGCCCGGTGATCTGCTTCGTGCCGTCGCGATCGGAAAGCGTGCTGGCCTTCGCTATGTTTACGCGGGCAATCTCCCCGGCATGGTCGAAGACTTCGAAGACACGCGGTGCCCAAACTGCGAAGAGACCGTAATAAAGCGCCACAGCTATTTCATTCAGGATTACCAGCTGACCCCTGAGGGATGCTGTCCATCCTGCAGCACATCAATCCCGGGAAGATGGGCAGCGAAATTCGGCGGCCAGATTGCGGCGCGTCCGTTTACACCACGCTCTGGATTAGTAACCATTTCAGAATAGCTGTTCTCGGAGAACTCCCAGGAGGTGAAAACTCAATGAGTACATATGGTGCAATGCCCCAGCAGGAACAGACCGCGCCTGCGAGGCGGGACGAGACTCACGGCCGCGCCCCTGCGCCCATCAATGCCCTCAGCGGCATCAAGGGTCCGACGGCAATGTACTCGTGATCCATCAACTGTTCCTTCGCGAGCGGCAGCGTCTCCATAATGGCTCGTGCCTCGTCTTCGGTCTTTGCGTCGACCATGAAGATGACGCCTTTGCCATCGCCACGCGAATACCACTGGCGGATTTTCCCGTCGAGGTAGAGCTGCACAGTTGCCCGAATCTCTGCCGGGATAATGGCCATGATTTGTTGAGGGGTTACGCCCTGCTTGGGAGTCTCAATGACGATGACTTCGGTGGTTTTAGGTGTAGGAATGCTGGGGACCCCGGATTGTGTCTGTTGTGGCATGATGAATTTCTCCTTTCCAAAATTCGAGCCAGTGATATGGCCCTGCTTCTTCTCTTAACAGATCGCGGCTGCGACAGGCTTCAGTCGCGCCGATCGTCCCTCCTGCAGCGGTGCCATTTCGAGGGGTCACTGGAATGCAGCTGGGTTCAGCGCTCTTAGCGGCGTCAGCGGACCCACTGGAATGTACTCGTGATCCATCAAATGTGCTTTCGCGAGCGGCAGCGTTTCCATCAGGGCCCGCGCCTCGTCCTCGGTCTTCGCATCCACCAGGAAGATGACGCCTTTGCCATCGCCGCGCGAATACCACTCGCGAATTTTCCCGTCGAGATAGAGCTTTACAGTCGCCTGAATCTCGTCCGGAATCACAGCCATGACTTGTTGAACGGTTACGCCCTGCTTGGGAGTCTGAATGACAAGCACTGCGGTGGTTTTAGGTATAGCTCTGTTGGGCAAGCCTTGGCCAGCCTCAGGTTGCGATTGCGCGAAGGACAGTGCTGGAAGCACTGCCATAAGCAAAGGGATCATGAATTTCATCGGATTATCCTCTCGATTCAGTTTGGTACCGTTTCCTTCGTAAGAGTACGCATGTACTCTTAAAGATCAAAAAAAATTTAGTCCTCAGCGAAGCACTTTGTGAAAAATTCTCTCGCCTCCATCAGTATCTGCTCGCGCCTTTGAGCGTCCGGACTAACGCGCGCCATCATCAACACCCCCGCCATGCTCGGAAACAACAACCTGATCTTCGCCTGTTTCTCTGGTCGCGTCTGACCCGGAACAAATGGCAACAGCCGCTCACGATACGCTTCCAACAACGCCTCGATCCGCCTCCGCACGCCTGCCGGTTTCCTCGCGAGTTCCGGCCCGAGGGCGGCGCGCACGCAACCGGACCCCGGCGAATTCGCGTGGCCTACGCTTAGATAGCGTTCGATCATGGCCCGCACAGCCTGACCTTCGGGCGCTGACTTTGCAACCTCCACCATACCTCTTCCCGTCTCGTCGAGTGCCCGTGCCACCGCTTCGACGAACAAGTCGTCCTTACTCTTAAAATGCCGGTAGAAGCCCCCTTTTTTCAGGCCTACCTTCTTCATCACCGTCCCGATGCCGCTGCTGTCCCCGCCGCGCTCCCGGAAGGAGCGAGCGGCCATGGAAAGAATCTTCTCGTGATTCTGCGCTTTGTGTTCTTGCGAGTACCGCATGACTCAAGAGTACGATCGTACTCTAACACCTGTCAAGGACAAAATTGATCTGCTAAAACCCCTGCCAAGCCAGCTCAAAATGCCGTTGAACAGCGCGAACACCGTCCGAAACAGAAGCCCCGGTAGGCCTGGTTTGCCCACAAGAGACAAAAATCCCTGACCGAGGTGTGCTACGACCTTAACGAAGGTCCGGAGAATTGTTACGGAGTTTTTGCGACAAGGCCCGCGATTGTCGCATGGCGGGGTGATGTTTCGTGATACCGCGCAATGCCCTTGTACAGCGCCTCTGCAATACGCTGCCGATAAGCCTCATTCAGTAATTCACTCTCATCCGCGGGACTGCTCACGAAAGAGACTTCGGCGAGAATCGCCGGCATTGAAGTCCCGGTGAGCACGACGTATTGAGCTTCTTTCACGCCACGATTAGGTATCCCTGGGTTTTTTGCAGCGATGGTCCCGTACAAAGCTTGTTGCACGCAGTCCGCAAAGTGGCGAGATTCCTGAACTTTCTCGCGGATATCAACTCTCGTCCAATCCACATTCTGCAGGGACGCCTCCGCATCACCCGCCGGACGCGCCCTTACAGAAGAGTAAGTATTGGTGTAATACGTTTCCACTCCCCGCGCGGAAGCCGAGTCGCTGTAATTTGCATGGATTGAAATAAAAAGTTTGGCCTGCGAAAGATTGGCGATTTCTGCTCGCCTCTCCAAAGGAACGTAACTGTCGCCTTGCCGCGTGTAGATGACATTTGCATTCAAGCGCTGTTGAAGCAGTCCGCCCAAACGTTGAACGATATCGAGAACAAGATCTTTTTCCAGCAATCCTCGACGTCCCACTGTGCCGAGGTCCCAGCCGCCGTGCCCCGCATCCAGGACAATGCTGAAACTCGCCGCTGAAGAAGCAACCGCCTTGGGCGGCTCGGTCTTCACTTTCGGCAGCGGCACTACGGCTGAGGTTGCTATTCCCCGATGATCTTCCGGTTGCAGAGGTTCAGTTTTTACCCCGCGCGGTGTGTCTGTTTTCAAATTGGCTTCGACACGATTTTCAGATCCAAACAAATCCATTTTTGCTTTGGGCCCGAGCGTCGAGCCCAGCCTGCCGACCTCGACCACAAGCCGGTATGGACTCGGCTCCAGACTCACCGAATAATTTGAAGCGTTTTTGGTGTCCAGAACAACTCGCGTGACGTTCTGCGTCGGTTGAGCAATTCTGATCCGCTGTAGTAAAGGATCGCCGACATCAATCGTTTTCCCAGATAGTGCGTGCGCCAACTTTGTATCGAGCAGATCAAAATAAATGCGTTCAGGATTCGCAAGGCGATGCGCCTCGTATTGAACCTGATCCTCGAGATCAATCACTACGGTGCTGGAACTGGCAGAGGCCCAGTGACGAATTCCAGTGACCTCAGGATGTAACAGCCTCGCTTGCACAAGCGCAGCGGCAGCCGCATTCCAATCGGCCTGAGGCGCGGAAGCATCAGCAGCCGGGAATTCTGGCGCAATCTGGCTTGGCGCGACCGGGGTAATTTCGGTCCGCGCCGCTGCAATGACTCTCCTGCTATGAGTTATTTGCGACCATAGTCCAATTCCCAGGGCAAATGCGAGTGCCACGCAGAGCAAGACCACTTTCAGGCCGGGCCTTGAATCGTCGGAGTTTTCGAGCTCCGAAAACAGGACAAGCTTGGCATCCTGCTTCTTGGCTGTGATTGCTGGCTCCGGAGGTGCGGCAGCAAGCTTATCCACGACAGAATTCTTAGACTCGGCTCGCAAAGGAGAAACGAGCGGAACGGCCTCTGCTGCGGTTTTTGTAACGGACGCGATTCTCGTCGCGTCGCCGACCACTCGCTGCGACATTTCAGATAAAAGATTCTCTTCTGCGGGATTCATCGCGTCCAGGATGAGTGCCGCGAGAAGAGTCAAGCATCGAACATCGCACTCGTTGAAGCCGAAAGGCTCACTGGAAAACGCCTCCATGATCCCGACGATCGCCTGTGGCGCCGAGAGCGGCACCGCTACCATGGATCGAGCCCCGAGCCGCTGGCAGGCCTGCGGATTCACCCGGCTATCCAGTTCCGAGTCGTCGCACTTCACGACTACGCCGTTGCGCAAGCAAGCTCCAGAAAAACCAGAGTGCGGGTCCAGCCGCGCCCCTCTTTCAGGCGTAATCTTGCCGGCGGAAGCCCGGCAAACAATTCCAGTTCCCTCAACCAGCGCCACAGCGACGCCGTCGGCGCCAGTGACCACCAGCGCCCGATCCGCAACCAACTGAAGAACCTCGTCGTGTACAAACTGCTTCAGTTCCCAGCCGTCCACCGAGGTCAGCCGTGCTCCCTTGCTCAGTTCCTGGTCGCGACGCTCCCGAATCTGCTCATGCAGCGAAGACAAAGCCAGTAGAGTTTCCAGATCATGATGGTCGGGACGAGGAATTGAAATTGAGGGATTCGGAATCGGCGGATTTGAAATTGAGGGACTCGAAATTGAGGAACTTGAAATAGAGGGGTTTGAAATAGGGGAAGCAATTCCCAGCGACGCCGGTTGCGTGGGATTAGCGGACCCGAGGCCCGGGTTGTTGGGACTGGCGCTCACCTGATTTATAGAGTGCGGCCAAACTTAAACTGGCCAATCTCTGTAAGTTACAGCGAATGCCGTGTGAATCGCAATATGCCCATTGAACGAAAGGTAGAATTCCGCCATGTTCTTTAGTAAGCTTGTGAATACCCCCGAGATTTGCTTTGCACGCAAAATGAGGCAATTGCCTCAGACCACCGTATTTCTTGGCAGCGCAATAGGTTACCAACTGTGGCGGATAACTCACACAAGAAAGAAACGCACTGGATCTGGCCGATCAGCCTCGTGGCTACCGCAGTGGCCGGGGTCGGAATGGTCCTATTTCGGGGATGTTGGCACAGAAAGATGAGCTGGCCCGTCCGTTCAGCCGGTCTGTGTTACCAGGTTTGCACCGGATGCGGCATAAAGCGCTTATTCGACGAAGGGCTATTTCGCGCTTACGGCCCCTACAGCTACGACCTGAACCAACTCGCCGCCCGCCAACTCAAGAAACACTCAACGCCAAAAACCGACCCCGATGTCTCCGAGCAGCGTCCAGCTTCCTAGTAGGACGCGGAAAAACGGAGTCTCAGATCGGCCTAGCTGAGCGGCGTCTGTGAAGCGGTTGAGCGTGCCTCAAAGATTGACCCGTCCAATTCCGGGTGTTCTAATTTAGGGGCGACGTGTGCCGGAGGTGATCATTGAAGCAGAAGCTCGCTGTTTTGGTCGCGTTCGCGTTCCTCTCGCTGATAATCCCGGCCCGATCGTTCGCAAAAGGGCACACTTCCAAAATAACGATCAAAGGTGCAGATCTCAAAACACCAATCGAAATCACTGACTTTAGAAATTTCAAAGATGTAGATATTAATGTGTGGGCAGGCCCAGGGGTAACGGTCAACGGGAAAGAGCAGACCGAAGGGTTCATCGCTGACTGGTCACAACCTGTTACGGAGCCCCCAAAAGGACTTCAACGCTATGAAGTGTCCTTCTACGCGAAATTCCCCGATGAGAGATTAGTCTATGTGGTCTTGTACGGATATGATCCCGCCACGGAGCGCGGTTACGTCTACTTGCCGGGCAGGGGTGACGATTGGTATGGGCTCAACACCAGGACGATTCTCCGTGGCGTGGAGGGGCACTGGTATCGCGCGTCGACTGGATGGGACACTGTTATGAGGCCGCTCATCGCTGGCGCAAAAGTAACAGGGTCAAGTACTGGCCTCGACTATTCCGCCCGGCAGGTTCGGGAGACCGATTTTTCCAGATGCCGACTTACTCTCCCGCCCCCAACATAATCACCGGAGACGTTGGCGCCGCCGATCCCGCGTCAGGCTCGACAGTAATCGCGAAAGCCTTTGCCTCCACTCCCGGCGGCAGCGGTGGATTCACAACCGTCGCACTCCCGCGAGCATCGGGCTTGAACACGCCGGCCGGTATCGGATTTCCTTTCGACGGAATCAACCACAACTCATAAGCCTTGTCCGCGGGCAGCGGTCCAAAATTACTTGCGATGAAAATTAAGCTACCTCGATCACGGACATAAATAGCTTTGCCTTGCGGCTGTGGAGGCGTCTTTGCGGCTACCAAAGTCACGCGCATGGCGTCGGTCGCGTTCAGAGTGGCGACTACTTCCTGCGCGCGCTGTAGCTGAACCTGCTGCGTTTCGGAGCGGTCCCGCAAATCTGCAAGTTGCCGCTGCAATCCGCTGTTCTGGCTCATCTGGAGCACGGCCAGTACTGTCATTGCAACCGCCGCGAACCACGGCACGGCTGACCACCAAGTGCGACGCGACGGCATTTCTTTCCTTCGAGGTTCAGGCTGAATTGCATCCATCAATCGCTGACGCGATCGAAGAGGAGGTACGGAGCCAGCGGCAGAATACGCGAGCGTCGCCATGTCTCCGCGCAGCAAGTCCAACTCCTCACGGCAGTCGGCACACTCCCGCAGATGCTTCTCGACCGCGGCGCGCGCATCTCCGGTCAGAGATCCCATCGCATACAGCGCCAAATCTTCCGCGTATCGTTCGTGAACAGCCATTTTAAAAAAATCACTCTTTACTAACTACGGATTAAAAACCTTCCGCAACGCAAGCAAACCAGCCCGGATCCGGGTCTTCACCGTCCCCAACGCGTCTCCCGTCTTCGCTGCAATTTCCGTGTGACTCAGGCCCTCGAAATAGGCCATCTCTAATGCACTGCGCTGTGCAGGTGGCATACCGTTCAGCGCTCCGCGAACTTTTTCCATGGCACGATTTCGTTCCGCATCCCCCGCCATATCGGGATGCACCGAAACCACCACGTCCGAAATATCAGTCTCCGGATGCCGCTTACGCACCACGTCGATGGCCCGGTTGCGCGTGATCACGGCCAGCCATGGTCCCAGGCTTCCTCGCTTCGAATCGAACCCGCCCGGATTTCTCCACAGCTGCATGAAGATGTCTTGCAATACGTCCTCGGCTGCGCCCGTTTCGCCCAGCACTCGCAAAGCCACCGAATACACAATCCCCGAGTACCGGTCGTACAACACTCCCATCGCGCTCTCGTCGCCATTGCGCACGGCCGACATGAGCGCTTCATCGTTAATCGAAGCCGCCTTGATTTCAGCGTTCGACAAACGGGCTATCTCCTTGAGGTACGCAGGCAGGATGGCGCTGGATTGCTGGCTTCATGACCGATGGATGTTACTTTGGCAATCGTCAACGAGTGAATCTCTCTGATTGCGAGAAAATTGTCAACCGAGGCTCCAACCTTGTAATGGGTCAGCTTCCGGTTAGCCCGTCACTCTGGAACAATCCGCAAAGCCCTTTGGTGTAGAATCGGCGCTTCGTTCGTCCAGAGACAAAGCCGCAGCTGGCATTTGACTGGCAGCCTGGGGGCTCGAGTTGATCGGTCGCACCATCTCGCACTACCGCATCGTTGAGAAGCTCGGTGGGGGTGGGATGGGTGTGGTTTATAAGGCCGAGGACACCCGCTTAGATCGCTTTGTCGCGCTCAAATTTCTGCCCGACGAAGTTTCCAAAGATACACAGGCGCTGAGTCGCTTTCGGCGAGAGGCGAAAGCCGCATCGGCGCTGAATCACCCTAACATCTGCACCATTTACGACATTAGCGAGCAGGACGGCGAAGCATTCATTGCCATGGAGTTTCTGGAGGGCATGACGCTGAGGCACCGGATTGCGGGGCGTCCGCTGGAAACCGAACTCATTCTGTCGCTCGCTATCGAAATTGCCGACGCTCTGAATGCAGCGCACGCCAAGGGCGTTGTTCATCGCGACATCAAGCCAGCTAACATCTTTGTCACCCAACACGGGCACGCCAAGATTCTGGATTTCGGGCTAGCCAAGATCACTATCAGGCTGGACAGCGTTGCCCTGAGCGCCCCGACCATCGAATCAGAGGAACATCTGACGAGTCCCGGCAGTGCGCTGGGAACCGTCGCTTATATGTCGCCTGAGCAGGCACGCGCGAAGGAGTTGGACGCCAGGACTGATCTGTTTTCGTTTGGAGTCGTACTGTATGAGATGGCCACGGGGCAGTTGCCCTTCCGTGGAGAGAGTTCCGCGGTCATCTTTAAAGCTATTCTGGACGCCACTCCCACGTCTGCGGTGCGGCTGAATCCCGATGTGCCCGCCGAGCTGGAACGGATCATCAGCAAGGCGTTGGAGAAAGACCGCGATCTGCGCTATCAGATTGCGTCCGAGCTTTGCGCCGACCTGAAGCGCCTGAAGCGCGAGACCAGCTTGGGACGGAGCGCGCAGGGCGAGGCTGGCGCAGCGGTGGTAACTCCTGAGCGCGGTCCCAGCCAAGCGACTAACGCCGTCACCGGCATCGGCGCGCCTGTGCTTCGGGCGGACGAGATTTCGAGCGACCGGGTGCTTGTTATCAGGATGGCGAAGCGGCACAAAGGCGTTCTGGTCGGCGGTACCGCTGTCCTCGTCGTGCTGATCGCGATGCTGGCCTACTGGCTCTCGCCGCCGCTTCCTCCCCCTACGGTTTCGGGATATGTCCAGCTAACCGACGACGCGCACCCCAAGACCTTGGTGGGAACCGATGGCGCGCGGCTCTACTTAACGGAGAACGAGTCTAATATAGCTCAGGTATCCGCGGCTGGAGGAGACGTGGCCCCGATCCCTGCCCCATCGCCTCGCATGTTTCTTCTGAGTGTTTCCCCCGACGGTTCAAACCTTCTCGTCGAGGACCTCGTGCTTTTTGGCGAGGGACAACTCTGGGTCTTGCCGGTCCTGGGGGGCTCGGCTCGTCGGCTGGCGGACACCATGGGCCACGGCGGGGCATGGTCTCCGGACGGGAAGAAGCTGGTTTACGCTAATGGTGACGACCTTTACATAGCCAACGCCGACGGGACGCAATCCAGCAAGCTCGTTTCCGCACCGGGGCGTGTAAGTGAAGCGCAGCCTACTTGGTCGCCGGAGGGAAGCGAGATTCACTTCGGCGTCATTGACCCAAGAACGCAGCTCAATCGATTGTGGCAGGTCTCCGCGGGCGGCGCGGGCCTCCACCCCCTGCATGCTGACTGGCATGAAGCTAACAGTGAATGCTGCGGCGAGTGGACTTCGGATGGGAAATATTTCGTTTTTTCGTCCGGAGGGCAAATCTGGGCGGTTCGTGAGGCCAAGGCTTTCTTGCGCAGAACAAACCTGGATCCTGTCCAGCTAACTGCGGGAGCGGTAAGTTACGATTCGCCTATTCCCAGTAAGGACGGGAAGAAACTTTATGTCACCGCCAGCTGGCCGCGGGGCGAGCTTGAGCGTTTTAATGCGAGCACCAAAGAATTCTTGCCCTATCTCGGCGGCATCTCCGCGCAAGACGTGGCGCATTCGAAGAATGGGCAGTGGGTGGCCTATGTTACCTTCCCGGACGGCGTACTCTGGCGAAGCAAAGCGGACGGGAGCGACAAGCTCCAACTCAGCTCGGCACCCCTTTACGCCTTGAGTCCTAGCTGGTCGCCGGACGGGAAGGAGATCGCCTTTTGGTCTTATCAGCCGGGGCAAGGTTCCAGGATTCATTTGGTTTCGGCTGATGGGGGAACGCCGGTGGAATTGGCTCCCAATGCACCCGGCAATCAGAGTGATCCCGGTTGGTCGCCCGATGGCGACTCCATAGTTTTTGCGGTCGGCTGGGGGCGCCCCAGCCAGGCAGCAATCCTTATCCTCAACCGAAAGACGGGCCAAATCTCCAAAATTGCCGGCTCCGAAGGCATGTTCAGTCCTCGTTGGTCGCCCGATGGGCGCTATCTTGTTGCCATGCCGACTTCCCAGGAGAGCTTGATGCTTTTCGATTTCTCGACCCAGAAGTGGTCCGTGTTAGCCAGTGTCAGTAGAGCGGGATATCCTTGCTGGTCGAGGGACAGCCAATACGTCTATTTTCTGCTGAGCCGGTCGGAGAAACCGGGAGTCATGCGGGTCAAAGTGACCGACCGCCAAATTGATCAGGTGGCAAGCCTAATGGGTTTCCAGCAGACCAGCTACTTCGGGTTTTGGCTGGGCCTTGCCCCTGACGACTCGCCCTTGCTTCTCAAGGACACCGGGACGCAGGAAATCGTCGCCCTCGATTGGCATGCGCCCTAGCCGTTTGCTATCGCTCCGCCCCGCGAATGCAGGGACCTCTTTGGCCACACATCCGTGCGCACCATTATAGTCCGGAGGAAGCGTATCGTGGCGGATCCGACGATTGTGGACGAGTGGTCGGCAAACCAGAAACTGACCCCACTACCTCCAACCTGTACCTAGCGAGCCAATCTTGGTAGAATATTCAGTTCATTCAACCTTCAGAAGATTCGAGAGCCGACAACTTTATGACTTACGTTATAGCTGAACCTTGCATCGGGACCAAAGACGCCGCCTGTGTCGACGCCTGCCCCGTCGATTGCATTCATCCTAAGAAGGACGAACCCGCGTTTCCTACCGAGGAGATGCTCTACATCGATCCCGTCGAATGCATCGATTGCGGCGCGTGTGTGCCAGTGTGTCCAGTATCGGCAATTTTCGCGGAAGACGATCTCCCGGAAAAGTGGAAGAGCTACACCGAGCGCAACGCCAAGTATTTCGGAAGGTAGAAGAACAGCTTTCAGCCGTCAGCTCTCAGCTTTCAGCTAAAGACAAGACCTCGGGACTCCGCAACAGTCTGTCAATCAAGCCGCGATGGCTCTTCGCTAAATTGGTTCAAGCTGACGGCTGAGAGCTGACAGCTGAAGGCTGCTTTTCCATGCTGAAGGAATCGGAAGCAATCGTGCTTCGCTCATATCCGTTGCGCGAAGCTGATCTGCTGGTTACGTTGTTCACCCGGCTCGAAGGCAAAGTTCACGGAGTTGCGCGTTCGGCGAAGAAATCAAAACGCCGGTTCGGAGGCGCGCTCGAGCCGCTGACGTACGTGAAGGCCTATTACGAAGATCGTGAGCGCCAGGAATTGGCCCGGCTGGATTCATGCGAAGTTCTTGAGTCCCCGATGGCGTTTGAAGTAGGTTATCCGCGCGCGGTTGCGTTGGCGCACGTTGCGGAGTTGCTGGACGAGTTGTTGCCCGACCGCGAGGCGAACGATACGGTTTTCCGTTTGGCCTTATCGGTAATCGCCGGATTGCGCGGACCCGAAGTCTGGATGCCCGTCACATACTTCGAGCTTTGGATGACGCGCCTGATGGGCTATTTGCCGGAGTTATCCGAATGCATCGTGTGCGGACGCGAACTGAACGGAAGCCGCGCATACTTTCACGCATTGGCTGACGGATTGATGTGTCCTGATGATAAGCGCCTAGCATCGTCCGAGATGTCTGCCGAATCTCGAAAGCTAGTCGCGATGATGTTTCGCGCTCCGATCGACGGATTTGCCGGAATGCCCTGGCCGAAAGCTCAGGGAGGCGATCTGAGAAAGTTTCTAATTCAGATTCTCCAGCGGCACATTGAGAAAAAGCTGGTCACGGCGACAATGCTGGAGAAAATCAGCGCTTAGCCAAGCTCTCGAGCAATTTGCCATGAGCAGCAAAACGACGATCCTGTGGGACATATTTTTGTTGTGTGTGTACGCTGCAATATCGGTTCTGATTGCAATTAAGTATTTGGAGGGCTCAATTAGGGCACCATGGGCTGTTGTAGGGGTCATCGTCTTTGGTTTCGGAGCTTTTCGGCAGTGGATGTTCGTCAAGCGCCCGGACGTCCCAGATGATACCGAAGGCTACTAAGTGGGATTCCTTCTAGAGTCTATTTAATCTTGAACTCTGCCAAATCCAATGCGCCGACGTTCCAGGAGCTAATCCTCCGCCTGCAATCTTTCTGGGCTGAACGAGGATGCGTTCTTCAGCAACCATACGACGTTGAAGTCGGCGCGGGCACCATGGCTCCCGAAACATTTCCTGCGAGTGCTCGGTCCGAAGCCGTATAAAGTCGCGTACGTGCAACCCTCCCGCCGCCCTGCGGACGGGCGCTACGGAGAAAATCCCAATCGTCTTTATAAGCACATGCAGCTGCAAGTAATCCTGAAACCTCCGCCGGAAAATGTTCAGGAGCTTTACCTCGAATCGCTCACCGCAATCGGAATCGATCTGCGCCAGCACGATCTTAAATTCGAAGAAGACAATTGGGAGTCTCCAACGCTGGGCGCATGGGGCATCGGCTGGCAAGTAATGCTCGACGGACTGGAGATCACTCAGTTCACATATTTTCAGCAATGCGGCGGAGTCGACCTCGATCCAATTTCGGCGGAGTTGACCTACGGATTGGAGCGAATCACGGCCTTTCTGCAGGATGTCGACAGCATCTACGACATCACCTGGGCGCGCGATCCGGAAACCGGCGAAGGTCGAACCTACGGCGAAGTTCGTCTCGCGGACGAGCAACAATTCTCCGTTTACAATTTCGAGACGGCAGACGTTGCGAAAGCCTGGAAGCATTTCGCGCTATACGAAACCGAATGCGCCGCCCTGATCGAGCGCTTCGGCGTTCTAAAAAAGAGATATGGAATTGAGCAAGACGCTAGGGGCCAGCGACGAGTGTCATCACGAATTGTCGCGATTCCCGCTTTTGGCAGCTTACGATCTCTGCCTGAAGTGCTCGCATCTGTTCAACATTCTCGATGCCCGCGGCGCAATTTCCGTGACCGAGCGAGTCGGCGTGATCGCAAGAGTAAGAGCTTTGGCAGTAGGCATCGCGAAGGCTTGGGTAGATCAACAAAGCGCGCCATCAGATTCGTCTGATGAAGAAGAACCGGCGGCTGAAACTGCGAGGGCGAAGAAGGAAGTGGTCCCGGCCATTTCATGATCTTCTAAAATTTCAATAAACTGTCATCCTGAGCGAGTAAACTTCTTCGCTCGCGAAGAGGTGGCGAGTCGAAGGACCCCCACTTAGAAAACTACGTTATGGTCTTTAGGGCTTTTGACTTGATCCGCGCCGTTCAAGTGAATGCACCGCCAGACGGATGGACTAGAGGAGATTGTAGAGGTCCTTCGACTCCACAGGCGGATTCGTGAGCGAATCCACCTGCTCCGCTCAGGATGACAACGGTTATTGTGCACGGTGGCAAGCAGGAAAGTTACCAATGCCAGATTTTCTTCTAGAAATCGGATGCGAAGAGATTCCCGCCAGGATGATCGAGGCGGCGTCCGTCGATCTCCGCGACCGCGTCAGCAAGCTACTCGACCGCGAACATCTCTCCGCCGGAAAAGTCATTTCGTCTTTCGATACGCCTCGACGCCTCGCGGTTCTCGCATCTGAAATCCCGGCTTCGCAAGCGGACACCACCGAAAAGCTTACCGGGCCATCTTCGAAGATAGCTTTCAAAGACGGTCAGCCAACCCCTGCTGCTCACGCTTTCGCAAAGAAAGCCGGAGTCGATGTCTCCCGCCTCGAAAACATCACCACTCCCAAAGGTGAATACGTTTCCGCAACAGTAACTAACAGGGGCAGGACAGCGCGTGAAGTGTTGTTGGAACTCCTTCCAAAAGAAATCGCCTCAATTTACTGGCCAAAGAATATGTATTGGCGCAAGCCCAGCGAGAGGTTCGTCCGGCCAGTGCGCTGGCTGGTCGCGATGCTCGATGACGAAGTAATTTCGCTGGAGTTCGCCGGACTGACCGCAGGAAATGAAACCCGCGGACATCGCATTCTCGCCAATCATTCAGTGAAAGTCCCCAGCGCAGGCGACAAATACGTCGAAGTGCTGCGCAATTCTCACGTCTTGAACCGCGCCGACCGCGAACATCAGATTCGCAAAGGCTTGGACGCAGCGACTCGCACCATCCCCGGCGCCCGTTGGCGCGAAGACAAAAGTCTTCTCGACGCAGTTGTGAATCTCACCGAATTTCCGTCAGCAATTCTGGGAACTTTCGACGATTCGTACTTGGAACTTCCCGAAGAAGTTCTGGTCACGGTCATGCGCGATCATCAGAAATATTTCGCAATCCAAGACGCCAACGGCAAACTGCTCCCCCATTTTCTGGCCGTGCTGAATACCGACGGCGATCCCAAGGGCATAATTCGCCATGGCCACGAGCGCGTGCTGCGGGCACGATTCAACGACGCGCGCTTTTTCTGGCAAACCGATCAAAAGCATCCTCTGCGCGAACGTGCGCAATGGCTAAAGAACGTAACCTTTCAGAAGGATTTAGGCAGCTATTACGACAAGACTCGCCGGGTTCAGCGTTTGTGCAGTTGGCTGTGCGAGACCCTTCGAAAGCACGGGACGCCCGTGCGCCCCGGCGTTGTGCACAAAGCCGCCATGCTGGCAAAGACAGATTTGACGACCGAACTGGTCAAAGAATTCACCGAACTGCAAGGAATCGTGGGCGGACTCTACGCATGCGCCCAACAACTCGATCATGGCATGCCCCCGAGCACTCGCCAGGCCATAGCCGACGCGATCTACGACCAGTACAAGCCAGTGTCGATGGAAGACTTCGTCCCGCGCACGGTCGAGGCCGCCGTGCTGTCGATTGGCGACAAGGCCGACACAATCGTCGGCATGTTTGCCCTCGGTTTGCAGCCAACAGGATCGAAAGATCCGTTCGCTCTTCGAAGGCAGGCGAATGGCATCGTGAAGATCATCGCGGAGCATAAGTTGCCAATAAACCTGACGCAACTCTGTGACGACGCATACGAAAGCTACCGTGGCACGCCAGCGGAACAGAGATTCTCGAAGCAAAACGATTACGCACCCGCGCTTCGGGGATTTTTCCGCGAGCGCGTAGAGTTTTATCTGCGCGATGTTCTGGGTTTCAAATATGATGTAGTAAATGCTGTGCTGGCGGCTGGTTCCGACGATGTGTTAGATGCCGTCCGTCGCGCTTCTGCGGTTACGGAGGTCAGAGATCTCGCTGACTTTCAGTCCATCGCAGCTGCGAGCAAACGAATCCGCAATATTCTCAGACAGGCGGAAGAAAAGAATATTCTGCAGGCCGGCGAATTTGAAACCGCGACTGAAAACGCTGAAGAGGCTAAACTGCTGAATGAGAAGCTTCGGCAGATTACTCCGCAAATCAAAAAGAACATAGAGGATAAAAATTATCTGAACGCGCTCCGTGCTCTCGCAACAGTGCGCGAACCGACCGATAAGTTTTTCGATAAAGTAATGGTCATGGTTGAAGATGAAAGAATCCGCGCCAATCGTTTGGCGTTGCTGCAATCTCTGTTGAACAATTTCTCAACCATCGCCGATTTTTCCGAGATCGTGACCGAAGGCAAAGAATCCGCGAAATAACATCAAAATTAGAACTGAAGAAGAGGACCCATCATGGCGACAAGCACGCTTCCAGAAACTGAAATCGAACGTACCGAATTCAAGGCCCCCATCAAGTACGTTTACTCGTTTGGCGGTGGCAAAGCCGACGGCAACGGCAAGATGAAGGAAGACCTCGGCGGCAAGGGCGCAGGCCTCGCCGAGATGACCAATGCCGGACTGCCCGTGCCTCCGGGATTCACCATTCAAACTGAAGCCTGCCGCGAATACATGCGCCACCACGGCGTTTCCAAGGAAGTAGATCGCCAGATGGAAGAAGCTCTCGAAAAGCTTGAGAAGTTGCAAGGTCAGAAACTCGGCAAGGGCGACAATCCGCTCCTGGTCAGCGTTCGCTCCGGCGCCAAGTTCTCCATGCCCGGCATGATGGATACCATTCTTAACCTCGGCCTGAACGATCAGAGTGTCGAAGCTCTCGCGAAACGCGGCAACAATGCCCGCTTTGCCTACGATTCCTACCGACGTCTCATCCAAATGTTCGGCGCCGTGGTGCTCGAGATTCCGAAGCATGCGTTTGAGGAAGTCTTCGACGCGAAGAAGAAACAGAAGAAAGCGAAGCTCGACACCGAGCTTGACGCCAAAGCGCTGAAAGAAGTAATTGACGAATACAAAAAAGTTGTGAAGAAACACACCAAGCGAGACTTCCCGCAGGACGCCAACGAGCAACTCGTGATGTCGCGGGATGCCGTTTTTCGCTCCTGGCAAAACGATCGCGCCAAACACTATCGCCGCATGAACAATATTCCTGACGAACTCGGCACTGCCGTCAACGTGCAGGCAATGGTTTTTGGCAATCTCGGCGACACCAGCGGCACGGGCGTGGGATTCACGCGTAATCCCGCAACCGGAGTCAAAGAGTTTTACGGCGAATTTCTGATGAACGCCCAAGGCGAAGACGTCGTCGCGGGAATCCGCACCCCGGTGCCGATCCTCGAACTTCGCAAAATCATGCCCGAAGTTTACGACCAGCTTCGCGACATCACCACGCGCCTCGAAAAACATTATCGCGACATGCAGGATTTCGAATTCACCATTCAGGAAGGCCGTTTGTACATGCTTCAGACGCGCAACGGAAAGCGCACTGGCCGCGCCGCCGTCCGCGTAGCCATTCAAATGGTGGAAGAAAATCTCATCAGCAAGGAAGAAGCCATTTTCCGCGTCGAACCCAATCAGCTTTACGACTTCCTGGTTCCGCGATTAGACGAAAAAGGGGAGGTTGAAGTTCTCGCTACCGGCCTGCCTGCGTCGCCGGGCGCAGCCGTGGGACAAATCGTGTTTACAGCCGATGAAGCCGTCGAAAAAGCTGGACACAGTAACAAAAGAGTCCCGGTCATTCTTGTTCGCGCCGAAACCACTCCGGAAGACATTCACGGAATGGAAGTCGCCGCCGGAATTCTCACTTCACGCGGCGGCATGACCAGCCACGCAGCAGTTGTCACCCGTGGAATGGGCAAGTGCTGCGTAGCGGGCGCTGGCGATATTCAGGTCGATGAAAAGGCCCGCGAGATGCGCGTCAAGGGACAAGTTTTCAAAGGCGGAGATTGGATTTCACTCGACGGCACCACTGGCCGCGTGATCAAGGGCAAGCTTAATACCGTTGACGCTAAGCCGGACGATCCGGAGTTGATCAAGTTTATGGGCTGGTCCGAACCCTTCCGCACCATGGGAGTTCGCGCCAATGCCGATATTCCTCGCGATGCGATTCAGGCGCGCGCATTCGGCGCCGAAGGCATCGGCCTGTGCCGCACCGAGCACATGTTCTTCGCCGAGGACAGGCTTCCGCACATGCGGGCCATGATTCTCGCCAACAACGAAAAAGACCGTCGCACCGCTCTCAAGAAATTGCTGCCCATGCAGCGCGCCGATTTTATCGGCGTCTTCCGCGCCATGGACGGCTTTCCAGTCACTATCCGCACACTCGATCCGCCGCTGCACGAGTTCCTTCCGCGACGAGAAGACTTAATGGTGGAGATCGCCGTGCTCGAAGCGACGAAACCTCGTTCGCCAAAATTGAAGGGACTAAAGTCGTTGCTGCGGCGAGTTGAAGATTTGCACGAAGTCAACCCCATGCTCGGACACCGCGGATGCCGCCTCGGAATCACCTATCCGGAAATCACCGAGATGCAGGCCCGCGCAATTTTCGAAGCAGCAGTCGCTGTCGCGAAAGATGGCGTGAAAGTGAAGCCCGAAGTAATGATCCCGCTGACCGCAACGCTGAAAGAAATGGCGAATCAGGCGGCCATCGTCCGAAGGGTTGCCGATGAAGTATTCGCCGAGAAAGAACGCACCGTCGAGTACTTAGTGGGAACAATGATCGAGCTACCACGCGCGGCGCTAGTCGCGGACGAAATTGCTCAAGAAGCCGAATTCTTCTCCTTCGGCACCAACGATCTTACGCAGACAACTTTCGGATTCTCCCGCGACGACATCAACAAAGTGCTTCCTACGTATCTGGAAGAGGGAATTCTCAAACAAGACCCGTTCGCAGTTCTCGATCGCGAAGGCGTCGGACAATTGGTCAAGATGGCAACCGAGCGCGGCCGCAAGACGCGTCCCACGTTAAAAGTAGGAATCTGCGGCGAGCACGGCGGAGAGCCATCGTCTGTGGAATTCTGTCACCAGGTTGGACTGAATTATGTGTCGTGCTCCCCATTCCGTGTGTTGACGGCGAGGTTGGCGGCAGCCCAGGCAGCAGCGGCCGATAAATTGAAAGTAGAGGGCGGACGGACGAAGTAGGAGGTCGGCCTAAATATAAGACTGGCAGGTTCTCTTAGACTCGCGCGCATAGACACTTTAGTGACATGCCATCTTGATTCAGCTGAGCGGAGGAATTTGTGAAACGTAACTTAGTTTACCGATTCACTGCTGCGTGCGTCATTGGTGTGTTATTCGGTCTCTACGTGCATCACGAATACGTGAGATGGGCTCAGCGAGGTAAGGAGGCGTTCATCGTCTACCAGGCTCACCGTTTTGATCGATTCATGGTCTCACCGCAGCCTGTCATTGCGACAATATTTGTCTTTACCCTAGCCGCGGTTCTGGTTTTTGGGATGAATGAACTCCTAGCTGCGGGCCTCTCGAGGATGTTCCGCGACCCGCGCTTGAGTGAAAATAACGGTTAGTTGTCTGTTTGAGACCCGAGTGTCGAAAATAGTACCCTGATGAAAATCTTCACTGCACCTTCTGCAACCGCGATATTAACTTCTGAGCAAAGTTCTCTTCCGACTCCGACCATAGCAACCGCGCACTCGCTCCTGAGGCCTTCTCAACTTTATTCGTAAATTCCACGAGCTTCTGCACATTCTCCCGGACAAACGTCTCAGCTTTCGCCGTGAGCTCAACCTGTTCCTGCAAGAAAGGAGAATCCATTCCGAAATCGATTTGGATCTGTCCTTCCTGCTGACTCGCCTGATCGTCAAATTCCGCACCATGCACGATAAATCTCACCAGAGACGGTCTGGGAATCCATTGCGCACCGTTATCCGACAGCAACGAAAGATCCCAGTAAGCCTCGAATTCGTAGGCATAATCTTCATGCAGCAAATCAGAAGCTATCAACGTTGCCTCTTCAGGCGTCACACCGGGATAGAAGCGCCGTTCAAGAATGGTAGGTTCATTCCACGAAACCGGATGAACCGCCAGGTAAGTAACGCCCGGCCGCTCCGCCGAAAAAGTAAATTGTCGCAGCACCGACAATGCATGAGGCAACACTTCGTCGGCATCAGAATTCGGAAACCACAAGCTTAAATAAAGAGAATCAGGCATAGGAAAGTTAGTCCAACAAAAAGACAGCACCAACATACATTCGATGCGATCAAATCCGATCGGTCGCAATCCGCAACAGGTACGCGAGGGCTTCTTTTATTTGCTGCATATGCGATCCCCTGTTAGTATTTTTTGTTCTCACAAAACAGATATTTCCTTAGTGTCATCATCTCTCTTCTGGAGGCTACATGGCGGTGAAAGTCGGCATTAACGGGTTCGGACGCATCGGGCGCAACGTTTTACGCGCATCCCTGAACGATCCGAATCTGGAGTTTGTGGCGGTCAACGATCTCACGGATCCGAAAACACTCGCGCACTTGTTGAAGTACGATTCGATCCTGGGAAATTTGAAGCAGAATATTTCCGCTGGGACGGACAGCATTAGCATCGATGGCCGCACCATTAAAGTATTCGCCGAGAAAGATCCCGCAAAGTTGCCGTGGGAATCGGTTGGCGCTCAAGTCGTAGTGGAATCCACCGGACGGTTCACCGACGCAGCCGACGCCAAGAAACACATGCGCGGACCGGTGAAAAAAGTCATCATTTCTGCTCCCGCCAAGAACGAAGATTTCACCGTCGTGCTCGGAGTCAATCATCAGGCATACGATCCGGCCAAGCACCACATTATTTCGAACGCCTCCTGCACTACGAATTGCCTCGCTCCAATCGCCAAGGTTGTCAACGACGAATTCAAAATTGTCTGCGGCACGATGACCACGATTCACTCCTACACCAACGATCAGGTGATTTTAGATTTTCCTCATAAAGATTTACGTCGAGCACGTGCCGCCGCAATTTCCATGATTCCCACGTCCACGGGCGCCGCAAAAGCTTTGCGTCTCGTCATCCCCGAACTCGATGGCAAGCTGGATGGATTTTCCATGCGCGTTCCGACGCCAAATGTTTCCGTCGTCGATCTGGTTGCGTTCGTGGAGAAGAAAACCACTGCCGAACAAGTAAACGCGGCTCTGAAGAAAGCCTCTGAAAGCGGCCCCTTGAAGGGATATCTAGGCTACGAAGAAAATGAATTGGTCTCCGCCGACTTCAAGGGCGACAGCCGCTCGTCCATCGTTGACGCGCCTATGACCCGCGTGGTCGCCGGAAATTGTGTGAAAGTAATTTCCTGGTACGACAACGAATGGGGCTATTCCAGCCGTGTTCGAGATCTGATTAACTACATGGCGAGCAAGGGGCTTTGATGATATTGAGATTGCCGAGTCATTGTGGCCTTGAAGGGGCGCGGCTTCCGCCGCGCCGGTAAAAATCAGGATCACCCTACGGCGCGGCTGGAAGCCGCGCCCCTTCAAAGAATCATTCTTAAAATCGCATAGTCGACCTGGGTTAGGTTCTATTCCTTTCGAAACAGGTGAAATTAAATGGCAAAGCTTTCCATCCGCGATCTCGAAATTAACGATCATCGGATATTCCTGCGCGTCGATTTCAACGTGCCGCTCGAAGATGGCCGAGTCATGGACGACACGCGCATCCGCGAGACCCTGCCGACCATTGAATATGCTCTGCGTCGTGGCGCTCGCCTCATTCTGGCTTCCCATCTGGGACGCCCCAAAGGCAAGCCCAATCCAAAAATGAGCCTCAAGCCGGTTGCCGAACGTCTGCGCATGCTGCTGGATAAAGAGCTCGCGCGCGGAGAAAATGTCGGTTTCTGCCCCGAGTGTGTTGGACTTGAGGCGGAGGAGATGGCGGGCAAGCTAGAAAAAGGACAGAGCCTGCTCCTGGAGAATCTTCGCTTCCATCCCGAAGAAGAAGCTAACGACGAAAAGTTCTCCAAGCAACTAGCCAACCTCGCCGACTGGTACGTAGACGATGCTTTCGGCGCCGCGCATCGCGCACATGCGTCGACGGTCGGCATCACAAAATTTATACAAAAGTCCGCCGCGGGCCTGCTAATGCAGAAGGAACTCGACTATTTAGGAAAGGCCTTGCAGGATCCCGAAAAGCCGTTCGTCGCGATCCTTGGTGGCGCGAAAGTCAGCGACAAAATTGCCGTGATTCAGAACCTGCTCACGAAAGTTGACGTGCTCATCATCGGTGGCGCCATGGCTTACACCTTCCTGAAGGCCGAGGGAAAGCAGGTTGGAAAATCGCGCGTCGAAGATGACAAGCTCGACCTGGCGCGTGAAATTATAAAAGACGCCAAGGCCCGCAAAGTCAAACTCCTGCTCCCGACAGACCACCTTGCCGCTGACAAAATCGAGGTCAACGCCCTCGTCAAAACCATCCACGAAGGCGAACCCATCCCGGAAAATCTCATGGGACTCGATATTGGACCGAAGACCATCGAAGCCTACTGCGAAGAAATTTCCGATGCGCGGACCATCATCTGGAACGGTCCCATGGGCGTCTTCGAAGTCTCTCCCTTTTCCCGCGGCACCTTCAAGGTCGCGCGAGCAATTGCCGACAATGGCGCCGCCATTTCGATCGTTGGCGGTGGAGATTCAGTTGCGGCCGTGCACTCCGCCGGAGTCGCCGACAAGATCACTCACATCTCAACCGGCGGCGGCGCTTCGCTCGAGTTTCTCGAAGGCAAAAAACTTCCAGGAGTGGAAGCTCTCACCGACAAGCGTTAAACCCTCATTACCCGAAAGGCGCTCATGGTTCGCAAGAAATTGATGGCGGCAAACTGGAAGATGTACAAGACGCCAGACCAGACTCTCGCGTTTTTCGAGAAATTTCTGCCGCTCGTAGCCGACCATAATCGGGATGAGATTGTTGTTTGCCCACCGTTTGTTTGCCTGCACGCCGCGGTTGAGGCCTCGATCGGATCGCAGGTTTCGCTCGGCGGCCAGAACCTCTATTGGCAAAAGGAAGGCGCTTTCACCGGAGAAATTTCCGCCGATATGCTGCTCGCCGCCGAGTGCACGCACGTAATCATCGGACACTCCGAACGCCGCCAGTATTTCGGAGAGACCGACGACACCGTGAATCTGAAACTAAAGGCCGCCCTCGAAGCTGGACTCGTTCCCATAGTCTGCGTCGGAGAAGTTCTGGAAGAACGCGAGTCAGGACTCACCGAAGATGTTCTGCGCCGCCAGTGTTTGCGAGCATTCCATGCGATTTCGGCGAAGAAGGCAGCCCCGTTGGTCATCGCCTATGAACCGGTCTGGGCAATTGGAACCGGCAAGACCGCAACGCCTCAACTCGCCGCCGAGGCCCATCTCCTGATCCGCGGAGAAGCCGCGAAAACATTCGGCGACGAGTTTGCCGAAAATCTTCGCATTCTGTACGGCGGTTCCGTGAAACCAGAAAACGCAAAAGCCCTGATGGCAGAGCCCGAGATCGATGGCGCTCTCGTAGGCGGCGCAAGCCTGGATCCGACATCGTTCGCCGCAATCGTCAAGTATTAATTGTTCGAATTCCGGCTTCACTCGCTGGGGTGAACCGGCTTCCCCTAGGGGCTGTCCTCATAGTCATGAAGCCTTTGACTCGTCCGCCCGGTCCTGAGAATCGCGGCATAGTCGGTAACTTCCCGCTGGGAACCCGGGACCCGCTCGGACTGTACACGCAGTGGGCTCGTCAATATGGCGATATCATTTACTATCGCGCTTTTTCTCGTCACATCTATTTCCTAAACAATCCAGAATTTGTTGAGCAGGTTTTGGTAACCAATTACAGGAATTTCATAAAGGGAGAAGCCCTCCAATTCAACCGGCGGATCTTTGGAAACGGTCTGTTGACCAACGAAGGAGATTCGTGGCTGAAGCAACGGCACCTGATCCAACCAGCTTTTCGCCGCGACCGAATCGATTCCTACGCCAACACCATGGTGGTTTATACCGAGCGGATGATGGCTGCTTGGCACGATGGCGAAGTACGTGATATTCACCGCGACATGATGCGTCTCGGACTCGAAATTGTCGCGAAGGCGCTTTTTAATGTGGAGATCGCCTCCGAAAGAGACACCATCGCGGAAGCGCTGAACACATTCATGGAATTGGGCGCGCGCGGGCGTTTGTTGTTGCCTCCAATTCTTCGCCTTTTGCCAACAGCCGACAACCTGCGTTACCGGCGGGCAGCGCGCCAGTTAGATGAGGTTGTGTACGCCCTTATTCGCGAGCGCCGCTCGAGTGACGACACTGGCGACGACTTGCTCTATGCGTTGCTGCATGCTCAGGATGAAAGCGGGAGGGTGATGCCGGACAAGCAATTGCGCGATGAAGTCATGACCCTTCTTTTGGCCGGTCACGAGACCACAGCGGTTTCGTTATCGTGGACTTGGTATCTGTTGGCGCAATATCCAGAGGTGGAAGAAAAACTCTGGTCAGAACTTCGGGAGGTGCTGAACGGCAGACGCCCGGAAGCGCAAGACCTGCCCAAATTGACCTACACCGGGCGGGTAATAAAGGAAGCAATGCGTCTTTATCCGCCAGCTTGGGCAGTCGTCCGAAAATCTTTGCAAGAATGTGAGATCGGCGGCTATCGAGTGCCCGCCGGATCAACGGTCATGATGAATCAGTGGGTAATGCACCGCGACCCGCGATATTATGACCAACCCGATCGATTCAACCCCGACCGTTGGTTGGATGAGCGGCTCAAGAAGACTCCCAAGTTCGCGTACTTTCCTTTTGGCGGAGGACCGCGTACTTGTATTGGCGCGTCCTTCGCTACGATGGAGGGTGTGTTAGTGCTAGCGACGATCGCGCAGAAATATCAACTTCGAAGTGCACCAGATTCCCCTGTTGAGCCATTACCCACGATGACGCTTCGACCCAATCGCGGCATCAAGGTGGTACTCACCAGGCGGAGAGAAAATTCAGTTCCTTAAAAGCCCCCGAGTAACGCCTTATTGGCTGGAAAGGGCAAGACTTTCAGTCGTGACGATTGCCGTTTCAGCGCGACTTGCGGCCCGACTGAAAGTCGGGCCTTCCTAAGTCGCACTCCGCCACGCTTTCCTAGACTTTCGCCTTCCAAAGACCCAGACAAGCTCCAGTTGGGTCAATGATGATGCTCAACCAGCCGAAACCCGGCACCTCCGTTACATCCTTCATGATGGTTGCGCCGAGAGACTTGGCCTTTTGGGTGGACGCCGCAATGTCATCGACGTCTACATAGGCGAGCCACGCCGAAGGAGCTCCGGGCACCGGATGCTTCATCATGCCTCCCCCGGTACCTTTGCCAACGCCGATCATGGTGTAAGGAAACGGCCCTGGAGCATCCTCGAGCTTCCAGTCGAATAGTTTTCCATAAAAATCTTTTGCCTTGCCGACATCGGTGGTGTTCAGTTCAACGTGCACGAATGGGTTCGCCAAAGTATTCTCCTTAAAATAGGGATTTTTGCGGAGGGCTCCTTGCGCCATACTAACATCGCAACTGGTTTCAGAACGTCAATTGAAATCCAAGCTGCGCTGCAAACGGAATCCCCACGTTCGTGCCCGGACCGAAGAAATCTCCCAGCGTTCCCGCCGGAAATTTCAATTGATTCAGATTCGTTATCGGCTGCATTACGCTGCAGGACGGCGGATTCATGCAAAGGGACGTGGCGTTGGAAAGATTATTGACCGGCGTCGGCAAGGCGGAAATATCAGTAACGTAATTGGCTCCAGCATTCACGCGATTAAAAAGATTGAAAAACTCAGCAAAGGGTCGGAGCGTGACAGTGTCAGTGAACTTAATCGGCCGGCTCACCCGAAGGTCTATTTGGATGTAGCCCTTCCCGCGAAATTGATCCATCGTCGTCTGAACGCCATTCACCACCGCGCGATCATTAAGCGGATTGCCGTCGTTATTGATGTCCACAGGCGTCGTCAATGTAAACGGCCGCGCACTCTCGAACTGCGAAAGGGTGCTGACCTCGAACGCCCCCGGCAAATGCAATATTCCCGCGATCACCGCCCGGTGCCGCATGTCTTCTCCCGAGGGCCCATGATCTCCCGGCCCAAAAGCGTTGTTCACATCGCTTACGCCGTTCACATAGTCGAACAGTTCGCCGAGCACAGCCCCATATGTGGTCGCGCTCGATAATGTGTAATGCGCGTTCAACTCAAAGCGTTTTGAAAAGCTGTGCTGGATCTGAAATGCAAGTCCGTTATAGCTTGAACGGTTTCCGGATCTGAAAACCGAAACATTCGGAGCACCCGCAGGAAGAGTAAATCCGGCGACATACTCATAGCGCTGATATTGATGATTGCCTTCCTGATGTTCGAATTGAACATTAAGCAGCCAGGAATTTCCGAATCTGTGTTCGACGGCTGCGCTTGTTTGTAGCGCGTACGGAGTGTGATAGTTCGGATCAATCACCGCCCCCTGCGTACTGTAGGGACCTCTATTCACATTTTGGAAAGCGTTAACCCATCCATTCTGCGACAGGTCGTTGTAGTACATTCCGATCCCCGCGCGGATGACCGTGTTCACCGATCCGCCCGGAGCATACGCAATTCCGAGTCGCGGCGCGAATGCCTTTCGATAGTCGTGAGGAATCCCCTTGACCAGCGGAATTCCGAGAGTCTGCAATTCCTGATATGACCAATTCTGGGACTGATCACGCCCTTCCGCCGTAAACAGCCCAAACGTTGTGTCATATCGCACCCCATAATTCAGCGTGAATGATGGCGTGATGCGCCACGAGTCTTGCGCGTACAATCCCAGCCGCTGAACATTCTGCGAGAACCTTCCGTTCACTGCGCCCGAATCCTGACACGTAGTGTTAGGAGAAGCATTGGCCGCGCAATTGTAGTCATCAGTAAACTGCTGAGGATTCGCCAAATAAAAAGTTGGGTCAAACGTAAAGCCATGAAGATTCTCGGGAGTCCCCGCAAAAGCTCCATCAAGCACCGGCTCATGGATAAAGTTAATTCCGAAGTGCGGCGAGTGTGTCCTCATGCTATGAGCGACGTCATAGCGCACCTGATATTTCTGCTGGTTGCGGAGTATCGGAAACGCTGTGATCGGAGTGATGAATTGGTTGTCACCGTAAGTTTCAAATCCGGAGGTAGTCTGACTGGTGGCACTGAACGGAAATGCCAGCGCTTGCCCAATGTCCGAATTCCGGGTCTGCGAATTGGCGAATCCATTTGCTTGCAGAGTCAGATTGCCCAGCCATCGGGGACTGAATTGAAACTGGTTATCCAGAAGCACACTGTAAAAATTCGAGTGCGTGAACGCGCCGGTGGAAGGCAGCGTCGCTTGCTGCACCAGATTGTTCTGGGTGTTGTTGCGGTCGATCGAGCCGCGCAGGAACCACTGCGACCTTGCCGACTGTGCATAATCCAAGCGCGTCGTGAACAGCGTGTCGTGAAATGGGACGCCAACGGATGTCGAAACCGCAATCGAACTGACCCCCGGAATCAATCCCTGGGAAGCTAACTGCGAGAGTGCATTGAATTGAATCTGACTATTTGCGCTGTAGGCTACGCTTGCCCCTTCGTTAATGTATTCAAACGAAGAAAAGAACCAGAGCTTGTTGCGCTTGATCGGTCCGCCGAGAGCAAACACGCCATCCTGCCGGGAATAGGGTTGTTTCGGATCCGGTTCCGGATTATCAATTTCATTCCGTGCATTAAGTGCCGTCGCGCGCAGAAACAAAGAAGACAATCCATGCCAGTCATTACTTCCACGCCGGGTGCTAATGATAACCGAACCGCCGTTGGTCCGCGAAGTATCCGCGTTCATCTGCGCCGTGCGAACCGAGAATTCCTCAATCGCTTCCGGAGAATAGTTCTGTAAAAACCCTCCAATGTAGTCATCATTATTGTCACCGCCATCTACCGAAACGTCTACATCCAGGCCGGAGCTTCCGGCAAAAGATACGGCGGTAATTCGCGCCTTGGTCGGATCAGACGGCTCGACTGGCTCCGTCATCGGCGCCAGAAACGCAATGTTGGCAAAACTCCGGTGCGCCAGCGGAACCGATTCCAACTCCTGCGAGCCGATAACCGTGCTGATCTCGCTGCTGGTGGTTTGAACGGTCGGCGAAGTTTGTCCTTTTACGTCGACGGATTGCTTGACTGGCCCCGGAACTAGCGTCAACGAAATACTTGGCGCTGAGCTGACGGCAACGTCAACATCGGTCGCGACTTCGGCGAATCCAGCGGCATTCGCGCGCACTTCATAGCTTCCAGGCTGCAATGATTGGATCGTGAATTCCCCGTTACCATTTGCTACGGTTTGCCGCTTGAACCCAGTCGCAGGCTGACTCAGAGTTACAACAGCACCCCCAATCCGCGCTCCGGTAGAGTCAACCACGATTCCAACCAATGCTCCCCGAGGATTTTGTCCCTGAAGCGAGTTTGCAACGAGCATCACAGAGACGGCACACAAAAAGAAACGCCGGGAGAAACCCCCGCGGAAACCATGTGCAAACGTCGTAGTGGCGGCAAGCATTAATCGCTCCGTGGCTAGGTAAGCCTTTGAAATATTATAGAAATACTCCGGCTAGATCGCGAACAATTGTGCAAGATGTCGATCTCGCGAGCACCATGACCAACGAGAGTGCCCCATTCTTTCGCGCATTTTGCGAAGGGGTGGGAATCGATGCTGCCGGAGTCGTGCGGTTTCGCCTGAAAAGATCGGAACGATAAACGGATACATGCTTTCCGGCTGTTCCTGCATCCACGTCCATGCAACGGCTGAACCGAATCGTTCATCTCATTTGGCTCCGAGGTGCTCTCATGATTCAATACGTTTGTGATTCCTGCGGCGCTGTGAAAGACGCGTCAGATGTCTGGGTATTAGGTCTCGCGGCCGAGGCACTAGGCGCCGCTTCTGCCCGCAGGGAAGTTACTATTCTTTCAACATGGGATCGGCCAAGCGCGGTTTATCCCCTGGCTGTCCATTTCTGCTCGCTGGAGTGTAAGGACGATTACATGAGTCGACTGTTCACTCCAGAGGCCGCACCAACTTTGGTCAAGCGCCACCCGGCAGAAGAGGTCGCAGTCCTACGAGACGTCCCATCGTTAAAGAGCAAGAGGGCGGTTCAGCCGCGTAGTTCTCGGCGAAAAAAGACTGCCTGAAGGGGCAAACCGTCAGTGCGCAGAAACGGCATCGATCATCGCCGAACCCAATATTTTTCCCGGGCCTGGTTGTTGAACAAACGCTATCACTCGAATATTACTGGGATCGTCTCCAGCAGCCAGCTTCAGCTGAACATCATCGGCAAAGCTTTTTCCTTTTTCCACGTTCCCGATCTTGGTCAGTTTCTGCACAACATTCACGTGGGATAAATGCTTTCCCCCATTTTCCCCGTGCGCCACCTGAGACTCCGCCTGACGAAGTGCAATAACGATATAAACGTCCGCCTTGCGACCGTTGAAAGAATCCGGCAAGGCATCGACTTCAACCCGTGCCTTAATCGTATCGGGACTTGCAATCGAAACTGACGGAACTCGCACCGCTAGCTTCGGCTCGCTGCGGGCCTTTTCGAGAGCCTGCTGCGTTTTCGCGGCGTTGCCCGGAACGAATTCGCTCTCACCGTCCACAACCATCTCCGGCGTATAGCTCCCGTCCACGCCAAAGTGTTTGACATAATCGGCCTGACGGCCTGTAAGTTGCTCCGAAGAGTAACGATCAACCCAACCATCGTGATTCCAATACGTCACATGCTCACTGAGGACAATCAACTGCGCTCCCTCCAAAGGCTGTGTCCGGTCTAAGTTTTGCAGCAAAGCATCCGCAGGCGGACAACTCGAGCACCCCTCAGACGTAAACAGTTCCACCAATACGGGAGTAGACGTCCCCGCAGCAAACGAGGCGAGAAAACAAACAAACAAGACTAAGCCGCATTTTGCCATTCTAATATTATGATGCAACCGAAATGCAGAAGTGACAATACCCAAGCACCATTTTCCGGACAACCGGGAACCGCTCGCGCCGCCCGGGCTCCCTCGCCAAGTCAACCCCCGGACCCCTATCACTTTTGACAGTTGTAACCAGGGAAAGCTGAGTTCAGAATCCCCTCGTCAGTAAGTGTTCAGGGGGGAGGGTTGACGCAGACACTCCTCCCTGACCATTCTGACCCACAAAGGAGAATGCTATATGAGTCAAAGTCATCTCCCCCTTGACTTCCCGATTAAATCGCCCGCCAGCGCCAAGGCGCTGACCGAAGAGCTGCCCCCGTTGATGCCGGATTTCGCGAAAACGCAGGATAAGCTGGGTACAGTGCATTTCTCCCGTTTCATGGTCAAGGGAGACGAGAAGCTCCTCTTTCTATCGGACATTGACGGCGAAATCGATGATCATATTAAACGATTGGTCGAGAATGCCGGCCCGGTGTTTGACTTCATCTTCAAACACGTGGAAAACCCTCCGGCCACACCCGTAGCTAGTAATCCCGAGAGCGTCATCAAGTGGCTGAGGCGTCATACCCGCGAGCCTATCGATACGTATTTTGGTTACGAAGCTTCGGTTCAGGACATCAAGGCGGCCGCTCGTGAGGCGGGCGTTACGGGCAACACCTCGCAGGGCTACTTGCTGACGTACATGTCCTTCAAGTCACGTGTGCAAGGCATTATGTTGGAGCTGCTCGGGCCGGCCTTGTTGGGAAAGAAGGGACATAAAGGGTCGGATGCTATTGGGACGCTGCATGTCGCCCATTTTGTGCCCTTTGAGAACAACCACTTAGGCTTCTTCACAATCTACGACGGTTCTGTCGAGAAATACTTCCAGGACTTCGCAGACAAAACCTCGCTCACTTTCAATAGTCTCTTTCCATATGTCGTTGGCGCACCGCCGACCCCAGTAGAAAAGAACGCACAGGCGTTTCTTCAGTGGGGATTGGAGAACAACTATCCGGCTATCGGGTTTTACAGCGCCTATCCAGGCCTCTCGGTTCTAGACATTCGAGCCCTGCTGGCCGATCGCAAGCCAAAATCGAGCACCGCTGCATAGCGGTTGTGTCATACGGTCACTTATCAAGATCAACCACGATGTACGCGTTGGCACAGGGCAACAAGATAACAAGCAGGACGCCGCATCGCGCGGATATGGAATCGAAGTAGGTTTGAATTTTGCGTCCGGAGGAAGGTATGGCTAAACATTACAACCGCTTGATTCTAGCAATTTCGCTTTTTACTGCTGTTGTTTTGGCGCTTTCGCTAGGTCGTCCAAACCACGCCAATGCGCAGGCGCAAAGTCAACACCCGATCTTGGACAAGGTCGCAGCTAAAGTGATTGAAAAGTACCAACAATCTACCTGCGAGGATTTGTGGAAGAAGAAAGAAGCAAAGGCTCCGCCAACCGCCGAAGAACAAAAAGCTGTCGCATTTCTTAAGAGCAATCCCGAGATGCGCACAATATTTATCAACAAGGTTGCGGCGCCAATCGCAAACAAGATGTTCGATTGCGGGCTGATTCCGTGAGTTGAACGGAACGGCCGGTTCTAGGCGGCCCGTTGGGAGGTCTGGCATGAAAATTCGACTTAGGATTTTTGTCGAAACATTATTAGTGTTGCTGCTCGCACTTTCGTCGATGACTGTGGCCGTGAGGGCTCAAACGACTTCGCCGGCGGCAAAGCAGAAGACTGCCCAAACCAAGAAACCTCCCGCTACCCCGCCCAAACCGGACCTGGAGCCCAAAGCAATTGAACTGCTCAAAGCCGTGAGCAGCCGCTTAGCTGCAGCGCATACCCTATCGTTCACAGCGGTGCAAATCTTCGAGTCCCCGAGCCGTCAGGGTCCTCCACTCGCCTATGCAAAAAAGACCGACGTTATTCTGCAAAGGCCTGACAGGATGCGCGCAATCATTGCAGGCGACGGTCCCGCTTCCCAGTTCTACTACGACGGCAAAACCGTGACCGCCTTCGCACCGGCGGAAAACCTCCTGGCCGTGAGCGATGCCCCGCCCACGATTGACGCTATGTTGGAAGCCGTTTACCACTCCACCGGCGTCTTCTTCACCTTCACTGACTTGGTTGTTGCAGATCCTTATAAGGATATGGCTGAAGGGCTGACACTTGCCTATTACGTCGGCCAATCCCATGTGGTCGCTGGAACGACGACGGACATGGTGGCATATATCGACAGCGGCGTATTCATCCAACTGTGGATTGGGTCCGAGGACAACCTCCCCCGGATGATCAGGGCGATGTTTCTCGACGATCCAGAGAAGTTGCGCAGCCAGGTGGAGTTCTCGAACTGGCAAATCGACCCTAACGTCCCACCAGATGCCTTCACGCCTCCAAACGACACGGTCAATGCGAAACGCATCCCGTTCGCTAACATTAAGGCGCAGGCCGCGGCGGGCACTATGCCCTCGGTGAGGCCGCATCCACCCAAAAAGCAACCATGACGAGGTGACACATGCTGAAAAAGGTGAATGTTAGTTTAGTAACTTTGGGATGCACGCTGCTCTTCTGTGGGACGGCCCGGGCCCAGGCGCACGCGAACCGCTACGGGGGCGGTTCCACCTCTCGCAGCGGGAATACCACCACGCGCACCAATGCTTACGGTGGCAGCGCGACTCACACCGCCGGACAGGGAACCTCCGCCTCCAACGCATACGGTGGCTCGGCATATCATGCCCAAGGGTCTGGAAAAACGACTGCCACTGGAGCCTATGGTGGCACGGCGACTCACACCGCCGGACAGGGAACCTCAGCCTCCAACCAATACGGCTCTGCATATCATGCGCAAGGGTCTGGAACGACGACTGCCACCGGAGCCTATGGTAGCGCGACACATTACGCGGGATATGGCACTGTCGCTACAAGTAACTCTGGCCAGACGGCCTATGCGGCTCGTCCGCCCGCTGCCTATTATCCGCCCACTTCGTATTATGCGTACCATCCGCCGACAACCGTCGCCTACTACGGAACAGGGTGCTACAACTGCAGCTCTGGCTCGACTGCGGGTGCCGCAGCCGCAGGGGCTCTAGTCGGCATGGCCGTGGGTGCTGCTGCAGCCTCTTCCAAGTCTAGCTCCGATAGCTCGAGCGCTTACAATGCGGGTTACTCCGCTGGCACGGCCAATGCGAGCAATGCCAATGCCAACGTGGCGGCCGCGAATGCTAATGCGGCGGCGGCGAACGCCAATGCTGCCGCTGCGAATGCCAATGTCGCTGCTTCCAACGCGAGTCATGCCGCTTCAGGCGCAGCCACCACCGGCGGCACCTACCAGATGGGCGGGGTTTACGCGGCGATACCTTCGGGTTGCATCAGTCCCCACGTCTCGAACGGTGGAACCTATTATTTGTGCGGAAACACCTGGTTCAGTCCGTCCTACGGTGCGAACGGGGTGCTTTACAAAGTAGTGCCAACACCGTAACCGAGTGGAGTGACCAAGGACTTCGCGGATAAATCGAGCCCGTTTTCGATCCTGGCTTTGTCGATCCTGGCTTTGAATATATCAGTGGCGGAGCACCAAGATCAGGCAGGAGCTTACGCGTTGGCAGAGCAAACACAAGCCGCACCGGAGAAGGAGGGCCGGGGGCTTTTTCGCAGGGTGCTTCGGCGGATGCGGCATGGCACCTCAGTGAGTGACGACGATTCGAGTGCCCCAAAAAATTCCACGCTCGACCTAGCCGATATTCAGGGCTTCATTCTTCGCGCCTACAGAATGCCGATGCTGCGGCATTTCTTGCTGACCGTAGCAAATCCGGCACAAGCGCGCAGGCAACTCGGAAGGCTCGTAAGCGGTGACGAATCCGAGGTCCCGCAAATCACTACTGCTGAGGATTGGCACGTGGGGTTCGGGCCCGGACCTGCAGACAATCCCACGGATGCCCCGCATCGCAAGCCCGACTATTGCCTCAACATCGGTATCACCTGGCCTGGATTGGTTGCTCTTGAAATCCAAGAACGTATCCCGACACTATCTTTTAAGTCATTTGGCGCGTTCATCGAAGGGGCTGCGAAACGAGCCGAGTTAGTCGCAGATATGGGAGCAAGCTCCCCCCAGAACTGGGTTGGCGGTTTCGGAAAAGGGCACGATCACGTCCTCTTGACGCTGCACGCCATCAGCGTCGAAGCGATGAAGAGCTACAGCGATAGGTTGAGCGTCTGGTCTGCCGAAGGCAATGCGTTTCAAGAAATCTGGCGCCAAGACGGGATGGCGTTAATGGAAATGCAAAATGGCCAACCCGTGCCTACCAGCAAAATTCACTTCGGATATACCGATGGCATCAGCACGCCCACCATTCATGGCGGCCCGGAAAAATATCGCCTTGATCACCAGCAGCCCTGTGAGCCATGGCTCTTCGTCCTGCGGGAAGACGCTGAGAACTATGAAGTACCAGAGCCGCGAGGACTTGGGTTAAACGGTAGCTTTGCCGTTTTCAAAAAGATCGAGACCGATGTGGTTGGCTTTGAAAAGTTTCTGCAGTCAAACAAAGACAAAATAGATCCCGAACTGCTCGCCGCAAAGATGTGCGGGCGATGGCGCAATGGCGTTCCTCTCGTCTTGTCACCTGATACGGACAGCCCTGCGGGAGGGATTTCGCCCGCACAGTTGAACAATTTCGAGTATGTAAATGCTGATGGTTCCGGAGATCCGAAGGGGATCCGCTGTCCCGTCGGCGCACACATACGGCGGGTGAATCCACGAGGTCAGCCAGTAGCGGGCCAGGGGCTACCCGGCGGCAGCAATAATTCTCACCGGCTGATTCGTCGCGGCCTGCCTTACGGACCTGCCTATGATCCAACGAAACCTTATGATGGCATCGAGCGCGGCATTCTGTTTTATTTCATTAACTCGAACATCGAAAACCAATATGAGTTCGTGCAGAGACGTTGGGTAAATGACGGCGAATTCGCCGGGGCGGTCAGACTTAACCCAAAGTCGAAAGATCCACTGATTGGCGCACAGAACCCTGCCGAAAGCATTTTCGTGATACCTCAGGCAAATGGGGGCCCGCCGGTCGCGTTGACAGGTCTCTCAAGCTTCGCGACGACCAAAGCCACGGCGTACCTGTTTCTGCCGAGCATCACAGCCATCGAATTTATCGCGAACTTGGGAGGAGGCCGGTGATGCAGCCGGTACGGGAGCTTTCGTGCTCCACCTGACCCAATTGTCGACCAAGGACGAACGACCAACGACGGGAGTTAGTCCCCAGCGACCGGCTCACCAACCTCAACCTCAGGCTTGGCCGGACCAGTCAGCGCGCCCAGCGGAATAAACCCGTTCTCGGCGACGACTGGCTTTTCCTTCAAAACTACTTCGCGATAAAGCGAAGCCATGCGCGCATTGTAAGCCGGATCATTCTTCTGCTTCAGATCGCGCGCCCGAGTCTTCTCTTCGCGAGCATTCTTAGCGATGCCAAGCTTGTCCAGATCGCGCTGCTCTTCATGCGTGACGATTTCATCCTTGAGCAACAACCCGTGCTCAACGGACTCCATCTTCACATTCTTCCCGCCGGCAAAGATTTCATGCCGTCCATGCTCTTCGTACCATTTGGTGAGCGTGGCCGTCATGTGCATCTTCTCGATAATGTTCCGCCATCCCACGCCGGTGTTGTAAGCGCAGAACGAAATCTCGCCTTCCTGCGTCGCATAAGGAATAATGCACTGCTCAGTCCGCCGGAAGTCGTAATTAAACAGATCCTGGAACCACATCCCGGCGATGAACAGGAAGTTCCACCGATCCTGACGCCGCTTCATAACGTCATCAATCGTCCGATCCGGACCAACCTTCCCATAGTTCTTCCCAGTAGCATTAAAGTTCTTATCGAACTTCTTCAGCAAATCCATCAGCTTAAAATGAGTCGGCGACTGAAACGGATCGTAATTCTTCATCAAACAAAGCGCCATCCCCACAATAGTAAGAAACTTCCCGCGAGCCGCATCGTTGACCTTGGCAATATCCTTAGCCAACTGATCGCCCTTCAAGAAAGCAGTAACCGGCACCGCTTCCTTAGTTTCCTTATCAATCATAATCGCCATCCCAGTCCCGCAATTAGGGTGGCAACCACATGACAATTGGCCCCAGTCGTTGTTGCTGTCTTCTACGTGCATTAGGTCGGCCCAATCAGAGAAGGTGCTCATGAAGCTGATTGGGAACCAGTCGCGGGCGGGTTGGCCTAATCCTGTTTGACCTTTTACGTCGTGGGCCAGGTGCGAGAGCGTGTAGCGTTGGGCTACTCGGCGGTCGTCGGTTATGGCTTCGTCGCGGCCTGTGAAGGACACTGGTTGGAAACTCAGGAACCCGATTTTCTTTGGATTGTCTAGGGCGAATTTTATTATGCGTCCTACTTGCTCGTTGTTGATGCCGTTTACGATCGTTACTACCGGGACGATTTCCACTCCCGCTTTATGCAGGTTGTCTATTGCTTTCAGTTTTACGTCGAACAGGTTGCCGACTTTTCTATGGGCGTTGGCGGCGTTGCCGATTCCGTCGAATTGCAGATACGCATAGCGCATCCCGGCGTCGGCGGCCTGTTGGGCGAATTCCAAACTCTTGGCGAATTCGATTCCGTTGGTTGCAGCTTGCACGCTGTTGTATCCCACTTTGCGGGCGTAGCGGACGGCATCCAGGAAATAAGGAGATAGCGTCGGCTCGCCTCCCGAAAATTGCACCGACATCTGACGCCGCGGCTTGATCGTGATCGCGTTGTCGAGCATCGTCTTGATGTCTTCCCAGCTCAGTTCGTGCACGAAGCCGACCTGGTTCGCGTCCATGAAGCAGGGATCGCACATCATGTTGCAGCGGTTGGTCAGATCTATGGTAAGAACAGAACCCCGACCGTACTTAACAGTAGAAGACCCGTGATGATGCAGCTTCTCATCATTATGCGCGCGAATATCGCGGCCCGGAAACACTTCCTCAAGATGCTCAGAAAATTCAGTGTCAATCGACATCACGTCTTCGAAGTGTCCATGAATGGGGCAGTCTTTGACCATCAAAATCTTGCCGTCGCGCTCAATGATCTGCGCTTTGATCTCTCCGGCCTTTTCGTTCATCAGGATTTCGAGCGGCAGCTTGCCATCCAAAATCTGCTGGCGAATTTCGGGGACACACTTCGGGCACAGCGAGTCAGTCTGGCGCGGCCATCCCAGCGGCGGCTTCGACTTTTCGTAAGACTTCAGCAGCGGCTTATCCGACCACTTCGGCTTGGGAGAAGGATTGGGCTTAACCCGGTTGAGCCGTTCGAAAACTGCCCACGCTCCGGTGGCAGCAACCGTGACTGCTTTCTCGACATACTTAACTGGCTTGTGCATGAGTCTCACTTTCGTTCGAGGCTCTTAGCTTCAGCTTTTAGCTAAACCCTTAACTCCATAGGGTGCAAGATCTGGGAGGTTGGGTACAGCTAGGGTATTGAAGACGTTAGGTAATTACACGAGTTACCCACCAAAAGGGGTGTTTTGTAGGTTTAGTGGCGAAGTTGTGCATTGTGCGGAGGTAAGGGCAATAATATACTTGACACACAATCGCTTTTGGTTTACTGTTAGTTACATGAAAGCGCCACATACGCTCCAAGAAGCCATCGTCTACTTTTCGGACCCTGACAGAGCTTTCGACTATGCGGTCAAACTGCGCTGGCCTGACGGCAAGGTCCGCTGTCCCCGCTGCAATTCCGAGAAGCACTCGTTCATTAAGACACGGCGCATCTGGTACTGCAATCCCTGCAAGAAGCAGTTCACGGTCAAAGTGGGCAGCATCTTCGAGGATTCGCCCATCGGATTGGACAAGTGGATGACGGCAGTTTGGATGTTGGTTAACTGCAAGAACGGAATCAGTTCCCATGAACTCGGCAGGACTCTCGGAGTTACACAGAAGTCGGCATGGTTCATGCTGCAAAGAATCCGTCATGCCCTTCGAGTACCGCGCTATTGGAGTAAGAAGCTTGGCGGCGACTGGCGGAGAAGTCGAAGTAGACGAAACCTTTGTCGGCGGTCGGATCAGGAACATGCACAAGGATCGCAGACTTCGCTATCAGCAGGTCGGTGCGCATCACGGAAAAACAATCGTTATGGGAATGCTTGACCGGAATCTGCGGCAAGTTCGCGCAACGGTCGTGCCGGACGTGAAGCGTGAAACCTTGCAAGCGAAAATCCTGAACCACATCAAGAAAGGCGCTACCGTCTATACCGATCAATCCGTTGCTTATGACACGCATGAGTGAAGGTTCGTGCATGACGTGGTTAACCACGCGCAAGAGTACGTCGAAGGTCGCGTCCACACAAACGGACTCGAAAACTATTGAGTCTCTTGAAACGCGGACTCACTGGAACTTACGTCGCTGTAGAGCCGTTCCATATGTTTCGCTACGTTGACGAACAAGCCTTTCGCTTTAACAGCCGCAAAGATGCGGACGGTAACAAGATCAACGATGGTGCTAGATTCGCCAGAGCCATGAGTCAGGTCGGACCATTCAAACATCTCTCCTATGCCGAATCAAGGCAAAGACGAATCGCCGCGCCACGAAACGACAGGGGACGAGGGAGACGAAAGTTCCCTTCTAATCCTTAACGGAAGATTTGGATTTCTTCGGAGAAGCAGTAGGTTTATCCTTCTGCTTCTTCTTTTTGGAGAGCACTTTGGAACCTGAAAAGACTCCTCATCCCCTTCTCGAATCTTCTTTGGCTTCTGGCCCCTCTCGGTATGCACTTGTTTTATTGTCATCACGCAAACCACCTACTCAAAGCGACAAGAAAGACGACCAAGCTATACCCCCACACAATACCACCAAGGCCGAAGGCGACACTGCCCCACAGAAGGTTGATTTCATTCCTAATGCAACTCCATCCCCACCACAGGCTTATCATCCCCACGGGAGCAAGAAGCGCACACCAAGTTGGGAAATAGCGGCTGTCGTCGTCGCGGCTGGCATCCTTGCAGTTAATGCATGGCAATCCTACGAGACTAGACAATCCGCCAGTGCCGCCAAGAATGCTGCGGAAATAGCTTCGCGCCAACTGGAAATGGTAGATCGCCCTTGGATTAAAGATACTGTCACTTCGGGTGGCGATCTCACGTTCCAGAATGGAGGGCTTTCTTGGGACATAACCATTCGGAGCGAAAACATCGGGCACTCCGGAGCTACGGCGATATTTCCACAGGTTAAATTGATCACCATTCAAGGGGCGGATTTTATTGACGGTCCTCGACAGCAAGCTAAAGAACTTTGCGGGAAGGCATCGGAGCGATTTGAGAAAGTGAAGAACTACCCCAGCGTTTGGGGGAATGCGATTTTCCCGACCGAACACCGCGATTCTCCAAGTAGCCTCATCTTGTGGCCTCCCGACGTTGACAAAGCCTCTTTTAACGGGGGGCCATTCTTGGCCGGAGCATTGCCCCCATGTTGATCGGATGCATCGAGTACCACTATCCCACTTCGGAAAAACCTCACTTCACTTGGTTCGTCTACTTTCTCTCCCACAACGACGAACGCACGCTCCCAGCGCCTACCCAAGACTTCTTCTCGATAGGAAAGACTGTCCCCAAAGATAGTATGGTGCTCCGAAAAAGCGGCCAATACGCCGACTAGGCCTGTCACGGCAAGCCAGAAAAATACCCTGTCACGGTTTCCCAATTATCAACCCCTTACACTTGTGCGTCAAGTATATTGACACCGAGGTAAGTGGTTGAAAAGGAAGGTGGTGTGGAGCCCCGAATTGTGAAGTGCCGACCCTCCCGGTACTATTTCGGAGTGGATGCCCGAACCTTTCTGCGACTGTCGCAATATCGAATTTTCTGGCGGTGGCGCGCCAAGTTTCAGCGGGTTCGTTTTTGGGTGCTGAGCCGCCTTTTTCGGATTCGATAGAGCGGCGACAAGAACGAGGGAACTCCCGGACTTTGCTTTCGTTCTTACCACTCATAGGCTATCAACTGCTCTTTGCCATCGCGGTGGCCGTCGGGCTCCAAATACTTGAGCTCACATTGGTCCCGATGCTAGTGGGATGGTGGGCCATTCCGGATTCACCAAACTATGTTAGTTGGCTTGACACGATCGCCCAGATCGGGGGAGTGTTCATCGCCCTGTATTTCACCGCAGTAACGGCCGCCGCTAGCGCCATTTATTCTCAGGTGCCAAATAACATAATCGACCTTTTGGCGAGAGATCGCGTCGGGAACGTCTACATCCGTTATCTCACCCTAGCTACCTTTCTCCCCCTGTGCTTCGTGGCCTTGCATTCCGCAGGCTTTGAGCCCCTAAGGCTGGCAGTTCCACTGCTCATCTTGGTCGTGGGGGTGGGCATTTATTGTGTTCACCGTTCTGGGCCGGCGCGCGTTTTACCTATTTGACCCGACTAAGCTTGCGGATTCTCTTTTCCTGGATTTCGGGGGCTGGTTATCCCAGGTTAGTGCGGGAGGCTTCAACTGGGAGGATGGGACGTTCCAAGCTCATGCACACCGTCAAGCAGCAGCCATTGCCGAGACTTTGAAAACACTTTCCGATCTCGCCGCGATCAACACTAATTTGGATGGCGCGCCTCTTTTGGAACTTAGTCTAAGCGTCCTTGCACTTCTCGAAGCCTACCAGCAACGAAAACTGCAAATTCCGACAGCAAGCCTCTGGTTTGCGCAGAAGTACGAGCATAAGACGTGGTATCAAACTGAGGACAGCACTGTTCAAGTAGCCCACTTTGCGGGAATTACACTCAATCCGGAGTCGGTGCCTGAGTATGACTGGCTGGAAAAGCGGCTCGAACTAATTCCGCTTAAGTGTCTTGAATTGAACCTCGGCCGGCAGCGCCTTGACAATGTGCGCGACTTGCTCGCAGGGTTGGATACATATATAGCTGCGCTCGCGGCGAGGGGGAACGTGCGACAGGCGGTTACTTTTGGCGAGGGTGCAGAGAAGTTACGCGTAGCGGAGTGAGAGTCCCGCCGAGGCCTCGGAGAAGAAGGAGCGAGCAGAGGACGTGGGTATGGCCGACGCTATAGGTTTCCTTCAGATGCGGTCGCTCCTCGCCTATAGTGGCACTCTCGAGCAAAGATCCGCGGCGTCTACAGCGGAACGGATTGATCAAATCCGATGGGAGAACTCTCGATCTCTGTACACAAGGGGCTTCACGATCGACGAACTTCGGCAGGTTGAATGGCTGCTGCCCCGCATGAGGATGGAACTCGATGTTGAGGGCATCTTACGGACGACTCCCTGGTACCAGCTTGACCTCGTATCCAAAGTTCAGTCGGAAAATCTAAGTGAAAGCGTCGATGCATTACTTCAAGTCGGCCATTTTCTTCAGAACTGGTCCGACCGATTGGTGAAGGCGAGGCGAATATGGCAGTCCGCATCGGTACTCGTTCGCTACCTTGAATATATGAGTAAGCTTGAGGCCCGCCATCTGCAATTCTTTAAGACACATGCGGAATCACTCATTGCCACACGACACCTAACCGACCTGCCATGGCCTGAGATAAAACCGGAGTCCTGGCTGGAGACGATGAAAGGACTTCGCGAAAAACTTACCCATGCCGTGGCTGCACATGTCGGTCTTCTCGTGGCATCGCCGAAGCCAGAGGATTTGCCAGACTATCTCGGCCAATTCATTCACGCGACAGGTGAGAACCTTTTTGATTATCTGATGAACCGAAACGCCAAGGCAGCTGAAGCACTGATTAGGCCATACCTAGTGGGCACGCTCGTCCTGTTTAACAACATGAAGCCTTCCAGTCCAAAGGTTGACATTTGGACAGAGCAAAAGCTCCAGATCGCCGCCGCCCCGGTGCTGGACCTTTTGGAAATTAGCGGCTACGCATGCTGCATTCAGAGCTTTACGCCGACCAACCACTGTGGGCGGCCGTGTCAGGAGTTTGGGACCAATTCTTCCAGGGAAGTCCTGGGACCCTGCCGTGGCTCGCGGCTATCGTTACGGGAGGGACCCCTCGTTTTCAATTGCCTCATCGCGGCCTCATAAGAACAAACTGGTCGATGCGCGTGCAGCATGAGCTAAGCAAACTGCCGCGGCGCGATACCTTGAGGGGCGGTATCGGCGGCATCTTCATGACTGGCTCTGTCGTCATCCTAGCCCTCTGGTCCGATATTGCGCCAAGTACAGGTTCCACAATGGCAGAGATATTTTTGCCGCACTTTATCTTTCAAAGCTGGCGGGGCCCGAGGGATTGGAGTGGGGAGTCCCAGCGGGCGATCTGCTCGAATCGCTGGAGCGTGAGCAGGAATCGTATAACAACAGGGACCGAGATGAAGAAGAGGAATAGACCCTTCCGGCCAAGTGGTAAGGCTCTCAGGTTCGTTTCTCCTGGGGCGTACGACGCGCCACCGTTGCACCTACACATGTTTCAAGAGGATGTACAACTAATGGGGCACTTTTTCGCTCCAGTGGAGATGGGAAGTCAGTGCTCCGTTTAGAAGGCGCGAGCGAGGGACGTTGCAAAAGCAGATTCGATGTGCGCTTCTATGTCTGGTGATCGTCACTATCGGCAAGAGGAGAACATAGCGGGCGCGATCGAAAACGTAATATTGCAACTCGCGTATCACGGTAAAGCTCTCTTTGAAATCGTGGTCGATCCAGAGAGTTCGGCACTAGCCCTGTCATCGTTTAGTCCTGAATACGTGTGGAATCTACCTTTTTATTATCTACAGATCGCGCCTCCGCAAAGCTGGCAGGAACTCGACAGGAAGTACGTGTTTTTCGAAAAGGGCAATGTTTGGCGGGTTGATATGCCCGGGGAGTTGGGTGGCGTTCGCGGGTTCCGCAGAATATTAAAAACAATGGCGGCGTGGCATTCGCTCGGACCAAGGTTTTATCAAGACGACCTCAAGAATAGACAGATGCCGCAGGAGTTCATATTTAAAGATTATCGAAGAGCTAATCAGGTCGAACTATATCGCGTTACCGCTGACTGGGGATGGAATGGCAGAGATTGGAGGCTCGATGACATCACCGAGTATTACCAATTCCATCGTCATATAACGTTCAAGTGGGCGCAGGCCAAATTGCGCGAGCACGTAGTAAAGGAGCTCAATTCTCTCCTAGCCCGTGTTGGTATCTCTGCGAAAATCGTTATGGAGGGACTTTCTACGTCTGAGGACATATTGAACATTCGGGAAAAGATGCGCGAAGGCATCCTGGATTTTTCGGCAGCAGTCAAAGAAATTCAGTAGTGCTTATTAGCGGGAGCTGAGGAATCCTTCCCGATGGGCAGTTGTGGAATCTTTCACAAAGTGCGCGAAAGGGTGGGGCACCAGTCGTTATGTATGGTCCACGCGAAAAGCAGATCCACCGCTGAAGCGGATTCGGAATGACAAGGTTTTATGGAGTGGGATTGCGGCGGTGGGGTGGGGGCGCTGTCCGGAGTCCAGAAAATAGGTCTCTCGACTTCGCTCGAGATGACAGAGTTTTTATAAGTGTCAGGGGATGGCTTTCAGCCGTCCCGTAAATGCGTCTTGAAGTGATATCGCAGCGCTGAAGCGCTGCGCGACTCCAACGTCAACATCTTTGGCATCCACCTTTACTTGTTTTTTTGGGCATTCCGAATTTCCCGCCAACGGCGTGATGCCCGCAATTTTTCGGACGGTCCCCACAACCCGATCAAATTAAAATGTTGATCTGGTGGAAGTCCCTCATTTAGGCGCTCTATCCGCCTGGCAAGAAAAACCACGCGAACGATAGCGAAAACCGGCAGTAGCACCGCTAGCCCAATAAGAATGGAATTGTGTGAAAACATTTGCGCGTAGCAAGTCTGCCAAATTCGGACCGTCTTGCGCAATGACCGAAAAGCAGGTTCCTCACCGCTGAAGCGGATTCGGAATGACAAGGTTTTATGGAGTGGGATTGCCGCGGTGGGGTGGGTTCGCTGTCCGGAATCAAGAAAAGCAGGTCTCCCGCCTTCGCTCGAGATGACAGAGTTTTTATAAGTGTCAGGGGATGATTTCAGCCATCCCGTAAATGCGTGTTCGATTTGAATGGCACGACTGAAGTCGTGTCCTGATACGAAAGCTTTCGCGGGCGGGGCGTTCGTGTACACAGTCAAGGGCAAGGTCAAAGGCGGCGGACAGGAGTGTCCGCCCCACACGGGCAACTTCTTCTGGCAACGTCCCATTGGGGATGCATTAGTGGAATCCCACCTTTCGCAAAGCGCGTAAAGGATGGGGCACCCGTCGGTTTGTATCGTCCACGCGGAAAGCAGATTCCTCCGGGCTGCGCCCGTTCGGAATGACAAATTTAATTTGTAGGACGGACGTTCAGAGCGAGGGAAGATTCTATTTCGATTTGAAATAGTGCCCAGGCTTCGCGGTATTTTTCGAATCTGGCGCGGGGGCATCCATTATCGGGGTAGAAGCGGAGGCTTTTTTGGTTGATTATGTCGGCGATGGGGAGGACGTACCAGGCGTCGACGGGGACGATGTGGGCGACCAGGGCGTCGACATCTTCTGCTGTGTAGGCGAATTTGGATTTGCCGCCGAGTTCGCGAGTATAGATGGCGCGAATGGGTTGAACGTCGTATCCGCGGGCGCGGAGCGAGGCGGTGCATTTAACCTGGACACGCCAGAGGCGCGTGCCGTTGTCGAGAATGAAGTCGTAGCGCTCTCTGTTGGACCAGGGTTTTGCGACGCCGAATCCCAGGCTGGTGGCTTTGAGGAGGAAGGCGGCTTCGGAAAAGTCTCCGGTCTGGGTGGTGTTACGATTTACGGTTTTCGGATTTGATTTGGGCAATGAGTCTTGATTTCGGTCGTTGTTAGGAAATAAAAAAGGCGGAATCTTCAGACAATAAAAAAAGGCGCAGCCGCTTGGCCGCGCCTTCGTTTTTTATCTATATATCCAGAATAGCAAATTCAGCAGGGTAATCATGCCACGTTTGGAATGATTATTTTGTGAATGGAATGAGGGTGATAGGGGAAATTGGAGGTTTTGGACCCCTTGACAAGAATTTGGTGAACTCCCCGGCCAAACAAAAAGCCCCGCTCTTGAAGCAGGGCTTTTTTAAATTACTGAACGCTGTCCGTCATCTCTAGAATAACGCGACGGAGATGGTTGTCAAGCGCATTCGATTTCGCCGAGGGACTGCGGAGGGTAAGGGACTCGAACCCTAATGGCTGACGGGCCACTCGACTGTTTGACGGACAGCGTCCAGTACCCACTGGCAACACCCTCCAAACGTAGTCCACGGCACATCGTAAGTCATCCCGCGCTGTCCAGAAAGGAACTCAGCAGAAAAAATCCTCGCGGTTCCCAAAACGATCCATCGTACATCCGAGAGATTGATTCAAAACCTTCGCGGGCGAGGGCGCCCGCGCCACCCGATCAAAATCTTGACATCGGACTTCATCGTCGGTAGGCTCTCGCCGTCTCCCGGTTTCCGGAAAAACAATTCTTGTTCGCAGGAGAAACGTTATGCAAAAGCTGCTCTATTTGGCCGCAGCGATCCTCGTCGTGCTGGGCATCACAGCTGGAGCCTTTCATATGAGCGCGCAGGCAAATTCCGACGCTGCCGACAAGGCCGCCATCCAGGCTCTCTATAAGGAATTCAATGATGCCTTCAACAAGAAGGACGTCAACCGCATCATGGCCGTCTATGCGCCGGATGTTTTCGTGTTTGATGTCGGCCCGCCCCGCGAATATCCGACCTGGGACGCATATAAGAAAGACTGGGAGGGTTTTTTTGCGTTGTTTCCAGGCGCGCTCACCAACTCCATCTCCGAGCTGAACATCACGGTTGTGGGTCCGATCGCGTATGCCCGCAGCATTGACGATGCGACGGTGGTCGCAAAGGACGGGTCCAAATCGCACCTGGTCGTGCGATCCACCGATGTGCTCCGCAAGTCGAACGGAAAGTGGCAAATTGTTCAGGAGCACAACTCCGTCCCAGTGGACTTTACCAGCGGCCAGGCCGACCTGCTCTCAAAGCCGTAAGGGGCTGCCTGGTTCGTCGGCGCCGCGGCTAGATGGTGAGGTCGCACTGGCAAGCCGGCGCCACGATGTGGCGCAAACCTTTCCTGCAATACAGGATGGACTGCTGCTCCGCCCTGTGGGCCGGAAAAAGGAAGATTCACCTGTCCGAGCAACATCAAAGGTAGAAGAGCAAGGAACGGCGTGGCGCGCTTTGCGACCATCATTTCTCCTGAGAGTTCAGGTTAGTGCGAACGGCAAGGGCCTGGCAGCAAAGCGGCTGCAAACGCGGGACTCTAACAATAAGGCAAGTTAAATGGATGCCGGAGGCGTGTCAATCGGAAAAGCCGCAAAATGCTGGGCCGGAAACCGCTTAGCACACCGCATCCCACCGCAACTTCTTGGCCAAACTTGGGTTTACGCATCTGAGCAATAAGAGGTGTCATCAGGTGCGGTCGCTTCGTAAGTCCGCACAAAGGGATAGGTGGTTGAAGTGGAGGTAGTTATGAGTTTTCTCAGGCGTTTATTTTCTACGGGTCTCATAGGTTTAATGTGCGTAGCGACGTTTTCTGCTTCGACGGTCTTAACCGCTGCCGCGCAGCAGGACGACTCTTCGCAGGAACAGCAGCAGGAGCAGCAACAGGACCGCCCGCCGGTTTACGAAATGCCTCAATCGTCTCAGGACCAACAGGACCAACCGGTGCAGCCACAGTACTCTGAGCCTCAGCCTCCAAACTCGTCTCAGCCACAATATTCCCAGGCTCAGCAGCAAGCAGAACTCTCCGATCAATCGAGTCCTAACGATCAGCCGATGGAGATTCCTAACCAAAACGACCCCAACGGTCCCAATGGAAATAATCAGGAGCAAAATCCCCCCGGCCGCGCCGCTCGTCTTCAATACATTTCAGGATCAGTTTCCATTCAGCCGCATGGCACGGACGAATGGGTGCAGGGTTCCGTCAATCGTCCTCTGACCATCGCGGACAACGTTTGGGCGGACAAGAGTTCCAGAGCTGAACTGAATGTTGGGACAGGATTGATCCGGATAGATTCCGAGACCAGCTTGACGCTGACCAATGTAAACGACAATTCCGTGCAGTTGTCGTTGCATCAGGGCACGATGAACCTGCACGTGCGCCATTTATTCAATGGAGAAATCTACGAAGTTGACACCCCCAATCAGGCGTTCACCATATTAAAGACCGGGGACTACAGGTTTGACGTTGATCCCAGCGCGGACACGACAGCCGTCACAGTATGGCGCGGCGAGGGCGAATCCACAGGTCAGGGCTCCAGCCTCCGCATTAAGTCGGGGCAAACCGTGCAGTTCAGTGAGGGAGATTCGCTGGCTCACTCTACCCGCAACGCTCCCCGTCCCGATGCGTTCGACGATTGGTGCCAGGTGCGCAACCGCCGCGAGGATGAATCAGTTTCGGCGCGCTATGTTTCTCCTGACGTAGTCGGATCCGAAGACCTTGATGCTTACGGAACATGGCGGCAGACGCCGCAGTACGGCGCAGTATGGGTTCCCACGGAGGCTCCAGGCTGGGCTCCCTATGCCTATGGGCACTGGGTTTGGATCAGCCCTTGGGGATGGACTTGGGTCGATGACGCTCCCTGGGGCTATGCTCCCTTCCATTACGGCCGATGGGTCAGCTTCGGTTCGTATTGGGGATGGGCGCCGGGTCCTTACGCTGGCGGTTGGGCTCGCGGATGGTATGCGCCCGCTCTGGTCAGCTGGTACGGCGGTCCGGGCTGGGGTATCGGAGTTGGTTTTGGCGGAATTGGCTTCGGATACGGCGGCGGCTTCGGATGGTGCGCGCTCGGTTTCGGAGAGCCTTTCATCCCCTGGTATCGCACCGGATGGGGCTATTTCCGCAACGTGAACGTTTACAACACTCGCATTACGAACATCAACGCCTATCACAATGGATTTCACAACGGCTTCGTGACTGCAAACGGGCTACAACATGTCAACATGACCGCGCGCGGTGGGTTCACCGCGGTGAATCGCGGAACGCTGGAGCGCGGATTGCCAGTTCATCAGAACGCTGTGCGTCTGACTTCTAACGACGTTCGAAGCGCTCCGGCTCTCGGTCGGGTCAACGCGACTCCGACGCGTGGCGCGATGCTTGGACCTAATGCGGGACGTCGAGCCGCAGTGGCTCCTTCGTCAGCAATGTCGCGGCCAGTGGTCAGCCACATGACGCCACCCGCAGCCTCGCGAAGTACATTTAATTCCGGAACTCGCGCGACGGCACCGGCGATGGGAGCTCAGGCGAACCGGCCAACTGGACCGGCCAGCGCGCAATCCGCGAACATGGCGCGACCGAATGGGACTACCTCAAGCCAGGGTGGCGCACGGCCATCGGCTTATTCTCAGAGACAGTTCGTGCCGCGGCCACCGCAAAGCTTCGGGAATAACTCCGGGGCGCTCGCGAACAATTCCGCAAATAATTCACGCATGTCGAACGGCTCAATGCCTGCCGCTCGCAACGTTCCACAACCACCAACGTCTGCGGGAACAGCAAACGGGACACGCAGTTCCCAATCAGTTCAGTCGGCAATGAACCGGGCGCCAATGACTTCACAGCAGGGAAGCGTTCGGCAGAGTTCGTCGAGTCCCTACTTCGGCCGTAGCGGGTCGAGTGCTGGGCCAAATAACGTTCCGCGACCGACCGGAGCAGTACAGCCGGCGCCACGGAGCAACTATCAGTCCGGTGGAAGTTCCGCTTATTCGTCGAGGTCGTACGGCCACAGTTCCGGAGGTTATAGCTCTCGGGGATATTCGGCTCCGCAATCCTACGGGCAATCGCAAAGATATAGCGCGTCACCGTACAGTTCGCCCTACAGCGGCCGGAGCTACAGCGGTTCACCGTATCAAGGCGGCCGAAGCTACAGCGCTCCGAGCTATCGTGCGCCAAGTTACAGTGCGCCCAGCTACAGCGGACGCTCCTCCGGCGGCGGCTACAGCGCACCCAGTTACAGCAGTCGCTCTTACCGCGGCGGTGGTGGGGGCTACAGTGCTCCGTCCCGTGGATCGTCGTCATACGGTGGCGGTGGTTCGCGTGGTGGCTCTGGTGGAGGCGGCTCTCGCGGATCAAGCGGTGGGTCGAGCCACTCCGGAGGACATCGCTAGTAGAGTCAATCCGAAATCAAGTTGCTTCTCTCCCGGCCGCCCCTAATCGGGCGGCTTTTTTTGCCCTTCAGGGTGCCGGCCCAACCACAAACGGTGCGCTGGACATCAATTATGGGACTTCTCGAAAGCAGCGAGGAATCCGGCAGTGCTGCTGAATTTTAGGTCCCTGGGTGAGGAATCAAATGCCCCATTCCTCCCGCGCATTCGCGGGCGGAATGGGGCACCGATATTTTCAAATCCAGCTGTTTAGTGTTGGGCGATTTCGATGTTAGCTTGTTGGGCGATTTGGGTGTTGGTTTGTGGGCGAGAGTTCAGGGCGAATTCTGTATTTCGCTCATGGTTCAGGCGCACGGTTTCGGCAAGGTCTATTTTGTCGAGTGGGATATCAATCTCCGGAGCGCCCTGAGTGACGCAGTGTAGATGCTCATTTTCGATCCAATAACTCTGGGCGAGGTACGAGGAACTATCTTTCAAGACTAGAAGTGTAGATTGCGAGGTGACCGAGGGGCTCGTGTCGGGAGCGCTTCGCGAGACAAACGCCGCCGGCTGCATCTGCAACTGAGTGGGTTGCGAGTAATGATTCCGGGATGCTACTGGCTGGAGGTCGTTTCGCCACAGGTGAGGCGTCTGCAGGGAACCGGTGGTGTTGCGGTCGCTGCTCCACGGCGGCATCGGAACATTGCGGGCGAAAGACGGGAATTCTACATCCTCCATAAGGCGCATGGTCATGCGAGTTTCGCCTTTGAATTTGACATACGGACCGCGCGCAGGTAGCAGGACGGCTTTGATTGGCCACAACGGCGGAATCATCCATTCAACGGTATCGCGAACCGCATGGCCGCGCCCGTGAACTTTGCCCTCGCGATCCACTTTATAGTGCGGGGTGGATATCACTTTTGCGGACAAAGTCAGCATTTGAGGCCCGGGCAGGATGATGCGGTCGAAGTCAACTTCGAGCCAGCCTTTGCCCCAAAGGTGGCCCGGGTCTTTGGAATCCTGCAGGTGGCCGGTCAGGTATGCGCCGCGCGGAAACACGGGATGCCCGAAACTCGAAACCTGGGCGAGATAGCATAGAACGGGGTCGCCCACCGCCACGGTTTTCGAAGAGAAGTTAGGTTCGCTCATGGTGCAGGTCAAAAGAGTTCCCGCAGGCAGGAATTCTTCGGTTGCAGTCTGAGTTTGACGTGGAATTGCAAGAGTCTGAGCGAGAAGTGGAGTTGCAAGGGATAGAACCAAAACCAGAAAAAAGAAAAGTTTGCGCACGAAGTGCCTCCTGTCGAATGTCTGTGAGTACGTTTGACAGGGGCTGGGTGGTACTCTACCCGAACAACATTGCCGAAATTGTAGCAATGAACCGGCTTTGAGTCACCGGGATTTTTCTGTTTTTTTGAGTATATCACGAACACCGAGTGTAGATTTGACAAGGAATTTACCTTGGGAGGTCACGGACGGAGGCCTAGTGTTGTAGTCTTTTCGGTTAGTCGCCGAGTTTAAATCCGTTCCCCACCCCCCACCGGCCGACCGAGGGGCTTGGTCTACGGCTGGCTAGCAAGACGGCGCAAGATTTTGATTTCCTCAGCACCATCACGACGAGGCTGCCCCATCCTTGCGCGGTTTTCGCAAGGGTGGGAATCCCGACCGCGTGCAGATTAGGGTTCCACTTTCCTCAGACCCGAAGCACCCTGTGACGTCCTGATAAAATCATCCTGTGGCATTTCCAATCACACGCCTGCGGCGTCTCCGCCAGACTGAGAGCCTGCGTTCCCTGGTCCGAGAAACGCGTCTCACCCCCGAGTCTTTCGTCTATCCCCTTTTCGTTTGCACTGGCGAGGGAGTGCGCAGGGAAGTCGGCTCCATGCCGGGAGTGTTCAATCTTTCCGTGGACGAAATTGTGAAGGAAGCTCGGGAAGCCTATTCTCTCGGCGTCCCTGCGGTGATCCTCTTCGGCCTGCCCGAAAGAAAAGATGAGGTCGCCTCCGGAGCCTGGGCTGACGACGGAATCGTGCAGCAGGCGACGCGTGCGATTAAGCGCGAGGTTCCTGGGATGTTAGTCATCGGCGACGTTTGTCTATGTGAGTACATGTCCCACGGGCATTGCGGGGTCGTGCGCAAAGCGCAAACGCCGATGTCACTCGGGGCCGCAGCCATCACTGTCACGGCCGCAAAAGATCCGCAGGAGAAGATGAAAGCGATTGACGAGTTGGCTGCGATGGCTGCGCAAGTCATTGATGTGAGTTTTGAAATCGTCAACGACGAAACTCTGGTGCTGCTTGCCCGCGCGGCGGTTTCGCTGGCTCGCGCCGGGGTAGACATCATCGCTCCATCCGACATGATGGATGGCCGTGTAGGTGCAATCCGCGCCGCTTTAGATCAGGCCGAGCTGACCAACACTCCTATTCTTTCCTACGCCGCGAAATTCGCATCGGGATTCTATGGACCTTTCCGAGAAGCCGCAGGCTCCGCGCCGCAATTCGGCGACCGCCGCTCCTACCAGATGGATGGCGCAAACCTGCGAGAAGCCATGCGCGAGATAGAAGCCGACATCGAAGAAGGCGCGGACATGATCATGGTGAAGCCCGCGCTGCCGTATCTCGATGTGATTGCCGCCGCGCGGGAACGCTTCGACGTGCCGCTTGCGGCATATCAGGTTTCAGGAGAATACGCAATGATCGAGGCCGCCGCGCAAAAGAACTGGATTGACCGGGAACGCGTGATGATGGAATCGCTGATCTCAATCCGGCGCGCAGGCGCCAGCATTATCCTTACCTATTACGCGAAAGAAGCGGCGCGGCTGCTCGGCTAGCGCTGTGGCGACTGGACGTAAACGACTCGGTCATTCTTGCAGGCCCACACCAGGGCTATGACCCAGCCGATTACGCTCCATCCTAAAAAGAAATTCAGCAGGAAGATAGAGAACTTGTCGTGTCTCTCGCGCACCAGCGCGATAATCGTGGGCAGAAAATAAAGGAGGAACCCGCCTCCGAAAAACGGGAAAAAGATGAATCCAAGCAGATGCATAGACACCTCCTGACACTAAATGTTACGTCCGCCTTTAGCTGGAAGTTCCCGTCAATTATCCTACCTGGTCGGCGGCCCAATCAAGACGCTCGTGCCTAAGAAACCCCTGAACAAGTGTGGCGCGGGCGCCCTCGCCCGCGAAAGCCGGCCTTTAGTACTGCTGTTTAGTTCGGAGAGAGACTTGTTCACAGATTCCCTAGCCTGAAAGCGTAATCTAGCCTCATCCCGATGCTATATCTCCGCGGCCTGATTTTCACGATTCTGGCTCCGTTCGTCGTCGCCGTTGTCGTACCTTTGTTTCTACATCGAAATATTCATGCTTCTGTCGGATTAAGGATCACAGGCGGCGTGGTGATTCTCGTCGGCGTCGTGCTTTATGGAATGTGCCTGCTCCGATTCCTGCTCTCCGGCGGAACCCCTGCACTCTTCTTTACCCGTCCACTTAGATTTCTGATTGGGGAGGAGCCGGGCAAGTTGATTCGTGAGGGAATTTATCGATTCTCACGGAACCCCATGTATCTAAGCGTGCTGCTCGTGGTCTTCGGTCAGGCGATCTTCTTTAAATCTTCAGAAGTTGCGTTCTATGGAATCGCGCTGTTCTTTCTCTTCCATCTCGTCGTTGTCTTCATCGAAGAGCCGCATCTCCGCAGCGAACGCGGCTCGGCTTATGAAGAGTATGTGCAGCGAGTGCCGCGTTGGTTGGGGCGGCCTGGGTAGCTCGTGGGTTGTCGCTCGCGGACCACTTTGAAAATGTCCTACCGTGGCCCGTATTGAATAATCAAGGAGACGATAAATATCCCGAGCAAGGCAAACAAAGCTACGGGGACAGCTACGACGGCAAGCAGAATTCGTGCCCAGCGGCGATCAGTGCGAATTGCGCCAACGATGCACGCGATAGCCGCTGCGGCCACTGGAGAGATCCGCAGAATCGCAGTGCGAGCCTCAGGCACTAGCAACATCGTCAGATTTTAGCTTGTTCTGCTCGAAAGCAGCATGTTTCAAAACGGCCCACTACCAGAGAGTCGGCGGTGTCCGTTACACTTTTATGATTATGTTGAAGTATTTGGCGATACTCGCCGTAATCTTCGCTCTCGCATGCTATGTAGCCGTTCAAGATCAAGGCTCTACCCCTAAGTCCACACAACAGGGCGCTCCAGCGGCCAATTTGAGTATCGCCGCGGATGCGCATCAGAACCATTCCAACGACGACGCAGAAAATACTAAGCGGAACTCTCCACGTTGGCACAGACTCTTTAGTTGGCCCGAGGGTGTAACAACTTGGGCGATCATTTTGACCCTCTTGGCTGTTGCCGAACAGGCCAAGGAGAGCGCTAAGGCCACTCAGTCAGTGCGCGATAGCCTTCCGCACCAGAAGAGCGCAGCCGAGGCTGCACTCCTTAACGCCCAAGCCGTCATTAATGCCGAGCGACCGTGGATTTTCGTGGCGGAATCTAAAAGTAGGAAAGCCATTGACCATAGAAAGGCAGATGTTCAGATTTTTGGCAAAAACAGCGGGCGTACTCCCGCCGAGGTTATCGTTATTGCTTGCGATGCCGCCTTCCGTTCCTACGATAAGGACTTTCCCGATGAGCCCTGGTATCCCCAAGTTGAACTCAAATATAAGAAGTATGTTGCGCCAGAGGAGACGTTTGATGTTTACGACTACGATTGCGCGCTCGTGCTCACTGAGGAAATGTGGGAGTCCGTCAAAGGGCAAAGGCTCACGTTCACGGGCCGCGTAGTGTATCGAGACCTCATCACTCGGGAGGAACACGAAACCAGGTTTTGCTATTTCCTTAGTCCCGTTGCAACAGTTGGCCTGATTATGTGTGGCCCCCGCAACTATAACCAGCACACCTAACAGCAGCCTAAATTAGGACACTACTGCGGACCCCTTCCTCGCAAATTACCGATCCCTGTTCTAGAATCAACAGCTTGCCATTCCGCATCTGTATATCTATTAGCAATCTTTTACTAGCAATCATTACCGCACGAATCTGCAAGGAGCACGCCTTTGCCTGAAACCATTTATGACATTGCAATTATCGGCAGCGGTCCGGCTGGATACACTGCCGCGATTCGCGCGGGACAATATGGCCTGAAAACCGCTCTCATCGAAAAAGATAACGTTCTTGGCGGGACATGCTTGCATGTGGGCTGCATCCCGACCAAGGCGCTGCTGTTCAACGCAGAGATTTGGGATCACCTGAAAGACGCGAAAGAGTTTGGTATCGACGGCGTGGATTCTCGCAAGCTGAACTGGGGAGCGGTTCAAGAGAGGAAATCGAAGATCGTCGCTAAGCACACCAAGGGCCTCGATTTTCTGATGAAGAAGAACAAAGTTGAGGTCGTCCGCGGTTACGGAAAGCTCACCGGACCCGCCAAAGAAGGAGTGTTTGTTATCGACGTGAAGGCCGGAGACGGAAAGACGACACAGCTAAGAGCGAAGAATGTTATTTTGTCCACTGGCTCGGAAGCCCGCATGATTCCCGGCCTTGAGCCCGATTCCCAGATTCTTACCAACATAGAAATTCTGGATATCGGTCAAATCCCAAAGTCTTTAGTAATTGTCGGAGCAGGCGCAGTCGGAGTCGAATTTGCGTCGATCTTCCGGTCGTTCGATACGAAGGTGACAATCCTCGAAATGCTCCCACGCCTAGTCCCAGTAGAAGATGAAGACGTTTCGAAAGAACTTGCACGCGTCTACCGCAAACGCGGCATCGAATTTTTCACCGGAGCAAAAGTAGAGAAGGTCGAGAAAAGCAAAGCCGGAATCATCGTCACCTTCAGCGTGGACGGCAAGCAGCAAAAGATCGAAGCGGAAAAGATTTTGATCGCGATAGGACGCAAGCCTCGTACTGAAAATGTCGGCCTGGAAAAAACGCGAATTCAACCCGAGCGCGGATTCATTAAAACAAACGAATGGATGCAGACGGCCGAGCCCGGCGTTTACGCGATCGGCGACATCGTGCTCGGAACCCCGCAATTAGCGCACGCCGGAGCGATGGAAGGCCTGGTAGCAGTTTCCAAAATCGCCGGGAAAGAAGCGAAACCAATAGATATCCAGAAAATCCCCAACGCAACATATTGCCATCCCGAGATTGGCAGCGTGGGACTGACTGAAGCCAAAGCCAAAGAAAAAGGCCACACCGTCAAGGTTGGGAAATTTCCATTCACCGCCAACTCCCGCGCGTCAATCGTCGGCGAGCACGATGGATTCATCAAAATTGTTTCCGACGCGGAATATGGCGAGATCCTCGGCGTTCACATCATTGGCCCGCAAGCAACAGAACTAATCGCGGAAGCCGTAGCCGCGATGGAACTCGAAGCCACGGTCGAAGATTTAATGTGGACCATCCACGCGCATCCAACGCTGGCCGAAGCCATGCTAGATGCGTCGAATAGCGTGTACGGAATGGCCATTAATGCGTAAAACCGATTCATGAAGGTGCCGAAGGTGCAAGGCCAAAGTCCTACGCGCGCCTTGATCTCGCTCCCGTAGAATAACAACTCGCATTGATTTATCTGATCTCGCATCCTTGGAGCCTCACAGCATGAGAAAGACAGCAATTGTTGTCTCAGTGTTTTCTATTTGTGCCCTGTTTGCGATGGGCGCTTCACCCGCGCCAAATTCCTACGCCCGTCTTCCAGGCCCGGCAATTGCCGCCCTCCAGAAAATCGACCCGGAACACATTCGCGCCCACGTCCGTTTTCTCTCTCACGACCTTCTCGAAGGCCGTGGCACGGGACAGCGCGGCGGCGACATCGCGGCCGAATACATCGCCACTCAATTCGCCTTATACGGATTAAAGCCCGCCGGCGACCACGGCACTTACATGCAGAAAGTGCCAATGGTTGGCATCACGCCGGCTCCAGAAACCACGTTCTCGATTGTCCCGTCGAGTGGATCCCCAGTGGCACTGCGGCCGCTAGATCAATATGTCGGGTACGATCAGACGCAACAGCCGGAGTCCGATATCGACGCGGAGATCGTTTACGTTGGATACGGAATCGAAGCTCCGGAATATAACTGGGACGATTACAAGGGCATCGACGTGAAGGGCAAAGTTTTGCTGATGCTGGTGAACGAGCCGACCTCGGATGATCCCAAATTTTTCAAAGGCAAGGCGCTCACCTACTACGGCCGCTGGACCTACAAATATGAAGAGGCCGCCCGCAAAGGCGCAGTGGGAGCGATCCTGATACACAAAACCGACATGGCGAGCTATCCATGGGAAGTCGTGCGCAACTCCAATTCAGGGGAGAAGTCTTTTCTCAAGCTGGATGGTAGGCCCCAACTGAAAGTCGCTTCATGGGTGCAACTCGAAGTCGCCCGAAAACTAGCCGCGATGGGTGGCCAGGATTTAGATCACTTGATGGAGGAGGCGCAGTCGCGCGACTTTCGCCCCGCGCCTCTGTCCGTCAACTTGAAAGCCCACATGGTCACCAAGCTCCGCAATTTTGAATCGAACAACGTCCTCGGCATGCTTCCCGGCGCTGATCCAAAACTGAAACAGGAAGCAGTGATGTACACCGCGCACTACGATCACTTGGGCATCCGTCCTGATATGCCGGGAGACAATATCTACAACGGCGCAAATGACAACGCGACCGGTTGCGGCATCGTGCTGGAACTGGCGCGAGTGTTCGCTCAGTCCCCCGATAGGCCGCGACGCTCCGTGCTGTTCGCCTCGGTCACCGCCGAAGAACAAGGACTGCTAGGTTCGGAGTATCTGGGGAAACATCTCCCAATTCCAGCAGCGAAAATAAGCCTCGATCTGAATTACGACGACATCCCGCCGCTCGGTTCGCCGGAAGAAGTAGAGGTCTCGGGCTCAGAGCGCACAAATTTCTATCCAACCGTGGAAGCGACCGCGAAAGAATTCCGTCTCGCCATCCGTCCTGATGCGCGCCCTGAAGCCGGACACTTTTATCGCTCAGATCACTTCAGCCTAGCGCGCGTCGGAATTCCATCCTTCTCGATCAATGAAGGCATGAAGTACAAAGGCCATGATCTAGCGTGGGGCGAACAGCAGGCCGATGAATTTACAACGAAACACTACCATCAGCCGAGCGATGAATATCACGCTGACATGGACTTTACGGGAGACGCAGCAATGGCACGTTTCGGATTCGCCCTGGGATGGGAAGCCGCCACCCAACCCAATCTGATCGGATGGCAAAAGGGAGACGAGTTCGAGGCACCAAGGATGAAGAGCGCAGGCGAGTAAGGACCGCCGCTACACAATTGTCATCCTGAGCGGAGTCGAAGGACCCCTACATTCCTAAAAATGCCAAGCGGGTATGTGACTGTAGCGCTCAGTTGAGGGAAGATTTCAGGGATCCTTCGACTTGTGTTCCTTTCGCGAGCGAAAGGAACAGCAGCGCTCAGGAACTGATATTCTTTTCGCGATTTCATGAAAATCTGGAAATCCTTTCTTCGAAAGAGGCGTGCATTACTCGCTTCGATTGTTCTTGCCTGTTTCGCGGTGTTCAGTGGTGAAGAGATATATGAGTACGCATCCCCGCCCAACAAGGAAGAGAAAGACTGCAGGTTCGCCTACCCCGATGCTGCTGACGTAAAACCCACCACGATAGCTCTAGCGTCTTCTGACCGGTCACTCCCCTTTGCGCAAGAATCAGGGTTCATCAATGATGCAAGCTGTCTAAATCGGACAGCGATTTATGGCGTCGTGAGAATATCCACAATTGAGGATGTTCGGAACGCTCTCTCGTATGCGCGGAATAACAATCTCAAGGTAACAAGCGCCGGACAGAGACACAGCATGGGCGGTCAGAGTTTCAGTCAAGGTGGGTTGGTTCTCGATATGAGAGGGCTGAACCAAATCAGGCTCGATAAGGAACATAAAATCGTCAATGTTCAGAGTGGCGCGACGTGGGCAGCGGTGCAACGCGTCTTAGATCAGCAAGGTCTGGCAGTTCAAGCAATGCAATCAATCAACATTTTCACCATCGGCGGTGCGTTGAGTGTCAACGCGCATGGGATTGCGCACAGTCCAGGTCCAGTAGCTTCCACGGTAAAGGCGTTTCATATCATGCTTGCGAATGGCGAAGTCAAGACTGCCAGTCCGACAGAGAATCCTGACTTGTTCCGGTTAGCGCTCGGAGGCTACGGTTTATTCGGAGTAATTCTGGATGCAGACCTTCGAGTTGTAGACAATGAAATATACAAACTGGAGACGCAGTATTTGAGCTACAAGTCCTTTCCTGCGTTCTATGAAAAAAATATTGAAGGCAATAACGAGATCGGTCTTGTCTACGGGAGACTCTCAATCTCCCCGACCTCTTATTTGGAGGAATCAGTCATTCATACCTACCAGCGTGCAAGGTTCGATCAAGAAATCCCGTTAATGAAGAGTGCGAAGTACGTATGGTTCGACAGGTTGGTGATCAATTTTTCTAAGACCGGCGGGTTCGGTCGGTGGGTTCGGTGGACGCTTGAGAAATATGCAGAGCCTAGGCTGCATGGATGTATCTCTCGAAATGAAGCGTTAAATGAAAAAGATGTTTGCTTGGTCTCGAGAAATCAGGAAATGTATGACTCTATGGCCTATCTGAAGAATCGCCTGCAAGATACGGACATTCTGCAGGAATACTTCGTCATACCTGACAAAATGCTTGATTTCGTCGATGGACTGCGCAGAATCGTGAAACAAGACAACGTGAATCTTCTCAACGTCACGATACGAACAGTTCATAAAGACACGATCACGGCATTGCCCTACGCCAAGCAAGACATGTTTGCATTCGTCCTGTATTTCAATCAGAAGTTGAATGCAGCCGACAGCAGAGCCCTCCAGAGAGCCACGATCGATCTGATTGACCTCACGACGAATTTGGATGGGACATACTATCTGCGTTACCAGCTCTACTACTCGAAGGAGCAACTTCACAAAGCTTATCCAGAAATCGACGCCTTTTTTGCGGCAAAAACCAGGTATGATCCCGCAGGATTATTTACCAACAAGTTTTACGAAAAGTATCGAAACTGACCTGAGTCAACACTCCATCGTTTTCAGTTTCGAGCTGACAATCAATTTCGGCTCCGTAAATCTCTGCACTTCATCCGCAGTCATCCCCGGAGCAATCTCTTCCAGCACCAGTCCCGACGGCGTCACCTGAATCACGCCCATCTCGGTCACGATCATGTTCACAACTTTCATCCCGGTCAGAGGCAGCGTGCATTTCTTTAAGATCTTCGGCTGAAGATCTTTGGTTGTGTGCTCCATCGCCACAATCACACGGCGCGCCCCCGCAACCAGATCCATCGCGCCGCCCATGCCTTTCACCATTTTCCCAGGAATCATCCAGTTTGCCAGATTACCTTCTTCATCCACTTCCATCGCTCCGAGCACACTCAAATCGATGTGGCCGCCGCGGATCATCGCAAATGAGTCTGCGCTAGAAAAATAAGAGGTGCCAGCCATCTCGCTGACGGTTTCCTTCCCCGCATTAATAAGGTCGCAGTCTTCCTGTCCTTGCATGGGATAAGGCCCGATGCCCAGCATTCCATTTTCACTCTGCAGGATGACATCGATCCCCGTCGGAACGTGATTGGCCACAAGCGTAGGCATCCCAATGCCAAGGTTGACGTAGTATCCGTCACGCAATTCGCGCGCGATGCGCTTGACGATGCGCTCGCGCTTGTCAGTATCTTTGCCGGGTTTGGACATAGCTAAACGTCGTTGGTCCTTGGTCGTTGGTCATTCGCAAAAGCAAGAGCAAAGACATTCGCGCGGTGGGTTGCATTGGTTGCGCGTCAAAGTACTGTTTGCGGCGACGAACCATTGTCTGCGGCGCACACAATCGCCATAGGACTATCCGGTTTCCTCAGTGGTGTACAAAATCGATGATCACGGCGACACTCCAAATAAAAAATGCCATCAGCCATAGGCGGCCGTCCAGCCAGCGCCTTCGAGCCACGATCATCGATCCCCAGGCTAAGTTAATAACGAGAAAAACAATCCAGACCGGCAGGACCACTGCTGCCCAGACAAATGGTTCCCCCGTTATTGAATGTATTCCGTTTGCCTTTTCTTGAGGTATGACCCAAGCGTGCCGAGCGCCCAGTAGATAAATCGCGATACCTAAGACGTTTGCCACGAATATCGCCACACCTATTTTGGGGAAACTCAATCTTCCGGTTCTACCGGGCATGCTGGAGCCTATCCTTTCGCGGCAGTATCAAAGCTTAAATTCCCAGTTGGCCAACGACCAACGGCGACCGACCAACGACGACCGACCAACGACGAACGACCAACGACGAACGACCAACGACGCAGTTCCCCAACGACCTACGACACACTCCTCACCGTTCTTCTTTCAATTCTCTTTTCAAAAAACTCGCCCTGAAAAATCCGCTTCACGTAAACGCTTGGCGTGTGAATCAAGTCCGGATCAAGTTCTCCAACTTCGACCAAGTGTTCGACCTCCGCGATCGTTATTTTCGCGGCGGTTGCCATCATCGGATTAAAATTGCGCGCCGTCTTCCTATAAACGAGATTCCCCCACTTATCGCCCTTCCATGCTTTAACAAATGCGAAGTCGGCTTTCAGCGCGGTCTCCATGACGTAGGGCCGTCCGTCAAATTCCCGAACTTCTTTCTTCTCAGCGACAACAGTGCCGACGCCGGTGGGAGTAAAAAACGCAGGTATGCCCGCTCCGCCGGCCCGAATCCGTTCTGAAAAAGTCCCCTGCGGTACCAGCGTGAGATCAATTCGGCCATCGAGAACCATTTCTTCCAGCAACTTGTTCTCTCCCACGTACGAACCAAAATGTTTTTTAATTTGTCCGGCGGCAAGCAGCAGGCCCATACCGTAACCATCCACGCCGACGTTGTTGCTGATGGTTGTGAGGTTGTTCGTGCCTTTGCGAACCAGCGCGCGGATCAGGTTTTCCGGGATGCCGCACAGTCCAAAGCCGCCAATCATAATGGTCGCGCCATCGAATACGTCGCGGATCGCTTCGTCTGAATTGGCGACAACCTTATGCATGCGATAGGGATTCTAGAACAATTTCACCACGGAGGCACGGAGTCACAGAGAAAACTCTAATGCTAAAACTGACTTGGACTGAAGCGATGCCCTCCCGAATCGAAATATTTCAAGATTTCGTTTTCTCCGAGCCTCCGAGCCTCTGTGGTGAGCCTCCGGGAGAAGCTTTTCTCAAGTGATGCGCCCGTTCAAATTCCATCGCCAATTCGCGCGTGTCAAGATTCTCCCGGATATGCGCAAGCCGCTGCTCAAGCTTCAGCAGTGCGTCCGCAATACTTTTCTTATTGGTCAGAGCGATGTCTCGCCACATCGAGTAAGGACTCCCCGAAATGCGCGTCATCTCGCGGAGCGCGCGTCCTCCCGCTTCCAGCAGCGGCGCGTCCTCGCCATATTCGTCGACGAGCGTTGCTGCCAGCGCTGTAGAAATCATTTGCGGCAGATGGCTGATCCACGCGCACAGCTGATCATGTTCCGCCGCTTCCATGCTGACGGGACGCGCTCCCATCTTTTCCACCCAGCCGAGAAATTCTCCGCTCAGGCCGTCATAAATATTCTGTGCTGGCGCAGGAGTGAGAAACCATGCCGCCCCTCGGAACAAATCCGGATCGGCGAACTCCACTCCAGCCTGCTCCTTGCCAGCCATGGGATGTCCCGCAAGAAAGCGCCGCGAAACATTCTTACCGAATACTTCCCGCGCGCTCGCCAGAACTTCGGCCTTAGTACTGCCCACATCCGTCAGCAAAGTCTTGGGCGGAAGCGCGGGGCCGAGGAACTTGATCAACTCGATGATCGCGCCGACGGGCGTGGCAAGAACAACGATCTGACTTCCACGGACCGCATCAGAAGGATGAACGTTGCCCTGATCTATCGCTCCTTTTTTCCTGGCACGTTCCAGTACCGGGGCCCGGTCAGAGCCGACGATCCTCCCAGTAAATCCACATTGTTTCAGCGCGAGGCCAAGAGAGCCTCCCAAAAGCCCGGTGCCGATGATCGTGATTTGGCGAACAGGCATGGGGGGATTTTTATCACAGAGGGCACAGAGGGACACAGAGGAAAACTAACCAGTCATAAATCAAACGCAAACTCTTGAATCCCTCTGTGTTCTCCGTGTCCTCTGTGGTGAAAAAGGTTTAGGCGATGGTCCTACCAACCGCGGGCGCGATCATCCTAAGCTCTTTCATCAGCGTTGAAAATTGCTCAGGATAAAGCGACTGCGCTCCATCCGAAAAAGCCTTGTCGGGATCGTGATGCACTTCCATCAGCAACACGTCCGCTCCTGCCGCAACCGACGCCCGCGCCATTGGCGGAACTTTATCGCGCAATCCAGTACCGTGCGATGGATCAGACGCCATCGGCAAATGCGAAAGCTTGTGAACAACCGGGATGGCGCTGATGTCCAGCGTGTTCCGCGTGTATGTTTCGAACGTCCGAATGCCGCGCTCGCAGAGAATGACCTCGTAATTGCCGCCGGACATAATGTATTCGGCGGAGAGCAACAACTCTTCGATAGTTGCCGCAATACCACGCTTCAGCAAAACTGGCTTCTTCTCTTTTCCCAGTTCGCGCAGAAGATTAAAGTTCTGCATATTGCGCGCGCCCACCTGGAAAATGTCGATGTAGGGAAGCATCAAGCTGATTTGGGAAATTTCCATCACTTCGCTGATTACCAGCAGGTTGAAGCGGTCCCCAGCCTCGCGCAATAGTTTGAGCCCTTCGAGACCCATGCCTTGAAACGAATAAGGGGAACTGCGCGGCTTGAATGCACCTCCACGAAGCGCGCGCGCTCCATCCTTTGCGATCAACTCGGCGACGGTAAAAAGTTGCTCGCGAGACTCAACCGAACAGGGTCCCGCCATCACTACAACCTCATTGCCGCCAACCTTCACACCGTTGGCAAATTCGATGACCGTGCCTTCGGGACGAAAGCTGCGCCCCGCAAGCTTGTAAGGAGCGCTGATGCGATGGACTCTCTCAACACCGGCAAGGACCTCCAGATTCCGCGTATCGAAATCAGTTCGCGCGCCGACCGCTGCAAGAATGGTTTGCCGCTCGCCCGTGGTCCGATGCACAGAGAAGCCCATCCGGACGAGGTGTTCCACCACATCCTGTATCTGCTCTTCACTCGCCGAATCTTGCATTGCAACGATCATAGGTAGGTAAAAACGGCTTCTGGCTCTTAGCTTCTAGCTCAACCCTTTGGACGTAAACATGATTTGCATCATCAGCGTTTCTTAATCATTTACATCATTATCCAATTCCGTTTCGCCAAGCCCCGCTGCGGCGCCAGGCTCCGCAGGCGCAATTTCCTCTCGCTGAATCTGCCGCATCACATCCATGATGCGTTCGTAAATCCGTAAAAGATCGCGGTTGGGAAGCGGCCCCTTGTTAAGCTTCACCGCATTATTAAAAACTGCTCGTTCACGATCCGGTTCATAAATCGGCATCCCTGCCCGGCTTTTCAGCTTTCCGATCTCGTGGGCGGCGTCCGCCCGCTCGCTGAGAAGCTCGACGAGCCGGCGGTCAATCTCATCGATTTTCGTGCGCCAATCTGAAATGTCCATGAGCTTCGGCGTTCGGCAATCAGCTTACAAACCCATCCGGTCCCGCACCTAGAGGCGGCAATTTTCAAACCGCAATAATAAATGATAAATCAGTGTTTGGCTGAAGGCTGATGGCTGACGGCTGAAAGCTGCTTCACAAATTGTGCCACAGACTCTGCTTCTCTGCCCGGGTTCCGCTCGATAGTCTCGACAATGGCACTGCCAACAACCGCGGCGTCGGCGAATTCGCCCACGCTGGCAAATTGCTCGGCGGTCGAAATTCCGAAGCCGACCGCGATTGGCAGTTTGGTATATCTGCGCAGCCGTTTGACCAGTTTTTGAGCGTCTTCAGGCAATTGCTTCTGCGCGCCGGTGACACCCGTTCGCGAAACTGCGTACACGAATCCCTGGGAAGCTTTTGCAATCTGCTCCAATCGCGAGTCTGTGCTCGTCGGAGCAGCCAAAAATACAGTCGCCAGTTTTCTCTTCCGCATTTCAACAAGATAGTCGTCCGCCTCTTCCATCGGAAGGTCAGTGATCAGCGCGCCATCGACACCGGCTTCCGCCGCCGCAGCACTGAATTTGGCGACTCCCATTCGCATAATGGGATTCAGGTAAGAAAAAATAACCAATCCCGCTTGAGATTTCTTGCGTATGTCGTGAGCCACCTTCAAGACGTTTTCAAGAGTCGTTCCATTTTTCAAAGCCCGTTCACTCGCCCGTTGAATCACAGGACCGTCGGCCACAGGATCACTAAAGGGAACGCCGAGTTCGATGATGTCCGCGCCAGCGGCGATGGCAGCGAGCACGATATCGAGAGTAGTCGCCAGATCGGGATCGCCGCACGTGACATAGGCGACGAGGGAGGGCTTGCGGTCAAAGTGGAGGGTCATGAAGGTGCGTGACTATCCTAACGCAGAAGAAATCCGGGCCAATCAAATTGATTCGATCTTTCTTGCTTGCGCAGCTTGCCCATATGATAATCAGTCCAAAGGCGGGTATGGTCCCCAGCGCGGTCAAAGACATCGAACGCGCGATCGAGACTCTCACGGCGAGAGAGATCGCGGAACTGTATGCCTGGCTGGATGAGCACTATCTTCACCCGATCGATGCTCGGCTCCCTTCCGACCTCTCCGCCGGGCGCCTCGACGCGGCGATGGATCGCGCCCTGGAAGATGAAAAGAAGGGCCGTATCCGGCCGCTCTAGCCCAGATGCAGCACTACGCCTCGACCGATTTCTAGAGGCGCGTCTCTGGAACAGGCTCTCGGCGCGTCGAAAAAGAGAGCGCGTTGCGGTGAGCACACTGCCCGAGGGACAATAATTTTATGACTGGAATCCAGTTCGTGACCGATGATAAAGGGCGTAAGGTCGCTGTTCTGATTGATCTGAAAAAGCACGGAGCCAGGCTGCAGGATTTTTGGGATGGCCTCATTTCCGAGAAGCGACGAAAGGAAAAGGGCATACCTCTGGAAAAAATCAAAGCAGACCTGATCAAGCGCGGGCGTCTTCGTGACTAGCTACGTTGTCGAGGTAAAGCCTTCGGCAAGTAAGGAACTCGAAGATTTACCGAATAACGTGCTGGCGCGAGCCGTCCGCAAGATGGAATCCCTTCGTGAGAACCCGAGGCCTGCGGGATGCAGGAAGCTTAAAGGCTACAGAGATCTTTGGCGCGTTCGTATAGGAGACTGGCGAATCTTGTACCTTATTGACGACGGCGCGAAGCTTGTGAGCATTACGCGGATTGCACATAGGCGCGAGGTGTACGAGTGAAAATCGCCGCTTAAGCGTAACTGCACCTTAGCACGTGAAAACCGGGCCTAACCGGGGCCCACTGAACCCATGGGCGGATCTGTTTTGAGTGGGCAGACTGGGCCTCTGGTCCCTCCGACGTGGAAATTATTGACTTCAGGGAAATCCATAAAAGCGCTTCCCAGGCTCAGGCGCGAGAGGGTTCGTGCATGAGAAGGACCCCGCCCCGAGCGGAGCTTGGAACTGCCGGGGGGGTGATTGTCGTATATACATTTGTATAGCATTCTGCTACTATGATTTTACAAGTGAATGGATTCGATTGGGACGGCAGCAATCGGATCAAGTGCCAAAACATGGGGTGTCGATCTCGGAGATTGGGGCTCTGTTTTCATCACGATCCTCGCGTTGCGCCCGACCCAAAGCATTCTGCAACCGAGGATCGTTTGATTGCGGTAGGGAAAGCAGGCACGGGAAGGCCGCTGTTTGTGGCCTTCACGATGCGTACAAAAGAAGGCCGCCGACTGATCCGCCCGGTGACCGCCCGGTATATGCACGCGAGGGAGATAGCAGCTTATGAAAAGGAAAGTGCCCCGCCTAAAAACCGATGAGCAGGCAGAGGCGTTTCTTGCCCAAGACCTCTCCAAACTCGATTTCTCACAATTCAAGCCAGCGCGCTTTGAGTTCGAGAAGAAGGATGAACAGATCAACATGCGCGTTCCGAAGCCGCTGCTTGCGGCCGTAAAGGCCCGCGCCAAAGCGCGCGGTATCCCTTATACCCGGTTCATTCGGGAAACTCTGGAACAGGCAGTGACAGCATCGAAGTAGCGTGGGACCGTGGACAGCCCTGGAGCTGCCCACTCAAGCCCAAGGACGGCTTGAGCGGGCCACCGGCCCTGCGTTCTGTTGTTACTTGTTTCCTAACGTTCCTTGCGGGTGTTTTTATGGAACAACAATCCAAAGACGATCTACTTCGGTATTGCGGCGACAACGGGAGAGTCTGCCCGATGCCACAGCAATGGAACACGCTATGGGAAATGCTGCCGAACCGAACAAGAGCAGGGTCGAGTTGGAACCCAGCACCGCCGCTAATTCTAGCGGCTTGGCATGACAGCCCCGCACTGATGAAGATGCTGCGCTTAAAGGTACACATCGAGTGGGCTGAACAGTATGGCGTGCTGGACAAGGTTGACAAGTTCTTGCGGTCTCTACCTGAATCAGAATGGGCGCACATTGGCAAAGAATTGAGGTAGCTCTGAGACCTAATCTTGAACCCGACGATCTCAAATCTTCAATCTGAAATCTCCAATCGGGAATTTCAATCCAGTTTCAAATTTTCCCGCAAAATCCCGATATCCTTATCCCCACGCCCGGAAATATTTACTATTACCACGTCAGACTTCCTCATCTTCGGCGCCCGCTTGATCACCTCCGCTACGGCATGCGCCGATTCGAGTGCCGGAATAATTCCCTCAGTTCGCGCCAGCAGCGTGCATGCCTCAAGCGCCTCTGCATCCGAAGCCGGGACGTACTCCGCGCGACCCACATCTTTTAACCACGCGTGCTCTGGACCAATCGACGGATAGTCCAGCCCCGCGGAAACCGAATGTGTAGCCGCAATCTGCCCGGCAGCATCCTGCAAGACGTAAGAATAGGTTCCCTGGAGTACGCCCGGAGAACCGCCGCGAAACCGCGCTGCATGCTCGCCGAGGCCGTTCCCACAACCTCCCGCTTCCACGCCAATGAATTTCACTTTCTTGTCTTTGATGAATTCGTAAAAAATTCCGATTGCGTTCGATCCTCCTCCGACGCAAGCGATTATCGCGGTGGGCAGCTTGCCTTCTGCCTTCAGAATCTGTGTGCGCGCTTCGCGACCGATCACCTTATGGAAATCGCGGACCATCGTGGGATAAGGATGAGCCCCCAGCACGCTTCCCAGCAGGTAATGCGTGGTCCGCACATTGGTGACCCAATCCCGCATGGCCTCGTTGATGGCGTCTTTTAGAGTGCGCGAACCTGAATGCACTCCACGGACTTCAGCGCCCAGCAGCCGCATGCGAAATACGTTGAGCTCCTGGCGGCGCATGTCCTCGCTGCCCATGTACACGACGCATTCGAATCCGAGCAGCGCACACACAGTCGCCGTAGCAACGCCATGCTGGCCCGCCCCAGTCTCCGCGATAATGCGACGCTTGCCCATACGTTCCGCAAGCAGGCCTTGTCCCAGACAGTTATTAATTTTGTGTGCGCCAGTATGCAGCAGATCTTCGCGCTTCAGATAAATCTTCGCGCCGCCAAGCTTTTCTGTGAGGCGGCCAGCGAAAAACAACGGCGTGGGACGTCCCGCATAAGTTCGCAACAACTCCGCCAATCGCGCCTGAAATTTCTTGTCCCGCTTTACCTTTTCGTATTCGCGTTCCAGTTCTTCGAGCGCAGCTATCAGCGTCTCGGGAACATAGCGGCCGCCATAGGCGCCGAAGCGCCCGGGGACTGGCTTCGCCGAAACTTTCTTCGCTCTCGTTACTGTTGCCGTCGCCATGTGCTATTTGCTCTTGTCAGCTTGCCGCACTGCGCTGATAAATGCCCGAACCTTTTCCGGATCTTTCTTCCCGGGCCTCGCCTCAACTCCGGAGACAACGTCCACGCCCCAGGGATTTAGTATACGGATTGCCTCGGTCACGTTGCTGGGAGTGAGGCCGCCAGCGACGACAACTTTTACATTCTCTTTTATTCGTTCCACTAGCGGCGCAGCTTTTTCCCAATCGAAAGTGCGTCCAGTGCCACCCGGTTGCTGAGGTGTGCCAGAGTCGAGGAAGACGGTAGCCATTGAGTTATGGCCTAGAGTTTCCGAAAGAGGAAGTGTGTTGCTCGGACCAAAATCCACACGGATTTTAGGTTCATCTCCCATAAGATCGGGGGCGGAGAACACCCAGAAGACTCTTATCGTATCGCCCGGTCCAGTTGCGTATGGAACGCCGGGTTGTCGTCGAGAAACTTCAGACACATGAAACTGGAGCTCAGTTAGTCCACAAAGGGTGGTAATTTCGGCGGACCGGTTTGCCGAATCCCCGGCGAAGACGCCGACCTTTTGAATTTCAGCGGGTAATTTTGCGATGATTTCGCGCGCGACTGCCGGATTAATATTCCGCGGACTCTTCTCATAGAACACGAACCCCAACGCATCTGCTCCAGCTTCAACCGCCATCAGCGCGTCTTCGAGATTCGTAGTTCCGCAAATTTTGATCCAAGTCATAAAGGCTGTCGTTGGCCGTTCGTCGTTGGTCGTTGGCTGGGCAAAATACCCAAACGCCGTCAGCTCGTTGAAACCGGCGCAACTGCTTCCGCCACTAGCTTGCGCAAGGCATCCCCTGGCTTTTCCGATTTCATCAACGACTCCCCTATGAGGAATGCTTTAAATCCCGCGCCGCGCAACCGGGCGATATCGGCGCCGCTACGAATCCCACTTTCAGCGACGCTCCAAACGTTAGCAGGAATCGAAGTCGCCAACCGAAATGCGTTTTCCAGATCAACTTTGAATGTTTTCAAATCGCGATTGTTCACGCCGATCAGATCGCATCCCGCATCCAGCGCGACTTTGAGTTCTTCCTGGTTATGAACCTCGCACAAAACGTCAAGATGCAATTCGGCGGCTCGCTTCGCCAGCGCGCCCAATTCCGTCGAAGACAGAGCGGCGACGATCAGCAATACTGCGTCCGCCGAATTTGCCTTAGCTTCCAACAACTGAAACTCATCGACGATGAAATCTTTTCGCAAAGAGGGAAGTGTTGTCTTTGCGGAAGCCCTCCGCAAATTCTCCAACGACCCCTGAAAAAATTCTTCGTCAGTCAAAACAGAAAGTGCGGCCGCGCCAGCGACTTCCAATTCCGACGCCAGCTTTTCAACATCGAAATCCGCCCGGATCAATCCCCGCGAAGGTGAAGCCTTTTTTAACTCGGCGATAACCGCGACGCCATCTTTACTTTCCAATGCCCGCCGAAAGCCGCGCGGAATATGCTCTCGCGCCCGCAACTCAAGTTCCCGCAGATCGACTGTGCGCCGCATCGTAGCGACTCTGGCCCTGGTAACGGCAACGATTTGCTCAAGGCTTACAGGCATTGGAATCTAGCGATTATACCGGGCGCGATGCCTGCACTCAGGCTGCCACACACGCATTCCGCAAGTGCACTGCTCGTGCAATCACTTCGGTAACTACCGTCAGCGACAAACGCAGAACTAGTCTTTTAGGCGAGGTTTCAAACTCGTATGACCAACAAAATTGTCAATTCGCTCTTGACCGTGGCAGCCTGTGGACTGATGTTGGGTTTTGCAGCTGCTCAAACCACAACTACTTCCGGAGCCGGAGCAGGCGTCGTCGATCCCGGCCATCCGCGCGTGAACCAGGTGAACAATCGCGAAACCATTCAGCAGAAGCGCATCGCGAACGGAATCAACAGCGGCAAACTTACGCCAGTCCAGGCTTCTCACCTCGAGCACGGAGAAGCGCGGCTGCAGAACAACGAACAGAAAGATATGGCCGCCGACAACGGACATCTCACGAAGAAAGACCAGAAACAGCTCAATCACGAAGCCAACAACATGAACAAGCGCATCTACAACGATAAGTACTAGTCTTTGTAGAATCGCCGATGTGTCAAGCCGCAAAGGATTGCGGCTTTTTTATTTGCAGGAGGCGTGTTAATTAACTGCAGAGGTCTTACGGATGCTGGTTCTTGGCGATCCCGGACAATTCCAGCATGATCTCCTTCAGCCGGTCATGCCGCTGTCCATTGGCGCGAACCGCCAACCCGGCCGGTTTTTCCTGTTCGGTATATCGATCATTCATGTCGCGGATCGAAGCAATCTCTTCACGAAGCGTCTGAACCCGGCTTAATACGTCTGATGTGTACATAATCCTAGTCTACGCTAAGCCGGAGCTTACGGCAGGAATAAGGGATTGTCGGAATGTGAACCTATCGTGAATGGGAAACGTCGACTAGCTAATTACTTAGATTTTCTCTTTATCGCCTCAATCTGGCGCAAATGATTTTGCGTATGCGAATCGAGTTTCTCCACGATTTCGCTCAAATGGACGTCACGTTTTAGTTCCGGATGATAAGCCGACTTGTTCAAATCCTGCGCTTTCACGCGCCGCAATATTCTCAGATTGTGATGCCGGTTTACTCCGAACAGCGCGATCATCTCCGGCGCCGGAGTTTCCGTGTAACCCAAATTAGCCGCCCACGCATTCTGATCAATCGGAGCAATCACCGGTTTCTCGTCCGCAAGCATCTGACGGATCCGGTGTCCATACATGATTTCAACGTCCGCGAGATGCCCGAGGATTTCCAGAATGCTCCATTTCTCCGGTGCAGGCTTGTAACGCAAAGTCTCAGCCGGCAATCCCGATGTAGCCGCGGCAAGTTGGCGAGGATTCTTTTCCGCCGCATCGAGATGTTGTTTTAATTCCGCTTCGGTCATCGATTCTCCCCGGCGCGCTTCCCAAATTCTCCTACTTCTTTGCCTGTGTCGGCAATCGCGATTTTGTAATTGTTATTGCTCATATCGCTTTCGGGCACGCTGCCGTCGTTGACGATCACTTCCTGCGGAGTAGCCGCCGTCTCAATCCGTATCGAGGCTTTCGACTTCGCGCGTACTTCGAGCCGTTTCCGGATTTCTCCCCCGTCAAACTTCATGATGACTGGAACTTCAGCTCCGGCATTTCCGAGATTCTCTATCGTGACTGTGACCAGGTAACCTCCTGTGGCGAGCTTTCGCGGATAGGCAGACTCCACTCGAAAATCCGGCAATCCCCGATCGCGATACACCCAGTCATCGAAGAACCACTCCAGATCGCGCTTGCTTTGCCCTTCGATTAAGCGCGGCATGTACGACGGCTCTTTATCCTGATCGGAATGATAAGCCGCCAGAGCGTGTTTCAGAGTCGGGTCGCCCATCATGTCGCGGAGTATCCACCAAACGTACATTGCCTTGCTGCGATAGAACTCCTCTGTGCTGGTGTTGATCAGCGATTCAGCCGCCGCTGTATTCGGATCATGTTTGTCTATGAGGACGCGTTCAGCACTGACAACCGCCGCACGGTGGGACTCCATGAAATCGAGTGCGGCCTGGCGCCCAGACTTGCTCTCAAGGCTTGCAGCTTGCGCGAAGTGGGCCAGCCCTTCATAAACCCATAAACGCGACGAATAAAAAGCCGCATGCGCGAGTTGGTGGACGGCCGCGAGGTCGTACTTCGTAGAATCAGTTTGCACCAGCGGAGTCAGCAGCGTCGGCCCACTCTCGAAGGGGGCGCTGTGTGGATCCTGAAGTTCGACAATGTCAACTTTCTCTCGCGGAGCTCCAAACCAATCCGTTACGAAAGGAAGTGCCATCTCGTCCGCTAATGCAAAAGTTTCAGCGCCTGACTTCTCCTGCGGCAGATAGTAGATGGCGACGGATGGCCGATCCAAAACCAAATAATCTCCAGCAGCGAAAGCAGGCATAAGATTGCTGAGAGACGAGAAAGAACAATCGATCTTTGCGTATTGCGCGCTGTCGACCTTTTCGTAAGTCGGCGGCCCATTTTTGCCGCTGCAAACCGGCACAGCAGGCTGTTCCGAGCTGACCGCAATAGCCAGGATTATGCTCATCTCCGATTGTGCCTCTCGCTGCTTCCATCGGCCGATCGCCTCGGCCACGCTGTTGCCATCAGACAAGCTCGCCGATTCCATCGCCACCGGATACCACGTCACATATCCCACTCCACGCACTGCGGTAAACGACTTTCCTATCTCGTCCCAATCGCTATGCTTCGCCACGTCTTTCGGAACCCCGATTCGCTCCAGCCGCGTCGTATCCGGGACTATCGTTCCTTCATATCCCACATTCAATTCAACCGTACTGTGAGGCGCAATCTCCTGAGGCAAAGTGATTATTGCTTCCGAAAGCGCGCCCGAATGATCGATATCCGAGGTGTAGGTTTGCGAACTAAACTCGATGGCCTTTCGGTCCATCTGAATCGAGCGCCAACCTAAACTGGAAGATATTTGCAGGCAGACATATTTCTGGGGCGTAGCCGAGTCGTTCCGCAGAGTCACTATACCGCGGACCCCAATCCGTTGCTGAGCAGGATCGACTCTTACATCCAACTCATATTTCGTGAAAGTGAAGGCCTGGCGGTCGAGCGACCACGCAGGCACGCGCAAAACGCAAAACAAAAAAACCAGCCACAGCCACTTCATTTGGATGGGGACGGCTCCGATTTCTTTCTGCGCTGGCGCACAATTTCATACAGCATCACGCCAGCCGCAACCGAGACATTCAGCGATGGCACCTTCCCCAGCATGGGAATGGAAACCAGAAAATCGCACTTCCTCGCCACCAACTGATGAATTCCTTTGCCCTCGGCCCCGAGAACGATAGCGCAATCCATGTTGTAATCGAGCGAATCGTAGCGTTGCGGACCGCGTTCGTCCAAGCCAACCGTCCATATATTGTTGGCTTTCAATTCTTCCAGCGTGCGGGCAATGTTCGTAACTTTCGCGACCGGCAAATGCTCACTCGCTCCCGCTGACGCCTTCGCCACCAGCGCCGTCACGCTCGCAGCCCGCCGTTCAGGAATGATCACTCCGTCTGCCCCGGACGCATCCGCAGTTCGAATCACAGCTCCAAGGTTGTGCGGATCCTCGACCCCATCGAGCACCACCAGCAGAGAATATTGGCCACGTTTCGCCTCCACAAGATCGTCGAGATCGTTGTATTGTTTCGCGGACGTAACCGCAACCACTCCCTGGTGCGCATTGTTCCCAGCCATCTGATCCAGTTCCGCGCGAGAAACAAATCGCACAGCGACACCCTGCTTGCGGCATTCGTCGACGACGCGCTGAAGCCGCAAATCGTGCCGCTCTTTTGATACCGCCACCCAACTGAAAGAGCGCGCTCGCGCTTTGAGTCCTTCAGCGACGGCATTAATCCCATAGATGTAATTCATGAGAATTCAGTTTATCGCCTAAGCGGTTTGCAGGCGAACTCGCGGATATCTCCAGTCACAGTATCTTTGGGGTTGAGTTCCGCTACGCTACCGCCGTATCGTCTAAGAAAATTCATTCTCCGAGCGAAAATGCGTGAGTGGGAGTCGAACGATGCGTGCATTGAGAATTTTCATATTCCTTACGTTGATATTTGTGATGAGCCCTCTAATCTTCTCGCAGGACTTCTCCGCCGAAATGTTTGACCTGCGTCCGGGACGTCCCGATAGCATCAAGATTTTTGTCGAAGGTTCCAAAGTGCGGATGGAGCCGCAAGGAAAAGGAAAAGACACTCAAATCATGATCTGGGACACCGCCGGGCAGAAAAGCTATGTGCTCTCCCCAGCGCGCCATATGTATATGGAGATCGGCAGTTTGATGTTGCAACGAGCTATTAATCTCTGGCGCCCCGCGGATGTTCAGGACGCCTGCCCCGATTGGTTGAAGGTGTCGCAGCAGCTTGGGCCGGGAGAAAAGGCTGCAACTTGTCGAAAAGTTGGCGATGACACGGTAAATGGACGCAGCGCGGCTAAATACGAAGGAGCCTCTGCCGACGGCAAAAAGGGCGAAGTCTGGCTAGACGTTAAAGTGCGCTTTCTCCTCAAAGTCGTGAGCCCCGACGGCGGCGGCATGGAATTGCGCAACATTCACGAAGGACCGTCCGACGCCAGCCTCTTCGAAGTTCCCTCTGACTATAAGAAGATGGACGCCGGAAGATGAGTTTGGAGTGATCGGCCAGAAGTAACTCGCGTGAGATGCTTAACGTCGACCCAAGAGGTCCATTATTCCGAGGCGTAGCCGCCTTGGCAGGCCTCTGTATGGTCGGGCTTGGCCTGCATCCAATCCTTTCGAGCGGTAGCCTGAACTACCACAATTGGTTCGGCGGCCTCGTTTTCGCACCCTTCGCAATCGTGTTCGGAGTCTTCATTCTTTTGGCGGCCTTGTTCAAACCGCAGTTTTTGCAAACGCCTCGAAAGAACCGCTGATTCAAAACAGCCAACATAACAACGCCCCTTCGTTGACGCGCCTAAAAATCGATCGCTATACTACAGACGAGAGCGACAGCGCGGAACCATCATGTCTCTATCAGCTGTAATCGTGGACGACGAACAACTCGCCCGCGACGAACTCGCTTACCTCCTAAAAAATACTGGAGAAGTAGAAATCCTCGGCCAGGGAGAAAATGGTCTCGACGCCATCAATCTGATTCGCGAACACAATCCTGATCTTGTTTTCCTCGATGTGCAAATGCCCGGCCTCGATGGCTTCGGCGTGATCAAAAAACTGCTCGACAAGAAAGTCCCCCTGCCGAAAATCATTTTCGCGACCGCCTTCGACCAATACGCGGTAAAAGCATTCGAGGTAAATGCGGTTGACTATCTTCTCAAGCCCTTCGACAAGAAGCGGGTAGCGCAATCCGTTCACAGGGCTCGAGCTACTCTCGATGCTAACGGCACAGCTACCGACAAGCTGGAGACCTTAGTACGGATGCTTGAAGCGCAAAAGCCGCAGCCCTCGAAGCTTCTTCTAAAAGCCGCCGGACGCCTCTTCTTGGTCAATCAAAAAGATATCTGTTTTGCCTCGATCGAAGACGGCGTAATCAGCGTCGCCACAACGGGACCAACCGGCATGGAAGGTCAATCCAACTGCCGCACTCTGGAAGAACTCCTCGGCAGCCTCGACCCAAATTCTTTCTGGCGCGCACATCGTTCTTATCTGGTGAACATCAATAGAATTAAAGAAGTCGTCCCCTGGTTCAAAAGCTCCTACCAGCTGCGCATGGACGACAAGAAACAAACCGAAATCCCCGTAAGCCGCGCCCAAACCAAACGCCTCCGCGAGTTATTCGGACTTTAGTCCCCCGAACCCGGTTCTGCTACATCGACAAAAAGTTGCTGCTCAAAGCACTCGCCGGATAGTATCGCTCCATGCAGACACTCGGATTCCTCTCAACGTGCCGGGACACATTGACATGAAGACCTTATTATTGTGTTTCGCCCTAACCCTTGCAGCCCGCGCCGAAAGCTGCACACTCCAAACCTGGCTCGACTCGCGAATGCCGAGCGGCTATCCATTCACCGTGACATGTCCAAGCGGCAACTACAACGGCGTAACAGTCACTGTTCCAGCTAAAAGGTTCTTCCGGCGCGGTTCGATCATGCTGAAGTTTAATCAGCCCGTGACGACAGTCACGAAAGATTCAGAGGGAGTGATTAAGCCTTCGCGGAAAAAGCAGATAGGCTTGATGATCTTATCTGGCGGTGCGGGCATCGGGGCGAAAGATCTGTTGGACGGTCTCTCGGGAGCAGTTTTTAAGTCCTATTACATGATACCGGTTACGTTTGTAGCAGCTGCAGCGTTTCAGACGGGCGGAGATTTGATTTTGCGCCCCGGCTATCAGATTACGTTGGAGCCGGCCAGATAAAACGCCTTTCCCTTCATTATTTCTAGGTGGCTATACCATACCTGGTATGGTATCGTCGCAACGTAGATGAGCCATACCATTAAGGACAAACAAAAACTAATCCTGCGTGCGAAACGCATACAGGGACAAGTCGAGGCGCTTGTGCGTGCCCTCACCGATGAGCGCGATTGCTCGGATGTGTTGCAACTCATGAGCGCCGCACGGGGAGCCATGAACAGTTTGATGGCGGAGCTTCTCGAAGGACATATCAGAAGTCACGTGCTCAAGGGAAAACACAAGCCTACTTCAGAGCAAGTAGGCGCCGCCGATGAAGTGATCGACATGGTTAAGTCCTATTTGAGATAAGCCATCTCTCAATTGCAGAGGAGAACGCTCCATGAGATCTCCACAGTTACTCGAAGAAACGCACACCGCGGCTTCTGCGCTCACTCCCAACCCTAAGCGCGGAAAAAACCAGGACGACCATATCTCTGAGCATGCCGAACATGAGCATGGTTTCGAGTGGGTTGAAATTCTTCGTATTGCCTTCGTGGCTCTGGCCGCTGCGGCAGTCTGGTTTCGGCTCTGGGAGCCGTTTCCACATTTCAGTGTCATTGGGATCGCGGCGGCCCTTATCGGCGGATACCCCATTTTCAAGGAAGGCTACGAGAACATCGTCGAACGAAAAATGACGATGGAGCTTTCCATGGCCATTGCCCTTCTCTCGGCGATGGCGATCGGTGAATTCTTCACCGCGTTGGTCATCACCGCTTTCGTCCTGGCCGCCGAAGTCTTGGAAGGGCTCACAGTAGGACGCGGCCGGCGTGCCATTCAAGACCTCATCGATTTCCTGCCTCGAACTGTCTCAGTCAGGCGTAACGGCGACGTGGTTGAAATTCCCGCCGAGTCCCTGCAAATCGGGGACGCGGTCATCGTGAAGCCGGGTGGACGCATCCCGGTCGATGGCGTCGTGCTCGGAGGAAAATCCTTTGTGGAGCAGGCCGCAATCACAGGCGAGGCCATGCCGGTTGCAAAATTGCCCGGAGATCTGGTCTACGCGGGAACCATCAATCAATCAGGTGCGCTCGAAGTAGCAGCACAAAAACTGGGACGCGACACAACCTTCGGAAAGATTATCGAAGCCGTCGAGCGAGCCGAGAAATCACGCGCCCCCATCCAGAAGACGGCGGACCGTCTCGCAGGTTACCTGGTTTATTTCGCCCTGGGGGCCGCAGTTCTAACCTTCGTCATTTCTCATAATATAAGATCAACGATTTCGGTCGTGATCGTTGCCGGAGCTTGCGGCATCGCCGCAGGAACGCCTCTCGCGATTCTGGGCGCCATCGGTCGCGCCGCGCGTCAGGGTGCGATCATCAAGGGCGGCCTCTACCTGGAGGCCCTGGCTGAAGTTGACACCGTCCTGTTGGATAAGACCGGCACCTTGACGTTCGGAATGCCGCAGATTCAGGAAGTCATCTCCGCAGACGGTTTCACTCCGCAGGAAATCATCGCCATTGGCAGCATCGCCGAACGCAGGTCTGAACATCCCCTTGCCAAGGCGATCATCGCCCGCGCCGCCGAGCTCAAGGTTCCACCTGTCGAGCCAGATGAATTCTCATACACGCCCGGAAGAGGCGTAAGAGTGATATACCGTGGCGAGGAGATTCTCGTCGGCAGCCGGGCGCTCCTGACGGAGCATAGCGTGAATGAAATTCTGCCCGTCAATGGTAATGGCCAAGGGGCCTCAGAAGTTTACGTCGCTCGCGGCGGCCGAATGCTCGGCATCATCCACATCGCTGACGTTCTGCGTCCTGAGGCAAAAGCTGCGGTCGCGGCGATGCGAGAGATGGGTCTCAAGACCATCTTGCTCAGCGGAGATGCCCAGGCCGTGACTGCATCGGTGGGACAAAATCTCGGCGTCGACCAGGCCGTGGGGGAACTCCTGCCTGATCAGAAAGCTAAATGGGTCAGCGACCTCCGCCGGAAAAATCGCAAAGTCGCAATGGTCGGCGACGGCATCAACGACGCTCCGGCCCTGGTAGAAGCGAATGTTGGAATTGCGATGGGTTCAGGCACCGATGTTGCAAGGGAGAGCGCCAACGTCATTTTGATTGGCAGCGATCTCTCCAAGCTTGTCGCGACCTTGCGGATCGCGCGACGATGTCGCGGCATCATCATGCAGAACTTCGCAGGCACGCTAGTCGTGGACAGCATTGGAGTGGGCATGGCGGCTTTTGGCTTCCTAAATCCGTTGCTGGCCGCCTTTATTCACGTAACCTCGGAACTCGCGTTCATCCTCAATTCCACTAGATTGTTAGCGCGGAGTTCTGGCGGCGGACAATGAGCCTGTTGTTTTTAATCCAGGGTCGCCGAGGGCGGATAGTGCTGCTCATTCTGGCCATCCTTGCTTTGTCCACGGTAGCCTTCGTCTTCCTTTCAGAGAAACGAGAACCTTTCGGCCTGGATGACCTTTATGGTCTTTTGGACTGAAGATTCACTCCACCAATGACAACCAATTCATAGTCTTGACGCATCACTCCCTTGGTAACTCATTCAGACGACTGCCCTTTCCTTTCTATGGGAAGTTGTGTTTAACTAAATTATCCAGGACATTCGAGTTTGATAGGAATTCTCCCCAGAACGAACAAAAGTTGGCCCATCCGGACTTTAGGCCTGATCTGCGTGCTTCTCGTTGCCTTCAGTGGCTTCGCCCAGGCTGTCCATGTCCATAATGACAATTCCAGGCTTCCGAGTCATGAATGCTCGATTTGCTCGATCGCCCATTGTGGAGTGATCGGAACCGCCGTCTACCAACCGATTCCAGTAATAACCACGGCGATTTTGCATGTCGCCCCAGAAGTAATCGCTCGTTCCTCGGCTCTTGTTCTTTCTTATCGCATTCGTCCTCCGCCATCGGTCTAGCTTCGTTCGGCTGGTTGCAAATTCAACGTTAACGACCGAACCGAAAATTTTGGAGGAACTCATGCTGGCTTCTTACAAGAAGTCGCTTCATGCGGCTTTTGTCGTGTTTTTTTATTTTGGATTAGCTTTCCAAGCTCACGCACAGTCCAACTCAGCGTCCATTGGCGGTACTGTCCTTGATTCCACCGGCGCGGTGGTTCCGAATGCAACCGTCGAGATTCACAATCCCGTCAGCGCCTACGAGCGATCAACCACAACCGACAGCACCGGGCGATTCAGTTTCCAGAATGTTCCATTCAATCCTTACCACTTGAGTGTAAGCAGCGCGAATTTTGCTCCCTATGCTCAGGACGTTGAAGTGCGATCCCCGGTGCCCCTGGACGTCAAGATCAACCTCAAGGTTGCGGGATCCGCTGAGAGCGTAACGGTAGAAGCCCCCGCTGCGGATCTGCTGGAAAACGATCCCACATTTCATACCGATGTCGATCGTGGTCTGTTCGATAAATTACCTTTGGAGAGCCGGTCGTCTTCAGTGAGTTCGCTGGTCACACTCGCCACGCCGGGAATATCCGCGGATTCAAATGGCCTTTTTCACGGGCTCGGCGATCACGCGGAAAATTCGTTCTCCGTCGATGGCCAGCCCATCACCGACCAGCAGAGCAAAGTATTCTCTAATCAAATCCCGCTTGATTCGATCCAGTCTTTGGAAGTGATCTCCGGGGCGCCGCCCGCCGAATATGGAGACAAGACTAGCATCGTCATCAATGTGACCACCCGTTCCGGGCAAGGAGAGACCACTCCTCACGGCAGCGTTGTCGGATCATACGGATCGTTCGGGTCGTCAAATCTCGGTTTCGACCTTTCCTATGGAGGCAAGAACTGGGGAAACTTCATTTCAGCCAATGGCCTGAACAGCGGACGATTTCTTGATCCTCCTGAGTTCGCCGTAATGCACGACAAGGGCAACGAAGAGAATTTCTTCGACCGAGTCGACTATCAGGTTAATAGTGCAAACTCCATTCACCTGAATCTTGGCTTCACGCGCTCTTGGTTCCAGACTCCGAATACTTTTGACTCCCAATTCGCAACGCCGTGGAACGGCGTGGTTGTAAGCAACGGGGGACTGGACCCGAACGGCAATGTCGTCGGCCCGGCCGACCAGCGTTCTCAGATCAAGACGTTTAACATCGCGCCATCGTGGACTCGACTGTTAAACAACACGACAGTATTCACTCTTGGTGCTTTTGTGCGCAGAGACAGTTTCAATTACTACCCTAGCGCCAATCCATTTGCCGACCTCGGACCCACTAATCTTCAAAGAGAGACAATCAGTCAAAATCGCACTCTCCTCAACGCCGGGGCGCGCTCAGACATTTCGTATGTGAAGGGAATTCACAACATCAAGGGCGGCGCCGTCTATCAGCAGACGTTTCTGGACGAGCACGACCCCCTCGGCATAGTTGATCCCACGCTGAATGCTCCATGCCTCGATGCCAACGGCAACCCTTTCTGGAACGGCGGCAATCCCTCCACCCCAAATGATCCATCAAATTGTGGTGTTGGCCTTCTGCCGAATGACGGTGTCAACAATCCAAATATCGCTGCGTTCAATCCTTTACTCGGTTGCTATGACCTGACCCGGCCCACGCCATCTCCCAATGATGGCTGCCCCACATCTACGAGCGGCCTTTATACTTTCAACGGCCATACCGACGTGAAGCAACTTGCCCTTTACCTCCAGGATTCGATCACCGTAAAGAACTGGGCATTCAATCTCGGGTTGCGCGGCGATTTTTATAACGGCCTGACCACACATAGAGAAGCGCAGCCGCGCCTCGGCGTCGCATACAACATTAAGAAGACGAACACCGTTCTCCGTGTGTCTTATGCTCGCGTGTTAGAAACTCCGTTCAATGAAAATCTGGTGCTCTCGAACAACGGTTGCGCCGATCCTGTTTTGAATCCTCTCCTCGGCTGTACCGTGTCAGGAATAACGCCGTTTAATGTGGGCTGGCGGAACGAATTCCACGCCGGGTTGCAGCAAGCTTTCGGAAAATATGTTGTGTTCTCCGGCGAGTACATCTGGAAGTACACTCACAACGCCTACGATTTCAGCGTGCTCGGCAACACGCCGATCACGTTTCCGATCGAGTGGGACCGATCGAAAATCCCCGGATATGCTGGACGCGTGAGTGTGCCTAACTACCATGGCTTCACAGCGCTTGCCGTGTTTTCCAGCGTCGCGGCTCGCTTTTTCACTCCCCAACTCGGGGGAGCCGGTGCCGTGCCCGCCGTGGCGGTCGGCTCAATCGCATCAACTCCGTTCCGCATCGATCACGACGAGAAATTCAATATGACAACCCACTTCCAATATCAGCTGGGAAAAACCGGAGCGTGGCTCGGCTTCAACTGGCGCTATGACAGCGGTCTGGTGGCCGGGCAGACACCTTGTTACGGCGGAAATTGCGCACAGACGACAACGACGGCCACGGGACAGCCAGCCGTTGCCCTCACAGACTCGTTCGGAACTCCTTTAACCGCGGATCAACAGTTCCAGTCGGGTCTGTTTTGCGGTAGCCAGCGGGCGACCCCATTCGTTTCTCTTCCCAACCCGTGTCCGCTATCACAATATGGATCGACACTCTTGAATGTGCCGAAGCCGAACACAGAAGATGACGACAAGAATCCTCCACGCATCGCGTCTCGCAACCTGTTCGATATTGCAGTCGGTGACGATAACCTCTTCAAAGGCGAACGTTACAAGTGGAGCCTCACTCTGACCGCGATCAACATAACCAACAAATATGCACTCTACAACTTTCTCTCAACCTTCAGCGGCACGCATTATGTTACCCCGCGTGCCCTAACCGCAGAACTAGGCTTCCATTTCTAGAATCAATGAGGGTCATCGGCCAAACCGGCGGCCCTCAAATTAAAAATAGAATTGTTATCCTGAGTCGCCTCCAAATTGGCTTGAGACTTAGGCAAACGGTGGCACGAGCCGCAAAGCGGCGCAAGAATGCAGCCCACGGCGAAGCCGTGGGTAGCGATGAAGCTTAATGACAAGCCCGAAGGG